>NZ_CP182943.1:0-3744075 GCF_048320115.1 Flavobacterium faecale
CACCTCTACAGATCCTACACCTTGTACGTCTTGCCCTCCAGCACCTGACTGTCCTGATTGTACTATTACTGAGTTAAATCAATCTCCTAGTATATCTATTACCAAAGATGGTACTTATGTTGATACTAATAATGATGGTAAAACGAATGTAGGTGACGTAGTATCGTATGTATTTGTAGTAAAAAATACAGGTAACGTAACTTTAACTAATGTAACTGTAACAGACAACAACGCTGTGGTTAGTGGTGGACCTATTGCCTCGCTTGCTGTAGGTGCTACTGATACTACAACATTCACTGCGGTTCACACCATAACTCAAGCGGATATCAATGCAGGTATTGTTTACAACTTGGCTACAGCTAACGCTAAAGATCCTAAAAACAATAACATTACTGCTACCTCTACTGACCCTACTCCTTGTACTACATGTACTCCTGCACCAGATTGTAGGGACTGTACGATCACGGAATTGAATCAATCTCCTAGTATTTCAATCACTAAAGATGGTACTTATGTAGATAGTAATAATGATGGTAAAACGAATGTAGGTGACGTAGTATCGTATGTATTTGTAGTAAAAAATACAGGTAACGTAACTTTAACTAATGTAACTGTAACAGACAACAACGCTGTGGTTAGTGGTGGACCTATTGCCTCGCTTGCTGTAGGTGCTACTGATACTACAACATTCACTGCGGTTCACACCATAACTCAAGCGGATATCAATGCAGGTATTGTTTACAACTTGGCTACAGCTAACGCTAAAGATCCTAAAAACAATAACATTACTGCTACCTCTACTGACCCTACTCCTTGTACTACATGTCCTCCTGCACCAGATTGTAGGGACTGTACTATTACAATCTTAAATCAAAATCCTGTTTTAAATGTGGTAAAAGTATCTAATACTGAATTTTACAGTAATGTGGGAGATCAAATAAAATATACTATCCAAGTTCAAAATACAGGTAATGTAACTTTACATAACATAAGTGTAACAGACCCATTAACTGGATTAGACAACATCATCAGTAGTTTGGACCCAGGTACTTATCAAGAATATGAAGTTGTCTATACTGTAAAGCAAATTGACAGAGTCAATCTCTCTGTTACAAATATCGCTTTTGCTAATGGTTTTACTCCTAACAATACACCTATCAGTGCTTCTGATAGTGAAATTGTTGAAGCTAATATTGTAGCGGGTTGTGGTAATATCATCGTTCACAATGCTTTCTCACCTAATGGTGATGGTAAAAACGAAGAATTCATCATCGAGAATATTGAAGATATTTTGTGTTATCCTACCAATACCCTTGAAATTTACAACCGTTGGGGAATACTGGTTTACGAAACACAAGGTTATGATAATGTAACTAGAGTTTTTAAAGGGGTATCTGAAGGTAGAACGACAGTAGGTCAATCTTCTGGACTACCGGCTGGAACATACTATTACATCTTGAACTACACCTCTATCGATGGACTTAATAATGCCAATAACAATACTAAAGACGGGTACTTATACCTTGCTAGATAATTACAACTCAATTCTAACTCCTGAGGATGAAAATCCTCAGGGTAAAACTAGAACCAAATGAAGACAAAAATACTTTCTTTCGTTTTGATGTTTACAGCCATTGTAAGTTTTGCTCAACAAGATGCTCAATTTACCCAATATATGTATAACACAATCAATGTCAATCCTGCCTACGCAGGGTCTAGAGGAGCCATGAGTATATTTGCTTTGCATCGTACCCAGTGGGTAGGACTCGATGGAGCACCTGTAACAAACGCCTTTTCTGTAAATACCCCTTTGAACCTTAGCAGACTAGGACTTGGTGTATCTGTTGTTAACGACAGGATTGGACCCACTACAGAGAATACCATATCTGGAGATTTGTCCTATACCATCCCTACTTCTGAGACCTTTAAACTATCCTTTGGGATTAAAGCTACTGCTAACCTTTTTAATTTGGATGCTAATAAGCTAAACCCTGTAGATGCCTCTGATCCTACGCTACAAAATTTCAGCAAATTCAATCCTAATATAGGTGCTGGTCTATATTTACATTCTGACAAAGCTTATGTAGGGCTTTCTGTCCCTAACTTTATTGAATCCAATCGTTATGATGATAATGAAGTCGCTCTTTTTAAAGAAAAAGTAAACTACTATCTGATTGCTGGATATGTATTTGATTTAAACAATTACATCAAATTCAAACCTGCCATGCTTTCTAAAATAGTTAAAGGAGCTCCCCTTCAAGCTGATTTTTCAGGTAATTTTCTCTTCTATGATAAATTTATGATCGGTGCGTCTTATAGATGGAGTGCTTCTCTGAGTGCCATGGTAGGATTCCAAATATCTGATGCTATGTATATTGGTTATGGTTATGATAGAGAAACAACCAATCTTAACAATTACAACTCTGGTTCTCATGAAATTTTCTTGCGCTACGAGATTTTCAAAAACAACGATAAAATCACTACTCCGAGATTCTTCTAAAAAGCAATTATTATGAAAAATAAGATACTCCTTTATATAACAATAGTAAGTGTTTTTTCTTTAAACATTTATTCTCAAAAAGCGCGTTTAGCAGCTGCTGATCAAAAATATGACAACTACGCTTATATAGATGCCATAAAAACCTATGAAAGGGTTGCTGAAAAAGGATATAAATCGGTTGATATGTTCCAAAAACTAGCTAATGCTTACTACTTTAACGCGCAACTTGAAAATGCAGCAAAATGGTATGGCGAATTATTTGCTATGGATAGTACCAACTTAGGTCCCGAATACTATTACAGATATGCACAGTCTTTAAAAGCTACTGGTGAGCATAAAAAAGCAGATGCTATTATGCTTAAATTCGTTGAGCTATCCGATAACGACAATAGAGCTAAACTCTTTAAAAATAACAGAAATTATCTGGCTGAAATCAAAGCAAACTCTGGCAGATATGATATTGAAGATGCGGGTATCAATTCTCAATATTCTGATTATGGGACTGCTATTTACAAAAACAAACTCGTTTTTACCTCTGCTCGTGATACTGGAAGTTTAGGACAAAGAAAACACACTTGGACCAACCAATATTTTACCAATTTATATTCAGCTGATTTGGGAGACCAAATGACTCCTAGTTCGCCTACTAAATTTGATAAAAACATCAACTCTAAATTCCATGAATCTACTCCTGTATTTACCAAAGATGGAAATACCATGTATTTTACTAGAAACAATTATATTGATGGTAAAAAAGGTAAAAATGGGAACGATGTTACTTTGATTAAAATATACAAAGCTACACTTGAAAATGATAAATGGACAAATATAACAGGACTTCCTTTTAACAGCGATAACTACTCTACCGCGCATCCTGCGCTGAGTAAAGATGAAAAAACACTCTACTTTGCTTCGGATATGCCTGGCACCTTAGGACTTTCTGATTTGTTTAAAGTCAAAATAAACGATGATGGTAGTTTTGGTACTCCTGAGAATTTAGGAAATAGCATTAACACTCCTGGTAGAGAAACTTTTCCTTTCCTGAGCGAGGATAACGAACTCTACTTCGCCTCAGATGGACACCCTGGTTTAGGGGGGTTAGATGTATTTGTTTCCAAAATAAGTCAAGACGGAACCTTTGGAGAAGTACAAAATGTGGGAGCTGATATTAATTCACCTAAAGACGATTTTGCCTACTTAATAGACTCTAAATCTCGTAGAGGATTTTTTACCTCTAACAAAGATGGCGGACACGGATATGATGATATTTACAAATTCCTAGAAACTAAACCTCTGAGTTGTGAACAAGAATTGTATGGACAAATCACAGATATAGATACCAAAGAAGTACTACCAAATACAAAAGTGAGTCTCTTTGACAAAAGATTCAAAGACGTATCTTCGATGATGTCTGACGAAAAAGGAAATTACTCCTTTACCGTTGAATGTGATAAAACATACTACGTAAGAGCTGAAAAACCAGAATACACTACCAAAGAGGAAAAAGTTACTGTGGACAAAGATAAAGGCAAAACAAAACTTGATATTGCTTTAGAAAAAATCACTTGTAAAGTGGCTATTGGTGATGATTTAGGAAAATGTTTTGGAATCAAAATGATTTACTTTGACTTTGATAAATCTGATATTAGACCTGAAGCAGCTTTAGACCTAGAAAAAATATTAGATGTTCTAAAACAATATCCTAATATGAAACTCGATATCCGTTCGCATACCGATAGTAGAGGTAGTTTTAAATACAACGAAGCTTTATCTGATCGAAGAGTGAAATCAACAATAGCTTGGTTGATTCAAAACGGAGTCAAAACCAACCGACTTATTGGTAAAGGATACGGTGAATATGAACTCGTAAACCAATGTTCTGATGGGGTTAAATGTACCGAAGAGGAACACCAACTCAACAGAAGAAGTGAATTTATTATTACTGATTTGTAATTTGATTCGTTAGAGAAATTGAAATATAAAAAAAACAATGGCTTGAAAGTACAAACTTTCAAGCCATTGTTTTTTAGGTTAACTCGTAATTTACAAAAAACACCTTAGTTTTTTTTAACATAAAAACCACAGTTTATCGACTATTTAAGCAATTGATAGACAATAATTTAATAAAACAATAATAATAACTACATTTAATATACTAAATACCACTTTTACTTATTTAATGCTTTAACATAATATATACGCCTGCCCTAGGAAACATTTATTACTACCTACCTCAGAGTTTTAAAATAACTCCATCTACAATTAAAATGAGTTATTTACAATTCTATAAATATATAAACTGATTGTCACTTAATTAATTTCCAATCAAATATTACATTTCATAATCTTCAAAATATGCAAGTATGAAAACAATTTTACTCAAACAGAAACTAAGACAAATAATACTTTTTAGTTTACTACTATTACTTTGTATTATAACTAATAGTTACAGTCAAGAAAGCGGAACTGATGGTAATTACTGCCCTGGTCCAGGTGCACCTGGTGACGAGTACGGAACGGGAATTGTATTTAGTCAGACACTAAATCCTTCCCCATCTTCAACTTGTCAAATTGGAACAATACGAGCGAAAGTAAATACCAATACACAAGTTTTAAAATTAGGAATGAATATAGGAAATAGTGGAGCTGCTTTATTTAGATTATATTTAGATACGGATCAGAACCCCTTAACAGGATTAACCTCTGATGTGTTTGGAGGCCCCTTAACAGTGGCTGGTGCTGAATATATCTTAGAAATCAATTCGAATGCTAATACTTTTAAATTATATTCTGGAAACGGAAGTACTAAAACACAACTAACCATTGGTAACGGACTCGAAGCACATAGTGGTGGTGCTGGTGGTTGCAACGGAAGTGGAGAAACCTTTTTAGAATTCAATATCCCTTTTGGAAGTATTGGATTCGATATCTGCTCTGCAAATTCTCCTGGAATAATTACAATTACCAAATTAGCTTCTGTTAGCGGTAATTCTGATAGCTCTAGTAGATGTATTAACACACCTTTGACTTTTGGAATACCATTAAAGGGTTCAGTTGGAACTGATGCAACAGTTTGTTCTGGAATCAACAATACCCCTTTAACAGTTAGTGGCCTTACATCAGGGTCCACTATTGTAAAATGGCAATCATCTGTAAATCCATTTTCAACTTGGACAGATATCGCTAATACTTCCACAACTTATAATGCAATCAATTTAACACAAACAACTAAATATAGAGCTGTTTTTTCAAATGCTGGTTTATGTAGTGGAAGTAATATTGCAACTAGTGAGGCTACTATAACAGTAAGCCCTTCACCAATCCTTACTTTTACGCAAACTAATATTCTATGTAAAAATGATTCGACTGGATCAATCAATATCACCGCCTCTAGTGGCGTTGCTCCTTATACATATGCTTGGATAGGAACGGGCGTTAACAGTACTGCTGAAGACCAAACAGGATTGAAAGCTGGAACTTATAAGGTTACTGTAACTGATAGTAATAATTGCTCTTCACAAGAATTAGTGATTACTTTAACAGAACCTGCTGCTGCTCTTTCTTCTTCCATTACTACACAAACTAATGTAGATTGTTTTGGAAATAGTACGGGTAGCGTTACAGTAGCCGGGGCTAATGGAACGGCTCCGTATACCTATGCTAAAGACGGAACTACTTTTGGAACCAGTGGAACTTTTACTGGTCTTACTATGGGAGCTTATACCATTACGGTAAAGGATGCCAATGGTTGTACTACTACCCAAGCTGTAAATATCAGCCAACCTGCCGCCGCACTTTCTTCTTCTATTACTGCACAAACTAATGTAGATTGTTTTGGAAATAGTACAGGTAGCGTTACAGTAGCTGGGGCTAATGGAACGGCTCCGTATACCTATGCTAAAGACGGAACTACTTTTGGAACCAGTGGAACTTTTACTGGTCTTGCTGTGGGAGCTTATACCATTACGGTAAAAGACGCCAAGGGTTGTACTACTACCCAAGCTGTAAATATCAGCCAACCTGCCGCTGCGCTTTCTTCTTCTATTACTGCACAAACTAATGTAGATTGTTTTGGAAATAGTACAGGTAGCGTTACAGTAGCTGGGGCTAATGGAACGGCTCCGTATACCTATGCTAAAGACGGAACTACTTTTGGAACCAGTGGAACTTTTACTGGTCTTGCTATGGGAGCTTATACCATTACGGTAAAGGATGCCAATGGTTGTACTACTACCCAAGCTGTAAATATCAGCCAACCTGCCGCCGCGCTTTCTTCTTCTATTACTGCACAAACTAATGTAGATTGTTTTGGAAATAGTACGGGTAGCGTTACAGTAGCCGGGGCTAATGGAACGGCTCCGTATACCTATGCTAAAGACGGAACTACTTTTGGAACCAGTGGAACTTTTACTGGTCTTGCTGTGGGAGCTTATACCATTACGGTAAAAGACGCCAAGGGTTGTACTACGACTCAAGCTGTAAATATCAGCCAACCTGCCGCTGCGCTTTCTTCTTCTATTACTGCACAAACTAATGTAGATTGTTTTGGAAATAGTACGGGTAGCGTTACAGTAGCTGGGGCTAATGGAACGGCTCCGTATACCTATGCTAAAGACGGAACTACTTTTGGAACCAGTGGAACTTTTACTGGTCTTGCTATGGGAGCTTATACCATTACGGTAAAGGATGCCAAGGGTTGTACTACTACCCAAGCTGTAAATATCAGCCAACCTGTCGCCGCGCTTTCTTCTTCTATTACTGCACAAACTAATGTAGATTGTTTTGGAAATAGTACGGGTAGCGTTACAGTAGCTGGGGCTAATGGAACGGCTCAGTATACCTATGCTAAAGACGGAACTACTTTTGGAACCAGTGGAACTTTTACTGGTCTTGCTATGGGAGCTTATACCATTACGGTAAAGGATGCCAATGGTTGTACTACTACCCAAGCTGTAAATATCAGCCAACCTGCCGCTGCGCTTTATTCTTCTATTACTGCACAAACTAATGTAGATTGTTTTGGAAATAGTACGGGTAGCGTTACAGTAGCCGGGGCTAATGGAACGGCTCCGTATACCTATGCTAAAGACGGAACTACTTTTGGAACCAGTGGAACTTTTACTGGTCTTGCTGTGGGAGCTTATACCATTACGGTAAAAGACGCCAAGGGTTGTACTACGACTCAAGCTGTAAATATCAGCCAACCTGCCGCTGCGCTTTCTTCTTCTATTACTGCACAAACTAATGTAGATTGTTTTGGAAATAGTACGGGTAGCGTTACAGTAGCTGGGGCTAATGGAACGGCTCCGTATACCTATGCTAAAGACGGAACTACTTTTGGAACCAGTGGAACTTTTACTGGTCTTGCTATGGGAGCTTATACCATTACGGTAAAGGATGCCAAGGGTTGTACTACTACCCAAGCTGTAAATATCAGCCAACCTGCCGCCGCACTTTCTTCTTCTATTACTGCACAAACTAATATAGATTGTTTTGGAAATAGTACGGGTAGCGTTACAGTAGCTGGGGCTAATGGAACGGCTCCGTATACCTATGCTAAAGACGGAACTACTTTTGGAACCAGTGGAACTTTTACTGGTCTTGCTATGGGAGCTTATACCATTACGGTAAAGGATGCCAAGGGTTGTACTACTACCCAAGCTGTAAATATCAGCCAACCTGCCGCCGCACTTTCTTCTTCTATTACTGCACAAACTAATGTAGATTGTTTTGGAAATAGTACGGGTAGCGTTACAGTAGCTGGGGCTAATGGAACGGCTCCGTATACCTATGCTAAAGACGGAACTACTTTTGGAACCAGTGGAACTTTTACTGGTCTTGCTATGGGAGCTTATACCATTACGGTAAAGGATGCCAATGGTTGTACTACTACCCAAGCTGTAAATATCAGCCAACCTGCCGCTGCGCTTTCTTCTTCTATTACTGCACAAACTAATGTAGATTGTTTTGGAAATAGTACGGGTAGCGTTACAGTAGCCGGGGCTAATGGAACGGCTCCGTATACCTATGCTAAAGACGGAACTACTTTTGGAACCAGTGGAACTTTTACTGGTCTTGCTATGGGAGCTTATACCATTACGGTAAAGGATGCCAAGGGTTGTACTACTACCCAAGCTGTAAATATCAGCCAACCTGCCGCTGCGCTTTCAGCAACAGCAACAATTACAAACAATAACAATTGTATTGGATGTGCTAATGGCTCAATAAATCAATCTGTAAGTGGCGGCACTGCTCCATATTCTTTTACTTGGTCAAATAATGAAACTACTGAAGATTTAGCTAATTTATCTACTGGAACTTATTCTGTCGAAATAAAAGACAGTAACGGTTGCTCCATTAACAAAACATATACTATAACAGAATCTGGTATTGCACTTGTAAAAACAGGAATCTTTATTGATTCTAACAATGATGGTATTGCTCAAGTTGGAGAAGTAGTAAATTACTCCTTTGCAGTTACTAATACCGGAAACGTAACGGTAACTAATGTCAATATTTCTGATATATTAATCGGCGCTACAAACATCATTGGAAATCCAATTCCCTCAATCGCTCCTGGAATTACAAATAATACTGTAACGGCAACTTACACTCTAAATCAAAATGATATTAATTTAGGTAAAGTAATCAACACGGCAACAGCTTTAGGTAAGGATAATGAAAATATAGATGTTAATGACATCTCAGGAACAGCCATTGATAACGATACTCCTACCGAAGTACTATTAATACAATCACCTCGCATTTCAATTACCAAAGATGGTGCTTATGTAGATACCAACAATGATGGAAAAACTAATATCGGAGACCATGTATCTTATGTATTTGTTGTAAAAAACACTGGAAATGTTACCTTAACTAATGTTTCTGTTTCCGATCCAAATGCTATTGTTACTGGTGGTCCAATTGCTACACTTGCTGTGGGTGCAACAGATTCGACTACTTTCACTGCTTTACATGCTATTACTCAAGAGGATATTGATGCTGGTATTGTCTACAATTTAGCTACGGTAACTTCTAAAGATCCAAACGAAAATCCTATAACTGCTACATCAACAGACCCTACTCCTTGTACTACCTGTATAAAAGATCCTCAATGTCCTGATTGTACCATGACTCCATTAGCTCAAAATCCTAAAATTGCAATTGTGAAATCAAACAACATAGTAATTGGAGAAAATGGATGTGCCATTATAGCAACTGGAGATGTCGTAACTTATACTTTTACGGTAACCAACACAGGTAATGTAAGTTTGAATAATGTTGCCGTAGTAGACCTACATCCTGACTTATCAGCTATAACTCTTGTTAGTGGTGATACAAATACAAACAATATACTTGATGTTAATGAAACTTGGACGTATACAGCTACCTACACAATAAAACAAGCTGATATTGATGCTGGTAAAATTACAAACCAAGCTTCAGTAAGTGGTTTTGCCCCTGACCAAACTAAGATAGAGGACTTATCTGGTGATACTTCAGATACTAATGGAGATAATGTAATCCCTATTTGTACTACTCCTAAAATTGCAATTGTGAAATCAAACAACATAGTAATTGGAGAAAATGGATGTGCCATTATAGCAACTGGAGATGTCGTAACTTATACTTTTACGGTAACCAACACAGGTAATGTAAGTTTGAATAATGTTGCCGTAGTAGACCTACATCCTGACTTATCGGCTATAACTCTTGTTAATGGTGATACAAATACAAACAATATACTTGATGTTAATGAAACTTGGACGCATACAGCTACCTACACAGTAAAACAAGCTGATATTGATGCTGGTAAAATTACAAACCAAGCTTCAGTAAGTGGTTTTGCCCCTGACCAAACTAAGGTAGAGGACTTATCTGGTGATACTTCAGATACTAATGGAGATAATGTAATCCCTATTTGTACTACTCCTAAAATTGCAATTGTGAAATCAAACAACATAGTAATTGGAGAAAATGGATGTGCCATTATAGCAACTGGAGATGTCGTAACTTATACTTTTACGGTAACCAACACAGGTAATGTAAGTTTGAATAATGTTGCCGTGGCAGACCTACATCCTGACTTATCAGCTATAACTCTTGTTAGTGGCGATACAAATACAAACAATATACTTGATGTTAATGAAACTTGGACGTATACAGCTACCTACACAGTAAAACAAGCTGATATTGATGCTGGTAAAATTACAAACCAAGCTTCAGTAAGTGGTTTTGCCCCTGACCAAACTAAGGTAGAGGACTTATCTGGTGATACTTCAGATACTAATGGAGATAATGTAATCCCTATTTGTACTACTCCTAAAATTGCAATTGTGAAATCAAACAACATAGTAATTGGAGAAAATGGATGTGCCATTATAGCAACTGGAGATGTCGTAACTTATACTTTTACGGTAACCAACACAGGTAATGTAAGTTTGAATAATGTTGCCGTAGTAGACCTACATCCTGACTTATCAGCTATAACTCTTGTTAGTGGTGATACAAATACAAACAATATACTTGATGTTAATGAAACTTGGACGTATACAGCTACCTACACAGTAAAACAAGCTGATATTGATGCTGGTAAAATTACAAACCAAGCTTCAGTAAGTGGTTTTGCCCCTGACCAAACTAAGGTAGAGGACTTATCTGGTGATACTTCAGATACTAATGGAGATAATGTAATCCCTATTTGTACTACTCCTAAAATTGCAATTGTGAAATCAAACAACATAGTAATTGGAGAAAATGGATGTGCCATTATAGCAACTGGAGATGTCGTAACTTATACTTTTACGGTAACCAACACAGGTAATGTAAGTTTGAATAATGTTGCCGTAGTAGACCTACATCCTGACTTATCAGCTATAACTCTTGTTAGTGGTGATACAAATACAAACAATATACTTGATGTTAATGAAACTTGGACGTATACAGCTACCTACACAGTAAAACAAGCTGATATTGATGCTGGTAAAATTACAAACCAAGCTTCAGTAAGTGGTTTTGCCCCTGACCAAACTAAGGTAGAAGACTTATCTGGTGATACTTCAGATACTAATGGAGATAATTTAATTACTATTTGTACTTCAGCTTCAATTTCTATTAGCAAAGATGGTACTTATATTGATACTAATAATGACGGAAAAACCAATATTGGAGATGTTGTCTCTTATGTTTTTGTTGTGAAAAACACGGGTAATGTAACTCTAACTAATGTAACTGTTACCGATAACAATGCTATTGTAAGCGGTGGGTCAATTCCTTCTCTTGCTGTAGGTGCAACTGATACAACTACATTCACTGCAGTACACACCATTACCCAAGCGGATATTGACGCAGGAATCGTATACAATTGGGCTACAGCTAATGCTAAAGATCCTAAAGAGAATCCAGTAACGGCTACCTCTACAGACCCTACACCTTGTACGTCTTGCCCTCCAGCACCTGACTGTCCTGATTGTACTATTACTGAGTTAAATCAATCTCCTAGTATATCTATTACCAAAGATGGTACTTATGTTGATACTAATAATGACGGAAAAACCAATATTGGAGATGTTGTCTCTTATGTTTTTGTTGTGAAAAACACGGGTAATGTAACTCTAACTAATGTGACTGTTACCGATAACAATGCTATTGTAAGCGGTGGATCAATTCCTTCTCTTGCCGTAGGTGCAACTGATACAACTACATTCACTGCAGTACACACCATTACCCAAGCGGATATTGACGCAGGAATCATATACAATTGGGCTACTGCTAATGCCAAAGATCCTAAAGAGAATCCTGTAACGGCTACCTCTACAGATCCTACACCTTGTACGTCTTGCCCTCCAGCACCTGACTGTCCTGATTGTACTATTACTGAGTTAAATCAATCTCCTAGTATATCTATTACCAAAGATGGTACTTATGTTGATACTAATAATGACGGAAAAACCAATATTGGAGATGTTGTCTCTTATGTTTTTGTTGTGAAAAACACGGGTAATGTAACTCTAACTAATGTGACTGTTACCGATAACAATGCTATTGTAAGCGGTGGATCAATTCCTTCTCTTGCCGTAGGTGCAACTGATACAACTACATTCACTGCAGTACACACCATTACCCAAGCGGATATTGACGCAGGAATCATATACAACTTGGCTACTGCTAATACCAAAGATCCTAAAGAGAATCCAGTAACGGCTACCTCTACAGATCCTACACCTTGCACGTCTTGCCCTCCAGCACCTGACTGTCCCGATTGTACTATTACATTATTGAATCAAGACCCTGTGATTGTAGCGACCTTAGACGGAACATTTGTGGACGCAAATAATGATGGAATTGCTAATGTGGGAGAAACCATAACCTATACTATTGTTGTAACCAATACTGGTAATGTGACTTTAGACAATGTAATTGTAACCGATACCTACTTGCCTGCTGTTGTTATTAGTGGTAATCCAATAACTTTAGAACCTGGTGCGTCTAACAGTACCAACTTTACAGGTACTTATACCATCACTCAAGCAGATATTGATGCGGGTTATGTGTACAATATTATAATTTCTACTGGAACACCTCCTATGGGAGAAGCAGTGACAGATACGTCATCTGACCCTACTCCTTGTACTAGCTGTCCTGTAAACCCTGATTGTCTTGATTGTACAATTACTGCATTGCCTCAAAAAGCTGACTTAGTGGTTGTAAAAATTGCAAATACAGAATTTTATAGCTCTGTTGGAGATATTATAAACTATACCATCCAAGTACAAAATACGGGTAATGTATCCCTACTTAATATTAGTGTGACAGACCCATTAACAGGTTTGAATGAAACCATTCCTAGTTTGGCCCCTGGTACTTATCAAGAGTACATCGTAAACTACACCATTAAACAAGAAGATAGGGTTAACCTTTCGGTGACCAATGTTGCCTTTGCTAATGGTTTTACACCAAATCAAACTCCTATTAGCGCTTCTGATAGCGAGGTCGTTGAAGCTAATATTGTCTTGGGTTGTGGTACTATAACAGTTCACAATGCATTCTCACCTAATGGAGATGGTATTAACGAGCTATTCATCATCGAGAATATTGAAGATATTTTGTGTTATCCTACCAATACCCTTGAAATTTACAACCGTTGGGGAATACTGGTTTACGAAACACAAGGTTATGATAATGTAACTAGAGTTTTTAAAGGGGTATCTGAAGGTAGAACGACAGTAGGTCAATCTTCTGGACTACCGGCTGGAACATACTATTACATCTTGAACTACACCTCTATCGATGGACTTAATAATGCCAATAACAATACTAAAGACGGGTACTTATACCTTGCTAGATAATTACAACTCAATTCTAACTCCTGAGGATGAAAATCCTCAGGGTAAAACTAGAACCAAATGAAGACAAAAATACTTTCTTTCGTTTTGATGTTTACAGCCATTGTAAGTTTTGCTCAACAAGATGCTCAATTTACCCAATATATGTATAACACAATCAATGTCAATCCTGCCTACGCAGGGTCTAGAGGAGCCATGAGTATATTTGCTTTGCATCGTACCCAGTGGGTAGGACTCGATGGAGCACCTGTAACAAACGCCTTTTCTGTAAATACCCCTTTGAACCTTAGCAGACTAGGACTTGGTGTATCTGTTGTTAACGACAGGATTGGACCCACTACAGAGAATACCATATCTGGAGATTTGTCCTATACCATCCCTACTTCTGAGACCTTTAAACTATCCTTTGGGATTAAAGCTACTGCTAACCTTTTTAATTTGGATGCTAATAAGCTAAACCCTGTAGATGCCTCTGATCCTACGCTACAAAATTTCAGCAAATTCAATCCTAATATAGGTGCTGGTCTATATTTACATTCTGACAAAGCTTATGTAGGGCTTTCTGTCCCTAACTTTATTGAATCCAATCGTTATGATGATAATGAAGTCGCTCTTTTTAAAGAAAAAGTAAACTACTATCTGATTGCTGGATATGTATTTGATTTAAACAATTACATCAAATTCAAACCTGCCATGCTTTCTAAAATAGTTAAAGGAGCTCCCCTTCAAGCTGATTTTTCAGGTAATTTTCTCTTCTATGATAAATTTATGATCGGTGCGTCTTATAGATGGAGTGCTTCTCTGAGTGCCATGGTAGGATTCCAAATATCTGATGCTATGTATATTGGTTATGGTTATGATAGAGAAACAACCAATCTTAACAATTACAACTCTGGTTCTCATGAAATTTTCTTGCGCTACGAGATTTTCAAAAACAACGATAAAATCACTACTCCGAGATTCTTCTAAAAAGCAATTATTATGAAAAATAAGATACTCCTTTATATAACAATAGTAAGTGTTTTTTCTTTAAACATTTATTCTCAAAAAGCGCGTTTAGCAGCTGCTGATCAAAAATATGACAACTACGCTTATATAGATGCCATAAAAACCTATGAAAGGGTTGCTGAAAAAGGATATAAATCGGTTGATATGTTCCAAAAACTAGCTAATGCTTACTACTTTAACGCGCAACTTGAAAATGCAGCAAAATGGTATGGCGAATTATTTGCTATGGATAGTACCAACTTAGGTCCCGAATACTATTACAGATATGCACAGTCTTTAAAAGCTACTGGTGAGCATAAAAAAGCAGATGCTATTATGCTTAAATTCGTTGAGCTATCCGATAACGACAATAGAGCTAAACTCTTTAAAAATAACAGAAATTATCTGGCTGAAATCAAAGCAAACTCTGGCAGATATGATATTGAAGATGCGGGTATCAATTCTCAATATTCTGATTATGGGACTGCTATTTACAAAAACAAACTCGTTTTTACCTCTGCTCGTGATACTGGAAGTTTAGGACAAAGAAAACACACTTGGACCAACCAATATTTTACCAATTTATATTCAGCTGATTTGGGAGACCAAATGACTCCTAGTTCGCCTACTAAATTTGATAAAAACATCAACTCTAAATTCCATGAATCTACTCCTGTATTTACCAAAGATGGAAATACCATGTATTTTACTAGAAACAATTATATTGATGGTAAAAAAGGTAAAAATGGGAACGATGTTACTTTGATTAAAATATACAAAGCTACACTTGAAAATGATAAATGGACAAATATAACAGGACTTCCTTTTAACAGCGATAACTACTCTACCGCGCATCCTGCGCTGAGTAAAGATGAAAAAACACTCTACTTTGCTTCGGATATGCCTGGCACCTTAGGACTTTCTGATTTGTTTAAAGTCAAAATAAACGATGATGGTAGTTTTGGTACTCCTGAGAATTTAGGAAATAGCATTAACACTCCTGGTAGAGAAACTTTTCCTTTCCTGAGCGAGGATAACGAACTCTACTTCGCCTCAGATGGACACCCTGGTTTAGGGGGGTTAGATGTATTTGTTTCCAAAATAAGTCAAGACGGAACCTTTGGAGAAGTACAAAATGTGGGAGCTGATATTAATTCACCTAAAGACGATTTTGCCTACTTAATAGACTCTAAATCTCGTAGAGGATTTTTTACCTCTAACAAAGATGGCGGACACGGATATGATGATATTTACAAATTCCTAGAAACTAAACCTCTGAGTTGTGAACAAGAATTGTATGGACAAATCACAGATATAGATACCAAAGAAGTACTACCAAATACAAAAGTGAGTCTCTTTGACAAAAGATTCAAAGACGTATCTTCGATGATGTCTGACGAAAAAGGAAATTACTCCTTTACCGTTGAATGTGATAAAACATACTACGTAAGAGCTGAAAAACCAGAATACACTACCAAAGAGGAAAAAGTTACTGTGGACAAAGATAAAGGCAAAACAAAACTTGATATTGCTTTAGAAAAAATCACTTGTAAAGTGGCTATTGGTGATGATTTAGGAAAATGTTTTGGAATCAAAATGATTTACTTTGACTTTGATAAATCTGATATTAGACCTGAAGCAGCTTTAGACCTAGAAAAAATATTAGATGTTCTAAAACAATATCCTAATATGAAACTCGATATCCGTTCGCATACCGATAGTAGAGGTAGTTTTAAATACAACGAAGCTTTATCTGATCGAAGAGTGAAATCAACAATAGCTTGGTTGATTCAAAACGGAGTCAAAACCAACCGACTTATTGGTAAAGGATACGGTGAATATGAACTCGTAAACCAATGTTCTGATGGGGTTAAATGTACCGAAGAGGAACACCAACTCAACAGAAGAAGTGAATTTATTATTACTGATTTGTAATAGAAATAAAAAAGGGGAGTTCCCCTTTTTTAATTATCTAATTCTAACAAAAATATTAGTAAAGTATTTTTTTCCAGATACTGGTTCTGCCTTAATCGCAATACCAAAATGAGTAAAATTACCTATTATTTGTTTTTTATGAACATCACTTTTTAACCAAGCACTTAAAACACCTTCAGCAGTATTAAAATTAAAAGCTAAATTTTCGTTTACAGTTTCGGCACCTAGAACTTCTTTTATATTCTCAGAACGTATTGAAAAATTATCATGACTAATACTGTTATTAGAAATCATATAGTCATTATGCTCTTCTGATTTGATAGAAATATAATTTATTTTCTCTAAAGTCTTTAAACCCAAACTTTTTCGATAATTATTTATAATATCCAATGTTTCTAATTCAAGACTAGAATAAGTATAACCTACATTTTTCTGGGTTTTTAAATCATTAGTAGAAGTGATAGATTCATTTGTTGCAGCATCAGTAGTACAGGCGTTAAAAACAAAAAAAAGTGAACTTAATATAAGAACACGAGAAAAATTTCTATTCATAAAATTCATAAAATTAGTGAAGTAACTTTATAGCATATTTCTCTTTTATTTTTGATTTAACTGAATCAAACATACATACGTTTGGGTTATAACATACATAAACATCGACGAAATACATCTTTTTAACACTAATTTGGAATTTTTCTTATAGTGGTTTTTTTTTGATTATTATTTTTTTATTTAAATTCCCACATAAAGCATTTTTTTAAAAATTAAAAAAAGAAGGAATGGATGTACTAATTTAATTTACATCATAAATAAAAAAGGCTGAAATACCAATTTAGTATAGCAACCTTTATGCTCTAAGGACAAATTAACTTTACTCTAAAATTTAAAAAAAGCTGATTTTAATTTATCTCGTTATTAATTTCCAAAATAATTTACTAGTTCTAAAAAATACTTTCTTCGCTTTATTCATATTTTTGAAATTTAAAATTAAACAATGATTATATTTTTGCAAAAATATTAGTATAATATTTTTTTCCTGTTTCTGGATCAGTTTTTATAGCTATTCCAAAATGAGTATAATTTCCAACAATATTTTCTTTATGAGCTGGACTATTTAACCAGGCAGCAACTACAGATTCAGCAGTTTTAAAATTGTATGCTACATTCTCACCTACTTTTTTTGCACCTAGTACTGCAATAATATTTTCTGAACGTGCTACAAAATTATTATGGTTAACTACTTTATTTGTTATCATATAATCATCGTGTTCTTCTGATTTAAAAGAAATATGATTGATTCTTTCTAAAGTACTTAAACCAACACTAACACGATACTCATTAATTAAATTCATAGTTGCTATTTCCATTTCATTATAGTCATAGTCCACAACTTTGGCGGTAAGATTCGTTGCGTTATCCGCAGTAGCTTCAGAAGCATCAGAAGAGCAAGAATTCATTGTAAAGATAACTGTAGTAAGTAATACTAGACGAAGTAAATTTGCTTTCATAACTGTAGTAGTTTAAGTTTAAAGTAGATTGTGGGGCAAAAAACTTTAATATGTTTGTAATTAACTCTTGTTTTATTTTCTAATCCAAAAATATACAATTAACCGATAAAAAACACAAAATAATCGACGAAATACATTATTTATTTTTTAAATATATATTATTCTTACAAAAATAATTTAACAAGATCAAGACAAAATGTTGTGGAAAATATAGTAAAATGTATATTTTAGTATTTTAATAATAAATATCAATACCTGATTTTTCTTGGATCAAGAACAAAAATTGGGGATTAAGCAAATAATTTAGTTAGTCTAGAAAGAAGAAGAAAATAACAATCAACATAAATCTACTTTGAAAACAGAAACATAAACGTTTTTTCAGCAGAATCTTTTTTATGCAAAACTAAATCATTATGAACTGAAAGTCCATAGATATGGTTTGGTAGACTAAAAATGGGCAAGGTTGGGGTATAAAAAAGGACTAAAATTTAGATAAAATAATTTGACCCCACCCAACGTTCACTTAAATACAAAAAAAGCCTCGAATTACTTCGAGGCTTTTACATTTTGGGTGGATGACCGGGTTCGAACCGGCGACCCTCGGCACCACAAACCGATGCTCTAACCAGCTGAGCTACAACCACCATTTGCTTTGCGGTTGCAAATATACAACTAAACTTGAGTTCTACAAACCTTTTTTAGAAAAAAAATCAATAAAATCACTTCAAGTCCCCTAAACTATTGACAGCCAAATATCTTTCAACCGTAAAACCTTCTGCATGATCTACTCCTACTAACCTTCCTAAGTCTCTTGAGCGATAATTTAGGCTTTCAAAAAAGTTTTTTGAACTTATTGGAGACTCCGGTTCATTAGAATTAGGATCATAAAACTGTGACTTATATGCTAAAATGCATTCAATCTTTTTTTCTGTAAACCCTGTAATATCTACCACAAAGTCGGGCTCTACATTTTTCCACTGAATATAATGATACACTACCTTAGGTCTCCATGCGTTTTGACGCTCTCCATTATAATCCGTTTCAATTTTCATCAAACCTGATAAAAAACAAGCATCAGAAACTAATTTACTCCCTTTAGCGTGATCGATATGACGGTCATCAATAGCATTACATAACACGATTTCGGGTTGGTATTTCCGAATCATTTTAATGATTTCTTTTTGGTGTTTTTCATCATTAACAAAAAAACCATCTCGCATCGCTAAGTTTTCGCGAATAGAAATACCCAATATTTTTGCCGCGGCCTCTGTTTCCTGATCCCTGATTTCTGCAGAGCCTCGCGTCCCTAATTCTCCTCTAGTTAAATCAACGATTCCAACTTTTTTACCTAACGATATTTCTTTTAAAATAGTTCCTGAGCATCCTAACTCTACATCATCTGGATGTGCTCCAAAGGCCAATATATCTAATTTCATTATTTATTTTTTTTCTCCAATATTCATCTTGGAGTCATTCATTAATTTTTCAAAAAAAAAGTTTACAATACTTTTTTCATGGTTTGTGCTTTGTTAACACTTTCTTTCCACTCTTTCTCAGGGTTGGAATCTTTAGTTATCCCACACCCTATATACAAATGTGCCTGCTTATCTTTTACCTGCATACAACGAAGATTTACGTATAAATCCGACTTTGTTCTATGTTTATCAAATTCCTTAATATTCAATTCCCCCAAAAATCCTGTGTAATAGCTTCTATCATATCCCTCATGAGTTAATATAAAGTCTTTAGCCGCTTTTTTAGGCAAGCCACATACCGCAGGAGTGGGATGTAAAACCGCTACCACTTGACTCAAATTTGATTGTTGATTAATCACTCCTTCAATATCCGTAATAATATGCAGTAAGTTTCCAGCTTTCAACGTATAAGGACTCGAAATTGCAATTTCTGAAGTGATGTTTTTTAAATTTTCAAGAATAAAATCGGTCACGATTTGCTGTTCTTCCATTTCTTTTTGATTCCAAACCACATTCTCAGCATCATCGCCAGTTGTAGTCCCTGCCAAAGCCATGGTATAAAATCTTTCTTTATTTGCTTTCAACAATCTTTCAGGTGTTGCCCCCATCCACAAACCAATTTTGGGATGAAACCAGCAATAACAGAAAGCTGCAGGATAATTTTCGATTAATTTCTTAAACACCTTAATCAAATCAAAATTAGGCACAGCAACCATTTCTTCACGTGACAAAACCACTTTATTAAGTATCCCTTGTTGTATAGCGTCAATTCCTTTTTGAACTAATACCTCAAAATGTGCTTTTTCAGAAGGATCTTCTTCCTGAACTTTATCTATCCCAGAGTTTAAAACAGCTTCATTCAAAGGCATCCTAGCCTCCCATTTAACAGAATGCTCCTTAGGTATTAAAATCATTTGACTACCTTCAAATGGAGCAAAAACAAAACCTTTCTCTTTAAAATTTTCCGCAAAATACAAATGATCATTTTTTTGAAAAAAACCAACTAACTTTTTCTTATTTGGTTTCTTAAAAATTACAAATGGCAAATGCTGCGCTTCTTGCTGTTTCACTTTTATAAAAAAATCAATCATAAATTATCTATTTAATGAAAAATTAATAAAGTCAATGCTAACTAGGTCTTCTTTTTATCTAAAACGATATTCGACAATTTGCATAATGAAATTAAATTCCCTTGTTCGTCTGTAATTTTTATTTCCCATAAATGGATTGTTCTGCCTTTATGAATAATCTTGGCTGTTCCATAAACATAGCCCTCACGAATACTTTTAAGATGATTCGCTGAAATCTCAATTCCTCTTACTTCTTGCGCTTCTCTGTCAATAAATAGATGCGAAGCCATACTCCCTACACTCTCAGCCAAAGCAACTGCTGCGCCACCATGAAGAAATCCCATAGGCTGGTGCACTCTAGAATCAACAAACATTTTAGCTACCAAAAATCCTTCTGAAACATCAACATATTCGATGCCTAACGTTTCCATCAAAGTATTTTTAGTAAATGCGTTACAAGCCGCTAATGTTTTCTCTTTATCAAACATTGTAATCACTTTTTTTATTAAAAGATTGTAAAAATAAGTAAAACTAAACTAGCAAAATAATAAATAGATTTGGATTTATACACCTATTTATTAAAAATCTTACCTATATAGATTTAGTTTTTTTCTATTTTTACAAAAAAACTAAATCAATGCGTCCATTTTCTTTTTTAGCGATTCTAGGAATTCTTATTTTCATTTGTTCATGTCGTTCTGATTTTGAAACTATCGCTAGCAAAGGAAACCTTAGCTTTTCAAGAGATACTATCTTTCTAGATACGGTATTTTCAACCCTAAGCTCTAGTACTTACACATTAAAAGTATACAATCAGTCCAAAAGCGATATCAATATCCCAACTATAAAACTCGGTAAAAGATTAAACTCAAAATACCGAATGACCGTTGATGGAATGACCGGAAATCAAGGAAAAGAATTTGAAAACATCACGCTTTTAGCCAAAGACAGCATCTATATCTTTATTGAAACAACAGCAAACACTAATGATGCTAGTACTGCTGACTTTTTATACACAGACGACATCGAATTTGACAGCGGTTCGAATCAGCAAAAAGTAGCCTTAGTGACCCTGATTAAAGATGCTGTTTTTTTATATCCTCAAAAATTCAATAACGGAACTACTGAAACCCTTACAATTGACGGTGAAGACACCTATGGTTTTTTCTTAGATGAAAACGACCCTATTAATGGTAATGAACTCCTATTCACTAATCAAAAACCCTATGTAATTTACGGTTATGCAGCAGTACCAGAAGGCAAAACAGTCACTTTTGATGCGGGCGCAAGAGTTCATTTTCACGCCAATTCTGGATTAATTGTATCCAAAGATGCAAGTCTGAAAATTAACGGAACAACATCAACTACAGGAGCTCTTGAAGGAGAAGTTGTTTTTGAAGGAGATCGGTTAGAGCCTCTATATTCTGACATCGCTGGACAATGGGGTACGATATGGTTAAGAAACGAAACAAAAAACAACGCCATCAATCACCTAACTTTAAAAAATGCTACAATCGGTTTACTGATTGAGAACAATCAAGGTAACACGATGACAATCAAAAACACCCAAATTTATGATTGTACCAATTACGGGCTATTAGCCAAAAATGCCAAAATCGAAGGTGAAAATATCGTTATAAACTCGGCTGGACAAGCAAGTTTGGCTCTAAACTATGGAGGAGATTATAAATTTACACATTGTACTTTTAACAACAATTGGAACGGGAATAGCCCAACTTCGGTTAGTATTAATAACTTCGAATTTGGAGCAACACCTGAGTTAAAAAACCTATCACAAGCAACCTTTAACAACTGTATCATTTATGGTTCTTACTCAAACCATTTGAGTTTAAACAAAAAGGACGGCGCTGCCTTTGAATATCTTTTTAATAATTGCCTCATCAAATTCTTTGGCACATCAACCAATCCATTGTACCAATTTGCAACCGATCCTACTCATTACAATGCAATAATACTCAATAAAGACCCTAAATTTTACAAACCTACACAAAACGATTTCAATATTGACAATACTTCTAGCGCTTTCGCAAAAGGGAATCCCACACACAACATCCCTTTTGACATTACGGGGACAACCAGAACTTTACCTCCTGATTTAGGAGCTTATCAAAGTAAAGAATTTCCAAAAAAATTATAAAAATACTTTTGTTTTGGCTCTTGTCTTTACTACTTTTTTAAACTAAATTTGCACCGTAATTCATCAAATACAAAACAATGATTCATTTCTTTGAAAACCAAAGCAAAACCGTTTATGCCGTTCAAACGCAAAACGAAATTTCGGCTCAAGACATATCAAAACTAAACTGGCTTTTTGCCAATGCAAATAAAATAGAAAAATCCGCATTGACGGATTTTTTTGTTGGTCCTCGTGCAACCATGATTACTCCTTGGAGTACCAATGCCGTTGAAATCACTCAAAACATGGGGATTCCTGGAATCATCAGAATAGAAGAATTTCACCCTGTAACTGTAGATTTTACCGATTTTGACCCTATGTTGTCTCAAAAATATTTTGAATTAAATCAAGATATTTTCACCATCAATATTGAGCCAGAAGGAATTTTAGAAATTGATGATATTGCCGCTTATAACAAACAAGAAGGTTTGGCTTTAAGCACTGAAGAAGAAGAGTATTTGAATAATTTAGCGACTAAATTAGGTCGTAAATTAACGGATTCTGAAATTTTTGCTTTTTCTCAAGCGAATTCAGAGCACTGCCGTCACAAAATTTTCAACGGTACTTTTGTAATTGATGGCGAAGAAAAAGAAACTTCTCTTTTTAAATTAATCAAAAAAACATCACAGGAACACCCTGGTGATATCGTATCAGCATACAAAGACAATGTAGCTTTTGTAAAAGGACCAAAAGTGCAACAATTTGCGCCAAAAAGCGCTGACAAAGCCGATTTTTATGAAACTAAAGATTTTGACTCTGTTATTTCTTTAAAAGCCGAAACACATAATTTCCCAACAACAGTTGAGCCTTTCAACGGAGCAGCAACTGGAGCGGGAGGTGAAATTCGTGACCGTTTAGCAGGAGGACAAGGTTCGTTGCCACTAGCAGGAACAGCTGTTTACATGACTTCGTATTCAAGATTAGAAGAAAATCGTCCATGGGAAAATGCGGTTGCAGAACGCAAATGGTTGTACCAAACGCCGATGGATATCTTAATCAAAGCTTCGAATGGAGCTTCTGACTTTGGAAACAAATTCGGTCAACCTTTGATTACAGGTTCTGTATTGACTTTCGAACATGAAGAAGAGGCTCGCAAACTAGGTTTTGACAAAGTAATCATGCAAGCGGGTGGAATTGGATACGGAAAATTAGATCAAGCTATCAAACACAAACCACAAGAAGGAGACAAAATTGTTATCCTTGGTGGTGAAAATTATAGAATTGGAATGGGTGGAGCAGCAGTTTCATCGGCTGATACAGGTGCAATGAGCACAGGTATTGAGTTGAATGCTATCCAACGTTCGAATCCAGAAATGCAAAAGCGTGCTGCCAATGCCATTCGTGGTTTAGTAGAAAGCGACATCAACCCTATTGTATCCATTCACGATCACGGTGCAGGTGGACACTTAAACTGTCTTTCTGAATTGGTTGAAGATACCGGTGGATTGATTGATTTAGACAAATTGCCTGTTGGAGACCCAACACTTTCTGCTAAGGAAATCATCGGAAACGAATCGCAAGAAAGAATGGGATTAGTAATCGCCAAAAAAGACATTGATACTTTACAACGCATTGCTGATCGTGAGCGTTCCCCAATGTACCAAGTAGGTGATGTAACTGGTGACCACCGTTTTACATTTGAATCAAAAATCACAGGTGCCAAACCTATGGATTACGCTTTAGAAGATTTCTTTGGTAGTTCTCCAAAAACGATTATCACAGACAAAACCATCGACCGAAAATATGAGGATGTAAGTTACGATAAAAACAATATTGCCACTTACCTAGAGCAAGTATTACAACTTGAAGCAGTGGCCTGTAAAGATTGGCTAACAAACAAAGTGGACCGTTGCGTCAGCGGAAGAGTCGCCAAACAACAGTGTGCAGGACCTTTACAATTGCCTTTAAACAACTGTGGTGTGATGGCTTTAGATTACTTAGGAAAAGAAGGAATCGCTACATCTATTGGCCACTCTCCTATCGCAGCATTAATTGACCCTGTTGCGGGTAGTAGAACTGCCATTGCTGAATCGCTTTCAAACATTGTTTGGGCACCAATTAAAGGTGGAATGGACGGGCTTTCATTGTCTGCTAACTGGATGTGGGCTTGTAAAAACGAAGGTGAAGACGCTCGTTTGTATGCTGCCGTACAAGGATGTTCTGACTTTGCTATTGAATTAGGAATCAACATTCCTACTGGAAAGGATTCCCTATCAATGAAACAAAAATATCCTAATGACGAGGTAATCGCACCGGGAACGGTAATTATTTCAGCTGCTGGACATTGTACCGATATCAAAAAAGTAGTAGAGCCTGTTTTACAAAAAGACGGTGGTTCAATTTACTATATCAACTTATCACAAGATGAGTTCAAATTAGGAGGTTCTTCTTTTGCTCAAACTTTGAACAAAATTGGAACGAATGCTCCAACAATTAAAGACGCTGCTTTCTTCAAAAAAGCATTCAATAGTTTACAAGATTTAATTGGCGATAACCAAATCTTAGCCGGTCATGATATTGGCAGTGGTGGTTTGATTACGACTTTATTGGAAATGTGTTTTGCTGATGTGAATTTGGGAGCCAAAATTGATTTCTCTGTTTTCGCTGAAAAAGACATTATCAAATACCTTTTCGCTGAAAATATTGCGGTTGTTTTCCAAGCTAAAGACGATGCAACTGTTGAAGCACAATTGAATAAAAACGGAGTGGAATTCTTCAAATTAGGTTCAGCAACTAGCGAAGCTACTTTAGATTTTGGACCATGTAAACTTGATATCAATAAGTATAGAGATATTTGGTACAAAACCTCTTTCCTTTTAGACCAAAAACAATCTAAAAACGGAACGGCTCAAGAGCGTTTTGACAACTATAAAAACCAACCATTACAATTCACTTTCCCAGCACATTTTACAGGTAAAAAGCCAGTAATTGACACTTCAAAACCACGACCAATCGCAGCAGTGATTCGTGAAAAAGGAAGTAACTCTGAGCGTGAATTTGCTAATGCCATGTATTTGGCTGGATTTGATGTGAAAGACATCCACATGACCGACTTGATTTCAGGTCGCGAAAATTTAGAAGATGTACAATTCATTGGAGTTGTAGGAGGATTTTCTAACTCAGACGTCTTGGGGTCAGCTAAAGGTTGGGCCGGTGCTTTCTTATACAATGAAAAAGCCAATACCGCTTTGAAAAATTTCTTCAAAAGAGAAGACACACTTTCAGTAGGTATTTGCAACGGATGCCAGTTGTTTATGGAATTAGAATTAATCAATCCAGAGCACGAAGTACACGGAAAAATGCTTCACAATAACAGTCATAAGCACGAAAGTATTTTTACATCTGTTACAGTTCAAGAAAACAAATCAGTAATGTTGTCAACTTTAGCAGGAAGTACTCTGGGAGTTTGGGTATCACATGGAGAAGGTAAATTCAACTTACCATTAGCCGAAGAAAACTACAACATCGTAGGGAAATACGGTTACGACAGCTATCCAGCAAACCCTAATGGTTCTGACTACAACACAGCGATGTTGTGTGACACTACAGGTCGTCACTTGGTAATGATGCCACATATTGAACGTTCTACTTTCCAATGGAACTGGGCAAATTATCCAAAAGATAGAAACGACGAAGTTTCACCTTGGCATGAAGCCTTTGTTAATGCTAGATTGTGGATTGATAATAAATAATTTCAGAACGGACATAATTCATTTTATAAAAGCGGTAGACGTAAGTTTACCGCTTTTTTTGTGGTAAAAAAAGTCCTTACATCAATCCAGATTATAGATTTATTATATTGAATAATGACCGAATTGACACACTCCTTTTCAAACAAAATACTATTACAAAAATGCTTTCGTTACTGCAACCAACTCTTTGGTATGTTCTGTCAATTCCTTCTCTTGATAAGGGTGTGAGCCTCCAAAAACGTGATTAGCAGCTTCGATAATATGAGTTTTGGCTTTGGTAAAATGTTTCTTTAACAAATTAAATTCTTCCATTTTTACCGCTGCATCATCGGTACCTTGAACAATCAAATACGGAATATCCAGTTTTTTAGTACAATTTCTCAAGTCGTACTTTTCCTTATTGGTTTCCATATCTTCTAAAATCTCAAGCTGCAAAGGCATCATTTGATTGGTTCTTGCGTTTTTTATGTACTGTATACCATCGGCCTTCCATTTCTCAATGAATTTTGAACTCCAATTGCGATGAAAATCAAAAGGACTTGCCCAAGTCACCACTTTTGATATTTTGGTTTGATATTGTGTACAATATAACAACGCCGAAACACCACCTTTACTGTGTCCGATAATAAAAATTTTATTGGTATTAACTTCAGGCAATACTTTAGAGATTTCGTTGACTAAAAAATGCTCTACACTTTGAATATCTTCCATTTCCTTTCCCAAAGTATTGACAGCAAATTTGTCTAAATGGGTAAAATCATCGGACTGTGCTACTCCCATTCCGTTGTGAGAAAAATTAAACTTTAGAAATGAAAAACCATTTTCTACAAAATAATCAGCAATTAATTGCCAACAACCCCAATCTTTAAATCCCTTGAAACCGTGACAAAATATGATGACCCCTTTAGAATTCAACCCATTAGAATAACTAATGTCAACCAAAAATTCCTCATCGGATGCTCCTTGTAAAACGAATTGCTTATTTTGTACCATGCTAAAAAAATTGAATTAAATATTCCATCAAATTCAAGCTAAAATTACGGCTTTTTAAATGAAACCAAAACTTTTCAGCAATAAGAAAACTCAAGAAAAAGTAGTTTTAGCATTCATAAATACAACTATTTCACTAGATTTGTTTACCCTCTAAACGCAGCAAAATGAAAAAAATTTACGCATTTACTCTGAATTTATTCTTGTTATCAACTGTCGTTTTTTCTCAAAACAGCAGCTCAAAAATAACCATACACGATCAAGACCTCGTACTTACTAACAGTATAGGTTTTTCCATAAATGGAACCTACCTATATGATGGACTAGCTGAACCTATTGTCTTGTTAAACTCCAATGGAACAGGGATTTTTCAAACAAAAGATTTGTCCAAAAAAAATATCCATTGGGGCATTGAAGCTACTACCGATGGAAATCCTAAGTTTGAAGAAGGTTTTAACAGTGCGGCTTATACACTTTGGTACAAAGATGATTTAGATTCTGATGAAAAATGGACTTCGGTACAATTATCCATTCATTATGATAAAAAGAAAATATTCATTGCTGGAGAAAGAAGCAAAGAATATAGTGGTGAAGCAAAGTAATTTTATTTGATTTTATTCATTTATTTCAAAAAAGAATAACTTTTTTTTTCTATTTTGCAGTACCATACAACCAGACTATGACAACCATAACCAGACTTTTCGACTTTCCGTATTACCAGCAAGATAAATTCAATAACATTCCTGACGCGCTTGTTATCAAGCAGAATGGAACTTGGGTAAAAACCTCTACACAGGAATACATAGCTCAAGCTAATGCAGTCTCGAGAGCTTTGTTACGACTGGGAATTCAAAAAGACGCTAAAATAGCGGTCATCTCCTCAAGCAATAGAACCGAATGGAATGTCATGGATATCGGTATCTTGCAAACAGGAGCTCAAAATGTTCCCATCTACCCTACTATTTCTGAAGAAGATTACGAATACATTTTAAATCATTCTGGCGCTTCTTACTGTTTTATTTCGGATATAGAATTATTCCAAAAAATCAGCAAGATAAAAAACAATGTACCTCTATTAAAAGAAATTTATAGTTTTGACAACATTCCTAATTGTAAAAACTGGAAAGAAATATTAGAATTAGGTGCAGACGAAAGTAACCAAGACGAAGTAGAATCTAGAAAAAACAGTGTCAAAGCAGAAGATTTGGCAACAATAATTTACACTTCAGGGACTACAGGAAAACCTAAAGGCGTGATGTTATCACACAACAATATTGTTTCAAATGTTTTGGACAGCGCCCCTCGAATCCCTTTTGAAGAAGGAAAAAGCCGAGCATTAAGCTTTTTACCGGTTTGCCATATCTTTGAACGCATGATACTTTATTTGTACCAGTTTTATGGCGTTTCCATTTATTTTGGCGAATCTATTGAAAAAATTAGCGACAATATTAAAGAAGTCAAACCTACTGTAATCACTGCTGTGCCAAGACTTATAGAAAAAGTATATGACAAAATATACGCAAAAGGCAGCGAACTTACAGGCATAAAACGTAAATTGTTTTTTTGGGCAATAGACTTAGGATTACGTTACGAACCTTATGGAATAAATGGCAGGTGGTATGAGTTCCAACTCAAAATTGCCCGTAAACTTATTTTTAGTAAATGGAAAGAAGGATTAGGAGGCAATCTGGAAATTATGGTATCAGGAAGTGCCGCCTTACAACCGAGACTGTCACGCATTTTTGCTGCTGCTCAACTCCCAGTTATGGAAGGTTATGGTTTGTCTGAGACCTCTCCTGTAATAGCGGTAAATGACATAAGAAACAACGGTTTTAAAGTAGGAACTGTTGGAAAACCCATTCGCAATGTAGAGGTAAAAATCGCTGCCGATGGAGAAATTCTATGCAAAGGTCCTAACGTCATGCTAGGATATTTTAAAGATGAAACCAAAACCAACGAAGTAATTGAAGATGGATATTTCCATACAGGAGACATTGGTGAAATAGACGCTGAAGGCTTCCTGAAAATCACTGACCGCAAAAAAGAAATGTTCAAAACTTCTGGTGGTAAATACATTGCACCCCAAATTATTGAAAACGCGATGAAACAATCTCGTTTCATCGAACAAATAATGGTCATCGGTGACGGTCAAAAAATGCCTGCCGCTTTTATTCAGCCTAATTTTGAATTCGTTAAAGATTGGGCTAAAATTCACAAGGTTGACATTGGAAACACCAACGAATCACTTGTAAACAACCAAAAAGTAATTGACCGCATTCAAGAAGAAATAGACGAAATCAATTGCAAATTTGGACATTGGGAACAAATTAAAAAATTCCAATTGACACCTGAAATCTGGACACCTGACAACGGACACCTGACCCCGACAATGAAATTGAAACGTAAAATTGTTATGGAAAAATACAAAGATTTATTTGATAAAATTTACTCCTAACAAATGTAACTACCACAAAAACAAACTTTTCAAAGCATCACACAGACTAACGACTTTTTTTATCAAATTAAAATTGATACGAAATGTTATTTTTTTCATGGTTACAATCCTTAAACAAAAAGCATAAAACATTAAAAACCACTCAAACTTAAATTGAGTTGAATATTTGAAAAGTTGAGATCATTCCATTAGTCTCCATTTTTAACAAAAAAATAATAGTATTTTATTATGCACGCATAATATTTTTTTCTTATATTTGAGAAAGACTTACTATTCTCATGAAAGAAAAAACGATCGATTACATTCTTAGAGCTACTTGGCAAGCCATTTCTAGGATGTACAATGAAGAAGCCTTAAAATACGGAGGAACAATGGCCACAGGCTTTGCACTGTTATCAATGGACAAAGAAAAAGGCACTCCTTCAACAGCCTTGGGACCTAAAATGGGAATGGAAGCCACAAGTCTAACACGAACCCTAAAATCTATGGAAGAGAAAGGCTTGATAATACGAAAAAAAAATCCTGAAGATGGTCGTGGTGTACTTATCTATTTGACGGATGAAGGAAGAAAAAACCGAGCTATCTCAAGGGAAAATGTTATGAAATTTAATGATACTGTCAAGCAACATATTCCAGCTGAAAAACTACAGCATTTTATGGAAGTAGCTGAAACGATAAACGAACTAATTCAGAATAAAACTATTTTTAATCAAACCGAAAAAACTGAAAATGAAACGCACAATTAAAAAAGTTGCAGTAATAGGATCAGGAATAATGGGTTCTGGCATTGCTTGCCATTTTGCCAACATTGGTGTCGAAGTCTTACTACTAGACATCATTCCGAGAGAACTTACTGAAAGTGAAACCAAAAAAGGACTGACGCTAGAATCGCCTTTGGTACGCAATCGTGTAGTCAATGAACATTTGGCAAACGCATTGAAATCCAAACCGTCCCCTATTTACAGTCAAAAATTTGCTAGCCGAATTACAACTGGAAATACGACAGATGACATGCATAAAATTGCTCAAGTCGATTGGATTATTGAGGTGGTTGTAGAACGATTAGACATCAAGAAATTGGTTTTCGACCAAATTGAAGAACATAGAAAACCGGGTACATTAGTAACTTCGAACACTTCTGGAATTCCAATTCATTTTATGAGTGAAGGTCGTACTGAAGATTTTCAAAAACACTTCTGTGGTACTCACTTTTTTAACCCTGCGCGTTATCTAAAGTTATTCGAAATTATTCCTGGACCTCAAACATCTTCGGAGGTTTTAGATTTCCTCACGGGATACGGAGAAAAATTTTTAGGAAAAACTTCCGTAGTAGCCAAAGACACTCCAGCTTTCATTGGAAACCGAATCGGGATTTTCGGAATTCAGAGTTTGTTTCATTTGGTCAAAGAAATGGATTTAACCGTAGAAGAAATAGACAAACTAACAGGTCCCGTAATTGGCCGTCCCAAATCGGCTACTTTTAGAACAGTAGATGTTGTTGGTTTGGACACTTTAGTACATGTTGCCAACGGAATCTATGAGAATTGCCCTGATGATGAACAACACGAATTATTTAAACTACCCGATTTTATCAATAAAATGGTAGCAAACAAGTGGTTTGGCAGTAAAACTGGACAAGGATTTTATAAAAAAGAAGGAAAAGAGATTCTAACTTTAGACCTGAATACTTTAGAATACAGAGCTGCTAAAAAAGCCTCTTTTGCCACTCTTGAACTTACAAAAACAATTGACAAACCTATAAATCGCTTCAAAGTCCTTGTAAAAGGAACTGTTAAAGCTGGAGAATTTTATCGAAAAAGTTTTTCCGCCCTTTTTGCCTATGTCTCTAATCGTGTTCCTGAAATTTCAAACGAACTATTTAAAATTGACGATGCTATGAAAGCGGGTTTTGGTTGGGAAAATGGTCCCTTTGAAATTTGGGACGCTATTGGAGTTGAAAAAGGAATTGAAATTATGAAAGCCGAAGGTCTTGAACCTGCCGCTTGGGTAAATGAAATGATATCAGCCGGAAGCAAAAGTTTTTATACTATCAAAGACGGAGCTACTTATTATTACGACCTCCCAAAAAAATCTCAAGAAAAAATACCAGGACAAGATGCTTTTATCATCCTGAACAATATACGCGAAAGTAAAAAAGTATGGAGTAACAGCGGGGCAATCATACAAGATTTGGGAGACGGCATTTTAAATCTGGAATTCCAATCGAAAATGAATACCATTGGAGGTGACGTACTACAAGCCATTAATAAAGGAATTGATTTAGCTGAAAAAGAATACGAAGGATTAGTAATAGGTAACCAAGCTGCTAATTTCTCTGTGGGTGCCAATATCGGAATGATCTTTATGATGGCCGTTGAACAGGAATACGATGAACTGAACATGGCTATAAAAATGTTCCAAGACACCATGATGAGAGTACGTTATTCGAGTATCCCAGTCATAGTGGCACCACATGGAATGACCTTTGGAGGCGGTTGTGAGATGAGCTTACACGCCGATAAAGTAATAGCTGCAGCCGAAACCTACATGGGATTAGTCGAATTTGGAGTTGGGGTTCTCCCTGGCGGTGGCGGTTCCAAAGAAATGGCATTGCGTGCTTCTGATTTGTTTCACAAAAATGATGTGGAACTGAATGTTTTACAAGAATATTTTTTAACCATCGCCATGGCAAAAGTTTCGACCTCAGGATACGAGGCTTTTGACACAGGGCTTTTGCAAAAAGGAAAAGATATCATCGTAGTCAATAAAGACCGCCAAATTGCTGAAGCCAAAAAGCATGCTTTATTAATGGCAGAAGCAGGCTATACTCAACCGATTCGTCGTACCGATGTAAAAGTTTTAGGCAAACAGGCACTCGGAATGTTCTTAGTAGGAACCGATCAAATGGTAGCCGGAAGTTATATCTCTGAACACGATAAAAAAATCGCAAACAAACTCGCTTATGTAATGGCCGGTGGTGATTTATCCGAGGCGACATTGGTAAGCGAACAATATCTATTGGATTTAGAAAGAGAAGCTTTTCTTTCTCTTTGTACCGAAAGAAAAACATTGGAACGCATTCAGCATATGTTGAAAACGGGGAAACCGTTGCGTAATTAATATAAAAACATTAATGTAGAACTATTTTTAGAACACTGATTTAAACTCAAAAATCTCAGATTTTCCTAATCTGTGTACCAAAAAAATACTACTCAAAAAAATCATCAATGAAAACAGCCTATATCGTAAAAGCATACCGAACAGCCGTTGGAAAAGCTCCAAAAGGTTTGTTCCGATTCAAAAGACCAGATGAACTGGCAGCAGAAACCATTCAGTACATGATGAATGAGTTGCCTGATTTCGACAAAACCCGTATTGACGATGTCATGGTAGGAAACGCCATGCCAGAAGCAGAACAAGGATTGAACGTGGCTCGTTTAATTTCCTTGATGGGATTAAAAATTGAAGAAGTTCCAGGAGTTACGGTCAACCGATATTGTGCCTCAGGAATCGAAACTATTGGAATGGCTACAGCCAAAATCCAATCAGGAATGGCAGATTGCATTATTGCAGGCGGTGCCGAAAGCATGAGTTATATCCCCATGGGAGGTTACAAACCAACTCCCGATTATGCTGTTGCTAAAGCAGGAAACGAGGATTACTACTGGGGAATGGGATTAACAGCCGAAGCAGTTGCCAAACAATTCAATGTTTCAAGAGAAGACCAAGACCTATTTGCTTACAACTCTCATCAAAAAGCTCTAAAAGCCCAGGCTGAAGGAAAATTTGACAAGCAAATCGTTCCTATCACCGTGGACCAAACCTTCATTAACTCAAATGGTAAAAAAGAAACAAAATCATACACCGTTACTCAAGACGAAGGACCAAGAGCCGATACTTCCCTAGAAGCATTAGCCAGATTGAGACCTGTTTTTGCTGCTGATGGTACCGTAACCGCCGGAACATCTTCTCAGATGAGCGATGGAGCTGCCTTTGTATTAATCATGAGCGAAGAAATGGTCAAAGAACTAAAACTGGAACCTATAGCACGATTAGTTAGTTATGCCTCTGCAGGTGTTGAGCCAAGAATTATGGGAATTGGACCTGTAAAAGCCATCCCAAAAGCCTTGAAACAAGCAGGATTACAACAAAAAGATATTGATTTGATCGAATTAAATGAAGCATTTGCTTCACAGTCTTTGGCGGTAATTCGAGAACTAGGACTAAACCCTGACATTGTCAATGTTAATGGAGGCGCAATTGCGCTTGGACATCCATTAGGGTGCACTGGAGCCAAACTTTCGGTACAATTATTTGACGAAATGAAACGACGTGGCAGTAAATACGGAATGGTTACCATGTGCGTAGGAACAGGTCAAGGTGCAGCAGGGATTTATGAGTTGTTGTAATGCCGTATCCCCCGAAGGGGAACAAGAACGAAAACTAGAAATAATTTTATAACATAAACCCTACTACCCCCAGTAGGATTACCCCTTCGGGGATAGGGGGATGAACCATGGACAACATAACCAGAGGAGGACAATTTATTGTCAAAGAAACCAAATGTGAATCTATTTTCACGCCAGAAGATTTTAACGAAGAACAAATCATGATGCGGGACACCGTTAAAGAATTTGTTGACAAAGAATTATGGGCACACAAATCCCGTTTTGAACAAAAAGACTATGCCTATACCGAAGAATGTATGAAAAAAGCTGGAGATCTAGGTTTCTTGAGTATTTCTGTACCCGAAGCTTATGGCGGAATGGGAATGTCTTTTGTCAATACGGTTTTGGTTTGTGATTATATTTCTGGAGCTACAGGTTCGTTTTCTACTGCTTTTGGAGCACATACAGGAATTGGAACCATGCCTATTACACTTTACGGTACTGAAGAACAAAAACAAAAATACGTTCCTAAACTAGCCTCTGGAGAATGGTTTGGCGCATATTGCTTAACGGAACCTAGCGCTGGGTCAGATGCCAACTCTGGTAAAACAAAAGCCGTACTTTCTGAGGACGGAACTCATTACAAAATTACAGGACAAAAAATGTGGATTTCCAATGCAGGATTTTGTCAACTCTTTATCCTTTTTGCCCGAATAGAAGATGATAAAAACATTACTGGTTTTATTGTCGAAAATGATCCTGCAAATGGAATCACGATGAATGAAGAAGAGCATAAATTAGGTATTCGCTCCTCTTCTACCCGTCAAGTCTTCTTTAATGACACAATCGTTCCTATTGAAAATATGTTGTCCGAAAGAGGAAATGGTTTTAAAATTGCTATGAATGCACTGAATGTTGGACGTATCAAATTAGCGGCTGCTTGCCTCGATGCCCAACGTAGAGTCATTTCAGGCTCAGTAAAATATTCGAATGAAAGAGAACAGTTTAACACTCCTATTTCTAAATTCGGAGCCATTCGGTATAAATTAGCAGAGATAGCTACCTCATGCTACGCAGGAGAAAGTGCCACCTACAGAGCTGCAAAAGATATTGAAGATCGTATTGCCGCTCGCGAAGCTGAAGGTGTCTCTCACCAAGAAGCAGAACTAAAAGGAGTGGAAGAATATGCTATTGAATGTTCGATTTTAAAAGTGGCTGTTTCTGAGGACATACAAAATTGCTCTGATGAAGGAATCCAAATTTTTGGTGGAATGGGATTTTCGGAGGATACCCCAATGGAATCTGCTTGGCGTGATGCACGTATTGCCCGTATTTACGAAGGTACTAACGAAATCAACCGCATGCTTTCAGTAGGAATGTTAGTAAAAAAAGCAATGAAAGGCCATGTAGATTTATTAGGTCCCGCTTCCAAAGTTGCTGAAGAACTAATGGGAATTCCATCATTTGATGCTCCTGACTACTCTGAATTATTTTCAGAAGAAAAGGAAATGATTGCCAAATTGAAAAAAGTATTCCTAATGGTTGCTGGTAGTGCTGTTCAAAAATACGGCCCCGATTTGGATTCGCACCAACAATTATTAATGGCTGCCGCCGATATCTTGATTGAAGTATATATGGCAGAAAGCACCATTTTGAGAACAGAAAAAATGGCCAAAAAAGAAGGAGCCGACAAAGTAAAAGAACAAATTGCTATGGCACAATTGTACTTGTATAAAGCAGTTGACATTGTAGCTTTAAGAGGTAAAGAAAGTATTATTTCGTTTGCCGAAGGCGATGAACAACGCATGCTTTTAATGGGTTTAAAACGTTTTACAAAATATACTAATATGCCTAATATTGTAGCCTTGAGACATACAATTGCCACAAAGCTGATTAACGAAAATCAATATTGTTTCTAATATTGGTTATATAATTTTTGGTTAAATTATAAATGTTAAAAAACCGTTCTAATTTTGTTATTAGAGCGGTTTTTTGTTCGAAAATGGCTAACTTTATCAAAATTTAAAAACTTTTACAATGAAAAAACTGATTCTTTCTTTCGCTTTGTTGGCCATAGTATTCCTTGGTTGTAAATCGCTTTATTCGAATGACAAAAAACTAAATTTGACCTTTGAAGCCAAAAGCAATAGCAATGTGGCTGGAACAGCAACCTTTATAGAAAAAGACGGAAAAGTAACTCTTGAGGCTCATTTTACAGGTTTAACACCTGGGGTTCATGCCATACACATTCACGAAAAATCGGATTGTTCCGCTCCAGATGGAACTTCGACAGGAGGTCATTGGAATCCCACTTTTAAAAACCACGGAAAATGGGGAGTAGGACAATACCATAAAGGAGATATTGGGAATTTTACTGCTGATAAAAATGGTCATGGCTCCATTAAGTTCTCAACAGACGAATGGAATATTGGATCTGGAGACCCTACCAAAGATATTTTAGACCACGCCATTATCGTTCACCAAGGAACAGATGATTTTAAAACGCAGCCTACAGGTGATGCTGGTGGACGTGTGGCTTGTACAGCGATTATCAAACAATATTAACAATATGTCGTTTGTCACACTATCCTTCAATTAATTAATATCGTTTTGAAAGAACTTTTAGAACTCTATTTTAAAAACAGTACCGAATGGCGTGAATGGTTAGATACCAATCACGCCATTTCTGATGGAGTATATTTGATTTTTTACAGAGTGGCCAGCGAACACGAAAGCATGCGCTGGGAAGAAGCAGTACAAGTGGCACTTTGTTTTGGTTGGATTGATTCTACGGTCAAGAAAATAGACGAAGACAAACGCCGTCAGAAGTTCAGTCCTAGAAAACCCAAAAGCGTGTGGAGTAAACTCAATAAATCCTACCTCATCCAACTCGAAAAAAATAATCTTATCCACGAAAGTGGCTACGCATCAATCCAAAGAGCCAAAGAGAATGGCTCTTGGGAATCACTAGTTGCTGTTGAAGCGCATCTTATTCCCTTTGATTTAGAAAAAGCATTTGCTGAAAACCCAACGGCTTTTAACAATTACCAAGCCTTTGCTCCTTCTTACCGAAAAAGTTATCTCTACTGGCTCAACCAAGCCAAACGTGAAGCCACAAGAATAGCGAGAATACAAGAAATTATTGCTTTGTGTGAACAGAATATAAAGTCAAGGTAGTTTTTTTTGGCGAGCAAATTTTAGGGATTCGCTACACATTTCAACATCAATGATTCAAATCATCCTACAGATATAATAAGGAATGCCCAAATAATTTTTCTACCAGTGCGAACATTCTATAAAATGTCGTTAAAATAGATTTTTAAACCTGCTTGGATGCCCGCTAAATGGGAACAAATAAATATCTTTGCACCACTTAAAACGGAAAGATGGATATCAATCAGGAAATACACAAGGCTTTTGAGGTGATTAAGGAAGGTGGAATCATTCTTTACCCTACTGATACAGTTTGGGGAATAGGTTGTGATGCTACTAATGCAGAGGCTATTGCCAAAATATACAAACTGAAGCAACGCACCGAAACGCAATCGATGATATGTTTGATGAATGGTGAAAAAATGCTGTACAATGTATTTAAAGAAATCCCTGAGGTGGCTTGGCAAATTCTAGATTTATCTGAAAACCCAACCACTTTGATTTTAGACAACCCACGAAATGTGGCTCCAAACATCATTGCTCCTGATAAAACACTCGGAATTAGACTTGTGAAAGAACCGTTTTGCTTCAAACTAATGGAGCGAATGAAAAAACCATTGGTATCGACCTCCGCGAATATTTCAGGACAACCTACCCCTAAAAATTTTAAGGAAATTAGTCCTGCAATTATTAACGGCGTGGATTATGTCGTGAATTTAAATAAAGACAAGGTGTCGGGCAAACCATCAACGATTATTAAGTTAACGAATGATGCGCAAGTTAAGGTAATACGTAAATAGTATTTTTACATACAAAATATGTAGTTAATATGTCATTCAGAACTATGAGGAATCACATAAAGCAAATCAATACAGATTTTATAGTAATTACCTGAACAATTTCAAAACAACAAACTTGAAATACAGGATATGATTCCTCCCCAGTCGGAATGAATTGAAATGAGATAACACAAATAATGAATTATAGCAAAGCATTAGAGAATCCTATATTTAAAATTGTCGCACAAGCAAGTGCTGAACTGCAAATTGACAGTTATGTCATTGGCGGTTTTGTACGCGATTATTTGCTGGAGCGCCCTTTGAAAAAAGATATTGATATTGTTGCCGTGGGCAGCGGTATCGAGTTGGCTTTAAAGGTGTCGGAACTGTTGCCAAACAAGCCTAAGGTACAGGTTTTCAAAAATTATGGCACAGCGATGTTGCGTTATAAAGACACGGATATTGAGTTTGTAGGTGCTCGAAAAGAAAGCTACCAAACCGAAAGTAGGAACCCAAAAGTGGAAATCGGGACCTTGCAAGACGACCAAGAACGCCGAGATTTTACAATTAACGCCTTGGCATTTTCGTTGAACGAAAGCAATTATGGAGAATTGGTCGACCCTTTTGAAGGAGTTGCTGCTTTGGAATCCAAAACTATCAAAACACCTTTAGACCCTGACATTACTTACTCTGATGATCCGTTGCGTATGATGCGTGCGATTCGGTTTGCGACTCAGTTGGGGTTTGAGATTGAAGCGACTTCACTAAAAGCTATTTCTAAAAACAAAGATCGCATCAAAATCATCTCAGGTGAACGCATTGTAGATGAATTGAACAAAATCCTTTTGACAGACAAACCGTCTATAGGTTTTTTATTGCTATACCAAACAGGACTCTTAGATATTATTTTGCCCGAATTAACAGCTTTGAATAATGTAGAGGAAATTGAAGGACAAACCCATAAAAACAATTTTTACCACTCACTAGAAGTAGTCGATAATATTTGTCCAAATACAGAGGATGTTTGGCTACGCTGGGCGGCTTTATTACACGATATTGGGAAAGCACCCACTAAAAAGTTCAACAAAAAACAAGGCTGGACCTTTCACGGTCATGAATTTTTAGGCGGTAAAATGGTCAAAAAAATCTTTGAGCGTTTGCACATGCCTTTGAATCAAAAAATGAAATTTGTTCAAAAGATGGTAGTGATGAGTTCACGTCCTATTGTCCTTTCGCAAGATATTGTGACCGATTCGGCGGTGCGAAGATTGGTTTTTGATGCGGGTGAAGATGTGGAAGATTTAATGACACTTTGTGAAGCCGACATCACTACCAAAAACCCAAATAAGTTCAAAAAATACCATAATAATTTTGTAATAGTACGTCAAAAAATTATCGAAGTGGAGGAAAAAGACTCTATTCGGAATTTTCAGCCACCGATTACTGGAGAGCAAATCATGGAGATTTTTGACCTGAAACCCTCGAGAGAAATTGGCACCCTGAAAGAAGCAGTTAAAGAAGCAATTCTGGAAGGAGAAATCCCCAATGAATATCAAGCAGCCTATAACTTTGTGCTGAAAAGGGCCGAAAAAATGGGATTGAAAGCAATAAAATAGAAGGGTATCGTTATAATTAGCAAAACAATTGTTTGAATAAAACCAACCATTAAGACATTAAGAATCATTAAGTCTAAATAAACTTAACTCCTTAATGGTTTATAATTTAAGTTTAAAATGAATAAAGCAAATAAATCAGTGATCTACTGGTTACTTACAGGATGTTTTCTTTTATTTTTAATGGTTACCGTAGGGGGTATCACTCGCTTGACCAACTCAGGTTTGTCCATGACCGATTGGCATTTGGTTACAGACACCTTCCCTCCCTTGACCGAAGAAAAATGGAACGCCGCTTTTGAAGAATACAAGAAATTCCCAGAATACCAAAAAATCAACATTCATAATGATTTTCAGCTAGCTGACTACAAATTCATCTACTTTTGGGAGTGGTTTCACCGTTTTATCGGTCGTATTATTGGGCTAGTTTTCATTGTACCATTTGTATATTTCTTAATCAAAAAGCAATTAGACCGTGCCACGATTAAAAAATGCTTTGTTTTACTTTTCATGGGTGGATTTCAAGGATTTTTGGGTTGGTTTATGGTAAAAAGTGGCCTAATTGACAATCCTGATGTGAGCCATTTTAGACTGTCTTTACATCTTACATTTGCCTTTATTACCTTTGCTTATACTTTATGGGTAGCACTCGATTTGATTTATCCACATCGCAAACCTGCTGAAGAAGGACTGCAAAAAATTGCTCGTTATGCACTGGCTTTCTTATTACTTCAAATCATCTACGGTGGTTTTGTTGCGGGATTAAACGCGGGATTAATTCACAATCACTGGCCATTGATGAGCGACGGACAATTTATTCATGATAGTGTTTTTATTGAACAAAAAACATTGTTATTGAATCTTACCGAAGGAAAAAGTGGCGTTCAGTTTGTACACCGAATACTTGCTTATGTTGTGGTAGCTCTTATAGCATGGTTATTTATCAAAAGTAAAAAGAACTTATTACTACAAGAACAAAAGAAAGGAATTAATGGTTTACTATTCTTGGTACTGGTACAATTTGCTTTAGGCGTATTTACATTATTACTTTCTGTCCCTTTATGGCTAGGGCTCGCGCATCAAATTAACGCTTTCTTTTTACTGGCTACGATGACGTATACACTACATAGGCTTTCTAAATAAGGTTGGGAGGTTATGAGTTAGAGGTTAGAAATTATGAGGGTATGAAATAGAATTACAAATATGCATACAAATAAATCCTAATTCCGAAATCCTTAATCTATAATTCTTTTATTTACTAACAATTCCTTAAATTTACAAGAGACTATATTGTCACATTTCTTTGTTTCTACGCAAAAATGTCAAAACTAACCGCACAAGACCAATTCCTCGATTTATCTGACTACGGAAGACCATTTGGTCGATGGTTAGCGAACTCTTTAAAAAACACAGGATTCACTCCTATTGACATTACTCTACTTTTTGGATTCTCAGGAATTACAGCAGTTTATTGCATTATTGAGAACCATTTGTACTGGGCAGCTTTTTTCATCATTTTAAAATCCTTGATTGATGCTGCTGACGGTGAACTGGCGAGAGTAAAAAATACTCCATCCTATACAGGACGTTATCTGGACAGCGTATTTGATATTATTCTCAACTTCTTGATTTTATCTGCCATTTGCTATGTTTCCAATACAACATTTTGGGTAACCATTATGGCTTTTATTTCGATTCAACTGCAAGGAACTTTATACAATTACTACTATGTGATTTTACGACACAAATCAATGGGTGGTGATGCTACAAGTAAAATTTTCGAATACAAAGCTCCCAAAGCTTTACCGGGAGAAAAACAAAAGACAGTGAACATCATGTTCAACATTTACAAGATAGTTTACGGAAAATTCGACACGATCATCCACCATTTAGATCCCAATGCCTATAAAGTAAAAACATTTCCTAATTGGTTTATGACAGTAGTCTCTTTATACGGTTTAGGCTTTCAATTGTTACTGATTGCCATAATGCTTCCATTGGGATGGAAAGAATTCATCGTACCTTTCTTTATTGGATACTCTTTATTAATAGGGATTTTAATTCCTATTAGAAGAAACTTCATTGTTTAAATTACTACTTGTAAAAACTAATTTTTGAATAAAAAAAGAGCAAAAACGAAATGCCTTTGCTCTGTCACAGTATTTTTAAACCCAAAAAGTGAGTGGAAACAACTATTTATAATTTATTTTTTTACTTTAATCGAACAACCAATCGCTTTAGTGATTTCAGGAGAAGGTGTTTTTCCGCTTTCTAAAGCCGCAATAGCATTCTCAAGGTACTTTTCTTTTACATCAGCGGCACTATCAACATTATCATCTATTGCACCAATGTATTTTACAACTTTGTTTTTGTCTAATAAAAACACATGAGGTGTTTTAGTTGCGCCGTATTGTGGGTATATTTTCTGCCCTTCATCTAACAGATAAGGAAAAGCAAAACCCTTCTCTTTTGCTCTTACCTGCATTAATTCAAAACTATCTTGTGGTTGCACTTCAGGGTCATTAGGATTAATAGCTAATAAAATATAACCTTTTGACTTGTACTTTTTAGCTAAATCATTGATTCTGTCCTCATATTTTTTAGCAAAAGGACAATGATTACAGGTAAAAACAATAATAAAGCCTTTAGCGCTCTTGTAATCAGCCATGCTATACATTTTACCATCTACAGACTTTAAACTAAAATCCGTGGCGATATCACCTATTTTGTAAGCAGTTGGATGAACCGGATTGGCTAAGCCAATAAAAAAAGTAAACATTAAAACTAAAGAAGATACGATTTTCATGATATAAATGTGTTAGTTAATATTTGAATTTACATATTCATTGAGCTCTTCAAAGGTGGCAAAATCACGTTCAGCAAATACCTTTTTTTTACCCTTAATTATTAAAGTTGCTGGTATGGATCCCGACCAATTTTCGTCCACTTTTGCCAACCAATTATTATAATTTTTATCTGTTAAAATCACCACTTTGGATTGGATGTTTTTTCGTTTTAAAAAGGGAAATAACCTGGCCTGAATTTGGTCTTTAAAATCCAAACTTACCAACACCACTTTAACCTTTTTGTTCTCTGAATTTAGTTTTTCAAAATGAGGTAATTCTTTCACACAAGGAGCACACCAAGTAGCCCAAAAGTTGACTACATAAGTTGTGTTTTGATAGCTTAAAATTTCCTTTTCAAGAAGGTCATAATTATCAAAAATGACAGGATTTTGAGCATTCAATTGGAGAGAAAACAAACAACCTAAAATTAAAAAAGAAAGATACTTCATCGTTGTACAAATTATTTTTTTAAGCTTCACGAATTTACAATCTATATCTGACTCTATCATTTCACTTAACAAAACATTATCACTACAAACTCATTTTTCCTTTTCTAAAAACACACTCTAAAACTTGACACAAAGCAGTCACAACATGTCTCTTTTTTAAACTAAAAAAAGTTCTTTTCTCAACGCTTCATTCAAATATTTATCATATTATGGCTCACAATAATCAGCTACACTTATATTAAATCTTTACTTTAAATAAAAGCACTTAATATAAATACAAAAAATAATGTTTAAAACAGGAATATCACCTCAATTGGTCAGCACCAACAAATCTAAAAAAACCAACCAAAGATCACGATCTAAAAAATAAAAAAGAATTAAAAAACTTACAAAATAACAACATAGATAAAAACTATACAAGATATTCAATAGTTTATTTACCAGTAAATTAAAAAACTCAACTTAAATAATTAATTCACTACTTTCAAAAGATACTACAAAACAACAATTCCATGTAGCTAATGGGCTAAAGTAGTTTAAATTTTTCAATAATACAGCTATAAAGCTTACCTTTTTTATCATTTTTTAAGCTTTAAAAAAACACCTTATTACACTCAATTAGCAATAAATAAAAAACTCCTACCCACTCTTTTATTGGCAACACGACACATTCTAAAAACACCAACCAAGCAACCTTTTAATCGTTAAAAAACAAGCCTTATTCAGACTCAAAAAGAAGCTTCCTCAGACCTATTTACCAACTCCAAAAAGCAACCCAACAAGATCTCATCAATAACTTTTTTCCTTGATTGAAACCCTAAAAAAAGTTTGACTCACAACTTTACTCCCTTCTGAAATTTGAAAAAAAATCAATCTGAAAAAATTCAGAATATTCACATCCGTGCTTTTTACAGCGACAACTTTATGACCTAAAAACTCAAAAAAACAGCTTCAACTAGTCTTTCAAAAATGACTACATTAGCCTACAGAAAAAACACCTTTAATTATGAAAACAGAGAAAGAAAAAATGATCGACGGTGAACATTTTTTAGCTGGCGATGCGACCTTAGTAAAAGACCGAAGACGTGCAAAAAATTTACTCCACCGACTAAATATTACAGAGTATCGCGTAACCAAAAAAGCACGCGAAATCATCGCTGAACTGATTCCAAATTCAGGCAAAAATTTATACATCGAACCACCGTTTTTTTGCGACTATGGGTATAACATTTTTTGTGGAGAAAACGTCTATTTCAATGTCAATTGTGTAGTGCTCGACGGAGCAAAAGTTAGCATTGGTTCGAATGTACTTTTGGGCCCCGGAGTACAACTTTACACCGCAGCTCACCCACTCGATGCCGAAGCACGCAAGACTGTAGAATTTTCAAACCCCATTACCATTGGTAATGATTGTTGGATTGGCGGCAATGCAATTATTTGTCCAGGCATCACTATAGGCAATGGCTGTGTTATCGGCGCTGGTTCTGTAGTGACCAAAAACATTCCCGACAATAGCTTGGCTGTAGGAAACCCAGCCAAAGTTATCAAAAAACTCAATCTCTAAATTCATTAGCCGCTGTAAAGCTTTAAACCCTATTTTTCAAACATTTTAAACACTTTTTTTCTCAAAATGATAAAAAATGTTAAATATTAAACAAATGCCTTTTTGATTTTATAAATTTGTAGCCCTTTAAAAAGAATCAATAAAACCTAGTTATTCAATGACTAAAACGGCTACAATCAAAAAAAACTACTTTTTAATCATTTCCAGAAAACTAGCTTTAGCTTCTCTTTTAATTGGACTTCTTTCTTCTTTTTTAGGCGTTTTATTAAAAAAAACAACTGAATACTACGAAGAAATATTCTTTGAAAGAGCTAATTCTAATATCTTATTCTACTTGCTATTCCCATTTATTGGCTTGTCTTTAATCTACTTTTTACGACAGTATTTATTCAAAAAAAAGGAGAATAAGGGAATCAAAGAAGTTTTTGAAAGTACCGAATCAAAAAGAAAAAACCTTCCTACTTACAAGATTCCTTCACACTTTATAAACGGTTTCCTAACTGTGATTTTTGGGGGATCAACAGGAATCGAAATTTCAACAGTGGTCGCAACGGCAACCATTGGCTCAGTAGCACATCAAAAGAAAAACATTTTCAGGCAATACAAAACGGAACTGATTTGCGCAGGAGTCGCAGCAGGAGTTACCGCCTTGTTTGGCAGTCCCATTGCCGGCCTATTGTTCTCTTATGAAGTGATTTCGAAAAAAATTTCTCAAGCCTTTATTTTAACCTGCAGCATTGCCGTAAGTACTGCATACGCCCTATTGCTTTTAATCAATGAGCCACCGTTATTCAGCATCAGTATCGAAACTTGGCACCTCAAAGCCATCCCTTATTTTATCTTACTGGGAGTACTGGCTGGGCTAAATGCTGTTTATTTGACTAAAACGGTACTTTACGTCAAAGCACAATTTTCAAAAATAAACACTCCTTTTCACAAAATCATGTTAGGTTCGGCATTATTGAGTGTTTCACTGATGTTATTCCCTCAATTGTATGGCGAAGGCTATCATGCCATAAAAACCATCATCTACAGCACCAATCAAAGTTTACTTACTATTTCATTAGGACTAAGTTTAATCGCAATTTTACTCTTAAAACCTATTGTGACCTCGATAACTTTGGCTTCTGGGGGTGACGGAGGCGTATTTGCTCCTAGCCTATTTATAGGTGCTTTTTTAGGACTTTTTACCGCTTTGAGTTTCAATCATTTTTTTGACAGCGATGTAATTATTTTAAATTTTATGGTTCTGGGTATGGCATCCGTATTGAGTGCAAGTATTCAAGCACCGCTTACAGCGCTCTTTTTGACCCTGAGCCTAACCAATAACTATATTTTGTTCCTACCCATCTTAATGGTGTGTTACATCGCTCAAACTACCGCCAAAATCATTTTTCCGTACACTGTTTACAGTTTTATCCCTAAATACGACTAAATAAAATGCCAACAGAACAAATCAAACGCAGCTATCGCAAAACCAAATACATCATCTACAAAGAAACCTTAATTGACTTTAGAGAACAATTTTGGTCCTTTATAGGCTCATTTATCGGGATAGGTTGCATTGCCTATTTTCATGCCAGTCATTTTCCAGGTTCGGACGGAATTTATTTAATAGGTTCTTTTGGAGCTTCAAGTGTTTTAATTTATGGAATTATCCAAAGTCCGTTTTCACAACCGCGAAACCTAATCGGAGGACACGTTATTTCAGCTATTATTGGTGTCACCATCCAAACAATATTACCTGAACCTATTTGGCTATCCGCACCTTTAGGCGTTTCAGTAGCCATTATTTCGATGCAAATCACCAAAACGCTTCATCCTCCAGGAGGAGCTACTGCTTTGATTGCCATCATTGGAACCGAAAAAATTAAGACTTTGGGCTATTGGTATGTAATTTCACCTGTACTGGCTGGATCTCTAATTTTACTTACCGTAGCTTTAATTGTGAATAATGTCACCGAAAAAAGAAGCTATCCTACTAATAATCGATTTCATCGAAATTACCACCGTATTAGAAAACGTTTAATTCAAAAGAACTAGAATTGATTAATTAGCCTTGAGTTAATTTTATTAACAAATCACAATTCGTAAAAAGTTTTCTAAAATTTAATTTTACCTTTGACCTTTCATTAAAACAAAGATTATGGTTTACAAATTCAGAGCAATTCTAGACGCAGAAGAGGATATCTTTAGAGACATTGCAATATTAGAAGACGATACATTAGAGGACTTACACAATGCTATTTTCAACGCCTTTGGATTTGATGGCATGGAAGTGGCTTCTTTTTATACTTGTGATGAAACTTGGAACCAAGAAGATGAAATTCCACTTTTTGACACAGGTGATATTCCAGGTGAGCAAAAAACGATGAGTGATTATAAATTGTCTGATTTATTAGATGAAGAAAACACTAAAATCATTTACGTCTATGATTTCATCAACATGTGGACCTTCTTAGTTGAACTTGCTGCCATTGAAGAACCAGTAGCTGGTAACTTCTATCCAGAGACATTATTTTCGCATGGAGAAATGCCTGATGAAGCTATCGAGAAAAATTTTGAGGCTGACAATGCCGATGATTTTTACGATGATTTTGAAGACGGTCTCGATGACGATGACCTTGATATGTTTGAAGGAGACGGCAATTTTGAAGACTTTGGGTTTGAGGAGAATTGGAATTAATTTTTTGAGAGGCTAAGTTTCTGTGGGACTGAGATACTGAGGTTTATTTTTAGAATTTATTAGTGCGAATTTCTTACTTTTAGTTAAACTTAAATTTAAGAAGTATGAGCACTTATAGAAACCTTATGATTTGGCAAAAGTCGATGAACTTAACCACTCAAATTTACCTATTAACGAACACTTTCCCAAAAGAAGAAATCTACGGATTGACTTCACAAATAAGAAGATGTTCCATTTCGATTCCAAGTAATATTGCCGAGGGATATGGTACAGAAAGTGATAAAGATTTTTTACGTTTTTTATACATCTCGGTAGGTTCACTGTTTGAAATGCAAACACAACTTGAAATAGCAAAAAACATTGCATATATAAACGAAGACCTTTTTAATAACATATATGAGAATAGTCGTGAAGTAGAGCGCATGATTGTTTCTTTTAACAAAAAAATAAAAGAACGCAACTCACCTTCTTAGCTCCTTAGCAACTAAAAAACTCAGCAACTTGTACAAATGATCAACCTATTCAACACACACATCGATTCCCTTTCTATACACCGTGTAGGAAATAAAAGCCGCAATGAGGCGATTTTTTTATCGGAGCAACCTTTCAACCTTTCAGATGAAATTGTCCCGCTAATCAAAGAGTTTTTCCTAAAACCCTTTAGAGAAAAAGAAGAGAATTACTATCAGTTTGCTCATGAAGTGGATTTGGATTATAATGATATGTATAAATTTGCTTGCGAAATTTTTACCGATCCAAGCACCATTCATGAAGGTTCTAAAAAAATCACCAAACACTTATTTGAACAATCCAATCATCCCCACATCAAGAATGGTGAAGTTTATGTAACTTATTTGACAAATGTAAATATTGACAATACTCCTGTTGACGCTATAGGTATTTTCAAAAGTGAGCTGCAAGCCGACTTTTTACAATTTGAAGAAAAAGGCACTAACTTGGACATGATTCTTCAACAAGGAATTAGTTTGAACAAACTAGACAAAGGTTGTATCATTTTTAACCATAAAAAAGAAGAAGGATTCAAAATATTAACTGTAGACAGCAACCGTTATGATGCGCGTTATTGGCTGGAACACTTTCTATCTGTAGATGCTTTTGAGGACGAAAACTTTATCACTAAAAAATATTTGAAGTTTTGCCAAGGTTTTGCCAAAGACGTAGTCTTCCCTGCTGAGGATAAAAAAGAAGAGGTAATGTTCATGAATCGCTCTGTAAATTATTTTGCTAAAAACGATCAATTTGAAGAAACAAACTTCTTAAACGAAGTAATTGACAACCCCGATTTGATTCCTGAATTTAAAAATTACAAAGTAGACAAAGGAGAAAAATACAGTATAGAAGATGTTACCTCCTTTCCTATTGCTAATGCTGCCGTTAGCGATGCGCGTAAATCGATTAAAAATGTCATCAACCTAGATACGAATATCCAAATCAAAATGGATTTCATCAATCCTGAAAGTGCAGAGAAATTTGTAGAAAAAGGTTGGGACGAAGAAAAACAAATGTACTACTACCTTGTTTATTTCAACAAAGAGCAAAAATCATAAGTAGTTTTCACAACACATTCCAAGAATATCCTTAACCAATCAAGTTAGGGATATTTTTTTAAAACATTAATTACAGCGTAAGTTAAACCTTTCTTTTAAAGCAAAAAAGCGTACTTAATCGATATTATATACATTTTATTCGTTATAGTGCTTAATTTAGCAATCCCAAATCTACGATAAATTTAACCTGTAATTTATTTACTTAAAACTAGTATAAAAAAGTAATTACACTTATCGCATAGATTTCCTAATTCAAAAACAAAATACCATCCTAGTACAATTCTAATCTCCAGTTACTTCTGTAATTGGAGATTTTTTTTTACTTTTATGTCTGATACATGCAACGAAAATAACCACTCTTTGTTATTCCTCTTTTCTAAAGAAAACTAAAAATGAATCATCCTATATTTACTGAAAGCCCTTTTAAAACTCAAATCTCATTTCACAAATTAATTGAGTCTTTAGAGGCAATTGCATTGACAGACATAGATTACCGTTCTAATTATGCCAAAGCTTTATTGAAGGAAATCGAGCAAGTACCCGAACTAAGAACAGGAATTGAAGATTACAATACCATTAAAGAAAACAAGCAGCTGATCAAAAATTTGCTTTCAGATTTATTCCCTACTGCTTTAACAAAAAATGAAATTAAAGCCATAACGGTTCCTTTTCAAAATTTGACTTTTAATTATACAGAACGTTTTACTTCCATTTTAGAAAACGCAGGAACCACTTTTGACATCACCATTCGAGATTACAATGAAGACCAACTCTACATTATGAGTTGTATCTTAATTTTAAACAACTATTATGGGCAAAAACTAGATTACAACAAACCATTATTTTATGACATCCCTGATGGCAACGGAATATTAAAGCATTATCGTATTTTGTACAATGCTGACTTTATGGAAATACTACCCACCCTAGCAACCAAAACTTTAAATCAAGAAGATATTGATTTATTGATGGACAACTATGAAGACATTGATTTGTGGAAAAAGAAATTCCCTGCCAATAGTTGGATCTTAAAAGGGTTTGGAATTGTTTCCTTATTTGACGCATCGGTTGAAAGTGCGATTTCCAATTTAAAAACAAGTCTACTAAAATCCGATGCCCAAGAAAACAAAAATGACGACGAAATTCAAACCATCTTCAGAACTATTTTCAAGATTCCTGATTTGAAACTGGGGTTTGTATTATATAATGAAGAAGAAAACAAATTCACTACTCCGCCTTTTAGTTCCAATACCGAAAAAAACAGTTATATCCTTTTAGAAAAGGAAGAAGCAGAATTGTGTAAAAATGCCTTGTTTGGCTGTACCTTACAAGCTTTGATCGAAGAAAAGAAACCTTTTATCATATCCGATGTCGACCGTTTTGCCACTAACAACGCCCTATTTGCAAATCATTTGTCTAAACAAAATATCAAGAGTTGTATTCTCGCTCCCGTGATCAAAAATGACAAATTATTGGGAGTGATCGAACTGATGTCTTCGCAACCAAAAATACTCAACAGCATCAATGTCAATAACCTTGACCTACTATTACCTTACGTGGTTGAAACAATTGAACGCTACAACATAGACTTACAAAATCAGATTGAGGCTATTATCCAAAGAGAATACACTTCTATTCATCCCAGTGTGTATTGGAAATTCAGAAAAGAGGCTCAAAAATATTTCCAAATTCAAACACCGAATAAAGACTATATCTTCAAAGCCATAACTTTCAAAGATGTATTTCCTTTGTATGGACAAATTGATATTAAAAGTTCGTCCAATCATAGAAATGAAACGGTCAAAGAAGATTTAAAAAATCAAATCAATCATTTGATTACCATTTTGGAACAATTAACGGCAAATTCAAAACTAGGTTTATTAAAACAAAGGAAATTTGAATTGCATTCTTTTTTGAAGGATTTACAAATCGAACTCAAAGCAGATACTGAACAACAAATTCAACAATACATTCAAAAAGAGATTCATCCTGTTTTGACCAATACAAAAAATGAGGAACAACTTCAATTGTTGATTGACAATTATTTCAGCCTTTTGGACGAAAAAACAGCACTATTTTACCACGCCCGAAGAAAATTTGACGAAGCCATGTCCATTATCAATAAAAAAATGGCTTCGGTACTAGACAAAGAACAAATAGAAGCGCAACAAAATTACCCTCATTATTTCGAACGCTTTAAAACAGATGGGGTCGAACATAATTTATACATTGGCCAAAGCATTAGTCCCAACTTCCCATTTGAGATGATGTACCTCAACAATTTACGACTATGGCAATTGCAAACCCTATGCAAAATGGAATTGGAACACCACCGCTTGAAACCATTATTGCCTTATGAATTAGATGTTACCTCTTTAATTCTTGTATTTAGTTCTCCCCTTTCCATTCGTTTTCGAATGGATGAAAAACGATTTGATGTCGACGGAACTTACAATGCACGTTATGAAGTTGTCAAAAAACGTATTGACAAAGCAAACATTAAAGGCACATCGGAACGCATCACCCAAAAAGAAAAAATAACTATTGTGTATTCCCATCAAAACGAAGAAGCCGAATATTTAAAATATATTCAATACCTGCAGTTCAAAAAGATAATTGAACCCGAAATTGAACAATTTGACGTAGAAGAATTACAAGGAGTATCAGGCCTAAAAGCCCTTCGCATAAAAGTCATAAATACGGATGTAACCCATCCTAATAATTATACCTATCAAGAATTGTTGAACGAATTAAACTAAAACGGAATTAAAAGCAATTACAAAAGCAATTACAGAAACGATAATACCTATCATAAAAATATTGTATGTAATTCTTAATAATCTATATTTTTTCTCTAGCACAATCCCAAGGTAATACAAATCTTTAATCATTGCATTATAGAGGTAATCCTGGTCTTTCATCAATTCGTTGACTGCCCATTGGTATTCATCCAAAGGCATTTTGTAAAAGTTTCCGAAAAAGAGCAAGTTTACTTTTTGTGCTTCAATATCTTCACGGGTAAAAGTTCCTGTAGTCACTTTAGGCCTTGTTGATAATATCGCAAATATGATAGAAACCACGCTAAATATCACCAAGACAAAAGTGGGAAGAATTAAATGGGCATTGCCTGGACTATCCAGTTTAGGGATTATAGAAGATAAGACGATTGAAATAATTATAGCATTAACAGACAATAAAATATTTGCTTTGCTATCTGCAATTCCGCTTAGTCTGGTATGATTGTTTAAGGTTACCCGGAACAAAGTATCGATTCCACGATCGGGTTTCCCTTTTTTGCTTTTAGCTCTTTTTACTTTTTTTTCTTCTCCATCAATTTGTGCTTCTTTTTCAATCATTTCTTTAATTCTTTTAATATTCTGCTCTTTTACAGGCTGCCAGTTTTGAAGTGCATAATGGGTATGATACTGATGCCTTTCCTCCATAATATAGACATTCTCTTTAGCCCATTCTGAATCAGTATATACTTTATTCATCGTCATTTCCCACTCCATTCTTAGTTTTTCACATGTTTCCAAATAATTAGAACGTCCAAAATGGGAATAATCAGCATCTCTTATCATTTTTTCTAATAGATTTTGAGGCTCATGATGATACACCGTTGCTTGAATCAGCGCTGCTACTAGTTCTATTAAATCCTGGCTTTGTTTTTTTTCTAATAAAAAATCAGTAGCAATTGACACACTAGAAGATTCGTGTTTTACACAACCTTTACTATACCCCGTGTCATGAAACCAAGCCGCTATCAATAGTGCTTCTTTTTCAAAAGCAGTAACTCTTTCGACAGACAAAATTTCATTAGTCGCTTTGACCACTTCTTTCGTATGATCCAAATTATGATAGGTAAATGAATTAGAAAGTTTATCTTTGAGTAAATCTGAGACAAAAGTTTCAACTTGTTGCAGAAGGTTCATACTAAAAAAATTATACTACTAAAATATGAAATTGTTTTTGGAAAAACGGTTGATTCTTGTTTTTATATCCGTTCTTTTAGTGGCTTGTGCTACAAAAAATGCACAGTACGGCACTAAAGTAAATGATTCGAACCTCATAAACGATAAAGACAGCTCTAAAATTGCACATACTTTTTATTTAATTGGAGATGCAGGAAATACCACCGAGGAAAAAACAAAATCTATTTTAGTTGCTTTAAGCGAAAAACTTAAAACAGCTGATAAAAATTCGACCTTATTATTTCTGGGAGACAATGTCTACCCAAAAGGAATTCCTGATAAAAAATCAAATCCTAAATACCAAGCCGCAAAGGAAAAACTACTAAACCAATTAGAAATTACCAAAAACTTCAAAGGACAAACGATTTTCATTCCAGGAAACCACGATTGGTACAGCGGCATAAAAGGGTTGAAAAAGCAAGAAGATTTGGTTCAAGAATATCTCAACTACAAAAAAGCTTTTTCTCCAAGAAAAGGATGTGCCATTGACGACACAAATATCAATGATAAGCTGCTTTTAGTAACTATAGACAGTCAATGGTTCTTGGAAGATTGGGACAAAACGCCAACAATAAATGAAGATTGCGACATCAAAACGCGTCAAGCTTTTTTTGACGAACTTGAAAGTCTTTTAAACAAAAACAAAGACAAAACGATTGTAATTGCCATCCATCATCCTTTAATGACAAACGGTAGTCATGGCGGTCAATTTTCATGGAAAAAACAACTTTTCCCATTAGAACAAAAAATACCATTACCGGTTTTAGGTTCGCTGGCTAATCTTATTCGAAAAACATCTGGTGCGAGTCCACAAGACATTCAAAACAAACAGTATTCAAAACTCGTTAACCGAATCAAAACCTTGATTCAAGGACAAGATAATATTGTAGTGGTTTCAGGTCACGACCATAATTTGCAATACATAGAACACAACAACATCAAGCAAATCATCAGTGGCGCAGGATCCAAAGAAGAAGCTGCAAAGGCTGTGTTTCCAAAGGATTTTTCATATGGTCAAAAAGGTTTTGCTGTCCTTAACATCTACGAAAATGGCAAAACAGCGGTATCCTTTTATAATGAAAACAAACTGCTTTTTGAACAAACCGTTTTACATCCTAAACCAAACTATATTGCTAAGTTTCCAACCCAATTTACTCAAACAATAGACGCTTCTGTATATTCATCAGAACGCACCCAAAAATCAGGCATTTATAATTTTATTTTCGGTAAACATTACCGATCCTATTACAGCATGCCTATCCAAACCAAAACGGTCATTATAGACAGTTTATATGGTGGTTTATCTCCAAAAAGAGCGGGCGGTGGCCATCAATCCAAATCATTGCGATTAGTAAACAAGAACGGAAAAGAGTATGCTATGCGAGCCTTGAAGAAAAGTGCTTCCCGATTCCTGCAATCTGTAGCTTTTAAAGACCAATTTGTAGAAACGGCTTTCGAGAAAACCTATGCCGAAGATTTTTTGCTGGATTTTTACACCAGCGCTCATCCTTATACCCCTTTGGCCATCGGGCATTTAGCAAAGCAAATTGGCGTGAGTTATGCTAATCCTAAATTATTCTACGTACCCAAGCAAAACGGACTAATGGAATTCAATGCCAATTTTGGTGACGAATTGTATTTTATTGAAGAACATGTTTCAGAAGGACAAAAAGATTTAGTGAGTTTTGACAAACCCCAGGATATAATTAGCACTGAGGAGGTTTTAGAAAAAATTCATAAAGATGAAAAATACAGTATCGATGAAAACTCTTACATCAAAGCCCGATTGTTCGATATGTTATTGGGAGATTGGGATCGCCATCACGATCAATGGCGCTGGGGCGAGCATCATCAAGGCGGTAAAATTATTTACAAGCCCATACCGAGAGATCGCGACCAAGCTTTTTCAAAATACGATGGTGCATTGTTGTCTCTACTCATGAATATTCCCGATTTGCGTCATATGCAATCTTTCAAAAATGATATAAAAAACGTTAAATGGTTTAATAGAGAACCTTATCCTTTAGACTTGGCCGTTTTAAAAACTGCTACCGAAGCCAATTGGGTAGCACAAGCGCAATTTATCCAAGAACATTTGTCGGACAGAGCAATTCAAGAGGCTTTTTTGTCCTTACCTAAAGAAGTACAAGACGAAACCATTATTTCGATTCAACACAAATTGATTGCTCGAAAAAAGAAACTCGTTCAGTATGCCAAGGAGTATTCCAAGACCCTAGAAAAAAGAGTTTTGATTGTGGGTACCCATAAAAAAGACCAGTTTCTAATTGAAAAAAAATCAGGTAATCAAATACAAGTTACCGTCAATCGAATAAAAAAAGAGGGCGTTGAATGGACTTATTCTAAACTAATTTCTGGAAAAAAAACCAACCATTTATGGATTTATGGTTTAGATGATGATGATGTTTTTGAAGTAAAAGGAAACGCTAAAACGAGTATCAAAATCATTTTGTTGGGTGGTCAAAATCACGACAGTTATAGGGTTGAAAAAGGAAAAAACATCCGAATTATTGATTTTGAATCCAAAAAAAATACTTTCTCGTTAGATTCTAAAACCAAAAAACAACTCACGGATGATTACACCGCCAATAGCTATAATTATACGTTGCCTAAATACAATGCTTTTTCTGGTTTACCCACCCTTGGTTTTAATCCAGATGATGGAGTGAAATTGGGGATTATTGCCAATTATACCGTAAACAATTTCAAACAAAATCCGTTTTCTAGCAAGCACATTTTAAAAGCCAATTATTATTTTGCTACTACTGGTTTTGAGTTTTCATACCACTTTAAGGCTCCAAAAATAAATGACAAATGGGACTTTAACCTTGAAACGCGTTTTACCAGTCCAAATTTCGCCATTAACTTTTTTGGGTATGGTAATCAAACCGTCAATACAGATGAGCAGAAGGGGATGAATTTTAATCGCGTTAAAATTAGTATTGTAAAAATTGTACCACAGTTTGAAAAAGCAGGAATCAATGGCAGTCGATTGATATTTCAACCTACATTTGAGAATATTGAAGTGGAAGAAACCACAGGCCGTTACATCAATACACCTGCTATTGTCAATCAAAAAGTTTTTGAAAACCAACAATTTGCAGGTTTAACTATTGGCTATCATTTTGAAAATTATGACAACCCTTCCTTACCTACAATCGGGATGGGATTTTCACTCATTGGGAGTTGGACAACAAATCTAAACGAGAGTCGAAAAAACTTCCCTTCGATTGAATCCAAGCTAAATTTCAATCATAAAATAGACGCTCAAGGCAAATGGGTACTCGCCTCTTTGTTGAAAGCCAAAGCCATTTTGAACAATAATTATGAATTTTACCAAGCGGCTGTTTTAGGAGGTGACACCAGTTTGAGAGGGTTCAGGAACGAGCGCTTTTTAGGGAAAAGTTCCTTTTTTCAAAGTAGTGATTTGCGATTTAATATTGGACAAATAAAAGAAAGTATTGTTCCAATGACCTACGGAATCTTAGGTGGTTTTGACTATGGTCGCGTTTGGCTAGATGGAGAAAACAGTTCCAAATGGCATCAAGCTGTTGGTGGAGGATTATGGCTCAATGAAATTAATACCCTAACGGCACGATTGACATACTTTAAAAGCAAGGAGGAAGAAGGTCGAATTAGTTTTGGGTTGGGGTTTGGATTTTAAACTCATAGAGTTTGCCGCCAGTATTTTTAACTTTTTCATCGGCAATGTATAAACTGAAATTATCCTTAAAGCAAATGGCTTCTTTTTGCGAGAAATGATGCAAATCTATTTCGGTTCTTTTTCCAGAAAGGAAGTCATCTCCCTTAAAATTTTCTAATAATATAATTTTGCTATGGGTTAAAATAGCCAATTTCTTTTGGTCAGGACTTAACGCCACACTGGTAATGGCATAATTTTGATAATCTGGACCTGTTTTGAACTCCCCAATTTTCTTCGCTTGATGTTTTCCTGAAACATTGGGAACTTTGTAAATAAAAGCAGTTCCGTCAAAATTAGAAGAACGGTTTTTGGTGAATAAATAAAAATTATTTTGAAACACTACATAACCTTCCACATCAAAGTGTCGATTCTTCTTTTTAGGTGGGAAATCTTTTTGCTCTGGATAAGCAAATTCGATAATGGCAGATGGATGAATTTCCGACTTTGTAAGCGCAGTTTTGTCTAGTTTATAAATGGCTAAATCTTGACGGATATTATCATTATTACCAAAATCTCCAATGTATAAATTTCCTTGTGGGTCTTTGGCAATATCTTCCCAGTCTTTATTTTCGAGACCTTTTACTTTAATAGAATGTTGAATTTCCCCAGTTAAATCTAAAAAATAGACCTTACTTTTGTTACCGCTATCCTCTAGGCATCCTATTAGTTCCGAATTTTGTATTGTTACAATACCTGAAACTTCTTTTAGTGATTTTGGAAATGAAAACAATTCGGTCAAATCACTTGCCTTTTGCTGACAAGCTAAAACAAAAAACACCAAAAAGAGTTTACAATATTTTTTCATTGATTGTAAATAAAAATCAAAAACCAGTTTTAAAAACATTAGCATTTTTATAATTTCTGGAAACAAATTCAAAAGCTGCTTCTAACACTTTTCCCATTGAGGCGGCATTTTTGAAATTCAAATCATTCGTATATCGGTACAATTCTAATTTCAACCTTTTGATATGCTCATCAGGTGCAATGACATCTTTACTCATAATTTGCAACAATCTATTTATTCGTTTGTTGGCAGAGTGTAATCTTTTGGCCAGAGCGGCTCGTTCTTCATTTTTATATTGTTCGATGGAAGAATCTTGTAATTTGGTTTTTACCAATTGTACCATGGGATTGTTTTCTTTAAAAAACTGTGGTCGGTAAATTTTAAAATTTCCTTCATAACATTGCTGATCAAAATCGATTGGTCTAATTTTATAGACAACTTGATCAAAATCGTGAATAGGCAACACCACATAATTATAAGCACGCATATCTCCTAATAACCGAATCATACAACGTTCATTGAATTTCACAAACTCTTTGGCAATTTGAGATTTTTCGGTTTCGGTACAGTTTTTCAATATGGTTTCCATAAAAACATCTCCCGGAATACCAATAATATGTTCCTCAATCAAGGTATCGTTATAAACCAAAAAATTTATTTTATCAGGTGATAGTATATCTTCCAATTCTAACCCATAAATACGAGAGGCATCTGCTTTCTTGATATAAAAATGCACATAATTATCGTTGAGTATGTTTCGTACTTTGATTCGAAAAGGCTTCGAATTCCCAAACGTACAATAATCAATAGCGTCAATATTCAAAAACTTGGTGATTTCCAAATTACCATCAGAATGCAATAGCGTATAGATTTTTTTTAAATTTAAATCAATTTCTTTTCTTTCAAATTCACTGTAATACACTCTTACCCATAATGTATCTTGATCGTTTTTATCAAACACACTAATCGATCCTGAAAAACGCAATAAGTCGTCATAACAAATAGAAACGCTAGAAATACGATCAAAGCGTTCTAAATAACCAGATAATGCGTCGTTAATTGGATAAGTAGGTTTTTTAAATAATACAGAAGAGTCGCTCATGGTCATTGGGTATTTGATACAAATTTACATTAATTAAATTAAAGCGTAATTAATTTGCAAAAAGCATTACTATCTAAACATCTACCATATTGCAGTTAAATCTTTCAAAAAACATCCATATTTATTAAAAAAAAGACTTTCATCGATAAAATTTGCTTTTAAACCTTTTTACAACGTATTCTTGTGAAAATAAATTTAAACATAAGTATTTTTACTTACTATAAATCTGTATTTTTATATAAATACTTACAACTAACATTTAGTAGAGACTGACAAAAGTTAATAAATTAATAATCAAATAAATTATTAACAATTTATTTCATACAGTTACAGTAATTAGTTTTAAATTTATAGTATTATTAGGATTAATTATAACTATGAATGGATTTTAAAAAAACAAGCTTAAACATGATAGCAAAGCCATTAAATTAGCTAAGATAGGAGTTTGAATACGATATTCGTTAAAACCCGATTGAATGGGATGATGAATCGAAAAATTGAAATTACAAGCAAAGAAGGAATTGGGACAACACTTAAATGATACTTTCATGAAAAATAAAATCACCTACATCATTGACGATGATAAATTAACTTTAAAGCTAACAAGTATCATTATCAATAAAAATAATTTCTGCAAAGAAGCAATCCCTTTTAGCAACCCACAAATAGCATTAGACAGGCTAAAAGAGAACTTCAACGATGCATTAAACTTACCTGATATTATATTTTTAGATTTAAATATGCCTATCATAGATGGATGGCAATTTCTAAATGAATTCATTCAAATTCCATTTATTAAAGAAATTGCAGTTTTTATTGTTTCCTCATCAATAGATCCAGCCGATATCGAAAGGGCAAGAAATTATAAAATTGTAAAAAATTATATAGCAAAACCTTTGACTGCTAATAAATTAAAAGAAACATCAGAACTACTACTTGTCATCTAAATCGAAACTCAAGTACCAACCTTAAGAGGTACTTACAAAAATTCAATTATATAAAAACAACTAGCTCTCTATGGTATTATGTTTTATTGTTTCCTTTTTTTTTTACAGAATTAACATAACACACTAATTTTAACACTAAAAAGATTATTTACAAAAGATTATTTTTTTTTCATAACTAATATCTCAATTAATAGTGGTTTTTTTTATCATATAGAAAAAAAATTATTATTAATTTTATCATATGAAAAAAATACCACTAGTATTACTAATACTATTATCAATTAGTGCTTTTGCACAATTTAGTAAAACGCATTACATACCACCTATAAGTTGTAACAATAATTTAGCTTACGACCACTATTTTTACATATCTACTCCAAGTACTACCAATGTCAATTTCAAAATTATTGAAATAGGAGGCTCTACAATAAATGGCTTTGTGAGTAGCAGTACTCCTTACATCTACACTATAGGATCAGGAGCTAACACACAATTAATGACCCCTAAGACTGTCATTGGAAAAATCTCAAACAAAGGTTTTATTATAGAAGCCGATGACTTAGTATATGTAAGTATGAGAATCAATTCAGCCTTAAACAATAACAACACTGCTTTTAACCACGCAGGAGGATTAGTCTCCAAAGGAAATAGCGCACTAGGAACAACATTTAGATTAGGAGCTATGTTTAATCCCGTTTATGACAGCTCGGTACTAAATTTCTCATCTATTCTGGCTACTGAAAACAATACCAAAGTTACTATTTCCAACATTCCTGCTGGGGCCATTCTTACAGACGGAACCGTAGTTAGCGGTCCCATTGTGGTTAATTTAAATAAAAATGAAAGTTACGTCATAGCGTTAGAAAACTACACAAACACTACCTCTAATAGTTCTAACTTAATAGGTGGATTAGTTCAAACCGATAAGCCAGTAGTTGTTAACTCAGGTTCATTTGCAGGAAATAATAGTACCTCTTCAGGAAGAGATGTGGGTTTTGACCAAATTGTTTCATTTGAAAAAACAGGTAAAGAATACATTTTCGTTAAAGGACTAGGAACAAATGAATTAGAAAGAGTCCTTTTAATTGCACACAAAGACAATACCTCCATTTACATCAACGGAAGTAGCACTCCTTTCAAGACAATAAATGCAGGACAATATGCTGACATCAATGGAAGTTATTTTAATAACGGAAATTTATACATCACGACTACCGAGCCCGTTTTTGCATACCAGAGCATCGGAGGAACAAATAGTGCTGCCAATCAAAATTTATTTTTTGTACCGCCAATAAATTGTACGACTCCAAGAACAGTTAACAATATCCCTTTAATACAATCCATTGGAACCGTAACTTACACAGGAGGACTCAATATTGTCACAGAAACTGGAGCAACAGTCACTATCAACAACAATACAATTAGCTCTAGCCCAGTACCCGTTACAGGTAACCCAGGCTTTGAAAGGTATACCGTAAATGGACTTTCTGGTAATATCACTGTAATATCAACCAAACAAGTTTATGTTTCTTACTTTGGAACAAATAATGCTGCCACTTATGGAGGATACTACTCTGGTTTTGACACCAAACCTGAAGTGGTTTCTAATAAAATATCAACAACAAACTCTTCCTGCATTCCAAATATTGTCTTACAAACCAGTACTGTTTCGTCATACGATGCCTTTCAATGGTTTTTTAATGGCAACCCAATCATCGGAGCAATCAGCAATATTTACACCCCTACTTCTCCTGGTTATTACAATGTACAAGGAAGCATCTCAGGTTGTCCCAGTACTGCGCCCTTACTTTCTGACAAGATACCAGTGAGTGAATGTCCATCAGATCACGATGGAGACAACATCAATGATAATAAAGACCTTGACAACGACAATGATGGTATCTCAAATTGTACCGAATCCTACGGAAATCAAAACCTAAACTTATCTAGCAACAGTGGTGTAGTTGCTGTAGGATCCTATTCCAATTCATTCACAGGAAACACAACCACTTCTATTGCCACATCGCCAACACCCTATTTAGGAAATTCTGACGGTAGTTTTACCACTGAAATCCCTACTGGTCTAAATAGTTTCATGACACGCACCCTAACTTTTAACCAACCCATAACTATTGGTATGGAATATATTGAAACGGGAAACAGTGCTGATTTGATAAATGCCGATGCAGAATACATAGTAAACTCAGATATCAACAAAACTATAACCGTAACCAACCCATCAAACCAACTTTTAATTGACACCAATTATGACGGCATATACGAAAGTGGTGTAACAGAATATTCATCATTTGAAATCCGCTTCAGACTCAATAGCACCACTCCCCTAGCAGCTGGAACCGGTGATTTTAAATTTTCATCTTATCTAACCAATACATTCAGCATCACTCATAAAAATTTATCAGAAACTAATAGCAATAAATCCTCATTTAAACTTTTTGCTATTTGCGTACCTAAAGATACCGATGGCGATGGAATCCCAGACCAAATTGACGAAGACAGTGATAACGATGGAATCCCAGACCGAATTGAAGCTCAAGCTAACACACCTTTAGCATTGACCAATGCAGACACTAATAAAGACGGCATAGACAACGCTTTTGGCAATGGCTTAACACCAATTGATACTGATAATGATGGCGTTCCTGATTACCTAGATTGGGATAGTGATAACGATGGCATCAATGATATAAATGAATCAGGAACTAACGCCACCAATCCAGACATTGATAATGATGGAATAAAAAATTACAGAGAACTCGACAGCGATAAGGACCTCTGTTTTGATGTAATTGAAGCAGGTTATCTTGACCCAAACAGTGATGGTATACTTGGAAACGGCCCGATCTCAATTAATTCAAAAGGACAAGTTACTAGCGCTGTAGGCTATACCATCCCTAACAACAATTATACAATAGCCGCTCCAATACTTATTACAAATCAACCTCTTGCACCAGCTACATGTGAACTAGAACCCGCTCAGATAAGCATCACTGATAACGGAGACAGTTACCAATGGGAAATTTCAACCAATGGGACTACATGGACTACACTAACTAACAATACAACTTATAACGGAACAACTACCAATAGTTTAAGCATTTCGACTGTTGCAAATAATATGAATGGTTACAAATACCGAGTATTCATTAATAAAAACGGCAATAGTTGCGGGTTAATGTCTGCCGAAACAAGTTTGACTGTTTATACTTTACCTAGTACCAATAACATTACCATAGTACAATGTGACGATGATCTAGACGGTTTTACAGCATTTAATCTTACGGTAAAAAACAATGACATTTCAGCCAATGCTACCAACGAAACCTTTACATATTACACTTCCCAATTGGGTGCAAGTACCGCTAATTCTGCTGAATTGATAGCAAACCCATTAAGTTTCACAAACACAACTCCAAGCACAATGAATGTATGGGCACGTGTAACTAATTCAAATAATTGCTTCAAAATTTCACAAATCACTCTAAAAGTTATCGCAACTCAAATCCCTTTAACTTTCAACAGAACTTTTCAAAACTGCGATGACTTTCTTGACACCAATGGCAATAACAACGCTAACAACAACAAAAGAGATGGGATTGCGACATTTGATTTTAGTAGTGCTGAAACAGATATCAAATCACTATTACCAGTTGGAAATTACACTGTACGTTTTTACAAAAATCAAAATGACGCCTTAGCCGAAATCGACCCTATTGCCAACACAAATAATTATAGAAATATTGGCTACCCTGACACACAACAAATTTGGACAAGAGTAGATAGCGATACTGATAACGCTTGCTTTGGTTTAGGCCCTTACGTAACCTTAAATGTTGAAAAAAATCCATTTGCCAATCCAGTCATTATCCCCAGACAATGTGACGACAATCAAGACGGTATATTTATTTTTAACACTACAACCTTAGAATCTACACTACTCAATGGACAAGTTAATAAAACAGTTTCCTATTTTGATAGTTCAAACAATCCATTGAGAGATTCAAATGGAAACTTGATTACAAGTCCTTTTCCAAATTCATTTTCTACACAATCACAAACAATTAAGGCAGTTGTCACCAATAACTCTACGCTAAAATGTTCTGAAGAGACCACAATTGAGTTTATCGTTGACAAATTACCACAAGTATTTCCTATACCAAACTCATTAACAATTTCTTGTGACGACGAAACTGACCCTTTGCTTCAAGACGGTAAATTTGGCTTTGACAGCTCCACTTTTGAATCAACCCTACTAGGTTCACAAACAGGAATGATCGTAAAATATTATGATCAAAATGGAAATGCATTACCAAGTCCTTTACCAAATCCATTTATTACGAGTTCACAAAATATAACAGTAAAAGTCGAAAATCCTATAAATCCAAATTGTACAGCAGTTATAACAATTCCGTTCATTGTTCACCCGCTTCCTAAAATCAACATTAACATTGACGGAAACGAAGATGAGTTAATTTGTTCTAATCTGCCAACTTTTTATGTACAATTGAATGCGGGCATTAAAGATGGCTCATCAACTTCAAACTATACTTACAAATGGTATAAAGACAATATCGCTTTATCAAATCAAACACCTACACTAGACGTCAATTCAGAAGGAGTTTACACAGTCGAAGTCACAACCAAAACAACGGGTTGCAGCAGGACTCGCAGTATGTTAGTAACTCCATCAGATATTGCTACAATCAGCTCAATAGAAATAAATGATTTAGCAGATAGTAATTCTGTTACCATTAATGCTACAGGTTTAGGAGATTATGAATACAGCATTGATGACCCTAATAATTCATTCCAAACTTCCAACCTTTTCAATGATGTAACATCAGGAATACACACTGTATACATTCGAGACATCAACGGATGTGGAACTGTGAATAAAGTCATTTCAGTAATTGGAATCCCTAAATTTTTCACCCCTAACGGAGATGGACACAATGATTTCTGGAATATCAAAGGAGTTAATTCTAGTTTTAATTCGAAAACAATTGTTTACATATTTGATCGATACGGTAAACTACTCAAACAAATTAACCCACTAGATCAAGGCTGGGATGGCACATACAACAACAACCAACTTCCTGCTGACGATTATTGGTTTAGCATTAAACTTGAAGATGGACGTGAAGCTAAGGGGCATTTTACTTTAAAAAGGTAACAACAAGTTTCAATTGTATTTAAAGAATTGTCTAGTTGACATCATTAAAAAAGGAACCTATTTCCCTAAATAAAAGCACAAAAAAAGCCATTCTAAAAAAATAGAATGGCTTTTTTAAATATTTATAAAAGATTAAAATTTATATCTTTTTCTGTCTGTTTCAGATAAATAAATTTTTCTTAAACGAATAGACTTTGGTGTTACCTCAACATATTCATCTTTTTGAATGTACTCTAATGCTTCCTCTAAAGAGAATTTGATAGCTGGAATAATTTTTGCTTTATCATCAGCTCCTGACGAACGTACGTTAGATAATTTCTTAGTTTTAGTAACGTTTACAGTCATATCATCGCTACGAGTGTTCTCACCAATTACTTGACCTTCGTAGATATCTTCATTTGGATCAACAAAGAATTTTCCACGATCTTGTAGTTTATCAATAGAGTAAGGAATTGCTTTTCCGTTTTCCATAGAAATTAACGATCCATTATTTCTTCCTGGAATTTCACCTTTGTAAGGTTCGTAACCAATAAAACGGTGTGACATAATTGCTTCACCAGCAGTAGCAGTCAACAATTGATTACGCAATCCAATAATTCCACGAGATGGGATATTAAATTTCACAATCATTCGCTCACCTTTACCTTCCATAGAAAGCATTTCACCTTTACGGATAGATACGAATTCTACAGCTCTACCTGAAAGATTTTCTGGTAAATCGATAGTTAATTCCTCAACTGGCTCACATTTCACACCATCAACTTCTTTGATAATTACTTGAGGTTGTCCAATTTGTAATTCATACCCTTCTCTTCGCATTGTTTCGATAAGTACAGACAAGTGTAATACACCACGACCAAAAACCATAAACTTATCAGCTGAATCAGTTTCACCCAATTTCATTGCTAAGTTTTTCTCTAACTCTTTCGTCAATCTTTCTCTAATATGTCTAGAGGTTACAAATTTACCTTCTTTTCCAAAGAAAGGAGAGTCATTAATTGTGAACAACATACTCATTGTAGGCTCATCAATTGCAATAGTCTGTAAAGCTTCTGGGTTTTCGTAATCAGCAATAGTATCACCAATTTCAAATCCTTCAACACCAACAATTGCACAGATATCACCTGCAACAACTTGCTCTACTTTTTTACGACCTAAACCTTCAAAAGTATGCAATTCTTTAATTCTTGATTTGATTACTTTACCATCTCTTTTTACCAAAGAAATTGGCATTCCTTCTTTCAAAACTCCTCTTTCTAAACGACCAATAGCGATACGTCCTGTAAATGATGAGAAATCTAATGAAGTAATTAACATTTGAGGAGTACCCTCAGATACTTTTGGTGCAGGTACATTTGCAATAACCATATCCAAAAGTGGCTCTATATTTTCTGTTTGATTTTTCCAATCATCTGACATCCAGTTATTCTTAGCTGACCCATAAACAGTTGGAAAATCCAATTGCCATTCTTGAGCACCTAATTCAAACATTAAGTCAAAAACTTTTTCATGAACTTCTTCAGGAGTACAGTTTTCTTTATCTACTTTATTGATAACTACACATGGTTTCAATCCTAAGTCAATTGCTTTTTGAAGTACAAAACGTGTTTGCGGCATTGGGCCTTCAAAAGCATCAACAAGAAGACATACTCCATCAGCCATATTCAATACACGCTCTACTTCTCCACCAAAATCGGCGTGACCAGGAGTGTCAATAATGTTGATTTTTGTTCCTTTGTATTGAACAGAAACGTTCTTTGAAGTAATTGTGATACCTCTTTCACGCTCTAAATCATTGTTATCAAGAATTAAATCTCCTGTGTTTTCGTTATCACGAAATAACTGACAGTGATACATAATTTTATCAACCAAAGTAGTTTTACCGTGATCGACGTGAGCAATAATTGCAATATTTCTAATTGATTCCATCTGTAATTTTTAATGGGTGCAAAGGTACACTTTATTTCGATATAAAAAACATTTCGTCAATAGTTTACCTTTTTGACAACTTGAAATACCATTAAAAATTCTTCTAAACAAACTTTTAAATTAATTAATCAGAAATTTTATAATTAACAATATTTAACTACATTTGGGTAATGAAAAGCAAAATAAACCAAATAACCATAGTATATCTACTGATTGCAATGTTTGCAGTTATTGTTTTTCACAAACTTTCCTTAAAGTATATACTAAACGAAAATTACCCTATTTTCAATTTCTCCAAAGACCTCTTATTGGTAACATTCACAGGATTAATATTTAGATATATATTGACCGAAAATGAAAACAAAAGCAAAGCCATTTTTGAAAAACTAAAAAAGACTAATAATGAAATAAAAGAGTCCAATGACAAATACGATATTGTAGCCAAAGCTACCAGTGACACCATTTGGGATTGGAACATTGCCGAAGACAAACTACAATGGAACAAGGGGATTAAAGGTATTTTCGGATACAACCTAGATGAGGTAGGCGAAAGTTCAAGCTGGTGGTTTCAAAACATACACCCAGAAGACAGTATCAAAATGTCTATTAAACTGTATTCTTTTATAGAACAAAAAATAGAAAATTGGCAAGACGAATACCGCTTTAAATGCGCAGACAATACCTATAAATATGTTCTTGACAGAGGTTTTCTTTTAAAAGACGAAAACGGAAAAGCAATCCGTATGATCGGAGCCATACAAGACATCACAAAAAGAAAAGAAGAAGAACTCAGACTAAAATTACTTGAAACAGTAATTCTTCAAACCAAAGACTCAATAATCATCACCGAGGCTCATTTTAACAAAAATAAATTACCAAAAATAGTATACGCCAATCCTGCTTTTACTACCATGACAGGCTATAACGAAGAAGAAATACTTCACAAATCTCCTGATTTTTTACGAGGATCAAATACTGAAATAAAACTCATAAAAAAACTCATAAAAGCTATCAAAAACCGTGAAGAATGCGTCATTGAAATGATTTGCCGCAAAAAAAATGGAGAAGAATTCTGGCTCCACTTTTCAATGATACCAATTTACAATTCTGACCAAGAGCTATCACACTGGATATCCATACAAAGAGACATAACCGAAGAAAAGAGACAAGAAAAAGAAAGAGAACAATTAATCCTTGAACTAACAAGAAACAACAAAGATCTTAAGCAATTTTCATACATTACATCACACAACCTAAGAGCCCCAATATCAAATCTAACAGGACTATTAGCATTAATTGAAGACATCACTATAGAAGACATTGAACTTAAGGAAATCTTATATGGCTTCAACAAGTCAACACATTTATTAAATGAAACCATCAATGACTTAACCAAAGTCATGATAATCAAAGACAACACATCTACCCTCAAAGAACCAATCTCACTTAGAGAGGTTTTTGAAAATGTTTTCAATCAGTTATCTTTTCAATTTGACTTGCATAGACCTATACTAAAAATTAGCTTTGAAAAAGCACCCACCGTAATAGCTAATAAATCCTATATCGAAAGCATATTACTCAACCTACTATCCAACTCACTGAAATACAAATCAGAAAAAAGAAATCTAAAAATTTCCATTTCAACCGAATTAAACAACAATCATGTTACTTTGAAATTCAAAGACAACGGAATCGGCATTGATTTAACCCGAAATAAAGATAAAATTTTTGGCCTTTACCAACGTTTTCATGATTACCCTGACAGCAAAGGACTAGGACTCTACCTGGTAAAATCTCAAATTGACGCCATGGAAGGAACTATAAAAGTAGACAGCGAAGTTGACAAAGGAACTACTTTCACTTTAACTTTCAAAAACAAATAAAATGTTAGATAAAATATTGTGTATTGATGACGACCCAATAACACTAATGTTATGCAAAAAAGTGATTTCTAAAACAGGATTTTCAAAAGAAACTGACACGGCGCATAACGGCGAAGAAGCCCTAAACTACTTCAAAAATTTAAAAGAAAACAAATCCGAAGACCTAATACTCCCTAAACTAATCTTCCTAGACCTAAATATGCCTATAATGGGCGGCTGGGAGTTCCTAGACTACTTTAGCACAAAGGAATACCAAGATTTCAATCAAACCAAGATAATCGTTCTCTCCTCTACAATTGACCCTGAGGATTTAGAAAAAACTAAAAAATACCCAATGGTAATTGATTTTTTACCAAAACCAATATCCATCTCCATGCTTGAATATTTAACCGCCAAGCTTTAAAAAAACTCAACAGGAAGGGAAGGCTAATTGTCTCTCTACAGATTTTAGGATTGATCCGCTAATTTTAGGATTGATCCCAACTTTTGAACTTGATCCTTTAGAAGTCAATTTAGAGGAGTTCGAAAAATTGATTTCTTCCTGTTTAGATTATCCAATCTTTTTGCCTAATCCCCAACTTTTGAACTTGATCCAAGATTTTCCAATTCGTGGACACCAAATGTACCTACACTAATTTATTTTTAGCAAATATCTATATTTTTATTAAATCCTCCCCAAGTTTTGCTCCTGATCCAGTTTTAGGATTGATCCTTGATCCCTCACCTATTTTTTAACAATAAGAAAAACAAAAAAAGCCCCTTTTAAAAAAGAGGCTTTATATATAAGATATAAAAAGGCAATTATTACAATTTTGCAACAAATTTAGTCAACTTAGATTTTAAGTTTGAAGCTTTATTATCATGAATAATATTCTTCTTAGCTAATTTATCAATCATAGAAATAACGTTTGACAACTTAGAACTAGCATCTGCTTTATCAGTAGCTATTCTTAATGCTTTGATTGCATTACGAGTAGTTTTGTGCTGATATCTATTTAACACTCTTTTCTTTTCGTTGCTTCTAATTCTTTTTAATGCTGACTTGTGATTTGCCATTTTATTATATTTTTTATCTTTTATTATTTTTTCATTGTAGTCCGTAAGGGAATCGAACCCCTGTTACCAAGACGAAATCTTGGCGTCCTAACCCCTAGACGAACGGACCATTATCACCTAGTTAGTCATCAATCTCAAATAGTAACTTAAAGATTAATTTGTAGTCCGTGGGGGAATCGAACCCCCCTTACCAGGATGAAAACCTGGCGTCCTAACCGATAGACGAACGGACCATAATTTCCAAGAAAAAAGGAAATCTTTTATTTTAACAGTATTTTGTAGTCCGTGGGGGAATCGAACCCCCCTTACCAGGATGAAAACCTGGCGTCCTAACCGATAGACGAACGGACCGTGCTTCTGTATTGCGGATGCAAAGATACAACTCTTTTTCTGTTACGCAATAGCAAATGCAAAAAAAATTTAAAATTTAATATGCCTTTGCAAACAGCACTCTCTTAGTTGACTGATTCCCAGTAAACACACAGGTTCCCAGCTCCTCTTTCGCATCCAAAGGAACACATCTAATCGTTGCTTTTGTCAAATCTTTTATCTTCTCTTCCGTCTCTGCCGAACCGTCCCAATGTGCCGAAATAAAGCCTCCTTTACCTTCTAAAACTTGTTTAAATTCTTCAAAATCATTCACTTCCGTAATATGAGAATTTCTATACTCAAAAGCTTTATCAAATAAATCCTTTTGAATTTGTTCTAACAAGGTTTTTATATATTCTGCAATTCCTTCTTTTGATTTCGTCTCTTTGGTCAAAGTATCTCGTCGAGCCACCTCAAATGTACCGTTCTCTAAATCTTTCGGACCTACAGCTATTCGCACAGGAACCCCTTTTAATTCCCATTCTGCAAATTTAAAACCTGGCTTTTGAGTGGTTCTATCATCAAATTTAAGCGTAACCCCTAACTTCCTTAAATCAGCCATCAAAACAGCTACTGCATCAGCTATTGCCGCTAGTTGTTCATCTGACTTATATATAGGAACAATTACAACCTGTATAGGTGCTAAATTAGGAGGCAACACCAAACCTTGGTCATCTGAGTGCGTCATCACTAAAGCCCCCATCAATCGTGTTGACACTCCCCAAGAGGTCCCCCACACATATTCTTGCTTCCCTTCAGCATTCGCAAATTTCACATCAAAAGCTTCTGCAAAGTTTTGACCTAAGAAATGTGAAGTTCCTGCCTGCAATGCTTTTCCGTCTTGCATTAAAGCTTCAATACAGTAGGTTTCTTCGGCACCAGCAAAACGCTCCGACTCTGTCTTCAATCCTTTTACAACCGGAATAGCCATGAAGTTTTGCGCAAAATCAGCATATACATTCATCATTTTCTCTGACTCCTCAATAGCTTCTTGTCGTGTTGCATGAGCCGTATGCCCTTCTTGCCACAAGAACTCAGCGGTTCTTAAAAACAAACGGGTACGCATTTCCCAACGCACAACATTTGCCCATTGATTAATTAACAATGGTAAGTCTCTATAAGATTGCACCCAACCTTTATAAGTTGACCAAATAATAGCTTCAGATGTTGGACGCACAATCAACTCTTCCTCTAATTTCGCATTAGGATCCACCATTAATTTCCCTGGTCTATCAGGATCATTTTTCAATCGATAATGAGTAACTACAGCACATTCTTTAGCAAATCCTTCTGCATTCTTCTCCTCTGCCTCAAACATACTTTTAGGAACAAACAAAGGAAAATAAGCATTCTGATGTCCTGTTTCTTTAAACATTCGATCTAATTCTGCTTGCATTTTTTCCCAAATTGCATAACCGTAGGGTTTTATCACCATACAGCCTCTAACCCCCGAATTTTCAGCTAAATCAGCTTTTACAACTAGCTCGTTATACCATTTTGAATAATCTTCGGATCGTGTGGTAAGGTTCTTACTCATATTGAATAGTTTGGCACAAATTTTGTTTTATTATTTTAACTAAATAGTTTGGCAAAACTAACTATTTTTGTAATGTGCAACAATAAAAAACCATATAGATATGAAAACTTCTAATTTTTCACTAAAAAAAGCATCGCTATACCTAGTATTTGGCGTTAGCAGCATTTTACTATCTTCTTGTGGTTCTTATCAAAATAGCTCCTATTATGACAATGACGGCATATATGGTGATTCTCGTGTGCAACGAACTGAAGTAACTGAAAGAACTAATCCTAACAATCCTTATAAAGATTATTTCAATTCATTGCAAAATGAATATGAATCCGATCAAATATTTACCGACATAGAAAGTTACAACAACTTTGATAACAACCAAAATTCAGACAGACAATATGCTGGATGGGGAAGTAATGCATCAAAAACAGACATTAATATTTACCCAAACTACAACTGGGGTCTATCATTTGGATTTGGATACCCTTACAACAGATGGGGATACTCAAATTTTGGATGGGGAGGATACGGATGGAACAACTTCGGATGGAATAACTTTGGATGGAACTCACCTTACTATGGATGGGGATGGGGAAACTACAACTATCCTTACTACTACGGAAACCGCAATTTCTACAACAGCAATCACTCCTACAACTATGGAAGAAGGGGTGAAACATATAGAAGAGGCGAATCATACAACAATTCAAATTACAACAACAACTTGAATAACTCCAGAAGTTCGCAAGGCAACACCACCATCGGTCGAAGATTTTCGTCTGATAATGAACGCTTTAACAGAAACTCAACAAATAACAATAGCACTCCTAATTTCTCAAGAAGAACAGAGTCTCAAAACCAATATAATTCAGACAATAGTAAATCCAGATCAACAACTAGTCCAAGATACGAAAGCAACACCCCAACTAGAAGCTACAGCCCTAGTAATAACAACTACAGCCCTTCTAGATCTAGCTCACCAAGCGGAAGCTACGGTGGCTCATCAGGTTCAAGCAGAAGAGGTGGAGGACGATAATCTTCGAATCACTATCTTATTTACAAAACCTTTTATTTAAGAAAAAATGAAAAAATCACTCATCATACTAATTACAGGACTAACCTTTGGCTTAGCTCAAGCACAAGAGTCTGTTGACGCCATTCGTTATTCTCAAGACAACCTAACAGGAACGGCTCGTTATCGTGCCATGAGCGGTGCTTTTGGAGCACTTGGAGGTGATCTTTCTTCCTTAAACTCTAATCCAGCAGGTAGTGCAGTGTTTTCAAACAACCAAATGGGATTCACACTAAGTAATTTTGACACAAAGAATGAATCTAATTATTACAACACAAATTACATTGAAAAGAATGATAAAATTAAATTAAACCAAGGAGGAGTTGTTTTTGTATTCCACAATCAAAACCCTAAAAATGACTGGAAAAAGTTCTCATTAGCCATCAACTATGAAAACACTAATAATTTCGACAATTCAATTGTTTCGGTAGGAACTAACCCAACACGTTCGATAGGTGACTACTTTTTACATTATGCCAATGGAGTTACGTTAAACACATTAGAAAACGGCAACTACAGAAACTTGCTACACGGAGAACAACAGGCCTATTTAGGTTACCAAGCCTATATGATAAACCCTGTTTCAACGTCCCCAAATAACACTCAATACAATTCAAATGTGGCAGCTGGAGGTAATTACTACCAAGAAAACTCTGTTTATTCAACAGGATACAATGGAAAACTCTCTTTTAATGCTGCAACCTCATACAAAAACAAACTGTATCTTGGAATTAACTTAAATACCCATTTTCTGGACTACAGACAGTCTTCTTTATTTTACGAAGACAACAACAACAACTTGAACAACGACTACAGAGTCACTCAAGCTGAATTCAGTAACGAATTATATTCTTACGGTTCTGGTTTCTCATTTCAATTAGGAGCAATTGCTAAAATAACTAATGAAGTGCGATTAGGTTTAACATACGAATCACCAACATGGTACAACATCTACGATGAGTTTTCACAAAAATTGATAGCCGTTAGTAGCAATTCAAGTGGTAACCTCCCAGCAGATGTAGTTAATCCTAATGCTACTAATATATACGACCCTTACAAACTTCAAACGCCAAGCAAGGTAACTGGTAGCTTTGCTTATGTTTTTGGAAAAAAAGGACTTTTCAGCATCGATTACGCTCTAAAAGATTACAGCAGTACAAAGTTCAAACCTGAAAACGACCCGTACTTTAGTGGCTTAAATTCATTCATGACAAATACTTTCAGTAGCACGCAAGAATTAAGAATTGGTGGTGAATACAAAATTGAAGCTCTAAGCTTGCGAGCAGGATATCGCTTTGAAGAAAGCCCTTATAAAAACAACAGCACAATTGGTGATTTAAAAGGCTATTCAGCAGGTATTGGCTATAATTTTGGTAATACCAAATTAGATTTATCATACGCTACCTCACAAAGAAATTCACAACAAGGTTTTTTTACTCAAGGATTTACTGATAGTGCCAAAATCAACACTAAAATAGATACTATTACCCTTACCTTATTATTCGAATTATAGTATTTCAATATCATGATGAATCCGTTTCATGAATTTGGGACGGATTTTTTTTAGCCCTGATCGCAGCGGCATCCTCTTGTGAAACGATAGTGAAACAAGAGATACAGCGAAGAGCAGGAATCAGCTCCTAAAAAACTTCCTAAAACCCAATAAAACGAACGCGGTTTGGATAAAAAAGTGTAATTTTGCACTCCAATTTACAAAACTATGAGAACCAAGTCTTTAAAAAAGAATAAAATCAACGTTATCACCCTTGGGTGTTCCAAAAACATATACGATAGTGAAGTCCTTATGGGACAACTTCGTGCCAATGGAAAAGATGTCGAACACGAAGCTCCTGCTGAAAAAGAAGGAAACATCATTGTGATAAATACCTGTGGTTTTATTGATAATGCAAAAGCTGAATCCGTAAATATGATTTTAGAATATGCCGATAAAAAAGACAAAGGTTTGGTTGACAAGGTTTTTGTAACTGGATGCTTATCTGAACGCTACAGACCTGATTTGGAAAAAGAAATTCCTAATGTAGATCAGTTTTTTGGGACTACCGAATTGCCTCAATTATTAAAAGCTTTAGGAGCTGATTATAAGCATGAATTATTAGGAGAACGTTTAACTACAACACCTAAAAATTACGCCTATTTAAAAATTGCCGAAGGTTGTGATAGACCTTGTAGTTTTTGTGCTATTCCGATTATGAGAGGAAAACACGTTTCACAACCTATTGAAAAACTAGTCAAAGAAGCAGAAGGTTTAGCAAAAGATGGAGTTAAGGAGTTAATTCTAATCGCTCAAGACTTGACTTATTATGGTCTTGATATTTATAAAAAAAGAAATCTTGCGGAGTTACTGGAAGCATTGGCAGCTGTTGAAGGAATCGAATGGATTCGCTTGCATTATGCCTTCCCTACTGGATTCCCGATGGATGTGTTGGATTTAATGAAACGCGAGCCTAAGATTTGTAATTATATTGATATTCCATTACAACACATATCGGATTCTATTTTGAAATCAATGCGTCGTGGAACTACTCAAGCTAAGACGACTCAATTACTTAAAGATTTTAGAGCTGCCGTTCCTGGAATGGCAATTCGTACTACCCTAATCGTAGGTTATCCAGGTGAAACCCAAGAGGATTTTGAAATCTTGAAGGATTTTGTTCAAGAAATGAAATTTGACCGTATGGGCTGTTTTGCGTATTCTCACGAAGAAAACACACATGCTTACTTATTAGAAGACAATGTTCCTGATGATGTGAAGCAAGCTCGTGCTAATGAAATTATGGAATTGCAGTCTCAAATTTCTTGGGATCTAAACCAAGAAAAAGTAGGACAAGTATTCAAATGTATTATCGATCGTAAAGAAGGACAACATTTTGTAGGAAGAACAGAATTTGACAGTCCAGATGTTGATAACGAAGTATTAATTGATGCTTCTTTACATTATTTAAAAACTGGCGATTTTGCTATGATTAAAATCACGGATGCCACTGAATTTGACCTCTACGGAGAACCTGCTTAATTTATATTATTTTGCCTTAGTAGTAATAACTTTAATCAATAATCATGATAACTAAACCAAGTTCTATACTTTCTTTCATAGCTTTTTTACTAACAGTTTGTTCTGCAAATGCACAATATGGTTACGGAAATGGTTATGGAAACGGATACGGAAACGGATACGGCCGAATGAATAGAGATAGTCAATTACAAGACACTCCTGACAAGCCAAAGGAAATTCCTGTAGAAGTTACGGTAGGTGAAATCATGAAAAGAATGAAACCAGAAATAAAACTGGATGCATTACAAGAAATTGCCATTGCAAATGTTTTAAAAGAAAGCATTCGTGACCAAGGAATTATTATGAAAGATGAAAACGTTGGCAATGAACAAAAAGGCAAAGAAATCCAAGCATTAGCAGAAACTACAACTCGAAAAATAAATGAGTTCTTGAACCCAGATCAAAAAGAACTTTACAAAAAATGGATTGAGGAAAAACCAAGTTCAAAAAAATCAAAACGCAATAAATAATCAATTCTATACTACAATTTAAGAAGTCCCAGAAAAAATGAAAAATTACTTTTATTTATTGATTGTGACCTTATTGCTTACAGCATGCGGGCCAAAACCTTATAAGGCTTCGGAAAAAATATATAACGAAAAATTAAAAACTTTCAAAGAAGAGATTTCTGTAAAAGAACCAAAACCTTTACCTATTGTAACCACTACAACATTAATTATTGACTCTTCCTATACGCACCGACTATACAAATTTAGTGATGCCATCACCAAAATTGAAGAAAAATCACTAGATCACGGCATTCAAACGGAATGGATTGGGACTGTTAATTTCAATTTACGCAAACCACACTTCATAATTTTACACCATACCGCACAAGATTCTATTGAGCAAACTATACGTACATTTACATTAACCAGAACTCAAGTAAGTGCTCATTATGTAATTGGTGATAACGGGAGAGTGGTACAAATGCTCAATGACTATTTACGTGCTTGGCATGCAGGGAATGGTTCTTGGGGAAAAAATAAAGACATCAACTCCTGTTCCATCGGAATTGAGTTAGACAACAATGGCAGTGAACCTTTTTCGGAAGCTCAAATAACAAGTTTGCTGGCACTATTAACAAAATTAAAGAAAGACTACGACATCCCTAAAGAAAACATCTTGGGGCATGCAGATATTGCTCCTTCACGAAAAATAGATCCAAGTCCCTTATTTCCTTGGCGAACTTTAGCCGAAAACGGCTTTGGATTGTGGAAAGATGACATTTTAGAACCTGCACCTGCAAATTTCAATGTTGAGCAAGCTTTACGCATCATAGGTTATGATACAAAAAACCTAAAAGCAGCCATTTCTGCTTTTAAACTACATTTTATCCAAACGGAAGTTGATAGCGTGTTAGATGAGAAAACCATCAACACCATTTACAGTATTTACAAAAAGAGCTAATTCAAGACTCAAAAAGCAATAATCAAATTTCAATTTCAAAGGTCAAATTTCAAAGGTCAAATTTCAAAACTTTGAAAACCTTTAAATTTATTTGTGGCTTTGCTATCCAAATAATAAGCTAAAAATATCAAAGCTTTTAAAAATATAACGAACTGCACAAATTTAGCTTCTGCAGGTTATTCAAAAATCGTTAATCCACAATCTTCAATCGTTATACAATCTTTATAAGCTTTGTGCATTCTTTGTATTTTCGTGGTTAAACTTATTCAAAAGTCAAAAAGCAAATTTCAATTTTCAAAACCTTGAAAACTTTTAAACTTATTTGTGGCTTTGCTATCCAGATATTAAACTGAGAATCTCAAAGTTTTTAAAAATATAACAAACTGCACAATTTTAGCTTCTACAGGTAATTCAAAAATCGTTAATCCCTAATCTTCAATCGTTATACAATCTTTATAAGCTTTGTGCATTCTTTGTGTCTTCGGGGTTCAACCATAATTATGGTTATAAATAAAAAAACTGTCAAAACATCCGCAATGAATGTCTTGACAGTAAAAAAAATGTTTTTTAAATATTCTTAGCAATCACTTGCTATAATTGTACTTATTAGAATCCGTAAACACAAGCTACTGAAAATTGAGAAGCTGATTTCGTTGGAGTAATCATATCAGACTTAACGAAATTATTGTTCTTTGCACTATCCAATCTAAATTCTGGAATAAAAGTAAATCCACCCGCTTTTAGGTTTGCCGATAAAGTCAATGCTGTAACAGAATTGTCTGCAGTTAAACCTATCATAGAATCATCTTTTTTAGCTTTAAAATATTCAGCACGTAATCCTAAACCAAAATTATCCGTTACAGACACTGAAGGATACAATGCCACTCCTGTATAACCTACATCTCCACTTCCTGGCGCAGTCCAATCAGCAGCATTCAAACCTAAAGTGAATTTATCTGACAATGCAAACGTAGCAGTCAAATCAATAATTGTTCCACTATCAGCACCATCCATAAAGTTGATATATGCACTCACTCCTTCAGCAGGTGCCAATGATAATTGCGCTCCAATTGCGTTTAAACCTCTTAATGGTTCCGCAGAATACACATTCCATTCATTATTAAAGGCTCCAACCATCAAACCAACTTTATCAGAGAAAGCATAGTTCGCCTTTACCCCTGCATTTTGGAATGGTCCGTTAGTAAATAAATAAGAAGTAGAATAGTGGAAGTTAGCCAAAGGTGAAATCACTTCATATCCAACAAATGTTCCCATGAAACCTGCTGTTAAAGTTAATTTATCTGAAACTGCATAATTAACATATAAATTTTGAATATTAAATGTATTTCCATCTGCATCTGCTCCATCTCCATTTAAAATAGATTGGTACTGTCCTCTAGGTCCAAAAGAAAGCTCTCCTACAAAAGATGCTTTACCAGTAGTTTTCTTTAAAGCAATATCAATCATCCCTAAAGACAATGAATTCTGATCAGATGCAAAACTTGTTCCAATATTTGCTGTTTTAGCAAAATCATACTTATAGTACAAGTCTGCAGATCCAGAAATTTCTAATGGTGTGTCTTGAGCAAATGTCATGTTCCCTGTTAGCGCTAAAGCTAAAATAATAATTACTTTCTTCATGTTTAATTTTGTTTTGGTTTAATAATTAATGTACCCTGTTTTTTCCTATTCTTTATTATTAGAATCAATCAAATCCTAATTTTTATTTTGTTTCAAAAAACACAAATACACTTCATTTATTTATTTTTCTGTAGCGAATATATTAAGTTAAAATTAACTAAAACAACAAAAGCTTTATTTTTTGATTCATTTTTTGTCGTTTTATTAATAATAAAAAATCAAAAACAAAAAAATGGTCTTTCTTCACAAATTACACATAAAAAATACACTATTCATAATTGATTTTTTTACCCATACCCCTGTTTTTTCAATATATCAAATATAAAAAACCACTACAAAACCCATAAAAAACCAATAAAACATATAAAAAAAACAACTTACCCCTAAAACAACAGGGGTAGTCTCAAAAAATAAAAACACAAACCAACAATCAAAAAACACGATTTAGAAACTAAAAGAAATGAAAAACTAATAATTAAAAACAAAAAAAGGTCTCAAATGCTATTTTGAGACCTTTTCCATACTTCTTAATAATATGTTAATTCTAACTTTCTAAAACATGGGCTATCCTATTAATTTCATCTGCACTAAATATTAAATTTTGTAAACTATCGAGATTATTATTCAATTGCCCTACCGAACTGGCACCAATCAACACCGAGGTAATTCTATTGTCTTTCATCAACCACACCAAAGCCATCTGAGCCAAGGATTGATTTCTGTTTTTCGCAATTTCATTCAACTGAATTAATTTTTGAATCTTCTCATCCGTAACTTCTTCTCTTTTCAAATGTCCATTAGGATTAGATGCTCTTGATTTTTCAGGAATTCCTTTTAAATATTTATCTGTTAATAATCCTTGTGCCAAAGGTGAAAAAGCAATACAGCCAACCCCTTTATCTTCTAAGACATCAAGCAACCCCTCCTCTACCCAACGCTGCAACATAGAATATTTGGCTTGATGAATCAAACATGGCGTTCCTAATTCCTTTAAAACTGCAACAGCAACCTTAGTTTGCTCTGCAGAATAATTACTAATCCCAACATACAACGCTTTACCCGAACGAACCGCATGGTCTAAAGCCATCATGGTCTCTTCGATGGGCGTTTCGGGATCGGGGCGATGAGAATAAAATATATCTACATAATCCAAATCCATTCGTTTCAAACTTTGATCTAGACTGGACAACAAATACTTCCTGCCCCCCCAATCCCCATAAGGCCCTTCCCACATGGTGTAACCAGCCTTGGTCGAAATTACCATTTGATCGCGTAAATTCCCTTGGAAATTGTTTTTCATGATTTTTCCAAAATTGGTTTCTGCTGAACCAGGTTCTGGTCCGTAATTGTTGGCCAAATCAAAATGAGTAATCCCTTTATCAAAAGCTTCTTTAACTATACTTTCTCCATTTTCAAAATTATCGACTGAGCCAAAATTGTGCCATAGTCCCAACGAAATTTGCGGCAACAACAAGCCACTTTTTCCACATCTATTGTATTCCATATTTTTATAATGTTAATAGTCCATAACTCCTTAATATATGTATGGGTTTTGAATACCAAAACAATTCAAAATCTTCAAATTGTTTTTCAAAGTCATTTTTCAACTCTTGAAAAGTATATACCTTATTATTAGCAATTGAAATTCGGCTTAAAATACCAACCAACCACTCTCCCTCTTCTTTATTGGTTTGGACTGTAAAACTTTCTTTTTTATCATGAAAAGTCAAACGCATCATATCCCAACTTCTTCCTTTTTTAGACTTTGTAAAATATTCCACTTCTGGTTTACCGCCTAACCATACTATTTTAGCAGTGGGTTTGGTAGTGATTTCATTATCCAAAGTCAAAGCATTTTCAATAAAGTCGGCTGTAATTTTGGTTTTAGGGATTTTAAAATCAAACCAATCTTGCAATTCGTAATCCAAACAGATTCCGTGCATGAAGTTAAACAAGGATTTTTTGAGTCCAAAACTAAATTGATCGTGGTTAATTCCTGTTTTGTCTTTATAATCGATATCATTGTTTGCAAAAACAGCCTCTTTAAATTTACCCAAAGAAGGTGCAATTGGGATAACTCCAAAAGCTTCAGGATCTAAACCCACAGGGGAATGTGCCGTCATGGCAAATTGATGCCAAAAACCCGATTGCAACACCCCGGCTTCGAACAACTGCCGAACCATTTCAAGACTATCCACGGTTTCTTGTACCGTTTGCGTAGGGTAACCATACATTAAATAAGCATGAACCATAATTCCTGCTTGGGTAAAATGCTGTGTTACTTTAGCGACCTGCTCCACCGTTACCCCTTTGTCTATTAATTTCAAAAGTCTATCTGATGCCACTTCAAGACCGCCAGAAACGGCAATACAGCCCGAAGCTTTGAGCAATAAACACAAATCTGCAGTAAAACTTTTTTCGAATCGAATGTTTGTCCACCAAGTAATTGAAATTTTCCGTCTCAAAATTTCGACTGCCAAAGCTCGCATCAAAGCTGGTGGTGCAGCTTCATCTACAAAATGAAAACCTGTTTGCCCCGTTTGTGCCACCATTTCTTCAATTCGGTCACATAGCAAATTTGCCGCAACAGGTTCGTATACCTTAATATAGTCTAAGGAAATATCACAAAAGGTACATTTTGCCCAATAACATCCGTGAGCCATAGTGAGTTTGTTCCAGCGACCGTCACTCCACATACGATGCATAGGATTGACAATTTCGATAACAGAAATATATTTATCTAACAATAAATCGGAGTAATCTGGTGTTCCCACTTGAGCCTGTTTGTAATCTGGTTTTGTCGAATTGTTTTTATAAACCACTTTTTCATCCTCTAAAAGAAAAGTACGTTTATACTTCTTTTCAACACCGCATTGCATCTCGACTTCGCTCGATCTGACAGCATTTATAAGCTCTTCAATAGGAGCTTCCCCATCATCCAGTGTAATAAAATCAAAAAACTCAAATACACGAGCATCCGAAAGTGAGCGCAATTCAGTATTCGGAAAACCACCACCCATAGAAATTTTGATTTCTGGATAATGAGCTTTTACCCATTGCGCCGAACGGAATGCACTATATAAATTCCCAGGGAAAGGCACCGAAATTAAAAATAAATTAGGCTGAACACTTTCAATTCGCTCTTCTAAAATTGAAATTAGCAGGTTATCAATATAAGTAGGCTCTTGTTGTAAAGCTTGATACAATTCGTCAAAAGAATTGGCCGAACGTCCCAAACGTTCCGCATATCGACTAAAACCAAAATTGGCATCAATGCATTCAACAATATAATCAGATATATCTTCTAGGTATAAAGTCGCCAAATGTTTGGCTTTGTCTTGTGTTCCCATCAATCCAAAAGCCCAATCCAGTTCTTCCAAAGAAGCAAAACGAGAGGCTTCGGGTAAATAATCTTCTTGGCAAATTTGGAGTGCCAAAGTTGGATTCTTTCCTTGTAAAAAAGCAATTACGGACTCAATCGTTTTAACATACTCCTCTTGTAATGCAAAAATACGTTTGGAATTATCTGAAATGTCACCAACTTGAAGCTTTGAAGTTTGAACTTGAAACAAATCTGTTAAACCTTCTTTCGAAAACAATTTCAAAATTACTTCGATACCCAAATCCGCTTGTACAGATTCTATAGAAATGGTATTCAAAAAACCTTTAATATATGCCGTTGCAGGATAAGGCGTATTGAGTTGTGTGAAAGGCGGGGTAATGAGTAATAATTTTGGTTTCAAAATGAATGATTTTATGCAAAAATAAGGGATAATTAATTAATAGCTCAATCAAGTCAACATACATTTACTAAACATTTCTTAATCATTAAAAATATCACTTTAGTTTTCTTATTTTAGCAGTAAATTAAGACTCTCAAACATGCCTACCGACTGTATTAGTTATCAAAATTCTGGATATTTTAGCCCTTTAATGAACGATTATTTGAACCAAAAATCAAATCTTCAACCCTTATACAATCGTTTTCCCACTATTGAAAATTTCGAGAAGCAAATTCTTGAAAAACAGGCAAATTTTGACTCGAATACGAGAAACACACTAGTAACCGTATTACACGAACAATATAGTACTATTGGAATTTCCAATCTTACTCATCAAAATATTGAGGCATTAGGAACAGCCAATACCTTTACAGTAACTACAGGACATCAGCTTAATTTGTTTAGTGGTCCTCTGTACTTTTTGTACAAAATCATTTCGACTATTAATTTGACTAACGAATTAAAAGCCACTTATCCAGCTTATAATTTTGTCCCCGTTTACTGGATGGCTACCGAAGATCATGATTTTGACGAAATCAATTATTTTAATTTTAAAGGAAAAAAACTTCGCTGGAATACGGAAAGCTCTGGTCCTGTTGGACGTTTAAGTACAGAAGGATTAGAGGATTTTTTCAAAATATTTGCTTTAGAATTAGGACATACCACCAATGCTAACAAACTTAAAACAATCTTTGAACGCGCCTACTTAGAGCACTCTAATCTGGCTGACGCTACAAGACATTTGGCGAATACACTATTTGGGGAGTTTGGTTTAGTAATTATTGACGCAGATAATAAAGATTTAAAACAACTTTTCAATCCCTATATCAAAGAAGAACTCACAAAGCAAACTTCGTATAAAGCGGTTACTGAAACGATACAAAAACTAAGTGAATACACTATTCAGGTCAACCCTCGTGAAATTAATTTGTTTTTCATAGAAGACAACTTGCGCGAACGTATTATTTTTGAAAAAGACAAATACTTGGTCAACAATACTGAGATTACATTTTCAGAAAAAGAAATCCTAGATTTAGTTAATACCAATCCAGAGAAATTTAGTCCAAACGTAATTATGCGTCCGCTCTACCAAGAAGTCATCCTACCTAACCTTTGTTATATTGGCGGTGGCGGAGAAATTGCGTATTGGCTCGAATTAAAATCTTTTTTTGATGCAGTTCATGTTAGCTTCCCAATCTTACTAGTTCGCAACTCTGTTCTATTAGCAACAGACAAACAAGTTTCTAAAGCAGATAAATTAGAACTTACATGGGCAAATTTATTTGCTAAACAAACGGATTTAGAAAATCAACTAGCTGAAAAATTATCTTCATTCTCTATTGACCTAACACCGCAGAAAGAACAATTACAAAAGCAATTCAAGGATCTCTTTGAAATTGCGGAGCAAACAGACAAATCCTTTGTTGGCGCTGTAAAAGCACAGGAAAAGAAACAAATAAAAGGACTCGAAAAACTCGAAAAACGATTATTAAAAGCACAAAAAAGAAAATTAAAAGACCAATTAGAGCGAGCCACAGATTTACAAAACGAATTGTTTCCTAATCATGGCCTGCAAGAACGTCAAAACAATTTTTCTGAATTTTATTTGGCCGAGGGGAATCATTTAATCTCAAAACTACAACATAACCTAAAACCCTTAGAGCAAAACTTTGACATTATCATCATATAAATCATAATAAAAACAATTAATTTACTTACTTTCGCAAGTATTAATTACGTATAATTACCTATAAAAAATAACACTTTATAATGACTACTAACAAAACCTTTACCATGATAAAACCAGATGCAGTTGCTAATGGTCATATCGGAAACATTCTTGCCATGATTACCAATGCAGGATTTAAAATAGTATCTTTAAAATTGACACAACTTACAGTAGCTGATGCTCAAGCTTTTTACGCTGTTCATGCTGAAAGACCATTCTACGGAGAGTTGGTAAACTTCATGTCAAGTGGACCAATTGTCGCTGCTATTTTAGAAAAAGAAAATGCCGTTGCTGATTTTAGAACTTTAATTGGAGCTACAAATCCAGCTGAAGCTGCAGAAGGAACTATCCGTAAATTATACGCTACTTCTATGGGAGAAAATGCGGTTCACGGTTCTGATAGTGATGAAAATGCTGCTATTGAAGGTGCTTTTCATTTTTCTGGAAGAGAGCAATTCTAAAAATTAAAAAATTTGGATTTTTTTATTTAGGATTTACATTCCTAAATCCTAAATAAAAAATCCTGAATTTTAAATTATTACCTCAAAACTACATTTGTTACAACATCACGTCCTATTTCTTCATTAATCATTTTAATAATCTTGGATTTTCCTAGACTCAATTCCTCTCGTAATACCGAAGAAGTTAATTCAACATACAAAGTACTGTTTTTCAAAACTACGTTTTGTGTATAGCTATTTACACCGTTCCCCATCAAACTTACCCATGCTTCTTTTACGCTTATTTGATCCATACCAGGTTGCAATTTATTCCCCTGAATAATTTGTTTCAACACATCCCCTACTGTACTTTGATTATTTAGTCGTTTTGCCATTTCCTGTCAAGTTTATTGCTCCCGTTTTTTTATAGTAATACTCTTTGTTTTCTTCATTTTTCACAACCAATTTTTCATCCGTCAAGGTGATTACTTCCTCGGACCATTTGGCAAAATCAGTCGAATAATCAAGATATAATTTGTCGTTTTCAAAACGAATCTTAACATTTTCATAGGTATCATTCACTACAAAAGTACCATCTAATTGTGGTTTTACTTTCTTTCGAATCCCTTGATTGTCTTTGATTTCAAAATAATCAAAAAACTCATTAATTTTATAATTCTTATCCTCTCCATCTTCCACATCTACCTTTTCAATTTCCCAGTAACCGTTGAGCTTTACTACATCAGTAGGCTCAATATTCTGTTTACAGCTCACAAAGACTATAGCAATCAACACAATTTTAAATATTTTCTTCATCTATTATTTTTTTTAGAACTTTATCCTACTGTCCGTAATATCTTTTTATTTTGCCTTTTTGTGCAAAACAAAAAGGCACCCTTGGAATGCTTTGAGACCAACAGGGTTAGTACATAAGACAAACAACCTATTTTTTATACCACACAAAGTTACTCTTTATTAATCCATTCAAAAGAAAAAAAACTAAAACAGATTAAACTTTTTAGCCTACTTTTAATCAAAAGAATCATAAACATTTCATGCCCAAATGACTAATCGAACAAATTATCCATCAAAACGATTTCATATGAAACCCCTATACAACCGCTTAACTATAATGCTCATTCTCTTGTTAGCAAGTTGTAGCAAAGACAATCCAACTCCAATCGAATCAACCTATTTCCCACCTATTATAGGTACTTCTTGGGAAACCAAATCCATTACCGAATTAGGATGGAATTCCAATGCTGTGCAACCACTATTAGATTTTTTAGCACTAAAAAACACCAAATCTTTCATTATTCTTGTCGATGGACGCATTGTCATGGAAAATTATTTTGATGGTCATGACGCATCCAAAGGTTGGTATTGGGCCAGTGCAGGGAAAACCTTAACCGCAGCCGTTACAGGAATCGCGGAACAGGAAGGCTATATAAACACCAACAACAAAGTTTCTGATTACTTAGGAAACGGCTGGACCAGCTTACCTCTTTCTAAAGAAAATTTGATTACAAACAAACATTTATTAAACATGACCTCTGGCTTAGATGACAGCGATGACTGTGTCACACCCGACTGTCTTATCTACAAAGCTGATGCTGGAACCCGTTGGGGATATCATAATGTTTATGTAAAATTACAAGATGTAGTCGCAAAGGCCACTAATCAAACATGGAGCGACTATTTTAACACCAAATTAAGAAACAAAATAGGTATGGAAGGGAGTTGGGTTCAATTAGGAAATAACTCTGTATATTTCAGTACAACACGCTCAATGGCAAGATTTGGTCTGCTGATTTCCAACAAAGGAAAATGGGAAAACAACCCAATCATAAACGAAAACTACTGCACTTTAGCCACCAACAGCTCTCAAAGCATCAATTTAAGTTATGGCTATTTATGGTGGCTTAATGGAAAAAGCAGTTACCATCTGCCACAATCACAACTCCAATTTCCAGGTAGCTTAATTCCATCTGCTCCAAATGATATGTATATGGCTTTAGGAAAAAATGATCAAAAAATTTATATAGTTCCAAGTAAAAAAATGGTCGTCATCCGTATGGGCAACTCCGCCGACGAATCTAATTTTGCTTTATCTAATTTTGATGATGAATTGTGGAAAAAGTTGAAGGTATTGTATCAATAACAAATCTTTTTTTGAATCGGAACTTTCAGTAGACTCCCTATGTCATTCAAAAAGATTCATTCACTTAACATATTTATTCCACCAAACTTCTGCAGCAAAAACTTATTTCCATAACCATTTATATCAACAAAAATAAGCCGTACTATTATTTGTTATTTTTATGCCCAATAAAAAATAAAAAGTCACAATCAAATATAACTAATAAATCTTACTTATATGAAAAAAATTATTTTACTTGCTTTTACTTTCAACACTATGTTGCTTTCTGCACAAGAATATGAATACAAACTAGTTACTTGCATTGAGTCTATTGTACCTAATGGTCTTGGTCGTTCTAGAATCATTGACGTTCAAGACAAAAGGAATTTTAAAGATTATACTTCAGGACATACTGATGGTCGAAACAAAAGTGATCGATCAGATATTAGAGTAGAAAATTTTGAGGAAACTAAACTTTTAAATTTTTACAATCTTGGTGGCATTCGATTTGAGAACATTGCTTCAAATGATGCCGTGATTAGCTCTAAAATTAACAGTTTAGCTACTGAAGGCTGGGAATTAATGCAAGTGGTCAGTGGCGTGGAAAGCGATGCCGGCACTAATGACGGACAAGGAATCTATATCACCCGTATCATTTTCAAAAAGAAAAAACAATAAACTCACTTTCAGCATTGTTCCCCAAAAAACATCAACTGATTGGATTGAAAAAGCTGTGTAAAGTTTACCAATTTTACACAGCTTTTTTTATTCACATTAAAAATTAGAAGACCAAAATATTCTATTGTATTCCTAAGTTTAGTTCTTATGAAAACCAATTGCAATTTATAGCCCTGATGGAAGTAAAAATCCTTATGGTGGCTAATTCCTACTCTTTGAGTTACCACCACAAGATTACTTCACTATATTTTTATTTTCATAGGAGTTCAGCGAACTGTGTTTGTAACGGACAGCAGGAGTAAATGCTCTTATAACCACGAACGTTAAGCCCCAAAAAACAACTCATCTTATTTGCTTTTAATACGTTTAGTCAAACCTAAAATAAAACAAATCACACCAAAGACTAAAAACACATAATACCCTTCGATGCTGTTGTTTCGAATTAAGTTTGCACCAACAAAACACAAAATACTTAAAAGATATAGATTGAGTGGTGTTAATTTATGGAAAAAATTCATATTTATTATTTAAAGAAACTATCTACAAATTCAAATTTATTGAAGACTTGTAAATCTTCAATTCCTTCACCTACTCCAATATATTTTACTGGAATTTGGAATTGATCTGAAATCCCAATTACCACACCGCCTTTGGCCGTACCGTCAAGTTTAGTCACTGCTAATGAAGTTACTTCGGTAGCTGCTGTAAACTGTTTGGCTTGCTCAAAAGCATTTTGACCTGTTGAACCATCCAAAACTAATAATACATCATGAGGCGCATCGGCAACTACTTTTTGCATTACGCGTTTCACTTTTGAAAGTTCATTCATCAAATTCACTTTATTATGCAAACGACCTGCAGTGTCAATAATCACGACATCCGCATTTTGTGCCACAGCAGATTGTAAAGTATCAAAAGCAACTGAGGCAGGATCACTGCCCATCTCCTGACGTACTATTGGAACTCCCACTCTATCTGCCCAAATTTGCAATTGATCAATCGCTGCAGCTCTAAAAGTATCCGCAGCACCTAATACTACATTGTGACCTGCTTTCTTAAATTGATAGGCTAATTTACCAATTGTAGTGGTCTTACCCACTCCATTCACCCCTACAACCATCAAAACATAGGGTTTGGATTGTACTGGAATTACATAATCTGTTGCTTCACCAGAATTAGTTTCAGACAATAGACCTGCTATTTCTTCTTGCAAAATACGGTTCAACTCTTCTGTACCCAAATATTTATCTTCAGCTACACGTTTTTCAATTCGAGTAATGATTTTTAAAGTGGTATCTACTCCCACATCTGAAGAAACTAGAATCTCTTCCAAATTATCCAATACATCATCATCCACTTTTGCTTTACCAGCAACAGCCTTGGTCAATTTAGTAAAAAAAGATGTTTTAGATTTTTCCAAGCCTTTGTCCAATACTTGCTTCTCTTGCTCAGTAAGACTTTGGTCTTTTTTATCAGATGAAAATATTCTTTTGAAAAAACTCATAGTAGGAATTGTAATAAATTCGTATGTATTATAGGATAAAGATAAAAATAAAAAAGCTACTTCCGATAGAAAGTAGCTTTTTTATATAATGTCTTTTAATTACTTCTTTTTCAAGAACTCATCAACTAGTTCAGGAGCTAAAATAGTTTCCACGAAAGTATAAGCGCCAGTTTTTGGAGATTTCACCATTTTGATGGCTTTTGATAATCTCTTAGAAGATGTTTGTAACGATGCTACTGTTTTCTTTGCCATGTCTGATTATTTTTTGAAATTTTTAAAATAAAAATTTCTAATTATTTAATTTCTTTATGAACAGTAACTCTTTTCAAGATTGGATTAAATTTTTTAATCTCTAATCTGTCTGGAGTATTTTTTTTGTTCTTAGTTGTTATATATCTAGAAGTTCCTGCAACACCTGTAGTTTTGTGCTCAGTACATTCTAAAATCACCTGAATTCTATTACCTTTCTTTGCCATCTTGCTGTATATTTAATATTGGAAAAAGATTATTTAATAAATCCGTTTGACTGTGCTTTTTTCAAAACAGCTGCAATTCCATTTTTGTTAATTGTTTTTATCGTAGATGCTGCTACTCTAAGAGTAATCCATCTATCTTCCTCTGGAAGATAAAAACGCTTCTTAACTAAGTTTACAGAAAATTTTCTCTTAGTTTTATTCATAGCGTGAGAAACGTTATTTCCTACCATCGCTCTTTTACCTGTAAGGTCACAAACTCTTGACATTATATATATCTTTTAATCGTTATTCAAAATCAGGGTGCAAAGAAAAGAAAAATAAACGTATCAAACAAAATTTTACTACACAAATTTCATAATTTCTTTTTGCAATATTTCTAAACTTTTGTAGACAGCTCTATCTATCACTTTTTCACGGGGTTGACCAAAATTAAACTCCTCAACAACAACCTCATCAGGAGTAGCTAGTGCAATAAAAACCGTACCAATTTCTGCATCACCCTCCCCTTTTGTTGGACCAGCGTTCCCTGTCGTTGCAATTGCATAATCTGTTTTCATTAACTTTTTCACACCCAAAGCCATCGCTTTGGCTACTTCGGCACTCACGACAGAATGTTGTTCAATTAATTGCGCATCAACAGACAAAACCCCCACTTTAGTTTCTGTAGCATACGAAACAACACTCCCTTTAAAATAAGCAGAAGATCCTGGCACAGTGGTCAACAAAGATGCAATAGCACCTCCTGTACAACTTTCAGCGGTAGCTATGGTGGCGTTTTCTTTTTTCAGCATATTACCCACAACCACCTCAATGGTTTCCTCTTCACCAAAGCCAACAATAATATCATTAATAATTGCAGTCAATAAAATTACTTGTTTTGCAATTTCATCATCTATTTTTTCCTTATCAAATCCTCTTGCCGTCAATCGCAATCGTACTCTTCCCGGACTTGGCAAATAAGCCAGTTTCACAAACTCTGGCAAATTATTCTCCCATTCTTCAAGTCTTTCCGCCACCATACTTTCACCTTGTCCGTATGTCAGTATGGTTTTATGTAAAATATAAGGACGTTTGTACTCTTTAACTACTTTGGGTATCAATTCATGTTCTACTAAATATTTCATTTCATAAGGCACACCTGGTAAAGACACAAAAACGGTTTGTTCCTTTTGCATCCACATTCCTGGAGCAGTACCCACTTGATTGTGCAATACAGTGCAGCGTGAAGGCACTAAAGCCTGATCTTTATTGATTTGCGTAATCGTTCTTTTGTAAAAGCCTTCAATCAACTCGGTAACATGAGCCAACACCTTTGTATCGACGACCAATTGATCATTAAAATAATCACAAAATGTTTTTTTAGTTACATCATCTTTGGTAGGCCCTAAACCTCCAGTAACAATTACCAAATCTACCTTGTTTTGTAATTTCTTAAAAGTATCTAAAATATGTTGTTTATCATCGCTGATTGAAATCATTTCATAGGTTTCAACCCCTATTTTATCCAAAGCCTTCGAAATATAGGCCGAATTGGTATCTACAATTTGCCCAATTAAAATCTCATCTCCAATAGTAACTATACTAGCTTTCATTTTTTTTTTATCTAACTATATTATAGAAAAAAATTCAACACCTAGACCTATGCCAAATGTTGAATTTCATTGTTCTAATAAATTCCTCAGTATTACCCCTGTGGTAAATCAAAATCTTTATTAATCTCTTTGATAGCGTCTTCAATCTGCTTTTTCACACTCTTGAAAGTATCAACAATATCCTTTTTCTTTCCTTCCGCTTTTGTCCATGCCTCAATTTGAAGAATTTCTTCAAAAGCCACATTTAAACCTAACAAATCCAATGTAGGCTTAATTTTATGTGCATAAGCATAAGCGTGCTTATGGTCTTTCTTTTTTATCCCCTCTTTAATTTGAACTAAATCTTCGGGTACTTCAGTCACAAACAAAGTCAAAACATCATTGACAAAATCTTGATCATTATCTGAAAGTTCGTAAACTTTGGAAAGGTTGTAATGTAATGCCATTATTTTACTTGTATTCTAAATAGTTTTTGCCCTTCTAAAAATCCTTCCAAGACATCATCTGGTTTTACAGCTGCTACCCCCTCTGGAGTTCCTGTAAAAATAATATCTCCTATTTTCAATGTAAAAAACTGCGAAACATAAGATATAATTTCGTCAATTTTCCACAACATATGGGCAGAATTACCTTTTTGAACGGTACTATTATTGTTAGTTAATTCAAATGTAATATTTTCTAGTGAACTAAATTGTTTTTTTGACAAAAATTCTCCTATGACTGCAGAGCCATCAAACCCCTTGGCTATTTCCCAAGGCAGCCCCTTCTCTTTTAACTTTGATTGTAAATCCCTAGCAGTAAAATCAATACCCACACTAATTTCGTCATAATACTTATTGGCAAATTTCGTATCAATATACTTCCCTACTTTGTTAATTTTTACAATCAACTCTACTTCATGATGAATTTCTTCAGAAAATTCTGGAATCACAAAAGGATGTTGCTTCAATAAAACTGCCGAATCTGGCTTCATAAAAATCACAGGCTCAGTAGGACGCTCGTTTTTTAATTCCTCAATATGCTTGGCATAATTACGACCAATACAGATTATTTTCATTTTTTAAAAAGTTGCTAAGGTTCTAAGACGCTAAGGCTCTAAGATGAAAGCTATAAAAAACTCAGTATCTTAGAACTCTACCCCAAAACCTTATTTAGTATTTAATTTTCTAAGTTTAATCGCCGTCAAAACCTTCTTAGTATACAATGGAAAATCTGCATTTTGAATCCAATTGTAATAGCCTGGTTCCGTTTCTAAAATTTTATCTACTTTAACGCCTTTGTGTTTTCCAAAAGCAAAAACTTCTTCTCCATCTTTATCAAAGGCAATCATTCCAGCAAAATCAGCTATTTTTTTTCGAGTAGAAAATTCAGCTAAGGATTTTACATCATTTTCTAAATCATCATATCGTTCTATTTGTGCTTTCAAAATTTCGTAAGTTGCCTTAGTATCTGCTTCAGCAGAATGGGCATTTTCCAAACTCTCGCCGCAATAAAATTTATAAGCCGCACTCAATGTACGTTCTTCTTTTTTATGAAAAATAGTTTGAACATCAACCGATACTCGATTTTTCATATCAAAATCTACACCTGCTCTCAACAACTCCTCCGCTAATAATGGAATATCAAAACGATCTGAATTGAACCCTCCCAAATCACTATCCTTAATCATATTGTAGACTTGTGGTGCTAATTCGTTAAAAGTAGGTTCGTTCGCTACTTTATCATCAGTAATTCCGTGAACTGCGGTTGTTTGTGGTGGAATTGGAATTGTTGGGTTCACCAACCATGTTTTACTTTCTTTGTTCCCGTTAGGATATACTTTAAAAATTGATATTTCAACAATTCTATCTTTTCCTATATCAATTCCAGTGGTTTCAAGATCGAAAAAGCAAATTGGCTTATTTAGTTTTAATTCCATTATATTTTTTTGAATGAGTTACAAATATACTTTTTTAAGTGTACGATTTATGTGCCAAAGCGATGATTATTTCAATTTTATAAAATAATAAAATAATGTTTCAAACCTTAATCCACAAAGAAAACTAAAAAGAAAACCCTCAAAATCAACATTATTTTGAGGGCTCTACTATTATTTTAATTTATTTAAAAATCCCTATGAACATCAAAAGACTCCAAATATTCCGCTACTCGTTTTACAAACATGCCACCAAGAGCTCCATCAATTACTCGGTGGTCATAGCTATGCGTTAAGAACATTTTTTGACGAATACCTATAAAATCACCTTCAGGCGTTTCAATAACCGCAGGTACTTTTCGAATAGCCCCTAAAGCCAAAATCCCCACCTCAGGTTGATTGATAATTGGCGTCCCAAAAACACTGCCAAACGAACCGACATTGGTAACCGTATAAGTCCCTCCTTTAGTATCATCAGGTTTTAATTTCCCTTGTTTTGCACGGTTTCCTAAATCGTTAACCGCTTTGGCCATACCCACTAAATTCAGCTGATCTGCATTTTTTATAACAGGAACAATTAAATTTCCGTTAGGTAAAGCTGCTGCCATACCTAAGTTGATATTTTTCTTTTTTATGATATAATCTCCATCAATGGATATATTCATTCCTGGATAATCCTTCAATGCTTTTGCAACAGCCTCCATAAAAATTGGGGTAAAAGTCAATTTTTCCCCTTCTCTTTTTTCGAATTCGTTTTTATGTTGATCGCGCCATTTTACAATATTCGTCACATCGACCTCAATAAAAGATTGTACATGAACCGATGTTTGAATAGAGGCCACCATATAGCCTGCAATCAATTTACGCATTCTGTCCATCTCTACAATTTCATCTCCACCATTGATAGAAATTGGATTCGAAACGGGCTGTGGAACCGACAAAGGTTTCGTAAGATTAGACTGCGCTACCTCTACTGGATTAATACCATTCTCTTTGCGTCTTTCTATATAAGCTAATATATCATCCTTTGTAACACGATGATCTTTACCTGTCCCTATAATCATATCTAATTCCTGAACAGTAACCCCTTCAGTAATCGCAATATTCTTAACAAGTGGTGAATAAAATTTCTCTGATTCCGAATAGTCGGTAGAAAAATTTGCTGGAGCCGAAACCATTTCTTTGGCTACATCTACTGATTTAGCTACTTGTTCGATAAATTCTGGAGCAACAGCATCCTGACTGTTCTCTTGACCATCTGCAATATCAGCTGTTTCTATAATAGCAATAGTTTGTCCTACTTGTACTAAGTCATCTTTAGCAAAAAGTTGTTCCACTAAAACACCCGACACTTCACTAGGAACTTCACTATCTACTTTATCTGTTGCGACTTCAATTACCGCTTCATCAGCCTCAATGGTATCACCAACGGATTTTAACCAGTTCGTAATAGTTGCTTCTGCGACGCTTTCTCCCATTCTTGGAAGTTTTAATTCAAATCTTGCCATATCATTAACCTAGTATTAGGTGTCTTTTATTTTAGTTTGCGAAATTAGTGATTTTTTGAAACATACATTTGATTAAACCAAATTTATACTCCAAACTTTACAATCGTTCCTCTTTCATTAGAATTATCACTCCCTATTAAGAAATCACTGTTTTTCAGCATTATTTTAAAAGTGTACTTGTTATTTTTTGCCGATTCCATAAATTTAATACATTCTTTAAACGAAATGAATTCGTTGTCGAATATAATTTCTACTGTACCTTTATACTGCAACAACAGATTTATAGTCAATTTTTCAATAGTCAAATCTACAAAATCAACTTCAGGTTTTAGAATCTCAGACAGTTTAATACTTAATTCTTTATTTTTAGAAACAAGCACATACTGCTCTTTCTCTGGTTTTAATTGGGACTTTCCTTGAAACATTTTGACAAAAGAAAAGAACAAAATTCCGAGTTTCATAAAAATAGAAAACAAGCTCGAAACTTTGAAATGTTTCTTATAAAAAAAGTTCATAGCTTCTTGAAAACGCTTCATATAAGTCTCATCCTTAATAGTACTTTCTCCTTTGTAATGTATCACGGTGGTTTCGTGAAAGTAGAAGTTGCTTTTGCCTTTTTGTAAAACCATATAGGACAAATCTATATCGTCTGAATACATAAAACAATCTTCGTCAAAGCCCCCAATTTCAAGGTATAAATCTCGCTGCATTACCATGAAGGCCCCTACCAAAATTTCAACCTGCCCCGTTTGGTTTTCATTCAGATGGCTAGCGTAGTACTTTCCAAATGACTTTACTTTTGGAAACAGTTTATACAAAGCGGCAATTTTAGTAAAAGCAACCCAAGGCGTAGGAATCCCTCTTTTACTTTCAGGCAAAAACTTACCCGCACCATCAATAAGTTTAACACCTACAATCCCTAGTTTTTTTTGCCTTTCGGCGAAAGCTAAAACTTTGACAAAAGTATCTTCGGCCACAACCGTATCGGGATTGAGGATGCAAATGTATTTCCCTTTGGCTTGGGCTACGCCAATGTTATTGCCTTTGGGAAAACCCGAATTCTCTTTGTTTTCGATGAGTTTCACGGCTGGAAAACGTTCTTTCATCATTTTACAACTATCATCCGAAGAATTATTATCAACAACAATAATCTCAGCGTCTATATTTTCAATTGCCGATTGAACGCTCAAAACACAGAGTTCTAGAAAATACCGAACGTTATAATTAAGGATGATTACTGATAGTTGCATGTCACAAATATAAAGAGATAAACGGGCTACAAAAATTATTTTAAATTACTTTTGGTTTCAAATTCAAAAAAAATGAAAGTCACTTTTATCTTTTTTATTATTTGCATTACGAGTTCTTGGAGTCAAATTTCAGGTTGCACTGACCCCTTGGCTAAAAATCACAACCCGAAAGCTAATGTAAACGATGGAAGTTGTTGTTACAAAAGAACAAAAATTAAACCTATTTTCTCAGCCAACCTCAGCGATTCTATAGTTGAAACTTCGAGTCTGATTCATTATGACGGACTTTTATGGACGGCAAATGACGATACTGATGCGACAGTCTACGGCATGGATTTTAATGGCGTTATCAAGAAAAAAATCAATATAAACGGTTTAAAAAACAAAGAATGGGAAGAAATTTCACAAGACAGTACTTTTATTTATCTTGGTGATTTTGGCAATAACTTCCAAGGCAACCGAAAGGATTTACGCATTTTACGCTTACGCAAAAGTGAATTATATTCCGTAAAACCAACTATAGATACCATCGCTTTTTCGTATGCCAATCAAACCGACTTTAGCATTCAAAAACCAAATAAAACCAATTTTGATTGCGAAGCTTTTATCGTCTCTCAAGACAGTATTTTTCTTTTTACCAAACATTTCAACGACAATAAAACAACAGTCTATTCACTGCCTAAAACATCTGGTACTTTTATTGCCAAAGAAAAAGAAACCTATAAAGTTAAAGGCTTGATTACAGGTGCGACTTATGTAGAAGCGAAAAAATTAATTGTTCTTACAGGCTACAACAAACATCTCAAACCCTTTATTTATCTACTTGATGATTTTGAAGGAAATCATTTTTTCTCTGGCAACAAACGTAAAATTAAACTCAAACTCCCTTTTCATCAAGTGGAAGGAATTACAACAAGCGACGGTTTGCATTTTTATATTACCAACGAAAAAGCGGTTCGAAAACCTTTTTTTAATGTCTCCCAACAATTGCATCAGGTTGACTTGAATTCGTATTTGAAAAACTAAACACAGATTGCACAGATTAGCACAGATTTTTATAAATATAAAATTGTATTGCACTAATTTTGACTTCAAATAGCAACTTCGTGAAATTCAAACACCACTATTTTCGTGTAAATCTGCTTAATTTAAATTACCCCATTTAGAACCAAAAAAGGCATAAAAAAAGCAGATTTACACTGCCTTTTTTTATGCCTTTATTTCACTACAAACAACTTAACCCTCACAAAGGATTGACTCCACACATTGTTTCCTTATTTGCCATAGCGATAAATTCTTCAACTTTTTCAACCATATTAACACTTCCTGCATAAAAAGGTACTCGTTCGTGTAAACTCGTAGGTTTAATTTCAAGTATTCTGGAATATCCATTAGAGGCTTTGCCTCCAGCCTGCTCTATTATAAACGCCATGGGGTTGCATTCGTACAAAAGTCTTAATTTTCCGTTGGTGTTTTTTGTACTGGTGGGATATAGATAAACGCCTCCTTTGAGCATGTTTCTATGGATATCTGAAACTAAACTACCTATATATCTTGAGGTATAGGGACGATTCCCTTCTTGCATTTGACAGTATTTAATATAATTCTTAACTCCTTGTGAAAAATGAACATAATTTCCTTCGTTTACAGAATATATAGACCCATCTACAGGAAATTTAATTTTGGGGTGAGACAAATAGAATGTCCCAATAGCTGGATTTAATGTAAAGCCATTTACCCCATGACCTGTTGTATATACAAGCATTGTAGATGTTCCATAGATGATATATCCCGCAGCAACTTGTCTCGTACCTGGTTGTAGAAAGTCTTCTAAAGTAACGGGGGTACCTCTTTTAGATATTCTTGCATAGACTGAAAATATGGTACCTACTGAAACATTTACATCAATATTTGAAGAACCATCCAATGGATCCATCAAAAGGACATATTTATTATTGTTGGCTTTATCATTTCCTTGTACCGTGATAAAGTCATCATTTTCTTCCGAAACAATTCCGCAGACAATTTCTCTATTAATTAAAGTTTCAATAAATACTTCATTGGCATAAACATCTAATTTTTGCTGGTCTTCTCCCTGAATATTTTTATCACCTACTCCTCCAATGATATCAATTAAACCCGCTTTTTTGACTTTATAACTCACTACTTTAGCGGCTAATTTCATAGAATTAAATATACGGGATAACTCTCCTGAGGAATTTTTAAATTCATATTGATTTTCAATTATAAATTCACCTAATGTTTTCTTTTGTGCTTCCATATCTAGTTTGATTTAAATTAAAATAAGCTTGTCTTTTCTTAGGCTAATAATAAATTCACAGGGTGTCATTTTTAAACTAATTTCATGAAACAACATTATTCCATTTTCTTCCTATTTATTGAAATTTATTTGATGATGGGTTCGTTTTCTTAAAAAGACGATGCTACTCTTAGACCTTTATTCTTGTTTTTTTTGGAGATTCAAAATTCTTTAGTTTTTTAATTTTGTCATTTAATTTTAATATTCGACTCAATTGCTTCTGTTGAATAGTATATTTAGTATAATACCTATACCATGCTTTTCCAACAAAAAATGCTGTCAAAGAGACACCTGTGAGTAATCCAATTAAGTAATTAGTAATTTCCATAATTTCTATTTTTTAAATTTAAAAAGCATTTTCATCCCCCTTTAGGGTTACAATCACGGTTAGTAAACAAATTTTTATATCCATAATTAGACTCCATTCCTGTAAATACTTGATATCAGCCATTACCCTTCGTTTCATATCCGATACTTTTTTAGTTTCACCTCTAAGACCTGAAACCTGAGCTAAACCTGTAATTCCAGGTTTCACAAAATGACGTACCATAAAGTTGTTGATGTGTCCATTGTAATCTGTAGTATGTTTTAACATGTGTGGACGTGGTCCTACAACACTCATTTTTCCCATAAAAACATTAAAAAACTGAGGCATTTCGTCTAAACTGGTGCGGCGTAAAAACTTACCTATGGGTGTCACTCTAGAATCGCCTCTCTTGGCTTGCTCTGTTTCGTCTCCCACATTTACATACATGCTTCGGAATTTATAACACCAAAAAGGTTCATTCTTTTTACCAGTTCGCATTTGTTTATACAAAACGGGGCCTGGACTTTGTCTTTTAATTAAAATTGCCATTAAAGGATACAGCCATGACAGGATGAATACAATAACCATTAAACTAAAAGTAAGGTCAAAGACTCTTTTTACCAATCTATTGTAAGCATTTTGTAACGGTTCAAATCGAGGTTTAATGACATGAAATTGTTCTAAATTACTGATATTGAAATGCTCTTTGGAAATCAAAGATAAATCTGGGATAAATTTCAATCGCATACAATACTTATCACCCAGTTCAAAAAATATATTCAATTCAGTAATAAAATCTGGCTGTGCTACAATGTACAATTCATTGATATTGTCTTCTGATGCCTTATGTATGGCATTTATCAGTGCATGGCTGAATTCTTCTCTGGTGGTATAAATTTCAGATGAATTTTCATTAAGAATCCCTACAAACTGAATAAAATAAGAATGGTGTTCTAAATATGAAGCCAGATCAATACTGGTTTTATTAAATCCCCAAATCCCGACATTAAAACGTCTGAACCATCTTTTGATTTTTAAAATGACAAGTGTAAATAAGACTCTTGACAGAAAAAAATAAGTGAGTAAAAAACTCAATTGAATCAGAAAAACTTTGCCACGTCCAAAACTAAAATTGTCATTATTAAAAATATAAATATAGCTGTACCATAAAATTTGTTGTGTAAAAAAAGCACGCCAACTATTTGCGAAAAATACCTCTAAATTAAATAGAACTCCTACTTGATACAATTTAAAATAGCTGATTGAAAACAACCACGTCAAAATGGTAATTGGAATTATTTTATTTAAAAACAACGCATTCCAAGCCATCTGCTCCTCTATAGCAAAATTCAAAAATATCATTGTACCAAGTACCATGGCAATTAAATCTCCGATAGCACAACAAATTATGAAAGTGAATTTATGTCTATTTCTCATTTCTTATCTATTAGAGTTAAACAACATTGAAAACATATAATATCCTAATCCTCCAATTAAACTTCCTATAGTCGCATAGAATACATCCATCAAATCTGGACTTCGACTCTGAATAAGAAATTGTCCTCCTTCAGCAACAAACGCGATAATTGTTGCTATCCCTATATTTTGAAAAAAACTGGCTTTTTGATTGTAATTCATTTCATAAATTCCCTTGTATTGTGAATACGCTTCTAGTAAAAAGCCTACCGCCAAAAAAGGAATAGCTGTACGTAAATTATAATATTCATTACTCCATTTTAGAAGCCATTGTGGCAAGTATGTATTATTTTCCAAACTAGGATCTGATTGCCATGAATAATAAAAGACGATTGCAATAGTAACAAGTAAAAGAAATAGAATAATTTTTTTTGACATCATTTTACTTATTAAGTTTAGTAAAAATCTTTTGTTTAGTATCGATTAATTTCAGCATCAAAATCAGGTTTTACGCTCCTTTTAGCCAAGATTTTTTTTCCTTTTTTTCAGTATATTGATACCCATAACTAGCGCCATAAGTAAAAGATTTTAACCCTTTCGAACTTACACTGTTGATAAGAACCCCTACATTTTTTAATTGGTCTTTTTTGATGAAATTATTGATTTGAGTTAAGGTTCTTTTATCCGTATAGTTATACCGCAATACAAACAAAGTCACATCGGCCAGATGGCTAAAATTTAGGGTGTCAGAAACCAGTTGAACGGGAGCCGAATCTATAATGATAAAATCATAAAGTGGTTTGGCCTCATCAATTAAACTTTGAAAATTAGAATTACTCAATAATTGAGTGGGATTAGGAGAGATTTCTCCTGAGAAAATCGTGTCAAGATTATCCGAAAGATTTGGGTCTTTAACTAATAATTCTCTCCAATTATCTGCTTTATTAGACAGATAGTTCGTTAATCCCAATTCGTTTTTTTTGACGCTAAAAAATGAATCTAATTGAGGATTCCTTAAATCAGCACCAATTAATAACACTTTTTTATTAAGATTGCTGATAGTTGCCGCCATATGAAACGCGCAAAACGATTTTCCTTCACCTTGTATAGCAGAGGTAAACAAAAGTACATTTGCTGTATTCACATTTTTTCTAGGTAATAAAAAACCTAAATTAGAAAATAAGATTCGTGAGGCTTCGGCGAGAACTGTTCGTGAATTTGGCGAATTGTCTATTTTTTTATAATCATCAACTTTAGGTAATATTCCAAGAAAAGGGATGTGTGAGAATTCTTTAGCAATATCATCTTCACTATAAATTTTACTATCTAAAAGCAAACTTAGAAATATAATTCCCAAAGGAATCAACAAACCAAATAGAAATGCTCCCAACATAAAGGATTTGGGTTGCGGAAAAATAGCCGAATAATTCGTTTGAGGAGGACTTACCGTTGTTAAATTAGAGGCTAAAATGGCACTGTTCAATATTGCTTCTTCTCTTTTTTGCAATAAATCCAAGTAAATTTCCTCTTTTAAATTAATGTTGGTATTAATATTTCCTAAATCTTTATCCTTAGTGGGAATACTTCTCGCCTCTATGTTTGCGGTATATTGTTCGGATTGATTTGCAGCATTACTTTTGTAAAGTGTGTTTAAATAACCTTCTAAACTATTCAAAATGACTTGTTTTTGCATAGCAAGTTGGAGTTGCAAACTAACATAAGTGGGATTATTTTTTTGAGCTCGTTGTAAGATTAACTGACTCTCTAAAATACTCGCATTATACGCTGTAATCAACTGATTTACTGTAGGCATCTCTAAATTATACCCTGTTCCTAAAGCTGAAGTACTAGGAGTTCTTTTGATATCATTAATGGCAAACTTAGTCAACTCAATTTGTCTTGCATTGAGCATCGAATTTTCCTTTTTAACGTTCTTTACATTCGTTTTATCAGCAATAAATTTATCTAAGACTAAGATGTCATTATTTTTCAAATACTTTTCCTTTACCCCTTGAATGGAATCCCTCTCTTTTAAAAAAACAGCTATTCGTTGATTTAAATAATCGATTTTACTTTTAACCATTTTTTGTTTATTAAACACAATATTTTTATCTAGTAAGGAAATAATTTCATCCAAAATTTTTCTAGAACGCACTGGATCTGTGCCTACATGAGTCAATCTTAAATGGGTATTTGTATCCTCAAAGGGTTGAACATTTAATACCGACTTTAAATGATTTACAGCAGTAGTAGTTGATTCAAAAGTCAGTACATACTCCTTTGATAAATAAGCCGCCACATTTTTCCTAGCCAAAGGGGTTAATTGAATTGTAAAAGGTAAGTCCTTGGCTGTGTTAACCGAATTATAGCCGTGAATTAAATAGGTCTTTGAAGTAAATGTATTAGTGATAAAGAATCCTTCATTTACTACTTTAACCTCATATTTTACATCAGGTAAGGAATCATTGGGCAGGTTTGTATGAATTACAAACGGAATATCGTCTGACAATTTATGATGCAGAAAATGTTTTTCAAAATAATTAATATTCAAATTTAAATTATTAACTGCTTTCGATAATAAATCAGTTGAGGTTGCGAGTGCAATTTCGTCCTGTAAATCAATTTCTTTTTTCTTTTCATAATCCTTACTAAAAGGGCTTATTTTGGCGCTTTCTTCTTGTTTTTTATCGATGTTAATGACTGCTGCTGTTTGATAAGTCGTATCTGCTGTTTTTATAAAAACATAGGCTGCCCCCACACTTAATAGTAAACTAACTAAAATCCAAGGCCAATACTGGAAATACTTTAAAAATTCTTTCTTAAAATCCATATTCTTATTTTTTTTATTTAGATATCAATAAAATAATAGCAAGTAACGAAGCTATTACTCCTATAACTTGTAGCGGATCTTTGATCAATCCTCCACTATTTACTTTTAGTTTATTAGGCACCACAATGATGACATCATTTTGTCTTATTTGAAAATCGGGATTAGACATCCAAGCGGCCGTGGTTAAATCAATGTGATAAACCATACGCTTTCCGTTTGTTTCTCTTAGTAACTGTATGTCTTTACGAATGGCAGAATAAGTTAAATCTCCCGCCATACCTATTGCATCTAATAAGCTTATTGATTCTTCTGTAAAGGGATAAACTCCTGGTGAACGCACTTCTCCCAGAATGGTAAACTTATTATTGAGAACCCGAACTTGTACCGTAGGGTTTACTAAATACCCTTCATCGATTAAGCGATTTTTAATAACACTTTCAATTTTTGAAGGAGACAAACCTACTACACTGATTTCATTAAGAATAGGCATTGTTATAGTACCCTCAGGAGTTACTAAATAGCCTGACAATTCCATCATTTGAACTGAGGAAGAACCAGAGCCTACATTTAAATTAAATGGTGCTGCTACTACTGGATTGAGATCACTTACATCAATTTTCAAGATATCATTAGGTTGTATTTTAGTCATTACAAAAGATAAATTCTTATTGGAATGAGCATCCATATCTTGCAAATACAACATATCTTTCTTAGTGGTACACGATTGTGTTACCAGTAAAAGCAAAAAAATTATTGAAGCAACGTTTTTTTTCATAATGGGTATAATTTAGATTGGTAAATGGGGTGTTGATGAAAAAATTAGTGAACCAAATATTGGCGTAAAGCATTCGTTTTTTTAAGAAATACCACTAAAAAAGCCGTTAGGCCGTGAAATTTGTAAATTTTATAATCTTCATATAAAACTTCAAAAACGCGTTTGATATTCGTACTCATACCTCCCATTCTCATTTTTACGATGTAGGTATTGATGTAACTCATCTTAATTTTATATTTATACAAATAGCGAAGTAAAAATTCGGTGTCTGATGCAATTTTAAAATCTAGATTGTAAAGACCGTATTGATCTATTATCGTTTTTTTTAAGTAAACGGTAGGATGAAGTGGCAACCACCCTGCTTTGATTTTTTGTAAACTAAAAGCTCCTCCTATTCGGTTTCTAATGAGTCGCTCCTCGGTATCATTCGAAACATAAATACCATCACCATACACACCGTCAATGTTTTTTTCAAAATTAAAACGCTTAACAATCGTACTAATTACTTTTTCATCATAAAACTCATCGTCAGAGTGCATTAAGCCAATAACATCTCCTGTTGCTAAATGCAATCCTTTATTAATGGCATCATACATACCTTTATCAGGCTCCGAAATATATTGACTTAACCTATCGCGGTACTTTTCGATGATTTTTTGGGTTCCATCTGTAGAATTCCCATCAATAATGATGTACTCGATATTTTGATAATTCTGATTCAAAACACTTTTAATTGCTTTTTCAATGGTCGAGCTTCGATTGTAACAAACGGTTATTATGGTAATTCTCATAAAAATTCATTTTAGAATTAAAAAAACGGCATCGAAATTAAAGTGCATTCAGCAATCTTCTCCTCCTTTTAAAATGGGCAGAAAACTTTCTAATGAAATGACAAGCAAAGCGTTTTTTGTAATTGGGTGAGTTTTAGAAAAAAACGCCCGTGAAAGGTTGTTTAGGTAGTGGAGCAGAAAATATTTTAGTACAATCGGCTTTTTTTCTGGCAATTGATTGCAGTGTAAACACGTTTTATTTTTACGCTTTTAGTAGGTCATCAAAATAATTAATGGTAGTAATTAAGCCTTCACGCAATTGTGTTTGGGGTTGCCAACCATCAAGTTTTTCTTTTGCCAAAGAAATATCTGGTTGTCTTTGTTTGGGATCATCTTGCGGTAGTTCAAGGTGTATTATTTTTGACTTAGATCCTGTTAACTCAATTATTGCATTTGCTAATTCAAGCATCGTAAATTCGTTAGGGTTTCCTAAGTTTACTGGACCTAAAAAGCTAGGTTCTGAAGCCATCATTCGTACCATACCTTCCACCAAATCATCTACATATTGAAACGAACGAGTTTGCAAACCATCACCAAAAATAGTGATATCTTTTCCTTGAAGTGCTTGTACAATAAAGTTTGAGACGACACGACCATCAGCAGGATTCATATTAGGACCGTACGTATTAAAAATTCGGATAATTTTGATAGCTACTTTATTTTGATTGTGATAATCCATAAATAAGGTCTCAGCACAACGTTTTCCTTCGTCATAACAAGAACGAATTCCAATTGGGTTTACATGTCCCCAATAACTTTCTGTTTGTGGATGCACCAGAGGGTCACCATATACTTCACTAGTACTGGCTTGTAATACTTTGGCTCTTACTCTTTTTGCCAGTCCTAATACATTTATAGCTCCCATTACCGATGTTTTTACCGTTTTAATGGGATTGTATTGATAGTGAACTGGTGATGCTGGACAAGCCAAATTATAAATTTCATCCACCTCAGCATAATACGGTTCCGTAATATCATGTCGAACCAATTCAAAATAAGGATGATCTAATAGTTCGATAATATTGGATTTAGCCCCTGTAAAGTAATTGTCTAAGCAAATGATCTCATTTCCTTCGTTTAATAATCTTTTACACAAATGAGACCCTACAAATCCCGCTCCGCCAGTTATTAATATTTTTTTCATACCAATCTTATTTATTTTTTAATAATTGCACTTTTGTTTGAATTTGGAAAAAGTAATGTGATTTGTAACACGCTAAATAAAACCCCTCTTTGCCATCTAAAAAACCTAGTTTTAAAACATAAGCTCCAAAAAAATAAACGATAGGAAGCAAACCCGTATTAAGTAGGTTGTATTTAATTTTTTGATTTAAGGATAAAAGGTAATTTTTTGATTGTTTTAGTTGTAAATAGCGTTGCGCTTCCCAAGAAGAATAAGCATTGTGTTTGGCTATATAATGGTCTAAATCTTTAAAATCTTTATGCACGACCTTGGCATGAATCAACCCTACTTTCCCTTCTATGATTGGATGTTCATGCACTTCCATATCTAGGTGGCTCCACATATCCTCTTCAACTTTTTCATAAGCCCCTTTTGATTTCCTAAAAAGTGCCGATTTTTGAAATCCATACCCATATTTCAATTTCTTACCCATGAAATAATTTTGAAACTGAATCGTAAAGCCATTATAAGTAGGGTCTTGTATTTTAATGGCAACTTCTTCAACAAAGGCTTTGGTAACAAATTCATCTGCATCTAAAAACAAAACCCATTCATGATGAAGCCTTGCGTTTTGTAAAGCCCAATTGCGTTTTTTAGGAAATTTACCATTCCATTTGAATTCTATTACTTCGGCACCCATGCTTAAAGCAATGTTTTGGGTACCATCAGTACTTCCTGAATCCACGACAATAATCTGGGCAAACTGCATTAGTTTTTCTAGGCAAGAAGGCAAATTTAAAGCCTCATTTTTTACAGAAACAATAACCGTTACGGGTATTTTATTCATAATTTCTCACTTTTAAATTTCTTGCTGGGTTTCCACCAACGATTGTATTTTTTTCCACATTTTTTACAACTACTGCACAAGCAGCAACCACAGCATGATTTTCAATAATAACTCCAGGCCCTATAAAAGCATTAGCAGCGACCCAAACTCCATTCCCAATTGTGATTGGTTTGAGAAGAAGCGGAAAATCTTTTTGGTTGTAATCATGGGTCGAAGCACACATATACGTCTTTTGAGAAATTATGGTATTCGCTCCAATAGTTATTTTTCCTTGGTTGTAGCAATCTACATGAGGTCCTAAGGTGGAATTGTAAGCGATTTGTAAATTCCAAGGAGCCCAAATTTTTGCAGAAGCATATATGTTGCTAGACCATTCAATTTTAGCTCCAAAACATTTTAAAACAAAAACGCGCCATATTATAAAAAATCGGGAAGCAAAGGGTCTAAACAAAATGATGTAACATACATTCCAAACTAATCTTGAAATTTTGTTTTTCAAACTAAATGAATGACTGTAAGTAGCTAAATCCAAAGAACGATTACGTTTAAATTAATAAATTGGTATAAATTGCTGATTTCTGGGACACTTCTGCCTTTGAAAAAATCCATTATTAAAAGTTGGGTGAATAGGATTAAATCCAAAAATTGGGCGCTATTTTCCTAAACGTGGCTCTGATTGTATTCATTAAGGTATTTTTCAAAGAGCCATAATTTTTATTAGAATGTGCCCCAATACCTATGGGGTTTAGATTAAAAGGAAAACGTAAGAGTGCATGTTGAACTTTCTCGTATAATAATTCAACCAATAACGTTTCAAAAAGCGAATGAGTTAAATCCTTCATCTTCCCTTTTTGGTTGAATATATATTTTTGGTAAAAATCCACTCGGCAAATAAATACGGTAGTCAAAATATGTTTGTTTTGCAACCCAAAAAAATTGTAAATCCTACTATCCGCCACAAATAAATAATGGGGAATCGTAACCAATATCAACTTTGAAAGTTCAGGAAAATACAACCTACCGGTCACTTTTATAAAATAATCCTCAGTACTTGCAAAAGGATATTTCTCAAATACATAATCCAGGAGTTCTAATTCGGAATAGCCATAATGGAATCCCTCAGGTGCTGGTGTTTCTTCTTTTTGGATTAAATGGTATTTTCTATTGTAACTATTTTCAAGTTCAAAAATTTGCTTGATTTCAGTTAAATCATAACCTGAATTTTCAGCAAATATGATTTCAGTGATGTTAGCGTCTTTGTGATGCAACCAGAATTTTAATGCCTTCTTATAGTCTTCTAATCTCGTTTTAACATCATTTCTTTCAATACTGTTTTTAAACTGTTTAGGTGCTATAGATGCTGTTAAAAGCAAAATCATATTTTTATTTCCAGTTGCACTGTTTTTCATCTTTCTTTTGTTCCTTTTTTTGGCCGCCTGAACGTGCTTTACAATGTCGTTCAACAATCATTTTACAACAATTGCAACACCCCAATCTTACAAAAGTCACCCCTTATTCTTTATGTAAGTATCTTTTGGTACAATTGTAAAAGCTGATTTGTAGTCACCTTGATTTCGTATTTTTCAGCCACTAATTGCCTTCCTCTTTCCCCCATAATTTGTAACTGTTCAGCAGGGGTGTTAATCGCTTTTGCGATGGTTTTTTCTAAATTGGCAACCGATAGTGGAATCCACCAACCGCATTGGTATGTTTCTAAATCATTCCAAGGTGTGCCTTGAGTGGTTATAACAGGAATGCCCAAAGCCAAAGCTTCGGCCACTACAATTCCAAAATTTTCACTATGTGTAGGCAATACCATCACATCAGCCGATTTTAAAAATTTCCATTTGGCTTCCCCATATTTAGCACCTACAAAATGTACATTTTTTAATCCTAAGGCACTTTCATTCAGTTGGGCAACATACTTATCCTCCCCATTGCCTGCAATTTCTAACAACCATCCATTTGTATTGCATTTGCTCCAAGCTTCTAACAATAATTCAATTCCTTTTTTTGGATGAATGCGAGAAATAAATACCATTTTTCGGCTTCCATATTGTGTTTTGGTTTCCAATACTTCTTGCAAATCGATACCATTTGGAATGATAGAAATCGGATTTTTAAAACCTAATGTTTGAATATTATCGGCTTCCATTTGAGCAGTAGCATGTAGGTACTGTGATTGCATAAGGGCTTTACGCTGGTATAAAAACAAGGCTATTTTTTTTTTAACGGGATTGTTTTTCATAATCCAAGGCTCCAGCATGCCGTGTGGTGAAACAATAACTTTAATTCCCAAGTTTTGAGCGGCTTTTTGAAAAGCCCAGTTTTGAGGGTTCCAAACTCCATTGATATGCACCAAATTGGGTTTTTCTTTTTTTAAAAAAAGGGAAAACTCCTTAGTGTTAAAAAACCACCTTACAATTTTGGTATTAAAAAAATGGACTCTTACCCCTTTAATTTCTACAGGATGAGGGGAAAAACCAGTAGCAATTATTAATTCTACATGATTTTTTAATGCAGAACTCAATAAACGCATGTACTCCGCAGTGCCTCCTTCTGATTTATCAATATGAGCAATAAAGTGAATGACTTTCATGTGTAGTTTTTTTTAGAAGAAAAGGAACTTAATAATCTTCATTAAAATGTATGACTAATTCCTTTATTCAACGGAATGAATCATTTTATAAACAGTTTCAATTGCATTCAAGGAATATTCCGAGGAGAACATATTGGAGTGTTGCAATGATTTTTCTATCGCTTTTTTTCTATCAGCAGCTTGTAAGGAAACCACTTTTTCCAGTACCGTTGCTGCCTCTTTTTTCCATTGTCCGAGTGATGCTTTGTCATTGGGCATGGGCTCAATGTAATAAGCGGCTGTACCCCCTACTTCATTCATAGGTGCTTTATTGACCGTTATGACGGGACAACCCGAGGCCATAGCCTCAATTATTGGCCATCCAAAACCTTCATCTAGAGAAGGAAACAACAAACATTTAGCTCCTGAATAGGCACTATTAATGTATTCATCTGACACATCAGAAATGAAATAAATATCGTTATTAAATGCTGATTTTTCCCGTTGGATCAGTAATTCGTCCGAAGGCTTTTCTCCTATTAAAAGCAAAGGAATTTTTGTATGGTAATTTGCTCTCCACGTATTGTAAATCTCCATTACCCCTTTTCTGTTTTTATAATACATATTGCCTCCAATATGCATGATATATCCTTGTGTTAGACTTAATCTTAATTTAGTTTCCACTAATTTAATCGACTGACTTTCTGATAAGTAATAAAAAGGACGGCTTAAACCATTATAACAAACCGAAGAACTTTCGATATTTCCTTGATGAAATTGCTGTAAATCTTGTTCTGTTTTTTTCGAAATTGAAATAAAGTTTTTGCCTTTTGAAAATCCTTTTCGAATATAATTTTGATACTGTTTTCCTGTAAAGGATGTTGGGTTTTCTGGAATCATTCCTAAAGCAGATTTTAGAGCCAAAAAATCATGACAATGCACGATGTGTTTTCTGTTTTTCACCAGTGGAACCCATGGCCCTAAAGCTTGATCGGCAAAAACAAAAAGCGTGTCTTTTGAACATTTTTTTAATTTAAATTTTACTTCAATAGGAAACAAAACATACTGATCAATATAACCCATCCATTTTTTTAAAGAGGACACCAAAGGGATTTTATAAAACCGAGCTTTGGGACTCCAAATGACTACTTGATGCCCTTTATCTTCCATTCCCTTTTGCAACATACTAGCGTAGCGTGGCATGCTTTGATGCGCTAAAAAAGTAGGATGTGTAAACAGTATAATTTTCATCTAATCTGTTTCTAATTTGATATTAAGGCTTGCTATTAATAAACCCGAAGCGATAATCGAAGCGCCCAAAATGCTGGGTTGCGCCCACTGTCCTTGCGTAATCAAGAATAAAGCTGTCCCACAAAATGTGAGGGGTAATAATTTTAAGTTACTTGGTAATCGTATGGATTGGACAAATAACGAACAGGCAAAAAACAATCGTAAAACAATGAGTCCTCCTCCTAAAACAATGCCTTGTTCACCACTCAAACGACCCAACTCCCCCTCGGATATTAAAAATTTTGTACTCCCACTTAACATCTGTGCCCCTGCATTTGTACCCATTCCTAGTTTACCAGCAAATAAAGGCTCGTTTAACAAACTCACTATGGGTTGTGTAAATCCTTCAATGGTTCGCATGACAATCGACCCTCCTTCCTGACCATTGGCAGTATCCACTCGATTCATAAAAACCTCTGTACCCAAACTGAAAATTGTGGTCGTTTTTTGTAATACAATAACTAAAATAAAAATAACCGTAATCGTAAGTAGTAATCGCATTATGGATTTGGCACTGGTAGAAGAACCTAAGAATGCAAAAAAACCAACTAAAAACACACCCAAAACAGCTGTTCTACTTACAGTTAAAGGAATCGCTATCAACAATGCTATTGTACTCGAAATAAGCAATGCCTTGGAACATGGCTCATTTGACAACCAAAAATAAAAGATATATACCGACACCAAAATATAAAAAGCCGATAAACCCGATATAAATGAAAACGTTCCAGATGGACGAAAATACCCCATGGCGCCATCAAAACCAGCACTTCCTTCTCCTCCTATACCCACATTAATATAAGCTGTTTGTGGACTGATGAATTGAAAATAGATAATCAAAGTCATCAGAATTGTAAGAGCTAACATGACACGTCCTACTTTAAGAATATCTTCTTTGTTCAATACTTCCCCCATAATAAAAATCAAAGGAAAATGAAGTAACATTATTCGTGCACCATAAAGTCCCACAAATAGATTCCCATGTCCGAAGGTTAGCGTAATGGCCAGTCCTAATAAGGTAAAAATACCCCCCAACACTACATAGGTATTTATGAATTTTACATTAACATAAAGTGCTCTTGCAATAATGTAAATTGCAATAGGGTCACGTACAATTAATAAGGGAGTTGCTAGGCCAGGCAAAATCCATTTGCGTAAAGCTCCTTCGAAAATCCAAAGTAAAAAATACAACCAAATAGCAATTTTTAAAGAATTGTTCGTGGAATTTTTCACTTTTTTATTTACTACCTCCATGAATATCTGTTGTTTATAAAATCTTTGATGATAAAATAGCGTCAGCCATTTCTTGTGCATATACGGACCAAGGTCGGGTTTGTGCTTTGCGTTGGGCAGCAAGCCCATATTGTTGTACTACTTGGGGGGCTTCCAGTATTTTTTCCAAGACTTCTTTAATTGCTGATGCGGAACCCGCTGGTACAATCCATCCATCTTCTCCCTCGGTAATCAAATCAGGCCCTGCGGTTCGCTCAGTGGTTATGACAGGAATCCCTTGCGACATGGCCTCAGTAATTACCAAACCAAAACCTTCAAAAAGAGAAGGGAAGACAAAAACATCATGTTCGCGCATACAAGCTAAAACTTGATGATGTGGTAAAGTAGGAATCCAATGGTGTTGCTCTAAAGCTTGATTCAACGCACTACAATTAGCTACTGATTTATGCCCCACAACGGTCAGTTCTACTTGTTCTCGCAATCCAGCAACTGCTTCAAACAAATAGGAGATTCCTTTGCGCTGCGACAAGCCCCCCACAAATAAAATTTTGAGTTTTCGGCCTTCGAGTGAGCGGTATTCTTTTTTGAAATTTACCTCTGGAAAACCATAGGGAATTACTTTTATTTCGGCTAGCTTTCCGGAATAGGCTGTCAAAGTTTGTTTTGTAAAACTACTAGCCACATAAATCACATCAGCTAATGCTAACTCCTGATCTTTTTTCTGCAATTTTGCTACAGAATCATTAAAACCTGTTAAGGTGCTAGCCCATTCAGGATTGAGTTCAAATTCCTTTTGCATTAATAAACGTGCCATTCTCCAATATCCTATGGGCAAATCGTAAATGCATTTTATGCCCAATTGTTTTGCTTTGGTAAAAGTGGCAAACGCACCATCTTCGTAAGCATACACGCCAGTCACACCTTCCTTTTTTGCTTTTGCTAATGTGGTTGCTACCCAATGATCGTGTTTTTGATATACCCGATCGATACAAAAGAATCCTTTTTCATGTCTCGTTAAAGGCTCTAATTGTAATTTTGATGCTATTAAACGTCCAAACTCAAAAAATGAATTTACTTCCGTAAATTTTTGCCATCTTTTATCCAAACGTCTTCGTTTTAAATCTTTTAGTTTAGGATTAACCCCTAACTTGTACAATACTTGCCCTTTAAAAATAGCTACACAAGTGTATAATTTATATAAGATTTTATTTTTAAATAAACCTTGAATCAATGCTTTTGCATTTGCATTTAATGTAGGATGTGAAAATACGATCATTTTAACCAGGCGTTATTTGTTGCAAGAAATTCACAAGGATTGTAATTCAATGACTCTGTTCTCTTTTTATTTATTTCTTTTGCAGGATTACCCGTGACAATGGCGTATTCGTTTACATCTTTACTAACCACTGCTCCTGCTCCTACTACTGCCCCTTTACCAATCTTTACTCCTGGTAAAAGAATAGCATTTGTAGCAATCCAGGCATAATCTCCAATAGTGATAGGCGCTTTTTTATGACGCCATAAGGGGTCTAAAACATCGTGAGAAGCACTCAAGATGATTACGCCATCATTGATACACACATTATTTCCAATCGTTACTTTATCATGTAAAGCAATTTCGACCCTACCCAACGTACTAAAATCGCCAATGACTAAATTGTCCTTTTTTCCATTTATGACTACTAAGCCTATCTCAGCCGTGGGCGCTATGGTTGCTCCTTTACGGATTAAAGCAGTTCTTCTCCTATTGCTTTTGAGTAACTCTGGAAAAGTCAATAAACGCTTGGCCCAACTCTTGAAAAAAGGGGCACTAAACCTTCGCGATTGAAGTCGGTTTTGCCATAAATAGTTTAAACTTGCCATACAACCTCCCCTTGATTTAATCCCAATAAAAATTGATGGGCTATGCTTGCTATCTGATTCTCGTTTGAGCTTATAAACTTTTTATCCATCAAAGTTTTTATCGATTCTTGGTTTTTATACTGTATCAAATTCAAAAAATTTTCTTGTTTAAACCCTTTTACTTCCCAGTCTCTGGCTACGCATATCGCTGGTAATTCGTGATCAAACATGGCAGCTAAACTTCCGCTTTTTTGATTTAAAATATAAGGAGTGGTTGAAATTCCGTAGTGACAACTTGATAGCATGCGGCTTATTTCTTCGTCATTGACAAATCCAGTCTCTTCATAATCGATGGAGTGCGCTTCTAATTGCTCTTTCCATTTTGCTATCTCCGCTCCGCAACTTCCTATGAATATAAACTTCAATTCTTTTTTCTCTTTCAAACCTAATACAACCTGCTTTAAATCAGTAATAAATCTTTGAATTGGCGCTCCGTAGTGAATACTTCCAAAAAGACAAAATCGCAATTCGGAATCCTTTGATGCAAGCGCTATATTTGATGTTTCATTTTTAATAATGTTACTAAACAAAGGCAGAAGCGTTATTTTATATCCCTGAGCAGCTATTTGGTACTGATACAAATCAATTTGGGTATTGAGTATTTTTTTTTCTACTGCATCTAAAATTTTTAGAACTAATTGTTTTTGCAAAACACCAATACATTTATTTTTCAAAGAAACATTGGAATCCATTCCAATCCATAATTCATGGAACATAATATGCCACTGATGATTTCCTTTTATCTTTTTTAAAAAAGAGGGCAACCAAAAAGGCAATCCTTTGGGATGAAAACTATAAGGAACATATTGCAACGAAATCCAATCGGGTTTAAAATCATTTAAAATAGTGTGTAACCAAGCTAATCTTTGGCTAGGAGTACTCGCTTTCGGAATTCTATTTGCTATTATAGTCACTCCCTCAACCTCTTGGTTTTCTTTACTAAAAGTTGTAGCATGATGATCCCATAAAGAAGCCATTTGAGTAACAACACCTTGACGCAATAAGGCTCCACACAACCTACGACTGTAATCGCCTACCCCATCACGACCAGGCTCTAGAGAACCACATATAAAAAATATTTTCATGAATTGTTATTCTTTTAGTTGCTTCGAAGCACTCTTTAAAACACTCCTAACAAATTCATTAACCTATGATTCTACCCAAAATAGAAGCGGCTTTGATGTTGCTTTTTTTGAGCCTCAATTGCGATTTTGTATAAATTTCAATAGGATTTTGGCAATAGTTAAAAAACAATTTAGCAGCCCTGCTCGGTTTATGTCCGTTAACTACCATTTGTTTGATGAAATTATTTTTCCAAGGTTTTACACTTTCAACGGCATGAGCCATCAAATAAACAGGATCCGTAAATCCCATTCCTTCGGTTCCAATGATACTAAAAGTAAGGTCTGACGAGACGGTCATGCTGGCATTCAATAAATCTTGATCTCCCTTAAAAGCACGAAAACCGTCTTTTTCAAAAAGAGATAAATCTCCTTTATTGGCTTTGTATTTTTCAGCTGAAGGCTATCCATCTGTTTAGCAATATAAAACTGTCTTTGTGGATACCTATAAAACCACTATTTACATAGTAATTCAACTCACATTTTTGATTATTATCGGCCAATTTTTGCCACTCTTTCCGCCACGGATGGTTGTGATGAACCATAGGAAAACAATTATCCAAACAAACTGCCACTCCTATATCTGTCCATGAGGAAATAAAATGCCAAGGTGCAGTGACTACAATATCAGGATCAAAATAATAGATGTTCGATACCTGAGGATGTTCTTGGATTACCTTTTTCATGAAAGAAGGCTTATAATACCCAAAATGCATATCAATATCTAACAACATAAAAACAACTGAAATCCCATCGCCAACTGTATAACCTTTGGCTGTTTTTTGCAATTGATTGACCCAAGTAGGCAAACTTCCTCGATAACCAATACAAATTTTTCCTTTAAAAGAGGATTGCACTAAAGAGTTTATTAAAGCGGCTACTCCTTTATCGTAATGACCTTCAAATAACGTTGTAACTATATCCATTCTACATTTGATTGTTTTGTCTTGTCGTGCAAGGCGAATAATTTTGTGTTTATAAAACTATCTCTTTTGTTATTTTTTACTTTAACAGTAGTTTTAAAACTGCCTATATTAGTGTAAAGCTCTTGTATTAAATCTAAAATTTGATACTCACTTCTTTGAAGAATGTTTTTATGATAAAAAATTCTAAGGTAAGCTGATAGAATGTTTTTGATTTTCCTTAGCGTTATATACCGATAATCATTTTTGATATTAATGGGGTTTGTTTTATCTAAATCATACCCAATCAATAAAGGACTGGAAAGCCCAAAACCCAAAAACAATTTTTTATAATAATTAATCTCTGTACGATTTTTGGGAATGTAATGGTAAAACTGTAATCTTTTGTACCACAACACCTCATAACCTATCATACGTAACGCTAAGCACAACTCATGATCTTCACTGCTGGCTAGTGAGGCTCCTATTCGACCAGTCGCTTGAAATTCAAATTGATAATTCTGTATCAATTCCAAAAAAGCTTTTTTGTTAACAATCATTCCAGCACCATAAACCACTTTTCGCGTATGGGTAATATTGCCCTCTTCGACATATTGTGCCCCCACTGCCAATGTATGGTATTGATTTTTCCAAAAATAAGGAGGTTCTTGTCCTTCAAAAACGGGTGTCCCATAACCCCCAATCACTCCAACATTGGAATGGGCAGCAATAATCGCCAATGCATCCTGCAAATAACTTTTGACCAACCAATTATCATCGTCACAAAACAACAAAAAGTCAAAAGAAGCATGGTTAATCCCACACATTCGAGCTGCTGACAAACCCGGTTTAACTTCTTTAATAATCTTAAAAAAGGGACTGTTTTTCGTCTTATTCTTTTCTAATAAATCACTAGCTACTGCTGCGGTATCATCTGTTGAGGCATTATCAATTATCAATATTTCCCATTGATTTGGCGCGATACCTACTTGATTTAGTAAGTGTTCAATAGTTGGTTTTAACCTTTCAACACTATTATAACAGCAAACAATTACACTGATTCCCTTCATAATTTGTTGATTTTGTATTTAAGTTTTTTAAACTGAAAATTCAAATTACGTAGGAACGGAAGAGTCTTAAGCTCCCAAGAATTCCCTTTTGAATCTATCCATTGGTCAATTTCAAAATAATCCTTTGATAAATTATACAAGGCTTTACCATCGGTTACATACTCATCATACGATTCCGTAATCGTAACGGCATGGGCAAGTTTTTTTCTTTTTTTTGCAGAAAAGAAAATTTTATTAAATGGAATGCTGTTCCATGAAGCCTGTAATTGGTTCCAATCACTCACTTCCCTATCGCAACCTTTAATGAACCAAGTTGAAGTATCCTTGGGCATGCGATTTAAGCGTCTGTTCCATTTGGAGCGGGCTTGAGTTTCATCAGTATAATGCAAAAAATGAATTTCGACATCACCAAGTAACGCAATGGGATATTGCTCTTTTTTATACAATTCTTTATAATCCTGAAACGCTGTTTCTTTTACAAAAACCAATTCAGTTGCCAAATAAGCTTGTAGATTATTTGCCATTTTCACAAAATGGGAAGGCGGAATAAACAAACCTACAAATGGCGTATTGTAAGCTATTTTACGTTCGATGTAAATCTCAGCTCCCCAACAATCATTCGAAATAATACAAAAATCAGTATTCATAAATAGCATTAAATTTTATAGAACCTACCGATGAATTTAGCCACCTTGATGCTCATCTTTTTTTTCTTGATTTCCCAAGGAGAATTAGACAAAATGGGATAATTCACATTCTTGAAATAAGCCACATCTAAGTCTCTCGGTGGTTTTCCTTCCATTGCCCAAGCCAAATAATTGTTCAACCAAGGTTTTTTGCCTCCTAAAGCGTGGTACATCATTATTTGTCCAGAAACAAACCCCATTCCTTCCTTACCTATGTGACTCACAACGCCTTTATACGCTTCAATTGTTGCATTTAGCGCATCTTGATCCGACTTATCAAAATATTGAAAACCTATCATGGGAGCGATGGTAGTATCACGACCTTCTTTGGAAAAAATAGAATTCATCAACCCGCCTATGGCATCCCCCATTCCTTCTTGTAATTGCAACCACAAATTCAAAAACGCAATATCTTTTTTAACAAGCCCTACGAAACCCCCATTAACATAGATTTGGTTGACGAATTGCAACTTGAAACCGTATTTTTCGAAGTAGTTTCGCCAACTTATTCTGCGAGGATGAAATTCTGGCAAGGGCGAATTGATGTCTTCGGATACTGCCACACCATATTGAGCCCATTGTTCAAAACAAGCCCATGGCTCAACTACGACAATATCGGGATCAAAGAAGAATAAAGCTTCTGCTTCTTTTGCTACTCCATGCCATAATTCCAACATAAAATCCGGCTTGTAATTCGTCAGACTATAATGCGTGGTGAGCGGTAAGAAAACAAGTTCTAATCCCTCAATAGGCTTTAACCGAATCGCCTCTTCCCATTTTCCTAGTCGTTCTTTTTTACCTTTTAAAACCCAAGAAGGTAACGCCCCTCTATAGCCTGCGAATATTGTCCCTCGAAACCCCTGATTGTACAGTGAATTAGAAAGTGTAGCAACTCCATAGTGATAATGACCTTCAAATAAGGTACAAATTGCTGAATTCATACAGTAAATTTTAGAATACGATTTAAATAGTTTTTGACACGCTTTCTTTGATTTTTATAATAGGTTATCCCCAACATGTCTGCCAATTGTATTGTAAATAGCCGTTCCATTCTTTTTTTATTGGTTTGATCCGAAAACATCAAATCATCAATAGGCTCCGTACCTATACGCCCTCTACCTGAATAATGCAGATGACTGATAGGCGTATTTGAAGGCGTATTAGAAGGTGGTTCAGGAGAGGGTTCAGGAGATTCCGTTTTTGATTGATCTGACTTAATTGAAAACCAGGTTTTATGAGAAGCCGTATCTTGAATATAGCCCCCTTGTATGGCGTGAATTAAATCCAAACTATTGGCATAATCTCCAGACCACGAACTCAACCAATTGTGCGGTGGTTTGCATAAATTGAGGAGTTTCCAATCTCCTATTAATGTGGCAACATGCAATAAAGATTGGTCATGTTTCTTAGGGATTTCAGGATGTTCTTTAAACCATTCAATAGCAGCATTCATATCTGCAATCATATTAGGATTCTTTTTTACCACAATATGTCCTGCTGTGATAGCAGTACTGAGACTACCTTCACCAAAAAGCGATTCAATTTTATCAGGTTGCAAATAATTGTAAATACCTTGAGTGGTATATTCTTCATCCGCATGAACTAAATCATATTCTTCAGTAAATTCAAATAGTCGTTCCCAATTCATTAGGGCTACAATATCATTATCGGCATAGATGAATTCGTCCCAATCAGAAAACCAACCCAAGAAACGGTATAAGAAACCCTTAGGACAATCGGTCAATACGCTTCCTAAATTTGTAATAAAAGCTTTGGCTTCACTTGAAAACTCATCAACCGTTAAAAATTCGACTTCACTGAGAACAAATTCAGAGTTAATTTTTTCTCCTCCAAAATGTACCAACCGAATGGGAAGTTTACAACCACTTTTTCTAATCGAAAAAATTAAATTTTCACAATACCATTGGCTTTTTAAATTAGCTACTAAAACAATTCCTTTTTTCATTCTTTAAATTTTTATAAACTTAGATGCCATTTGTATTTTTTTTGCCACATTTTATGTCTAACTGGCCCCGTATAATGACGAACCGCCATTTGTTTGGGGGTAAATAAATAAGAAAAATCAAATTGATCGCCTGCATCCAAAACAAACGTTTTAGGAGGTAAAGGCATAAAACTATTGTCTTTTAATAATTGATGATAAATGGTTTGCTCGCTGAAATATTCATAACTAAAATCATAGATTTTTAAAATTTCAAGTGCCTTTTCCAAATGCTGAAAAGGGACATTGGCGAAAATAAAACCAGAGTTTACTTGATATACTTGTTCGGAGTATAAGGTTTTGTATCGGCTATCCAAACAACCCCAGTTGGTATCAGGCATAAACCATCCCGTTGCTTGAGGTCTCTCCGTTAGGAATAATTCTACAACCTTTGCCTGCTCATAAAATAGAATATCTGAATCTATAAAAAGTGTTGGATTTTCAATCGTATGGTTTAAATAGTAAAACAACTTTTTGCCTAGCGGAAATTTTTTAGCATAATCAATCAAATATTCCTCATAGTCTTCTAACGCTTCTTTACACAAGCCTTTTAAGGTTTTAATAGTGTTCCATGGTATCCCTTTTTTGACCTTCAAAAAATCAAAATGATCTTCCAGTTGTGCTATTTGTGCTGCGGTATGTGATCCATCGGAATAAAGAGTCCACTTAATCGGAATTCCTACGTACCGAACAAAAGACAAAATGGATAATAGTTGCTCTTGGTAATCATTACAGGAAGAAAAACTAGCTACTTCCATTGGAATGCGTTTCTTTTGATTGATTTTTATTAGCAAAATGGGTAAATTTTGACTCACTTCATTTGCAAATTTTTTTCGATGCCACTTGCTGATCTCCGTAGTTAGTTTTTTAGTGAAACCGCCTTGCCCTGGTATTTTTTTCATGATTGTTTTTCTTAATTGTCGGTAAGTGGAAATGAAAACCGATTCTTTAACCATCCAAAATTGTTGAATAATGGTTTCCAAAATTTATTTTTTAGCCAGATATCGAAAATATAATTGATTGGAATACAAAGTAAAATTGCGAAACAAACAAAAAGATAAGCCTCCCGAATCCCAATATGATAGCCTATAAAATATAAGGGAATGTGAAATAAATACAGGGGATACGAAAGTTCGCCTAAGTAATTAAACCACTCTTTGATAGACTTGCTTAATTTTATTTTAGCAAACAAGAAGCTAATTACCATTCCTGTAGTGAGCAAGAACCAAATAAATGTGAATTTTTCGATGACTACTTCCCTTAAAAAATTATAATAAATACCTGCCGTCCCTATTAAGATTAAAGGAATAACTCCATAAAATTGTTTTTTGACCGCTACAAGGTATCCAATGATAAATGGCCATGCATATATTAGGTGTTTTACTCCATACAGCTCTAATGCAAATAGTTGCGTATGAGCCACATAGAAAACCACCGAAAGTAATGCAATCAAATAAACAAATGGCAACCGCAGTTTATAAATAAATGGCAAAATGAGATATAGAAAAAACTCTACGCTTATTGACCAAAGAGGACTGTTATATGTAAGTGATATACTTGCAATCCCTTGCAATAATAAAAAATTACTGATGCTAGTTAAATTTCCCGTTGCGATGAAAGTAGTGTCTTTGACGGTATAAGGACTTCCTAGATAAAATTGTAAAAAAACAGTTAATAACACCGCCATAAAATACAAAGGATAGATTCGTAAAAAACGTCTTTTTAAGAATCCCTCTTTGCTTTTCATGATTGAAACACCAACAGAAATACCTGAAATCATTAAAAAAACCATTACAGCTCCTTTTCCACCAAATTCACGAATTATAGCAAATACACTATTTGTGTTTACAAACCGATCTAAATGTCCAAAGCTTATCATTACGATAAATGCTAATAAAAAACGTGTTATCGCTAATAAAGCCCATGTAGAACTTGTAAATGTTGCTTCAGAGTAAAAATATTTTTTCATCACAGATTGATTTAGCTGTTCAAAACTTAAGCTACTTTTTTAAAAATCAAACATTTAACAAACAGCTTTACTTCCTCATTTCGATGTATCTGGGTTTTCCAATTCCATTTTGACATAAGATACTTAACATATAAAATAGGACTATACCGGAAGTAATTGTTAAAATACCTATTCATCACGTTTACTTCTAATTGTGATAAATAGCGTTGAAATGCCTTGGGTTCAAAAAAACCAGCAGCATTGGATTGACTTAATTTTTTTTGTAATTTTTTAAAAATCACCAATTCATTATAATCAACACATTGCGTGTTTCTATAGTATTTTTCCAAAAATTGGTACTCTTCTGGAGTTATCGTAATATCCAAATGGTTCAATAATTCAAACTTTAACTGGATGTCGATTTTCATTTGTTCTTCCGCTCTTTTAGCCGAAACTTGATTCGCATAAACGCGATATTCCACCAATATTTCGGGTAAAATATAGAGCTTCCCTAAGAACAATAACTGAATCCACATGGCATAATCCTCAGCAGGTTCTTTGGTTTTGTCGTATAGGATATCATGAGCATCTAAAGTTGCCTTGCGCATCATTATAGAAGAATGACAAATGCAATTCCCTTCTAAAAAGGCTAATTTGATTGCATCGTGTTCTTCAGGAGAACTAAAATAAACTTCCCTACCAATTACTTTGAAAGCCGTAGCACATAATACCGTTTCTGGATGGGACTCTAAATAACTAACTTGTTTGAAAAAACGTTCGGGCATACAAATATCATCCCCATCCATCCTAGCTATATACTCGCCTCTTGCTATTTTAAGTCCGTGATTCAAACTATTAGTATAGCCCGTATTAATTGGTTTTTCAATCAATTGAATTCGAGAATCGTTATAACTTTTTACAATTGAGGCGGTAGCATCCTTAGACGCATCGTCAATTATTAAAAGCTCAAAATCAGTATACGTTTGATTCAAAATACTATCGATAGCCTCCCCTACATACAGTTCACAATTGTACACGGGCATCAAAACAGTAATTTTGGGAGAAGATTTGACAGCTAGATTCATTTGAAATACTATTTTATGATGTTTACGTTATTCTTTGATAAAATCAGGTCTGGTTGAGAATTATTTTAGAACCCTTAAAAATGCATTCTATTCAAGCCGATGTTTTAGTTAACCTAATAATGACCAGAGATAATACCCCGTGAAATAGCTTGCGTTTTTTACGGACTTATTAATTTGAAAAGCTTTTAAACTATGTTGTTTTGCTGTTTTCAAGTCATTTTTATGTACAAGCCTAGCGTAGCCTAAATGGGTGCTGGCCAATTGCTCCATTCGAATCTTCAGTGGAATTTCTTTCCAATCAAAATGTTTGGCATAAATTTTAATTAAGGCTAAAACCATTTTAACTTCATTATTGGAAGCCGCATTTCCTGAAGAATGTTTGCGGTAAAGTGCGGTATGCTGCCCTGAATACGCTATTTTATTTCCCGTTCTGGCAATTCTAAAAAACAATTCTTTGTCCTCGGCTGGATGCACTTCTTGAATCATCCCCCCTACAGATTCCCACGTTTTTTTTTCGATTATTGCAGTACAGGGATTTATCCCTATTTGATGGGTAAACAATGAAACATTAAAATCTTGTAGCATCGCTGCGCTAATCTCTTGCTTAAATATGATGTTCTCTACCTTGTCTAAAAAAACAAGACATCCCGCATAAGCCATTTTAATTGTTGCATCTTGAGTAATAGTAGTTACTAGTGTTTCTAAATGGTTCGGTAGCCAAACATCATCGCTGTCTAACAAAGCCAACCAACTCCCCGAGGCATTGGCCACGGCAACATTTCTAGAAACACTTACTCCTGAGTTTTTTTCATTCGTAATTACTTTGACAACATTACTAACTCCCTGTGAAAATTCGTTTGCTTTTTGGAGTGTGGCATCTGTAGAACAATCATTTACCAAAATAATTTCCCAGTTGGAATACGTTTGCTGTTTTACAGATTCCAAGGTTTCTTGCAAAAATTCAGCTGCATTGTACGCTGGAACTATAACGCTTATCAGTGGATTGATCATTATTTATTTACTATTAATTTATAAAAACTAAAACTATAATTTACTGCCAATGAAATACATTGGTATAAAATGCTGTAGTATAAAATCCCTCGAAGTGTTGCTAAATCCCAAATAAAAAAAGCAACAGTAACCGTTAACAAATTCATTGCTATAACTAGGATAGGATTCAAAAAATGACCTCTACTTCCCATCAAATTTCCAGTCATGGAAGCAATTAAGCCAATACAATTGGACAAAATAATTAGAAAAAGTTCCGTAGATAAATCACTATAGGAAGAACCTAAAACCCATAACATTTGAGTGGGGAACAAAAACACAAAAAGAATTACCACTATCGAAAACACAAAAAGCAGGGCTTGAAAAAACAGAAAAGCTTTTATTATAAGCGATTTATTTTCGTCTAATCTGGAAAAACGAGGAATAAAAAGGGTTGACAATACGCTCGTAAAAAGTCCTATTAAGAGTGAAAACCTTCCTAATGCGCCAATACTAGCTAACTCATTAGAATTTCCAAAAACCGATAATATCCAAATAACAATTTGTCCAGAAAAGGCAAAAAAGACGATATTAGGTAATAATTTATAAACTATTGCTAAAATATCTTTTCTAACTGTTGCATCTGGTTTTTGATGTACGTCAACAAACTTACTGTTGATTTTCTTCAATTTTAGATTCCCATAAATTTGAGGTAATCCAGAAGCTAGGACAATCACAAATGTAAAAGGGAATATAAAAATGGTTGAAAGTGTTAGTAACAACCTGCCCAAACCTACTTTTAATTGATTTTTTTGTAAGCTCTCAATATCTTGATGTAATTTGGGTGTAATTTCTAACAACGAATCTGATAAAGCAGCGTAAAAAGCAGGAATTAACGATAGCATTATTAAAGCAGCAGACAACCAACTGGCATTATTTTTTACCAATAAATAAAGAATAATCGGAGTGGCAATTACTAAGGTTACCACTGCAAATTTCTTCCTTAAATCTAATCCTGTGGCAAGAATAACGCCTAGTTTTTTAGGGTCTTTCCACTCTTTTCCACTCAATGCCATGACGCCATTGGAGATACCAGAATCTGTAAAAACCACTAAAGTACCCAGCATTGTATTGGCTAAGGTATAAAAGGCATATTCTTGAATAGGTAGTAATCTCACAATTAAAATCCCTGTAATAAATCCAACTCCTTTTAAAATAATTTCAGTACTTCCTACAATGGAAACTAACTTTAGTACATCTATTCCCTTATCGTAGTGGCGATGGTTTCTTACTTTATCAAAAGCTTTGTTCATACTTAGGTACTTGTTTATCAAAACTTTTATTATCCTTTTCCTATTCCTTTTATCTCAAAACCTATAGCACTTAATTTTTCTACATCTAAAATATTTCGACCATCAAAAACAAATGCGGGCTTGTACATATTGGCATAAATTGTTTCCCAATCATAAGTTTTAAACTCATCCCATTCCGTTAAAATCGCAACGGCGTGAGCTTCATTCATTGCTTCCATAGGGGATTTATACACGATAATTTGTTTGAGTTTAGAGGCTATTTTCTTTTCGGTTAGTCCTTTTAAATCCCACAAATAACTCATATCTGCTTTGATTTTTTCTTCAGATACTTTGGGGTCATACACGTGAATTTCAGCTCCATCTTCAATCAAATGTTCCGCAACATAAATAGCCGCAGATTCCCTGGTATCATTGGTATCTTTTTTGAATGCCCAACCTAGGAAGGCAATTTTTTTCCCGCTTACCGTATTGAAAAGAGTTGTAATAATTTTTTTTGCAAAACGGTATTTTTGGTAATCATTTAAAATGATAACATGCTCCCAATAATTGGCTACTTCAGGTAAATTAAAATAGCGACACAAATACACTAAGTTCAAAATGTCTTTTTGAAAACAAGAACCACCAAAACCAACGGAAGCTTTCAGGAATTTAGGTCCAATACGACTGTCAGTTCCTATAGCATTGGCTACTTCATCGACATCCGCTTCTGTCGCTTCACACAAAGCCGATAAAGCATTAATAGACGAAATACGTTGTGCTAAAAAGGCATTGGCGGTCAATTTTGATAATTCAGAAGACCATACATTGGTTGTTAAAATCTGTTTTGGGGATAACCAATGGGCATAAATATCAACCAAACATTGAATGGCTTTTTTTCCACTTTCTGTTTGTTTTCCTCCTATTAGTACGCGATCAGCATAGAACAAATCTTCGATAGCAGTTCCCTCGGCCAAAAACTCGGGATTAGAAAGTACTTCAAACTTAACGCCATTTCCGGTACTGTCTAATATGGTTTGTAACGTTTGGGCTGTTCGTACAGGAAGTGTCGATTTTTCGACAATAATTTTATCATTTTTAGCCACTCGAGCGATTTGTCTGGCGCATAATTCGACAAATTTAAGGTCAGCAGCCATTCCTTTACCCTCTCCATAGGTTTTGGTAGGTGTATTTACAGCGATAAAAATCATGTCAGCTGCTTCAATAGCAGCATCTACCTCGGTTGAAAAAAACAAATTACGCCCTCTAGCTTCGTCCACAACCTCTGCCAAACCTGGCTCATAAACTGGTAATTTATCCAGGTCTTCATCATTCCATGCCGCGATTCGGGCTTCGTTTAAATCAACTACCGTTACCTTTATCTCTGGACATTTTAGAGCGATAACAGACATGGTAGGACCACCAACATATCCAGCCCCTAAGCAACAAATATTTTTAATTTTCATAGTGCTATTTTTTTTACAAGCAGAAAAACTTTGCCTTTATTTGATCGTTAATAATTTACCTATTCAAAATAATTTAGTGTCGCATATCCTCCTACTTTCAGAAATTGATCTTTTTTCATCAACATTAAATCCGATTGCATCATATCTTTAACCAATGCAGCTAAATCGTATTTACATTCCCAACCCAATTTAGTTTTGGCTTTTGTAGGATCCCCTATTAGTAAATCCACTTCGGTAGGTCTAAAATACTTGGGATCTACTGCCAATACTTCTTTACCAATTTCTAATTGATAATCGGGATGACTACAGTATTTGACAAAAGCTTTCTCTTCTATTCCTTGACCTACAAATTCCAGTTCAATTCCAACTTCGGCAAAACTCATTCGGACAAATTCACGAACTGGAGTGGTGACTCCTGTAGCAATTACCCAATCTTCAGGCGCATCTGCTTGTAAAATCATCCACATCATACGTACATAATCTTTGGCGTGTCCCCAGTCACGACGAGCATCTAAGTTTCCTAAATAAAATTTATCTTGTAAGCCTAATGCAATTCTGCTGGCTGCTCGTGTAATTTTACGAGTAACAAACGTTTCCCCTCGAATGGGTGATTCGTGATTAAAAAGTATTCCGTTACACGCATACATTCCGTAGGCTTCTCTGTAATTTACTGTAATCCAAAAAGCATACATCTTAGCAACTGCATAAGGTGAACGCGGGTAAAAAGGAGTCGTTTCTGATTGCGGTACTTCTTGTACTTTTCCGTACAACTCTGAGGTGGAAGCTTGGTAAATACGAGTCTTTTTTTCCAATCCCAATAATCGAACAGCGTCTAAAATGCGTAGGGTTCCTAAACCATCGGCATTTCCAGTATATTCTGGTGTCTCAAATGAAACTGCAACATGACTCATAGCCGCTAAATTGTAAATTTCATCAGGCTGAATTTCTTGAATCAATCGGATGAGATTCGTACTATCAGTCATATCGCCATAATGCAAAATGAAATTTCTATTTTCAACATGAGGGTCTTCATAGAGATGATCAATTCTGTCTGTATTAAACAAAGAAGTACGTCTTTTTAATCCGTGTACTTGATAGCCTTTTTTTAGTAGAAATTCACTTAAATAGGCTCCATCTTGTCCTGTGACTCCGGTTATGAGGGCGGTTTTTTTCATTGGATTGATTTTAAAATTATAGGACATCCTTGTGTTGTGCCATTTTGAAAAAGTCAGTTCGATTTTTTTCGGGATGAAACAAAAAAGAATGAAGAACTGTTTTTTAATGACTTGTTTCAGGTATTCAGAAAATAATCATTAAAAACCAATTGAATCGAATGGGCTAAGACATAGCAATAGCTGCGCGAGAAGTCGCAACAGGCAATTTTATTTTTTTATGAGATTTTTATTCGATAGTAAGCGAAAGCAAACTACTAATAACGAACTTGTTTGAAATTTTCACTGTTTTCTAAAAACCAATTATAGGTATTATGAATCCCCTTTTCTAAAGAAACTTGGTGTTTCCAACCGATTTGGTGCATTTTTGAGACATCCATTAATTTTCTTGGAGTACCGTTAGGCTTGGTATCATCCCAGAGAATATCCCCTGTATGTCCGATAATTTTTTGAATGATAAGTGCTAATTCTTTAATGGTAAGATCTTCACCTGTTCCTACATTATACAAATAATCAGGAAGTTGGTTTTCCAAAGCAAAAACAACGGCCGCCGCCATATCATCCACAAAAAGAAACTCTCTCATGGGAGTCCCAGTACCCCAAAGCACTACTACAGCATTATTATTTTGTTTGGCATCATGGAATTTTCGAATCATGGCAGGCAACACATGTGAACTGTTTAAATCAAAATTATCATGGGTGCCGTATAAGTTGGTAGGCATCAAACTCACAAAATCCTTGTTGAATTGTTTGCGAATTGCTTCACATGCTTTAATACCACTGATTTTTGCTAATGCGTACCACTCGTTTGTAGGCTCTAAAGAAGAAGTCAATAGATACTCCTCTTTTAAGGGTTGTGGTGCCATTTTGGGATAAACACAAGAACTTCCTAAAAAAATAAATTTTGATACTCCTAAAAGATGGGCTTCATGAATAAGATTGTTTTGTATTTGCATATTTTCCATCAAAAATTGATACGGAAAATTATTATTTGCCTGAATACCTCCCACTTTTGCAGCAGCGTCGATGATGACATCAGGTTTTATTTTATGTAAATACGCTCTAATCTCTTGTTGTTCCGTCAAATTTACTTCACTACTTGATGCACCCACTAGATTATTATAGCCCTTTTGGGATAAAATTCTCCAAATTGCGCTTCCCACCATTCCTTTATGTCCAGCAATATATATTATTGAATTTTTGTCAATCATCAGTGCTATCTCTTTATAAATAAAATTAGTTTAAAATTTTGTGTTATGGAAGAAACTCCCTCTTATAAATCTTCTTCCTTTAATACGGAATGAGACACCATTAGTTTTTTAAAATTAATCAAGGAAATACGCCCGCATCCTTTAATGAGTTTCATTTTATCAAAATCAATATTTTCTAAAAGGCTTCGCTCCATTGTTTTTAGATCTTCCCAACAAAGTTTAATATCGTAATGCGTCTTATAATATTTTTGAAGCACTCTAAACACTCCACCTCGCATATCCTCTTGAATATTAATTTTCTCAGTGGTATGCAGAATTTCTTTTAACTGATTATCCATCTGCAATTTATATTCTGCAATAATTTTAATCGCTAATTCAAATTCTTTAGAAGTAATCATCTCATTTCATTTAAAGGGGAAATATTCCCAAATTATTTAAATCAATTTCATGAAAGTCGTTTTTACAATAATGGTGAAGCAATTGATTTTAATTCTTGGTAAACATCTTTTACATCTTGGGAATTTTCTTTTTGCAAAACCATCAAAGCATCAACAGTATAGATTAAAATACAATTTTTAAGACCTACAAAACTAGTATGTCGAGAGGTTCCTATAACGATGTTGCTATTGGTATCCATTGGATGACCTTTTTGGACGAGGTAATCATATACCGATTCAAAAGAACCCAAATCGGACCAATCAAACTGCGAGGGAACCATTTTTATCGCTTTAGTTCTTTCCATAACGGCATAATCAACACTAATGGAGGGTATTTTTATAGACAAATTATAATCCAAGAACCCTTTTTCGTTAGCTTTCCAAGCTGCTTTAGAGGCTAAGAAAACTTCAGGTTCCTGTTTTTCCAGTTCACTTAAAAATTTTGCAGCTTTAAAACAAAACAAACCACTGTTCCAAAAATATTTTTTCGCCTCTAGATATTTCGATGCTATTTCTAAACTTGGTTTTTCATGAAATGCAATTACATTTTCATTATCAAATTCAATATAACCATATCCTGTTTCTGGCTTGGTGGGTTTTATTCCAAAAGTCACTAGATAATCTTGATTTGCTAATGCAATTGCTTGTTTCAAAGCACTTTCGTATAAATCGCTCCCTTCTATAACATGGTCAGATGGGGTAACTAATAAAATATCGTCTGGTTTTGAGGCAAAGGCAGCAAAAGCTATTGCCGCAGCCGTATTTCGTGGAATGGCCTCAACGATGTGAATAAAAGGTTTCTCCATTTTTGACATCAGGATATCAGTCAATTTGTAATTTTCAATATTTCCAACGACGATGGTATTATTAGAAAATGCGACATTGCGATTTATTGTTTTTTCAAAAAGAGATTCTCCTGCAAAAAGTTTCAAATATTGTTTTGGCATGCTTTTACGAGAAAGAGGCCACAATCTACTTCCAATTCCTCCAGTCAAAACTACGTGAGTAATTTGGTGAGTAACTGCCATTAGTGAGAATTTAAAAGTTCTTTTTGATATACCTCATGACGCAAATTGGTACTAGAAAAACGGTGATCTCTAGTATTAAAATAAAGTGTGATTCCCTTTTCTTCACAATATTTTCTTCCTGTGAAATCTTTGTCTTTATATTCATCACCTACAATTCGCAAATCAATTGTAAAAGACTTCAATATATCTTCTAAATCTTGTTCAGTAGCATAAGGGACAATTTCATCAACAAATTTGCAAGCTTTCAATTGTATGTATCGTTCTACTACTGTTTGAGTAGGTTTGTTTTTGGTAGGTCGATCTATAGTAGGATCTGTCTGTAAACCTACAATCAAATAATCACAATTAAGTTTGGCTTCTTCAAGCATTTTAACGTGCCCTGCATGTAACAAATCAAAAGCACTAAAGGTTATTCCAATTTTCATTTGTATTAGATTTAAATTAAACAATTAATTTTTTTTGTGTATTGATTATTATTAAATAGTAGCGCAGAACTACCAAAAAAATACTTAAAAGATGCTGTTTTTTTTACAGAAAAGGATAAGGGTTCCCCGTGAATAGTTACATTATACTATCCAAAAAAGAAAAAATAAAACTTGCAAAAAAGAAAAATTCAGTAGCTCAATTTTTGCAAAATGACTTTGATTTCTAGCTTCAAAAATTCAAGAATTCAAATCATTATAATAGTATTGTTTTAGCAATAACTACAATGTCAAAATTAGATAGAGTACAAGTGAAAAAAGGATGATTTTAGTGGTTAAAAATCCTTAATACGGACAAATTGCTATTAAAACCGCCTTTAAAAAAGAATGGTAAAAATTAAATTTACAACAATAAGTCTTCGTGATTTGTATGCTTAATGCATACACAACACAACTATAAATACATTATAATCAGAATAATAATTACAAACTCAAAAATTTAGTAGTATGAAATGGTATGTAGTCTTCACCAAACCAAAATGGGAAAAAAGAGCCAGTGATCAATTAACGCAGCTGGGAATAAACTGTTATTGCCCCATGATAAAAAAGGTAATTCAAAGATCCGATCGTAAGATTAAGAAAGAAGTCCCTTTATTTAGCAATTATATCTTTGTTCAGTTATTGGAAAAAGATAGGAATAAAGTGTTTTTATCCCCTGGTGTTGTACGTTATCTATTTTGGTTAGGAACCCATGCTATCGTAAAAGACAAAGAAATTGAGACGATAAAAGAATGGCTTAGCGCTGGAGATACAGCTACGGAAATTTCAGTTATGCAATACCAAATTGGACAAAAAATCAAATTACATTCGGGTCCATTTTGTGAGCAAACGGCAGTAATTAAAGATATTACTAAAACACATTATGTTTTGATATTAGAATCTTTGGGTTATGTTCTGAAGGTAAAATATTAATAGACCTACTTTTATACCAACGCTTTCCTTTTTTACTACCTTCAATTAGAATAAGAAAAAATTAGTAGGATAGCTTACAAACATCGCTTTTTTTAACTCCCAAAACCTTAGCTAATTTATCAAGTTTTGACAATTTCAAATCTACTTTGCCTCTTTCAATTTTTGAATACAATTTTACGCTCATTTCCATTTGAATGGCAACAAAATCAAGACTGTAATTGTTCTTTTCACGATATTCTTTTATATTCTTATAGATTTTATTTACTTCCATAATCTTATAAATTAAATTATTCTTTATTAATCATTTTGGTATCGCATGTTACTTAGTTTCATTAAAAAAAATAGTGACATCAAACTTAAATATGAATTCTATTGAGACGTCCAAAACTTTAGAAATTTCCATCAATTTAGTTACTGTCAAATCAACTTCCCCTCTTTCAATTTTCCCATAGCCACTCATACTCATTTTTAGTTCTTCAGCAACATACTCCCTAGTTAGATTTTTTAATTCTCTGATTTTCCTTATGTTTAGGTACACATTCGATTTTGCCATAACAAAAAGATTTAATTAATACTTATACTGTTTTTTTATATTCTTAGGATTATCAAAATCCTTTTAATACTTTTTCCCATGGTATTTATTGTTAATGTTAATTCAATTGCGCTTTAATGATTAAAAAAAAACAATTATTTATTTCATTTTATATTGTCTTTTTTCTAAAAAAATACTGATAAAAAAGAATGTGATAAAAATAACTTTCAAAATAAAAAAATATAATAATTTTTAGCAAATTATTCAATTTAACTATTAAATAACATCAAAAACATTAATTTAACAATAAAAACATCAATGAAAACTTGTTTTTGAATCAATTCTTTAAATATTTTATAATATTAAGACAAATACTATTCAACAAAAAACAAAAATAGTAACTATCTGACGAAAAGGTTATTATTTCCGACGAACCACATGATATTAAATAATTTCTTACAAAGAAAAGAAAAATACATTTTTTTTAAAAAAAAGTGACACAATTGTAGGAATAACTCTTTTACTATTTCTTAATATCAATCATGCAAAAAACTAAATCGTAAGGAAAAAAAAGAAAAAAGATACATTAATACCCCAGCTATTGTATAAATTCATTTAAACCTTTACTTCATTCCCATCCATTTACAACGGAATAGTTTACTTTGTAAAAAGTACACCGATGAAATGAAAAAACCCGGCTAAAAAAAGTTAACCGCAGATTCGCAAATTATTCGTTGCGTAAGAAAATAATTAAATTTTCTTTAATTCCACTATTAAGTGAATCAGTTGTATTCCAATTATTTTTAAAAATCTGCGAATTTGCGGTACTTTCTTAACTCCTGCTTTTATTCCCCTACTTCCCTTTCATTTACAACTGAATAGTTTACTTTTGCAAAAAAAATACACTTGTGAATTACCTTTCAGTTGAAAATATATCAAAGTCTTATGGTGAACGTACACTGTTTGACAACATCTCTTTTGGAATCAACAAAGACCAAAAAATTGCTTTTATAGCCAAAAATGGATCGGGAAAAACGACCATTATGAACATCATCAACGGTTTTGATGAGCCTGATACAGGGCAAGTTATATTGCGCAAGAGCATCCGCATGGCGTTTTTATCACAGGATAATAACTTGCAAGAGGAGTTGACGATTGAGGAAAGTATTTTTGCTTCAGACAATGAGACTTTAAAGGTTATTGAGGCTTACGAAAAAGCATTAGAAAATCCTGAAGACGAGGAGGCGTACCAAAAAGCCTTTGACGGAATGGACCAACACAACGCGTGGGATTTTGAGACGCAGTACAAACAAATTCTATTCAAACTGAAACTGGAAGATTTCAAACTGAAGGTTAAAAACCTTTCGGGTGGGCAAAAAAAGCGTTTGTCGCTAGCAATTATCTTGATTAATCGACCTGATTTATTGATTTTGGATGAGCCAACGAATCACTTAGACTTGGAGATGATTGAGTGGTTAGAGAGTTATTTTGCCAAAGAAAACATCACCTTGTTTATGGTGACACACGACCGTTTTTTCCTAGAGCGTGTGTGTAACGAAATCATCGAACTGGACAACGGAAAAATATACCAATACAAAGGAAATTACTCTTATTATTTAGAGAAAAAAGAAGAACGCATCGCCTCCGAAAATGCGAGTGTGGACAAAGCGCAAAACCTTTTTGTTAAGGAATTAGAATGGATGCGCCGCCAACCTAAGGCGCGAACAACCAAATCGAAATCGCGTCAAGACGATTTTTATGTGATTAAGGAAAAAGCCCAAAGTCGCCGTAAGGAGAACAAGGTGGAACTAGAAATCAATATGGAGCGAATGGGCAGCAAGATTATCGAGCTACACAAAATCTCTAAAAAATTCAAAGATCACGTTATTTTAGATGATTTTTCTTTTGATTTTCAACGTGGGGAGCGCATCGGAATTATTGGAAAAAATGGAACTGGAAAATCTACTTTCCTGAACTTATTGACAGGAACGATACCGCTTGATAGTGGTAAAGTGGTAGTTGGTGATACCATCAAAATTGGGTATTACACCCAAAGTGGTATTAACCCGAAACCAGGACAACGTGTTATTGATATTATCAAAGAATATGGTGAATTTATTCCACTTTCGAAAGGAAGAATCATATCAGCTTCGCAATTGTTGGAACGCTTCCTTTTTGATGCCAAAAAGCAATACGATTATGTTGAAAAATTAAGCGGTGGTGAATTAAAACGTTTGTATTTATGTACGGTTTTGATTCAGAATCCAAACTTTTTGATTCTCGATGAGCCAACTAACGATTTGGATATTGTAACGCTAAACGTACTAGAAAGTTTCCTTTTAGATTATCCTGGATGTTTGCTTGTAGTATCACACGACCGTTACTTTATGGACAAAATTGTCGATCATTTATTTGTATTTAGAGGTCAAGGCGAAATCGAAAATTTCCCAGGGAACTACTCTGATTTCAGAGCTTATGAAGACAGTGCTGATGTGGCTCAAAAAGAAGAAAACAAAGCCGAGAAGAAAGAGTGGAAACAAAAAAATCCAACAGGCAATTTGACTTTCAACGAGCAAAAAGAATTCCAGAAAATCGAGCGTGAAATCAAAGATTTAGAAGAGCAAAAAGCCAAAATAGAGCTTTTATTCTCTGAAGGAAAAGTAGCCGAGGCGGACATTGAGAAAAAAGGAAACGAATTGCAAAACCTCATCAATAAAATGGAAGCTAAAGAAGAACGTTGGTTTGAATTAAGCGCCAAAATGGAGGGATAAAAATTTCCGAATAAATAGAAAGTACAAAAAAATCCGATTTACAATTGAATGTGAATCGGATTTTAAATTTAAATACTTTATTTAGTCTTCATTGGCGGTAAATCAAAAGCCTTTGGTTCGTGTTCAAAATTGTTGCGGTGGGAACCATCACAAAAAGGTTTATTAGAAGATAACCCACAACGACATAGTCCTAAAGCTTTTCTTCCTTCCAAGCCATATACTTTTCCGTCACAGTCCATTATTTCAAAATCACCTTCGATTTTTATAGAACCATTATTATTGATTATTAATTTCGTCTTACTCATACCAGTTTATTTATTTTTTTAGAATTCAAAGATTAGAAAATAAATTCTGAAAGCTCTTCTTTAAATGCTTTTTATGTGACCAAACAACCTAATTTATATCGATTTTATTTAATTAGTTTATCCCCAAATCAAAAGCCACAATAGAAATAATTCTACTGTGGCTTTTACCAATAATTTCAACTGATCTTAAGCTAAATCAAATCGATCCAAATTCATCACTTTATCCCAAGCGGCAACAAAATGTTTTACAAACTTTTCTTTGGCATCTTCACAAGCATAAACTTCAGCAATCGCTCTCAATTCTGAATTAGATCCAAAGATCAAATCCACACGAGTTCCTGTCCATTTCAATGCTCTTGTTTTACGGTCACGTCCCTCGAATACCTCTTGATCATCAGAGTTTGCTTTCCAAGTTGTGCTAAAATCTAATAAATTCACAAAAAAGTCATTCGTTAACACAGCTGGACGATTAGTAAACACTCCATGTTTAGAATGGTCATAATTAGCATCAAGGACACGCATTCCTCCAATTAGGACTGTCAATTCAGGAACTGTCAAAGTCAGCAATTGTGCTTTGTCTACTAATAACTCTTCTGTTGCGATTGTATATTTTGTTTTCAAATAATTTCTAAAACCGTCTGCTATAGGTTCTAAAATCGCAAAAGCTTCTACATCCGTTTGTTCTTGAGAAGCATCCGTTCTTCCTGCCTTAAAAGGCACTTTAACCGCATGACCAGCATCTGAAGCAGCTTTCTCTACAGCAGCACAACCTCCAAGCACAATCAAATCAGCCAAAGAGACTTTCTTGCCATCTTTTTGTGAATCGTTAAAACTAGATTGTATACCTTCTAAAACCTGCAATACTTTAGCCAATTGGGCTGGGTTGTTGACATTCCAATCTTTTTGAGGCGCTAAACGAATACGGGCCCCATTAGCACCACCCCTTTTATCTGAACCTCTGAATGTAGCCGCTGAAGCCCAAGCAGTGGAAACCAACTCAGAAACAGACAATCCTGAAGCTAATATCATAGACTTTAATGTTTCCGCATCAGTTGCATCAATTAATTGATGATTTACTGCAGGAATTGGATCTTGCCAAATCAATTCTTCTTGAGGTACCTCTGGTCCTAAATATCGGGAAATTGGTCCCATATCTCGATGTGTCAATTTGTACCAAGCACGCGAAAAAGCATCTGCAAACTCATCTGGATTTTCATAAAATCGTCTAGAAATTTTCTCATAGGCAGGATCAAATCTCAAAGATAAATCTGTTGTCAACATGAATGGTGCATGACTTTTAGACGGATTATGAGCGTCTGGAAAAGTTCCAGCTCCTGCTCCATTCTTAGCAGTCCATTGGTGCGCGCCAGCGGGACTTTTGGTCAATTCCCATTCGTAACCAAAAAGATTTTCAAAGAAATTATTACTCCATTTGGTTGGAGTTGTAGTCCAAGCTCCCTCTAATCCGCTTGAAATGGTATGTTCTCCACTACCGGTTCCAAAAGAATTCTTCCATCCCATTCCTTGTTCCTCAATTGTAGCTCCAGCAGGTTCAGCACTTACATATTGGTTGGGGTCTGCAGCACCATGTGTTTTACCAAAAGTATGCCCTCCAGCAATCAAAGCGACAGTTTCCTCATCATTCATAGCCATTCGCCCGAAAGTTTCTCGAATATCAACCGCAGCCGCCAACGGATCAGGATTTCCATTTGGTCCTTCAGGATTCACGTAAATCAATCCCATTTGAACAGCTGCCAAAGGGTTTTCCAATTCTCGATCCCCTTCATAGCGTTTGTCATCCAACCATTCTTTTTCTGAACCCCAATAAACATCTAACTCTGGTTCCCAAATATCTTCACGTCCACCCGCGAAACCAAAAGTTTTTAACCCCATAGATTCCAAAGCGCAATTACCAGCCAATATCATCAAATCGGCCCAAGAAATTTTCTTGCCATATTTCTTTTTAATAGGCCATAATAATAAACGAGCTTTGTCCAAGTTTACATTATCAGGCCAACTATTTAAAGGAGCAAAACGTTGTGAGCCAGAACCTCCTCCTCCACGTCCATCAGCAATACGGTAGGTACCGGCACTATGCCAAGCCATCCGGATAAAAAACGGACCATAATGACCATAATCAGCAGGCCACCAATCTTGAGAATCTGTCATCAAGTTGAATAGATCCTGCTTCACCGCTTTTAAATCCAGGCTTTTAAATTCTTCTGCATAATTAAAACCTTCATCCATCGGATCAGAAAGCGAAGAATGTTGACGAAGGATATTTAATTTTAATTGATTGGGCCACCAATCATGATTACTCGTTCCAGTACCAGCACTTTGCTTGGGTGCACCACCTGAAAATGGACATTTGCTTGCACCGTTTGAATTGCTCATGTTTTCCATAATTTTATATGTTTTTAATTTTATAATTCTCTTTTGCTAAACTACAATATACAAATCTATAGTTATTCAAAAAATAATAGATAAAAACTATACTATCATTGTATGCCTCTCAAATTTAATCAAAAAAAAGACCACAACAAAACTAAATTCTGTTGTGGTCAAGACCTTGTTGTAATCTAAATTGTTCTAAAGTTATAATTTCTTTACCAAGGGATCGGATTGTAATCTTTTAAAAATTTTCCGCACCAATGTTTACCCGTGTTGATTCCGTCAAATAAAGGATCCATTACTCTTGCGGCACCATCTACAATGTCTAATGGAGGCTGAAAATCATGTTGTTCTTGCTTCTTTTTAGCTAATTCAGCGGGATCTTCATCGGTTACCCAACCCGTATCAACAGCATTCATAAAGATTCCGTCTTTGGCTAAGGTTCTTGCGGCAGTATGTGTCAACATATTCAAAGCCGCCTTGGCCATATTAGTATGAGGATGACGATCTTCCTTGAAATCACGATAAAACTTCCCTTCCATGGCCGAGACATTGATAATATGTTTCTTTCCCGTATTGTCTTTTTTCATCAACTCGGATAAGCGGTTACACAACACAAATGGTGCGACCGAATTCACCAACTGTACTTCAATCATTTCAGTGGTTTCAATTTGCCCTAACTTCAAACGCCAGCTGTTGGTTTTTCTCAAATCAACTTGTTGCAAATCAGCGTCCAATTCTCCTTCTGGAAAAACTTCTGTAGCCACTAAGGCCTTATCAAAGGAATACGGAATTTGGGACAACTGCGCCGAAGCTCGCAACCCAATTCCAGGTTCTGGTCCATGCCAAGTAACGGGCATATTTTGATTCGAAGAAGCTCCAGAAGTCAACACTCTTAATTCATTTAAACAATGGGTATGATCCGACAATAAAGTTTGCGCTTGCAAAGGTAAAGACGTTATAGGACGTTCCTCATTTGCCATCAAATGAGTATAGAAGCCTGAAGGTCTTCGCACGGTTTGAGCCGCATTGTTGATTAAAATATCCAGTCGTCCGTATTGCTGTTCGATATAATTGCAAAATATCTCCACACTCGGAATATGACGTAAATCCAAACCATGAATCTTCAATCGGTCTTCCCATTCCTTAAAATCAGGTTCCTGTGCAAATCGCAAAGCCGAATCTACGGGAAAACGTGTAGTAGCCACAACGGTAGCTCCGCCTCTCAGTAACATCAAAGTAATATGATAGCCTATTTTCAATCTTGAACCCGTTACCACCGCTATTTGACCTTTCACATCAGCCGTTTGAAAACGCTTAGCATAGTTGTAATCCCCACAATCAGTACACATGGTATCATAAAAATGATGCATTTTGGTAAAATCGGTTTTGCACACATAACATTGTCGTGCTGTTTCCAATTCCAAGGTTTCTTTGTTTTCCAATTCTGCTGCCGCTAATAATTTGGGTGCCATAAATACCGCCGATTCACGAGCAGTGCGAATTCCGGTTTCTTTTCGAGCCGTTCGGTCCCGTTTTTCCATTTTGCGTTTGGCTGCTTTGGCACCGTCTTTTTTACGGCGTGAAAGTTCGTCACGATCGGGCCTTGCAAACTGTCCTGCCGCTTTGATTAATGCAGTACGTTGTTCTTTTGGGATATCAAAAATCTGATCGGTATGGTTTGTCAATTGCGAAAGAATGGCAATGCAACGCTCTATTTCAATTGAATCTATTGCAATCATCTCTTCCGTCTCGTCTTGGTGTATCATAAAAAAAGAATCAATCTTGGACAAAATTCCAAGGCTGCAAAGATAGTTTTTAAATCTTTCTATCGTACTGGGTTGAAAAACTATAATCAATGCATTCAGAATTCTTTATTTAAGTTTTTTGAGTACCCAATTTTTAATACTTACTTTTGCTCCACTTATAACCATAACAACACCTTATGAAACTTATATTTCGTTTACTATCCATTACTTTATTTTTTTGTTACTTAGCTGGTAATGCACAAAAAAAAGTTTCCCTTTTTAATCAAAAAGATCTTAAAGGTTGGTATGCTTTCGAACCTAAAACTGGAAAACATACTGATGCTTCGGAAGTTTTTTCAGTTGAAAACAACTTGATTCGATTGTACGGAAAAGAGGTTGGCTATTTAATGTCTGAAGAGTCCTTTCAAAATTTTAAATTGACCGTTGAATTCCGTTGGAATACCGATCCTACTTTTGTAAAAAAAACAGACAAAAGAAATAGTGGTGTGATGTATCTTGTCCCTACCGAAACTCCTGATGAACTTTGGCCAAAAGGAATTCAATTCCAAATAAAAGACAAAGCTACTGGTGATTTTGTATTGCTTCAAGAGGTAACTTTAAATGTTAACGGCACCAACACAATTCCAGGAAGAAGCGTCTCTTCAAAATTTTTCATTGATAAAGAAAAACCTGTTGGAGAATGGAATACCTTAGTGGTAACAGTAAGAAACGGTTGTGTTACCCAAAAACTTAACGGAAAAGTAGTCAATAAAGGCACTGAAGCTACGGTTAAAGAAGGTCGTATTTTATTGCAATATGAAGGCTATCCAATTGATTTTAGAAAAGTTATCATCAAAAAATTCAACTAAACTGTTTCAAGAGTTCAACTCCTATGTGGTTCGCTATCAAATCCTATTTAAAATTTCTTTGGCTCTCCAAAAACGAACATGCAGTGCATTCGCCTTTTGTGTTCAGTTTGTTGACCAAATGTTTTTATGACAAAAAACCAAAAGCTGATTATACTGTATTGAAAAAATACCGCCAATCGCTTTTAGAAAATAAAAACACGATTGAAGTAACCGATTTTGGCGCAGGTTCGAAAGTTTTTAAATCGAACAATAGACCTATTAACCATATTGCTAAAACGGCTGGGATTAGTTCGAAACGAGCAAAGTTGCTGTATCGAATAGTCCGTTATTTTCAACCTGAAACGATACTAGAACTAGGAACGTCATTAGGATTAGCTAGTGTTGCCCTCTCTTTAGGATCCCGAAACCTCGAGACAAAAGCAAGAATCACCAGTTTAGAAGGTTGCCCAAATACCATCGCAATTGCCAATAAACAACTGCAATTATTTAATATCAACAATGTAGACTGTATCGCAACAGAGTTTCAAGATTTTTTAAGCAATATAGAACTACAAACCACAAACTATCAACTCATTTACTTTGATGGCAATCATTCTAAAAAAGCTACTTTAGATTATTTCGAACGTTTACTGCCTACGATTTCTAATGATACCGTTTGGATTTTTGATGACATTCATTGGTCAGCCGAAATGGAAAAAGCTTGGGAAATCATAAAAAACCATCCAAAAGTAAAAGTTACCATTGATACCTATCAGTGGGGATTGGTTTTCTTTAGATACGAACAACCCAAACAACATTTTATCATTAGAGCTTAAATAGGCAACGGATACTAAATATGCGTTAAAAACAGAAGAAACTGCAATCTTACATTTACATTTAGTATTTTTATTTTCTCAAAAAAAAACAAGTATTGCTCAAATGAGAGATTCTTTAATCAAAATAACCAATATCAAACGCAATTTTGCCCTAGGCGATGAAACCGTTTATGTACTCAAAGGCATTGATTTAGAAATTAAAAAAGGAGAATATGTCGCTCTAATGGGGCCTTCGGGTTCTGGAAAATCAACATTAATGAATCTTTTAGGTTGTTTAGACACGCCTACTTCTGGAAATTACATCCTCAATGGCAAAGATGTGAGTCAAATGAAAGACGACGAATTGGCCGCAATTAGAAACAAAGAAATTGGTTTTGTATTTCAAACCTTCAATCTTTTGCCTCGAATGAATGCTTTGGATAATGTTGCTTTGCCTATGATTTATGCAGGTTATGCCAAACCCGAAAGAAAAATCAGAGCAGAAGAAGTTTTAACCCAAGTAGGATTAGCCGATCGCATGGACCATCAACCCAACCAACTCTCAGGTGGACAACGCCAGCGTGTAGCGGTTGCAAGAGCTTTAGTTAACAAGCCTTCCATCATTTTAGCCGATGAACCTACTGGGAATTTGGACTCTAAAACATCCCTTGAAATCATGAACTTATTTAACGAAATTCACGCCAACGGAAACACCGTGATACTAGTCACTCACGAAGAAGAAATTGCCGCTTATGCCCATCGAGTAATCCGGCTAAGAGATGGAATGGTTGAAAGTGACACGGAGAGAATAATTGGTTAACAGATTAAATGGTTAATTGGTTAACTGGTTAACTGGTTAAAAACTAAACGATTAACCTCTAAACAATTAAACCCTAAACGATTAAACCCTAAACAATTAACCTCTAAACGATTAACCGATTAAACCCTAAACAATTAAACAATAAAAATGAAAATATACACCAAAACAGGAGACAAAGGAACTACAGCACTTTTTGGTGGTACCAGAGTCCCAAAAGATCATATAAGAATTGACAGTTATGGTACAGTAGACGAACTGAATTCTTACATTGGATTAATCCGAGACCAAGAAATAGAGGCTCATTACAAAAAGATATTAATCGAAATTCAGGACCGCCTTTTTACTGTGGGAGCAATTTTGGCCACACCACCCGAAAAGGAGCTTTTAAAAAACGGCCAACCACGATTGAAAAACCTAGGAATCAGCGAATCAGATATTCAATTATTAGAAAATGAAATCGACAACATGGAACTGGATTTGCCTCCCATGACGCATTTTGTTTTGCCAGGCGGACATACTACCGTGTCATATTGTCACATTGCCCGTTGTGTTTGTCGCAGAGCCGAACGCTTAGCCGTACACCTAGACCACGAAGAACCTATTGAAGAACTGACGATTCAGTACTTAAACCGACTTTCTGACTACCTTTTTGTCTTGGCACGAAAGTTGACTTTTGATTTGCACGCTGAAGAAGTAAAGTGGATTCCGAGGAAATGAGAAGCTAAGATTCTAAGCTACTAAGCCCCTAAGAAACTTAGTGACTTAGCCCCTTTAAAAAACACGTTCTTAATTTTATTGTAAAAAAAACTTTTTTTACTTGTATTTTTCAGTAAAAAATTTATTTTTGCACAAAACTAAATCGATAAAAAGATGTATTGGACATTAGAATTAGCATCCTATTTAAGTGATGCACCGTGGCCTGCTAACAAAGATGAACTTATTGACTACGCTATACGTGCTGGAGCACCACTAGAGGTGGTAGAAAACCTTCAATCTATTGAAGATGAAGGCGAGATATATGAATCGATGGAAGAAATTTGGCCTGATTATCCAACTGACGAAGATTATCTTTGGAATGAGGACGAATATTAAAAAATAAATCAAAGAAAAAAGTCTCATACCTGAGGCTTTTTTTTTGGTTCAACATACAAACAAAAACAATTTAGAAACATACCCTATTATGAGTTTCATAAACAGCATTTTAAAAGCCTTTGTAGGAGACAAATCCGAGAAAGATGTTAAGGCTTTGCAACCTTATTTAAAAAAAATAAAATCATTTGAAAGTAACTTGATTACTTTGTCTCATGATGATTTAAGAGCCAGAACTTATTATTTTAAGAATCAAATTAAAGAAGCACGCGCCGCTATTGATTCGAAAATAACTACTTTAAAAGAAGAAGTAGAAGCTACTGAAGACATTGATCAAAGAGAAGATCTTTACGAAAAAATCGATGCCCTTGAAAAAGAAGCTTACGAAATATCTGAAAAAACATTATTAGAACTTCTTCCAGAAGCCTTTGCAGTGGTAAAAGAAACAGCAAGACGTTTCAAAGAAAACTCTGAAATCACAGTTACTGCAACGGAGCAAGACAGAATCTTCTCTGCAACAAAACCGTACGTTTCTATCGAAGGAGACCAAGCAACTTGGAAAAACCAATGGAATGCCGCTGGTAAAGCCATCACTTGGGACATGATTCACTATGATGTACAGTTGATTGGCGGTATGGTATTGCACCAAGGTAAAGTAGCCGAAATGCAAACAGGGGAAGGAAAAACATTAGTAGCTACCTTGCCTATTTACTTGAATGCCTTGACAGGAAACGGAGTACACCTAGTAACCGTGAATGACTACTTAGCCAAACGTGATAGCACTTGGAAAGCACCTTTATTCGAATTCCACGGAATGACTGTAGATTGTATTGACAACCATCAGCCAAACTCTGAGGGACGTAGAGCCGCTTACAACGCTGATATTACTTATGGTACCAATAACGAATTTGGTTTTGACTACCTTAGAGATAATATGGCACATTCGCCAGACGACCTAGTACAACGCAAACACAACTTTGCCATTGTCGATGAGGTGGATTCGGTTTTAATTGATGATGCCAGAACGCCATTAATTATCTCTGGACCCGTTCCGCAAGGAGACCGTCACGAATTCAACGAATTGAAACCAAAAATCGAAAACCTAGTAAACCAACAGCGTCAACTAGCAAACGGATTTTTGGCCGAAGCTAAAAAATTAATCAAAGAAGGAAATACCAAAGACGGTGGTTTCTTATTATTGAGAGCTTACAGAAGTTTGCCTAAAAACAAGGCGTTGATTAAATTCTTAAGTGAAGAAGGAATCAAACAATTGCTTCAAAAAACGGAGAACTCCTACATGGAGAACAACAATAAAGAAATGCCTAAAGTGGATGAAGCATTGCTTTTTGTTATTGAAGAAAAAAACAATCAAGTAGAATTGACAGACAACGGTATCAAATACCTTTCTGGAGATACTGATGCTGACTTCTTTGTCCTTCCAGATATTGGGACTGAGATTGCTGCCATCGAAAAGAAAAAATTAGACAAAGACGCTGAAGCAGAAGAAAAAGAACGTTTGTTCCAAGATTTCAGTGTGAAAAGTGAGCGTATCCATACGTTAACACAATTACTAAAAGCGTATGCCTTGTTTGAAAAAGACGTAGAATACGTAATCATGGACAACAAAATTATGATTGTCGATGAACAAACTGGTCGTATCATGGACGGTCGTCGTTATTCTGACGGATTGCACCAAGCCATTGAAGCCAAAGAAAACGTAAAAATCGAAGCCGCTACACAAACTTTTGCAACGGTAACTTTGCAAAATTATTTCAGAATGTACAGCAAATTAGCGGGTATGACTGGTACAGCGGTTACTGAAGCAGGTGAGCTTTGGGAAATCTATAAATTGGATGTGGTTGAAATCCCAACCAACAGACCAATCGCACGTCAAGACAAAGAAGACTTTATCTACAAAACAACCCGTGAGAAATTCAACGCGGTTATCGAAGATGTAACCGAATTGTCTAAAGCAGGTCGTCCAGTCTTAATTGGAACCACTTCGGTTGAAATCTCTGAGTTGTTAAGCCGTATGCTTAAGATGAGAGGGATTCCACACAACGTATTGAATGCTAAAATGCACAAGCAAGAAGCACAAATCGTTGAAGAAGCAGGAAAACCAGGTGTGGTAACCATTGCTACCAATATGGCTGGTCGTGGAACGGATATTAAATTATCTCCAGAAGTAAAAGCTGCTGGTGGATTAGCAATCGTTGGTACAGAGCGTCACGATTCACGTCGTGTGGACCGTCAGTTGCGTGGTCGTGCAGGACGTCAAGGAGATGTGGGTAGTTCTCAATTCTACGTTTCGCTAGAAGACAACCTGATGCGTTTGTTTGGTTCTGAAAGAGTAGCCAAAGTAATGGACAGAATGGGTCTTGAAGAAGGTGAAGTAATTCAACATTCGATGATGACCAAGTCTATCGAACGTGCTCAGAAAAAAGTAGAAGAAAACAACTTTGGTGTTCGTAAGCGTTTATTAGAGTATGATGATGTTATGAACGCACAACGTGAAGTAGTGTACAAACGTCGTCGTCACGCCTTGTTTGGCGAGCGTTTGAAACTAGACATCGCTAATATGTTGTATGACACCTGTGAACTAGTGGTTCAAAATAGCAAAGGAATGAACGATTTCAAAGCATTTGAATTTGACATCATTCGTTATTTCTCTATCACTTCGCCAGTGACAGAGCAAGAATTTGCTAAAGCTACTGAAGCAGAATTGACTGGGAAATTATACAAAGAAGCTTTAAAATACTATACGGAAAAAACAGAACGCAGCGCTAGAGAAGCCTTCCCTATCATTGCAGGCGTTTACGAAGACAAAAACAATCATTACGAGCGTATTGTAGTTCCGTTTACCGATGGTGTAAAATCTTTGAATGTAGTAACTGATCTTAAAAAAGCTTACGAAACACAAGGAAAACAATTAATTGCTGATTTTGAGAAGAACATCACTTTGGCCATTGTAGACGAAGCTTGGAAAAAACACCTACGCAAAATGGACGAATTGAAACAATCGGTTCAATTAGCCGTTCACGAGCAAAAAGATCCTTTGCTTATTTACAAGTTCGAAGCATTCAACTTATTTAGCAGCATGCTAAACGGAATCAACAAAGAAGTAATTTCGTTCCTTTTCAAAGGTGATTTACCACAGCAATCAGCTCCAGAAATCATCCATGAAGCCAGAGAAATTCCACGTCCAAAAGAGGATTACCAAACTCAAAAAGACGAAATCGTTTCGAGCGAAGCGGCTAATCGTGAAGCAGGTCAAACACAACAACGTCAGGTAACCGAAACCATCGTTCGCGACATGCCAAAAATCAATCGCAACGACACCGTAACCATCCAAAACGTGGCTACAGGACAAACACAAGAAATGAAATACAAAAAAGCCGAAAGCCTAATCGCTACCGGACAATGGGTACTGGTAAACGCCTAAACCCTTTTAAATCCATAATTCCAATCCCCAATTACGAAAGTAGTTGGGGATTTTTGTTTTTAGGAGCAGAAGCTTTGGTTTTCATAATGACTTCCCTCCCGCTATACACTACAATCTTGTGGTGGCATAAAGCCCGCCACCACAAGGATTTTCGTTTCTATCGGGGCTAAAAATCATGTTAATTTTAATCAATTACGATTAACCGTACTAATCCATCAAAAAAAATATACTTTTAAAAAGTATCAAACACAAAACTAAGTTAATTCTTAATTTTAACTATATTTGAAAAACAAATAAAACGCTACTCAATAGCACAAATCTAGCTTAAACGGGATGGATTGCCGCAATGGAGTTGCGGATATTTAAGAGTTGGCAGATAGTTTGCTCAAAAACCGCATAAAAATAAAAAAATGAATGAAATAATTTCTATAATTTTAGTTTCAATTATTATACTTTTTATTGAAATATACTCCGAAACGCATTTGAAAAATTATGGGAGATTTATTGAACGTATTGTTTATTTATTTAGCATAAAAACTCTTTTTAATCTTTTTAAATTTAGTGTTTTAATTAGTTCGGCTTATGTTTTGCTAGATTTACAGAAATCGAATTTTTTATCCGAAACTGTAAAAAACAAAATTATAAATATTGACATACAAAATTTTGAAATTTATTTAATTCCTTCAGCAATATTTTCTTTAGGATATATAATAATGAATTCAAAAGAACTTAATAGACAATTAGAAGATTATTCAATTGATAATGAAACATTGAATAAATTTTTTGCTAAAATTAAATACTTATTTTTCAGAACGATTTCTTATTTATTAACTTTCATTATATTTAAATACACATTAGAATATACAATTGAGCTTAATATTACTCTTAATCAACGCAATTTATTTGTTTTCGATTGGCTAAATGTAAATTCAAGTAATGTAGATAATTATAATAAAGGAGTTTATTTTTCACTTATTTTAACCATTATTATCTTTTTCCTGTTTAACAACTCTTTTATCAAAAAAAATAGTGGTGAATGGGAATATAGAGAAATAAAATTTGACTTCGTAAAGTATTTTTTTATCACAGTAATTTTAAGTCTTGGACTCTTTTTTGGTTTCTTTTCAATTTTTAATGGTTTCTATAATTTATTCAATTCAAATTTATCAATCTGGATTTCAAAAGAAAATGTATTAGGAATTTTACCTATTAGAATTTCTTCTTTACTAATCATAATATATCTTTTGTCTTATATTTATAAAGAAATTTTAAATAAAGATATAATTTCATTTCTCCTTATAGGTATACTTCCATTGAGGTCAATTAAAAATTATAATGGAAATATAAATTTCGAAAAACACGAAACTTTATTCTTTTCTCAAATTTCTTTTTACATTATAAACATTGCACTAGCGGAATTTTTTATTATAATTGGATATAAAAACATATATATAAGTATTTTGAATTTTGCTATTCTTTTTATATTAGATGATTTTAAAATAATCAATGATTATTCACAAGGGTTAAAGAAAGTATTAACATCACATTTTATTAGAGTATGGATATTCAACTTAATTATGTTATTAGTTGCAATAATTCTATTGGCTGAAAAAGAATATTATTTCATTTTAGCTACTTATTTAATTTTTACTTTTTTACTTTTCAGATATTATTTTATGAATTTTAGATTTATTAATTTACAAGAGAAAATATAAAAAACCATCTGCCAACACACGTCTTGCGCCATTTGCGAATTTAGTGGAATTGCCGTTTTAATTCGTATTTTCGTTAAGCCGAAAATACTCGTCTTCGTAAGTCGCAAACGGCGCAAGGCCCCCGCTCGTGCGCGAATCCTTTCGCGTTCGACTCGTTAATCAAAACTTTATATTCCAGCTTCAAGAACAAAATACATCCAAAAAGTTTACCCTATCTCGCAGATTTGCACATACGTTAGGCAGATATTCATCTGTGCCCGCAACAATGAGCAAATAAAATATGAGAAACACTTTGTCGAGCTACTTACGGAGTTCCCCGCTCGTGCGCGAATCCTTTCGCGTTCGACTCGTTAATCAAAACCTTATATTCCAGCTTCAAGAACAAAATACATCCAAAAAGTTTACCCTATCTCGCAGATTTGCACATACGTTAGGCAGATATTCATCTGTGCCCGCAACAATGAGCAAATAAAATATGAGAAATACTTTGTCGAGCTACTTACGGAGTTCCCTCCTATCGTCGGGAAGACAAGATTGGGGTTACTGATACTTTAAAAATCTGTGATAATCCGTTTCATCTGTGTTATCTGTGTTCGCCCCGCTCGTGCGCGAATCCTTTCGCGTTCGACTCGTTAATCAAAACCTTATATTCCAGCTTCAAGAACAAAATACATCCAAAAAGTTTACCCTATCTCGCAGATTTGCACATACGTTAGGTAGATATTCATCTGTGCCCGTAAACAATAAGTAAATAGCATAAGAGAAATACTTTGTCGAGCTACTTACGGAGTTTGCTTCGCCTGTTCGCTATCGCTCGAGTGCTCCTATCGTCGGGAAGACAAGTTTGGGGTTACTGAGACTTTAAAAATCTGTGATAATCCGTTTCATCTGTGTTATCTGTGTTCCATTTCTCAACATTGAGCAAATGACACAAATAAAATACTTTGTCGAGTTACTTACGGAGTTTGCTTCCTCGTGCCCGCAACAGTGAGCAATAGATAAACTTGATCGAGCTACTTACGGAGTTCCCTCCTATCGTCGGGAAGACAAGATTGCGGGAATAACTATACAGATAGTTCGCAGCTCCACATTCTATAACTTTACGGAAATGCGTAAATTTGAAAACTAAATTAAAAAGAAAAATAATATGTCTATAACAAGTGAACTAGAGTTAATTGGAATGAGAAAAGTAAGTGAAGCTGTTGCTTATACTTTAAAAGAAATGAAAAACTTTGCTCAAGTTGGTATGACGACAAAAGAAATTGATGACTTTGGAGGAAATATATTAAAAGATTTAGGAGCAAATTCGGCACCTTTTGTTACATACAAATTCCCCGGATTTACTTGTATAAGTGTGAATAATGAATTTTGTCACGGTATTCCATCTAACAAAAGGATTCTTTGCGAAGGCGATTTAATAAATATAGATGTATCAGCAGAACTTGATGGTTTTTGGTCAGACAATGGTAATTCATTTGTACTTGGTGAAGACATTAACCAACACCAAAAATTAGTTGATGCTTCCAAAGAAATATTGCAGAAAACAATTAGCAATATTAAAGGGGGAGTAAAAATTGCGGACATAGGATTTCTGATGGAAAACGAAGCTAAGAAAAGAGGTTATAAAGTTATTAAAAATCTTGGCGGACACGGTGTTGGAAGAAGTTTACACGAAGAACCAGACGAACTATTAAACTACAGAAACAAATATGACCAACGACGATTTAAAAAAAATGCTGTAGTTGCAATTGAAACTTTCATTTCAACTACTTCATCTAAAGCTGTAGAACTAAATGATGGTTGGACAATGGTAGGTGATAAAGGAGGTTTCATGGCACAACACGAACATACTATTGTTGTAACCGATGGAAAGCCTATTATATTAACAGAAATGAATGGAGTTTGGAATTAAATTGAAAAAACCAATCACACAGGCTAGCGCGAGCGCAATGTCATTAAGTTAAGCATTTTTTGTGTCATTTCCCCCGCTCGTGCGCGAATCCTTTCGCGTTCGACTCGTTAATCAAAACCTTATATTCCAGCTTCAAGAACAAAATACATCCAAAAAGTTTACCCTATCTCGCAGATTTGCACATACGTTAGGCAGATATTCATCTGTGCCCGCAACAATGAGCAAATAAAATATGAGAAACACTTTGTCGAGCTACTTACGGAGTTTGCTTCGCCTGTTCGCTATCGCTCGAGTGCTCCTATCGTCGGGAAGACAAGTTTGGGGTTACTGAGACTTTAAAAATCTGTGATAATCCGTTTCATCTGTGTTATCTGTGTTCCATTTCTCAACAATGAGCAAATAACAAAAATCAAACACTTTGTCGAGTTACTTACGGAGTTTGCTTCGCCTGTTCGCTATCGCTCGAGTCCTCCAATGGTCGAAAAAACAAGTTTGGACTTGCTGCCACACGAACCAGATAGGGTTACTAAGCTGAATTTAAAAATGGTTTTGTATTTGTAAAATTTGTATTTAACCGAAAAACCTCGCATCTTTATTTCCCAATCTCGCAAAGCCCGAGACCGTTCGCGGTCATTGTAGCGGTACACATACAAAAAGAAAATGAAAATAGTTAGAACTACTCTTCCTTATAATTCGATACTGAATACTTCTCACAAAGTATATGACTACATGGACAGTTTTCAAGGCGTTTTTAATGACGTTGAAAACAAAACCACTTCGGCTGACATAGGCAAAGCCTTTTTTTCAAGTGGCCCAAAATGGGTGGGAAAACTATTTAATTTAAGAAATAAAATAGTAGCTGTTTTTGGACTTAAAACTTCAGAAAATGTAGTTGACAACCAAAAACAATTAGAAAATTTTAAATGTGAACCTGGCGAACAACTTGGACTTTTTAAAGTGTTCCTCAAAACAGACAATGAAGTGATTCTTGGGGAAGACGATAAACATTTGAATTTTAGAGTTTCATTATTATTAGACAAATCAACAAAAAACCTAACAATATCCACAACAGTAGAATTTAATAATTGGTTTGGACGACTTTATTTTTTACCCGTTAGACCATTTCATAAATTTATAGTCCCAACAATGCTGAAAGGAATCATTAATGAATTGGAAAAACAGGAAAAGCAGAATAGCTGAGAAAATGAACGAATCCACTCCCAGAAGAGTACACGCCTTTGTAATAGTACTTCACAAATGGCGCGAAGTTTTAGCGGTAGTGAATTATTCGTAAATTTAAGCTAACAACTACACCTATAAAAGAAAAATCGACATAGCAACAGCCAAAATAAAAACGAAATTATGATATCAAAAAAAATTATAGTAATCATATTAACCAGTCTTGTAATAACCTCCTGTAAAGAGAAAACAACTGAAACCAAACAACCCCTCCCTCTACCATCGGTCCAGAGTTCAACCCCTGCAATTGTTACCAAAACTTTGACTAATCCTGATGGTTCCAAAATCAAATTGACCTTTAATAATACTACCGGTATAGCAATCATTGAGTTTAACAATGAAAAAATAGAGCTTCTTAGCCAAAAACCAGCTTCGGGAATTTGGTACAAAAATGACCAATACGAATTGAGAGGCAAAGGACAACACATCGAACTAAAAAAAGACGAAAAATTAATCTTTAGCCATAAAGAATAGTACGCATTTGCTATCCGTGCCCAGAAGAATGAGCAAACAACAAACATAAAACTCTTGGTCGAGCTACTTACGGACTTTGCTTCGCCTGTTTGCTATCGCTCGAGTCCTTCTATCGTAGGGAAGACAAGATTGCGGGAATAACGATCCACATAAAGAATTTACACTTTAACTCAAAATGGGTCTCGACTGCGCTCGATTTGACAGAACGTTTTAAATTAGATGTTGGTTTTTGTCAAATCGAGCGCAGTCGAGATTATCTTTGTTTTTAAAAATATATGACATAATTTAGAGCATGTGAACGAGCAGCTGTTCGCAATAGCATTTGTGGTAGAAATCTGCCGAATTACTTTGTTGACCAGCAGACAACTAAATTCCAAAAAATAATGAACAAGAAAAACAGTGTATTTATTGCAACCAGTTTAGACGGCTACATCGCAGCTAAAAACGGCGGACTTGATTGGTTAAATTCCATACCAAATCTCGATCATGATGATATGGGTTATATAGCATTCAATAAGGAAATTGATGCTCTTGTAATGGGAAGAAAAACATTTGTAACTGTTCTCGGGTTCGATGTTGATTGGCCGTATGACAAACCCGTTTTTGTACTAAGCAACAGCTTAAAAGAAATACCTGCAAGTCTTAAAGAGAAAGCATTTTTGGTTAATGGTACTTTAACAGAAATTCTAACACAAATTCACAAAAAAGGATTTTACAGACTTTATATTGACGGAGGAACTACGATAACTAATTTTCTAAATGAGGATTTAATTGATGAAATGATCATTACCACAATTCCCATTCTGTTAGGTGGAGGTGCTCCCTTGTTTTCAGAACTACCAAACGAATTGAAATTTGAATTGATTGGAACAAAAACATATTTGAATCAAATCGTGCAGAGTCATTACATACGAAAAAGATAAAATCATAAAACCCAAAAATGCCTCCTAAAAACATCCTTTGCTCCAAATCGCTAACGGCTACTCTTTTTTAACCAAGTCTTTTTTTTTAACGAAAACTGCAATCACAGCATTTGCAATGCGAACTAAAATTTCAAAGGCGAACTGCTTAATTTTTTTTTCATGGATTAAATATTAATACTGAATATCTCTTGCAAATTCTATTTTTAATTTATCTTTGCACCACTTTTAAAAATTTCAAGTCTTGAAACTATTTTTTGCGACTTTATTATCACTCCTACTTTTACTTCCTTCTTTGGGAACTGTGGTGATTTACACGCAATTTAAAATGGCGCAAGACGAAATCGCTCAAACCATTTGTATCCAAAGAGCCAACATCAATAACAGTTGTAATGGGCGATGCGAACTACAAAAAAGCCTTAAAAAATACGACGACAACGAAAAAAGAATGGACAAAACCAACCTGAAAGAAAAAACAGAATTGGTTTACACGACTGTTCCTTTTCAAGTCCAATTCAATCCCAGTACTACAGTAACCCAAAAAGAAAAAACCTTTACTGCTTTTTCGGCAAAACCAATTGGGATTTCCTTTAGCATTTTTCACCCTCCTCTTGTATAAATTATAATAATAAGTTTCTGTATTTGAGACAGAACAAATCCTTTTGACCAAAAGTCAAAGCTTTAATTTATTATAATTTAGTACTATCCTAATGAAAAAAATATTCATTATCCTATTGATTTTAGGACAATTTATCCATGCACAAAACAAAAAAGTAAAAGATACTAGTCGAACCGAGTTGGACAATATTTTCGTTACTGCCAATAGAACAAAAACAGTACGTCAAGAAACTCCCGTAGCCATCAGTAAAATCAGTGCCAAAACTATTGATGAAACCAAAGCGACCGCTTTATACGAAATGGTCAATAAAACACCAGGGGTATTGATGGTTAATCTAGGGAACGAACAACACATGATGGCTATCCGTCAACCCATGACCACTAACGCTTATTATTTGTATCTAGAGGACGGATTGCCTATTCGACCACTGGGAATCTTTAACCACAATGCGTTGTTAGAGATTAATCAATTTAATTTACAAGCCATTGAGGTGGTAAAGGGTCCAGCTTCTTCGCTTTATGGTCCTGAAGCAGTGGGAGGAACCATCAACTTAATTTCACAAAAACCTTCTTTTTATCCTGAATTCAAGTTTGGTATTCAAGCCGATCAATGGGGTTATAAAAGAATACAAGCCTCGGGAGGTGCTACCATTGGGAAACTAGGGTTTCATATCGCTGGAATTTCCAGCATTCAGGAAAACTCTTGGATGACACATTCTGATTACCAAAAAGACAACCTTAACATTAGATTGGATTATGCCATCAATGACAACACGCGCTTAATCAGCAATACTATGATAGGCAACTACTTTTCGGATATGAGTGGTGGCGTAAATGAGCAAGATTTCTACAATAGAGACTACAAAAGCACCTCGGATTTCACTTATAGAAAATCAGAAGCATTACGCAGCCGTTTGACCTTAGAACACGATTGGAACACAAATGCCAATTCATCCCTAACCGTTTACCATAGAGATAATAAATTAGGGCAAAATCCATCCTACGGAATTCGCTGGAGTGCCACTAATAACCCAACCTCAGCAACAGGCGAGGTCAATTCTAATAACTTTAAAAGCTACGGTGCCGTTGGACAACACACTCAAAAATTTGATTTCTGGAATACTACTATGGTAAGTGGTGCTACTTTTGACTTTTCACCCGTAACCTATTGGTCGTATTTAATTAAACTTTCGGCTACTTTGAACCCTGGAGACTCTGGAAAACAAACGGTCAACAAATACGAAATTGTCTCTGAGCATCCTGAAACAAAGTTAGCCAATTATAGTGCTGACATTTACAATACTGCTATTTTCAAACAAATTAGCTTTAGCCCTGTTTCAGAAGTGACTTTTACTTTGGGGGGACGTTATGACAATATGAAACTCAATTACGATAATGCTTTAGACAATTCTACAGGAAACAAAACCTACGACAAGTTTACCTTTAAAGCAGGTGTAAATTACAACCCATTTAAAGAAGCGGGTTTCTACGGAAACTATTCACAAGGATTTTCACCTCCAAATATCACCACCATTTTCAGAGCAAGACCTGGAACTGGAGGAACTACGGGGAAACCAGCAGAGTTTTACTATAATTTAGAACCTGCCACTTTTGAAAATTTTGAAATTGGCGGATGGGTTTCAGTCTATAAAAACAAACTTAGTTTTGATTATGCGGCTTACTATATGGAGGGCAAAAATGAATTGTTGAATATCAAGCTAGAAGACAACACAACCGATTTCCGTTCCGCTGGGGAAACCAGTCATAAAGGAATTGAATTTGGGCTTAATTACACTCCCAATAGACAATGGCATATTCGCCTAGGAGGTACAGTAGCTGAACATCGCTACATTGACTTCAAAGTATCAGACATTACCACTGATGCACTACAAAATCTAGGTGGGTACGAAATGCCATCGGCTCCAAGATGGACTGGAAATTCAGAACTGAGTTACTACCCCAATTGGTTTCCAAATTTTAGAGCTGCGGTAGAATGTCAATATGTTAGCAGTTTCTATCAAAATCAAATCAACACGGTTAGCTATGAAGGCTACACCATATTTAATGGCAGACTGGGTTATAAATACAAAAATGTAGAGTTTTATGGTAATGTATTGAACTTTACCGATAAATTATATGCGTATAATGTTGGTAGAGGGAATGTTACTTCAGCCCAATCAAGTTATTTAGCCGCCGCTCCTAGAACCTTTTTAATTGGTTTGCAATACAACCTTTGTTTGAAAAAATAAAACGAATGAAAAAATCAAATTCCAAAAAGTGGGTTAAAAAGCTAAAAAAGAACCTTTACAAATGGCATCGAACACTGGGTATTATCACGATAATCCCAGTGATTTTTTGGTGTATATCAGGATTGATGCATCCTGTGATGGCGCATTGGTTCAAACCTACTATCGCCCATGAAAAATTAGAAGTGGCACCCATCGACAATACTTCAATCAAGTTGACACTTTATGAAGTTTTGCAAAAAAACAACATCGAAACCTTCCAAAATTTCCGATTGGTTAGTTTTAACGATGCTAGTTTTTACCAAGTCAAAACAACCAAAACCAATGAAGTTTTATACTTCAATTCTGAGAATGGTGCCGAATTGAAAAATGGCGATAGATTTTATGCCGAATGGCTGTCTCGTTACTTTCTGGATGATCAAAAAAGTGCTGTTTCGAATATCGAATTGCAAACGGATTTTGATACCCAGTACAAATATGTCAATCGCTATTTACCCGTTTGGAAACTGAGTTTTGACAGAGAAGACGATATGGATGTTTATGTAGAAACCTCTTCTAGTAAATTGGCTACCTACAATCCTACTTCTCGAAAAATCCAACTTTGGGTATTTGATATGTTTCACAATTGGAATTTCCTAGAAGATATTACTAACAAAACTGTGCATATTAGCTTGATGCTAATTCTTTTAGGAATTATCAGTATCTCGGCTTTGAGTGGTGTGGTGATTTATGGCTTCTTTTGGAAAATGTTCAAAAAAACACCTGTCACTGATCAAGAATCTAAATTTAAAAAACACCATCGCAAAATAGGAATTGCTGTTTCCTTGGTGACTTTGACCTTTGCATTTAGCGGTGGTTATCATGTCACGAAAAAATTCAAGCCCTACACCTTGGACAAAATGGTCTATGCTCCCGACTTTAAAACAGCCGATTTTAGTAAGTCTAATTTTGAAATTAAACCCGATTCGAGTTGGTCAAATTTGTCTTTGGTGCAATTCCAAAACAAACCTTATTGGCAGGTACAATTGCTCCCCAATGAAGATGGAGAAATCAAAAACAAATACATTGATTACAAAACAGGAATCGAAAACAAAACCCTTGAAGTAGATTATGCTGCCTTTCTAGCCAATAAATTTACTAAAATGATGGCAAATACTACTAATGAAACGCCAGCCGATTGCTGCGATGTAATCAATACAGAGTCTTGCATCAAAAACGCTTCCTTGTCTGATACTAAGTACTTGTACCAATTTGACAATCGTGAATACGGTTTTGTAAACAAAAGATTGCCAGTGATTAAATTGAGCTACGACACTCCAGACAAAACCGCAATCTATATTGAGCCCTCTACTTCGAGATTGGCCGCTTTTGTAACCAATGCAGATCGAACCGAAGGCTATAGTTTTGCCATTCTCCATAAATATTTGTTTATGGATTGGGCAGGAAAAAACATTCGCGACTTAGTAATGGCAATTTCTGCCTTGGGAGTTTTGGTAGTAAGCTTACTCGGGTTGTATTTATTCGTGAAGAAATAGGCAATGAGTTAAGGGTTATGAGACAAGCGTTATTGGGTGCAAATTTCTGTACCACTCTTAACTCCTAACCCTTAATTTTCCAACTTTAAACTCTTAACTTTTAATTCTTTTCCCCATAATATCGGGCTTCAATTCGCTTAATATCTTTGATAGAGTTTTTTGCCCATGCCAAGCGTTTTTCTAGGATTTCTTCTTCAGACAAATGCCAATCAATATCCGAATTACGAAGTCGACTCGTTAAATTCTGGATGATAATAGCTGCTGAAACTGAGATATTCAAACTCTCTGTAAAACCTACCATGGGAATTTTTAAGAATCCATCAGCACGCTGCATGATTTCAGGAGAAAGTCCTTCTTTTTCGGTTCCAAAAAATAAAGCCGAAGGTTTACTAATATCAAAATCTTCAAGGACACAATCATTTTCATGAGGAGTTGTCGCAATAATTTGGTACCCTTTATCTTTCAAGGATTCCACACAATTGATATTACTGTCATGGCGCTGGATATCCACCCATTTTTGAGCTCCAAGAGCAATTTCTTTATCGATTCGTTTTCCGTATCGTTGCTCAATAACGTGTAATTCCTGAACGCCAAAAACCTCACAACTACGCATTACGGCACTGGTATTGTGCATTTGATAAACATCTTCTACAGCGACTGTAAAATGTTTGGTACGGTTTTTCAAAACTTGAAGAAAACGTTCTTTTCGGTTATCGGTTAGTATATTTTCAAGGAAATTTAGATAATCGAGGTCAATCATGGTGTTTTGTATTTGTGGCAAAAATAATAACTTTAAATTTTATCGTTCAATTAGGGTATCTATTTTTTTTGAAACAGACTGCTATTTGTGCCAATTTTAAACCAATTAAGAAATAGCAGAACTTATAAATTGCGGAGCAAACAAACTCGACAAAGTTCATGGATAGGCAAGAAGCAATCACACAAAGTGAATCACCTAATTTAAAAACAGCGCTTGATTTTGCAAACGTGATTGCTTCGTTCCTTGCAATGACAATATTGATAATTGTTTTAAATTTACACGAAATGCTTAAAAAAATGAAAAAGAAACTAGTTGTTTTATCGGGTGCCGGCATGAGCGCCGAGAGCGGAATCAAAACATTCAGAGACAGTGATGGATTATGGGAAGGTCACGATATACAAGAAGTTGCCACTCCCGAAGGTTGGCAGAAAAATCCTGAATTAGTTTTGGACTTTTACAATCAAAGACGCAAACAGTTATTTGAAGTGGAACCCAATTTGGGTCACATCGCTTTAGCCAATTTGGAAAAGGATTATGAGGTACATATCATTACGCAAAATGTGGATGATTTACACGAAAGAGCGGGCAGTACGAATGTTTTGCATCTGCATGGTGAGTTGTTAAAAGTTCGCAGCACACGATTTGAAAACGAAATTCAAGACTGGAAAAACGACTTGGCTTTAGGGGATTTGGATTCGAAGGGATACCAACTCAGACCGCATATTGTATGGTTTGGCGAGGCAGTACCCGCTTTAGAAGAAGCTATTGACATTGCTGAAACAGCGGATTATTTTGTAGTTATTGGTACCTCATTACAAGTATATCCAGCAGCAGGATTGATTGATTTTATAAAAGCGGATTGTCAACTATTCTACATTGACCCTAAACCCGCCGCTATTCCGAATTTGAGCAATAAACTGGAGTTGATTCCAATGAATGCTTCTGATGGTGTTGCGTTTTTAAAGGAGAAATTGTTGATTTTGTAAATGTATTAACGTTTCTGAGTTGCTAAGTTCATAAGGTAGATGAGGGTATTTAAAAACGATAGGATTATCGACTAAATAAAAAATCTCAGAGACTTAGCAACTTCAAAATAGCTCCTGAAAAAAATACTCGATTTTTGTAAAAAACTTCTAACTTCTAACCCCTAACTTCTAACTTCTACGTATATTTGTGCCTTTCAAAAAAATACTCAAAAATGACGACTTTAAACGAATTGAATGCTATTTCGCCAATTGACGGAAGATATAGAAGTAAAACTCAAAATTTGGCTCCTTTTTTCTCTGAAGAGGCCTTAATAAAATACCGTGTTTTAATCGAAATTGAATATTTTATTGCGTTATGCGAACAGCCTTTACCACAATTAACTGGAGTAAATGCTGATTTGTTTGATAGTTTGCGTAACATTTATAAAAATTTCTCAGCTGAAGATGCGCTTTGGATTAAGGAAACTGAAAAAGTAACCAACCATGACGTGAAAGCAGTAGAATATTTCATCAAAGATAAATTTGAGAAATTAGGGTTATCTGAATACAAAGAATTCATCCACTTTGGATTGACTTCTCAAGATATTAACAATACAGCGATTCCATTGTCAACAAAAGAAGCTTTTGAACAAGTATATCTACCTTCGTTGATTGCCTTGGTTGCTAAATTGAAAGAATTAAGCGTGGAATGGGCAAATGTACCATTGTTAGCACGTACTCACGGACAACCAGCTTCACCTACACGTTTAGGGAAAGAAATTGGAGTTTTTGTAGAGCGTTTAGAGGAGCAAATGCGTTTGTTATTCAACGTACCTTTTGCGGCTAAATTTGGAGGTGCTACTGGAAACTACAATGCTCACCATGTAGCGTACCCACAAATCGATTGGAAACAATTTGGAAACAAATTTGTGGAGCAAACACTTGGTTTACACCACTCCTTCCCAACGACTCAAATTGAGCACTACGATCACTTTGCTGCATTTTTTGATGCTTTAAAGAGAATCAACAATATTATCATTGACTTAGACCGTGACATTTGGACATACGTTTCAATGGAATATTTCAAACAAAAAATCAAAGCAGGTGAAATTGGTTCATCGGCTATGCCACATAAAGTAAACCCAATTGATTTTGAGAACTCAGAAGGAAACTTAGGGATTGCCAATGCGATTTTCGAACATCTATCGGCTAAGTTGCCAATCTCAAGATTACAACGTGATTTGACTGATAGTACCGTTTTGAGAAATGTAGGTGTCCCAATAGGACACACTATTATCTCATTTGAAGCAACTATGAAAGGGTTGAACAAATTGTTATTGAACGAATCCAAATTCCACGAAGATTTAGAAAACAACTGGGCAGTAGTGGCTGAGGCGATTCAAACTATTTTACGTCGTGAGGCTTATCCAAATCCGTATGAAGCATTAAAAGGATTAACCAGAACCAATGAAGCGATTACTAAAAAATCGATTCATGAGTTTATTGGTACTTTGGAAGTTTCGGATGCTATTAAAGCCGAGTTATTACAAATTACACCAAGTAATTTCTTAGGAATATAGTAGTAAAAAACCATCCTATTTACAAAGCTATCCTTACCGATAGCTTTTTTTATGAAATTGAAATAAATCAATCCATACATCCGGTATAGATTGCACACAAGCGATGCTTTTGCTATATTTAGCCTTAAATTTACAGAAGCATTGTAAAACAAAAATTCATTTATGAGTGCCGCAGCAACAATAGCCGAAACAACAAGCCATTTAAAACCCCTAATAAGCGATTTAGGACTAATATTGATGACCGCTGGTATCGCGGTTTTATTGTTTAAAAAACTAAAACAACCCTTAGTATTAGGATATTTAATTGCAGGATTCTTAGCTGGAAATCATTTCGATTTTTTCCCTTCGGTAAAAGACATTAAGAGTGTTGAAGTCTGGGCCGAAATTGGCGTAATCATTTTATTGTTCAGCTTAGGACTCGAATTTAGTTTTAAGAAATTAATGAAAGTCGGCGGTACCGCCTCCATCACTGCAGTCACCCAAATCATTACCATGGTCCTCTTTGGATTCATGGCTGGAAAATGGATGGGCTGGAAATTGATGGACAGCATTTTCTTAGGAGTAATTCTCTCTATTTCTTCGACCACGATTATTTTGAAAACCTTTGACGAACTAGGGGTTAAAGCACAAAAGTTTGCAGGAATCGTAATTGGGTCCCTAATCGTGCAGGATATTGTCGCCATTCTGATGATGGTATTATTATCAACTGTAGCGGCAACTCAAAACTTTTCAGGGAGTGAATTGCTCTTTTCTGTACTAAAGTTGGCGTTTTTCCTAACTGCTTGGTTTGTGGCGGGAATCTTTTTCATCCCTACCCTACTCAAAAAAGCCAAACATTTACTGACCGATGAAATGCTCTTAATCATCTCCTTAGCACTTTGCTTGATGATGGTGATTTTGGCTGCCGATGTAGGTTTCTCACCTGCTTTGGGCGCCTTCATCATGGGGTCTATTATTGCTGAAACAACTCAAGCCGAACATATTGAACATTTGATAAAACCTGTTAAGGATCTATTTGGTGCGATTTTCTTCGTATCTGTTGGAATGTTGATCAATCCAACCACACTTTATGAACATGCACTTCCTGTATTCATCCTCACTATTATTACCATTTTAGGGCAATCTTGTAGTTCCACCGTAGGTGCACTAATCTCTGGACAACCCTTGAAACAGTCTGTACAAACAGGAATGAGTTTGTCTCAAATTGGAGAGTTTTCATTTATTATTGCCACACTAGGGATGACTATGAATGTCACAAGTTCGTTCCTATACCCTATAGTCGTTGCAGTTTCTGCTATAACCACTTTCACCACACCATTTATGGTTAAAGCGGCAGTTCCTTTCTCAGAATTTTTAGAAAAAAAATTACCTCGTAGAATAACCAAAAAAATCAATCGTTACAGTACCAATGCCCAAGCGATTCGGGCAGTAAGCACTTGGCAAGTGGTCATAAGAACTCATTTGGTACACATTGTAATCCATACTATTATCATTACCTCTATCATTTTACTTTCGTCTAAATTTGTACTTCCTTTAGTTGAAGATTCTAAATTTGGAAATGCCATAGCGGCTTTGATTACAATTATTATAATCTCTCCTTTTCTATATGCTTTATCGCTACGAAAAATTGCTGTCAAAGAAGTAGCAACTTTATTTCAAGAACGTAAATACAAAGGCCCTATTTTAATGTTATTCTTTTTGCGAATGGGGCTGGCAGTCTTCTACATTGGATTTTTGTTGAATATCTTTTTCTCTCCTGTCATCGCTTTTATCGCTCTAGTTTGCGCCATTATTACCTACTTTTTATTCCCAAAACAATTGCATGAGCAATACCATAAAATAGAAGGTCATTTCTTAAAAAACTTAAACGATAGAGCCGAAATAGAATCTGTACGAATGGATAGAAAGCATGCCAACCTAACTCCATGGGACGGTCACATGACCAGTTTTACTATTGCTAAAGAGTCCAACCTAGCCGGAAAAACGCTTCGTGAAATTAAAATACGAGAATTAATGGGGATTAATATCGCATATATCAATCGTGGTGAGATTACAATTCAAGTCCCTAACAAAATGGAACGCCTGTTTCCTGGTGACGAAATTGGAGTCATTGGTACTGATGCGCAAGTGAAACAATTTGCGGAATACCTGCGCCAAAATGAAATCGAAATTCCAGAAAAAGTAGACAATGAAGTTGTTCTAAGACAAATTGAACTAGATAATGAGGAATTTATAGGGAAAGCCATAGGTCGTTCTAAACTTCGTGAACAAACCCAAGGTCTCATTGTGGGTATTGAACGTAATGGAGAACGTATGCTCAACCCTGAATCTAATATTATTCTAGAACGTAATGACATCCTTTGGATAGTAGGAAATAAAAAATTATTGAATTCCTTATTCAAGGAAAAATAAACAAACTATTGTTTCTCGACTGGAACAATGAACCACAAAAAAAGCGGTCTAAAACTATTTAGACCGCTTTTTATATTTTAGAAGAAACTGAAATTATCTAGAATAATTAGGAGCCTCTTTAGTAATCGTCACATTGTGTGGATGACTTTCAGTGATTCCACTTGAAGTTAGGCGTACAAAACGTCCTGTTTCTTGAAGTGTTGGAATGTCCTTAGCGCCACAGTATCCCATTCCTGCTCTAAGGCCACCAATGAATTGCAACATACTTTCGTTCAATTCTCCTTTATAAGGAACGCGACCTACAATTCCTTCTGGAACTAATTTTTTCACATCGTCTTCAACATCTTGGAAGTAACGGTCTTTAGAACCTGTTTGCATTGCTTCCACAGAACCCATTCCACGGTAAGATTTGAACTTTCTTCCTTCAAAAATAATGGTTTCTCCTGGAGATTCTTTAGTACCTGCTAACAACGAACCTAACATCACACAGTCAGCTCCTGCAGCAATAGCCTTTGGTATATCTCCTGTATAACGAATTCCTCCATCAGCAATTACTGGTACACCTGTTCCTTTGATAGCCGCAGCTACTTCAAGAACGGCAGAAAATTGAGGGAATCCAACACCCGCAACAATACGAGTAGTACAGATAGAACCTGGTCCAATTCCAACTTTTACACCATCAGCTCCGTTATCCACTAAATATTTAGCTGCTTCTGGAGTCGCAATGTTTCCAACGATTACGTCGATTTGCGGAAATTTAGATTTTACTTCTTTCAAAGTATTCACCACACCTTCGGTATGACCGTGTGCTGTATCAATGATGATTGCATCAACACCTGCATTTACAAGTGCTTCAGCTCTTTGTACCGCATCACCTGTTACCCCAATCGCTGCTGCTACGCGCAAACGCCCGTAAACATCTTTGTTTGCAATTGGTTTTTGAGTTAATTTGGTAATATCTCTAAAAGTAATTAAACCTACTAATTTATTATCTTCACTTACTACAGGTAATTTTTCAATTTTGTGTCCTTGCAAAACAACCTCAGCCTGTTCCAATGAAGTTCCTTCGGCTACCGTGATTAAGTTTTCACTAGTCATTACCTCAATGATTGGTCTTGCGTTGTTTTTTTCAAAACGCAAATCACGATTGGTAACGATTCCTTTAAGAGTTCTATTTTCGTCAACTACAGGAATACCGCCAATTCCGTATTCTTTCATTGCGTTCTTGGCATCTGCAACAGTAGAAGTTAATGGTAAAGTTACTGGATCGATTATCATGCCTGACTCCGCACGTTTTACTTTACGAACTTTAGCAGCTTGCTGCTCGATAGTCATGTTTTTATGTAGAACACCTATCCCGCCTTCTTGCGCCATAGCAATAGCCATTGCACTTTCAGTAACGGTATCCATTGCAGCAGCTACAATAGGGACGTTAAGTGTTATGTTTCTTGAAAATTTGGATTGGATACTCACTTCTCTTGGAAGCACATTGGAGTAATTAGGAACTAATAATACATCATCGTAAGTTAAACCTTCGCCGATAATCTTGGTGCTGTGTGCTATCATGGTGCAATTTCTAGTTGAATTGCGTGCAAATGTAGTGAATTTATTTGAAATAAAAATTGATTTTTAGCATTGAATTAGAGAAAGGGTATTAAGGTACAGCTAATCCCATGAACACTGAATAACTTTTGAACTACAAATTTCAAAGTTTAACAAAAAACAATTCCGTTTCTTACTTTGTGTTGTACGCTCTAGGACTTCTCTGAGAACATTTTATCCATTCTTTTTTGCATTTCTTCTGGACTGACCACTTCGATATGGGTGGCAATCATCCATTTGTACCCAAAAGGATCTAAAACCTGCCCCGTTCTATCGCCATAAAATTCATCTTTGATAGGCATCACTACTGTGGCTCCTGCCTCTATGGCTTGTTGAAATACTTTATCGGCATCTTCTACATAAATACTCAAAGCTACTGAACTTCCTCCTAAGGTTGTTGGACTAATAGCTCCCCAATCTGGATTTTCATCAGACATCATTAGTAAGGAGCCTTCAATTTCAATTTCACCATGGGCCACTAAGCCATCAGGCATGAGTAGTCGAAATCGTTCAATTGCGCCAAATGCTTTTTTATAGAATTCTATAGCTTCGTTACACCCTTTAATAATAATATAAGGATTTAGAGAATGGGCGCCTGGATAAATGTGTTTTGGTTTCATTTCACTGCCTTTTTAAAATTATAACACTTCATTTACACTATTATAAAAATACAAAAATAAATCTAAAATCACTCAAAGTATGTCCTTATGTGAACCATCACAAATCGGATATTTTTTAGACAATCCACAGGTACAGTCATTTATTCCTTTCCCGTCAAGAATTTGATGGAAATATTTTTCGATTCGGCTAATGCGAGTTTTGGATTGTTTTGCGGCATTAAAAAACAAGTTATACCCCCTTTGTCTTCCTGGAGTTAAAGATTCGAAGGCTTTTTTAAAATTTGGATTCTCTTCAAATTTTCTCAATAATTCTTCTGAAAATTCTAAGGCATTATTTTCTTTCAACTCAACTTTCAAACCTGCTTTTTCCACCTCAATGGCTTGGTAGATATAGGTTTTTAAAATAGCTTCTTTTTGGACAACTTCATCAAGACTTCTAAACTTTATCATTCGCACAGATTGCGAGTTTTCACCTGGTGCTTCTAATAAATTATCTGTGTCTTTCAACAATACGCCTTTAAAAAAACTCAAGCTGCAGTAGTCTTTGAAATTCCCTATCAAAATAACATTTGTATTTTGATACGCATAACAAGGTTGTTTCCACTTCAATTCTTCGGTTAATTGACATGCTAGAAGTATGTTTCGTAACTGAATCATTTCGTTTTGCCAATGCTTTGCATTGCATAAAAATTCGTCCACTTTTGGATTCATGATTGTTAACTTAGAATTCATTGTCTCTCAAATATACCAAAAAATATCATTATACCCCAACTCCCTAGTCCAGATGGAAATGGAAAGCCCAGAGCAGCTAGCATCACTTTTTTCTTACCCAAAAAGAGCGACCGGAGGAAGCTCCTTTTTTGGGTTTAGAAAAAGGATGCTAGCAGTGAGGACTTGTAATGTACAGCTGGGAATGACTCCTAAAAATTAATCTTCCTCTCTATCCTTGAACACGAAATTGAGTCCAAATTGAAACGAGAGACTTCTAGCTTTGGCGAGATCCCTATAGGCTAATAAATTATCACCCATCAAGTAAATATTGAAAGCTCCAATCTGGCCTGAAAGCCCTAAACCGATATTGGTATACGAAAAAGAGTCCAATGTATAGGTCGCTTTTAGATGTAGTTTATTAGCTATATTTCTTTGGTAAAAAGCAGTCAAGGCCATCATAGGACTCCTAGGACTTGTCATCATAAACAACTGTGCTCCTACAGCATTTTGATAGCCGTTATTATCATTTCCGTAGCAATTGCAATCTGCGGTTCCACGTCCGTCGTTGAATGAATATTGATACGAGGCATTCATTTTAACAGGTCGCCAAGTTCTATAGGCAGTTCTAGTGGTATCCAGCGAAATTGCATTTTGAAAATCACTAAAACTACTTCCTGAATTATTAGGATCTATAAAATCAGGATTGATTCCCTCGTACTCATAATAACCATTGAAATTATAGGTCTTTACATCCTTACTATGGCCAATAAATCCAACATCTAAAATACTCCCTGTCCACTGAATATTTTTTTTGGGGTAATAGGTAAAACCAACATCCAACCCCAAACCTAAATCAGGACCTAAAAAGGCTTTTTTTACAACGCTTTTAGCATCACTATTTTGACTATTACCATCTATATAACTGGAAATTCCAGAGGTTTGCAACTGTAAGTTAGAATAAATTACTTGCTCATACATGGTTGTATTTGACGGAATCGTATAGATATAACCCGAATTTCGTGTAGTTGTGGCATTGAAACCACTGGTGTAAATTTTCCCTCTTGCTCCAAATATTAAATTCTCTTTGATGTTCTTGTGAAAACCTAAATGCAAAACAGAAACTGCCTCGGCTCTAGCTTTCAAATCCCCTAAATTGAAGGACCTTCCAATATAATTTTGATTTCCGTCCAAGGCCAAGATAGCTGGATCTTTGGGCACATATACAATTGCATCAAATTCTTGATACATCCCGAAAGATATGTAGGTAGGACTATCCCAATCCCCTACTCTAAAGCCACCATTTAGGATTTCCAGTTGCTCATTGACCACTAATTTATCATTGTTAGTAGTCGAAAAAACAACATCACGGAGTTTGGTATTAAAATCGACTCCATTATCAGCAAACAAATCATAAGCTGAAAATCCCGAAGAACCTACATGAGTAGAAAATCCTGAAAGTAAAGGCACTCCAAAATAAAACTTATAAGAAACGTCAGCTCCAGGATTTGTGATCATGGATTGAGGCACTGAGGTAAAATTGTATAAAATTTGTTTGTTCTGAGCTAAGCCACTAAAAAATATAAAAAATAGGAGCCAATGAATCCTTCTTAACTTTCTCATTCTATCTCCATATAAACAGTTGCACTTGATCTTAATTTTAAACTTCCTGGACTATTTTCAGTCAATGGTGTTCCAGGGGGCATTACTAACCTAAATCCCATTTTATCCGTTTGTTTTAACAAGTCCAATTTAGCTCCTTGAAACAATTCTGTTTTAGTCACGACCTGTGGAGCCCCGCTGGATGCCGGTACATTAAAATTAATTGCATATACTATTTGATCTGCTTTATTCAGCATCACTAAATCAATAACATAAGCCCTATTAATGGTATTTGTGATTTCAAAAAACAAATCGGCACGCACTAAGTTATCTCTAAAAAAAGAATCTCTAAATGCATCAAAATTAAGTGCTGCAAAAGCCGCATTTGTCTCCACTCCATTGGTCACAAACTCATGAGCAGGAACATCAAAATACGTTAAATTAGCTACTATAATTGGATTTATTTTAAATTCGTTTACTTGATCAAAATCCAATTCACTGGAACAGGAATAAGACATAGATAGCATCAAGAGTAAGCTAAGGATTTTATAAATTATAGGTTTCTTTTTCATTGAGGTTTATGGTATTTTACTTATTAGCAATCATCTGTACTTGCCAAACAACTTAGAGGCTACATTGTAAGCCGACTCAAAACTTAACGGATTTAAATGAGTATTTATTTTATTTCCTGTAAAATAGGATAATAACTTTTCAGTTGGCATATTTCCAGTGAGCTCATCTTTGGCCATTGGGCAACCGCCAAAACCTTGAATGGCACCATCAAAACGGCGACAACCCGCTTGGGTAGCGGCATCAATTTTTTCAAACCATTTGTCATAAGTAGTGTGAAAATGAGCACCAAATTCGATTTGGGGATATTGAGCAACCAAATGCGAAAACAGATACTGTATCACTTCTGGAGTTGAACTTCCGATGGTATCTGAAAGGGAAAGTATTTTCACTCCCATAGCAGCTAACTTTTCTGTCCATTGACTTACAATTTCAACATTCCATCGATCTCCATAAGGATTGCCAAAACCCATAGAAAGATAAGCCACGACTTCCTTATTGCTTTTATCGGCAATACTTAGAATTTCTTCCAAAGTGATCAGTGATTCGGCAATAGTTTTGTGTGTGTTTCTCATTTGGAAATTCTCCGAAATCGAAAACGGAAATCCCAAATAATCGATTTGCGAATGCGTCGAGGCGATTTCAGCCCCTTTAGTATTGGCTATAATTGCAAGCAGCTTACTTGTAGTTTGAGATAAATCCAATTGATCTAAAACTGCAGCAGTATCCCGCATTTGAGGTATGGCTTTTGGGGAAACAAAGCTTCCAAAATCAATCGTATCAAAACCTACTCGTAACAAAGCCTGTATATAGGCAGCTTTTTGTGCGGTAGGTATAAATGTTTTAATGCCTTGCATGGCATCTCTTGGACATTCTATGATTTTGACTGACTCCATATAGTCAAAGATATAAAAACTTAGAAATTGCTGAGGCTTGCACCAATAAGTTTTTAAAAATTTATTAATGATGGAAATTTACATTTGTATTTGGTCTTGGATACATATTAAGAAGTTTTAGATACCAATTACACCAATTAACACCAATACTTTGCGGTAAAAAAAATTTCACGAATTATTATCTACCTAAGGCAGATTCGTAAAATTGTAATATTCATACTTAAAACTAAAAATCCCGACTGTTTTCACAATCGGGATTAGATATGATTTTAAAATAAATGAATTATTTTACTTCCATTAATTCTACATCGAAAATCAAAGTAGCGTTTGGCGGAATTACTCCTCCAGCTCCATTAGCTCCATAACCTAGGTGTGATGGAATTACAAAACGCGCTTTATCACCCACTTTTAACAAAGCGATACCTTCGTCCCATCCTTCGATTACTTGCCCTTGACCCAAACGGAATTCGATTGGTTTTTTTCTTGGATAAGAAGAATCAAAAACTTTTCCAGAAGGCAAAGAACCTTCGTAGTGTACTGAAACCGTTTTTCCAGCTTCCGCTTGCTTTCCTTCACCTTTTTGAATGAATTGGTAACGCAAACCACTTTCTGTTTTTTGAAATCCAGCTGCAATTTCTTCCATCGCTGCTTCTGCAGCTGCTTTTTCAGCTTCTAAACGTTTTTTACGGTTTCCTTCAAAAGTTCTGAAAGCTTCAACTGCATTCCATTTTTCAGCCTCTTCACCTACTCTTACAATTTCTAATGTTTCAAGAGAATCTCCTTGACCAATAGCATCAACAACATCTTGACCTTCGATTACGTGACCAAAAACAGTATGTTTCCCGTCTAACCATGAAGTTGGAACGTGTGTGATGTAAAATTGAGAACCGTTAGTTCCTGGACCAGCATTAGCCATTGCTAAAACTCCTGGCTTGTCATGTTTTAAACTTGGGTGAAATTCGTCATCAAATTTGTATCCTGGCCCACCTGTTCCAGATCCTTGAGGACATCCTCCTTGAATCATGAAATCAGGAATAACTCTGTGAAAAGTTAAACCATCGTAATATTTAGTTCCTTGAGGTTTTACACTATTTTCTAAATTCCCTTCAGCAAGCGCCACAAAGTTACCTACTGTACCTGGAGTCAAATCGTGTGTTAACTTTACTAAAATCGCTCCTTTTGGAGTGTTGAATTTAGCATATATTCCGTTTTCCATCATTGTTATTTTTAAATTGTGGTGCGAAATTACAAATTTAATTAGAGAATTGAAAAAGAATGACTTCTAAGAGCAAAAATAGATATAGAGAAGAAAGTAACAAAATTATGGATTACCGATACTTAAAATTAGCACTAAAATTGATTTTTGAAATTGCAATTGCAATTGAATTTTGCTTTCGTAACTTTGCCAACTTATTAGATAGAAGAAAATCATGCGCATCGACATTATTACTGTTTTACCTGAATTATTAAGGAGTCCTTTTGAAGCTTCGATTATGAAGCGTGCCATTGACAAGGGACTAGTTGAAGTTCATTTTCATAATTTAAGAGACTACACAACCAACAGACAAAAAAGTGTAGACGATTATCCTTTTGGAGGCGGAGCAGGAATGGTTATGACCGTACAACCTATAGATGCTTGTATCACCCACTTGAAAAGCGAAAGAGATTATGATGAAGTCATTTATATGACACCCGATGGAGAAACATTGAATCAAAAAATGTGCAATTCCATGTCGATGTACGAAAATATCATTATCCTATGTGGTCATTACAAAGGTGTCGACCAACGGGTTCGAGATCACTTCATTACCAAAGAAATTTCAATAGGCGACTATGTATTGAGTGGTGGCGAATTGGGAGCATTAGTTTTATCAGACGCACTAATCCGATTGATTCCAGGTGTTTTGAGTGATGAAACCTCAGCGTTAACAGATAGCTTTCAAGACAATTTATTGTCCCCACCTATCTATACACGACCTGCAGATTATAAAGGATGGAAAGTTCCTGAAGTCTTAACTAGCGGTCATTTTGCCAAAATTGACAAATGGCGTGAAGATATGGCGTATGAACATACTAAAAACAGAAGACCGGATTTACTTGAAGAGTAGAGTTTATAAGGCTCTAAGATACTAAGACTCTTAGGTACTACGTTTTTTTAGTCCAAAGAATCTAAATCACTTAAGATTTCGAAAAAAAAAACTTAGCACCTAAGCAACTTTTTCAAACTTTTTTCCATACTTTTGCGCCCACATTTGATCAACCTCTGGCGATACCCGTGAATGTTGGTCCGATTTTAAACCATAATTTAGCATATAAAATGGCAAATTTAGTAGATTTCGTTAATAACGAATATGTTGCAAAAAAAGATTTCCCTGAATTCGGAGCTGGAGATACAATCACAGTTTACTACGAAATTAAAGAGGGTGAAAAAACTAGAACTCAGTTCTTCAAAGGAGTTGTAATCCAAAGAAGAGGTACTGGAGTTACTGAAACTTTTACAATCCGTAAAATGTCAGGTTCAGTTGGTGTTGAGCGTATCTTCCCAATCAACTTGCCAGCTTTACAAAAAGTTGAAATCAACAAAAGAGGTTCTGTACGTAGAGCTAGAATTTTCTACTTCAGAGAACTTACTGGTAAAAAAGCAAGAATCAAAGACAAAAGAAGATAATCAATTATCTCTTTATTATAAAAGTCTCGACCTAGTCGGGACTTTTTTTTTGACTTTAGAAATCAAATAGCAAACAGACAGAACGAATTCGCTTTCACAACTGCACAGTTGAAAACTTTTTTTTTACCCACTGCAAACATAAAACAGCTTGGTTTTCTAGTTCTAAAATATCCCTATAACAAATTCTGCCTTATAAAATTAAGAACACTAATTTTCAAAAAACAGAATTCTTAGTTTATGAGCGATTCATTAAAAAAATAACATTTTAAACCTAAGTCGTTAGTTATCCCATAATTCGGTGATTTCTCGATTAATCTTCTGCGTATTTTGGTCTGATTTACATATATTTGCACGGCTTTGTTCAAAGCAAACCATACATTTCACATTCTTACCATTAGGATTACGTTTATAAATTTTAAAAAATGACACAAAAATCAAAGATTGTTTACACATTAACTGACGAAGCACCTTTGTTAGCTACTTATTCTTTTTTACCAATTGTTCAAGCTTTTACTGCTACTGCAGGTATCGAAATTGAAACTGAAGACATTTCAGTTGCAGCTCGTATCCTTGCTAACTTCCCAGAATTTTTGACTGAGGAACAAAGAGTAAAAGATTCTTTGGCTGAATTAGGAAAATTAGCTACTGCTCCAGAAGCAAACATTATTAAATTACCAAACGTTTCTGCATCTGTTCCTCAATTAAAAGGAGCGATTGCTGAATTGCAAGCACACGGATACAACGTACCAAATTTCCCAGAAGATCCTAAAAACGATGCTGAAAAGGAAATCAAAGCAAAATATGCTAAAATTTTAGGTTCTGCTGTAAACCCAGTTTTACGTGAAGGAAACTCTGACCGTAGAGCTCCTAAAGCAGTAAAAAATTACGCAAAAGTAAATCCACATTCTATGGGAGCTTGGTCTGCTGATTCCAAAACAGCTGTAGCTTCTATGAGCGAAGGTGATTTTTACGGAAGTGAGCAATCATTGACTGTAGCAGAAGCTACGGATGTAAAAATCGAATTTGTAGCTGAAGACGGTGCTACTACTGTTCTTAAAGCTAGCACTCCATTGAAATCAGGAGAAATTATCGATAGTTCAGTAATGCACTTAAATGCTTTAAAATCTTTTGTTGCTAAAACAATTGCTGAAGCAAAAGCACAAGGCGTATTGCTTTCTGTTCACTTAAAAGCTACGATGATGAAGGTTTCTGACCCAATTATCTTTGGAGCTATCGTTGAAGTATATTTCAAAGACGTTTTTGAAAAATACGCTGCCTTATTTGCTGAACTTGGCGTAAACACTAAAAACGGTTTAGGTGACGTATATGCAAAAATTGCAGGTCACGCTCAACAAGCAGAAGTAGAAGCTGCCATCAATCAAGCGATTGAAAACGGTCCTGCTCTTGCTATGGTAAACTCTGAAAAAGGAATTACAAACCTTCACGTACCATCAGATGTAATTGTAGATGCTTCAATGCCAGCTATGATTCGTACTTCTGGTCAAATGTGGAACAAAGAAGGAAAACAACAAGATACTATCGCTATTATTCCAGACCGTTGTTATGCTGGAGTTTATACGGCAACAATTGATTTTTGTAAAAAGAATGGTGCTTTTGACCCAACAACCATGGGCTCTGTTCCAAACGTAGGTTTGATGGCTCAAAAAGCAGAAGAATATGGTTCTCATGACAAAACCTTCCAAATGTCAGCTAACGGTAAAGTTCGTGTAGTTGATGTAAACGGAAACGTATTGATGGAACAAGCAGTTGAAGCAAATGACATTTTCAGAATGTGTCAAGCGAAAGACGCGCCTATTCAAGACTGGGTAAAACTAGCCGTAAATAGAGCACGTTTATCTGATACTCCTGCTGTTTTCTGGTTAGACGAAAAAAGAGCACACGATAGAGAAATCATCAAAAAAGTAAACACATACCTTAAAGATCACGATACAACTGGACTAGACATCCGTATCTTAAATCCAATTACTGCAACTGATTTTACTTGCGAAAGACTTGTAAAAGGTCTAGACACGATTTCAGTAACAGGAAACGTATTGCGTGATTACCTTACGGATTTGTTCCCAATTTTAGAAGTAGGAACTTCTGCTAAAATGTTATCTATCGTTCCCTTAATGAATGGTGGTGGATTGTTTGAAACGGGTGCAGGTGGATCAGCTCCAAAACACGTTGAGCAATTTGTAACTGAAGGCTACTTGCGTTGGGATTCACTAGGTGAATTCTTAGCACTAGGTGCTTCATTAGAGCATTTAGGACAAAGTTTAAACAACGAAAAAGCAATTGTTTTATCGGAGACTTTAGATCAAGCCAATGATGCTTTCTTGCAAAACGATAAATCACCAGCTAGAAGAGTAGGTCAAATTGACAACCGTGGTTCTCACTTTTACTTGGCTTTATACTGGGCACAAGCTTTGGCTGCACAAACTAAAGATGCTGACTTACAAGCCATCTTTGCTCCAATTGCAAAAGAATTGACGGATAACGAAGCTACCATCAACGCTGAATTAATTGGCGCACAAGGAAAACCACAAGAAATTGGTGGTTACTACCAACCCAATCCAGCTTTAGTAAGCAAGGCGATGCGTCCAAGCACAACTTTGAATACTATTTTAGATAAAATTTCAACATTAAAAACGGCTTAATCGTTTTTATACTTACTATTCTAAAGACAACTCGAAAGGGTTGTCTTTTTTTTGAAGCAAAAACACCTAATTTCACAACCACCCTCCCTCCCGCTTTCCGCTGCAATCTTTTCCTTTTTAAAAGAAAAAGGAAAAGGATTTTCGCTACAATCGGGGCTAATTAAGTACGTTTTGTTTTTCATATTTACGCATCGGTTGTTGTGTTAGGACACGCGACAAAATGATTGAAACACAAAGCTCATACGTACGAAAAGTATTCAATAAATTAAAAGTCGTTTTGATGATTTGTAAGAAAAAAATAATATATTTGAAAATAAATAAAGTATGACAGTTGTCATACATATCTACCCATATTTGGATGGCTTTGTATGATTTTGTCATACATATATACTAGTTGTGCGTCAGCTTGGAAAACCGAAACTGACAGAATAATAATTAACCAAATTTTTTATGAAAATAAACATTCATCTTATTTATACCTAAATTTTATTTGGCTTGATTGTTTTTTGTTGCGTTGAATATCACAATAATAATGTTTTAGAAACTAGAATAAACTCTTTGAATAAAAACTCAATTGATTTTAATTCTGAAAAGACGTTTAAAGAAGATTACTACATTACGCAACAAAGCAGTGATACAAATCTTATTCTTGTCGTTTTTGCAGTTCTGATTACATTTAGTGGAGTTTTTACATATGTAAATATCCTCGAACGTTGGAACGCCAAGATGGCAGAAATAAATACCGAAAGAGACAAACAAAATAAGAAGTATGAGGATTATGAACATAATTTAATGGTTTTAAAATCTGAATTAGATTTTCAGATTGGGTTAATTTATAGTGACAGAGGAACTACACTTATTAAGGATAATTTCAATGATGGTTTAATGATGTGTTTTTGCTCTATGGAAAAATATTCTATCATTGGAATTGATGAGCCTTTTAATATTAAAAAAGAAGAAGCTTTGAAACTTCTGAATGTTGAATTAAAGTTTTTAAATAAATTAATAGATGATAACGATATATTTGAAATCAACATAGACTACAAAATTTATAAAGATAGAATCGATAGAATTACAAAGGTTTTAGACTATGAAGGATTAACTATGTTTAACCGAATAGTATCTAAAATCAGAATAAAAGAAGTCAAAAAATAAAGCCGAACGCACAACAGCTGTCTGTGGCTATTGTAGAGTTTAGTGGAATCAACATTTCGCAATCATAAATCTGCAAAGCAGAAAATACACCCACTGGCGCTCGTTTGTCCACGGTCTCTGGTGCTCGATTGCATCGAGTACCTACTTAAATTAAAAGACCAATCGTAGCGTTTGCAACGCGACTAACTAAAACAGAAGCAATTAAGTTTACTTCTGTTTTTTTATCATTGTATTCTTAAAAATTGATAGAAAACGATCTCTAAGAAATACTAAGTTATTGTGCTTTTGTGGTAATTTATATCATTGAACCGCGTTGCAAACACTTTTAGTTGGTTTTAAAAGAAAGTAGGTACTCGTCACAGACGATTCTTTACTTTGTATTTGATAAAAAACATAAAATATTTCATTTAATTAACAGTCGTTCAATAGGATTTTTACATCGAAAAATTGACCTTTACAGTTCAAATTCATCATTATGTTTGACACGAAAAAAATCGCTATACTTTTCTTTTTATTAAGCTGTTTCAATATTTTTTCTCAAGGCACGAGCGAAAGCGAACTGGCTAAGCAAAAATTCACTTTAAGCGGTATCATCTCTGATAATAAAAACAACGAGACCTTAATTGGTGTTAATATTTACATTCCAGAAACCAAGTCAAGCACAAATACCAACCAATACGGATTTTACTCTATCACCTTACCCAAAGGTTCTTACACCGTATTAATTAGCTATATTGGTTTTCAAAATGTTGCTAAAAAAGTCTTTTTAGACAAAAACACCAAACTCAATTTCAACTTATCCGACAGTCAAGAACAACTAGATGAAGTTATAATAACGGGCGTAAATACAAGTACCCAAATTCGAAAGCCTGAAATGAGCGTCAACAAACTCTCTATTTCGTCTATCAAAAAGATGCCAGTGGTCCTGGGTGAAGTAGACGTTATCAAATCGCTTTTATTACTTCCAGGTGTCACCAATGCTGGCGAAGGAGCCTCAGGTTTTAATGTACGTGGCGGTGGTGCTGATCAAAATTTAATTCTGCTAGACGAAGCTACTATTTTTAACTCTTCGCACGTATTTGGTTTTTTCTCGGTTTTCAACCCAGATGCCATCAAAGACTTAAAATTATACAAAGGTGGAATTCCAGCTAATTTTGGAGGAAGAGCTTCATCTGTTCTAGATATCTATCAAAAAGACGGAAGCAGTAAATCCTTTCATGCCAATGGAGGAATTGGATTGATTTCGAGCAGAGTTTTACTGGAAGGCCCTTTAGTAAAAAATAAAGGTTCATTCTTGATTGGCGGTCGAAGCTCTTACGCACATTTGTTTTTAAAATTATCAGAAGAACAAAAAAACAATTCCGCTTATTTTTATGACTTGAATACCAAATTAAGCTATAAACTAAATGACAACAATAACCTATACCTCTCTGGTTATTTTGGACGTGATGTTTTTGCTATTAGTAAAAGTTTTTCAAATACCTACGGAAATGCCACCTTAAACCTAAGATGGAACCATTTGTTTTCAGATAAATTGTTTTCGAATTTATCACTCATTTACAGCGATTACTACTATGGTTTGGATTTGGATTTTGTTGGTTTCAAATGGGATTCGGGAATCAAAAACTACAATTTAAAATATGATTTCAAAAATTATATTTCAGATAAATTCAAATTAAATTACGGTTTAAATGCCATTTATTATTCCTTTAATCCAGGAACTATCAAACCATCTGATGCTAATTCTGGGATTAATTTTGATCAATTGGATAAAAAATATGCCTTTGAACCCGCTATTTACGCCAGTGCCGAACACGAACTTTCTAAAAAAATAGCCATTACTTATGGATTACGCTACAGTTTATTTTATCGTTTGGGACAATCTACCGTGAACATATATTCGGATAACAACCCTGTTACTTTTAATAAAGATTTACAGATTTATGAAAAAGCCACTCCTGTAGCAACTGAGTACTACAACAAAAACAAAGTCATTCAAAGTTACAATAATTTGGAACCCCGCATGGCTATTTCTTACCAGCTCAACGACAATACTTCCATCAAAGGAAGCTACAACCGTATGGTACAATACCTGCAATTGATATCCAATACCTCTTCTCCTACTCCATTGGACATTTGGACACCAAGTGATAATTTTATCAAACCCCAATTGGCAGATCAAGTTGCACTGGGATACTTCAAAAATTTTCAGGACAAAATGTACTCCTTAGAAGTGGAAACCTATTACAAAAAAATAAAAAACCGATTGGATTACATTGATGGTGCCGACTTGATTGCCAACAAAGCTATCGAACAAATTGTCCTTAATGGGCAAATGCGTTCGTACGGACTCGAAATCATGTTGCGAAAGAACGAAGGAAAATTAAACGGATGGATTTCCTATACTTTATCCAAATCAGAACAACAAACTCAGGAAGAACCCCTGAGGAATTAGGTATCAATAATGGTGCTTGGTACAATTCGGTTTACGACAAAACACATAATTTGGCGGTCACAGGAGCTTATAAAAAGAGTGAAAAATGGAGTTTTGGAGCTAATTTTGTACTACAAACTGGCCAACCTGTCACCTACCCTAATGGTCAATACTTCTATGCTGGAATTTCTGTACCTAGTTATGGACTAAGAAATGAAAATCGACTACCCGCCTATCACCACTTGGATATATCAGCTACCTTAACACCTACTAAAAACCAAGACCGAAACTGGAAGGGAGAATGGGTTTTTAGCATTTACAACCTTTACAATCGTAAAAATGCTGCGTCCATTAACTTTAGACAGAATTCCGACAGCGGTTTAAATGAAGCCGTTAAAACCTCAATTTTCGGGATGGTTCCAGCAGTAAGTTATAATTTTAAATTTTAATAAAATGAAAAACATACATACACTAATAGTCGTACTTAGTCTGCTTTTTCTAAGCAGCTGTGAAGAGGTGGTACAAGTTGACCTTAATACGACTGAACCAAAATTAGTAATAGAAGCCACTATTAAATGGCTCAAAGGAACCTCTGGCAATGATCAAAAGATAAAATTAACGACAACAACGTCTTATTTCAGCAATCAAATCCCGACTGTTTCTGGAGCTATTATAACTGTAAAAAACAGTAGCAATACCACTTTTAACTTTATTGAAGTAGGCAATACAGGTGAATATATTTGCAATAATTTTATTCCAAAAATAGAGGAAACCTATACACTTACCATTAATTATAAGGGAGCCATCTATACTGCTACTGAAACCTTAAAATCAGTTGCGCCTATTGAAGAAGTAACACAAAAAAACGATGGAGGATTTACGGGAAAAGACATTCAACTCAAAACTTTCTTCACTGACCCCGCTAATGCAACCAATTATTATCTATACCAATACAGTTACACCAATAAAATCAAACAAAATTTTTACGGAGATGAAGACTCCTACTTTCAAGGCAATCGTTTTTTCAGTTTATCACAATCTGACGATATAAAAGCAGGAGACGAAGTCCAAATAACCCATTATGGCATCTCAAAAACCTATTACAACTATATGAATATTCTCATCAGTATTTCAGGTGGCGGTGGCGGCGGTCCTTTTCAAGCGCCACCAGCAACTGTAAGAGGTAACATTATCAACACCACTGACAAAAACAATTATCCATTGGGGTATTTTGCTTTATCTGAAATCGACTCTCGAAAATATATTGTTCAATAGTTTTAAAACACCATTTTGGGCGTGACCCGCTGAAAAACAAAGGTAGGACTGTACACTTACAATTCCTTAATAAGTTCCGCTGTAGCTTCACTTGTTTGCAGGCTTTCCTCCCAAAGCTTCGGGACTATCCCTCAAAAAAAGAGATTAACTATCAAATTTTCTATCTTTACCACATAAAAAACATACTATGTCCTCACATCATATCGTTCGAGACGATCAAGAACCCGCTTTAATCATTGCAAACGGTGCATCCTGTAATCCCGAACTTTTAGGTCAATTATTAGAATGGTCACCCGTTGTGATTGTACTAGACTCTGCCATCGAACGTGTTTTAGATTTAAATATTAAGGTTGATGTTTTATTAGGGGATTTTGACCGAGATTTTGACCCCAACTATTACAAGGAAAAGCAGTACCCAATTGAAATTGTACATACTCCAGACCAAAACAAAACCGACTTAGAGAAAGCTTTTGACTATTTGATAGAAAAAAATATACCCGCTGTCAATGTCGTTTGGGCAACTGGAAAAAAGCTGACCATACTATTATTAATTTAACTAATATAGCTCGTTATCGCGATTCATTAAAAATTGTCATCCTCGACGATCACTCTAAAGTGTTTTTATTGCCTCGAAAATTCGAAAAATGGTATACGGCCAACACGCCAATTTCCCTTATTCCTATTGGTGATGTCAAAGGCATTACCTCTGAAAATTTATATTATCCTCTGCAAAATGACAACTTAACCATAGGATATAAAACCAGTAGTAGCAACCATGTTGCTCAAGACGGAATTGTACGAATAGTACATGCCGATGGAGATTTACTTCTAATGGAATGCATGGATTAATTTTATCTATAAAAAGCTAGAAAAACTGTTCTTTTTTATATAACTTGCTCATGATTAGGATAAAATATATTTTATAACTCCTTTTCCCGAAACAGAAAGAATGATGTCCAAGCAGCTCTCAGAAAAAACAAAATTACACCCTAGAAATCAACACCGATCTCGATACGATTTCAAACTTTTAATAGAACAATATCCAGCTCTAAAAAGCTTTGTTACTATCAATGAACATCATCCCGACAGTTCGGAAGAGACAATAGATTTCAGTAATCCCGAAGCCGTTAAAGCTTTAAACAAAGCATTGCTAATCACCTATTACGGCATTCAAAACTGGGATATTCCCAAAGATTATTTATGTCCTCCAATACCCGGAAGAGCTGATTACATACACAACATAGCTGACTTATTAGCTGTATCCAACGGAGGTAAAATCCCAGAAGGAGAAAGCATTCAAGGGCTCGATATCGGAATTGGTGCTAACTGCATCTATCCAATTTTAGGAAATTCAATCTATGGTTGGAGTTTTGTAGGGACTGATATTGACGAAAAAGCATTAATCAATTGCAGTAAAATTATTGAAAACAATCCAACATTGATGGAAGCCATCAGTTTACAACAGCAAATTGAACCACGTTTTATCTTTAAAAACATTATCACTCCCGAGGATAAGTTTGAATTCATCCTTTGCAATCCCCCTTTCCATACTTCACAAGAAGAAGCAACTCAAGGCAGTATTCGAAAAATAAAAAATTTAGAAAATATCAAAACGACCAAACCTATTTTAAACTTCGGTGGTCAAAATGCAGAATTATGGTGCGAAGGCGGCGAATTTCGATTTATCTCTCAAATGATATACGAAAGCGCAAAATATCCAATGCAATGTTTGTGGTTTACTACCCTTGTAGCCAAACAATCACATCTCAAAAGTCTTTATAATGTTTTAAGCAAAGTCAATGCTGTCAACATCAAAACTATTGATATGGCGCAAGGTCAAAAAACAAGTCGCATATTAGCTTGGACCTTTTTGAGCGAAAAACAACAATCAGAATGGGAATTCGAGAAGAGTAATCAAGTGGTCTAAGATTCCAATCTTTCGTTTCCTAATAACTTTGTAACTTTGCAAACTCAAACTTTGCAACCAAAAACACATGAATTTCCAAGTCGTATCTGATTACTTACCCAAGGGAGACCAGCCTGAAGCGATTAAAAAACTCGCTCAAGGAATTGTCGATGGTGACCAACACCAGACTCTATTGGGAGTTACAGGTTCCGGAAAAACGTTTACGGTAGCCAATGTCATTCAGGAGGTACAACGCCCTACGCTGGTCTTGGCACACAACAAAACTTTGGCAGCCCAATTGTATTCGGAATTCAAACAATTTTTCCCTAATAATGCGGTGGAATATTTTGTTTCTTATTACGATTATTACCAACCAGAGGCTTTTATGCCAGTAACAGGAGTTTTCATTGAAAAAGATTTGTCTATCAACGAAGAACTAGAAAAGATGCGTTTGAGCACCACCTCTTCGCTACTTTCGGGAAGAAGAGACATTCTTGTGGTCGCTTCGGTTTCTTGTTTGTATGGTATTGGAAATCCTGTCGAATTTCAAAAAAATGTGATTGCTATCGAAAGAGATCAGGAAATCTCTCGTACCAAATTACTACACAGCTTAGTACAAAGTTTATATTCTCGAACTGAAGCCGACTTTGCGCCTGGGAATTTTAGAATCAAAGGTGATATTGTCGAAGTCTATCCAAGTTATGCTGATGACGCTTATCGCATTCACTTTTTTGGGGATGAAATCGAAGAAATTGAATCTTTCGACATTAACACTTCAAAAGTAATTGAGCGTTTTGAAAAACTGACTATCTACCCAGCCAATATGTTTGTGACTTCACCTGATGTATTGCAAGGAGCGATTTGGGAAATCCAACAAGATTTAGTCAAACAAGTCGATTATTTCAAGGAAATAGGCAAACATCTCGAAGCAAAACGTTTGGAAGAACGCACCAATTTTGATTTGGAAATGATTCGGGAATTAGGATATTGTTCGGGTATTGAAAATTACTCTCGTTACCTTGATGGCCGTTTGGCAGGTACGCGACCGTTCTGTTTGTTGGATTATTTCCCAAAAGATTATTTGATGGTCGTGGACGAAAGTCACGTAACACTTTCCCAAGTACATGCTATGTATGGAGGTGACCGCAGTCGTAAAGAAAATTTAGTCGAATACGGATTCCGTTTACCAGCAGCCATGGACAATCGTCCCTTAAAATTTGACGAATTTGAAGCCATGCAAAATCAGGTGATTTATGTTTCGGCCACACCAGCCGATTATGAATTGCAAAAAAGTGGTGGTGTATATGTGGAACAGGTCATTCGTCCAACGGGATTATTAGATCCTATTATTGAAATTCGCCCTAGTTTGAACCAAATTGACGATTTGATTGAAGAAATCCAACAACGTTGTGAATTGGACGAACGTGTTTTAGTAACCACACTAACCAAACGAATGGCAGAAGAATTGGCTAAATACTTGACTAAAGTTTCCATTCGTTGCCGTTACATCCACTCGGATGTAGATACACTGGAACGAATTGAAATCATGCAAGATTTACGAAAAGGACTGTTTGATGTCTTGATTGGTGTCAACTTATTACGTGAAGGTCTGGATTTACCTGAGGTATCATTGGTTGCTATTTTGGACGCTGATAAAGAAGGATTCTTACGTTCGCATCGTTCGCTTACGCAAACCATTGGTCGAGCCGCTCGTAACCTCAACGGAAAAGCCATCATGTATGCGGATAAAATCACCGCCAGTATGCAAAAAACCATTGATGAAACAGAATACCGTCGTACCAAACAAATCAATTTTAATACGGCTAACAATATTGTTCCAAAAGCATTAAACAAAAAAATTGACAGTGCTTTTACCAATAATAAATTGGTGGAATACGAATTAGGACATACGTTACACACAGCTGCTGAACCCGAAACGGAATATTTATCGAAAGCAGAAACAGAGAAACGCATTCGTGAAAAGCGAAAAGCCATGGAAAAAGCCGCCAAAGAACTCGACTTTATGCAAGCTGCTAAATTGAGGGATGAGATAAAAGCTTTACAGGAAAAATTATAAAAAAACCGTTGTCCTAAGAAAACAACGGTTTTTGGTATTTAAGCTAAACTTTTAATTAGCTCCTTTTCTGAAAATATAAATAATAAACGCAAAAGGACTATCTTTAGTAGTTGAAGTCGTTTTTGCATATTTATAATCATAAGGAAATCTCACTTTCAAAACCGTGTCTGTCAACTCTACAATCTCTAGGTTTCTTGAGCCAAATTCATCAGAATTTGCCGTAGTAATCGTCTTGTCATTTAAAGTCCATGTTCCATTGTAGTCAACTGTATTAGAACAATCATCATAGTAACTTTCTTTGAGAACAGTCCCTCCTAAAAATTGAAGATAATCCTTTTTTGTTTCGCAATCACTATCCCAATCGTACAAGGTTTCTTTACCAGTAGTATCTACATAACCTGATTGCATAAATTCCCATTTCCCTACTAATAAATCCTGTGTAGTGGGATCGTCATCTTTTGAACAAGAAACCACAAACAAAGAAACCATAAGAGCCAGCATTAGCATTTTTAAATTTTTCATTTTTTATTTATTTAAGATGTTTAACTTTAATCAAATGTATTATACCCGTTTTAATAAAACCGCTGTGACTTCACCAACGGTATGTTTGATTTCACAAACGGTATGCTTTAACTATTTTGGATTCTATTTCTAAAAAATCCGTTACTCCAAAAGAACTGAGCAACGGATTTTTGACCAAAATAAACTTAACCTATTCTTTTACTATTTTTTGTGTGGTTACTGCACCATCAAGAGCTTCAACACGCACAAAATAATTGCCAGATGATAATGATGAAACATTAATTTGTTTATCTGTAGAACTTAAAACTTGAATGCCCAAAACCGAATAAATAGTAGCCAATTTTAATTCTTTCTCCATTTGAATATTCAAAATATCGTTTGCAGGGTTTGGGTAAATGCTTGCTTCAAGGTTGTTTTTAGAAAAATCAGTAGTTGACAAGTTATTTGTAGAATATAAACTTGTGATATCTGCTTGATTTAAAGCGTAGTTGTAAATTTTCAAATCGTCAATGGCTCCACTAAAAAAACCTGTAGAATCATATTCTGTCAATCCCAATCTAAAAAAATCCTGATTGTATGGATTGTTAACAGTGTTCCAAATTGCAGCCACACTTGAAATCAATATCCCATTCTTGTATATTTTTGATGTCGTACCATCATAGGTACAAACATAATGATACCAAGTATTGTTTGTATGCGAAGTAGTGATGCTATTATTACCACCAGAACTTGCAAAAAAGATAGATTGTGCTGGTTTAAACAAAAAACCATTTCCATTTGCTGCATCTCCGTAATGAAAAACATAATTATAATTAGGGTCTAAAGTTGTTGTTTTTACCCAAAAAGACACGCTTCTACTATTTGAACCATAAGGCAATCCGGTAATTTCTGCTATAGCTCCATTACCTGTCAGACTTAAGGCGCTATTTGGATTCCCTTGTCTATCTGATGTATAAGACAGTCCAAAAAAATGACCAAAAGGCGAATTACCATTTACATTATTAGGTGTATTATTAAATGTATATTCTGCAATCAATTGTGGCGGTGCAGCAGTTGTAAAAGTCAATAAATCAGTGATTTCAAAACCATTGCTATTAGTTGCTTCGATTCTGTAATAGTATTGCGTATTAGGCATTAAACCTGTAAAGGTAACGCTCCCAGCTGTGTTGGTAGTTCCTGTTGCTGGTACACCAGTAATTTCAGTTTGAATAATTCCTCCATCTAGTGTATAAACTTTTGAAGTTGCATTGCTTCCATTGGCGTTTAAGGTATAATTAATAGTTGCCGTAGTTTGTGTAACCAATGCTGAAACCCCTGAAATAATCGGAAAAACAGTAGCTGTTGTAAAAGTACCAACAGAGTCGCTTGTAGTAGTTCCGTTCGCATTAACAGCTTCAACTTGATAATAATATTGTCTGTTTGGGGTAAGCCCTGTTAGTAAAGTGCTTCCTGCCGTGTTTGAAGTTCCAGTTGCCGAATTACCCACAACTTGACTTGTCATTGTAGCAATAGACAAACCATATTTTACCACAGAAGTAGTATTGAAACCTTGAGCATTTAAAGTATAATTAATAGTAGCACCATTAGTTGTAATTGCTGAAGAAGTAACTCCAGAAATTATTGGTACTAAAGCCGCAGTTGTAAAAGAACCTATGGCAGAGTTAGTATAAACCCCAAATGCAAGTGCACGAAATCTAAAATAATAAGTAGTATTGGGTAATAAACCAGTTAAGTTTTTAACAAGATTGTAAGAACCTGCAAAAGTGTTTAGAGACCCTTGATTGACTGCCGAAGCAACACCCGCAGAAGTTGTGGCAATTTGATACGATACTTGGTAAGTATTATTCAAATTCATATAAACGTTCAAATTTGCTGTAGTGGTTGTCACACTTGAAGCATAAGGAGTACCAAAACTAACCTGAGCTTTAGCAAACGAAAATGCCATTAGAAAAAAGAAAAGTAAACGTGTCTTCATAATAATTTGATTTAAAATTTGATTCAAAAGTATCTTACAAAAAATGAATTCAACCTCACTAATTCACAAACAGTAGGTTTGACTTCATAAATGGTAATTATTTCACAAAACATTCCATTCGCAAATCAAAACAAACTCGTATTTTAGCCACAATTAAATCATATCTTAGATGAGAGCCATTATTGTTGATGACGAACCCAAAGCAAGATCTTTACTTAAAAACATTCTTTTGGAATATGGAAAAGGAATTGAAATTGTTGGGGAAGCCGCTGATGTCAAAACAGCTGTAAAATTGATCAATTCCACAACGGTTGATTTGGTTTTTTTAGATATCGAAATGCCTAATGAAAATGGTTTTTCGTTGTTTGAATACTATGAAAATCCTACTTTCGAAACCATTTTTTGTACTGCTTATTCTGAATATGCCATCAAAGCTTTTGAAGTTTCGGCAGTAGATTATATTTTAAAACCCATCAGCATTAGCAAGCTACAACTGGCTATTGAAAAGGCCATCAAACAACATGGTCAAAACCAAATTAACCATCGCATTGCCGTCTTAAAAGAAAACATCACCGTCAATCAGTTACAAAAAATTGCCTTACCTCTTTCTGACGGATTGACTTTTGTTAAAATTGACTCGATTTTATACTTTGAGGCTGACGGTTCTTACACGCATGTTATTACATCGAATGACAAATTTTTAGTGTGCAAAAAAATAAAAGAATTTGAAGAGCTTTTACAAAAGGATTCTCGTTTTTTCAGAGTACACCGTTCGTATATGGTCAACATGCAACAGATAGAAAAATACAATAAAAAAGAAGGGGCTTCCTTAACCTTTTGCAATAACAAAACCATTCCAATTGCTCGCGAAAAAAAGAATGATTTTGATGCTATTATTGGCACTTTTAGTGTTTAAAAGCATTACTTTTTGGTCTAAAACGCATCATGAAAAAATACCATCTACTCTCAATATTTCTAGTTTTTTTTTCTTTTTGTTTAGCACAAAAAACTAATCCTGACACACAATTAAAAAGACATCTCAAAAAAGATACTACAAGATGTTTTTTATTAAACCAAATTATCGAGGAAGAAAATGATTACTCTGTCTGGATTGAATATAATAATGAATTAAAAGACCTTGCTCTCCAAAAATCAAGCGTTGAAAAAGACTCTATTCGTTACAAAACCTATTTGAAATATCTAAGCATCGCTTATAACAATGAAGGTGCCTATAATGTTTATAAGGAACAATTTGAAAAATCGATTTTAATTTATAAAAAATCCTTCCATGTTGCCTCCAAAATAAATTACAATTACGGAAAAGCATTAGCACTACAAAATATAGCCACGGCCTTTGACTATTTAGGTAAAATCGACAGCAATTTAGTGTACATGCAAAGAGCTTATTATTATGCTAAACTATCCAAAGATCCCAGCAATCAAGCGTATGTCCTCACAGATTTAGGATTTATTCATAATAATCTGGGCAATACCACACTTGCTATTAATTACAACATGAAAGCCTTAAAACTCTTTGACAAAATCAATGACGCAGAAGGTTTGGAACGTACTTATTTTTCATTAGCCAGAATATTCGAAAATTTAAAAGAGTACCAAAAAAGTATCTCTTACTACCAAAAATGTTTGGAAATAGATACTCAACAAAACAATATCGAACGAAAAATATTGATATTATGCTCTCTTACGGCTATCTTTATAAAAACCGACCAAATTGATCAGGCCCTTACATTAAACAACCAAGCTTTTAGACTCGCTAATAAATATAAAAACACCGACTTTATTGCTACTTCATATAAAAATTATGGCATTATTTTTCATAAAAAAAAGGAATTAGAAAAAGCTAAGGCCTATTTTCTAAAAGCTTATGCTATTTTTAAAAAAATAAAAAGTGAAGCCAATCAGTCTAAAATTTCGGTTCATTTAGGAACCATTTATTTTGATCAAAACAACAATAAAAAAGCACTTGAATATGCTTTATTAGGATATTCCCTAGCGGAAAAAACCAATTTTAAGTCTGACATCAAATTAGCCGCTGAATTAATCAGTCAAATTTATTTTAAAACGAAAGAGTATAAACAAGCCTACCTATTCCATAAAGCTGCAGCCGAAATCGCAGAAAAAATATATTTTGACGAAAGTAAAGATATTGCACTCAAAGCAACTCATCGCTACGAAACAGAAAAAAAAGAAAACCAAATCAAATTACTATCTCAAGAGAAAAAAATTGCCGAATTAAAATCAGAGCGACAAACAACCCTTGTTTTTGTATTAATTACTCTTTTTATTTCAATAGGTGCAGTTAGCTATTTCCTTTTCAATCGATACAAAATCAAGAAACAAAACGAACTTTTAAAAATTGAACTTGAAGAAGCACAAAAAACAATTGAAGCGGAGAAAAAAGCAGCTGAAAGTGAACTTAAAGCATTGAAAAGTCAGATGAACCCCCATTTTATTTTTAATGCATTGAATAGCATTCAAGAGCAATTTATGTTTGGGGATAAAATTACAGCTAACGAACAAATGAGCAATTTCACCTATTTGACCAGACAAATATTAGAAGTGTCGGGAAAGAAAAAAATCCCACTATCAACAGAAATTGAGATATTAACCAAATATCTGGAACTCGAAAAAATGCGTCTCCACCAAGATTTTGAATACCAAATCACTTTGGATGAAGCCATCGATGATTATTACACTGAAATTCCACCGATGCTGATTCAGCCCTTTGTAGAAAATAGTATAAAGCATGGTTTAATGCATCGTGAGGGATTGAAAAAAGTTAGTCTTAACTTCACTTTAGACGCATCTGAAACCAACCTTATTTGTACCATTATTGACAACGGAATTGGAAGAGAAAAGTCAAGTCAAATTAAGGCTAAAAACGATTTGAAACACGAATCCTTTTCGACAAAATCAATAGATCAACGCCTAGAATTATGGAATAAAAACACAATTGATGCAGTTGTGTATGAGGATATTTTAAATGCACAAAATGAAGTTATAGGGACTAAAGTAAATCTAACGATAGCTATTTAAGAATACACTGATTCCTTAAAAATACGCAACAATTCATTGATACTTATTTGTGTATCTGGATTGGCTTTCATTTTTTTAAGTACCTTTTTGACAGCATCAAGATTAACGCCCATATGAATGGAAAATTGTTTGATTGCAGTGGCATCTTTTACAAACAAAATACCATCTTTTTGCATCAATATTGCCAATCTGTAAAATTGAAAAATCCGAACAGATTCGTCTTTAATCATTTTTAGTGTCGTCCCTTTATAGAACAATTCCATAAAACCGCCTTTTTCAATATCTAAAGTATTGGAAAGCATAAATAAAAAATCAAATTCTTTTTTATCTAATTGACCATTTACAGTTGCATAAGCAATCATGTCTAGTAGCAAATTCTTCTTTTCTTGATAGACGTCCATTCTGTTTTTTAATTTTTGCTAATTTATCATTTTTATCACAATATGCAAAAAACAATTGATTTTTCGACAATATAATTTTTATCACCCTTGTTTTTTATCAAAAATGCATTCTTGTATCCAAACTTGTTAGGAACCACCGAGTTTTTTTCAACTAAAAAAGGAACTCAATATCAAACCATTAATACAAAAATAAAAGAATAAAGCCACGAAATTTAATTCAAAAAACACCTTTTCACTTGTTTAGTTCAGCAAGATTTAGTACTATTATAGAAAACCTACAATAGCGAATTTTATGGAACTAATTCTGAGAGCTTACGACTTAAAGCTGAAACATACATTCACCATTTCAAGAGAATCTATTGATATACAGCCTTCGATGATTGTTGAACTCAAAAGTGATGGTATCTCAGGTTATGGTGAAGCCACTTCAAATCCATATTATAATATTACTATTGCAAAAATGATGGCAGACTTAGAAGCCATTCGATTTAAAATAGAATCCACTACAGACGAAAGTCCCGAAGATTTTTGGAACAAAATATATCCGTTTCTAAAAGACGATCTATTTGCACTATGTGCTCTAGATATGGCTTACCATGATTTATATGCTCGAAAAAAAGGGAAAAAATTATACGATTTATGGCAATATAATCCCGAACAAAATCCATTGACAAATTACACTATCGGGATCGATACCATTGAAAAAATGGTTGCCAAAATGAAGGAGCTCCCATGGCCTATTTACAAAATCAAACTAGGAACTCCTGACGACATTGCTATTGTAACCGAATTACGAAAACATTCTGATGCCATTTTTAGGATTGATGCAAATTGTGGTTGGGGTGTTGAGGAAACCCTTAAAAACGCCATTGCATTACAAAAATTAGGGGTTGAATTTCTGGAGCAACCACTAAAAGCGGATAACTGGGAGGGTCATACAAAATTGTACAAAGAATCCGTTTTACCAATAATCGCTGATGAAAGTTGTATTGTTGAGGCTGATGTTGCCAAATGCCACCAACATTTCCATGGTGTTAATATCAAATTAGTAAAATGTGGCGGCCTCACTCCTGCTAGGCGAATGATACAAGAAGCCAAAAAATTAGGAATGAAAACTATGGTAGGATGTATGACAGAGTCTTCAGTTGGTATTTCAGCTATAGCACATTTACTCCCACTTTTAGATTATGTTGACATGGACGGCCCCTTACTATTATCTGAAGATATTGCAAAAGGTGTCAGTATCATCGATGGAAGAATTGGTTACACAGATACCAATGGTACAGGTGTGATTTTAAATTAAAATATATGAAAGTTAGCCAATGCCCTTCTAGAACTGTCACCGTTAATGGCGAGAAATACTTATATTTTGGTGGGACAGCTTACCTTGGATTACCCGACCATAAAAAGTTTCAAAAATTACTCATTTCAAACATTTTAAAGTGGGGAACCACTTATGGAAGTTCTCGAAATGCAAATATCCAATTGTCAGCTTATGACGAAGGTGAAACGTTTTTGGCTACTTTCATTCAATCCGAAGCTGCCATAACCGTTTCCTCTGGAATGCTTGCAGGAAAACTTGTTGTAGAGACCTTAACTCCATCTACAGATTGCTTTTTTCATTTTCCCGACACACATACCGCTTTAAAAACTGATACTAGCTTACCTGTTTTCGTTAAAGATCATATCCATCCCAGATTATTGGATAATACGATTGAAAAAATTTCAATTTTAGTAGATGCCGTACCTTCCATCCAGATAGAAATGATCGATTTGTCAGTTCTTGAATCTATATCACCTACCAAAGAAATCACCTTAGTAATTGACGAATCGCATTCACTAGGAATTTTTGGCAATAATGGCAGTGGTATTTTTGCAACTATCAATTATCCTTCCATTAAAAGAAAAATAATGTTTTCTTCTTTAGGAAAGTCTTTAGGACTAACAGGAGGAGTAATTGCATCCGATAAAAACTTCATTCAGCAAATTCGATCCAATGACAGTTTTGTTTCAAGTGCAGGCATGAATCCCGCTTTTGTTCAAACCTTAGCTGACGCAAAAGACATTTACCTCAGTCAACATTTAAAACTAAAGGAAAAACTAGCTTACATTCATGCCAATCTTATTCAAGCTGACAAAATTAAATTTAACGCTGATTATCCAGTAATTTATCCTAGTTTTAAAGAATTAAGCAATCTCTTGACAACCCAAAAAATTATCGTTACCCACTTTAAATATCCCAATCTTAAGGAAGATTTGTACCGCATAGTATTTACAGCCAAACACAAAAAGAAAGATTTAGATAAAATAATAGGGATTCTCAATCAATTGTAAATAAAATACTTTTAAACCGTACCTTTGTAGAAAATAAATACAAAGATGACCAATAACGATATCTTCAAAAAATTACGAGTAGCTCTGATGCTTCGTGATGACCAAATTGTCGAAATTTTAGAATTAGTAGATTTTAGAATTACGAAATCCGAATTAGGTGCTTTTTTCCGTGATGAAAAACACCCGAATTTCATGGAATGTGGTGATCAAGTATTACGAAATTTCTTGAATGGATTAGTGATTCACCTGAGAGGTACTAAAGAAAATCCAAAAAACCCTAAGGATGTATTAGCCAAACATAAAGCGCAAATTCCTTCAAAAGAAAACGCTAAAGAAAGGGTAGAATTCAAAGCAAAGCCAAAAGATAGTGAGGCTTCAAGGGGAGATCAAAAACCCGGAAAAACAGATTTCAAAAAGAAACCTTCTTTTAAATCTAAAGACAAAGCTCCTAAAATTCAAATCGTTGAAAAAGTAAAATTCAACAATGGTAAAAACAAAAAATCCTAAGTCATCACAACTTAGGATTTTTACTTTTCAATAGATTCAAATTTTCTCATAGTTACAATTATAAATTAAAATTAATTTCAAATTCATAACTATGTCCTGCTGTTAATTCATTTGTAGCAAGTTTTCTGTAATTCAACTTTTCTTTAATGTACTCAGCTAACTTTTTGTTTTCTGTAGCAGCATTCAAAACTACGATATCCCCTGTTTCAGTAACTAGAAATTTAATTAAAACTACTTCATTGAAATCTACCACTCCATTAACTGTAGAAGACTTTAAGAAACAAGATAATTCTTGAGCTGTACTTTCATAACTTTTTCTTGGATCTAATACTTTTGCTGATACGAATGTTACATTCATCATCATCGCAATCACTAATAATACAATTGATTTTTTCATGATATTTCTGTTTTAGAATTATTATGGTACAAATGTACGGGTAAGTTTGAGACTAGCAATGGCGGTACTTTTAGTGCACTTACATCTCAAAATCAGTGATAACCCGATTAAATTTCTTAGAATATAATAATTACCAATATATTTTAGTATATGTATAAAAAAACACAATTAAAATTATTGCTAGTATATATTTTCAGGAATAAAAAAAAATTAAAAAAAAGCAATATTTAACATTTAGGTAATATTTACATAACATTAAATTAACATAAGGGTTAGATACCGACAATTTACCGTTCTAAAAAAAACAATAATATTCTCAACAAAAGCAACAAAAGACCTTTAATTCACCCGTAAATATTCAGCCAACACCAAAGATTAACTAAAAATTCTCAATATTTACCACTAAAACCCATTGACACAAAAACCATCATTTAGAAACATTAATCCTGGATATTAACGGAATTACGAATTTCGCAATTCACAAAAGCAGGGATAAACTATAACCATGAAGAAACCTCATAAAACACTAATTCTATTTCGTAAAAAAAAACAATACTACGGCTCCACTTAATTTCCCATACCAAAATCGTATCAATCAAAAAAGGCTTAGAGAATTTCTAAACCTTTATTAAAAACATATTTTTTCAATAAGTCTTCATTTTCCGAATCGGAAAATGAAAAAAAATCCTAAGTTTAACAACTTAGGATTTTTACATATTAATCATTTTCATTTTACACATAGCACCAGTTACGCTTTAAATTTAACCTCAAATACATATTCCTTTCCTGGTGTTAATTCAGAAGACGAAAGTTTTTTATAATTCAAAGTTTCCTTGATGTAATTAGACAAATCAACATTTTCAGTTACAGTTTGTAAAACAACCAATTCACCAGTTTCAGTTACTAAAACTTTAACCTTAACTTGAACATCATTTTCTAATACTCCCATTGCCACAGAAGGATTTAGTAACTCAGTCAATTCTTGGGTGGTACTTGTATAATTTTTTCTTGGATTCAAAATTTTTGCTGATACAAATGTTACATTCATAATCATCGCAACTACTAATAATACAACTGTTTTTTTCATGACATTTCTATTTTTAATTATTATGATACAAATGTAATCCATCCATTTAGACCAGCAATGAGTTGCTTTTTTCTTAACTTTCAGCCTATAAAACACATTTCTGGAGTATTTTTTTTGAGAATTCAATAATAAGAAACTAATATTAGTAGATGTATAAAAAAAAACAATAATAATTATTCTTAATCCATATTTTCAGGAATAAAAAATTACTAAAAAAAATCATCATTTAATAATTAGAAAACATTCTGATAACAATTACTTAACATTGATCCTTTTTGAATGGGTTTTAAAATTTAGCCTTAAATGTCTTTTACAACAAAATGCCGTGAATAAATAAAAACTACAAATAAAAATATCAAAAGCTGAATTTTCATGGAAATATGTAAAAAATAAGATTAAAGGTCTTAAAAAAAACATCTTGATTATAATAATAAATAAATAAAATCCGAAATATGCAATTAATAGCTTATGGAACTGAAATAGCTCTAAGAGCTTAATAATACGATAAAAATACCTTCTTCAATACATCAAAAGTTTTAAAATCACAATCCAATATCTTTAAAACTTTTCATTAAAAACTTAAATCTCTAGTATCTCACTAATTAGTACATTAATCGTAGACTTATAATTACTTTAAACTTTACTAAATAAATATATTTACGTCCAAAACTTCGTTGCAATAATTACTTAATTCTACTTGAGAAAGAATTTTTAAATAGATCCATAAGTAACTCCCAAACTTCTTTCAACTCATTTAATTTGAAAATCCAGCAAAAAAACAAATAGGAAACTCCCCCTATTACCCCCCCAAAAAACAATTCTAAAACTAAATTATCTACAAAATAAGTTAAAAGGAACACCACAATTGCCATACCAACAGTTGCTCCAATAATTGGTAACATATCTCTTAATTGATGTAAAGGTCCGTAACCATAAATTTTACCTGGAAGATAAGCGTTGACTACAAACGATAGCGCAGATGTAACCACATGACCGATGATTATTGCTTTGACCCCCAACGGAATAGTAATAACTAATGCTATGACGGTTAAAGGAAATTTGGAGAAATCAACTTTTAAAAACAAATCAGAACGTCCTATCGCATTTAACAAACTCAAATTAATAACACTCATAGGCAAAAAAACACGTGAAAACACCATCCATTGTAAAAGCGGAATTATAACAATCCATTTATCCGTTAATAACAAAAGAACAATTGATTTTGCGAGTAAAGAAATTAAAGTCATAAGTGGAATTACCACAAAAGCTGAGAGACGGATCATTTTACTGTAAATCCGCACTACTTTTTCATTATCACTTTGTACTGTTGCCAATAAAGGGAAGGAGACTTGCTGTAAAATACTAGAGATCATACCCGCAGAAATATCAGCAAAATTCTTAGCTCTTGTATAATATCCTAAAGAAGTTGCAGGATAAAATTTACCTAGAAAAATATTGTATATATTATTTAACAATTGAGCATACAACCCTGCTATCAAAAGCTTAGATCCATAAGCGAATAAGTTTTTGAAAGATGATCTTGAAAAAACAATTGATGGATTCCACGAACTTAAAAACCATAGTGAGATACAAGTAGCTAATGACCCTACCAAAGTTTGATAGATTAATGACCAAACACCATAACCATTAGTAGCGGCAAATATCCCACTAATTCCCCCAAAAACAATACCTACAACATTACTCTTAGCAATTGATTTGAAATCAAGATTAATAATTAATTTAGTACGTTGGACTATAGAAAAACCAATTAAAAATAAATTCAGACCTAATATTCTCAGTAAATCTACTAATTGCGGTTGATTGAAAAAGACTGCTACAAATGGTGCTAAAAAAAATAAAGAAAAATAAAATACGCTACTTACAGCTAAATTAAAAACAAATAATGTTGAAAAATCTACATCAGTTCTCTCTTGACGCTGAATTAATCCAGTACCTAGACCACTTTCGATAAAACTCTGAGAAACAGCAATAAAAATAGCCAACATACCTATAAGACCAAAATCTTCAGGCATTAAGATCCGAGCAAGTACTATGCTTACGGCAAATTGTCCTATTTGAACGGCAAATTTATCAATAGCCGACCAAATTATCCCTTTAACTGCTGATGTTTTTAACAATCGACTTTATATTTATAACAACTAAACCACTCTGCACTGAAAGTGCAGAGGTTTGTTTGACGAGGGACTGAAAGTCCCTCATTTCTTTCATTCGAGAATGAAATTTGAATTATCATCATTATCTTTTCTTCTGTGATGCTCCAAATATTCATTTACCATTTTGTCAGTTATATTCCCAGTACTCCAAACTCCATAACCACTTGCCCAAAAATGTTGACCCCAATATCGTTCTTTCAATTCAGGAAATTCCATCTGTAATTTTCGAGACGTTCTCCCTTTAAAACTTTTTAAAATTGAACTGACATTCTGTTTGGGGGCATATTCAATATGCATGTGAACATGATCAGAACTTACAACTCCTTTTAAAATTTCAATTCCTTCTGCTTCACAAATTTGTATCAAAATTTCACGGCAACGCTTTTGAACATCACCTTTCAATACTTTAAACCTATATTTAGTAACCCAAACAACATGACATGTTAATCTGCTTACTGTATGCGAACCTTTTCTTAAATCTATAGCCATAACCTAAAGATATAGATTTTTTCGCATTACTAAAGTACTGCAATAAATTGCAGGGTTTTAGACCCGAAACTGTGACCAATAAACCTCACCACTCTTTAATCTTTCAAAGTCAGTTACTACGCTAATTAATTCTAAATTATTCTTCCATTAGTCTTATATCAATTACTTGACCGGTATAATTTGACTGTAATGCTTGAATGCAACGCAAAGCTACCGTCTCTGGTTTTAACAACGTTTCCTTTGCTTCATTTCCAAAATTTTTAGTTCTCATAGGAGTATGGGTACGTTCTGGATTAATACAATTTACCTTAATCCCAAAAGATTCCCATTCTTGTGAAATTGCTTGAACAAAATTAACTGTTGCAGCTTTAGTAGACGAATAAACACTGTAAAAAGCCCTACCTCTGGTATAAGAACTTGATGTAAAAAACAAAACATGACCTCTTGACACCTTTAAATAAGGTAAAGATGAAAGGGCAACATTAATCATCCCTAAATAATTGGTATTAATAGCTGCACGAATAGTTTCATAATCCATCGTTTCTAAAGGTTCTTTGTGCAAAACTGCTGCGGTATTTATTACAAAATCGATCTTGTTTTCAATTTTCAAAACTTCTATTATAGCTTTATCAACATCTTCTTTAATAGCAACATCAACATTATTCTCAGATCGAGAAAAGCTGTACACTTGAATACCAATTGATTTTGCTAATTCCTTAATACTCTTTCCTATTCCATAAGCACCTCCAAAGACAATCATAACTTTTCCATTTAAGTTCTGTTGTGATAACTCAAAATCCTTAATTTCAGCGGAGCGCAACTGAAAAAGTTTATCCAATATAAACATATCTTCGGGATAAGTCAATTTCATATTCACCTCATCACCTTTTACTACAAATATTTTTTCTTCAGGTAAATACTTCCGTACGATTCCACAATCATCTGTAACTTTAAAATTTTCATCTTTTAATGCAATATCATAAGCTTTTGCAATAACAGACTGCTTAAAAGATTGAGGGGTTTGCCCGCGTCTCATCTTTCCTCTGTCAGGAATCGCTGTAATAATATCATTTTCAACTTCTATTATCGTATCTGCTGAATTTATTGCAACATCAATTGCATTATAATTCCCCATTGCTTTCACAACATCGTTCAATATTCTTTGACTTACCAATGGACGTGCTGCATCATGAAAAATCAAATTGGCAGTTTTAAAATCTCCATAGGCATTTATTGCAGCTAGGCTGGAATGATAACGCTCTTTACCCCCTTCTAAAATACGTTTAACTTTTTGCCAACCGTTTCTTATAATCATATCTTCAATCATAAAAATATAGTGACTATTAATAACAATTGCTATTTCATCAATTAATTCATTTTTTTCAAAAGCGTCAACTGCATGCTCTATTACCATTTTTCCAGCTACCTTAAAGAATTGCTTAGGTAATGACATACCTAATCTAGTTCCTATTCCTCCCGCTAAAATAACAGCTATGTTCATTTATTGTTGTTTTTTTTGTTATTAATCAAATAATTTATTTTAAAAAAGAGAATCTTGTGTGAAAAACTGACTTTCTAAGTATTTCAATATTTTTTCCGAAGCTGTCAATTTATTATTTGGAACTAATACATTTTGAACAAATAGTTTTCTTTTTTCCTTCATCCAATCTTCTTCACCAATAATCACATTATTAATAAAATCTTCTACCTCATCTTTAGTTCGAGATTGATAATGCATGGCAATAGCTTGATGTCCAAATTCACTCCATTCTTTCATAATCGACTCGTTTCTGACCATAAAAAGCGATGGTTTTCCCGTTACCAAATACTCCGCCATAAATGATCCGCAATCATGAATCAAGGCATCCGAAGTTAGAAAAAGATCATCATAGGCGGCATTCTCTAACTGTCCGTTCTCAATTGCGTTCCATTTTTCATAATAGGCATCTGCTCTTTCTTTGCCCCAATTAGGATCTCTTTCTAATTTTAGTCTTAATAAGGGGTGTGGCTTAAAAGCAATTTGTAATTTATCTTGGAACCTATTGGCTAAATCAAGAAAATAATCATAATATTCTAAAAAATTTGAAACTTTATGCAATTCCGTCATCAAATGATGTGGAGCCCAAATGATTTTTTTTCTTTTTTTAGAATTTCCTTTCCATACTTCGTTATTTGGAAATTTGTTCATTATTAATTGATCAAATCCAGGAAACCCAGTTACAACGCTATTCGCTCCTTTTCTTTTTTGCTTTTCAACTAATATTTTATGATGAATGGGGGTTTCAGTAAAAATTCTCCATACAATATTATGAAAATCTAAGTTATAAAACGATTCATAATTGGTAGTCATAATGGCATACGGAACATAACAAATTAGGGTATTAGGAAATTTATGAATATAGTACCGGTGATCTACAAGACCTTCATAGGGATTTGTATAAAATATAATATCTGGCAAATACTCTTTTGTAGAAATATCTAGATATTTTTCGGTATTTTCATCAAATGTTCTTATGACATTATAACCTTTATTTTTATATGTTTCAAATGATTTGTGCATTTCAAACAACATACTTTCTTTTCCATAATTTACGACCGGACATACATAGATCACTGGCTCAAACTTTGGATGCTTTACCATTAAATTATAAAGCAAATCATACTTCCACACCGATTCGTGAATTAAAAAAAAAGCTACTTTTATTTTATCTTTTCTCCTAACTTTATCTAAGGCTTTTTTCTGTCTTAAAGGAGCACGATAAATCAGATATAACGAATAAATACGATTAGTAACAATAAAAACATATATATCTGCAAGAAACCTCCAAAGTTTGGGGTGCATATATTTTTTAATTGTTGTTTTCAAATCTTTCAATACTAAAACGAGTTTAAAATAGTAATAATAAAATCAACTTCCCCCATGGTTATTACTGGACTAATTGGTAAACTCAAAACTTCCTCGTATATTTTTTCAGTTACTGGTAATGACAATTGATTCCAATCTTTCAATGCTTTTTGTTTATGTGGTGGAATCGGGTAATGGATTACCGTCTGAATACCGTTATCAAATAAATACTGTTGCAAAAGCGCTCTTTCTTTAGTTCGTATAACAAACAAATGAAAAACATGATTCTTTGAGAGGTCCCAAACAGGCAAGCTAATTTTTTCATTTTTCACCTCTGTCATATATCGTTTTGCTATTGCTCTTCGTTTCTCATTATCTGCATCTAGATGTGGAAGTTTTACATTTAAAAAAGCAGCTTGAATTTCGTCTAATCTTGAATTAACTCCGATATAATCGTTCTCGTATTTAACTTTTGAACCGTAATTTCGCAACGAAAACAACACTTCTGCTAACTCATTATCATTTGTAGTAATGGCTCCACCGTCACCCAAAGCTCCAAAATTTTTCCCTGGATAAAAACTAAATGCTGCGGCATTTGCTAAATTCCCAGCTCTTTCCTTATTTAAAATGGCGCCATGAGCTTGTGCTGCATCTTCAATTACTAATAAATCATTTTCTTTTGCAATAGCATTTAGCAACTCCATATCGGCCAGTTGCCCATACAAATGAACCGCTAAAATTCCTTTGGTTTTTGGGGTTATTTTTTCTGAAATTAAATTTGGTTCAATGTTATATGTAACTTCGTTTGGCTCCACTAAAACTGGAACTAAATCAGCTTGTAAAATTGCCAAAACACTGGCAATAAAAGTGTTTGCTGGCACAATAATCTCATCCCCTTTTTGAAGCTTTCCTAAAGCTATGTAGGCTTTAAAAATTAACACCAATGCATCTAGACCGTTCCCGACTCCTACACAATACTTTGTTCCACAATAGGAAGCAAATTGATTTTCAAATTCCCCCACTTCATCCCCTAAAACGTACCATCCTTTATCTAAGAACGTTTTCATTTTTTGCTGAAAAGCAGCTTCATAGCGACTATTTAATTTTTTTAAATCTAAAAATGGAATCATAGTATACATTTTTCAAGCAAAACATATTTTGCTGTTTCAACTTCATAAAAATCATGTACAATGGTACTCGCCCCAAAACTTTCTTTCCATTTACTGAGTCCTTCGTTTAGCTTTTGCCCTTGACATTCGTTAGAAATTCCGAAATCAAAAAAACGTTTATTTTTATATCTTTCAGATATTAAATATTGGTATAAAAAATCCAAACTTCCTAAATTATTCTCAGTTATTAACTTGGATATGTATTGACAATGTACTGTTTTATGAGTTTCAAATATTGTGGTTCCTGCAACAATTTCTTCCCCATGGTACACATTAAATTGGCGTATATTTTCTGGAAACAATTGCTTCAATCTGGTTATTTCAGCTACCGTATGCACCGGCTCAACCTGATGTTTATTTTCTAGATTGGGTATTAAAATTTGATTCCAAAAAGACTCAAAACTGTCTTCTTCTTTTACTACCAACTGATTTTTAATAGCTTTTTGAATTCCTCTTTTTCTGAGTTTTGAAAAAACATAACTTTCTAACATATCTAGTACAGCCAAAGTATCCCTTCTTACTAACTTGGCCTCCAATAAAAATAACGCATAATCTATTTCTTGTGCAGGTTTGAGGTGGTAAATTGTTGGAATCAATTTTATGAGTAGATGTGGTATTCCATTGGTATTAAAATAAGACAAAACACTATGAAAAACTTGAAGTACTGAGCCAAGCTTCAACCCCTCCTGATATACTAACCCTCCATAAGTCAATCCTTGATGAGAGTGCACTTTATCCGCAACTCGATTTGCAGGTAAAACAGCAACTAATTTTGTTGAATCATAAACCATCAAAGAATAATCTTCAAAACGATCTTGATGATACTCCATAAAATCTCGATGAAACAAAAATGTAGCGTTTTTAGCCTGAGCAATGAAATCGTTCCATTGCTCATAATTTGAAGTTTGATATTTTTCTACTTTAAATTGACTCAAAATATGCGGTTTATAAAGTGTGAAAATAAGACTTTTTATCGATTCTATAAATTAAAATGCAAATCCTTCGTAACTTTGAGGGAATCAAACCTTTTAAATTAAAAAATGAAACAATGTCTTCAAAAAATATTTTTGGGCTGGCTATTTCTTTGTGCTAGCACAGTTTTTAGTCAGGACATTTCATTACTCCAACAATTTAACGGAAGATATGACTTTCTATTTTTTGGTAACACCTTAAATCCTCAAGAAAATTCTTTTCAATTTTTCCCATATATTTATACTGCTTCTTCCTCCTTTTTAAGCTTAAATCCAAATGATGAAATTGAAAAAGCTTATTTGTATTGGGCTGGTTGTGGTACTGGAGATTTTGAGGTAAAACTAAACGACCAAATAATTACACCCGATCGAACCTTTAGCCATCAAAGACCAACTGACGGATTTCTTTTCAACTATTTCAGCGCCTTCAAAGATGTAACTGATCAAGTAAAAGCAACAGGCAACGGACTTTATACTTTATCCGATTTAGATGTAACTCCATTTATCAATTATAGTTTTTACAATCGAACGAATTTTGCCGGTTGGGCCATTATAGTTATTTATAAAAATCAACTGCTACCACTAAACCAACTTAATGTATATGATGGACTTCAAGCAGTTCCAGACGAAATCAATATCACCCTCAATAGTCTAAAGGTGATAGACAATACCGATGCTAAAATTGGATTTCTAGCATGGGAAGGTGATTCTGGCATTGCTGTAAATGAAACTTTAACTATCAATGGCAACCCAATCAGCAATCCTCCCTTGAACCCTGTTAATAATGCATTTAATGGCACCAATAGCTTTAACAATTCCAGCCTTTTGTACAATATGGACATGGACAGCTATTCCATTCAAAATAATATTAAAATAGGAGATACTTCTGCAAATATCAAACTTACATCAGGTCAAGATTTTGTGATGATTAACGCTATTGTTACCAAACTAAATAGCCAACTTCCTGATGCCACTATTCAAATAAAAAAAGTCAGTATGAACTGTGACTCTAGAACGGTGCTAGTAGATTATTCAGTTTCAAACCTAAATGCGACAAGTTTACTTCCTGCTAACACTTCAATTTCATTTTATGCAGACAATAACCTTCTACAAACTTTAGTTACAGACTCTGAAATCGCTATTAATGAAACCAAATCTTACCAAATCGCAATTGACATCCCTAGTAATCTATCAGACGATTTCAAGCTAACTTTAGCGGTTGACGACGAGGGTACAGGTCTTGGAAAAGTTGCTGAAATCATTGAAAACAACAATCGGTCCGAATTAGCCATTCTTTTACCTAAGTCTCCGTTATTTAATTCGTTGGAGAATAAAGTTGTTTGCAATGAAGGACTAGGAAAAGGAACCTTCGATTTCTCGAATTATGAATACTTGGTCAAAACAAACGCCTCAGATGAAGTTCATTTCTATGAAACTTTGGAGAATGCCCAAAACAAAACAGAACCAATATTTAATAGTTCAAATTATATTGCCCTAAATACTCCTAAAACTATTTTTGTTTGCATAGAAAATGAATTTTGCTCAAGTATTACTTCTTTTGAATTAATCACTACCAATTGTCAGCCTACGATTTACAATTTTATATCAGCAAATAACGATGGCATCAATGATAGCTTCAAAATAGAGGGTTTAAAAGACATTTTCTTAAACTACAAAATTGAAATATACAATCGTTGGGGAAGGTTAGTTTGGGAAGGAAATAACACCACATCTGATTGGAATGGACATGCCAATAAAGGAAATATAATTGGAAAAGGTCCAGTTCCTTTTGGTACTTATTATTACATTTTATACTTAAACGATCCTGATTACCACCAGCCCATCGTTGGTTATATATTTCTAACCTATTAATAGCGCCTTTCTATTACTTATTCCAAAGAAGGCAAAGCCCACTTAAACCTCACCGCCATCAAACGAATGGAAATAATTACTGAAGAAGTAATCAAATATAAAATATCATTATTCAACCCAAATCCTTTTAACACAAAGAAAACTATACCACCAAAAATACAAATGGTAGCATAAATTTCTTTTCTAAAAATTACAGGAATCTCATTGCATAAAATATCCCTTGTAACTCCTCCAAAGCAAGCCGTCATTGTCCCAATAGCGATACAGATAACAGGATGAAGTCCAATATTAATTCCTTTTTCTAAACCAATTAAGGTAAATACTCCCAGACCAATCGTGTCAAATAAAAACAAAGAAACTCGCAAATGTTCCAGCTTTTTACGAAACAATATAGCCAAAATAAATCCGCCAATAATTAAATGCACATAGATTAAATCTTGCATCCATCCTACTGGAGTTTGACCAATCAATACATCTCGCAAGGTACCTCCTCCCAAGGCAGTTACAAAGGCAATAATAAAAACCCCAAAGGGATCCATTTTTTTGTTCATTGCCGTTAATGCACCTGACATAGCAAAAGCTAGTGTACCAATTATATGAAGTAAATAAAACATCTTAATTTTCTAAATTCCAACAAAAGTAGCCAAAATATGCTACAATAACGGTCTATTTTCCGCTACATATTGATAGGTTTCAAATTTCAAAAATCTATACTATCTTAGCCCTTTAAAAAACAGGTTTTTATTACTTGAAAATGAGCAAGCACAAAAACCGATAAATCCCTACCATTGAAACAAATTACATCTATTCAAAATCCTTTCATAAAATCATTGGTCTTACTACAAGATAAAGCTAAAAGCCGCAAGCAAACGGGTACTTTTATTATAGAAGGAAAACGAGAAATTGAAATTGCAATCAAAGGAGGTTATGAAATCCAAACGGTTTTATTTTATCCAGAAATTTGTTCTGAATCGGAAGCTAAAAAAATCGTAAAATCAGCTGATTTCATCGAAATTAACAAAGAGATTTTTCAAAAATTAGCTTATCGGGATAGTACAGAAGGAATTTTGGCTGTAGCTAAATCAAAACCAATGCAATTATCCGATTTAAAACTATCGAAAAATCCGCTAATCCTTATTGCCGAAGCACCAGAAAAGCCTGGAAACATTGGGGCTTTACTGCGTACTGCTGATGCTGCCAAATTAGATGCTGTTATTATTGCCAATCCCAAAAGCGATTTATACAATCCTAACATCGTACGATCAAGTGTAGGCTGTTTATTTACGAACCAAATTGCTACTGGCACAACTTCAGAAATCATCAATTTTCTTAAAGACAAAAACATCAATTTCTATTGCGCCACTTTGCAAAATTCAACTTCTTACCACACACAGGATTACACAGCTCCTACAGCCCTTGTTGTAGGGACAGAAGCTACAGGACTGACTCAAGAATGGCGTGAAGCCGCTACACAAAATATCATCATTCCTATGCAAGGTGAAATAGACAGTATGAATGTTTCGGTTGCTGCAGCTATTTTAATTTTTGAAGCCAAAAGACAAAGAGGGTTTTAAAAACACAAAAATCAAAAGTCAAAGTTCAAAAATCGTTACTATAAAATCAATTCAATTAGAGTCTAAATTTACTTTCGAAGAAAACATCAAAAATCGTTATTCGTTTATCTTCAATCGTTAATTAACAAAGTCACAAACTCTTTGCATGAACCTACATTTTACGCTTGCATATATAATATCTTATACTTATTTTTAGAGATTGAACACCCCCGTTATGATAGAAATCGACATAGAAAAAGAAAATAAAGCTATTGCTCAAGAATACAAAGAATTACTTCGAATCAGTTACCAAACTTTAACCCCTGAAGACAAAAAACTAATTCGAAAAGCATTTGACGTGGCCGTAGATGCGCATAAAGAGCAACGTAGAAAATCTGGGGAAGCCTATATATTTCACCCAATTGCTGTAGCAAAAATAGTAGCCTCCGAAATTGGACTAGGAGCCACCTCCATAGCAGCAGCTTTAATGCATGATGTAGTCGAAGATACTCCAATAACAGTCAAAGATATTGAACGATTATTTAATCCAAAAGTCGCACAGTTAGTAGAAGGACTTACCAAAATATCCATCGTTCAAAAGGATATGAAAGTCTCCATGCAAGCGGAGAATTTTCGAAAAATGATACTTACTTTAAACGATGATGTTCGTGTTATCTTAATCAAACTGGCGGACAGGTTGCATAATATGCAAACCATGGACTCCATGGAAGATTACAAGCAGGAAAAACTAGCCTCCGAAACCTTATATATTTATGCACCTCTTGCCCATCGTTTGGGGTTATACAATATTAAAACCAAATTAGAAGATTTAGGTTTAAAATATACTGAACCGCGTATTTACAATGAAATTGTAAGCAAAATAAAAGAAACTAAAGAGCAACAAGACAATTACATCAAAGATATTTCTTCAGTTCTTAAGACTTCACTAGATGCTGAAGGACTGGATTATGTCATCAAAGGGCGTCCTAAATCAATTTATTCGATTCATCGAAAAATGAAGGCACAAAACGTGACTTTTGATCAAGTATACGACAAATTTGCCCTGCGAATTGTATACAAATCCTCGCCTCATGATGAAAAATTCCTAGCTTGGAAAATATACTCCATTGTTACAGACCATTATAGACCCAGCCCGAGTCGTTTACGTGATTGGATTTCATCACCAAAATCTACAGGCTATGAAGCTTTGCACATCACCGTTATGGGGCCTAAAGGTCGCTGGGTAGAAGTACAAGTACGTAGTGAACGAATGGACGAAATTGCTGAAAAAGGATATGCAGCACATTACAAATATAAAAATGGCGCAGATGAAGAACATGGATTGGATGTTTGGCTAAACCTTCTAAGAGAAGCCATCGAAAACTCCGAAACTAGTGCAGTTGATTTTGTCGAAGATTTTAAAATGAATTTATATTCAAAAGAAATCTATGTGTTTACCCCAAAAGGAGACATTAAATCTTTACCTAAAGGAGCCACCTCTTTGGATTTTGCTTTTAGTATTCACTCTGAAATAGGTATCAAAACTAGAGGGACACGTGTGAACGGAAAATTAGTACCTCTTAATTATGAATTAAGAAGTGGAGATCAAGTAGAAATTATTACCTCCCCAAATCAAAAACCAACTGTAAACTGGCTCGACTATGTCACCACATCGAGAGCAAAAACCAAAATAAAAAGTGTTCTGAACGAAAACACAAAGAAAATCGCTGAACACGGCAAAGAACTTCTTACTCGTAAACTAAAACATCTAAAAGTTACCTTAAACGAAACTACAGTCAACGAATTAGTAAATTTCTTTAACCTAAAAACAAGTCTCGATTTGTTTTACAGAGTTGGTGTGGGATCTATAGAAAACCAACAATTAAAAGATTATGCTGCCAAGAAAGGAAATACATTAATCAATTTCTTTAAAAACAAAATCAAACGTACTGAAAAGACGTCCGATACCGATATTCACAAACACATATTAAATCATAATTATGATATGTTGGTTTTTGGAAAGGAACAAGACAAACTAGACTATAAATTATCTACTTGTTGCAATCCTATTCCTGGTGATGATGTTTTTGGTTTTGTAACCATTAATGAAGGTATCAAAGTTCACAAAAAAGACTGTCCTAATGCCATTTCTCTACAGTCCAATTACGCTTACCGAATCATGCCAGCCAAATGGATTGATTCCACTCGCCAAGAATTCAAAGCCATGCTTAATATTACAGGAATGGACACCTTAGGACTTACTAACGAGTTGACCAAAGTAATCTCAAATAACATGAATGTCAACATTCAAAGTATATCTCTGAGTGGTGATGCTGGACTTTTCAAAGGCCAAGTAATTGTTATTGTTCAAAATAACAGCATCTTGAAAAAATTAATTGACAACATTAAGAAAATTGACGGTGTAGATAAAGTAACGCGAGTTTATACCAATTAATCCCTCTAAGCACATTTTCTAACTCAAATTGATTCGATTTTAACTCAATTTAAACAAAATTAAATTCAATCCTAAGGAACTATTAAAATAATAATTTATCTTTGCCGAATATGACACTCATTTCCACAGATAACAACAAAAACCAAGAGATTGTAAAAAATGTTTTTACAATGTATCTTGAAAATAAAGGACATAGAAAAACGCCAGAGCGTTACGCTATCCTTCAGGAAATATACGATAGTGAAGAGCATTTTGATGTAGAGAACTTATACATCAAAATGAAAAATAAAAACTACCGTGTGAGTCGTGCTACCCTATACAATACCATCGAATTATTATTAGATTGTGCATTAGTAAGAAAGCATCAATTTGGTCAAAATCAAGCACATTACGAAAAATCATACTTCGACAAGCAACACGATCATCTTATCATGACCGATACTGGTGAAGTGGTGGAATTTTGCGACCCTCGCATTCAAACCATCAAAAAAACCATTGAAGAGATTTTTGATGTTGAAATAACCAATCATTCCTTGTACTTTTACGGCACCAAAAGGAAGCCTAAAACAGAAGAGGCTGACCAAAAGGAAGAAGATAACAAATAAAAAAATATTTAGTTTAAATAAAATGGTCGAGCCTTATTGTGTTTGACCGCCAAATCAGATTAACGATTAAATAAAGAAATTAAAATGACCGTAGATTTATTACTAGGATTACAATGGGGAGATGAAGGAAAAGGAAAAATTGTTGACGTTCTTACCTCAAATTACGATATTATTGCCCGTTTCCAAGGTGGTCCAAATGCAGGACATACTTTAGAATTTGACGGAATCAAACACGTATTGAGAACCATCCCTTCTGGAATTTTTCATAAAACTGCGGTAAATGTAATTGGAAATGGAGTTGTAATTGACCCAGTTGTTTTCCAAAAAGAAATCGAAGGATTGGCTAAATTCAACATCGATATCAAAAAGAAATTAATCATTTCTAGAAAAGCACACTTAATCCTACCAACACACCGTTTGCTTGACGCTGCTTCTGAAGCTTCAAAAGGAAAAGCGAAAATCGGCTCCACTCTTAAAGGTATTGGACCAACATATATGGACAAAACAGGTCGTAACGGACTAAGAGTTGGAGATATTGAATTAGAAGATTTCAAAGAAAGATACCGTTCTCTAGCTGACAAACATGAAGCTATGATTGCCTTTTACGGTGTTGAATTAGAATACAACCTTGAAGAACTAGAAGCTGAATTTTTTGAATCTATCGAAGAAATCAAAAAACTAGATTTCATTGATAGTGAAGAGTACATGTACCAAGCTCAAAAAGCAGGTAAATCTATTCTTTGTGAAGGTGCTCAAGGTTCTTTACTAGATGTGGATTTTGGAACATATCCTTTTGTAACTTCATCTAACACTACTGCTGCTGGTGCTTGTACCGGATTAGGAATTGCTCCTAACAAAATCAAAGAAGTGTACGGTATTTTCAAAGCATACACCACTCGTGTAGGTAGTGGCCCATTCCCTACGGAACTTTTTGACGAAGTAGGCTCAACTATGGCTAAAGTTGGAAACGAATTTGGTTCAGTAACTGGAAGACAAAGACGTTGTGGATGGTTAGACTTAGTAGCCTTGAAATATGCTATCCAAGTCAACGGAGTAACCCAATTGATGATGATGAAAGGTGATGTCCTTTCAGGATTTGAAACATTAAAAATCTGTACAGAGTACAACTATAAAGGAAAAAATATTGCTCATTTCCCTTACAATGTGGAAGAAGAAAATGTTACTCCTATCTACAAAGAATTCAAAGGATGGAAACAAGATTTAACTGGAATGACGACTTATGAAGAGTTACCAGTAGAGCTAAAAGAATACATCGAATTCATTGAAAAAGAAGTGGAAGTGCCTATCAAAATTGTCTCTGTAGGACCAGACAGAAAACAAACAATTCTTAAATAATATCTAACGCTCTGAAATTTCAGAGCGTTTTTTTTTATCATCTCTATTCCAATGGAAAACCCTAATATCAAAATTCAAAAAACCGAATTACTTTCAAACAATTGGTACCTGCTCAACAAAGTCACTTTCGATTATCTTAATAAAAAAGGACAGTGGATTACACAAAAAAGAGAAGTCTATGACCGAGGTAACGGAGCAGGAATTTTACTTTACAACAAAGAAAACAAAACCATTATCCTTACGCGACAGTTTCGACTTCCCTCTTATTTAAACGGAAATTCTTCAGGCATGATGATTGAAGTTTGCGCAGGACTTCTAGATGCAGACCATCCCGAGCAATGCATCATTCGCGAAACCGAAGAAGAAACAGGTTACCGTGTAACTGAGGTAAAAAAAGTAATGGAAACCTATGTTTCACCTGGCGCCGTAACCGAAATCCTTTATCTTTTTGTAGGCGAATACAATACAGACATGAAAGTAAGCGAAGGCGGCGGACTTGAACAGGAACAGGAAGAAATCGAAGTACTGGAATGGCCATTTGACAAAGCCTACAACATGATTGCAACTGGCGAGATAAAAGATGCTAAGACTATCCTACTGTTGCAGTATGCTAAGATTAATAATCTAATATAAAAAAAGTTCTGAGGCGCTAAAATTCTAAGGCAATTCCTTATAAAAATTTAGCACCTCAGAACCTTAGTACCTTAGTTACCTTATAAAATTTTATTTATTAGGCTGTGGAGTCATTCTTAAATAATATTTAATTCGGTTAAATCCTTTGGGGAATTTAGCAGGAATATCTTCATCCTTAATAGCAGGAGAAATCACAACATCCTGACCATCTTTCCAGTTGGCTGGAGTCGCTACACTGTAATTGGCAGTCAATTGTAAACTATCAATAACACGTAATAATTCATCAAAATTCCTCCCAGTTGACGCTGGATAAGTCAGCATTAACTTTATCTTTTTATCAGGTCCAATAATAAATACTGAACGTACAGTAAAAGTTTCGCTAGCTTTAGGATGAATCATATCATATAATGAAGCCACTACTCTATTTTCGTCAGCAATAATAGGATACTGTAAGCTTACTTTTTGGGTTTCTTCGATATCCTTAATCCATTCTTTATGTGATTCCAGTCCGTCCACACTTAAAGCCAGTACTTTGGTATTTCTCTTTTCAAATTCTGGAAAATAATTCGCTACCGTTCCTAACTCTGTTGTACAAACAGGTGTAAAATCAGCTGGATGTGAGAACAAAACTCCCCACGAATCACCTAACCATTCATGAAAATTAATCGTTCCCTTTGAAGTTTCTGCTGTAAAATCAGGTGCTGTATCTCCTAAACGTAATGAAGCCATGATGTTTTTTGTTTTAAATTCCCTTAAAATTAGTTAAAAAAAAGGAAATGACTTAGAATCGAATGATAAATAAAATTTAAAACAACCTCTTAGCTATATAAACTGTGCTACAAAATACCAAAAAACTAATGTGATAAAGGATAGTGGAATTCCATAACCAACCATCATACTTGCCAACCGAGGCTTTAATCCATAACTCGTAGCTAAAATACTCGCTGTAATATTAGAAGCCATAGCAGATTCCATTAAAACAACCTTAATCATCTCCGATCTTTGATTCAATATCAAAACATACAATACATAAATAAAAAGCGGAGTCAATATCAATTTATACAACAATCCAAAACCTAGGAATCTCCAATGTTGGCTTTTACTTTCAAAACGCAATTGCAAACCAACAGAAGTCAACGCCAAAGGAGCCATTATACTCCCAAAACCTTTCAAAATATCTTGAAACCAATCTACTAATTCTATTGAAAATACATTCAAGAAACATGCGACAATAAAAAAAACAAACGGTGGAAACTTAAACATTCGAATCAACATTTGAATAGGCTTCAAATTATCTTTTGAAAAATAAGTTGCAATAAAAATCCCCAAGGTTGACAACACGACAACCGTACCAGGCTGATCAAATAAAATAGCCATCTTTAATCCTTGTTCACCATATAGGGCACTAATAACGGGATATCCTATAAAAGAAGTATTTCCAAGTCCCGCGGTGAGCACTAAACAACCAATTAATTTATTAGACCAACCCCATTTTTTTCCTAAAAAATAAAACAAAGCAAAAGCAACCACAAAACCAATCCATGCTCCTCCAATGGGATATAATAATTCATTACTCCATTTTAACTTTGGAATATAATACAATACAATAGCTGGTAAGCAAATAGTTACCACAATTTTATTAAGTAGTTTATAAGCCTTTGTAATGGGAAACTCCCTTATATTTTGCAATACCAACCCCAGAACTAAACTGGTAAAAATTATTATTATATTAATCATAATGGGCTCTAAAAAACTATTAAGATTACAAATATCCATAATATTGATAACCTAACCTTATAAAAAGTTCTTTATTATTAGCTTGAAAGTATATTTTAGCTATTTTTGGTTAACCAATCCAACATGCACTAAATTATGAGCACAGTTAACAGACGAGATTTTATAAAAAAGACAGCTTTGACCACAGCAGCAATCCCATTTTTGAATTTTCCAATGAACGCTTTCTCAAAAAACACAAATGATAATGATGGGCTGACTGTGAATATTTTTTCAAAACACTTACAATTTTTGGATTATTACAAAGCAGGAGAAATTGCGGCTGAGTTAGGGTTTTCTGGCTTAGATTTAACAGTACGCCCAAAAGGGCATGTAGAACCTGAACTTGTAACAACTGACTTACCTTTAGCTATTCGAGATATCCAAAAAGCGGGTTCTAATTGCACGATGATTACCACTTCGGTTGAAAGCATAAACAATCCAATTGATGTTGCCGTCATTGAAGCAGCAGCCAAAGAAAAAATACACTATTACAGAACCAATTGGTTAAAATACACTGTAAACGGAAATATGCAAAATGACCTCCTACATTACCAAGAGGAAATCAAAAAATTAAGTGAATTGAATCAAAAGAACAGTATAATAGGTTGCTATCAAAATCATGCTGGAACTAGTGTAGGGGCTTCTTATTGGGAGATAGAAGCCATTTTAAAAAATGCAAATCAAGATTACTTTGGTACCCAATACGACATTCGTCATGCTACAGTAGAAGGCGGTTATTCATGGCAAAATGGGTTTTATCTATTACATTCTCATATTAAAACCATCGTTTTAAAAGATTTTAAATGGATGAATATCAATGGCGTTTGGCAAACAGTGAACACTCCAATTGGACAAGGAATGGTTGATTTCAAGACCTACTTCAAACTCCTTAAAAAACATGGACTAAAACCACCGGTTTCACTACATTTAGAATACGATTTAGGCGGAGCCGAAAAAGGAAACCAAACCATTTCCATCGATAAAAAAATAGTTTTTGATGCTATGAAAAGAGACTTGGATGCGGTTCAAAAGTTATGGAGAGAAGCATAAAAAAAACGCAATGAATATATTTTTCATTGCGTCTTATTTTTAAACCTCAATAGATTCCTTATTTTCTAGTCAAAATCTTTTTATTGATTGCTCTTACCAATGCTGGTCCTTCATAAATAAAACCAGTATACAATTGTACTAAACTTGCTCCTGCTTCTAGTTTTTCGATAGCATCTTCGGCAGTATGAATTCCTCCTACTCCAATGATAGGAAACGATTTATTACTTTTTTGAGATAAAAAACGAATCACTTCAGTAGAACGTTTCGTCAATGGTTTCCCTGACAGTCCACCCACCTCAGTTTTATTCGCAGATTGTAAACCTTCACGAGAAATAGTGGTATTCGTTGCAATCACACCCGCAATTTTGGTTTCGTTCACAATATCAATAATATCTAGCAATTGCTCATCAGTCAAATCGGGAGCAATTTTTAGTAAAATTGGTTTTTGCTTTGGCTTAGCCAAATTTTTATTTTGAAGGGTTTGCAATAATTGCGTTAATGGTTCTTTGTCTTGTAAAGCTCTCAAATTAGGTGTATTGGGCGAACTCACATTCACAACAAAATAATCGACATAATCGTATAAAGTATCAAAACAGATTTCGTAGTCCGAAGTAGCTTCTTCGTTTGGCGTTACTTTATTTTTTCCAATATTACCACCAATCAGCACACCTGTATTTGATTTCAATCGCTCTACCGCTTCTTTAACACCTCCGTTATTAAAACCCATTCGGTTAATGATAGCCGAATCTTCTTTTAAACGAAACAAACGCCTCTTAGGATTTCCCTCTTGTCCTTTTGGAGTCAACGTTCCAATTTCGATAAAACCAAAACCAAAATTGGATAACTCTTTATACAACTTTGCATCTTTATCAAAACCAGCAGCCAAACCAACAGGGTTTTTAAATTTCAACCCAAAAACTTCCGTTTCTAAACGTTTGTCATTCACTAAATACAAACTTTTGTACAACGCGCTAAAACCTGGAATTTTAGAAGTGAATCGAACCAATGAAAAGGTAAAATAATGTACTTTTTCAGGATCAAAACAAAAAAGTAAAGGACGAAGTAATAATTTGTACATAGTTGCTGTTTTTAAAGTGGTGCAAAAATAGTACTATATAACCGAATAAGAAATAGTTGCTGTCAAATTTTAAAAACGATACTCTTTCAAATTGTGATATAAAAGTTTAGCCCTCTAATCTTTATAGCAAAAGAAACTTTTGCTATTTTTAAATAAAATTTCAACCTATGAATCTAAATAAAAACTGGCATCAAAGACATAGAGAAAGTCTTAACTATGGTAGCCTTATAGCTGATGCTGTTGCCAAAGGAATGGGCTCTTGGCGATTTATCATAATCCAAACCGTTTTTGTTATTATTTGGATGGGATTAAATTTGACAGCTTATTTTAGACACTGGGATGCTTATCCTTTTATTTTACTCAACCTACTATTTTCAACACAAGCGGCTTATGCCGCACCGATTATAATGATGGCACAAAACCGTCAAAACGAAAGAGACCGAATCCAAGCCCAAGACGATTACAATACTAATAAAGAGGCTAAACTCGAAATCGAAGCTCTGGCTGCAAAACTAAATTCTATCGAAATCGAAAAACTAGATAAGATTCTTAAAATTTTGGAGGAAATGAAATAATATCAAACATAGATTCTACTGATTATCACAGATTATTTTTTTAGACTGTTCCATTTCTCAAAGCAGTGTATAAAATATTTTGTTAGAGATTCCTACAGCATGACAAACTGTGTAGAAAAAGTTATCGAGCCCTGTGTATTCTCACTGCGAATCTCTGCGAAACAAAACTTTTATATCCCTCAAAAAAGCCTTTTCAATCAAAAAAAGTATCTTTACCACTTCATTTAAAAACAAATCTATGCAACCTATTATAGACCGTTTCATAAGCTATGTAACGATTGACACCGAATCTGATCCTAATTCAAAAACAACACCAAGTACAACCAAACAATGGGATTTAGCTAACAAACTCGTAGCCGACTTAAAATCAATTGGAATGCAAGAAGTTACCATTGACGACAAGGCTTATATAACAGCTACCCTGCCTTCAAATATAAAACATGAAGTACCAACAATTGGGTTTATTTCGCATTTTGACACCAGCCCCGATTTTTCAGGAGCAAATGTTAATCCGCAGATAGTTCGCAATTACGATGGAAAAGATATTGTTTTAAACGCACAAAAAAACATCGTTTTGTCTCCAAACTATTTCAAAGATTTACTACAATATAAAGGACAAACTTTAATTACAACAGATGGAACTACCTTATTAGGAGCAGACGACAAAGCTGGAATTACCGAAATTGTTACTGCCATGGAATACCTCATCAATCATCCTGAAATCAAACACGGAAAAATCAGAGTAGGCTTTACCCCTGATGAAGAAATAGGTCGTGGGGCTCACCACTTTGATGTAGCAAAATTTGGAGCTGAATGGGCGTATACCATGGACGGGAGCCAAATTGGAGAATTAGAATACGAGAATTTTAATGCGGCTGGAGCCAAAATTACTTTCAAAGGAAAAAGCGTACATCCTGGATATGCCAAGGGAAAAATGATTAACTCCATGTTATTGGCCAATGATTTCATCAATGCTTTACCAAAAGATGAAATACCACAAGAAACAAGAGGTTACGAAGGTTTTTTTCATGTACATCATTTGAATGGAAGCATCGAAGAAACGGTTTTAGAACTGATTATCAGAGACCATAGCAAGAAAAAATTCGAAAAGCGCAAAGCTTTAATCGAAAAAATCATTCGCAAAATCAATAAAAAATATACGAAGAAATTTGGCGAAGACATTGTTATTGCAGAGGTAAAAGACCAATATTACAACATGAAGGAAAAAGTAGTTCCTGTAAAACATATTGTTGACATTGCTGCCAAAGCCATGAAAGAAGTCAAAGTAAAACCTATCATCAAACCTATTCGTGGTGGAACCGATGGCAGCCAACTTTCTTACATGGGTTTACCTTGTCCTAATATCTTTGCTGGAGGACATAACTTTCACGGAAAATACGAATACGTTCCTGTAGAGAGTATGCAAAAAGCAGTAGAAGTAATTGTAAAAATTGCTGAACTGACGAGTCAACCTAATTTTGGACTAGAAAAAAAGAAGTAACTTAAAAATAATTATTCCTAAAAAGGGCAGAATATCTACACTATATTTCTGTCCTTTTTTTTTACATACTTCCATTATATAATTCCTCTTAAATTTCGAAAAACAAAAGATTACTCTTTTGTCATCTTTTCGGGATATTTCTGTGATACTTCTACGTGATATTTGCTTCAATAAAATGAATTACAAATTTAAAATCAAAAATCATGAAAAGAATTATCATTACAATGTTGGCACTAGTAGCAATCTCAATCACAACTGTATCTTGTTCAAAAGACACTGAAACTGTAGAAGTAGCAGTTGATACTGCTATTCCTGTAGGAGTTTTTAACGTTTCAAAAACAGGAACATTGACCGCTCAAAATGGCACTCCTACAAAAGGAAAAATAGAGATAGGTAAAGACAGTCAGAACACCACATTTGTGCACTTAGGTTCTGATTTTACTACTGAACAAGGAACCGGTACTGCTACAGTATACTTATCTAAAACCGCAACTTTTACCGCTAGTCCAGGAACAGGGAATCCAGACTTAAAATTAATAGGTATTATTACTAAAAATGGAGAAGCTTATTATAAAGTTGATGGAACAATACCAGCAGGATTAGATTATGTCATTATCTGGTGTGGTACTGCCAGCATTCCTTTTGGAAATGGCTTATTAAAATAATTGATTGAATTTTTCTTAGGTAAAAGGCATTGATACTTTATCAATGTCTTTTGCTTTAATAATCAAATTTAAAAAAAATGAAAAATCCTATTTATATATTCCTGATAATATCTTTATTCTTCTCTACAGATACAAATGCGCAAAGTGGTTGGACAAAAGCAAAAAATACTTATTTTTTAAAAATCGATTACAGTGGTTATCAATCAACTGATTTTAGAAATAATGAGGGTACCAGTTTAAAAACAAATGCTTTTTCACAAAAAGCAACTTCTTTCTATGGAGAATACGGACTTACTGATCGTTTTACAGCAACAACTTATTTACCATTTTATAAACAAAACGGATATGAAACTACAAATAAAGTTAGCGGTTTTGGCGATGCAAAACTAGAATTAAAATATGGAATATTGCAAAAATCATATCCTCTTTCCATATCTATAACACCTGAGTTCCCTACAGGGACACCAAATAATTTCGCAAAAGACAACAATAACCCATTAATAACCGTTAACCTACCTTCAGGAGACGGGGAATTTAATGTATGGACAACTTTGGCCGTTTCTCATTCTTTTTCACCACTACAATTGTATGTAAGCGCATATAGTGCCTTCAATTACAGAACAAAATATAAAGAACGTAACTTTCAAAATCAATTCCAATCTGGAATTGAAGTTGGATACTTGTTTTTTGATAAACTTTGGTTTAATACTAAATTATCAATACAAACTGGTGTTGGAGAAAAACCAGAATTTGCTGATTTTATTAGAGGAGATGGTACAACATATACAGCGGTATCTATTGGAGGACTTTACAAAATAGACAAACAATTTGGTATTACTGCGCAATATTATAATTCAAACAGTGCCATTGTAAAAGCCAAAAATATCTATGCAAGCAACATACTCTCTCTTGGAATTGTTTATCAAAAAAAGTAACACCTATTACAAATCTTAAATCATATATTTACAAAAAACACAAAATAAATTGTAATAATAAAAGGCTCACGCTAAACAACATAAAGTTCAAAAAAAATTAAAATCAAAATAAGACTAATAATAGCCTAATTTCTTAAACATGAAAAACATTTTAATAATTGAAGATGACCCTTCTATTGTAGAGCTTGTTAGTATTCACTTAAAAGATATTAATTGTGAACTAACGAAAGCCTACAACGGATTTGACGGCTTAGAATTAGTAAAATCAAACCATTATGATGTCATTATCTTAGATATCATGCTACCTGATATTAATGGTATTGAAATATGTAAACGAATTCGTGCCGATAAAAACACCACTCCTATCATGATGCTCACAGCCCGTAGTGAAGAAATAGATAAAATTATAGGCCTTGAAACTGGTGCTGATGATTACCTAACAAAACCCTTTAGCATTAGAGAATTTATAGCTAGAGTAAAAGCTCTTATGAGACGAAATGAAATGTCAATACAAGAACCAATAGAGGCTCCTAAAATATTAAAGTGTCACAACTTAAGTATGGATACACTCAAAAGAAAAGTAATTCTTGAGGACGAAATAATTGAACTTACTCCGAAGGAGTTTGACTTACTATACCTATTTATGTCTAACCCCGGAATAAGTTATTCTCGTGAATCTTTACTAAATACCGTTTGGGGTTATGAGTTTTCAGGTTATGAACACACTGTAAACTCACACATTAATCGTTTACGAACAAAAATAGAACCCAACCTTACTAATCCTAAATTTATATTAACTACTTGGGGAATTGGCTACAGATTTACTGATGAAATAAAATAACTATGAAACAAAAAAAATTCAATCCTTTATTTTGGAAAATCTCAGTTGTATTCTTTTTTTTATTAGCAATTGTAGGAGTCGTACACGTTTATATCAGCTATAAATATTCTACAGAATATTTTCAAGAAGTAGACCAACGATTAAATCATGACACGGCAAAAAACATTATAGAGAACTCAACACCGTTCTACAATGGGGAAGTAATTAAGCCTGCTTTAAACGAAATGTTTCATCACGTTAGAGCCATCAATCCTAATCTTGAAGTTTACCTTATTGACCCTAAAGGAAAAATTCTTGCTTGGTATCCGCCAGAAAAAAATCTAGTCATCAGTAGTATTAATTTAAAACCAATTAAAGATTTTATAACCGATAAGAATAAAAACTTTATTAAAGGGGACGATCCTTTAAACCCAGCCATACAAAAAGCATTTTCAGCACATCAATTGACCATGAACAATATGCTTTATGCGTATATTTATGTAGTGCTCAATGGCGAAAAAGGCAAACCAGAAACAGATACCCTATTTACCAGTTACTTATTGCAAATCAGTTATAGAACTATGGGAGTTACCTTGTTTTTTACTTTTGTCATTGGTTTACTAATCATCAATACAATTACTAAAAACTATACTAAAATCCTCCATGTTATGCAACAATTCAAACAAGGAGACTTGACTGCTAGAGTAGACTTAAATACCATTGGAAGTGAAAAACCATTGGCCGAAATATTTAATGAAATGGCTGACATCCTTACTAATAATATAAACAAACTTAAGGAAGTAGAAAATTTAAGGCGGGAACTTATTGCTAATGTTTCCCATGATTTAAGAACACCTATTGCCATTATTCGTGGCTACCTTGAAACTTTGCAAATCAAAGAAGAGTCTATATCCGTCGAAGATCGCAAAAACTATATTGATACCGTGAGTAAAAGTTCGGAAAAGCTAGAAAAACTAGTAAACGAACTTTTCGAATTGTCTAAACTAGAAGCAAACCAAATAAAACCATTAAAAGAGCCTTTTATCATAAGTGAACTCGTAAATGATATAGGAACTAAATACAGCTTCATTGCAAAAACTAAAAGCATCACAATTGAAACTTTTTTATCCAAAGAACTAGCTCCCGTCTTTGCAGATATCTCCTTAATTGAAAGAGTCATTCAAAACTTATTAGATAACGCAATTAAATTCACCCCTGAAAACGGATACATCAGTATTACAACCGAAAAATGCTATAACAATCACGTTAAAATATCAATAACAGATAATGGCATTGGAATACCTGAAAAAGATCGAGAACGGATTTTTGCCAGATATTATAGGGCCAATAATTATACTGACCTTAAAAACAGTACTGGACTAGGTTTAGCTATTGCTAAAAAAATACTTGACTTACACGATTCTGGTCTTGAGTTAACCAGTGCTGAGAACACAGGTAGCACATTTATTTTCAGACTTAAATGTGTACAATAAATACAAAAAACCGATACAAACTAAAGTTTATATCGGTTTTTTTTATGACCTTTTAAAAAGATTATTTTTTTGCCAATGAAGCACTCATTTCCATAGAAATAGAAGAACGTTCCATTTTCAATTTCCCTGACATGGTTTCAATCACCACTGTCGTTTCACCTAGTTCTGCAACTTTACCGTGAAGACCACTTTTTGTAATAATTTTATCGCCTACTTTCAAAGCAGCTTCAAAAGCTTTTTCTTGTTTAGCTCTTTTCTGTTGCGGTCTAATCATGAAGAAATAGATCACTACAAACATTAATAAAAACGGTGCAAATTGATTTAATTGTTCCATAGTTTTAATTTTATTTTTTTTAATTGTTAATTATTATATCAAACCGCGACCGGTTTTTAATAAAGTTTTATTAGCCTCTAATTCTTTAACTAAGTTATCCAGAATACCATTGATAAAAATACTACTTTTTGGAGTAGAATATTCTTTGGCCAATTCCAAATACTCATTTAAGGTTACTTTTACTGGAATTGAAGGGAATTTCAATAATTCGCAAATTGCCATTTTCAAAATAATTGTATCAATTTCAGCAATACGATCACTATCCCAGTTTGGCGTTTTATCTACAAATTGTTTGGCTAATTCTTTTTCATTCAAGACTGTTTTTCTAAACAAATCTTTTGCAAAATCCTTATCCTCAGTATCTTTATACACCTTAGGAACTCTAAAATTATCTTCTTCAATAGGCTTCAAACCTTTCAATTGTTTGATAATTAATGTATTTACCAACGGAATATCGTCAATCCAAGTCAATTTATCGTCCTCTAAATGCTCGTATAACTTATCATTTGGTACAATAATATGAGTGAACAAATCCACAATCAGTTGTTTATCTTCTTCAAAAGTTTGCTTTGGATTACTCATATAATCTAAGTAATACTTACTTTCCTTAACAGCATTTAACAACAACAAAATGTAATCTTCGTTCAAATACCAAGTATCAATCTTGCGGGTTTCAATAGCAATGCTCAGCGAATTATTTTCGGCAAGAATTTGAAAAACGGCATTATTTATAAACTTTTTGTTAGGATTTCGTTCTGCTGGAGTTGCTAAGTGTTTCAAACTCGATTTATGCAAGAACTCTGTTTCTTTTTTACATATTTCCATCAATGAGGAAACCATGGTAAGATATAAATCCTGAATACTGTCTATACTAAAAAAAAGAAATTTCTCTTCTTTCTCTAGATTTTCAGAACCATTTTGATGCATCGCATAAATGGATTGCATTACTTTGACGCGAATGTGCCTTCTATTTACCACCGTGTAAGAACTTTTATGAATTAGTCCGCAAAAGTAACTATTCCTTTTTTAAAATAAAATTTAAATTTCAAAAAAGTACCAAAACCATCGTAACAACTAAGGGCACTACAATTTATTTACAATCACAATTTTTCCTGCTCCCGACACTTCGGGACACATTATCTTTTTTATTTTGGCTCATCTTTTCACCTTAAAAAAAAAAGAAAATTTGTTGCAAACAAGGCTAGGATAAGAAGATTCAGATTCAATCACATCTAATACATGAGCTTAAAAACCTCAACTGACTCATTAAAACTTTTTAAACACCAAAACACTTCATACTATTCCTTATGATTACAACTTTACTTTAACAATTAATTATCTTGAAACGGTTATCTTTGTGAATTAAATTTGTTTTAATAAAAACATTTTACAAGCCCAAACCCACTAGCTATTGCTTACACATGAAAGAATTAGGTTATCTCAATAAATATTTCTCCAAATACAAATACCGTTTCTTACTTGGCATTGTATTTACCATCATTGCTCAAATATTCTCCTTATTTACGCCTAAATTAATTAGTAAATCGTTTGAAGCTATCGAGCAATTTTCTTCTGACAAATCCATTCCAAATGCTGTCATAAGAACTGAGTTAATCAATAATATTCTATTAATCATAGGAACAACCATCATTGCTGGTTTCTTGACCTTCTTGATGCGCCAAACCTTGATTGTTATGTCGCGCCACATTGAATTCGACTTAAAAAATGAAGTCTTTCAACAATACGAAAACCTTACTCAAAATTTTTACAAAAAAAATAGAACGGGTGATTTAATGAACCGTATCAGTGAGGACGTTTCTAAAGTTCGTATGTATGTTGGACCTGCCGTAATGTACACTATCAATACCATTATTCGTTTTGCTATTGTGATTTTATACATGTACAATGTATCGCCACGACTGACGCTTTACACACTATTACCATTACCTGTGCTTTCATATGCTATTTTCAAATTGAGCACCGAAATCAACAAAAGGAGTACTACTTTTCAGCAATACCTTTCTAAAGTTTCTAGCTTTACACAAGAGATCTTCTCTGGGGTACGTGTTATCAAAGCCTATTCTTTAGAAGGTCAGCATCAAAACAACATGATCGATCTGGCTCAAGAAAGTAAAAGCAAAAGCTTGGATTTAGCACGCGTACAATCACTGTTTGGTCCCTTCATGCTAGCCTTAATTGGGATTAGTAACTTGGTCGTAATCTATTTTGGAGGATTGATGTACATCCAAGGAACCATCAAAAGTATTGGAACGATTGCCGAGTTTATCTTATATGTCAATATGTTGACTTGGCCAGTAGCTTCTCTAGGATGGGTTTCTTCTATGGTTCAAGAAGCCGAAGCTTCTCAAAAACGACTTAATGAATTTCTAAAAATTCAGCCTGAAATAACCAATACTAATCCAGAACACTCTAATATTGAGGGTGATATTGCATTCAACAACGTATCATACACCTACCGAGACACCAATATTACTGCATTAAAAAATATTAGCTTTACGGTAAAAAAAGGAGAAACATTGGCCATATTGGGCAAAACAGGATCTGGAAAATCAACTATTCTTTCCTTAATTTCACGTATTTACGATGTAAGCAATGGCGCTATTCTAATTGATGGGCAAGAAATAAGCAAATTGAATTTGTTTGACTTGCGTAACAGCATTGGAATTGTACCTCAAGATGCATTTTTGTTCTCGGATTCAATCAAGAACAATATTAAATTTGGTAAAGAAAACGCTACCGAAGATGAAGTGATACAAGCCGCCAAAAACGCTGTCGTTCACAAAAACATTATGGGCTTCAAAAATAAATACGATACGGTATTAGGGGAACGAGGCATCACCCTGTCTGGAGGTCAAAAACAACGTGTTTCTATTGCGAGAGCGATTATCAAAAATCCACCTATTTTACTTTTTGACGACTGTCTTTCAGCAGTTGACACTGAGACCGAAGAAGCTATCCTAAATAATCTTTTTGAAATCTGTAAGGACAAAACAACCATAATTGTAAGTCATAGAGTATCTTCTGCAAAAAATGCTGATAAAATCATCATTCTTGAAGATGGTAAAATTATCCAACAAGGTTCTCATAACCAGTTAATAAATGAAGAAGGCTACTATTCATCCCTGTATTTAAAACAACTTTCGGAAAAAGAATTGCTCTAATTGTTGCTTAATAACATTTTTTTTATCATTTTTGGTTACGATTTAATAACCATAAATTGTCAGAAAGGATTATGAGAGAAAATGATATGTTAGAAAAAGAAGAAATTTTTTCTAAAGTTTTACGAGCTGGAAGAAGAACTTATTTCTTTGATGTAAGAGCAACTAAAGCCGATGATTACTACATAACAATTACAGAAAGTAAAAAGTTCACAGAAGAAGACGGTTCTTTCCACTTTAAAAAACATAAAATATATTTATACAAAGAGGACTTTACGGCTTTCTCTGAAATTCTTGAAGAAATGACTTCATACGTCTTGAACCACAAAGGCGAAGAAGTAATCTCTGAAAGACATCAAAAAGATTTCAAAAAAGAATATATCTCTGAAAAAAACGCTGTGGAAGAAGGAGTTTTACCTCAAACTTCTAGTTTTACAGATATTGAATTTGACGATATTTAATTAAAATTCTATTCCTTATATAAAAGTCCAAAAACAATCGAATGTTTTTGGACTTTTTATTTACGGATAGACTGGGATAACTATCTTTTAGAAAAATGATTTTAACACAATAACAACAATTGTAATTGGGCAGAATTCTAAAAAACTTCTAAATTGCGAAAATCAAGAGAAAAGACCATTTTTCTTGTTATTTACAAACAAATGATTATTATTAAAAAATTTATGGAAACAGATTACATCATTAAAATATTTGAAAAATACAGCAATCTTTATGCTGAAAAAATTATAGCTTGGTCCATGAGTAATGGAATAAAAGTACTTTTTATTGCCATAGGCGCTTTTTTTATTCACAAAATCCTCGTTCGTTTTATAGCCAAAGCAGTACGCATTGCTGTACGTCCAGAAAAACATCTTTCAAAAGAGGCTGAAGAAAAAAGAGAAAACACACTGATTCAAATTTTTACAACTACCTCCAAAATAGTCATCATTACCGTTGGTTCATTAATGATATTGAGTGAATTTGGAATTGAAATCGCACCAATCATTGCCGCTGCAGGAATTGTCGGTTTAGCCTTTGGTTTTGGTGGACAATACCTTATTCGTGACGTTATTTCAGGACTTTTCATCATTCTTGAAAATCAATACCGCATTGGTGATATTGTAAAATTCGACACATTGGGAGGGGCTGTTGAAGAAATTAGTTTACGAAAAACTACTTTGAGAGATATTGACGGTACTGTACACCATATTCCCCACGGTGAAATCAAAACGGTTTCCAATCTATCTAAAGATTATGCTAGAGTAAATTTAGATATGGGAGTCGGCTATACCACAGAACTAGAACATCTAATATCTGTAATTAATCAAGTAGGAAATAGTATTGCCGAAGATCCTCTATGGAAAGACTACATTATCAAAGCTCCACAATTCTTGCGTGTCAATGATTTTGCGGACTCTGCAATCATGGTTAAAATCCTAGGAGAAACTATTGCCCACCGACAATTTGAAGTTACTGGCGAACTCCGTAAAAGGTTAAAAATAGCTTTCGACAAAGAAGGAATCGAAATTCCGTTCCCACAAGTAGTCGTTCACCAAGCTGCAAAACAACAAGCAGTAGAATAGTAAAAAGAGCTTTGTTCCCAAAATGGACAAAGCTCTTTTTTTTTAGAATACAGATTCTGCAAATTAATACAGACCAATTCTATATAAATTCAAACACGGATTACATTAATAAACTTCAATTTTATGAATTTCTCTAATCTGTGTTCTAAAATAGTCATTTCTATCCGAGCTATCATTTGATTTACAAATCATTATATCCCTTTATTTACAGGGATAAAATCGGTATATTTGAGTATCAATATCCAGCTTCCATATGTCAAGAGAAATCAACATCCCCAAAAGCATCATTGGCTTGAGCGAAACTGAAGTTCAAAAATCCAGAGAGGAATTTGGACACAACTTACATGTACACAAAGTCAAGTATAAATGGTGGCTAGCAGTATTGGATATCTTGAAAGAACCCATGCTCATATTGCTGATTGCCGTTACAATAATTTACTTTATCCTGGGCGAAAATAATGAAGCATATTTTATGCTAGCAGCCATTATTGCCGTTGCAAGCATCTCTTTTTACCAAGACAATCGTAGTCGAAAAGCCATCGAAGCCCTTGAAAAACTAACAGAACCTTTAAGTACTGTTTACCGTGATGGTCTTGCAAAAAAAATACCTACCAAAGAGATTGTTATAAACGATTTAGTTATTGCGGAAGAAGGAAACACCATCAATGCGGATGGAATTATCGTTTATAGCAATGATTTTTCAGTGAATGAATCTACGCTTACAGGAGAAGCTTATTCGGTATTTAAATCTGAAAAATCAGAACAAAAACAAGTTCTCAGCGGCACATTAGTTGCTTCTGGATTGGCCATTTACAAAGTTACTGCCATTGGTTCACAAACTAAAATTGGACAACTAGGAACCTCCTTACTCGAAGCCAAAGAAGCTCCAACTCCCCTTCAACTCCAAATCGAAAATTTTGTAAAGGGAATGGCTGTTATTGGCATCATGGTTTTCTTGTTAGTTTGGGGCGTCTATTTTTATAACACCCGAGACATTCTCAATAGTTTACTTAAGGGACTGACATTAGCCATGTCCATACTTCCTGAGGAAATACCAGTAGCATTTACCACTTTTATGGCTTTGGGTTCTTGGCGATTACTCAAAGAAGGAATCATTATTAAAAAAATCAGAACAGTTGAAACACTCGGTAGTGCTACAGTTATTTGCACTGATAAAACAGGAACCATCACTGAAAACAAAATGAATCTCCAGTCGGTATATTCCTTCGATACTGAACAATTGTATGAAAAGGAAAACTGGAATACTCTAGCTGCACAAAAAGTAATCGAAATAGCCATGTGGGCAAGTGAACCAGTTCCTTTTGACCCCATGGAAAAGACGCTTCACTCTATTTATGAAAAGAACACTTCTGAAGACCATCGTAAAGAGTTTTCGATTGTTCATGAATACCCATTAGAAGGCAAACCGCCAATGATGACGCATGTTTTTAAAAATAGTGCGGGTAATCGAATTATTGCAGCCAAAGGAGGAGCAGAAACCATTTTAAAAGTTTGCCAATTAGATTCAGAAGAAAAGAAAAAAACAGAAAATATTCTCCAAGAACTTAGCGAACATGGATACCGAATTTTAGGTATCGCTCAATCTTCATTCACTTCAAACGATTTCCCTGAAGACCAAGAAGAACTCCCTTTTAAATTCATAGGTTTGGTGGTGTTTTTTGACCCACCCAAAGCAAATATTCAATCTGTTTTCAAACAATTTTATGATGCTAGTATTCAAGTGAAAGTCATTACTGGTGACAATAGCACCACTACACGAAGTATAGCACAAAGTGCTGGTATAAAAAACATAGAACAAGCAGTTGAAGGTCGGACTATAATGGGAATGAATGAACTTGAAATGTTGGACACCATTCATAAAACCAGCCTTTTGACTCGAATGTTCCCCGAGGCCAAACTTGCCGTTATCAATGCTTTAAAAAAAGATCACCAACTTGTAGCCATGGTTGGAGATGGAGTCAATGATGGTCCAGCCTTAAAAGCTGCACATATCGGAATTGCCATGGGTAAAAAAGGAACTGAAATTGCCAAAAACGCTGCCGATATCATTCTCATCGATGATGACTTATCAAAAATGATTACGGCAGTAGCATCAGGACGACGCATTTATACCAACATAAAAAAAGCCGTGCAGTATATTGTTTCTATTCATATACCAATCATTCTCACAGTTTCACTTCCATTATTTTTTGGGTGGATTTACCCTGACATATTCACTCCAGTTCATGTTATTTTCCTAGAAATGATTATGGGCCCCATGTGTTCCATAGTATACGAAAACGAACCAGCAGAAAAAAACAGCATGATCCAACCTCCAAGACAATTGGGCAAAACCTTTTTATCTATTAAAGAAATGGGACTAAGTATTATACAAGGATTAGTCATTACTATTGGTGTGCTATTTGTTTACCAACTATCGGTTCAAAATGGAGGAACCGAAAACTTAACCAGAACCATGGTTTTCACCACTTTAGTTTTTTCTAATGTTATTCTATCATTAGTGAACCGTTCTTTTTACTATTCAGTAATTGCTTCTTTGAAAAATAAAAACAATATGATGGTTTTTATGAACAGCTTAACATTACTTCTACTAGGTTTAATTGTTTATACTCCGTCAATTGCTAACTTCTTTAAAGTTGTTCCTTTAAACTGGAACCAGATTTTAATTTGCTGTCTTATCAGTTCTAGTTCAGTATTGTGGATTGAAATTTACAAAGGGATTAAAAGAGCTAAAAAAAGTAGCTCTTCATAAAATACAGATTTACTTTGATTAAAAAACTAAGACCCCAACTGATAATTTGTTTTAACTAAACTATCAATATCCAAAATATTATTCTTCTTATACCGATAGGTTAATTTCAAAAACAAATAAGCAGTTATCAAGGCATCGCCCAAAGCCGTATGACGATCGTGTTTTTTGACATTATAAATGGAGCACAACTCATCCAAAGAATACATTTTCTTGAAACGATCCTCAACAGCTATTTTTTTATGAATAAAATTGGTGTCTAATTGTTTGGATCTCACCGTTCCCCCACCTATTCTTCGAAGTGCTTTATTTATCATGGTCATATCAAATTTGGTATGATGTGCCACAATAATGGCATCATCTAGATATTCTAAAAACTGAACAAGAGCTTCCGCTTCACTTACTTTAATTTCCGTACCATCTCGGCGTATACCGTGGATTTTAACTGTTTCTTTATTAAACACTTCTTGTTTAATGTATACTTCAAAGGAGTCTGAAACCTGAATTTTATTGTTTTTAATAGCCACAGCGCCAATAGACAAAATACGATCATTTTCATAGTCAAAACCGGTTGTTTCAGTATCTAAAACAACAAATCGAGCCTCCTCAAAATTATTATACTTCTTACTATTCTGAACGACTTCAATATGCTTTTTCCAAAAATCAGGGCGTCGTCTTCTTTTAAAAAATTTAAACATATCTTAGGGTATTAATGCAACACTAAAACGACTGGACAGTGCTTCTTGTACATTTTTTATTGGTTTAAAACAACTTTTTAGCTTCAATCGGTCGGCCTTGCTCAAATTATTAATATCTACAAACTTTCCTCCATCATTATTAGCCAAACCTTGTAGCGTTCTAAACTGTAACAAAATCTTAAAAGCATTTGCACAAGACTCAAAAAAGTCCCGATTTTGAGGTTCCACCTCCATTAATTTTTCGTAACGGGCAATGGTATTGTTAATCTTTAAGTTGTGATGTAAAGAAAAAATTCTAGCCGCATCTACTAAGGGTCGAATCGCTCGGCTTTTGATATCAAATTGATCCTTATGTTCACCATCTTGTTCTACTAAAAACTGTTTAAAAAAGCCAAGTGGCGCAGGATTATTAAGAGTAGCTTTTCCTAAAAAACCCAAAAATATCTCTTTATCAGCAATATAACGAAAAACACTATCAGACATCTCATTATACAAATCGCTATCGCCATCAACATAATCAAAATCAAAGAAAATAATACTCAGTAAAATTTTGTCTGAACTAGGATTATTAATCCAATCTTTAAACTGTTTTTTCCATTCTTTCAAGGAATTGCACCACTTAGGATTGCTCGCCATAATATTAGCCGGGCAATATTCAAAACCCACGGTATGAAGTTTCTCGGTCACTTTGGTAGCCAAATTTAAAAAATACTCCTTTACTTTCGGATAATCTGCTTCTGAAACATTTTCAAAAACTAAGGCATTATCTTGGTCGGTAATCAACAATTGTTCTTTTCGTCCTTGACTCCCCATAGCAAGCCAAGTGTAAGCCACAGGTGGTTGCTCTCCAATTTCTTCAATACTGAGCTTTATAATTCTTTTTGTTATTGCTGTATTAATCTCTGAGATAACTTTGGTAATAAAATAAATTGGAATTTCTTGTTCCAAATAGCCCTGTGTTAATTCAGAAGCCCTTACTCTTATATGATGTAAAGTCTCTACATCCTTGGCGTATTTAATTTCACGCATCAAAAATATTGGATTATTACCTTGGATAATATTCAAATCATGATCCCCTAAAACTCCAATTATTTCCGAAGTATTAGTACCGTCTTTTGTAATACAAATATGAGATACTTTGTGTTTTAATATCGCAATTTGAGCTTCTGCAACAGTTATTTTTTCAGGAAAAGTAACAACTGGAGTAGTCATGATAGCATTTACTTTTTCAGTAGTAGCAAACAAACCAGTTCCTATTTTGGTTCTAATATCCTTGTCAGTAATAATCCCAATTGGAATTTTATTATCAGCTACTATAATCGAATTCACTTTGGCATCAGTCATTATTTTACAAGCTTCCTGAATCGAAATATCTGCTGTACACATAACAGGGTTTTTACTGTATTTAGCGGATTGTACTTCGGCAAAACTATTTTCAACTTTTTGTACCGAAGCAATATTAGCAAATAATTTTCCTTTGTGCTTATCCGAATATGGATCACGTGTATTCGTAGCAAAACTAGCCAACAAGAATTGGCTCACTTTTGGATAATTGGCAATAATATCATGAAATAAGCTAATTGGAATACCATATAAAATTACTTCTTCATTGGCAGAAGCTTCCCATAAGATAACTTTCATTCATAATCAAGGGACGCAAACCAAATAAATCACCTTCATCACAAATATCTATGTTTACCTTTACATTATCCACAAAACGATACAATCGTACTGAGCCTTGATTGATAATATAAAAATGCTCGTGAGGCATATCATCTTGATTAAATATAATGGAGTCTTTTTCAAAATATTCAATCTCAATATTCTTAGCAATTTCTAATAGCGTTTCTTTCGAAATCAAATTAAAAGGAGGATAATCTTTTAAAAAATCATATATACGTTCTGCAATGGTATTCTTCATGAATTAAAATTTAGGAGATACTCTTAACATTCTCCACGAAGAGAATTCTAGTACCATCAGATGGTAAATTTAAACTTTTTGTTTTTAATTTACCCTATTTATCCTTGTATACACTAAATGAAAATCAGCATCAATTATTTTTTTTCATAATTACACTAACCTATTCTCATTCCATTTTCTACTTTAAAATCAGGGTGTAGCAACACAACATCTCCCGCATCCCCTACAGCCCCTAATACCAAACATTGGCTCATAAATTTCCCAATTTGTTTTTCAGGAAAATTAATAACAGCCACTATTTGACGTCCTATTAAAGCTTCTTTTGTGTAACGTTTGGTTATTTGTGCAGAGGTCTTCCGAATCCCAATTTCAGACCCGAAATAAATCCGCAATTTATAACTGGGATTTCTTGCTTCAGGAAAATCATTTACCTCTAAAATGGTTCCCACATGCATGGCTACCTTTTCAAAATCTTGCCAACTAATCATACTTATTACTTTTATAATTTAAAAATAATTAATTAGACCATAAAACAACAGATTTTCCATAACTTTAAACTTCAAAAAACAATTATTATGGCTAGAATGAAATCAAATATGCTTGCCTTAGGAACTAAAGCACCTGATTTTTATCTTAACGATCGTACTTCGGAAACAAAAAACTTTAATTTCACAGAGGTTAAAGGCGAAAAAGGAACAGTTGTTATGTTTATATGCAATCATTGTCCGTTTGTACATCATGCAATTGAAGAAATTGTTCGGATTGCAAATGATTACCGCGTACAAGGAATAGGATTTGTCGCAATTTCAAGTAATGATATTGTACAATATCCGCAAGATGGTCCTGAGCTAATGACCGAATTTGCATTTGAAAACAGTTTCGACTTCCCGTATTTATTTGACGCAACACAAGAAGTAGCTAAAGCCTATCAAGCAGCTTGTACTCCTGATTTTTATCTATTTGATCAACAAGACCACTTAGTATATCGCGGACAAATGGACGATAGCAGACCCGGGAATGGCATACCGATTAGCGGTAGTGATTTGCGTGGAGCTATTGACAGCGTTTTGTACAATAGGGTAATCAATCCCAATCAAAAAGCTAGTATTGGTTGTGGAATCAAATGGAAATAAAGCAACAATTAATCTCTATTCACATTGAAGTATAGTAGCTATATGCGATTTAATAATTACAAATGACACATCAATAGAAGTTGATAAATTACTTCAATTACCTCCTAAAATCAAACCAGGCAAATTAGCATTCAACCATTTATATTTACTGAGAATTAAGATATGGGTAGCTCCTTTTAAAGTAATGCAATCGCTTATATATTTTATTGGAAAAACATCATCCGCATCACCATGAATATGGATAATTCCATCGGCTGGTTTTGATCTATCCCATAAAACCACTTGTTCTACCGCCCATTCTAAGTAACGAATATCACGTACAGAAAGAAATTTTTCATATAATTTCAATCGTTTATTTATTTTCTCTCCAAAAGAAAAACGGGCCAGATTTTCGAGGTTCAAGATTAAACTCATCGGGATAAGTTTGTATGCTTTGGTACTTTTTGCTAATTTGAGTCGGGTGGGAAATTCTTGATTACTTTTAACACTCGATATAATGATAATTTTTTGTACAGGAATATGTAATGCCATTTCTTGCACTAGAATTCCACCAAAGGAAACACCAATTAAAACCGGATTAGAATGCTTTATCTTATGAGTCATACGCAATGCATAAGCTGACAAAGATTCCTTTTCCAAAGGAATTTCCCACTCTAACAGCACTACTTCGAATGCTTCAGGAAGAGTGATCCTTTCAAAAATTAAGGCACTTGCCGCTAAACCTGGCATAAAATAAACAGGAATCTTACTCATCTTTCAAAAAATATTTCTGCGTCCTAAAAATACTTCAATATAATCCAACTAACACCATTACAGTAGTTTTTTATGAAATTAATATAATTTCTATAAATTCCATTTTAAGTTTTCGTTAAAACCGACAAAAACGTTGTTAATTGATAATCAATTCACTAACTTTACTTTCTGTGATTTTCTCCAAATCAAATTGTATTTTCAAATCTTTCTAAACTCGAATTCTAGTATCAATTTTGTTCATGAAAGAAGTTTTTGTGTTAATTATATGGTTATGTAAAATCAAAAATCAAACCTACTTCTAAAAAAGTATCGCAATATTAATTTTAAAATATCAAATGGAACATTTAATCACCTTAGACATCAAAGACAACAGCTTTGCCCGACAATTTGAAACTACTGTTGAAGAAGGATTGGTAACTGTAGAATATTCGTTTCAAGAACGAAAGATATTTTTAACTAAAATCAATACACCAGATCATTTTGAAAACACAGCTTTTATACATCAATTCCTAACAGACATTTTGGCCATAGCGGTAGAACGAAAATTAAAAGTAGTTCCTATTTTACCTGAAATCGTTATTTTTTTCAAAAAAAACCCAGAATACAAAGAGTTATTACCTCCTGGAATTCGATTATAGCAGTAGTTTCTAAAATCAAACTGCTCTATGTAACAAAAAAATAAGCTCGATTATTAATCGAGCTTATTTTTTATAAATGAATTTATAATTCTAAAGGCAAAAACAAAGTATTACTTTGCAATATTTACAGCTCTAGTTTCTCTAATTACCGTTACTTTAACCTGTCCTGGATAAGTCATTTCAGTTTGGATTTTTTGTGAAATTTCGAAAGATAAAGTAGCTGCATTGTCATCAGATACTTTTTCACTCTCTACGATAACACGAAGTTCTCTACCGGCTTGAATTGCGTAAGCATTTTTCACACCATTGAACCCATAAGCAACTTCTTCAAGATCTTTCAAACGTTGGATGTAAGAATCTAATACTTGTCTTCTGGCTCCTGGTCTTGCTCCTGAGATGGCATCACAAACTTGAATAATTGGAGAAAGCAATGATTTCATTTCGATTTCATCATGGTGAGCTCCAATTGCGTTACAAACCTCTTCTTTTTCACCATATTTCTCTGCCCATTGCATTCCTAGTAAAGCGTGAGGTAAATCACTTTCGGTATCTGGTACTTTCCCAATATCGTGTAATAATCCAGCTCTCTTAGCTAACTTCACGTTCAAGCCCAATTCAGCTGCCATAATTCCACAAAGTTTAGAAACTTCACGAGAGTGTTGCAATAAGTTTTGACCATAAGAAGAACGGTATTTCATACGTCCTACTACTTTAATTAATTCAGGGTGTAAACCATGAATTCCAAGGTCTATTACGGTACGCTTACCTACTTCAATAATTTCGTCGTCAATTTGTTTGGCTGTTTTAGCTACAACTTCTTCAATACGTGCTGGGTGAATACGACCGTCTGTTACTAGTTTGTGTAATGCCAAACGAGCGATTTCTCTTCGTACTGGATCAAAACAAGAAAGAATGATTGCTTCTGGAGTATCATCAACAATAATCTCTACACCTGTAGCAGCTTCTAAAGCTCTAATGTTTCGCCCTTCACGACCAATGATTCTTCCTTTTACATCGTCAGATTCAATGTTGAAAACAGATACACAGTTTTCTACTGCTTCTTCTGTTCCAACTCTTTGAATAGTGTTGATGATGATTTTTTTAGCTTCCTGTTGAGCTGTAAGTTTGGCTTCTTCAATGGTATCTTGAATGTGAGACATGGCTTTGGATTTAGCCTCCGACTTTAAACCTTCTACCAATTGTTCTTTAGCCTCTTCAGCAGACAATCCAGAAATAACTTCTAGTTGTTGCAATTGACTTTTATGAAGTTTTTCAACTTCAGCTTGTTTTTTCTCTAAAATTTCGATTTTTGCGCTTAATTCAGCTGTTTTGTTTTCAAAATCGTCATTGATTTTCTTTGCTTTCGAAAGCTCATTTGAAATTTGAGATTCTTTGTCTCTAGTTCTTTTTTCAATTTCGGCCACTTTTTTGTCTCTTGCTAAAATCACTTGTTCGTGTTCTGATTTTAGTTCGATAAACTTTTCTTTAGCTTGAAGAATTTTATCTTTTTTTATGTTTTCAGCTTCAAAATTAGCGTCTTTTAAGATGGAAGCGGCTTCTTTTTTAGCGTTTTTAATTAGATTTGAAATATTGCTTTTTTCTATGATTTTGGCAATGCTGAAACCTGCTGCAATACCTATAATCCCTGAGATGACGATTGTTACTATGTCCATGTTTGTTTAAAATTTATATATAAAAAAAGCCTACATTAATTGCTTGAATAAACTCGAAAAGACAAGTTTTGAGCTAACTCACTGTTCAAGTTTCCTCGCCTGGGCGTGGCATGCTTTAGTAGTGAAGATTCGCTCATTCTAATTTGTTAGTGTTGAGTTTACCAAATGTGAACTAATGTAGGCAGTATCTTAGTTTATGTAAAGAACGTTTATTTTTCGAGATAGTGATCTAGTAACGCGTTGATTTTGTTAATTCTATCTATGGTTTCATTTCCGTTGATAGCATTGTCAATTTGTTTCTGTTCCACTTGTGAGGCAAATTGCAAAGCACACATGGCTAATACATCTTGCTTGTCACGAACAGCATAATTTTCTTCAAACTGCTTAATCATTGTATCAATTTTCTTGGACGCACTTCTAAGTCCTTCTTCCTGAGACGGATCCACTGTTAAGGGATAGACTCTGTCTGCAATTGATATTTTAATTTTAAGCTTTTCGTCCATATTTCTTATTAGTCTGATAGCTGTGCTATACAGTAATCAATTTCACGAATTAATGAATTTATTTTAAGCTTTGTATCTCTTTTATTTTCGTCACTGCCAAGTAATGAGTTGGCTAATTTAAGTGTTTCATATTGCGCTTTTAACGCTTCAATCTCAGTGTTTTGAGCTTGTATGATTTGTGCAGATTTAGCTAATTCGATATGTAATTCTTGAGTGTTTTTTTCTAAATTTTTTATTTTTAGAATCAGTTTTCCAACTTTATTTTCAAGAGTATCAATTATTTCTGCAATTACACTCATTCTCTTTCCTAATTCATTACTTAATATTACAAATTTAGTATTACTTTTTATTATTACAATATTTTATTTGTTTTTTTATTATAAAAATGGCAAAATGTTGTACTGTAAATGGTTACGATTTCTATTTTTTTTCTAAAGCAATACGAATTACTTTTTTATCTTAGCAAAAATGAAAAGAATGAAATATTATAATTTATTACTGTTGCTTTCTACTGTTTTAATAGGACAAAATAATTATCCAAAAGATTATTTTGGGCTACCTTTAGATATCCCAATGCAAGTTTCTGGAAATTTTGGAGAATTGAGACCCAACCATTTTCATGCCGGTTTTGATCTGAAAACATTAGGTAGAGAAGGCGTTGCTGTACATGCGGTTGCCGATGGTTATGTGTCAAGAATTAAAATTTCACCTTACGGAAACGGAAGTGCCTTATATATTGACCATCCTAACGGATACACTTCCGTTTATTGCCATTTACAAAAAGTGGAAGGTGCTCTTGGGGAATACATTCGCAAAGCACAGTATCGTGAAAAATCTTTTGAGGTAGAATTATTTCCTAAACAAAATGAATTAGTAGTCAAAAAAGGGGAAACAATTGCTTTGTCTGGAAATACAGGTTCGTCACAGGGACCTCATTTGCATTTTGAATTTCGTGATACTAAAACGGAAAAAATTATTAATCCACTTCATTTTGGATACGACAAATTCGTAAGTGACAACCGAAAACCTACTGTCTCTGCATTGTATGTTTACCCAATAGACGACAAAACAACAGTCAACCAATCTAAAAGACCTATTTTACTTAATCTTGCTTTACAGAAAGACGGAACGTATTTGGCTAACAAAGTTTCGGCTAACAGAAAAATTGGTTTTGGTGTTACCGCTGATGATTATGATGCGGTTTCTAAAAGTAAAAATGGGATTTATAAAATACAATCCTATTGCAATGGGAAGCCTAGCTTTGGTTTTCAAATGGACACTTATTCCTTTGACGAAATGAGATATATCAATGCCTTGATTGATTATCCAAAATACAAAAAAACATCTCAAAGAATTCAAAAATTATTTATGACTACTCCTTATCCATTGAGTATTATTAAAACCGACCAATCCAATGGAGTTATTACTGTCATGCCTAATTTGACTTATACCTATAAAATTGAAGTAGCCGACTTTCACGGCAATACTACTATTATCAATATCCCTATTAGTTATGATTCTGTAACAGCTATCGTTGAAAAGGAAACCAAAGTATCCAATTATTTTGTAAAAGTAAATAGAGAGAATATGTTTACCAAAAACAATTGGTCTGTCTTTTTCCCTGCAGGTACTTTCTATGATAATTTTGATATGAATTTTGATGTTCGTGGTGATAGTTTGTATTTACATGATGAATTGACTCCTGTTCATTCTTACTTCACAATTAGTGTTGAGGATATTAAATTTTCTGAAACTGAAAGAGAAAAAGTCTATATTGCAGATATAGATTCAAGAGGTAGAACTGGTTACAATGCAACCACACGAAAAGGCAATGTTTTTACTGCCAAAGTAAAATCATTAGGAAGGTATACTTTGGCAACAGATACTACTAGGCCTGTAATTTCAATGAGTTATCCCATAGAAGGGAAATGGTTGAGTTCTCATAAATCCTTATCGTTGATTATTAGCGATAGTGGTTCAGGCATAAAGTCATATAGCGGTTATCTCAACGGTGTGTGGGCATTATTTGAGTATGATTATAAAACACGTAAAATAACTCATAATTTCAGTGAGGGTATAGTTGCTGAAGGGGCTAATGATTTGAAAGTGATTGTGGTTGATAATGTAGGTAATTCAACTACTTTTGAGACTCGTTTTTATAGAAGTCAAAAATAAAATACAGATAGTTTGAATAGTATAAAAATAATGAGTTTTATGATTTTGTGTGCATTAGGTATACAATCTCATGCACAAACAGCCGTAGTGAAGGGTGTGGTTGTAGATAATAGCAAGCAACCGGTAAGCAGTGTAAATGTGACTTGCTCCAATAGTAAGACTTTTACAGATAATGATGGAAAATATAGTATTAAGGTGCCTACTAATAAAAAAGTAGCGGTTGTGTTTACACATGTTTCGTTAAAAATGACTACTATATCCTTATGGTTAAATGAAGGAGAGGTATATGAATTTAATGTTGTGATGAATGACCAACAGGAACAGATGGGGGAGGTTATTGTGTCGTCTTCTAATAGAAAGCAGGTGCAAGGAATCACAACTATTGAACCAGAACTTATTCGGAAAATGGCTGGTGCCAATGCTGGAATTGAAAATATTCTAAAAACTCTTCCTGGTGTAAATTCCAATAACGAATTGAGTACGCAATATGCTGTTCGAGGGGGAAATTATGATGAAAACTTAGTTTATGTGAACGAAATTGAGGTTTATCGTCCGTTTTTAATTCGGTCGGGGCAGCAAGAAGGACTTAGTTTTACAAATACCGATTTAGTGCAAAATGTCGAGTTTTCAGCTGGTGGTTTTCAAGCTAAATTTGGAGATAAACTATCCTCAGTTTTGGATATAACATATAGAATGCCAACAAAGTTAAGTGGAACTTTTGAAGCAAGTTTCCTAGGAGGAAGTCTTTCTCTTGATGCTATTTCTAAAAATAAAAAATGGACAGCAGTAACAGGAGTACGCTATAGAAATAATAGTTTACTCGTGAATAGTCAAGATACAGAAACGAATTATGAGCCATCATTTGTTGATATGCAGACCAATATCAATTTTAATGCTTCATCCAAATGGAATTTTAATTTTTTAGGAAATATATCGCAGAATAGGTACAATTACCAACCCTTAACGCGTCAAACAAAATTTGGAACCATTGATAGACCTATGGCGCTGACGGTTTTTTATGAAGGGCAAGAAAAAGATAAATACGAAACTTATTTTGGCGCCTTTAAAACAACTTACAAGGCCAGCGAAAATTTTACATTGAAATACATTGCATCTGTTTTTCATACGACTGAACAGGAACATTTTGATATTCTAGCACAGTACCGCCTTGGAGAAGTAGACACAACAATTGGTGGTGATACCTACGGAAATGTAAGCTTCACAAGAGGAATTGGTTCACAGCTTAATCATGCTAGAAATGATTTGGATGCTTTGATTGTAAATACGGAATTTAAAGGTTTTCATGATTGGAAAAAAAACTTAGTTGAATGGGGCGCTAAATTCACGAGGGAATCTATTAGGGATCGCGTCATTGAGTGGGAGGTAATTGATTCTGCGGGGTTTTCGATTAATCCACCGGATAAGTTTTTGCCAAAAAACGAACAACCTTATACGTCTTATACGGGGCCTTTGGTACCATTTAGAAGCATTAGAGCCATTAATTTTAATGATATCAATCGTTTTTCGGGATATTTTCAATGGAGTCGAAGAGACAGAATTGGCGCAACAGATGTTTGGTACAATGCAGGAATGCGCTTCCACAATTGGTCTGTTTCAGACACAAACGCAGATAGAGCTTCGCAAACCGTTTTTAGTCCAAGAGCTCAATTTGCCATCAAACCCAATTGGGAAAAAGATATGATTTTCAGGGTTTCAGGAGGAGTGTACCATCAACCGCCCTTTTATCGCGAATTAAGAGATGCGAGTGGTGTAGTACAACCTGATGTCAAAGCACAAAAATCCGTTCATTTTGTTTTGAGCAACGATTATAGTTTTAAAATGTGGGAGCGCCCATTTAAACTGGTTTCGGAACTCTATTATAAATCCATGACGGATGTAAACACCTACACAGTAGATAATGTCCGAATTCGTTATGCTGCAACCAACGATGCCATTGCTTATGCGCAAGGGTTAGATGTTCGGCTGAATGGAGAGTTTGTCCCAGGTACCGAATCATGGATGAGTTTTGGTTATTTGCAAACAGAAGAAAATAGTGCTGACAAAGGGTATATTGCTCGACCTACAGATCAAAGATTGAAATTTGCTTTGTTATTCCAAGATTATATGCCTAATATCCCTTCGGTTAAATTGTATTTAAACTTAGTTTATAATACTGGGTTGCCAGGAGGTTCTCCAGCGTACGCTGATCCTTATTTGTATCAAAACCGACTGAATGATTATAGAAGAGCTGATGTAGGTTTTTTCAAAGTATTTATCGACCAAACGAAACCAAGACCTCAAAGTGTATTGTTTAAGAATTTTAAGGAATTGGCTTTGGGTTTTGAAATATTTAATCTGTTCAATAATCAAAACGCTATTACCAATACTTGGGTGAGAGATGTTTATACAAAATCAGAGTATGGAATTCCTAATTATATGACTACTCGTGTTTTTAATATTAAGTTGACTGCCAAGTTATAAGGCTTTTTGTTTGTTTAGTATAGAAAAAAGGTGGAGAGAAATAGAAATCCATTTTTTAAATTGTTTACATTTGATTTTATTTTAATATTAGCTGGATATGAAAAATATAAAAATAGCTTTATTGCTTTTTTCAGTGTTGTTTTTAACAAGTTGTAAGGAAGAGGTTGAAAAGCCAAAAGTGATTTATGATAACTCTAATAAGGAGAAACCGTTTACCAAAATGGATTCGACTCAAATTGCTATTGCTGACTTACCTATTCAAATGGAAGGAACTGATTATTTGATTCATCCAGTAGGCGATTTAAGGGTGTACGAACGTGGTACAAAATCCCGTTATGGTTCATCCAGTGTGATTGATTTAAGTTTTACCATCTCCAACTATGGAGAAAATGAAATTACTGGCTATTTACAAAATCTTAAATTCCAAAAAATAAATTCAGATTCGATAAAATCATTGAGTGATAAACCTGTTTTGATTCAAACAGCCACATATTTAAGTGGAATAGCCGAAAGAACCAAAAACAAAATTATGGTTTATACGCTATTCGACTTGGATTCTAATAGGGATGGAAAATTGGATTCAAGCGATATCAAAAGCCTGTATTTAAGCGACATAAGCGGTGAGAAGTTCACAAAAATATCGGTTAATTTTCAAGAGTTAATAGATTGGAATTTGATTGAGTCTCAAAATCGTCTGTACTTTAGAACCGTTGAAGATACTAACAAAAATGGTCAATTTGACAAAAATGACGTAGTGCATTACAATTACATCGATTTGTCACGAAGCAATTGGGAAGTAAAAAGTTACGAACCTATTTAGATCAAAATATCACTTTCTAAATCTGATTTTTCGATGGTAAAATGAAATCCAAGTTCTTTTACCAGTTGGATTACTAAATTTTTATACCAGTTTTCAGATTTAGGATGAATGTAGATTTTCTCAATCAACTGATTGATGTCTACATTAATTTTTAATCCATCGTTAAGACTAATATTATTAACTGTAACATCTGTAATGATGCGAACTTCTCTTTCATATTGAAAGCTTTTTCTTTTGAATAAAAAAGGGAAGAACATATCATCAAAGGGGATGTATTCTTTTTTGTAGTCAATATAATTAACTTCTCCGATATATTGGTTGAATGTTCCCTCTGGCACCAAAGCATTTTGTAATCTACCTATCGTAGATTGAATGGCTAGCCCCTCACTGTTTTGAGTAAATATTTGCCACATTGCAAAAGATTCATACTCATTAATATGCCAGCTGCTAATCGCTACTTTTTCACGATGTGTTTTGTAGTATTTTAAGAAATCAGGATTATCCGTTGATAATTTCTTTATTTCTTCAAATGTCGGTTCGCTAAAAGTCCCTTCGTATTGATCTTCAAATTTATCAGAACGAGACATGAATAACTTCCTAGAAAGTAATAATTCTAGGAATTTAGACAAGTCAAGGTATTTCCAAACAATAGTATTTGGATCTTCTGGAAGTTTAATATTGGAGTTGTTGATGTACATTTTTGTGACGAAATGAGTTCTGAAATAGCTCCTTCAAATTTAATCAACTTGTGCCACTATTCAAAAGATTGAAGGGTTACTAATTTGTTATATGTTCCGTTAAGACTGATAAGCTCTTCATGGCTTCCTTGTTCGACAATGCGCCCTTTTTTCATTACCACAATAACATCTGCTTTTTGTATCGTTGAAAGTCGGTGTGCAATGACGATGGAGGTTCTGTTTTGCATCATGTTTTCAAGGGCTACTTGCACAAATTTTTCACTTTCTGTATCCAAAGCAGAAGTGGCTTCATCCAAAATCATAATTGGAGGGTTTTTCAAAACCGCACGAGCAATAGAAAGGCGTTGTTTTTGTCCTCCCGAAAGTTTGTTTCCACTGTCTCCAATATTGGTGTGTATCCCTAATGGTAATTCATTCACAAATTCATACGCATTAGCAATTTTTAAAGCAGCAATAATTTCTTCATCTGTGGCATCTAGTTTTCCTAAGGAGATATTGGCTTTGATCGTGTCGTTGAATAAAATACTATCTTGAGTAACCAATCCCATTAGTCCACGAAGTGATTCTAGTTTCATATCTTTAATGTTCACTTCATCAATGGTAATAGTTCCTTCATTCACATCATAAAAACGAGTCAATAAATTGGCAATGGTACTTTTACCACTACCCGACTGTCCTACTAATGCTACTGTTTGCCCTTTATTAACTTCAAGTGAAAAATCTTTTAAGACCGCTTCTTCTTCGTATTTGAAGTTGATGTTTTTCAAGGAGATGGCTGATTCAAAACTATCTTTGACAATTGCTTTTTCTTTCGAAGTGATTTCGTTTTTAACTTCTAATACCTCAAAAACACGCTCTGCAGCTGCTAAACCATTTTTCACAGCATAGGATGCCTTGGAAATAGCTTTTGCCGGCGTAAGGATGTTAAAGGCTAGAGTTAGGTAAACAATGAATGCAGAGCCGTCTAAGGTTTTGTCAATTAAAACCAAATTACCCCCATAAAAAAGCAATATAGCGATGGTAGTAACCCCCAAAAATTCACTTAAAGGAGTTGCTAAATTGTTTTTAGCACCAATGGTATTGGATAAATTTAACAAACGCATGACCGAATCATTGAATCTGCTTTTGAAGTTGGGTTCAGCATTATAACTTTTAATGACTTTTAAACCGCCTAAAGTTTCATCTACAATGGAGATTAAAAAACCGCTTTCTTTTTGTGCTTCTAGCGAATGGGCTCGTAGGTTTTTGGCAACTTTGGAGATGATCCAGCCCGATATAGGCATAAAAACCAAAACAAAAAGAGTCAGTTTTGTACTGATGATAAACATGGTAACTAAAGTAAAAACGATCGTCAAAGGTTCCTTTACCACTAGTTCTAATATGGAGAAAAAGGAATTTTGTACCTCATTGACATCGCCTAGCATACGGGCCATAATATCTCCTTTTCTTTTTTCGGAATAAAATGATATCGGTAATTCGATAATCTTATCATACATGGATTTTTTCAAATCCTTAAGCACTCCGTTTTTAAGGTGCATGATATGAAAAGAGGCTAAATAATTGAATAAATTTTTAAGTAAAAATGTGGTAATTACCATCAATACAACAAAAAGCAAGGCAACTTGTATGCTGTTGCCTTGTGTTAGTGTTGAAATTTGGAAATAAAGATAGTCTGTCCCAAACTGTTTGATGTTTCCTATTCCTGTATATTCAGGTTTGGTAAATACCTCCTTTGTCTTTCCAAAAAGTACATCGAGTACAGGAAGGAGTGTCAGCATTGATATAGTGCTGAATAAGGCGTATAAAATATTGTAAATCACATTCCAAACGATGTGAGATTTATAAGGTTTTAAGTAAGGGAGTAACTTTAATAAACTTTTATCCATTAGTTCAATTGCATTCCAGTAATAATATTTTGAATCTTTTCGTTCAAATAGGCATCCGTTTCAGCGTATTTATCAACAGATTCTAATTCAGTATTTACACTGATATAGAATTTAATTTTTGGTTCTGTACCACTAGGTCTAGCGCAAATTTTCGAACCATCTTCAGTGTAGTAAATCAAAACGTCCGCTTTTGGTAAAACTAGTGTTTCGACTTCTCCTGTCAACAAGTTTTTTGCCGTCGAAGCTTTGTAATCTTCAACCATTACAACGCGTTGGCCGTTGATTTCTTTAATTGGGTTTTCACGTAAATTCACCATCATTTGGTTGATTTCAGCTAATCCATCCAATCCTTTTTTAGTTAACGAAATCAAATGTTCCTTGTAAAAACCAAAATCGACATAATGTTGCAATAATTCTTTGTATGCTGAACTTCCTTTGGCTTTGGCTTGAGCAGCAACTTCACAAATCAATAAAGTAGAAGCTACTGCGTCTTTATCTCGTACGGCATCACCTACCATAAATCCAAAACTTTCTTCTCCACCACCAATAAATTTTGATTCAGGAAAGTCTTTAACCATTTTGGCAATCCATTTGAAACCAGTCAATCCACTTTTGTATTCCACACCATAAGCAGTTGCTAATTCCATAATCATTGGAGTCGATACAATCGTAGAGGCTACAAATTGTTTCCCGTCTAACTTACCTGCTTTTTTCCATTTTTCTAACAAGAAAGCAGTCATTAAAATCATAGATTGGTTACCATTCAACAAGGTCATTTGGCCTTCGTTGTTGCGAACGGCTACTCCCAAACGATCACAGTCAGGGTCGGTACCGATTACGATATCAGCATTGATTTTGTTAGCCAAAGCAGTTGCCATTTTCAAAGCTTCTGGCTCTTCAGGATTAGGAGATTCCACCGTTGGGAAATCACCATTTGGCACTGCTTGTTCTTCTACGATACTCACGTTTTTGTATCCAGCTTGCGCCAAAGTTTGTGGTGTAACCGTGATTGAAGTTCCATGTAATGAGGTGAAAACAATTTTCAAATCATCTTTGGCAGCAGCGGGAGTGTCAAAACTTGCATTTGCAACTGTAGAGTCAATAAATGCTTGGTCAACATCTTTGTCGATATAGTGAATCAAACTTTCGTTAGCGTCAAACTTGATTTGGTTGTACTTTAAATTCTCAATTACATTGATGATTTCAACATCTTCTGGAGGGACAATTTGTCCTCCATCTTGCCAGTATACTTTGTATCCATTGTATTCTGGTGGGTTGTGTGAAGCTGTCAAAACAATTCCGCATTGGCAACCCAAATGTTTTACTGCAAATGACAATTCAGGAGTAGGACGCAAAGAAGAGAACAAATAAACTTCTACACCATTTGCAGAAAACACATCTGCAACTACTTTAGCTAGAGTGTCACTATTATGACGACAATCATAAGCAATCACCGCCTTTAATGATTGGTTAGGAAACGAAGTATGCAAATAATCTGCTAAACCTTGTGTGCTTTTCCCTAAAGTATATTTATTAATTTTATTATCACCAGGCCCCATAGTCCCACGCATTCCACCAGTTCCAAATTCCAAACTTTTATAAAAACTCTCTTCTAATTCTTTTGGAGAATTAGTGATTAAAGCCTGAACTTCTTCCTGCGTTGTAGCATCGAAAATTGGAGTTAACCATTCTTTGGCAGCATCCAAAATGTGTTGTTTAATTTCCATTTCTTGTATTTGTTAGTTTTTAGTATCTTTTTTCAAAAACCTGTCTCCTAGAAGACTGGCCAATTATAGGATATTCGTTATAAATTAACGCTTGTGGCCACCTTATATCTTTCTTCGTTGTTTTTAGTTCTCAAAATGATTTCTCCCAAGAAACCTGCCAAGAACAATTGTGTTCCTAGTACCATTGTGGTTAAAGCGATGTAAAACCAAGGATTATTAGTTACCAAAGTATATTTCATGTCGTTGTACATATAATATAATTTTGAGAAACCAATAAAACCAGCAGAAACAAAACCAATAATAAACATTAAAGAGCCAATGGCTCCAAATAAATGCATAGGGCGTTTGCCAAATTTAGATAAAAACCAAATGGTAATCAAATCTAAAAAACCGTTTACAAAACGTTCCATACCAAATTTAGTCTCTCCGTACTTTCTAGCTTGGTGAATCACCACTTTTTCGCCTATTTTTCCAAAACCAGCATTTTTTGCCAAAACAGGAATATAACGGTGCATCTCGCCCGAAACTTCCACGTTTTTAACTACTACATTTTTATAGGCTTTTAACCCACAGTTGAAATCGTTCAATTGTACGCCTGAAGTTTTTCGAGCCGCCCAATTGAATAATTTAGAAGGAATGTTTTTTGCTACTACTGAGTCGTACCGTTTCTTTTTCCAACCCGAAACCAAGTCATAGTTTTGTTGAGTAATCATTTCGTACAAACCAGGGATTTCATCCGGACTGTCTTGTAGATCGGCATCCATGGTGATGATAACATCTCCTTGTGCTTGTGCAAACCCCGCATGCAAAGCCTGTGATTTTCCAAAATTCTTCATAAAACGAATTCCTTTAATATTAGAATTCTCCTTAGAAAACCCTTCAATTAAAGTCCAAGAATTATCAGTACTACCATCATCCAAAAAAATAACCTCATAGGAATATTGGTTGGCTTGCATCACCTTGATGATCCATTGGTACAACTCTTTTAATGATTCTTCCTCGTTCAAAAGAGGGATTAGAATAGATAAATTCATTAGTTATTTTGTGAAGTAGTTTTAGATTTGAAAAATGCAGCCATTATTAATCCTAAAATACCACAGAAAAAAAGATTGACAACAGCTCCTTTTATTTGCTCCGGTATCGAAAAAGGATCGGTCTTTTTAAGACTGTCAATCATTTCGTTTAGAGAAGTTTCAGGAACTCCAAATTTCCCTGAAGTACTCTTGATGTAATTTATAGTCAACTCTAGTAAAGAAGCTTTGATAGAAGGATCGATAATATTGAATAAAATCATTTTGAATCCTACTGAAATTAATAATCCTACTAAAGCGCAAATGAAATATGTGGTAAAAGCTTCCTTGAAACTTAATACCCCATTCAGAGAGGCTTTTGTTTGAACCAGTAAGACTGAAGGAATGATGATAAAAATAGAGAAACTTAAAAGGGTCGTCCACCAAGCAATAAATAATTCAAGATTGACGGCATACATAATTGCAGTTATTAAGGACAAAACAGCTCCTGTGATAATACCATATTTAACACCGTTTTTTTTGATGACTTCATTAACCATTAGTCTCTTGTTTTTATTTGTTTGCAAATATAACAATTCCCCAATTACGAAGTGGTAAAATTCCAATTTTACAAATTATTAAAAAAACACTAACCAATGATTTGTTTATTGAAAAATAATTGTACTTTTGCATCCTTAAATTAACACAATAAAAACAAAAAGTTATAAGGCGTTTATACCTTTTCTGTAAAAAAGAGAAGCCGCAAAGCAAATTATAGCCAAACAAATAAAAGATTTACAAGATGAAAAAAGGTGTACACCCAGAGAATTACAGATTAGTTGCTTTTAAAGACATGTCTAACGAAGACGTTTTTATCACTAAGTCAACTGCAGAAACTAAAGAAACAATCATTCACGAAGGTGTTGAATATCCAGTTGTAAAAATGGAGATCTCTAGAACTTCTCACCCTTTTTACACAGGTAAAAACAAACTTATCGATACTGCAGGACGTATTGATAAATTCAAAACTAAATACGCTAAACACATTAAATAATTTTAATTTGTTTCAACATATAAAAAGCCTCGCAAATTGCGAGGCTTTTTTATTGGCATGAGGTTATTGCTAGCAAACATAACTATATAAAAAAAATCATGGCAATTAACCTTTAAAACAATCAACCATTTAGAAATTAATAATCATTTAGCCTTAATTTAACTTAACTTCATAACGGTTTAACAGAAAAAATAATGTTTCTAAAAGTGTTCAACTTAGTAGATAAACGAATCAAAAACTTTGTAACTTTGAGCCTTTATAACTTTGAAAATCTATAAAATGAATTATATCCTTTTTGACGGCCCCTCTCGAAATGCTTTGCTGCCATTTACATTTACCCGTCCCGTGGCTGATATTTTAATAGGAATTGTAACGATTCGTCAAAAATGGGAAATATATTTGGGTTCTACTACCACTACATTGACAGAGGAATACTTATCGGATAAATATCCAATGGTAGAATTAGAAGAAAATGTAATGATTAATGCTTCTTTTTTACCTAATCCAGAACTAGTTGAATTAATCAAAGACTTGAGAGAAAATCAAGCCATTTTTAAAGGAGAAGAAGTTATTGCTTTCTACTCACATGAAAATCAAGAGGGAGTTGACTTTGACACCTATGAAATTATCGAATTTGAATATGACGTATTAACGGTGAACAATCCTTGGGATATTTTCTCCAAGAATGATGCAGCCATCCGTGCCGACTTTGAATTTCTTACCGAAGACCGCGAATCACAGCCAATCCCTAAAAGTGTAAATGTAATAGCGCCCGAAAATATTTTTATTGAAGAAGGAGCCAAATTAGAGTTTGTAACCTTAAATGCTTCTACAGGACCTATATACATTGGCAAAGATGCTGAAATCATGGAAGGTTCTGTCATCCGAGGTCCTTTTGCCTTGTGTGAAGGAGCAACGGTAAAACTAGCTTCTAAAATATATGGACCAACAACTGTAGGAAGTAATTCTAAAGTAGGCGGGGAAGTGAATAATTCGGTGATTTTTCAAAATGCAAACAAAGGACACGATGGTTTCTTAGGGAATTCTGTTCTTGGCGAATGGTGTAATATTGGAGCCGATAGTAATAATTCAAACTTAAAGAACAACTACGAAGAGGTGAAATTATGGAGCTATGAAACCGAAGGTTTCGCTAGAACGGGATTACAGTTTTGTGGATTAATGATGGGAGATCATAGTAAATGCGGCATCAATACGATGTTCAATACAGGGACAGTAGTTGGTGTAAGTTCTAATATTTTTGGCACTGGATTTCCTCGTAATTTTGTGCCGAGTTTTTCTTGGGGAGGTGCATCAGGATTCAGTACTTATATCACCAAAAAAGCCTTTGAAACGGCAAAACTAGTAATGGCGCGTAGAGGTGTTGAATTTGACGAACAAGAAGCTGCAATCTTAGAACACGTTTTTGAAGTAACTAAAAAATGGAGAAAAGAATAGTTTTCTCTGGCTAAATAAACTAGAAATAAACCACAGCTTAAAAGAGAATCTTTTGGGTTGTGTTTTTTTTGTCCCGTCCTGAAATAAAGTAAGTAGCTTCAAAATTTAATTTTGCGATTACTCGTTCTTGATTAAGAATGATACAAATAAATTACCCTATGTAATTGCTCAGTTACATTACGAACTAATTAAATATTGCTTGTTTGACCAAATTATACAGTGATTCTTGAAGTTTTAATTTTTAGTTGCATAGGTTTCCGTTAAATAAAAACATTAGTTATTGTAATTATCCAAAGAAATTATTTGATAAACGAATGTTTTGTTGTTTTTTTGACGATAAATTAATAAAAGCAATATGGAAGACGTAGTAGGTTGGATAAATGATATTATTTGGAGTAATGCCTTGATTATTTTGTGTTTGGGAACGGGGCTTTATTTTTCGATTCGTACACGTTTTTTACAGCTACGTCATATTAAGGAAATGGTCCGCTTATTATTTGACGGAAAAAGTACCGAGTCTGGGGTCTCTTCTTTTCAAGCCTTGGCGATGTCCTTGGCAGGTCGAGTAGGAACGGGAAATATTGCGGGTGTTGCCACAGCAATTGCTTTTGGAGGCCCAGGAGCCATGTTTTGGATGTGGATGGTTGCTTTTTTGGGAGCGAGTACCGCTTTTATTGAAGCTACATTGGCACAGATTTACAAAGAAAAACACCTTGGGGAATATCGCGGAGGTCCTGCTTTTTATATTGAAAGAGGACTAGGTATTAAATGGTTTGCTGTACTTTTTGCGGTTGTTTCCGTTGTTTCTGCAGGTTTGTTATTACCAGGAGTTCAAGCCAATTCGGCAGCGGAGAGTATTCAACATGCTTTCCAAATTGAAACTTGGATGACTGGTTTAGGAGTGGTTGGTTTATTTGCGGCTATTGTTTTTGGAGGTGTCAAACGTATTGCTAAGTTCACGGAATATGTAGTGCCTTTCATGGCAATTGGTTATATTGTTTTGGCTTTAATCATCATTATTGTAGATATTCATCAATTGCCAGAAGTGATTGCATTGGTTTTTAAAAGTGCTTTTAATATGGAAGCTGGTTTTGGCGCTGTCTTCGGATTAGCGATTCAATGGGGAGTGAAAAGGGGAATTTATTCTAATGAAGCAGGGCAAGGAACGGCGCCTCATATTGCAGCAGCTGCAGCGATTTCACATCCTACAAAACAAGGATTAGTACAATCTTTTTCGGTCTATATTGACACTCTTTTTGTATGTTCGGCAACTGGTTTTATGCTGTTGATTACAGGCATGTATAATGTGCAAAATCCTAGTTTTGGAACAGCAGGAGCTCCAGAATTTTTATACCAAGGATTGCATAATGTTGCGGTAGGTCCCGCTTTTACCCAAAGTGCTATGGATACTGTGTTCCCGGGTTTTGGAGGCTATTTTGTGGCAGCAGCCTTGTTTTTCTTCACTTTCACAACCATCATTGCCTATTACTACATTGCGGAAACGAATATCTCTTATTTGACACGCAAAATGGAATCGCCTATTTACTATCACATATTGAGAATAGCAATGATTGCGGTAATCCTGTATGGCAGTGTTAATCAAGCAACTTTGGCATGGGGAATGGGTGATATTGGAGTAGGATTAATGGCTTGGTTCAATATCATTGCCATTATTTTATTGCAAAAACCAGCTTTGGATGCTTTAAAAGATTACGAAAAACAACAAAAAACGGATAAAGACCCAGTCTTTGACCCTGATGATATTGGAGTCTCAAATGCACATATTTGGCATTCGATTAATAAAAAATAAAAGTAAGGACAAATTGAAAGTTCACAATAAATTAATTTGTGATAATATGTAAAATTTGTGGTTTAACTTTTTTTGTGTGATAAAGCATAAAGCTTCTGCTAATCTATTTATTATGATTGGTAGAAGCTTTTCTTTTTATTGTATTAGGTGGATTAAATCTGTTATCTTTGCGCCTTCAAAAAAACGATACAACTCTTTACAATTATAGCATGATTACAATTAATGATATTTCGGTACAATTTGGAGGAACAACACTTTTTAAAGATGTTTCTTTTGCCATCAATGAAAATGATAAAATTGCCTTAATGGGTAAAAATGGTGCTGGAAAATCAACACTTTTGAAAATTATAGCAGGACAAAGCAAGCCTTCTACTGGAAGTGTTTCGGCTCCTAAAGAGGCTGTCGTAGCTTATTTACCGCAACATTTATTGACTACAGATGGTGCTACGGTAATGGAAGAAGCTTCAAAAGCATTTGGAGAAATCTTCAAAATGAAAGCGGAGATGGACGAAATCAATGAGCAGTTGACCATTCGTACAGATTATGAGAGTGACGCTTATATGAAATTGATTGAAAGAGTTTCCGACTTAAGCGAGAAATACTATGCCATTGAAGAAATCAATTACGAAGCAGAGGTAGAAAAAATACTTACTGGACTAGGATTTGAACGTGAGGATTTTTCACGACAAACATCTGAATTTTCTGGAGGTTGGAGAATGCGTATTGAATTGGCTAAAATCTTATTAAGAAAACCCGATTTGATCTTGCTTGATGAGCCTACCAACCACATGGATATTGAGAGTATTCAATGGTTAGAGGATTTTTTAATCAATTCGGCCAAAGCTGTAGTGGTAATTTCACACGATAGAGCTTTTGTAGATAATATTACCAATCGTACCATTGAGGTAACTATGGGACGTATTTATGACTATAAGGCAAAATATACACATTACTTAGAATTACGTAAAGACCGTCGTATTCACCAACAAAAAGCCTATGACGAGCAACAAAAAATGATTGCAGACAATAGAGCTTTTATCGAACGATTTAAAGGAACTTTTTCTAAAACGGATGCGGTTCAATCTCGTGTGCGTATGCTTGAAAAATTAGATATTGTTCAAGTAGATGAAGTAGATACCTCAGCCTTGCGATTGAAATTCCCACCCGCGGCACGTTCTGGACAATATCCCGTAATTGTAAAAGAGTTAGACAAAGCTTATGGTGACCATGTCGTTTTTAAAGACGCCAACATTGTTATTGAAAGAGGTCAAAAGGTAGCTTTTGTAGGGAAAAATGGCGAAGGAAAATCGACGATGATTAAGGCAATTATGAAAGAATTGCAAATCGATAACGGAAGTGTAGAAATTGGACACAATGCTCAAATCGGGTATTTTGCACAAAACCAAGCTTCTTTATTGGATGAAAATGCCACTATTTTTGAAACAATCGATAATATTGCCGTTGGAGATATTCGTACGCAAATCAAGAATATATTAGGTGCTTTTATGTTTCAAGGGGATGATATTACTAAGAAAGTAAAAGTCCTTTCCGGTGGAGAAAAAACTCGTTTGGCAATGATTAAATTATTGCTTGAACCAGTGAATTTATTGATTTTGGATGAGCCTTCAAATCACTTGGATATGAAGACTAAAGATATAATCAAAGACGCTTTGCGTGATTTTGACGGAACTTTAATCCTAGTTTCTCACGATAGGGATTTCTTGGATGGTTTGGCTACGAAAGTTTTCGAATTCAAGAACAAACGAGTAATTGAACATTTCGAAGATATTACAGGTTTCCTGGCCAATAAGAAAATGGAAAGCATGCGAGAAATCGAGAAATAGCTATTAAAGGTTTATTTTTGACCTCAAATGCAACAGAGTTTAATTTGACTGCGCCAAAAGTTCAGTCAAATTAAACCTAATATCAATCCTTGAAATAGCCTCTACAATCTTCAATCGTTATTCCATAAAACTCAAATTCTTTATTTTTCTCTCCGAGGATGAAAAGTATTCATCACCTCTGCTAGAAATTTTCTATCCAAATGCAAATACACTTCTGTAGTGGTAATAGACTCGTGTCCAAGCATTATTTGTATAGAACGCAGGTCAGCACCATTTTCTAATAAATGTGTCGCAAATGAATGCCTAAAAGTATGAGGGCTTATTTTTTTTTGCAACCCTATTTCGACTGCTAAATTTTTAATAATTGTAAAAATCATCGCCCGAGTCAATTGCCCTCCTCTCCTATTCAAAAATAGCGTATCTTCAAACCCTTTTTTAATGGTTTGCTGTGTTCGAATAGTTTCTTTATAGAGTTCAATATATTTTTGGGTTACTTCACCAATGGGTACAAAGCGTTGCTTATTTCCTTTTCCTGTAACTTTGATGAAACCTTCCTCAAAAAACAAATCAGATATTTTCAAAGCCACTAATTCCGAAACTCGCAATCCACAACCATACAACAACTCTAGCATGGCGCGATTGCGCTCCCCTTCTTTGGTTGACAAATCAATCGCTTTGATTAAAGAATCTATTTCCGATACTGCTAAAGTATCGGGTAATTTCCGACCAATTTTAGGACTTTCAATCAATTCCAGCGGATTATCTTCGCGATAATCTTCAAAAATCAAATAACTAAAAAAACTCTTAAGCCCCGAAATGATTCGCGCCTGAGATCGCGCATTCACTTCGTTTGAAACAGAATAAATAAACTGCTGTAAAATCTCTTCAGATATTTTTACAGGAGACACAACAATCTGATTCTGTTCTAAAAACAGACACAATCGTTCAATGTCAAACGTATAATTTGCTATAGTATTTTTGGACAAAGCTCGCTCTATTCTAAGATACGATTGATAGTTTTTGATAAATGTCGTCCAACTCATTTTTACTTATTAGGATTATGAAATTAATTCAAAATGTAAATGCTCCTGATAGAGACAAAATACTATTGCGATTATAAAAATCTCTTACGTAATCTGAATCTGACATCTTAGTGAGTCCAACATAGTAGCGAATATTCAAAGAAAACCTTTCGCTAATATCATATCCAGTTCCGAAATTAAACCCAAAATCAACTTTTTTAAATTCGTCATCTACGTCAATTTCACCTGAATTACCCTGATATTCAGCTGTTGCTTTGGTTTTTACTAAAAAACCAACTTGCGGTCCAGATTCCAAAAACAAATCATTTAAGGGATAGTACCTAAAAACAACTGGCACATAAATAGACGATAGTTTCATAGTAGCTCTATCGAATGTAAACAAACCAACAGAAAAATTATCTCTTTTTACCGATTGTTCTAAATACAAAGCTTCAGGCTGTACATACCATTGATCCGCTAATTTAATTTTGGAAAACAATCCCAGTTGAAACCCCAGTTTTGGATCTACTTTATTACCAAACAATGAAACATTGGTTCCACCTTTTAGACCAAACCTAACTTCCTGTCCCTGAACCACTGCAGAAACAAAAACAAACACAAAAGCGACTATAATTTTCTTCATAATTGCAATATTAAATTTCTATAAACATACATACTTATTCCCTCAAAACCAAAATCAGAAATGAATAACAAAAACATTAGAAACAAAAAAACCTCCCATAATGAGAGGTTTTCAATCTACAATTCGTTTTTTATAATTTAAAATTCATCCCCAAATTAACAGAAGAAAAAGTTCCTCCATCAACTGAAATCCCCTTATAGCCAAGATAAACATCAATCTTACTAGCACTATACCCCACTTTTGGTTGATACATGAAACCTCCGTCATTGCCATCACTCGCTCCAATTGCATATCCTAAGTCTGCTCCAAAAAACAAACTTTCACCAATCGTAAATTTACCAGTTGCCACTACAGGAATAAACCCTACAGCATCACGACCATCTTTTCCTAGATAAGAAGAGTAACCCGCTGCAATACCTGCGTCCAAGCCTTCTGCTACATTCCAAGCATAACCAATATCACCGCCTACATTAAGCGAACTAACATCTTTAATATCACCTGTAGGCAAACCCACATGAACACCCACATTAAATTGCGCATTTGCAAAACCAAATGCAAAAAGCGCTGCTGTTGTTAAAATGATTTTTCTCATGTTAAATAAGTTAAAGATTAATAAAAATAAAGGTACAAATTTATTAAATCCTTATTTTTATGTTAAAATATTAATTACAAACATTTTTATTAACAACTGTTTAACAATGTATAAAAATGGTACAAAACAAAAAATTCCATAATTACATACCCAAACATCAAAATTATGCAACATATAATAATTAAAGTATAACCAACAAGAGGCAATAATTTTGTAAAATTGCTGTTATAAAAAGTATAACCTACAAAAAAAAGAAAACATGAAAAAAACAATTGCATTAACACTACTTCTTGTCGGATTCACAAGTCTAACCCAAGCGCAATCGATCCGATTTGGAGTTAAAGGCGGTATAAATTATGCTAATCAGAACGGAACAGACATTTCAAGATCATTTGGTGATTACAATTCTACAGATGCCATTACTAGTTATCATGCTGGATTAGTTGCAGAATTTAAATTGTTTGAAAATTTAGCTATCCAACCTGAACTTTTATATTCAACTCAAGGAGCTACATATAAAAATGCAGTTGAAGAATTTAAAAACGAGTTAGGCTACATTTCTATTCCAGTGGTAGCGAAAATATATTTGAGTAAAAGTTTGAGTCTAGAAGCAGGACCTCAAGCTTCTTTCTTATTGAGCGAGAGAAACAAATTTGATTATAAAGAATCAGAAACTTTTGAATTTGCTGGCGTAGTTGGTCTTGGGCTAAACATTACAAAAAATCTTTTCGTCCAAGCACGTTATGGAGTTGGACTAACAGAAGCTAGTAAAGATGCTGAAACTAAAAACTCTACCTTTCAAGTTTCGGCAGGTATTTTATTTTAATAACAGCACGCAAAATTATTACAAACCGTTCTATAATTGGAACGGTTTTTTTATTTTTACCAAAACATTAAACAAGGGATGACCATGAAAACATTTGGTCGTACACAGCTTTACAGGAATGCAAATTTGCTTTTCTCATAAAAAACAAATAGATCAAAATATGAAAATCTGTATCATTAACGGGCCAAACCTCAACTTATTAGGCAAAAGAGAACCTGAGGTTTACGGCAGTCTCACCTTTGAAGAGTATTTTACTAGCTTACAAATAAAATACCCAACCATTGACTTTACTTACTATCAAAGCAACATTGAAGGTGAATTAATTGATAAAATTCAAGAATTCGGATTTAATTATGATGGTATTATTCTGAACGCTGGAGCGTATACACATACTTCAATTGGCATTGGAGACGCCATCAAAGCCATCACAACCCCAGTAATTGAAGTACATATTTCGAATACATTTTCTCGAGAAAGTTTCAGACATCAGTCCTATATATCTGGAAACGCCAAAGGAGTTGTTTTAGGTTTTGGACTCAAAAGTTATGATTTAGCGATACAATCTTTCCTATAAATAATAGCGAATTCATAAAAAAAACGAGTTAGAAATACTGTTCTAGCTCGTTTTTTACATTTCTAAACTTTTTATCTAAAACTACATATCAAGTCACTTTAAACTAATTTGGTTCCACATGAATTAAAATATGTCCTAATTTAGGGATCTCAAGTTTCAACCTATCTTTCAGTTGATGCGCTAAATCATGACCTTCTTTGACAGAGATTTCACCATTTACCCTAGCATGTAAATCCACGTGATACACCATACCTGCTTTTCGAATAAAACATTTTTCGGTATCAATAATTCCATCCACATGGCTGGAAACTTCACGAATCTCTTTGACCAAATCATCGTACAAATGCTCATCCATGATTTCACCTAAAGCTGGTCTAAATATCAAATAACTATTATACAGAATAAATCCTGACGCAAATAAAGCTGCCCAATCATCAGCTTCTTCATAACCTTGACCTAAAAACAAGGCCGCACTAATCCCTATAAAGGCCGCCACCGAAGTAATTGCATCAGCACGATGATGCCAAGCATCAGCTTTCAAGGACGAACTATTTATTTGATTTGCTTTTTGCATCACCAATCGAAACGAGTATTCTTTCCAAACAATAATACCTCCTAAAACAATGAGTGTCCATGGTTTAGGCAATTCATGCGGTCTATTGATATTAATAATACTTTCATAAGCAATAACCATTGCAGAAGTAATTAAAAAACCTACTACCAAGAAAGTAATCAACGGTTCTGCTCTACCATGACCATAAGGATGATTGTCATCAGCTGGTCTATTGGTATATTTAATTCCTAATAGAACCAAAAAAGAGGCAAAAATATCGGTTGTTGACTCAATAGCATCGGCAATCAAGGCATAAGAATTACCAAAAAAACCTGCCAACCCTTTGATTACAGCCAAAGCAGTGTTTCCTATGATACTAAAGTAAGTCGTTTTTATTGCTTTCTCTTGATTAGACATATTTTACAAATAAAAAAATCGTTTAAATAATCTTTTTAGCGAACCCGAAAGATTATTTAAACGAATATAAGAATGAGTTTAATTATTTATTCTTCTCTAACAATTTTAGCACCAATAGCTCTTAACCTTTCATCAATATTTTCATATCCTCGATCAATTTGTTCGATATTTTGGATCGTACTTGTCCCTTTGGCAGAAAGCGCTGCAATCAACAATGAAATACCTGCTCTAATATCAGGAGAAGACATGGTAGTCGCTTTTAAAGTCGATTTGAAATCATGCCCCATAACCACTGCCCTGTGCGGATCACACAACATAATTTTGGCTCCCATATCAATCAATTTATCCACGAAGAACAAACGGCTCTCAAACATTTTTTGATGAATCAAAACATCTCCTTTGGCTTGAGTTGCAACTACTAATATGATACTCAATAAATCTGGTGTAAATCCAGGCCAAGGTGCATCAGCAATTGTCAAGATAGAACCATCAATATCTGTTTTTACTTCGTACCCATTTTCATGTGAGGGAATATAGATATCATCTCCTCTACGCTCCAAAGTTATTCCTAACTTTCTGAAAGTATTTGGGATCAATCCTAAGTTATCCCAGCTTACGTTTTTAATTGTAATTTCACTTCTTGTCATCGCCGCTAGACCAATCCAAGAACCAATTTCAATCATATCGGGCAAAATTCTGTGTGTACAACCACCTAAACTAGTTACTCCTTCGATGGTTAATAGATTGGAACCTACACCTGTAATTTTCGCTCCCATAGAGTTCAACATCTTACAAAGCTGTTGTAAATAAGGTTCACAAGCTGCATTGTAAACTGTAGTTGTTCCTTTGGCTAAAACGGCAGCCATTACAATATTTGCAGTTCCTGTTACTGAAGCCTCGTCTAACAACATATCTGTTCCCACTAAACCATCAGTAGCTTCTACACCATAAAAGTGATCCTCACGGTTGTAACGGAATTTAGCACCAAGATTAATAAAACCTTCAAAGTGCGTATCCAAACGTCTTCTACCTATTTTATCACCTCCAGGTTTTGGAATATATCCTTTACCAAAACGAGCTAACAATGGCCCAACAATCATGATAGAACCTCTTAACGCTCCACCTTCTTTTTTGAAAGCTTCGGTTTCAAGATAACCTACATTTACCTCATCAGCTTGAAAATCATAAGAACCCGGTCCGTTTTTAGAAATCTTAACTCCTAAGTGTCCTAAAAGTTTAATCAATTTATTGACATCAATAATGTCCGGAATATTATTTATAGTTACTTTTTCAGGAGTTAAAAGTACCGCACATAAAATTTGTAACGCTTCATTTTTAGCTCCTTGTGGAGTAATTTCCCCTTTCAGACGAGTCCCCCCTTCTATTTTAAATATTCCCATATTGATTACGAGTTAAATTGTTTATTTTTTTTTAGTTTTTAGTTTTAGTTCTATGTGATTCAAAAACATTTTAGCAACCTTGTTTTTATTTTTGATTGTTATTGTTGTTTTTCACAAATGTCTTTTTGCTTTTTTGATTCTTTTGAATCTTTGGTTGACTACCTGTATTTATTTTATTGGACATTCTTTTATTGGTTCGTAATAAATCAGTTGTATTTATCAACTCTTCGTCACTTTGTAGTAAATTCAGTTTACCATCTGACAATTCATATAAATGTTCAAAAATCACATCATCCTTTACGGTGTCTTTGTTCCAACTCAAGTAGGACTTTTTCATGTGATTGGCAATTACTTTTACCAAGGCGCTTTTCATATCACCTTCTTCCCATTTATTAGCTACATCAATCATGTATTTGATGTTGTTCCCATAATACCTGTATTTAGGATAATTTTGAGGATACTGTAACACATCTGGTTTCAACTGCAAAACTTCTCTTGACGGGATGGGATAAGGAGACTCCACATCTAATTTAAAATCAGACATAATAAAAAGCTGATCCCATAATTTATGTTGAAAGTCGGGCACATCACGCAAATGAGGATTTAAAGTTCCCATAACTTGAATAATATACTTTGCGGCCTTATTGCGTTCTTCGGCATTTTCAATTGCCGTAGCTTGATCAATTAATTTTTGCAAATGACGCCCGTATTCTGGAATAATCAAATGTGATCTTTCGGCATTATACTCCAAATGGTGCACAACATCATTCGCGTTTTCTTTTTGGTATTTTGAATTCATAAGTGAATTATTTATTGAATCTTAGCGCAATTTTCATTAATGAAACGTATTCATTGGCAGCAGCCAAGAACTAGGTATTTACAAAGATACAATCCCTTCAATAGTAGATAATTCAATATATTTATCTATTACTGCCTGTGGACTTTTCATTTGAACATCAACAGATACGCTGGTAAATTTCCCCGTTTTAGATTGGGTGGTCTTAATTACTGCGCCTAAACAATCAAAAGCTTTTTCAACTTGCTCAATTTTTTCAGCATCAGTAGGAACTATAAATTTATATAAATACAAAGCGGGCCAAGAACTACTTTTTTCCAATTCCCCTTTTAACCTATCATAAAATTCTTCTGTCTTCTTATCCATCTTTGTTTTGAAAATAATAGCAAATATACGTTTTCCAATATAAAATAAGAACTATCGATTATGATTTTTTGACAAAAACAATATATTAATGGGAGTCATTTTTTTTTAAAATCCCAATAAGTTTAAGTAAGTTTGAAAATTATCTCAAAAAAAGTGCAAAAAAAAATTATAGCAATTGTAGGAGGTCCTAGTACAGGAAAAACAACCCTAATTAACAATTTGATTTCCAAGGGATTTTGTTGCTACCCTGAAATCTCAAGAGAAATCATCTTGGAAGCTCAAAAAGAAGGAATAGAACAACTCTTCCTTGAACAACCTTTGCTATTTAGCGAATTATTAATAAAAGGTCGAAAAAAACAGTTTAAAGAAGCTCAAAAAGAGCATTCACAAATCGTATTTATTGATCGTGGACTGCCTGATGTTTTGGGGTATTTACATTATGCCAATCAAAAATATCCTGATTCTTACAGAACTATTTGCCAAGAAAACAGATATTCTGATGTTTTTATCTTACCACCTTGGTCAGAAATTCATGTAACTGATCAAGCTCGTTATGAAAGCTTTGAACAATCCCAAATCATCCACCAACATATTTTACAAACCTACAAGGACCTTAACTACAGTCCTATTGAAGTTCCCAAGGACGGTGTAGAAAGTCGCATTCAATTCATATTAAACAACCTTAAAAAAGAACCCTAATACCCGAATTCCGCACTTATGTCTGAAGCTTTAGAAATCCTAAAAAAATACTGGAATCACGACAGTTTTAGACCACTGCAAAACGAAATTATAGAAACCGTTTTGAGTGGACAAGATACTTTTGCACTATTGCCTACTGGAGGCGGGAAATCAATTTGTTTTCAAGTACCAGCTTTAATGCAAAAAGGAATCTGTCTTGTTATTTCGCCCCTAGTTGCCTTAATGAAAGATCAGGTTGCTAATTTACAAAGCCGAAACATCAAAGCCATTGCATTAACTGGAGGTATTAAGTCTGACGAAATGATTGATCTTTTAGATAATTGCCAGTTTGGAAATTACAAATTCCTGTACTTATCCCCTGAACGATTGCAGTCAGAATGGATTTTGGAACGATTAAAAAACATCGATATCAATCTAATTGCAATTGATGAAGCGCATTGTGTTTCTCAGTGGGGACACGATTTTAGACCAGCCTATCTTAAAATTTCACAATTAAAAACTCATTTCCCCAAGATTCCTTTTTTAGCTTTAACTGCATCGGCAACAGACCGAGTCAAAGAGGATATCATCAAAGAATTAGCACTAGAAAAACCAGTGGAATTCCAACAGTCTTTTGCTCGAAAAAACATCGCTTATATGGTTTTTGAGTCTGAAGATAAACTATTTAGAATCGAACAAATTTTAAAGAAAAACCCACAACCTTCGATTATTTATGTTCGAAACCGAAAATCCTGCCTTGATATTTCAGCTCAGTTACAAACTTTAGGCTTCCGTGCTACCTATTATCATGGTGGACTTTCGTCAAGAGAAAAGGAAAAAAACATGAACCTTTGGATGGAAGAAAAAGCACAAGTAATTGTAGCAACTAATGCCTTTGGAATGGGAATTGACAAAGCCAATGTCAAAACTGTCATTCATACCCAATTGCCTGAAAACATTGAAAACTATTACCAAGAAGCAGGAAGAGCGGGAAGAAATGGCGAAAAAGCTTTTGCTATTCTACTTACCAGCCCGTCCGACTATTTTCAAGCCGAAAATCAGTTCATCAACACACTAGCCGATAAAAAACACCTCAATCTAGTGTATAAGAAACTAAATAATTATTTTCAAATTGCTTATGGCGAAGGGATTAACGAAACCTTTACTTTTAACTTAAATCATTTTTGCAATCGATACAATTTTCCTGTATTAAAAACATTCAATGCACTGCAATTTTTAGACAGACAAAGCATTCTCAGTTTGTCACAAGAATTCTCCGAAAAAATAAGTCTACAATTTATTATTCCTTCAAAAGAGGTATTGCGATATATGAGTCTGAACCCAAATGATGAAGAAATCATTCTCGCTATCCTAAGAACTTACCCTGGAATATATGAAATGGACACAGCTTTCAACAGCGCTTTGATTTCCAAAAAATCCAACAAATCTGAAAAAGAAGTTTTAGCAGTTTTAGAAAAATTAAAAAGCAAAGAAATCATTTCATATCGTTCTAAAACTAATGACGCCAGCTTAACGTTTAACGAAATCAGAGAAGATGAGCGCACAATCAATCGTGTTGCTAAATATTTAGAAAAACAAAATGAACTTAAAAAATCACAATTAGAGTCGGTTTTACAATACGTAAAAGAAAACAACGTTTGCAAAAGCAAACTTATTCTAACTTATTTTGGCGAAAAAGATACTGAGCCTTGCGGAATTTGCTCCTATTGTATTTCCAAAAAAAGAAAACCCAATGATTTAGAATCGCTTTATACATTAATCATTACACTATTAAAAAAAGAAGATCTCAGTTCAAGAGAATTACAAAACAGAACCCAAACTACCAAAGACACTATTATCTTTGCCTTGCAAACACTATTAGAAAAAGAAATAATAAAAATTAAACCCAACAACACCTATACTCTAAAATCATAATGGAAAAATTACGAATTGTATTTATGGGAACTCCTGAATTTGCAGTAGGGATTCTAGATACCATCATACAGAACAACTATAATGTTGTAGGCGTTATTACAGCTGCTGACAAACCCGCTGGACGAGGTCAAAAAATAAAATATTCAGCGGTAAAGGAATACGCATTAGCCAACAATCTACCTTTATTACAACCCACCAATTTAAAAGATGAAGGTTTTCTAACTGAACTCAAGGCCCTAAATGCTAACCTACAAATAGTAGTTGCATTTAGAATGCTCCCTAAGGCTGTTTGGAATATGCCTAGTTTAGGCACTTTCAACCTTCATGCTTCACTCCTACCTAATTATAGAGGAGCAGCTCCTATTAACTGGGCTATTATCAATGGCGAACAAAAAACAGGAGTAACCACTTTCTTTATTGATGAAAATATTGACACAGGTGCCATGATATTAAGTAAAGAAACTACTATAAATCCCAATGAAAATGCAGGACAGTTACACGACCGCTTGATGAACATCGGATGCAATACTGTAATTGAAACTTTAGAACTTATTGAAAAAGGCAGCATAAACACTACCATTCAAACTGATTCCGGCGATATTAAAACAGCCTACAAACTCAATAAAGAAAATTGTAAAATTGACTGGAACAAATCCATTCAAGCTATACACGACCAAATTAGAGGCCTAAACCCTTACCCTGCCGCTTGGACATTTATCGCTGACAAGAATGAAGAATGGAATGTCAAGATATATAAATCTAAGATAATTGACGAAACACATCAATTAAGTAATGGAACAATTGTTTGCACCAAAAAAGAAATGAAAATTGCAGTAGAAAACGGCTTTCTTCAAATATTAAACCTGCAATTCCCAGGCAAAAAAAGAATGACTACACAGGAACTCTTAAACGGAATTACATTTTCGGAAGAAGCAAAAGCTCTTTAACCCCCAAAAACATTGGATTCAGAACGATTCCCAACAAAAAACATTCAATTTATGAACAAAAAAACCAAGTTATTAACAAATCAGTCGTAAATTAGCTAAAACACTTGCATGCTAGGGATTTCCTGCTAAATTTGTATATAAGAATTCTTTAACCAACAATTAATAACATATTATTATGAACAAATCAGAATTAATCGATGCTATCGCTGCAGACGCAGGAATTACTAAAGCAGCTGCTAAATTAGCTTTAGAATCATTTTTAGGAAACGTAGGTGACACTTTGAAAAAAGGTGGTAAAGTATCTCTAGTAGGCTTTGGATCTTGGTCAGTATCAGCAAGAGCTGCAAGAGACGGAAGAAATCCACAAACTGGAAAAACTATCCAAATCGCTGCAAAAAATGTTGTAAAATTCAAAGCTGGTGCTGAATTAGAAGGAGCTGTAAACTAATACAACTGTTTTTACACAACATACAAAATCAAAACCTTCCTTATGGAGGGTTTTTTTTTACTTTTGAACGATAAAATTTGGTTTTTTTTTATTTTTTTTCTTAAATTTAATAAAAAAATTACAGTATCATGATTTCAGAAAAATTAATAAAAGGACAACTACTTATATCTGAGCCTTCTATAATTGGAGATTTATCATTCAATAGGTCTGTAATTTTATTAGCAGACCATGACAAAGAAGGATCAGTAGGTTTTATCATCAATAAACCACTGAAGTACACTATTAACGATCTTATTCCAGAAATTGAATCCAAATTCAGAATATATAACGGAGGTCCTGTTGAACAAGACAACCTCTATTTTATACACAATGTACCTGAATTAATTCCGAATAGCGTTGAAATTTCAAACGGAATATACTGGGGTGGCGATTTTGAATCCACCAAAGACCTTATCAACAGCGGAACGATATCAAAAGACAACATTCGTTTCTTCTTAGGTTATTCTGGCTGGCATGAAAACCAACTGGAAAATGAGATGAACGCTAATTCTTGGATTGTAACAAACAATATATATAAAAATAAAATTATCGGGAAGTCCCCGACTCATTTTTGGAAAGATCAAATTAAAGAATTAGGTGGCGACTATCTTATCTGGTCCAACACTCCCGAAAATCCTTATTTGAATTAAATCCTTATTAGAAATACTAAAAAAGGGGAAACAACAATTACTTTTGTTGTTTCCCCTTTTTTTATTGCTCATCAAAAACTACAAATTACTTAAAGTGCTATTTGTTCGTTCAAAAGTTCCACCAGTTGACAGGACACTTTCGTTTGAAAACTTTTCTTTCTGTACTTTGTAATAGGTTGCACCCCTTTTATCACATTGGTAATAAATAATTCATCCGCTTTTTGTAGATCAAAAGGAGAAATAACCGCTTCTACAACTTCTAAATTTTCTATTTTTTTTGCCAAAGCCAAAATTTGTTTTCGCATAACCCCATTCAAACATCCTTCAGACACAGGAGGCGTAATCAATTTAGTCCCCAATACCATAAAAACATTCCCTTGGATAGCTTCTACCACATTTTTACTGTCATTAAGCAGCAAACAGTTGTCCAAACCATTTTCTGAAGCATAAATACTTGCAGCGGTATTCAACAAGCGGTTCGTTGATTTGATAGAAGACAGCAGCTGTTTTGTAATATAAAAATCTTTAAACAAGTCTACTTCATACACATTAGTATCAAATAAATATTCATTAACTTCCAGTGCAGTACCATGAACCAAAAATGAGACGGTATTCTTTTTTGGTAAATAATAACCTCCGTCGTTTCTATACACAGTAATCCTTACACGCGCAGCTTCAGAAATATTATTTGCTTTAACTACTAAAAGAAGCTGTTCTTCAAAATATTCCATGGTAAAATTCATTGGAATTTCCATTCTCACCACTCGCATGGACGCCATCAATCTAAAGTAATGGTCTTCTAAAAAAAGAATTACACCTTTTCTAATTTTTACTGTTTCAAAAACAGCGTCACCATATAAGAAACCTCTATTTTGCGTCAATATATTAGCCTCTTCAGCCAAGATTGTTCCGTTAAAATTAATCATAAAAAAAGCCCTGAATTTTGTTCAGGGCAAATATATGTTTTAATATACTATTATACTAGACAGAACCCAGTAGATGTTTTAAATCTGATATTTGATTTTCCCATAATAATTTTGCTTCATCAACCTCATCAGCATCCGCAAAGTCAACTACCATCAACGACACATCCTTAGTCAATTCATCCACAAGAATATGTAGTTCAAAAAACAAATCCGTGTCCTTATTATTTGAATCCACCCATTTGAATTTCACCTTCTCACCCGATTTCTTAGAAGCCAACCTAGCCTTTTCCTCTGAATCATTCCAAATAAAGGTAAAGAACTCTCCACGCGAATTTACATTATCCGCAAACCATTCTGACAAACCAGAAGGAGTCGAAATATATTGATACAATAACTGAGGAGAAGAGGTTATAGGAAACTCGATTTCGTAGCGTACTTTTTGATCCATGAGGCTTATTATTTTTTTTCGAATATATACAATATAAACTCATTAAAAAAACGTTTTTAAAAATATTTTTTTTTCTTCAAATAATGCTTGTTTGCTTTAATAAAAGTTTTATATTTGCACCCGCAATCAAGAACAGTTGTTCACTGCATTTGGCGAGGTAGCTCAGTTGGTTAGAGCGCAGGATTCATAACCCTGAGGTCACGGGTTCAACTCCCGTCTTCGCTACTAGACAGGAGAAATGATTTTTATAATCGTTTCTCCTTCTTTTATTGCCACATAACTCATTGTTTATCTGAAAGATACGATAAGCAACAACATTCATTCGAGTGGTTCGATACGTCTTTCCATCAAATTCTGAATATGCAAATAAAACCTGCACATTAAGGTAAGCTATATTTTTGTAATTAATTAGAATTTTTCTGGATTTCTGTGATGGCTAAGTTAGCCATAGCCATAAACCTTCCACCTTATTAATCAGTAGTGTTTATTAAGAATTCCATACTAACTGCCAGTTACTATTAAATCATAAAATAATCACATGACCGTACAAAAAAAATGACCTTGAAAATTATCAATCCAAGGTCATTTTTTTATTAAAAGTTTCAGTTTATAGTTGATTCTTATAAGCAGAAAACATATCTATAAATGGTACATCTCTAGATTCCTTTTTAGGGTTATATTTTTCGTTTACTGTTGGCCAGTAACGTTTGTCAATATTTACCTGTAACCAGCTCATTAATTTGTGAAACAAAGCCGTTTTGAGCTTAGGATTTTCATTTGCTAAATTGTGTTTTTCAAAAGGATCTTTTTCTATGTTATATAAATACAATCTACCATACCAATCAAAAATAAGCTTATAATCGCCGTCACGAATAGCAGAATGAGGTGTGAGAGCAAATGGCTCATAAGGACTATTGTAAATCACATTAAAAGGATAATGCCAGTAATGCGTAGTTTTTTTATAACTTTTATTCTTATTGTTTACATCAGAAAGCATAGCAATTAAACTTTCGCCATCAAGATCATTCTTCTTAACTATTTCTTTAGAATGATAACCACCCGCCTCTAAAAGTGATGGATAAATATCCGTACAATCTACAGGTACATCAACCCATTTACCAGCTTGAACTTTTCCTTTCCATCTAAAAACTAAAGGCACTCTAATTCCCCCCTCTGTCACACAGGCTTTTCCTCCTAGAAATGGAGCATTATTTGTACCGTCTCCTTTTGGTGTAATTTTAGAATCTATCCCGCCATTATCTGACATGAATACTACTAATGTATTTTCTTCAATATCTAACTCTTTTAGTTTATCTAAAATAGCTCCAACAGAACGATCTAAACTTTTAATCATCGAAGCGTAAACGGGATTTTTATGGCCATTCCATCCTTTGGTTTTCTTACCATCAAAATGAGTTACTTCATCTTCTTTTCCTTGATACGGTGAATGAATGGCAAAATGTGAAAAATATAAGAAAAAAGGCTTGTCTTTTATTTTTGCTCTTTCATCGATGTATTGTAAGGCTTGCACTGTAAGATCATCTGTTAAATAATCTTGGTTGGTTGGTTTTCCTGATGATCCAATTTCCAGTGCATCAGGAGATACTTTTGGATACATTTTATTCGTTCTATCATTCCATGCATTTTTCCAATTGTAGTAAGCAGAACCACCCGCATCAAACCATGCCAAAGGTTCAAAACCCTGATCTTTGGGTTGATACCCTTTGGCTCCAAAACCACCTAAATGCCACTTCCCTATAAAAGCTGAATGATAATCTGTTAAAGCTTCTGCTATAGAAAGTTCATCTTTACCTTGATCATACTTTGTGCCTGCAGGAACACCTGCATTTGAAATCCCATTTACAAGTGCCTGCTCGATTTTTATATCATCACTATGCTCAAAAATATCGTTTGCATAATACCCTTTTGGCACTTCTTGATTCTGATTATAATAGGTTTGTCTTGGTGGCAAAGCAGTTGTAAAACCAATTCTTCCTGCATACTTTCCAGTCAAAAGACTTGCGCGTGTTGGCGAACATAATTGATTCGCATACGCTTGTGAAAAAGAAACTCCCTCATTAACTAATTTATCAATATTAGGAGTTTCATAAAACATTACTGAAGGATTTGCTCCTGTATACTTATTTGCATAAGCTTGACTGTCCATTATCCCAAAATCATCAGCTAGGATAAAAATAATGTTGGGACGTGAAGTTGTTTTAACATCCTTTTTTTTATCAATTTCAGACTTACAGGCTAGCAATAATAACCCCGCAAGGCAAAACACACCATTTTTTATAATTTTCATGAATCTTATTTTTAATATGAATTAGTTTGTTTTTTATTTACTAATATTAACCTTATGCTTTATTTCATCCCAACTATCAATACCTATCATTTCTTTATATTGATCATAAACTTCATCTTCTTTTTCAGTGCCAAAAGCCTGATATACTTTCCAAACAGGCTTAATTCCCCCAGGGTTTTCTTTGTCGTCAGGAAAACGTCTTAGACCAATTCGAAGACCACCTTCTTTACGATTATCTTGCCAATTATGATATTGAAAACCATCAATACCGTCCAAAAATTTCAGCTTTTTCATAGCATAAGCCATTCCAGCAGCTTGTTCGTTTAAGTCTTTCTCACTATAAGTTGGGGAATTTGTACCGTTTTCGGACAGGTAAACTAGTCGTTTTGTTTTACCTTTAAACAGTACTTCGGGTTGTTTTACCCAAGCATCTAAAACTTCTAAATTCTTAAAAGTTATTAGTTGTGTATCGAAATCGAAACTTACTTTTTTATCAAGCCAAGTCTTTGGTTCACGCAGTGATTCTGGATAAGGATGTTGTGCAATCGCCCATTCAAAATCTCCTTCTGCTCTCGAGTATTGTAATAATTGCTCCAACAGTTCTTTTGAATGATAAAAATGTGGATTGGAGGTCCAATTCCAATAATGCGTCAGTGTAATAAACACTTTCGAATTAGAATTGTACTGTCTAGCAATGTTGTGAGACATACGCATTGATTTATGATAGATATCCATGAATACCAATGCTGTTTTTTTTCCAGCATTCGTCCAAACCCATCCGGCATCAACTTCATTATGGATAATCCAGTGATGAATGCGTCCGTATTTTTTGTCAGGCCTCATATAACGATTTGCTAAAAAATCTAATACTGCAGCATAATACCGTACCCCTTCTGGAGTTGTCAAATTAGGCATCGTGTAAATTCCTGAAGGATCACAATCAGGATGTTCTAGAATTTTCCCGATATTTTTGTCTAAAGATTTAGATGCTTTGTCTACCAATAATATGGCTGATACCTCAATATTTCTTTCAGAGGTACTTAGAAAGGTTTTGTCTTGGCGATCGATTTCATTTTTATCTACATAATACGTTTCTCCCATATATTCAAAGGGCATATTTTTAGGCGAAGGTCCTGAACGAAAAAACCTGTTTATCATAATATTGACGGTTACACTCGTTATTCCTAAACTATCTAAATCTGTGTAAGGCGCTTTCCCGTTCACACTATAGCCTCCCAAACCTTTTTTAGTAGCAGGCTTTTCATAAGGATAATTATATTTTGGAACGATGGAATCAGTATATCTTGCATGTGAAACTCCTTTATATTGCAATCCTTCTTTTTCGACAATCATCCACTTTGACAACAAGCGGTCTTGATTATATCCGTGGCGTTTTATATATCGATTCAACTCAATATTAAATACATTTTTTTTAGATTTTATAGGTTCTAAAAATTCAAAGTTTTTAAGTTCCGTACCATTTTCATAAACACCTACTTCAGCAATGTATAGATTTTTACCTTTTGAAACTTTCCCTTCTAAACTCACTTTATCATCTTTAACTAAAACATTAGAAATTTGATTTGGAAAATCTTTATTTAGATAGGCTTTAATATTATTCTCAAGGAGCAATTCCTGTTGTTTCTTTGCTTTTTTATTAGCTAGGATTTCCAATTCTCTTGGAGTCATTGTTCTAAGTTCAAGATTTCTAAATTGAATATTTAATGCAGGAGCTGTTCCAAAATCCATTCTCAAATAATCACCAGCTTTCCCCCATTTACCTACATACTCACTAAGATCAATTCTCATTTGAACCCAACCTTCGGTGCTACCTATATCTCCAACCATGACACTTCTAACTTGCTCACCTAAAGGATAGAAATAGATTTCAATATGATCTAAACCCGTTGGACAGAAATACTCAAAGGAAAGTTGATTATTTTCTTTTTTAAAGTTAGCGGACAAAGGGTTTAAAAACAAATAAGGGTCCGATCCTATTGTTTTAATATCATAAGTTTTATTTTCTAAAACTCGCAATTCTATTTGGTTGTATTTTTTAGTATTAACATCCAAAGAGGTTACACTATTTTGAGCCATAAGACCTACGGTCCATATTAAAAAAAAGAAAAAGTACTTAATCATAAGACTATAATATTGAGGTTTATCTTGCGTAAAATTACGATACCATTATTTATAAACCGTCCTGCTGAATATGGTCTGCAAACAGAAAGTGCAAGATAGTTTTCTAAATATTTATAAATACTTTGGTCGTTTGATTAGAAGTCTTGCAAAATAACGATATCTAAAAAAGTTTACAGTAATGGAGCAACAAAATTAAAAAACCAAGAATACAAATAAAAAGATCTAAATGAGCAATCTAATAATTTTTTATATCAGGAGGGTAAATATGAAAACACTATTAAAACTACTAGGCATTATCATTTCAATATCTGTAAATGGGCAAGGAATTGACAAATCATTATATGCTTTTGATTTCAAAATGGAGCAACTACCTATTCCTCAACGTACCAAATTATTTGCTGATCTAGGCTATAGCGGCACAACCTTCGCCGTAAAAACAGATGACCAAAGAGAAAAATTAAATGAGTATCTAAAAACTGAAGAATTCATCTCTGGAAAATTATCGATACCCGTTGTTTATTTTCCGTATGATTTCTCTAAAAATAATGATACTGAAAATAAATTATGGCGTAAAACATTAGAATCTTTGCCCAAAGAAACTGCTTTATGGGTTATTATACTAAAAGAAAATACTACCAAGGAAAAAACAGTAGCCCTTTTAAAAAACATGTCCCAAGAAGCTCAAAAGCTTAATAAGGATGTTGTTATTTACCCACACGACAATTGTTTTATTGAATCGGCTGAAGAAGCAATTCCTTACATCAAAGAGATAAATGAGCCCAATTTATATTTAACATTACACCTGTGTCATGAATTACGTCATGGTAATGGAAATCGTCTTCTAGAAGTGGCTATAAAAGCAGCACCTTATTTAAAATTTGCTTCTATCTCAGGTTCTAATACCACTATGATTGCAAATGATAAAGCGAATTGGTCTGATGCTATTCAACCATTAGATAAAGGGGACTATGATGTTTCAAACTTTGTTGCGGTTTTGCAAAAGATAAAATTTAAAGAAAAAACCATTTTACACACATTTGGAATTGAAGATGAGCCAAGAGACCATCTATCACGTTCTATCACAAAATGGCGTACTATAGTAGATTCAACTTATAAAGCTCAAAATAACAACCTGAATCTTATTCTAGATAATCCAGAAAATGCATATTGGGACAGTATATCAAAAACATGGTTTATTTCAAATTTAGGTGGTGAAAAAGTAACACTTGAAAAAGATGGTTATGGATGGATAACACGCTTGGATGAAAACGGAAAGGTTCTCACCAATCGTTGGATAGAAGGCTTAGACGCACCTACAGGAATGGCATCCTATCAAAACTTTTTATATGTCGCGGATAGAGGTGTTTTGGTTGAAATCGATATTGCAAAAAGAACTATTGTTAGAAAAATAGATTTACCTAATTCTGAATTTATAAATGATGTTGCAGCTACTCCAAATGGAGATATTTATGTATCTGATACTTTTACAAATAGTATTTACAAACTTCCAAAAAATAAGGGAGTTGAACTATTTATTAAAAACGAAGCTTTAGAATACCCAAATGGCTTATGGATAGATGGAAAAGATATAATTGTTGCTACTTGGGGGCCAATGACCAATCGTGCTACATTTGAAACAAGTAGAAAAGGCACATTAATGAAAGTCAATTTAAAAACTAAAGCAATAAATCCTATTGGCAAAGGATTACCAATTGCAAACCTTGATGGTGTTGTAAAATATGGCAACTTTTATTACGCTACTGATTGGACAGGCGGCAGATTGTTAAAAATCAGTAAGTATGGACATGTAGAGGAAGTAATTTCAGGGTTTTCTCAATTTGCTGATTTAGGTATAAACTTAAAAAAAGGTGTTATTATGATTCCCGAAATGAGTAAAAACCGTTTTATATTATACAACTTAAAATCACAATAATCAAAAAAAGTCAAACAGTAGCAATCTAAAATTTGCTACTATTTTACTTTTTGTAAAAACTACTCTTTAAAAGATTTAAGGTATTCGCTTGGCGTTTTTCCAAATTGCTTTTTAAAACAGGTTCTAAAATATTTAGGATCCGAAAAACCAACCATAAAAACCACTTCAGTAATTGAATATCTACCTGATATAATAAGACTAGCGGCATGCTTTATTCTAATTATTCTAATAAACTCAGAAGTTGATTCTCCAGTAATAGATTTTATTTTGTTAAAAAGTACCGATCTACTCATTCCGACGTCTAATGAAAACTTTTCAACTGAATATTCTGGATTATCCATATTTTTATTAATAATTTCAATTGTTTTCTCCAAAAATTCTTTATCTAATTTGTTAGAAAGTTCTTTCCATGTAGAAGAGCTCGGTTTTGTTTTGAATTTTTCAGCCCATTGCTGTTTGGTTTTTAAAATATTCCTAACTCTTAGTTTTAACAATTCTACATTGAATGGTTTTAAAACAAACTCGTCAGCCCCAGTTTCCAAACCTTCTTTTTCATTTTCAATACCTGCTTTGGCTGTGAGTATTATCACTGGGATATGGCTTGTGGTCATATCGTTTTTGATTTTTTTACACATTTCAATACCATTCAACTTAGGCATCATTAAATCTGAAATAATCAGATCTGGTCCCATTTCTAAAGCGGTACTGAGCCCCTCTTCACCGTTATTAGCTGTTAATACGTTATAGTAATTTTGAAAGTATCCAAATAAATACTCTCTTAGATCTTTATTATCTTCTACGATTAAAATAGTCTGTATTTCTTTCTTATGTTTTACTGTTTTAACAATATTTGATGACTCAGAAAGAATATCTTTAAAGTCTTTTATTTCATTTTTAATAAAACTAAAATTATACTGTTTTGGTTGATTTTCAAGAATAGAATCTTCTTCATATACCTTTTTAGAAATTGGAATTGAAATAGTAAAAGTAGTCCCCTTTTCAATAGTACTTTGAATATCAATATTTCCTTTGTGAATTTCAACAAGTCGTTTTGTATAGGCTAATCCTAAACCAGAACCAGCTTGTATTGCATTACTTTCTTTTTTTACTTGATAAAACCTTTCAAAAACACTTACAATATCTTCTTTATCAATTCCAATTCCCTCATCAACTACCTTGATAATAGCATATTCAGTATTCCCCTTAGTTTCTGTTTCAAGAATTAATTCGATTTTTTTGTAAGAGGGCGTGAATTTAAAAGCGTTAGACAATAAATTATAGACTATCTTTTCAATTTTGTCATTATCAAACCATGCATCAACATTATTTTCACCTTTTACAAAAGCAAAACTCACATTTCTTTCTATAGCAATTTCTTCAAAGGCATGATGAATTTCTTCTAAAAAATCAACCAAATTACCATGTTCAACGATTAAATTTATATTACTCGATTCCGCTTTTCTGAACTCAAGTAATTGATTTATCAATCGTAATAAACGTGTTGAATTCTTATACATAATTGAGTTTAAACGCTGTAGGTATTTAGCATCCGTACTCCCTTTCATAATTTGTTCAAGAGGCCCGATAATAAGTGTTAATGGCGTTCTTAATTCATGTGAAATATTTGTAAAAAAACTCAATTTCATTTGATTAATTTCTTCTGACTTTTGATATAACTCACTTTCTAATTTAAGTTGGTTTTTCAAATTAATTTGGCTCAAACGAACTTTAAAAACCGCATAAATAATAACCAATAAAATGCCTATAAAAAACAGAATAGCAACTGTTGTTAAGTACCAAGGTGGTGTAATTGTAATCTTAATTTCTTTGGGAACATCACTCCAGATACCAGCACTATTAGAGCCGTAAACCTTAAAAGTATAATCACCTGGCGGTACATTCGTGTAGGATGCAAACTTACGTTCCAATCCTATTGAAGTTTGTTGTTTATCTTCAAACCCCTCTAGTATAAATTTATACCTATTTTTTGGTGGATTTGAAAAATGCATACTAGAAAATACAAACTCGAAAGAATTCAAGTTGTATGGCAATACAATTTTATCTGTCTGATTTATAGCATTATTTAGTATCACTCGGCCATCAATTTCTTGATTAACAACAACAGATTCGTTAAAAAGTTTAAAATCTGTAATAGCTAAATGGGGCTTATGGGTGTTAACTGTTACGTTATTGGGCTGAAAAAATGTAAAACCATTGATTCCACCACATAACATCAATCCAGATGAAGTAAACTCCATAGCATTACCCATAAATTGCCCTACATTAAAACCATCTTTCTTTTCAAAATATATTATATTCCCATTACTAGGATTTAACTTAGATATTTCTCTTATATGCATTAACCAAATATTTCCTTGAAAATCTTCCCGTATTTGAGAAATAACATCATTTGGCAAACCATTTTCAACAGTATAATGAGTGAATTTCACTTTACCTTTATCAGTATAAGTAATTCTATTTAATCCTCCACCATACGTACTAACATATAAATCACCATTTTTAGCTTGAAAAATATCTAATATATGGTTATTACTTAAAGAGTTTCTATCTTTTATATTGTTGTAAAACTTTTCAAATATTGTAACTCCATTTGGAGAACGTCTTAATTTATTGAGTCCATTTATAGTACCTATCCATAAAGCACCTTGATTATCTTCAACAATATCAGTTATATTATTATTTGATAAACTCTTAGAATCCTTATCTGAAGCACTATATTTAACTGTATTATAGGAGTTATTAAGTTTATCGAAAGCTATTTTTACTAAACCTTTTTCCCAGGCTCCAAACCAAATATTCCCGTTTCTATCTTCTTCTATTGCAAAAACACGGTTTTTAGAAAAACTACCTAAGTTATCTTTAATTTTAAATGCTTTAAGAGCTTCGTTATATTCAATTTTATATAAACCATTCAAAGCTCCAACCCAAATATTTCCTTCTCTATCACAAATCAATCTTTTCACTTCTGGAATTTGAAATATTTTTTCTTCATCCTTTCGACTAACGGAGTAATTGAATACAACAGGTGATTTTAATTTACTTTTTAAGTTATCTTTAAGCACATTTTTATCCAAGGCTACAATCCTACCTTCTCGAGTTCCTAACCAAAAATCACCTTTTTTGTCCTCACACATTGATACAATAGGAGAACTGAAAAACTCGGTAAATTCTTTGGGATTTAAATATTCATTTGAGTTGTAAAAAGTATGACTATCTAAATCCATTTTATACAAACCAAAATCCAAAGTACACAACCATAAAACATTTGAATTATCAATTAATATTTTTCGAATATCTAGGTTCCCTAATATATCTTTTAGTTGATTATTTCTAAACAAATTATTTATCTCTCCAGATTCAATATCATAATTTAAAAGTACTTTATTTCCTGAAATCCATATCCTCCCTCTATTATCACTACACATGTTAAGAACTCGTTGTTCCTTTGATTGATTATCACTGATACTTGAACTTAAAAGTATCTTTTTAGTTTCTATTACCTTTAAATTATTATTCAATTTAACTTTCAATAATTCAAGGTTGCTATTAATAATCCAAATAGTGTTTTTTGGGTATTCTAAAACATTTAGTATAGTACTACCATCAGTTAATATTGGTTCTTCAAAATCTGTAGCATTAACAATTATTTTGGGTTTTCCATCTACTTTCGTAATATCTAATTGGTGTAATTTAACCTTTCCTGATGGAGTTAAAAACCAATATTTCCCATTTAAAGAAGGGATTACATGCTCAATATTCAAATCTATATCCTTATGCTTTTTTACTAAAAAATCATATTTCAATTTTCCTAAAGCATCAATTTCAAAAAGTTTTATTCCTCTAATGTCATTGATAAAGAAAACCCCAGATTTAGCTTGATGAACACTTGTTTTGCTAGAATATTTTGGGTCTTGATCACTTTTAAAATAAACATCAACTTTACCTGTATTGGGGTTTATTCTATTTAAACCTAAGGCTGTCCCAACCCATATACACCCCTCTTTGTCCTCATATAATTTATAAATAACATTACTACTTAATCCATTCCCTTTTAATGTATAATTATAATACTTCATTAGGTACCCATCATATTTATTTACCCCGTTGAGAGTACCAAACCATAAGTACCCATTTTTATCTTGAATTATACTTGTGACTGAGTTATGAGACAATCCTTCTTCACCAGCAATTTTATTCAAACGCCATTGTGAAAACATTGATAAACTTAATATCAAAAAGAAACTAACAAAAAAACATTTCCTTATATCTATGATCATTTGGATAAGTAAAATTAGAATTGAAATATATTATTTTAAGGTTATAACTAAATATTAAATATACCTTTTATTTTTAAACTTTTAACCAAATTATTTCCTTTTAAGGACTTGGAAATTTCATTAAAATGAATACTTACAAAACAAAAAACAGCAGTAAACCTGAGCTTACTACTGCCTAAAAATTGTAATTATATTTTTTTTAACTCTGGAACACTTTTTCAAGACAAGACAGAAACTCATTTATCAAAAAATTCTAAAAATAAGCAATTGAAAAACTAGTAATAAAGAATTATATATTGAAACTAAAAATCATAATTGAAATAAGTCCTTTTAATTCACACTGTATGGGATCGTTATACTGAATCTCTATCAATAAAATTAAAAGGTACTTTAAATTTCCCTTGTTCCTTGTTTAAAATCATATTAGCTGGTTTTTCACCCATAATATTAAAATCTGTGGATACAACTGAAATCCCTAAAATATCCTTAAAAGGGGTATCATTATAAGAGATAACACCAATATCTTGTCCTAATTCATACTCGTTTTCCCTCATTTGCTTAACAAAATTAATCAAATCAAACTCTTCAATAATTATAAACAAATCCCCTTTCTTCATAACCATATCATCATATATCTGGTCTAAAATTTCAAAATCGAATTGAAATTCAGCACAAAACTTCCCTATACCATGCAAAATTTTCTTAGGGAAAGGATAAACTGATCGTTTAGGAAATACAACTATAATCTTTTTATACTTAGATAATTTATGAAGTCCTTCTTTTAATGCATTATAAACGTCATTTTCAAAATCCTGGTATATTGAAATGATTTGATTCCGTTCTATATCTAATGAATTATCCATTAAAATAAGTTTATTATCAGGTATTTTTTTCAATGCCTGAGTGACCATTTCAGTATTACTAGTATGTTCAAATTTATCTGTTTTAAAATGAGGCATAATTACATAGTAATCATACGATGATTTATGTTTGTCTAATAAATTCAAAAATAAAGATTCATCACAATGATAAATATGCAAATCTACATGAGCGTTAGCTCCCATAGCTTCTACAAAAGAATTAAAAACTGTCATCTTATAAGAACTTAATTTATTTATTAGAAATAAAACATTAATCTTAGAGATTAGCTTTGTTCTTGCTATGTAAAACCCTTTACCTCTTATAGATGAAATTACGTTACGTTCTTTTAAAGTATTATATGCCTTTTCGACCGTATCCCTGGACACATATAATTCCTCACTGAAGCTATTTATAGATGGGATTTTTTGATCCATTATTAAATTTCCAATGGATATATTATGAATTATTGATTTTACTATTTGTTGATATTTAGACTCCCTTGAATCTTCATCAATTGTAATTAAGTTTGCTAACTCCATAATCTTAAATTTAAAGTGTTAAAAAAACTAAATAAATTCACCACTACTTATATACATATTGAATGTATTTATAAACGATTTCTCTATTATTCATAACGATTGGATATGAAAAATAATTATCTATGTTTTTTTTCTAATGATTTAAATCAAAATTATCAAGTTTTATCCCAAAACTTAGGGGGATATGTTTTTTATACAAGGTGATATGTATTACCCAAATACCTGAATAGCAAGAAAATAATACTTTTATTAATAATTTATGAAGAAAAAACAAACTAAATATCAGTTGGAGTTTTGAAACAACCTTTTTTAGTTATTTTTATGAAATACATTCTATGTTTTAGACATTTATTCCTGAATTATTTTGTCTTAACCATTACAGTATTACAACTAGAATGAATTATTAATAAAGTTAGAATAAGTACTTAAAATGAATAAGTGAAATACACTAAGTAGCTTTATTTTTATCATTTAGATAAGTAAATACAAAAAAATAAAATACTTGGATATCCAAATAAAAAGCATGAAAATTCACATTAAGAATATGTTTCTAATTTTCAATAAACCCTATTTTATTATAAAAATAATGGGGTGTAATTATTAAAGAATTACACCCCAAACAAAATTTCTGATATTTATTTATTTACAGCATTAAATTGAGTTTCTAATGGTACTCCATAAATAGATTCTAATTCTTTGACACTTTTTTTATAAAATGCAGTCTCTGGAGGCAAACTAGTATTTTCCCAAAAAGACTTATTATATTTCACATCATAGTCTCCAATATCTTTCTTATCATATATTAGATTTTTTATATCAAATTTTTTCTTATCAGATTCAACACTTAAAACGATTACTTCTTGTCTATAAGCACATTCTACTTTAGGAGTCTTCAAATTAAGAATTTTTCTTTTTTGATCATCAATTGTTTCCACAAAATGAGCCTCTCTATTGTGATAACTTAAAACTAATTTTCCATTGTTATCTTTTTTATAGATATAAACGGCATTCAACCTCGATAATTCCATCTTATAAATTCCATAGGTATAGATTCCAATATAAAGTTTTATACGATTTTTTTCATCGTCCTTTTCAGTGCCTTCTATAATTACAAGCTCTTCACCATCGTATGATGTATTATCAACCTTTTTCCACTTATATGATTTCAATGAAATCCCTTGTCGGATTGGGTCAACTTGAGTCATTACATTTACCGAGTGTGCTGGTTGTTTTCTAAAAACATATCTGTAATCTGCAGATTTTCTTGCCTCAGTAATTTCTATCCCGCTCAGGGTTGTAGCACTTGGTCCGTAATCAAATACTTTAAGATAATGTTCTACAAGAAATCGTGTTTTACCGTTTTCAACAGAAGACCTTCTGTATAACATATTAATTTGATGCTTAGAACTCAAGGTGGTCTTTTTAAGATTCTTTAAAGCATTCTTTACAATACTATTTGGAGAAACTATTTTTACCTCAGCTAATGAAACTATATCTTCTTTTAGAATAATATTTTTTTCTTTTCTATTTAAGTAATCTTCAACTTTTATTTTAAAAGTTTTAAATCCTATACTAGATATTTCTAATGTATCTACTAAATTACTTTTATCTAGTCCTATAAAAAAACCTCCATCATCATTACTTGCAGTACCAATGTTTTTTTTTGGAATTCCAACAGAGGCATAGGGTATTGTCATTTTAGTTTCATCAAAGACGACTCCCTTTAATTGAATTTCTTTTTTTTGCTGAGCATAAGTAGAACTATTGCAAATAAACATTAGTCCTAGTATCAACAAAAACACTATTTTATTTTTTTTCATTATGCTATCTTTTTAAGTTGCATTAAGTTATTTAGCCATGACATAAACGTTTTTAAACTATTTTATATAAACTCAACTTTGCTCTAGTTCTATAAAATTATTCTATCCCTTGACTATTTTTAAAATTTTAAATTTTAGAGGTATTAATTAATTTCCATTTTTTTGACCCCTTTATAACCTCCTTTTTGGATACCTACATTTTCTGGAGCATACTTTGCGGGATCAAATAGCGTATTCGGAACAGGAACTACAGCATTCGACTCTTTTATGTTATCTTCTATAATTTGATCAAGTTCAGTTATTTTACTAGGATAAACATCTGAAAGATCATTATGTTCACCAATATCCCATTTCAAATTATAAAGAAGATAATCATGTTTAAAATCTTTACCTTGATGGAAAAGACGAATTAATTTCCAATCTCCCAAATGAACAGAAATCGATGCCGGTAACCAATCAGGAACCATTGGTTGATGTGGAAAATACGTAACAATTCCATTACTTCTTTTAATCTTTTCACCTTTGAATGTTGCTGTGATATCTATACCATCAACAATATGATCTTTAGGCTTTGAAATATTTGCTACTTTTAAAAGGGTAGGATAAAAATCTGTAGATTGAATTATTTCGTCAGATCTTGTACCTGGAATTGTCATTTTAGGATACGAAATTATGGTTGGCACTCTAATTCCTCCTTCAAACATCGTCGCTTTCCCTCCACGTAAAGGTTTGTTACTTGTTGGAGGAGCTATATACTTTTCTCCTGAAGGCAATATATCAGTAATACCATCGTACATATTTCCACCATTATCACTTGTGAAAACAATAATTGTATTATCTGCAATTCCTAATCTATCGATCTCATCTAATAATCGTCCTACTGCTTGGTCCATAGAATGTACCATAGCGGCATAGGTTGATGAATGTTGCGGATCTGTTAAATCTACTTTTGTACTATAATATTTTTTTAAACCTTCCTTTGCATCAAAAGGCGCATGAACAGAGAATTGCCAATAATTCATGTAAAATGGTTTCGATTTATCTACATTTCGCAACCAAGAAACAGCTTCATCCGCCATTCTATCTTCTATATGCTCATTAACAAACTTTTCTTTAAAATCTTTAAATTTCCAAGGCGCTACAAAACTCCCTGCAGGACCTGGCCCTGGCCAATGCGGAATATCAACATCAAAACCATGTTGAAGTGGGGAATATGGTTCTGCTCCCAAATGCCACTTTCCAAAATGAGCTGTTGAATAACCTGCTTTTTTAAATTGCTTCACTAATGTTGGAAGTTCATTATTCAAACGGGTAACAGATACCAGATTTACAGATTTATTCGATTTATTTGGATTTTTCTCAAGTACTGGTTTCAGAATTACTTCACCTAAATGAGCTGTTGGAGCAGTAACTCCCGTTCTCAAAGGAGTTTGTCCTGTCAAAATACTTGCTCTTGTTGGTGAACACAAAGGACTTGCGGAATAGGCATGTGTATAAGTGATACCTCTTGCCGCTAATCTTTCTAAATTTGGTGTTTCGTACAATTTAGTTTTCCCATAAAGTGTCACATCACTCCAACCTAAATCATCTGCTAAAATAAAAATGACATTAGGTTTGTCTTGTGAATAAACACTTGCCATTAAAAAAAATATAGAAAGTAAAAAAAAACTTTTTTTCATTATTTAATTTTTTAAGAATTATTATCTGGCTTTCTTTTCAAAAAGATCCATTGGGCTTTTAGTATAATTGTACGACCAAGTTTCTTTTGGCTGAACTGATTTAAAATCTTTGGGACCATAAAAATCATCTTTATACTTATGCATCCATTGGTATGTTAGTTTTTCAAGACGTTCTTTAACAACAGTATAATTCGGGTTATTAAACAAATTATTTAACTGAAAAGGGTCTTTTTTCCTGTCAAATAATGTATTTGTAATAGGGTTTTTATCTTCATCCATTGAAAATGTATAATCTTCGGTAACCACACCACGCCAATTAATAGCGTTAACCCCACCCAATTGATAGACCCAAAGTGGTACATAATCTTCTCTATTAATTTTACTTTTTTCTAATGTTTTGGATAAATCCCTACCATCATAATCTTGATTAGAATCAATATCTAAATATCCTAAGAGAGTAGGTAAAATATCTAAGGTACCAAAAAATGTTTTTGATCTAATTCCTTTTTTAATCTTCTTAGGGTATTTCAGAATGAAAGGTATTTTATTTGAATAATCATGAGGGTATTGTTTTGGTAAAATAGCATCGTGTGATTCTAGCATATCGCCATGATCTGCTGAAAAAACAATCAGTGTATTATCTTCTGCCTGCATCTTTTTTAACTGCCCCATTAATCTCCCCAAGGCAATATCAACTCCCGTTACTTCAGCCATATAACCATGGTACATTCTTCTTCTATCAGGAGTATCTTCTAGCCCTGGACGTAGAGTGATAGAATCACGATTATACAAATTCATTAATTCATCAATGGTATCATATCTATAGTGCATTTTACCATCTTCTCCTTTAAACTTCCCCCAATCATGAGGAGGATGTAATGATAATATGATAGCGAATGGTTTAGACTTATCAATATCTTTCAAATAATCAATTGCTTGACGTGTTTGTCCATAAGGTTCCCACTCATTAAAAAACTCTTTTTCTCCGTTTTTATTCCAAAAAAATGCTTTCCCTGCTCTAAAATCGGTATGACAATTATTAGTCAAAACCGTATCAAAACCATAAGTCAATTCTTTAGGTATTGGTCTATCTCTATTGCCTCCCAATAAATGCCATTTCCCAAAATAGGCTGTTTGATACCCTTTTTCTTTTAAAATTTGTGCCAATAATTTTGTTTTATTTGGCAATAAAGGAACATCATTAACAAAGGCGCCATTTTTTAACGGATGTAAACCACTCATTAACATACCTCTAAAAGGCGTGCATACAGGTTGGCTTGAATAGGCATTTTCTAGTAACATCCCTTCACTAGACAATTTATCCAAGTTAGGGGTAATGATTTCTTTATTACCATAAGCACCTACCATATCAGCAGAATGCTGATCAGAAAGAACAATAACAAGATTAGATAATTTTTGACTTGTTGCTTCATTTGAATTTACACTTTGTGAACTACAAGGTATAAATGGCATTACTATCAAAAGTAAGTTTAAGTACATATATCTCATTTCTTATTTTTATTAATGCGCTGAATGTAATTAGTATTTCGATAATTACACCCAACGCATTTTTTATAAATCTTAACTAGTTGTTTTATAAACAATCATAAATTTCATTATAATTCCTCCAAAAACATTGGATTATTCCCATCCAGGATTATTAGGTTTTAAATTTGGATTTTTGGCGATTTCAACAGGAGGTATAGGACATAAAACATACTTATTATCCCAACCTATGTTAGGGTTTCTCCATAACCTTAATAAATGATTCTTAAATTCTTGCTCTGATGTTCCCCATCTTCTTAAGTCAAATAGTTCTCCCATCTCAGCATACAACTCTCTTGTTCTTTCTTCTCTAATAATAGTTCGTAAAGCACTTTGATTTGTTGTTGTAATTTGACTTGCATTTACTCTATCTCTAACTATTTTAAGGTATGGTAGTGCACTTGCAGGAGTTCCATTTTCATTATAGGCTTCAGCTAACATTAAAAAAGCATCTACATATCTGTATACGATATGATCTTTTGTGTGTATTACATTTCCTGAGCACCACCATCAATATATTTTGTAGAACATATACCGTTTCTTCCTTCATAATTAGCACCTCTTGAAACAAGAGGAGTTTTTGAATAGGTAATAGTGTTTCCATTTCTTTTATCAGTATAAGAATATGTAAAACCATCTCTTAATCTAATATCGCTACTTTCATAAAGATCCAACATATTTGGATGCCAAGCAATAAGATAACTACTTCCATTAGCAGCTTGAACACCTCCTAAAGTACTAAACTGCGGATTAGACCAAAAAGGAAGTACAGCTCCAAGAAAGTTTTCATACACATTACCATGAGCAAAAATAATTTCTTTATTTCCTTCATTACTTATACTGAATATGTCTTTCCAGTTTTGTCCTAAAGCTAAAGCTACATTATAATTAGCAGGGTTATCTGCTAATGGTTTTAAAACATCAATGGCTTTTTGATAATTTGCTGTTATTTGCAACGGTAACCCTGCAGAAGTTAAATATACTTTACCTAGTAAAAAAGCTCCACCAGCTTTAGTAACCCTTCCTGTTCCTGTTTTAGTCCATTTAACTGGTAAGTTCTCATTAGCAAATATTAAATCTTCAATAATTAAATCGTACACTTTTTTTGTTGAACTTCTTGCCTTAAATAGAAGTTCTGGATCCGCAGATTCTACTGGTTCCGTATACAATGGAAGATCTCCAAATAGTTGTGTTAGTTGAAAATAAGTATAAGCTCTCATCCATCTTGCTTCCGCTAGATATTGATTTGCAACAACAGGATTTTCTGCATAGAATTCAGACAATGGAATATATTTAATAACAGTATTAGCTCTTGCTATAGCTGAATAACCTACATTCCATAAACGTTCGTACCTAAAAGGCTGATCCTCTGGTGTTTCATAAGATGCAAATCTAGCATTTCCAGCATCCCTAGATGTAGCATATCTGCTCATCATACTGGTTAAGTAAAACATATCTTGTTCCCAAACAACATGTCCAAATGCAGCATAAATACCAATGTTTTGAGCTTGTAATTGCTCTTCATTATTATAAAAGTTAGAACCACTATATTCAGAGTATATCTCTTCCTTTAAATCTGTGTTACAAGACGAAAATCCTGTTAAAATTATTGCGAAAATGACTATTTTTTTAAGTATCATAAGATATAGTTTTTTATTTTAAAATGATAAATTCACACCTAAAGAATACACTTTAGGTCTTGGATAAGCTTCATAATCAATACCTCTATTCAAAGCACCGTTTCCGTTCGTACTCACCTCTGGGTCTGGTCCAGAATATTTTGTAAAAGTTAACAGATTAGTTCCTGTAAAAACTATAGAAGCATTTGAAAAGAATTTAATATCTCTAAAATTATACCTTACACTTAAGTTTTTAATTCTAACATAAGAGCCATCTTCTATGTAGGCTGAATTTGGAACATTAATACCTGTAGGACCATTTAAACTAGGGTAATTAATATCATTATGTTGATTATCTAAGGTCCATCTATTCGCATAATAATCCGTACTACCATTAGCACCACTCCAACCAGAACCTATAAAAGCTTTATTAAGATTAAGGATATCATTACCATACGAACCTTGAATAAAAATAGAAACATCAAAATTTCCAATTTGAAATTGATTATTCCATCCAAAAAAGAAATCAGGATTAGGGTTACCAATAGTTTGTCTATCTTCAATACTGATTATACCATCACCATTGACATCTTCAAATTTCCATAATCCAGGAGCATTTTGTCCAGGGTTACCGTTTCCATTATTATTACGAACGGTTGTAACTATAACAGGCATATCAGCTGGATTACCATTTGAATCAAATCCAGGCTCTGTTCTAATATTAAAATTACCATTAGGATAATCTACTAAATCACTTGGTTGTATTAGCCCAATTGCCTTGTATCCATAAAACAAGCCTAATTGCTGATTAGGAAATGTTCTTGTAGCATTAATCTGGAAAAAGTTTGCGCCTATTCCTGGACCATCAATATATTCATTTGTACCATATTCAACCAATGTTGTTATATTCTTTGTCCAATTAAATTTTGATGTCCATGTAAAATTTTTGCTTTTAAAAATATCATAGGCAATATCAAACTCAACCCCTTTATTTTCGAGCTTACCATCATTAACAGGTAAAGTACCAAAACCATTTTGTCGAGGAATAGGTAAATTATTTAATAAATTATCTGTTATTCTCTCATAAACATCAGCTGTAGTTCTCAATCTATTTTTAAAGAAATTAAGATTTAAACCTAAATTTAGCGTAGTACTCGTTTCCCAAGTAAGGTTTTTATTTGCAATTCTTGATGAATAAGTACCTGTATATATTGAATTATCAGTCAAACCAATTCTACCAATATCATAAGTATCAAGAGTAGAGTAAGGTGCCACACCTATAGAACTACCAACTTGACCATAAGAAGCTCTAAATTTAAGTTGAGATATTGTTTTAATCGTTTTCATAAAACCTTCCTTATTCACATCCCAAGAGATGGCTGCAGAAGGAAAGAATCCCCAAGGCTCACCTTGACTAAATTTTGAATCACCGTCATTTCTCCCAGTAGCGGTAAAAGTGTATTTCCCTTTGTAAGAATAATTAAACCTAAATAGTAATGATTTGATATAGTTATTCGATTTGTCAGTGGAATACTTTGACGATAATCTAGCTAATTGAATGGCATCTGGTCCTAAATCATCAAATGTAAAATCTGTATATTCTTCCCTACCTCTAAAAATTGTTACATCTGTGTAACTAGCACCTACTGTTGCATTAAAATTATGGTCATTAAAACGTTTCGTATAATTTAAAAATGACTCGGCAGTAAATCTATTTGACTCATTTTCAGCAAGAAACAATCGTCCATTATTATTGATACCTTGTTGCGTTTTTTTATTGTTAAAAACTTGATTAGTATTCATCCCATAATTAAAACCAATTCGATTAGTCCACTTTAAATCTTTTGTAATATCTAAAACACCATTAGTAGAAAAAATCAACCCTTTATCTTTTTGTACATTATCTGATTGTGTCGCTTCTACAACTGGATTCGTTATTAAAAGTTCATTATCATCAAGTTGATTTAACTCCCCAGCATCATCATATAATCGAACAAACGGACTAATTCTCATCGCAGTAAAAACAACACCTGACAATCCTGTTCTTGCACTTGTTTGAGCACGTTGGTTTCTAGAATAATTTAACTGTATGTCAGATGTAAGCATGAAACGCTCCCCTACTTGCATTTTAGAATTGTATCTCAAGTTAACCCTCTTAAATTCAGAATTTATAATATTCCCTTCATTTTGGTTATAATTTACAGATAATAATTGTGATAAGGATTTTGTACCTCCTGAAATACTAAAATTGACTGTTTGGTTTACACCATCTCTAAAAATGGCATCCATAAAATTAGTTCCTTGCCCAGCATTTTGAGGCAAAGGTCTTAATTCATTTCTACCATCATATACTATTTTATTATCATCAACTAATTGTTGAAAAGTAAATTGTGGGTTTTGAAGCACTACTGCATCATTTCTAAATTGAGCATATTGTTGAGCAGACATTAATTCATAAGGAGTTCCAATACTCGAAATAGAGGTTCTAAAAGAGGAATTAATTTTTGTTTTCCCAATAGTAGCTTCTTTTGTTTTAATCAAAACAACACCATTACCTGCCCTAGCACCATAAATTGCTGTTGCAGACGCATCCTTTAACACCTCAATGCTTTCAATATCATCAGGATTAAGAGATGCTAATGGATTCGTAGCTGTAAAATACAAATCTCCATCAGCTTGAGTATCCAATCCTAATGGAATACCATTTAATACATATAGTGGCTGCGTACTTCCACTAATACTATTTATACCTCTAATATTCACAGAAATACCTGCACCCGGTTCTCCAGAATCTTCATTTACAAATACACCCGAAGATTGTCCCTGTAATATTTGGCTAACACTAGTAAAAACATGATCTTTTATGTCGGCACTTTTAATAGAACTAATTGCTCCAGTTAAGTCACCTCTCTTTTGAGTTCCATAACCAATCACAACAACTTCTTCCAATGATTGTACATCATCTTTTAAAGTAACATTAACAGTTGCCGCTCCATTTACTATTTTCTCTACATTCAAAAACCCGATATAAGAATACACCAAAACCTTAGGTCCTGGAGATAAAGTAATTGTGTAATTTCCATTTAAATCGGTGACTACAGCATTTGTCTTTCCTTTTTCCATAACGGTAACACTAGGCAAAGGAAAACCATCTGAAGATTTAACAATTCCTTTAACAACTTCTCCTTGAGCATAACTTCCAAAAGAAGTCATAACTAAGAATATGAACAAAGTCTTTTTTAAGACATTCAAATAATTAATAAATTTCATAGTTTAATTTTTAGTTAGTTAATCTTAATTAATAGTGGGCATTTTCAACTATAACAATATTAACAAATTATTAATACAATAGCATCCTGTCGTATCTGTTGCAATACACTATATCTTCTGTTCTAACAGCTTAAAACACATGCAAAAAACTGATTCACAGATTACAAATAAAAAAACCACCTATCTACATAAGATAAAAGCTTAAACATTAAAAGACTAATATGATATATAAAAAACCGTTAAAAATTGCACAAAACAATATACCCCCCTAAAAAACCAAAAATCTAATCTCGAAAGGTCTAAGAAAAAAACAGTAGTAAACCTAAATTCACTACTGTTTGAAATCCGTTTTAACATTTTATCCTTACAACACTTTTGAAACACAAAAACAGGTTATCGTTTTTAGTTTACACTAATTTTTTTCGTAGTAGAACCTTTATCTGTATTAATCATAAGAAGATAATTCCCCTTAGCTAATGTACTAGTATCAATTGTTTGGCTATTTGAACTTACAATTTTTACACCTAATAAATTAAATATTGCTAACGAAGTCACTTCTACTCCTGAAACTGTAATGATACCATTTGAAGGATTTGGATAAACAACACTTGATTGCGCAACAATATCCGAAGTCCCTAATTGAGCTCCACCAGTTGCTGCTCCATACAACATGATATTATTTATAGTTGTAGCACTTAACACCTCAGAAGTAATCACAAAATCATCAATATAGGCATTTAATAAACCTGTTGTAGTAGAGGCTTTATTAACACCAATTGATAATTGAGCATTATTTGTAAAGTTAGAAACTTTCAAATTATTCCCAATAGTAGTACTTACATCTTCGACTCCATTAATGTACATTTTAACAGTTTCAGCAGTTTTATCCATAACTATAGCGACATGAATCCATGTATCGACAACTGGATTAGCGGATGAATTCGTTACTACTTCACCAAAAGATGTATTTACTCTTATTCCTTGAGGTGCAGATGGTGTTGCTAACTGAAGCGGTCTTCCTGCTAGATAACCAGATCCTATATCTTCTTGATGTATTATTTTTGGAGTTCCTAACGCAGAGGTTAAGCTATTGAATTTAACCCACATTAAAATACTATAAGAATTCCCAGATTCCCATGTACTATTAGATGTTATGTAAGGCTTATCATCAAACAATGCTGCTTTACCAAACTTACCTGCGATATAAGTATCTACTACAGCTGCGGTTTTAGGATTTAATACAACAGCTTTACCAGAGGTATCTGTAAGATTATCATCAAAAGAAAAATACATTTGATAATTTGCTGTATTGGCCGTTTGAGCATAATTTGTTGAAAAACTACATAAAGATAAAATTGTAATTAAAAGAGTAATTTTTTTCATAATTAAAAGATTTTTTTTAAATTAATATTTAATTCGAAATTAGTTAGTTAAAAACAAAAAACCATCCTGCCGTTTCTGTGGATACTTTATTGACTTACCTGCCTTGCCTTTATTTTTGCAGGATTATCAGCAACATCTCCCGTTTCGTTTCTCCAAAGAATTAAAGCTTTAAGTAACTCTTCTTTTTTAGCCTTGTACTTTTCGTTTTCCGCTAAATTGACAAGCTGATAAGGGTCGTTTTTCATGTCATAAAGTTCTTCCGCAGGTCTTCCTGATTCTAACAACCTTAAAAGATTATACTGCTTAGGATGTGTAAATTGAGCATTTACGGTAGCCTCATAACTTCTATTATTCCAACCTTTAACATCGCTTAAATCTGCAGGAAGCAAATAATCTTTATTAGGCATTAAGTTTTTAATAAAATAAAACTGACCATCAAAAATAATACGACTAGGATAATGCTCCTTAGGATTTGGCCCATGAGAATTATGCTCTCCAAAAACATATTTTCTGCCATTTACACTTTTCTCTTTACCCGAAAAAACTGGAAGCAACGATTTACCTTGAACTGTTTCAGGAATGGGAAGATGCAAGAAATCTAAAATTGTAGGCATTATATCGACATGAGAAATTAAAGCTTCAGAAACATTTGCTTTACTCACATTTGGCCCAACAACAGCAAAAGGAACATGTAATCCTTCAGAATAAGCAGAAGCTTTTGCCCTGTGATACGGTTGCCCTTGATCTGAAGTGAATATAATAAGTGTGTTTTCATAAACCCCTTTAGCTTTCAATGTTTCAATAATAGCTCCTGCACAAGCATCTGCCAATTGTATACAGCCAAAATATTTACTCAAATCTTTTCGCATTAATGGTGTATCTGGCAAATAATCTGGAACCGTTATAGCGTTTGGATCAGCCATAAACTCAGGAAATTCATTCATATTTGCATCAAAATTTCTATGTGGAGGCGAAATATTAGCTTGAAAAAAGAAAGGTTGATCTCCCGATTTATCAATAAATTCAGCAATTACTTTTTTATATTCTTTAGGATTATTATGTACAGGGTTTCTGTCTGAGTATGGAAATTTCCATGGTGGACTCATATGAAATTTTTGAGTGATTGCAGTAAAAAATCCGTTTTCTTTTAAAATCTCGGGAAGTGTTTTTATATATTCGTGAACCCCAACCGCATCTACTGTTTTAGATTCTGTCCCGAAAAACACATCAGGATCACTTAACTTAGGTGTAATAGTGTTTCTCCAATGTCCATTGGCATGTGGAAACATACCTGTATTGATAGAACTTCTACTTGGAGAACAAGAAGGAACTGAAGCATACGAATTTGTAAAACGCATACCACTTTTCGAAAACGCATCAAAAACTGGAGTATTGATTCCTTTTGTTCCATCAACAGAAGTATCATAACCTTGATCATCTAGCAAGATGAGTACTACATTTAATTGCTTTTCATTTTTTACATGTTTTGTAAATTTCTCTTGACTGTTACAAGATAGTGATGCAAAATAAATTATTACTAAAGTGTTTAAAGATCGAATTTTAATAATAGACATACAATTAATTTTAGTTTAGTTTCAAAAATACTACAAAGCCACCTAATAAAGCATCCTGCTTTAACAGGGCTAAAAACTGTTGTCCCTCACAGGTTTCAACAGGATACAATTCTCAAATAAAATTCTTCTTTTTGTTTTTCTTGGTATATTAAATATAACATCAATCCATCTTATTCAAAAAATTATGCATTCAAAAATTCATTATTTATACATACTTTTTTTCATCAATTGCTATTCACAAAACATCAATTGTCAAAATAAAAAACCAAACATCGTTTTAATTGTTGCAGATGATTTAGGATACAGCGATATCAGTTGTTTTGGAGGAGAAATACCTACTCCTAAAATTGATCAATTAGCAGAAAATGGTGTGCGTTTCAACAAATTTTATGTGTCACCAATGTGTGTCACCAGTAGAGTTGCACTGCTCTCTGGAATGGAATTTATAGCTGCGGGGAAGAATAATTTCCCAAATGGAATTAGCATCGCTAAATTATTAAGAGAACAAGGGTATGCAACGAGTATCGTTGGTAAAAATCATGGAATGCCAGGGCTCAAAATTGGAAATCCTAACACCGATTTTGGTTTTGATCATTTCTATGGATTTATTGGTGGACAAATAAATAGTTTTACAGGACAAGGTGATGCCCAATGGCAAAATGATGGTAAAACTTTCCCTAATACTGAGCTTCCAAAAGACTTTTATGCCACTAAAGACTTTACAAATTACGCTATTAAATACATGAAAGAAGCCATTAATTCCGACAAACCTTTTTTTAGTTTTGTAGCCTATAATGCCCCTCACAGCCCATTAGATGCTCCTGAAAAAAATGTTAGAAAATTTTATGACCCAAAAAACGGGGTTAACATATATAAAGAAGGTTGGGATAAATTAAGAAATGACCGACTGGAACGGATGAAAAAAATGGGGATCATCGATAAAGAGGTAAATCTCTCTGAACAAGGAGTTGAAATTCCAGAATGGGATTTACTTCCTGAAAATTCTAACAATTCTTGGGATTTACAAAAAGATTTTGAAGCCTTATCAAGAAGTGCTTATGCGGGCATGGTCGATAATCTTGATGAAAATATAGGTAGAATTATTTCGTTTATTGAAGATCCCAATCAAGATGGCAATAAAACTGATAGCCAACTGGACAACACCATCATTATCTTTATTTCTGACAATGGAGGATGCTACGCAGGTTTACACACCAATAGAACTGCTTTACCATGGAGTCAAGAAAATAGAGGTACTGGATTTACCACAAATTACGGATGGGCAACGTTAAGCAACACCCCTTTTCGTTATTATAAACACGCCAGCCACGAAGGTGGCATTCGTTCTCCAATGGTAATGCATTGGCCTAATGGGTTAAAGTTGAAGAAGAATAGCATTAATTCTGAAATGCTTAGATTATGGGATTTATACCCCACTTTTCTAGAGTTAGCTGGCGCAAAATATCCAGATGACAAAAAAGCATTAATGGGCAAGAGTTTTATTTCTCTACTAAAAAACGAAAAATTTGAGCCAGAAGAATTTTTCGTATCTACTTTTTATCGTTCAAAAGGCATTATTAAAGATCATTGGAAATTAGTTAGCTATTATGATAGCCCCTTTGAACTTTATAATCTAAAGGAAGATCCTACTGAACTAAATAACCTAGCTGGAAGTAATTCAATAAAACTCAGCGAACTTGTTAATACATGGAATACCTATACAAAAAAACATGGTTTTGAAAATGACAAGGAGTGGAATATGGCCACTGGCAAAATAAAAAGAGATTGGGGGTACGACAAAATATGTGACGGTTTAACCAAAACAGTTCCTAAATACATGAGTGCTAATGTAGCAATTAACCAAAAACTAACACTTGTATTTAAAGATAAAATCTCTTTTTCTAACACTCAAGGAAAATCAATTCGTTTACAAAAATATGGCGACCCTAAAATTATTTGGTCGAAAGATTTAGACCAAAATAGCGAATTCGAAGGCAAAAAAGAAATTGTATTCCAAGATTTCCCCATATTAGAACCCAATTCTCATTACTACATAACTTGGGATGTTGGTTGGGTAAAATATTTTGAAAACGGAAAATGGAAACCTCTAAACCCTGTTAGAGAAAGCGCCTATGCGTATCGATTTAAAACTGAAAAATAATGCCATTTATTTTCTATCAACAACTTTTCACACAAAACAATTAAACACAAGAAAAAACACCTATAAATCACATTAAACTATACAGAAACAACAGGATGCACTTTTGATATTTTATAATCAATTTTGAAAAAACTAACCACTTTTTCAATACAAACCAAAATAAATAAAGTTTATGAAAAAAATCCTTTTTTGTAGTGTTCTCTTATGCGTTACTTTCATAATTGTTTCATTCAAAGCAAATCCTAAAAAAAAGGAGCTTATAAGCTCTAAATATAATTGTATGCCTATTGCTTTAACATCAATAACTGCAATTTCAAATGGTGATTGGAACAATACTGCTACTTGGAGTACAAATCAAATCCCTACTTCGTTAGATGATGTTACAATTCCAGCGGGAATTAGAGTAACCTTATCAGGAAACATGACAGCAAGAAGTGTTATGATAGATGGAATTTTAAGCCCATTGAGTCTGACAACAAATTTTGAATTGACTACTAAAGGCATTATGATTCATGATGGTGGTCTATTACAAATAGGCAGTGTTGCTTCTCGATATTTAGGGAAAGGGCTAATAACGCTTACAGGCACAGACCCTTCTGAGATATTGATGGTTAGTAGTCCAGTAATGGGATCAAAATTAATTGGTGTTATGGCTAACGGAAGATTAGAACTTCATGGTAAAGACAAAAAGAGTTGGACCCAATTAAATGTTACAGCTCAAGCAGGAGCAACCAGTATAACTTTAAAAGAAACTATCGATTGGGAAGTTGGCGATGAAATAGTAATTGCATCAACAGATTTTAATCCACATCAAGCCGAAAAAAGAAAGATAATAGCAGTAAACGGTTTGGTTTTAACACTAGATGCTCCTTTAGTATACATGCATTTTGGTGTTGAACAAATTTACAATAACGGAACAAAAGATCTTATTTTAGATGAAAGATCCGAAGTTGGTTTATTAACACATAATTTAAAAATTCAAGGTGATGCTTCGAGTGATTCAAATGGTTATGGCGGTCACATCATGTCTATGAGTGGTTCAACTTCTAAAGCCAATAACATTGAGTTGTACAGAATGGGACAAAAATCTCAAGTTGGTAAATATCCGTGGCATTGGCACAAACTAGGAAATGGAAATGGACAATACATAAAAAATGCTGGGATACATACCTCTTACAATAGAGTTATTACCGTTCACGGGACTAATAATACCGTAGTAGAAGGCAATGTAGGTTTTGATTTTATTGGTCATGGCTTTTTTTTAGAAGACGGTAATGAAACGGGGAATCTATTCAAAAACAATTTAGGTATTTTGTGCAAAAGACCTAAGGTAGGAGAAGAAACTACACCTCATGATTTAGGAATTGGTGCAGACAGAGGGGCCAGTCCTGAAGCATTTCCTGCAACTTTTTGGATAACTAACCCTAATAATGATTTTATTGGAAACGTTTCTGCAGGCTCAGATGGTTCTGGTTTTTGGCACCTAATATTAAGTGAAGTTTTAGACAATGTAGTTACTAGTTATAAACCTGGAATTCAACCTATGGGTATTTTTGACGATAATAAATCTCATTCAAGTCTTTTTAGCTGGGGAATTGACGGTGGAATTGACAAAACCACTGAAGAAATTGTTACGGGGCATTATAGACCACAAAACCCAGATGGAAGCCAATTTATTCCAAATATCAATCGATTTGTAGGGTATAAATCTGTGGACAGGAATGTATGGATTAGAGCCAATAAAATGAATTTCTATGATTGTGCTTTTGGAGACAATGGACGTGCGGATTTCTTTTCATATAATCAAACATTATTTAATTCATTGATTGTAGGTAAATCAGCTAATATTGGCACTCCAACATCTGCAAGCGAAATTGAAGCTGGAAGAACACTACCCTTTCCAGACAGACCTTTAACCCAATTTGCTAATGCCTTTAGAGGACATAGTATCTACGATGGTCCTTCTGGAATTGTAAATACTCATCTTGATGGTTTTGATTTAAACGGTGCTAAAGCATATTGTTTTCAAACCAATGGGGCATCACGAAAATCTACCAATCACTTTGCTAGGGGGGTTACTTTTGGACCTGGTGTACAAGAAGAAGCTAAATTTGAATTTGGTAATAATTCATGGCTTAGTTATATGTTTTTAAGTGGTATTATAGACGAAGATGGAAGTTTAACTGGCTACCCTGGTGCAAGAATTACACCTATCATTTCGGCTAACCCTAATGGTAAAAATCTTTATGAAAAAGGTGTTAATACGCAAATGACTGATGTTATTCAAAAACCCGAATGGGGAGCTTGGATTACGCAAACAAAAACATACAATTATTTTAAAGATATAGATTTCACAGACAAAGAAACTAATGCCTTTACCCCTAGATATTCTATAACTGAATATCCAGATAAGTCAACTCATGCAGTATTTGATGTTCAAACACAACAGCAGTATTTTGATACTCCAGTAATTACAAATGATTTAGGATATAATTATTATTTTCAATATCATAAATTACCTAACTTCATGGTGGCCTCAATTGATGGAGCAACTAACAATTCAGAAAGTGCAATTGTAGCATATTTAAATTTACCTTCTACCGCTTATGCTGGAAATGCTGTTAGAGTAAATACTATGTCCGAATTAAAATTATCAACAAGTCAAGCCTACTTTATTAAAGACAATACATTTTATTTTAAACATATAACAAACCAAACCAATACTGAATTTTTTCAAAGGCAATTTGGACGTGAATACAAATACCAAAGTAATGGAACGTTTATATGTGTATCGGGAAATTGCCCTGAAGCTTCATGGGGACAAATCGTTAATAAAGTTACCTTAATTGATTATGGGGCGGGAAATGACTCTAGAGATAATGCCGTTTCAACAGACAATCTAACAGTACCTACCTTTTCTTATTCAAATTCTAAAATAGATTTTACCGTAGGAAATAATGGAAACGGAATAAATGGGTATACTGATTATGAAATTGTACTACCTGTAAGGCAAGTTTGGGAATACTTTAATACCATGAGTATTGATTATACTGGTCCAAAAGTAGAAGTTATTATTGTGAATGAAAATGGAAATTCATTTAGCGTTGGAACTTATACCTCTAGCGATATACAAAATATTAGAATAGGACAAGATAATCAGTTTGATATATTTACTAAAGTTAAAAAATTAATTTTACGCTTTCATGAATCTAACATAGGAAATATTAATACTGCTTCTTCAGCAAATGTCCAAATTAATTCAATAAAACTAGGTTCTGATTTCACTACATCTTATAGTGCATCCTCTACCTTAGTTGTTCAAGATTCTGATGGTGATGGTATTTTAGATGGAACTGAAATTGATCAATGCAGAGATGCAAATTCAGCCTCTGATTTTGCTCTAGAATTTAACAGTGATAGTCCTATTTTTGACGGAAGTACTCAAGTTAATATTACTAACTTTGAAGAAATTGGCGGTGTTATAAAAGGAAGAACTTCAACTGGAGATTCACAAATTATAAAGAAAAATTTTATAAATATGTCGGGGTCTCAAATTAATACAATAACCCTTAGAATTAAATTAAATACTACAACCTCTAATAGAGTACAACTGTTTTGGGAAAATGAAGATGGTACTTTTGGTGCAACTAGAACAGTATTTAAAGATTATACTGCAAATGGTACTTGGCAAGAAATAATTTTAGACTTGTCTACTAATCCTGAATGGCAAGGAAAAACTATTGCTAGTTTACGCATTGACCCTACAAATAAATCCGGAATCAATTTTGAAATAGACTGGATTCGTGCTAATAACGCCATTGACCCAACTCATAACTGTATTCCTGCAATAGACGATGACGGAGATGGACTATACAATAAAGAGGAAGAAAAATTATGTAGAAATGCTAATTCTGCAGCAGATTTCGCATTGGAATTTAATAGTGATAATGATATATTTGACGAAAACACCCAACTTAACATCACCAATTTTCAAGAAGTTGGAGGTGTTCTAAAAGGGACATCCTCAACTGCAGACTCACAAATTATAAAGAAAAATTTTCTAAATATGTCGGGGTCTCAAATTAGTGCTATTACTATTCGAATTAAAGCTACTATTGCTATTACTAGAGTACAGCTTTTTTGGGAAAATGAAAATGGTAGTATATCGACAGCCAGAACCGTATTTCAAGATTACACAGGTAATGGTGCTTGGCAAGAACTTTCATTCGATATGACTAGCATCGCTGAATGGCAAGGCAAAACAATTAAAGGATTCAGAATAGATCCAACAAACAACACAAATGTTTCCTTTGAAATCGATTGGATTAGAGCTCAAGGTGCTATTGACCCATCGCTTCCATGTGATATTTTATCTACTAATGATTTTGATTTAGAACATCCAAATAGAATTTCTATATTTCCTAATCCCATAAAAAATGGAGAAATAGTTTATTTTAAAGGAATAGAATTAGATAAGAAAGTACAAATTGTTGTTTATGACATAAATGGTAAATTAATTAATAACCATAGAGAAGGAAATACCCTAAAAATCCTAAATACTAGTTCAGGCATCTATTTTGTAAAATTCTTTTTTGTTGATGAAAATTATGTCATTACTAAGAAGTTAATTATAAAATAAAAATAGTTGCTTAGTATTAGTAGAGAAATCCTTAAACATCTTATCTCCTAATAATATAAGATTATCAATGGAATGCCACAGCAACAAATACTTTTATAAGATAAAAAGAATCCTTAAATAATCCATTAAAGAGGCTGCCTGAATGTACTACTCCAAAAGTTTTAACTCTATTTGGGTGGAATACAGAATAGACAGCCTCATATGTTATGAAATTATTTACCACTTAGTATTGTAAAAAAACAATTAATATTATTTAGGCACATTCAGAAGTAAGCATATTTTTTCCAAGAAATAAAAAAAATGACCAAATTTTGAGTTTCAAAATTGGTCATTTTTATTTTTCACGAACTCTGATGTGTCAAAAAAGTCTTTTTTAGGTATTGACTAGATACACGTTCTCCACGGAGGTGTTTTTTGTTTTTTTTAGGCTGCTAACATTTGTTGCTGCTTGAGAATTCTTTTCCCTATTTCTAGAGCATTTCCTGTATGGATTCCGAAGAAAATCCAAAGCATTTCACTTTTTTGGGTTTTGGCTTTTATCTTTTTTAGATTGTAATGCTCTTTCTCTTTTCCAAAGCTTCCTTCTAGTCGAGTGGCCCGTTCTTTTTTGATTTCTTTAGCTAAGATTTTACGCTGTTCTTCATTTTTGCCAGCTTTCCCTTTTCGTACAAAATCGGTTTGGATGTTGTTTGAAGTGGCGAATGTTCGATTTTTATTGGTGGCATAAATTGCATTAGCACCAAGCATTCTTACTTTTGTTTTGGTTAAGTTTTGAGCGCAAAAAACTGTGCTTTGAAGACGTGTACCTTCATTGAAAGCTCTGTATTGAATATGTTCAATAAAATTAATGCCATCAATTTGGATTTTGTTGACTTTCGCTCCAAATTCTACTTGCTTTACTTCCTTACCTCTTACAATAGGTCGGATGTAGCTTTTACTAATGCTTATTATTCTATCTGGAACACTTTTGCCAGTTTTAAAAATTTGAGACTGTTGTTGGTACACCTTAGCGATTAGAGAACGTTGGTTTTTGTATTTTTTAGTAGCTTCAAAATAATTTTGATTCTCAATTTTATTGAGTTCAGCGTTAAGTTTGTACAATAATTTCAGCAGTCCTCTGGTTACTTTTGTACGGTGTTTCGATTGCTTTTTTCTTTTTTTAGAATATTCATTATAGCGTCTACACCAATCCAAAAACTTGGTTCTTGGTAACTTGATTTTTAACTTACCACATAAGGCTTCCATTTGTTTGTAATTCCATTGTATGCATTCCCATAGTAGTTTTTGATTAGTTGGAAAGCGTACCTCGCTTTCGTAACAAGTGGCATCGGTAAAAATTTTATCCAAATCACTCATAAATGGAATCCAGTTTTTAGGCAATATTTCTTGACTCTTTCGAATATTTAAGCCTTTGGAGAGTTCCATTCTGATTTGGCTCACGATTTTAAAATTAGTCAGGGGCTTGTCTATAGGAATTAGAATGTCGCAAAAAAACTGCATGAAAATATTACCGTTTAAAAGCTCAATAAGTTTTTTATCCGAGCAACCGTAGTAATTTTTTAACATCATCAGGGCAATCTTACCCTTGGGACTAAAATAACAATGAGTCCCTTTGTTAGAATCTTTCAATTTGAAGGCTTGACTAAGCTCTGAAAAAGGCATTGAAAGGTATATTTTACCCAAATCCGTTTTTGAAAATTGGGCGTAAAAACTATCAAAATTTTCATTGATAGTAAAAATTGAAAAATTGTATTGACCCGAGTCTTTAGCCGAATAGACGAAGTAAATTCGCTTAAACGTACTATTTTTGCCATCACACTTTAAAAGAAAACCCCGTTTTTGACTCGTTTTGAGCAATTTCGGGGTTTGTTTCTTTTAAAATAACACCTATTTTACTGAAAAACAACTTTTTGTGTTATTATGAATGTACCTATTTAGCCATGATGGTGGCAACTTCATATGGCGGATGTGATTTATATAACCATAAATTAATATCTAAGAAAAACAGACTTAACTAAAAACATAAAATATGAATTATTTTTCACTTTCTTTTTGAAAAAGTTCATAAGGACTTTGTGTGTAATTATTCATCCAAGTTTCTTTAGGTTGAATTCTCAAAAAATCATCAACGCCATAAAACTTATCGTTATATAAACCCATCCAGCTATAGGTTAACTTTTCTAGTTTTTTTCTAATTTCCTTATATTTTGGATTGTGATACAAATTATTTAATTGATAAGGATCTTTTTTACGGTCAAATAGCACGTTGGTTAATGCAATGGAATCAACCCCTTTTCCCATTGAAAAAGTATAGTCTTTGGTTACAACACCACGCCAATTATTATTATTTGCAACTCCACGTTTATATAACCAAAGAGGTACATAGTCTTGAGCTATTACCTTATTAGTTAGCAATGCATTTGATAGATTTTTACCATCATACTTTTGATTACTTTCAATATCCAAAAATCCCAATAGTGTAGGCATAATATCCAATGCCCCAAACATAACGTCCGAAGTCATTCCCTTCTTTATCTTCTTTGGGTATTTAATAATTAATGGAATTCTATTTGAATAATCATGAGGATATTGTTTGGGTAAAATAGCATTATGAGATTCTAACATATCACCATGATCTGCAGAGAACATTGTCAAGGTATTTTGTTCTACCCCTATTTCTTTTAATTTATCCATCAACATTCCGAAAGCTTTATCGACACCACTAACCATTGCCATATATCCATGATACATTCGCTTTCTATCTGGTGTGGATTCTAATCCTGGTCTTAACTTAATAGCATCTCTATCGTAGAGATCCATAAGTTCATCTATTGTATCGTATCTATAATGCATTTTGCCGTCTTCTCCCATAAATTTGCCCCAATCATGTGGTGGATGTAAGGAAACAATTAATGCAAAAGGCTTCGATTTATCAATGTTATCTAAATAATCTAAAGCTTGTTTAGTTTGACCATAAACTTCCCATTCTTTAAAAAACTCCTTCTCATTTTTATCATTCCAAAAGAAAGCTTGCCCTGGTCTAAAATCCACATGACAGTTATCCGTAAGAAGATAATCAAAACCATAGCGAAGATCTCCTTTTGGAATTGGCCGATCTCTTTCTCCACCTAATAAGTGCCATTTTCCAATATAAGCAGTTTGATACCCTTTCTCTTTTAAAATTTGACCTAATAACTTGGACTTATTAGGTAATAACGGTGCATCATTAATAAAAGCTCCATTTTTTAATGGCTGCATACCACTCATTAACATCCCTCTAAAGGGAGTACAAACAGGTTGATTCGAAAATGAATTTTTCAACAATAAACCTTCATTGGCTAATTGATCCAAGTTGGGTGTTAGTATTTGTTTATTTCCATAAGCCCCAACCATATCATAGGAATGTTGATCAGAAAGGACAATCAACAAATTTGGTTTTTTCGGCAATTCTTCTGGTTTCGTTTTACAAGAAGTTATAGAAAAACTTGCTAAAACGATAATCAAAACATACTTCATCATAACTATTAAAATTAAAAAACGCTAAAAAAAATGATTATTTAGATCTCAATAAAACCATTAGCTACCCATGCTATGTCTCATTAGTTTTCATCAATATTAACTATATAGCAAGACAAAAGCATCCTGTTGAATCTGTTTAAAAAGTAACGTACAACATCCTAAGTACTATAGCGCAGATTCTACAGGATGAAAAAGATATTTGTTTTTTTTTACTTAGCCTTTGGGAAAACTAATATAATTAATGAACCAAAAATCTTTATAAAATAAAAAAACATCTCTTCCATTAGTTCTAGTAATCAATAGAAGTTGGTGAAAAAATTTAAATTCATAAAAATCAAAAACAATACAATTACCCTTAGAATACTAAAAGAAAAAACAGAAATTCTATCAAAATGAAAAAAAATATATCAATAACAATTCAATTACTAATTAGCCTACTATTTTTTAATTGTAACACTTCAATCAACGCTCAGGTAACCAACTTTGAAAAAATAAAAAGTGGTTTTACAACCCCTGCAGACAATAACACTTTATGGTGCTATTGGTATTGGATAGGTGATGATATTTCTAAAGAAGGAATAACAAAAGATCTAGAAGCTATGAAAGAGGCTGGTATTGGAGGTGCCTTAATAGGAAATATAAATCCAGAAGAAAAAGATGGAAAAGTCCCCATGCTAAGTGAACTTTGGTGGGAACATATGGTGCATGCGGTAAATGAAGGCAAACGAATTGGAGTCGATATCGGTGCTTTTAATTGTCCTGGATGGAGTCAATCAGGTGGTCCTTGGATTAAACCAGAAATGGCAATGCGCTATATGACCTATTCAGAAACAAAAACAAAAGGAGGAAAAAAAATCAAGCTTAAATTGATAAAACCTGTTGAACAATTTCAAGATGTTTATGTTTTAGCGTTCCCAACCCTTAGCTCAGAACAAAAAACAATTTCATTAAAAAATTCAAAAATTAAAGTAACTCCAGCTATCAAAAACGAAAATAGCTTGATCGATAATGACACTACAACTGTAGCCTTATTTTCTAAAGCAGTAGAAAACTATCAAATAGCTTTTACTTCAAAAAAAGCAATAACTGCTCGAAGTTTAGAAATTATCCCTTCAAATACGACTATTGAAGGACAATGTGAAGTACAGGCAAAAATTAATGGCGTTTACACCAAAATAAAGACCTTTAACATCAATAGAATTAAATTAGACCAAAGTGTTGGTCCTAATAAATATGCCCCTATTCTTGTTTCTTTACCAGAAACAAAATCAAATGACTTTAGAGTACTTTTTAAAACGCCTAACAGAATCATTAAACAAATGACAGCGCCAAATGCTAAAGTAGAGTTTATGGGTATCGCTGAAATTTTGATTTCTGAAGCGGCTGGATTAGAAGATTATGCAGAGAAAAACTTAGGAAAAATGCATCCTACTCCTTTTCCTGCATGGGATAGCTACTTATGGAAATCTCAAGGAAAAATAGACGATGATGCCCTTAAAATTAATTCAAATGATGTTATTGACATCAGTGATGAAATGGATTCAAATGGCAATCTTTCATGGGATGCCCCAAAAGGAAACTGGACGATTCAACGTTACGGAATGACTCCTACGGGAACAAAAAACTCTCCTTCAGCACCACAAGGAAAAGGATTTGAAGTAGACAAAGCCAACAAAGAATTAGTAAAATTTCACTATGATAATTATATTGGTGAATTGCTTAAACGCATTCCAGAGGAAAGCAAAAGTGCTTTTAAATATGTGATTGCAGATAGTTACGAAATGGGATCTCAAAACTGGACTGAAAACTATGCGATTAAGTTTGAAGCTAAATTTGGATACAATCCTAAAAAATACCTTCCTGTATTCTCTGGTAGAATTGTGGGAAGCGTCGAAGAATCAAACCGATTTTTATGGGATTTGCGTAGATCCGTGGCTGATGCTGTAGCTTATGAATATACTGGTGGTTTAAGAGAAGCGAGCAATAATGGCAATCTCAAACTTTGGCTCGAAAATTATGGCCATTGGGGATTTCCTTCAGAGTTTTTAATGTATGGTGGACAATCTGATTTAGTGAGTGGTGAATTTTGGAACGAAGGGACATTAGGAGATATCGAATGTAAATCAGCTTCATCAGCAGCACACATTTATGGCAAACCCATGGTTTCTGCAGAAGCATTTACCGCAGCAAACAGAAGTTATGTAAGACATCCCGCCATGTTGAAAAAAAGAGGCGATTGGTCATTTACAGAAGGAATTAACCATTTTGTATTGCATTTATACATTCATCAACCAGATGACAAACGTGTTCCAGGAGTCAATGCTTGGTTTAGTACCGAGTTTAACCGTCACAACACTTGGTTTAAAAAGTCTAAAGAATACTTTAACTACCTAAGAAGATCACAGCACCTTTTGCAACAAGGAACTTATGCTGCAGATGTCTGCTATTTTATTGGTGAAAACACACCTATTATGACTGGTGTTCGCAAACCAGAATTGCCAAAAGGCTATTCTTATGATTACATCAATGCCGAAGTAATTTTGAATCGATTATCAGTTAAAAATGGGAAATTTGTATTGCCTGATGGAATGTCATACAGCCTAATGGTTTTACCTCCATTTGATACTATGCGACCTGAATTGCTAACTAAAATCGAATCTTTAGTAAGCCAAGGTGGTAAAATTTACGGACAAGCACCTGAAAAATCGCCAAGTTTACAAAACTACCCACAAAGTGATGCACAAGTGAAAATGCTAGCCAATAAAATGTGGGGAAGTTCTAGCGACAAACTTAAAAAATACAACAAAGGATACATCGCAGACGGATTAGAATTACAAGATGCGCTAAGTCAACTTGGAATATCGAAAGATGTCGATTTGCAAACAGAAGTTCCTGTTTTATGGACACACCGTTCCACATCTGAAATGGAAATTTACTTTTTGACGAATCAAAGTGAACAAGAAATTAATTTTGCACCATCATTTAGAGTAAATGGTTTGAAACCACAATTATGGGACTCCATGACTGGAGAGGTTAGAACTTTAAATGATTTTACTGAAAAAGACGGACGTACCATTGTCCCTCTTAAAATGAAAGCACTTCAAAGTTGGTTTGTAGTTTTTTCTAACATTGCACAAAAAGAAATTGATGATAAATATCCAGTAAATTTCCCAAACTCAACTATTACACAAACTTTGGAAAACCCTTGGAAAGTAGATTTTAAAAACAAAGAAATTGGTCCAAAAGAAAGTATTGAATTTCCAAAACTGACAGATTGGATAACTAGTCAGAATGATAAAATTAAATACTATTCAGGTACCGCCGTTTACAGCTCTAGTTTTAACTATAAAAAAGACAAAGAGACTAAAGATGTATTTATCGATTTAGGTAATGTAGGTGTAATGGCTTCCGTAAAAATCAATGGACAATCCATTGGAACCGTTTGGATTTCTCCATTTAAATTAAACGCCAGCTCAGCCCTTAAAGATGGAATAAACACTATAGAAGTTGAAGTTGTGAATGTCTGGCGAAACCGACTAACTGGTGATAAGACACTTCCCAAGGAAAAACATACCACTTGGTTGAACGTGGATAGTGTTACGCCAAAAGAAGAACTAATTTCTTCAGGATTATTAGGCCCCGTAACAATTCAAATTATAAAATAATTTCAGGTTACCATAATTTAGTTATTTAAAAACATATTTAAACAGACCATTAGAACCATATAGACATGAAAAACATTTTTAAAACCTTAACTTTAGTACTACTCACACAATCCGTTTTTGCTCAATTACCCCCTATTTTTGGCACAAAATATCAAAGTACTAGTAGTACCTCTGATATGGTGAAAACCTACCTTATTCCACAAAAAATAATTTGGCAATCAGACAACAGTGGGAAAAATATTCAAAACCCATCTGCACTATTAAAGATGGGAAACAGACAAGTTGCTGTAAACGACAAAGACTTATTTAGATTTATTAGTACAGCGGAAAACAAACCCGCTATTGTCCTAGATTACGGTAAAGAAATACACGGAGGAATAAAGATTTCAATGGGTATTAGACCTAGTAAAGAACCTTTAAAACTACGTTTACGCTTCGGTGAATCTGTTGGTGAAGCTATGTCTGATATTGGAGGAACTCAAAATGCTACAAATGAACATTCTCTTAGAGATTTCATAGTTGAAGTTCCTTGGTTAGGAAGTGTTGAAGTGGGTGAAACAGGTTTTCGTTTTCTAAGAATTGATGTTGTAGAAGGAAATGAAAATGCACCAATAAAGTCAATTGAAGCGGCTTTTATTTATAGAGACTTACCTTACTTAGGTTCCTTTGAATGTAGTGATGAACGTTTAAATGAAATTTGGGCTACAGGTGCTTATACAGTTCATTTGAATATGCAAAACTATCTTTGGGATGGTATCAAAAGAGACCGTTTGGTATGGGTTGGAGATATGCATCCAGAAGTTATGACTATCAATACAGTTTTTGGTGCTAATGAAATTGTTCCTAAAAGTTTAGATTTAGCAAGAGACCAACATCCTCTTCCAGAATGGATGAACGGAATTAGCTCTTATTCAATGTGGTGGATTCTTATTCATAAAAGCTGGTACGATTACCAAGGTAATTTGGCTTACCTTAATGAACAAGAAAAGTATATGACCACATTACTAGACCAGTTAAGCACATTTATTGATAAAGACAATAAAGAAATTTTAAATGGTGGTCGCTTTTTAGATTGGCCTACAAGTACAGATCCTAAAGCGGTTCATGCAGGACTTCAATCCATGATGATTATGACTTTTGAAGCTGGTAGTGATATCATGCAAACTCTTGGCAATAAAAAATTGCATGATAAATACAATCTTATTGCTCAAAACTTAAAAAAACACAAACCTGAAGGGAATACATCAAAGCAAGCTGCAGCACTTATGTCGATTGCAAATATTGCTGATTCCAAAAATACAAACACTACAATATTGAAAAAAAATGGGGTTGAAAATATGTCTACTTTTTATGGCTATTACATTTTAGAAGCCATGGCAAAAGCAGGTGATTATGATGGAGCATTAAAAGTAATAAGAGAATATTGGGGCGGAATGCTCGATTTAGGAGCTACAACCTTTTGGGAAGACTTTGATGTTCTGGATGTTGCAAATAGTGGTCGAATCGATGAAGTTACACCTACCAATAAAAAAGATATTCACGGAGATTTTGGAGAATTTTGCTATGTTGGATTTAGACATAGTCTTTGTCATGGTTGGGCAAGTGGGCCAACACCTTGGTTAACTCAATATGTACTAGGAATACAATCTCTTGATGGTGGAAACACCATTAAAATCGAACCTCATTTAGGAGATTTAAAATATGCAAAAGGAACTTTTCCAACCAAAAAAGGGATTCTTAAAGTAAGTCATATTAGAGAAGCTAATGGAAAAATAAAAACAACTATTAATGCTCCTAAGGGAATCAAAATTATCCAATAGCATTTTCTAAAAAAATATAAAAAACGGAACCAGTTAGGTGTAATTTTCAAATGAGAATTACACCTAACTGGTTATCTAAAAATAAATTTATGTTTAAAACTCAAATAATATGTTGCATTTTTTTGTTTCTAAGTTTTGAGAGTATTTCACAAGAAGCAAAACAGCTGATTTCAAATCAGTATGCTGATACTTGGTCTGGAAGGGATAATCTAGGCAGAGAATTAGCACTTCACAAAGAAACTGGAGATTTAAAAAAGGATAAATTTGTTGGTATTTTTTATTTCATTTGGTTAGGAGCACATGGTTATGACAAACACGCTAAACCCCTTGCTGATGAAGGTGTTCATCCCAAAACAACTTCGGATACCATTAGTCCTTATGATATTAGTAAAATACTAAAAGAGAATCCTAATAATCCTAAATTTGGACCAGACTTAGCTTTTCATCATTGGGGAGAACCTTATTTTGGATATTATCTTTCAAATGATGAATGGGTTATTGCTAAACACGCACAACTTCTTTCAGATGCTGGCATTGATGTCATTGTATTTGATGTAACCAATGGTTTGGCCTATATACCACAAGTACTTACTATTTGTAAAGTATTTAACTCCCTTAAAACAAAAGGTTGGAATGTTCCTCAAATTGCATTTTTAACCAATTCGAATCATATAAAAACAACTGAAAAGATCTATAATGATTTTTACAGAAAAAATAGTTTTCCTGAATTATGGTTCAACTGGAAAGGAAAACCTTTGATGATGGGGAATCCTGAAGGGCTTTCTACTGAAATCAAAAACTTCTTTAATTTTAGAAGATCTTGGGCATGGACAAAAGGACAAGAATGGTTTGCAGACGGAAAAGATAAATGGCCTTGGCTTGATCATTATCCACAAAACTTTGGATGGCACGAGTCTAAAGACTTACCTGAACAAATTTCTGTCGCTACGGCGCAACACCCAATTAGTAATATTGGAAGAAGTTTTCATAATGGTGTACAGCCAGCTCCTGAAAGTATTCAATCCGGTAAAGGATTGTTTTTTAAAGAACAATGGGATAGGGCTTTGAAAGTAGACCCTGAATTTGTTTTTATAACAGGTTGGAATGAATGGGTAGCCATGCGGTTTAGTGATGGGAAATCAAAAAAAATGATGGGAAAGACAATTAAAAAAGGAGATGTTTTTTTTGTTGATCAATATAACGAAGAATTTAGTAGGGATATCGAACCTATGAAAGGAGGATTTAAGGATAACTATTATTATCAAATGGTAGATAATATACGAAAATTTAAAGGGACAAGGACATTGGAGTTTGACCCTAATTACCATAACATAAAAATTGATGGAGATTTCAAAGATTGGGAATCTGTAAAAAATAGCTATTTTGATCATAAAGGAGATATTGAAAACAGGAATCATCCAGGATGGGGACGAATAGCCTCTTATACTAACTATTCAGGAAGAAACGATTTTACAATCTCTAAAATTTCTGAAAACACAGATGACATATTTTTTTATGTTGAAATCGAAAATGCTTTTGTTAATAACAAATGGCCAGAGGATTTATCCCTATTGATTACTACAAATCAAAAGAATATCCCTTCATGGGAAGGATATAATTATAGAATTACGAACCAACGTGAAACACAAAACATCGTATTACAAAAAAACACAACGGGATGGAATTGGGAAACTATTGAAAATTTACAATGGTATATAAAGGAAAATAAATTAGAATTAGCCATTCCAAAAAGACTGTTGTTTTTAAACGAAATTAAAGAAATAGAATTTAAGTGGTTGGACAATGTGAAAATGGATGGTAACATTATGAATTTTTATGATCACGGGGATGTCGCACCAAATGCACGTTTTAAATACAGATACCAATTAATTTCAACAAAACGATAAAATCAAGTCAAGCAAGAAATAAAAGGAACAATAATAAATAAAATCATGATTTCAACAAAACCCAAACTATTACTAGCTATACTAACATTTATATTTTTAGGGTGTAAGGTCGAAAATAAGAAAACTATAACAGAAATAAAAAAAAGACCTAATATCATTTTTATAATGGATGACCAACATCGTTGGGATGCCTTAGGTATGGTAAACGATCAAGTAATTACCCCCACACTAGATAAATTAGCGAAAGAAGGAGTGTTTTTCAATCAGGCAGTTTGCCAAGCACCAATGTGTGTGCCAAGTCGGAACTCGATCATGTTTGGTTTATATCCTAATCAAACTGGTGTATATAGAAATAGTGATGGTGTTCCAGATACTAAACTTCCAGGAAAAACACTAGCACAATATTTTAAAGATGCGGGGTACGAAACTGCTGGTTTTGGAAAAACACATTGGGGGAAATACAAAACAGATACTCGTGGATTTGAAACTAGATATGTTGCAGAAATAAAAGAAGATGGAGCGCACAGTATGGCAGAACTCAATCCAGAAGCAAAAGCAAGATATGACAAGGAAATTGAAAACATGGGGCCTGGAGAAGAAAACAACATTGGCTATTTAGGTTTTACAAGTAAACTAGCAGAAGAAGACCATCGCGATGGATGGATTACAAAACAGACATTAAATTATATTGAAAATCGAAAGGATGACAGACCCTTATTCCTTTACCTATCCTATATGAAACCACATGCAGGTCATAATGTACCAAAAGGTTATGAAGATTTATATGATTTAAATAAAATAAAATATGCACAACAACCACCTTGGAACAAAGATTATTCTCCACATGCAGCAGGAGTAAATAGAAGAGATGTGTATGAAAACTACTGGAAAAATGCTTCTGAACAAGATTGGAAATTAATGACTATGCGTTATTATGCAAATGTTACTTGGATTGATGATATGATGGGGAGAGCATTAAAAGCTTTAGAAAAAAAAGGATTATTAGAGAATACCATTATCATTTACACCTCTGATCATGGAGAAATGTTAGGAGAACATTACTATCGATTTAACAAATATAATTTATACGATCAAAGTGTTCGTGTACCTATGATAATCGCTGGAAGTGCACTTCCTAAATCTATAAAACGAAACTCCATAAATTCAAGACCAACAGAAAATATTGATATTATGCCTACACTATTAGATTTAGCAGGTATAAAACCAGAAAGAGAATTACCTGGAGAAAATATTTTATCAAATACTAGAACTGGAAGCTTTTCTGCACTTCATGAAAGAGAAGGCGAAGCAGCATTTATGTGGCGTACTAATAAACACAAACTTATTTTAGTCTTGATGAGAAAAAATAACGCAAACAATTATAACAGTTCTGATATCATCACAGGCGAATTTTACGATTTAGAAAAAGATGCCCACGAATGGAATGATCTTTATAATTCAAAAGCGAATATAAAACTTCAAAATAAATACACTGAAATGATATTGGAGCATCTTAAAAAGATGAAAATAAAATAAAGTATAGGAGCTATCATTATAGTCTACATAAGGAGTTTCACTTGTACATCAAGCTCTTACATCGAAGTCAAAATAAAGTACCAATGAGAAAACATGTGATACAAAAAAAATAAAACCTAACACTGGAATAAATCTGGAATTAGTTTTTGTTTTATTTATGTTATTTACAACCTTCACATATATTTTTCTGGTTTAGGACTATCATTAATATTTTCTGACTGTCAAAAAGAATTTTATTATGGCTTACATCCAAGGGGTTTCCTGAGAATGTTTCAGATGGGATATTTCCACATTAAGAGAGTTGAGGAGGAATGGTATTATAAACAGGAATATTTTCCGCTAGAGCACTTATAAGCTGATTTCTATTTTCTAAATTTCGAGCTAGTAAAAATTGACGCTTAATTATTTTATAAAATTCTTAAGACTAAAGTTGTAAAGGCAATAATAGAAAAAATCTATTTTAGTTTTATGAAAATCTAGATTTTCAAACTTTCATTTACAGAAACAAAACTTCATTAATTATACCAAACGAAATTAAAATCAACGGACTGAGGAAAACACCTGATAAAAACTAAAGAAAATGGTAAAAACCGATTTTCACAAAAAAACACAAACAACTAATAGCCAAGGTTTTATAAGTATTTCAATTCTTAAACCTTACATTTCATAACCCTGAGGTCACGGGTTCAACTCCCGTCTTCGCTACTAGACAGGAGAAATGATTTTTATAATCGTTTCTCCTTTTTTTATTACCACATAACTCATTGTTTATCTGAAAGATACGATAAGCAACAACATTCATTCGAGTGGTTCGATACGTCTTTCCATCAAATTCTAATTTCTCAGGGAATATCGAACCAATTATATCTCTTTTTGTCTTTATTCCTCCTTCATTGTACAGTTTACTTAGGTTTGTGATACTTTCAATACCTTTTTCAATTAATCCATTTATATTTTGAGTTTTTCTCTCAAAATCATTTTTACTTAATTGATCTTCTAGTTTTTCAATCTTTTCTTTTAAATCTTTTTTTATTTCAATATAGTCTTCATCATCTATAATTTCAGCTAATAATTTATTTCTTGCTATCGATAACTTGGAATTCAGCTGATCAATTTCATCTGAAATATCCTTTTTCTCATTGATTGGAGTTTTTACAAAAGTCTTATAATTATCCAGGAAGATTTTTTTTAAGTACTTTTTCATTGACTCATTCAGTTCTAAACGCTGTAATTCTTCTTCAAAAATAGAATTAGCTACTTCAGCTTTTTGACGAAAACCACAAGAGGGAAGACAATGATAATAGTAGTAACGATTATTTCGTCCTTTTGAAGCACTTCCTGTCAAATTACGTTGGCACTTTGGACAAATCAAAAAACCTCTCAAAGGAAGTTTGGTGTCAGTAAGAAATTTTGTGTTTGGACGCTCTTGTCTTATGTTTCCATCTAATATCGTTTGAACTTTATAAAACAATTCACTGCTTATAATCGGCTCATGTTGACCTTGCACAAAATAAGCTTCTTCGTCTTTATATTTTTCTATAAATACTTTGCCACAATATATTGGATTCCGAATTGCGACGTGAAAAGCACTTCTACTCAACTTTCTTGAACTTAGTGTATTTAATTTTAAACGGATCTCATTTGCGGAAAAAAATCCCTTTGCTATTTCATCAAAAGCCCATCTCAAATTTGTAGCTTCAGGTTCTTTTAACGCAATATATTTTTTCCCATCTTCTTTACTTCTGTTGATATAACCAAATGGAGCCATTCCCATTACCCTCCCCTCTTTTTTTGCCCTACGCATTCCATAAAATGTATTGAGTGCTCTACGATCATTTTCCACTTCGGGAGCAGCCAAATAAATTGCTAACATCATTTTATTTTCGGGAATAGACAAATCTAAAGGTTGTTCTACAGCTTGCGGTTCTACTCCCAGTTTAGTTAGAATACTAATCATTTGATAAGCATCACCTGCATTGCGGCTGAAACGATCCCATTTGGTAAAAAGGATAAGATTCGTTTTAGAGCTTTTCTTTTTTAAATTACTTAATAATTGAGTCCACTGTGGACGATTAAATGTTTTAGCTGAGTGATCTTCATAAATTACCTGTCCAATTGTAATTTTATTACTTGTGCAAAATCGTCTTAAGCGTTCCTCCTGATCTCTTTGTGAATATCCTTTATCTGCTTGTTCATCAGTTGACACACGTATATATAAATCTGCTTTTTTCATAGCTAATCTCTTTTGAATAATAATTACTGAGTAATGAATAGGGATTAGCTAAGATACGAAATAAACTACTCAACGTCAAAGCATTCCCTAATAACAATCATCGTGAGATTATTCAAAAATTCCATAACAAGTTCTGCTTCTTCTCTATCCATCTCCATTCCTTCTTTTCTAAAAAACTCCATAGCCTCTTCGATTGGAATTTTCTTTAATTCTTTTTTCTCCATCGTATTGCCAATTTATCTCTTAAGTTTTTCCAAAGTAGAATGTTTAAATAGCGTAATAATGGTAGTGTCTTTAAAAAGACTTATTTGTCTGAATATGGCAACCTTATACTCTCAACCAAATGCTTTTTTTGATTATTAAAAAATTAGAACAGAATTTCGAAATCCTGTATTTTACATCTGAAATAAATCCTCAAAGCACATTTATTCATGCGCTTCGCTCCTTCATAAAAGAGCTTTATCGGATATTTTAAAAAGCATTCTGAAAAAAGCCATTCTTCACCAATACTTTTTTTTTCAGAATCCTTTTTTGTGGCTTCTGTAGCCACAAAATTTAAAACCCAAACCTAATCAATACAACTTTTTTAATTTCATTCAACATCATTTCATCACTTCCACGTCTTTTTTAATCAAGAACCTGCATGCTTTATTTCATTTCAAGAGCAAAGGTATTACAGTGTTCTTAACGCAGGAACAAGGTCGTGCCCTACGGGTTTGCCAAAAAATCTCCACCCATTCGGGTTGTATTTATTTGACAAAACCTTGCTCCTGCTAAACACTAACCTTTTATGCTCCTGAAACGAAACAAAGCATACTCCGGCTCTTTAGACGAATAAAAAAAATGTCATTAATGAAAAACAATAGTATTAAAAATGGTAAAAGAGTGAAACGAAACAGCTCCTCCTCTCATTACCGAATAAATCAAACAAAATTTAACTCTAAAAAGTAAAGATTATGAACATCATCGGAAGACTGACAAGGGATGCAGAAGTACGCACAACGTCAAAAGACAAACAAGTAGTAAACTTTTCAGTAGCTACTAATGACAGCTATCGCAACAAACAAGGCGAACGCATAGAACAAACATCTTATTTTGATTGTTCATACTGGATAAGCCCAAATGTAGCGAAGATACTAACTAAAGGCACTTTGGTAGAACTTACAGGTAGAGTCAGCACAAGACCTTGGACAGCCAATAATGGAGAATTAAGGGCAAGTTTGAATTTCCATACCTCAACTATCAAATTGCATGGAGGCGGTAAGAAAATAGAAAACTCTCAGACAAGCACCAACGAACAGAAAACTAAAACTCCAAATCAGGAAGATGGAGACGATTTACCATTCTAACACAATTCATTTACTCATTTTTTAAATTTTAAAATCTCAATATCATGGCACACAATTTAAATTTCAACGAAAGAACTGGGCGTTATTCATTTTTTAGCGTTCACGAAAAAGCATGGCACGGTTTAGGACAAATTGTACAAGATTATCCCACAAGTGCTGAAGCAATTCAACACGCAGGACTGGATTATGAAGTAATCAAAAGTCCGCTATACACAAAAGGCACCAATATTATTGAAAATACAAACAGCATAGAAATTAGAGACAACGAACTCAACGTACCTAATTATTTTTCTACTATGCGCACTGACAATAACACCGTTTTGGGAGTAGTAGGCAAAGACTACCATATTGTACAGAATCGGGAGGCTTTTAGTTTCTTTGATGCTATTGTAGGTGGGACTGATGGAATCTTATACGAGACCGCAGGAGCATTAGGAAATGGAGAGCGTATTTTCATTACTGCAAAACTGCCTGATTATATTCGTGTTGGCAATGGCGATGATGTAACAGAAAAATATATTTTCCTCACCACATCGCACGATGGTAGCGGAAGTATTACCGCAGCTTTTACCCCTGTTAGAATTGTTTGCCAAAATACACTAAATGCTTCCCTACGTAATATGAGTAATGTGGTACGTATTCGCCATACTTCGGGAGCTAAACAACGTTTGGAAAATGCCCATAAAGTAATGGGCTTAGCAAACGAATTTAGTAACCAATTAGAAGGCATTTTCAACGACTGGGTAAAAGTAAAAATTAATGACAATGAAATTAAAAAACTGATACAGTTAGCACTTTGTCCTAATAAAGAAACTTTAGAGCATATTAAAAAAGGTAATGAAAACGAATTATCCACCGTTTTTAAAAATACAGTTGAAGATGCTTTTGCTTATGCAATGACCAGCGATACACAACAAATGGAAACTACAAAAGGAACTTTGTTTGGCGCTTACAACGCTGTGACAGGCTACTACCAAAATGTACGCAATTACAAAGATGATGAGGCCAAACTGCAATCCATTGTATTAGGTGGCACCGCACAAACCAAATCTCAGAAAGCATTTGAATTGTGTGACTCGTTTTCAAAAATTGGAACCAATAGTCTCTATTTTAATTAAAAAATAAATTCCTATAGGCGATTACAAATAAAAGTAGTCGCCTATTTATTATAGAAACAAACCATCAAAACATTTTAATAATTTTTCAACCTTAAATTCCGGCTGCAAAAAGACACTCCCTTCCGATGGTCGGGAAAGTCTTTTTGCAGAAAAATGGAACAACCCTTTTGGTAAAAAAGGAATACTCCGGTTTTACCAAAAAGGTCGCGGTTTTTGGTGAGGATATCCACTATCCTCAATATTTATTTGATTCGACTTCTTTTCTTTCCACATAAGCGACCAAAGAAAAGAAGCAAAAGAACGCCGCTTGTTTATTTCTAAATTTAGCAAAGGAAAAAAACACTCCCTCCTATCGTCAGGAAAGTTATTTTGCTGTAAAAATGAACAACCCCTTTGAAAAATAGGAATCCTCCCATTTTACTAAAAAGGTTGCAGTTTTTGGTGAGGATATCCACTATCCTCAATATTTATTTGATTCGACTTCTTTTCTTTCCACATAAGCGACCAAAGAAAAGAAGCAAAAGAACGCCGCTTCATTATTTCTATTTATAGCAAAGCAAAAAGACACTCCCTCCTATCGTCAGGAAAGTCTTTTTGCAGAAAAATGGAACAACCCTTTTAGTAAAAAAGGAATCCTCCCATTTTACCAAAAAGGTTGCAGTTTTTGGTGAGGATATCCACTATCCTCAATATTTATTTGATTCGACTTCTTTTCTTTCCACATAAGCGACCAAAGAAAAGAAGCAAAAGAACGCCGCTTCATTATTTCTATTTATAGCAAAGCAAAAAGACACTCCCTCCTATCGTCGGGAAAGTCTTTTTGCAGAAAAATGGAACAACCCTTTTAGTAAAAAAGGAATCCTCTTATTTTACCAAAAAGGTTGCAGTTTTTGGTGAGGATATCCACTATCCTTAATATTTATTTGATTCGACTTCTTTTCTTTCCACATAAGCGACCAAAGAAAAGAAGCAAAAGAACGTCGCTTGATTATTTTAGATTTCTTGTTTCAATTAGAACCCCTTCTTTATTTTCTTTCTTTTGTCTTGAATAACTCCAGAATAACAAAAGTCCAAAAACAATCATAATAAAAGCAATCCATTTTCCAGTACGCTCCAGAAATAAAATCAAAACTGATTTTTCATAACTCGAAAAACCCTCTGCTCCCATGGGACTTCTTCTATAAAATTTCCTTCTGTTAATCCAGTAACGAAGACCAAAGCCACATAGTAGTGAGACAATACTTAAAACCAATGTTGGATTCATAACTTGTACTTTTTGTATTTAAAAAACGTCTTTTAATTCCAACTTATTGTTTAACAAAGGTTAACAAATCAATATCTCTATCAAATAGCAAGAGGCTGTCTCACAAAAATCATGAAACAGCCTCTTGCTAAATTTTAAGAAAGATTAATGAATCTTCAATTTCATGTTTTTAATCAATTTTGTTTTAACCAAATCAGAATTTTTTATTTGCAATACTTGATGCCTGCCACCATTTTTTTCATAAATACCTATTAATAATAACTTATCATCCGCTATAATAAACTGATCTAACAGAAATATATTTCGTTCTACAGTATTGCCTACGATTTCGTCTAAGGGCTTGTAAATTCGTAAAGGTGTCAATGTTCTTTCCTGTATTACAGTTCGTTTGGCAACTTTTTTATCAATTATCTTGAAAGTAACAAAATCAATTGGAAACGGTACATTACTAAAATTACTGACTTGTGTATGGAAAAAGAACTTATTGTCATGAATATAGATTCCTTTCAGTAAAAATTCGACACCAAAACTTTTAGTCCTTAAACGTTTGATATCCTTTTTATCTTTTTTATAAATTGTTTCCATCAATTCCCCTACTAATGACGGCGGATTCTTCCCTAGTTCTTCAAATAGAACATTAGTAACATTTCCTCTATTTATTTCCTTTTGCATCTCTAAAAGGGAATAATTCATTGTGATTGGACAAGGATTATAAATCACATTAAAATTATAAAAACGTCCATCTTCGGTAATGACCGAAAAATTGGTTTCCTCTTCAAAATCACAAACTGCTGCCTTTACTCTCAATACATTTTCAGCATCTTCCGCCTTGTCAGCAACCAAATATTCACTCCCTAAATCCACGTAACGGATAGCAGCAGGAAATATCAAATGAGAAGTCTTATTGTAGGTAACTGCTATTTGGTAGGATTCAATTTCTCCCAAATCCAACTTTGTAGTATTGCGAACATTATTTTGTGCCTGAAATGGCGTAGCATAACTCAACACTAAGACCAATACCATTTGTATGTTTTTCATTATTGTTTTCATAATTCTATTTTTAAAAATTTGACAATTATTTTTTTGACACAAGAAATACTTGATGTCCAGCTTTGAGTGTTACTTTTGGAGTTCTCATTTTTTTAGAAAAATATCCCGAAACACCCTGTACTAGTCCACGACTCAAATCGCCTGCTATCTGCTGTCCAGCTGAATTAGTCATCATAATACTGCTTCCCGAAGTCTGTCCCATATTAGCAGCCATTTCTTTAAAAGCACTCATTTCGGGAGAATAAGGAACTGATAAACCTTCTTGCCCATCCAGTCCATAGACTATAATAGTAACTGGGATAATATTTCCATCCTGTTCTATTGAAGTAATTTTCATTTGGACACGTCCTTGTTGCAATTTTGCATTGGCCGTCAATACTGTTCCCTTCGGAAGGATAAAATTTGCTGTTTTTGCAGCTTGTAGTAAACGCAAATGCACACTAGTTTCTCCTACTACTACTTGCGTTTCTTGAATCACCGCACGAATACTATTTTTAATTTGGTTTTGTCTTTCCGTTTTTCCCACAGTATAAAATCCTCGGTTCGAATTTTCTCTCCAATTGGTTATAAATGTGCTATCCATAGGTTCTCTTGACAAAGTTGAAACCACATTTTTATGATTAGGAGTAAATCCAACAAAAGATTCTTTTTGTGTTGATGAACTCAAAAACGGTACTTTTTGTTCTTTTGACTGTTCGCCTGAAACTGCATTTGTCGGAAGGTATTTTGCAGCCATCTGATACGATTTTTCCATTAGTTCCAGTTGACTTTCCACAGGATCAACTGGTTTCTCATTCTTTTTGGCCAGCTGTTCTTTTAATTCATCAACTTGTTTACGCAATTGTAAGGTCTCTGAATTATCATTCTGATAAAAAGTTCCTAAAGTATGTTGTGCATTCCGATAACTACTCAAAGAAGGATTCGGATTTCTTGCTGTATTATTAAAAACTTCATTATCCTCCTCAGAAGCAACTTGCATGGTGTCACTTAAACTGTCTTCTTTCCAGTAATCAGCTAATGACAATAATGCATTTCGTTTTTCCTGGTTCTTTTGTTCTAACAATTCGTCTTCATAGGCTTTCTGCTTATCCGATTGTAAATCCGTATCCGTTGCTTGTGGAACTGAATCATTAAGTCCGATAAGTTCCATTTCACTTTTCTTTTCAACGGGTTTAAATATTATAAACATACAACCCAAAAAAACTGCTCCCATCAACATAAAGATGATTGCCTTTTTAAGTTTATCCTTTTTTGAATCTACATCTTCTTGTGATACGGCTGAAGTGGTATTTGAATTACCATCCGTAATAAGAACAGTATTCATTTTGTTATTACTTACTTTCATGTCTCTTGTTTTTTTTTAATTGTTGATTAATGAATCTTTCAATTTTGAGTTGGATTCTTTCTTTCTGACGACTGGCTTCTCAATATGTTTTATAACTAAATTCTGATTCGAAGTTTTAAAATCATACCATACTTTAATTACAACAGCTATTGTAAGCAGGAGGTAAATCAGGAAACAACATATCAAATACCTGTATTGTAGCTGCAAAGGGAGCGCCCGCCAACGGGTATCGAGAGTATTTAACCATTTATCTATTTTTGTTCGTAGCTTTTTCATACTTTAATTTTTTCAGATTTTATATTTTAAACCGCTTGCTTTGAGAAGACAACTGTTGTTTCGGTTTGTCGGAAACTTGTGCTATTGCCTCTTTTAAAGTTGGAAAAGAACTTGCTGTGAGTTTACTCAGTTTAGATTGCTTTTGTAATTGACCAAAACGGTCTAAACTTTTTATAGACAATTCTGTTTCCTGCAAATCGAATTTTCCGTTCACATATCGTACATACATATCACACTCAATCTTTGGTTTGTCTTCGCCATTCCAATTGAGGTAAGTCGATAAATGCAGATAATTAGCAATTAAAGGTGCTTCTTTACCATTACGCCAAGCTTCCAAAAATTCACCGATACTATCTTTTAATTTGCCTGCACAACAACCCTCTGTATGAAAATAACCGTCATATCCTTTCTCTGTAAGAATTTTTGAGAATCTGTCTAAATCAAATTGATGTTCCATATTTTTTATCTTTAACGTTCGATAATTTCAATATCATTATTCGCCATTACATGAAACTTTTCAATATTGAAACCTTGCGGATTGTTATCCGAACGAACAGAATTTACTAGAAAACATGATGTAATCAAATTGCGTTTCGTTACATTACTCGATCGAATAATGAATTGTTTAGCATAAGTCCTGACAGCGTATGGATAATGTTCGAAATTGCAAACCACACTGTCTATCTCAATCCGTTGTTGTACATTTCCTGAAATAATACGATTGTAATATCCTTTTTCAGATAAGTCTTTGTAATAATCAAAAGCACTTTTGTCTGCCAGGTTGAATGCTCTTTTCATATTATTTTCTATAGCATTCTTATCGGGTGCTAGTGTAAAGAAAAGTTCATGAAAACGGCGAATGTGTTCACGGGCTTCTACAGGACGATTAATAGCAGCATCCTGTGCAAGAGCCAACATTAACGATTTGCCATTGTCTAACACATAGATTTTTTGGCGTTGTTTCTCTGCGAAATGATAGGATTGCCAAACCGCATATCCTGTTATTCCAATACATAACAATGCAAATACAATGGCATACAGTCTGATTTGCTTGAAACTATTTTCGATATTTCTTAAAGTTTTAAATTCCATTTTGTTGTTTATTAATTGTATTATTTCAATAACCTTCCTCCTATATTACCTGCTACTGCTCCCGTACCAGCCCCAGCAATATTTCCTGTTTTTGTTACGGTCTGGTTTACATTCCGTACAAAATTTCCTGCTCCACCAGCCTGAATAATCCAACCCGTTACTGTTGGAATAGTGAAATATCCAATGATGCCTATAATCATAAAGATGATGTAAACAGTGTTGGACGAATCAGGTATAAAATTGGGATCTGATAAATTTTCGATATCCTTTTGTAGTATAAGAGATTGTATTTTGGATAACATCGCACTAAAAAGGTCAGAAACGGGTAACCAGAGATATACACTAATGTATCGGGTTAACCATTGCGTCAGTGTGGACTGAAAACCATCCCACACTGAAATAGCAAAAGCTATCGGTCCTAATATGGATAAGACAATCAGGAAGAAAGTCCGTAGCGTATCAATGACCAGCGCAGCCGCCTGAAACAGCACTTCCAAAAACTCCCTAAAGCCATCACGAATTTCCTTTTTAACACCGTACATTTCTCTTTCCATATACATACCAGACATAGTAACCAAATCTGCAGGTGACCACCCCAGCTCATCCAATTTATTATCGAATTCTTCATCTGAAACCAGATAGGCCGTTTCAGGATTCCGAAGCATTCCTTCCCTCTCTAGCTGGTCTTTCTGTTGCTGTAACGCATTTAGATCCAAAACTTGATTTTCTAAAATGCTATGCGTTCCTTTTACGACTGGACTCAATACTGCATTGAGCGTACCCAAAACCATCGTTGGGAAAAACATAATACCGAGTCCCAAAGCAAAAGGTCTAAGAAGCGGAAAAACATCTATAGGTTCTGCACTGCTAAGTGCTTGCCATACTTTTAAAGCCACATAAAACAAAGCACCCAACCCCGCCAGACTTTTAGCCACTGCTGCCATATCAGCTGATAGTGGCATCATCTCATCATAGAGGGAGCGTAATACTTCATGTAGATTGCTAAATTCCATGATTACCAATATTTTTGGTCAGCAGTTCCATAAAGTTCCAATACCCTTTGACTGTTATTGGCTTTTTTAGCTCTTAGGTAACTGACAGAAATGTTTTTATTGGTGAAGTAACGAACTAGATTGTGATACTCTTTCACCTCTTTATAGACTCCGTCAATTACATCCATTCGTTCTTTATCATTTAAGGACAAAGTGGAAGCATTTACAATTTGCCTGAGTTCTTTCAGTAGTTCCGTACTTTCATTAAGCACAATGGAATAGCCGTTAGCAATTGCTGAAAGTTCCTGTGCATTGAAATTAGGATCGTTCATCATTTTGCCAAAATTCTTCACATAGATTTCAGAAACATCACCAACAAGCAGTACGGTCTGTTGTACTTTTCGGGCATCTTTCACCAGATTGTTTACTGCCTTTAGCTTGTCATAATATTCTTTTCCTTGATTATACACTTTTTGTACTTCTTTAAAATTGTTAATCATATTGGTCGCTGTGGTTGAAGTCTGTACAATCTGTCTGGCTGTATTGACAATCCCTTGTGCCAAATTGGAAGGATCTGTTACTACCCATTGGGCGCTGACTGTTGGTGTGACAGCAAATAGCATTACTGTACACACCAGAAACATTAATTTTTTCATTGTTATCATTTTTTAAAAGGATTACTAATTATTTTTTTTTCTCTCAAGTGCTATCCGTTTAATAGCCTTTTCTACATTTCCACCTAGCTCCTCAGTAAGGCGCATCACTTCCAACTTTTCGGTTTCTTCTGTGGTGTATGCCAAATATTCTTCAAGACTCACTTCTGTGGCATACACTGCCGAATGAGTACCGCCTAAACCAATCCAAACTTCTTTATAAAGTCGTTTGGGATCATTGTTCATATTGATGGAAAGTACCTGTGCCTTTTCTTTGTCTGTTAGTCCTAGCATAGCTTGTATATCATCAAATTTGTTCATGTACTTACGCTGATCCAACAGTATTTTACAATCTGAATTATTGATGATGCTTTCCTTTACAATAGGTGATTGAATGATGTCATCTACTTCTTGGGTCACGACGATGGCTTCTCCAAAAAACTTTCTTACTGTTTTGAAGAGGTATTTAATGTATTCCGCCATTCCTTCTTTTGCAATTGCTTTCCAAGCTTCCTCAATTAAGATTAGTTTTCGAACTCCTTTCAGGCGACGCATTTTATTGATAAAAACCTCCATTATGATGATAGTCACAATTGGAAAAAGGATTTTGTGATCCTTGATGGCATCAATTTCAAACACAATAAATCGTTTGGAAAGCAAGTCCAGTTGCTTGTCGGAATTCAACAGATAATCGTATTCACCTCCTTTATAATAAGGTTCTAATACATTGAGAAAGTTGGCAAGGTCAAAGTCCTTCTCTCTAACTCGTTTTTCTTCCAATAACTTACTATAATCAACCTTCACGTATTCATAAAATCCATTAAAAGATGGAGATTCATCATTTTGTTTGATACGTTCGATGTAACCACTCACAGCATTGGATAATGCTACTTCTTCTGAACGAGTTGGTGGTTCATCATCTCGTTTCCATAAGGTTAATATCAAAGTTTTGATACTTTCTCTTTTCTCAATATCGAACACACCATCATCGGTATAGAAAGGGTTAAAGGCTATAGGATTGTCTTCGGTGTAGGTAAAATAAACGCCGTCCTCCCCTTTTGTTTTTCCTTTGATGAGTTCGCACAATCCTTGATAGGAATTTCCCGTATCCACCAATAAAACATGCGCACCTTGCTCATAATATTGTCTGACCATGTGATTGGTAAAGAATGACTTTCCCGAACCTGAAGGTCCAAGAATAAACTTGTTTCTATTGGTGATAATACCTCGCTTCATTGGTAAATCAGAAATATCCAAATGAATGGGTTTTCCTGTCAATCGGTCAGCCATTTTAATTCCAAAAGGGGATGGTGAACTCTGATAATTGGTTTCTTCAGTAAAGAAGCACAAAGCAGGTTCAATAAACGTATAAAAGCTTTCTTCACTCGGAAAATCTCCTGCATTCCCTGGCATTCCTGCCCAGTAGAGCGTGGCTACATCCGTAGTATTGTGCCTCGGTTTGCATTCCATTAGTGCCAAAGCACTACCCGTATCATTCTTTAATTGTTTTAATTCTACTGGATTGTCAGACCAAGCCATCACATTAAAATGAGCCCGAATAGATGAAAGCCCAAAAGAATGTGCTTCGTTCAAATAGCGTTCTATCCATTCCTTATTGATTTGGTTCGCTCTACTGTAACGCGCCAACGAGTGCATGTTTCTTGCTGATTTCTCAAATTTTCGCAGATTGTCTTCGCTGTTATCCAGAAACAAATACTGATTGTAGATGTGATTACAACTTAACAACAATCCTACTGGTGCCGCAAAAGACAAGAGACAATCACTTCTATCTGTGGACAGTTTTTCATAACGAGTATCTGCCGAAACTGTACTGGGTAAATCATCTGTATCTGACAAAGTATGCAGGCAAAGTCTTTTGTTTCCAATACGCACTTCCTCTGCTCCCAGAGCAATGTCTTGCATGGGAGTTCCTGATTCCCTTGAAAGTGTCAAGTATTGTTCTAATAATCCTTGCTTATCCTCTGTTCCGATGATGTCCTCTTCACTCAATCGCTCTAGTTTTACAAAACCGCTGTCATTTATGATTCGTTCAAACTGTGCTACCGATTCCATAAAACGATGGATGGTTTCTTTATCTCTAATTTCTTTTGGAATAAGTACCCCTTTGCAAAGCGAAGAGAAATTGCTCTGCATTCGCATACGCTCTTTTGTCGTTTTGGTTAGAAATAAATAACAATAATGATTCAGAAACGGACGTTCATTGAAATGTTGCTGGTAAGATTTTGCTAAAAAACTCAAATCTTCTTGAGTATTATCTGGAGTAAAATTTTCTTTGATGTACCAATCCTGTTTGTGTACTATGGTAAAATCAGGCAAAGTTTTAATAGCCTTATGCCAAGCCGAATGAATGGCTTCGTATTCAGCAGAAGCCACAGTAAAAAGCTCTGGAAGTTCCACCCGAAAGCAAGCGGTGATATCAGCATCCTTCGAGACAATACAATTATTTTCTACCGCTAACAATGGAAACTTACTTTCCAGCGTAGTTGTTTTTGATTTATTTCTCATAGTTCCTTGGATTTAGTTTTGAACTTGAAATAACGGTGGATAGCCTTTCGGCAAATGATGTAATGCGGATGTCGTTTATGGGCACTTATTTTCATTAACCCGTGTTCTCCATACTTTTTGTTCAAGGAGAAAGTCTGCCATACAATGAGAGAACTTCCTCCAATTCCGATAAACAAACAGATATAAGAATTGATTCCTGTCATGTACAATATCATGATTAGAATAAGAATCCCGAGTAATCCACCAGCGAAGAGGAACAAGTATTGTGCTTTCAATCCTTTAAACTCTACCGTTTTTCCAATGCCCTTGTTGATGTTGTACTTATTCATCAGACTAAAGGAAGAAGGAACGCAAAATAGTGGCGGATACAATCAAGAAGATACAGGCACCAAACCAGCTTGCTGCGGTCTTGCTCGTATCAGGATCACCGCTACTGAACTTGTTATAAACCTTAACACCTCCTATTAAACCAACTACCGCTCCAATGGCATAGATTAATTGTGTAGCGGGATCAAAATAAGAGGTCACCATTTGAGTGGCCTCATTGATTCCTGCCGCACCGTTTCCTTGTGCATTCGCTCCAAAGACTAACAACATTGACATCGCTGTTAGCCAGACTTTTTTTCTTTGTTTTTCCATGATTTAATGAATTTATCTGTTAGATATTCCTGCTCGATGCAGGATTTCAGGACAAATATGTCAAGGAAACAGGAACGTATTAATGAGTTGTCTTTAGGTGGAGTTATTTGGCAGAAGAAGACGTTACATTTTATTTTACGATAGTATAAATCACTAAAATTTAGCAACTAAATGTTTCTATATCGTAAATCGCAATATGCGATATGTGTTTAAAAAAAATTGCTTATTATCAAATTTATAGGTAATATTGCATATCGCAATATGCAATATTACCATGGCACAAGCAAAAAACAATCTCAAACCTCAGGACATAGTGATTTTATTAAAAATCATTGCATTAGGTGAAAAGCCCTGGTTTCATCATACTATTGCTGAGGAATTAGGCATGAGTCAATCTGAAGTGAGCCAGTCTTTAAACCGTTCCAAATATGCGGGACTAATTGATGATGCCCGAAAAAAAGTGAACAAAATTGCGTTCAACGAGTTTTTAATACATGGTGTAGGCTATGCTTTTCCGCAACAACCAGGAGCATTAGTTAGGGGAATGTTAACCGCTCATTCAGCAGAACCTTTAAATAAAATCTTTCAAGCATCTGACAAATATGTTTGGCCTTATGCCAAAGGACTAGACCGTGGCCAAGCAATAGAACCTTTATACCCTACTCTCGTAGCAGCTTCGTTAAAAGACAATGATTTATACGAATTATTAACTTTAGTGGATGCTATTAGAGTGGGAAGAGTAAGAGAAAAAGAAATGGCAAAACGAGAATTAGAAAAAAGAATACTTCATGTATAACAAAGTAATCAATCTGGCATTAGTAGCTCAAGTGGCGAAAGGTTTAAAGGAATTAAATGAAAAAATGGTCTTCATTGGAGGAGCAGTAATTAGCTTATATACTGATGACCCGGCTGCAGAAGAAATCCGTCCCACTTCGGATATAGACATGACCATTAATTTAGCTAATTATTATGAATGGACACAAATGCAAGAACGATTAGCAGAACTTTATTTCTACCCAGATCCTCAAGGACAATCCATATGTTCGTATCAGTTTGAAAATATTGCAATAGACATTATGCCTGCTGATGACAGCAGTATTGGAATATCCAATAAATGGTACAAGCCCGGATTCAAATACCTGCAACAAATGGAATTGCCAGAAGGAATTAAAATCAACGTATTACCATCCCCTTATTTTCTGGCTACCAAATTAGAAGCATTTAAAGACCGGGGACAAAATGACTTTTACGGCAGCCACGACTACGAAGATATCATTTATTTGATTGACAATAGAACAACTATAGTCGAAGAAATACTAGCGAGTGAAGACGATTTGAAACAATACATCAAGCAAGAACTTACAGCTATTAAAAACCATCCGCAAGCAAACGAAATTTTAGCCATGCACATCCATCCGTTGATTAGAGAAGAAAGGTTTCAAATGTTAATGGAGAAAATAGAACAAATAACAACGTAAAAGAACAGTCGGAAAACTCTTCACTATTACTTTAAAGTAAAAAACTTATTTTAGTCAATTACCAAAATTTATATTTTTAAAATTAAAACTAGTTATATAATCTTTTTTTTATAAAAAAGAAATAGATTTGTAAAAAGCCAAATTATACTCTAAGTTATGAATCAATATGAGACTTTATTGAAATATGTAAACGAGAATGGAGTACAGAAAACAGATCGAACGGGAACTGGTACCAAAAGTATTTTTGGTTATCAGATGCGATTTGATTTAAATGAGGGTTTTCCATTAATAACAACAAAAAAATTACATTTAAAATCAATAATTCATGAACTTTTATGGTTTTTGAAAGGAGATAGTAATATTAAATATTTAAAGGATAATGGAGTTAAAATTTGGGATGAGTGGGCAGATGAAAATGGAAATTTAGGTCCAGTCTATGGTTCACAGTGGAGAAGTTGGCCAACTGTAGATGGAAAACATATTGACCAGATAACTCAAATTATAAATACCCTAAAAAATAGTCCTGATTCTAGAAGAATTATAGTGAGTGCTTGGAATGTTGCAGAAATTGAAAACATGAAACTTCCACCATGTCATTGTTTGTTTCAATTTTATGTGGCAGATAATAAATTGTCATGTCAAATGTATCAAAGAAGTGCAGATTTGTTCTTAGGAGTTCCTTTTAATATTGCCTCATATGCACTTTTAACGATGATGGTAGCTCAAGTTTGTAATCTTGAATTAGGTGAATTTATACATACTTTAGGAGATACTCATATTTATTTAAACCATCAAGAACAAGTAAATTTACAGTTAACTAGAGAACCTAAACCATATCCAAAAATGGAAATTAATCCAGAAGTAAAAGATATTTTTTCGTTTAGATTTGAAGATTTTAATTTAGAAGGATACGATCCATATCCTAGTATAAAAGCCCCTATTGCAGTATGATAGAAAATAATATAATTGATAGAAATAATAATTTAATAAAATCATATCAAAAGCAATATAAATCTAAGAATGTACCTATTGAAGTAAAATTCAGAGAGATTATTCCAGAATTAAAAAGTGCTGATCGATATACACATCTAATCCATTCTTATCCAGCGAAATTACTTGTACATATTCCATATTTTTTCTTAAACAATTCCGTTTTATCTAAATTAGGAGATAATGTTCTTGATCCTTTTAATGGAACTGGAACCGTATATTTAGAAAGTTTACTCGCTGGGCGAAATGCTTTTGGTGCAGACTCTAATCCATTAGCAAGACTCATTTCAAAAGTTAAATCTACAAAATACGACACAAAGATTCTTAGTGAAACTTTAGATGAAGTAATAAATAAAGCTATAATCAGTAAAGAAAAACATTTACCCGATGTTGTAAATTGTGATTTATGGTTTTCAAAGAGAAATAAAGTTGATTTATCTAAAATTCTATTTCAAATAAATAAAATTGAAAATGAAAATATTAGAAATTTCATGCTCGTATCATTTTCAAATTGTGTAAAAAAAGTAAGTTATGCCGATCCTAGAATTTCTGTTCCAGTAAGATTAAATGCAGAAAAATACCATGATAAACCTGAATTAAAAGAAAAGACAATAAAAAGAATTAACGAAATAAATACGGTTAATATTTTCGAAAAATTTAAAACAATAGCTAATGATAATATTAAACGTTTTAAAAAATTAGAAAACACACTAATTCAAAATTACCAATCGAATTATATTTCAAGAGATGCAAGAAATTTATTTAATTGCAATGAAGAAGTAACTCCATTACCAAATGACTCTATACAACTCATTATAACTTCTCCCCCATATGCTGGTGCCCAAAAATATATAAGGTCTTCTAGTTTAAATTTAGGATGGACAGGATTAGCTAAAGTTTCTGAATTAAGTATGTTAGATAAAAAAAATATTGGAAGAGATATATATACTAAAAATGAAATCAATATAGTAAAAACTGGAATTCAAACTGCTGATTTACTAATTGAAAAAATTGCTTTAATAAATATTTCTAGAGCTAATATCGCTTGTAAATATTTAATTGAGATGAAAGTCGCTATTGATGAGATGATAAGAGTCCTAAAAAAAGAAGGTAATTTAGTCTTAGTTATTGGAAATAATAAAATTTGTGGATTCGAATTCAATACTCAAGCTTACCTAACTGAATATATTACAAACAAAGGTCTAAATCTTCAATTTAAACTTATTGATGATATCGCTTCATACGGTTTGATGACAAAAAGAAATAAAACAGCAGACATTATTTCAAGAGAATATATTTTGGTTTTTAAAAAGTAAAGATGATAAATAAAGGTGAATTTGAAGAAAATTTAAACGAAAGAATTTTAACATTAAATAAAACCGTTTGGGAAAATAAAATATCCGGAATAAAGATTACAAATTGGTTGAACAATTTTAAAAATGGAGATGAAAAAATTATGGCTCTCTATTTGTTATCTGAATTTATGTATTTTGGTGAAACTCAAATGAAAGTTTTATTAAAAACACTTTATAGGGATTTATTTAGGTATCCTCTAATAAAAAAAATAAGAGAAAGCAAAGGACATATTTTAGATTCCAAAATTATAGAAAATGAATATGCTAAAAAATTAAGAGAAACCCGATTTTTAGGAATAGGGAATCCATCAGAAAGTGGTGGACATTTACTTTATTTTTTTAGGCAAGAAAACAATTTGTCTAAAAGAAATTTCATAAATTCTTTTGAAATAGCAAAAGAAGATAATAAAGGTGTTACAAAAATTGTTTTTTTGGATGATTTTTGCGGTTCAGGAAGTCAAGCAACTGACAAGAAATATATCGAATTTATTGATGAAATAAAATCCTTAAAAAAGGGCATTGAAATTGATTACTTAATGTTAGTAGCTACCTCAAACGGTATGCAAAAGGTTATTGATTCTAATATTTTTAATGATGTTAATGCAGTAATTAAATTAGATAATTCATTCAAATGTTTTGAGTCTGACTCTAGATATTTGAAAAATATGAATCTCCCTTTTACTTCCACAGACATTAAAGATTTTGCAAGATCACATGGGGTGAAATTGATGTTAGACTTCTGGTTTAATTATGGTATTAAAGATTATGAAGAGTTACAAAAAAAATCTTTTAATGATTCGTTAGGCTTCGGTGATTGTCAATTACTTTTAGGCTTTAACCATAATACCCCTGATAATACATTACCTATTTTTTGGTATGATGAACAAGATTTTGAGTGGACTCCAATATTTAAAAGATATAATAAAAAATATAGTTTCTAATGAATAATCCCTTTAATATAACAAAAGCTAACGATTATAGCGATAACGAAATCCAAAATTATTGGGTTGATTTTTTTGGAGATAGAGAAAAAATAAAACCAACTTCACCAATGCCAATATTAATAAAAGGCAGCAAAGGTTGTGGCAAAACTCATTTGTTAAAATATTTTTCATATGAACTTCAAAAAATTAGAGGTAATGGTGATAAATCAAAAATTTTAGAGGATAAATATATTGGAATTTTTATGAGATGTAGTGGACTAGATTCATTTAGATTTCAAGGAAAAGGATTGTTAGATGAACAATGGAATTTAATATTTTCTAACTATTTAGAACTCTGGTTTGCTCAAAAAATAATTACCATCTTATCAGATTTTGAAATAGATGTTAAGATTCAAAGTGAAGTTGTTAAAGATATTTTATCTTTATTTGACAAATATGATAATTTAGAGGCTAACAATTTTAATGATTTATTTAGTGTTATTGTTGGTCTTCAAAAAAAATTAGATTATGAGACAAAAAACATTGGTTTTAAAAGAACTGAAAAACCTGACTTTGATTTATTATTAAATCCTGGGGCTTTGATATATGGAATACCAAGAATTATTTCTAAAAAAATACTTGAATTTAAAGATATTTTCTTTTTATATATCATAGATGAATTTGAAAATATAACACCAAATCAACAAAAAATCTTTAACTCGTTATACAGAGAGAGAGACTTCCCAGGTTCCTTTAGAATTGGCGGAAGGCTACATGCATTTACTAATTTTAATACATTAGGTAGTAATGAAGAAAATAGAAAAGGTTCTGAATATGATTTAATAATATTAGATGAAGATAGAAGAGAAGATGAGAAGAAATATTCTGATTTTGTATTAGATATTTGTATTAAAAAACTTGAAAATAATAATTATAAAGATATTGACAAAAATGATTTTATTAACTCCTTCGAAAAATTTGATGAAACTGCATTTTTAAATAAAATTAGTTCTAGAAAAGAAAGGATTAAGGATATCCATACCAAAGATTTAATATCTAAATTAAAACAAATTGGTAAAAATGATGAAGAAATCAAACTAATTTTAAGTAATATATCTTTTGAAGAAAATAAGTTAATTGAAAAATCAAAATATTTATTATTTTTTAGAGAATGGAAAAAAGGTGGAGATTTAATAAGTATATCAAATCAAATTAAAATAATTGCCGAAGAATATAAAAATAACATCAATTTTGAAGATAATAAAATAAATAAAATATTAAAATACTATAAAACAGATTTATTAGACCAATTAGCAAGAGAATCTTCTATGGATATACAGACCTACGTAAATCTGGATAACTTTATAAAGATGTCTTCAGGAACACCCAGAAATTTTATTAATATTATAAAAGAATCTTATGATAATGAATTTTTCAGAGAACATAAAATTCCCTTTAGCGATGGTAATAAAATATCTATAGAATCCCAACTAAAAGCTATTAAAAAAGTAAATGATTGGTTCTTTGAAGTTAATAGAATACCTTATGTTAGTAAAGAAAATATTTATCCTGTTGACTTTTTAATAAATCTTGGAAATTACCTAAGGGAATTAAGGTTCTCCAACATCCCTCCAGAGTGTTCAATAAATTTATTTACACTTTCTAAAAATTTTATATCTAAAAATAGTGAACTAATTAGTAATCTTTTGAATCATTCATATCTAATTTTATCTGACGAAAGAAGAGAAAAAAATATTAATGATAAAAATTCAGCCTTCTTTATTAACGGAACAGTAGTACCAAAATTTGAATTATCAATTAATAAAAGAGGTGTAATAAATTTGAATGATGAAATTGCGGATGCCATATTGAAAAAAGCAGATTCAATTTTAAAAAAGAAAATGAATGATTATAATGCTCCTTTTAAAGAAAATAATATAAACCTTTTTGATCTTTTTGAAAATGAGTGATATTGATTACACATATTTCTATAAGAATAAGCTCGATTCCATAAGTGAATTAAGTACTAATTATGATTTTTTTCTATCATTTTATAGTGATACAGAAAGAGTAAAGACTATTTTTGAAAATATTGTATCCAAAACAAAAGTTTGGATATCAAAAGAACTAAATTTGGTTATTAGTCCTGAAAAGCATTTTATCACCCAAGATGAACTTAGTGAAAATGACAATGTCTACAATTTACTGAATGATTTAAAAATTTCTTCTACTGATAAATTATGTATTGACATAACAAGTTTTCCAATTCCTTTTCTTTTTTTACTATTAAAAAACTTACAATTTAGTAATATATTATATTTTGATATTATATATACAGAACCTGTAACCTATAATCAAAAGGAACATACTATTTTTTCTGAAGAGTTTATGAGCGTAAAACAAATTGAAGGTTATGAAGGAACTCATAATACTTCTGATGATTCAAATGACTTTTTAATAATAGCTTCAGGTTATGACCATTCAAGGGTTATTGATGTTTGTAAAAATAAAAGTCATACTAGAAAGATTCAGGTTTTTGGGCTTCCATCTTTACAACCAGATTTTTATCAGGAAAATATAATTAAAACAGAGAAGGCATCTGAAGAGTTAGCACATCCAAATTTTAATGATTTTGACTTAAACATTTTTGCTCCAGCAAATGATCCATTTGTAACGGCTCAAGAGTTAAAATTATTCATTCAAAGACAAAACAATAGAAAAGTAATTACTAATTTATACTTGAGTCCACTATCTACAAAAGCCCAAGCTTTAGGTTTTGCACTTTATTATCTTTGGGAATGCGAGAACATGCCAGTAAGCATAATATACCCATTTTGCAATGGTGATATTCATAATACCTCAAATGGTATTTCAAATATATCTGTTTATAATATAGAATTACCAGAAGCTTTAATATAAGTTAAAATAAAACAATTATTAAGATTCTTTAAAAAGATATTGGGGAATTCACACAAACTCCCCAATATCAAAATCCTCGAAATCATTTTTCCGCAAAATGGAAGAACTGTTTACTGTTTCAGAAGAAAGACTATTGTCTAATAGGACAGCTATTTTTCGGGAAGCACCTTCAATAGAATTCTCCAGTAGGTCGAACAATTCGGTACCTTGTATTTTCTGTACAATAGCAGCCGCTGTTTCCTTTTGGTCTGGCTCCCATTGGCCTTTCTGAAGCATCTCCCCCACAGAACTTAGTTCCTCAAAAGTTACACCTTGGGCTAAACCATTATTCCCATTGGATAATCCATAACTATTCCATTCTTCTTCCTCTTCCTCAAAATCAGGCCTGCTTCCAAAAACTTCGTCCAGCTCTTCCTGCGGAATTGAAACATCGAGATCTTGACTCTCAATTTCAACATCAAAATTATCCGTTTTATCTCCCTGCTTTTCTTTTTGACTTTCATTGGGATTGGTTGGCACTGAAAGACTTCTTTGAATTTTGGGTTGCCCCATAATATCGGAAAAATTTAAATCGGTTTCATCCTTCTTTGGCTTTGGCTTCGCCCCTACTTTGATAATGATCTTATCCTGCAACAGCAATACAATTATTATCAACAGGCAAATTATAATTACTATTTCCATAGCTTATAAAATCGGTTTGTATTTATCATTAAAACTCTTGATGATTTGCTCGCCAAATTCCTGAAAATGATACTCCAACACATTATCTAAATACCCATAAATACTTAGCTTATCTTCTCCTATCACTTGAACAATACGGCTTAGTTTTTCATGAAAATCGGGTCGGATATAGACTGTTTTTCCATCACGGGCATTGGTATCGGTTCTTTTGAAAAAAATACTTTCATATGCTAATTCCTCTTGCTTCTTGACTTTAGTTTTATGTTTAATGAGTTGTTTTTCAGTTGGCACTATTTTAGGCTTATTATCTTTCTTCTGTGGTTCTTCAGTCGGTTCTGGTGGAAGCTGCAACCCCTCTTTTTTAATACCATCCACCATCAGATTCATCATCAACTCCTCATTAATTTCGGGAGCAACTTTTCTTTTATTATCTTTCTCCATAACCCTATAATTGAATGATTTCTAGAAATTCATTGACAAACTGGTCTAACTGACAGGCTTTCATCAAACGTTCATCGGGAGGCATAACAGTAGAGCGAAATACGGTTTTACTTTTCGCTTCACTTTCTTTACGGAAACGAGTACTATTCTTGATTTTGCTTTCCATCAGGCTTAAACCTAATTGTTCTATAAGCTGGTTATAAACGGCGTATAAAGGGGTACTTTCCCTGCCATCCACTTGATTCCAAAACAAATTAATGGTTTCTATGGAAGTCGTCCCTTTTTTCATAATCACATCCTGCAAAAGCTGTGTAAATACAAGCGTACTCTCCATCACCAAACGATCTGCCGTAATAGGCGTAAAAATGTGGTGCATTCCTGCCAATGCTTTGAGTATACCGGGAGTATTCACCGTTCCAGGAAGATCAAAAAATATAACATCAATAGGTACTGAAGAACTATTTAAAAATTCGTGAGCTGCTTCCAATACACTTTCTGCCTTGTGTTGCATAATGGGATAGGCTTTTTTGTTAATGGTGGTAAATTGTTTGTACGCCAACTTTTTCAAATGCTCATTTTCCATTACCATAGCCAGATCACGGGATTTCATTTTCATCAAACTGTGCTGTGGAAAATCGGCATCAAACACAGCAACATTGTAGCCTAATCGATAGTGCATTGTACTGGCAATAAGTGTTGTGAATGTACTTTTTCCGACACCTCCTTTTTGAGAAGAAAAGGCAATAAATATTGTGTTGTGTTTTGTATTCATAATTTCTAAGTATTTAATTATTTATATCTTTATTTATCTATGTGCATATTTCCAGAACCACGTACTCCATTCTGTATGTATGTTTGACACTCTATACAATCTTATATTGTTAGTTATGGACTTACCTAACTTTTTATCTAGCTAAATAGGTCTTCATTAATGTATGTAGCTAAACAAATAATTATCACTTTACTTAAACATGCATGGTTGTACTTTTCTATGTTACTACCTATGTAATGATGTTGTTACGTTTGTACTTACTTAAGTCCTTATGTGCCTTTACAAGCACAAAGAAACAGAGATACCTAAGTCCTTATATTCTCGTGGTAGTAATTGGCCTTTACTGGCAATTCTTGGCGAGGCTACACACTATAATTATCTTGTTGTCAATCACTTCCTTTGTAAGACAGGAATCAAAAACAACTATGGAAAGAATAAATCAATATTTGAGTCATAACGGCAACGGCCTCAAGCCGTTCTTCCCTGCTATATACAATCCAGTTCCGCCGACAGGCGGACGGATTATCTGTTCGCCAGAACAGAGCAAGTTGTGTTTTGAGGCACCGGAAATGAATTCCGTGCCTCAAAACAACTTGCCCTTGCAGGAAGCTTGAAAAACCCTCCGAAGTCGGTGTTTTATAAAATTTATAAATGGATTGATGATGAAAGGACAAGAAAACAATAAACAACACAAAGGTGGCAGGAATCCGAAAAAGAATCCCAGCACTCATCGTTATGTTTTTCGGCTAACAGATGAGGAAAACGCCAAGTTTCTTTCGCTTTTTGAAGCTTCTGGAGCAGATACTAAAGCGCATTTTATTACTTCCATCCTATTCGAAAAACAAATCAAAACGGTAAAAATTGATATAGCAACAATGGATTACTACATGCGATTAACCACTTTATATGGTCAGTTTCGTGCCGTTGGCGTGAATTACAATCAGATTGTGAAGATATTGTACCGTAATTTTTCCGAAAAAAAAGCAGCTGCATATCTCTTCAAATTGGAAAAACAAACAATCGAATTAGCTAAACTATGTCAAGAAATTATACAGTTGACCGAAGAATTTGAAGCCAAACATTTGAATACAACTGAGAAAAAATGATAGCAAAGATTGGACGTGGAGCTAATATCATCGGTGCACTTTCCTATAACCAACTTAAAGTGGATAAGGAAAACGGAGAAATATTGGCTACCCATAGAATAAGAGAAACAGTTAACGGAAGTTATACCGTTGCTCAATTGTATCATTCGTTTGAACCCTATCTCATTGCAAACAAAAGAACAGAAAAACCCGTGTTGCATATTTCTCTCAACCCTGACCCGAGAGACCAAGTGAGCGATGAAAACTTTAAGCAAATTGCAAATGATTATATGAAATTGATGGGCTATCAAGACCAACCGTATGTAGTTTTTAAACATACCGATATTGAACGAACGCACATTCACATTGTATCCACTTGTGTGGATCGAAACGGCAAAAAAATATCAGACACTTATGAAAAATTCCGTTCCATGGATGCCTGTCGTGAACTAGAACAGAAATTCAAACTAATTCCAGCGACTGCAAAAGAACACAATCCTAAAAAAGAACTCTTCAGGCCTGTTGATTACAGAGCTGGAAATATAAAAAGCCAGCTTGCATCGGTAGTAAGGCAATTGCCAAAGTATTATCAGTTTCAAAGTTTAGGAACTTACAACGCCTTGCTTTCGCTTTTCAATATTACGGCAGAAGAAGTAAAAGGAGAATTACACGGAAAGCCTAAACAAGGATTGGTTTATTTTGTATTGAATGAGCAGGGAGAAAAAGTAAGTAATCCATTTAAATCCTCACTTTTTGGAAAACATGCGGGCTTGGAAAACTTACAGAAACAGTTCGAAAAATCTAAAGAGAAGATGAATCCATCTTCTAGTAAAACAATACTAAAAAATACGATTGAAATTGCCATGCATACCGCTACTAATGAAACTGAATTTAAGAAACAGTTACTAGAACAAGGAATTAATTTTGTTGCGCGTCGAAACACCGAAGGACGTATTTATGGGATGACCTTTATAGACCACGAATCACGTACTGTTTGGAACGGATCACAATTAGGAAAAAATCTTTCTGCCAATGTTTTTAACGAATGGTGGAAAAGTGAAGATATTGTAAAACGTCAAACTTCTATCCCAAATAAATTGCACCATTTATCATCTAAAGAAAAAGACAATCCAACAGCTGAGACTGAACAACCTCATCATCTTTTTGATTTTATGAATAAGGGAGAAGTTGCAAATACCAATTCTAATTTTGGTTTAATCGAAGCATTTGGAGGGATTTTACCCGAAGTTCAAGGAGAGGATTACGAAGAACAAGCGTTTGCCAATCAAATGAAGAAAAATAAGAAACGCAGAAAACAAGGCGGTAAAAAATAAATCATACTTACCTATTTACATTCAGCGTTTAAAGCGCCAAATGATTCCAATAAGAGCCATCTAGTTCCATATTACAAAAAAGGTTTTGCTCCCCTATTAAATTAACCAAAACATTTAATTTATTGAAAACATGCAAGGAGAAGACGATTTAAGAGGACTCGCCAAGATTATGGCTTTTATGCGTGCAGTAAGCATTCTGCTACTATTGATGCACTTTTACTGGTTTTGTTATGGTTTCTTTTTAGAACGAGGTTGGACTTTACCAATCATTAATAAGATACTAGGCAATTTCCAACGGACAGCCAATTTATTTTCTTATACCTTATATTCCAAGCTCTTTGCTGTAGTCTTACTTGCGTTAAGCTGTTTGGGCACTAAAGGAGTAAAAAACGAAAAGATTACTTGGACCAAAATCTATACCGCCTTAATTATCGGTTTTATCCTTTTCTTTCTCAATAGCCCGTTGCTAAGATTATCTATTGAAATAGCAACAACTTTATATATTCTCACAACATCATTGGGATATATCGCTTTAATGGTAGCTGGAGTTTGGATCAGTCGTTTGCTTCACACCAATCTGATGGATGATGTATTCAATAACGAGAACGAAAGTTTTATGCAAGAAACTAAATTGATAAAAAACGAATACTCTATCAATCTTCCCACTAAGTTTTATTATAAAGGCAAATGGAACGAAGGATGGATAAATGTTGTAAATCCGTTCAGAGCCTCAATAGTGTTGGGTACTCCAGGATCAGGGAAGAGTTATGCCATTATAAATAATTACATCAAGCAACATATTGAAAAAGGATTTTCGATGTACATCTATGATTTCAAATTCGATGATCTTTCTACTATTGCTTACAACCATTTGTTGAAGCATACCGATAAGTACACCGTAAAACCAAAATTCTATATTATCAATTTTGATGACCCTAGAAGAAGCCATCGTTGTAATCCCATTAATCCAGATTTTATGACTGATATATCAGATGCCTATGAATCTGCTTATACGATAATGCTAAACCTCAACAGAAGCTGGATTCAAAAGCAGGGAGACTTCTTTGTTGAATCTCCGATAATACTGTTAGCCGCTATCATCTGGTTTTTAAAAATTTTTGAGAATGGTAAATATTGCACCTTTCCTCATGCCATTGAGTTACTCAACAAGAAATACGTCGATGTATTTACGATACTTACTTCCTACCCTGATCTCGAAAACTATCTGTCCCCTTTTATGGATGCTTGGCAAGGAGGCGCACAGGATCAGTTACAAGGACAAATAGCTTCGGCTAAAATTCCTTTGTCTAGAATGATATCCCCTCAACTTTATTGGGTAATGACTGGCGATGATTTTTCATTGGACATCAATAATCCAAAAGAACCTAAAATACTTTGTGTGGGAAATAATCCAGATAGACAAAATATCTATTCCGCTGCATTAGGCTTATACAATTCGAGAATTATTAAACTAATCAATAAGAAAGGACAATTAAAAAGTTCCGTTATTATTGATGAGTTACCCACCATTTACTTCAGAGGATTAGATAATCTCATTGCTACAGCTCGAAGTAATAAAGTAGCCGTTTGTTTAGGCTTTCAAGATTATTCACAATTGACCCGTGATTATGGTGACAAAGAAAGTAAGGTTATCCAAAATACCGTGGGTAATATTTTTAGCGGACAAGTGGTTGGAGAAACTGCCAAAAGCTTATCAGAACGGTTTGGTAAAGTACTTCAGAAACGACAAAGTATGACCATTAATAGAAATGATAAATCTACCTCTATCTCAACTCAACTAGATAGTCTTATACCAGCTTCAAAAATCTCCACATTGACGCAAGGAATGTTTGTGGGAGCTGTTTCAGACAACTTTGACGAACGTATTGAACAGAAAATTTTTCATGCAGAAATTGTGGTGGATAATAACAAAGTCGCTAACGAAACCAAAGCGTATAAAAAAATACCTGAGGTTCTATCTTTCGTTGATGAAAATGGTACCGATAAAATGAAAACCGAAATAGAGGCTAATTATAGGCAAGTAAAACGTGATATAGTTCTAATAATCGAAAGTGAATTGGAACGCATCAAAAATGATCCTGATTTGCAGCATTTGGTGCAGGAAGAATAAAAGCCATTTCTTTTATGAAATGGCAGTATTCCTCGTAAACAGGTATAAACTTCTCAATTTACATTTTTAGAATAGTGAACAAAATCACTTTTTCCCTGAACTTTTAGATGGTTTTAGTGAAGGCGTATTCCCTGGTGTACTTTTGTTGTCACGCTGACGTCGATCTGGTTTTCCTGTGGAATCTGCTATTCTTTTCGGTCCTGGTTTAAGTGCCATAATTTATAGGTTTTATTGATTAAACAATCCAAATATAGTCAATTTTAAAATAAGAAAAAACACATAATTTCGTTTACCTAATTTTAAATTTAATTAGTTACCACTTTTAGTTTACAAATTCACTGATTGTATCAAAAAGAAAAAAAATCATTATCCACATAAGATTTCATTTGATATTATTATTTTTACTCCTTATTCAAAAGAAAAAAAACATGAAAGAACTAATCGAAAAAATTGCTACAGAGTTTGAAACATTCAAATCGGATGCTGACTTACAAACTGAAAAAGGAAATAAAGCCGCTGGAACTAGAGCCCGTAAATCTTCTCTAGAATTAGAAAAGCTTTTAAAAGAATTCCGAAAATCATCGTTGAACGAGTCGAAAAAATAGTAAAAAAGGCTATTTCACATGGTAAGTGAAATAGCCTTTTCTTGTTTTCATTTCTGATTCAAACTCTCAAATACAAGGCAATAAAAAATTGGTTTAAACCGAGAGCAGCTTCGTTATTACTTCTTTTTCTTTTGAGGAAAAGAAAAAGTGGTCTCCCCTTTTTCATCCATTACAATGAATGCATCAAATTTTTTCCCAGATTTGCTTGTCATTCCTTTTAAAATTCCCGTTTTACCTTTATTGATTAACATTTCCAAATTCTCTAGACTTAACTGAACACCACATATATTTCGAAACTGAACCCAGTTACAACTTTCCTTGGGGCATTTGATTAATTTATCGCGTATTATTATTTTTTGATTTTTGCATTTCGGACAAATTAAATCTGGCTGTTTTTCGTTCTCAACTGATAACTCAAGTAATTCTTTTGTAATTGTCTTAGTAAAGTCTTCCATTCGCCTTTGAAAGTGTACTGCATCTGCTTCATTATTTTCAATCTTTTGCAATTCTAGTTCCCATTCGGCTGTCATCGCTACATCAGCAATTTTATTATCCTTTACCCATTCGTAAACCTTTAATCCTTTTTCTGTTGGCAATAGAGATTTTTTTTCTCTTTTGATATACTCCCTTTTGAAAAGTGTTTCAATAATACTGGCTCGTGTTGCTGGTGTTCCAATCCCTATTTCTTGAAGTATTTTACGCTCTTTTTCGTCGTCAATCTGTTTTCCAGCATTTTCCATTGCTGCCAGCAAACTTGCTTCGGTGTAAAGAACGGGAGGTTTGGTTTTCTTTTCCAAAACTTTTGCCTGCTTAATTTTTACCTCATCGCCTATTTTAAATTCAGGTAAATCTTGAACAGAATCGTTATCATCAAGGAAACTTCCCTTGACCAACCTCCAACCAGGTTCAATAATTTTGCTTCCTTTCAACTTAAATTCAGAATTAACTACTTCTAAAGTAATATCAGTTAGCTCTTTTGTACAAATTGAAGACACGGCCTCAATTAAGCGGTAGGCAACCATTTCATAAATAGCTTTCTCTTTGATTGACAATGCAGATGGAATTTTATCAGTAATCAATAAACCATGATGATCAGTAACTTTTAAATCATTAACAATACGCTTATTCAAACGTCCTATTTTCATTTGACGAATAATATCCTTAAATTTTTCCAACTCACTTATTACTTGTATCAATTTAGGTATTTCTATCCATAAATCTTCAGGTATAAACTTACTTCCCGTACGTGGATAACTAATAAATTTCTTCTCGTAAAGACTTTGGGCAATCGAAAGAGTTTCTTCAGCAGATAAATTCAATTTTATATTAGCTTCCTTCTGTAATGCAGTAAGGTCAAATAGTAAAGGTGGTTGTTCATGTACCGTTTTTGTTTCTAGTGATACCACTGTAGCCACTCCCTGTCTCTGTATAAATTTCAAAGAATCATTCGCCTGTTTACTCTGATCCCATTTGATAGCGGAAAGACTTTTGAAATCAATAAAATCTTTACGATGTTCTAACTCTATTTGCCAATATTTTGTAACGACAAACATTTTGTTTTCCAAAAATCGTTTACAAATAAGCACTAATGTTGGTGTCTGTACTCTTCCAAGAGAATAAATCCCCCCTCCTGAGACAATCGTTAAAGCTTGCGAAGCATTAATACCTACTAACCAATCAGCTTGGCTTCTAGCTGCTGCTGCAAAATATAAACCATCAAAATCTTTTCCTGCTTTTAAATTTTCAAATCCTTTGAGAATGGCTTTTTCTGTTAAAGAACTAATCCATAAACGTTCAAATGGTTTACGACATTTTAAATAATCATAAATATAACGGAAGATTAGTTCGCCTTCACGACCAGCATCCGTAGCGACAATGATACTTTCGCAATTTTTTAAAAGCTTTTCAATTGTTTTTAATTGTTTCAGTACACCTGCATCTGGTTTATAATGATTATTTTCTCTTTTCTTACGCACTGTTAGTAAGAAAGGCTCAGGCAATATGGGTAAAGTTTCTCTTTGAAATCCTAAAACACCATATTCTTCAGGCATAGCCAAAGTAACTAGATGCCCGAATGCCCAAGTGACACAATAGCCATTGCCTGTTAGGTAACCATCTTTCTTTTCGATGGCTCCTAACAGGCTAGCTATTTCCCTTGCAACACTTGGTTTTTCAGCAATTACTACTTTCATCTACTTAACTTTTCGAGTGATTAAAGTTTTCGTGCTTTTGATTTAGCAGCTACTTTCGGTTTTTCCTGTTGCTCTTGTTGCTTCTTAGAATCAGGATTAATCTGTTCTTTTTTCAAAGGTTCTTTACTATTTTTAGTAGCTTCATTGGTTTTGCCTTCGGAATTAACCGCAACTTGAGTTTTGCTTTCTTCTTTTGGTTGTGCTTTTTCCTTTAATTTGTTAGGGTTATCAAAAGAGAAAACTGTTTTTGCAGTTTCTTTGTCAAATGTGATATATCCTTGATATTCTTTCCCTTTTTTGTCAACCAAACCACTTACATAAACAGTTTGCCCCTCCTTGAACTTTTGATATTGTTGTTCGTCAAGTTCTTTTCCTCTAAAATTTCGTGGTGCCTCTTCTTGCTGGTTTTGAGATTGCTTACTATTTGTTCTATCGAAAAGAAATTCTACATAACGCTTGTCTGCATTGAATTGCACAGTTGCATTGAAAGGATCACCCTTTTTTGAAATCATACCTTCAATGTACAACGGTTTACCTTCCATTAAAACTTGCTTTTGTTGTTCATCCAACTTTACTCCCTTTATTTCCTCAGGTATTTTGATAAGATTGGAACGTAGTGCAATGAGTTCGTTAGTTAATCTATCAACACTAATAATGGAAGGAATAGTTTCACCAGTTTTGGGATTGGTTAAATCAACCACTCGTCCTATGTTTCCTGTTTTAAGTAAGTTTTCCTTATCTTCTTTTGTAAATTCATGACCGAAGAATGGAAAATTCAATTGCGGTTCTTTGCGAATGCCATGTATGGCAACTACGACCTGTCCGTCATCATTGGTTTGCAAAGAAAGTCTTGCATCCATACGAGTAATTGCAGTTCCCAAATTAAGACTTATGGGTACTAGTTCATTGGTTTTATAGCCTTTTAATAATGGATCAATTAAGTTCATTTTTTCGAGACGTTCTTTACTTAATCCCAGATCAGACAAAGCTTTCCAATCTATTTGTTCTAATTTAAAACGGTTTTCAGTTTCTGTTGTTGATTGTGTTGTTTCCATAGTATTCCTATTTTTTGATTTATAATCTATTTTTATTTCATGTTTTACAAATAGTTTTTCTCCATCTTTGGTAGGGTTTTCAATGGCATTTTGCATTTTATTAGCTACATCAACTGCTCTCAGTGCTGGTACTCTAAAAAAGTGGAAATGTGTAGGATTCTTGAATTGCTGATGAAAATTGCTAAAAAAATTAGTAAACAGATCCCCGTGTTTGTCTACTCGCATAAACTGGCTGTCATTCTTTTCTTCAGGTGAAACAGTTTGCCGTTCCTGATTTTTTCCAATACCCTTGACTACCTCAATCTTCTTTTTTTGGTTATCGAGAACTAACAAAACATCCGAAAATTGTTCTTGAAATTTTGGTTCTTCTATAGTATGTTTGTCCATTACTGCCACATTTATAATTTGCTATCCCGAAAATAATTAGATAAAAAAAACTTATTTCAAAATTGACTTCTAGTGGCATTAGTTTTCACTTTTTGTCCTGTTTTTTAAAGGGGTTATTAAAACTATCTCGAATAAACTGGTGCACATCTGATAGTTTATAATAAAGCTTTCCACTGATTGTATAATACGGTAGTTTACCTGATGAACGGTAACGCTGAAGTGAACGTCCACTTATTTTAAGCATCTGTAGAAGATCTTGATTATCCAGCAATTCTTCTCCGTCAATTGTATTTCGTAGCTTTTGAACATCAATTATATGCTCATTTAAAATATCAAAGCGATCCATGATACGCTCCATCCATGCTAAAAATTCCATTCTGTTAATATTCATACTGCTATCCTTTTATTTGTATTCATTTACAATTACTTATTATAAGCGGTACAAATTTGACAAGCAGCATGATAATTATCCGCCAAGTTGTACCAATTGGAAATGACGATTTTTAAAATTTTATAATGAGTATGTTTACCCTGAAACTGTTATTATTGTAGCTTAAAAAAAGGGGGAATTAATCCCAAAATCCTTTTTTACCCATTGGCACTCATGGCCATAAAAAAACAGCGTATTGAAAACGCTGTAAGTAAACAAGAAGGATGAGATTATGCTAAATCTTTATCCATGTACTCTTCCATGGCTAGTTTCAGTTGGTCTAAAAATGTGGTTCTTGAACCCGCTCTATCCTTCATTCGATGAAAAGCATGATGAATATCTCCTAAGGGAATTCTAAATAAAATGTGGAAAGCTAAACTAATTTTTCGAATGCCAATTTTACCATGTGAAATAACTCCTGAAGCATGTAAGGCATAAATTAATTCAATTAGAGCATTTTTAGAACCGGTCCAAAAAATTTCTTTGGTGGATTCAGGACTTTGTAGCATGAATTCTGTTTTATGATCTGTGTGGGTTTTAGCTAATAAATAAGCATACAGCAATTCATTAGCAATAATTCTGGCAATCTTATAATCATAATAAGTTGAAAAACTAGTGTCTATTTCAAAAACAAAACTGTTTAATCCATTGTGATAGTTGATTTTGCCTAGTTTAAAATATTCTGTATCCCTATCAGTTCTTCTGGCTCGATAGTACCTATAAAAATCAGAATTGCAAATGTGGTCATTATACTCTTGTTTTAAATCTTCTAATTCATTAGAAAAAAAAGTATGGTACATTTTTCCATTATTCACAGGACAGGATGTCTCTATCCTAAACACTTTGTTATAATAAATTAACTTCCCTAATATTTGAGGTTTTATATTTTTAAAAAAATTAATCTCTTCAGTGTCATCCTTAAAACCTTCAACTACAATTTTCTGTTTAACGCTATTTAACAATTCCCTCAAATAAGTAGTAATTCTATACGATTCTTCTATTATATTATCTGTTTCTCCTGAAACTTTCTTTTCATATTCTTTTACTTCAATAAGTAAATTATCTAAAGACCTTTCCATTTTATGTTCATTTTAATTTCTTAAAAAAACATAGCCTGTACAAATAAAATAAGCTTTCCCAATAAGTTTTATATTATATAAATGAATCAAAAATGAGAAACTAAACGCTATGTCTTAAAAAGATTTGCATTAATATTTAATATTACAGAGTGATATCTTCAATACAACTTTATTTTTTACTTCTAAATAAGAGTTGTAAATTCTGACATATTAATCTTAACATAATTTAATGAATTTTATTGCACATTCGAAGTAAAAAAAATATTACAACAAAGTTAACTTATCTATTAAATTTTAAAGTTCTTTATATCCACAATCTTAGTAATAAGACTAAAATGCTCAGCAAAAAAAATCCTAATTCAATAATATTGGTCATACTTTAATTTTATGATCTAAAATACACCTCTAATTGTGAGACTTTTTTCGCATAACAAATTATCAATGATTAATAAAGAAAGTACTAAAAATCGGAAAAAGTTTTAATATATTCTATGGCTTTGATTCCGAATTTTTTAGTGAAGCATCTACTAAAGTTTTTTTGAGTTTTAAAACCTAATTTATAACTTATCTCTGAAATATTTATTTTGCCTTGTTCTAAAAGTTGTACTCCTTTTTTTAGACGAATGTGTTGAATAAATTCATTTGGAGTCAAATCAGATGTAAAATAGTTTTTTCCATCATAATTGGATAATGTTAAAAATAAAAAAAAGTTATTCCGATTTTTTTCAGAATAACTTTTCAACTTACACAGTTAGTGAAACACTACCTTTTAATATATGATAAACTCACTTTTTCAATTTTAGGACTTCACTACCTGCCAACAAGTAAGCACCAGTTCCAAAATTTTGCCAGCTATCCACAGTAGCTGGTTCTGGAAAAGCCCCAATATTTTGTACCCAACCTATCATTCCATTCTTATGTTGGCACTTGGTTAATGCATTCCACGCTTTCTTTACAGCTGGCAAGTATTTTTTTTTATCCAACAAACCATTGTTAATTCCCCAAGCCAACGCATAAGTATGAAAACCACTGCCACTCGCTTCTCCATGATTGTAGCTATCAGGTGACAATAAACTAGTGTACCATAAGCCATCTTTAGATTGTAATTCAAGTATTCTCTCAGACATTTCTAAATAAAGCTTTTCATAAAATTGACGGTGTTTATAAGTACCTGGCATATCAGTTAAAATCAATGCTAAACCCGAAATTACCCAACCATTACCTCTTGACCAAAAAACTTTTTTTCCGTTTGGTTCTTTTTTATCTGTATTACTACCAGTCCATATAAAACGAGCATCTCTTGCGAATAAACGCTCTTGCTTATCATACAGTTTATTATAGGTTTCCATATAATACTTATGCATTTCATCAAGATAAGTCTCATCTTTAGCGTGCTTTGCATACAAGTTTAATACTGGGGGAGTCATAAATAAGGCATCACACCACCACCATAAAATATTTTTTTCAGGAGCTTTATCCGTACCTTCTTTCCATGAATTAGGTTTATACAAATGGGCTTTCAAAAAATTTTCTGTTGGTTTCAAATCAACAAGATTTTTTCTCCCAGATTCCATATCTAAATAAATATAACTATATGAAATAGCGACATCATCAGCATGATATACTCGTTTATATGTTTCCCAATTATTACGATAGCCCTGATTTTTTAGAGCTGCTTCAAAAATTTGATTTTTTGTTACTGCATGTGCTCTTGCCACACCCACATAATAAGCACCTACTGTCCAATCTGTTGGAGCATCTGCAAAAATAGGATGTGCTTCCTGCCATTCTAAAGCTTGAATCATTGAATTCTCAATTTTAGATTTATCAAAGACATCTTGTGCTATTGTGTAACCACAAAATGAGAAATTAATAACTATCGCTAAAAATATTGATTTGAATTTTGTCTTACTTACCATTTTTTATTATTTTTTTTAAAGGTTATCATATTTTATCACTAAGAATAAAACTTACCTTAATGACATTATTCTTAATACTAAGCCTAATTTTAATATTATTATTAATTTTCTTTTAAAAAAAACTCTTTAGCACTTATCAAACTAAACTTATCTACATCATAAAACACTAAATAATCCACACTAAAACGCTGAGACCTACCAGCTAAAGTTAAAGTGTATTTTGATCCTTTTTTGAATCCGTAAATTAGATTATAAAATTGATGCGTTCCTTTTTCTGCTCTTTGTCCCCAATGCCATTCTAACTCAGGTGTTTTTGTACTTCCTTCTTGAAAATATTTTAAATAATGCTCCAAATCATCTTTAGGTAAATTAGTGGCTGATGTGAAATCACCTTCCATTTTCACAAAGACATCATTACACAAATCACCTCGACTCCCTTCTAACCGTTTGCTAGTCATCATCAGTAATCTGAAATTTCCGTCTTTTGGAGCTACAAAGGTGTATTCCAAAGGGGAATTAGGTTCTCCAGTATTAGGCTCATTTCCTGTAAATTCAATAAATGTTCCACCAGAGGCATTTTTTACGTAATTTTCATCACCCATTTTCACAAGATTCCATTCTTTTAAATTAGAAACAGTATTTTCAGCTTCCATAAAGATATAATCGTTTGCTTCCAGTTTTATTTCAGGTGTTGGATTACTATTTTCAATGGATTTATTTTCAAAAAGTGCTTTCACTTCTTTCCAACCAGCTTTATCATTTCCACCATTGGGACCACCTGTAATCAACCAATAAGTCATTCCAGCATCTGAAATATCAAAATGTTTTTCGGTATTAGATTTCCAACGTTCCAACTTATCTACTTGATAGGTATCATCCATCGAATATAGCCATTGCCAGTCTTTATTAAGGCTATTTTTCAACCATTGCCAATTAACTATATGAGACTGAAAATCGTCTTCTCCATTTGATTTGTTTTGGTCTATAATATCATAGTAAGTAACCGTTGGAAAATCATTCTTCATATCTAGCCATGTTTTTTCAGTTTCTCCATGACTGTGTTCATTATTCCATTTACTATGAGAGATAGCATGAATAAATTGCCTTTTATCTTCTGGAGTTGCAGCTATCATTGTATAAGCCATTTGCATTGGTCCAGCACAGATAAACCAGAGTGGATTTTTTACACTGCTCTTTTTAGCTTCTTTTACAAAATTGGCTATTGCAGCCTCTTTTTCAGTTTGGTCATTAAACACTTTTGTCACATCAAGTCCAAAACGTTTTGCACCACCTTTGGCTACATCATCCATGATTTTTTCCCAACCCTCTCTAGAGTTACCTAAATGATTGTTGTAGTCATAGTGGACAAATTTCTCTTTTAAACCAGCATAATGCAAAAAGGCTAATGAAAAAGCAGTAGCCCCCCAATCATCAGAATCATGTAAATTCCCATCAGAGCTAAATGCAATACGACCTTTGGGCATATTAATTTTTGATTTTTGAGCATCACAGACAATAGTTGAAAGAAGCGAGGCTATCAGGAAACAATATTTTATTTTATTTATATTCATCAAGGAACAAGGTTTTATTTGTTTAACTTTTATTAGGATGGTTTTTCACTTCTTTTTTTAGAACAAAACCTCTTTAGTAAACAACAATTTACTAAAGAGGTAAAAAAAAAACTAAACACAAACTAAATTTTACACTTTACAAAAAGCAACTTAATTGGCTTTATATGTAAAATATTAATATGGTTTGTTTCTAACAGGATCACGTAACATATGTCCAATACCATTTTTAAAAACATAATTGTGATTATAAACCGTTTCCCATTCTGCTAAAGCTGTAGCAGGCAATGGTGCTGGGTCTCTATTAATGGTTATTGTCCATCTTACGTCACGCGAAAAGGCAATCAAACCGTCAACACCAGGAATTAAGGTTTGAAATAAATACCATACATCATAATTATACAAAGTAGGGACTTGTGCGATATAAGTAGTAACTATATGGTACCGCAATACTTTTTTAAGTTTTTCTAATTTTTCAGGAGTATTCACTTTAGCCATTGTTTGCTCAGCGGTTTCACCTGTTGGAACACTAGATGACCCTGTTACAATTTGAATAACATTTCCAGAGCCCGTAAAAGCAGTATTATTCAACAACAAATAGGTTCTATCCTTGGTTGTAACTTGATTAAACTCCTCAACCATATCTGCTTTTTTAATAGCTTCAACCAAATAATTAAAATCATCATTAATATACTTGCCAGTTGAAAGTAAAGCCGGATTTCTCGTTTGTATATATTCCCAGGCGGTCATATTCGCAAAAGGATCAGTAGTATCCACTTCTGGATTAAAATCATATTGGTCTTGTAGAGGTAAATTATCACAGGCTGTTAGCCCTAACAACAACGTCAGGATGCTAACATATTTTAAAATTTTTATTTTCATAATCTTTTTCAATTAAATTAGTTAGTATATCCTAGGTTTTGGGGCAACAATTTTGGATTTTCAATCAAATGCTCAAAATATACGGGAAATAATATTCTATCATTAGTCAAAGGAACTGTTCCAGGTATTGAAGCATTTTTTGCATTTATAATATCAATGGCTATGTTTGTTCTAACCAAATCCCACCATCTTTTACCTTCGCCAAATAATTCTAATTGTCTTTCATCCAAAATAAAATTTTCCCTAGCTTCTTTGGTTGCACCAAATTCAGTTGGCGTTACCAATGGTAATTTTCTAGCAGTTCTAATTTGATTAACTAAAGTCAACGCCTTGTTAGTGGTAGGAACCACACCAGGAGTATTATTTAATTGATTTTCGGCCTCAGCCAACAATAATAACATACCCGCATAACGATAAATTACGATATCAGTTTCATCAAATTGAACATTAAAATTGGTTTTTTGCCATTTTGCAATACGAGCTTGACCCACTGGGAAACTTCCAAAACTGGCAAAACCACCTTCTCTACATAAAAAATAACGCCAATCTCCATATACTGGTTCAGTCGTATTTACTATAACACCACCAACAGTAGTTGATACTTCTCTAGTGAGTACTGGTGCTACTCCTGGATATTTAGCTTCCCAACCTGCTTTATCAATTGGAAATTTTTCTTGCCATTTAGCCTCTACTGTAGGAGACATATAAAATGATGGAAGACCCGCAAAAAACAAATTCGCAACACCTGATCTATTAGCATTTCTACTTCCCGGATTATCTTGTTCTTCAGCTAGATTATAATTAATGGAAAACATTAGTTCTGGACCTGTTTGTATCTTACCTCTAAGACCTGAGATATTAACACTCGGAGGATTGTTATAAAACAAATCTTCCCATGCTTGAACAGAAGTTACTAGGCTATGTCCACCAATAGCAATCATTTTATCTAATGCTTCCTTTGCTTTTGGGTAATCTTTAAGCCACATATACACTTCGGCCTGTAAACAAAGTACACTTACTTTTGAAAATCTAAACTTATCATTTGTTCTAGTCATTAATTCCTCTGCTTTTAGCATATCAGGAATAATAACTGTGTTCATTACAGTTGTAGCATCAGTTCTCGATTTTTCAATATTATCAATACCTAGAGTAGGCTCCGTATATAAAGGAACTGCGCCCCAAACTCTTATAGCATCAAAATACGCAAATGCTCTAACTGCATAGGCTTCTGCTAAGAAATTTTTATCATGAGCTGGAATCGCTGGTATGTTTTTGATAGCAAGATTACATCTATTAATCATATTGTAAAACACATCCCATTTTAAAGAAGATGCATTTGCATTTGTAATATTTTGATTCGATAACTCGATATTAAAGGCCGATGCTGACGCATTAAATATCCATTCATTATCAGAACGACATTCACCCCATAAAAAATATTTTTCTCTATAAGCTGCCTGCATACCATCGTAAATTCCGATGACACCTGATTCAGCATCCTTATTGGTCTTCCAAAAATTATCCTGACCTATTTCACTAATAGGTTGTAAATCTAATATATCATTACAAGATGTACTCAAAGCCACGACAGTTAGTAGCAGAGCAAAAATCTTGATTCTTGAAGTGTCAATATATTTTTTCATTATTATCATATTTTTTGTTATTATTTTAATTGCACTTTTAAGCCTACGATAAACTCACGGTTATTAGGATACCTCAAATTGTCGAGTCCAGGTTGCAAAGCATTTCCTCGATTCCCTAATTCAGGATTATATCCTACGTAGTTTGTCCAAGTCAAAACATTATTAACAGCAAAATTTAAAGAGAAAGAACTAATACCTTTTATGTTTTTCAGGAAGGTTTTAGGAAAATCATAATTAAACTTTACATAGCGTAATTTGATATAATCTCCTGGAGTAACAAAAAAACTATTCGGTGCATTTCTATTTTGAGCCACTCTTGTTAACCTTGGATAAACAGTAATATCACCAGGATTTCTCCATGAACCTTCAATATAATCAGGTCCTGGGGTTTCATTATTACTACTCAAATCATTAGTAGCTTCATTCCATCTTCTATAAATATCTTGTCCTAAACTATAATCAAAAAGGAAACTTAACTTAAGATTTTTGTATTTAAATTCATTCGAAAAACCACCATAATATTTAGGAATTCCATTTCCTAAAACCTTTCTGTCATCAGCAGTAATAACATTATCATTATTAAGATCTTCCCAGATAATATCTCCACCTTCTAGAACTGCTCCGCCTAGAGTATTCTTTTTAACTACTCCTGTATATGCTGCACCATTCAAAGTATAATTTTGAAAAACACCCGCGTCATTAAAATTAGGAGTTAACCTAGTCCCATCAGGTGCATATGCATTAGACTCATTATATTGATAAATACCTAAATTAGTGTAACCAAAAATATTACCTATAGGCTGTCCTTCTTCTACTTTATAAGCCCCTGTTTCAAATGACACTCCTTTGTCTAACTTAGTCACTTTATTTTCTTGATACGCAATATTAAAACTACTATTCCAAGAAAAATTCTTAGTTTTAAAAATGGTAGCGCTAACTGCTATATCAATACCTTTATTATCCACATTACCTACATTTTTACGGATACTTGTATAACCTGATTCTTCTGCCAATGGTACATCATATAATAAATCCGAAGTAACTTTTTTCCACAAATCAACATTCAATGACAGTCTGTCCTTAAACAACCCTAAATCAAAACCTAAGTTAGCAGAAGCCGTTTGTTCCCATTTCAAATCAGGATTCCCTAATACTGAAGGTGCAATACCTCCTAAAAGCCCATAATTATAACCCGCAGCATAAGTTCCTGTAAAATCAAAGTCATCTATGCGTTCGTTCCCCACAATACCATAACTTCCTCTTACTAATAAGTTGCTAACTGTATTACTGTCTTTTAAGAAATTTTCTTTACTTAATTTCCATCCTAAACTGGCCGATGGAAAATTTCCAAATTTATTATTCGTTCCAAACCTTGACGAACCATCACGGCGCATGGTAGCTGAGATCAAATATTTGCCATCATAATCATAGTTGAATCCTGCAAATAAGGAATAGAGAGAGTGGGTACTATTTCTCGTTCTTGTTGAAATACCAATCGTTGCTGGATCAGCATTACCAAATGTTTGTATGTATTCATTAATAAATTTAGAACCTATATCAAAAACTTCAGAGCCATACTTTTGGATTTGCATTCCTGCAAATGCACCCGTAGTATGTTTTTTCCATGATTTTCTATAATTTATAAAATTTTCTTGTTGTATGTCATAAGTAAGAGAATATCTTTCCTGACCTTCTGGAGGATTAGGTTGAGTCTCTGTAATCAGTGGACTAAAATAGTTGTATTTATTAGATCTGTAATTTATTCCTAAAGTTGATTTAAATGTAAGTTTAGGTGCAATTTCATACTGAGCATAGTTAAAAACTTGTGCTCTGTAATCTCTATTCCTATTAGTCAATAAGGTTTGTGCCAATGGATTTCTTCTACCTGCGATTTCAGGTGAATAACTACCATCAGGTTCAAATACTGGAAAATAAGGAATTCGTTCCACTATCTGCTGCAATACACTACTCTCATTTATACCATTAGTATCTTCATAACTTAAATTAATCTTACTTCCTAAAGTGAATTTTTTTGATAAATTAACATCCACTTTAAATATCGTACTCATCCTTTTGTAGCCGCTATTTAAGATAATTCCTTTCTGATCAATAAAACCTGTATCCCAATACACTCTCGTCTTATCGCTACCAGATGTAAGTGCAACATTGGTCTGCTGTCTAATAGCTACTCTCGTAATTAATTTTTGTAAGTCCCATGAGTTTCTACGAAGTAAACCCAAAGAATCTCTTTCAAAACCTGTTATATTAGCGGGGTTATTCTGTCTTAGTTTCTCATAAAGAATTCTTTGACGTGTATTTGAAACCCTTAAATCTCCTACTAAACTATTGTAGCCTGTATTACTTGTAATATCTACTTTTATTTCTCCCTTTTTACCTGATTTTGTAGTAATCAACACAACACCATTAGCTGCTTTAGAACCATAAATCGCGGCTGTGGCGCCATCTTTTAAAACTTCAAGAGACTCAATACTATTAGGATCTAAATTATCAATATCATCTAATTGCTGACCATCAACTACATACAAAGGATTTGTACCTGAACCAAAAGTTGACACCCCACGAACACGTATATCAAAACCGCCTCCAGGACCTCCATTTGTTAAAATCTGTACCCCAGAAAGTTTACCTTGAACTCCCTCAAGAGCACTAACCGGTGTAGCCTGCTCAATAGATTCGGCCTTTACACCAGATATTGAACCTAATACTTTCTTTCTTTCAACCGCAGCATAACCAATGATAACGACCTCATTTAATGATTCCGTAGATTCCTTAAGTGTAACATTGATTACTTTGTTACCACCAATTGCAACTTCTTTAGTTGAAAAACCCACATAATTGAATACTAAAGTCTTCGCTCCTTTAGTTACTGAAATGGTATAACGCCCTTCAAAATCTGTCACTACACCTTTTTTAGTCTCTTTTTGAATTACATTTACACCAGGTAACGGAAAGCCGCTCTCATCCTTTACCACACCTGCAATTCTATCTTGGGCATTCGAACTAATTGACGTCATGGTTAAAAACACCACAATCAATAATAATCCGAAACCCGAAAAAGTACTTTCTTTTTTTCTTTTTTGTTTCATAATTAGTTTTGGTTTTAACATTTATTTATTTTGGTTTTAAATTAGATTAATTAATTCAAGTTGCTAGTTAATAGTTTTATTTAATTGTAATCCAAAGTCAAATAGAGTTAGTTTTATAAAAAATCCTTCCAATGTAACTGCATGGATTGTTTTAGAGAACACTTTACTTTATACCGCCTATTGTTGTCTCTACTCTTTTTTCTCATTTTGATTTTTTTACTTTTTTATTGTTCTAGCGCATCAATCTTTTCCCGTTTTTCTTGTGCAAAATGAAAGGCTATTGGAATTAGATCTTTTGTGGTTAGTACTGGTACTTTAACATCATAAAAACAATTTTACTTAACCTCCTACTATATTTTTTTTTACTATCTCAAGTAGTAACTTGAATTAATAAACAATTAATTGGTTAATTTCATAGAATAGCAAACTTAGATATTTGAGAGGTTGATTTCCTTGCACTATTGTGCTATTTTTTTCAATATTTGTTCGTTTTCACAATGCTTTACAGGTATTGACAGAATAATTAATTCAAGTCGTGGACATGCTAACTTAGCCGTCATAGAAAGTTAACAAATAATCATAATTTTACCCTATGAAACAAGTCCGCAAAATTTATGACAAAGCTCTTAAAGAGAAAGTAGTCTAATTGAGTTACGATAGAACCAACATATAAGAGTTTGCCAGAGAGTTAGGAATAACAGCACCACAGTTATATTAGTAGGAGCAAAGAGTTCGAAGAGTTTGGAGAAGGAAGCTTTCCTGGAAAAGGAAAAATAAAACTAACTCCAGAGCATGAAAAAATTCATAAACTATAGAACAGACTCAAAGATGCCGAGTTAAAACGTGATATATTAAAAAAAGCAATCGGCATTTTTTCCAAGAGCGGTCGATGATTTATAGTTTCATAAAAAAAAATGAAAAAGTATTACCGATGGTAAAAACAAATAATCACCGCAAGACAGAAACGAAAAATTCCCATAAAAGAACGGATTACATTGATTTATTTTGAATCCAAGCAATGATATGGAAGTCCTTGAATAACGTTAGAACTTCAGCGTTTTGCTTACAAAGTTTCAAGACCCGAGCCTAGCAAACAGGTGAAGCAATAACCATGGAAAAATACATGAAACAGTTAGGCTTGCGAAGTAAATAAAGCAAAAAATTCAAATTAACAACCAACTCAAATCATAATTATTTAATTGTCGAAAACATATTGAACAGAGAGTTTATTGTTAAAATGACTTCAAAAGTCTGAGTTTCGGATATCAACTATATTCAAACAAAAGAGAGATTTATATACCTAACCACCATTTGGATTTATATCACAGGAAAATTATAAGTTGGAGTTTGAGTGACGGTATGAATACTGATGGAACTACTCTTCTAGCATTGAAAATGGCAATTAAAAACCGTAGTATTGAGAAGGGTTTGATTTTTCATTGCTTCGCCTGTTCGAGCAGAGCTCTCGGGTCTGAAAGAAGTGCTCAATATACAAGGATAAAGTTTGTAAATGTTCTTGATTCCTTTAAAAAATTACCCGCAGTATGAGTCAAAAAGGAAATTCCTTCGAAAGTTTGCTAAAGCTTGTGTTTTGGGATAATGCAGTTGCGGAAAACTTTTTAAAATCCTTGAAAACCGAATTTACCCACAGTAACACACTGACTACCAAAGAACAAACAAAAATAAAATCTTTGACCCGAGCGAAGCGAACTGGCGAAGCAATATATTGAGATTTGGTACAACAGAAAACGGAGATATTCTGCTTCAATTAAGCAACTATCGAAGAATTTAACAATCAAATTAATTACAAAAATATAGCTTAGCTTAAAGTGCAGTTTTTATTTGCATATCCAAATGCTCACAATGATAAAAAACATTATTTTGCCATTATTAAAAAAAATTAAAAAGAGTTTCTATCATTAAGGTAAAAAGGTACTTTGACTCTACCACCTTGATTCTTTATGATCATTTCAGCAGCGGTTTCTCCCATTTTTTTATAATCTGTAGTCATTGTTGCAATATTCAATAGGTCTTTAAGGGGACAATCATTATACGAAATAATACCTAAATCCTCCCCTAGTACTAAACCATTGTCTCTAATTTGGTGAATTAAATTAACTAAATCATACTCTTCAATGATTATAAATAAATCTCCGGTATTGAGTACTATATCATTACAAATTTTATCTAGAATCTCAAATTTCATTTCAAATTCAAAACAAAATTTCTTAAACCCCTCGACAATTCTTCTTGGATAAGGATAAACAAATCGTTCTGGGTAAACCAAGACAATTTTTTTATATTTGACTATTTTATCCTTTCCTTCTTTCATTGCCTCATATATATCATTTTCAAAATTCTGATAAACAGCGGCAATGTTATTATCTTCTATTAATGGTGGTACTATATTATCTAAAAACAACAACTTATTTTTAGGTATTTTATAAATTGCTTTCAATACTGTTTCAGTATAACTAGTATGTTTTTGTTCATCCGTTTTGAAATGTGGCATCACAACATAATAATCATAAACTAAATTAGCTTGATTTAAAGTCTCCAAAAAAAGTAATTCATCACAATGATATACTACCAAATTAACATCAGAATTAACACCTATTTTATTAACAAAACAATCATAAATATTAATTTTATAAGGACTCATCTTACTTATCAAAAAAAGGATATTTAATTTATGCTTTGTTTCTATTTTTGCTGTATAGGTTCCTTTTTTAGGTATAGAAATAATAATGTTGCGATCTTTCAATATATTATAAGCTTTTTCCACAGTATCTCTCGATAAATTAAGATTCTCACTAACTGTATTTATAGAAGGGAGTTTCTGATTTAATTTAATATTACCATTAGAAATATTATTGGTAATAGCGCCTACTATTTGCTTATACATGGGTACTCGCGAATTTTTTATAATGTTGATGTATTTTATAATATCCATAAATCTCAAGTTTTTTTATCAAATAAACACCTACTAATTAGTCTTTAGACGATTACTAAGTTGTTGCTCAAATAAACTTTGAGGTACTACATTCTTGCCTTTTGACTCAATATATCCAAATGGTTGATTGGATGTACAACATCCCTTATCAATATGTTTTCCTATACATCCTATAGCCCAATTAGTATGATCTCCAGGAGGATCTTGAATAACAATATCAGTAGCACTACAATTCCAAAACATACAAGTTGCTCCTGCCCATCCATGACCACTTCCTGAAATCCCCCTATTTTCTACACCAATTTTATTCTCCCCAATATCAATAGAATCAAATAGCAAACCAGTTGCCCATCTATGATGAGGTCCAGTAATACTTTGGGCATTTATAGATTTACATTTAAAAAAAACATTAGGTCCTGCCACTGTTGCCCCAGTCACATAATCATGCCTTCCTTTCTCGCTAATACAATTTTTAACCAAATTTTGCTCTCCCAATACATTAAAAGAGTACATTCTACCTCCCGTGACTATCCCTCTTGCATTTCGCATTTCACATGAATCAACGGTGATTTTCATACTTGTCTTTTCAATATTAATACATGAATAAGTAAAATAATTTGCATAAACATTAGTTGCCCAACCATTTTCTACTTTCATAAAAGTCACCGCATTCCAAGCATGATTTTCATCAGTTTCAGAAGCATAGTAAGAATCTAATTGGATGTTCTCAATTCCTACTTCTTCCATTTTTCCGTTCCAAGTATATTTATATAGATATCCTTCTGCATACGTTGAATCAATTAAATCAACAATTGGAGCATCAAAAATGATTTTATTTCCAAGAACCTCAACTATTTTTCTTCTGTAAGTAACCGTAAATTTCTCTGGTGTCCAATCTTTAGCCTTTGGATCTGTTTGACTTAAAATATCCATACCCAACATTTTAATCCAATCTTGATTGGGTTTTCTTTCAATCATAATATCATCTCCTTTTTTAAACGCACGGTCGTTTTCAATACTAACCGATTGAGCACCTACTGGTACATACGAATCTATTATTTTATTTTTGCTTGATTTTATTTTTTCAGCTGCGGAGAGACCTTCAAAAACAATAAAATTAGATTGCTCTTTTTGAGTAGCTATAAGAACAGTGGTTTTTCCTTCACCTCTCAATACAAGCCCGCTTTTTTTAACCTTTAAAACACCGTTAACTTCATATTTTCCGGCTTTTAAAAGTAATGCTCCTCTAAATCCATTAGAATCGGGCTCTAAAGATTCCACCTCATCAATTGCTTTTTGGATATTACTTAAGTTATCTCCTTGTATTGCATTAATTACCTTTCTTACTGGAACAAATGGAATTATCTTTTCACCATGATGATACCCTACATAGCTATAATCAGGGATTTTATTTCCTTTTTCATCTTCAACATAAGTTAATTTGCCTTTACTATCCAAACCTAGAAGTTTTGATGTTTGGGCATTTACACAAAATGAGATTAGGCACGCTAAAAAAAATATTTTATCTTTCATTATATATTTTGACTTTTTATGAAAATTCTATTTTAAAAACATTTGTACTGTGTAAATCTAAAACTCTCTTGTAATAATATTACTTGGTTTATATCCTATACGATGTGCTTGAGTCATTAATCGGCTGCCTTTACGTAAGTTTACAATAGGTATGCTATACACTGACCATTCTTTTGGTTCTTCATTCCCCTTTGTTATAATTTTATAACCTATAGAAGCCCCTTTTGTTTCTGAACTAATTGTGATTTTTTTATCTGAGACAACTATTGTGGGATTAATCGTTACTGGCTGCTTATTTTTACCTTCCCATAAATTATTTATTAAATCTCGTTCAAGTAAATTAGGATTATCTCCAACTGCTGTCAACCAACGATCCATTTCCAATCTTAATGTGACCAGTTTATCTTTATATTTCAGATCATTTGCTAAATTATTAAGCTCATACGGATCGACCATACAATCAAACAATTCTTCTGTTGGCTTGTTTTTTCTAAACCATTGTTTTTGAAAATCATTTAGTTTTTCTTCTTTATTCAATCGTAATAATTCTTGCATGGTTGGAATATTTTGTACGTAACCAAGCGGTAAATAATATCCTTGTTCGGGTCTGTAATTTCTGAGATACTTAAATTGATTGTCTCTCACTGCTCTAATTACATCTGAATATTCATCAAAACGATCTGCTGCAGCATGTATGTATTTTCGCTTATTTTTTGCTTTATACTTACCTAGAAAAGCTTGACCTTGCATATATTCTTTCGGTTTTTCTTCAATTAACGACAACAATGTTGGAGCAAAATCGACAAAACTTATTAATTGATCATCTTTGGTTCCTGCACTCCATTTTTTAGGAAACCTTATTATCATTGGTGTATTTAAACCAGAATCATAGGTTAATCTTTTTTCTCTTGGTAAAGGCCCTCCATGATCGCCATAAAAAAATATGATGGTGTTTTCCAGCAAACCATCGTCTTCTAATTGTTTAATAACCGCGCCAATCTGTTTATCCATTTCGGCAATATTGTTATAAACCTTCCACATGTCTCGTTTTACTACATCGTTATCAGGTAAATAAGGTGGTATTTTAAAATCTATATCTCTTGGCACGTGGATGGTTGACTCAGATTCTTTCATCCGTTTTTGACCGTTACCTCTTATTTTGAAATTTCTATCTCCGGCTGCGTAAAGTCTTTCTTCATGATAGCGTAAACCATATGGCTCGAACAAGCCCGATTCGTGTGTTTCATGAAAATTGAAAACAGCAAAGAATGGTTGATTGTTTCCTCTGTTGCGCCAATGTGCATAAGGGCTACTTTCGTTCCAGGCTGTTACAGGTGGGTTAAACTGATAGTCTTCTTTATAATTATTCGTGCAGTAATAGCCACTTAATCTCATCCACTCACTTATCATTTTTAAGTCTGTTGGTGGTACTGCCTCGTATATTGGCAGTCCTGTTACTTCGATAAAGGAATTTACCCTCATATTATTTGCTCCAATGCTGGTAGGATACATACCCGTAGCAATGGTGGCTCTACTTGGTGCACAAACGCCAGATGTTGAATATAAATTTGGATAAATTACACCTTCATTGGCTAATCTGCTAAGATTTGGTGTTTTTATTGTATTATCTCCAAATGGCGGAATGTATGCGCCTAAATCTTCTGTAACAAGCCATAAGATATTAGGGCGTTGTGGCAGTTTTATTGTTTTATCTTCAGCTTTAGTTATTGATTTTTGTTGCGAGCAACCTGTTAACATTATTAAGCCTACAAATATTCCAATTAAAATTGGGTTTGAAATAATTTGATTTTTTATTTTAAACATTGAATGCTGATTTTAAATTACGGCAAGGTTTAACAACTACGCTCAACGCCTTATGTTTTTTATTTCTTTTCTTTTTTCAGAATATTATTTACATGAAATTTCACTTAAAGTAGCACTCTGTGCAGCAGATAAACTTTTATCCGTTTTAAATAATACAAATTGATCTATGGCATGAAATTTAGAGCGTCCTGAAATTTCTACGTCATAAACCCCAACAGTATCGAATTTTGCAAAAATATCATGTGGATCATTATCACTAGTTGAAGATCTCCAAAACCATTCACCTACTTTATTCATATAAACTTTAAACCACCCGTTTGATCCAGCTCCTTCTGGCACAGGCGTTTTTCCTGAACCTTTTGGATAGACTCTTTCTCCTCCAGCTTTTTCCCCATAAAAATCATTCCCATTAATTTTCAACCAGCTATCATTAAAATCGGTATTACTGGTTCCTTCCGCTATTCTAGACCTCCAAACAAATTGGTATGTTCCTGGGCTATTTATTTTGATAGAGAATTTAATTGTTCCAATTCCTGGTGTATTAAAATTATCATTTGCCGTCCAAACAAGATAACCTGTTCCTTCATAACCAGAAAACGTACTTGCAGTAGCCCAACCATTAGCTATTGTGCTTGGGTTTTCAAGATCTACACGAACGATGCCATCTTTTTCATTAAATAATTTACCTGAAGTACAACCTGTAGGAACTTCTTCTTCTTCAACCATTTCTGTTTTATCTTCTGTATCACTTGAACAGCTCGTAATAATTAGAGACATACCTAAAATTAGCAATGGTATTAATACTTTAAAAAAACTAGGAATTTCTGTAGACTGACTTTTTGTTTTAAACATTATATTATGATTTTTAAGTTTATTTGTTTGCAAAAGCTTTTAATTCAAAATGATCATAGGTAGCACTACTTTTTGATAGCTTACCTCTTGATGATGTATATAGTCCTACCATAGAACCTGTAAAACGTCCTGCGGGTGGAAATCCTAATTTACTAGCATCTGTTTTTGCGATTAATATCCAAGAAGATTTTGATTCTTTAACATAAAATGAAATTTTAAAATGATCTAAATGAATTTTTAATTCAATCGTTTTATTTGTTGTTAATTCTTGCCGACCTAAAAGCGTTTTCCCATCATAATACGCACTTACTACCATTTTACCTTTGTAAAGTTCCTTTACTAAGGTCCATTCTTCGTCGTGTCCTCTTTCAAATGCCAAACCGGCGCATTCGTTTTCTTTTTTTGGTGTAAAATTTAAAGACGTTATGGCATCTATTTTCATTTCTGGAACCCGAATTCCTAAAAATGAAGGTTGCTGAAAGTTTTCGATTTGATCTGGTCTCAATTTTAATTCTAATTTACCAGATTTAACAGCCCACCAAACTTCTCTAGGAGTTCGAATCATAGTCCAGTCAAATTTTAGCTTCTTATCATCAAAGTTGTCAACAAAATCAAAATTACGTTGCTCTCCTTTGAACATTTTAGGTGCTTTGTGAGTCATCGCAGTTGCTCCAATCTTTCCCTCTGAATTGTATATTGGCCAAATACCAGACCAATCTAAAGGTGCTAAGAATGTTTCTCTTCCCATAACATTCTTATTTTCATCTTTGCTTCTTACCGCTAAAAATACCGACCACCAATCACCTTCTTTTGTTTGAAAAATGTCTGCATGACCAGTAGCATTAATACCTAAAATTAGATCTCCACGATGTGTTAAGATTGGATTTTTTGGGTTTTCTTCCCAAGGTCCTAATGGAGAATTAGACTTCCAAATTGAGACTGCATGTGACATACCGGTACCACCATGAGCTAAAACTAAATAATAAAGCCCTTCTTTTTTGTATAAATGTGGTGCTTCAAAAGCATACGGAGACCCAATAGTACGAGCTACGAAGTAAGGTTTTGAATCTAGTATTCCTCTTTCCCCTTTTAATTGAAACGTCTTTAAATCTATTTCCTGAACCCAAATATTTCGATGACTTTTATGCAAAAGCTCCTCCTTTACTGGCGTATAATTCCCACAGTAATACACTTTTCCATCATCATCAAAAAAAAGTGATGGATCAATTCCTGGCGCATCATTTATCCAATGAGGCATAGACCAAGGCCCCTCTGGGTTTGTTGCAGTAACAATAAAATTACCCTTAGGCTTGTTATCTTTACTATCAGTAACTAAAGTTGTTATCATGTAAAACATCCCCTGATGATAGCGTAATGTTGGTGCATAAATGCCTGCTGTAGAAGCCACACTATCTAAATCTAGCTGTTCAGGACGATGCAAAGCATGACCAATCATTTTCCAATTGACCAAATCTTTGCTATGATAAACAGGAACACCTGGAAAATATTCAAAAGTACTGGTTACCAAATAATAATCATCCCCAACTCTACAAACTGATGGATCTGGATTAAAACCAGCGATTATGGGATTATTATAAGTTATGTATTGTCCAAAACTACTTAGTGAACCTAAATAAAAAAGCCAAACAATAATTATATTTCCTATTTTATTTAAAATCATCAGTCTTAAGACTTGTTTTTTTATACTATATTTCAAGTTTAATAGAATTAGGATTCCATTTAATAATTCTATTCTCACACAAAGCGTCTAACCCCATTTGAACACAGATTGCTGTTTTTACACCTGTAATTAAACCTGAAACTGGTTGGTTGTTTGTTTGTATTGCGGTTCTAAAATCTAACAACGCTTGTTTTGTTGGGTCTAAGTGTTCTACATTAATTACATATCCTTTTTGTTCATCCCACATAGTAGTTGCGCCACTAACACCATCTACTTCTCCTAAAACTTTATTATTTTGCCCTTCTGGATAAAACCAAGCATGTTTTGTATCTATAATTATTGTCCCTTTATCCCCTAAAACTTTGATTTGATAACTATCTTTGGCATTACTTGTTAGGCAAGTAAATTTGGCGGTAACACCACTAGAATATCTATATGTCAAATGAACATTATCAAAAGTTTCTCTTCCATCTTTCCAATAATCGATACCTCCTACCCCCATAACTTGACTCGGTGTTTCATCAAGAACCCAATTCACAAAATCTATTTGATGTGAACATAATTCAGCCGTAAGTCCACCTGAAAATTCGCGATACATTCGCCAATTTATAGCTCGTTCAAATTTAGGTTCAGGTACAGGTCTTCTCCAATTACCATTTCTATTCCACTGGCATTCAAAAGTGAGTATTTCACCCACCTTACCTTCTTTGATTAGGTCAACCACATGAGTATAAAGTCTTGAACTATGATATTGATGTCCAGTTTGAAAAATCATTTTAGACCCACTTGCTACATTCGCTAAACTTTCAATACCGGCATATCCTTTTGCTAAAGTTTTTTCGCAATAGACATGCTTTCCAGCATTAAGTGCATCTGTTGCTATTTTAGAATGTGTACTAAAAGGTGTTGCTATAATTACTGCATCAATATCTTTATTATCTAAAAGTTTATGGTAATCTGAATATCCAATAGATTTTGTTTTCGATTTTGACAAACCTTGATTTAAACGAAACGGTAATAGATCGCAAACGCCAGCCACATTTACATTGTCTATTGAATTTAAAATTGATATAAGACCAGTACCCCTATCACCAGTACCAATAACACCAATCTTTAAGTTATCATTAGTACTAACTTTAGTAAAAATGTTAGAATAAAATAATGAAGGAGTAGCAACTGCTGCAGAAGCAACTCCCGCTTTCTTTATAAATACACGTCTTTCCATTTTTATATTTGAGGTTCCCAACCTGGTTCATAAGTTCTAGACCATAATTTCATGGCATCTTTATCAAATATTTTTCCTGATAATTGATCTACATCAAAATCTTTATTAATTCGATAAGCAATATTGGCATAATGTGTAAGCATTTGTGACATAGCTCCAACATCAATCGGTGAAGTTAATTTTGCTTTACCTCTGATTCCATCAAAAAAGTTTACCGTATGTCGCGTTGATAAATCACCACCACCCCCTAGTCCTACACTACCTTCTTTATTTGAAGATTTTATTTTGTGTTTTAAATCTCCTTTTCGATCATAAAGTTCGTAGCCATCACGGTCTATCATCACAGAACCTTCTGTTCCCATAATTAAAGTACCACGACCCTTACCATATTTATTATAACCATTTCGACAAACGCCATCCCACTGAATTATTTTATTTTCTTCAAATTTAAAAGTAGCCAACATCTCATCATACATAACCCAACCATCATCTTTAAAATGATTCTTATCCGCTAAAACAGTTACATGATTAGGATAATTTACGTCTAAAGCCCAACGCGCTATATCTAGTTCATGAGTGGCATTATTCCCCATTTCTGCCGTACCATAATCCCATCCATACCAATGCCAATTATAATCCCATGTGTCGTGCGTGTATTCTTTTCTGGGTGCTGGTCCTTGAAACAAATCCCAATTTAACCCTTGAGGAGGAGCCACTTTAACAGGATGAGGCGTTTTAGGCCTGTTATTAGCATAAAAAGCGATTGCCTTGTAAGCATGACCAATGATACCATTATGAATTTCGTTAACGATTTTTATACTTTCTAAAGACGAACGTTGCTGGTTACCCATCTGAATCACTTTATTGTATTTCTGTTGCGCTGCAACTATAAGTTGGTTTTCCCAAGGGTTATGACTACATGGTTTTTCTAAATACACGTGCTTACCAGCTTGCATAGCCATTATTGCACCTGGTGTATGCCAATGATCTGGCGTTGCCATAAAAATCGCATCAACATATTTATCATCAAGGATTTTTTTAATATTTTCCTCAAGTTTTGGTTTATAGTTTATTTTTTCACCAACTTTAGCAGCTGCTTTATCCATTTGACTTTGCATAACATCACATAGATATAGCAAACGCACATTGTTTTCTTTTGCTGTAATTCCTTCTATAAAAGCACCATATCTTCGTCCTAAACCTTGAATAGCAACATTAATTCTATCATTAGCACCTATAATATTATTATAGCTTTTTGCAGACATTGCATTTATACTACTACTTAAACTAATACCTGCAGTAGCTAAAGTTGCTTTTTTCAAAAAATCCCTTCTATTGTTATCCATGATTTAGTCTTTTTTATTTTTAGGAACACGAATTTTTATGTTTTTAAATGACACTTTATTGCCATGGTCTTGAAGTAAAATTTGGCCTTTTTCTAATAATCCAAAGTTTAGCCATTTAGCATATTTACTTTCCGAAACTAATTTCAAAAATGCTCTACTTCCTCTTTCGTATTCTAATACTTTTACATCATTTATCCAATGCTCTACATGATTATTAATAGAAACAATACGAGCCGAGTTCCATTCTCCAACAGGATTAACCGGTTTATTTGCGTCTGCTTTTATCAAGTCATAAAGAGAACACATAGTTCTACTTCCTTCTTTAGAACCCAATTTAGCGTCTTCATGATGTTCATCATCTAAAATTTGATACTCTAACCCTATTGACGAACCTTCACCCTTATTGATATCAGTATTTACGTAATACTTAATTCCACTATTGGCCCCCGAAGTTATTTTGAAATTAACCTGTAATTCAAAATTGCTATAGTCTTTTGTGGTAACAATATCGCCACCAGCCACTGATTCTCGCCCTCCAGTATCTGCTACTGACAGAACTCCATTCTCAATATTCCAGCCACTTTTGGGAAAATGTTCCAATTTGGCGCCTCTCCAGCCATTCGTAGTTTTACCATCCCAAAGCATTTCCCAACCATCCTTTTTTTCTTGAACAGTCAAGTTATTATGAGTTACTACAGGTTCTAAAGGAGATTCTAATAAATATTTTGATAGGTTTTGTGTTAGAATTTTAGCATCTTTCCACATCACCTTTTTACCTAATTTTTCCATTTTATCACCAATAGAATGGACTTGTAAACCGATAAAACCACTAGCTGTTTTATCATCAATTAAATAGGAAGCGGGCACCCCATTTATCCAAGTTTTGATGGTACTACCTATGGCTTCTACCCGATAGTGATTCCATTGATTTTGTTTAAATGCTTTTTGAGCTTCGGAATTATTTTCTAGAGTGGTTAACCATTTTCTTCTACCTTCATCATAAATTCCACCACTCCATGCCCTTTTTGATGGATCAATTTCAACTTGATATCCATGAACTCTACCGTTTTGGTAAAAAGGCAAACTATTACTTCTAATTTGAATACCTGAATTCATCGTAGAATCTACTTTGAAATCAATTTCAAATATAAAATCATTATAAAGCTTCTTAGTAACTAAGAAAGTATTGGGAGTATTTGCCACTGTTGTACCTGTTACCACTCCTTTTTCTACTTTATAAGTTGCCTCACCTCCTAAGATAGTCCAACCTTCGGTGTTATTTTTATTTATTAAATACACCCATGGCGTATTGTCTTTTTGTTTGGATGATTGGGAAGCACATGAACTACCAAAAGCAACCATTACTCCTAACATTAATTTACTTAAAACTTTTAATTTCATTTTTTATACTATTTATAGTTTGATCTACTTCTTTCAGTGCTAAATCAGTGTTAAATTTTTTATTTTACTGCTAAGTTCTATATACCCATAATAAAGGATAGCGAACAGGCATATTTCTTAAAATTTCAGCTTTATCGGGTATTTCGGAAAGTTGTTTCCAAGTTTTTATATATTTTTTGTTTTTTAATTTTAACCCTCCAAATAATAGAAAAGGATGCTTAGTTGGCCAATCATTCCAATACATGACATCTTCTGGGTATGGCCAAAGTGATTTGTTTCTCACAAATTTGTAAAGAAACTCAATACCAATTTTTAAATTTTTTCCATCACTTGTGGTAAATTGAAATAAATTTTCATCCCCATCAGATAGCATTTGAGCTAAAGCCGCCATAGCATCTAAATTAAATAGCGAATATCCGTATGGTTTAGTTCTTGCCAACTCTTTTGGAAAACTACCATCTTGAGCCATTTGATTTGGTAACAAATCAGTTTTAAACATATTTTTACAAAATTGTATCTGCTCTTGATTATTAACTAATCGTGCAAAAGCAGCCACTTGCATTGCCCAACAGGTACTATGATTATTTCCGTTATCACGTTCTTGTTTCCCATACGGATGTGATGTTAACCAATTTAAATATTGTGAAAACCATACTTTTATTTTATTCAAATCTTCGATATTCATTAGCTTCGAATCTTCTACAACTTCTATTGCTAATGCTACCTCAATCAAATGAACAGTATCAATAATTCCAATACCTCTTCCTGTTTCTATTCCCTTAATGGCCTGCCCGTAAAGCAAATGTGGATTCATTTTTGTTGAAGCATCTATAAACCATGCATTCAAATGTGGAAATAATTTTAAAATATATTTATCGTCCTTTGTTACTAGGTAGGCAGATGTTAATGCACCAGAAATCTGGCTTAGTCTGATCATTAATTCTCTATGTGCAACAAAATTATCAGGGTTTGTTAATCCATCCTTTCTAACATAAGGTCCCTCTGGATTTTTATCATCAGGCCACCAGTAATCGCCTTCCGAATAAAAATCATTCTTAGTCCCTGCACTTCTATTACATCCTTGAGAAGTAATAGTAAGAGGTTTTAAATCAAAATATTTTTTAACATCATTTATAATTCGTAATTCTTCAAGCGTTTTTACTTTATTAAAATTGGTTAATTCTTGTGAATAACTATCCAAAGTAAATACAGTCAGTGTTAAAAACAACACTGATAGGCACTTAAAAAAAAAATTGCTATTTTTCATTTTCAAATCAATCTATTTGAAGATAAGTTCCTTTAAAACTTTGATTAAGAACTGTAACTTGTAAAGGCTTTTTGTCTGAATTTCTTTTTATTTTAATCGATGCTTGCCCGTTTGCCATTTCGATGACTTCACTACCTGTTGGTGTACCTTGACTCACTATAGCTTCGCCACCATTTAGACATTGAAAATATACGCGTTCCTCATAATCTAAACAACGTAATCCTTTTTTATCAATAGCCGTTGCTGTCACTAGATAATAATTATCTTCTAACACTTTATATTCTAATTTTAAATCGATAGCTTCCGTATTTTTAGTAAATCTGTAATTTAATTTTAATACATCCGTAACTTTTTTACCGTCTTTAGTTTTACCAATGGCTTCCAAGTTATTTTCACCTTCTTCAAAATTTAAAGTCCAACTTAAACCTGCTGCAGGAAAACTTAATGTGTTTCGTTTTTTAATCCCTAGACTTTTACCGTTAAGAAATAACTCTACTTCAGGGCAATTACTATATACACTTACCTCTTTTGGTGTCTCTTTTGGACCTTGACGCTCTGTCCATGTATGAGATTCTATATAAGTAAATGGTTTATCACTCCAATAACTTTTAAAAACATAAAAAGCATCTTTGGGTTTTCCTTCTCTATCCACAAGACCTTTTTGATTCATATATGGAATAGGATTATCAGGACGCAAAGGAGTACCAAAATCTTTAAAAGCCCATTGTACATTCCCTACAAATGTGGGGTCATTCTCAGAAATTCGAAGATGCCAGTCGAATAAATCCACGATATAGTTTTCGCTCCAATCACCAATTTGAGCAATATTAGCAACATCGGTTTGTACAATTGCTTCTTCCCATCCATCTGATTGTATCTTACCTTCACCCGTAATAGGATTTTCTGTATGCCTACCTACGTGGCTGGAACCACCATATTCAGCATGTAAAAAATGAGGATATTCAGCTTTGTATTGATCAATAGCTTTTTGATAGCTTTTATAACTTCCGGAATACCATCCCGACCAAATAGAAGGCGAAAACACATCTACGATAGTAGAGCCTTCGTAATATTTTCTAATCGCTGTTTTTCTGGAAGGGTCTAATTGATGCGCCATATCATTTAGCTCTTTTAAAAACGTATTAATCATCTTAGTATCACCTCCTTTTTCAAAATCTGGCAACCAATAAATTTCATTTCCTAAAGACCATAATATGATGCTAGGGTGATTATAATTTTGATCAACAATCTCCTTCAACATCTTTTTTGTGTTTGTTTTCCATATCTCATTACCAACTCCGCCTCTACACCAAGGCAACTCATCCCATACTAAAATACCTAATTCATCACAGGCTTTATACACCTCAGGATCTTGTGGATAATGTGCTAATCGCACAAAATTTGCCCCCATATCTTTGATTAGTTCCATATCGGCTCTATGCTGTTTGTTACTCATTGCAGCACCTACTCCCGCATGTTCTTCGTGTCTGTGAGTACCTCTCAGTAACAATCGTTCTCCATTTAAATAAAAAGCACCATGATCTTTAAATTCAAACCATCTAAATCCCACTTTCTCTGAAACTTCGTCTTTTAATATCTTACCTTCAATTAATTCCACTTTTAGCGTATAAAGATTAGGAGCATTTGTATGCCAAAGCTTTGGATTTTTAATAGAATTGAAAACTATTTTAGAAGAATGATTTGTAATATTGAATTGATTAGATAAAATAGTTTTTCCCTTATTATCTAACAAAGAAGCCTTTACTTTCAAATTAGCATTATCACCTGGGTTAATTGAAACAGTAGCCTCTAATGAAGCCTTTGTTTTAGAAACAGTAGGGGTTGAAATTTTTAAATCTGATAAAAAATTTGTGGGCAACACTTCTAGCCATACATCTCTTGTAATACCTCCAAAAATAAAAAAGTCTGCTTTTTGAGAAGGAATTACTTCTGGATTAAAACTATTATCTACTCTTACTAAAACTTTATTAGTACCAGGTTTAATCACTTTTGAAATATCAACTGTAAATCCAATATAACCACCTGTATGTCCTCCTACTAATTTACCGTTTACATACACCTCACTAACGATATTTACTCCTTCAAAATATAATTGATAGGTTTGATGGGGAAGAATACTCCCAATTTGAATATCCTTTTTGTACCAACTAGCATTTCGTCTGTATCCCGGTCTAATGTCAGTCGCGTCTATGGCATTCCAGCTATGAGGCAGATTTATATTTTGCCAATTATTTTGCTTTAATGCTTCACCAATTTTTTTAGTTGGATTTTCTAAATACTGCCAGTTGGAATTGATATTTACTTTAGCTCTTCCTCTTAGATTTTCGGACTGCGCTATAAGATTTACAGATGTCATAAACAACAGTAGAACGCCAAAAAATTTTATTGAAGTGTTTTTTAAATTCATTAGTATAACTTTATTTCTGTGATATTAATTTAAATCAAATGTTTCTATTATTCGTTTAATTATCGTTTTTAGCCTTATAATTTTATATTTTAACTAGCTAACGAAAATTACCAAAAGTTTTATTTATAAAATCTCAATTAATTATTACTTTTTCAAGTTTTTATAAAATTTTTGCAAAGTATAAAAGGCCATTTTCTTATTACCCGTTTCAGAAATTAAACCTTTTCTATTATAACCATTTTGATATACATCATGCATACGACGTGGAGACCTGAAATCAGTTAAGATCCACGGTGTAATACCACTAAGCTGAGGAATTTTGGTCAAAGCGGGTAAAGTTTCACTATACAAATACGCTTGATTTTCTTCGGTCCACATAGTTGTTTTATCTCCGTGATTCCCTTGTAGTGCAGCGGCACCAAATTCTGATATAATCACTGGTTTGTTAATATCAATTTCCCAACGGATGTTTTTAAGATCTTCTATTTTACCACCATACCAACCGTAATATTGATTGAAACTCACAATATCTACTACATCTGAGAATTTATCCTCAATTACCATAATGTTTTTGTCTTTCTTACTTGGGTGATCTTCTAAAGCTGCAGTGATAAGACGTGTATTGTCTAATTTTCGAGTTGCTTTGGCTAGATTGGTTAAAAAATTAAGGCGCTCTTCTGATTGAGGAGTTTCATTAGCCATAGACCATATAATGACTGAAGCTCTATTTTTATCACGACTAACGGCCTCTTGTAATTGTGTTTCAGCTTTTTTATAGGTGTCTTTATTTTTCCAATCTATTGTCCAATACACGGGTATTTCTTCCCAAACTAACAATCCCATTTCGTCAGCCAAACGCACCATGTTTTCGTTGTGTGGATAATGTGCCAATCTTACAAAATTGCATCCCAATTCTTTTGCCCATCCTAACAATACTCTAGCATCTTCAATAGAGTGAGCTCTTCCACCACGCATTACATTCTCTTCATGTATAGAGATGCCTTTTAAGAATACTTTTTCTCCATTCAATAAAATATCAGCTCCCCTTGTTTTAATTTGTCTAAGACCTATTTTATCTGATATTGTATCTTCATTGGTTGAGATGGTAACATCATAAAGTTTGGGATTGGTATCACTCCATTTAGTAAACTTCCTTACAGGAATTTCAAAGGCAACATAGCCGTTAGAATCAGTGGTATAGCTTTTATTTAGTTTTAATTCCTTGATATTTACTGTTATCTTAGTATTGGCCTTGCCTTGACCATTTAACAGTATAAAACCTTTTAAAAGTTTATCATTTTCTTTATCTAATTGCACACTATAATCTTCAACAAATGTTTCACTTACCTTATATATGGTTACATCCCTTGTGATTCCGCCATAATTCCACCAATCGGTACTAACAGTAGGAACTTCATCAGCAAAACGCTTATTATCTACTCTTACAATAACATAATTACCCTTAGATTTAAGCACCTTTGACATTTCAAAATTAAAAGGTGTAAAACCACCTCTATGTGCTCCAATTTTTTTTCCATTTACATATACATCAGCAAAATAGTTTACAGCTCCAAAATGCATAAAATATCTTTTTGATGGATTATAATCTGGGATATCAAAAGATTTTTTATACCAAAGAGTGCCTTCGTAATAAAATAAATTTTCTTTTTGAGAATTCCAATCACCAGGAACTAACAAAGTGGGAGCTGCATCAAAATCATACTCAACCCTATCTGTTTTATCTTTAGGTTTTGCGTTTAAGTAAAAAGCTCCTGCACCTGGATTTTCAGATTCGTCATGAGGTTCTCTTCTGTAATTATAAAATCCAGATTCATATACATCCACAATATAATTCCATCGACCATTCAGTGTTATTCCCTCTCTCATGTAACAATTCTGTAACAGATTATCTTGTGCAAACAACACTGTACTTGAAATTATCATTAAAAGAATTAAACCTATTTTTTTCATTATTTATTTTTTTTTTTGAAACTTAAATTGTCAACGTTAATTACTCTTTACATTTTTAAAATTATGATGGTGATCTGTTGCTTCTTTTTTCAGCTTCACTTTTCCTGCCAGTTCACTAATCACATTTCTATATTGCCCATCAGCAATAACATTCTTTGTTTCTTTTGGGTCTTTTTTATGATCATACAATTCACGTTCTACAACTTCACCTGTTTTAAGTTGTACCCACTCTACATAATTATACTGATCATCTGTAACCGAATACCCCATAACTGTCTTCTCATAATTCCAACGTTCATCAGGCCAAACCGAATAGGCATAGGCTTTTGTTTTAGGCTCTTTTTTAGGGTTTTTAAGAATTGAAACTAAACTTTTACCTTCTATATGAGTCGGTTGTTTTAATTGGCATAATTGAGCTAATGTGGGATAAATATCAAGTGCTTCAACAGGGTGTGTATAGGTTTCGCCTTTTACTCCATTAGGCACATTGAATATAAAAGGAATATTAGTATCTATATTCATATTCGACCATTTACACCAACTCCCATAATCTCCGAGTTTATAACCATGATCTCCCCATAGTACAACGATGGTATTCTCTCTCAATCCTAATTCTTCTAACTTATTTAATAAATTCCCTACTTGAGCATCAATGTATGAAACAGATGCATAATAGCCTCGTCGTAAATTTATAGCTGTTGAATCAGGTATTTCTTTAAAAGACCCTGGCATCCCAGGGTAATTAGTTAATTCACCCTTAACTCTTAGGGTATATTTACTTGAATTTTCTGGACGTTCTGTCAACTCTGATAATTTAATCGAAGATTCAGGATACATATCCCAATATTTTTTGGGAGCATTAAAAGGCAAATGAGGTTTCAAAAGTCCAACAGCCATGAAAAATGGTTTATTCTCTTTTTTAAGAACTTCGAGCTTTCTCATGGCGTTTAAGGTATTGATACCATCAGGATAAATCGTATCATGTACATCAGCAGCTTCATAAGCTGGTCCTTCCTTAAACTTTTTAAAAATTTCAAGACTTTCTTTTGTTACATACCCCTTTCCTTTCCAAGTAGCAGTTGGATTAATGTAAGTATTTCCAAATTGTTCCTTAGTGTCTTCGGGATAATGATATATTTTTCCCGACGAAGCGATGTTATACCCGTTTTGCTCAAAAAACTTATTAATAGTGAGTACGTTCGGTAAAACATCTGTTACAGATTCACCTGTATAGATACCACGCTTTTCAGGCCTGATTCCAGACATGATAGATGCACGTGAAGCCATACAAATCGCTTGTTGTACATGGGCATTAGTAAACTTCACGCCATTGTTTGCTAATCGGTCTATATTTGGCGACTTTATATGTGTTGCTCCATAACAATTAAGTTCTGTCCTTAAATCATCTACAGCAATAAATAATACATTATACGGTTGATTCTGCTTTACTTGACAAAATGAAATTTGTGGATAAATCAATAGTAAGAGAAAAATGTTTTTGATGAAATTTGGAATACTCATATTTATATTTAATTATTAAACTTTTGTTTATTTTATTGATAGCCTTAGCTCATTTGGTTTTAGTATTTCTTCTTTTTTTATCCAAATAAAAAATTAATGATTAACAATTTTCATTTCTTTATTTGGAAAAAAATAGTCTATAGTACAGCTAAACGAAGTTTATTTTAGAAGACATCTTATCTATATTCTATTACTATTTGCTTATACAAGAATTTTAAAAAAATTGACATTTACTATTATGGCATAGTTATATATATATATATAATTCAATGGTAGGGATTGATGATTTTGTCAAAATTCATTAGGTTTTTATAGGTTGCTATTTGAATACCAAACATAAGAATTCAACATTATTTCGTATTTGTACCATTGTATCATTATTTTCACTATTTGTGCATCATTGAATTTATTTCTCAATATTGACACAATAGTAAAAACAACACCTCCTACTATGTCTTCCAAATCTCGAACTAAAACGTAACAAATAATTCTGCGCCATAGTTTATGCTTGAAGAAAAAAGACCTTGACACTATATCCAAGGCCTAATTTCAATTTCTACTAAATTGTGAAAATAATTATTGAGCTCTATATTCAAAATACACCTCTAATCTAATTAGATTTAGAATTACAGTCTTTCCCAACTAAGGGTATCAAAGTATATAGATTGTGTACCATTATTGCCATCCCATGTACTATTTCCTCCTCCTCTAAAAACATGGAAATTAATTTTCTTAACTTTTAAATTAGGTTCTGTTCCTCCAGACCACCACATATCATTTTTCTCCCAAACCGTAGTATAATTTTCTCCAAAATCTGAACTCACTTCCATTTTTGCATAGCCATCTTTTTGTTCAGGCAGCGTGTTAACATGTACTGTTAAACGAATTCGATACCATTTATTTTTTAAAAGATTATTGTATCTATAGGTGTCAAAATCATCTCCATACTGCCCCGACATTCCTTTATAATATACATATGGAATAAAATAAGGATTGCCTGTAGTGTCTTTTCGCCACATCACTCTAAAACTCCCACCCTTATTTTGCTCTGTAGCCTCTAAATTATTTCCTCCAGTAACTCCATCACCAATAAAAAAGCCAAATCCTACCTTTCCTCCTCTAGACCAATCAAATCCTTCATCAAACTTTAAATTAAATGTTAATTGATATTTTGCACCATCAGCTACATCAATTAAACTTGTCATAGCTCCAGAAGTACCATAGCTAGCTTGTAAATCAATTTTTAATTTATTGTCTGAAATATTGGCGATATTATTATTCCACTGAGATATTTCATTATTAAAAATTGCTTCAGCTATAGATAAAGAATTGATCTGTTGATCTGTCGTATTAAAAGTAACGGTATTGGAACTACTAATTCTATTAAACATAGTAGGACTAGTATTAACAAAAGTATCATTCTCTTCCACAATACTATTGTTACCCGATTCCTTAATTTCTGAATCACTAGAACAATTAGCAAACACTAATAAGAACGAAACCATTGTGATGATTTTTAATTTCTTTTTCATAATTTTTAATTCAATTTTGGTTAATAATTTTTTGGTTTATTTTTTTAATTAAAAGTATTATTTCAGTTTACAGATATTTATTAGAACTATAAAACACTGAACACCAATACAATAACTTCAAAACCAAACTTAACCTAAACATCAGGATATAACTATGAACTCATGTTCTATTATTAGCATTATTGTCCCAAATTACGTTAACTTTAAATTATTCTATATCAAACAATTAAAATCATGACTTAAATAAAAAACCCAATCTACAAAAAAGTAAATTGGGTATATGGCTGCTAAAAATAAATTTAATCAAAATAGAAATTACTAAGGGTAGGTTAAGACAGTTATATTACTATTTCTTTTTAAATTATATTCTACATTGTTATAATTTGAGTTGTTAAACATACTAGTGGCCATTAAAAATAATTCTTTTAAACTTTTAATTTCTTCATTTAAATTTGAAATCTCTTTAAATGTCCATTTTTTTTCTCCCTTTGCATAAGGATACAAGAAATTATATGCATCTTTAATGCCTCCTGCATTAGTTGGCTGAAAGTTCCACAAATCAACATTTAATTTTTGTCCAAAATGAGCCAAATAAGTAAATGCCTGTAAGTTATAAATGCTGTAGTGCAAAGATCTTGTCCTCTTTAATTCTAATGGTTGTTTTCCATCTTTTTCAATTTGAATAGCTATTCTTTCATTTTTTACTTGCTCTAAAACTTCTTTGGCTTCTTCTATCCTATCAAGAAACAATAGTATTGCTACCTCTTGAACATCATACCAAGTCCCGTGATTGTTTATAGCCCTACTTTCATCTATACCGTTATCACTATGCTGTAACCAATGCAGATACTCTTTTAACCAAACTCTTAATCCTTGACTTGTTACTATATCCATCGAATTATTTGCTTCCAACAATTCGATAGTTGTTATTATATCTGTAATTCCAATAAATTCAATAATACCAATACCTCTTCCATCGGCTTTTCCGGGAACCCCTTGTGCATAATTCAAATTAGGATTCATTCTTGTCTCAGGATTTAAAAACCATACCTTAAGCAATTCGTTTGCTTTTTCAGCATATTTTTTATCTCCTGAAAAGAAATGAGCTAATCCTAAATAATACGTATTCCGGATCATATTACTTTTTCTTTCTAAATCTAAATTATCTCCCGAAGTTATAGGATTTACTTGTCCATCCTTTTGTATCCAGGGTAAGCCGTCAAGTTTGCTGGGATCAGGCCACCAATAAATCCCTATACTTATATAATCATGCTTATCTCCACTTGGTGGAGTTTGGGTTTTATTGACAACACTAAACGGCCCTTCATTTAAAGCTTCATTGGCTTCCTTTAGTAAGAAATTATAAGATGTAAAATATACATCAGAACCTTTTTCAATTTCTTTTTCAACTTTTTTTAACTTGTCTATATCAAGTATGGTAAAGATTTCATTTTTGTTTTTGGGGCTTAAAGAAGAATTGTCTGGTAGTGTCGTAATACTATTTTTACTTGCATGGCAAGAAAATAGAGTTATACTCAGACTAAAAGTAAGCAGTAGTACTACATTATATCGGCAGTTAAATTGGTTTCTCATGATTGTTTTTTTTTATTTAAATTGAAGCCAATCTATTTGTAAAGCACTCTCCTTATTACCTTTAAATACAATATAGATATCTCTCTTACCCGTTACATTATCAATTTTACAGCTAATATCTTGAAAGTTTACAGATTCGTCCTTTGTAGGTATTCTAACTTTACCAATGCAGTTACCTTTTGGACTATCAGTTCTCACTTCTAGAGATCCTTTTTTCCCATTAAGAGCTAAACGAGCTATAAATTTTGCATAAATACTATCAAAAGTAACATTGGCAAATTTAATATAATCCCCATCCTTAATATTTGAAAGTACGAACCCTTTTGTTTTTGTTCCTTGTTTACTAATCCCTTCAGAAATTTCATAGAACCATTCGGCTTCAATTTTGTCCCAAGATGCGTTATACTGCCCCACACCATTGTTAAAATGTTTGTCCAAAAAATCTACATCGGTTACAATTTTTCCATCATCGTCTATATGACAATAACTAATGATAGATTCACGGTATTTATAACCATTTTTTATATAACGACACCAAATATGGTAAAACTGCCCTTTCCAATTAAAAAAACTACCGTGAGAATATTTACCCAGTTCATAGCCTTCTCCCACAGAACCTACACTTTCATAAGGACCATAAACATTTTTTGAAATACTATAATCGCCACCCCAACTCAAATAATAAATGCCATTATGCTTAAAAATATAATTTTTATCCATCCATTCAGGAGCATTTTCCCAAGCTTCTCCCTTGATTTGAATAGGTTTTGGAGTTTCAGCTAAAGACATCATGTTATCATTCATTTTTGCTATATGGAATCCTCCTCCCGCTTTGTCTCCATATACCAAATAAGGCGTTTTATTAGCATCATCATCTATAAATGCGGTTGGATCGTGCATAGGTGCCACGAGTGGTTTGCCCAATGAATCAATAAATGGTCCAGTTGGCGTTTTTGAAGTCATCACACCAACGCCGTGTTTTTGATCAGAAAAATAAAAATAATACTTTCCGTTTCTAGTCGCTGCGTCACTTGCCCAACAATCAGTACTATTGTCCTTCATATAATTTTGTTTGGGACTAATTACGTCTCTCAACTTCCAATTTAACAAATCGATGGATGAAAAAATACGCCAGTCTTTCATAACCCAGGTTTTATCATCAGGACTGGAATCATGACCAGAATATAAGTAAATGGTATCCTTAAAAACTCTGACATGAGGATCTGATACACCCATATCTTTTAAAATTGGGTTTTGAGAAAACCCAATACTAGAAACTAACACTGATATAAAAGCTAGGGAAATTTTTAAATGCTGCATAATTATTTTTTAAATAACTCTTTCTTTAAATTTTATTTTTTTAAAACTGATGCTTTGATAATTACTGGCCCAACCATACCCGCAGGTATTAATGAATCTCCTTTTTTAAAGAAATTGTATGTTGTAAAAGTCGAACGTTGTCCTAATGGAGCTGGCTCATTGTTTTTATACCAGTCAGGCATCGTTTTTGATTCGTAATAGCCCGAAAGATCTGGATAATTTTCGTCACCAATTAATCTGTTACTCCATTGATTAGTCACCTCAATTTTCAACATATTTTCTCCAGCTTTGGCAGCATTTGTAATATCTATTTGGTAAGGTGCTTTCCAGATCACGCCTAAATCCTTTCCGTTTAAAATAACTTTTGCAGCAATATCTACTTTTCCTAAATCAAGCACTAATTTTACCTCTTTAGCAATCGACTCCTTATCTAAATTAAATGATCTTTCATAAATGGCAGTACCTGAAAAATGCTTTATTTCTTCATTATTATGTGTAGTCCAGTCTATTAATTCCGAAAAATGGAATGTTTTTGTTTCTGATTTTATAACAGGGAAAGTCACCTTCCACCCTTTAGAAATAGCCATAGGTGCTGGAATATTTTTCACAAAATGACGCTGTATGGTTCCGTTATTTAATTTCACATCATAAGTTCCCTTATTAGAAATATCAAATTCAAGTTTGTTTTCATCTGACAAGGTTACTTCAACCGATGGATTATTTAAGGCAAAACTAGTTTGGATACTCGTTACATCTTTTGACGATTCTCTAAACACCACAAATACAGAGCCTTCAGATGGTAATTTAATTATTGCGGTAGTGGTTCCGTTTGAGTTATGATTAAAGGCTGCTATTTTGGTGATTTTTCCAGTCATTTGATTCCATAATTCAGGAATTTTATTCGGCACATTAAAGGTACACTCAAATGTTTTTTCGCTTTTATGGGGATTATAAAAGAAGTAAATATCTTCCTCATCTGTTTTACGGTGCGTATAATTTATATCTTTTCCATCTTTAATAACCAAATCTTTCGGTATATTGTAAGAACTATAAATTTCTTCCCATGGGATGTTTTTTAAAGTATTAGGTGCGCTCCAAATTAATTTTACTAATTTTTCAAATTCCTGCTTATCTGTTACTGAACTGTTATAACCCGCTAATTTTTCAGGTTTATCACCCGTAATTATAATACCTTTTTCAGCTAATTCAGCTATTTTTCTTAACGTAGAAAGTTTTACTTCTTTCATGTTTTTTAAATTGAGCATATAATAGGAAATACCATTTGGCAATACCATTTTATTACCTTTGACTGTAATTCGATTAACCAAAGCATCCGCATTAATATTGTCAAAATTTACATAATCTGGTAATTTTGGACTAATTGAATTTGCTTTATAAGAAGAACTAGGAGTTCCATCACCCACAAAAACTAGTAAGTCTGAAACAGGATTTCCTTTTCTCAACATATACTGTCCTCTAGCTAGATATTTAAACCATGATTTCCCTGCATTGTCCCACCAGGTTTGTGTTCTATCAATATGAGAACCCCATCCAGCCATCGTCATTCCTGGTACTACATTTGTGTTGGCCTGATGTGCAAAACGATGAAACATAAATTCGTTGATGCCATGAGTCCAAGCAATATCACCAGATATTTTCATTAGACCGGGATGACTTTTCCAATTCACTTCTGGCAAAGCTGTAAAGGCCTCAGCAGATACAACATTTTTACCATAAATTCTAGCCCCAGACACGGCAGTTTCTGTTTGATAATTTTGATGCATCCAAAATTCTCCCATTGGGATATCTACGCTTCTAGTAGCATCCAATTCGTTGAACGCTGCGTTAAAACTATAAGGCTCGACATAACTTATTAAGCCATTATCATGACATAACTCTGTAAAATAATCAAAGTAATTTTCGACCATCAATTTGCTATTAAAATCTCTAACATCCCATAGAATACGCTCTGTAGCATCGGTATTATCAATATAACGCCCTGCATATAAGGGTAAAAATTGCATAATATCATAACCAAAATACTTTTTAAAATCGGCATCGTAGTCTTGAGTCCAGTTTTGCCCCCCCACTTCATAACTGTCAATCTCAATGTATTGCAAAGCATTAGGAGCTACCTTCTTTGAAGCATCAATAACATTTTTTACATAACCATCAAAAAATGTCTTAAAAGAAGCTTTACTCATTTTATCGACTTCCCAACCCCTACCTGAGTCGGATGCTGGACTATTAACAGCACCTGTTATGGTATAACCAAAACGCATAATGGTCCAATTTCCTTTTGGTAATTTTGTTTTAAGTAGCCCATTTTCGTCCACAAACTGTGTAAGATTGATGATTTGATCTTTCTTTATAATCATATTCTCAGGAGCTTGGTCTAAAGCTGGAAGTTTATGATTTTCTTGCATATATAAACTTGTACGTGCCAACATATCATTAAAACGATATACGCCGCTAAGGTTTATTTCTGAAATTTCAAAATCCATATCGGTTACAAAACGGAAATAACGAGCTGTAATAGCCTCAAAGTGTTTATCAATGGCATATTCTTTTTTACCTTGTCGCAACACTTTGAAATCGACTACATCTTTAAAATTAATCCCATCATCAGACATTTGAAGTTTAGTAATCCCATCTTCTTTTTTCTTTTCACAATTCAAATAAAATGACCTAACTGTATGCGGTTTTTTAAAATCCCATTGAATCCATGACATTCCATTTTTTGGTGCTTTTAACAAAACTCGGTCATCTATTTTACCGTCGATAATTTTTTCTGTATTAAAATCCGAACTTGAGCTGGTTACTTCTGGTTTCACTTCAAATTCTACAATTTCGGATTCTAAAGCTGGATAGGCAATAACGGCCACATCTTTGTAATAATCACCACGTTTAGTAGGTTCTGGCAATTTCAAGTTTATTTTTCCTCCTTTTACTACCATTTCGCGATGTACAATTTGTTTCATTGAATGCTCGGCAGTAACCCATGGTCCGCCACTTGAGGTCCAACCATCACAATTGTGGACACCAAAACTTAAACCTAATCGTTCACATTCAGCAGCAGCATGTCCTATTTTATCGATATGCTCAGGGGAATTAAATTTTTCCCCCCATCTTTAATAAAAGCAGACACATTGAAAAGGATAATTCCTCCAATACCTGCATCAGCCATTCCCTCCAAATCTTTGGTTAATCCAATTTTACTCATGTTGCCGCTCATAGCATGCATCCATGTTTTGGGTCTGTTTTCTGGAGCCGGATTCGCAAATTCTTTATCGGATATTTTTTTTTGTAAAACTTGAGCATTTATAAAATTACATGCAATTATAGCTAGAATCGAGTAAATTACTTTTTTCATTATTTAATAATTTTTTCTTGTTTAAATGATATAATAACTGGTCCCAAAAGGCCAGCTGAAATAAGTTCGTCTCCTTTTTTATAAAACTGACCCGCATCAAAGGTGGTCCTTGGTCCTTTAGGCAGGGGTTGGTTATTTATATACCAATCTGGCATTTTACTATCATCATTAGGTATGTAACTTGATAAATTATAACCACCATCTTGTTTAGGGTAGCGTTCATCTCCAATTAATTTATTGGTCCATTGGTTGAATACTTTTACTTCTATGGTGTTTATACCTTTTACCACGTACTTACTAATATCCAATGTGAAGGGGGGCATCCAAACTACACCAGCATTTTTACCATTTATAACTACTTGGGCAGCAATTTGAACATTTCCTAAATCCAATATTGTTTTGTCTGAATGTGATAGTTTTTTAGCAATGGTAAAATCTTTTCGATAAATAGCTTCACCAGAATAATACTTGATATTTTCATTAGAATGGTCTTTCCAATCTATCAGTTTATCAAATTTGACATTCGCTTTATAATCGTTTGCCTCCAAAAATTCTACATCCCAAGAAGTACTTAAATCAATAGGCTTTAAATTCATTTTTGTTTTAAAATTAACTGATTTCCCATTGCTTAACTTCAGATTATAACTTCCTGAATTATTGGCAAGACAACTAATTTTGTTCTCATTATTCAATTGATATTCATAGGTATCATTGGCTTCAACAATAGAAATGACATTATTGGCATTTTCTCTAAAAACAATAAAAGCAGATTCTAATGGTTTTAAATTTAGCCATACAATTGTTTCTTTATCAGTTGTTTTAAAACGTGCTAATTTTGTAATTTCACCTGTATTTGCATTCCATAATTCTGGGATTTTATTACCAACTCTAAACGTACATTCGTAATTAACAGGTTCCTCTTTTTCATTATAAAAAAAGTAAATATCAGCATCCTTAGATTTACGGTGTTCAAATTCTATATCTTCATCTTTTATTGTAAAATCTGCTTGCACTTTATTAAAATCAAAATTAGTGGTACAATTAGGCTTGCTCCATATATAAGCAACCAATTCTTCAAACATTTTTATATTACTTTCAGAATTTTTATACCCCGTTAACTTTTTTGGTTTATTTCCAACAATTGGAATACCTGCATCAACAATTGCTTTTAATCTTTTTAAAGTTGGTAGCGCCATTAAATCAACATCTTGAAGAACTAAATGACTATAAGCATTTCCTTCTGGTAGCACCAGTGTTTTATTTTGTATGACAGTACGATTGATTAGTACATCGGTATTTGTACAATCATAATTTAAGCCATTAGGTATTTTAGTTTTTAATTCTTTACGTTTAAAACCATCTTTATGTGGTAGATCGCCAACAAATACTAATACATCTGCCACAGGATACCCTTGTCGCAATAAGTAACTACCGCGTGTTATGTATTGAAACCAAGCAGAACCTGCATTCATCCACCAAGGTTGCGTTCTGTCTATATGCGAACCCCAAGTTCCCATCGTCAATCCTGGCTTTACATTGGTATTGGGTTGGTGTACATAGCGATGAAACATAAATTCGTTTACACCCTTAACCCAAGCCATATCACCCCAAATTTTGGCCATTGCTGGATACATTTTCCAATTGACATCTGGAGTCGCTGTAAAGGCTTCTGCCGAGATAATATTTTTCCCATAAATATGGGCGCCATCTATGGTTCCAGTTAGTCTTTTTTGATTTTCTCTACCCATCCAAAACTCTGTCATTGGTAAATCAATGTATTGAGAAATATCAAGAGGACTCAAAGGACCTTCTCCATAAGGTTCTATGTAACTTTTTATTCCATTTTCATTGCATAACTCCGTAAAATATTTAAAATAATTATTGGTTGCTAAATTGCAGTAGACTTCATTAAGATCATAAGAAATGGCACTAGTACTTTCGGGATTTTCAACATAACGACCTGCAAAAATGGGCAAGCTCGATATAATATCATAACCTTTTTCTTTTTTGAAAATGGATTCAAAATTATCGGTCCAATTTTGCCCTCCCATTTCATAACTGTCAATTTCAAGATATTGCAAAGCATTAGGCGCTACCTTTTTTGTATTATCAATCACTTTTTTTGAAAAAGCATCAAAATGAATTTTAAAAGCTTCTCTACTAAATTTATCACATTCTAAACCAATACCCGATTTGGAAGCAGGCCAATTGGTTGCTCCTGTGGAGGTGTAGCCAAAACGCATCACCATCCATTTCCCTTTAGGAAGTTTGGTTTGTAATATACCATCTTTTGAAAGTGAACCCGTTAAATTTAAGATGGATAACAAGGGGATAACATTTGCATTTTTGGAATTTTTAACTATATCCAAATAATTTTCAGGCGAACCTAACCCGCTAAACTTTAAATAATCTTTATAGGGGCGTGTTTGTGTTAAATTAATTTCTCTAATATTAATTGCTTTTTCAAAAGAAATTCGAAAATATCTTGCACTAATAGGATCAAATTGCTCACTTATCACTCGTTTTTTCTTACCAATGCGTGTAGGTTTTTTAAAGGTTTTAACTTTGGTATAATTAATTCCATCATCGGATATTTCAAGAAAAGAAACTATATCTTCCCAAAAATAAGACACATATACCGAACTTATTTTATGTGCTCGCCCATAATCAAAGGTAATCCACGGATCAAAATCACCTGTTTTTTTTAATTCTGAAGATTTTTCACTCCAAGTATCAGTAGCAATGCCAATATTAAATGCTTTATCTGAAGCAGTAATTATAGGTTTAGCATTTGCATCTATAATTTCCGATTCAAAAGCCGGATATGCAATTACGGCAATATCCTTATAAAAGCCTTCAATAGTAGTAGGTTGTAAAAGTTGCTTATTTATAGTTCCTCCGTCTATAATATTCTCACTCCAAACTACCATTTTCATACTTTGTTCAGGTTTAATCCACGAGCCACCACTAGAAGTCCATCCATCGCAGTTGTGCACACCAAAACTTAAGTTTAAACGTTCACATTCTTTAGCGGTATGCGTAAGTATGTCGTGATGTTCAGTAGAATTATAATCGACATTTCCATAAGGAATTTTATTAGCAATATTAAAAAGTAATATACCTCCTTGTCCCGCAGCGGCAATAGCCTCCAAATCTTTGGTCATACCCACTTTACTCATATTGCCACTCATGGCATGCATCCAAGTTTTTGGTTTTACTGAATTGGGTGGGTTTTTAAAGTTTTTATCTAAATTTTGGCTAAAAAACTTAAAACTTATCAATAGAAGTGAAAATGATAGAATTCGTAATATAACTTTCATTAGTTAAAATTTTATTTAATCGGTAAACAACTTTTTGGATTGGTAAGTATTTTGTTGAACTATTGATTTTGTAATAGCCTTTCTCAAATAACTACCGTTTAGGTTACTAGAATGAATATCGAATTTATTATTTGGTATTACCCCTATAAAAAAATAGAAACCTCATCCATTTGGCCCCACTTGATTTACAGTTAATACATCAACTGACATATTCCCTTTCCCTAACTCATCAGCGCCTATATCTTTCTTTCCCGAGCGAGTTTGTCCATCCATATCGTCAAGAACAAACTCATAGTTTCCTTTTGAATGATCAATTGCAGGACTGTTGGACTTAATACTTGGAATACCTTTACTATCAAATTCAAACATTGGATCTTTATTAATTAATCCATCATTTGGATGATCACCTTTATCCCCTCTCCAAACAATATTTGCATCGAATTGAACACCATCCATTTTGGCTCCTGCTTCTTCTACGGCATTAGAACATTCGTAAAAGATATTATTCACAATTTTTAAATTTTGTGAACCACCATCACCATTGCTTATAAATGCTTTACTATTTTTTATAAAAGAATTAAACCCAATGAAGCAATTAACAGGACGAATATGTGAGTATCCTGTTGGTTTTGATGCTTCTAATCTGCTAAAAAGGATTATCCCAGCATTATCTCCAATAAATACATTGTTATACAACTTGTGATTACTGTCTGAAAAACGAAGTTTAGAATTATAGAAATAATTTCCATACACTTTATGTTCCTGTCCATTGCGCAGACAAGTATGCAGGCAGTTTTTTACGGTATTGTATCTGAACGTAACATCCCAGCATTTGGCAGATAATACTCCTTCGGCATCTGCAGATAAATTTTCAAACAAATTATGTTCAATAATCATATTCGCTCTACTATTACCAAACTTACCATAACCCGGCTGCACGGCAGTGTTGTCATTATCAGCGTCGCTGGTTGTAAAATCTTTGAAGTGATTATGATGTACCCAGTTATTTGGTGCAATTTTACCGTTTGAACCTTGTAATGAAAGCATTGGCCCTCTAAAATTCTTATTCTGAAATGTATTATAACTCACTTCATTATTGCTACCTGAAATTGCTAAATAAGTTGAACTTAAATCACCTGCCTCCGAATCTTTAATGCATTCATATACATTTCTGGTAAAAGTACAATGGGATGCAGAATTAAAAAGACTATGGTATGCCTCGTGCTTAAATACAAATCCTTTTATTATCACGTATTGTGTACTACCTTGTAAAACAAATCCATCTTTTCCATTGATGGTTACACCTCCAATTGTTTCTGAACGAATAATAATTGGTTCACTTTCTATTCCTATAACATCTTTAACAGATATTTGGCTGTTTGTGGTGTAGATTCCGTTTTTAACAATTATTTCAGTACCAGCGGTTGCCTTATTTATCTCAATTTGTAACTGAGAAATAGATGTAACTGTAACATTAGTAGCGAAAATATTCATCGTCGTTGCTATGAAACAGTAAAATAAATAGTTAATCTTCATTAGAGTTGAATTGATGTTTTATAAATAGCTTTTTTCATTTTTATTACTTATTCTATTCAAATTCTATACTTAATTTTTCTAATTGCTATTTGAATAAGCAGCTAAAAAATCAATTTAAAACATAACCTGCCTTACATTAATTTTTTTATTTCCAATTAAGCTTAATTAACATTTAAAATTGCAATTTCTTCATTAGTAAAAAACAAAAACATTTACAATAGTGAAAAAAACACCTAAACTATACAAGTAATTCTTTACGCTTTTATTCATTAATCTATTATAGATACTTAAATTAAAAATCAAATATAATCGCTTACTTATGTGTGGTTTATGCACTATTGTATCATTAATATCACTATAGTTGCTATTTATATTAAATTTTCAAAAAGACTTCGATTTGTATAAATTTACTATCATTAAAGGCTTTACTTCAACACACACTATGGTAGCAGTTTAAAATTGCCAATCATTGTAAATTTAATTGGTATATACTTTGAAATTCTTATAAATAGCAGTGCGAGTAGCCATGTGTCGCAAGCCTATTCTACCTTCTTTAAGAGAGGGCAAAGTTGAAATATCCCAGTAAAATAGTTTTACACCATCAATACTTTCCATTTTAAAAAAAAGGCTTTTATCGGTTTTGATAGTGGTGATATGATATTTTTGATTTGACTTCATATAACCATCCATATCGTATGAAGGTTTAATACGCATATCTTCAAATTTTACGTTTTTTTGGGTTGGGTATCTTCTTGCTCGTACATAAAATGAGCCATCTCCACTATTGTTAAATGCAGCAAAACTAATATGTAATAGATTCATATTATTAAAATAAGTTCGCATAGATGGAATGGTACGTAAAGATTTCCATTTTGAAATATCTTTATCGTACACTCCTTCTTCATCCCCAGTAGCTTGAATATAAAGAATGTTTACGAATCTCTTTTCAGTGTCCGTTCGAGTATAATCAAACTCAATTTTAACATTTCCTGTAAATGATTCTTTTGTCCATAAAACAGCATGATGAGCATCATCGAAGCTATCAGTGCCTGCTTTAAAATGCATTCCTTTTTTGGAATTTTCAACAGTAGCGATGAGTCCGTCTAAAGTCCAATTATGATTCCAATTTGTTTTACAATTATCATTAAAATCTAAATTCCAACGTTTATTTTTATTGAGTTCTTTAAACACTTTTTTAACGTCTTGAGCACAAGCAATTGTGATTACCAAGTAAAATAAAAAACTCATTTTATATGCCATATTCTTCTATTTTGAATCTTTTACTTCTTTACTTCTCACCAAAGCTTCTAAAAAATAATAATCTCCATATACTATAGGTTCGTCCAATTCATCCTCTTTGGGTTTATTCCCGGTACTATAATCCAAAATAAAAGGTGCCTTAATAGCCGAGTCTAAAACATATTTATCAGACATTAAAGACTTTAATATTAGATTTGCTTTATCCAGAAAATAGTCCTTTTTAGTAAAACCATGAATTTCATATAAAGCGGAACAGACTACAGCAGAGGCCGAAACATCTATATGTGTATTAGGTATTTTTGGATCATCAAAATCCCAAAATGCAATCCCATCCTTAGGCAGTTTTTTATGATCTAAATAATAATGAGCCGTTGCTATTGCTTGATCTAAATACTTTTGGTCTTTGGTATATCTATAACACATTGTATAGCCATAAATAGCCCATGCCTGACCTCGTGCCCAAGCCGAATAATCATTTAATCCTTGATGTGTATTTTTCAATCGAACCACACCGTTTGAAGGATTATAATCAATTACGTGATAAACGCTATTATCTGGTCTAAAATGATTTTTCAATGTTTTATTGGCATGATTGACTGCAATATCATGATATCGACTATCCCCTGTAAGTAAAGACGCTTCGAACAGCAATTCTAGGTTAATCATATTATCAATAATCACAGGATAGTCCCATTTTTTTTTGTTAAAATCCCAAGATCTAATTGCCCCAACCTTCCCACTGTATCGAGTACTCAAGGTTTTAGCACTTTGAATAATCACCTCTTTATAATCCTCTTGACCCGTAATTTTATACCCTGTTCCAAAACATGAATACACTTTAAAACCAATATCATGGTCTTCGTTATTAAACTTCTCTTTTTCAACAAATGAAGTCCAAATCTTTGCTTTATCTAAAAACTCTTTTTTCCCTGTAATTTTATACAACTGCCATAGATTCCCTGGAAAAAAACCACTCGTCCAATCTTTAGAGACTACTCCTCTTACTTTATTCGTTACTTTGGTATAACTTCTTGGAATTCGTGTAGAATCAACAGGATACTTTAAGAGTTCCTGATACCTACTTTCTAAACGCACACTTGTTTTATTAAGCACTGGATATTTTTTATTTTTCTTAACTTGACAAGACATCACTAGAACTAATATTCCAGCTAGTAAAAAAACTTTGCTACTCACTTTTTTTTATTTAAATTTTTATAAAATTTGATTCATAATCGTCCATTGTATTACTTATCACTATCATCAAATTCATTTTACTAAATGATGATACAAATTCGATAGATTAAGTAAAAATGTCAGTTCGAGTGTTTTTTATTCTAAACAGAATAAAAAACACTCGAACTGATTAAAAGATATCATCAAAAACTAACCACTCTCAAAACATTATATGATACTAATTACTTGACAACCATTTTTTCGGTATAACTTTTACCCGTTAGATCAGACACTTTTACTAAATAAACTCCTGAAGGAAATAGCCCTTTTGTAGCAATTTTAATAAGTTCTTTATTTGCTTTGGTTTTATAAACTAATTGCCCATTCATATTGTAAATGCTTATTGTAGTGTTTAGAAAATCCTGTAAGGAAACAAAAAACTCATCATCAACTGGATTTGGATATATCTTAACACCCATTATCGTATTGTCATTCACACTTAAAATATTTTCACTTTCCTCGAATTTTAATACAGTAATACCATTTTTAGAAGAACCTATTCCTACTTTTCCAAAAGTAATATTAGCTACATTATTTGCGCGTGCGATTTCGATATTGTCTTTGATGAAAATTATATCATTACCATCGATTGCGACAGCCAAATTGATATAGTCATTTGTGGCTAGTGTGGCTGTTGATCCTATCAACTTAGTAACACTATTATTACTTACTCTATATAATCCAGAATTGTTAGCATTTGTACTAAGCCTTGCAAATAGGTAGTTTTTATCATCACTAAAGGAGGTCACTATGGCTATGTCTGATTCCGTTCTTGTTGCTAAATCATTTATTAGTTTCACCCTTGCTTTTACTTCATATCTAGCCCTTTGCGGAATATTGATAACAGAATATTCAGATAATTTACCGTTGGAAACAGGCGGAAGATTGTTAACCAAAAGAGAATATCTATTATTCCCATTAATATCTCGAACTTTCCATCGGGAACCATCTCTTTCTTTCCAATCACCTCGGTTTCCATAAGCATTATCATTAAAAACCAATTCTGGACTTACTTCTGCACGGTATTTTTGCTGTAATGTATATAAATCCTTTTCAGCTAAATTGGGAACATTCTCATACCATTCTCTATCATCCGTAAACTTCTCACTGGTGCTTAAACCAGACACAATAGTACCTTGATAAATCCCCCAATTGTCTTTCCAATCCGATTCGGTATCCCAAAACATCGCTGTTGAAACTCCAACTAAGCCCCAATAAACATTACGAGCTCCTGCATGTGGTCCTGCACCTGAATTTCCTGAACTTTTGAAAGACCATGGCGATTTCACATTAGTCCATAAATTTGAAAATGGAGCGTTTCTATGAAAATCTAAACTTATCGTATTGTTATTTACCGTGTTATCGGCAGTTACATTTCTAACCACATTTCCATTGGCTTTATGAATTATAGTAATAGAGTGAATATTAGCTGCAGCATTATTAAAATGAATACCGTTTAGGACATTATTAGCACTATAGGCTATTTTAAAACCATGATGTCCTTCTCTACCTAACATACTTATATTTTCAATCTCTCCATAAGCTGATCTTGTTAAGAGAATCCCATTATCACTATTAACAATGCTAATATTTTTACTCCAAAAATTATAGCAACTATTAAATTGAAGTGCATTATAACCCACTTCGTCTAAATGAGCTAATTTTGGCACTTCAATAAATTCTAATCTAAGATTCTCAATACCTACATTGGTTAATGCACCAGTTCTTTTTTGCACAAGCATGTTCCATGAAGGCTTAATATTGAGTCGTAGTGGTTCACGAAGCGTCACTAAATTTCCCTCTATTTTTTCTATGGTATGGTACATGCTACCTCCATCGGCATTTAACCATGATTGGTGTGGCAATGGCCAATCTTGGGTTTGATTATTAAAAAATTCATACCATAATTCCCCATTTACTAAATTTCCACCACTAGCATTTATTTCAATAATATCTCCCACCTTTAAATTACTTGCAGAAGCAACAACAATGACCTTATCTGTTCTAAGGGCTTCTTCAGTAATAGTTGTAATCGTAGATTGAGATCCACCTGCAAATTCTATCATATGACCTTTGTCCCCCTCTGCATAACCATTCGTATTACTACTATTTATATCTGTAGCTGATTTGGGCATATAAAATACCGTACCATTAACACCTTCACCTGCTCCCCTGATAATAATATTGCTTCTTGCTATCTTAAGCCAATTATCAATCACATATCTACCGGCTGGAAAATAAATGACACTATTATTAGGTGCCGATTTAATTAATGCGTCTATAGCGGCAACATCACTAAGACCATCGTTAGGAATTACTCCATGGTCAAGTACATTAATAATGTTACTAAAAACTGGTTTTACGGCATATCCTCCTCCATATCCTGCATACGAAAAATCAGGAATTCTACCACGGGAATCCCATAACTCACCGTTTTCTCCCCACAACAATGAGGTGGTTTTACTATTATTTGAAGAAGCTGCTGTTGACACCTTTAAATTATCTAGATTCATCGTATTATTATTCGCCTGATTAAAATACATCATCATATTAGTATTAGAAATACCCGTATGTGTTGCATCAACTATTGAAACAGGAACTGAATTTGTATATGCAATTGCTGTTGCTGCTTCAGGATCTAACAACAAAGAATTAGTTCCATCTTTTCTTACTTTCAAACTCCAGGTATTTGTATTTGGAGTATAAGTAACTATAATTGAAACTGCTGCACCAGCAACAATATCATCAACTTTAAGCAAAGGTGTAAAAGTACTCTCTGTTGGACTAGTTGTTGTCAAGGTTCTTAATCCAGAAGTAAAGCGACCAAAACTAACTGCGTTATTTGAGCCATCACCATGAATTAAAACCACATAGCCACTTGATGTAGCTGTTGGGTCAGCAATAGATCTATTATTCTCAGCATTAGTAGCTAAAATGACCCCACCACAATGACCTGCACCAGAATTTAGTGCTCCTGGTAATAAAGAAAATGGTGTTGATTTAGTCAGACGCATAGCAAATGACCATGTAATTTCGGCTGTGTTATTTTTTAATATGGGATTAAACCCTGCAGCAAAACTGCTTAGGGATACAGAAGTAGTCAATGTACCTCTTAAATTAGTGGGCGTTGATTGCCCAGCAAAACTTAAAGTTGTATTAAATGTATTACCACTATAAATACAACTCCTACCGCTAGCACTAGCGCCTGCAGTGTTCCAACCTCCTGAAGCACTTGTAAAACCTGTATATGTATATCCCGAGGCTAAATCAGAAAGTGTACCAGGATTAGAAGTAAAATTTACGTTTTCTGTAGTATTATTTGGAAATACAACAGGGTTAAAATTATCAAAGAAAAGTGTCGTTTGTCCGAATGAAAAGGACGTAATAGTAACTAATGCTACTAATAAAAAGAACTTTGTTTTCATAAATATTTAATTTATATTTTTTCACTGGAGAGGTAAATTGCCGTAAACGTTTGTATGAACTAACTCCAAGGTTCATTCATTAGACATTTAAACTATAACATGCAAAGGCGGAAGAACTTCTTCTTACCGCCTTTGTATAATTATTAAAACTATAGTATTTATTTTATGGCGATTTTTACCGTACTTGTTTTACCAGCTTCTGTAATTTTAAGGATATAAACACCTTTAGCTATATTAGACACATCTACCACATCCGAACTTACTTCTTGATTCAATACTTCCTTCCCTAAAACATTGTAAATAGCTACTTTTTTAGTGGTTGTAGTATTCGAACTTATTGACAATTTTCCGTTAGTAACTGGGTTAGGATATACTTTTAATCCCTCAATTTCATTTTTAGCAACTTTTAAAGTAGTCGCTTTTGAAACTTTTAGATTATCAATATTCATTGTATTATTATTTGCTTGGTTAAAATACATCATCATGTTAGTCATTGTGATACCAGTATGTGTTGCATCTGCAATAGAAGTAGGAACTGAATTAGTATATTCAGTTGCTGTTGTAGCTTCTGGGTCAAGCAATACTGAGTTCACACCATCTTTTCTCACCTTTAAAGTCCATGTTTCAGTACTTGGAACATAAGTAACAATAATTGAAACTGCAGCCGAATTTACAACATTATCTACCTTAAGTAAGGGGGTAAAAGTACTCTCGGTTGGAGTCGTCGTTGTTAAAGTCCTTACCCCATTGGTAAAACGTCCAAAAGTAATCGCATTATTTGAAGCATCCCCATGAATTAAAACCATATAACCACTAGAAATAGATGCTGGATCTGCAATAGACACATTATTAGCCGCATTAGTAGCTAAAATAACACCTCCGCAGTGACCTGCTCCTACATTAAGCGCTCCTGGGAGCATAGAAAATGATGTTGATTTTGTAAGTCGCATAGCAAATGACCAGGTGATTGCGGCTGTATTGTCTTTTAAAATGGGGTTAAACCCCGATGCAAAGCTACTCAATGATACTGAAGTCGTTGATGCTCCTCTTAGGTTTGTAGGAGTAGATTGTCCTGCAACACTCAATGTTGTGTTGTAAGTTGAACCATTCCAAACAACGCTCCTACCGCTAGCACTAGCACCAGCAGTGTTCCAACCGCCTGTAGCACTTGTATATCCAGTATAGGTATAACCTGAAGCTAAATCTGAAAGTGTACCTGGATTTGAGGAAAAATTCACAAAATCTGACGCTGCTGGATTTGGGAATATTGCTGGATCAAAGTTGTCAAAAAAAAGTGTAGTTTGCCCGATTGAGCTTGACACAATAGCAATAAATGCAAAAAAAGAAAGTAATTTTGTTTTCATAAAATAGTATTTAAAATTAATAGTTAAGGTTTATAACTGAATCAGCTCTAATTGATCTAAGATTAAATCATAATAGCCTGTTATTATTGTTTAGTTGGTTTTGTATTTAATTTATTTGTATTATTTAAATGACTAAGATCATCTCTCATTTCTCCATTTTTGCCATATAGTACAGGAGCGATATAACAATCTCTTATACGGTCTTTTGAACGATCTTTGTATTTACACCATACGTGATACCAATTGCCTTTCCATATAAAAAAATCACCATGTCCATATGGAGTATCTAGCTCCCATCCCTCTCCTACAACTCCTTGAGTTTCATACGGGCCATATAAGTTTTTAGATGTAGCATAATAACCCGAGCAGCTTAAATAGTATATCCCATTGCGCTTGTGCAACGAGTTTTTATCCATTTCTGGAAAATATTTTGATTTATTAATAACAATTGTTTTTGGTGATTCATCGAGTTCAATCATCGACTCTTTAAGGCGTGCAATTTTATAATTAGTTCTACCATAAATAATGTAGGGTGTATTATCATCATCTACGAAAATAGTTGGGTCAAAAGAATCCACTAGTGGTTTGCCTAAAGCATCTTTATAAGGACCTTCTGGTTTGTCGGCAACCATAACTCCTGCGTTATCATGGTGATTTGAAAAATACCAATAATACTTTCCATTTCTTTCTACAATATCTCCTGCCCAGCAAGAGGTATTCCCCTTCCCCATGTAATTATCCTCAGGACGTATAGTCCCTACGTGCTCCCATGTCTTTAAATCTTTTGATTTATAAATACGCCAATCGGGCATAACCCAATCTCCGATACCAAATCCTATATCATGACCTGTAAAAACATAACATACATCATTAACTACTAACATATGTGGGTCTGACATACCCGCTTCAGGAATCAAAGGATTAGTTAATTGTATCCATTTATCACGTTTTTTATAAATTTCTTTCTTCTCTACTGGATTTTCTTGAACATCTTTACCTGACATACCTATCGAACCACCTACTATAGTAGCCATGATTATAAATGAACTAATAATATGTGCTTTCTTCATTTCGATTATATATTATAATAGCTTAGTATTGAACAAACTTAAATACTAATTCAATCCTGATAAATGCACTATTGTCCTATTATTGTCAATATTTTTACGTAATTTCACTATTGTCTCATAATTACATCAATAGTGAAAAAATGCTGCTGTTAACAATTACTATTTTTACAAAAACAAATATCCCTATTCAAGACAATGAATAAATTCTTAACATTTTTGAACCTATTAATATCTATCTGTATCCAAAACTCGGGATACAGTCAACCTCATAATATTATTTTCAGGGAGATGTCTCCACCCGGAGGTTTTGCCCGCTATGCTATCCAATCAATCCTTCAGGATGATTTAGGCTATTTATGGATGGGAACCCAACAAGGACTTATCAGATATGATTCAAAAAAAACAGACTGGTTCATGCCTTATACGAATGACGCTTTCAGTTTACCCAGTGACGAAATAAAACAGGTATATTCCGATAATCAAAATCAAATATGGATTTCAACCATCAAAGGATTATGTATATTTAAAAGAGATTCACAAAATTTTGAACCCGTCAAATATGTTTACGAAGATGGATCTATGGCTCAAGAAAGAGTTTTATCAGTATTACAATTACTTGACGGCAGGTATTTAGTAATTGATAGTAATAGTTTTGGAATATTGGATTATGGAAATAAAAAACTAAATCGAATAGCAAAAAACCAACTCAAATCACCTGAAGTACTATATCAAGATGGCTCTAATAGAATATGGATTAGTACTCAAAAGGGAGATGTCTATCTTTTCAATCCTCTCAATAATAAATTAAAAAAAATAATTTCAAGTGGGGTGAAAATAATCAGTATGTATTCTGAAAAAGACCAAATATGGATAGGTACTGAGGAAAATGGGGCAAAAATTTATAATTTAAAAGGGAAATTTATAAAACAAGTTCCTTTCAAAAACACATCAGAAGTTTCAAAAACAGAAAGAGTAAGAGCTATTAAAAGAGACTCTTATGGCAGGCTGTGGTTTGGTACTGATGATGGTTTATACATGGAATACCATGGAAGTCTTACTTGGCTAAATCCTGATGATTACCCTGGCATCCCCCACAATTCTATTTTTCAAATTTATGAGAATAAAAAGGGAGAGCTGTGGTTTGGCACTTGGTCAGGGGGATTAGCGTTATTACATCATTCTGATAATAACTTTAAAACATACCGACATAGCGCCTCACATAATTCTATAAGTAGCAATGTCGTAAGTTCCTTTCTCCAAACCAGTGCCAATGAATTACTTATTGGAACTGAAGTTGGTGGATTAAATTCATTTAACCTAATTACTAAAAAATTTGATGTTATTCCATTAGATAATAAACAAAAAATCAAAAATATAAAAGCGCTATGTAAAGACAAATATGGAGGAATATGGGCAGGTACTTTTAGAAAAGGACTTTGGTACAAACCAGCAGGTGCCACTAAATTTCAATCTTTTGATTATGGAATAAATGATGGAAAACATATTTCTTCTAACAGCGTTTATTCTTTACATGCAGTAGATTCAGGAGTATGGATTGGAACATTCCACGGAGGAATCAATTTCTATGATTTTAAAACAAAGACCATTAGCCATTGTTTTATAAATAACAAAAATAGAATCCCTATGCATTCTATTGATGTTCAATCATTTGTTACTGATAAAAAATCCAATTTGTGGGTGGGAACTTATGAAGGTTTTTTATATCGAATTCATTTACCAACGGGTAAAATTACAAAGATTTCGGATGCTAAATCCACTACCAAAAATGCAGTAAATACAATTTACTGTTTATGGCAACATGATTCAGGTGAAATTTGGATAGGAACAAAAAATAATGGTGTCCTAATTTACAATCCCAATTCTGATAAATTTAAAAATTTTGATGCAGGAGGTTTTCTTGATAAAAAAAATGTTTATAGCATTCTTGAAGATTCAAACAAAAATATATGGATTACCTCTAATAATGGATTACTCTTATATAACACAAAAGACAAAAGCAAACGTCATTTTGTTTATTCTGATGGTATTCAAGGAGATATTTTTAGTCCACAAGCTGTAATTAAAGACAATGATGGCCTGTTGTATTTTGGAGGCACGAATGGTTTTACCAGAATTAATCCCAATAATATAAAAGTAAATTCAAAAAAAACCGCTACCATCATTAGCACAGTAGATTTAAAAAACAATAAATCTATATATCCTGCCTATTCTAATAATTTTGAAATTAACCCCATTCATCTAAATCCTGATGAAACAACTTTCAGAATTAATTTCTTTGCGGACAATTATTTGATGCCTAAAAAAAATAAATACCAATATCGTCTTATAAACTATTACAACGATTGGATTACAGTTGAAAACGAAGGATCGGTATTGTTTACTAGTCTGGAACCTGGTAAATATATTTTTGAGGTAAAAGCGGCTAATAATGATGGTATCTGGAATGAATCACCCACCAAAATGATAATTGTAATAGAGCAATATTGGTACAAAACACCTTTTGCCTACTTACTATATCTACTAATTTTTATGACTTTTTTATATTATACAGGTCGTTTTTACTTTGAACGTATAAAACTAAAACGAGCTATTTTACTTGAAAAAAGCCAACGCGAAAATGAAGAACAAATTCATGAAATGAAACTGAAATTTTTTACCAATGTTTCACACGAATTCAGAACGCCGTTGACATTAATTTCTTGGCCAATAAAACAGCTAATGAAATCAAAAAACATTTCAGAGGAAGACCGTATCAATTTAGATATTGCAAAACGTAATACGAATCGATTACTTGAATTAATTAACCAAATTATTGACTTACGAAAATTAGAAAAAGGCGATAATAAATTAAAGATCTCTAAAATCGACGTGATTGAATTAATAAAAGAGATGCAACAAGATTTTTTAGGCGAAATTAAATCGAAACAAATTGATTTTGTATTGGATTACGATTTATCAAGTATAGAAATTGAAGCCGACCAACAAAAATTTGATATCATTATTTATAATCTCCTTTCCAATGCTTTCAAATACGCTAATTTAAATGGCCAAATAAAAGTCTCTATAAACACAGAAAAAGATACGCTACCAAACTCCTATAGCAATCAATTAAGCTATGGTCAAATCCATACCGATGATTACATTCAAATCACCATTGAGGATAATGGTCCTGGCATTGATAATGAAGATTTGTTCAAAATTTTTAATCGATTTGAACAAGGAAAACCAAAAGAAAATATAAATTTCCAAAAACTGGAAGGTAGTGGAATAGGTTTATCAGTATGCAAAGATTTCACCTTACTCCATCATGGAGAAATTATGGTGCAAAGTACTTTAGGTAAAGGCTCACGTTTCATAATTTTGTTGCCTAGGAAACAAAAAGCGCAAAAATTTCTTTTTGAAAGTCATCAAAAAGTAAAAAACCTTAGCGACAACGAATTACCTGTTATCCAATCCAAAAATGAAATAAAATCTGAAAATCCATATCAAATTCTTGTTGTGGAAGACAATCCTGATTTTAGAACTTTAATCTGTTCCTATTTGAGTGATTTTTATCAAGTAAAATATGCTAAAAATGGTATTGAAGGACTGGATATATTAAAGGAGCACAACATCGATATTATTGTCTCTGATATTATGATGCCTGAGATGGATGGTTTTGAGTTTTGTAACATTGTCAAATCCCAAATTGAAACCAGCCATATTCCTGTTATTCTATTGACAGCTTTATCATCCTCAGAGAATATACTCGTAGGATTAGACAAAGGAGCCGATGCTTATGTTACAAAACCTTTTGATGAAAATATTTTATTAAAACAAATTGAAAATCTGCTAGAACAACGCAAACGCATCCATGAAAACTTTTCAAAACAATTTATTTCTAAAAAAACAATTGAAGTTGGAGGACTTGATAATTTCTTTCTCAATCGAGTACGAACAGTAGTAGAGAAAAACATAGCCGATGAGAACTTTAACTTGGATAAATTGACAGAAGAATTAATGATTAGCAGAAGTAACCTTCATCGGAAAATAAAATCACTTTCAGGACTTACTACTACTGATTTTGTAAACTTAATACGTATCAAATATGCTGTAAAGCTAATAATTGAAGAAAATTGTCGCTTCAGTGAAGTTACCTACAAAGTAGGTTTTAGTTCGCAATCTTATTTTACAAGATGTTTTAAAAAAGTATATAACGTTTCTCCAAAAGAATACTTTGAAAATCTGAAAAACAATGAAAAGTAAACGTTAACCTTTCTAAATATCGATTTAGACACCAAATAAACTGAAGTATTGAACACTTGAAAACTAGCTACACAAATTAAAAAATAGTTTCGAATATATCAAACTAAAATACCTTCTCAAACTTAGCCAAACACTCTAAATCCTCTATAAAGTGGTTCGACATTTGTTCGGTTAGGGCTACTAGACAGGAGAAATGATTTTACAATCGTTTCTCCTTTTTTATCACCACCTAACCCATTGTTTATCTGAAAGATAGTGGTCAAATTCAAAAATTGAGGATTAGACAAAAAGAGAATCAAGAACATTTACAAACTTTTTGATTGCATATTACAAAGTGCTAAAAGATGCCAGGTTTTGAATAAAAATGGTGGATACCAAATAATTCCATTTTATGTATTATGGATTCTATTTAGTGAAGGATATTCCTATTCAAATACATACGGTGAAAACCCAAAAGAAAAATTCAAAAAACCAGCATCTCCTCCTCAAAATGACATTAAAATAGTTAAAAATACAGCCACTGAACAATTAACTCAGCTTGGGGTAAAGTGTTATTGTCCAATGATTAAAAAAACAGCATAAAGTTCGGATAGGAAAAAAAAGGTAGAATTACCTTTTTTTAACCATTATATTTTTGTGCAATTAGCTGAAAAAGATAGAAATATGGTTTTCTTATCGCCAAGTGTCGTACGCTATTTATTGGGGTTAGGAAAACATGCAATAGTAAAAGACAAAGAAATTGAAACTATCAAAGAATGGCTAAATATTGGGGATACTGCAACAAAATTTCAGTTATGCAATTCCAAGTTGGACAAAAAATAAAATTACATTTTATACAACCCTATCTTCCTCATCTTGCAATTGAAATTCTTAGATTAAAAAAAACAAAACTACAGCAACTATATAGTTAGCAGTTCTCATGCTATTTTCAAAAAACCATGAGCTCACGGACTATTTTAAAATGAGAAATACCTCTCTGTTTTGATTTTTAAAACAGAAGTAAGCACTTGTTTTTAAAGAAGAATTCAAATGCAGTAGATTTCTAATGCAGAATTTGGGCTAAGCTAAAGCTTTCGTAATTAGAAGTTTTTTTTCTAAATTCTTTCAAAAAATAGCTACTAATAAAACAAAATTTGGTAATTTTATTGAAATACAATTCGTCTCAAACTCAATTATCACCATTACTTTTCCAGTCTTAGAAAATGCAAAAACACATCTGTTTTATTTTTAAATTTCAATCAAACTTAATTCCTTTAATCAAATTACAACAATATAATTTTAATAAAGCTCCTTAAGCTTAGTAAAATCAGAATAGCTTTTAAAAACCAAATTAGTAAAAATATCAATTAAGAAATAAACTAAGTAGCATGTTAAATAGTTTCATAGATAAAGCAACAAGCTTTGAGAAAAGGTTTGAGAATATTGGGACGATTGTTTTTGAAAACTCTACACTAGCATCAAAAGCAGTGGCCCAAGAAATTGCAGATTTGATAAAGGTTAAACAAGCTCAAAAACAGCCCTGTATTATAGGCTTGGCCACTGGCTCTTCTCCTAAAGGATTGTATGCTGAATTGGTTCGCTTACATAAAGAGGAAGGATTGAGTTTTAGCAATGTGGTTTCTTTTAATCTGGATGAATATTATCCAATGGAGCCTGATTCCATTAATAGTTATGTCCGCTTTATGAAAGAACGATTATTCAATCATATTGACATTCTTCCAGAAAATTATCATATTCCTGATGGAACTTTATCCAAAGAAGCTATTTCTGATTACTGCAGTCAATATGAAGCCAAAATTGAAGCTTTGGGCGGCTTGGACTTACAAATTTTAGGAATTGGAGGCAATGGTCATATTGGGTTTAACGAATCTGGCTCGCTACAAAACTCCAAAACTCGCTTGGTAGCCTTAGACCATATCACAAGAGTAGCAGCAAGTTTTGATTTTTCGGGCTTGAATAATACGCCTCGAACAGCCATTACACTAGGAGTAAAAAAAATAATGGAGGCCAAAAGAGTTATCCTTCTTGCTTGGGGGGAAGGAAAATCAAACATTATCAAAGCTTCTGTTGAAGATTCGGTCACTAATCTAGTACCCGCCTCCTACTTGCAACTGCACAACAACGCTACCTTTGTTCTAGATAGAGCCGCTGCTTCAAAACTCACTCGAATCAATAAACCTTGGTTGGTAGAGAAAATTGTCTGGACTGATAAGCTAATTCGAAAAGCTGTTTTATCCTTAGCCTTAGTTTTAAAAAAGCCCATTTTAATGCTTACTGATGCCGATTATATCGAAAACGGAATGAGTGACCTATTGGCTGATTCTGGCCCAGCCTACGACATCAATATTAAAATATTCAATAAATTACAAAACACCATTACAGGCTGGCCAGGTGGAAAACCTAATGCAGATGATACTAATCGGCCAGAACGTGCAGAACCCGCAAAAAAAAGGGTGCTCATCTTTAGTCCACATCCCGATGATGACATCATAAGTATGGGAGGCACTTTTAAGCGTCTGCATGAGCAAGGCCACGAAGTTCATATAGGCTACCAAACTTCTGGAAATATCGCAGTAGCAGATGATGAAGCTTTACGATTTGCTAGTTTTGTATGTGATTACAATGATAAGTTTGGCATCGAAAATTCTGAAGCTATAGCTATTTACAAGAAAGCACAAAGCTTTCTAAAAAACAAGTGAAATAGATATTGCTGAAGTAAGACATATAAAAGGATTAATCCGAAAAGGGGAAGCACAATCTACCTGCTACTTTATAGGTATTCCTGATACTCAAATTCATTTTATGAACCTACCTTTCTACGAGACTGGAACAATTATAAAGAAACCCATTGATGAAGAAGACGTTCGATTAACAATGAATTTAATCGAAAAAATTAAACCTCATCAAATTTATGCCGCTGGAGATCTAGCAGACCCTCACGGAACTCACAAAGTATGTTTGGATGCCATCTTTGAGGCTGTAAAGCGATTAAAACCTCAAAAATTCATGAAGGATTGTTGGGTTTGGTTATATAGAGGCGCTTGGCAAGAATGGGCTATTGACGAAATTGAAATGGCTATTCCAATGGGACCTGATCAAGTATTAGAAAAAAGAAAAGGAATTTTTAAACATCAATCTCAAAAAGACGGAGTTGTCTTTCAAGGTGCAGATAGCAGAGAATTTTGGCAACGTGCCGAAGATCGAAACAAAGAAACTGCTGATTTATATATTCAATTAGGTTTATCGCATTATGCTGCGATGGAGGCATTTGTAAGATGGCATTATTAGCTCCTATTTTTTTTAAGATAAAATAGTCAACATTAGCCTTGTTTCTTCATTTTATGTTGACTATACAGTAATATTACATTTAAAAAAATTGTAACAACTAAGAATTAACGCTACTTTACAGCATTTACATTTTCTTGTGCCAGTTGCCCACGATTATAATTAACATGTACAACAGTCCCCCAAGAAACATTGGCTAACCTCTTAATTTTAGTAAATGTAATGAATAAAACTCTTTCCGCTCATTATCTAAAAACACTATTACAAACCGAGTTTTTATCTCTATTTTAGCTACTACTGGTTCGTCGATATATAAAATTTATTTTTTTTATAACAAATACAAAACTACCTTAGCATACCCCTATCAACTTTTATTAAATCAAATAAAACAAATTATGATTATAGACAGTTTAAAAAATGCGGCTAAATACTACAGCCTTCACCCTAATTTCAAAGCAGCTTTTGACTTTATAGCTCAAAATGACATTGAAAGTCTCCCTGATGGAATGACTACTTTATCAGAAGGATTGCGTGTAATTGTAAACACTGGAAATGGAAATAATAAAGAGGATGCTTTGAAATTTTTTGAATGCCACGATGAACATATCGACATACAACTCTGCGTTAGAGGCTTAGAGATTTATGCTTGGAAACCAAGAGAAAAATGCCATCAGCCCAATGGAGAATACAATACTGAAAAAGATGTCCGTTTTTGGCATGATACTCCTGACACTTATTTTAAACTAACCAACAATCAATTTGCGATCCTTTACCCAGAAGATTGTCACGCCTCGATGATGGGAGAAGGTGAAATCAAAAAGCTAATCTTTAAATTAAAAATCTAAAAAATGAACAAACCATTTAATCTAGAAGGCAAAGTTGCACTCATCACTGGTGGTGGTGGCGTATTAGGGAGTGTTATGGCACAAAATTTAGCCCAAAACGGTGTAATTGTTGGTGTTCTAGGAAGAACTATTGAAAAACTTAATGCTGTTGTCGAAAAAATAAAAAATGAAGGTGGACAAGCTTTTGCCATACAATCAGATGTATTAAATCAAAAGGATTTAGAAAAAGTAAAGCATTTTATTCTTGAAAAATACAATCGATTGGATATTTTGATTAATGCTGCAGGAGGAAATATGCCCGGTGCAATAATTACTCCCGAACAAGATTTTTTTAATGTAAATCCTGCTGACTTACAAAAAGTGATGGATTTAAATATTATGGGAACAATAATGCCTTCCAAGGTTTTTTCAGAAATATTTGCCAAACAAAAAAATGGAATCATTATTAATATTTCATCCCCTACAGCTGAACGTCCCTTAACAAGAGTTGTAGGCTATTCAGCAGCAAAGGCAGCGATAGACAATTTCACGAGATGGATGGCAGTCGAAATGGCAACAAAGTATGGTGAAGGAATTCGTGTCAATGCCATATCCCCTGGTTTTTTTATAGGAGAACAAAACCGTGCCTTATTGCTTACACCAACTGGAAATTTGACTCCTAGAGGTGAATCTATCATAGCAAATACTCCGATGGGGCGCTTTGGAACTCCCGACGATATCATTGGAACTTTGGTTTGGTTGTGCACAGATGCTTCAAAATTCGTAACCGGTGTTGTCGTTCACATTGATGGAGGGTTTGGAGCTAAAAGCATTTAGAAAATTGCTTTGATTAGATTCTAAGTAACTAAGTAGCTTAGTAACTTAGAATCTTTTATATATTTTAAGTATTAATTATAATTTTCTTTAACGATAATTTCGAGTGGCATATAATAGGTTTCTTCAACTGATTCTTGTAAAACCAATTTTTTATACAAATGATTGATCCCCATATAACCCTGCTCTTCAGGCTTTTGATTGATTAAAAAATCAATTACGCCTTTCTTAAGGAATTCTATGTTCTTATTCAGTAAATCATAACCAATAATCCGAATCCCATCAATTTGATTATCCTCTAAAAATTGTGCTACGATATAAGCACGGGAATTAGGCACAAACACACTGTTGACGCCTTCAAACATGGTACTATCCAATTGATTTAAGTCCGAATCTTTAATGGTGATTTCATGAAAAGTAAAATTACTAAGCTCTTTATTATCTTTAAAAAAAGAATAAAATCCATCTATTCTTTGTAAATAGACTGAAGTCGCTTCAATTTCACGAGTGATTTTAATAATCAAAACTTGCCTTTCATCTTTAACGGCAAAACTTGTAAGTCTTCCTGCTAGGTAACCACTTTTAAAAGCATCCTGCCCCACATAAGCGTGTTTTTTACTCTCAGAAAAATCAGAATCAATCATGACCAATGGAATTTCTTTCTTTTGAAATTCTCTTAAGAAAAGCACTGATTCATCATAAAAAATAGGAGCATAAAGCAAGCCATCAAAATCGGACTCTAATACTTTTTGAGCTATTTTATTAAAAGATAAAGGATCAAAATCATATAAATAATAGTCTAAACTAACTCCATATTGTTTAAACTCCTTCTCTGCCCTCTCTATCCCTTTCATTTGTATTTCCCAATACTCAATATCATTAAATTGGGGCAACAATACCGCAAACTTAAATTTTTTATTAAAAGCTAGATTACTTGCAAAAATATTTCTCTTGTAACCATATTCATCAATAATAGCATTTACTTTATCTATATTCTCTTGTGCTACTTGCCCTCGATTATGAATAATTCGATCCACTGTTCCAGTCGAAACATTGGCTAAACGGGCTATTTCTTTGATCGTTATGATAGTATTTGACTTTAAGTTAGTACTGGGTTTCAAAAAGGTAAATTTAATTTTTTTTCTTAAAAAAGTTGCTCAAGTTGATTTTTTATATACATTTGTAATACCCCGTGTGCGAACACGCAAGTTAATAAAATATCATTAATGCACTAATTAATCATACATATTTAATTTTAAGCATTAAATAAAGAGAAAATAATAATCAACTATAAAATTAAAAAAATGGATTCAATCTTTAATTTAAAAGGAAAAGTAGCTCTTATTACAGGAGGTGCAGGTGTTTTAGGAAGTAATATGGCTACGGTTTTAGCAAAACAAGGAGTGATTGTTGGTATAGTTGGATTTACATTGGAAGAAGCAGAAAGAACTGTTGAAGCTATTGAAAAGATTGGAGGACAAGCTTATGCTGTCCAAGGAAATGTATTAGACAAAGAAAACTTAGAAAAAATTAGAGATTTCGTTATTGAAAAATACGGAAAACTTGACATATTGATTAATGCTGCTGGAGGAAATATGCCTGGAGCAACGATTGGACCTGATCAGGCAATCTACGATTTAAAAACAGAAGACTTACGTAAAGTTTTAGACTTAAACATTGTTGGAACTGTATTGCCATCACAGGTTTTCTCTGAAGTTTTTGCTAAGCAAAAATCAGGAAACATAATCAATATTTCTTCGGCTTCAGCCAAAAGACCATTGACGAGAGTTGTTGGATATTCTGCTTCAAAAGCAGCTATTGACAACTTTACACAATGGATGTCTGTTGAATTAGCATCTAAATATGGTGAAGGAATCCGTGTAAATGCTATTGCACCAGGATTTTTTATTGGCGAACAAAACCGTGCCTTGTTATTAACTCCAGAAGGGGAATTAACTCCTCGTGGATTAAAAATCATCGAACACACCCCAATGGGAAGATTTGGAGTACCTGAAGATCTTGATGGAGCCTTGTTATTCTTGTGTAGCGATTTATCAAAATTTGTTACTGGAACTGTGGTAAATGTTGACGGTGGATTTGCAGCATCAAGTATTTAACATTAACTATTACTTTTAAAAAATATATAAAATGGAACAAACGTGGAGATGGTACGGACCAAATGACCCAGTAAAATTATCAGATGCTAGACAAGCAGGTGCAACTGGAATTGTTACTGCCTTACATCATATCAAAAACGGTCAGGTGTGGGAAGTAGATGAAATTATGAAACGAAAAAATGAAGTGGAAGCTGCTGGATTGACTTTGTCAGTGGTAGAAAGTATTCCTGTTCATGAGGACATCAAAAAACAATCAGGTGATTATTTAAAATACATCGAAAACTACAAGCAAAGTATCAAAAACTTGGCTGCTTGTGGTATCAACATAGTATGTTATAATTTTATGCCCGTTTTAGACTGGTCAAGAACAGACTTATCCTATGAAGTAGAAGATGGTTCAAAAGCATTACGCTTTGATGTAAATGAATTTGCCGCTTTTGAATTGTTTATCTTAAAAAGACCAGGTGCAGAAGATACCTATACTGAAGCACAAAAAATCAAAGCTAAAGCTACTTTTGAAAAATTAAGCGATGCCGATAAAATCAAATTACAACAAAACATTATAGCAGGATTGCCAGGAGCTGAAGAATCATATACTGTTGAAGATTTCTTGAAAGTTTTGCAAGGATATGATGGAATTGATGCGGCTAAATTAAAAGAAAACCTATATTATTTCCTTCGTGAAATCATCCCTGTTGCTGAGAGTGCAGGTGTAAAAATGGCCATTCATCCAGATGATCCTCCATACCCAATCCTAGGTTTGCCTAGAGTTGTAAGTACGGAAGCTGATTTGAAACAATTGCTAGACGCTATTGATTCTCCTTCAAACGGATTTTGTATGTGTACGGGTTCTTATGGGGTAATTGCTGAGAATGATTTACCAGGAATTGTAGATCGTCATGGTGAAAAAATGAATTTTATCCATTTGAGAAGTACACAAAGAGATGCTGAAGGGAATTTCTATGAAGCCAATCATTTAGAAGGCGATGTAGACATGTATGAAGTGGTAAAATCAATTGTTAAAAAAGAAAAAGAAACTGGTCGAATTATTCCAATGCGTCCTGACCACGGTCATCAAATGTTAGATGATTTGAATAAAAAAACAAATCCTGGTTACTCAGGAATAGGTCGTTTAAGAGGTTTGGCTGAATTAAGAGGTCTTGAATTAGGCATCAAAAGAAGTCTTTAATTCTACAAAGCGCTTATAAAAAATAAGAATAATGCATTCTATATTTACCGTAAAGGAAGTAATTCCTTTACGGTAAATAGTTATCCACTGTAATCTATTGCAACAAAAAAAATGACTAAAACCGCTTTTATCACTCCTGATTTCATGCTACATAATGAAGTAGCACGCACCCTTTATCATGAGTATGCTAAATCACAACCCATATTTGATTACCACAATCATCTGTCGCCAAAAGACATCGCTGAAGACCGTCAATTTGAAAACATCACACAATTGTGGATTGAAGGAGATCATTACAAATGGCGTGCAATGCGTGCTAACGGAATTGACGAAAAATACATTAGTGGCGATGCTTCCGACTATGAGAAATTCATAAAGTATGCTGAAACGATTCCTTATACGCTAAGAAATCCGTTGTACCATTGGACACATTTTGAATTGAAAAATTATTTTGGAATTGAAGAATTACTTAATGCAGAAACAGCCGATGCTATTTACCATCAATGTAATGCCTTATTGAAAAAACCGGAGTTTAGTGTTCGAAATTTGTTGCGAAAAATGAACGTCAAAATGGTGGGAACAACAGATGACCCAACCGATGACTTACAGTACCATATACAACTTAGAGAAGAAGATTTTGATATTGCAGTATTGCCTTCTTTCCGTCCAGATAAAGCGACTGAGATTGAAAAAGGAAGTTTGTTTGCTGACTGGATTCAAAAACTTGAGAAAACTGTAGGTTTTGAAATCAAAACATTTGCAAAATTGATTCAAGCTTTACAACTGCGACACGATTATTTTCATGAAAATGGATGCCGCATTTCAGATCACGGACATGCTACTTTTTATGCTGAAAACTATACAGAGGAAGAAATTGACAGCATACTTGAAAAAGGAATAAAGACTGTAGCCTTAACCGAATTAGAAATTAACAAATACAAGTCGGCTGTTTTGTTTGAAGTTGCCAAAATGAATCACAAACGCAGCTGGGTCCAACAATTTCACATAGGTGCTATCCGCAACAACAACTCTAAAATGATGACGCTCTTGGGACCAGACCAAGGTTTTGATTCTCTTGGAGATTTGAGTGCAGCAAATGCAATGAGTGCGTTTTTCGGAAAATTGAGTACAAATGATTCCTTAACCAAAACCATTGTCTATAACCTAAACCCAAAAGACAGCGAAATGTTTGCTGCTATGGTGGCCAACTTTAACGATGGCTCTACTCCAGGAAAAATGCAATATGGCGCTGCATGGTGGTTTTTAGATCAAAAAGATGGTATGGAAAAACAATTGAATGTTTTATCAAATTTTGGTTTACTAAGTCGTTTTGTAGGTATGTTAACCGATTCCAGAAGCTTTTTGTCTTTTCCTCGTCATGAGTATTTCCGACGTATTCTATGTAATACTTTGGGAGAAGAAGTTGAAAAAGGAGAACTTCCTAATGACATGAAACTCATTGGAAATCTTGTAAAAGCCATTTGTTATGAAAATGCAAAAGGCTATTTTAATATTCCTATAAAAGAATAACATATATTTACGTTGGAGAAAACCACCTCCACCCTATTTTAATTTTAATAAAAATAAAACTATTAACTATTATGAATAACAAAAAAGAAACGATTGGAAAATACCGCTGGACAATTTGCGGATTGTTGTTTTTTGCAACTACCATAAATTATCTTGACAGACAAGTACTATCCTTAACATGGAGTGATTTTATTGCTCCTGAGTTTCATTGGACCAACAATGATTATGGAAATATTACCGCTCTATTTTCTATTTTTTATGCTGTCTCTTTATTGTTTGCAGGAAGATTTGTGGATTGGTTAGATACAAAAAAAGGGTTTCTTTGGGCAATTGGGATTTGGTCAGTAGGTGCTTGTTTACATGCCTTTTGTGGAATTGCCACTTCTGGAATTATCACTGGTAATTGGTTTGTAGGTTTTGAAGGAGCAAAAGACATTATTGAAAACATCAACGATACCGGAATGGTTATCAACGTAAGTGTTACCCTGTTTATCTTTGCACGTTTTGTTTTAGCCTTAGGTGAAGCAGGAAATTTTCCAGCTGCAATCAAAACAACTGCTGAATATTTTCCAAAAAAAGACAGAGCCTTCTCTACTAGTATTTTTAACGCTGGAGCAACAGTAGGTGCTTTAGCAGCACCAATTACAATTCCGTTTATTGCAAAAGCTTTTGGTTGGGAAATGGCTTTTATCATTATTGGAGCCTTAGGATTTGTTTGGATGGGATTTTGGATTTTTATGTATGACAAACCAGAAAAACACCCAAAAGTGAGTGCTGCCGAATTAGAATATATCCAACAAGATGATATTGCAGATAGTAAACTAGTCGGTTATGTACCTGAAACAACTGCCAAAGTTTCTTTGAAACAGTGTTTAACCTACAGACAAACATGGGCTTTCGCTTTTGGTAAATTTATGACTGATGGTGTATGGTGGTTCTTTTTGTTCTGGACGCCAGCTTATTTGAGTTCTGTTTACGGAATGGATTCTACACAAGCAGCTTTCCCTTTATTTGTATTGTATATGATTACACTACTTTCTATCATTGGTGGATGGTTGCCTACTTATTTTGTTGAGAAAAAAGGTATGGATCCTTATGCTGGTAGAATGAGATCCATGTTAATTTTTGCCTTTTTTCCATTACTAGCTTTAGTAGCACAACCTTTAGGACACATTAGCTATTGGTTGCCTGTAATCATAATTGGAATTGCTGGAGCTGCACATCAAGCCTGGTCTGCTAATATATTTACCACTGTTGGAGATATGTTTCCTAAAAAAGCCATTGCAACAATCACTGGAATTGGTGGTTTAGCTGGAGGTATTGGTTCTACAGTAATTAATAAAAGTTCAGGATTGTTATTTGATTTCAGTCAAGAAACTAACATGAATTTTATGGGCTTTCAAGGTATAGAAGCTGGTTATTTTATCATTTTTTCTGTTTGTGCTGTTTGTTATTTAATAGGTTGGACAGTAATGAAAATATTGGTTCCAAAATACAGTCCAATTACAGATTTGTAAAATAGGATATCTGGATTTCTATTCAAATTAATCAGAGGTCAACATGAATTCCACTAATTTACACAAATTAGAAAAGTAGAAAATGAAATTTCACAAATGCTATCCGTTTAAGGCAAATTCGTGAAAAATCAAACAGTTCAATTTCGTGTAAATTAGTGGAATTCGTGTAAACTTACCTAGCTATTTTGGTGTTGAAATTCAAAAATAGCATTTCTTTAAAAAAATAGTACGTTATGAATATACCTAATAACATTGTTAAGATTCTGGTTTTATTTGTATCCTTAGCACCAAGTCTCCTTTGGTCACAAACCAAAGAAGATATTCAAAAAATACTTCTAAAAAACAATGAAACCTATATTCCTGATTTTAGTTATGCTGGTTATCATAACGGTGAAAAACCATTACCTACTCCTAAAAGCACAATAGTATATGCTACGGATTTTGGTGTAATTGCAAATGACCCAATTGATGATTCAAAAGCACTTTTGAAAGCCTTAGAAAAAGCCAAAACCATTCCCGGAAATGTGGTATTAGAATTACCTGCAGGAAGAATCATTTTGAGTTCAATACTCTATATCGAGCGCAGTAATTTTATCTTGCGTGGTGCTGGTTCTGACGAAAAAGGCACAGAGATTTTTTGTCCTCGCCCCATGATGTATTTGAAAGATCCAGAATCATTGACTGAATTACGCGAATATTTAGTCACATTTGACAAACGTCAAAGGGAAAAAGAAAACAATATTGATCTTCCATTTTCACAGTATGCATGGTCTGGTGGCATGATCTGGACACAAGTTCCTGGTGAGCGTGTAAAATCCTATTTAGAAAAATACGACCCTGAAATTAACGTATTGACAAAAGTAATATCTGGAAAAAGAGGAGAAACTACAATTACGGTAACAGATACTAAAAACCTAAAAGTAGGCGATGTAGTTGAGTTAGAATTATTCAACAAAGAAGGACAAAATGGAGAAATTATTACAGCTTTATACAACAACTCTGACTTAAAACCAGGTTCACATCACTGGCAATTTCCAACATTACCATTAGTCCGTCAACAAGCCGAAATCGTAAAATTCACAAAAAATATTGTTACCATCAAAGACCCATTGATGATCGATATCAAACCCGTGTATGAAGCACAACTTGTAGAATGGAAACACCTTGCCGAAGTTGGTATTGAAAACTTAAAAATTACTTTCCCTGATGCTCCACGAGTGGCACATCACGTAGAACCTGGTTATAATGCAATATTTCTGACCCGAATATTTAACAGCTGGGTAAACAATGTAGTTATTCACAATGCTGACAGTGGTATTCTTACGGAAGAAATTGCTAACACCACTGTGCAAAATATCACTACAACTGGTAATAATTTAGCACATTACACCGTAGCTTTAGGTGGTGTTCACAATGTTTTGATTAAAAATTTAAAAGTGTACAATGATGCAGTACATCCGATGAGTTTTAATACTTTTTCAACTAAAAATGTGTATCAATATTGTACCGTATTTAAAAATCCTATTCTAGACCAACATTCAGGACTGAATCATCAAAATTTATTTGATGCAACAACGGTTTATATCAAACCTAAAGCCGATAATAGTTATCCTATTTTTGGAGGCGGTGGAGCAGATTATTGGAAACCCTCACATGCGGCTTTCAGTACTTTTTGGAACTTGAATGTCCAAGTCGAAAATGCTTCAAAATCTCTATCTATTCTATTAAACGGACTTAAAGACGGTCCTTTCGCCACCGTGGTTGGAGTTCACGGAAACGCAACATTTGAGGTATCTTATGAACCCAATTCATACAAACAATTAATCAATCAAAAACCTGCAACTATCCCTTCCCTTTACGACTATCAGTTGAAGAAAAGGTTAAAATTATAGTAATTAGTAACTATCTTTATTTACTATAGAATTTTTTTTGAGTGTTTTCTTATTGAATATTAATAATATGAAAAAAACGATATTAGTTTATTTATTACTAATTGCTTGTACGCTTTCCTCGCAAAACGCAAACTATCGTTTTAAAAATATTTCTACAAATGATGGACTCTCACAAAGTTCAGTCATTGCTATTCATCAAGACAAATTAGGCCAAATGTGGTTTGGAACTCGTGATGGTTTGAACAAATACGATGGAAGTAAATTCACTGTTTACAGAACTGACGAAACCAATCCAGCTTCCATAAGTAACAACGATATTTTATCTATCATAGAAGATCAATTTGGAAAATTATGGATAGGAACTTATAATGGCTTAAACTGCTACAACCCTGTAAACAACACCTTTAAACGCTATTCACATTCAAACTTGAACAATTCACTGAGCAATAATGCTATTTGGTGCATCAAAGAAATTGGTGATGAAATTTGGATAGGAACCTCCGAAGGGATAACCATTTACAATCAGAGTACAAAAAAAATAATCACTTTATTTCATGCTAGCAACAACAAAAACAGCCTTCCTAGCAACTATGTTTTAAGTATCATAAACAGCAAAAAAAATGGCATTTGGATAGGGACTTCTAAAGGCTTTTGTAAACTAAATTCACGTAAAAACAATCAGTTTGAATTTGTAAGATTTGGTCCTGAAAATTTATTTGTTCAGTGCATGATGGAAGATGCCGCTAATACAATATGGATTGGAACAAAAAACAAAGGGCTGGTACAATTGCACCCGAATACAAAAGTGATTACATTTTTGTCTAGCAAACCCAACTTCAATAAATTAAATTCTGATATTCGAGCTCTGAGTATTGACAATCGAGGTTCCCTTTGGATTGGCGCTTATGATGGTATTTATGTTTTGGAAAACAACACAAACTTACAACAGATTAAAACCTATAGCAGCAATCAGCCTAATATTGATAAAATCAAATCAATATATACCGACAACAAAGGTTCAGTTTGGATAGGTTCTTATTACAATGGCATTAATTTATGGGATGTTTCCAATACTAATTTTACTAATTTCAACCAAAACTCCATCCATAAAAAATTAAGTTTCAATGTAGTTAGTTCCATAGTTGCTGACAAAAACAAGAATATCTATTTAGGAACTGAAGGTTCTGGAATAACTGTTTTTGATGCTCAATCTCAAAACTCCCGTTTTTTAAACACTCCTAACAACTCACAAAACGACATAAAATCACTTCATATTTCGCCTAATGGAACTTTATGGATTGGGACTTTTACCAAAGGATTTACTGCCTACAATACAAAATCAAAAAGATTTACACCTGAAATCATTTCGCAAAAACTTTCTCAATTTGTAGAGCAAACAGGAATTTATTCCATTATTCATGATGATAGTACTCATTTATGGTTGGGGAGTTTTGGAAAAGGATTGATTCAATACAATACTACTAACGGGAATTTTCATGTTATTGATAATTCTAAAAAAAACAATTTCTTGACTAATAATCGGATTAGAACCTTATTAGTTGATTCTAAAAAAACCTTGTGGGTAGGCACACAAAACGGATTGAATCGAATCTTTTTTAAGAACAAAGAAAAAACCTCCTATGTTATCAAACATTATTTTTTTGATAACAACCTGCTTTCGGGAGATGATATTCTTACCGTTTTCCAAGATCGTAAAAATCAAATTTGGATAGGAACCAAAGCCAAAGGATTGTACTTTTTTGATGGAAAAAAATTCATCAAAACCAAACTGCTTAATCTTGAAAACACCCTTATCACCTCTATTCACACGATAAATGAAGATGCTAACCATAACTTATGGATGAGTAGCAATGAGGGCATTATTAAATACAATCCTAACTCCAAAAAAATAGTAGTCTACAACCAAAAAGATGGTCTGGTTGGGAACGAATTTAACGACAATTCCTGTTTGCAAATTAATGACAGTCAGTTTTACTTTGGAGGCCCATTAGGCGTAAGTTTTCTAGATACCAAAACCCTATCACATAACAACTATATTCCTCAGGTTTTAATTACCAATTTAAAAATTAAAAACGAATCCATCAATGCCAATGATGCTAATGGAATTTTAGAAAAAAGTATAGGTTATACCAAATCAGTAACCTTGGCTTATGACAAGGCTAATTTCTCCATCAATTATGCAATTCCAAATTTTATACGTCCAAAAAACAACCAATATAAATACCGTTTAAAAGGACTAGAAAACAACTGGACCATCACCAAAAATACAGAAGCCACCTATATCATTCAAAATCCAGGCACCTATACTTTTGAAGTATATGGAGCTAATAATGATGGTATTTGGAACAAGGAGCCTACAACTTTAACATTCATTATTAAACCCGCCCCTTGGAGAAGTATTTGGGCAATGTTAATTTATCTTTTAATCATTGGATTTGCCGTTTATAAGCTAAATTGGATTTTAAAATCCAAAGCCAATCTAAAACAAAAATTAGAGTTAGAATACATTGAAGCCGAGAGAATTAAAGAAACCAATCAAGCCAAATTAGAATTCTTTACCAATATCTCGCATGAGTTTAGAACACCATTGACCTTAATATTAGGTCCTTTACAACAAATTCTCCTTAAATATAACGGGACGAATGACATGTACAAAAAATTACTCGTTATTGAAAGTAGCGCCAATCATCTTTTGAGTTTAATCAATCGGTTAATGGATTTTAGAAAATTAGAAACCAAACAATATACATTGGAAGCCGCTGAAGGTAATGTTGTTAAATTCACCAAAGAAATCTATTTATCATTTATCGAATATGCCAAAGATGGTGATTACACCTACACTTTTGAATCTTCAAATGACGAAATCCTGCTCTATTATGACCGTCCAAAATTAGAACGCGTTTTTTATAATTTAATTTCGAATGCTTTTCGCTATACACCAAAGGGTGGAATAATTGCTGTAAAAATCACAACCGACGATAAAAATATTAGTATTGAAGTAGAAGATTCAGGAGTAGGTATTGCAGAACAACATATCGAAAAGATATTTGATTTGTTTTTTGAAATTCCTTTGCACAATAAAGTTCAAGAAAATTACAATAAGGGAACGGGTATAGGACTTTCTATTGTCAAAAATATTGTCCAATTACACAAAGGCACCATTACGGTCCAAAACAAAGAAACCGAAGGGGTTATCTTTAAAGTCAGCTTACCATTAGGAAAAGAACATCTTATGGAGGATGAAATCCTAACTGATTTTAAAATTAGCGATGACATTAGTCAATATACCGCTCAACTAGAAGAGGAATTGATCGTTGAGAATAATGATATCAGCGAACTCATTCCTTCTGAAGATAAAAAAACGATTCTGATTGTGGAAGACCATTCTGTTTTGAGAAACTTCATGAAAAATTTATTAAAAGACGAATACAACATCATCCAAGCTGATAACGGTAAAAAAGGGTTGAAAAAAGCTATAAATGACAATCCTGATTTAATTATTAGTGATGTTATCATGCCTGAAATGGTCGGAACCGAACTCTGTGCCAAAATCAAAGAAGACATCAGGACCAGCCACATTCCAGTCATTTTATTAACTTCTCGTTCCGCATTAGTCTATAAATTTGAAGGTTTAGAAAGCGGTGCTGATGATTATATCAGTAAACCGTTTAACCTCATCGAGTTCAAACTTCGTATTAAGAATATTTTAGAATCAACTGAAAGATTGAAAGCCAAATTTGCGAATGAAACTTCTTTTAGCCCAAGTGAAATCACGGTTTCATCACTAGACGAGGAACTACTCAAAAAAGCATTCCAAATTGTAGAAGATAACATTTCAAACGAACACTTTGATATCCCTTTTTTCTGTTCAGAATTAGGAGTAGGCCGATCGATGTTATTCTCAAAAATCAAAGCCTGGACTAATTTTACCCCAAACGAATTCATACACGAAATCCGACTGAAACGTGCTGCTCAATTACTCGAACAACACAAAATCAATATTTCACAAGTGAGCTACAAAGTAGGCTTTAACAATCCGAAGTACTTTAGCAAATGTTTCCAAAAGAAATTTGGAGAAACTCCAAGTCAATATGCGGATAAATTTTCTAAGGAAGATGCTTAGGTAAAATATCTATTGATAGCACTATGGTGCAAAATTCTATATGTTTTAAAATTTATCACACTCTATTAAATCTGCTTAAAATATAAACATGCAGGTTTTGTAAACAAACTATTTAGGTCGCAATAATTACACCTCCATAAAACCCAAAAACAAAAATGGTAACCCTGATAGATCCAAAGTATCGGAAGACACCCTTTTGTATTTGTCCTGAAACTTCGGCAGCAGGAACTTTACTTCCTTAAACACGAATCATTCTGTTCCTAAAAATAATCCAAAATTAAAAAACCTTGATTTTAAAGGGATAAAAAGTGGTTTTTGGACAATTACACCCCTATTTTCGGATTTATATATGGTTTTGTATACCTAGTTTTGGGATATCAAAATAAGTAAAAAATAGTACTATTAACCCAGATGATGATTGTGTGAGTTTGATTTTAAAACCAAAAGAAACTTATGGAAACGAATAAAAACAAAACTAATTTAGGAAACCAAAACGGTACTTTGATCGCCCCATGTACTAGAGTTTCGGTTACAGATTTACGAATTGGAAATCTTTTAGAATATTATACTGAGGGAGAAGATTTAGAATGGCAATATTTTTTTATTGATTGGTACGACATTAAGCTTTGTGAGGAGGAAAATGAAAGTTTTAATAACGATAGTCGACCAATACCAATCACAGAAGAGTTACTTCTAAAAATTGGAGCTATAAAATTAGACTATAAAGACTTTCCAAGTTATAATTTATTTGGCACTCAAATTAACTCCGTAAATGGATTGTGGTTTGACTTTACAACTAAAATTGAGCTAAAAGGACTTCATCATTTGCAAAATATTTTCTTCTTTAGAAATAGTGAGGAATTACAAATTAGTGCTTTAACAGAATACTAAGAGCCTAATTATAGGCTTTATAAATACCTATTATGAATAAGACAAAAATAATACTGATTCAAACCTGCCTCATTGTAGTGATGATTGGGATGTGTTTTTGGCTTATTTATTTACTATTAAAATTAACTTAAAACCAAAATGAATGTTTACAAAAACCAAAACAAAAAAGACTTCGTGGTATGTGTTAGGAATATTTATCCTAATAGGAACCATTGTAAATGCACAACAACGAAAAGTTACTGGTAAAATCAGCTCGAGTGATGACTCAATGGGCTTACCAGGTGCAAATGTTCTTATTAAAGGAACCTCTACAGGTATCTCAACTGATATGGATGGCTCCTACTCTATTATGGTATCGGATAAAAAGACGGTATTAGTTTTCAATTATGTGGGCTACAAAACTAAGGAAGTGATTGTTGGCGATAAAAACACAATTAATGTAACACTTGATCCAGATGTTAGTTCGCTGGAAGAGGTGGTCGTCGTAGGATATGGTACTCGTAAAAAAAGTGATATGACAGGTTCCGTTTCTTCTGTTAAAGCATCTGAGTTAACAGCTTATCCAGTACTTAGTGCTGAACAAGCCTTACAAGGACGTGCGGCAGGTGTTGCTGTTCAATCTAATAATGGTGGTGAGCCAGGTGCCCCAATCAAAATTAGAATTCGTGGTGGAACGTCTATTAACGCTAGTAGTGATGCCCTTATTGTGGTGGATGGATTTGTAGGTGCATCGATGCCTGCACCAGAAGATGTTGCTTCGATGGAAGTTTTAAAAGATGCTTCGGCAACAGCAATATATGGTTCTAGAGGTTCTAATGGTGTTATCTTAGTAACAACTAAAAAAGGAAAAACTGGAAAGACGAATATTGAGTTCAATCAATCGTATTCTTCGCAAAAAGTAAACAATACCATTGATGTTCTTAATGCGGACCAATTTGCTGCGTATCGTTCTAGTTTTGCAACGAATTATGTGAAAGGACCTGCTAATACAAACTGGCAAGACGAAATCTACAAATCAGGAAATATTTCAAACACACAATTGTCTTTTTCTGGAGGAACAGATAAAGTGAAATACTATTTATCCGGCAATTATTACAATCAAGAAGGTGTGGTTCTTAACTCTGATTTAGAGCGTTACACGATCTTAAGTAACGTTGACTTAGAAGTTACTGATAAATTAAAAGTAGGATTAAATGTTTTTGGCAGCAAAAGCCAAAGAAACGGAATTTTAACTCAAACACAATCTGGTGGTACAGGAACAGCCGATGTAGTTTCAGCAGCCTATCGTTTTGACCCTAGTCTAGGAATTTATAATGCAAATGGTGTGTATACAACAAACCCTATTGGTGATGAAATCGACAATCCATTTGCAACAGCAACAGAAAACATCAACGAAACCATTGCAACTACCTATAGAACAAACTTCTATGCTAACTATGAATTTTTAAAAGGTTTAGAGTTTAGAACCACTCTTGGATTAAATTCGGCTAATAGTCAAGTGGGTACTTTTGTTCCAAACACATTATTATCAGGAAAAGGAGTTAAAGGAAGAGCAACTATTAATGACTCTAAAACAACAAATATTCTATCTGAAAATTACTTGACCTATAAAAAGGAATTAGGAAAAGGATTGCTAACGTTAATGAGTGGTTATTCGTATCAAAAAGAAAAAGTATCTACTTTTTCAGCGGGGGCTACTGGATTTGTAACCAACTCGGTTTCTTACCACAATTTAGGTGGTGGTGCCATTTATCTACAGCCTAATTCTTCCTTAACTGAAACTGAAATTGTATCTCTTTTTGGAAGGGTAAATTATGATTTAGATGACAAATACCTAGTTACTTTTACCGCTAGACGTGATGGTTCATCCAACTTTAGTGCCAACAATAAATATGCTCTTTTCCCATCAGGAGCAGTGGGTTGGAATATGGGGAATGAAAATTTCTTAAAAGACAACAAAGTGATTTCAAGCTTCAAATGGAGAGCAAGTTATGGAGCAACAGGAAACCCATCCATTGCTCCTTATGGAACATTGGCACGTTTTTCTGAAACCTATTCTGTTATTGGAGACCAAATTGTAAATGCTGTTGCCGTGACTGTTTTGGCAAACGACAATTTGAAATGGGAAACATCCTATCAATCTGATTTTGGAGTAGATGTTGGTTTATTCAATAATAAAATTAACATTACAGCAGATTATTATTCTATCAAAACCAAAGATTTACTTTTTGCGCGTCCGTTACCGGAGTATGTAGGTTTGGCAAATCCTTTTCAAATTCAAAACATAGGAGAATTAAGTAACAAAGGTTTTGAATTAGGGATTAATACTAAAAACATCACAACAGATAACTTTAGATGGACTACTGATTTTAATATCTCAACAAATAAAAACAAAATTGTAGCCTTACCAGACAATGCAGATATTTTAATCAACTCAGCTCCAGGTCACTTCTTACAACCTGATTCACAAATATTACGAGTTGGAGAAGCAGTAGGCTCGTTCTTTGGGTACATTTATGATGGTGTTATTCAGGCTGGACAAACTATCCCTACCGGTTATGAAAATACTCCAGGAGGAGAACTTTTAAGAGATATCAGTGGGCCAAATGGTGTTCCTGATGGTAAAATTACCTCTGATGACAAAACGATTATTGGGAATCCAAACCCTGATTTTAACGCTGGTATGAATAATGATTTTAAATACAAAAACTTTGACTTGAATGTGTTTTTTCAAGCATCTGTAGGTGGCGATATTTTAAACTACAGCTTACTTGAAATGGCTTCTGGAGACGCTAATCCTACTACCGAAGCTCTGAATTCTTGGACTCCTACTAATACAAATACAAATGTGCCAGTGGCAGCAGTACGTACCAAAAGAATCACCTCTCGATTTGTGTATGACGGAAGTTACATCCGATTGAAAAACCTTTCACTTGGGTATACACTGCCTTCTGATTTGGTTAAAAAAGTGGGTTTCGAGAAAGTGCGATTCTACATCAGTGGACAGAACTTATTGACTTTTACAAAATATCCAGGTGCTGACCCAGAAGTAAATTACAGAAACAACAACAATGAAAGAAGTAATACCAACCTAGGTTTGGATTACGGAAGCTACCCAAACACTAAAACGTTTACAATGGGAGTGAATTTAAAATTTTAATTATCTAACTGAAAAACCATGAAAAAATATATCATATTAATCGCGACAGCAATCTTTGCAACGGCTTGCTCCGATTTAGAAGAAAATCCAGTGGGATTATTGGCTCCCGAATCATTTTTCAAAACCCCAGCCGACCTTCAGGCATCAGCAAACGGTAGTTTTGCCTATATGGCATCCGAAAAATATTGGGGAAGACAATTGTCCATGTCCCTACTATTAAGAGGAGATATGGCTCAAATAGGTGATTTGACTACAACACCAGCAAGAGTTGAAGTGGATCAATTTAGGATGAATGATGGTAGTGAAATTGTCAGTGCTTTTTGGCCTCAATCCTACGCAATTATTGGAGCTGCTAACCAAACCATTGCTGGTGCAGCAAAAGTCAGTGGAGATGCAAATACCATTAATGCCATTGCAGCACAAGCTTATTTTTCTAGAGCCTTTGCCTATTATCATTTAGTACGCCTTTTTGGAGCCATTCCATATATTGACTTTGCAGTAAAGGATATCGCTACCGTTAATAGCATTAGCAAAACTTCAGAAGCAGATGTATATACTAAAATTATCGCCGATTTAAAATATGCAAAAGAATGGTTACCTAATAAACAACCCGTACGATCGTTACCATCTAAAGCAACTGCTGCTGCCTACTTGGCTTCCGTTTATCTGACATTGGGAGACAATCAAAAAGCGTATAATGAAGCGAAATATGTAATTGATAACGAGGGTTTGTTTGGCTTAGATTTAGATGCTAATTATCAAGATTTATTCGATTCTAGCAAAGCTTTAACCCTAAAAGAGCCTTTATTCACAATCGACTTCATCGGCCAATCTAGAGTAAATGACTTAGGGCAAGATTATCTAGCTTCTATCACAGGAATCAGAGGAGATCAAACTTTCTCTTTTGGAGAAGGATGGTCAGTGGCCGTTCCGTCCTTAAAAGTTTTCAATGACTGGAACCAACGTGATTACAGACGAGCAGTAAGTTTTGATACTATTGGTAAAAAAGGAACTACTACTTATGATTATACCAAATTCACCACGATGTCATCAAGAGCGGTAAACCGACCGCATATTGCTAAATATTTCCGAAAAATTGGATTAGCGGGACTAAATGGTAGAGAATCTAGTAGCAACTATATCATGATGCGCTATGCTGAAGTTTTGCTAATTGCTGCCGAAGCGTTAAACGAAATTAATCCTGTAACGGGTAATATTGAAGCAACTTCATATGTTAACAGAATAAGAGCGAGAGCAAGAAACAGAGCGGGGGTCCCTTCAAACTATCCAGCTAATGAAATTGTAGGTTTGTCACAAACAGATTTTAGAAAAATGGTTCTAAGAGAACGCAGATTAGAGTTAGCTTTTGAATTTGGAAGATGGTACGATATTAAAAGATTAAAAATTGGTGTTGAAGCTTTTGGAGCTAATGGTTTAGAACAACAAGTATTTGACCCTCTTAAAGATTACTATTTCCCATTACCGGGTAGGGAATTAGAAAAAAACCCTAACTTAAAGCCCAATAACACTGGCTACTAAATATTTTAGTTTTAATTATTATGAATAGAATTTATTATTTACCTTTTATTCTTGGGTTTACACTGCTGGTAACAGCGTGTAAACTCAAAAATAATGTTGCGAAAGAACCTAACAACAAAGAGAACACAATCCTTCTATCTTCAAGATACAATGCCTTGTTAGACTATCCTGTCGACTCGTTGAGTTTCCCTAGAAGTATGTCTGTTGCTACTGGAAAAATCCGAAAAGTTCCGTCAAAAGATTGGTGTAGTGGTTTTTTTGCGGGTAATCTTTGGCAATTGTACGAACTAACAGGGGATACTAAATTCAAAGAAAAAGCGAAACAATGGACAGCTTTTATTGAAAAAGAAAAATTCAATAATAAAACACATGATATGGGGTTTAAAGTCTTTTGCAGTTTTGGAAATGGACTTAAACACGAAAATAATCAGCACTATAAAGACGTTATTGTAAAAAGTGCACAAACACTTAGCACCCGTTTCAATAAAAAAGTAGGTGCCATACGTTCTTGGGATTTCAATAAAGAAGTTTGGGATTTTCCTGTGATTATCGACAATATGCTGAATCTTGAATTGTTATTCGAAGCTTCAAAAATATCCGGTGATAACAAATACCGTGACATTGCCATTCAACATGCCAATACCACACTAAAAAATCATTTTAGACCTGACAATAGCTGTTATCATGTGGTTTCCTATGATACCATTACAGGAAAACCAAAATTAAAAATGACCCATCAAGGATACAATGATGAATCTTCTTGGGCAAGAGGTCAAGGATGGGCTATTTATGGCTATACCATGTGTTACCGTTACACAAAAGATAAAGCTTATTTAAAACAAGCTGAAGCAACAGCAAACTATTTTATCAATAATAAAAACATGCCTCAAGATGGGATTGTATATTGGGACTTTAAAGACCCCGCAATTCCTAATGCCCCAAGGGATGCTTCGGCAGCGGCATTAGTCGCTTCAGGACTTTATGAATTGTACGACTATACTAAAAACGACCTCTATCTGAATTATGCGAATAAAGTAATGACTAGTTTAAGTACTAAAAAATACATATTAGACAAAACTGTAAAAGGTCCTTTTATTTTAGACCATAGTACAGGCCATAAGCCTAAAAACGATGAAGTAGATGAACCAATTGTATACGGTGATTATTACTACTTAGAAGCATTATTAAGACAAAAAAAGAAATGATTTTATGAAAAAGCAGCATTTTAAACCCTTGAATTCTTCACTATTATACTCGATTGCAGTAGCCTGTTTATTATTCTCGTTGCATGACATTCATGCGCAAAGAACTAAAACAAATATCAATGAAAACTGGAGTTATTTAGAAAACGATACTAACAAACTTACCACAGCCAATCAAGCCAAAAACTGGACAGTTCTCCATTTGCCTCATACTTGGAATAGTGAAGATGCTACTGATAACACCCCAGGCTACAGACGTGCTGCAAGCTGGTATAAAAAACAACTTGTCATCCCTAAAATTGCTGCCAATACCGTATACCAATTGTATTTTGAGGGTTCCAATATTACAACCAAAGTCTATGTTAATGGAAAAGAAGCGGGAGATCATATAGGTGGTTATATTGGTTTTACGATTGATATCACGAACTTGATTAAACAAGGAAATAACGAAGTTGCTGTTCGTGTGGACAATAGCTATAATCCTGAAATCATTCCGTCTCAAAAAAGTGATTTTACCATTTATGGCGGAATTACAAGAGATGTTTGGTTATTGGCTTTGCCAAAAAATCATATTGACAACCTTAAAATCACCACTCCAAAGGTTTCGAATCAATCTGCTTCATTAAATGTTGTAGCAACAATTAACAATTTAGAAGCGAATAAAGATGTAAAATTAGAAGTCTCATTAAAAAATCCAAAAGGAAAAATAGTCGCTACAAAAAAAGTAGTCCCAAATAGCGTAAAAACCACAATCACATTCGATAATATCAAAAACCCTGAATTATGGGATACTCAAAAACCAAATCTTTATACGGTAACTGTTTCTTTATTAGATAAGAATAAAGAAAAAGACCTACTAACTGAAAAAGTGGGTTTCCGTTGGTTCGAATTTAAAGATCATGGGCCTTTTTACCTAAACGGAAAGCGACTGTTAATTCGTGGCACGCATAGACACGAAGAGCATGCGGGTGTAGGTGCTGCAATGACGAATAAACAGCACCGTGCGGATATGGAAGCCATTAAAGAAATGGGGGCGAATTTTGTACGTTTAGCACATTATCCTCAAGATCCAGAAATTTACAAAGCTTGTGATGAACTAGGTTTATTAGTTTGGGACGAATTACCATGGTGTCGTGGTGGCCTTGGAAATGAGGTGTGGCAAACGAATAGCAAAAACATGCTTACCGAAATGATTGCTCAAAACTACAATCACCCGAGTATTATACTTTGGTCATTAGGAAACGAAATGAACTGGTTGCCTGATTTCCCAGGTGGTGATGATCCAGAAAAAACGACCGCCTTTTTGAGTGAATTGAATGACTTAGCACACAAACTTGATCCTACTCGTAAAACAGCGATTCGAAAATATTATGAAGGTTCCCATGTTGTAGATGTCTTCTCCCCTTCTATCTGGTCAGGTTGGTATTCTGGAAGTTACAAAAGCTATCAAAAAGCATTGGATACTTATAAAAAAGAATACAAACATTTTATCCATGCGGAATATGGCGGAGACAGCCATGTAGGTCGCCATACCGAAAAACCTGTTACGGGCGAAGGATTGATCAAATCCGAAGGTTGGGAAGAAGCCATTGTTCAAACTCAAGTGGCTAATATTGCACAAATAGGCGATTGGAGCGAAAATTATATTGTTGATTTATTTGATTGGCATTTACATGTAGCTGAAAATGACCCTAATTTTGTGGGGAATATACAGTGGGCTTTCAAAGATTTTGCAACACCGTTACGTCCAGAAGATGATATCCCTTATATGAACCAAAAAGGGTTGACAGACAGAAACGGAAATCCAAAAGACGCATACTATGTATTCAAAAGTTACTGGAGTGAAAAACCGTTTACGTATATTGAATCCCATACTTGGACAGAAAGACAAGGGCCAAAAGGCATTGCTCGCAACATTAGCGTGTACAGTAATTGCAACCAAGTAACACTTTACCATAATGGAAAATCATTAGGTAAAAAGCAACGGGACAGCAAAGCTTTTCCTGCTTGTGGATTGAACTGGGATTTGAACTTTGAAGAAGGAAAAAACACTTTAATAGCTGTTGGTGAAACCAAAGATGGTAAAACCGTCTCAGATACAATTAATGTAAACTACCGATTTAAGAAAAACGATACGGCTCTAGGATTAACATTATCCTCCGAAAAATTAAAAAATGGTAATTACTTGGTAACTGCACTTGCGGTAGATAAAAACAATTTACGTTGTTTGGATTATGAAGAAAGAGTGTATTTCCAATGTCTAAAAGGTGGTACAACAATGAAAAACCAAGGAACACCTACAGGCAGTGAATCTATAAAAATGGCCAACGGAAAAGCATCCATTGAAGTAATCCCTGATGCCGATGGAACTCCAATAGTTATGACCGTTTTAAATCAGAATTTCAAAGGAGAGTTTTTAATAATAAAGCAATAAAAAATGAAGCCTTCCCATAATCAGGAAGGCTTCATTATATCTGTTTTGAAAATAAATTAATCTTACTTCAAATAAATTATTTCTCCAGTGGATTGGACAATCCTTCAGTTACATCCAAAGATGTTTTCATCGTATGATCCTCACTATTCCATAAATTATTCATGTCTTCTAAGGTTTTCCCTTTGGTTTCTGGAATATATTTCCAAATAAATAGCATTGCTAATAATCCCATCAATCCATATATCCAATACGCAAACCCATGATTAAATTGTTCTAATAAGTAACTATTTTTATCCATCATTGGGAAAGTCCACGACACTACATAATTAGAAATCCATTGTGCAGCTACAGCAACAGCTAATGCTTTCCCTCTAACGTCATTAGGGAACATTTCAGATAATAAAACCCATGCCACTGGCCCCCAACTCATAGCAAATGCAGCTACATATACCAACATACAGATTAAAGCAAACATGCCTAAGGAATTTGTAAAAAATGCAGTTCCTAGAGCAAACATGGCTACTGCCATACCTAAAGCTCCAATCATCATTAAAGGTTTTCTACCCACACTATCCACAGTTTGAATGGCAATAACTGTAAACAATAAATTTACTCCCCCTACAATGATGGTTTGTAACAAAGCAGTATCTGTTCCTGAACCCATACTTTTGAAAATTTCGGGTGCGTAATATAAAACTACATTTATACCCACAAATTGTTGGAAGACTGAAATCAAGACTCCAAAAACAATCACTGGAATCCCATAAGAAAATAATTTACCTGAACTTTGGACAACGGTATTTTTAATTTCATCTAAAATTTTGTGAGCCTCTTCTTTTCCATTCACTTTTATTAAAACATCCAGTGCTTTTTCTGGTTGTGATTGCAACATCAAAGACCTTGGTGTATCAGGAACAAAGAATAAAAAGAAAAGGAATAAAGAAGCTGGAATAATTTCTGAAGCAAACATCCATCTCCACCCAATACTATCCAGCCAAGTAGAATCTCCTTGTTGTGCGATATAATAATTGACAAAATAAACCACCAACATACCAAAAATAATAGCAAATTGATTCATTGAAACTAGTTTTCCTCTGCTTTTTGCTGGAGCGACTTCGGCAATATACAAAGGCGACAACATAGAAGCCAATCCTACACCAACACCTCCTATAATTCTGTAAATCACAAAGATGTAAATAAAAGTATGGTCTCCCTGCCCTAAAGGCTTGATAAACATTTCAGGTATGGCAGAACCAATAGCCGAAATTAAAAACAATACAGCTGCCAAAATAAGTCCGTTTTTACGTCCAAACTTTTTGCTGATCAAACCTCCAAAGACACCTCCAATAATACAGCCTATCAAAGCACTCGACACTAAAAACCCTAAACGTGCATTAGCTTCCAATTCGCCTAAACCAAAAGGGAGTACAAAAAACTTATCTAACGAACTTACTGTTCCTGAGATAACTGCCGTATCATAACCAAACAAAAGTCCACCCAGAGTAGCGACTAATGTTAACTTCCATAAATAACTGGAACTTGCTGTTGTATTCATAATTTAAAATTAGTGGGTTGGTTAATTTTTTTTTCTTAATTCTTATTGTTATCTAATTCATTAAATGTATTGTTTTTTGTTTCTTTTTAAAAAAAAAGTACCGAGATGTCATTTCACCATAAAACAAAACATACTCGATACTTTTCAACTTAAACAACTAACTAAAACAATTTTTTATCAATGTATATTAAATGTATTGATTGATGATATTTTCGAACAATTCTTGTTTGCCGCTTTTTAATTCTAGTTCTCCATTTTCATGAGCAATTTTGTATAAATCTTGCAAACCTAATTTTCCGTTTTCAAAATCTTTCCCTTTTCCAGAATCGAATGAACTGTATCTTTCCGTTCTTAATCTGTCATAAGCAGATGATGTGATGATTTTATCAGCAGTAATTAAGGCTCTTGCAAAAGTATCAGCACCACCAATATGTGCTAAGAACACATCTTCCATATCCGTAGAGTTTCTTCTAATTTTAGCATCAAAATTCACTCCTCCACCTTGTAATCCACCAGCTTTTAGGAAAACTAACATCGCTTCGGTAGTTTCTTGAATGTTGTTTGGGAATTGGTCTGTATCCCATCCGTTTTGGTAATCTCCACGGTTAGCATCGATACTTCCTAACATACCTGCATTTGCCGCTACTTCAATTTCGTGTTGGAAAGTATGTTGAGCTAAAGTTGCGTGGTTTACTTCGATGTTAATTTTAAAATCTTTATCCAAGCCATGCTGACGTAAGAATCCGATAGCGGTAGCCGAATCAAAATCATATTGGTGTTTCATTGGCTCCATTGGCTTAGGCTCAATAAAGAAAGTTCCTTTAAATCCTTGGGCTCTTGCATAATCTCTAGCTTGAGTAAGGAATTGTGCCATATGATCCAATTCACGTCCCATATCAGTGTTTAACAAAGACATATAACCTTCACGACCTCCCCAGAACACATAATTCTCACCACCTAAGGCAATAGTTGCATCCAAAGCCACTTTTACTTGACCTCCAGCTCTCGCCAATACATTGAAATCAGGGTTTGTAGAAGCACCGTTCATGTAACGTGGATTAGAGAAACAGTTAGAGGTTCCCCAAAGCAATTTCACTCCAGAAGCCGCTTGCTTTTCTTTTAAATATTCTGTGATAGAAAGGATTCTTTTTTCTGATTCCCCAAATGTTGGTCCTTCATTAATCAAATCGAAATCATGAAAACAGTAGTAATCAAATCCCATTTTTGTTACAAACTCAAAAGCTGCATCTGCTTTATCTTTTGCTGCTTGTAAAACATCAGAAGACTGATCCCAAGGAAAAGATTGTGTTCCTGGTCCGAAAGGATCTGAACCTTGTCCACAGAAAGTATGCCAGTAAGCAATGGCAAATTTAAAATGATCACGCATCGTTTTTCCAGCTACGATTTGATCTGGATTGTAATATTTGAATGCTAACGGATTGTCAGATTCCTTCCCTTCAAATTTAATTTCTCCAATTCCTTTGAAGTACTCTTTATTGCCTATTAATGCCATTTTTATAAAATTTTATTTGTTGATTATTAATTCTAATTCTTTTTTCCAGTTTTGATATGCTTTTTTATAAGACTCTTGATTTGGCAATGGCTTATAGCTCATCACGTAATCATTTTCGGTAATGTTTTTTCCAAATTTTTCAAAATCACCTTCGTGCAAACCTGAAGCTCTCGCCGCTCCAATGGCACCTGTAGTGTTGTAAATTTGAATTTCGCAATTCATTACAATCGCAATGGTATTGGCAAAAATCGGAGAACGAAATAAATTGTCGTTACCTGCTCGCATCACCTTAATTTCGATTCCATCAGACTGCATTATTTCCATTCCGTAAATGAATGAAAAAGCAATTCCTTCTAGAGCCGCTCGGCATAAATGGGCTTTATTGTGATTATTCAAATTGACATTGACCAATCTGGTTCCTACTTCTTGGTTGTTGAGCATGCGTTCCGCTCCATTCCCAAAAGGTATTAATACCACACCATCAGAACCCACTTCAACTGATTCTGCTAATGCATTCATCTCGTTATAGGATTCAACGGCTAGGTTATTCAGCAACCAGCGGTATTGAATTCCTGCTCCATTGATACACAATAATTTCCCTATTCTTGGAGTAGCTCCTTTAGTATAATTGACATGTGCAAAATTGTTGACTCTAGCACTTTCTTTGACTGATAAACTGTCCGTTACTGCATAAACCACACCCGAAGTTCCTCCTGTTGCCGCAACTTCACCTGGATTAAACACATTTAGTGAAAGTGCATTGTTGGGTTGGTCTCCCGCTCTGTAAAAAATAGGTGTGCCTTCTGCAAGTCCGCTTTCTTGGGCACCTTTGGCATCCACTTGAGATTGCAAACCAAACGTAGGGACAATATCAGGAATGAGATTCGATTCAATTCCGTAGTGCTGTAACAAAATATCAGCAACATCATCTTTCTTGAAATCCCAAAAAATCCCTTCAGACAATCCTGAAATAGTAGTGTTTATAGTATTCGAAAAACGAAATGCCAAGTAATCCCCTGGCAATATAAACTTATGGATTTGGCTGTAAATTTCAGGTTCGTTTTCTTTGACCCATTTCAATTTAGATGCTGTAAAATTACTTGGTGAATTCAACAAATGCGCATTGCATGTTGCTTCGCCAATTGTTTCAAAAGCTTCGTTTCCAATAGCTACTGCTCTACTATCACACCAAATAATAGAAGGACGTAAAGACTGTCCTTTTTTATCAACCAAAACCAATCCGTGCATTTGATAAGAGATTCCAATTCCTTTGATTTGGGCACTAGATACACCGTAGTTTTTCTTCAATTTAGCAATAGCATTACAAGAATGCTCCCACCAATCTTCTGGTTTTTGTTCCGCCCAACCGTTTTTTACGGCTAGCATGCTCATTTCTGTTTCGGGTTCTTGAACCACTCCAATACTTTTTCCTGTAGCTATTTCGACTAAAGCTACTTTAATGGAGGAACTCCCGATATCAAATCCGATGTAATACATAATTATAATGATTCTCTAATAGTTAATTGCGTTGGTACATATTGCTGCATCGGCTCGTTACCGGTTACAAACTGAGCCCCTAATGTTCCAAGAGTTTTAAAATCCGTAGAAATTACAGAGATTCCTTTGTAGATAAATTTTTTCATAGGAGTTTCGTTATAAGACAAAATCCCTACGTCTTTTCCCGGCTCAAGATTCAACTCTTGACTTTGCTCTAAAAACTGCCCTAAAAATCGGTCACTCACACTGATATATGCAGTGTTTGTATTGATAGTCCAATTTTTAGTATCTGTTATTATTTTGAAATCCATCTTAAAATCAGAAGCAAATTTTTCAAAAAACCTTACTGTCTCTATAGGGTGATGCGTATATTTTGGGTATACAAAATGAATGGATTCGTATTTCAGTAAGTTTTCTTTGGCTTCTACTAAAGCATTGTAAAATGATTGACCAAAGTCTTGAAAAATATAATTATTTTCTGGTTGTGAGTGCACATTCCAATCAATCCATAACAATTTATCAACAGGAAGAACACTTAAAACCTCTGGTACTTCGGCATTGTCGAAAGACATGACTACATATTTATAGTATTTCCCAACACTATTTTGAATAATGGTTTTAAAATTATCTACATTATAGTGGTGAAATTGCACATCAGTAATAAAATTATCTGGCAAATTATTGATAAACGAATGATACAAAACTTCTTTATAGGCTTTGAATGTGTCGAGAACTAATAAAATTTTTCGAGTTTCACCCGTTACATAATACCCTTTACTAGGTACTGAATCAATCACACCTTGTTCTTTCAGAATCAAATAGGATTTAAAAACAGTATCTCTGGACAATTGACAGGACTTACTAACACTTGTAACCGAAGGAAGTTCAGCGCCAACAATCAATTCTTTTTGAGCTATAGCATTTTTAATTCCGTCAACCAATTGTTGATACTTTGGAACATCACTATTTTGCTCTATTTTAAAAATCATTTGTTTCCGTTTAAATTTGCCATCACACCCGTACCGTACCGTACCGTACTGGTGTATTGCAAATATATAGATAATGTTGAAATAAAAACAACATCCTAATATTAATTTTTAAAAAAAGACATAAAAAAAATCCCTTCTTAGAAAGACATCTAAGAAGGGATTACAATTTATAAACAGTTTCTATTATTTCCAGAAAAAGGCGTAAGCCACTGCTAACAATATCAAAATCACAAATGATCCAATATTAAACAATTGACTCGTTTTGAAAAACTCTTTGTTCAAAGGAATTCCTTTAGGATCATTTTCTCCTTTGTTTTGCGTCAAACTAAGAACTGCAATCACTACCATTGTTAACAATGTAGTATATCCCATTTGATCCATCCAAGGTAAAGTTGGGAACAAATCACTTTCTATCCATCCTTTTGGTCCGATTTTAAAGAACAACGCAATTGGAATAGAAGTTATAGCTCCCCAAATTGCGGCTTTGTTGGTTGTTTTCTTCCAAAACAAACCTAGTAAAAACACTCCTAAGATACCTGGACTCACAATTCCTGTGTACTCTTGGATAAATTGAAATGCTTGGTCAATACCCCCCAATAATGGAGCCATCACTGCTGCAATAATTAAAGCAACAGCACCAGAAATACGACCTACATTTACAGTTGTTTTATCACTAGCATTTGTATTGATATACTGTTTGTAGATGTCCATTGTGAAAATTGTTGATGTAGAATTCAACATAGAAGCCAAAGAAGATACAATTGCAGCAGCAAGAGCAGCAAAAGCCAATCCTTTCAAACCAGCAGGTAAGAAATGTAGCAACCAAGGGTATGCTCTATCAGCAGTACCTACTCCAGGTAAATTCTCCATTGCCGAAGCACCCAATCTCGCCATGATTTCAGGATCATTAACCATTACATAAGCCGCGATTCCAGGAATTACAACAATAAACGGAATTAATAACTTCAGGAAAGCCGCTAACAAAATCCCTTTTTGAGCCTCAGGCAACGATTTTGCAGCCAAAGTTCTTTGAATAATGTACTGATTGAAACCCCAGTAGTAGATATTGGCAACCCAAAGACCTCCAACTAAAACTCCAATACCCGGTAAATTCATATACTCTGGATTAGATTCGTCCAAGATCATCACAAAACGATCAGGAGCTGCATTATAAATCGTTTTCATACCTTCCCACATACCAGCACCATCAGAAACCGTATTTAATGCTAAATAAGTAGTCACCAATCCTCCTAATACAAGGAAAACTACTTGAATAACATCTGTCCAAGCTACGGCAGATAAACCTCCATATAAGGAATAAGCCGCTGAGAATAATGCTAATCCAATAATAGCATACATCATATCAACACCTAAAATAGTCTCGATTGCCAATCCTCCTAGGTATAATACAGTAGTAAGATTCACAAATACATATAAGGCAATCCAGAAAACTGCCAAAATCGTTTTAAGGTTCGTTGAAAATCGTTTTTCTACAAACTCTGGAATCGTATAAATTCCTTTTTCAATAAAAATAGGCAAGAAGTATTTTCCAACAATAATCAAAGTAAAGGCCGCCATCCATTCATAAGAAGCAATAGCCAAACCTAGTGCAAAACCAGAACCTGACATACCGATAAATTGTTCTGCAGAGATATTTGCTGCAATTAACGAGGATCCAATTGCCCACCAAGGCAATGATTTACTTGCCAAGAAATAATCTTCAGCATTTTTTTGTTCCCCCTCTTTATCTCGAGAAACCCACAGACCTACACCCAAGATCAAAACAGCATAAGCTGCAAAGACTATGTAATCAATAATTCCAAATCCTGTCTCCATAATTTTAGTTCAATTTTTAGTTTTTAGTTCAATTTATATTTAGTTCAATTTTAGTTCCTTACTTAACATTTCAACCTCCTCCTTCACAATACTGTATCTCCCAGGTTACAAAACAAGAGATTAACAATTACACACTTATTTAGGTATAAAAATATACATATCAAAAAAAAATAGCATTATCGCGTGCAATAATACAAAAAACTTTTGGCACTATTAAGAAACCCTATTCTTTTTAGTTGAATGGACTCAAAATAACGAGGCTAACTTTCAAAATCCTTGTTTTAGACAGATTTATTCTTTACTTCTAATTTTAGTTTCCCATTTCCAAGCACTATCCATAGCCTCATCTAATGTAGATTGTGTTCTCCAACCCAACACATTATTTGCTTTATCTGTACTAGCATAAGCTGCTGTCACATCTCCTTCACGTCTGTCTACTATTTTATACGGAAATGGTTTTCCGCTAACTTTTTCAAAACTCTTGATTACTTCTAACACAGAACTTCCTACTCCAGTTCCAAGATTAAAAGTTTCTACTTTCTCCAAATTCTTTTTCTCTAACAAACGTTGCAAAGCCACAACATGCGCTTTAGCTAAATCTACCACATGGATATAATCACGAACACAAGTTCCGTCAGCTGTTGGATAATCATCTCCATACACCATTAATTCTTTACGTAATCCAATTCCTGTTTGCGTAATAAATGGCACTAAATTTTGAGGAACACCAATTGGCAATTCACCAATAGCAGCAGAAGGATGCGCTCCGATAGGATTAAAATAACGCAATAAAATAGCATTGATACCACTTACTTTAGATACATCTGTAATTACTTCCTCACCTATTTGCTTAGTATTTCCATAAGGAGACATCGCAGGTTTAATAGGTGCATTCTCATCAATTGGTAAAACATCTGCTTGACCATAAACCGTACAAGAAGAGCTAAAAATAAAATTAGCTTCGTCTTTTTTCTCTAATTCTTGAAGTATGTAAACTAATGCCGTAATATTGTTTTCATAATACAACAATGGGTTTTGAACACTCTCCCCTACTGCTTTGGAAGCAGCAAAGTGAATCACTCCAGCTATATCTGTATATTTTGCAAAAAAACTTTGAACAGATGCTTTCTCTCTCAAGTCTAATTTTTCGAAAATAGGTGTCTTTCCTGTTATTGAAACTATTCCTTTCAATACATCCTCAGACGAATTTGAAAGGTTATCAATAATAACTACTTCATAACCTTCATTTTGCAATTCAACTACAGTATGAGACCCAATAAATCCTAAACCTCCTGTTACTAAAATTTTCATATTTATACTTTATTTAAAACATATTAATTGGTCGGTATTGGCCCTAAAAACCAACATTGACAAACTTACTATATATTTATTTTGTTTTGTAATGAACTTCAGATAAATCTCTTAACATTTGAGCACTTTTTTCAGCAGTAATATCTCGTTGTGACTCTCCCATCATTTCGTAACCTACCATAAACTTCTTAACTGAAGCCGATCGCAACAATGGCGGGTAAAAATGCATATGAAATTGCCACTCTGGATGCTCGTTACCATCAGTAGGAGCTTGATGAATTCCCGATGAATATGGAAAAGAAGTTTCAAAAAGATTGTCATACTTCGCAGTCAATTTTTTCAATATTTCTGCAAAAGCAGCCACTTCCTCAGTGGTAAAATCAGTGATTTTAGTGATATGACGCTTGCTAATAATCATCGTTTCAAAAGGCCAAACAGCCCAAAACGGAACCAAAGCCACAAAGCGCTCATTTTCAACAACAATACGTTCTTTTTCAACCAATTCTTGTTCTAAATAATCTACTAAAAGATTCTTTCCATTCTTATCGTAATACGCTTTTAGATTGTTTTGTGTTTTTTCAACCTGCGTAGGTAATGAGGATTGCGCCCAAATTTGGCCATGTGGATGCGGATTACTACATCCCATTACGCTTCCTTTATTTTCAAAAATCTGAACATGATTGATATAATCAATTGCCCCTAGTTCTGTATATTCTTTTTGCCAAGTACGTACTACATCTTCAATGGTGTCTAATTCCATCTCAGGCAAAGTTAAATTATGCTTTGGCGAAAAGCAAACTACTTTTGAGATCCCTCTTTCAGGTTTTGCTTTAAAGAAAGTATCGCTAACATTATCTTCAAAATTGATTTCATCTTGCTTCAAAGCGGCAAAGTCATTTTCAAAAACAAATGAACTTGTATATTCTGGGTTTACTTCTCCATTAACACGTACATTACCAGGACATAAATAACATTCCGGATCATAAGCAGGCCTATCGTCTGTTGCAACAGATTCTTTTTGTCCCTGCCATGGTCTTTTTGCTCTGTGTGGCGAAACCAGTACCCATTCGTTAATTAAAGGATTATATCTTCTATGTGGATCTTCGTTGATATCAAAATTTCTCATTTTCATTTAGTTTTTATATAGTGAAGTACCGTTAGATACTTTTACGTCATGTATTTTTAATTCAATTCCAAATTTGCTAAAATAGAGCTTAGAAAATTTTTCTTTTACTAATTCTTCGCTCCCTTTTTTCACAAGAGTAATTGTGCAACCTCCAAAGCCTCCACCCATTAATCTTGAACCTATTACAGTTTCTTCAGATTTTGCCAGTTCCACTAAATAATCTAATTCTGCACAGCTCACTTCATAATCAGCAGACAACCCTTCATGTGTTTCAAACATTAATTTCCCTAAGTTTAATATATCTCCTTTATCCAAAGAAACACAAGCTTCAATCACTCTTTTTATTTCTTTAACAACATACAAACTTCTTCTATAGACATTATCAGTCATTTTTGATTGTAAATTAGTAACATGATATACCTCACAATCTCTAAAACTGTTAATTTCTGGATAATTGGCTTTGATAATTTCTAACCCCTCACCACATTCAATTCGACGTGTATTGTATTCTGAAGTAAACAAGGAATGCTTCACATTACTATCAAAAAGAATCAATGAATAATCAACAAAATTAGCCTCATGATAAGTATAATCTAATGTTTTACAATCTATTTTTACCACTTTATTTTCTAATCCCATTACACTAGAAAATTGATCCATTATCCCGCAATTGATTCCTACCCAATGCTCTGCACTTTGCCCCATCAAAGCAATATCAATTGGTTTGATTTCTAAGTTAAATAGCTCATTTATTCCGTACAAGAAACCACATTCTAAAGCTGCTGACGATGACAATCCAGAACCGGTTGGAATATTACTACTAAAGACACAATTGAAACCTTCAATCTCATATCCTTTTAATTGCAATTGATTTAGAACGCCACGTAGGTAATTCGTCCATACGCTGTCACTCAATTCTTGTTTTGCAGTTACATCAATTTCAAATTTTTCATCTAAATCAACAGCATGAATCTTTGCTGTTTTTGTATTGTTTTTTTCGAATGCAAAACAGATTATTTTGTCAATTGCTGCTGGTAAAACGTATCCATCATTATAATCGATATGCTCTCCGATGATATTAATCCTTCCAGGCGAAAGAATTACTTTACTCGCAGGTTTACTAAATGTTTTTTGATAAAATGCTGTTGTATCTTTAATTAAAATCTCATTCATCATCATGCTATTTAAAATTAGTTAGTTGTTTGTTTATAAAATCAATAAAACTAAAGTTCCTGAAATTTATAAATTGTTTTTTGTTTATAGGTATCTAATGGCTTTAATATTGCGTTAGGAAACAATGGTTGATTGGGCGCATCAGGAAAATTTTGAGTCTCAAAACAAATCCCGCTTTGCGAATGGTACGCCACTCCCTCTTTATTTTTTAATTCAGCAGCTGTTTTCCCTCCTACATAAATATGTACGCTAGGCTGATCAGTAATCACGTCCATTTTAAGATTATTGGCACTACTCATCAACGAGGCAGCAACTGCATCATTATTTTCAATAACAAAACTATTATCAATTGAAGCTGGACATGGTCTTGAAGTTCTATAGTCAAAATCCGTATTTTGTACCGCAATTATATTTCCAGTAGGAACTCCTTCATTAGTAATTTCAACTGTTTTTTGAGAAGGAATCTGTAGCTCTTGGTTGCAAACATTGCCCTCATGTCCATCTAAGTTAAAATAAGTATGATGTGTCAAATTAACCACCGTTTCTTCGGTTGTTGTTGCAGCATACTCTAAAACCAATTCGTTTTCTTCGGTTAAAGTATAGCGCAATTCCACATTCAAATCACCTGGATAATTCTCTTCGCCAGAAGGACTACAATAAGTCAGTATTACCGACGGATTTTCACCTGCAGTTACATTTTTGATGGTCCAGATTTTTCGACTAAAATTATCTATTCCACCATGTAAAGAATGATTGAAGTTATTGGTACTCAATTGAATTTTCTTTCCATTTAATTCAAAAACACTATCCTTAATCCTCCCAGCATATCGACCTACTGTTGAACCAAAATAAGGACAACCATCTAATACAAATGATTTTATGTAAGATTCCAAATTGTCAAACCCCAAAACAACATCTACTAATTTTCCGTTTTTTAGTGGTATTTGCAACGAAGTTAATGTGGCACCAAAAGTAATCACCTTAACCTTAGCACCTTTTTTATTTGTCAACTCACAAGAATCAACAACTTGGTCATCAGTCGTCAAACCAACTGATTTGATTACAAAATTGGGAGTAAAATGAGATATCTGTTTTATTTCCATGAATTTTTTATTAAATACTAAAAACAAAAATAAGATAATAATTCACTTTTACACACCAGTACCTACCAGTTTATTTTTTAACTTGCAAAAAAGTATTGATATGAAATTAATAGCCATTGAGAATAATTCTGGAATTCCTAAATACAAACAAATCATAACCTCTATAGAAAAAACAATAGAAACCGGAAAGCTCAAAAAAGACGACAAACTACCCTCTATCAACAAAGTACGCCTAGAATTTTCCCTTTCAAGAGATACTGTTTTACAAGCTTATGAAGAACTCAAAAAACGTGGAATTATCTATGCCATACTAGGCAAAGGCTATTATGTTAAGAGTACCCATGTTACTATCCAACAGAAGATTTTTCTATTATTTGATGAGCTAAATATTTTTAAAGAAGATTTATACAATTCGATTTTACATAACCTTGGAAAAAATGTACAAGTGGACATATTTTTCCATCACTTTAATATTAAAGTTTTTGAAAAATTAATTAATGATGCCAATGGAAATTACACCAAATACATTATCATGCCTACCAGTTTAACCAATGCAGACGATTATATAAAAACCCTACCAGTTAATGAGGTTTATATTTTAGACCAAACGAATGAAACATTAAAATCATACCCTGCTGTCTATCAAAATTTCACCCAAAATATTTATGACGGACTTACCAAAGCAAAAACGAGACTTAAAAAATACAACAAACTCATTATGATATTTCCTGGCTTTAGAGAACCTGTGGGAATGAAAATGGGTTTCGAAAAATTCTGCACTGACCAGCATTTTAATTTTAAAGTCATTACCGAATTTAAAAAACAAGAGTTGAAAAAAGGCGAAGTTTACGTTATACCCAATGACCGCGATTTAGTGAGTGTCATCGAAAAATCCAAAACACAAGGTTTTCAAATAGGGATAGACTTTGGCGTTATATCATATAATGAAACCCCGCTAAAAAAGATAGTAGAAAACGGAATCACAACCATTTCAACCAACTTTGAAGCCATGGGTAAAATTCTAGCACAAATGATTTTGAATGGAAAAAAAGAACAAATTGAAAACAGCTCTTCTATCATATTTAGAAACTCATTGTAGCTGTATTTCACTTATAAAATATCTCATGGATACACTTTACCGTACCCCTTTGTAATAAAGCCCAAGTAAAGTAATAAACAAAAATGATTTCCCTTTACAACCCTCTAATTTGCGATCATTAAAACCTAAAAATTAATCCTTAAATAAATTAACCCTTTTAGCTTATTAGGAGAAATTCTTATTGTGTTGAAATAATTTTATTTTATTTCAGTAAAACGACATATTTATTTAATTATTTTAACAGCGCTTTTACTATAAAAAAGAGCGCTATTTTTTTTTAGTGATATCAAAACATACTTAAAAACCAGATTTGTTTATTATGAATCGAAAAAAAGGTAGTTCATCGAAATATCCATCACTTTAATCGAAAAGTACTGAAAATCAACCAATAAAAGCTAAAAAAGCAGTAAATTTAAGAATCAAAAACAACTGAAAAGCAATTAATTACATTTTTTTACCTGAAATTATTTATGCAATACAACAGTTGTATCCGTTTTTTTTATTAGATAAAATACCACTAAAATAAACGATTTAAGCCAAAAAACCCATACGTATTATTTTGATAATTGTACAAAATAATATTAGGTATTCTGTTTGATTTTTAAATGTAGGTATATGGACAAAAAATACTTCGAAACTTCTTTAAAAACAGATAAACCATTATTTGGAATAAAAACATTATTCATGTTCTTATTCTTTATGATTAGCTCTTTTAGTGGAATTACTTTATATTCTCAAACCATTACCAATTTCAATCCTACAAATGCTTGTTACAACTCAGGAACATCGGTAATAATTACAGGTAACACATTCACTGGAATTACATCCGTAGCTTTCAACGGAACTAATGTTTCTTCTTTTACCGTTGATAATGACAATCAAATTACTGCTGTGCTACCTACAGGTGCTACTACTGGAAACATTACCATTTCTGACGGATTTACTACTTGGAACAGCGCCACACAATTTATTGTGAATTCGACAATAACCCCTAGTATTTCAATTAGTTCCAATTCAGGGAACTCCATTTGCGCTGGAACAAATGTAACATTTACAGCTTCGCCTACTAACGGTGGCACTACCCCATCTTATAAATGGTTTATTGGAGCAACTCAAGTAGGAACCGACAGTCCTACATTTTCAACCAATACATTAGCAAACGGAAATCAAGTTAAAGTTGAAATGACTTCCAATGCTACCTGCGCATCACCAGCAACTGTTATAAGTAACATTCTTACGATGACTGTGAATCCTGTTCTAACGCCTAGTGTGACAATAGAAGCTACACAAACCGTTTTTTGCGTTGGAACATCAGTAACTTTTAGTATCAATACCATAAATAATGGAGGTATTGCCCCATCCTATCAATGGAAAGTAAACGGAAGTAATGTTGGTTCAAACACAGACACTTACACTACAAGTTCTCTTAGCAATAACGACATTGTCACTCTAGAAGTTACATCATCAGAGTTTTGTGCATCTCCACAAACGTTTACTAGTAACGGCATCCAAGTTACTGCCAATCCAAACTTGCCTGTAAGTGTAAGTATTGGAGCAACTACTACAAATTTCTGTGCAGGAACTAATGTTACTTTTACAGCAACACCTACAAATGGAGGAACAACACCTTTGTATCAATGGAAACTTAACGGTGTTAATGTTGGCACAAATAGTACCACCTATTCAAATTCTGCATTGAGTAATGGAGATGTCATTTCAGTTGAATTGACATCAAATGAAACTTGTACAACAGGAAACCCCGCAAATGATGGTATTTCTGTTACAGTGAATCCTATTCCAACAATTACTGGAACAACTCCTAACAGTCGTTGCGGTATTGGTACTGTTTCCCTTGTTGCCACAGCATCTTCGGGGACGATTAACTGGTATGCGTCTGCCAGTGGAGGACCAAGTTTAGGCACAGGATCAAGTTTTGACACTCCTAGCATTTCTGCCAATACAACTTATTATGTAGATGCCACTGCTCTTGGATGTACAACAGGAAGCAGAACAGCCGTATTAGCGACTGTAAATCCTATTCCAACAATTACTGGAACAACCCCTAACAGTCGATGCGGAACAGGAACTGTTACTCTTGGCGCCTCAGCATCAGCAGGTACTATTAACTGGTATGCTGCATCTAGCGGAAGTCCAATTTTAGGTTCAGGAACAAGTTTTATCACTCCTAGCATTGCTACAAATACCACTTATTATGTAGATGCTACCGATATTGGTTGTACAACAGGCAGTAGAACTGCCGTTTTAGCCACTGTAAATAGTATCCCAACAATTACGGGAACAACTCCTAACAGTCGATGCGGAACGGGAACAGTTACTCTTGGGGCTACAGCATCAGCGGGAACAATTAACTGGTATGCAGCAGCGAGTGGAGGTTCTAGTTTAGGTACAGGAACAAGTTTTGTCACTCCTAGCATTACTACAAATACCACTTATTATGTAGATGCTACAGATATTACTGGGTGTACAACAGCAAGCAGAACTGCCGTTTTAGCCACTGTAAATACTATTCCAATAATTACAGGAACAACCCCTAACAGTCGATGTGGAACGGGAACAGTTACCCTCGGTGCTACAGCATCAGCAGGTACTATTAACTGGTATGCTGCATCTAGCGGAGGGCCAATTTTAGGTTCAGGAACAAGTTTTATCACTCCTAGCATTGCTACAAACACCACTTATTATGTAGATGCTACCGATATTGGTTGTACAACAGGCAGTAGAACTGCCGTTTTAGCCACTGTAAATACTATCCCAACAATTACGGGAACAACTCCTAACAGTCGATGCGGAACGGGAACAGTTACTCTTGGGGCTACAGCATCAGCGGGAACAATTAACTGGTATGCAGCAGCGAGTGGAGGTTCTAGTTTAGGTACAGGAACAAGTTTTGTCACTCCTAGCATTACAACAAATACCACTTATTATGTAGATGCTACCGATATTGGTTGTACAACAGGCAGTAGAACTGCCGTTTTAGCCACTGTAAATACTATCCCAACAATTACGGGAACAACCCCTAACAGTCGATGTGGAACGGGAACAGTTACCCTCGGTGCTACAGCATCAGCAGGTACTATTAACTGGTATGCAGCGGCCAGTGGAGGATCAAGTTTAGGTACAGGAACAAGTTTTGTCACTCCTAGCATTACAACAAATACCACTTATTATGTAGATGCTACAGATATTAATGGATGTACAACAGCAAGCAGAACTGCCGTTTTAGCTACAGTAAATACTATTCCAACAATTACAGGAACAACTCCTAACAGTCGATGCGGAACGGGAACAGTTACTCTTGGCGCTTCAGCATCAGCGGGAACAATTAACTGGTATGCAGCCTCCAGTGGAGGACCAAGTCTAGGAACGGGAACAAGTTTTGTCACTCCTAGCATTACTACAAGTACTACTTATTATGTAGATGCTACCGATATTGGTTGTACAACAGGCAGTAGAACTGCCGTTTTAGCCACTGTAAATCCTATTCCAACAATTACTGGAACAACTCCAAACAGTCGATGCGGAACGGGTACAGTTACTCTTGGAGCTACAGCATCAGCGGGTACTATTAACTGGTATGCGGCAGCAAGTGGAGGATCGAGTTTAGGAACAGGAACAAGTTTTATCACTCCTAGCATTGCTACCAATACAACATATTATGTAGATGCCACTGCTATTGGATGTACAACAGGAACCAGAACTGCCGTTCTAGCGACTGTAAATCCTATTCCAACAATTACGGGAACAACTCCAAACAGTCGATGCGGAACGGGAACAGTTACTCTTGGCGCTTCAGCATCAGCGGGTACCATCAATTGGTATGCAGCGGCCAGTGGAGGATCGAGTTTAGGCACAGGAAACAGTTTTATCACTCCAAGTATTGCTACAAACACTACTTATTATGCAGATGCCACTGCTCTTGGATGTACAACAGGAACTAGAACTGCCGTTTTAGCTACTGTAAATCCTATTCTTACCACATCCGTATCAATAAGTTCAAGTGATGCTGACAACACCATTTGTAGTGGAAATAGTGTAACTTTTACAGCAACAGCTGTTAATGGAGGAACCACACCAAATTACCAATGGAAAATAAACGGAGTCAATCAAGGAGGATTAACTACTTCTAATACTTTTACTAGAACAAACTTAACAAACGGTCAAGTAGTAACCGTAGATATGACTTCAAATGCAACCTGTCCTTCTGCAGCAACAGTAACTAGTAATGCTATTGCAACGACGGTATATACTGGTGATCCATCAAATTGGACAGGAGGAAATCCTATATCAGCACCTTCCTCAGTTTGTCCACCAGGTACTATTGATATTTCTGCCACAGCAGTTGCCAATGCTCAATATTACACTTGGACTTTACCTGCTGGATTTACAATAATTTCTGGTGCTGGGACAAATAACATAACGGTATCCGTAAGTACGGGAGCAACGGTTGGAAACAATCAAAATATAACCGTTCAAGCTTTTAATCCATGTGGAAGTAATGGAAGCAAAACAACTAGAATTAATGTTAATACGTTTAATGGAGTAACTGTCAATCAAAGCACACAAAGTGTTTGTTCTAATGGCTCAATTTCTGTCGTTGGAACCTTAACTGGAAATGCTGCAACTGGAACATGGTCAGCTCCTTCAGGAACGTTTTCAAATATTGTTACATCTGGAACAAATCCTATTACAGTTAGTGCAACTTACACTCCCACTATAACCACTGGCTCTGTTACATTAACTATAACCACCAATGCACCATCAGGTGGAGGTTGTCCCAATATTCCTGGAACAGCCACAGTAAATGTTACCGTCAATGAGATTGTAACAATCACATCACAACCAACTAATAATCAAACAATTTGTTCAGGAACAAGTGCTAGTTTCAGTGTAGCAGCAACAGGAACAGGATTGACGTATCAATGGAGAAAAGGGACTACCAACCTAACAAACACAGGAAATATAACAGGAGCAACGACTGCGACATTAAATTTATCCAATGTATCCACATCTGATGCAGGTAGTTACAACGTCATTGTAAATGGTGCTAGCCCTTGTTCTTCGGTAACATCAAATAATGCTACATTAGTTGTAAACCAAGCGATAGCTATAACCACTCAGCCTGTCAGTACTCAAACCGTTTGTTCAGGAAATTCAGTAAACTTTAGCACAACTGCGACTGGTGACGGTTTAACCTATCAATGGAGAAAAGGAACTACCAATCTTACGAATGGAGGTTCGATTACTGGAGCAAACACCAACACACTTACTATTAACTCTGTGACTTCTGTTGATGCAGCTACAGATTATAATGTGGTTGTCTCTGGAATTGCTCCTTGTAATCTTTTAACCTCTAATAATGCCGCTTTAATAGTTAATGATGCCGTTGCTATAACCTCCCAACCTATAGCATCTCAAACTGCTTGTTCAGGTAATACTGTAAACTTTAGTGTTACTGCCACAGGAACAGGTCTTACCTATCAATGGAGAAAAGGTCTAACCAACCTTTCTAATGGTGGAAACATCTCTGGCGCTAATACCAATACATTAACTTTAAACAACCTTGCCACTACTGATGCTGGCAGTTACAATGTAATTATTTCAGGTTCTAGTCCGTGTTCTCCTGTAACTTCTTCTAATAGTACATTAGTTGTCAATCAAATTGTAGCCATCAATACGCAACCTACTGCGTCTCAAACCAAATGTACAGGTAATTCAGCTACTATATCGGTAACTGCAACTGGAACTGGTTTAACCTATCAATGGAGAAAAGGAACAACTCCACTTTCTAACGGTGGGACTATTTCGGGTGCAACAACCAATACACTTACTATTAATCCTGTAACATCAAGTGATGCGGCTGCTGATTATAATGTGGTCATTACTGGAACTGCTCCTTGTAGCGCTTTGACTTCTAATAACGCTGCCTTAATAGTCAATGATGCTGTAGTTATAACCTCCCAACCTATAGCCTCTCAAACAGCTTGTTCAACTGATTCTGCCAACTTTAGTGTAACAGCAACGGGAACAGGTCTTACTTACCAATGGAGAAAAGGTGCTACTAATTTAGCTGATGGTGGAAATATTTCGGGTGCAACAACCAATACTTTAACTTTAAACAACCTTGCCACATCTGATGCGGGAAGTTACAATGTAATCGTTACTGGTTCTAGTCCGTGTTCCCCTGTAACTTCTTCTAATAGTACATTAGTTGTCAATCAAATTGTAGCTATCAATACGCAACCTACTGCGTCTCAAACCAAATGTACAGAAAATTCAGCTACTATATCGGTAACTGCAACTGGAACTGGACTAACCTATCAATGGAGAAAAGGAACAACTAATTTATCAAATGGCGGGGCTATTTCGGGTGCAACAACTAATACACTTACTATTAATCCTGTAACATCAAGTGATGCGGCTGCTGATTATAATGTGGTCATTACTGGAACTGCTCCTTGTAGCGCTTTGACTTCTAATAACGCTGCCTTAATAGTCAATGATGCTGTAGTTATAACTTCCCAACCTATAGCCTCTCAAACAGCTTGTTCAACTGACACTGCCAACTTTAGTATAACAGCAACGGGAACTGGTCTTACCTACCAATGGAGAAAAGGCACTACTAATTTATCTGATGGTGGAAATATTTCGGGTGCAACAACCAATACTTTAACTTTAAACAACCTTGCCACATCTGATGCGGGAAGTTACAATGTAATCGTTACTGGTTCTAGTCCGTGTTCTCCTGTAACTTCTTCTAGTAGCATATTAGTTGTCAATCAAATTGTTGCTATCAGCACACAACCTACTGTATCTCAAACCAAATGTACAGGAAATTCAGCTACTATATCGGTAACTGCAACTGGAACTGGTTTAACCTATCAATGGAGAAAAGGAACAACTAATTTATCAAATGGCGGGGCTATTTCGGGTGCAACAACCAATACACTTACTATTAATCCTGTAACATCAAGTGATGCGGCTGCTGATTATAATGTGGTCATTACTGGAACTGCTCCTTGTAGCGCTTTGACTTCTAATAACGCTGCCTTAATAGTCAATGATGCTGTAGTTATAACCTCCCAACCTATTGCTTCTCAAACTGCTTGTTCAACTGACACTGCCAACTTTAGTATAACAGCAACGGGAACTGGTCTTACCTACCAATGGAGAAAAGGTACTACTAATTTATCTGATGGTGGAAATATTTCGGGTGCAACTACCAATACTTTAACTTTAAACAACCTTGCCACATCTGATGCGGGAAGTTACAATGTAATCGTTACTGGTTCTAGTCCGTGTTCTCCTGTAACTTCTTCTAGTAGCATATTAGTTGTCAATCAAATTGTTGCTATCAGCACACAACCTACTGTATCTCAAACCAAATGTACAGGAAATTCAGCTACTATATCGGTAACTGCAACTGGAACTGGTTTAACCTATCAATGGAGAAAAGGAACAACTAATTTATCAAATGGCGGGACTATTTCGGGTGCAACAACCAATACACTTACTATTAATCCTTTGGTTTCTACTGATGCAGCTGCTGATTACAATGTGGTCATTACTGGAACTGCTCCTTGTAGCGCTTTGACTTCTAATAACGCTGCCTTAATAGTCAATGATGCTGTAGTTATAACCTCCCAACCTATAGCCTCTCAAACAGCTTGTTCAACTGATACTGCCAACTTTAGTGTAACAGCAACGGGAACTGGTCTTACCTACCAATGGAGAAAAGGTACTACTAATTTAGCTGATAGTGGAAATATTTCTGGGGCGAATACTAATACTTTAACATTAACCAACCTTTCAATTGCCGATGCTGGAAGTTATAATGTTATAGTTACGGGAACTAGTCCGTGTTCTCCCGTAACTTCAAATTCATCTGTTTTAAGTATTAATAAAAAAGTAGCAATTGGCACACAACCTTCAAATGTTGGTATTTGTGCAAGTAGCCCAGCACAATTTGGTGTAGTTGCTAGTGGTGATGGACTTAGTTATCAATGGTATAAAGGAACTTTCCCTGGCACAGCGGTTACAAATAATGCTTTTATAACGGGTGCCCAATCAAATATTTTAAAATTTAGTCAAGCATTCTTAACTGATGAAGGCATTTACTATGTAATTGTGAGTGGTGCTTCACCTTGTTCTTCAGTTACATCAAATGAAGTAACATTAAATGTAGACCAATCAATTGTGATCACAACGCAACCCTCTTCAAAATCACTTTGTATTGATTCGAATGTAACATTTACCATTGAAGCAGATGCTAATGGTGATCCTTTAACTTTTCAATGGAGAAAAAATGGCACTAACATTGGTGGATTAATAACTTCAACGGCCACAACGTCAACTTTAACCTTAAATAATATATCCTCTGGAGATGCTGGGAACTACGATGTTGTTATTTCTGGGCCTATTGGTTATACCTGTTCCTCAGTAACATCTACTAGTAGCGTATTGACTGTTAATCCGTACCCTACAATTAGTGGCAATCTTAGTATTTGCGGTGGGTTCACCACCCAACTAGCTGGATCTGCTTCACCAGCAGCTGCTAACCCTTGGATATCGTCTAATACATCTGTAGCCACAATTAGTAATACTGGTTTAGTTTCAGGTCTTACATCAGGTACCAGTACGATAACTTACACAAATAGCAATGGTTGTATGACAACTGCAACTGTAACAGTTACTGAAACCGCGCAGGTTAACCAACCTACAAGTCAGGTAGTCTGTAACGGTAATAGTACCTCAAACATCAATTTTTCAACAACAAACACAAGCGGAACGACTACTTATTCTTGGACCAATGACACAGCTTCAATTGGATTGGCTTCGTCTGGAACGGGAAATATTCTTGCGTTCACAGCAAGTAATTTAGGCACATCTCCTGTTACAGCAACAATTATTGTTACACCTATATACACAAATGGAGGTGCTAATTGTAACGGACCTACAAAAACATTTACTATAACTGTAAATCCAAGCACTCAGGTTAATGAGCCAACAAGTCAGGTAGTTTGTAATGGTAGTTTAACAACTTTAGTTTCTTTTGCAACCAATAATACGGGAGGTACAACAACCTATTCTTGGACTAATGACAACACTTCAATTGGTTTAGCCGCTTCGGGAAGCACTAATATTTCAGCATTTACGTCTGTAAATTCAGGAACAACTCCTATTATAGCAACTATTACGGTTACGCCAACATTTAATAACGGAAGTGTAAATTGTACAGGGGCTGCAAAAACATTTACTATAACTGTAAATCCAACCGCTCAGGTTAATCAACCAGTAAATCAAGTGGTTTGTAACAGTGGTTCAACAAATTTAGTGTCTTTTGGAACCAATAATACAGGAGGTACAACAACCTATTCCTGGACTAATGACAACACCTCAATCGGACTTGCGGCATCTGGAAATTCTGATATTTCAGCATTTACGGCTGTAAATTCAGGAACAACTCCTGTTATAGCAACTATTACGGTTACGCCAACTTTTAATAACGGAAGTCTTAATTGTTCAGGACCCACAAAAACATTTACTATAACTGTAAATCCAAGCGCTCAGGTTAATCAACCAGCAAATCAGGTGGTTTGCAACAGTGGTTCAACAAGCTTAGTGACTTTTGGAACCAATAATACAGGAGGTACAACAACCTATTCTTGGACTAATAGCAACACCTCAATTGGACTTGCAGCTTCAGGAAGTGCTGATATTTCATCTTTTACAGCGACTAATTCGGGGACAACTCCTGTTACTGCAATTATTGTTGTTACACCTACTTTCAATAACGGAAGTGTTACTTGTACTGGACCTACAAAAACTTTTACCATAACCGTAAATCCAACTGCTCAGGTTAATCAACTTACAAATCAGGTGGTTTGTAATGGAAGTTCATCAACTTTAGTTTCTTTTGCAACCAATAATACGGGTGGCACAACTACCTATTCTTGGACTAACGACAACACTTCAATTGGTTTAGCCGCATCCGGAACAGGAAACATTGCTGCTTTTTCTGCAACTAATTCAGGGACATCCCCTATCATAGCAACAATTACTGTTACACCAACTTTCAATAATGGAAGTATAAATTGTACTGGACCTACAAAAACATTTACTATAACCGTAAATCCAACCGCCCAAGTTAATCAACCAACAAGTCAGGTGGTTTGTAATGGCAGTTCAACAAGTTTAGTCGCATTTGGAACCAATAATACAGGTGGTACAACTACCTATTCTTGGACTAATAGCAACACCTCAATTGGACTTGCAGCATCTGGAACAGGAAATATTGCTGCTTTTTCAGCAATTAATTCGGGTACAACCCCTGTCGTTGCAACTATTGTTGTTACACCAACTTTCAATAACGGAAGTGTAAATTGTACTGGACCTACAAAAACATTTACTATAACCGTAAATCCAACTGCCCAGGTTAATCAACCAACAAGCCAGGTGGTTTGTAATGGCAGTTCAACAACCTTAGTGTCTTTTGGAACCAATAATACGGGTGGCACAACTACCTATTCTTGGACTAATGACAACTCTTCAATTGGACTTGCCGCATCCGGAACAGGAAATATTGCTGCTTTTTCTGCAACTAATTCAGGGACATCCCCTATCATAGCAACTATTACGGTTACACCAACTTTCAATAATGGAAGTGTAAATTGTACTGGACCTACAAAAACATTTACTATAACCGTAAATCCAACCGCCCAAGTTAATCAACCAACAAGTCAGGTGGTTTGTAATGGCAGTTCAACAAGTTTAGTCGCATTTGGAACCAATAATACAGGTGGTACAACTACCTATTCTTGGACTAATAGCAACACCTCAATTGGACTTGCAGCATCTGGAACAGGAAATATTGCTGCTTTTTCAGCAATTAATTCGGGTACAACCCCTGTCGTTGCAACTATTGTTGTTACACCAACTTTCAATAACGGAAGTGTAAATTGTACGGGGGCTACAAAAACATTTACCATCACTGTAAATCCAACGGCTCAAGTTAATCAACCAACCAATCAAGTAGTTTGCAATGGAAACTTAACAACTTTAGTGACTTTTGGAACAACTAATACTGGTGGTACAACTACTTATGCTTGGACTAATAACAATACTTCAATTGGACTTGGTGCTTCAGGAAGTTCTGATATTTCAGCATTTACGGCTACTAATTCAGGTACTTCTCCTATTATAGCAACAATTACAGTTACACCAACTTTCAACAACGGGAGTGTTACTTGTACGGGCACCACAAAAACATTTACCATAACTGTAAACCCAACAGCTCAAGTCAATCAACCTACTAATCAAGTCGTTTGTAGCGGCACTTCAACTTTAGTATCTTTTGGCACCAATAATACTGGCGGTACAACAACTTATTCTTGGACTAATAGCAACACCTCAATTGGTTTAGCAGCTTCTGGAACTGGAAATATTGCTTCTTTTATAGCAACTAATACAGGAACATCTCCTGTTATAGCAACTATTGTTGTTACTCCAAATTTTAATAATGGTAGTGTAAATTGTACTGGACCTACCAAAACATTCACTATTACGGTTGACCCTGTTTCAGTTGGTGGAAATTTAACTGGTTATGCAACCGACCAATCTGGAAATCCATACAACAACCCAATTGTATACAGCAAAAACCTTATTGCTTGTGAATCCACAGATGGTTTAATCGTATTAAACGGTCAAGTTGGAACTATTATTCGTTGGGAATACTCTACAAATGGTGGTGCAAATTGGACAACTATCAGTAACACCACTAATAGCCATGCCTATTCAAGCATTCCGCAAACAAGAATATACCGAGCTGTAATACAAAGTGGAATCTGTAGTGTTGCTTATTCTAATATTGTAACAGTAAGTGTGGTACCACAAGATATTAAGCCTACTCCAGTTACTGTTTCAAAAACAACTATGTGCTTAGGTGATACGACCGTATTTACAGCAACAAGTGGTTTTGCAACAGGACAAAACATACAAGGTGGAGATTTTAACACAGGGCAATTCCCAGATAAGACCAACCCTGACAAATGGCGTTTGGATGGTGTTGCTGTTGGTAACGCCTGGACTGCCTCTGCTGATAATACAAAACCAAACAATTGGGCGGGTACAAACGGACACCCTTTTGGAACATACCCTATATTTTATGACTCCCTTGATAAAAAATTCGCAATAGCCAATGGAGATTTATTAAACACTTATTATGGTGGAACTAGAGACAATACCACATTAGAAACACCAAGATTTAACACCTATGGACTTACAACTTCTGTATTTGAAGTTGATATGGCATGGAATTTAGAAGTAAATGATTACGGTAAAATAGAACTATCCCTTGACGGAGGAGTGACATACAACATTGTTCTTTTTAGTAAAATAGGAAAAACAGCTTCTGCCATATTTAATCCCCTTCAAAAATTTTCTTTTGATTTATCTGATTATGTAGGCCAACAAGATTTAAGAGTAAAATTCACTTTCAAAGGAACAACAGTAAATAGTGCCTGGGCGTTAGACAATATAAAATTACCTACACCTCCTGTTGGACCAGATATTGTATGGACCGATGAAAACCAAAATATTATAAGTACAGCAACTACCTATTCAGAAACACCTACCACACCAGGGATCCATAACTTTGCAGTAACTTCATTTGTTAATGGTTGTGTGTATGATATCACCCCACAGAACACCGTATATATTACTGTGAATGTCAATTACTCCTATGCTGGAAAAGATCAAACTATCTTAGTTGGTGAATGTGGTAACAATAGTGTCAGTCTAAACTCTTATGACAATACAAAAACTGCGAATGAAAACATAGCAAAAGGTGCTTTCGACAATAATTACCAACCTGGAAACCATCTTGGCACAGGTGCTACTGGAAAATGGACTATTAAATCAACAACAAGTACTTGCGGAACGGGTACTTTTTCAAATGATACCGATCCAAATGCAACCTTTACTGGAGAAGCTGGGGTATACGTTTTAACATGGACTACGGGAGGCTGTACTGATGATGTACAAATCACCTTTACAAATTGCGATGTAATTGATTTCGACGGAGTTAACGACAATGTTACCTTTAAAGACAATTATAATTTAACCAATAAATTTTCGATTGAAGCTTGGGTGAAACCAAATTCTGTTTCAGGAACACAAACTATATTTTCTAAACGAAATGCTAACAATCTAGCAACTGGGTATGATTTAAAATTAACAGGGAATATCGTTTCATTTAATTGGAATAATGCTGGTTCCATAACTTCAAATTATCCTATATCCACTAACAGATGGTACCATATTGCTGTAACATTTGATGGCGGTATTTATAGATTATTTATTGATGGTATCGAAGTAAGCAATCCTTCTGGTGTGGCTGGTGTCAAACCCACTATAAATACTATGGATTGTATTCTTGGAGCAATGGATCAAACGGGTACCCCTCCAAACAAACCTGTGAATTATTTCCATGGTTGGATTGATGAACTCCGAATTTGGAATACGGATTTAAATTTAGATCAGCTCCATCAAATGATGAATCAAGAAATAATTTCCAGTCCTACCGTTGCTGGTAATGTACAAGGAGCAATTATTCCTATAGATGTATATGGACTTTTATGGACTACCAATTTACTAGGATATTACCAAATGAACAACATCAGTTGTGGTTATTTAAATCCAAATAAAGGAACAACTAAAGGGAAATTACGAAACATTACTACTGCCGAAGACCAAACGGCTCCTATTCCTTATACCACCATCAGAAATGGTAATTGGAAAAATCGAACTGCAGGAGTTACGCCATGGTTACATGGTAGTACCGTTTGGGATTATCCAAACAGCACTGGAGTGAATGGCGACCCAATTGATTGGAATATTGTAGTTAATTCGAACAACTTAAACAATGATGACAACGACATTACCTTATTAGGTTTCGTAATGCATACTGGGACTCAACTTGATGTACATGCACCTGGGACTTTAAACGAAACAAATTCAGGCCATATGTTATGGATTACCCATTATTTAAAATTAAATGGCTTCATCGATTTAATAGGTGAATCACAATTGCTACAAAAGAGATATTATAGTTTCCCGACCCAATTCAGCGAAAGTATATTTGAAGAAGCTAGTACTGGATATATTGAACGTGACCAACAAGGTAAAAAAAATAGTTTTAATTATAACTATTGGACTTCCCCTGTAAGCATTAGAGGAAATGCGAATAACTCACCATATACCTTAAATGGTGTTTTAAGAGATGGTACAACATCCTCAAATCCAAAAGTAATCCAGTTTGACGGCAATGCTTTTTATGCTGACGGACCTGTAGAAAGTCCTATTAAAATAAGCACCCGATGGGTATGGTCCTACAATTCTAAAACATTAGCCTCTAATTCAGAATTGGATAATTACTACTTATGGAATCACATCTATAATTATGGTTCCTTAAATACAGGAGAAGGTTTTACTATGAAAGGAACTGGAGGAACTGCTCCACTTACAAGTACACAAAATTATGTATTTACAGGAAAACCAAATTCAGGAACCATCACTTTAGGTTTGCCTTATGAACAAACCTATTTAGTAGGGAACCCATATCCCTCTGCACTGGACGCAGATGAATTTATTAAAGACAATTTAAAAGACTGTTCGGGTTGTAGAGCAACAGTCAATACTTTCAATGGCGCACTGTATTTCTGGGATCATTTGGGAATTACAGGAAATCATAATTTAGCTGAATATGAGGGCGGATATGCTACTTATACCCTAATTGGTGGAACAATTGCCACTGTAGATGGAGACTTAAATTCCCAAAGTGGAAATACTGGAACAAAAACACCTGCCAGATACATTCCTGTTGCTCAAGGTTTCTTTGTAGATGCTTATCTAGAACCTTCTATCATTGGCACAACTAATACTGTTCAGGGAGGACCATTAGTATTTAAAAATAGCCAACGAGCATTTATGCGAGAAGGAAATCCAAATTCGGTTTTTATGAAACCAACTGCCTCTGGTAAAACTACAATAAAAGCTAATACAGATACAAGAGCAAAAATTCGACTTGGTTACCTTTCTACTTCTGGAAAATACAGACAATTATTAATTGGTAGCGACAACAACACGACTTCGAATTTTGATTTAGGTTACGATGCTCCAATGTTTGATTTGAACATTGATGATTTGTATTGGATTATTAACGATAGTCCATTTGTAATTCAAGGGATTCCTGATTTTGACAAAAACTCAATAGTTCCACTCGGAATGACCGTTACAAATGAAGGGGAATCAAAAATCAAAATTGATAATTTGGAAAACATCTCTAATGAAATTGCTATATACATTCATGATAATGTAACCAACCTTTATCATGATTTAAGAGCAAATGACTTCACAATATCACTTCCTGCTGGAAAATATACCGATCGATTTAGTTTGCGTTTCGAAAATAAAACTATTGTAAATACTGAGGATAAGGAAATAAAAGAAGGTATTACAGTTTATTTTTCTGAAGAGTCATACAGCATCAATATTAATAATTATATATATAATGATATCGTAAAAAAAGTAACATTATTTAACTCATTAGGCCAAATTATAAAAAGTTGGGGGATTGAAAAAACGAATCAAGAAACTATTGTGCTACCTTTGAAAAAGGTAAGCTCAGGGGTATATATAGTGAAAACAAAAACTTCACATAGTAGCCTTGACACGAAGGTCATTATCAAGTAGTTTGTAAAGAAACTTGAAATCTTATTATATAAAATTCTTTTCAATTTAGTTAAAAACGTATTCTTCATAGGATACGTTTTTTTATGCATCAAATTTAAAACCGTTAATCTTTTTTTTACGTATAATTAATTACTGGTATAGATTAGAATATAAAATAGTAGAAAAAAATAACACACTTACAATCAAACTTTTACCAAATTAAAAAAAAATGAACAAATCAAGCAAATAAACACATCTTATTTGTAAGTTTAGAGCTTCTTTTTTACGTAATAATGCATTTTATCGGTATTTTATGCAGTTTTATCGATAAAATTAAATAAAATATTTATTTTTACAATCTAAATTATTATTAACATAATTTAAAAAAAAGATTACGAAAACAAATAAGTTTTTAATCGTTTTATTAAAGTCTTTAATCGATAAAAGGTTAAAAAAATCTAAAAAGAGATTTGAATTTGTTATTTTTGGCTTGATTAAACCAAACCACTATTAACAAAACCTTTAAAATTAAGATAAGAAACTTATATATGAATTAAGTAATCTATTGAATTATACAAATAATACCACTATAATAAACATTTTCACACAACTGTAAACTTAAAAAAACAAAAGACTTACAGTGCATTTTGAATATTTTACAAGTGAATATTATGAAAAAAAAATACTTAAATTTTATATTCTTACTCTTAATCTCATTTTCTGTTTTTTCACAGAATCTTGGCGATTATAAATCTGTTTCAAATGGAGATTGGAGTTCTGCATCATCATGGCAGGTATGGAATGGCTCTGTTTGGTCAATAGCAACAAACTATCCAGGTCAAAACCCTGGTACATATGCTGTAAACGTTGCTTCAACACATACTATTACAATAGCAACAAATTTATCAACTTCCTCCATAGGGGCAGTTATTGTAAATGGAACCTTAAAATTAAGTCCAAGTCCAAATCCTAATACAATAACTTTAACGACACCATCAATAAACATTGATGGTGGTATATTAAATTTTGACACCAACAAGATTCGTCTAAATCTACCCTCATATGCAGTTATTACCCTAGAGAATTCTGGAATGATTAATGGTAAATGCACTAATAACGATGAGATATACATTGGATCAAATAAATATGCAGCTTGTGTAGGTGGGGGCGCAGGTGTATATACTTTTGGAGAAGTTGTTGCTGCAGGCGGTAATGTAAATGCAACTATTTCTAATCCAATAACAAACCCTACAAATATTAATACTTGTTCATTAATAAATCTAACAGGAGGATACACTGGAACAGAAACAGGTGTTACTTATAAATGGATATTGAGATTACCCGATGAAACTTTTTCTATAATAGCCTCAGGAACTTTAGCAACTAGTGCTAATACTACTTCAACATCTTTTACCCCAAGTAAATCTGGAGAATATTTAGTAACACTTGAAATCACAACAAAAGCTTCAGCAACAAATATAGAAACGAGAACATTTAATGTTACTGATACTACTAACCCAACAATCACTCCCCCTGCTACTGTTAACACAACTACAAATACTAATTGTACTGCTACAGGTGTGAGTCTTGGAACTCCCCTAACGGCAGATAATTGTGGAGTCGCATCAGTAACCAATGATGCACCTTTAGCTTTCCCAATAGGTAATACTACGGTAACTTGGACTGTCACTGATACTACTGGAAATACGGCTACAGCAAATCAAACAGTTACGGTTACTGATAATATTGCCCCTACTATTTCTTGTTCTGGTAATTTAACTCCAAATGTAGGCGCGGGAACTTGTACAGCTTCTGTAACTACTAGCAATCCTACTACGGCTGATAACTGTGCCGTTACCAAATTGACTTGGAACTTAACTGGTGCTACTACGGGGGCTTCTGCTGCAACAGGAATTAACAATTTAGGAACTCAACTGTTTAATCTTGGTACGACTACTGTAAATTACAGAGTTGAAGATGCAGCTGGTAATTTTGCTACTTGCTCATATACGGTTACGGTTACTGATAATATTGCCCCTGTTTTAACAGCAGAAGCCAATCAAAATGTAACACTTGATAGTGGTTGTATGGTGACTATTCCGAATCTCGTAGATGGGTCTTCAGCGACTGATAATTGTGCAGGAACTGTTATTTCCCAAAGCCCTACTGCTGGAACTACTCAAGCTGCTGTAAACAACGGAACTATTAATGTAACTGTGACTGCTACAGATTTGGCTGGTAATATCGATTCTAAAATTGTAGTGATTACCGCTAAAGATACTACGGCTCCTGTTTTAACAGCAGAAGCCAATCAAAATGTAACCCTTGATAGTGGTTGTATGGTGACTATTCCGAATCTTGTAGATGGGTCTTCAGCGACTGATAATTGTGCAGGAACTGTTATTTCTCAAAGTCCTACTGCTGGAACTACTCAAGCTGCTGTACACAACGGAACTATTAATGTAACTGTGACTGCTACAGATTTGGCTGGTAATATCGATTCTAAAATTGTAGTGATTACCGCTAAAGACACTACGGCTCCTGTTTTAACAGCAGAAGCCAATCAAAATGTAACACTTGATAGTGGTTGTATGGTGACTATTCCGAATCTTGTAGATGGGTCTTCAGCGACTGATAATTGTGCAGGAACTGTTATTTCCCAAAGCCCTACTGCTGGAACTACTCAAGCTGCTGTAAACAACGGAACTATTAATGTAACTGTGACAGCTACAGATTTGGCTGGTAATATCGATTCTAAAATTGTAGTGATTACCGCTAAAGATACTACGGCTCCTGTTTTAACAGCAGAAGCCAATCAAAATGTAACGCTTGATAGTGGTTGTATGGTGACTATTCCGAATCTTGTAGATGGATCTTCAGCGACTGATAATTGTGCAGGAACTGTTATTTCTCAAAGTCCTACTGCTGGAACTACTCAAGCTGCTGTAAACAACGGAACTATTAATGTAACTGTGACAGCTACAGATTTGGCTGGTAATATCGATTCTAAAATTGTAGTGATTACCGCTAAAGATACTACGGCTCCTGTTTTAACAGCAGAAGCCAATCAAAATGTAACCCTTGATAGTGGTTGTATGGTGACTATTCCGAATCTTGTAGATGGGTCTTCAGCGACTGATAATTGTGCAGGAACTGTTATTTCTCAAAGTCCTGCTGCTGGAACTACTCAAACTGCTGTAAACAACGGAACTATTAATGTAACTGTGACTGCTACAGATTTGGCTGGTAATATCGATTCTAAAATTGTAGTGATTACCGCTAAAGATACTACGGCTCCTGTTTTAACAGCAGAAGCCAATCAAAATATAACCCTTGATAGTGGTTGTATGGTGACTATTCCGAATCTTGTAGATGGGTCTTCAGCGACTGATAATTGTGCAGGAACTGTTATTTCCCAAAGCCCTACTGCTGGAACTACTCAAGCTGCGGTAAACAACGGAACTATTAATGTAACTGTGACTGCTACAGATTTGGCTGGTAATATCGATTCTAAAATTGTAGTGATTACCGCTAAAGATACTACGGCTCCTGTTTTAACAGCAGAAGCCAATCAAAATGTAACCCTTGATAGTGGTTGTATGGTGACTATTCCGAATCTTGTAGATGGATCTTCAGCGACTGATAATTGTGCAGGAACTGTTATTTCTCAAAGTCCTACTGCTGGAACTACTCAAGCTGCTGTAAACAACGGAACTATTAATGTAACTGTGACAGCTACAGATTTGGCTGGTAATATCGATTCTAAAATTGTAGTGATTACCGCTAAAGACACTACGGCTCCTGTTTTAACAGCAGAAGCCAATCAAAATGTAACCCTTGATAGTGGTTGTATGGTGACTATTCCGAATCTTGTAGATGGGTCTTCAGCGACTGATAATTGTGCAGGAACTGTTATTTCTCAAAGCCCTACTGCTGGAACTACTCAAGCTGCTGTAAACAACGGAACTATTAATGTAACTGTGACTGCTACAGATTTGGCTGGTAATATCGATTCTAAAATTGTAGTGATTACCGCTAAAGACACTACGGCTCCTGTTTTAACAGCAGAAGCCAATCAAAATGTAACCCTTGATAGTGGTTGTATGGTGACTATTCCGAATCTTGTAGATGGATCTTCAGCGACTGATAATTGTGCAGGAACTGTTATTTCTCAAAGTCCTACTGCTGGAACTACTCAAGTTGCTGTACACAACGGAACTATTAATGTAACTGTGACAGCTACAGATTTGGCTGGTAATATCGATTCTAAAATTGTAGTGATTACCGCTAAAGACACTACGGCTCCTGTTTTAACAGCAGAAGCCAATCAAAATGTAACCCTTGATAGTGGTTGTATGGTGACTATTCCGAATCTTGTAGATGGGTCTTCAGCGACTGATAATTGTGCAGGAACTGTTATTTCTCAAAGTCCTACTGCTGGAACTACTCAAGCTGCTGTAAACAACGGAACTATTAATGTAACTGTGACAGCTACAGATTTAGCTGGTAATATCGATTCTAAAATTGTAGTGATTACCGCTAAAGACACTACGGCTCCTGTTTTAACAGCAGAAGCCAATCAAAATGTAACCCTTGATAATGGTTGTATGGTGACTATTCCGAATCTTGTAGATGGGTCTTCAGCGACTGATAATTGTGCAGGAACTGTTATTTCTCAAAGTCCTACTGCTGGAACTACTCAAGCTGCTGTACACAACGGAACTATTAATGTAACTGTGACAGCTACAGATTTGGCTGGTAATATCGATTCTAAAATTGTAGTGATTACCGCTAAAGACACTACGGCTCCTGTTTTAACAGCAGAAGCCAATCAAAATGTAACGCTTGATAGTGGTTGTATGGTGACTATTCCGAATCTTGTAGATGGATCTTCAGCGACTGATAATTGTGCAGGAACTGTTATTTCTCAAAGTCCTACTGCTGGAACTACTCAAGCTGCTGTAAACAACGGAACTATTAATGTAACTGTGACTGCTACAGATTTAGCTGGTAATATCGATTCTAAAATTGTAGTGATTACCGCTAAAGACACTACGACTCCTGTTTTAACAGCAGAAGCCAATCAAAATGTAACCCTTGATAGTGGTTGTATGGTGACTATTCCGAATCTTGTAGATGGATCTTCAGCGACTGATAATTGTGCAGGAACTGTTATTTCTCAAAGTCCTACTGCTGGAACTACTCAAGCTGCGGTAAACAACGGAACTATTAATGTAACTGTGACTGCTACAGATTTAGCTGGTAATATCGATTCTAAAATTGTAGTGATTACCGCTAAAGATACTACGGCTCCTGTTTTAACAGCAGGATCCAATCAAACGGCAAATACCGATACTGGTGTTTGTACTGCAGCGGTTGCAGTTACAAATGTGAGCTTCTCTGATAATTGTTCTGGAGCAACTATCTCTTATACTTTAACGGGTGCTACTACAAAAGCATTAACTTCTGGTCAAGTAGGAACATACACTTTTAACAAAGGAGTAACAACAATAAATTATACAGCTACTGATGCATCAGGAAACACGACAACTGATTCTAAAACAATAACTATAAGTGATATCACTCCTCCATCTATATCAACAGGTCCTAATCAAACTGCAAATACCGATACTGGAATTTGTACTGCATCAGTACTTGTGATGGATGCCTCATATTCAGATAACTGTGCTGGTTCAACAATCAAATATACCCTAACAGGTGCAACTACAAAAACATTAACTTCTGGACAGGTTGGAACCTATACTTTCAACAAAGGGGTTACTACTATAAATTATACCGTAACAGATGCAGCTGGAAACACAACAACTGGTTCTAAAACTATTACCATTAATGATGTAACTCCTCCAAGCTTAACTGCTGGAACTAACCGAACGGCAAATACCGATACTGGTGTTTGTACTGCAGCGGTTGCAGTTACAAATGCGAGCTTCTCTGATAATTGTTCTGGAGCAACTATCTCTTATACTTTAACGGGTGCTACTACAAAAGCATTAACTTCTGGTCAAGTAGGAACATACACTTTTAATAAAGGTGTTACAACAATCAATTACACAGCGACTGATGCATCAGGAAATACGACAACTGATTCTAAAACAATAACTATAAGTGATATCACTCCTCCAACTATATCAACAGGTTCTAATCAAACTGCAAATACCGATACTGGAATTTGTACTGCATCAGTAACTGTTACTGATGCTTCATTTACGGATAATTGTACAGGATCTACAATAGCCCATACTTTAACTGGTGCAACTTCAAAAGCTTTAACTTCAGGACAAGTAGGAACATATACATTTAATAAAGGCGTAACAATTATTAACTATACGGTAACTGATGCTTCTGGAAACTCAATTTCAAGTTCTAAAACGATTACAGTAATAGATAATCAAGCACCAACAATATCGTCTTTACCAGCTCTTTCAGGAAGTTGTTCAGTAACAATATCAAGTGCACCTACATCTCCTGATAATTGTGGGACTATAACTGGAACAACAAGTGACATTACAATACCTTATACATATTCTACACCAGGATTCTATGTAATTAGTTGGAATTTTACAGATGCAGCGGGAAACAGTAAAAATATTTCGCAATCTGTTACTGTTATAGACAACGTTGCTCCAGTTCCAAGCGTTGCAAGTTTACCAAATATAAATTATACAGGTTGTGAGATTTTGAGTTCCCAAATCACATATCCTACAGCTGTTGATGCGTGTAATGGAACTATTACTGGGGTTCCAAGTATTCAATTTCCATATAGCGTATTGGGTAACACTGTAATCACTTGGAGCTTTACTGATGCAACAGGAAATGTTTCTACACAAAATCAAAATTTAACGATGACGTCCGAAACAATTAACGGAGGAACAATGAAAGGATATTTAACTTCTGCAGGAGCTGGAACAGCAAGTACTGAAGTAAATATTACCTCTTGTTCAAGTGGTGGAAATGAAATTAAAATGAATTTGACTGGACAAACTGGTACAATTGTACAATGGGAAAAATATGAAGTGGGAGATGGTGTTTGGGTATCTATAGCAAACACAGCTAATAATTATACTGTTACATTTTATCCTGCAACTACTGAATCCACCTATTTTAGAGCCTTGATTAAAGTTGGAACTTGTTATAAATATTCATCTAGTTTTTATGTTAGAGCTTTACCAGCGGATCAACCACCCGTATTAGATCAAAGTGTGTTTAACATTTGCTTGAATGAAAGCGTAAATTTAGTAGCTAGAAGAGGATATACCATTCAAGAAGATGCAATTGCTGGAAAAGGCGGGGAATTTGGAACTGGACAGTTCCCGGACAAATTCAATGATGATTCTTGGAGAATTGATGGAAAAGCTTCTGCAACCTACTGGACGGCAAATGGAAACGCTACAAAAGACACAAACTGGGCTGGAACAAATCCTCATCCTTTTGGAACAATTACCTATGATTCTGGAGATCCAAAATTTGGGATCGCACAAGGAGATTATTCTTCGGATTGGATCAAAAAAAATAATCCACAAATTTATAATGGCGAAACTAAATTGGAAACTCCAATATTTAGTCTAAAAAACATGAGCGCAGCCTCTCTTGATTTCGATCAAGCATATAATTTAGTTTCAGGTGACTATATGAAACTAGAACTATCTCTTGATGGAGGTATTACCTATCCAATTACACTTCAATCTTTTACAGGTCCAAAAACATGGGATTGGGCTAGTCCACGAAATGCAGGAACAGGATCAAGTGCAACAAAATATAATTTTAAAAACGATAATTCTTCTTTTGACTTAACCCCTTATGTAGGTCAAACCAAAGTAAGAGCAAGATGGACTTTTCATGGAACTTCTGACAAAAGTGTATGGGCAATTGATGGTATTACCATTCCTGTAGAACCAGTACTTGATGCAATTGAATGGACTGATGGAATTGGTAACCCAGGTACTCCTTCCATCGCAAACGGATATTTAGAAACTTCATTTACACTAACTCCAGAAGCTCCTGAAAACATCAATATGGTGCAACTGTATTAGTTGACGGTTGTAGATCTTATGATGCTTCAGGTACAGCATTAGCAGATGTAAATGTAAGTTACTCCTATGCAGGTAACAATATTACATTAGGTCCAGATGTATGTGGTTCAAATACTGTACAATTAAACGCTTATGACAACTCTAAAACTGCTAATCAAAATGTAGCTAAAGGTTCATATATTGCTCCATCGGGCTGTATAACCTGTGACGATCCAGGTACAGGAAATTCAGGTACTTGGTCAATATCAGGAAGTAGTACATGTGGTACGGGAACTTTTTCTAACATTAACGATCCTGATGCAACATTTACGGGAGAAGTAGGGAGTTATGTATTAGGTTGGACAGTTGGAACTTGTACTAGTACAGTAAATGTAACCATATCAAATTGTGCAACTATTGACTTTGATGGAACGAATGATTATGTTGACTTTAAAAAAACAAACTATGATTTAAATAGTGATTTTAGTATTGAAGTATGGGCAAAAACGACTCAATCTAATGCTAATATTCAAACCATATTATCTAAAAGAAATGGAAGTACTTTAGGAAATGGTTATGATTTAAGAGTTCAAAATGATTTTGTAACCTTTAGATGGAACGCTACAGGAAGTATGACCTCACCATACAAAATTTCATCTAATAGATGGTTTCACATCGCTGTAACTTATTCTAATAATGTCTATAAATTATATATTGATGGGATTTTAATGGTTACTAAATCTGGAGGGAGTTTACCAATTGTAAACAATTACAGAACCTTATTAGGAGCAATGGACCAAGACAGTACTACTCCAATTAATTATTTCAAGGGTTGGATAGACGAATTAAAAATCTGGAACGTTGCCTTAAATGAAGAACAAATTCATCAAATGATGAATCAAGAAATAAAGGAACAAACAACAGGAAATAATGTTGTTTATGGAGAAATTATTCCATTGCCTATTTATGGTTTGAATTGGACCAATCTAAAAGGGTATTATCGAATGGACCAATTTGGCTGCGGTTATTTGAATGGAAATTTTGGTGTTGGTGCTGATGGAAAATTAAAAAACATTACTACATCTGAACCACAAACTGCACCACTTCCCTATTATACGGTAAGAAATGGAGATTGGACAAATACATCTGCCGCTACCCCTTGGGCTTACGGAAATTCCGTTTGGGATTACCCAAATAGCACAGGTATTAACGGACAACCCATAGACTGGAATATTGTTAGAAGTTTGCATGATCTTAATTCAACTGCCAAAGACATTACATTGTTAGGTTTAAAATCTGAATCTGGTAAAATTATAATGGCTAATCCGGTACAAACTTTAAATGAGAACAATAACGGTCAAGGTTTGTGGATAACCCACTATTTAAAATTAGATGGTTTTATTGATTTAGTAGGCGAATCACAATTAGTACAAAAACGCTATAATACTGTACAAGTTAGTGAAAGTGTTTTTGACGAAGCAAGCAGTGGCTACATTAAACGTGATCAACAAGGACAAAAAAACAGTTTCAATTACAACTATTGGTCTTCACCTGTGACAATAAGAGGTGCCGCCAATAATTCTCCTTATAATTTAAATGGAGTTTTACGAGATGGAACCGATTCACAAAACCCAAAACTAATCAATTTTGGCTCCACTGCTTTTTTTGCAGATGGCCCGCTAGAAAGCCCAATTAAAATCACCACACGCTGGATATGGTCGTATAATTCCAAAACCTTAGCGTCTAATTCGGAATTGCAAAATTATTACCTATGGAATCACATTAAAAACACTGGTTTACTTAATGTGGGTGAAGGGTTCACTATGAAAGGTTCTGGCGGAACAGCTTCTTTGCTAAGTACACAAAATTATTCCTTCATAGGGAAACCAAACTCTGGAACAATCAATTTAGGATTGCCTTATGAACAAACTTACTTGGTAGGAAACCCTTATCCTTGTGCTTTAGATGCAGATGAATTCATCAAAGACAACATTAAAGATTGTGCTGATTGTAGAGCTAGCACAAATGTATTTAATGGTGCACTTTATTATTGGGATCATTTAGGAATTACCAACAATCATACTTTAGCGGAGTATGAAGGTGGTTATGCTACGTACACCCTGATGGGAGGTACTTTGGCAACAGTAAATGGTGATTTAAATTCTCAATCTGGAAACAAAGGAAATCGAGTTCCTGGACGTTATATACCTGTAGCACAATCTTTCTTTATTGATGCTGCACTAGAAACGTCTATAACAGGAAGTACGACAACTGTTCAAGGGGGAGCTTTAATTTTCAAGAACAGCCAAAGACAGTTTTATAAAGAAGGAAATACCAACTCTATTTTTATGAAACCAGGCACCACAACAAAATCAACAACTGTAAATAAAGTGGTGGATAGCAGACCAAAAATTAGAATTGGATACAAAACTACAGCAGGTAAACATCGTCAATTATTGTTAGGAAGTGATAAAAACACGACCAATAAATTTGACCTAGGTTACGATGCACCTATGTTTGATTTAAATGGTGACGACCTGTATTTCAACCTAAACAATAATCCGTTTGTAATTCAAGCTGTGCCAAATTTTAATAATGACCAAATCATCCCATTAGGTATTGTAATCGCTAAAACAGGTAAATCAACAATTAAAATTGATGAATTGGAAAATATTTCTAATGAAAAACCAATTTACGTTCATGACAATATCACTAATGAATATTTTGATTTAAATCTAGGTGATTTTTCAATTACACTTCCTGCAGGAAAATATAACAATAGGTTCACATTACGATTTGCTAAAGAAAATGAAATTTTAGCAGTAGCGGAAAATAAATTAAAAAAAGATATTTATGTTTATTTTGCAGAAAATAATTATTCTCTAAATATTAATAATAATTCCGATGACACTATTATCAAAAAAATGTATTTATATAATTCAATTGGACAAGATATAGAAAATTGGGATGTTGAAAATAATGAGCAAACAAATATAAAAATACCTTTGAAAAAAGTAAGTTCAGGTGTCTATATAGTGAAAACAATAACAAATAAAGGTGATTTTAGTACCTCAATAATTATCAAATAGCCAATATAAATGGATCAATCAAAAAAAACGTCTCCAAATTTGGAGACGTTTTTTTTGATAGCTAAATATGTTTTTATTGTTTTAATCGAATACTCCATTCAAAATCCATTTCAGAAACTTGAGCACCATTTTCGTCAGTACCTATAGACTTCATCCAAAAGGTCTGCCCTTCTCCACTACTTATTGTTTTTTCTAAAGCCTGTTTAATCAATGCACCATCCAGACATTCAAATGTAATTCTACCAGTAGCTTTCTTTGTAAATACAGCTTTGTTTTGAATCACCAACATTGAAACTTTTCTTTGACTCAATTGAATATGATTCATTACTAACGCACCTGTAGATAATTCTGCTGCCATGGCTTGAACAGCAAAATACATGGATTGAAAAGGGTTTTGATTAATCCATCGATGTTTCACGCTTACTACACATTTGCTCCTATCAATTTCCTTTACCCGTACTCCACAAATAAAAGCCGAGGGCAATTTGAAAAACAAAAAAGAATTGAGTTTATTGGTCGTTAGTTTCATAATTAGCTGATTTTATGCTAAAATACAAAAAAAATACTATGCATACATACTATTTAATATTGTTAACTAAAAGTTAAATTACAGTACTATGTAATACAAGATACTATCTATTAGACGTATATTTGTATAAGATATTACTAGGCCTAATCATTTTTTTTAAACTTTAAAAACTAACCTATGGAAAATACTTCTGAAAATAATACCGCAGCACTGGTACATTTAAGTACACTAACCCAATATTGTATTCCTTTGGGAAATTATATTTTCCCAATGATAATTTGGAACGCAAAAAAAGAAAAATCAGAAACTATCGATTTTCATGGGAAACAAGTTTTGAACTTTCAATTAAGTTGGCTTTTATACAGCTTGTTATTAATTATTATAGCGATTCCCATTTTTATATCAATATTATTAAATCAGCTGACTTGGAATGCGATAATTAATAATCATGAAATAGCATTAAAAAGTTTGACAATCGACAATAATATAATCTTGATAACGACTGGAATAATGGCTATAATCACATTTGGTGTATTAAAAATTACGGAATTCTTCCTGATCATCTATGCTACTATTAAAGCATCAGAAGGAGAACGATACCAATACCCTTTAACGATTTCTTTTATAAAATAAACTGATTATTTATAAAATCGAATAAAAATGAAAAAACTACTTTTAATCATAGTACTTTTAGTTGTCGTAACAACTAAATTAATGGCTCAAGAAGTTATTAAAATCAATAGAAATGCAGAAAATCAATTTAAAATTGAAGCCAAAGAAAAAATGGACATCAATCTAAATTTTAGATTAGATCAAAAAGACGAATATAAAGTTCTTGTTTTGGACAATCAAAAAAATACAGTTCTTTCAAAAAAACGTTTAAAAGAAGGGCTGAATAAAATTTCATTTACTATGGACGAAGGCGAACAATATCTAGTAAAATTTATTAGCATCACACCTATAAAATTAGTGGTTACAGCCTTTAATGAAAATTAAATCAAAAAAACATGAATATTGAAAACACAAAAGCACAGATGCGTAAAGGTGTTCTCGAGTTTTGCATTTTATCTGTCTTAAAAGAAAAAGATGCCTATACTTCCGAAATATTAGACACACTGAAAAACGCCAAATTACTGGTCGTAGAGGGCACTATTTATCCTTTACTGACTCGGTTGAAAAATGATGGATTACTTCACTATCGCTGGGAAGAATCGACTTCTGGCCCTCCTAGAAAATACTATGGACTTACAGAAGAAGGCCAATATTTTCTAAATGAACTCAATGGTACTTGGACCGAACTCTCCAATGCTGTAAATCTAATCACCAACAAATAACAACGTCATGAACAAAACTGTAAACATAAACTTAGGAGGTATGGTTTTTCACATTGATGAAGATGCATACCTAAAATTAACTCGCTATTTTGATGCTATAAAACGTTCCTTGAATACCAGTTCAGGACAAGACGAAATCATCAAGGATATTGAAATGCGCGTTGCCGAACTTTTCTCCGAAAATCAAACTTCAACCAAACAAGTTGTTAGTTTAATAGATGTTGACCAAATGATCGCTGTGATGGGACAGCCAGAAGACTACATCATAGAAGATGATTCTCAACCCAATTACAACAACAGTCAAAACAACCAAACTGCTTCCAAAAAACTATATCGAGATTCAGATAACAACATGATTGGTGGTGTCGCCTCAGGTCTAGGGCACTATTTAGGAATTGACGTAGTTTGGATTCGAGTAATTTTAGTTTTACTTGTAATAGGTGGTTTTGGAACAGGTATTATTGCCTATATTATTCTTTGGGTCGTTACTCCTGAAGCGCAAACCACCTCAGAAAAATTAGAAATGAAAGGAGAGCCAGTAAACATTTCTAATATAGAAAAAAAAGTTAGGGAAGAATTTGAGAATGTCTCTAACAAAATAAAAAATGTAGATTACGATAAATTTGGAAACCAAATAAAAAAAACTTCCGGAAAAGTCGGAACCAATCTAACTAACATAATTCACTCCATTTTTCAAATTTTTGCCAAACTATTGGGCATCATGCTTATCATTATTGGAATTAGTACTTTAATTACCCTCCTCATTGGTGTGTTTACCCTTGGAAGCAATTTATTTATTGACCTGCCTTGGGAAAGCTTTATCGAAGCTGGAAATTTTACCGACTACCCTATTTGGTCATTTGGACTATTAATGCTCTTTGCAATCGGAATTCCATTTTTTTTCTTAACAGTTTTAGGATTCAGGCTCCTTTCTCCCAAAATGAAATCTATGGGTAATATCGTCAAATACACCCTTGTAGCTTTGTGGATTATCGCTTTATCTCTAGTGATTTTTATAGGACTAAAGCAAGCTTCGGCATTTTCTAACGAAGGTAGAATGATACAGCATGAAAAACTCGACCTAAAACCTAATGACACGCTATTGATTAAATTCAAATACAATCCGTTTTTTGCAAATAACCCTGATGATTATAGCAATTTCCGAATTACACAAGACAGTGCCAATTCGAAAGTAATCTATTCTAATGCCATCCAGTTCGAAATTAAACAAACTGACGAAAAAAAAGCGTACATCCAAATCACCCGAGAAGCCAAAGGCAAAACGACTTCTGAAGCAAGAAAAAGAGCCGAAGCGATACGCTATAACTTTAGTTACATAAACAATGAACTCCTACTGGACAACTATTTTATTACGGATTATGAGAATAAATTTAGAGATCAAGAAATAGAAATAACCCTCTATTTGCCAACAGGAAGTATTTTTAAAGTAGATGATAGTGTTCAGAACTTTGACCAATCTGACAACCATTTTTTCAATTTGCATTTTAGCTCAGACAAATACCATTATAAAATGACCGATTCCAAAGTTAAATGTTTGGATTGTCCATTAGATGAAAATGAATACGATGATCTTGCATCTGGAAGCAGCTCGCTAACCATTGACAAAGATGGAATTTCAATTATAAAAGATTCTACCAATCCATCCAATAAAGAATTGGAAGTATTAAAAATAAACAAAAATGGTATTATCATAAAAACGAAATAACACAATTGGGACTTACGAAAAGCTCTTTTAGCAGAAACCACTATTAAAACAATTTGGTAAAAAACATAAATTGAAGTTAATTCCCTAAGATTTTAGTGTAAATCATCCACCCACAGTGGATGATTTTTTATATTTGTACAAATACTTATACATTCCCAAATGAAAAACAGCCTCATTATATTACTTTTTTTATTTTGCAGCAGCTTATCTTTTGCTCAAAATAAAGTCCGCATCAAAGGTTCAAAAAAAGTAATCACAGCCCTCAAAGACCTTAATAGTTTCAAAAAAATTGAAGTAGGAAGCAATCTTGAAATTTTTCTTGAAAAAGGAGAAAAACCAGCTCTAAAAGTAGATGCTGATGAAAATCTTCATCCTATAATTACTATCATCATAAAAGACAGTACCTTATATCTGAATACAACCAAAGATCCTTATCGTTACAAGAAACTTGCGCTTTATGTCACCTATACAAATGATTTGAATCTAATTATTGCCAAAGATCAGTCTATCATAAATGCCATTCAGGAAATTCAAAAAACAAGCATTACACTAAAAGCTTACAACGACTCTCAATTATTTATTAATGCCAATACCTCTGATTTTGTTTTGGAAGCCAATGACAAAACAAAAACCGAATTGAACTTAAAATCTGAAAAAGGGAAAGTCATATTAAGCCAAAATGCCTCATTAAAAACACTCGTTCGAACTGAAGATTTTGCATGTGATATGTATCAAAAAACAGAAGCCAGAATTGAAGGAAACAGCACCAAATCTAGCATTAGACTGGACAATAATGCACGATTGACTGGGAGTAAATTCACGATAAAAGATCTTGAACTAATCGCTGAGAGCAATTCTAATTGCAGTATAAATGTAGAAAGTTCGATTACTATTAGTGCCAACGGAAAATCTGAAATTCAACTTTTAGGAAAACCCAAAATCGAAATCAACAATTTCTCTGATGAAGCCAAATTGCTAAAGAAAACAAAGTAAAAAAAATCCTTTTGGTGGATAAAAAAGAGAGTCCCAAATCAGTTGATTTGGGACTCTCTTTTTATAGCTTATTAAATAATTAATCTTTAGCAGCCAAATAACGCTCTGCATCAAGAGCAGCCATACATCCAGTACCTGCAGCAGTAATTGCTTGACGATACACATGATCAGCAGCATCACCTGAAACAAATACTCCTGGAACATTCGTTTTAGACGTACCTGGTGTATTAACAATGTACCCTGTTTCGTCTAACGTAATAAAATCTTTAAAAATATCTGTGTTTGGTTTGTGACCAATAGCTACAAAAAAACCAGTTGCTTCTATATCAAAAACTTCATCAGTTGTTTTGTTTCTAGCCTTAACCCCAGTAACCACCTGCTCATCACCTAATACCTCAACCGTATCGTGATTCATTAAAATAGTGATATTTTCGGTTTTACGCACACGCTCTTCCATGATTTTAGAAGCTCTAAATTGGTCGCTACGCACTAGCATCGTTACTTTTTTACAAAGCTTAGACAAATAATGTGCTTCTTCACAAGCAGAATCTCCTGCTCCCACTATAACAACTTCTTGATTTCGGTAAAAGAACCCGTCACAAACCGCACAAGCAGAAACGCCACCACCCATTTTTAAGTAATGTTGTTCCGACGGCAATCCTAAATATTTAGCCGAAGCTCCTGTAGAAATAATTACTGTTTCACAGTGTAATTCAATCGTATCATTAATCCATACTTTATGAATATCTCCTGAAAAATCTACCTTAGTAGCCCATCCATCGCGGATATCAGCCCCAAAACGCTCTGCTTGCTTTTGCAACTGAATCATCATTTCAGGCCCAGTAACACCATCCACATACCCTGGGAAATTTTCCACTTCGTTAGTCGTAGTCAACTGACCACCAGGTTGCATACCTTGGTACAAAACTGGATTCATGTTTGCTCTAGCCGCATAAATTGCTGCTGTATAGCCCGCTGGACCAGAACCTATAATAAGACATTTTATTTTTTCGATTGTATCTGACATAATTATTGTGATTTGTTTTTAAAACGGTACAAAAATAAGTTATAATTAATAGATTAAAGAAGCATAACAATTAGTTTTTATTATACAACAATAAAAAATTCCATTCTATTCCTAAACAATCAAAAATACAACTGGTTTCCAGCCGTTTAACTACACAGTTAAATATCCAAAACTAAAAATGTGTTATTTTATTCTAAAACATATTGCTACTATACTGTTTTAGATTAGTTTATTATTAATGTAAAGTTGGTACAAACTCAGCTATATTATGTAAAATCTTTCCCCCTATAAGTTGTAATACTCACATTTTGTTACGGCATTTTTAAAACTAGAAAACAAAACCCACAATCAAAAAAATTGTGGGTTTCATATATATAATAAAAATTATCTAAATATAACTATTCTTTTTGTTCTTGAAGATATGTCTTCCATTTAGTCAACCCCTCTTTTCCAATAATCGCTTGCAGTTTATTATTTGCATCAGAATAAATAGGTTTTTTAGCCGCTTTTAAACCTTCTTCATCATTCTCATACTTTTTTAAAGCTTCATTTAATTTTATTGTTTTTTCTAATTGAATTTCATAAACTTTTTTAGCGTCTCCTTCGTTTAATGTCAAAAGTGTTGTCATTTTATCTGAAGCCCATTTTGCTGATTTTTCAGGGTTATTAGACTGAGCCATTGTTGAAAACGAAACCATCATAGTTATTGCTAATGTTGTCAATATTTTTTTCATAATTTAATTTTTTATTATTTAATAATTATTATTTTTTTGTTTCCTCTATAACAAAATCTGCAAAAAGCACAGACTCGTCTCTTAAATCAGAGCTATTATTTAGACTTCTATAAATACCCCATTTAGGTCTTATAAATTCATTATCAGCCCTTATTGTCATTAATTTATCAGTACTATAAGACAACAGTTCTACTCCATCATTGAGTCTTGAAATTTTCATTGAATAATAGCCATTACTCCCTACTTCAATTATTTCCTTAACCTCAACCCATGTATCTATAAAATCATTTAATGGTGCGCTTTGAAGGATTGTAACATTATCATGAACTAAATTAAGCTTGTTAATTTTTCCTTTTTTTGCTGATAGGGTAAAAAGAGGCAATCCATCTGATCCTCCAACTGCTTTAATTTGATGCAAATGTGTAAAGGATGTCGAAGGTTGAAATCCACTAGGAATTTTAAACTTCCAACTGTAATTAACTATTTCCCCTTCCTTTCCTTTTAAGTTTTCAGGCGAAGGACCGTAGGTTTTAATTTCTACTCTTTGACGATCAAATTTTTCACAACGATCGTTATCTACTGCTGTATGGACTGTAAACTCAAAAACATACCTCTTTAAGTCTGTATCATAAACTTGGTTAATGTGTTTTCCAAACGCAGCATGAGCACAATCTGGAACCTCAACGGCATCATGACCAGGCGACAAAACTTTATTAATTAATTCATAAGTATCACCTGAACCAGTAGCAATTAATTTAGTTTGTGAATGAATTAGCGAGCAAAAACAAAAAATAAGGGAACAAAAAATTAATTTAGTTGATTTCATCTTTTTAATATTTATAGATACAAAATTAGTAAGCCAAACAGAAGAATAGTCCAAAAATGGGGCACTAATAATCCAAAACAACTAAACACCAACCCAATAAACAACAACAGATTGTGAGTAGCATTAGTATTTACTTTTAAACTTTAGAATATATTATGGTTATGGATTTTATAAAATCATAAAATATAGAAATTAGTCCCAAAAGAAATAGATGCAATAAAAGGAATTATTGCTTTTTTTTAATACTTAAAGTTGATGAATTGAGATTATAGTTCTACATGAGCCAGGTGTCAATAGTTCCTAAAGTCAATTCTCCTGACTCCGCTTTTTTTCTTGATCTTTCAACATGGTCTAAAATCAATTTTACTTTGGTTCCTGAAAAATAAATGCCCATTACTAATTCCGTTTTTTTTCTAATTAGATCACTTTACCTAATTTTTTTGAGTTTATCACAATAATCAGCAGTTCGTTTTTCTTCTCAATCAAAAGCATTGTAAACGGATCTTCCTGTTTATCTATACCACACCACAACCGTTTCCTGTTGATTGGTAATTCTAATAGCGGCTATATTTGCAACATTCAATCCTTTTTTGGCTATAGCTTTCGTGGTTACACCTGCTTGTGTTGACTCAATTTCATTGGGGTCATGTTCTACCCAACTTGGTTTTGAAAAATATAGCTTAAATTCTTTTTGAGCTACAGTTACAATGTTTCCTTTTTTTTTATCAAAGACAAACGCTCGAAAACTTGTAGTTCCCTGGTCTAGAGCAGGTATATATTTTCCCATAGCGTATCAATTAAATTTAAACGGTATTTTTATTGGTATTTACAAAACATATTGATTTGCAATTTTAGTAAAGTCGCTAATTTGCTGTTGTTCCCATGCCGCATCTTTTTCTAATTCAGCAGCCAACATTTTAGCAACCATCGGAATTATTTCTAATGTTGCACGAGCATCTAAAAACAAGGCACGAACACGTCTAGCCAAAACATCTTCAACAGTTCTAGCCATTTCGTATCGAATCGCCCAAATAACTTCTGCTTTGGTATAAGGCAATCTGAAATGCAAGGTTTCTCCTAATTCAGGTTTATTGGCAATTAAATTTTGTATTCTCTCTTGGTCACTTCCGTAAATATACAAATGTTGTGATTTATCATTAGATGCTATCGCCCCATGGATTATTACGTTTTTTGTCTTACAGGCTACATTTTTCAATTTCCCTATTGCAATTGTTTTGTTTATAGTATCCTGAGCCATTCTTCTGTAGGTTGTCCATTTACCTCCAGTAATGGTTATTAGTTCTGATTTGGAAACAATAATTTTATGGCTTCTCGAAATTTCTTTTGTTTTTTCAGACTTATCTTTTGGTGCTGCCAGCGGTCTTAAGCCTGCAAAAATGCTTAATACATCCGCTTTTGTTACTTTTTTAGTTAAGTAATTGTTTACCGTAGCAATAATAAAATCTACTTCTTTATCTAAAGCTTTAGGCTCTAAACTGTGACTATCCAGCAACGTATCAGTAGTTCCTACCACCACCTTATTATGCCAAGGCACTAAAAACAAAACCCTGCCATCATTGGTTTTGGGTATCATGACAGCATCGTTTCCAGGTAAAAAAGATTGGTCCAAAACCAAATGAATCCCTTGACTCGGACGCACAATATTTTTTGCTTCCGAATTATCCATTTTCAATATTTCATCTGTAAAAACACCTGTGGCGTTTATGATGACCTTGGCGTTTAAAGTATAAGTTAGGTTAGTTTCAGTATCTTCAGCTACAACTCCACTTACAACTCCATCGTTACTCTTCAACAACTGATTTACTTTAAAATGATTTAAAACAGTAGCTCCATATTCTATAGCGGTTTGAGCAATATTTACAGCTAACCTTGCATCGTCAAATTGTCCATCATAATAAACTACTCCTCCTTTAAGTTTTCCATTTTTAATCGTGCTTAATCTGGAAAGGGTATCTTGTTTGCTGATTCGGATTGATTTTCCAAAACTTAATTTACCTGCTAGAAAATCATAAACTTTAAGTCCTATAGTATATTTAAGTACATCCCACCAAGTATAATTCGGAATTATAAACGATTGATTACTGACTAAATGAGAGGCGTTTTTCAACAACAAACCTCTTTCGTGTAAGGCCTCCTTAACTAAATCAATATTTCCTTGTGCTAAATAACGTACCCCGCCATGAAGTAGCTTAGTGCTTCGGCTTGAAGTTCCTTTTGCAAAATCTACTTGTTCTAATAAAAGAGTATTAAAACCACGTGTAACACTATCCAAAGCAACACCCAAGCCAGTGGCGCCCCCACCAATGACGATAACATCCCAATTAGAATTTTCTTCTACTTGCTTTACTAATGTTGCCCTTTTAAAAATATCGTCCTCTTTCAATGGTTTGATTTTGATGTAAATTTATTCTTTATAATTACCCAATTTTGATTTACTCCATTACAATCAGTTGGAGTAAATCTCTGTATAGTAGTCAATTCCTGTGCAATCAAACTATTGGTTAGGAATAATAAAAGAAGAGAATATAGAGATCTGCAAAAATTGCTTTTCATAAAAAAATATACTAAGTTCATACAAGCATTAGACCATGACAATTTAAGAAGTTTTTATGAAGATATAATAGTATATTGTTAGACAAGAAGTATTTTTAAAAATATTTGGGGTCAATCCCAAAAGCACTAACAACTTATTAGCCAATTTAAATTTAAAACCTCTATAACGAAAAATCCTCTCTGAATGAACAGAAAGGATTCTTAGTCGGGCTGGCAGCGTTTATTCCGAATTCGGAAATTCGAACCTGCGGACTTCTCGATTTCCAGTCGAGACGCGACTACCACTGATTTTAACGCTACTTTTCCAATTCTTAATCTCTCGCTCTCTCAAAATTGCTTTTGCTTTATCATCATAGGATTCAAACCAAACCACTATGGACTTAAAGTCCCTAGATTTTGTTGGCAAACTTAAAGTCTGCAAGGATGAATTACTAAAAAAAAAGAAAATTAACAACTGATTAAATTGATTTGCTTTGCCTGTTCGCGATCACTCGAGCCCACAGAATAAATCATTCCAATCGAATTATCTGTGGCAAAAAGTTTTTAGAACCTAAAGCGAAATGCACAAAACGACATAGTTTAAACTACAATTTGAAACCAATAAACTACCTCCCAATCTTTCGCTCTTTCTGTAAAAACCTTTGTGAGAAGTTAAATGACGACGCAATCTTTCACCCAATTCCATAGATGTAAAACCAAAATAATATTTGTTGATTATTTTTGAATATATAATATAAACATACTTTCTAGAAATAAAAAACCTTCTTGGGTTACAAGAAGGTTTTTTGTCGGGGTGGCAGGATTCGAACCTGCGGCCTCCTGCTCCCAAAGCAGGCGCGATAACCGGGCTACGCTACACCCCGTAACGCGGGTGCAAATATACAACTATTTTTTGTTTGCACAACTAATTTATAAAAAGAATAAAACAACATCGGTTATTCGAAAAATAAATCTTATTTATACACTAAATACTATCTCCTAAATCAACCCTTGAGAAATGCATTTATTGATTAATTCCGAGGCATTCTTACAATCGGATTTTTTATTGATGTTTTTGCGGTGGGTTTTAACCGTATGTTCACTGATATTGAATATTTCAGCAATTTGCGTAGTGGTGAGTCCTTCAGAAATTAACTTGATAATTTCAATTTCTCTCTTGGAAAAAGAAGTAAATTCATCCGATTCAAAAGCAACATTGATATCTGTAAAGGAAGGATTGTCTTTCAAACCTATTAACGAAAAGGTATGACTGTTTTTCTTAGTGAGATGATCAATATTAGTATGAATGTTTAATGATTTACCGAAACCACCATTTTCATCGGCAGTCAAAACAATAGCTTGATGATTCAGCATTCCATATTCTCCGTTTTTAAATCTACTTCTAAAAGAATAACTGGCTTTATAATTCACTATATTTTCAGCACCAATTATATTATACAAGAATCTTAAATTTGCCCGCTCTGCACTAGCTACAAAATCCATGTCATCAGGATGAATGGTTTTCAAAATATCATCAAAAGTGACAGTTTCAGGATCAAAACCATGAATATCTTTTATAGAAGGGCTAACATGAGACAGTGACATATCAAAAAAATCAATCACATAAAAATAGAATGGCCCTAAACTGACCAAAGAACTCACCAATTCATTGAAATTAATTTCAGGAATTTCAGTGAGTCGACATGCCGTTTTATTTTCAGCCTCCCAAACATTTTTTAATTTATTGTCCTCTTTTTTCATGATAAGACTTATAAGGTAACCCAAAACAATATTAAATGTCTACTAATATAATAATTTTTCACCTAAATTACTGAATCACAACATTGATTTCATAATATTAATTCAACTAAAAGTCTTCTATTAAATAATCACAACCCTACACCATTTCACAACAATTAGATCAAAAATTGACAATGAGTTACGCTTGGAACAAACCACCAAACCACAACATATCAACCATTAACAAATGTTAACAAATTAGATTTTCAGAAACCATAATAAATTGTATTTTTACCGTTCAAAATTTAGACAAAATAAATGGGCAAAATCATTGCGATTGCTAATCAAAAAGGAGGCGTTGGAAAAACAACAACGTCAGTAAATCTGGCAGCTTCCTTAGGCGTTTTAGAAAAAAAAGTTTTACTTATTGATGCTGATCCTCAAGCCAATGCCAGTTCAGGGGTTGGGATTGATGTGGAAAGTGTAGAAATTGGTACCTACCAAATATTGGAACACAGTCACACACCATCTGAAGCAGTTTTAAAATGTACTGCTCCAAATGTGGATGTTATACCTGCTCACATTGACCTTGTAGCTATCGAAATAGAATTGGTAGACAAGGAAAACAGAGAGTATATGCTAAAAAAAGCATTGGAAAGCGTAAAAGACAACTATGACTACATCATCATAGACTGTGCTCCTTCTCTTGGACTACTTACTTTGAACGCTCTAACCGCTGCCGACTCAGTAATCATTCCTATTCAATGTGAATATTTTGCACTAGAAGGTTTAGGAAAACTATTAAATACGATTAAGAGTATTCAAAAAATACACAATCCTGATTTAGACATCGAAGGTTTGTTATTGACCATGTACGATTCGAGATTGCGTTTGTCTAACCAAGTGGTTGAAGAGGTTCAAAAACACTTTAACGACATGGTTTTTGAAACCATCATACAGAGAAATGTGAAATTGAGTGAAGCTCCAAGTTTTGGAGAAAGCATTATCAACTATGACGCTACCAGCAAAGGGGCTACCAATTATTTGCACTTAGCGGAAGAAGTAATAAAGAAAAACAGCAACTAATTTTATGGCAAAAGCAATAAAAAAACAAGCCTTAGGAAGAGGTTTATCTGCCTTGTTAAAGGATCCAGAAAACGACATCAAATCAGCAAACGACAAAAATGCTGACAAGGTGGTGGGGAATATTATTGAGCTTGAAATTGATGCCATCGAAATCAATCCGTTTCAACCTAGAAGTAATTTTAACGAAGAAGCTTTAAAAGAATTAGCGGTATCGATTAAGGAATTAGGAGTAATACAACCTATTACAGTTCGAAAATTAGACTTTAACAAATACCAATTAATCTCAGGAGAAAGACGTCTTAGAGCATCTACTCTTGTGGGATTAAGCACCATTCCTGCTTACATCCGAATTGCTGATGACAATGAATCATTAGTAATGGCATTGGTAGAAAATATTCAACGTCACGATCTTGACCCTATTGAAATTGCACTTTCATACCAACGTTTGATTGACGAGATTCAATTGACACAAGAACAAATGAGTGACCGAGTAGGAAAAAAACGTTCTACAATTGCCAATTACTTGCGTTTACTAAAACTAGATCCAATTATCCAAACCGGAATTAGAGATGGTTTTATCAGTATGGGACATGGTCGCGCTATTATCAACATTGAAGACTTAGATGTTCAAACGGATATTTATCAAAAAATTGTAAGTCAAAATCTTTCAGTAAGAGATACTGAAGCATTGGTGAAAAATTATCACGAAGGTCTTAAACCGAAACCTGCTTCAAAACCAAAAGCTTCTTCGTTTGAAATCAATGAAGAACAAAAAAATGCTTTTAACAAGTATTTTGGAAACTTGGTAGACATTAAAGTGGCTGGAAACGGAAAAGGAAAAATTACAATTCCGTTTCAATCAGAGAAAGATTTTAATCGAATTATTGAACTAATCAAGGGATAGTGCGTAAAATTCTTTCCATAAGCTTACTCTTTTTTATATTGGCAACTACTTTCGCTCATGCGCAAGCTGGCGAAAAAAACGACAGCTTCGTAAGTTCCAAAAACAGTATTAAATCTAATGATATTGACCCTTTAACTCCAGCAAAAGCCGCATTTTATTCTGCCGTTTTACCTGGACTAGGGCAAGCTTATAATAAAAAGTATTGGAAAATCCCTTTGGTTTATGGCGCAATTGGAACTAGTTTGTATTTTTATTTGGATAGCCAAAAAAAGTACAATTCGTTTCGAGATGCTTACAAAAGAAGACTAGAAGGTTTTACCGATGACAATTATAGCTATTTGGACAACAGCCGTCTGATTGCTGCTCAAAAATTCTACCAACGCAACCGAGATTTATCTTCTTTGTTTGTGGTTGGTTTTTACATTTTGAATATCATTGACGCGAATGTAGATGCAGCCTTAATACAATTTAACGTTGATGAGAACCTCTCTGTTAAGCCTAGTTTGTATCAAAATGAATTAAATGCCAAAACCAACTTAGGATTAACACTGAATTACAGATTTTAAACAAAACATAAAATACAACATTGAGTTATATTTTTAATTTATAAAACATAAAAAATGAAAATTGCACTTTTAGGATACGGAAAAATGGGTCAAGTAATCGAAAGAATTGCTTTAGAAAGAGGTCATGAAATTGTATTAAAAAAAGACGAATTCAATACTTATGATGGTCTTTCAACTGCTGATGTAGCGATCGATTTTAGCGTGCCAATGGCCGCTGTTGACAACATTTCTGCTTGTTTCAACAACAATGTACCTGTGGTGTCTGGAACAACAGGCTGGCTTGATCGTTACGATGAAATGATTGCCCTTTGCAAAGAAAAAAATGGAGGTTTCATTTCAAGCTCCAACTTTAGCTTAGGTGTTAATTTATTCTTTGGCCTCAACGAATACTTAGCTAAAATGATGGCTAAAATTGAAGGCTACAAGGTTACCATGGAAGAAATCCACCATATTCATAAATTGGATGCTCCAAGTGGAACTGCAATTTCGCTAGCGCAAGGAGTTATTGAAAACAGCAATTACAACAACTGGACTCTCGAGCAAGCAACTGAAAAAGAAATCCATATTGAAGCGGTGCGTACAGGAGAAGTTCCTGGAACGCATACTGTTACTTACGACTCAGGGATTGACAGTATTGAAATCAAACATACGGCACACAACCGCGAAGGATTTGCACTTGGAGCTGTAATTGCAGCTGAATGGTTAGCAGGTAAACAAGGTGTCTTTAGCATGAGAGATGTATTGAACATCCAATAATTTTTAACAACTAACCTAATTAACACCAAGAAATTATGACACTACTTCAATGGTTTGTATTTTTTCTTTTTATTCAACTTGTGCATTTTGTAGCAACTTGGAAAATGTATGAAGCTGCAGGAAGAAACAAATGGGAAGCAGCCGTACCTATCTACAATGCTATCGTATTGATGAAAATCATTGGTCGCCCCACTTGGTGGACGATTTTGCTTTTTATCCCGATCATCAATTTGATTATGTTTCCAGTTATCTGGGTTGAAACATTGAGAAGCTTTGGCAAACGCAGTACCATTGACACTTTTCTAGCCATTTTAACTTTTGGTTTGTATGTGGGTTATATCAATTATACTGAAAAATTGGTACATGTTTCAGACCGCAATTTAAACCCTGAAAACAAAACGGCTGATACTATTAGTTCACTACTTTTTGCTATTGTAGTAGCCACAATCGTTCACACGTATTTTATTCAGCCTTATACGATTCCAACTTCATCGTTAGAAAAATCTTTACTAATTGGTGATTTCCTTTTTGTAAGTAAGGTCAATTATGGCGCTAGAGTTCCTATGACTTCGGTAGCTTTACCAATGGTTCATGACTCTATCCCAAAAACTAAAAGCAAATCATACTTAAACTGTCCACAGCTTCCATATTTGAGATTGCCTGCCTTTGAAAAAGTAAATCGAACGGACATCGTAGTTTTTAACTGGCCTGTAGACACAGTACATTACTTTTTTGAACCCAAAGGAAGACCCGGTGTAATTAAACCTATAGACAAAAGGTCTAACTATGTAAAAAGATGTGTTGGAGTTCCTGGGGATTCGCTTTCTATTAAAGATGGTCTAGTTTACATTGATGGTAAGCTATTACAACTACCAGAAAGAGCAAAACCACAGTTTTCATACTCTGTTGCTATTGACGGAAAAACACCTATTGATTTTGAATATTTAATCAAAGAATTAGACATTACGGATCCTGCTGGTTTTAAAGACCAAAACTCACGAGATACCATTTATTTTGCCGCTTTGACTGCCGCAAGCGCCGAAAGATTAAAAAACACTCCCGGAATTACTGCAGTTAAAAGAGAAATTTCAAAAGATCCTGAAAACGGCATCTTCCCCCATATCGGCAAATGGAATAGAGATAACTATGGACCTATTTACATTCCCGAAGCAGGAAAAACGGTTGCTTTAAACTTAGAGACACTTCCTTTTTATGAGCGAATTATCAAATCGTACGAAAAGGATGAAAACGGAAATGACAATGACCTTAAAGTAATAGGAAACGAAATCAGACTTAATGGTCAAATCGTTACTTCGTACACCTTCAAACAAGACTATTATTGGATGATGGGTGACAACCGCCACAACTCTGAAGACAGTCGCTACTGGGGGTTTGTACCTGCAGATCACATTGTAGGAAAACCCATTTTTATTTGGATGAGTTGGGATAGCAATGGCAAAGGAATCAACAAAGTGCGTTGGGATCGCGTTTTCACAACTGTTAGTGGTGACGGACAGCCGCAATCCTACTTCAAATATTTCTTAATCTTCCTCGCAGTATATTTTGTTGGAGAACATTTTTACAAAAAAAGAAAAAAGAACGACGATATTTAGAAAAAAGTAAAGTGTTTAAAGTTTAGTATTTCCTAACTGTATTAAACTTTAAACAATAAAACAAATGAAGACTTTACTTCACCCTACTTACTTCCCTTCCATCAGCCATTTTGCGGCCTTGATTCAAGCAGATAAAATTGTATTTGAAGTAGAAGAGGATGATTTCCAAAAACAAACTAACTTAAACAAGACTTATAGCAACTCAATAGCTTAGCAAAAACAAGATATTAAAGGATAAAACGTACTTAACATCAAATACTAATCATATAATTTAAAGGGTAATGATACTATATCAATGGGTTGTACTTTTCCTTATTATTCAAATAGTTCATTTTTTAGGAACATGGAAACTATATGAAGCAACAGGAAGAAAAAAATGGGAAGCAGCAATACCAGTTTACAACGCCATTATTTTAATGAAAATTATTGGTCGTCCTACTTGGTGGACAATTTTGTTATTTATTCCCATCATTAACCTGATTATGTTTCCTGTAATATGGGTCGAAACGATAAGAAGTTTTAGAAGATGCACAACGACGGACACATTATTGGTCATTCTTACTTTTGGTTTATACATATACTACATTAATTATACTCAAAAATTAGAGTATGTTGCAGACAGAAAACTTACTCCAGCAAACAAAACTGCTGATACGGTAAGTTCACTCCTTTTTGCTATTATTGTAGCAACCTTAGTCCATACTTATTTCATTCAACCCTATACTATTCCAACTTCATCTTTAGAAAAATCACTACTAATAGGAGATTTTTTATTTGTGAGCAAATATAATTATGGCGCAAGAACTCCAATAACTACTATTGCTGCTCCAATGGTCCACGACACAATTCCAGTTATAAACATAAAGTCTTATTGTTCTTGGCCTCAATTACCTTACTTTAGATTACCTGGTTTTGAAAAAATTAAAAATAACGACATTGTTGTTTTTAATTGGCCAACGGATACTTTGTTTAATATGTACAAATCTGCAGATAAACGATACGAAAAACCAATTGACAAAAAAACAAATTATGTCAAACGTTGTGTTGCTATTGCTGGAGATTCATTACAAATTAAAAATGGAGATGTGTATATTAATGGTAACAAATTGCAACTACCAGAAAGAGCTAAACCCCAATTTTTTTACAAAATCAAATTAAAAGAAGGATTATCCGATGATATTAAAATTGACTATCAAATTTCCGAATCTTATGATTTATTCGAAATAAGTAATCAAATATGGGATAGACCTGAAGTAAAAAGTGAATTAATCAATGTTTACAAATTTGAAGAAGCAAGTAGAGATAGCTTAAAGTCGGTTGTAACTGGGGCAATTAATCAAAATCTATTCAATAAATTAAATTTAAACTACTCAAAATCATTATTTTACGGAAATCTTTCGAAAGAAAAGTACGAAAAACTAAAAATAGATTCAAGAGTTGCATCAATTGAAAGGAAAATTAGTGTTGAAAATGAAGATGGAATTTTTCCAGACTTTAAGGACGGAAAACCTTCTACTACTAACAGTTGGAATTTAGATAACTTTGGTCCAATTTATATACCTAAAAAAGGAGTAACTGTCATAATTAACAAAAAAACATTACCTTTTTACAAAACAATCATTCAAGAATATGAAAATAATGACTTAAAAATTAATGGTGATCTAATCAAAATTAATGGTCAAATTGCTACATCATATACTTTTAAACAAGATTATTATTGGATGATGGGTGACAATCGTCATAATTCACTAGACGCACGTTATTTTGGATATACTCCAGAAAATCATATCGTTGGAAAACCAATATTCATCTGGATGAGTTGGGACACTAACGGTAAAGGTATTAATAAAGTACGTTGGGACAGAGTATTTACTACTGTGAGTGGAGAAGGTCAGCCTCAATCGTATTTTAGATATTTCCTTATCTTCTTAGCATTGTATTTTGTTGGAGAACATTTTTGGAACAAAAGAAAGGCAAACCAAGAAAATTAAATAAAAAATTAGTTTAAAGTTTAAGATTTAAAATGAATAACAACCTTAAACTTTAAACCTTAAACTAAATAAAATATGAACACTTTACTTCACCCAACTTACTTCCCTTCCATCAGCCATTTTGCGGCCTTGATTCAAGCAGATAAAATTGTATTTGAAGTAGAAGATAACTTTCAAAAACAAACCAATAGAAACCGTACTTACATCTACAGTCCAAATGGTATCCAGTTGCTAAACATACCCATAAAACATTCCAAGCAAAGTCATCAAAAAACGAAAGATATTCAAATTGAACCAGAATTTGACTGGCGAAAACAGCACTTTAAATCATTAGAAGCGGCTTATAGAAGTTCGCCATTTTTCGAATTTTTCGAAGATGATATTGTTCCCATTTTCGAGAAAAAACACAAATTTTTAATGGACTTGAATTTTGAAGTATTCGAATTATTGACCAAGTGTATGCGATTAAAATTAGACTACACTACGACCACCGAGTATTTCCATGAATTAGACTCTAATTCGACCAAAGATTATCGTTTTTTAGCAAATGGCAAAAAGGACAATTCTGTATTTGAGCCCTATCCTCAGGTTTTTGACGAAAAACACGGATTTATTAATAATTTAAGTATTTTGGATTTACTATTCAACGAAGGGAAGTTTACGATAGATTACCTCAAAAACCAAACATTAGTTTCTCTCTAAACTAGTCTAAAGAAAGCTTCGCCATAATCGGATAGTGATCAGAGTTTTCGAAATCTGAAAAGCTCTCGAACTTTTTGACTGTCATTTTATTATCAGCAAATATATAATCAATTCGGGCTGGATAGTACTTAAATTTATAGGTTTGACCAAAGCCTAAACCGGCTTCCTCAAAAGTATCTTTGAGGTTTCCTTTGATATTTCGATAGACATACGAAAAAGCACTGTTATTCATATCACCACAAATAATCAATGGATACTCGCATTTTTTCTTGTGCTCTTTTAAAATTTCAGCTTGCTCTTGCTGCTGTTTAAATGCTTTACTAATTCTAAACAGCATCATTTGCGATTTTCCCTGATTCATAGCATCTATATTTTCAGAAATCTCATTTACATCGGGTGAAATTTTTATGGATTGCAAATGCATATTGTACACCCTTATAATATCTTTTCCTTTTTTTATATCGGCATAAATGACATTATTGTTCGAATTCGGAAAAACGATATTACCTTGATCAATAATTGGGAATTTAGAAAAAATAGCTTGCCCAGTTTTGATCTTATTCCCCGTCATAAAAATATATTTATAGGGATAAACCTTTAAATCAATATTTGCCGAATGAGAATACTCTTGAATACATAATATATTGGGGTTTTTTTCATTAATAAACGCCAATATATCTTGAGGAACATATACTTTATCCATCCACTTAAACAAATTAAGTAAACGAACATTATAACTCATAACCACAAAATCTTTCTCGTCTTCTGGGTATTCTTTGGTTGAAAATTTATAAAATTTATTGATAAAAGTAATTCCCATTAAAAGCACCAAACCCGAGAGCACCATTCTCTTTTTGAACTGAATGGCCCAATATAAAAAGAACAGCGCATTCAAAACAAAAAAAGCAGGCATAAACAAGGTAAGCACAGACAAAATAGGAAACATTTTGGGTGCCAAAAAAGGTAAAATATAAGCAATAAACGTAACTACGGTTAAAACTATATTCAAAAAAAACATGCCTCTATTAAACCACGAAAGTTTCTTCATATTTAACTTATTCGCTGATAACGCTTCTTTGAGTATTTAAAAAACAGAACATCAAAACAGCTCTTACTTCCCTACTTTAAACAAAAACTCTTTTTCTTCTTTAGTCAAACTATCATAGCCTGATTGACTAATTTTATCTAAGATTTCATCTATCTGTTGCTGGGCTTTATTTTTGGTTACAATTTTGGATTCACGTTTCACAACAGGTTTTGTATAATTCTTATGTACCTTCTTAAACGGCGTTTTTCCAGATTTATTAAATAGATTTGCAAAAAAATCAATCACAGCCGAAACCAACTTACTGAGATCAGTGCCATTTTGCAAAAATTTAATAAATACAAAACCAAAAGCTGCACCTGACAAATGGGAAAGATGCCCACCTGTATTACTCAAACGAAATTGCATCAAATCCAAAATCAAAATTACGGCAGTAATGTACCATAATTTGACATTCCCTATAAGCAACAAACGAACATTCATCAAGGGTTGATAAGTGGTCACTGCCATCAAAATAGCCATTATTGCAGCTGAGGCACCAACAATTCCAGAACTGATGTTCATGAAATAATAAGTCCCTACAAAAACAAGACCTGCAAAAATCGCCGCCAGAAAATACAAGCCTAAAAATTGTTTTTGTGTAAAATAAGTTAGAAACAATTGACTAGAAAAATTCAGTACAATCATATTAAACAACAAATGCATGAATCCATCATGAAAAAAAGCATAAGTCAAAAAGGTCCATGGAGCTATCAAGAACCCTGCTGGAGTTGTTTTTAAAGCAAGCCAAAATGGAAAATTAAACACTCCTGCCTGAAATTGGTAGAAAAAGACCAAAGAAATCAGGAAACAACCGACATTCCATAAGATTAATCTAAAAGCTATCCCTCCGAGTTTATATTGTAATTTTAAATCTTCAAATATATTCATCTCTATTGTGAATTAATTTCTAAAACTAGTTCCAACGATTGTCATTAAATTGATTCTTTTTCCAATACCACATAATTAAAAATCCACACAATGCTCCCCCTACGTGAGCAAAATGTGCAATTCCACCACCACCAGAACCACCAAAAATAGAGTTACCAGATACTCCCAAATATAAATCAATTAAAACTAATCCCGGAACAAAATATTTAGCTTTGATAGGAATTGGAATAAACAACAGTGATAACTCAGCATTAGGAAACATAAATGCAAAGGCTACTATGACACCATAAATTGCTCCAGAAGCTCCTACCATAACACCTGTAAAAGCACTCATGAAATTTTGGAATTGTGAAACTGTGAGAACTTCCTGCCATTGGGTATTCATTTTCCCCTGGTTTAAAAGCTGCAATACTTCATTTTCAGCAAAACCACTAGAAGCAAGAACATCTAAAGCTTGATTGAAAGAGTAGTAATTAATCCCTGTATGCAAAAAAGCCGCTCCTAATCCACAGGAAATATAGAAGAAAAGAAACTTTCGACCTCCCCAAAAATGTTCTAGAGCAGAACCAAAGCTAAACAAAGCAAACATATTGAAAAAAATATGCATTAATCCTCCATGCATAAACATATGCGAAATTAGTTGCCAAGCTTGAAAATCTGAGTTTTCAGGAAAAAACATGGCTAATATCTTATAAGCAGGCTCACCAACAAATTGAGTTCCTATAAAAAATAGGATATTTATAATAATTAATTGTTTGACCGTTTCGGTTACATTCATCATAGGGCAAATTTTTTATCGATATCTTCCACACGCATAGTAATGAAAGTAGGTTTTTGAAATGGGGAAACATTGGGCTCTTTACAAGCAAAAAGTCCGTTCACTAAATTTTCTTGTTCTTTGACTGACAAAGCAGTTCCTGTTTTTACAGCTAAACTTCTCGCCATCGATTTGGCAATGGTGTCATTCTGACTGAAACTATTTTCAGGAATACCGTCTTGCAAATCACTTAATAATTGTTCTAATAAGATAGAAACTTCGCTCTCGACTACATTCACCGGAATCCCATTGATTACCACATGTTCTGTATACGAATCATCAAATATAAATCCAGTATTAACTAGAGATAATTTCAAGTCGGCAATCAATTCCATTTCTGTAGTCGAAAAATACAACTCTAAAGGAAAAAGTAATTGTTGGCTAGCCGCTTGATGCACGGTCATATTGGTCAAAAACTGCTCATACAACACTCGTTGATGTGCTCGTTGTTGATCCACAATCACCATTCCAGATTTGATCGTAGAAACGATATATTTCTTATGAATTTGATACGTATTCTGAACCGTTTGCTCTACTTCTTCATCATTGAATAACGAACCGGTTACCATTTCATTTTCAAATTCAATGGCGCTACTGGCTACAAATTCATCTTCTTTTTCAAGTCCTACATACAAACTTTCCCAATTGGCAGTAGCTGTTGGTTTTTTATAATTTCCACTAGAACCTCCTGAATAATGTTTGTTCACTTTATCATCCGAGAAAGGATTAAAAGTGCGATCTACCTGGATAGTTGGCGTTACTCCTTCTAAATCCTTAAAACTATAAGGTGTATCCAAATTAGCATCTCTCTCAAAATCCAATACTGGCGCAATATTAAACTGCCCTAAACTGTGTTTGATAGACGCTCTCAAAATCGCATATAAGGCTTGCTCATCATCAAACTTGATTTCAGTTTTGGTAGGATGAATATTAATATCAATGGTATTAGGCGGAACGTCTAAATATAAAAAATAACTCGGTTGTGCACCGTCTTTCAAAATCCCGTCATAAGCAGCCATGATCGCATGGTGCAAATAACCGCTTTTAATAAAACGGTCGTTCACAAAAAAGAACTGCTCCCCTCTACTTTTTTTGGCAAATTCAGGTTTACTCACAAATCCTTTGATAGATATGATATCGGTTTCTTCTTGAACAGGCACCAATTTCTCATTGGTCTTACCAGCAAAAACATTGACTACACGTTGTCTTAAGGTAGATGCTGGCAAATTGAACATTTCACTTCCATTGTGGTAAAAAGTAAAATGAATGTTCGAATGAGCCAAAGCTACGCGTTGAAATTCATCAATAACATGACGGTATTCAACAGTGTCCGACTTTAAAAAGTTTCGTCGTGCTGGAATATTAAAAAATAAATTTTTGACGGCAAAGGAAGTGCCTTTAGGCAAAACAGCAGCCTCTTGTGAAACAAATTTGCTTCCTTCAATAACGATTTGAGTCCCTAACTCTTCTTGTTCTTGTTTGGTTTTCATTTCCACATGCGCAATAGCAGCGATAGAAGCGAGAGCCTCTCCACGGAAACCCTTAGTTCCTAACGAAAACAAATCTTCGGCTAAACGAATTTTGGAAGTTGCATGACGCTCAAAACACAAACGAGCATCAGTAACACTCATCCCCTTACCATTATCAATGACTTGCACCAAGGCTTTACCCGCATCTTTGATAATCAATTTAATATCCGTAGCTCCAGCATCAACCGCATTTTCTAACAATTCTTTTACAACTGAAGCGGGGCGTTGCACCACTTCTCCAGCGGCAATTTGGTTGGCAACATGATCAGGAAGTAATTGGATGATACTCGACATTTTTTTTTAGTATTCAGTTTTCGGTAATCAGTTATCAGAAAACAACTAACCGAGCAAATTTAATAAATTTCTATCGGCTTTCGGCCTTTCTACAATCATAAATAAAACAAAAAACCTACACTGTTTTTGACAACAGTATAGGTTTATATATGAACAATTTATAATCTTACTCTTCTAATTTCAGAGGAGATGTTTCAATTTGTAAAGCACCTGAAGTCAACAAAGGTGGCTTTTCGTATTCATGAGTTAATGTTGCTTGTTGACGAATATAAGCCATCTTAATAGCTGCAATTGCCGCCTCTGTTCCTTTGTTTCCATGAATCCCTCCACTTCTATCAATAGACTGCTGCATGGTATTATCTGTCAACACACAAAAAATAACAGGAACATCAGTTTGCACATTCAAATCTTTAATTCCTTGAGTTACTCCTTCACATACAAAATCAAAATGCTTGGTTTGTCCTTGAATGACACAACCAATAGCAATGATAGCATCTACCTTTTGTGTTTGAAGCATTTTTTTACAACCGTAAATCAATTCAAAACTTCCTGGCACATTCCAACGAACAATATTCGACTCTGGAACTTCATTGTCTAAAAAAGCTTCTAGCGCTCCTTTGTACAAACCCTCTGTAATCTCTTCGTTCCATTCTGACACCACTACACCAAAACGAAAATCTTTCGCATTAGGAAGCCTACTTTTATCATAAACCGATAGATTTTTATTTTCAGTTGCCATACTAATTATATTTTTGATTGTTATTAAAAAACTCTAATTATTGAGCCAACCCAATCAAAGCATCTACAGAAGCAGCTTCTGGAGTTGTATCGTAATTGTCTTTAATGTCTGTTAAGTATTTTAAAGCCTCTTCTTTTTTACCCAAAGCCAAAGCTGTTTTCCCTGCTTTCAACAAAAATCGTGGCGTAGTAAAATCATTTTTATTAGATTCTGCAGCTTTCACATAGAAAGACAAGGCGTCTTCTTGCTCGTTTTTCTCAGCATGAGCATCACCAATTGCTCCTTTAGCCAATGCACTAAGAATCATATCGTCTGAGCTAAATTTACTTAAATAATCAATAGCTTCTGCATATTTACCTGTATTTAACAAAGCGATACCAGCATAATAATTAGCTAAATTTCCTGCATCAGTTCCTGAATACTCATCAGCAATTTTAAGGAATCCAAATTTACCCTCTGAACCGTTCAAAGCTAATTTATAAAGCGAGTCACTAGCCACTCCATTAGTTGCTTTTTCAAAATTTTGTTGTGCTAAAAACATTTCGTCAGCTGCTTCGTTTTGTTTTGGCTCAGCAATAAACTTTTGATATACTAAATATCCTACCGTAAATAAAGCAACAGCACCTACAATACCAATGATTGCTTTTTGATTTTTAGCAACCCAGTCTTCCGTTTTAGAAGCTGTTTCGTCTAATTTAGAAAAAACCTCAGCTGTAGTACTGTCTTTTTCATCAATTAATACGTCTTCAACAGAGTCTTTAACTTCTTTTTCTTTTGGTGTTTTATATCCTCTTTTATTATAAGTAGCCATTTCAATTAAATTTAGTGAACCGCAAAAATAAAATTTTTATTCAAACTCACACAAAAAATACAGCTTTTTATAATTTAATTAAAAAATAGCATGCAATTCAACACAAACACTTCAAATCAAGACCCTTATTTTTCACAATACTTCAATCTTTAAAGTTCCTTTTTCTCAATAATTTTCAATAATTTGCGACCTCTTTTAGAAAACAAAATAAAAAACGCAATCCCCACACAATCAGCTGTCACCTAAAAATGTATTTAAAAAAAATTTCCTTATTCAATTATAAAAATTTTTCAGAAGCCAATTTTGAGTTTGACGGCAAGATTATATGCTTTGTTGGAAAAAATGGGATTGGTAAAACGAATGTTTTAGACGCGATTTACCATCTTGCTTACGGTAAAAGCTACTTCAATCCCTTGGCAGTTCAAAATATCAAACACGGAGAAGAATTTTTTGTCATTGATGCCGAATTCATCAAAGAAGAACGCTCAGAACAACTGGTTTGCAGTTTAAAAAAAGGACAAAAAAAAATCCTCAAACGAAACGGTAAAGTCTACGATAAATTTTCAGATCATATTGGTTTTATTCCGTTAGTGATTATCTCTCCTGCTGACAGAGACCTTATCATTGAAGGCAGTGAAACACGCAGGAAATTCATGGACAGTGTGATTTCACAATTAAACCCAAAATACCTCCAACAACTGATTCATTACCAAAAAGTCATGAGTCAACGCAATGCATTATTAAAGTATTTTGCCCTTAACCATCTGTTTGACAAAGAAACCCTTTCCATTTACAATGAACAATTGAATCAGTATGGCGTTTACATTCACGAAAAAAGAAAGGAATTTATCACCGAATTCCTTCCCATCTTCAACAAACACCATCAGGCTATAACAGGTTCCGCCGAAAACATTCAGCTAACCTACGAAAGCCATTTATTTGAAAAAGACCTTTTAAAACTATTAGAAGAAAATATCAATAAAGATCGTGCTTTACAATATACAAGTGTGGGCGTTCACAAAGACGATTTACTTTTTGAAATTGACCATCACCCTATAAAAAAATTTGGTTCTCAAGGCCAACAAAAATCTTTTTTGATTGCCTTAAAATTGGCGCAGTTTGATTTTTTAAAAAAGCAAAGTGGTGTAAAACCAATACTGCTTCTAGACGACATTTTTGACAAACTAGACGAAAGTAGGGTGGCTAAAATCATCGAAATGGTCAATAGCGACGCCTTTGGACAACTCTTCATTTCAGACACGCATCCTGATCGCACCGAAGCCATTGTCAAATCAACCCATCAATCGTATCAAATATTCAATTTGTAATTTCCCCGATCAAATCCATTTTTTACTTATCTTAGCAAAACAGCTATTTTTAATAGAAATCTCATGAAACTCAGCAAGCTTATCTTTTTACTTTCTGTATTTATTTTGTCCAGTTGTCAAAAACAACATTCTCAAAGTCAAAATATCGTAAACGCGAGCACTTTTCAACAAAAAATTGAAACAACCGAAAATCCACAAATTTTGGACGTACGAACTCCTGAAGAATTCAACCAAGAACATATTCCTAACGCCCTAAACATCAATTGGAACGGAGATAATTTTGAGGTTGAAGCAGAAAAACTAGACAAATCAAAACCTGTTTTTGTATATTGCAAAAGCGGAGGACGAAGCAAAAAAGCATCAGCAAAACTAACCGAATTAGGATTTGAAAACGTCTGCGAACTAGAAGGCGGCTTTATGCAATGGAGTTCCGAAGGATTAAAAAGCAATAAAAACTAAATACTACCAACGCAATGTTATCAAAGGACAGCCTGCAATTTCTTGATGATTTAAAAGCAAATAACAATAGAGATTGGTTTATTGCCAACAAAAAGAGATATGAGGTTTTCAAAAAAGATTACCATCAATTAGTTTCTGATTTCCTAGACGCCATGAAACCGCTGGACGCGTCCTTAGAAATGCTTGAAATTAAGCACTGTACTTTTAGAATCAATCGCGATATCCGATTTTCAAAAGACAAATCGCCTTACAAATCACATTTAGGAGTTTGGCTATCATCAGGGACAAAAGGCAACAACCGAGCAGGTTATTATGTCCATATCGAAAAAGGAGCTAGTTTTATCGCGGGCGGATTTTATGCCCCCGAAGCCGAAGATTTAAAAAAGGTACGTAAGGAAATAGCCTTCTTTCACGAAGACTTAGAAGCAATCATCAATGACAAAACATTCCAAAAAGAATTTGGAACTTTTGCTAGAACAGAAAAAAGTTGTTTAAAAAACCCTCCCAGAGGTTATGATAAAGAACATCCTGCTATTGAATTACTAAAACTCAAAAGCTTTGAAGTACTTCAAAAATTTGACATTTCTGAGGTTACGCAAATTAATTTTGTATCCAAAATGAGCAAAAAATTAATTTTACTAAAGCCTCTCAATGAATTCATGAATCGCGCACTAACTGCTGACGAATAACACCAAAAGGAATGAAAAAGAGAAAAATACTTTTCCTTGGAGAAACCTATAGAGCAGACGCTATCACATGGATGAATGGTCTTCAAGAATTTGGAGATTTTGAAATTATTAGTTGGGAATTAAAAACACCCTCACACGGAAAATTCCGTAGAGTCATGCGCCTTTTTGAGTACATATTTGCCCCTATTAAGACCAAAAAAATTATTCAGCAGCAACAACCAGATATGGTTATAGCAGAGCGAACCACCAGCTATGGCTTTCTAGCAGCCCTATGTGGCGTTAAATTAACAGCTATTGCACAACAAGGCAAAACCGATTTATGGCCAGAGAAATCGATTTATTATCCCCTAAAAAAGTTTATTCAAAATTATGCTTTCAAAAAAGCCACGCTCATTCACGCTTGGGGCCCCGTAATGGCCAACTCCATGCTAAAAGCCAACGTAAATATGGCTAAAGTTTTGGTTTTACCCAAAGGAATTGACTTGTCTAAATTTGAGAACACAAACACTGCCAATCCTAACAAAATTTGCGCCATTGTCACTCGTTCGCTATTACCTGTTTACTCTCATGATATCATTTTAAAAGCATTTGCCATTCTGCACATAAAAGGAATTGATTTCTCGCTTACGATCATAGGCGATGGCACCCAACTGGAATCATTAAAAAATCTATCTAGAGAATTAAACATCGAAGACAAAGTAACTTTTACAGGCAGAATCCTCAATACCGACTTACCCCAATTGTTACAAAAATCCAATTTCTACATCAGCATGCCACTTACCGAAGGAGTATCGGCCTCTCTATTTGAAGCGATGGCTTCTAATTGTTACCCAATAGTTTCAGATATAGAAGGTAATCAAAGTTGGATTAAACATGGTAAAAACGGTCAACTAATTCCTGTAAAAGATTATGAAGCCCTAGCAAATGCTATCATTTGGGCTTTTGAAAACCCATTACACCGTAACGAAACTGTTGTCCATAATCGTAATTTCATTGAAGAACATGCTAATTACCAAATAAACATGAAAATTATCGCTGATAAATACCATGAACTCATCAACGCTTCTCGGTAATTATTAATTTAAAATCTAATTGATTTTACCATAAACCTCTTATTTATTCCTTACTTTTGAGGCACAAATTCATTTATAAAACTGATTTTCTTTTATGGAAATACTACATAATTTTTCTTTAAAAAACTACAATACTTTTGGCATTGAAGCCAATGCCAAACAATTTATCGCAGTGCATTCTGTGTCCGAATTGAAAAACGTATTAGAACAAAATAGTACCGAAAAAAAATTCATCCTTGGCGGCGGTAGCAACATGCTGCTTACAAAAGATGTTGATGCACTGGTTATTCATATTGATCTGAAAGGAAAAAAAGTAATTCAAGAAAATGAAGATTTTGTTTGGATTGAATGTCAAGCTGGAGAAAACTGGCATGAATTTGTCCTTTGGACCTTAGAACAAAATTTTGGAGGACTTGAAAACATGTCCCTAATACCTGGAAATGTTGGCACAACTCCTGTGCAAAACATTGGTGCTTATGGAGCTGAAATCAAAGATAGTTTTGTGTCTTGCGAGGCTGTTAAAATAGAGAACCAAGAAACCAAAACATTTCTTAAAGAAGATTGTCAATTTGGCTATAGAGAAAGTATTTTCAAAAATCAGGTCAAAGACCAATACATCATCACATCAGTGGTATTTAAGTTAACCAAGCGCAATCACACCATCAACACCTCATATGGTGATATCTTGACCGAATTAAACAAAAACAACATCAGCAATCCTACCATTAAAGATGTTAGCAACGCGGTTATCGCAATACGCAAGAGCAAACTTCCAGACCCTAAAGAACTTGGAAATAGCGGCAGTTTTTTTAAAAACCCTATTGTCAGCAAAACAGAATTTGAAAAAATCCATCAAAAATTCCCTGAAATGAAATTTTATGACATTTCTGAAACCGAGGTAAAAGTTCCCGCAGGCTGGCTCATTGAACAAGCTGGCTTCAAAGGAAAACGCTTTGGAGATGCTGGCATACATAAAAATCAAGCCTTGGTTTTAGTGAATTATGGCAATGCTACTGGGCAAGAAATTCTCGCGGTCTCTAAAGACATCCAACAAACTATTTTAGAGACTTTTGGCATTCCAATTGAAGCAGAAGTGAATGTAATTTAAGAAACCTAAAATCCTCAAAAATTTTATTGTAAAATTCATAATTTATCATTTACAATTCATAATTCTATTCATACCTTTGCACTCGATTTAAAACAACCTTATAAAGTCCGATGCTTATACTATTACTTTACTTTTTTATACTTATTGTTATTGTTCAACTAGTGTATTATCTTGGCATTTTTGGTAAGTTTGCTTTTGCAAAAGCACAAAAAATAACGCCCAAAAGAATTCCTATTTCGGTTATTGTTTGTGCAAAAAATGAAGAGGAAAATGTAGCTAAGTTTATTCCGCTTTTGGCTGAACAAAACTATCCTGATTTTGAAATAGTTTTGATTGACGATGCTTCTAGCGATAGCACCTTGGATATTTTTGAAGATTTTGAAAAACAATACTCAAATATTCGCCTAGTCAAAGTTGAAAACAACGAAGCATTTTGGGGGAATAAAAAATATGCCCTCACGCTAGGAATCAAAGCCGCCAAAAAGGACTACCTTTTATTTACAGATGCTGATTGCTATCCTACCTCAAAAGATTGGATTACCGCGATGAGTTCACAATTTACCCTGCACAAAACTATTGTATTGGGCTATGGTGGTTATGAAAAAATTACCAATTCGTTTTTAAATAAAATCATTCGTTTCGAAACCCTTCTAACAGCTGTACAGTATTTATCTTGGGCAAAAGCAGGGAATCCATATATGGGCGTAGGACGAAATTTAGCCTACAAAAAAGAGGAATTCTTCAATGTAAATGGTTTTATCAATCACATCCAAGTGCGCTCAGGTGATGATGATTTATTTATCAATGAAGCTGCTACATCAAAAAACACAACAATTGCTTACACTCCAGAAAGTTTTACCTATTCGAAGCCTAAGACGACTTACAAAGATTGGATCACCCAAAAAAGACGCCATTTAGCAACCGCCAATCACTATAAATTTTTAGATAAATTGCAATTGGCTACATTTTACAGTTCCCAATTTATATTTTTTACCCTAGCCATTTTATTGTTAGCCTTACAATTTCAATGGATGATTGTACTGGGATTAGTGGTAGCAAGATATATCGGAATTTGGATTGTAATTGGTTTTTCGGCTGGAAAATTAAAAGAAAATGACTTGAAATATTGGTTTCCTATTGTGGAATTATTTTTAATATTGTCACAAATGAATATCTTTATTGCCAACCTATTCTCAAAACCAGTCCATTGGAAATAAACGCCCAAATAGAAAAAGCTAAAAAAGGAGACCAAACAGCCTTTACCTTTCTATTGAATCATTACTGGAATGAAGTCTATGGTTTCATGCTTAAACGCACCGAAAACGAAACCATTGCTGAGGATATTACTATTGAAACTTTCTCCAAAGCTTTTGATAAAATAACCTCATACAACCCTGAATTTCAATTCAACACTTGGCTTATTAGCATTGCTAAAAACGTGCATATCGATTTGTTGCGCAAAAACAAATCCAGTCTTTTTGTGGAATTCACCGAAAAAGAGGACCAAAAAGCATACAATATAGCAGACACTACTCCCTCTGCCGAAGACGAACTTATTACAGAACAAAATCTTTCCCAACTTTTGCGCTTTATAAAAGAACTCAAACCTCATTACCAAGAGGTGATTCAACTGCGCTATTTTCAAGAAATGAGCTATCAAGAAATTGCAAACGCCATTAACGAACCTTTGAGCAATGTCAAAGTAAAACTCCTCCGCGCCAAGAAATTATTAGCCGAAATCATTCGAAATAAAAGATAATCTAAACCATACTTATCAGCCTATCCCCAATCCCGAAGCTTAATATCTTTAAGTTAAGGATAAAAACATCCTATTTGTAGCACAATATTTTTCTTACTATTACGTTACTCTAGTAAACACGCACTGCCTATGACTTGATTGCTACCTAACCATTAAATCCAAAATGAATTATGTCAAAATCAAGCATTTACGAAACCAACTGGATTAATCTAGTTTTCGAGAACAGAAACAAAAATTATGGTGCGTATCAGCTGCGCCAAGAAACAACCAAAACCTCCCTTCTTGCCCTATTAGTGAGTCTATCCTTCTGTGCCGTTTTAATTATTATTCCAAAAGTACTACAGAGCTTTCACCTCATAGAAACAAACACAATTGAAGAAGTCACACCTATTATCAATGACAAAATAACTCCAGTTGACATCACACCCTTTATTAAAAAGGCAAAAACCGAACCGATACTGAAAAGCACTGAAACAAAACCTCAAATAATTACCGAAAAAGTAGAGACTCCAACATTAAAAAATCCTACCATTGTTCAGGCCAATCAAGCAACGCAGGAAATTCCAAAAAACAATACGATTAGCCCAATAACTGTTGATCCAAATGCTATTATTGGCAGCTCACCAACTGTTTATTCGGGGAACAGCACAGTTTCTGGAACAGGAAATGGAAATGGAACAGATACAGATATACATGATAGCAACACCATTGTCAACATAACCAACCTAGACAAACAACCTACTTTTCCTGGTGGCATAGAAAAATTCTACAGCTTCGTAGGGCGGAATTTTGAAACTCCTGAAATTAACGACGAAAAGAGCATTCGTATTATGGTCTATTTTGTAGTTGAAAAAGATGGTAGTATGACGGACATTCAAGTTAAAAACAATCCCGGTTACGGATTAGCTCAAGAAGCCATTCGAGTATTAAAATCCCTAAAAACCAAATGGTCACCAGGAATTATCGAATCAAAACCCGTCCGTACGGCTTACACTTTACCCATTACCATTCAAATGAATTGATTCCAAACAGAAAACAGCATCCTAAAAATGCTGTTTTTTTTTAACATTTCTATAGGAAACCAACAAAAACTTAAACAACCTTTTTAAATCCAGTTTCCTTATCTTTGTAGCCTGAAAAATGATATATGGAAACTGTTTTAGATACTAATGCACCAGTTGCAACCCAAGGCACAGCCGAACTGAGCACAGCTAAACCAAAATGGCTTAAAGTAAAACTCCCAATCGGAAAAAAATATACTGAACTTCGTGGTTTAGTAGACAAATATAGTTTGAACACTATTTGTACTTCTGGAAGTTGTCCTAATATGGGCGAATGCTGGGGTGAAGGAACTGCTACTTTTATGATTTTAGGAAATACATGCACCCGTTCTTGTGGTTTTTGTGGGGTAAAGACAGGACGCCCTGAAACGGTGGATTGGGACGAACCTGAAAAAGTAGCCCGCTCTATCAAAATCATGAATATCAAGCATGCCGTAATCACCAGTGTAGACCGTGATGACTTGAAGGACGGAGGCTCTATTATTTGGATAGAAACCGTAAAAGCCATCCGAAGAATGAACCCTAACACTACACTAGAAACTTTGATTCCTGATTTTCAAGGAATCGAAAGAAATATTGACCGTATAGTAGAAGCAAATCCTGAAGTGGTTTCACATAATATGGAAACCGTACGTCGCCTTACCCGTGAAGTACGTATTCAAGCGAAATACGACCGAAGTCTTGAAGTATTGCGTTATTTGAAAGAGCAAGGCATCAACAGAACCAAATCTGGAATCATGTTGGGTCTTGGAGAACAAGAAGAAGAAGTTTTCCAAACCATGAGAGACCTACGTGACGCAAATGTAGATGTAGTGACAATTGGACAATACTTACAGCCTAGTAAAAAACACTTACCTGTTAAGGAGTTTATCACCCCAGAGCAATTTGCAAAATACGAACAATACGGACTGGAATTAGGTTTCCGACATGTAGAAAGTGGACCGCTAGTTCGTTCTTCCTATAAAGCACAAAAACACATTTTATAATTATAGTTTATTCGGTTAATCGGTTATTCGGTTAATCGATTAAACAATTAACCGAATAAACTCACCAAATTGAAACTACGCATTGCCATTAACGGTTTTGGACGCATCGGTCGAAATCTTTTCCGATTGTTACTCAATCATCCAACCATCGAAGTTATCGCCATCAATGATATTGCAGACACTAAAACGATGGCGCATTTGCTCAAATACGACAGCATTCATGGTGTGTTACCCGCAAAAGTAAGCACTAACGATACCGGATTTTTCGTTGACGAACAACATTTCCTTTTTTTCCATGAAAAAAATATTGCAAACCTTAACTGGAAAAGTCTAAATCTGGATTACGTAATTGAGTCTACGGGTAAATACAAAACATTTGAGGATATAAATGCCCATATTTTAGCTGGAGCCAAAAAAGTCATTCTCTCCGCGCCTGCTGAAGTAGAAAACATCAAAACTGTCGTTTTAGGAGTCAATGAACATATACTGGACGGTACAGAAACAATCATTTCTAATGCTAGCTGTACCACCAATAATGCAGCACCGATGATTAAGGTCATCGAAGAACTTTGCGGAATTGAGCAAGCCTACATCACAACAATTCACTCATACACAACCGACCAAAGTTTACACGATCAACCGCACAGAGATTTGCGTAGAGCTCGTGGTGCCAGTCAATCTATTGTACCAACCACTACAGGAGCAGCAAAAGCATTGACCAAAATTTTTCCAGAATTGGACAACAAACTAGGAGGATGCGGTATTCGTGTTCCTGTTCCTGACGGTTCCTTAACTGACATCACTTTTAATGTCAAACGAACGGTAAGCATTGACGAGATCAATCTAGCTTTCCAAAAAGCGGCACAAACCAATCTTAAAGGAATTTTGGATTATACTGAAGACCCAATTGTTTCTGTTGACATTTTAGGAAATCCTCATTCTTGCCTTTTTGATGCACAATTGACTTCTGTAATTGATAAAATGGTAAAAGTTGTGGGCTGGTATGATAATGAAATTGGCTATTCTTCTAGAATCATCGATCTGATTTTATTTACCTCTAAATAAAATAGTACAACATAAAAATCTCGATTTCAACTAGTAGTAAACTAAGTAAAATCGAGATTTATTTTTTTATTTCCCTAAAAGCTTAATTTTCCAAAGGAAGAAAACTATAATCTTTAGAATAAGACAACATTTGCTCTGCAAAAGTACTCGGTTGCTTTATTTCAATGGACATTATATCTCCTTTACTATTTAATTTTGGCACTAAAACAGGATTAACAAACCCACTGTAAGGCGCGGAAGGAAACTTTTTATTTCTATCCAAAACGGTAGCATGTAATTCAGAATCGACTTTCACACCGTAATTTTCTACCAAAGACTTAGCTGCCTCATAATCCCCTTCTGATTTTATGCGCTGTACCTCCTTTAACAGCTGACCAAACAAATCGTTCAGCTTTTCATAATTGGTAATATTAAAATATATTTTTCCGTTCCGAACTATTTTTTCAATCACATTAGTATCTTTTCCTTTTTCAAAAACCCAAGCGCTTACCCACTGACGGTTTCTCATATGCGCTTCTTCAATACTCTCCCCTAACTTAAGACGGATTAACTGCGTCAACAAACCATTTCGAATATAAGCATCATACGACTCCATACCTACTTTTTTCCAATCTTCCACTAAACCTAATTCTTGTAATTTAGGATGGTATAAAAAATACAAAGCCACTAAATCAGCTCTACCTTCTTCGATAGTTGAAGCATAACTTTTTAATGTTTCTTTAGGAGTACCCACTCCTTCATTAATTTTGCCTGACGCATGTCCTACTACTTCATGTAAAGCCGTATGTAATTTATCACTCAACTCACCGTATTGCTTTGCCAAGGCTAATTCTTCGCTATCATTTACAAATTCATCCAGCCTTCCTTTAGCTGCCGATTTTGAATAGGCATCTACAATATTCCCCAAAGAAACCGACTTAGAGCCGTAACTCGCTCTAATCCAATCGGCATTGGGTAAATTGACTCCGATAGGTGTACTTGGGGAAGCATCTCCTGCTTCTCCTGCAACAATTACTGTTTTATAAGAAACTCCAACTACATTCTCCTTCTTATGTTTTTCCATTAACGGAGAATGATCTTCAAACCACTGTGCATTCTTGGACAAAACTTCCATTTTTTGGGACATATCAAAATCCTTAATTTGGACGATATTCTCATAAGAACCTCTGTAACCCAAAGGATCATTATACACTTCAACAAATCCGTTGATATAATCAATATTCCCTTCTGTAGCCTGTAGCCAAGCGATATTGTAATCATCCCACGTTTTCAAACTTCCCGTTTTGTAATATTCAATCAATAACCCTAATGCATTCGCTTGTTTGATATTCTCTGCAACAGTTTTAGCTTTTTCCAACCAAAAAATAATTTTGTCAATGGCTTGTCCGTACATCCCGCCACTTTTCCACACTTTTTCTTCTAGCTGTCCTTGTTTGTTTTTAACCAATTTAGAATTCAAACCAAAAGAATAAGGCTTAGTGGCATCTGGGCTCTTTTTTTGAGCATAAAAACCCTCCACCTCTTGGTGAGAAATCCCATCACCGTAGAAATTAATAGCAGAACCTTCGACCAAACCTTTTGACTCATCTAAGTTGACCTTTTTAGCATCCTTTTCGTTGAACAAGACATCCACAATAGCGGGCTCCAAAAAAGTTTTGGTAGTTTTTAATAGCCCCAAAAAGTATTGTTTTGAAAAATCTGGTTTGATTTTATCATTGGAATAATGGTGATGTATCCCATTGGAAAACCAAACTCTTTTTAGATAAACTTCAAAATTAGCCCAATCATCCGTTGTTTTGTCTCCTTTAAAATTAAGATAAATTTGCTCTAAAGCTTTTCTAACCTTTAAATTGTGTTTGTAATTTTGATCCCACATGATGTCCCTTCCTGAAGTTCCTGCTTGGGTAAGGTAATAAACCAACTTTTGCTCTTTTAAAGTTAAATTATCCCAACCTGGTATTTGATACCGCAACACCTTGATGTCTGAGAATTGCTCTACAACATAATCAAAGCTGTCTTTTTCTTTATTTTCAACAATCTTATTATTTTGCCCCTGCAACTGGATTACAATTGAAAGCAATAGAGTTAGCGTCAATTGTAAATGATATTGAAATTTCATTTTTTTCTTTTTATGGTTTTAGCAAATATAATCAATAATCAATCGAACTTTCTCCAGCAAAAACCGATAGTTATCCACGCAATAACAAATCTGAAAAACCGTTCTACAAACACAACTCATTCAAAAATATTTTCTTAAAATATATATAAGTAAACCAATCCCTTACATTTTTTACATGAGGACTCTTAGGGTATTAATAAAATATATAACTTTACATCAGAAAACAATCCTACCATTATGCGAATTCTAAAATATCTAATCCTTTTAGTACTACTTAGTTTTGTAGCCTTATCAATTTTCATTGCTACCCAAAAAGGCGAATTCAATATTGAAAGAAGCAAGGTCATTAACAGCTCAAAATCATCGGTATACAATTATGTGAATGACTTAAAAAACTGGGAAGATTTTGGTTCTTGGATCGAAGAAGATCCCCAAATGAGAATTACCTATGCACCGACTACTATCGGTCCTGGAGCTACTTATTCGTGGGAAGGAAAAGATGGAAATGGAAAAATGAAAACTATTTTTGTAAAAGAAAATGATAGTATCGCACAAAAAATGACCTTCAACGACAGTCCATCTGATGTGTCATGGAGTTTTAAAGACACTATTGGAGGTACTAAAGTTACTTGGAAAACTTCAGGTAAAATGAGCTTTTTCTTCAAAATATATGCTGCTTTGAATGGCGGACCAGACCAAGTCATCGGGAAGATATATGAAAAAAGCTTAAACAACTTAGACAAGGCACTTGATTATGAAATCAACACGTACTCCATTAAAGAATATGGCTTAGTAAAAAGACCTAATATTTACTATATTGGACAAACTTTTACTTCAGAAATTGCAAAAGTGTACAAAAACGCTAAAATTGTAATGCCTAATATCAAGGGATTTTGCCAAGAAAACAATATCAATATCACTGGAAAACCTTTTATTATTTATCACAATTATGATCTAGTTAAGAAAATAACCAAGGTTTCTATTTGCCTTCCAATCAAAACAGAAATCTTTATCAGTCCTGGAAGTGATCTTACTTCAGGAAAACTTGAAACTACCGAAGCCGTAAAAACGGTATTGACAGGAGATTATTCGCATATGCCAAAAGCTCTTGATAAAGGCATTAGTTTCTTAAACAAAAACCAACTCAAAGCGGACCCAGCTTTCTCCCATATTGAATGGTTTACAATGGGGCGCAATGAAGTAAAAAATCCATCTAAATGGGTAACCGAGCTGTATATCCCACTTCCGCCAAAAGTAATTCCTCCTGCAATTACAATTCCGAGCCCTCCAGTTACTGAAACTGTAGAAGTTAGAGAACAGGAAGAAGCCCCTGAAGCAACACCGAAACCAGTTAAAGTGCAACCCTTAAAAACTATCAAACCAAATATTCATAAAATCGAGCCTAAAAAACCCGTAATCGAAAAAAGAGAAGAACAATCTGAATTTTAAAACTGATACAACCAACACAAATAAAGTACTATTAATTACCAACCACTAAGACGCTGATACTGTTTTGCTCGACGAAAAAGAATTTATTGAACGATTATTAAACCCAAAAACGCAAAATGAATCGTTTCAAAAACTCTTGTTGGATTATCAAAAGCCTTTGTACAATCACATTCGAAACATTGTACTCAATCATGATGATGCCGACGACGTTTTACAAAATACCTTCATTAAAGTTTTTCAACATCTAAAAAACTTTAAAGGAGAAAGCAAATTATTTTCTTGGATGTACCGAATTGCAACAAATGAAGCACTTACTTTTTTAAATCAAAAAGCTAAAAAACACGGAATAACTTCCGAAACTTTACAAAACAAAGCAATTGACAATTTAAAATCTGACAACTATTTTGACGGTGATGAAATTCAAATCAAACTCCAAAAAGCAATTATTACATTACCTGAAAAACAACAACTCGTCTTTAAGATGAAATATTTTGAGGAATTAAAATACGAAGAGATATCTGAAATTCTAGGAACTTCAGTAGGTGCATTGAAAGCATCTTATCACCATGCCGTAAAAAAAATAGAAGCATTTGTTACCAACAATTAAACCATTAGCTATTTATTTAGTCTAATCTATATCATGAAAGAATTTAAATTAGATACCAATCCAAAAATAAGTACTGGTTTCAAAACACCAGAACATTATTTTGATACTTTATCAGAAAGAATATTACAACAAATACCTGAAAAAGAATCGAAAGTAATTTCTATTTTCAAAAATAAAAAACATATAATACTAATGGTTGCAGCTGTTTTTGTAATTGCATTGTTAATTCCAACATTGTACAATACAAAAGCAACAGAACTTGACGATACTACAATTGAAAATTATTTAAGTTATCAATCTAATGTTACCCAATATGAAATCATTAACTTACTCGACGATGAAGATATAGATGATTTAAAAATGGCTGTAGCCGTAGAGATAAATGAGTAATTCCAAGATTCTTTTTAGAATTCAATCATAAAACAATTAAAATGAAATTCAAATCACTATTCTTTCTTTTTTTAGCCTTTACGGTTAGTTCTTATTCCCAAGAAAGCATCAAAGAAAAAAGGGATCAGATTAGAGCCTTAAAAGTCAGCTTTTTCAATTCAGAGCTTGACTTATCACCTTCTGAATCTGACAGGTTTTGGCCATTATACAATGTTTTTGACGACAAACAGTTTGAAATCAGACATCAGAAAGTTAGAACTTATCGCAACTTGATGAAAGATCACACTTTAAATAAGATGAGCGAAAAGGAAGCTGGTGAATTGCTTGCTCAAATTGAAAGCACTGACGAAGAACTCTATCAACTTAGAAAAAATTTAAATGCTAACTTGAAGAAGTTCTTACCAAAAGTTAAAATCATCAAACTAAAAAAAGCTGAAGAAGACTTTAATAGAAAACTATTACAACAGTATAAAGACAAAAAAGGTAAAAACTAACTACAAAAAAATGCAATTCCCAATCTGGTAAAATACTAGATTGGGAATTTTCTTTTTAAGATTAAATAAATTCTAATTCACGCTACTTTTTTTCACAATGAAAGCAATCTAAATAAAATTACTTTCAAACATTCAAATCCGATATACATTGGGTTTTAATGCTATTTAATAGTTCTAAAACCAAAAAAAAGCAAACTTACCTTCAAGAAATAGTTTTTCTACGAAGCTTGAAAACAGTAATTGGCACAGTAATTGGATATTTAGTTAGTATACAATTTAAAACCAGCCGTCATGAAAACTAAAACACTAATAACAAGCCTAATAGCCTTCCTGTTTGCTTTACAAATGCAAGCACAATACGGAAGGGTAAACGCCATGAATGATGAAATTAGCGATAATTTAGACCTTAGAGCAGTGGCATCACTTTTTGGCGATTCAAGAAACCTACAAGACTTCGAAAGAAGACTTAACGACCCTAAAATTCAAATTTCAAATTTGGATTTGAACTATGACAACCGTGTCGATTATTTACGAGTTATCGAAACGGTAGACCGTAATACGCATCTAATTGTGATACAATCTGTAATAGACCGTGACGTTTATCAAGATGTAGCCACTATCGAGGTGGAACGAGACCGTTACAATAGAGTTCAAGTGCAATTTGTAGGGAACGAATACATTTATGGGCCTAACTATATTTACGAACCTGTATATTACAGCCAACCGTTAATCTACGCATCATTTTGCGTAAGCAATTACCGTCCATATGTTTCTAATTGGTTTTGGAATTATTACCCATCTTATTATTACGCATGGAATCCTTATCCAATTTATAGATATCGTTCAAATATTCAAGTGTCGATTAATTTTCACAATACCTATAACTACGTAAATTACAGACGTAGTAGCTATGCAGCAACGCTATACCGTACAAGATATTCTAATGGATATGAGCGATTATACCCGCATAGAAACTTTACGAATCGTAATGCTTATGCAACTAATAGATATGAACTAGACCATAGAAGAAGCAGTAGAACCTCGACTTCAAGAATTGAAAGTGACAATTACAGAAACGGAGCACCTAGGGTGAGTAGTTCAGACAGAAATTATACTCAAAGAGGATATACCCAGAACCGTTCTAGCACTTCAAGAGAGGTAACACCTCAAAGAAATGAAAGTTCGAAAGATTACACACCAAACAGAACTAATTCTTCAAGAGACTATTCACAAAACAGAAGCAATTCTTCTAGGGAGATAGCACCACAAAAAAGCAACAATTCTAGGGATTACTCTGAAAATAGAAATAATTCAGCTCGAGAAGTAGCTCCGCAGAGAAATGAAAGTTCAAGAGACAATTCTCAAAGTAGATACAGTTCCCCTAGAGAATCAGCTCCACAACCTTCTAAATCTCAAATACAAAGCCGTTCATCTGAAAACAGATCAAACTCAGTACGAGAAAGCAGACCTCAAAATTCTGGAAACAACGGCAGAGGCTCTTCTTCTAATAGCATGAGCAACAGAAGAACATAGTCATAATTTCATTTATCAAAACACGGTTTAACAGACCGTGTTTTTTTTGTTCTTTTTTGAAATAATCCAAACTAAATATATTTAAAAAGAGTAAATTTGAAGCGTTTATTAAAAATACTACATGAGTTTGTCGCATAGAGATTTACACACTAAATTAACATTAGGAGGACTATTAGTAACATTAGGTATTATTTACGGAGATATCGGTACCTCGCCTTTATACGTAATGAAGGCCATCCTAAGCAATCACACTATCAATGCCGACATCGTGCTAGGAGGTATTTCTTGTGTCTTTTGGACATTAACACTTCAAACCACAATCAAATATGTCCTCATTACATTAAGCGCTGACAATCATGGAGAAGGAGGTATTTTTGCACTATACGCCCTAGTCAAAAAAACCAAAATCCAGTGGTTAATAGTCCCCGCCATTATTGGAGGAAGTGCTTTACTCGCTGACGGAATCATCACTCCACCCATCTCCGTTTCTTCGGCAGTTGAGGGAATAAAAACATTTTACCCCGAAATTAATACTGTCCCAATTGTTATAGGAATCTTATTCATACTATTTACCATTCAACAATTTGGAACCAAACTAGTTGGTAAGTTTTTTGCCCCCATGATGTTGATCTGGTTCAGCATGCTGGGCTTTCTTGGACTGATGCAGATTATACAACACCCCGAAGTAGTAAAAGCATTCAACCCTTACTATGCCTATCATTTATTAAACATTCACCCCGAAGGTTTTTTTGTTTTAGGATTAGTATTCTTATGTACAACTGGAGCTGAGGCACTTTATTCGGACATGGGACATTGTGGAAGAAAAAATATCCGAATCAGTTGGATCTTTGTCAAAGCCACTTTACTTCTCAATTATTTCGGACAAGCCGCTTATTTAATTCATCACGAGGGCGAGACACTACAATCTTTAGGTGGGCCAAACGGAAACCCTTTTTATCTTATAATGGCCGATTGGTTCAAACCTTTTGGAATTGTAATCGCCACTTTAGCAGCAGTAATCGCCTCACAAGCCTTGATTAGTGGTTCATTTACATTAATCAATGAAGCCATGAGATTGAATTTTTGGCCTAAAGTAAAAATCAAATACCCTACGGAACTCAAAGGACAATTGTACATCCCGTCCATCAACTGGTTACTATTCTTTGGCTGTGTAGGTATTGTAATCCATTTTGAAGAATCCAGCAATATGGAACACGCTTATGGTCTTGCAATTATTCTTTGCATGATCATGACCACCATTTTACTCAACTTTTATTTAATCATGAAAAGAGTAAAATTATATTTCATGGTTCCTTTAATCACTATTTATTTAATGATTGAATTTAGTTTTCTTGCCGCTAATGTCACCAAATTCACCGAAGGCGGATATGTTACCCTTCTAATAGCTATAGTTTTAATAGGCATTATGACTACCTGGTTCTTAGCGAAGAAAATCAACAAAAGCTACACTAAAATTGTTAAGATTGAAGATTACAAAAAAGTACTCCGAGAGTTATCAATGGACCTTACCATACCGAAATACGCAACGCATTTAGTTTACATGACGAATGCCAATCGATCTGATGAAATAGAAGAAAAAGTAATGTATTCTATTTTACAAAAAAGACCTAAGAGAGCCGATATATATTGGTTTGTACATGTCAATATTTTAACGGAACCCTATAAAACGGAATATCGAGTTACCGAAATTTTAAAAGACGATTTGTACCGAATTGATTTCAACCTAGGTTTTAGAGAACCTACTAAAATCAACTTAATGTTCAAAGAAGTAATTAAGGATATGGTACAAAATGGCGAGGTAGATATTACCAGTCGTTACGAATCATTAAATAAAAACAACATCCTTGGTGACTTCAAATTTGTATTGTCTGAAAAATTCCTTTCTAACGACAGTGATTTAAGATGGTATGAAAAACTAGTCATGAACTCTTATTTCTTAATCAAAAAACTGAGTTTATCAGAAGAAAGAGCTTTTGGTTTAGATAGTAGTTCTGTTAAAATTGAAAAATTCCCGATGGTACTTCATGCTCCCGAAATAGTTGGTTTAACACGTGTGCAGTAGCACTTAATACAACAATCGATCAAAGGCACTGTAAAACACAGTGCTTTTTTTATATTCAAATGCATAAAGCAAATTTTCCTTCATTTAAAATTAAACTATCAAACCAATAATAGTACCTTTGCAAATCAATTATTTAAAATGAGATTACACCGAAATTTAGTTTACACCACGATTGATTCCCTAAACGCTATTTTCAACGAAGGAGAATATGCAGACAAAGTGGTTGCCAGAGCTTTAAAAAAAGACAAACGTTGGGGAAGTTCCGATAGAAAATTTGTTGCCGAAACCATATACGAAATCGTTCGTTGGAAAAGATTATATGCAGAAATTGCAGAGGTTAGAGAACCATTTGACCGCGATAATTTATGGAGAATGTTCTCCGTTTGGGCCGTATTAAGAGGTTACCCAATTCCAGATTGGCGTCAACTAGAAGGAACACCTGAACGCAAAATAAAAGGTCGTTTTGACGAATTATCAAAAACACGTGCTATTAAAGAGTCTATTCCTGACTGGATGGATGAATTGTGCGCTAAAGAATTAGGGGAAAAAGTTTGGGCAAAAGAAATTACCGCTCAAAACCAACCTGCTAAAGTAATCCTTAGAACCAACACACTAAAGACTACTAAGGAAAATCTAAGAGCTATTTTGATGGATTTAGACATCGAAACAGAATACCTAGAAAATCAACCAGAAGCCTTGGTTTTAAAAGAAAGAGCCAATGTCTTTATGACAGACGCTTTCAAACAAGGATTATTTGAGGTGCAAGATGCCAACTCACAATTGGTAGCTGCTTTCCTTGATGTAAAACCCGGAATGAGAGTGGTGGATACTTGTGCAGGTGCAGGAGGAAAAACATTACACATTGCCTCATTAATGGAAAACAAAGGGCAATTAATTGCGATGGATTTATACGAAAGTAAACTCAAGCAATTAAAATTGAGAGCCAAAAGAAATAGCGCTTTTAACATTGAATACCGCATTATTGAAAGCACGAAAGTAATCAAACGTTTGCACGAAAAAGCAGACCGCGTTTTGATTGACGCACCTTGTAGCGGATTAGGCGTTTTAAAAAGAAATCCTGACGCCAAATGGAAACTAAAACCTGAATTCATTGACAACATCCGTAAAGTACAATCAGAAGTACTGGAAAGTTATTCTAAAATTGTAAAACCAGGCGGAAAATTAGTATATGCCACTTGCTCCATTTTACCATCAGAAAACCAAGAACAGGTAGAACGTTTTCTAAAAACAGATATAGGCAAACAATTTACCTTTATCAAAGACCACAAAATCTTAGCATCTGAATCTGGATTTGACGGTTTTTACATGGCTTTGATGGAAAGAAAAGCTTAGACAAAAATCAAAAGTCAATAACAATTTCAAATAACAAAAAAGCTCCAATATCATTGAGAAATCGGAGCTTTTTGCTTTTATTTATTTTAAATTTTCGCCAACAATCAAAATTGATTTATTTTTGCCTTTTGAATTTTGTTTTTTGAACTAGTCATTCATCGAAATCAAAAACTCTTCATTGTTTCTAGTTTGTCTGAAACGGTCATTGATAAAGCTCATCGCTTCTACAGGATTCATATCGGCAAGATACTTACGCATGATCCACATTCTTTGTAGTGTGTTTTCATCCAATAACAAATCGTCACGTCTGGTACTTGATGAAGTCAAATCAATCGCTGGAAAGATACGTTTGTTCGCAATCTTACGATCCAATTGCAATTCCATGTTACCAGTTCCTTTGAATTCTTCAAAAATAACCTCGTCCATTTTCGAACCTGTTTCAGTTAAGGCTGTAGCAATAATACTCAAGGAACCACCATTTTCTACATTACGAGCAGCACCAAAGAAACGTTTCGGCTTTTGTAATGCATTAGCATCTACACCTCCGCTCAAAACCTTTCCAGAAGCAGGTTGAACAGTATTATAAGCTCTCGCTAAACGCGTGATCGAATCCAAAAGAATCACCACATCGTGTCCACATTCTACTAATCTTTTTGATTTTTCAAGAACGATATTTGCAATTTTCACATGCTCTTGTGGCTCTCTGTCAAAAGTTGAGGCAATTACCTCACCACGCACACTACGTTGCATATCGGTTACCTCTTCAGGTCGTTCGTCAATTAATAAAACGATCAAATAAGCCTCTGGATGATTGGCCGCAATTGCATTTGCTATTTCTTTTAGCAACATGGTTTTACCCGTTTTGGGTTGAGCCACAATCATACCACGTTGTCCTTTACCGATCGGTGAAAACAAATCAATAATACGTGTTGAAATCGTACTTTGTCTTTCGGCTAATTTGAATTTTTCAGAAGGAAAAACAGGAGTTAAATGTTCAAATGAAATTCGGTCTCTTACCACTTGCGGGTCGTGCCCATTGATTTTAAGAACGCGAACTAAAGGAAAGAATTTCTCTCCCTCTTTTGGAGGCCTTACCACTCCTTTAACAGTATCACCTGTTTTTAAACCAAATAATCTAATTTGTGAAGTTGACAAATAAATATCATCTGGGGAAGCTAAATAATTATAATCTGAGGAACGTAAAAAACCATAACCGTCAGGCATCATCTCAAGCACTCCTTCGCTTTCAATAATTCCATCAAATTCAAAATCAGCATCTCTGAAATTATTTTTTTTACTTTTAAAGTTAGGGTTTGGATTTTGCTTATTTTGTTGGTTTGGATTTATCTTCTTCGCTGGAGTATTAGATTCTGATGTTCCAGCAACCTCAGTATTTTCAGCCCCTTCTTCTGTTTCTTTTACAGTTTCCTTGGCCTCTTCTTTTTCTTTTTTAAGTGCAATTTTCTTTTCGTAAGCTGACTTACTAAACTTTACAATCTTAGGCGATTTTTTCGAAGAATCATTTCCTTCACTACTAGCTTCAACAGCAGACTTTTCTTCCGCATTTGTAGACACAGTTGCTACATGATCTTCATTTTCTGGTGCTTCTTTATTAGCAACTACCTTAGCTGTTGTTTTGGGTGCTGTTGTTTTTTTGGCAGGGACAATTCGAGTCCTTTTAGGCTTTTCAGCTTCCTCTTTACCGGAATTCTTCTTTTCTTCGGCACCTGAATCAACCTGCACATTTGCCTGATGGTCTAAAATCAGACCAATTAAAGTCTCTTTTTTAACACCATTAAATTTTATTTTTTTAGCCGCTTTAGCTATTTCTTGAAGCTCAGCTAGCTTCATTTCTTTTAATGCAGAAATATCAAACATGAAAGTTCTTTGAATTTAATTAATTTGGAAACACTAAAAAGATAGGTAGTATAATTTTAATATGAATAGACCGCAGTATGAAGTGCTTACGGTATTGTTATGCAATAATACGAATAAAATTTAATGATACAATAGTATTTTAAAAAAAGAAAATATATTTTTGTGGCACAAATAAGCAGTAATGATACAAAGAATTCAAACCATTTATTTATTTCTAGCTTTTGCAGCAACAGGAATTTTACCGTTTCTATTCCCTTTATGGAAGTTGGAAAATGGAGAAAATTTCTTCTTTATGCAAAATTCCTTTTATGTTATTTTGTTTGGACTAAGCACTACTCTTAGTGTATTAAGTATCATCTCGTTTAAAAAAAGAAAAACTCAATTTGTCCTTGGCAGATTGAACATCATATTAAATTTAATTTTATTAGGATTATTTGTTTATCATTCACTAAACTTATCTGGAGGAACTGAATTGGTTTCTGAGAAAGGTATTGGGATGTTTCTTCCTATTGTCACTATCGTATTATTAGTTTTAGCTAATAAGGCCATCAAAAAGGACGAAGATCTTGTAAAATCTGTGGATCGATTGAGATAAACCTATAAACTTAGTTTATTAGTGCGAAGGAAACCCGAATTTTACATTCGGGTTTTTTTGTTAAATACTCTTCAATTCTTAGTAAAAAAAAACGTTTTATTCAATCAAATTTCATTAAATTGATAGAGCAAAGCGACAATAAATTATTATAACGTTTTTTTTAATAAATTTACCCATTCATTTTCAATGGACATGAAAGAAAAAATACGAATACATCTTGCCGACGATCACCATGTCCTTATTGACGGCATGAAGACCTTATTAAATACGGTTTCAAATTTTGAAGTAGTAGGCTTTTCTTTAGATGGAAGCTGTATATATGAAGAAGTAACAACCAATAGTAGTGACGTCTTGATTTTAGACATTAGTATGCCTAAAAAAGATGGACTAGAAGTAATAAAAGAATTTAAAATAAAAGGATTCCCATGTAAGGTAATTATTCTTTCTAGCTATGACGATTTAAAAATCATCAAAGAAGTTATGAAGCTAGGAGCATCAGGCTATTTAACAAAGCAGTGTGCTGGTGAAAATATTGTCGAAGCTGTACAAACTGTGATAAATGGCGAAGAATATTTTTGCGATGTTGTTAGAGAAAAAATATTCAGTACTGCAACACAAAACAATCCTCAGCTAGTTCAAAAAAAAATCACAACTACTCCTCTTTTGACAGAAAGAGAAATAGAGATTATCACACTCATTGCCCTTGAATACAGCGGAAAAGAAATTAGTGAAAAGTTATTCATCAGCACCAACACTGTCGAAACTCATCGGAAAAACATCATCAAAAAACTAAAAGCCAAGAATACTATTAGTATCGTAAAATTTGCCATAAAAAACAATTTAATAAAATCATAATATCAATTACCGCTTTTTTATGACACAAATTCGACTTGTTATATTCCTCCTAACACTTTTCTTAACCAGTCAATCCGCATTTTCACAAGATAAAAATCCGACTGAAAAAGAAACCACTCAACTCGTTCAAGAAGCAACAAAATTAATGCTGGATGAAAAACATGAAGAATCACTCATTAAATCTCGCAAAGCCTTAAAGTACGCTATCGCACTCAACAACAACAACCTGATTGCAAATTGCTACAATACCATAGCGGCAAATTTTGATCAGTTAACCGAATTTGAAAAAGCTTTTTTTTACTATAAAAAGGGGTTAATCTATGCTCAAAAGACTAATAATAACATTTTAAAAAATTGGCTAAACAATAATATTGGCAATATCTATTGTTTTGACAAGAAAGAATATGCAAAAGGGATTTACTATTATAAAAAATCTCTTGAATACAGCACAAAAATCAAAGACACTACCCAAATTGTTTTTACCAAACTGAATATCACTTGGGCCTATTTTGATATCGGACAATACGAGGAAGGATTACCCTACTTAGAATTCATCAACAAACACCATTCTAAATACGGAAAAGAATCAACAACAGTTGCTTTAAACATGTTAAACGGCATGTATCATTCTCACAAAAACAATAACAAAAAGGCAATTACATATTTTGAGAAAGCGATTGAAAAGGGAAATACAGGAGATGAAAAGTCCGATTTATCTTTTACACATTTAGAATATTCTAAATTTTTATTCAAAAACAAACTATTTAAAAAAGCGTATCAAAATCTAAACACTTACAACGCACTTACGACAGAAATAAACGACGATGACAAACTAAAAAAAGCCAATGTTGCTGGTATAAATTTGGAACTTGATGAATACAAAAGAGAGATTGACAACATAGAATCTAAGTTTAAATCGCAAGAACAATTAATGATCGAAAACCAGACCAAAAACAAGCGTATTAGTGTGATTATAATTTCAGCTTTGATTATCATTATTATCCTGTTTTACTTTTACTTTCAAAACGTCCAACTAAAACAAAAAAACAAATTAAAAGACATTCAGAGAAAAATACAAGAAAACATCATTACTGCTTCAATTAACGCTCAAGAATTAGAACGAAAAAAAATTGCCTCATTTTTACATGACAACATCAGCGCATTACTCTCATCCGCAGCTTTACATCTCACTGTCTTTTCAGCAAAAAACAAAAACAATAGCGAAGAAATAACTAAAATAAAATCCATTCTTATACAAACACACTACAAAGTACGAGATTTATCACACCAACTATTACCTTCCTTATTAGCTCGTTTTGGATTGTTTTACGCACTCAATGACCTATGCGAAATAAATTCTAATTCTAACCTGCATTTTGAATTTTGCAACAATGTAACCAATGAAACTCGATATAATGAGGACTATGAAATGAAGATGTATTTCATCATCAGCGAGTTACTAAACAACATTATCAAGCACAGTGACGCCAGTAATGCCAAACTAACACTAAGCGAAAAAGACTCCATGTTGTATATCTCTGTAAAAGATAACGGCGAAGGTTTTGAAATCAAAAATTACCGAACGATTGAGGGCTTTGGACTCAATCAGATTCGGGCGCGTATCAAAAATATGGGGGGCAAAATTAAAATCAAATCTATCATCAATTCTGGAACCAGTATTTCAATAATAGCACCCATTGAATATAAAAACAGTTAGACTCTTTTTTCAATTTCGATAATTTCCAAATCTTTGATCTTACCAGCTTCAATCACAAAACGAAGCATCGTTCGTACTTGATGAAAACCACTTTTACCACAAGCACCCGGATTCATGTGTAATAAATTTAATTTTTCATCAAACTGCACTTTCAAAATATGAGAATGTCCACAAATAAATAATTTAGGTGGATTTGCTGTCAATTCAGCTCTAATATTAGGATTGTATTTCCCTGGATAACCGCCAATATGCGTTATCCAAACATCTACCCCTTCGCACATAAACCTATTGTGTAAAGGAAATTCCAATCTTGCCTGCGAATCATCAATGTTACCATAAACAGCTCGCAATGGTTTGTACTTTTTTAAAGTATCCGTCACGGTCAAATCCCCAATATCACCCGCATGCCATACTTCATCTGCCTGAGCAACGTATTTCAAAATCGTATCATCAATATGACTGTGTGTATCTGAAAGCAGTAGTATTTTTTTCATTTTTTTATTTTAAATGACCAAAGATACTATTTCATCTATAAAATATTTAGGATTTAGGAATTGGGATTTCAGGACGGGACATCCAAAGAAATAAAACCTGTCAAACAGAAAATCACTAAATACAAACTAACAAGATATTAATTTTGAATTCACATTCTGTATTCAAAAATCACGAATCAAAAATCGTTAATCCTTTTTTTTAACCTTTTCCCAACACAAAAACTTTGTACCTTTGAAACTTTAGAAATTTGCGATACAATAGCCTTGAGATATTTTATAAAATTAGCCTATAACGGAACACCTTATCATGGGTGGCAATACCAGCCCAACGCAGCCTCGGTACAAGAGACTCTAAACAAAGCACTATCGATTTTGCTACATTCTGAAATCAATGTCATGGGTGCTGGACGTACTGATACTGGTGTACATGCTCGGGAAATGTACGCTCATTTTGACTACGACAAAACAATTGACAGTCCAAAACTAGTTCACAAACTCAATTCGTTTTTACCCAAGGACATTGCGATTTTCAATATCACTGCCGTCTCTGACGAAGCGCATTGCCGTTTTGATGCCACAAAAAGAACCTACGAATACCATATTAACACGGTTAAAGATGTTTTTTTACCAGAACAAAGTTGGTATCTCAATCAAAAACTAGATGTAGCATTGATGAATGAAGCAGCGAAACTATTATTCAATCACACCAATTTCCAATCTTTCTCCAAAGTAAACACCGACGTAAACACCTTCGATTGTACTATTTTTGAAGCAAAATGGCAAGAAAACGGAACTAAATTAATTTTTACCATTTCTGCCAATCGTTTTTTACGCAACATGGTGCGCGCTATTGTGGGGACTTTGGTAAATGTAGGATTACACAAAATTACTTTATATGATTTTGAAAAAATTATCGAGAGTAGAAACAGGGAAAAAGCAGGTTTCTCAGTACCCGCCCATGGCTTGTACTTGACTAAAATTGTGTATCCTTATTTGGAATAAAAACGCAATTTTGAGAATGAGATTTCCTCACTACCCATGATAGCCCCAAAAAGTCGGGAGAAATCCTTTTTATCGCGATTTTTTTAGTAATCTAAAGATTGAAACATCCCGAAGTGTCGGGAGTAGGTCGAGACGAAAATGAAAAGACATATAATAAATAGCTCCAAAAAAGGAACTAAACAGCATAAGAAATGAAAGCAAAAGCATTCGACATACGATTATTTAAAAGAATTTTAGAATATACTAAGCCCTATCAATGGCGATTTAACGGCGTAGTTGTGTTTGCAATTTCACTATCGATATTCGCAGCCTTGCGCCCGTATTTGCTAAAACACACTGTGGATGGCTACATTCAAACGGAAGACCCACACGGACTTTTATTATACATCAGTTTGATGGGAATCGTCTTGTTGCTGGAGGTTTTTTCACAATTTTATTTTGTGTATTGGGCAAACTGGCTAGGCCAAGACATTGTCAAAGATATTCGTGTAAAACTCTTCAAACACATTTTGAGTTTTAGAATGAAATATTTTGATTTGGTACCCGTAGGCCAATTGGTAACCCGTTCCGTTTCAGACATTGAGGCCATTGCACGTATTTTTAGTCAAGGTCTTTTCATGATTATCAGTGACCTAATGAAAATGGTCGTGGTACTTGGTTTTATGCTGTACATGAACTGGAAACTGACTTGGATTGTAATTGTGGCGATGCCTATTTTAGTGTATTTCACTCGAATTTTCCAACGCAAAATGCAAATCGCTTTTGAAGAAGTACGTGCTGAAATTGCCAACATGAATACTTTTGTCCAAGAACGCGTTACGGGTATGAAAATCGTACAACTCTTTAACCGTGAAACCATTGAATCACAAAAGTTCAAAGAAATCAATCACAAACACAAAACCGCTTGGATAAAGACGATTTTGTACAACTCCATTTTCTTTCCTATTGCCGATATCATTTCGTCCTTAACCTTAGGTTTTGTGGTGCTTTATGGCGGAATTAAGATTTTGAACGGAGATAATTTCACCACCTTTGGAGATTTATTTTCCTACACCATGTTTATTGGTATGTTGTTCAATCCGCTACGCCAAATTGCAGATAAATTCAACGAGATGCAACTGGGTATGATTGCGGCTAATCGTGTGTTTGAAATTTTAGATACCCAAGACCAAATTCAAGATACTGGTAAGAAAGAAGCACCCGTTTTTGACGGAAATATATCGTTCAAGGAAGTACGTTTTGGTTACATTCCAAATGAAGAAGTTATTAAAGGCATTGATTTAGAAGTCAACGCTGGTGATACCATTGCCATTGTAGGATCAACGGGAGCAGGAAAATCAACCATCATAAACTTATTGAACCGTTTTTACGAAATCAACAGCGGTACCATTTGCATCGACGATCATAATATTAAGGAATATACTTTAAGTTCGTTGCGAAAGCAAATTGCCGTAGTACTACAAGATGTATTTTTATTTGCAGACACCATTTACAACAACATTACATTAAACAACCCTGAAATTAGCAGGGAACAAGTATATGAAGCCGCTAAAGAAATTGGCGTACACAACTTCATCATGAGCTTGCCTGACAATTATGATTTTGATGTTAAAGAACGTGGCGTGATGTTATCATCTGGACAACGCCAATTAATTGCATTTTTACGTGCCTATGTAAGCAATCCTAGTATTTTGATTTTAGACGAAGCAACCTCGTCTATAGACACCTATTCAGAAGAACTAATTCAGCGTGCTACCGAAACCATCACTCAAGGTAGAACCTCAATTGTAATTGCACATCGATTAGCTACTATTGTCAATGCGGATAAAATTGTAGTTATGGATCAAGGACTGATTGTAGAACAAGGCACACACCAAGAATTAATTGACAAAACTTCTGGCTATTACAAAAACCTGTATGACTCCCAGTTTTCCTTGTCCAATTCAGGCTCTTAAGTCATGCTATTCTTGACAAATAAGAACAGACATCTATTATCAATACTGTAAGTTATTTTAAAAAAATCATGGTTTTCTGAAATTTTGTTAGTTTAATACTTTATTTCATTGAAACTTTCTCAAAACAGAATAAATCCTTAAATTCGCCCCGTCATTCTGTTTAAAAATTTCATAGAAAATGAAATGAGCTTTTGCAAATTCCATTTTTACAACTTAAAAAAATAAAACATAAAAAAAATGAAATACGATATCATAGTTTTAGGAAGTGGTCCTGGCGGATATGTTACTGCCATTAGAGCGTCACAATTAGGTTTTAAAGTAGCTGTAATAGAGAAAGAAAACCTTGGAGGAATTTGTTTAAACTGGGGCTGTATCCCTACGAAAGCCCTGTTAAAGTCAGCTCAAGTTTTTGATTATTTAAAACACGCCTCTGACTACGGATTGACTGTTTCATCATTTGACAAAGATTTCCCTGCTGTCATCCAACGCAGCCGTAATGTGGCGAGCGGAATGAGCAAAGGAGTTACCTTCTTAATGAAGAAAAACAAAATTGACGTTATCAATGGTTTTGGAAAAGTAAAACCAGGTAAAAAAGTTGACGTAACTGACAAAGACAACAAAGTAACGGAATACAGTGCCGACCATATCATCATTGCTACAGGAGCTCGTTCTCGTGAGTTGCCTAACTTGCCACAAGATGGTGAAAAAGTAATTGGATACCGTCAAGCAATGTCCTTACCAAAACAACCTGAATCGATGATTGTTGTTGGTTCTGGCGCCATTGGAGTAGAATTTGCTCACTTTTACAACTCAATGGGAACTAAAGTGACTATCGTAGAATTTATGCCAAACGTGGTTCCAGTAGAAGACGAAGACATTTCAAAACAATTTGAAAAATCTTTGAAAAAATCTGGAATTGAGGTAATGGTGAACTCTTCTGTAGAGAAAATTGACACTACAGGAAAAGGAGTTAAAGCATTCGTTAAAACGGCTAAAGGAGAAGTAGTATTAGAAGCTGACATCTTATTATCTGCTGTTGGAATCAAAACAAATATCGAAAATATTGGATTAGAAGAAGTAGGAATTGCTACGGATAGAGATAAAATTCTAGTAAACGCTTACAACCAAACAAATATCCCAGGCTACTACGCTATTGGTGACGTAACTCCTGGACAAGCTTTGGCTCACGTTGCTTCTGCTGAAGGAATCAACTGTGTGGAGAAAATTGCAGGAATGCACGTAGACCCAATCGACTACGGAAACGTACCAGGTTGTACTTATGCTACTCCAGAAATTGCTTCTGTTGGCTTGACTGAAAAAGCGGCTAGAGAAAAAGGATACGATTTGAAAATTGGTAAATTCCCATTCTCAGCTTCTGGAAAAGCACAAGCTTCTGGAAACTCTGACGGATTTGTAAAAGTAATCTTTGATGCTAAATACGGAGAATGGTTAGGATGCCACATGATTGGTGCTGGTGTTACGGATATGATTGCTGAAGCAGTTGTAGCTCGTAAACTAGAAACTACAGGACACGAAATTCTTAAAGCGATCCATCCTCACCCAACGATGAGTGAAGCAGTTATGGAAGCAGTTGCTGATGCTTACGGAGAAGTAATTCACTTGTAATCATTGAGAGGAACGAAGCAACCTCTTCATACAAAATATCAAAATCCGATTTGCGAAAGTGAATCGGATTTTTTTTTATGGCGTAACCATCTGCAATCCTCCCGAATCCGATTGGGACACAAGCTAAAATCAAAAAGCACAAACCCATTCAGATTTGTGCTTTATTTTTTTCTAACCCAAAAATATTATTCGTTCTCGTAACGTTCCATTTCACGGTCGTAAAAAGCATTTGCTTGTTCGATCAAACCTTCCATTTCGGCGTTTAGTTCGGCTTCGTCTAAGTCTTCGGCTTCTTCCATGAATTCAACCTCATCATCTTTTAGGTTAATAATGAATCTTGGGTAATCTAAGTGAATGATAAAAATATCGTCTGGACAATCGGTGTTGTCACCTAGTAAAAATTTTGGTAATTCCATTTATGAGTTATGAGTTATAAATTATGAGTTATGAGTTACAGAATAAAAATCAATCCCGAAATATCGGGACGTTAATCCTAAATAAAAAATCCTGAATCCTTAATCTTAAATCCTTAATTATTTATCTGACAATATAATCGGCGCACCACCTTTACCGTTCATAAAAATAATTTTGGTATTAGGCGAAGCTGCTAATTCTTTTTGTGCTTTTATAGTTTCGTATTGCAATTGTTTATCGGTTAGACCCAATGAAATAATCCTTTGGTAATCAGCGATACCTTGTGCTTCCACTCTTTTACGTTCCGCCTCTTGTTTTTCTTTCTGGAGCACAAATTGCATTTTTTGCGCATCTTGTTCCGCATTGATTTTACTTTCGATTGTTGTTTTAACCGATGCGGGTAAGTTGATATTTCGAATCAACAACTGCTCCAAAATCAAACCTCTTTGCTTAAAATCAGCTTCAATACTTTTAAAAATCCGATTTTGAAACTCATTCCTTTTAGTAGAATACAATGCTACAGCATCATAATAAACAGCGTTGTCCCGAATACGCGTTCTAGTCACAGGACGCACAATTTTATCGATATAATTAACACCAAGTCCTTTTAAAATCTTGGGAGCATCAGTAGGCATCACTTTATACAAAACCGTCAAATCAATCACCACTTCAAGTCCATCATTAGACAAAACGCGAATGGCATCATCTCCCTCTTGGGCACCTTCTGCGTGATCAGCAGACATGGTGTAATTTTGAGTTTGCACATCAAAAATAGTGACGTCCAATAAGGGATTTATCAGATGCAAGCCACTTTCCAAAATATCAGGGTATACATTTCCATACAAAGACTTGACACCTACTTTCCCCGCATCAACCTGCTGAAAAGCGGTAGCAAAAACACCAACCAAGGCCAATAAAAAACCAATAATTCTGAAAACATTCGAAAATTTAGTCAAAGGACCAGGATTAGCATTGACAGAATAACTCACGATTATTAAGACGATGCCTATCAAGATAAATGCTACCATATTATACTATTTAAGGAGATTAAAACTTCATTTCACTTATTGATTTACAATCAACTTTTTAGTCAAATGATTGAAGCGAAGATACAAAAATAAAGCGGCTGTTGTTAATCCCGCCAAAAGTCCTAACCAAATTCCGATTGCTCTTAACTCGGTATACAAACCCAACCAAATACAAATAGGGAAACCTACTACCCAATAAGCGACAAAAGTAATATACATGGGTATCTTTACATCTTGCAATCCTCTCAAAGCACCTAACATCACTACTTGAATTCCGTCCGAAATTTGAAAAACAGCAGCTACAAGTAACAAATTCGATGCAATTTGTAAAACCTCTGTATTTTGAACAAGATCTGTTAAGCTGTCATTATCCACGAACCAATTGGGCAAATAATCGTGAAACAGCACAAAGAAAACTGCAAAGAACATTTCGAGTAAAATGGCTAACAAAAATATAGACAAAGCCACAATACGGAGTCTTTTATAATCTTTCAACCCTTTTTGGTTTCCTACTCTAATCGTTGCCGCAACACTCAATCCCATGGCAAACATAAACGTGAAGGAAGCCAGACTTAACGCAATTTGGTTTGCCGCCTGATTGGCAATTCCCAATCGACCAGATAACCAAACGGCACCTGTAAACAATCCAACTTCAAAAAACATTTGCATGGCCGATGGCGCACCAAGCTTGATAATTTCAACATTAACAGCTCTCTGAATCTTTTTTATTGAAAAACCTTCAAAAAAAGGATGGAATTTGGCATTATTCTTCATTTTGTAATGCAAATAAACCAGCATCACAAATCGAGAGACCAAGGTTCCTACAGCAGCCCCCATAAAACCCAATTCGGGAAAAATCCAAAATCCGTAAATTAAAACATAATTCAACACTACATTTATCACGTTACCCCATAAAGTTGCCCACATCGAATATTTAGTCTCACTCATCCCGTCGGCAAATTGCTTATACCCTTGAAATACGATTAAAGGCACCAAGGAAAAAGCAATAACATCCAGAAATGGTTTGGCTAAAACAACCACATTCTCTGGTTGCCCCATCAGGTTCATAAAAGGCTTTACAATCAATAGTAATCCAAAAAGCACTATCCCTAATATAGAACACAAATACAATCCATGATGAAAAGCCGTTCTCCCTTCTGAAATGTCTTTTTTTCCATCAGCTGCAGCGGCCATGGGTGTAATAGCTGTTGAAAATCCTATTCCCAATGACATGGCAACAAAAACCAAACTATTGGCCAAGGAAGCAGCTGCTAATTCAGTGGCACCAATATGACCCACCATCACATTATCAACAATTCCAACGATGGTATGACCTAACATTCCAATAATAATAGGATAAGCTAATTTGAAATTATATGAAAATTCTTGGGTGTAAGTAGATAAATTCAATTGTGTTTTTTTTGAGAGCGCAAAGGTAAGCAGAAGCTTTTAATTTCATTAACTATTAACATTATATCATTAGGAAATGATTTAGCCTCCTTTTACTCATCTAAAAATTATATAACAATCCGCATAAATCCTATAACACTGCTTTTAAACAATGCAATACATTTGCCTAGAAGATTCATTCAGCTAATCTTAAAATTATTAATCAAAATAGAAATTATGAAAATGACTTTAAATTTTAAAAACACAACTTTAGCCGTGTTTGCTTTATTATTAAGTGCAACTACTTTTGCACAACAAAAAACAACTCCAGATTACGACCAAGGTTTTCGTTTAGGATTTGGATTAAATGCCGGAGTCCCTACCAATGAAGACTTCTACAACTACGCCCTTGGTGCCGATGCCCGATTACAATACGATTTATCCAAAAAAACATCTTTGATTTTAACCACCGGTTTTACCAACTTATTTGTGAGTAACGACCGTAAAGACCTTGGCATTGTTCCAGTAAAAGCAGGATTCAAGGCTTTTGTTTGGGAAGATCAATTTTATGTTTTAGGAGAAGTTGGAGGTGCTTTTGCAGTAACAAACAAATCCAATCAACACACTTATTTGTTTGCACCAGGAATTGGCTATGCAACCAAATACATTGACGTAAGTTTACGCTACGAAGGATACACCGAATACGACACCAATCAAATCGCTTTGCGTTTGGCTTACGGATTTAAGTTGTAAAACAGCGTTTGGGTGAAAAAATTTTGTGCAGACAATAGATTCTGCAGATTTACTCTCAATAGTTATGATACAAAAAAAATCAACCTTGCCTAATAACTGACAAGGTTGATTTTTTTTTCAGAATAAGTAGTAAAATTTACTTATAGCTCTTTACAAATGCTAAAACGGAATTTTCAAATGGATCAGCATTCGCCAATAATCGACTTTGAATAGGCAAATAATAGAGCTGTTCCTGCAGAATACTATCTTTCAAACGCACATAATCTTTTTCGGTTGTGATGATGTTTTTTCCTTTAGCTTTATCCTGAATCGAACGCAAATCATTATCCGAAAAATGATGGTGATCGGGGAAGGTCAAACAAATATCTCTTTCATTTTTCAAATATTCAAAGAATGGTTTAGGTTTTGCGATTCCAGCTAATAAGACCTTTTCTTGAGTTTTCAGTGATTCTACATCAATTTGATTTGATATTCCATATACCACAGAATCATATTGGATAGTTGAAAAGTACAATTCTTGACTGGAAGCTAAATTGAGTTTATTGGCAATCTGGTTTTGTTCTTCAACTGAAAGTGTAGCTGGACATTTAGTGACTACCACAATTTTGGCTCTTTTGCCACCAGTCCTACTTTCACGCAAATTCCCCATGGGCAACATAAAATCATCTGCATACAAATCGCCATAGGCCGTCAATAAAATATACAAGCCTGCTTGTACTTTACGGTGTTGAAACGCGTCGTCAAGCAGAATGATTTCAGGTTTTGTTTTTTGCGAAAGTAATTGTTCAATACCGTTCGTTCGATTGGCATCTACTGCTACTTGAATTTTTGGAAATTTTTGATAATACTGAAAGGGTTCGTCTCCTAAAATCAAAGCATTGGCGTTTTCATTCGCCAATACAAAACCTTTGGATTGTCTTTTATAACCTCTACTCAAAGTGGCTACTTTATAAGAATCACAAAGCATTCGAACTAAATATTCAATTTGAGGCGTTTTTCCTGTTCCACCAACACTCAAATTCCCAACAGCAATAACAGCTAAATCAAAAGAAGTAGATTTTAAAATTCCTTTGTCAAAAAGGAAATTCCTAACAGCAGTAATTAGCCCATAAATTAAAGCAAACGGGAAAAATATTTTTCGTACCAATTTCATATTACGAAAGTAGAATAAATTATCTTTGAAATAAATTGTTTCAAGCCTTAAAAAGTATAAAAATAATGAAAATACAAAAAATCCTTTCTGTACTCGAAGAGATGGCGCCACTTGGTTATGCCGAAGATTTTGACAATGTAGGTTTGCTAGTAGGTGATGCTAATGCAGAAGCCACTGGTGTTTTGGTTTGTCATGATGCTCTTGAAACTGTGATTGAAGAAGCAATTTCCAAAAATTGTAATTTAGTAGTCTGCTTTCATCCAATACTTTTTTCGGGACTTAAAAAAATTACAGGTAAAAACTATGTAGAACGTGCCGTTATCAAAGCTATCAAAAATGATATCGCAATTTATGCCGTGCATACTGCATTGGACAACCATAGCGAAGGTGTCAATAAAATATTTTGTGAGGCATTGGGACTTTTAAACACCAAAGTTTTAATCCCGAAATCAAACTACATCAAAAAACTAGTCACCTACACCATTCTCGAAAATGTAGAAAAACTGCGAAACGCCTTGTTTGACGCTGGTGCTGGCAATATTGGCAACTATGAAAATTGCAGTTTCAATAGCAAAGGAATCGGAACTTATATGGGCAATGAGCATAGTAGTCCCGAGATTGGCGCTCGATTTGAATTTGTTGAAAGTGACGAAATTAAGATTGAAGTAACTTTTGAAAAGCACTTAGAAACTAAAATACTCAAAGCATTATTCAGTAATCATGTGTATGAAGAAGTGGCTTATGAAATTTACGACACCCAAAACAAACATCAGAACATTGGTCTAGGGATGATTGGCGAATTAGAAAAACCAATGAGCGAAAATGAATTCTTGCTTTTTGTAAAATATAAAATGCAAGCTGACGGTATTCGCCATTCCGCTTTATTAGGCAAAGAAATTAAAAAAGTAGCCGTCTTAGGTGGTTCAGGAAGTTTTGCTATCAAGCAAGCAATATCAGCTGGAGCGGATGCTTTCTTGACCGCTGATTTAAAGTATCATCAATATTATGAAGCCGAGAACCAACTAATTTTGGCAGATATTGGACATTTTGAATCAGAACGTTATACAAAAAACTATATTGTTGAGTATCTTAGAAAAAAAATCCTTAATTTTGCAATCATTTTATCTGAAGAAAATACAAATCCAGTTAAGTACTTATAGAATATGACGAATACGAAAGAATTAAGCGTTGAGGAAAAGTTAAGAGCGATTTATGATTTACAATTAATCGACTCTAGAATTGACGAAATTAGAAACGTGAGAGGAGAACTTCCTCTAGAGGTAGAGGATTTAGAAGATGAAGTAGCAGGCTTAACTACACGTTCTGAAAAATTAAAAAGTGATCTTGAGGTTATTGAGGACCAAATCAAAGCAAAGAAGATTGCTATTGACGACCATAAAGAGTCTATAAAAAAATACACCAAACAACAAGAAACGGTTCGTAACAACCGAGAATTCAACTCTTTGACTAAAGAAGTAGAATTTCAAGAACTTGAAATTCAATTGGCTGAAAAGCAAATCAAAGAAATGAAAGCTTCAATCGAACATAAAAAAGAGGTGATTGCTCAATCTAAAGAAAGATTAGAATTGAAATCAAACCACTTAAAACATAAAAAAGCAGAATTAGATTCTATTTTATCTGAAACAGCTAAAGAAGAAGCGTTCTTATTAGAAAAATCAGAAGAATTTAGAGCTCAAATTGAGCCACGCCTTTTGGCTGCTTATGACCGTATACGTTCAAGTGTTCGTAACGGATTAGCAGTAGTTTCAATCGAAAGAGGTGCTTCTGCTGGTTCTTTCTTTACAATTCCACCACAAACACAGGTTGAAATTGCTTCAAGAAAGAAAATCATCACTGATGAGCATTCTGGAAGAATCTTAGTTGACAGTTCACTTGCTGAAGAAGAAAAAGAAAAAATGGAAAATTTATTTGCCACTTTCTAAAATCAATATAAGCCACGCCTCAAAGCGTGGCTTTTTTTCATGAAAAAAGTATTCTATTTTATTTTTACCAAGTCCATAGGATTATACCTTAACTTATTAAGTTTTGCTTTCCCTCAAAAAGCAAACCAAAAGGCTTTTGACCTTTTTAGCCAACCCCGAAAAGGCAAGTTATCTCCTGATAAACTTCCTAAAACACTTTCTAAAGCGATTTTTAAATCCATCTCTTACCAAGGAGAATCCATTGCTACTTATACCTGGAAAGGCAACGACACAGTCATTTTACTCGTACACGGATGGGAAAGCAACTCCTCCAGATGGAAAAAAACCTTACCTTATCTTCAAGCAACAGGCTGTACTATTATTGCTTTAGATGCTCCAGCACATGGTCTTTCGGGTGGAAAAGAATTCTCTATCCCTAAATACGGTGAATGGATAAACGTACTTGTTCAAGAATACCACCCTAAATATCTTATTGGTCACTCTTTTGGCGGTAAAGCAAGTTTGTACTACCAAGCCCATTACGAAAACCATTCTATCGAAAAGACCGTGATCTTAGGAGCACCTGATGAATTCAAAACCATTCTTTACAATTACACCGATTTACTAAGTTTAAAATCCTCCATTATCAAAGGATTAGAAGCAAAATACGCTACGGTATTTCAAAAAGAATTAGACCAATTTACAGCGAAACATTTTGCTTCTAAAATCAAAACTAAAGGACTTATTGCCCACGACATCCACGACACCATTGTCCTTTTTGACGAAGGAAAAAAAATCGCAACTGCTTGGGAAAATGCTGTTTTTATACAAACAGAAGGATTAGGTCATGCCTTGCACGACGAAGACTTATACCAGCAAGTAATCGCTTTTTTATTTGAAACCGAATAAAAAACACTTTTTTAAAAGTTGATTCACTTTCATTTTCAACAGTCGTAGTTTAGGATCGAACTAATTTTGTTATTTTTGCACAATGGAAGATAATCTAAAAAGACTCAATAAATTCATTGGCGAAACAGGATTCTGTTCTCGACGTGAAGCCGACAAATACATTGAACAAGGGAGAGTTACTATTAATGGCACTGTTCCAGAATTAGGAACCAAAGTAGCTCCTGATGACGAAGTACGTATTGACGGCAAATTGATTCGGGAAAGTCGGGAAAAACCAGTTTACCTTGCTTTCAATAAACCTGTGGGTATTGAATGTACGACAAACTTAGAAGTACAAAATAACATTGTAGATTACATCAATTACCCCAAACGTATTTTCCCAATTGGACGACTAGACAAAGCCAGTGAAGGGTTAATTTTTATGACTAATGATGGAGATATTGTCAATAAAATTCTCCGCGCTCGAAACAACCACGAAAAAGAATATACCGTTACTGTAAACAAACCCATTACCGATAGATTTATCGAACGCATGGGCAATGGTGTCCCAATTCTGGATACCGTTACGCGAAAATGCAAGGTGGAACAAATTTCGAAATACACCTTTAAAATCATTTTGACTCAAGGGTTGAATCGTCAAATTCGTCGTATGTGTGAATATTTAGGTTACGAAGTTACCGCTTTGAAACGTATTCGGATTATTAACATCTCGTTAGATATTCCTCTAGGCCGCTACCGCGATTTGACCGATGCCGAAATCAAAGAACTTAACGAATTAATTGAACCTTCGAGTAAAACAGAAGAGGCCAGCTTACCCAAAATAGAACCTACCAATAGGAGAACAGAATTCATCAAGAAAAATGATCCGAGATTCAGAAAACGTGGGGATTATTAAAGAGTAACAGCTCTATAGGACTACAAAAAAGGAAAGCTCTGTTTTTCTTTTTTGCAGTCCAATTTCCAACTGTCTCAGCATTTGCATTTTAAAAGCTGAAAACAATTCGTTAACCTTTTCTTCGAATTCTTTTAATCTATTATCTATAGCATCCACATAATTTTGCGTACATAATTTAATATGTCGCAATTGAAATTTTCACTTCCAAATGTTCGTGATTTTAGAATTCAAATCTTTTTATCGTTCACAATAATGATTATTTTAATCATTATTTGGTTTCTATTTTACCTTGCCATTGACCGTAAAATCGACCATCTAAATGATTTTAGCTATAAATCTTATCGTGTTTCTCAAGACTTCAGCACCAATATAAAAAGATTTCAAACTTTTTTACTCTACGGGTACAAAGAGAAAGATTTTTATATTCAACAGAATCAAAAAGACCTCAAACAATACATTTCTAATTTAAAAAAACAACGGCAAGAAGTTGATTTAATCTATAAGGAATCCAAGGATCTCAACATTGAAATAAATCAAGAAGATACTTTTAAATTATTTACAAAACTAGATAGCCTCACCGCTACCATTCATGAATACAAAAAAATAGCCTTAATTCGTGGTTTTAAAGATTACGGAATTGAAGGCAAAATGCGTGAAAAAGCACATTTATTAGAAAAGGAAAAAAAATTAAAAAGCTCCATCATTTTGCAATTTCGACGCCATGAAAAGGACTTTTTATTGCGTTCTGAAAAAGCGTATATCCAAAAATTTGAAGACCTTTATAACAGCACCATTGCTGCTGATGAAATAGACACACAAACCAAAAAAACCATCAAAGCCTACAGGAGCCACTTTGAAAATCTAGTTTTACTAGGTGGTATTTTAGGAGACAATCAAAACCAGGGTTTGAATGGGAAAGCAAACCGATTGCACGACGAAATAGAAAATTTATTCCAACAAATAATCAATCATAACGAAAACAGAATCAACCATCTAAAAACAGTTCTGTTTTATTTCCAATTAGGACAAACATTTTTAATGATTGTGATTGCTTTACTATTATGTTTGTATATTTCTAAATATTTCACCAAAGACATCAAATTGCTTTCTTTGGATATTTCTAATTTTATTCTTTCGAACTTCAAAAAAAACACAGCAAGCATTGCACACCAATCTTCTATCAAAGAAGTAGATTTTTTACTAAAAAGTTACAATGTTCTAAAAGAACAACTAACCGAAAATTTAGAATCGCTACATAAAACGACAGAAGCTGCCCATAATACCGCGAAATTTAAAACGCAATTTCTCGCTAATATGAGTCACGAAATCCGATCGCCCTTGAATGGGGTCATTGGGATGTTAAACATTTTAAAAACAAGTCCTTTAAACAGCGAACAATCAGAGTATATCGAAATTGCTGAACATAGTGCCGACCACCTTATAGGAATTGTCAATATGATATTAGACCATTCTAAAATGGAAGCTGGCAAAATGAAACTGGAAGAACATCCTATCCATTTAAAAAAAGAACTATCAAAATTAATTCGGCTGTTTGAATACCGTATCAAGGATAAAAATATTGCCTTAGATTTTAATTTTGACGACGCCATCATTAACAACATTCTTTGTGACAATTTAAGACTACAACAGGTTTTGATTAATTTATTAGACAATGCAATAAAATTTACTTCTGAGGGAGTAGTCAAGCTAGAAGTGCAATTGGTTCAAAAAAAAGACAATCTTCAATATTTGAACTTCAAAGTCATGGATTCAGGCATTGGCATTGATGCTAAAAAAACTGAACAACTACTCCTGGCCTTCGAACAAGCGGATTTAACCACTACTAGAAAATACGGCGGAACAGGACTTGGCTTGACCATTTCAAATCAACTGATTTTACTAATGGGAGGAAGTAAATTAAATATTATTTCCCTAGAAGAAGGCGGCTCCAGTTTTAGCTTTGACATACCCTTTAAACTAAACAACAATTCAATACTTATTGAAAATATTGATCCAATTGCTAATCCTGTACAAGATATAACAGTTCATAAAGCTTTAATTGTTGAAGACAACATTATTAATCAAAAGGTATTGCGGAAATTATTAGACAAGTTAGGCATACCAACAGACATTGCTAATAACGGAAAAGAAGCCGTTACTCTATTTAATCAAAATGAATACGATATCATTTTCATGGATTTACACATGCCAGAAATGGATGGATTTGAAGCCACGAAAAAAATTCACGAGTCAATGAAATACAAAATAAAAAATATCCCTATCATTGCCGTGACTGCAAGTGCCTTTGACGAAGACAAAATCAAAGCAATTGCTAATGGCATGGACGATTTTGTAACCAAACCTATTGTTTTAAAACACCTAGAAGAAACCATTGCTAAGCAAATGCGACTGAGAGAAGCTTAACCTTTTTTTAGGTCATCAACAAAAACTCAATTGAAAGGACAAAAAAGACAATCAATAATACAATTGTACTTAAAACATTAACCTTAACCAATACACCCATTTCAGACAAAGAAGCGGATATCAAATGTAGTTTTAGAAAGTATTTTTTCATCTTAAAGTGATTTAATACTTTAAAACTACTTCATAAAAATAGCTGTTATCAAAAACATGTCACAAGAGCCTTATTGAATGTCATAAGGTTGTTTTATGATGCTATTATTTTAAACAACAAAGACTGCCCGAAGACAGTCTTTTGTTTTTTAAAGTTAAAAACAATTAGTGCTTAATAATTATTTTTTGTGACGGTAAAGCATTATTTTTTGATTTAACAAAATAAATACCATCATTCAATTCTGAAACAGTAACAGGATTAGCGCCTTCAACAATTGAAACCGTTTTTACAACCTGACCTAAAACATTACAAATTTCAAAATCACCTACAATTTGTGAGCCTATATTTAGTATATCATTAGCTGGATTTGGAGAAATAACAAATTGATTATTTGGTTTAAAATCATTAACTCCTAATGATGCTGGAGCAGTTAGATTTGCAAGTCTGATATTTCTTAACTCAAAATTACTAATACCACCAGATCCCTTAAAATCGATAGTAATTTCTATCTTGGCTACATTTGTTACAGTAGATGCTCCAGTAAAAATATTCAATATGGAATGATTAGCCGTAGTAAAACTAACATCTGCCTGATAAGTAGGCGTTAAAGAATTCCAAGTAACCATAGTATTATCTTTTTTAGTAAAAATAATTTTGGTAACTGAAGGCTCCAATGTTGAAGCACCAGTAAAATTCCCCCATATCATATCAACAACATCAAATGACCCAACATTAACACCATTTCCTTTTATAGTAAAAGTAACAGAGCCTGTTCCTGACACCGAAGGATAAAACAGATTAGGTTCGAATTGCATGTTATTACTAATTTCTATATTAGCACCTGTAGGGCTTGTAGTAATTATTTTATGACCAGAATTATTTCCTGAATCTGCACCTCCACTACCTGTAAAAGAATAGGTAGTTTGAGCTGACAAATTGCTACAAAAAAGCAATATAAGAGTAAACATAGAAACTAAAAGAGTAATTTTTTTCATAGTATTTAATTTTTAATTATTGGGATTCATTATTAAAGTCATTACATAAAACGTTACATTATTTTAAATGCAATGATTATAGGATACATTCAAAAACAAAGACTAGAATAACAATCAGAAGTTTTCTTATTGCTAGTCTAGTCTATAAAAAATTAACTTCTAGAAGGAAACACTCCTTCTAAAGCAATAATATAATTTACAGTTAAATAAGGAGACATATTATTAATAGGTTGATTCCCTCCATTATTACCTACAGTTACACTTACAGCATTTGAAGCCATGGCTGTATTTGCTGCCGCTGTGTAAATATTAGAATCTACAAAAGTAGCTCTTTCAACAGCAGTTTTCCCAGCTGCCAAAACATTACCTGCAGGGTCATTTGTCGTTCCATCAGCAGTTGAAGCTTTAATTGTCCCAGTTGCAATATGGTTATGAGAGGGCATTTGAGCAACATTCAAAATATTTATTTCTGCTCCTCCATTTTGTCCAAGTCTATAATCTGACAACCCTGGTCCTTGACCTGGATGCATGGAAACTCTCCCTCTTAAATCGGGTAAAGCAAATGATACACGACCATCACCTCCATAAATTGTTCCTAAAATTGAAAAAAGAGCCTGATTCTGAGCAATAGGCAAAATTTGCCCTTCACAGAAAGCCCAACCTCTTGGTGCAAAATTACCCCCAAACATTTTAATTTCTCCTATAAATGGATCCATAGTTTTTAAATTTTAATATTATTAATTTATTATTTACTTGTAAAACAGTGCCCTGTTTGAACACCTAAAGCGACATACTTTGTACCTGAAAGTACTCCTGCATCAGAACTCATCACATTAATTTGTAATATTTGTCCATCCATACAATTCACAAAAAGACCTTCAGTTGGGTGAGCATGTACAATTTCCCCATTTGTTTTTGATGTTTTACTTACTTGATTCCTAATGGATGTAACTTCCATTATTTTAATCACACCTCCTTGATAAAACGTTCTCGCTCCTCCAAATTTGGGATTGCATGCATTGACCAATTGTTCAATTTCAGTAGCAGTTTGTAACTCCCAATCTATTGTAGTGTCTTCTACCGATGGCTTAGGATTGTAAACCGCATTTACTGTCATTTGCTCTTTATAACTCACTCCTTGCGTTATTTTTTTTATTACTTGAGAAACCAAATCACCTAACTGTAAACTCAATTTAGAAAAAACCATTCCGTAAGTTTCCCCTAAAACTATAGCTGATTTAGATTCTAACAAAACAGGTCCTGCATCCCATTCCCTGGTAATTTTATGTATCGTTACATACGCTTCTTTTTCTCCCTTTTTTAAAGTCCAAAACACAGGATCTCCACCTCGATTTTGAGGTAATTGTCCAAAATGAATATTTAAAAAACCATAGCGTGGTATCTCTAAAATTTCAACTGGAATTTTGATGCCAAATCCACACACAATAACCAAATCCACAGATTGTTGTTCTAAATAGACTTTAAAATCCGTTTTAACATTAGACTGGTTGATTTCAAAAGTAGAAAGACCGCTCATTTTTATCCCGTTTTTCCAATATAACGAAACTTCATCCTCATAATCCAACTGTTGAAAGCAAACTGATTGCAACAAATTAGACTTTAATAAATATTGATATATTGTTATACATGTTGGAAAATTACCAATAAGCATTACTTTCATTTCTATATTTTTAATTAAAAATCGACTGCTACAATTTCAATTATACTTATGATTTGTTCCAAACATCTTTTCATTCTTTAAAATCAACATCAGTAGATTAAATACGTTTTTTATAGATAAAAGTCAAAAATACACAATTAAAGTAAGAATAATCAATTGTTTTTAAATAAAAAACAAAAGCACAACACTAATTTCACACAGAGCTAACATGTAATTAATCTTACACACTGATACAAAGAGGAATAGAATCATTAAAATGATTCTATTCCTTATTCTTATAGCTAAGAAAAAATTAGATTCTTACAATTCCGGTTATATGTGGTTGACCTTCTAGCGGAGCATAAATCTCAACTATTGCTTCCCAAATCACTTCTGAAGGTGCCATAGAAGCATTGCATTTGTAACGGTAGTTTGTTCCTGCAACAATTTGAGTAGACACTGCGGTAGGCGTATAACTCACACCTACAAAACCTTTCAATGCTTGATTAAAAATCTCTTGATCTTGTGGAGTCAATGCATGAAACGCTGACCATCCTCCTACTAATGTTGTTTCTTGAACTGGGGCTTGATTTAACATAATAATTATTTTTTGTTTTCCTACTCTTTAGGATTTTCGGATACCTCCCCGTTTTTTATAGTGGTTTCTGAACTCCACTTTGCTATATCTTAAAATTGAAATCGTTTCTTTAATTTGACTGGAATAAAATTAATCATAGCATAAGCAGACTTGGATAAAAATGGCATGAAGTACCAATTTCTTGTTATAAGATTTTCAAAAAAGAGCAAAAAAAAATCCCTCATCAACTGATGAAGGATTCGTAAATGGTAGTAGCACTTCTATTTTAAAATGCGAAATTGATTTGCAAAGTCTTTGTACTTGTCACTCAACAACACTTTATGATTATTTTGCAACAGAATCAAATTGTCTTGGGGAACAATCTCTATAATTTTTTCGACATTCACCAAGAAATTGCGGTGGGTACGATTAAAAATCTTTGGATCTAAAAGTTCCATGATTTTAGTCAACGACATCATTACTACAAACTTTTCCGTCTCGGTCACAATATTACAATAGCGATCCTCCACCTCAACATATAAAATAGATGTAAGCAGTACTTTCTTTAAAGTTTTATTCTTTTTTATAAAAAGGAAGTCATCGGCGATGACTGTATTTTGATCTTCGCTTAAAAAAACATTAGGTTGCTTATAGAATTTTTCAACAGCCATTTCTAAAGCATAGAGTATTTCTAATTCATTAAACGGTTTCATTAAAAAACTAAAAGGCTGTGCGAGTTTTGCCCGTTCAAATATTTGTCTGTCCTTTGAACTTGTTAAAAAAACAAAAGGTTTGGATGCATTAGGAACTAGATTAATCGTTTCGGCAAAATTAATTCCGTCTGGATTTCCATTCAAGAAAACATCAATGACCACAATATCTACAGGGTTATTATAAAATAATTCTAAGGCTTCGGCATTCGTTTTCGCCACACCTACTACGGCATAATTATTTTCTAATAGTACTTCTACCAGAGCATCACTCTCGGCAGGAGTATCTTCAATAACCAACACATTAATAGTATTCATCCGTCATATTTTAGTGAATTCATTTCTTGTCCAAGCGTCACAAATATAAAGAAACTTTAGCCTTCTCACTAATTAGAATGCGGAATTATGGGCTTTGGTTAAAAAAAACAATCTATAAATATCGTAAATTCGTTCATTTAAATTTTCGATAAAAAATGATTTAAAAAAATTAGTGCAATTGAATTTTTAAAATTCTGTAATTCTATCTAATAAAATATTTTTAACCGCATGAGACGCCAAGAATCATTTTAGCTTGTCCTTAAAAACGCAATGAACACAAAGCTTTGCGAACCTTGCGTTATAGTTTGTGTAATTTGTCTTAAAAAATTAGCAACTCTTTGTCAAAGTCCCAAACGCACTTTTTCTAAATTTGTGCTAATTTGTGTAATTCGTGTCTAAAAAACTGACGCATTTACCATGACTCATTTCGAGGTATATTTTTTTTCAAAACACGCAATATAAAATGACTTTATTTGAATATTTCTACATCTATTTCCCTTCTTGAGAAAGGCTAGAGGTTTGTTTTCATTAAATATTTGCAAATCCGTTATTTATTACAAAACGTCAATAGTAGAGAAAAACAGCCAGTATTAATCAGCAACCCCAGGCAATCTAAATTGTATTATCATCTTAGTCCCCACATTTATCACCGACTCAATATCAAATTTACCGCCATTTCTTTCGATCAAACTTTTACACAACTGCATGCCCAATCCTGTTCCTACACCTTCTTCTTTTCCTTTTTTAGAAAGCAAAACGGTAGGCTGTAACAATTCTAGACGTTTTTCTTCTGGCATGCCTGTTCCTGAATCTTCAACAACAAGGCTAACACAACCATCTTCAACTGGTTGCGAATATACTTTTACCGTTCCGTTTTCAGGGGTAAACTTAATCGCATTATCCAATACATTGCGTAGAATAATCTTAAAAGAATCGGTATCGACAAAAACAAAAACGGAACTGTTCACTTTGTTTTCAAATGCAATCCCTTTATTTTTCATAATGGGTTCGTAATTGTAAGCAACTTGATTCACTAAGGATAATAAATGCGCCGATTCTTGATAAAAAAAAGATTGTTGGGTTTGAAGCAACGCCCAGTTTAACAAATTATCCAGTAAATTATAAGCTCCATTAGCAATAGCACTATTGGTCTCTAACTGATTATGTAAAGCTGAATAATCTCCTGTAGAAAGATTTTTTTGAAGCTTACTATTGCTGCTTTTTAGCGCATTTACCGAAGAACGCAAATCATGACTTACTATCGAAAAAAGTTTGTCTTTAGTCGCATTCAAATCATCTAAAATGGCTTTTTGTGCAGATATAATTTTATTTTGTTTTATTTTTTGACGGTAAAAATAAGCAGCGCCAATTAACAACAACAGCATTAATGTCATTGACGACAACAGTCCTTTGCGCTCTGCTAAACGCGTTTTATTTTCAGCTGTAAGTACGTTTACTTCTTTTTGCTTTTGTTTGACTGCAAATTTCTTTTCCAGTTGAGCGACCGCCCACACTTTATTTTGGTCGTTAAGAGAGTCCTTCCATTGGTCAAACTCTTTACGATAAGCAATAGCTTTAGATAAACGATTGCGGTTTTCTTCTACAACTGCCATATTTAATGCAGCTTCTTTTTTAGTGGTAAATGATTTTATGTTCTGAGCCAAATGATAAGCTTTTTCAAAATATGGAATTGCTTTGTCATCTTTATATTGTTCATAATACAAAGTTCCCAAATTTTGATAAAGCATAAATAACCTGAACGAATCTTTATTTTTTTCTTCTATTTCCTCGTATTTAAGCAAATATTCTTCTGACAAAGCAAACTTTTTCAAATGCAAATAACATACCCCTAAACTATTTAAATTATCTTTATGTAGATAAGAGTAGTATTGATTGGTACTATCTTTTTGAATAGCCAAAAAAACGGGAACAGCCTCTTTGTATTTTTCTTGCTGGATTAAAGAAGTACCTAATCTATATTTGGTAATTGGAGCAAAAACAAAATCTGATGAAATCTTTAGCAACTCTAATTGTGCCTGTTTAAAGATTTTTTTTTGATAAAAAGCAGTTCCCCTCATAAAATGAGAATAATTATTTAACCCCGTATTTTTAGACTGTGCCAAATGTCTAGCAGTATAATACAAAGTAGAATCCCACTCTTTTTTAATATAAAAAGAATGGGATTTTATAAAGTCTTTTTCTTTAGGATAGATTTTAATTATTTTCTGCATTTCCTTTCCCACCAAATAATCCGTAGATTCTTCCTGAGAAAATAAAATGATCGGTAATAAATAAAAGCAAAAAAAGATTTTTTTAATCATTTTAAAAAACAAAAATTTATTAAGGTTGATTCACCACGGTTGTTGTCCCTCGAGAGGCAACAGGATCTGTATCCCATAAAAAAGTTTCCACAGTATGAACCATACTTAGCGACACCCCTTCAGGAAGTCCTTCTGTACTGGCTTCAAAATTCACCTCATAAGCTTTAAAATTTTTAGCTTCTGTTTCTGGCAAATCATAACTGATAAAAAACTGCAGTTGAGGAGTTCCTACATTACTAATCACATACAATTGATTTACGGAAAGCGTTGGGGCAGGCTGAGCCGCGTCAATAAAAACAACTGCACTAATACATATTTCAGAATGGGTTGGATTATTACAAGCTTCCACCAAAGCTGGCAAAGGAGTTTTAGATCGTGGTTCTGAAAATGAAATTTGGCCACTTAATTTTACTTCTACATTACTAAGTGCAATTCCTGGAGGATTCGAGGTGTAAACAGCTGCTGTTGGCATTTTTATTTAGAGTTTTAAAGTTAATAATCAGAATGACAATTCACCATTCTTTTCCTACCAAATATAAAGCTAAATTATCTAAGTAATAAAATTTTCCCTTGTTTAAAATCAAAACCTACTCCTACTTAATCAAAAAAAACCTACTCGTAAAGTAGGTTTGATTATTTATTGATTCTTTCGAGCCCTTATTTTTCGAGCTAATAGTGTGTTTTTTAACAGCATAGCAATTGTCATCGGACCAACACCACCTGGAACTGGCGTAATAAACGATGATTTTGGGCTAACCTCAGCAAAATCAACATCCCCTTTAATCACATAACCTTTTGGATTTGAAGCGTCTTCTACTCTGGTAATCCCCACATCGATAATCACAACACCGTCTTTGACCATATCTCCTTTTAAGAATTCTGGCACTCCCAATGCCGTAACAATAATATCGGCATTTTTGGTATATTCTGCCAAGTTTTTGGTTCTACTGTGCACCAAAGTAACTGTAGAATCTCCAGGATATCCTTTGCGGCTCAACAAAATACTCATAGGACGACCTACAATATGGCTACGACCAATAACAACGGTATGTTTTCCTGAAGTTTCTACTTTGTAACGCTCTAACAATTCCATAATTCCAAACGGAGTAGCAGGCAAGAATGTTTCCATTTCTAGTGCCATTCGTCCAAAATTAGTTGGATGAAAACCATCTACATCTTTTTCAGGGTTGATAGCTAAAAGGATTTTTTCTTCATCGATATGTTTAGGCAATGGCAACTGAACGATAAATCCGTCTAGGTTATCATCCGTGTTCAATTCGTGGATTTTATCCAACAACTCTTGCTCTGTAATTGTATCTGGCATACTCACTAAGGTAGATTCAAAACCAATTTGTTGGCAAGAACGTACTTTGCTTCCTACATAAGTCAAACTGGCACCATCATTCCCTACAATTACAGCCGCTAAATGAGGTACTTTTTCTCCATTAGCTTTCATTTGCAGCACTTCAGCAGCAATTTCGTTTTTTATATCGTCTGATGTTTTTTTTCCGTCTAGTATTTGCATTGTTTTTTTGTTTAAAGTTTAGAAGCTTAGAAGTTTAAAATCTTGAATGATTTTAAAATAAACTTCATAGAACAATTAAGGTAATATTAAAAATTGGAGTTCAAAACTTTAAACTAATTTAAACTTTTAAACCTTGAACTAATTATTATCTCATTCCTGGCATACCTCCCGGCATTCCGCCTTTCATACCACCCATCATTTTCATTAGGTTTTTACCTCCTGGCCCTTGCATCATCTTCATCATTTTGCTCATTTGGTCAAACTGTTTCATCAATTGATTTACTTGTTCCACTTTGGTTCCTGAACCTTTCGCGATTCGGGCTTTGCGTTTCACATCAATTATTGCAGGTTTTTTTCTTTCAATTGGTGTCATCGAGTAGATAATGGCTTCGATATGTTTGAACGCATCGTCTTCAATTTCTACATCTTTCATGGCTTTTGAAGCACCTGGTATCATTCCGACCAAGTCTTTCATATTACCCATTTTCTTTACTTGCTGAATTTGAGTTAGGAAATCGTCAAAACCAAATTCATTTTTAGCAATTTTCTTTTGTAATTTTCTAGCTTCTTCTTCGTTGAATTGCTCTTGTGCTCTTTCCACTAACGAAACAACGTCTCCCATTCCAAGGATACGTTCAGCCATACGCACCGGATAGAATACATCAATAGCATCCATTTTTTCACCTGTACCTACAAATTTAATCGGTTTGTTAACGACTGTTTTAATAGACAACGCCGCACCACCACGAGTATCTCCGTCTAACTTCGTTAAGATAACTCCATCAAAATTTAAGATATCATTAAAAGCCTTAGCAGTATTCACCGCATCTTGACCCGTCATCGAGTCCACAACAAATAAGGTCTCTTGTGGTTTAATTGCATCGTGTACACGAGCAATCTCGTCCATCATTTCTTGATCTACTGCCAAACGACCAGCGGTATCGACAATCACCACGTTAAAGCCATTGGCTTTAGCATGCTTGATAGCGTTTTGAGCTATTTCAACTGGATTTTTATTTTCTGGTTCTGAGTACACCTCAACACCAATCGAATCTCCTACTACATACAATTGTTGGATTGCAGCAGGACGGTAGATATCACATGCCACTAATAGTGGTTTTTTATTCTTTTTTGTTTGCAGATAATTCGCCAACTTTCCAGAGAAAGTCGTTTTACCAGAACCTTGCAATCCTGACATTAGGATTACGGTTGGCGCTCCCGAAAGATTGATTCCAGCAACATCACCCCCCATTAATTCGGTCAATTCATCTTTAACCAATTTAACCAATAACTGACCCGGCTGTAGTGTCGTCAACACGTCTTGACCAATCGCTTTTTCTTTTACTCTAGCAGTAAAGTCTTTGGCAATTTTAAAGTTAACATCGGCATCTAATAAGGCACGACGCACTTCTTTCAAGGTATCTGCAACGTTTACTTCGGTTATTTTTCCATGCCCTTTAAGTATGTGAAAGGCTTTGTCCAGTTTATCGCTTAAATTATCAAACATAATTTTATCTTTTTTGAAGTGCAAAGATAATACAAAGTTCCTTAGGTACAAAGGTTCTAAGTTTCAAACACAAACAAAAAAGCTACCTCAAAATAAATTTGAAATAGCCTTAATATATCCACTTTATAAAAAATCTATTTTTTGATATTCACATTAAAATCAGGAGCTTCCACCAAATGAAATGTAGCCGAAGCAAATTTTATCGCTCCATTGGTGGCTTCAAAAGACTTCAATATTTGAGTAAACAACTCCGTTTTGGTAGCCCGTCTCCTTTTATACATTACTACATAACGCAAAGTAAACTCCACCCAATTATCATTCGCAATAAGGGAAACCATGGGTTCTGTTTGCGCTTCTTCTAAACGAAATTTATTTTGTAAACCCATCCATTTTTCTCGAGATTGTTGGGTTAAATCACCAGCTACCTTACCTCCTATTTCCAATAGCAACGCTCTTGCCATATCATAATCACTACCGTATTGAACAGGGATTTTTATTTCGTCCCATAAAAAAGGAAAATCTCCTGAGTAGTTAAAAACAGGCTCTTTGAACACATAACTGTTGGCAATCAACACAATTCGTCCGTTGTACAAATCGCCATCCACCCATTGACCAGTTTCCATTATCGTAGTACGCAATACCCCAATATCCATCACATCGCCTCTAATTCCTCCTAATTGCACACGATCTCCAGTTTTGTAAAAATCTCCAAACATAATGGCTAGCCAACCTGCAAAGGAAGCAATCACCTCTTGCAAGGCAAAAGCAATTCCAGCACCTGCAACCCCTAAGGCTACAGTTAAACCTCCAAGTCTATCACTAAAAACTACAGTAACCAACACAATAGTTAATAGATAACCCGCATAATTGCTAATCTTCTTAGCGCGGTAACTATTATCATTGCCTTGAATTTTTGACAATAAATTACGTTGTATCAAACGTACAACAAGCCAAATAACACCAATCCCAATAACTATGGTAGAAAATTTACCTACAATGGGATCAAACAAATATTTCTCTATTGATTCATTCATCGTTATTCTTCTTTAGATAAACTCACATTAAATTTAGGCGCTTGATAGTTCTTATCCAAATAATCCTCAGGAATAGTGGTATGACTTCCATCTCTGGCTGCTCGGTAATGAGGAGAGAGAATTTCGATGCCATTTTCGTTGCAACAATCTTGGATATTGGCGTGTAAATTGGAATAAATAATAGCTTGTTTACCTACTTCTTTGGTATAAGCATTGATTTGGTAAGATACGTAAAAATCATCCAAACTCGTTTGCAAAACAAAAGGAGCTGGAGTTTCCTGTATCATTTCCGTACGAAGAGCCGCTTCTATTAAAGTTTCATGCATTTTTTTCCAAGGCACATCATAACCAATGGTAATGGTAGTATGCAAAATCAATCCGTTTTTTGGAGCATCACTACTGTAATTAATCGTATGACTATTCATTACAGTCGAATTGGGAATAGAGATAATTTCGTTTTTAATGGTTCTAACACGGGTCACGAGCATGGACTTCTCGATTACATCACCTAATACTTCTCCAATTTTCACACGGTCTCCTATGGTAAACAAACGCATATACGTCAACACCAAACCAGCTACAACATTAGACAACGAGCCCGAAGAACCAAAAGTAAACAACACCCCTAAGAAGACTGAAACCCCTTGAAATATGGGAGAATCACTTCCTGGCAAATAGGGAAAAATCACAATTGCCATAAAAGCGTACAAAATTACTTTTATGATTTGATAGGTGGGATTAGCCCAATCTGGGTAAAATCCTGAAAGTTGCAATTTTTCGTTTTCGACTTCAGTCTTTAAAAAATAGATGAATCGCAATACGTATCTAAAAAATACAACAATGACAATTATAGTTATTAAATTAGGCAAATACCCCCAAACGCCCATTATAATTTTTACGGCTGGACTTTTGATATATCCAATAAGAGTATTGGTAAAATGTTTGGTCCACGGAAAAATTCCAAATAAGATAGGCAAGGATAAATATATCGTAATAATGGTTAAAACCCATTTTACAAAATTACTTACTGCCACGAAAACTTTAACTTGCCTTGCAGCGTCAAATAATGTGTAGTTTTTGATGGTAATCCCTTTTAGGAATTTACCCTCTTGACTGCTTATTTTTTCGTTCAATAATCGGAAGCCTCTTCGTATAAAATAGATAATGGCCCCTACAACAAGAATAATGAAAAGCGCCAAAGCAATTTCTTTTCCTAAAGTTTCAAAACTGGTTTCAGCTTGGTACCTGATTACAGCGTTTTCAATGATTTCCTTGTATTTTTGTGCCAATTCTTTTTTGCTAGTATTGTTCCAAATAGCGTCATTCTCAGAGACACTAATAATGATACTTTCGCCAAAAATAAGATCAACCGTACTTTCTGATTCTGAAATTTGAAGATTATCTTTTTTAAATTGGTAGCTTTCAGACAGTTTTTCGATTCTATTGGTTATCGCATCTGCCCTATCTTTCACTGAAAAGCTTCCCAATTTGCTGTAAATAACAAACAAGGTGTCGTTAAAAAAACCTTTGACAGGAAATGATTTTGCCGTTTTTCGTAATGAATCAATGGCTCTTTTTTTGGCCTCAAAACGTTGGGTTTCTTTTTCTGAAATTTCTTTTAATTGATTCAGCAATTTGGATTTCTGAATATTATCCGTTGTGCTCAGCTTCTCTAATTGATTTTGCAATTTAGCCTGAGCTGTAGAATCCTTTATACGCTGTAATTCTAAATCGCGTAACTTTTGATTATAAGCATTTAATACAGCTGAATTAGCCGAATCAACCTGTCGCGCTACCTGAACAGCTTGACTTTCTTTTTTTTCATTTTTATCTTGGGAATAGCCTAATTGCGTAAAGAAAACAAAAAGCAGAAGACGAGAAAACAATTTCATAGGTACAAAATTTAGGAGCAAAATACTGTTTTTAGCTTTTGTAAAAATAGTTCTTTTAATTAACCAAAAGTTTTGCCCATAAAAAAAGATTAACCCGAAATCTTCCGGATTAATCTTTTTATTAACTTCTCAATATATACCACTTTTACTAGAAAAAATGATTTTTTAGAGACTTTTATTTTATCAAAAATTACATTCTCTCTGGAACATTAATCCCTAATAAACTAAAAGCATCCGCTATCGTATCGGCTACTCGCTTAGAAAGTTGTACTCTGAATGTTTTTTTGTTTGATTCGGCTTCTCCAAGGATAGGCACCGCTTGGTAAAACGAGTTGTATTCACGTACCAAATCATAAGTATAATTCGCAATCAAAGCAGGACTGTGATTCTGAGCTGCGTTTTGAATTACTTCTGGAAACAATTCTAGTTGTTTGATTAATTCTTTTTCTTTTTCGTGTAACTCAACTATTAGAGCGTCTTTAGTATAGTCAAAATCAGCTTTACGAATGATAGACTGAATACGAGCGTAAGTATATTGAATAAAAGGCCCTGTATTTCCAGCAAAATCTACTGATTCCTCAGGATTGAACAGAATACGTTTTTTAGGATCTACTTTTAAGATATAATATTTCAAAGCCCCTAAACCGATAGTATTGTATAATTTGGCTTTTTCTTCAGCTGAATAACCGTCAAGTTTTCCTAAATCTTCGGAAATTTTTTGAGCTGTATCAGTCATTTCTTGCATCAAATCGTCGGCATCCACTACAGTTCCTTCACGAGATTTCATTTTGCCCGATGGCAAATCGACCATTCCGTACGAAAGGTGAAATAAATTAGCCGCCCAATCAAATCCTAGTTTTTTCAAAATCAAAAACAACACCTTAAAGTGGTAATCTTGCTCATTCCCCACCGTGTAAACCATTCCGCCTACATCCGGCATGTCTTTCACACGTTGAATCGCAGTACCAATGTCCTGTGTCATATAAACCGCTGTCCCGTCAGAGCGCAACACGATTTTACGGTCCAGTCCTTCGGCAGTTAAATCAATCCAAACCGAACCATCAGGGTCTTTTTCGAAAATCCCTTTTTCCAGTCCCATTTGGACAACATCTTTTCCTAATAAGTAGGTATTGCTTTCGTAGTAATAGCTATCAAAATCAACACCCATAGCCGTATAAGTAGCCGCAAAACCATCATACACCCATTGGTTCATGGTTTTCCACAATGCAACCACTTCTTCATCACCCGCCTCCCATTTGCGAAGCATGTCTTGGGCTTTTAGGATAATGGGCGCTTGTTTTTTAGCTTCTTCTTCGGTTTTTCCTTCTGCCATCAATTGATTGATTTCTTCTTTGTACGCCTTATCAAAAGCCACATAAAAGTTCCCTACCAATTTATCTCCTTTTAAGCCCGAAGTTTCAGGCGTTTGGCCTTCGCCAAATTTTTGCCAAGCCAACATCGACTTACAGATATGAATACCTCTGTCGTTGATGATTTGGGTTTTATATACTTTTTTACCCGAAGCTTTGATAATCTCCGCCACTGAGTATCCTAATAAGTTGTTACGTACGTGTCCTAAATGCAGAGGTTTATTGGTATTAGGCGACGAATATTCAACCATTACTGCTTTGTCATCTGGACTTGATGTTACAAAACCGTATTTTTCAACCGTTCTGATTTGGTTAAAGAAATTCAAATAATACGCATCCGAAATCACGATATTCAAGAACCCTGAAACCACATTAAATTTGGCTACCTCCGTTACATTTTCGACTAAGTAGTTCCCAATTTTATTTCCTAATTCTACAGGGTTGCTTTTTACCAATTTCAATAACGGAAAAATCACCATCGTAATATCGCCTTCAAACTCTTTACGAGTGGCTTGAAACTCCACTTTTTCAATAGTAACCTCAAATAAATCTTGAACCGCTTTCTGGATAGAAGGCGTTAGAATTTCGGATAATGTCATTTTGTTGCTTTTTTAATGGCTGCAAATATAGGCATTATGGAGCAAATGGGAAAAGAGTGTCGTGTTATTTGTTCAGGGTTGTAAGAGAGGGAAAATTAAAGAAAACTGACCTAGCCGAACTCTCATTTCAAACGCTTTAATTCTTTTTTTGGAGCAGAACGATTCGTGCAGTTTAGTTGCGATTGTTCCTGCTCTCTGCTCTATCTCTTGTGCCTGCTATCGCTGCACAAGAGGATGCCGCTTCGATCAGGGCTACAAATGGCGTTATTATTTTCATATTAGCTTAAATAAATTTGTAAGAAAAAATGAATATATTAGCCGTAAAAATAAAACGAAACTAGAGTTGAGCCTGTCTAAGCAAAATTGGTTATATAAGCTCAACTAAAAGAGAAAAAATGAAGATGTAAATGAGTTGGCGGCAAACTCGCCAAAAAAACCTCATAAAAAAGATACCTTAATATGGAAAAAACAATTAAAGAAATTAGCAGTAATGCAGTTATTCCTTTACAAAATGTATCGGAAAATGGGGCAAAAAGAACAAAAGAATTCTATATTAATTGCTCTGAATTAGAAGACTTTAACCATATTGATATCACTAATTCAGACAAACACCAAAAAATGTTTACTGAATTAAAGGAGTTTGTTGGACCTTGTTTATATTACTTTGAAATAACTTCCGAAAACTTATCTTCCGAAATAATTGATAGAATAAAACAATATTCAACTAGCGAAAATTCTAAATCAATTCCTGCGATTAAAACTAAAATCATAGAAAGCAAAATACTTTATGTGGGGAAAGTTAAACGACATTTTTGGGGAAGACTTATTCAGCATTTAGGTTATTACAAAGTAAATAGAACTCAAGGTTTACAATTGTTTTATTGGGCAAAAGAACTTAATTTGAATTTAAAACTAACTGTTTTTGAATTTGAAACTGAAATGATTAATCTAATGGAAGTTTTAGAAAATGATTTAGCAAAGCATTTAAACCCAATTTTAGGAAAACATAAATAACTTAAAAAATGAATAAAAAAATATTATTCACATTTATTGCGTCTCTATTTACCATATCAATCTTTTCACAAATCGAAATCGGAAAAATTGAAAAAGTTGTAGAAGTCGGAAAAAAAGAAAACTGCCCTCCATACAATCAAACCGAAAATTTCATCGAACATTCAGAATATTATCGAGCAAAAGTTACTCAAATACTTGGAAGCGGTAGTGGGAAAAATCCATTTGATGAAAAACAATGTGAAGCCAATCAATATTACAATAGATATAACGGTTTAAAAATATATTATCCTACATATTCAGACAATTACCAAAAAAACAACATACTATTTTTCAAGAAAACTGACAAAATTGAAATTCTAAATTGGTCACAAATTGGCAATAAATATTTTACTATTGTTAATATTAATCCTGAATTTGAAAAATCAGAAATATATAACGATGTCAAAAACAATCTTGGCAAAGATTTTTTTGCAGATATATTTTTTGAACTAAAAGATAATATAAATAATGAAACTATTTATGTAATTGAATCTTCATCAAATCCACAATTTATTTTATCACCTTATTTTGAAAAAAAGAAAGAATTAATAAATGGTAAAACCTTTATTGCTATTAATGATTTTAACGCAATTAGAAATCCTATTTCAAAAACTGACTACACAATGTATATTGATAAAGGAAGTGAATGGAAAGGAGAACTCACATTATTAAGAAAAAAAGATTTAAAAATAGAAGAAAGCAAAAATGCTGATGACGAAGAAATTTTATATGCTGTTATATTAAACAATGAAAAAGATAAAGTCATTTTTGATTTAAAAGGTAGTAGATGGAATTTTGAAGATGTGCTTTTAACGAAAAATGATTTTGAAAAACTAAAAAAAGGAAATTCAAATAAAAACAAATTAGAAGAAAACGTACTTGTCAAAAAATATGGTGAAAAGTTTGGAAAATTAGTCTACCAAAAGAAACTGACAATAGGAATGTCAAAAGATATGTGTTCAGACATTTTAGGAATAACACTAAATAGAAAAAATTACAAAAATGCAAGCGGAGAAATAGAAGTTTGGGAATATACAGGAATATATAAACTGTATTTTAAAAATGGAAAATTATCCGAAAGCGTTAAATACTAAACCCAAAGAGCCAGCTGCCAACACACGTAGCCGTTCCACACCCACAAAAATTTAGGATTTAAAAAATTAATCATAAAACAAGCTCGTTAAAACTCCCAAAGTTTCGGAAGAAAACACTATTTGATTCAGAGGAATTCCTGTGATATCTAGCACACTTAAACACGCAACTTTTCTTACTAACGATAAAATTATTTACTTATATTAGATTGAAATAAATGCCAGTTTTTTCACAGGCTGAAAGCTGTGGAAAAGAAACACGAATGGAAAGTGTATAAAAAACGAAAACCCGGTAGCTTGACGAATCAGGGGCTATCGGGAATAATGTGAAACAAAGTTAGTTACTTAATTTATAAATACCAAATTAAACATGAAATATGTTGAATTCGAAGATGTAATGTCAAGCGCAAGAATGCATAGATACCTTGTTGCAACTGGAAATAACTCAAGAAAAGCAATGACTTTATATCGTAAAAATTTACAACTTTCTCAAGAAATGTTCACGGTAATAAGTTGCTTTGAAATTGCTTTGCGAAATAAAATAAATGAGCAATATGTAGCACTACATGGAAATGATTGGTTAAGAGATAGCATTTCAGCAGGTGGAATTTTTAGCACAAGCAAATGTATAAACACTAAAAAATTAATTCGTAAATCATTAAATAAGCTAACAGCATATACTCATCCGAAGCTTTTGGCAACATTTGATTTTGGCTTTTGGAGGTATCTTTATGCTCAACCACAATTTTTTGCAGGTGGCCAAACTTTGTTAAGAGTATTTCCATCAAAACCGACAAGTACGCCTGCAATTCAATACAATCAAACTTATATCTTTAATCAACTAAAATTGGTCAACGACTTTCGTAATAGAATTGCTCATCATGAGCCTATTTGTTTTCAACCCGGTACAGCAGTAATCAGCACAACAAATACATTACAACACTACAACCTGATAATTCAATTGTTTCAGTGGATGAATATAAATGAAAGTGCACTTTTATATGGATTAGACCATGTATCAACTTTGTGTCACGAAATTGACAATATTTAAGCCTTCAACTAGTCGAGTAGACGGCTCTGCTAGAAACTAACGGAGTACGCCTCGCATACCACCGAGGCCTTCGGCTTCGCTCAGGACAGGCCAAGCGGGTCATCCCTCGAATCGAAACAGGCTAGACTCGGCGGTTTCCCGAAGCTTCTAAAGAAAACACCATTTGATTACGAGGAATTTCTCTGACACACTACATACTTAAACACGTAACTTTTCTTACTAACGATAAAATTATTTACTTATATTTGATTGAAATAAATGTTAGTTTTTTCACAGGCTGACATTAGCAGTAATTATTCGGCTAATATAAAATTTAGAAAATATTTTTGTTTAAATTAGCTTTATGAGAATTATTGATAAAAATATAGATAGCTTAAAAAAACTTTGTTTAATACACAACGTGGAAAAACTATATCTTTTTGGTTCTTCTTTAAATTCAAGTTTCAACGAAAAAAGCGATGTAGATTTATTAGTTAAGTTTAAGCAAATTGAACTTTCAAAATATTTTGATAATTACATAGATTTCAAAGAAAAACTAGAATCTTTATTTGGTCGTGAAGTTGACCTACTCGAAGAACAGACTTTAAAAAATCCAATCTTAATTAAATCAATCGACAAATCAAAAGAATTAATTTATGGATGAAAGGATTCTTAAATGGTTATTTGATGTAAAAATGTCCATCGATGAAATTAATGAGTTCTTCCCTAATGAAGAAAGAGATTTTTTCAAATACAGAAACAACTTAATGCTAAAAAGAGCTGTCGAAAGAAATCTTGAAATTATTGGTGAAGCAATTAACCGAATAATTACTCGAGACGTTTCTTATATTGAGAAAATATCAAATGCAAAAGCAATTATCGGACTCCGAAATCATGTAATTCATGCTTATGATAATATTTCCGACGAAAACATTTGGTCAGTCTTAATACACCATTTGCCGAAATTGAAAATCGAGATTGATAATTTAATCCCAAAGGAAGAAAAATAACTACTGCTAGTCGAGTAATCGGCTCTGCTAGAAACTAATAGACTACACCTCTTACACCACTCCCGAAATAAATTCGGGATAAACTCCAAATAATGGATTCAATTCGATATAAACATCAGTTAAAGACTGATAGACTTTCTGCCTTAGACTTTACAAAGTAATGGTTGAACCTAAAATAGGAGTTTTTGCAATTGCTCAACCGCCTTTTCGAGTGCAACTAAAAGTTAGTATGGATTAGAAATCCTTACACTCAATAAAATAAATTCACCCAGAGCAGCAACATCCGAATTAAAGATAACCTATATAGAATCTCATCACTAATAAAAAATCTAAAACATGAAAAGCAAAATTCTAATTTATATCCTTTTCTTAACCTCTATGTTTTGTTTTGGACAAACACAAACTGAAATGAACAGTAATGAATACCAAAAATATGTAAAAGCAGACAAAGAACTTAACCAAGTCTATAGTGCGATTTTAAAAGATTACAAAGAAAATCCTGTTTTTATATCTAAACTTAAATTAGCTCAAAATCTATGGATTAAATTTCGTGATGCAGAGATGAATGCTTTATTTCCTGAAATTGATAAACAATTGAATTATGGGTCTGTTTTCCCCATGTGCTGGAATAGCCATCTAACCAGACTTACTGAAGAAAGAATAAAAACTTTGAAAATTTGGCTAACAGGTATTGAAGAAGGAGACGTTTGTTCAGGTTCAGTAAAAATGAAAGAGTAAAAACAATCAATAGCAGATTGCAACCCTACTCACAACAAAAAAAGGAACTATCCCCTTTGCCTTCAAACCCTTAAACCTCTTAAACTTTTAAACCTTTAAACTCTTAAACAATTCACCACTTAAATTCACCACTTAATAATCGCACTCGCCCAAGTAAAGCCACTACCAAAAGCGGCTAAAACAACGGTATCCCCTTCTTTTATTTTTCCTAGTTCCCAAGCTTCAGTCAAAGCAATAGGCACAGAGGCTGCAGTGGTGTTTCCGTATTTTTGAACATTGTTGTGTACTTGGTCGTCGGATAAGCCAAATTTTTGTTGGATGTACTGAGAGATTCTAAGATTAGCTTGATGCGGAATCAGCATATCAATATCCGAAACGGTTAAATTATTGGCACGCAAACCTTCGTTGATGACTTCACTAAAACGGACTACCGCATTCTTAAACACAAATTGTCCGTTCATATACGGGTAGTAACTTTCGTCTTCGGGATTGTTATCGTCGAGTATGTCCGTCACCCAGCGTCCGCCCATTCCTGGGGCTTTCAAAACCAGTTCTTCGGCATGAACGCCTTCTGAGTGTAAATGTGTCGAAAGGATTCCTTTGGTCAAATCCGTTTCTTGACTCAAGACCGCAGCACCCGCTCCATCACCAAAAATCACTGATACTCCTCGTCCCCGAGTGGTCATATCCAAACCTGTTGAATGCACTTCGGAACCAATGACTAGAATATTTTTATACATTCCTGTTTTGATATACTGGTCGGCTACTGACAACGCATAGATAAAACCCGAACATTGATTACGAACATCTAAGGCTCCAACTGTGCGCAAACCCAAATCACGTTGCACCAACACTCCCGGACCTGGAAAATAATAATCAGGACTCAAGGTGGCAAAAACCACAAAATCGATAGCTTCCTTAGCCACACCAGAACGCTCAATGGCAATTTCAGCTGCTTTGACTCCCATGGAGGTGGTGGTATCTTCGCCTTTGATAATATGACGGCGTTCTTGAATCCCTGTGCGCTCCTGAATCCACGCATCATTCGTATCCATAACTTTTGACAAATCATCATTAGTCACCACATTAGAAGGAACATAAAAACCTAAACCTGATATTTTTGAATGGAACATAGTTTTAAGAATAAAGATTAGCACCACACAAATTACTACTTTTTATGCAATTATGAACTTTATTTTTAAAATTTGGAAATTAATTGATGAGCATCCTTTGAAAGGAACACAGATTAGAGAAATTGAAGAAAACTAGAAAAATCTTTGTGGCTTTGTACCTTAGCTCCTTTGTATCATAGCGGCTTTCAATCTTTATAGCTTTGTAACTTTGTACCTTAGTACCTTAGCACCTTTCAATCTTTGCGTCTTTGCGGTTAATTAAGGAACACAGATTAGAGAAATTAAAGAAATCTAAAAAATCTTGGCGCCTTTGCGGCTTTGCGGTAAAAAAAAAACCCTTGCACCACAACTAAGCAATCATCAAACTTACTTCCTGATTATGCTCTAAGGCTACATCATGTTCAAAAAAGACCACCTTCCTATTAAAAACGGCTTTAATCAAATAATAACTTCCTTTAAAAAAAGATTGCTTAACGGTTACCTTCATCAATCCGTTCTCTACTAATTTCAGTTGATGTGGGTACAACAATACCGTCTCATCTTCTCCTTCAATAGGGACCAAATTAGACAATTGCAGTTCGTTAATTTCGCCAAAAAGTGAAGCTACATACTTATCAATAGGCGTATTATACAAATCTACAGAATTTGCCATATCTACTATTTGCCCGTCGTATAAAACAATCGTTTCATCAGCAAATGAAAGCGCATCGGTACTATCGTGAGTGGCTACAATACAGGTGATATTTTTGGCTTTTAAATAAGCAAACAGATTGCGACGCAAGGCATTTTTTCTAAAATTATCAATATGACTAAAAGGCTCGTCCAGTAATAATATTTCGGGTTCTAAGGCCAGTGCTCTCGCTAACGCCACACGTTGCTGCTGTCCTCCACTGAGATATTTGGCTTTCACATCAGCATATTCGGTCATTTCAACAATCTCTAGCAATTCTTTTATTCTTGCCTTTTTTTCAGCTTTATAAATATTCGACAAATGCTTCCCAACATTCTCCGCAACAGTAACATAAGGCATTAAATCAAAATCCTGAGACAGGTATTTGATAAATGGCATTCCGGGAACCAAATGAAATTTTGGCCCCAAAATTTCACTATCATTCCAAAAAATATTACCTTCATCAAGGTCGTGTAGTCCATAAATCATTTTTAATAAGGTACTTTTACCGCATCCACTTTCGCCAATAACAGCAATATTCTGCCCTTTTTCTATGGTGAAATTGATATTTTTTAAAACAGGTCTATTGGTATAGGAAAAAGATATATTTTGAACTTGAAGCATTGTAACAAATTATTTTTTTAAGTGTACAAAGATAGATTTCTTTCATCAATTACTGTATTATTACTTGACATACTTAACCAAATTCGATTTAAAAAAAACAAAAACCAGGCTTATGAAAACCAAAAGAACTCATTTTCAAATCAGTTTAAATTTAGTCTTATTGATAATCTTTTCTAATTTTGGATATGCTCAATTTTTTATAGAAACAAATATTGGACTAAATGGGGCACTCGACCCTAGAATTTACAATACAGGACATACAGGTTTTGGTGCTGGATACATGTACGAAGGTTTAATTGGGCTAAAATTAGACTATGCCAAGGATAACTTTAGCAACGATATCGGTTCTTCAAATAGTAAAAGAGCGGATATGCAACTAATCGCAAATTTATCCAATGCCTTTTTTGACAAAAGCTATTACGATCCATTTGCACTTCTAGTCCATGCCGGAATGGGCATTTCTAATTTACGCCCTTCATCTGCAAACACTTCAGATACTAATATTAATTTTATGATGGGAATAACACCCAAATACAGGATAATAGGAGATCTAGACATTACTGCAGATGCATCATTAATAATGAATGCCAACCAAAATTATAATTTTGATGGAAGTCCTACCTATCAAAATCTTGCCGTTCCTCAAACGGGATTTCTTTTTAATTTAAGCCTAGGCTTATTGTACACCTTTCATAATTACCGCTAAAAAAAAAGGATTTTCAACTAAATGAAAATCCTTTTTTATACAAACAATGATTGCCTGTTTTTATTTTCCTGCTTCTTTTTGAGCGTCTTCCAACATCTTCTCATTTGCTGTGATGGCAAACTCTACACGACGGTTTTTACTTCTACCCTCAGCCGTTCCATTATCAGCAATTGGATCAGCAATACCCAAACCTGTCACTTGAAATCTTGAAGAAGACAACCCTTTACCAACCAAATAATTTTTCACAGAAGCTGCTCTTTCACCCGATAATTTCAAGTTGTAATCAGCTGGTCCTGTACTATCTGTATATCCAAAAATAGTAATATTAGTATCTGCATATTCTTGAAACACTGGAATCAATTTATCTAAATTAGCTTTAGCTGCTGCTGTCAAAGTTGATTTGTTAGTATCAAAACGAACCGCATTTTCATTCAATACTAATTTAATCCCTTCTCCTACTCTTTCTACTTCTGCACCTGGAAGTGCTTGGTCAATTTGACGCGCTTGCTTGTCCATTTTGTTACCAATTACACCACCAGCAACTCCTCCAACAACTCCTCCAAGAACAGCACCCATGGCACCGTTACCACCTTTACCAAGGTTGTTTCCTAAAACACCACCAATAATTGCTCCTGCAGCGGTCCCTATGGCGGCACCTCTTTGTGTTTTATTAGTGTTTTTAATAGACTCACAACTCGTAAACATGGTTCCAATGGACATTACTAATGCCAAAGCTATTACTGAAATCTTTTTCATATCTTATTTATTTTAATTAATTTGTTTTTTGGAATTGGTACACAACATCAGTCATTTTTCCTCCTACATTGATTTTATCAATCAATTGAAAAGAAGTTTCTGTTTGATTAGCCACAGTCAATACATAACCGTCTCTCACTTTTTTAGCCTTTTCTCCTGCATTTAAAACTTTCAGAACAAATTGACCTTCTTGGTTTACAAACCATGTAATTGGCGAACTGAAAGCCGCACAATTGGCACTTGTTAAATCCATAGTTCCTTTATTATTATTGGAAACTAATTTCCAAGCACTTCCTTCAAAACATTTAGAATCTGCCAATTGAAATGAATTTACTTTTATATAATCTGACCCCGGATAGCTTACGGAAGTAATTACCCAATTTCCTTTCATGGCAACTTCTGCTTTCTTATCCAATTTTGTATTCGTAATCGAACTTGTTTTGCAAGCAAACAACATTAAAGACATTGCTCCGATTAAAATAATTTTTCTCATTATGATTTCGTTTTATAGTTAAACTCACACAAAGATACAATCCTACTCACTAATTAAGTTTCAAAATTCCTTTTTTTTATTCCATTATTTTCAGTACGACATTTTGTCACTTTGTATACAATTGGTATTTTATTTGAGTACAAAGGAGATAGATTGTAAAACCCATATAAAAATTTTAAATATGACAACAGGAAAAATTAATGTTTCAGTAGAAAACATCTTCCCTTTAATCAAGAAGTTCCTTTACAGCGATCACGAGATTTTCTTACGTGAATTAATTTCTAATGGGACTGATGCAACTTCCAAATTAAAACACCTAATCAGTATTGGCGAAGCCAGCGTAGAATACGGCAATCCAATTATTGAAGTTAAAATTGACAAAGAAGGAAAGAAACTCCACATCATTGACCAAGGGATTGGTATGACAGCAGATGAAGTAGAAAAATACATTAACCAACTCGCTTTTTCTGGTGCTGAAGAATTTTTAGAAAAATACAAAGATTCTGCTAAAGAATCAGGAATCATTGGTCATTTTGGTCTTGGTTTTTATTCGGCTTTTATGGTGGCTTCAAAAGTGGAAATCATCACTAAATCATACAAAGACGAACCAGCAGCACATTGGACTTGCGATGGTAGCCCAGAATTTTCATTAGAACCAGCAGACAAAACGTCACGTGGTACTGAAATCATCTTACATATTGCTGAAGATTCATTAGAATTTTTGGAAGAATTTAGAATTCGTGAACTTTTAAATAAGTACAACAAGTTCATGCCTATTCCAATTAAATTTGGAACTAAAACAGAAACCTTACCTAAACCAGAAGACGCTCCAGAAGATTATGTAGCCGAAACTATCGAGGTAGATAATATCATCAACAATCCTAATCCAGCTTGGACCAAAGCGCCAACAGAATTAACCGATGAAGATTACAAAGGTTTTTACCGCGAAATGTACCCAATGCAGTTCGAAGATCCATTATTCAACATTCACTTGAATGTCGATTATCCATTTAACTTAACGGGTATCTTGTATTTCCCTCGTTTGGGTTCGGATATGCAAATTCAAAAAGACAAAATTCAATTGTACCAAAACCAAGTATACGTTACAGATAACGTAGAAGGTATCGTGCCTGAATTCTTGACGATGTTAAAAGGGGTGATTGACTCTCCAGATATTCCTTTGAACGTGTCTCGTTCTAGCTTACAAGCGGATGGTGCAGTGAAGAAAATTTCAAACTACATCACGCGTAAAGTAGCCGATAAATTGAAATCGTTGTTCAATGAAAACCGTGCCGATTTTGAGAAAAAATGGAATGATATCAAAATCGTTCTAGAATACGGAATGCTTTCTGAGGATAAGTTCTACGAAAAAGCAGGTTCATTCGTATTGTACCCAACGGTTAATGATAAATTCTATACTCTTGAAGAATTAAAAGAAGCTATCAAGGAAAAACAAACCGACAAAGACGGAAAAACGGTTGTACTTTATGCAGGAAACAAAGAAGCACAACACTCGTATATCGAAATCGCTCAAGAAAAAGGATACGAAGTTTTATTACTAGACTCTCCAATTATCTCCCACTTGATTCAAAAAATCGAGGGTGATAACCAAGGATTGACTTTTGTACGTGTAGATTCTGACCATATTGATAACTTAATCAAGAAAGAAGAAAATGCAATTTCGAAGTTGTCAGAAGAAGAGCAAAACAATCTAAAATCAGTTGTCGAAACGATTGTTCCAAAACAAAAATATACCGTACAATTGCAAGCGTTAGACAGTCAATCAGCACCATTCATCATCACGCAACCAGAATTTATGCGTCGTATGAAAGAAATGAGTCAATCCGGTGGTGGCGGAATGTTCGGAATGGGTAATATGCCAGAGATGTACAATTTAGTGGTAAACACCAACTCTGAATTGGCAACCAACATCCTGAACAATACGGATAAAGCAGCTCAAGAAAGTTTGGTAAAACAAGCACTTGACTTGGCTAAATTGTCACAAAACTTATTAAAAGGAGAAGATCTAACTGCCTTTGTAAAACGTAGTTTCGAAATGATCAAATAAGTATCCAATAAACAGAATTAAGTATGAAGACCTGCTAGTGCAAACTGGCAGGTTTTTTTTATTTAGGAGCAGAACGATTTGGTTTCTATTGACTAATCCTCCCGCTATTCGTTACAATCTCTTGCATTGGCTACCGCCATACAAGAGGATTTTCACTGCTATCGGGGCTAAAAATCATGGTTATTACAATCAATTACGGTTTGCCGTACTAATGTATTTAAAAAAGAATATACTTTTGAAAAGTGTCAAAAGAAAACTTAAGTTAATTCTTAATTTTAATTATATTTGAAAACAAATGAAACGCAACTCAATTGCGTAAATCTAGCTTAAAATAGTTCGATTGCCGCAATTGAGTTGCGGATATTTATGAGTTGTAGGTAATTGTAAAAGAACCAAAGCGTTAAAAAACAACTAAATAGAAAATGAAAAACGTAGAAGAGAAACTGATTGAAAAACTAAAGCTTCAGACAAACGAACTTTGGCAGACAATACAAGAAGCTAAAAAATCCAACCTAAAGGTTTATGTTGGATTTGATGACTACAGAGTTTGCCCTGAAATAGTAGTTACGGAAGTGTTATTTTCGCAAGGTCAATTCGGAGTGCTTTAGCTAATTTATATAGATTATAATTAACATTATGACTCTCTAGTATGTTAATTATTGTTTTACAAGAGTTGCATCTACAATACATCATTGGAAATGTAGAGTTTGTTGGCGTGTCATTTACCACTTCAAAAGATTTATTTTCACATTTTGGACATTTAGTCCCTGAATAGTTTTCTGTAAACATTTTATTTATATTATTAGGTTAAATTAAGTTCTTTGAAAATTTTGAGAAAAAGTATTGTTTATTAGTTGGTTGTGTTTATATTTGCACCATCGTAAAGAATAAAGATTTTGAGAAGCCGTCATCGTCGAAAATAGACGACCTCTCAAGTTGAACAAATACGACTAACGACTTTCGTTAGAAGAAGGTAAGTTAATTATCGCAGTTGCATCCGCATTTATTTAACTTATAGGTCTTATACGCATACTTGCACGCAGAGCATAAGAAGTTTGAACCGCCTATTATGCCGACTAATTTTAGAAATGTTTCCAAATTAAACAGGTTTAAGATTATTAAATTACAGCTAACATCTTTTGTTAGAAGCGTAAGACAAACTTACTCATAGAATTGTTTCATAAGCAATACTTGTTTAAGTTTAGACAATAAAAATTTTAGCTACTCGAAATAGCTAACAGAAAGACAATAAAAAACACGACCTCTGCTGAAATCGTGTACCGCTAAAAATTACTACGTCAATTACTTTTTCTCAATTATTTTCATTTTACTGCAAAAATAGTGTTTACTTAAACACAAACCTAAAACTTTAACATAAAATATTTGGAATTGCGGAATATTTAATAACAACTACCTACAACAGCGGTTTGAAGCAAGTGGAGATTTGGTGGTAAAATCAACAGTTGTTTTCGCTATGAAAATTAAAGTAAAAAGAAATATTAACGGTCACGAAGCCTCCACCTGCTTCAAGCCACAAAACGTTATGCCTCAGTTTAACAGAACCGTAAACAAACATAAAAATGAAAGAATATAAAATACTAGCCGAAAAAGAAATTGAATCGGTAAAAAGAAATTTTACAGACAATACTAATTCATTAAAAGGATTAGCCGAGCAATTAGAATCGTTCAAAGAAATACTTGTAGATTTAGATGTTAAGTTAAAGGACTTAGGAAATGATTTTGTTTCTAAAAATTCTTTATCTGAATCACAAATAGAAGAAGTAAAAGACATTAACTACAAACTTGTTACTGAATTTGTTAACGGAACAGGATTGCCATTTATTGGAACTAAATAGATTTTCAAACCGTGTTCTAGAAGTTTTTTATCTAATTCAATAGACTCTTCTAAAAGTTTAGACAAAGAATCAATTTTTACATAAAATTCCGAAGGAATAACTAAGTTAATTTTTTCTGACATAATAATTTAATTTTATATTGTTTCCGACTTAAAAACGGTGCGGAAACGTAACCGAAAATTGAAACGTGAAAATTGGAATAAATAAAAAACCGAAGGCATAACCGCTGTTTTGAGCTAGCTGGAGTTTAGTGGAATTATCGTTTCGCAATCGTATTTTCGTTAAGCCGAAAACTGAGCGTTTACGAACTTCCAGCCATCTCAAAGCAACATAACGTTACCAGCCATTTTGGGCGACCGAATAAAAATTTAACAGACAGTTAATGGAAAAAGAATTTTACTACTTGGACGAAAAGGAACAAAAAGGTCCTTTCACAATTGAGAAATTAAAAATAATTGGACTAAAACCTGAAACTTTAGTTTGGGCAGATGGATTTGAAAATTGGAAACAAGTCAAAGATGTTGATGAGTTGAAAATTGTATTAAAAAAAACGCCTCCACCTCCACCAATAATAGACACTTTATCATCATCTTCAATTAAAGATAATGAGAATGAAATTTTAGACGAAAAAATGAATAATGTTGAAGATAGCAACATAAAATTTTGGGCTTCTTTTAAAATTTTCAGTTCCATTTTAGTCTTTATTCTTTTAGCAATATTTGTAGGCTTTTATATTGTAAACTCTAAAAAAGCAAAACTAAAAGATGATATTTCATTAAAAATCAATAATGTCCTTGACAATAAAAGTCTAATTTTAGACGGGACAATAACTTTAACAGAAGGCAAATTAAAAAACACAGGTTACGGAACAAAAAAGCAAAAAGACACCGATGACATTTTTGCGAGTTTTGATTGGTGGGAAACAGAAAAGCTTTACACAATTTTCACCGCTGAAAGTGGAGGTTTTACAATCAAACAATTAACAAAACAAAGTGATGAAAGTTTTGATGTTTTGACATCATATTCTGGAGATATGGGATATAAAAAACCAAGTTCATCATATATTGCTCCGCAATATATGGATGATGGTTGGGGTGGTAAATTTAAAATTAGTGGAGGTTACCAATCTTCAAATTATAGAACTTCTGTCCGTGATGCTTACCGCAGTGCATATGAATATTTCACGAAAGAAGATAAAAAATCACCAGGAGCATATTCTCCAGGAAAATTTATTGATATAAACAATTTTCCAGATTTAAGAAATGAATATTTTTATTTAGAAAATAGAGAACCTAAATTATATTCTTCATCAGGTACATTTGCATCTTCTTGGGAAAGTTCTGGTGACCACGGAGCAAATATTAATAATGAAAACTGGGTTGTATATTATAAAACATACGGAAAACATTATGAACTAACAGAAAACGACAGCAGAATAAACAAAGATTTAATGACCAATATTGGAATTGCTTTTGGTTTAATATTCTTGATACTATTAATCGCTTTTATATCTAAACCGAAATATTTTAGAAACTTGAACTTGTACGGTAAAAGATGGCAAAACCTACTTTATAAGGAACAAATATTTTTCTTTGAACACTCATTTTTTGGAAAACAAACATTTACTGAAGTAATTAACGACAAAGTTTATAAAGGAACATTAAAAATTACCGACAAAGGGAACACAATTAATTTATCATATCCAAACAAAGAATTATTTTATAAAATTGACAAAATTGATGTCGATAATTTATCTCTAATCTCAATAAAAGATAAAAGCGTTGTTACTTTAAAAAGAATTGGAGCAAAAGAAACTATAGAAATAAAAAACGAAGATATTAGCACACAAAAAGAAGAAACTAATCAGTAATTTAATAGTAAACACAATGCCAACTTTTGGAGAAAAATCTATGTATAGTCTTGAAGGCGAAGAAGCCAATCATTTAAAATCTTTAAATGAACGCTTTATACGTTGGCAAGAAAAACAAATTGCTTTACTTACATTTTCAATCAACCTACTGTTTACTATTTCAATTGCATCGGTAGGTTTAATAATCAATAACTTTGACAAACCGATATTCAAAGAAAAATATGCTTGGGGATATTTACTTCCACAGACAGTAGCATTTATTATTACAATTTCATCAATTTTTGGTATTGTCGCTTTGTTTTGTCGACTTTTTGATTTTCGCCTCACAAAGACAATTATTCGCAAAAGAATATTATTGTTTAAAGTGGAAAATAAAATTAAGTATGAGAATTGTGAAGAGCTAAATCAAAAAAAACTTAATGACAAAATAAAAAGTCTAAATTGCTTTACAAAATATTTAGGTAAGGGAACTTGGTGTTTTTTCATTCTGCAAACGGTAACATTTGTGATTGCACTAATACTATTAATTTACAAGATATAACAGAAATAAAAACGGCTGGTAACAGCAGTTTGGCAATATGGCGGGTTTAGGCTTAATTTAAAGATGGTTTTGTACTTGGGAAATTAGTCATTAACCGAAAGTTTAGGCTTCCTTAATCCGCCACATCGCCAAGCTGCGAAACGTCAGTCTGTGAAAAAACTAACATTTATTTCCATCAAATATAAGTAAATAATTTTATTGTTAGCAAGAAAAGTTGTATGTTTAAATATGCAACATATCACAGGAATTCCTCGTAACCAAATGGTGTTTTCTAGTTTCGAAGACACTATTTTACCCAATAATCCCGTTCGTTTTGTAGATGCTTTTGTGGAGGCATTAGATATGGAATCTTTGGGTTTTACTGTTCAGACTCTCAAAGTCGAGGGTCGCCCCAGCTTTGATACTAAAATCTTCCTTAAAATCTATTTATATGGCTATTTGAACGGGCTTAGAAGTTCGAGAAAACTGGAAAAAGAATGTGTAAGAAACATCGAATTGCAATGGCTTTTGTGTGGTCTTATGCCGAATTACCACAGTATTTCTGATTTTAGAAAACAGAATCCATCAGGATTGCGAAAACTCTTCAAACTCTTTGTTTCCTTTCTTAAAGATACCGATTTAATAGCAGGCGAAATCATCGCTATTGATGGGACTAAAAGCAGAGCACACAACAGTAAGAAAGCTAATTTTAGCCAAAAGAAAATAGAAAGACATTTGGCTTATATCGAAGAAAAAACACAAGAATATTTAGCGCAATTAGACCAAAACGACTCGCAAGATAATGGGATTTCAATTACTAACATTCAAGAAAAAATAGAACGATTAAAGCAGAACAAAATAGGTTATGAGCTACTAGAAGAAAAACTAAAAGTTAGTGGAGAGCCTCAGATAAGTACCACCGATGAAGATGCTCGAGCCTTATTGGTTCAAGGCGTAGTGGTAGAAGTAAGCTACAACATACAAGCGGCGGCAGATAACAAACACAACTTGGTTGTTGCCACTCATACTATCAATCGAAATGATCTCAACGCTTTGGGAGCTATTGCTGTTGAAGCAAAAGAAAATTTGGGAGTAGAAACCTTTACCGCTTTGGTTGACAAGGGCTATCATAATGGTCGAGAAATTACCCAATGTAAAAACCACAATATCACCACCATTGTCGCACATCCTACCCCAGGAAGGAGTAAAGATAGTGTTACTCAACCCGACTATTTGGTAGCTCAATTTCAATATAATAAATCGGATGATACTTATACCTGTCCCCAAGGGAAAATCTTAAAAACCACGGGGAAATGGCATAAAAAAAGTGGTCGAACAGAGCAAAGTGGTTATCAATTCAAGAAATACCGAACATCAGCCTGCAAGGACTGTCCCGTAAAACACCTTTGTACCAGTAGAGCGGGAGGACGGGAAATAGATAGAAGTGAATATGCCGATGCCGTAGAAGAAAACAACCAACGTTATCAAGAAAACCCACAACTATACCGAACTAGGCAAGAAATAAACGAACACATTTTTGGGACAATCAAGAGGCAATGGGGGTATAACCATACCAATTTAACAGGACTGGAAAAAGTAAATGGCGAACATAGTCTAATTATGTTGGTCTATAATATCAAACGCACGATAAATATTCTTAGCGTTCCCGATTTGATTGATAAAATCAAGAACTGGAAGTCACCTTACAAGGCAAAAACCTTGTTTTTACTAAAAACGGCTTATTTAAAGTTAAATACAGCCTCCAATTTTTATCAACTGAAATTTACAGCCTAAAAAAAAGAGCCTTTATTGGGGTTGTAGTACTGTATAATTTATGGATTTTTGGAGAAAATCGAGGTTTTTTCACAGCCTGACGTTGGCGGTCAGCTTAGAGCAGAACCGAACGAAAAGAAATATAATTTAACACTAAATAAAATAAAAATGAACGAGAAACTAATTGAAGCAATTGAGGAACTTGCCCACGAAATTAAATTATTGAGAAATGAAAACGAAAAACTTCGAGAAGTTAACGAACAAATAAGTGCAAAACTATATATTCTAAACGAACGCATTAGTACATTAGAGTAACTGACAGTTTTGTTCTGAAAGAACTCTAACTAATTGAAGTAAGTCTTTTATTTCTGCGTTTGATTTTCCTTTAAGTTTTGAAAGAATTTCACATGCTAAATTAATCTCTTCTTCTTTTCTGTACTGTTTAGTTTCTTCTGAAACTTTAAATTCATTGATTTTAAAATCTGACATAATAAATAATTTAAAATTTATTCCCTTAAAGTGGCGGAATAATTAACCACATACACATTAACTAAAATGAAAAAATTATTATTTTTATTCGCTTCTATTGCTTTACTTTCCTGTTCTAAAGATGATGATTGTCCAAACGGTAAAATAAAAGGACACTCTACAATTCAAGACCGAAATTTCATCACTCTTGATAATGGAAGAGAGATTACCATAAAAGCCAGCGATTTTGATTTGTATCCTATTAATTCCTGTTACGAAGGAACTAAATAAATAAAAAGCCGAACCGCCAACAGCTGTTTTGATATAGCTGGAGTTTAGTGGAATTACCGTTTCGCATCAAGTTTTCGTTAAGCCGAAAGTTGAGCGTTTACGAACTTCCAGCCATCCCCGCTCTTCGAACTGTACCTAAACATTATTATAAGTGCTGCGCAAATGTCTCTGACTTTGCGCAATTTTAAAATGTTGTTATAAACGAAATCGTTAAAAAAGTCTCCCGACTTTTACACAAAATATTGTTTTAAAAAATTAAGAGTACTATGTTTTTTTCGATATAAAACAATTAAGAAGATTTAAAATGAAAGAAGGTTACGTAATTAGAGACCAAACATTGCCGCATTTCATAACAGCAACAGTAGTAGATTGGGTCGATGTTTTTACAAGACCAGCATATAGAGACTGCGTTATTGACTCTTTGGATTATTGCATCAAAAACAAAGGAATGATTTTGTATGGATATGTAATCATGAGCAATCATATTCATCTCATTGTTCAATCAGAAAGCGGACAATTATCGGATTTAATAAGAGATTTTAAAAAATTTACTGCCAAAACAATTTTAGAAAAAATTCAAACAGAACCAGAAAGCCGCAGAGATTGGATGTTAGAAAGATTCAAATTAGCCGCCGAAAAACACACACGGAATAAGAATTATCAGTTTTGGCAAATTGGCAATCATGCCGAGGAGATCTATACTAATCCCTTTATGTGGTCAAAATTAGATTACATACATCTTAATCCTGTTAGAGCAGGAATTGTAGATAAAATTTCACATTACCTTTATTCAAGTGCTAGTAATTATATAAATGATATGGGCTTAGTACAAATAGAAAAAGCTACTAACCCCGTTGTTGACGTTTTGAGTCCATTATCATTCACAAAATACAATCAACAAGAGTAGTTAAAAGTCAGGAGACTTTGGGACGAATTTATTATACAACACGATTTTTAAAATTTCGCAAAGTCAGAGACTTTTGCGAAGCAGGTTTTCGTTAAGCCGAAAACTGATAGGTTACGAACTTCCAGCCATCTCAAAGCAGCGAAACGTTGGCAGATATAGCCCCTCACAACGAAAATAAACAACTAAAAATTTGGAAATAAAGTAACTTTTAAGTTACCTTTGAAAAAATGAAAGTACGTGAAGTAATAGCATATGAAAATCACTTTGAAAGTTTTCTGTTAAAACTACCAAAAAAGGTTCAAGATAAAATATTCAAAATAATTGAAGCTATCGAAACTTTAGAAAGAGTTCCTTCAAACTATTTAAAATCAATGGAAGGAACAAACGGCTTATATGAAGCACGAATCCAACTTGGTTCTAATATCTGGAGAGTGTTTTGTTTCTTTGACAATGGAAAACTTGTGATTCTGTTAAATGGATTTCAAAAGAAAACGCAGAAAACACCAAAAAATGAAATTGAAAAAGCTTTGGGCTTAATGACAAAATATTACAACGAAAAATCTAAATAATTATGGAAACTAAAAGTTGGAAAGAAATTAAAAATAATGTTTACGGTGAAAAAGGAACCGAAAGACGTGACGAACTTGAAAGAGAATTCCAAGGTTTTAAAATTGGTTTACTTTTGAAAAAAGCTCGTGAAGAAAAGCATTTGACGCAAACTGAATTGGGCGATTTAGTTGCAAAAAAAAGAGAATATATCTCTAGAATTGAAAATAACGGAAGTAATTTAACTCTTAAAACTTTATATGACATAGTTGAAAAAGGACTTGGAGGAAAAGTGAAAATCCAAATCGAACTATAAAGCTACATCTGCCAACACACGTAGCCGTTGCGCCCCCCACAAGAATTTAGGATTCAAAAATCAAACCTAAAAACAAGCTCGTTTACCCTGCTTTCGCCTTTATCTCTTCCCAGCTCTTCGAAGAGTAACTAATATTATAAGTGCTGCGCAAATGTCTCTGACTTTGCGCAATTTTAAAATGTTATTATAAACGAAATCGTTCAAAAAGTCTCTGACTTTTAAATAAAGGGTTATTTTTAAGAGGTTACAAATCGATAAAGCTACAAACCGCTCTTCGAACAGTACCTAAACATAATTATAAGTGCTGCGCAAATGTCTCTGACTTTGCGCAATTTTAAAATGTTGTTATAAACGAAATCGTTCAAAAAGTCTCCTGACTTTCGTGCAAAATGTTGATTTAACCAACCTACTAGTTTGCACTAGCAGATTTTTTTTTTGTTTTATGGACATGCTTTTTTTAAAATAGAATCACGAACTTTGAACAACACGCAATCCTTTAAAAAAAATCATGAACTTACATATAGAAACACCTGCCTTACTTTTCTCAGCCACTTCCTTAATATTATTGGCTTATACAAATCGTTTTTTGACTGTTGCAACCATCGTAAGGAGCTTGAAGGACACCTATGAGAAAGAAGAAAGCAGAATTATCTTGCTAGAAATTAAAAACCTTAATTTAAGACTAACACTTATTCGTTACATGCAATTATTTGGTGTTTGCAGTCTGTTTCTATCGGTATTTTCCATGCTGTTATTATTTATCACCCAACAAGAAATTGCACTCTATTTATTTGGTTTTAGTTTGTTGAGTTTATTAATATCACTAGGACTTTCCTTCTGGGAAATTAGCATTTCCGTTCAAGCTCTAAAAGTACATTTGAGTGGTATTATCAAAAAAAATTCATAAGGCTTAAACCTTTTTCACAAATTAGCATCCTATAGAGCAACCTATTAACAACACTGTTCTATAAAAACGTCCCATTTGACTTTTCAGACAACAGTACCATTAACCTAAAATTAAAAAAGTCATGAATAGCAATTCACTTTGGTCGCTACGCTTAGGTTTTTCAAACAAACAAGCGCCTACAATTGAGAAACTAGGCCTGAAAAAATTCCTAGAACAATCTTTCCAAATACCCTTTGACAAATCAATTCCAAGCCTGCTGGATAATAGCCCTAAAACTTATGCAGATTTAAGAGAGCAAAGGCAAAAAGCAAAAGATGGCAATGCTGAAGTAAAAAAACTCATCCAAAGAGAAGGAATCCAAACCAACCTCGAAATGAAATCTTGGTGGATTGACAAAATGCTCTCGGATGAATTTCCATTAAGAGAGAAAATGGTTTGCTTCTGGCACAATCATTATGTTGCTACCTATCAAAAAGTAAAAGTCAATTACTGGATCTTTCAACACAATCAGATACTAAGAGAACATGCATTTGGTAATTTTAAAGAATTAACCAAACTCATGATTCAATCCAATGCGATTGTTCGATACTTGGACAATCAAGACAACAAAAAAGATAAAATAAACGAAAATTTAAGCAGAGAACTCCTTGAACTGTTCACTATCGGTATTGGTAATTACACCGAAGAAGACATTCAAAACGGCGCCAAAGGTTTAGCAGGTCTCGGTCTAGGCGAGGAAAAAGCGGTCTATCGCAAATCAGCTATGGACAACGATCCTATCACCTATTTTGGTAAAAAAGGCGTTTTTAAGGCCGATGAGATGGTAGACATTATCTTTCAACAAAAAAATGCGCCCTATTTTATTACTCGTAAAATCTTAAAATGGTTTATTTATGACGAACCTAGTGAAAAGCTAGTTACCTATTACGGTGATTATTTAAAATCTGTAAATTTTGAAATCAAACCTTTTTTGACAAAAATTTTCACCGAAGAGTTCGAAAAAAACACAGCCGGCTCTAAAATTAAAAATCCATTAGAATATAGCTTACAACTGGTTTCAGAACTAAATTTGGATTTGAAAAACAATAACTTCCTCGCCTTTTTCTTAAAGCAACAAAACATGGATTTATTTAACCAGCCCAATGTCAAAGGTTGGGATGGCGGAAAATCTTGGCTCACCTCTCAAATTTATTTGCAACGAAACAACCTTGCTTTCTTGTTAACAAATGGTAGAGTTCTCAATCAAAGGCTTATGAAAGATTTCTCCAAAGCCGATAATCCAAAATTAAAAGAAATACAAGTAAACCTAGAATGGAAAAAAACCGATAACAAACAAATCATCAAGGAGCTATCAGACCGCTTATTGTTTCAAGTGGAAGACAGCACCCAAAAAGATTTGGAATCCATACTTAAATACGATTTTGATGTCAATTCCAAAAATGCAGATCAAGCAGTTCTACGGTTGTTCAACACCATCATCAAATTACCTGAATTTCAATTAATCTAAAAATCCATCATTATGAACAGAAGAAATTTTTTAGCCTTAACAGGAACTTTCACTGGTGGTTCGTTGCTTCTACCAGATTTTTTACATGCTTTTGGAACGCAACAAAACTTAATCATTGGTGATCAATGTGTGGTATTTGTACAACTCAATGGCGGAAACGATGGATTGAACACCTTCATACCTTTTGAAGATCCCAACTATTATTTTTTACGCCCAAAAATTGCAATTTCTAAAGAAGAAGTCATTGGAGCTGATAAAGGAATGGCATTTCATCCAGCACTTAAAGGTTTTGCACAAATGCTGCAAAATGGAGATTTATCGGTTTTGCAAAACGTAGGCTATCCTGAACCCAATCGTTCTCACTTTCGTTCCCAAGAAATCTGGCAAACGGCTTCGGCTTCCAATCAATATTTAAATGATGGATGGCTCGGACGCTATTTAGACCTACAATGCAAAGAACACAATCCAATTGCAGGAATCAATATTGACAATACAGACAATTTATCATTAAAAGGACAAGAACCTAATTCTATTACGGTAAAAGATCCAAACAATTTTAAAATCAAAAGAAATAAAGAGGATAATGCACAACTATCCAAAAACCCCTCTTTAGATTTTGTTCGAAAAATCGCCGACTCAGTAGTAGAAGGCTCTGATGAAATTCAGAAAGCTTTAGCCAAATCCACAACAGAAAGTAGCTATCCAAAAACAGGATTGGGTAAAAATCTGGAGTGGATTGCAAGATTGGTCAAAGGAAATTTAAATTCCAAGGTGTATTACACATCCCTAAATGGTTTTGATACCCATGACAATCAATTGCCTACACACAAAAACAAACTAACAGAGTTAAATGATTCGGTATACAGTTTTTATGAGGATTTAAAGAAGGCCAATTTGCTTCAAAATGTAACGGTTGTTGTTTTCTCTGAATTCGGACGCCGTGTCAAAGACAATAAAAATGGTACTGATCACGGAAAAGCAGCTCCTATGTTCATCATTGGCGGCAATAACAAAGGGAAGGTTATTGGCCACAACCCTAATCTAACGGATTTGGATAATGGCGATTTGAAATATGAAATTGATTTCAGAAGTGTTTATGCGGCTCTCTTACAAGAAAAACTGAATTTTGACTACACTAAAATAGGCATCAAAAATAAACCTTTGAGTGGGTTATTTTAATAAATCATACATACAAACTTCCTAACAAAACCCCTATCTTTACCTGCATTTAAATAAAAAAAATGTTTAAAAACAGTCTAATAAAAGGGGTTTTCTTGGTAGGTTTAGGAGCTAGTAGTTATGGAATACTAGCCACTTTTGTCAAAATAGCATACAAAGAAGGCTACACTACCGCCGAAGTATCGACTTCACAATTTATTCTAGGCATCATTGGATTACTACTTATTAATGGATTTCAAAAAATAACTTCCAAGAAAAAAATTCCCAAAACCTCAAAAAAGGAGATTCTAAAATTAATGATTGCAGGAACTTCCATGGGTTTCACTAGTATTTTTTATTATTTATCAGTGCACTATATTCCTGTCTCTATTGGGATTGTACTTTTAATGCAAACAGTATGGATGGCCGTAGCTCTAGAAGCCATTCTTTTGAAAAAAGTCCCCACACTACAAAAGACTTTTTCCGTTTTTATTGTGCTATTAGGGACGTTCTTTGCTACAAACCTCCTAGACAACAATTTTCAGATTGACTGGAGAGGCATACTATTTGGCTTACTTGCAGCTGCTTCTTTTACCACCACCATGTTTACCGCCAATAGTATTGTGACAACTATTTCTACAGTACAACGCAGTCTGTATATGCTAATTGGAGGCGCACTAATTGTATTAACGTTTGCTTTCTTCTATCAAAACACACCCTATAATTTCGATATATTTCTAAAATGGGGATTGCTATTATCGTTTTTTGGCACCATTATCCCTCCATTGCTGATGAATGCAGGTTTTCCGCTAACAGGTATAGGCTTAGGCAGTATTGTATCCTCCATTGAGCTCCCCGTTTCGGTTTTTATGGCCTATATCCTTCTAAATGAAAAAGTTTCTATAGTACAATGGCTTGGAATCATCCTTATTCTTTTTGCAGTAGTATTGATAAATCGCAACAAAAAGAACTAAAAAATTCTATTTTGACACAAATACATTTCAAAAAAAGCACCTATATCCCTATTTCTGATAAAATTTATAAAAAACATTAGGGTTTCTCTACAACCAATAATAATTTTTATTAATATTGGTATATAAATAGAATCATCTATACAAACATTTAAAACCAATTTGAATTAATTTTCGCGTGATGAAAAAGAGTAGCCGCAAAGAACTGAACTGGGAACAAACAGAAAAACTTGTTACATTAGCCCTAGAAGAAAAGAATCCTTTTGAAATTATCAAAAAAGAATTTGGTCTAGTTGAAAAAGAGGTTCTAGAAATTATGAAAAAAAAGATGCCCGTTGAAAAATTTGAAATGTGGAAGAAAAAAGCAACGGCAACTAAACCAAAACCCAAGCCTCTAAAAATTGATGATTTTGATGATGATTTGGACGGAAAATATTATATAAAAAATAAATTAGATTAATAATTCTTGCCAAAGCACTCCCATTAGGAGTGCTTTTTTTTAACCAGAAAAAATATTTCACCTACTCATACGGTTAAAAAAAACACCTTACAAAAATGAAAAAAATTTTCTTACTACTTGCCGCTACAACTTTATTTTGGAGTTGTAAAACAAACCTTAACAACCAATCCTCTAAACAAGAAATACAGGTCAATATAAACCTAAAAGAAATAAAAAATGACAAAGTACTGGTGACTCTTGCTCCACCAAAGATCACTAGCGAAGAAATTACTTATTCCATGCCCAAAATAATACCAGGCACTTATTCCATAGACAATTACGGGAAATACGTGGATGATTTCAAAGCCTTTGACAAAAAAGGAAACTTATTAGCCGTTACAAAAACAGATGATAATTCATGGTCTATAAAAAACGCGAAAGCATTGACTAAAATCAGTTACTGGGTCAACGACACATTTGATTCTGAAAAAGGAACCGAATTTGGTGAAGGTGATATCTTTTCTCCGGCAGGATCTAATATATTAGCAGACAAAAATATCCTTTTAAATACACATTGTTTCGTTGGCTATTTCTCCAACCTAACTACAAATCCCTATAAATTAAACGTCTCTCATCCTTCACAATTATGGGGAGCCACTTCCATGACCGATAGGGATACCAGTGATACCAGCGATGTATTTATCACTTCAAAATACTCCGAGTTAGTAGAAAATCCAATAATGTATGCAAAACCTAACTTCACTACCTTCACTGTGGACGGAATGGAAATCCTTATTAGTGTATATTCTCCCACTGGCAAAATAACCGCAGAAAGCATTACACCTGCTATGAAAACTGTCATGACGGCTCAAAAAAAATTCTTAGGCAATATCAACACCACTAAGAAATATTCCGTTCTACTTTATTTATCCGACATTGAAGGTCAGGACGCTCATGGATTTGGTGCATTAGAACACCCTACTTCAACCACTGTAGTCTTTCCTGAAGTAATCCCAATCGACCAATTAAGTGAACAAATGAAAGATGTCGTTTCTCATGAATTTTTCCATATCGTAACGCCACTAACCATACATTCTAAAGAAATTCAATTCTTTGACTACAATGCCCCAAAAATGTCTCAACATCTTTGGTTGTATGAAGGAGTTACAGAATACTTCGCTAATTTATTTCAAATCAATCAAGATTTGATTTCTGAAGAAGAATTCTATTCCCGAATAGCTGTGAAAATTGAACGTGCCAGCACTTTAAATGACTATATGCCATTCACTACAATGAGTGCCAATGTCTTGCAAAGCCCTTATAAAGAACAATACCTTAATGTATACGAAAAAGGTACTCTTATAGGGATGTGTATCGACCTCATTATCCGAGAAAAAAGTAATGGCGAAAAAGGAATATTAGACCTTATGCACCAACTATCTCAAGAATACGGAATCACAAAACCATTTGATGACAACGAACTTTTTGACAAAATCACAGAGCGCACCTATCCAGAAGTGGGAACTTTTCTAAAAACACACGTATCTGGCCCAACACCAATACCCTATAATGACTACCTTGCCAAAGTGGGAGTAACTACCACAACCGTAAAAGTGGTGGCTCCTATATTTATAAAAGGACAATCTCCTTATATCAATATTATTCCAGAAACTAAAGAAATCATTGTGCTTCCAGAAATTGAGTTAAATGACTTTTTTAAAGAATTAAATCTTAAAGGTAACGACATCATTTTAAGTATCAACAATACAAACTACAATCTTGATAACATCTATGACCTTTTAAATGAAAGCCAGAACTGGAAAGAAAATGACATCATAACAGTAAAAATAAAACGTGATGGTAAAGAACAACAAATTAAAGGCAAAGTAAAACTACCATACGAGGACCAAGAAACATTCAAACCAACCGATAACAGTAAAGAAAAGCTGAAAAATGCTTGGCTAAAAGGATAATAAAATCAAAAACAACTTTAAATAAGAACCAATACAATTCATGAAAAAATTAATTTTTACCATCACTACAATAGTATTACTAGCCGCTTGTTCCAAAAAGGAACCTAAAGGCAACTTACAAATAACAGGAAACATAAAAGGATTAAAAAACGGGAAATTATATATTCAACGCTATAATGATACTGCCTTAGTAATCATTGACAGCATTCAAATAGATGGCCAATCAAATTTTGAAACCGCCATAAATATTGATTCCCCTGAGATGCTCTACCTGTTTTTAGACCGAGGGGTAACTAACTCTATGGATAACAATATTGTGTTCTTTGCTGAACCTGGTAAAATAAATATTGAAACCGAATTAGATTCTTATTTGTTGTCAGCAAAAATTACAGGATCTAAAAACCAAGAAATATATGAGGATTATAAAAAATTAGCCACTAAATTTAAAGATCAAAATTTAGATTTAATAGAAGCAAAATTCTATGCCACTAAGTATAAAAACTTACCTAAACTTGATAGTATTAATCAAAAATTAGATCAAAACACAAAACGAAAATACTTGTACACTGCTAATTTCGCATTAAGTCATCCAGAAGCAGAAGCTACTCCATATATTGTGTTATCTGAAATCCATGACATCAACATCAAATACCTCGATACCATTCAAAAAACAATGTCCAAAAAAGTAGCACAATCACTTTATGGTAAAAAACTAACACAATATGTAAACGACTTAAAAAAACAATCCAATTAAACCCAAATGAGTATAACATGAAACCTGCTTTTTTAAGCAGGTTTTTTTTGACACTGTTTTGGGACTACGGCGGGCTTAACTACTCTGTTCGGAATAACTTTTTTCTTATTTTTTTTTAAAAAATGCTCTAAAACAAAAAACCCCGTTTCGTTAGAAACAGGGTTTTAAAGACACGAGGGCAAAGCCCGAACTGAGCGAAGCTAAAGGCGACGACATACGCTCCCACATAACTGCAGTACTCCCTATGTTTCGGGACTCCGGCGAGCTTAACTACTCTGTTCGGATTAACTTTTACCTTATTTTTTTAAAAAATAAAACAAAAAAAGCTATAAAACAAAAAACCCTGTTTCTAACGAAACAGGGTTTTAAAGACACGAGGGCAAAGCCCGAACTGAGCGAAGCTAAAGGCGACGGATCGAACGTAGCGACACGTCGCACCTATAAAAAAAGCCTGTCTTAAAAAAGACAGGCTTCAGCTAAAAAAAAGGCGACGACATACTCTCCCACATAACTGCAGTACTCCCTATGTTTCGGGACTCCGGCGAGCTTAACTACTCTGTTCGGATTAACTTTTACCTTATTTTTTTAAAAAATAAAACAAAAAAAGCTATAAAACAAAAAACCCTGTTTCGTTAGAAACAGGGTTTTAAAGACACGAGGGCAAAGCCCGAACTGAGCGAAGCTAAAGGCGACGGATCGAACGTAGCGACACGTCGCACCTATAAAAAAAGCCTGTCTTAAAAAAGACAGGCTTCACTAAAAAAAGGCGACGACATACTCTCCCACATAACTGCAGTACTCCCTATGTTTCGGGACTCCGGCGAGCTTAACTACTCTGTTCGGATTAACTTTTACCTTATTTTTTTAAAAAATAAAACAAAAAAGCTATAAAACAAAAAACCCTGTTTCGTTAGAAACAGGGTTTTAAAGACACGAGGGCAAAGCCCGAACTGAGCGAAGCTAAAGGCGACGACATACTCTCCCACATAACTGCAGTACTCCCTATGTTTCGGGACTCCGGCGAGCTTAACTACTCTGTTCGGATTAACTTTTACCTTATTTTTTTAAAAAATAAAACAAAAAAAGCTATAAAACAAAAAACCCTGTTTCGTTAGAAACAGGGTTTTAAAGAAAGGCGACGACATACTCTCCCACATAACTGCAGTACCATCTGCGCAGGCGGGCTTAACTACTCTGTTCGGGATGGGAAGAGGTGAGCCCCGCCGCAATAACCACCTTAAGATTATAGCCCCCTCCAACTCCCCCAAAGGGGGAGAGCCAACCGCGTGATGTTTGGCGTTCCTTTACTAAAAAAGGCATGGAGGGACAAATATCTTAACATACTGAGATAAAGAAAATTTTATTTATTAGAAAGTTTCGCCAGCCCTCTTGTTCCCCCTTCGGGGGTTAGGGGGCTGACCTTGTACATAAGCTTACAGGTTATTAGTACTACTCGACTATGACATTACTGCCTTTACATCTATAGCCTATCAACGTGGTCATCTCCCACGACCTTTAAAAGAAATCTCATCTTGTGGTGGGTTTCGCGCTTATATGCTTTCAGCGCTTATCCCTTCCAAACGTAGCTACTCTGCAGTGCCACTGGCGTGACAACAGATACACTAGAGGTTTGTCCAATTCGGTCCTCTCGTACTAGAATCAGATCCACTCAAATTTCTTGCGCCCACAGTAGATAGAGACCGAACTGTCTCACGACGTTCTGAACCCAGCTCGCGTGCCACTTTAATGGGCGAACAGCCCAACCCTTGGGACCTTCTCCAGCCCCAGGATGTGACGAGCCGACATCGAGGTGCCAAACCCCCCCGTCGATATGAGCTCTTGGGGGAGATCAGCCTGTTATCCCCGGCGTACCTTTTATCCTTTGAGCGATGGCCCTTCCATGCGGAACCACCGGATCACTATGCTCTACTTTCGTACCTGATCGACCTGTATGTCTCTCAGTCAAGCTCCCTTATGCCATTGCACTCTTCGCACGGTTACCAAGCGTACTGAGGGAACCTTTAGAAGCCTCCGTTACTCTTTTGGAGGCGACCACCCCAGTCAAACTACCCACCAAGCAATGTCCTCCGCAACGCGGAGTTAGGCCTCAGATAAACAAAGGGTTGTATTTCAACAATGACTCCACAACGCCTAGCGACGCCACTTCACAGTCTCCAACCTATCCTACACATCATTTATCCAAGGTCAATACTAAGCTATAGTAAAGGTGCACAGGGTCTTTTCGTCCCACTGCGGGTAAACGGCATCTTCACCGTTACTACAATTTCACCGAGCTCATGGCTGAGACAGTGTCCAGATCGTTACACCATTCGTGCAGGTCGGAACTTACCCGACAAGGAATTTCGCTACCTTAGGACCGTTATAGTTACGGCCGCCGTTTACTGGGGCTTCAATTCAATGCTTCTCCGAAGATAACATCTCCTCTTAACCTTCCAGCACCGGGCAGGTGTCAGGCCCTATACTTCATCTTACGATTTTGCAGAGCCCTGTGTTTTTGATAAACAGTCGCCTGGACCTCTTCACTGCGGCCAGCATTGCTGCTGGCGACCCTTCTCCCGAAGTTACGGGTCTATTTTGCCTAATTCCTTAGCCATGAATCTCTCGAGCACCTTAGAATTCTCATCTCGACTACCTGTGTCGGTTTGCGGTACGGGTACTAATTACCTGAAGTTTAGAGGTTTTTCTTGGAAGCCCTTAGGCGCACTATCTCTTTGTCCGAAGACTCCGAGTACTATCGTATTTCCCCAAAAACCGTGGATTTGCCTGCGGTTCTTATAGGTAGGTACTTCAACGAACTATTCCGTCAGTTCGCGGCGCTTTCATCACTCCGTCACCCCATCACAGTAATTAGTAGTACGGGAATATTAACCCGTGGTCCATCGACTGTCCCTTTCGGGTTCGCCTTAGGTCCCGACTAACCCACAGCTGATTAGCATAGCTGTGGAAACCTTAGTCTTTCGGTGTGCGGGTTTCTCGCCCGCATTATCGTTACTTATGCCTACATTTTCTTTTCTAACCAGTCCAGCTCTCCTTACGAAAAACCTTCAACCCTGTTAGAATGCTCCCCTACCACTTTGTATTGCTACAAAATCCATAGCTTCGGTAATATACTTATGCCCGATTATTATCCATGCTCGTCCGCTCGACTAGTGAGCTGTTACGCACTCTTTAAATGAATGGCTGCTTCCAAGCCAACATCCTAGCTGTCTGGGCAGACAAACCGCGTTCTTTCAACTTAGTATATATTTGGGGACCTTAGCTGATGGTCTGGGTTCTTTCCCTCTCGGACTTGGACCTTAGCACCCAAGCCCTCACTGCTGGTAAACATTATATAGCATTCGGAGTTTGTCAGGAATTGGTAGGCGGTGAAGCCCCCGCATCCAATCAGTAGCTCTACCTCTATATAACTTATAACCAGCGCTGCACCTAAATGCATTTCGGGGAGTACGAGCTATTTCCGAGTTTGATTGGCCTTTCACCCCTACCCACAGATCATCCCAAGACTTTTCAACGTCAACGGGTTCGGTCCTCCACTTTGGGTTAACAAAGCTTCAACCTGTCCATGGGTAGATCACACGGTTTCGCGTCTAACACTACTGACTAAAGCGCCCTATTCAGACTCGCTTTCGCTACGGATCCGTGGCTTAACCACTTATCCTTGCCAGCAACGTTAACTCGTAGGCTCATTATGCAAAAGGCACGCCGTCACCCCACCAAAGGGCTCCGACCGCTTGTAAGCGTATGGTTTCAGGATCTATTTCACTCCGTTATTCACGGTTCTTTTCACCTTTCCCTCACGGTACTGGTTCACTATCGGTCTCTCAGGAGTATTTAGCCTTAGCGGATGGTCCCGCCAAATTCAGACAGGGTTTCACGTGCCCCGCCCTACTCAGGATACCACTATTTATTATACTCGTTACCCATACGGGGCTATCACCCTCTATGGCGTCACTTTCCAGTAACTTCCGGTTCCTTGTACATAAAATCTCGTGGTCCTACAACCCCAACATTGCCGTAACAACATTGGTTTGGGCTAATCCGCGTTCGCTCGCCACTACTTACGGAATCACTTTTGTTTTCTTCTCCTCCGCCTACTTAGATGTTTCAGTTCAGCGGGTTTGCCCACCTATCGGTGTACTATGTCTTCAACATAGTGGGTTGCCCCATTCGGATACCTACGGATCAATTTGTGTGTGCCAATCCCCGTAGCTTTTCGCAGCTTATCACGTCCTTCTTCGCCTCTGAGAGCCTAGGCATCCCCCATACGCCCTTATTTTGCTTATTGTACCAATCATAAAATTAATTATGACCGTTATTTTTTGTCTTTTGCTATCACTAGCAAAAAACTCTTTCTACTTATTTTTTACTTTTCTTATCTCAATATGTCAATGAACTTTAAGCCCCCTCCAGCTCCCCCGAAGGGGGAGAGCCGATTGCTCTGTATTCCTCCCTTTTGGGGAGGTTAGGAGGGGCCTTTGTGGAGAATAACGGAGTCGAACCGTTGACCTCCTGCGTGCAAGGCAGGCGCTCTAGCCAGCTGAGCTAATCCCCCGTATCTAGTTGTCAGTTAACAGTATTCAGTTAACAGTTTTTTGAAACGGTTCACTTTTCGTGTAACTCAACCTCTAAAATTTCCTCTTAAGTATAAAATAGTAGTCCCGGGCAGACTCGAACTGCCGACCCCTACATTATCAGTGTAGTACTCTAACCAGCTGAGCTACGAGACTCTGTTTTTACTTAATTCTTTTTTCAATTTCTTTAAATTAACAGCAAGAGTAATAAATTCTCAATATTCTAAATCCGAAAGATTCTTCGTCTTTTTCCCTAGCGTGCTAAAAGCTAACACTAAGGCTCTAGAAAGGAGGTGTTCCAGCCGCACCTTCCGGTACGGCTACCTTGTTACGACTTAGCCCTAGTTACCAGTTTTACCCTAGGCAGCTCCTTGCGGTCACCGACTTCAGGCACCCCCAGCTTCCATGGCTTGACGGGCGGTGTGTACAAGGCCCGGGAACGTATTCACCGGATCATGGCTGATATCCGATTACTAGCGATTCCAGCTTCACGGAGTCGAGTTGCAGACTCCGATCCGAACTGAGAACGGTTTTGTAGATTCGCACCTGGTCGCCCAGTGGCTGCTCTCTGTACCGTCCATTGTAGCACGTGTGTAGCCCAAGGCGTAAGGGCCGTGATGATTTGACGTCATCCCCACCTTCCTCACAGTTTACACTGGCAGTCTTGTTAGAGTTCCCGACTTGACTCGCTGGCAACTAACAACAGGGGTTGCGCTCGTTATAGGACTTAACCTGACACCTCACGGCACGAGCTGACGACAACCATGCAGCACCTTGTAATTTGTCTTGCGAAAGATCTGTTTCCAAATCGGTCAAACTACATTTAAGCCTTGGTAAGGTTCCTCGCGTATCATCGAATTAAACCACATGCTCCACCGCTTGTGCGGGCCCCCGTCAATTCCTTTGAGTTTCAAACTTGCGTTCGTACTCCCCAGGTGGGATACTTATCACTTTCGCTTAGCCACTGAGATTGCTCCCAACAGCTAGTATCCATCGTTTACGGCGTGGACTACCAGGGTATCTAATCCTGTTCGCTACCCACGCTTTCGTCCATCAGCGTCAATCAATTAGTAGTAACCTGCCTTCGCAATTGGTATTCCATGTAATCTCTAAGCATTTCACCGCTACACTACATATTCTAGTTACTTCCTAATAATTCAAGTTTAGCAGTATCAATGGCCGTTCCACCGTTGAGCGATGGGCTTTCACCACTGACTTACTAAACCGCCTACGGACCCTTTAAACCCAATGATTCCGGATAACGCTTGGATCCTCCGTATTACCGCGGCTGCTGGCACGGAGTTAGCCGATCCTTATTCTTACGATACCGTCAAGCTCCTACACGTAGGAGTGTTTCTTCTCGTACAAAAGCAGTTTACAATCCATAGGACCGTCATCCTGCACGCGGCATGGCTGGTTCAGACTTGCGTCCATTGACCAATATTCCTCACTGCTGCCTCCCGTAGGAGTCTGGTCCGTGTCTCAGTACCAGTGTGGGGGATCTCCCTCTCAGGACCCCTACCCATCGTAGCCTTGGTAAGCCGTTACCTTACCAACAAGCTAATGGGACGCATGCTCATCTTTCACCGTTGTGACTTTAATTATAAAGTGATGCCAATTCATAATACTATGAGGTATTAATCCAAATTTCTCTGGGCTATCCCTCTGTGAAAGGTAGATTGCATACGCGTTACGCACCCGTGCGCCGGTCTCTAGGTCCGAAAACCTATACCCCTCGACTTGCATGTGTTAAGCCTGCCGCTAGCGTTCATCCTGAGCCAGGATCAAACTCTTCATCGTATATTGTGCGTCCGCCATAGCGGACTATTAATTGTCGACTCAGTATCTATCGGTTTTTATTCGAATCTATCGATTCTATTACTCTTATTCTTTTGTTCTAACATCTCTGTTAAAACGGCTGTCAATTCAATATGTCTAGGAACGTATTCTTCTTTTTTTATCCTCGTTAACCACAATTTAATGTGTTTCTCGAAGCGGGTGCAAAAGTAAAAAACTCTTTTGTTTCTGGCAAGAAAAAATTAAAGTTTTTTTTTTAGAATTTTATTTCTATTTCTTTAACCTCTCTTATCAATAACTCAATGAACTTCTCTATTCTTGCGGGGTGCAAATGTAAAACGTAAATCCTAATCTCACAAGCTTTTTTTGATATTTTTTCTAGAAGAATTTCTCCCTCTTTATTTCTCTTAAAACCTGTCAGTATTTCTAGGAACTTATTCGCTATTGCGGGTGCAAAAGTAGTGAGTCTTCCCAATTAAACAATACCCCACAACAACCTTTTTTTAATCTTTTTTACAATATGCTGGAAATGCATTGTTTATGTTTTTATATTTGTAGGAATTTGGAGCTTTTATTATCGAGAATACTATGGACTATATCTTAGTTACTCGTATTATTAGACCATTTTCAGTATTTGCGTCTGATTATTTCAGGGTCGGAACTGTAATTCTATATCATTACAAGAGTACTTCAGCATTATTACATAGCAATCTGTATCCTATTTTAAACCAAATAAAACTAAACAGACTTCTTTTCATGATTAATTTTAATCTATACATAGTATACGCTATTTATTTTTCACCATAATACCAAAAACAAAGATTCAAATCAAAGCTTTTAGATCGCAATTTAGAGGAGTTAGAAAAATTGATTTTTTCCTGTATAGATTATCTAATACTTCTACCTAATCCCCAACTTTTGAACTTGATCCCAAAATATCCCGAACAAGAACAAACAGACTACAAACAAAAAAACCACCTAACAAAAGTTAGATGGTTTTCTTTGAGCCGGCGGAGGGACTCGAACCCACGACCTGCTGATTACAAATCAGCTGCTCTAGCCGACTGAGCTACGCTGGCATTTATTTCGGGTGCAAATATACATATGAATTCCTAATCTCCAAATAAAATAAACAAATAATTCAAACTCTTTTCACGCCTGAATAACCCATCTTTTTACACATAAAAAAAACCACCTAACAAAAGTTAGATGGTTTCATACTGAGCCGGCGGAGGGACTCGAACCCACGACCTGCTGATTACAAATCAGCTGCTCTAGCCAACTGAGCTACGCTGGCGTCTCATTACGGGTGCAAAGATACAGATGAATTCGATATTTCCAAAATAAATCTGTCTTTTTTTGCAGTTTTTAATAACTACAACTCGTTTATTTTAGCAATTAATTGATTTGCAACTTGTTCCAATTCTACATTAATTTGCTTGAAATGTGCTTTTTTGTTTTCAACATCTTTAGCATTCACTTTTGCGATCAAAGCATCAAATGCAGCGATAGCTTCATCTATTAAATTATTTGTTTCTTCAGTTGGTTTTCCTGTTGAAGTTAATTCATATAAATATACTGCTTCAATAATATCACCTAAAACGTAATTGATATCTTTTTTTAAATTCTTAACGTTTGCCATTTTTCTTTAATTTTAATTTGCGTCTGCAAAAGTACATATAATCTTTCTATTCCTTACTATGAAATATAAATTTCTAAAAGAGAAGCGTTTCCACTTAACTCATAAGCCTTTAATACAGCAGGAACAAGAACCGTGTCGCCCTTCGAAAACTTGTATTTTTGACTATTTACCTCAATTTGAAAGGCACCATCAATACACATATAAACGGTAAAACTTTCTCCTGTTTTACTTACCAAAACTGTTCCTTCCAAAGGAATTGAATTCGTACTGAAGTATTTACAGTCTACAATTGAATTAGATTGGTTTACTTTATTTTTATATTTTTTTTGAGTGTTTACTTTATTATAATTAATGGCATCTAATGCTAAATCAATATGCAATTCTCTCAAATTCCCGTTGGCATCTACTCTATCAAAATCATAAAGACGATAGGTAATATCAGATGTTTGCTGAATTTCAGCAACTACTAATCCTGCACCAATTGCATGAACTGTTCCTGTTTCAAGAAAAAAAACATCTCCTTCACTTACATTCACAGTATCCAGGATTGACAACAATGTTTTATCTTCAAGGTTTTTGACATATTCGACGGCATTCGAATCTTCTTTGAATCCTACAATAATACGTGAATCCTTGTCCGCCTGCATAATATACCACATTTCAGTTTTCCCAAATGAATTGTGACGTTTTTGAGCCAACTCATCATTAGGGTGCACTTGAATCGAAAGATCTTGATTAGCATCCAAATACTTAAACAATAATGGGAACTCTAAACCAAACCTTTCATAAACTGCAGTTCCTAAGATATCAATTGGGTTTGACGCAATTAATTCAGTCAACAAACTCCCCTTTGATTCACCATTCGAAACCATACTCACATCTCCTTCAACTGCTGACAATTCCCAGCTTTCGCCAGTTATACTAGAAGTTATTGATTTGTTCAAATAGGTTTTCAATTTCTCTCCTCCCCAAATTCGCTCCTTTAAAATGGGTTCAAATTGTAATGGATATAAATTCATATATTAATATTTATAATAAAAGAATTATTTACTTAACCCATTGGGTGAAATTAAATTAATAGTTTTATACATCTACATCACATGGACCTTGTCGAAAGGCATCTTACAAGAAGTCCTAAACTCCCGAAATTTCGGGACAGAATGACATTTTAGTTGTAAATAACTTTAGATTTAATTGGAATCGCCATTTTATAAGGGACTCAGATTAATTTCACACAACGGATTTATTTATTTGTTAATTCCTTGATTTTATTTAATGCGTTTATAATATGCTTCCTTCCAAAAATTGAATCAAAAACCATCTGAACTACTCCTGTTTCATCAACTACAAAAGTCACTCTTCCTGAAACTAATCCAAAAAATCGAGAACCAACTCCAAATTGCTTCTTGATTTTCTGATCTTTATCGGACAACAATAGAAATGGAAGTTTGTACTTGCTAGAAAACTCTTGATGTGATTCTTGGTTATCACTGCTAATCCCTATTACCTCAGCACCCATATCAAGAAAATCTTGATAACTATCTCTAAAACTACAAGCTTGAGCTGTGCAAATAGCCGTATCATTTTTGGGATAAAAATAAATCACAGCAATTTTCTTCCCAATGATCGTCCGACTATCGAATAATTCCCCACGAACATCTCTTGCTGTAAAAACGGGTACTTTATCTCCTGTTTTTAAAGTCATCATTCTCCTCTATAGGTTACAAAATTCCTTGGTGTTTCATACAAAACCACTTCTAATTCAAAATCCGTTTGAATTCTTTTTCGAATTTTGTCCCATATCACTACTACAATATTTTCTGCAGTAGGATTTAGATTTTCAAATTCAGGAACATCTAAGTTTAAATTTTTATGATCAAAAGGAACTTCAACTTCCTCTTTTATGATTTCTGATAATATTTTAACATCTATTACAAAACCTGTTTCTGAATCTATCAAACCTGTCACACTAACAATGAGCTCATAATTATGACCGTGGTAGTTTGCGTTATTGCATTTCCCAAAAACAGCATCGTTCTTTTCAAAAGACCAATCTTTACGATACAGTCTATGTGCCGCATTGAAATGTGCCTTTCTGCTTATGGTAACTTTCATATACTACTGTTTTTAATTTATAATTGTTTTGGCCTACAAGCTGTATTCGATTCGTACTGTATTTACCGCTAGTCTTATTTTTCACTAATAACACTCTTAAACACGCATTTTTTAAATTCTATTTTCTTCTAAAAAATGATAAAATTCTTCAAAAATAATCTTAAACCAAACGGTATAGGAATCTGGATTAGACTTTATATCTTTTTGAACAGCTTCAATTGCCATCCATTTCCAATCTTGCACCTCATCCGTATTGATTATTGGAGCCTCATTGTAATATCCAATCATCACATGATCCAGCTCATGCTCCGTCAATCCATTGTCAAAGGGAGCTTTATAAATAAAATGGAACAACTCTTTTAATTCGGTTTCAAAACCCATTTCCTCATACAATCTGCGACTTCCAGCCTCAAGGTTTGTTTCACCCTCTCGCTGATGACTGCAACAAGTATTCGTCCAAAGTAATGGAGAATGGTATTTATGAGCCGCTCTTTGCTGCAGCATCATTTCGTTTTTATCATTTAAAACAAAAACGGAAAAAGCCCGATGCAACACTGCTTTTTCATGCGCTTCTAACTTAGGCATTAAACCTATCTGTTCGTCTTTTTCGTTAACTAATATTACGTTTTCTTCTATCATAATTTATTTCAGTGTCACAAAAATACAAAAAGATAAGCGACTGTTTTTGAATTACTGTATTGTTTATTCCTTTAATCCTTTATTTTTTTAAGACATTCCGCAATCATGAGTGCACATTTTTCACCATCTATGGCGGCCGAAATAATTCCACCAGCATAACCAGCCCCTTCGCCACAAGGATACAAACCTTTGATTTGCAAATGTTCTAATGTTAGTCCGTCTCTAGGAATCCTAACAGGTGAGGAAGTTCTGGATTCTGGCGCATGGAGTATGGCGTCATTTGTCAAATATCCTTTCATCGATTTTCCAAATTCTGAAAAGCCTTCTCTTAAAATTTGAGTTAAAAAACTAGGAAAGACTTGCCCCATTTCTACCGAAGTCGTACCTGGAACATAGGAAGTTTTTGGAATTTCAGCCGAAACCTTGTTTTGCACAAAATCGACCATGCGTTGCGCGGGAACTCTCTGAGTTTCTCCAGCCAAATGCCATGCTCTTTGTTCGATACTTTTTTGAAATTCCATACCCGCTAAGGCTCCAAATTTTGCAAAAGGCTTAAAGTCTTCTAACTTTAATTCGATAACAATTCCTGAATTTGCCGTAGCTTGATCACGCTTAGAAGGCGACCAACCGTTAGTCACTACTTCACCCGGACTTGTCGCACAGGGAGCTATCACTCCTCCTGGACACATACAAAACGAATACATTCCCCTACCTCCCACTTGCTTCACAATACTATAAGGGGCAGGCGGCAAAAATTCTCCACGATAATCACAACTGTATTGAATTTGATCGATTAAAGACTGGGGATGTTCCGCACGAACTCCCAAAGCAAATGGCTTGGCTTCAATTAAAATCTTTTTTCTATCTAGTAATTCAAATATATCACGAGCAGAATGCCCTGTAGCTAAGATTAATTTATTCGCTAGAATAGTGTCCCCGTTTTGGGTAACAACTCCTTCTACCTCATTATTCTTGACCAGAATATCAATAACTCTTGTTTCAAAAAGTACTTGACCACCACATTCTATAATCTTATCTCGAATATCTTGAATAATCTGCGGTAATTTATTGGTTCCAATATGAGGATGCGCTTCCACTAAAATATCTGGTGTCGCTCCAAAAGCTACCAACAATTCCAATATACGGGTGACGTCACCACGTTTTTTGGATCGGGTATATAATTTTCCGTCAGAATAGGTTCCAGCTCCACCTTCACCAAAACAATAATTAGAATCTTCATCTACAATATGGTCTCTATTGATGGCTTTCAAATCTCTTCTTCGACCTCTTACATCTTTACCTCTCTCTAACACTATGGGCTTCAAACCCAACTCCACTAATTGCAATGCAGCAAAAAGACCTGCTGGCCCCGCGCCTACAACAATAACTTCTTGAGAATGAACCACATTAGGATAGTCGGGTAATTTAAACGATTCTTCCGAAAAAGCTTCCCCTTTTAAATAAACAGCCACTTTAAGGTTGATTTTTATTGCCTTCTGACGGGCATCAATTGACCTTTTCAATACAACAACTTGCTTCAAGTCAGCTGTTGGTGTTTTTATTTTTTTACCAATAAAATCTTTTAATAAAAGTTCATTGCTAGCAGTTTCTGGTGTTACTTGTATGAGAAGTTCTTGAGGCATTTTGTAGTATATTATTCTATGCTTTGTTCTATTCGAATATCGAAAATAGCATCAGCAAGCAAAAGTAGTATTTTGATTTGATTTTTTTCAAATAGCTGTTGTCTTTGTATCTTTGCCTTATAAAAAATTCACTACCAATGTCTCGAAAAATTAAAATGATTTGGGATTTCCGCGGACCTGCTGGCGCAAAAACAGCTGAACACCATGAAATTCACCTAAAAGAATATATCGAAATTGAAAAACTAACTTTAAAAATTACGGGGTTTGAAATCAAAAACGAAATGCACGCTATTGCTTTTATGGTGGTAACAGACGAAAATATGCTACAAGTACGTGATGCTTTGAAACCACATCGAGCAGAATTATATGTAGAGTAAATGCAATACACAGTCACAGTTTTTAGTCTCCATTCAAACTGAAAACTAAAAACTGCGACTGAAAACTAAAAACTAATTAGCTACTTCGCTAATAAACTTAATACGCATCAAGCGTAATTCATCAATATCGTATTCCCCATCGAATTCTTTAAGAGCTTCATCAATCTTATCCGATTCTGATTCCATAAAGTATTCGTGAATTTCTTCTTGTTGGTCTTCATCAAGCATATCATCAATCCAATATTGGATATTCAATTTGGTACCAGCATACACGATTTGCTCCATCTCCTTTATCAAATTATCCATTGTCAAGCCTTTCGCTTTTGCAATATCGTCTAATGATAATTTTCTATCTATATTTTGAATGATATACAACTTATTAGCCGAATTAGTCCCAGTAGATTTTACAACTAAATCATCAGGTCTGACAATGTCATTATCTTCAACATATCTGTTGATTAAATTGACAAATTCTTTACCATATTTCTTTGCTTTTCCTTCACCAACACCATGAATATTGACCAATTCCTCAATGGATATGGGATACTTCAATGCCATATCTTCTAATGAAGGGTCTTGAAAAACCACAAAAGGAGGCACACCAATTTTCTTAGCTTCCTTTTTACGCAGCTCCTTCAACATATTCATTAAAGTCTCATCAACAGCAGCAGTAGATTTTGCAGCTGAAACGATAGCTTCATCTTCAGACTCACTATATTCGTGATCATAGGACATCATAAACGAAGTTGGGTTTTTAATATAATCCAATCCCTTTTCGTTTATCTTAACTATACCATAGGTCTCAATATCTTTAGTCAAATAACCTGCTACTAATGATTGGCGCAATAATGCCATCCAATATTTTTCATCATACTTAGAGCCACAACCAAAAAATGGCTGAACATCTGTACGATGGGCTTTGATAACCGCGTTAACTCTTCCTATTAGTGTAAAAACAATTTCTTTTGACTTGTACAAATGCTTGGTATCTCTAACAACTTCAAGCAACTTAACCAATTGATCTTTAGCTTCCTCTTTTGACTTTGGATTGCGCACATTGTCATCCATATCAGCTCCTTCGCCTGTTTCACTGTCAAACTCTTCCCCAAAATAATGAAGTAAAAATTTCCTTCTTGACATGGAAGTTTCCGCATAAGCAACCACTTCTTGTAGCAAAGCAAAACCAATTTCCTGTTCAGCAACTGGTTTTCCCGACATGAATTTCTCCAGCTTTTCCACATCTTTATAAGAGTAGTACGCTAAACAATGCCCTTCACCGCCATCACGACCAGCACGACCAGTCTCTTGGTAATAACTTTCGAGTGATTTTGGAATATCATGATGAATCACAAAACGAACATCTGGCTTATCGATTCCCATCCCAAATGCGATAGTCGCGACAACAACATCAACATCTTCCATCAAAAACATATCTTGATGTTTGGCTCGAGTCTTAGCATCTAAACCTGCATGATAGGGTACAGCACTAATTCCGTTTACTTTTAAAACCTCGGCAATAGCCTCTACTTTCTTACGACTTAAACAATAAATAACCCCCGATTTTCCTTTGTGTTGGCGAATAAAACGAATAATATCCGACTCCACATTCTTGGTTTTTGTACGTACTTCATAAAATAAATTAGGTCTATTAAACGAAGCTTTGAAAGTAGTTGCATTAGACATATCTAAATTTTTCAAGATATCTTCTTGCACTTTTGGGGTCGCCGTTGCAGTAAGACCGATGACTGGAACATCACCTAACTGCTTGATAATATTTTTTAAATTTCGATACTCTGGTCTAAAGTCATGCCCCCATTCTGAAATACAATGCGCTTCATCAATCGCCACAAAAGAAATAGTGACACTTTTTAAAAACTCCACATTTTCTTCTTTGGTCAAAGATTCTGGAGCTACATAAAGCAATTTAGTCAACCCAGAAGTGATGTCTTTCTTAACTTGGGTAACCTCTGTTTTAGTTAATGAGGAATTTAAAACATGTGCTACACCATTCTCGGAAGACAAACTACGAATGGCATCCACTTGATTTTTCATTAAAGCAATTAATGGAGACACAACAATAGCAGTGCCTTCTTGTATTAATGCTGGAAGTTGGTAACAAAGGGATTTCCCTCCTCCTGTGGGCATAATCACAAATGTATTCTGTTTATTGAGCAAGCTTTTAATTACTTGTTCTTGCAACCCTTTAAATTGGCTAAAGCCAAAATATTTTTTTAATTCTTTATGGATATCAATTTCGTTTGAATTCATTCTTTATTATATGGTATTTTATATAAATTTGCACCATATAAAGATACTAATTTCTTTTACACATACAAATTATAACTATTCTGTTTTGATTACTAAAGAAAATATATTGGCAATTGCCAAAAAAACCATTCTATCCGAAAGTGACGCCATTGCAAAACTTACTGATTACCTTGATGATAACTTTCACAAAGCCGTAGAAGCAATCTTTAACTCCAAAGGAAGATTAGTGGTAACAGGAATTGGAAAAAGTGCCATTATCGCTCAAAAAATGGTCGCTACTTTTAACTCTACAGGCACTCCTTCCTTATTTTTACATGCATCTGAAGCCATCCATGGAGACCTAGGTATGATTCAGCATGAAGACATCATAATTTGTATTTCAAAAAGCGGAAATAGCCCCGAAATTAAAGTGCTAGTTCCTTTATTAAAACGATTTGGAAACACGTTAATAGCCATCACCGGAAACACCAGCTCGTTTTTAGGAAAGGGCGCTGACTATATCCTAAACACAACTGTTGATCAAGAAGCTTGTCCTATTAATCTTGCTCCAACCAATAGTACCACGGCACAATTAGTAATGGGCGATGCTTTGGCAGTTTGTCTGATGGAAATTCGGGATTTCAAACCTGAAGATTTTGCAGTATACCACCCCGGAGGTGCTTTGGGAAAAAAATTATTACTGAAAGTTAGCGACATGCTGGAACATAGTCTAAAACCAATTGTGACTCCAGACACTTCAGTCAAAAAGGTTATTTTTGAGATTTCTGAAAAAAGACTCGGGGTGACAGCAGTAGTTGAAAACAATAAAGTAATCGGAATCATCACTGACGGTGACATACGAAGAATGCTTACGGACAGAGATACATTTGTAGATTTAACGGCAAAAGACATTATGACGCATAACCCCAAATTAATTCAATCTTCAGATAGGGTTGTCGATGCATTGAACCTACTGGAAGACTATAAAATCACCCAATTGATAGTTGTAGACAATGACGAATACAAAGGGGTATTGCATTTACACGACATTTTAAAAGAAGGAATCCTATAATGGCAAAAAAAAACCTAAATGAGATGTCTTTTTTAGACCATCTTGAAGACCTGAGATGGTTACTTGTAAGAAGTACCATTGCCATCATTATTATGGCTTTTTTTACATATTTTATCAGTGACTATCTTTTTGACACTATCATTTTTGGCCCCACAAGGCCTTCCTTTTTCACCTACACCTATATGTGTGAACTGTCACATCAAATAGGTATTGGAGAAAGTATCTGCATCACCGAAATGCCTTTTATAATTCAAAATACCGAAATGGAAGGCCAAGTAAATGTTTTTATATGGATTTGTCTCCTTGCTGGTTTCATCCTTGCGTTCCCTTATATTTTATGGGAAATATGGAAATTCATCGGTCCAGCTTTGTATGAAAATGAAAAAAAGAACGCCAAAATATTTATCTTTTTCTCCTCTCTTCTCTTCTTCTTAGGGGTCCTATTTGGCTATTTTATAGTCATTCCCATGTCGGTTAATTTTGTGGCCACTTTTACCGTTAGTAGTGTGGTATTAAACCAATTTACTTTGAACTCTTACATTGGAATGGTCAAAACCTCGGTACTCGCAGGCGGATTGTTTTTTGAACTACCCATAATCATTTATTTTCTAACGAAATTAGGACTGGTTACCCCTACTTTCTTAAGAAATTCTCGAAAATATGCTATTGTATTGGTACTGATAATTGCCGCCATTGTTACACCACCTGATGTGGTGAGTCAGACCATTGTTGCAATTCCGATGCTATTGATTTACGAGGCAAGTATCTTTTTGTCGGTATTTGTCCATAAAAAAGAAAAAGCAATCGTAACAAAAAATTAGGACTATTATAAGTAGTTTATTTGTTTCTTTGTCTAACAAATAAAGTGCACACCAATTCAAAATAAAAATGATTTTAAGAGCCGATAATTTAATTAAAACATATAAAGGACGTAGCGTTGTAAAAGGCATTTCAGTCGAGGTGAATCAAGGAGAAATCGTAGGTTTACTCGGCCCTAATGGAGCAGGAAAAACCACTTCTTTTTATATGATTGTAGGCCTCGTAAAACCCAATGCTGGCAACATCTATCTTAACGATTTAAATATCACTAATTATCCCATGTACAAACGGGCACAACAAGGAATTGGATATTTAGCACAAGAAGCATCTGTTTTTAGAAAGCTGAGCATTGAGGACAATATTTTGAGCGTACTACAATTGACTAAACTTTCCAAAGAAGACCAAATTGCAAAAATGGAAAGTTTGATTGCCGAATTTAGTTTAGAACACATCCGAACGAATCGTGGCGATTTACTTTCTGGAGGAGAACGCCGTCGTACCGAAATTGCGCGCTGTCTCGCTACGGATCCAAAATTTATTTTGCTTGACGAACCTTTTGCCGGTGTAGATCCTGTAGCGGTAGAAGATATTCAGCGAATTGTAGCCCAATTAAAAAATAAAAACATCGGTATATTGATTACAGACCACAACGTTCAGGAAACACTTGCGATTACCGACAAAACCTATTTGATGTTTGAAGGAGGAATTCTGAAAGCTGGAATCCCAGAAGAATTAGTAGAAGACGAAATGGTACGAAGAGTCTACTTAGGTCAAAATTTTGAATTGCGTAAAAAGAAAATCGATTTTTAGTATCCCAATATAACAAAATTTAAAAGGCACTTTGTATTCTAACGAAGTGCCTTTCTTTTTTACTTTAGTACGTGTGTTGCCAATACTTTATGTACATCATATACATTAACCGATTTATTAAATTGTTTTTTAATACTAGGTAGTTGCTCACTGGAAACCCAAATTTTTAGTTCGGCTTCCAAGTCAAAAGTACCCGCCGTTTCAATACTAAATCTCGAAATATTCTTGTAAGTCACTGATTTGTACTCGACTTTACTACCTGTCAGTCCTTGTTTATCTACCAAAATAAGTCTTTTGTTCGTAAAAATAAACACATCTCTAACGAGCTTAAACCCTAATTCAATATGTTCTCCATCAATCAATAATTGACCGTAATCTTTTTGTAAATCATCTTGACTAACGGTACCTGCATTTCCTAAAATTGCTGAAAATATTCCCATTTTATTTATTTTTATAATTATTTCAAATCAGTATTCGACTAAAAATCAATCCACCGTTATAAACTGCAACTGCTGTAAATCACCATTAAAAATATTCACATCTACATTTCCAGTAATTCCAGTAACGGAAGCTTTTTCAGTAAATTGCCAAAAAAGCCAGTCTTCTTCAATATTTTCTCGATAAAAATTATAATTAGCAATCCAGAATAAGTATTCAGAAAATTCTTTTTTCAAGAAATCAGCATAATATTTTTCCCCAGTATAAATGATTGGCCTTACTTTATAATGGGCTTCTACCCGTTTCAACCAACGTCTCAATCCCAATCTCAATTGCTCCATGGACTGATTGTCAGGCATTCGTTCCAAATCGACTACAGGAGGCAAATCGCCTTTTTGTAACCGAACCGTTTTAATAAATAAATTAGCCTGTTCTATCGAGTTTTCATCGGGACGATAATAGTGGTAAGCACCTCTAATAAGTTTCTTTTCCTTGGCAGCTTCCCAATTCTCCTTATATTTTTTATCCAATCGATCACAACCCACAGTTGCTCTAATAAAAACAAAATGAATTGGATAATCATTCTCTATCATTTTCAATTCCTCCCAATCTATTGCTCCTTGATATTCAGAAACATCAATCCCAACCGATTTACCATTCAGACTTCCTAAAACCTGATGGTTTCGAATATCCGAAAGCCTCTTACTTTCTGCTTTTTCTTTTAAAACTTTGTCTGTTTTAAAACTAAAATAATACGCTAAACCATTGCGATAATGATACAGAATAGCCATTAGTACCAAAGTAAAAACCAACACCATAGAAAATATTTTAAAATTCCTATAGAATGCAGATACCTTTTTCTTTTTACCAACAGACTTCCTACGAACCGTTTTTTTTCTCATTTTAGGAATTAATTACTTCTTAATCCATTGGTTGTTGACAACTGAAAGGAGTACATAAAAAAGAATCAACAACGGAATTCCCGCAAAATGAAAAAACAAAACCAATAGAAAGGAAAAAAGAAGAAATATGATTTGAATCAGATTATCTTTAACAGTAAACTTCTTTAATTTCAACGAAAACAAAGGAATTTCAGCGTTAAGGATATAGGCACTTCCTAAAACAATAGCAAGCAAGACCCATTGATTCGTTAAGAACTCCAATGTAAATAACGAATCACTCGTATGTAAAACCAAGGGCAAACTCAATATAAACAACGCATTAGCAGGTGTAGGCAATCCTATAAACGAATCTGTTTGACGGGTATCAATATTAAAATTCGCCAATCGATAACAAGATCCTAAAGTAACCACAAAACCTATATATGCAAAGAGTGGATTATCCGTAATTTCATTTTGAGAACTATTCAACATCGAAAACATTACATAGCCAGGAACTACTCCACTGGTCACCATATCAGCTAAAGAATCCAATTGCAATCCTAACGGACTTGATACTTTAAACAATCGAGCAAAGAAACCGTCAAAAAAATCAAAGAATATCCCCAAACAAACAAAATAAAAAGCCCATTCAAAATTAGACTTTGTAATAAAAACCAAAGCAATGCAACCCGAAAACAGGTTTAATAAAGTAATCAAATTAGGAATCTGTTTTTTGATAGCAATCATGGTTTTTGTTTTTTCTGTTTGCACAAATTTAGTATAATAACGGAATGAAATTGATGTTTTTTACTATAGTTTTTTATCAACAACAAGTCACTTTCCTTTTTATTTAAGCATAAAGAGATATTAGCTCACTAAAAAATTATATTTTTGAAGAAAAATAACAACCTTTGTGTTTTAAAATCATACAATTGAAAAAAATTCATTGTTTCATTTTGTTCTTAATTTGCACTTCAAATTACAGTCAAACAGTTAGAAAATACTCTAACGAATTCATGAATATTGGTGTAGATGCTGCAGCTCTAGGAATGGCAAACACTGTGGTATCTTCTACTAATGATGTCAATTCAGGATATTGGAATCCTGCAGGACTTGTCAATTTAGAGGATCACCAAGTTGCTTTAATGCATGCTAATTATTTTGCAAACATAGCCAAATACGATTATATCGCCTATGCAAGCCCAATTGATGATAACAGCGCATGGGGAGTTTCATTAATTCGGTTTGGAGTAGACGATATTTTAAACACTACCGAATTAATTGATAGTCAAGGAAATATAGACTACAATAGAATTAGCCTTTTCTCAACTGCTGACTACGGCTTTACATTTTCTTATGCTAGACGATTGCCTATTGAAGGTTTTCAATATGGTGCGAATGCCAAAATAATCAGACGTATTATTGGGAAGTTTGCCAGCGCTTGGGGATTTGGATTTGATGCAGGGCTGCAATTTGAACGCAATAACTGGAAATTTGGATTGATGGCAAGAGACATCACCACAACTTATAATGTATGGAACATTGACGAAAAAGAATACAAAAAAGTATCCGATGCTGTGGAAGGACAAAACCAAGAATTACCAGAATCTACAGAAATCACCGCTCCCAAATTACAACTTGGACTCTCTAAAAAATTTATTTTCCACTACGATTACAGTCTACTAGCAGCCACTAGTTTGAACATGCGTTTTGCTCAAACCAATGATCTCATTACTACAAAATTTGCCAGTATCGATCCTGCCTTAGGTTTTGAATTTGGCTATACTGATCTAGTTTTCGTCAGAGCTGGAGTGGGAAATTTTCAAAATGTAGAACAATTGGACAGCACCCAAAAAGTCGAATTCCAACCTAATATTGGGTTAGGATTTAAATACAAAGGAATCCAAGTCGATTACGCTTTAACTAATTTAGGAAATCAAGGCACCACTTTGTATTCCAATATTTTCTCTTTAAAAGTAGATTTAGGTCAATTTAGAAGATAAAAAAAACACCAAAATGAAAACCAATAGTTTCAAATCAACCTTCCTTTTTTCATTTGTATTTAGTATCATTTCTTTTTCTCTCTCCAGTCAAAACATCACTTTGTCTCCAAAAGCAAAGGCGAGCATTTTGACCTGCGGTACAGGAAACGAATCTTATTCTTTATTTGGACATACCGCTATCCGAATAGCAGATACAGATAACAATCTCGACATAGTTTATAATTATGGTGCTTTTGATTTCAATACACCCAATTTTGTCGCCAAATTTGCCAAAGGCGATTTACAATATTTTGCAGTTACCCACTCGTTCTCTAACTTCATTGGACAATACAACTACGAACGCCGCGACGTTTATGAACAAGAATTAGCTTTGAATCTTGATTTAAAACAAAAGTTATTTGACAACTTAAATCAATCATTAGCGTCAGGAGACAGCTACTATACATACAAATTCATTGATAAAAACTGCACGTCAATGGTGGTAGACATCATCAATAAAACCATAGGAGAGCATTCTATTGCAAAAAAAACAGACACAGAAAACACTTATAGAGCCATCCTATATCCTTATTTTGACAATCATTTTTATGAAAAATTAGGAACGAGTATCATCTTTGGAACTAAAGTAGACGCAGTTGGAGACCATATCTTTCTCCCTTTAGAATTAATGCATAACCTAGAATTCGCCAGCTTTAATAAGCAAAAATTAGTTCCTGAAAAAACCAAAACTCTTTTAGAATTCAATGATACAGCGCCAACATCTTGGTGGAATAATTGGTATTCGTATTTAATCCTTCTCGGACTTATCGTCTTCTTGAACATTAAAATCATCAATCAAATTTACTTTTTAGTCTTAGGACTAATTGGAAGTTTATTTGTCTTTTTAGGATTTTACTCAGGACATCTAGAGCTAGCAAACAATTACAATATCTTACTATTGAACCCTTTGCTTATTGTCTTATCTTTTACAATGAATGCAAAGACAAAAAGAAAATGGGTATACCAATTAGCCTTGTTAAACCTAATCTTATTAATGGTTTATGTTATAGTACTAATGAATAAGATTCATTTTTTGCTAGTACTTCCGATGATTCTTACCAATGGATTTTTACTAACAAAACTTGCCATTCATCACAACAAAAAGATTGCCGTTATCGTATAGCGCTATTGCCCCCTGTAAAAAAGTATGGTAGTGATTGTTTTTAAAGAGATATTCAAATCAAGATAAAAACTTCTGTGCTTGATATAATACAAATCATATTGTAATTTGATAAGGCTATCGTCAATATTCTCACCATAGGAATAATTAACTTGCGCCCATCCCGTTACCCCTGGCTTTATAATATGACGTGTCTCATAAAAAGGCATGGTTGCAGCAATTTGACGAACAAACTCGGGACGTTCTGGTCTGGGGCCAATTAAAGCCATATCTCCTTTAATCACATTGACAAACTGTGGAATTTCATCAATTCTCGTTTTCCTCAGAAACTTACCAAAACGAGTAATACGATGATCGTTTGGAGTACTAAAAACCGCACCATTAGTTTCCGCATTCTTAATCATAGTCCTTAATTTCCAAATCTTGAAGGCAACACCATCCTTCCCAATGCGTTCTTGATAATAAAACAACCCGCCCCTATTTGCAATCAAATTCCCAAACAAAATAAATGGCAACAATACAAATCCAATTGCCAAACCTACAATAGAAATAAAAAGTTCTATTAAACGCACTACAGCAAGGTATAATTTATTTTGATTGCTTCGGCTAAAGGGAAAGAATCGATAAAAATCCATAGCAATATATTGAACAGGTATTCGGTGCGTTTTAGACTCATATACTTGGGTATACTCTCTAATAATCTTTCCTGTTTCTAATATTTTTATTAATTGCTGGTACAAGTCAGCATCGACACCTTCGGTCATTTTGGTAGCAATCACAACCTCCGAAATGCCATTTTCCTGAACATATTCTAGTAAATCTGGAACGGCAACACGCTCAACATACGGAAGTTGAGCTCCTTTCCCTAAGTCGCTTGGCTTGGTTGTTAAAAAAGCAATGATTTTATAATGTGGATCGATGTTTTCAATCCCTTGAATCAAACCCGAAACTTGATTTTCTTCGCATATCAACAATGCATTTTGCAAAAAACGATTGGAAGCTAAATATTTCACGTAGAATAAACGCCAAGCAATTAACATTGCAAACAGGACGGTATAAAAGGATAGAATCTGCAATCGATTCTTTGGGAGTTCAGGAGAAAAAACAGGGGTTAACAAATACACCAAAACAGTAAAGGAGACCGTTAAAAGCGTACTTTTCAGCACTTGAAACTCATTGCTAGCCACTTGAAGATGATACATTTCAAATACCACTCCAAATAGCACCAAATAACTAACAAGCAATATAGAACAACTTGGAGTGAATACAATTTCCTTTAAATAATGGATATCAAAAATACGCCCCACTCCGCATAGGGCAAATAAAACAAAAAAAACATCAAAAAGAAACAGTATCATCTTCCTTTCTGATATTTCAAAATGTATTTTGTTTTTGGACATACAATTTCTTGTTACAGTCGCAATTTAACCATTTCGGATGGGTAAAATCCGCAAAAAGCACATTTTTTTAATCCTAAAATTAAAATTTATTTTTTAGGATTGGTTTTTGATGGAACCAACTGGATATTAAGCAATGACAAAGAATATACAAAAGCTGGAACCGCAGTTCGCATGGCGGCATGATTAATCGTTAAAAACCAAAAAAGCACAAAACAAATCATAAACATATTAAACGAATTTTCCAGATATAGGACTAGTGGTGTGAAAAACAATATTAGCAAGGCTATAATCCCTAAAGAACCATGTTCTGCAAGCATTCGGGTTATCTCATCGTGTGAGACTGCAAAATTACCTGTAATCTCTTCTCTAATTTCAGCTCCCTTTGCCACTCCTACACCAAAAATAGGATTATTCAAAAACATATCAATCTCCGTCTCTGCGATATCAGCACGTCCTGTAAATTTACTGGTTTTTGCTCTCCCTTGAGCATCTTGGTTAGCATACCTCTTATCAATTAAACCTCCTGTCTGAAAAGAAGAATAAATCCAAGTGACTATCATAGCCATTGCCATTAACCCCAAGATATAGTTCAACTTAACCTTCCCTCTAAAATTCGTTTTTACATATAAAAAAAGCAATAAAGAAACAATCATCAACAAGCCCGTAAGCATCCCTCCCCTAGAAAAAGTCACAATTCCACGATAGGTGATATTCAAAGCAACTATTAAGTTGATAATTAATAAAAACTTATTTTTGGATACCAAAATGATCCTAGAAAAGAAAATAAACATCCCTAAACCTAAAAAAGTGGCTACCTGATTAGGACCAAACCCCCCAGAAGTAGCAAAATTAGACTGTGTACTAGTAACAACATCTCTAATATTTGGTGTGTAAAAGGTTAAATAGGACATACAAGTCACAATAGGCAAGCCTAATGCTAAAAGAATACTGTTAGTTTGTTCCAATGTAATCCTTCTTCTAAAAGTATATAATGAAGCTAGCCCCAGACAGACCGGACCAGAAATATTAAAGGCAATAGTTGTCCTTATATTGGTATCAAAATCCAAAACAAAAGTAGAGATTACAACACTAGGTACCAATAAGATTAAATAAATCCAATAGGGGGTTGCACCTCTAGCAAATCCTTTATAATACATCCCCAGCAACATAAAAATCATCACCCCATATTTCGAAAACTCATAGGAAATATTCCCTCCTGTCATTCTCAAAAAAACCTCACTACCAGCAACATAAGCCGCTGCCAAAAGCACTTCATGATTGGCATTCTGTTTTTTGACAACATAATAAACGCCAATAAAAAAAGTTGAAAAACCATATATTTTAGCTGTAAACGGGAATAAATAAACTAAAAAACCAATAAAGACATGGAGTAAAATCACATACAAATAAGGCAAATCAGCTTTTTTCATAATTCAATCTTTTTTAACCATCTTAAATATTTTTCTATAACCGAAGCCTCTATATATCCTTCAGTTATTGTTTTATGTAATGCCAATCCAAAATTCGTTTGTAGATGACTACTTTCGATTAAAGTTACTACGCATTTATAAAAATTAGCTACTTCAAAATCGGTTACTAAAAATCCATTCGAACCATTTTCAATCAGCGAAGGGATTTCGCCTACTGCAGTCACAACAACAGCTAGCTTGTGCAAACCATACTCTAATAAAGCAACAGGTAAACCCTCAGATTTCGAACTTAGAATACCAATGTTAGCTTGTTTTAAAACGGTACTAATATCTAGTACGGTTCCATAAACAAAAACAGTTTTTTCAAGATGATTATCTTTAATTTTCTTTTTAATTTGCATTGAATACAAATCGTTAAAATCTTTCCCTACTAAATGAAAAGTCCAATCAGGATGTGTGTTTTTCATTTTTATGGCTACCTCTAGAATTAAAAAATGATTCTTTTGTTTTCTTAAGTTAGCCAAACAAACGATTCGTTTATTTTTTTCTCCTTTCAAAATTGTTTGTCCTATCTCATCATTATTTTCAGAAACAAAATTGGGTAAATAAATCACATTTTTAAAATCAAGCTTTTCTTGAGCCCATTTTTTTAATTTTTGATTAACAACGATGATTCCATTAAAAAAAAAGCTACTCCATTGTAAAATAAATGATTTTCGCTTCTCTAAAAAATCACTATTTCCATAATGGTCATGCCATATTATTTTAAATTTTGGGTAAATTACTTTTAAAAATACCGCAATAAAAAAAGATGTACTATGTGCATGAACTAGTTCAACTTTATTTTTTTTCATAAAATCACGTAATCTCAGTACAGCTTTGATATCAAATGTACTTTTTCGATTTAAGAAAAGGTAATTAACATTCGAATTAATTTGTTCTACCAAACTCCCTTCCTTTCGACTAGCTACCAAACCTGAAAAATCAATTTGACGTGCAAGTGCATTAGCATAATTCACGGCCATTCGTTCAGCTCCACCGGCTTCTAATGAATCTATGAGTTGAAGTACTCGCATTATATATACTTTCAATTATTAAAAATAAGTTAACATAGTAACTTTTTTATTTCTTGCTCAAAAACAGTAAGGGTATATTGATTTGACCATTTGTAAGCTTGCTGACTTTTCAAATTGAACTCAGCCTGCTTTTTGATTAATAACAGAATTTGCTGACTATCTTTTTCCGAATCCATCGTTAAAATCACTCCTCGACTACCATAATCTAACATAAAAGGAATACAAGACACTTTTGTTGCCAGTGGCACCGTCCCCCAAAACATCCCTTCGGCAATGGCTTTTGGCCAACCCTCACTCACTGATGGCAAAATCACAAAATGACTTTGCTGATAGGCTTCTTTTAAAACAGCCTGGCTTTGATTTCCATTTAATAAGACAATAGAACCCAAATTGTATTCTGAAATATACTTTTCTAAAGCAACTCTCTCAGTACCTTCTCCATATAAATTTAAAAAAACATTGTATCCTTTTTTATGCAATACTTCTACTAATTGCACAGCATACAAAGGTCTTTTCCCTTTGGATAAAGTACCCACGAATATAAAATTAATGGCAGCTCCCATTTCTTTAGGCTTCCAAATCTTTTTTTCATCCTCTTTATAGGTAGCCGTAAAAAAAGGTATTATGTTCCTGGATTGATTAGGCCATTCTCCATACACTAAAACCTTCATATTGCGCGTCAAAAAAGAATTGTTTAAAATCCATTTTTGCAAACGATAACTCCAAGGTTGTCTGGATTGAGAATCCCAATTACCAGCATATTTAGCTGTTTTAGTTTTCGAAGGAAAAAAGACTTGAATCAAACACCCTAACAAACCTACATTTCCAGGGCAACGCAAATGAATATGATCTGCTTCTTTCATGGTCTTAAAAATAGACGAAAGAAGTCTAGGTAAAACTAAGATTGTAAAAAAAATAGACTTGACTGATAACAGATCAAAACTAGGAATCGCAACGAATTCTTGTTTTTCGTTCAAATAGGAAGTGTGAATTGCAGTTCGATTTTCATCCATTAATGGAGCCACAATGATAATTTTATCTACATAAGCCCCCCAAATATTCATTTCATTTACATAAGGTGCATAAGCAAAATAGTCCTCATCTACTTTTATGTGTGGAACATGCGTAAATATTGCAAATTTCATTATTACTTATTTTGGCTTACTAAATAACAAACTCAACCAACCAATAGTCCTTCCTACTGCTTCAGTTAACGCTTTATTTTTATTGTGGCTTGTAAATGTATTACTAAATCGGATAACAGTCAAAAGTATTGTGATAGAATGCCATTTGAATTGGTCTCTCCATTTTGGATTAGGATTTTTGGTTCGCCAAACAAACCATCCATTACGGACCACCATTTTACCATATCGGTACTGATTCGGTCTTCCTGAATCAGCGTGATAATGACTTAATTTAGCCTTAGTATTCAAATACAACGGTCCCATTTTGGAAACTCTTAAACTAAAATCGGCATCTTCGTACAAACCATAACCTTCAAAATAAGTTGAAAAGCGCATGTTTTCAAATATTTCTTTTCGAAAAGAGGAAACCCCTCCCATAATCAATTCAACCTCATAAATCTTCCCACTCGGAGGTAAAAATCCCACACTTCGCCCATGAGAATATAGGGAAGAATACCCTGGAGGATAATTACTATCCAATCCTAATTTCTTTCGCAGCACAAAACGAGAACCATCTTTACGCTTCCATCCATCAAAATAAAATTCATTTGGAGTTGCTTCATAATGTTTCCCTACATAATCCCATTTTGTTTCATTATGGATATAGCCTCCAACACCCAAAGCATCTGGATGAAGCTGATAGGTCTCCATCAATTTTTCAAAATAATCCCTTTCTAAAACCGTATCATCATCCAAAAAGCAGATAATATCTATTGCTTCTGCAACTCTTTCTATTCCATAATTACGTTGCTTGGTTAAACCGCGATTTTCATCTGAGACTTTAAAATAATGCAATTGTTCAAAACAATTTTTCTCGACCACTTTTTCAGTTTCATCGTTGAATGAACCATCAATAATTAAAATTTCATTGGGATAAACGGTTTGCTTCTTAACCGACTCTAACAACAAGAGCAACGGTTCTGGTCTCATATAAGTACAAATCACTAATGAAAACTTCATTGCTTTTGATTTAATTGATTAGCCCAAAATACACTTTGATTCCATTGTTTCCTGAAATTTACCAAATAACGAATCGGATTTTTTATTTTTTGATGTTTAAAATATTTAAAAAAAAGGGTTGTTTTATACCCCAATTGTTGTTTGCTCGTTTTATGTAAAATACAGCTCAACATAACTGTCGGGGACGGCTTAGGCTGAATATCATCCTTTTGCCATTTCAAAACAGCCTTCGTTCTGAAACCACCTATTGGCGCTTTTAAATGTAGAATATGTGGTTCTGGTAGATAAATAATATCTTGTCCCAAATTTCGTATTTGCATCCCGAAATCGAAATCTTCTCCAAATCCAAATTCATAGCCAACATTAAACTTAGATTGTTTTAGAATAGAAGTTGCAACTATACTACAACCCGAACCAAAACTTCGCCATTGGATTATGTTTTTTATATTACTTTTTTCACCTTCTCTCAAACAACTTACAGACACTGCTTTTATGTCAAATTCTAGAATAGTCTGGAACGCTTTTTTAAAAAAATCAGTTTCAAAAACAATATCATCATCCGCAAGAAAAACCCAGTCACTTTCCACTGCATCTAATGCCAAATTTCTAGCATTACAAGCTCCTGCTTGATGCGTAAAAATGTGTTTTATTTGAAAAGGCCAAAATTCGGATTCTAAATAATCCAACTCAGTGCTACTAGCTTCATCCGGATTTTGCTCTACAACAATCACTTTTTTGGGTAATACAATTTGTTTCGCTAAGTCTTTTAACACATCATATAAATATGTTTTTCTCCCAATCGTCGGAATGATAACATCAATTGTAGGCTCGTCAATTACTTCTTTGGAGGATACAACTTTAACACCTTCTAAACTAAATGATGAATTCCTTTTTCTAAAACAAAAAGCAGTTAAAAAAGGCAACAATACTAATCGTTTTTCATAAATAAGTAAATTTAGAAACAACAAAAACACCCATCGTGTTCGATAGTGTTGTTTGACAAATTTGAAAAGGGTGTAATGGGAAGAGGTCGGAATGTTGCTTATTTCTGCATTCTTCAATAACTGTGGTTCTGAATAACACAATAATCCCAAAGGCATTGCCTGTTTCGCTACTGAATTTAAATAATAATCAAAATCAGTATCAAAAGGAATGCTATCACTTATGGCAATTAAAACAGAAGCATGCACCATACCAACAATACTACTCATTTGCCAACTAGGATAACTTACTTTCTTATTAACATTGACAAATAAGGAATCGTCCACATAACCTATAGCTTCATTAATAAAATTAGAAAGACTAGGTCGATAAGAGAGTAATAGTTTATTATGATGAAAAAGAATTGGTAAAACCTCAGTATTTAAAGACGCTTTGCAATCCAAATGACACCAAACTATAATTTCATTAGAATAACGATTTGCCAATTGATTCAATCCTTTCACGATAGAAACTTTTGCATCAAATTCAATTGCAGTTCCTTCTAGCGAATGCACTGAACTAATTTTGTTATTTATATGATAAACAAAAATCAAAATCTATTGAATTAAGGATTGATAAAAGGCCAAACTTTGTTGAGCGACTACTGCAATACTAAACTTACGCATCACTTTTGCTCTAGCTGCCACACCAAATTCAGTTCTCATTTGGCTATTGGATAGCAATATATTGATTTTTGAAGCATATTCCACATGATTCTTTGGATGAACCAAAAAACCATTCACATTATCGTCAATCACATCTACTGCCCAACCTATATTAGAAGCAACTATTGCTTTTTCCATCGCCATAGCTTCAATCCAAGACACAGGTAAAGCCTCTGCAAAAGAGGGGAACACACAAACGGTACTTTGATTGATATGGGTTTGTATGGTATTATAGGGCACACTTCCTAAATAACGCACCTGAGCCATCGCCTGTTCAGAAAACAAAGATTTCATCATCTCCCAAGTTGACTTTGAACCTGATATGATATCGGGTACATCTTTCCCTACCAAGACCAATTGAGCTGTTGGATTTTCTTTGATGACTTCATTAAAAATATACGGTAGTTCCAATAATCCCTTCTTCCGAATCAAACTACCAAAATATAAAATAGTATTTGAGGAAACTTGTATCTTTTGATCTTTTGCAAAAGCAGTAACATCAATCGAATTAGGAATAATCGTAAACTCTTTCTTCAAACCAAAAACAGCATTTGTTGTATCCGCCGTAAACTGACTTACGGAGAGCAAGGCATCTGCGTTTTGAAGAGAACGTTTTTCGTGAAATTTATTTTTCCATTTGACCACTCGCTCGTCTAGATGACAAAAATAAGTATCAGAGCCGTTAAGTCGCATTACAACTGGACAGTCAAGAGACATAAACGAACTAATTCCTGTCCAATCCGCCACTTCAACTACCTCTATTTGCTTGCAGCGGTATAAGTTATTAATTATTTGCTGAATTTTTTTTCGAGTAAAAAACCATGACAAGCCTTTTATTTTGACATTTTTAATTTGCTGAACAAGCACTCCTTCATCTTCAAACATCGAGTCCTCCTTTTGCCCATATACCAATACTTTTACAACACAACCTTCTTGCAAAAGTCCCTGCGCTAAATTTTTGATACTGGTCCCAATACCGCCTGAATTACCAGTCTTGGCATGAGGATATTCAGGTGTTAAAAATGCTATTTTCATACTGTTTTGTTTTTATTGATGAGCATCTCAACTTAAGCCGTCTTGAGCGATAGTCGAAGCCTCGATCTGACAAACGTTATTGATTCACGACTCGTGTTGTCAGGTCGAGCGGAGTCGAGACCCGTTTTAATAATTACTTTTTTTTATATAAATCCATCTCGACTACAGCGTGCCTAACCGATAGTCGAAGTTCTCTATTTGACAATTGTTATCTATACACTAATCGCTCTGTCAGGTCGAGCGGAGTCGAGACCCTTTTAATAATACCTATTCCTCATCCGATAAATTATTCTTACAATGCGTTTCATTTCTACATTCTGACAACAATTGTAATCTGTCATAATTCTTATCAATCAAAGCTTGTTTCTTTGCCCTACTCCATTTTTTTATTTTCTTCTCAAATTCAATTGCTTGGTTAGGTTCTGTGAATTCTTGATAAAAAACTAAATGTACAGGTTTCCTTGAAAACGTATATGCCTCAGGATATTTACCTGAATTATGTTCCATTACTCTCCTTTCTATATCAGATGTAATCCCTACATATAAAGATTCGTCTTGACATTTTAATATGTACACAAAATAGAACTTCATATCTTTTCAAATTAAAACTAAATTAATTATGTTTTCTTAACTAAAAGCATCTCGACCATAGCCTTCCTTGAGCTATAGTCGAAAGGCTCGATGTGACAACCTTTGATGATTCACGACTCGCTCTGTCAGGTTGAGCGGAGTCGAGACCCGTTTTAATAATTACTTTTTTTTATATAAATCCATCTCGACTACAGCCTGTCCTAACCGATAGTCGAAGTTCTCTATTTGACAAACGTTATTGATTCACGACTCGTGTTGTCAGGTCGAGCGGAGTCGAGACCCATTTCAACAATTACTCTTCTTCTCTAAATGCAGCTCAACTTAAGCCTGTCCTGATAGATAGTTAAAGAAATCGATCTGACAATCGTTATCTATACACTAATCGCTCTGTCAGGTCGAGCGGAGTCGAGACCCGTTTTAATAATTACCCTTCTTCTCTAAATGCAGCTCAACTTAAGCCTGTCCTAACCGATAGTCGAAGTTCTCTATTTGACAAACGTTATTGATTCACGACTCGTGTTGTCAGGTCGAGCGGAGTCGAGACCCATTTCAACAATTACTCTTCTTCTCTAAATGCAGCTCAACTTAAGCCTGTCCTGATAGATAGTTAAAGAAATCGATCTGACATCTGACAATCGTTATCTATACACTAATCGCTCTGTCAGGTCGAGCGGAGTCGAGACCCGTTTTAATAATTACTTTTTTTTTATATAAATCCATCTCGACCACAGCCTGTCCTAACCGATAGTCGAAGTTCTCTATTTGACAAACGTTATTGATTCACTACTCGCTCTGTCAGGTCGAGCGGAGTCGAGACCCGTTTATCAAAAAAAATCATTAATCACCCTAGCTGTAAAAAGTCGGGCTCCATTATCATTCATGTGTCCACAAGAAGAAAAATAGTGATCCTCTACCACTGCATTTTCGTAATTGTGTATCTCGGGGTAGGCTTTTTTTACCTTATCAAAATAATTTATCCCTTGGGTATTCTCACACATTGGCGTCATTACCGGAATAAAATTAATATTATTTTGAATGCATAACTGTTTGATACTCTCGTAATATTTGTTGCGAACCAATGGCTTCAAATTGGTCAAATTGTTTTTCATATTTCCTTTTTTACTCTTAAGTAATGGATAGTATCCTTTATTATTGAGCAAACTAGTTTTTTCTTCTTTGATTATTTTAAAAACCTCTCTAAATCCTATTTGGGAATCAAATTTAATATAACGGTAAAATGGGATATAATACAACTCATTAAAATCTTCTTCCTTTAAAAAGTGGTTCTTTACAGCCTCTGAAGTATGTAAATAGGGCAAAAACTTAGACGAAACACCTTCGGCTCGATGTTCGTTCGACAAATTCAAATCGGCTTCAAGAATTAGATTTTTGATTTTGTACTTTCGTTCCAACATCAATTTCAGCAACAAATCGGCTTCAAAAAGATGCCCCCCACTCATACCAAAATTGAATGTCTTCAATCCTTTTTTCTCAAACATTTCACTTACAAAATGATTATTTGCTCGGGATGACCCTAAAATGATTACATCATATTGTTTGCCGTTAGAATTATAGACATAATCTATTTTCCCTCTATTGTTTGATTGATTATAAACTAAAGTATAACCGTAATCCAATACCGCTGCTACTACAATAGTAATAATGATTCCTTTCAAAATAAAGCCTAAAAACTTTCTCATTTATCTTTCAACATTTTTTCAATTATAATTTCGGTAAAAAAAGTGGCCCCATCTCGATTCAAATGAGAATAATTTTGAAACATTGCATCATTAGTAACAACTTTTGAAAAGTTATACAAGCCAGGTATTTTTAATTGTAACTTTTCGACAAATGATAAATTTTCAGCATGCAAACTAAACGGTGCACAAAAGTAAGAGACATTCATATTATTTTCTCTTACAAACAAATCAATTTGGTCAAAACATTTGTTATTTCTTTTTATCTCAGCAGGTAACGAATAATGGCTATTAGACGAAGTCCCTTCTAAAGGAATAAATCCTAAGTTTTTAATTAATGGGGTACTTTTATCTAAGGTATTCAAAAAAAATTCTCTAAATCCAATCTTAGGCTCATACCTACAATACCTATAAAACGGAATCATGCTAACTTCTCGATTATCCCTAAAATATTGATTGAAATACGCTCTTGTTATTTCGTTTTCATTTATAAAAGGCATTAATTGCCATTCCAGTACATTGGAATGACCATCCTCCATATTATATATATAATCAACCTGAATATAAACTTTATGAAATTTTATTTGATATTTTTTTATCAGTTTTAGAATAGTAAAAACATCATTTAATTTAGAGGCTGGAAATCCTAGATTTATCGCTGATTTTCCCGTTTTATCATATATCAACTTAGGAATTATTGCGTTTTCAACTCGGGAAGAACCTAAAAAAATATAATCTATTTTTTTTCCTTTTAAGCTTCTTAAATATTGGATTTTAGTACGCGGTACAGCTTTTTCATAAACTGTAGTGAACGAATAATCCAACAGGTATAAAATCCCCAAGATTAACAAAAAAAGAAATACTATATATTTAAGGAATTTCTTCATTAAAACTGAAAATAGATAAATTCTTTATAATCAGAAAAAGTGCCCAAAGTAATAATCACTACTAAGCAAAATGCTAATCTGGTCTCACTGTATTTTCCAGAAATAGGTTCTTCCTTAAAACGATTGTTCCATTCGACCGCAACAAACAATAAGATTAACACTAATAACTCGTAATTGTATCTTTCATTAGAAAGATACTGCGAAACAAAATTTCCTTTCGTAAACATTCCTTTTAAATACAATAGGGCATCGGAAATTGATTGGGCTCGAAAAAAAACCCAAGCCACACAGGACAAAAGGAAAGTAAGCATAATATGAAAAATGGTATTCAACGATTCTAAATTCCATTCTAAAGGTTTTGCTTCAACATTGTTCCTATTTCGCTTCAATAATAATAAAGGCAAAAAATAGACTGCGTTCAAAAATCCCCATGCCAAGTACGTCCAATTGGCTCCATGCCAAAAACCACTGACCACAAAAATGATGAATACGTTTCGAACTTGTTTAAACTTTGATCCTTTACTTCCTCCCAGCGGAATATATAGATAATCCTTGAACCAACTGGACAATGAAATATGCCAACGACGCCAAAACTCCGCTATATCTCGAGAGAAATAAGGATAATTAAAGTTTTTCAACAAATCAATTCCAAATAATTTAGACATTCCTAATGCCATATCGGAATAGCCTGAAAAATCACCATAAATCTGAAAAGCAAAATAAATGGCTCCTAAAATCAAAGACAGTGAATTCATTTGAGTATAGTTATCAAAGATTGCATTGGCATAAGTCGCACAGGTATCGGCGATAACCACTTTTTTCAATAAGCCCCAAATCAATTGAAACATTCCTTGTTTGGCTTTTTCAAAATCAAAATGTCTTTTTGTTTTTACCTGTGGCAATAAGTGTGTTGCACGCTCTATAGGCCCAGCAACTAAAAGCGGAAAATAACTCACAAACAAAGAATAATCAATAAAATTATACTCGGCTTTGATTCTTTTGTAATAAATATCAATTACATAAGACAAACCATGAAATGTATAAAAGGATATACCAACAGGCAATACCACATCCAACAAAAATGGACTAGACTTAAAGCCAACGCCATTTAACATTTCAGCAAACGAACTGGCAAAAAAGTTATAGTACTTGAAGAGTCCCAAAAAACCTAAATTAACTCCAATACTCAACCAAAACCAAAATTTTCGAGATTTGTCGTTTGCACTTTTCTCAATTTGAATTCCTGTATAATAATCTAAGAAGGTAGAAAAAACAAGCAGAAATAAAAATCGCCAATCCCAGCAGGAATAAAAATAATAACTGGCTACAATTAGAATTAAATTTTGACTACTCTTTGTTTTATTAAAAACAAACCAATATAATATAAAAACAATCGGTAAAAAAACCGCGAAAGTTAAGGAGTTGAAAAACATAGACCAGTTTAACTAATTTGAAAGTTTAAAAATATAATTTATTTATTCGATAACAAGGCAAAATGATTTTCAATCATTGCGGTTAATGAAATGTTTTGTGAAAGATTAGCTATCGAGGATTTATCAATTTGAGACTTGCTTGTCAAAATATTTTGTAAAATTTTAGACAATCCTGCTACATCCGCTTCCTTAAACAAAAAACCATTTTCATTTTCCAAAACTAAACCTAATACATTCCCTTGATTTATAGTCGTTATGACAGGCACTCCACTTAATAAACTTTCGACTACCGAATAGCAAAAAGTTTCCCCATGAGAAGGATGAATCAAATAATCATATTTACAATAGATTTCGTGAAGGTTTGAAACACTTCCTTTAAAAACAATTTTATGCTGAAGTGAAAACTCATGAATCATTTTTTTAAGTTCTCCTTCATAATATCCTTTTCCATAAATATCAATGACAAAATTATAGTCTTTGAAATTTTTGAGAGCTAAAATTAAATCTTGAATCCCTTTTTCTTTTCTTAAATGTGAAACTACGATGAATTTATTATTAGAAGTAAAATCTTCTTTAAGCAAATATTTATCTACATCCAGACCATTCCAAACAACCGTTATTTTTTTCTTAAGTTGGCTTCCAAAATCTTTTAGTAAAGCCTGTTTGGAATATTCTGATACCCCTACAAAGACATCTATATATTTTGAATAAAGAATTCCTTTAATTCTTTTTTCCAATTTCTTCTTGAATGGATAGCCCTTTAGCGGTCGTGGGTTATGATCTACTGCAATTATCTTGGCCTTAGTACGTTTCTTTATTTTATAAAAAAAAGGAGTGCTTAATTCTAAAAAATGCGTAATGACATGGCTGTATTCGGTTCCGTTCTCATAACAAAAATGTAAAAAATAATTCTCAATAGATTGTTCTTTACTTTCATAGATAGTTAAGCTCGTGTAGCTCCCATGGGTTGCATAATTTGGAAAGAACCAATCCACCTGATAGCCTTCTAACTTAGATTTGGCATCAAACCCCCAAAAAAAATGATCCATCCCTCCCACGCGATCTGGAAGTAATTCATAATTACATAGCACCGCAATTCTATTGTTTTTTATAGCCATTTTTGAAGTGTTTCTGCAATTCTTTTTCCTGTTCCAACAAGCGGTTTACTGAGTTGTAATTGTACCAATTGTTTTCTGTTTTCAGAATCTAAATTAGAATTGTCTAAATATAAATTTATTGCTGTAATTAGTTCCTCAGCATTTTTTACAATCTTAGTTGCCTTAGTATCCACCACATTCATAATATGGGCATACTTCAAAAAACGTTGGTCATCATACAGTCCGTTTTTAGAATGTCCAAAAACGGTATTAATTACAGGTTTGTCAAATTGCATAAAATCCAAACTCATGGTCGAAAGCATATTGATATTTATATCTGAATACTCAAGCAAACTTCTTAAATCGATAATATCTTCAGTCGTAGGGATTCGTTGCGACCATGCTTCTTGGTGTCCCTGTCTCGACAAAATCCATTTTGGAAAATTCCATTTGATGAAAGGAAATTTTTCCGCAAAGGCTGAAAACCGAACAGGATCTTCAGCAGGTGATGTTCTAACTATAAAATTCACATTTTTTATTTTTTCCTCAACAATGGCAGTGGCTATAGTTTCGATATACAATTCATCATTCTTACTGGTTGATATATCTCCACAGCTGAAACAAATGGTCTTTTGACTAGAATTTACATCAAATTTTGAATAAAAATGCGCTCTAGTGGTTTTATACCTTTCTAATACATAGGGTTCAAATTGAGGAGTCCCCACAACCTCAATATTTGAGGCTTTTATTGATGAATAAAATTGTAACAATTCGCTTTTCATCAATTCACTCCAAACTAAATAATAATCAAAATCCGAAGCCATTCTTCCTTTGGATGCCAAATTATCCCACGAAAAAATAAAAGAAGCTGTCTTTATTTTTAATTGCTTGCCTTGATATACTAATGGCGCAATAAATGGAGGACGCTGGTGTGTAAAAAAGAGCAAGTCGAATTTTTCCTTTAAAACCAATTCTTTATACTGCTGAGTAATGCTGTGTTTTTTAAAACTTAGTTGTTGCAATGCTTCAAAACGCTGAATCCACTTTTCTGAATGCAACCCATAGGTTAGTTTAAATAAAAACCGTGTGGCATATCCTCGTGAAGTTTTAGACTGTGTATCATTAATTCTTAAACTATCTTGAATACCAAAATTATTATTTTTATGTTTTTGAAGGTGAGCGAGTTCTTTGGCTTTTCTAAAAAACCAGGTAGGAAACTTTTCCTCAAACACAGCTAACTCAATGACTCTGTTTTTTGACAAGAAGCCACTATACACCTCTTTAGGCAAGCAGGAAAGAATTACAACCTCATCAAATATTTTATCTGCTTCTGCTAAAAAATCACTTAAAACAAAATTCCTAAAGCCAACACCATCGGTGATTACTATGCCTAATTTTTTATTTTTTTTTGTATTCGTCATCCCTAAACTGTTTATACCCTTTTCAACCCTTTCAGAGTTTAAAACTCTGAAAGGGTTAAAACAATTAACTATCCCTAAATTGTTTTTGATGATTAATTTCCCAAATAGTAGTCGTTTCTAATGCTTTTAGGAATAACTCGGTACTATTTCCGTTACCAAATTCATAATTCACCTGTTGTAATTGATGAGAAGCGATACTCTTTAAGGCTTTTAAAATGGTCTCTTTACGATAATCCACATGAATAATATCAGCACCAAAAGCCCTATTTTGTTGCCTTGTACCAATATTAATTATAGGTATTCCATAATAGGGAGCTTCACGGATTCCGGCGCTGCTGTTCCCCACAATAAATTGACTGTTTTTCAATAGCGTAAGGAAGTATTCAAATCGTATGGATGGAAAAACTCTAAAACGACTATTGTTTTTTAATTGTTGATAATTGGCAATAATGTACTGACTCCCTAAATCGTTATTGGGGTAAACTACGATATAATTATGTTCATCTTGCTGCAGAGCTGCAACAAAATCCTCAACATATTGTTTCATCTCATCAACCTCTGTGGTCACAGGATGAAACATAACAATGGCATAGTCGTCAAAAGGGATATCATAATAAGTCTTGACCGTATTGATATGGGGCAAATGTTCAGAAAACATAATATCAATATCTGGAGAACCAATAATAAAAATGGACGATTCCATTTCCCCCATTTGAATCAATCTTTTTTGGGCTTCTTTATTAGACACAAAATGAACATGACTTAATTTTGAAACACTATGTCGAATCAGTTCATCAACAGTTCCAGATAATTCACCACCCTCGATATGAGCTACTAAAATATTATTCAACGACCCTACAATGGCTCCCGCCAATGTCTCCACTCGATCTCCATGCACTACAATCATATCGGGATGAATTGACTTTGTATAAGCCGATAATCCTTCGATGGTTTTGGCCAAAGTCAAGTCCATAGTAGTCTCATGAGTATGGTTCTCAAAAGTATATAGGTTCTTAAACTGACATCTTTCAATTTCAATTAAAGTATAACCGTATTCTTCTTGCAAATGCATTCCTGTCACAAAAACAAAAACCTCGAAATCTTGATGAGCATCTAGGGCAGCAATTAATGATTTTATTTTCCCAAAATCAGCTCGTGTACCCGTAAGAAATAGAATTTTTTTTGGCATTATATAAATTGATATCACCCCATTGGGCGAAATTATCTAGATTCACTTAAAAAATGGTAATTATAACCTGTAGGGTGTAATTATTTTTTTGATGATGATTTTTCGTCAATTCAAGTGAATTTTCAGAAAATGCGAATAGCTTTTTCTGAAAATTTGTATCGAGAACAAGAAAAATAGCAGCAAAAACGGTTCTCGATACACGTCACTTCGAGTGCGAAGCGTATCGAGAAGTTTTGTTCCGTTTCTTTCCACAAAAAAGACTCGAACTAACGTTTTTAATAATTCCTCCTACTGCTTACAAATATAGTTTATTTGTTCATTAATAAACCTATTACTGCTCTACTAGCTATAGAACCGAATCTGTAGAAATCCCTATAATAATTGTTTGATTATTCAAAATCAGAAAAATCCAATTGTTCATCATTTTCAATATCCCTTCGTGCGACTTTCCCAATTAATTCATTGAAATTTTCAGCTAAAATTTTACCTGTTCCGGGTCGTTTCACCCAAATGTTATTTTTCGATAATTTTTCTCCTTTTGCAATTGGGGCAATAGAACAAACTGTGGCAAAAGCAAAATCAATAGTTACTTGTTCTTCTTGAGCCGGTTCTTTATTCCCTCCACGCATTTGCCATATTTCATTTGACGATTGCTTCAATTCGGCACAAGTCTTTTCGTCCATACTACAAACAATGTCGGGCCCCGTTCGTTGCATATGATCGGTAAAATGTCGCTCCAAAATACTGGCTCCCAACGCAACCGCCCCTAAACAAGCATTATTATTTAGTGTATGATCTGATAATCCAAAAACTTTAGTTGGAAAAAACTGATGCATTTGCATCATGGCTCCCAAACGTACTAAGTGTACTGGAGTGGGATACAAATTAGTGGTATGTAATAAAGCCACTGGAACCTTATGTTTATCAAAAATTGCCACAGCTTTTTGAATACTCTCAATGGTATTCATTCCTGTACTTAATATAATTGGCTTCCCAAAAGAAGCAATATGTTCTAATAGTGGATAATTATTGCATTCTCCCGAGCCAATTTTATAAGCAGGAATATTGAATTTCCTTAACCGATTAGCAGCGGCACGAGAAAACGGAGTAGATATAAAAATCATTCCTTTGGATTCCACATACAATTTTAATTCTAATTCTTCGGCTTCATTCAATGCACATCGTTCCATGATTTCATATATAGAAACCTCAGCATTTCCTGGAATGACCTTTTTAGCGGCACCACTCATCTCATCTGCTACAATATGGGTTTGATGTTTTACCATTTCCACTCCCGAACGATGAGCTGCATCAACCATTTCTTTAGCAACCTGTAATGATCCTTCGTGATTGATACCAATTTCGGCTATGACCAACGGTGGATAATCCGCACCTATTTTCCTTCCTGCTATTTCTATATATGGATTCATTCTTGTTTTTTATTTTTTATTTAATCAAACTGAGCTTAGCCTGCCCAGAGTCTATCAAAGGGTCGAAATCCTGTCGAAATTCTCCCTCCCTAACACATACTGCGCATAGTCAAAATCTTCTTGCGTATCAATATCGATGCTTGCAAAAATATGATTTACCTCCAAAGGAAAAGCCCTTTTTGTGATAATCTCATTTTCTAAAATAGCTTTAGACTTTGTAATATACAACAAACCGTTTTCCGAATAAAGTAATTCTAAATCCTGACTTCGTTGCCCGATTTCATAATTAAACGGGATGAATTGGTTATTTACAATTCGTCCTAATTTCTGATGACACCTACTAACGGTAAACAAACTATCTCGGTCTTCTTTTTGATAAATTTCAAAAGCTTCTTGAAGTAAGTTTTTTGGGCGCAACGGATTCGTAGGTTGCAACAAAATAACATTTTCAATTTCACCCTCCAAGCTTTCCAAAACATGTTTCAATGCTGAGACAGTGGGCTCGTTATCTCCTGACAAAGATGCTGGACGGTCAATGACATGTACACCATATTCTAAAGCAATCTTTTTAATTTGTTCATCATCAGTAGAAACATAGACCGTATCAATAATAGTATTGTTTTCCTGAGCATACAAAATACTATGGGCAATCAAAGGAATTCCTCCCAAAAGTTTGCTGTTTTTCCCGTGTAGTCTTTTGGAACCAGCTCGGGCAGGGATAATGCAAATATTTTTCATTAGCTGTCTTATTTGACCTTGAAATTGATTTTTAAGAATCAAATCTAATTAATTTAAAAAATTATTGACCCATTATTATCTTTAATTTCGAACTCATTTTATTTATTCAAAAGTATAAATCCTGTGGTTTAGCATAAAATAATGAAAAAAAAATTGTAATTATGCTTTATATTTTAACGATCATGGGGCTTAAAGGCAAAGTAAATTTCATTAAGAAAACATTTAATTACACTCTAAAAGTATTTTACACGTATATAGTTTTTAAATCAAAATATAATATTAAAAGGGGATACATCCATAAAACTTCATATAATTATTTTGACGACACTGCCAATACGGATACTTGGCAGCTAGAAGTATATACTAAAGCCAAAGAATATGCAGAAAGAGAAAACTTAAAATCTATTATTGATTTTGGTTGCGGTTCTGCTTATAAATTAAATAAATACTTTAGCGAATATCAAACTACTGGAATTGATGTTTCACCCACTTACGAATTTTTAAAAGAAACATACCCTAATGGTCATTGGTTAAAATTTGGTGACTTTGACTTAAATATGTTATCAGCTGATATCGTAATTTGCTCGGATGTAATTGAGCATGTGTTAGATCCTGACGATTTATTAAATAATCTAAAAAAGATAAAAAACGTAAAATATATTTTCATTAGTACTCCTGACAGGAATATAATCCCAACTGAAAAATTTGGACCACCATATAATCCTTGTCATATTCGAGAATGGACTTTTGAAGAATTAGAAAACTATTTATCCTCTCATTTTGACATTATTGAACATTTGATTACCAATAGAAAACAGTGGACGCAATTAGCAATCGTTAAAAACAAAGAATAATTTTTTCAATACGTTATTGATTGCAATTGTTTCATCTTAAAAATTATTGTTTCTGCTACAGGTTTTCTATATTTTAAAAGCTGGGGCATATCGATAATAACCTCAAAAATCACTTTAAAGAACAATTTAAAACAAACAACATCAGTTAGGGCATATTTTTTAAAATTATGCCAATACAGTTTCATTATTTTAAATACAGGATTTTTATAATAGACCATATAATAACTGGTCGTATTCTTTAATTGTCTTTCAAATCTAAAATGATTTTTCCCAGAACGTTTACGAGCCTCTTTATCTACACGATGATTTACTTTGATTGTATTAGAAAACAAAATAGCATAGCCTTTACTCATAACTTCAATAGAAACACAGGATTCCTCTCCATAAATATCCATCCAAACTGGAAAACCATTGGTCAACTGATACACCTCTTTCCTGATAGCAAAACCACATCCTATAAACTCCTTAGTTAAGTATTCAACTCTAGTATCTGAAGCTACATTTGCTAAGGCTACCTCATCTGAACTAAAGACCCCTTTTATTTCTTCAAAAGCAATAACCCCTACAGCAGGATTTTCATTAAACAATATTAAAACTCTTTCAACAAAATCAGAATACAATGGATGTGCATCATCGTCTAAACCTATTAAAACAGCCCCCTTTGCTTCTTTATATAAAAGATTTCGAGCTGGTGATGCTCCCAAACTTTTTTTAGAAGCATGCCAATCTACCCAATGAAATTGCGCAGTTAAAAGAGTAGAACCATCCGTACAACCATCTAAAAAAACCAGTACTTCTTGTGTTGTAAAATCAATTATTTTTTCAAGTATAGTCAAGGTTTTTTCGAGTTCCGTTTTTCTGTTTTTAGATACTATGAGTATTGATGCTTGCATATAAACTTTATCTAATAATACTTTTGATTAGTTTCAACTTATTTACAAATCTTACTTCTCTAATAATTGTCCACCAAATTACGGGATTACTTCTACTAACCTGAGAACGTTTCCAATAATTTAATAATTTTCTAGCCAATAAATAACTAAAAATCTTTTTTTCCTCTGAAACCAAATCAGTCTGTCTTTTAACTTTATTAAATGATTGAATTAAGATGGTACAGTTTTTCAAAAATTCCTCTTTTGAAAGCTTTTCTTCACTATAATAAAAATCAAAAATTTGAGTCGGCGACAAGTTAACATCAAAAAAACTCCAATAATTCGAAATTATATTTGATCGTTCTTGAAAATGCCTCACCTTATTAAGGGGGGAATGGTGATTGCTATATGGAAGAATACGGCACTTTATTAAAAATTCTGGTAAATTAACGATGCTACCCAATTTTACAATTCGAGTCCAAAATTCCCAATCTTCGCAAGTTGTGATTTTTTCATCGTATCTTAAATTATTTTCTAGCAAAAAATTGGCTCGAAACATAATTGATTGATGATTAAATGTAGCACCAAACAACAAATAATGTTTTATGTATTCATGACTTACAGGATATTTCCAGGCAGAACTAGGCTCTTGACTTATGTCTTTAAGCCAATAGCCCTGAGTGCCGCAAAGTACGGTTGCTGGATGTTGTTCTAAATAATCCAACTGTTTTTGAAACCGTTCAGGATAAGACCAATCATCAGCATCCATCCGCGCAATATACTCATAATGAGGTAAGAGTTCGTCCAGCCCTCTATTTAAGGTTTTAGAAATGCCTAGATTTTCAACATTCTTTCGATAATACAGCCGCACATCGGTATATTCTGCTATAATGCTAGCTGTTGCATCCGTTGAGCAATCATCATACACATACAAATCAAAATCAGCAAAAGTTTGATTCAAAATCGAATCAATACTTTCTTTAATGTAAGGAGCCGCATTAAAAGTGGGCAACAAAACTGCTAATTTTTTCATTTAAGGATAATTAAAGTACAATCTATTACTAAATTTATTCAGTAATAAAACACCAAGCCTAATTAATGGTATGGATTTTTAATGATACATAAGGCAAAAAATTTCTTTATTATCATTTTTTTTAAGTTATACCATTTGAATTTGTATTTTGAATTAAACAAATCCGAAGAAGGAGTAACAATTCTTTCATAAATATGATTTTCTTTCTTTAGATTATCAAGCTGAACATCATTCATCCAACTTTCTAAATGATTCCCGATATGAAAAGCATAATTATTAAATGTAGATAACCTAAGCTTCCCTGCCATATCGATTGGAATGTCAACATAATTATGTTCAGAATCATTTCCTACTAAAGTAAAAGAAGGATTTGAAGGGGTCGTAGTAAACAGAATATCCCTATCAATTGTTAACACCTGATGAGCACTCCCAATTACTGCTTTAATTCCTTTCTTCTCAACTACTGGCCATTTTTCGTCTTCATTTTTCTCAATTCCCCAATTAATACTTTCTAAAAACCTATTGTAATCTTTGTAATTCTCAACAATAGGGATAAAACTAAATTTCAATCTTCTAAATACTATTTCCTTCAAAACAGAACTAGTCGATGCGTACAATCCTTTCCTAATAGGAATAGGAGACACTGATCCAACATTTGGAAAGGCTGAAAAAATTTCTTCTACCTTTTCTTGCCACCCTTTTACAAATAGAATATCAGAATCAGCAAGTGTAATCTGCTTTTCTCTAGCACCTCGTGCAGCCCCAATTAGCGCATCTATTTTTCCAATATTAGTATTATGAGAAATTAAGGTATCAATCTTTTTTTCTGCTAGATACAGTTGTAAAAAATTTGACACTCTTTCATGAGAACCATTATTAACAATAGTTATCGCTGCATAGGAATTTATTGTACAAATAAGTGAATCTAAACTTAGTTTAAAAACATCAAAAGAATCTTTATAAAATCCTTCTTCATTGGGGATATAAACCACAACAATAATTCTGTGCTTTGTAGATGGTTCAATTTTCCTTTCCTGCTTTTGAGGATTCATTCCTACTCTCATTTATTCTAAAATTTTATTTACTAGATCTATATATTTTTTTCTTACTATATTTTGAGAATACTTTTTTCTATAGTTCTCCTTTAAATTTAAAGATATGGTTCTCACTTGAGATATATTAAGGGATTTAACTTTAAAAAAAACCTCTTTAAAAGATTCAAAATCATCATAATTATAAAAATAATCATTTAACGTATTTTCAAGTCTTTCTTGCATTGCACCAACTTTAGTTGAAATAATAATTTTTCCAGCACACATTGATTCAATTCCTACTAAAGGTCCTGATTCTTCGGATGAACCTATAATTAAACAATCAATTGTTTGAAATAAATTTGAAATATCACTACTTTTTACAAATCCTATAAAAATGATGTTTAAATAGTCTTTGTATTTATCCTCCAATTGTTTCTTTAAAACACCATCACCTGCAATATATAAGATGTCACTTTTAGAAGAAACTTTCAAAAAATAACCAATGACTTGTTCTATCCCTTTTTCAGTTGAAAGTCTACTAAGTATCAAAAACTTTTTTATTTCACTTTCTGAAAATGGAATTGATAATAAATTGTACTCTTCAAATGCACTTTGGTCGATAATTTCATAAAACTTCGTATCAGCAAGTTTATTTGCATTGCTCATTGAATGATGTACATAACAATCAACATCTTTTATAAAACTAAAATTCGAACCTTTAATTTCCCCAGTAGTTCTAAACAACACTTTTTTATTGTTCTCTCTCGATATTCTAATAATCTCGTTCATTAAATTTGAAGAAAGTTGAGCACAAATAAAAATAAGGTCATATTCTGTCACTAATTTTCTTAGTATACGAATTCTCTTTTCATTATAACCAAAATATTTTTTTGCCAATGAATTATTAGCAAAATTACTTATCACTTCACCTTTTCGATAATTCTTTAGATAACTAATTATTGATAGCAACTTTATAATTAAAAAACAATCACATAATAAATTATTTAACGAAAAAGACTTTTGATTTTTATTGAATTTAAACAATTGAGATTTAGTAGTAAAAGTACCACTTGAGCACACATCTACTTCATATTTAATTGCTAAAGTTTCAGCGATAAATCCTACTTCTAATTCCCTCCCTCCATAATCACCAATAGGTCCAAAAACTAATATTCTTTTTTTCATCCTCTATATTTAATTTAACCTAAAGCACTATATAATACCTCTATAGAAATAAAACCATTAAAATCCTCTCATAAATTTAATTCTGAATATATTATCATTCAAATAATTAATAAAGAACATAGTGAACATTTGAATTAATTACAAACCTGCCTTGACCTTTTTAACTATTTCAAGACGTTGAAATCCAAATTTTTGATCTGGCTCAAGGTGATTTCCTTCTCCCCATTCATTCCAAGATTTAAGAATAATAAATTGGGGATTTGTTTTATTTTTTTTTAATTCATTTACAGCCCGCGTTAAATGATTTTGCCAAGCTTGAGGTAATGCATTTTTAAAAATTAGCGATTTTTTTCCACTTCGAGCAGAATTATCCCAGTTTGGGAATACACAACTTATATATTTCTTATGTGGGAACCTTACATTTAACTTCTCAACACCTTTAGCGTAATCTAATATCAACGGTTTTAACCTCTTACCCACTCCATTAGTATAACCTACAATCGTATAAATCTTATTTTCAATACGTCCCAAAATAGATTGTCTATCAAAATATGTCTTTTGATTATAACGAATATCATTAAATATATCTACTCCTACAACACCATAAACACTTTCATTTTCAAGAACATTCATTGAAGAAACATTACCCGTCGCCACAAAATAAACCCCTTCAAAGCCACATTCTATAGCCATTTCATTAAAGACATTTATAAATAATTTTAAATCAGGTATATCATCAAGTCTAAATACATGAAACATTGGTTTATTATCAACTTTAATATATCTTTCATCTTTAAAAAAAGGGGTTAAATAATTAAAATAATCCCTATAACCTTGTTCTCCTTGATAGGTTTGGCGCATTAAAACATCTGGATTGTCCAATCCATGCCAAATTCCTTTCCATGTTTCATTTGCCCAACAAAAACAAAATGGTATATCAATCTTTTTATTTTTCAACATGGATTCAGCTGGTCTTTCTAACAACATTTTCCCATTACCAAACCAATACTGATAGTAAATAAAACCATCGACTCCATACTCTTTCGCAAGCTCAGCTTGTTGTATCTGTACCTCTGGAACTCTTAAATCATAAAAACCTAAATCAGCAGGTAGAATAGGCTGATAATGTCCTTTAAATAAAGGTTTTGCTTTAGTCACATTAGTCCATTCCGTAAAACCTTTACCCCACCAATTATCATTTTCAGGAATGGGATGAAATTGTGGAAGGTAGTATGCTAAAAATTGTATTCGACTAGACATTCTTTTTAACTATTTTTTGTTTTAAAATCAATAAAATTGGCGGAATAAACAACTTAAGAAACTTCTTAAGATTAAATTTATCTTTTCCTAATAGAATAATTAATTTATCATTACATATATTAGTCATTTTAATATCATTTAGTGATTCAAAAAAACTAATATTTGCTTCACAAGCTTTAACAAACCCTTTATTCATTAATTCTACATCAGAACACATTGAACTATTGTGAATTCTATAGCCAACTAATGATTCTTTTACAATAGAGATACCCTTTGAAAAATAAAAAATTTTAACCCAAAAAGCCCAGTCTTCATGATTAGGTAGAGACTCGTCAAATAATATTGTTGTGTTTTGTTCTAATAATTCTCTTTTAAATAGTATACAATGACACGGAATAGATATTCCCCTTTCCCATTTTAAAACAATATCATATTTATAGTTATTTAAATCAAGAAAAGGGCTCATGTATCTTCCTCTATGAAAAGCACCTGTTTTTTGATTAAATGGAAAATAATCGCAAATGACCAAATCCGTATTATCATTCCCAAAACATTTCAATTGATATTCAAATTTATATTTATTTAGATAATCATCCGCATCCAGAAACTGAATATAATCCCCTGTAGTAACCCTTAGTCCTGAATTTCTCGCACTACTTAAACCTCCATTCTCTTTTTTTATATAAGAAAAACGATTGTCTATGCTAATCCATTTTTGCACAATTTCTTCAGTTATATCTGTACTACCATCATTTACCACAATACATTCCCAATAAGAATAGGTTTGTTGATAAATGGACTCAAGTGCTTCATTTAAGTAATGAGCTTGATTATAGCAGGGAACAATTACAGATATTTTCTTAATGCTCATGTCTTTTTAACATTGTATTTAAAAATCTTTTTATGAATTTTTTAAATAAATAAACATCAAAATATTTAATATAAAAAAACAACAAATACAGCCATTCTTCCAAATTGATATCTCTGATATTTATAATTTCATTCTCATATCTTCTCATTAAATGATCTCTTTGATGTTTATCATACTTTTCTAATTTATTAGAAACTAAAAATCTGTAAAATTTAATTTGAGATAATGATTTATCATATATATTATCCGTTTTACCCGAAATATTTAATGACGAAATCCGAACAAAAACGGTACACTCATTAATTGTAAATATTGGTTTTTCATCTGAAAAATCCAACCAAGCACGGTCGTCACTATTCCAAGCCAAAGGATAATCACAAAAGCCATACTTAATAAATGATTTTCTAGAAAAGATATATTCCGACAACGAACTTCTTGTTATATTTTGATACTTTCTATAAAAAGAATCAGTTGCCATTTCCCATACTGGATGCTCAAATAAATTAGAAATAGTATTATCTTCTTCAAAAACAAGTTTCGAAGAAAATCTAACTACCTGAGATTTATTGCTAAATAAATCATGATTTTCATACCAAGAAGCTACACAATTTTCACCTAAAAAATCATCATCTCCTAATATCATTAACCACTCTTCATCTCTTGATAAATCAATACAACGATTCCATTGTTGCACTAATGAAATTCCTCCCAAATTAGATTCAAATCGTTGATAAACTAGATCTAGTTGGTCAATGTATTTTGCTATAAGCTCCGAAGGATTTTCTGGACTAGCATCATCACCGATATACACCTTAAACCGTTTATCTATTTGATTGGCTAAAGACTGTAAAGTTTCCTCAAAAAATGTTTTCTTATAATAGGGAATAATTATGGCAAGCATATCACTTATTTATTTTGAAAAGATTTTTAATTTTTCTTTTAGCTCTTTTCCAGTACTGTAAGTATGTTTTCTTTTGAAAAATATATATTGAATTAATTTGTAAATGATATTTAGGTATTAAAAACCAAAATATATTTTTCCTAAACAAATATTGATTTGTAATATTTTGTGATATATCATTCCTATTCCCATAATCTCCCAAATTATTTTTTTGAATGTAAACTCTTTCTAACCATTTTTTATTAGGTATTATATTATATAATGCATTTATCACTCTGTAATCTGAAGCTTTCCATTGATCCCACTTTATGTGATTTTTATATTTTGAATGAAAAATAAAACATGTAGTATCAATATTCCCTATTTCAATTTTTCTCGATATAAAATGTGTATGTTTAGGCAAAACATTACCATTAGGATATCGCATCTGCCAGATAAATAGTGTTTCCTCATTTGTTTTTTTTATTTCTGACACAATTTCAGCAATCACTTTATTATGCAATAAATGATCATCGTCATCCAAAAACATAATCCACCCATCTTCAACATTGTTTAGTAGCTCATTACAATATAGATTATAAGGAGCATGTAAATACCCCTCTGGATTTACTAACACTTCACCTTTATATTGCTCTACTTTAATCTTAACAACACCTGTACAATCAAGATACACAATATCTTCCTCATTATCATAACTGACATAATGCTTTATTTTTTTATAAGTTTGTTTTTCAATTGATTGCCTACAATTATAAAAACCTATTGGCCTATTAGAAGTTCTTGTTAGAATATTAACTAATATTTCTTTTTTTGATTTTTTATTTCTAATAAGTTGTAACATAATTGTAATTATGATTGAAAATTAAGAATATAAATCTAAATATTTTGTTGTAAGCATACTAATATCATATTTTTCTTTTATATGCTGTCTCGCTATACTCCCCATATATAATCTCTTTTCAACATTATTCATTAAAAATTCAATCTGATTTGCCATCTCATGATAATCTCTATTATTTACGGTAATTCCAGTTTCACCTTCAATAATTGTCTCTACAAATCCACCCGATTTAAAACCGATAATTGGAAGTCCCATAGCTTGTGCTTCTAAAGAAACCACCCCAAAAGCTTCACTTCTTTCAAATTTATCGTTAGTAGAAGTCATTAAAAACAACTGGTTCTCAGACAATAATTTTTTAATCTCTAATTGGCTACCTATTCCATAAAAGTGAATAAATTTTTCTAAGTTCAATTTCACAACCAATTTTTTCAAACTTTCCAATTCATCACCTGTACCGACCAAGGTATAATCTATTTTATATCCCTTATCTATAAGAAGTTTTATTGCATTAATACCATAAGACTGACCTTTAAGTTCTGTCAATCTGCCTACCGTTATTACTTTAAAAAAATTACTTTCTTTTTTATTATCACCATTAGCATCAAAAAAACTAGTATCTATCCCTATAGGAATTATTTTGATTTTTTCATTAGTAAATCCTTTAGCAAGCAACTTCTTTTTGAGATATAACGAATTTACAGTTACACATTCGACATAATTATGGAAGTCATTTTTCAATACATCCAACCGCTCTGATGTTGGCAAAAAATGGGCATCAAATCCGTGAAATGTTACTACTATTTTTGATTTTAAAAAACCTATTTTTTTTAATTCAAACAAAGGCTCAATCGCACTTGCAAAGTGAACATGAAAAGCTTTTGCTTTTCTATATTTTAAATAATAGTTCAAGGTAAAAATATAATCCAATGACTTTTTCTTTTTATATAAACTATATCTAATAAAATAATAACATAAAACTGGATTACACAGTAAAAATAGTGCCTTTATATTTCGTTCCTTTTTCAAGTCAGGATGTATCATTACAGAAACCTTATCCATTAATTTATAGTTTTGGACTAGTTCCTGCTGAGACGTATTTGTTTTTGAATTGATTGTATCAACAATAATTTTTATTATATGCCCTTTTTTTATAGTTTCAATAATATTAGAAACGATAAAAGTTTCAGACACATTAGGAAATGAATGTGTTTTAAAAACAATAAGACTTTTCATTTTAAGAACAATTTCATTTTTTGTTTTGACTTTGTATATATATTTCTACACAAATACAATAACCCATCTTTTAAGATAATACTTTTATTTTCTTTTAGAAAAAACAGTATCAAATTAAAAATAGCTGGTCTAAATTTAGATTTTTGCACAAGAACTTTAAAATACTCATTCTGAAAATTATAATATTTCAGCCTTAAAGCATTAATGTTATTGTTCTTACAATAAAGTTCTTTATAACACAAAGTTCCTATTTTAAGAGTATTTAAGTAATCAATTGAAGAATGAATCCCGCCATCATGAAGCCTATATATTGCACCAAAAAAATTTAAGCAAGTTCCTTTACCATTTTTCAATAATTCAGTAAAAAGGTGAACATCTCTAAAATATTTGTAATTATGAACAACATCACTATCAAACATTTCTTTCCTAAAGACTAACGTTTGAGTTCCAACATGCCAGCCTTTTGCAAATATTTCAAAATCGAATTCGACATTTAAATCTTTCTCTTCAAAATACCCTGTATTTGAATCTTCAGTAATAGTATTAGTGTTTTGTTGTAAAGTCTTAAATCTTGTAAAACACAGTGAATAATCCTTATTAGCTACCAAAAAATCCACTTGCTTTTGAAGTTTCAAAGGATCAGTCCAGTAATCATCACCTTCGCAAAGAGCAATATATTTACCTTGACATTGCTGTAATGCGAAAATAAAATTAGGCATCATACCAATATTCTTCTCATGCTTTATATACTTAATCCAAGCACCTCTAGGATAATTTTCAATAATAGAAGTTACAATTTCACCAGTTGAATCAGGTGAACAATCATCGGCAATAATTAATTCAATATCAAAATCACATTCCTGCATGAGAACTCCTTCTACGGCCTGTTGAATAAACTTTTCATGACCATAAGTTATCATTATAATACTAACTAATGAACTACTCATACAACCGATTGTTATTTTTTTTCTGCTTAATCACTCTTACAAAAAACATTTGTTATAAAATGAAAAATATTACTTACAAGAAGAGAATATTAATGAATCATTTTAGGTTCCTATTGCATTAATTTGATAATCAACAAACCTATATTTTTACAAATATACCATGACCATTTATATTGTGGATAAAAACAGAATTATCTAATTTTAATTCATTAACTAATTTTGTAATGCCTTCACATCCCCAAAAACCATAATCATCAAAAATCACTACCCCACCTTTAACTATAATTGGCCAAATATTAAAAAAAATATCTTTAGCGGAAGAATACGTATCCACATCTATATGACATATTTTTAGAGCAACATTATTCAAATTTAATAATTCAAAATTTATCTCGTCAGGGAAAACACCCTCTAAAATTTGTGTGTTTTTAAGTGCTAATTCTTTAACTAATAATTTTACAATTTGAATATTTGTATCTGAATGTTCTCCACCTTTGTAAACTGGATCCATTTCAGAAGCTTTAACAACTCCTTTAAAAGTATCTGCTAAATAAACTTTACCATCGGAAAACAATTCTGAAGCTTTTGCCAAAATACAGCCTGAACCTCCTTTCCAAACTCCAACTTCAAGAATATCCCCTTTTAAATGATTATTTTTTTTGACATAATTCCATAATTCATAACAACGATAAATATCAACCAATGTATTATTTTTACTTATTTCATATGTCTCCAAGAATTGCTTATCATCATACCATGGTGAATATGTCGAATATGGTACTATATTTTGATGAGAAATATTTTCCTCATTATTTGAAAGTTTAAAACTTCTTATCGTACTAATATTGTTTTTATAAAAATCAACCGTTTGCTGAAGAAAATCATTTCTATATTTCATATTTTATTTGAATTATACAAGTAGGAAACTAAATAAAACCAACAGTCACTTACTTTAATATTTGTAAATTACTCTAAAACCACACAAAATTGAGTATATAAACTAAACCTTTTTTTTAGCTATTAAAGTATAATGAATGGGCATCAAATCTCTACTCTGTGTTTCTAAAGCTCTTAATTCACATATTTCAAACGAAATAAAAAGTGCCCTTAAACCGTGTTCGGTAAATCTCCAACAATCTGGTAATGGACCATGTATTCTAAAATTAAAAGGCACTGATACACATACAATCCCGTTAGGCTTTAAAATTCTTTTAATTTCTTTTACAGCGTCAAAAGGATTTAATGTATGCTCCAAAACCTCTGTACATATAACCACATCAAATAAATTATTTGGAATTATATTTGAATTATTTTGGCATAAATCAGCAATATAATTTGCATTAGAATTTTCGTCTATATCTAAGGTACGTATTGTAGTTCTTTTAAAAAATTCTTTTGCGCCATTATGATCTTGAGGTGCAACATCTAATAGTAAATAATTATCATGGTCAAATTTTTCCGCACATTTTTTTATAAAATTTGTAACATTTTCCCTTAATAAGGATAAATGTAAGATATCTTGATCGCTTACCTTAATTTCTTTCATAATACTAGAACTTGTTCAACACTAAAAACCTGAATTTTTAATTTATCTAAAACATCTTTTCTTTCTTGAAACGAATCATCTATAAAAATAGCGTCCGTATGCTTAATATATTCAAATTTATTATCTTCTTTCTCTAGATGAATAATACTATCAAACAATTTATCAATCTTATACTTAACCAATGTCTCTGTTAAATTGTATTGATGTTTTGTAATCAGATGAATTTGTTTTCCTTCGTTTATAAATTTATAAAGGGTAGCTACTAAATTATAATTAATTTTATTTGCTACAATTATTGTATCATCTAAATCAACATACACATGATTGAATTCAATAGATATTTTAAAGATATTATTTAAAGCTCTGTCCATTTCTACTTCAAAATCATTTTCTAATATAGAAACAGGTAATTCAAAAGCATTAAACAAAGATAAGGCTGCAAAATTAATCCCTTTAGCTCTATAAACGGCAGAAGAACCACCTAATCGTGAAGCAATCTCCAACAAAACTAATTCTCCTTGTTTGTTCTCTTTTAGTTGAAAAAACCAAGCTCCATTGAGTTCTAAAGTTGTATTTATTATTAGGGCAATAGAATGAAATCTTTCATCTAAAGCCATCGTTTTTGTATGAACACTTATCCCATTAGCTATCCGACTTCTTTCTCTGGCTCCAGCAAATAACAGTTCTCCTTTAAAATTGGTAAAACAATCAATGGTAAATTCTTTTCCTGGTAAATATTCTAAAATTAATGTAGAAGAGTGTTTAACAATCTGATTATGGACTTCATTAGAGTTATACGCTTTTAACACACCTCTTGATCCATAGCCAACATCGGGTTTTAAAAAAACAGGATAGGTTTTTATCGATTCAATTGTTTTAAAAACTTCAGGAACTTGAATTAAACTTTTGAACTTCTCATAGGTTTTAGATTTGGACAAACAAATCGAAGTTGTATCAATATCGGAGGAAATTACCTTGCAACCTAATTCCTCCTCATTCATTTTCAATTTATGGAGAGCTAAATCCATCGCTGGATAAATGGCATCAATGTTATATTCAACTACTATTTTTTTTAACGATTCAATAAACAAATCATCTGTTACAAAAGGGATATTACCAATATACTGTTCAAAGACGAATTTTCCATGATCATCAATACTATTCCCTCCTATCATATTAAAATGAATAGAATGTTCTAATGACTTATATATTTCCAAAGCAACTTCTGAACCACATGGAAATACTAAAATATTTTTTTTACTCATTAGTATTAATAATATTTACAATTTTTTCAGTATCGGAAATACTTAAAACATGCGAAAGCGGCAAACACAATATCCTACTAGCAATATTTTCTGAAATAGGCATTGATTGTCCCTTAGTATATTCAATCGTATTCAAAGCAGGATAAAAATACCTCCTGGGAATTATTCCGTTTTCCTTCAATCTTTTTTCTACTTCTAAAAGTTGGTTTTCACTTTCAAAAATAACGGGATAGTAACTATAATTCCAGCTCGTATTTTCTCTTATTTTTAATGTTTGAAGTTTGGATAAATCCAGATGCTGATTATAATAATCAATTACTTTTTTTCTTTCTTCCAAAATAAATTCCATATATGGTAATACCGCTAATCCCATTGCGGCTTGCAATTCGGACATTTTTGCATTTATCCCTAAACCATGAAAAGCCAAAGGACCATTGTGACCAAAATTATGACTATAGAACATTTTATCTATTAAAGATTCATCGTTGGCAAACATAGCTCCCCCTTCACCTGTATGAAATAATTTTGTGGCGTGAAAACTGCAACTGCAGATATCTCCATAATTAAAAATAGATTGCCCCTTATAATGCACCCCAAAAGAATGGGCTCCGTCATAAATTACTTTAAGATGGTATTTTTTGGCGATTGCTTCAATTGCTTCCACATCACAAGGATTACCAAATACATGTGTGGCTAATATAGCTGTTGTTTTTTCTGTAATAGCAGCTTCTATTTTGGTTTCGTCGATAGTGAGGTATTCAGGATGTATATCTACAAACACTGGGGTACAATGTTCCCAGACAATGGCGGCCGTTGTGGCCACATACGAAAAGGGAGTTGTGATGATCTCTCCTTGATTACCTAGTAACTTTAATGCGATTTGCAAAGGAGTTGTGCCATTGTTAGTCGCAATCAAATGAGGAACTCCTAAATGTGCCTTTAACTTATCTTCCAATTCCAAAACTAATTCTCCGCGATTAGTCAACCATTGGTTATTCCAAGCGCGTTGCACCTGAAGCTGGTATTCTTCGATGGGCGGTAAGAAAGTTCGAGTTACATTAGTCATTTTGTTTGTCTTTAAATTGCCATTGGGCGTCTAAATGAAAGGGTACCCACATCTCAGTTTCACTCTCCACTTGAAAGCTATCGACATTGTTAATACGCAATATAGGTGATTTATTTTCAAAATGATTAACCGACAAATCATAGGTATAAATCCCTTTTGCCAATAAAACATTTGGTAGCTTAATCATCACTTTCATTTTTTTACTCAGCCAATCTACCTCTTGTTTCTCATTTAATATTCCCGCTATGGGTCTTTGTTCTTTATCTCTAAATTCTAAATAAACAAGTGGAACTTTAGCAAAAGACGCTTTAAAAGACAATTCCAATTCAATATGTAAATCATCCCCTCTTTTAATGGATTTAGTTGTCTTATGGTTTAATAATGTTACTGTTCCATCATCAAACATAATATTGAGTTCGTTGGAATTAAATTTCCCATAATAAGCATCAATCCCTTTAGGAACATTCTTTCCTTGATACTCAACTACACCATTTTGCATTAAAATGATTTGACTAGAAACTCTAGCTACCATTGGCATACTATGAGATACAAAAATTACGGCAGTATTCGGGAGTAAAGAATCAATTTGTTTAAAGCATTTCAATACAAATCCCAAATCCCCCACTGCCAAAACTTCATCAATAATCAAAACATCAGGTTGCATTTGCGCAGCTATGGCAAACCCCAGACGTACTTTCATACCAGAACTGTAATTCTGTACCGGCATATCTATAAACTCTTCTATCTCAGAAAAGGCGATAATAGCCTCAAACTTTTCTTCAATTTCCTTTTTTGAGAAACCAATGACCGCTGCATTATTATAAATATTTTCTCTTCCACTAAGGATAGGATTAAATCCAGCACCTAATTCAATCAATGCACCCACTTTCCCTTTGATAGTAATAGTACCTTCATCAGGTAAAATCAATCCATTAAGCATTTTTAATAAAGTACTTTTACCTGCACCATTATGCCCAATAAGCCCTAAACACTCCCCTCTTCTTACTTCAAAACTGATATCCTTAACGGCCCAAAACTCATCTTCACGCAAAGTCTTATGCTGTTCTTTTCTGGAAATCCCTCTAATTAAGTCGAGCACTCCATAATAAAGACTTTTCTTTAAGTTCTTCGCAAATTTTTTAGAAACGTTTTCTACTTTGATTAACACTTCTCCCATTAGGCACTCATTCTTTCAGTAATAATCGGAATCGAAACTCGATAAACTACCATTGCTATTAGACTCAAAAAAAAAGTCACTAAAACTAGTACTCCCCAAAACATCCAATGTGCTATTGGCATTCCTGTTAATGAATTTCGGATATCCATTAGTAGATAGGTCAAAGGATTGAAATACATTACTTTTTGCATTAATCCACTTTTAGGAACGGCATACAATACAGGACTAACATACATTAAAAGTTGTAACCCAATAGGAATTAGTTTGCTGATATCATTGTATAATACTCCTAATGGCATCAGCAACACCCCAATACTAGTAAATAATAGAATCATTACAATCAAAAAAGGAACAAACAGCCATATGGTTTGCGATGGTAATATTTGAAAATAAATTAAAAAGAAAAGAATCAAACTCAACTTAATGGTCAAATTAAAAAACAATTTAATAAAACCTAAACTGATTAATGCTTCTTTTTCAAAATTAATCTTTGTTAATATACTTCTGTTACTATTTACTGTCGTCATTGGCATATTCAAACATTCTCCAAAAATGGACCAAATAGTCGTGCCAATAAGAACAAAAACGGGATAAGGAATTCCTGTATCACTTAGATTAATCACACCCGTTCCTTGCAAAAACACCCAAACAAGTGCATTCATTACCACTGGTAAAAGCACCCAGAAGATGCCCAAAACAGATTGCCGGTGTTGTGATTTTATATCTCTTTTTGCCAACTGTCTAGCCAAGTAGAAAGAAGACTTAAAGCCTTTAATACTCTCTAAAAGTATTTGACGAATGTTATATTTTGTATTATTTGAATAAATTCTTGTTTCCAATGGAAAGTTTATTTAAGTAAAAGCAATATCCTGAGTAGTAATATCTCTCCCGTAAATTTACAATTATCCATTTTGTCCAACCTAATAAAACCGACCAGTAACACAAAAAAAAGTTTTCAGGGTATAAGATGGGTAAAATTCAGATAAACTTAGCCATAGCAGTGAAAGAAAGCATTGGTGAATGGATGAATGGCTTGAAGGTAACACAGTAGTATGGTAAACGAAATAGCGACAAAGTGACGAGGGGTTAATCGGTTAATTGTCAAAAAACGAAAGAGTTCACCGATTAAACTTTTAAACAACTAATCAGTTACCCCCTTAAACTCCTAAACCTTTAACCATTTAAACCCTAACCAATTAACCCCTTAACCACTTAAACTCCTAAACCTTTAAACCCTAACCGATTAACCGATTAAACCCATAAACAATTAAACCCTTAAACATTTAACCCTTAACCGATTAACCATTTAATATAAATTCTTATTTTTACTACAAAAAACTATTATGGCAAAAGTTATCGCTCCATTCAAAATTAAAGGAACATTAGATGACCTCAATTATGTAGTCACTGCAGACGGAAACAATTATGTTCGCACCAAAGGTAAAACGGGAGTCACTGCAGAACAATTTAAAAACAACCCTATTTTTGATCGTATAAGAAACCAATCGCAAGAATTCAAACACTGTGTCAATAAATCAAAAACCTTTAGGGCATTAGCGCTTCGTTTCAACAACCTAGCAAAAGACGGTAGCTTTGCAGGTAGAGTCAACAAACTTCTGTTAGAAATCCTTGATGAAGACCCATCAGAACCCAAAGGGCAACGAACACTAACTAACGGTTTAAAAACCTTTGATGGTAAAGAAGCTTTGTTAGGTTTTGAAAGCAACAAACTCAGACCTTTAGACAAAGTCCTGGCTATAAAACCAATTGCAATTCCAGAAAAACAAACCATTAACATCCCTGACTTCCATCCAGAAACTGATATCGACTGGCCTGAAAACGCAAATGAGCTAAGAATGGCAATGGCAACCGTCAATTGGAATTATGAAAACGATCTTTTTGAAAGTTGTTATAGTGACGAAATCTGTCTAACTAAAGAGTCCCCAAAACAAACGCTACAATTAACTACGGATAAACCCGTTAATCATCAACTCCATCTATACTTCCTATGCATCTATTTTGCAACCAAAGACAGAAAAAAAATCAAAATCCTCCACCGCAAATACAACAGCTGCACAATTATCAACTACCAAACCCCTGAACCAATCACCCCCTAAACAACTAACCCTTTAACCTTTTAACCCTTAAACAACTAACCAATTAACCTTTTAACCGATTAACCTTTTAACCAATTAACCAATCACCCTGTTCTCAACAAATAAACGATTAAACAGTGAACCAATTAACCAAATTGTATTTACTTTGCAAACTAATTTAAAATACAGTAACGTGCTCTTCTTTTCAAAGAAAAAACCACTCTTAAAGGATTTAATTCCGGACAATCATATCGATATTCATTCGCATCTACTACCAGGTATTGATGATGGCGCCCGAAATTTTGAGGAAACCTTATCCATGACTCGGGCCTTGCAAAGCTTTGGAATCACACAGTTCATCACCACCCCACATATTATTCAGCATGTATGGGACAATACCCACGAACAAATCCAAAACAACAGAAACAGCACCCTACTGGAATTGCAAAAAAACAATATCCAAATCCCTTTCAAAGCGGCGGCAGAATATTTAATGGACGACCAGTTTGTGAAACTTTTCGAGTCTCATGATTTATTGACATTGAAAGACAATTACGTCTTAGTGGAAATGTCCTATATCAATGCTCCAATTCAATTGTACTCGATACTTTTTGACCTCCAAGTAGCGGGTTATATCCCTGTACTCGCTCATCCAGAACGTTATTTGTTTTACCACAAAAATCCAAGCGAATTCGAAAAACTTAAAAAAGCGGGTTGTAAATTCCAATTGAACCTATTGGCAGTAACGGGTTATTATGGAAAAGAAGTAACCCTCATTGCCGAAGAAATACTAAAAAAAGGCCTTTATGATTTTGTAGGTTCAGATGCCCATCACAAAAACCATATCGCTGCCTTTGAACAAAAAGTAAAAATTAAAGATACTGCTCCTTTAAAAGAAATTATTGCTAACAACCAAATTTTCAAATTGGACTAAGTTTCAATTAATAATCCCTAAGCAGGCCTATATTTGAAAGCTAAAAAAAGGTTTACAATAAACTAATTGCAAACCTTTTTGGGAACTTATGATTTTTTAAACTTTTTATACCAAGATTGGTGTTGTTCAACGTTCACACCATAACCATAACCATAGCCATAGCCTTTGGTGGAATCCGTATCATTCAATAAAACACACATATTAGGTAGTTTGTTTTCTTTGTACAATGTATTCGGAATGTTCAACAAGCGTTTTTCTAAAACATTGGCACGAACCACGTACACAAAACAATCCGCATATTTAGCCACTAACAAAGTATCGGTTACCAAACTTACCGGTGCGGTATCCACGATAATATAATCAAATTGATCTTCAAAAGTTTTAAAAACAGTATCAATTTTTTTGTTCATCAACAATTCGGCTGGGTTAGGAGGAATGATTCCCGCAGGCAATACATAAAAAGCTTCATACCCTTCCTGTTTTATCAGTAAGTTATCCAAATTATCTTCTTTATTACTCAAATAATTTGTGAGTCCTCGCTCCGGTAATTGCATGTATTCGTCTAACCTTGGATTACGAATATCCATTCCTATTAACAAAACTTTCTTACCTGAGAGTGCAAAAGTAGCTGCTAAATTCACAGAGACAAACGTTTTTCCTTCCTTAGGAAAAGTCGAAGTCAAAAATATTTTCTTGGCTTTTCCGTCTGTTTCCTTACTAATCATGAACTCTAAATTGGTTCTTATGATTCGGATGGCTTCCGCTGAGCTGGAACGGCTTTCGGCATGCATAATTTCATGATAAGAGTCAGAGGTAGGCAAATCTCCAATAAAAGGAATCAATGTTTTTCCTTCAATATCCAAACGTGATTTTATCTTCGTATCTAATAAGTCAATGAGATAAATAATGCTAAATGGAATTAACAATCCTAATATCAATCCTACCAACATAATCATAGCACGCTTAGGAGATACTGGTTGTTTTTGCGCCTTAGCGGCATCAATTACTCTTGCAATAGGCTCCGTTGCTGATAAAGCAATGGCCGTTTCTTCTCTTTTTTGTAATAAATACAAATACAGCTCTTCCTTGACTTTCTGTTGTCTCGCAATCGCTCTAAATTGTCTTTCTTGAGAAGGGATTTTTTGAATTCTACTATCAATTAGTCCTTCTTGACTATTCAGATTTCTTTTTTGAATCGTTAGACTCGAACGCAAACGCTCCAAACTAGAAATTACATTGGCACGAAGGGAAGCAATCTGTTGATCTAATTTAATCACAGAAGGATTCTCAACCGTAGCAGACTTTAACAGTCTATTGCGTTCTAATACCAATTGATTGTATGAATCTACCATTGAACTTGACGATTCATCCTTGGAAATCATGTTAGAAGGTAATAAATCAGAGTTGTTACTCTTTTTAATGAAATCCAACATCGAATTAGTTACACTTAATTGAATATCCGTTTCAATTCCTTTTTTATCATATTCGCTTGATCCCTCTATAAAAAGTTTGGCTTCTGACTCGATATCTGTTAATCGGTTCGTAGTTTTAAAACTTTCCCCATCTTGCTCTACTCCATCCAATTCCTCAGCTATTAGAGCCAATCGCTTTGCTATAAACTTAGAAGTATTTCCTGAAATCAAGTTTTTATCCTCAATCGCATTATTATTATAAATCTGAACTAAATGATCTAAAAACTGCTCTGATTTCTCTACAACACCATCTACCAAAGACAATTCTAAAACACTACTTTGTTTACTTACAGGATTTACCTTAAGCCGCGTTCTCAAACCATCTGCAACATCTGCAACTTGGTTTAATCTAATAATTATTTCAGACTCACCGTCCCACAACTTATTCGTAGAAAAATATGGAATGGATTTATTAATAACTAAATCACCACAACTGGTTTTTATGGTTTCACCAAATTGGTATTCATTTTTAGCGTTTTCTATTATCAAAGGACGCTCTTCAACTATTTTCTCTGTCAATGAAAAGCTATTACTTCCTTTATTTAATAGGATTAGCTCTGACTCAGACTCAAAATAACTAGGTTTTCTGTTAATGAAACTAACTTCTATCGGAGCTTTTGAATAAAGTTCTCTTGTAGTAAATTTATTTTTTACAAAAAGAGAAACGTTCAAATTCAATTGCTTAACTGTGCTTTCAACAAGAGTTCTGGAATGTAATATCTCAAGCTCATTATCGATATCATTTTTGATACCACCACCAAATCCCATATCGGAAAAAGCAGAAAGCTCAGAAAGCATGCTGTTTTTATCTTCCTTTACCAGAATAGTCATACTCGACTGGTATTGAGGTGTAGCTAATTTCAAATAAACAAACGCTATCGAAAGACAAAGGAATACACTTAATAAAAACCATTTCCAATGTGAAGCATATTGATCAATGAGGGCTCTTAATTGAAAATCATTTTCGTTATCCTCGTTTAATAAATTATTTTGCATGAAGATTATTTTGTAATAGAAATAATTAATGTGATCAAGGTCACAAAGATAGAAGCTGCTGATATAATAACACCGGTGTTGGCTCCAACTTTAGAACCATCAATTTTTGTCTTGTTAGGCTCGACGTATACGACATCATTTTGAGACAAATAATAAAAAGGGGAGTTAATAAAATCGACTTTAGTGATATCAACTCTATTAACCGACTTCTTACCATCGACTTCTCTAATAATAAGGATATTATCTCTTTTTCCGTAAATAGTTAAATCTTTAGCCATACTCAAAGCTTCAATCAACGTTAAACGTTCAGAGTTCACTGTGAATGTACCAGGACTAGTCACTTCTCCTTGAACTGAAACCTTAAAGTTCATCAAACGAAGATTTACAATAGGGTTTTTAATGTATGTAGCTACTTTTTGACTCAACATGGAAACTACCTCAGTTCTAGTTTTACCTATGACTTTCAACTTACCCAAAATAGGAAAATCAATCATCCCTTTAGAATCTACTAAATACAATTGTAATGATTGTTGCCCAATTAAATCTTGTCCAGTAGGACTTACAACACTAGTAGTTTTCAAATTAAATGGAGCTGCAATTTCAGGATCTTCAGCAGAAACAATGATCATCAACAAATCATCTGGTTGAATCTTTATTTCATAGGAATTGGCTGTATCAACATTTCCTAGACTATCACTGTTTTGATAATAAACGATATCTTGCTTAGAACCACAAGAAAAAAACAAACAAATAAAAAACAAGATTAGTTTGTTTTTTATTAGATATAAATATTTCATTTAATGTATTTTTAACGACTGCGAATATAAAAAAAAACAGAGAGAAAAGAAGATAAAACAAGCTTTTATGTACAAAAAATCAACAGCTTATTTTGTCCAATTGTGCATAACTGGAATTCATGCTTTTAAACTCAGGCACTATTTGCTTCATTTTAAACACTATTTCCTCTTTTGCAAAAGATTTTGAAATCTTAATTAATTCATTTACCTCCGCATGCAACACACAATACTCTTCCTGAATCTCTTCAGCAATCATTATTTTTTCATGGTGAGTGGGCAATGTCTTGGAAGTATCGTTTAGCAACTCTTCATACAATTTTTCTCCTGACGCAAACCGATTTCTTTAATCTCAATATCTTTTTCAGGAATAAAACCAGCTAATTTGATCATCTTATTGGCCAAATCAAATATTTTAACAGGCTTCCCCATATCAAAAATATAAATCTCACCTCCATTTCCCATGGCTCCTGCTTCTAACACCAACTGACAAGCTTCTGGAATGGTCATAAAATAACGAATGATATCTCTATGGGTAATAGTAATAGGACCTCCCTCCGAAATTTGTTTGGTAAACAAAGGCACTACTGAACCATTAGACCCCAATACATTCCCAAAACGAGTGGTAATAAATTTAGTGGTTTCAATACCTAATTGTTTGTTTTTTAAATACAAAGATTGAACATATTTTTCAGCAATCCTTTTACTAGCACCCATTACGTTACTAGGATTAACCGCTTTATCTGTCGAAATCATAACAAACTTACCTACTTGAAACTCACAAGAAAGATCCGCTAAATTTTTAGTTCCTTCTACATTGGTTTGTATCGCCTGAGATGGATTCTTCTCCATCAAAGGTACATGCTTGTACGCAGCAGCATGAAAAACTACTTCCGGCCTGTATTTCTCAAATACCTGTCTTAAAGAACTTTCGCATCGAATATCTGCAATGATAGTTTTTAACTTCGATTTCGATTTTATACATTCTATTTCTAAATTCAAATGATGCAAAGGCGTTTCAGCTTGATCTAATAAAACTAACTTCTTAGGATCAAACCCCAACACTTGGCGCGCAATTTCACTCCCTATAGAACCTGCAGCCCCAGTAATTAATACTCTTTTATCCTTTAATTGACTTGAAATTAATTTAGTATCTAAAACAATTGGATTTCTATTGAGTAAATCCTCGATTTGAATCTTTTTAACTTTTTGAGATATTTCTTTTTTATTTTCCCAATCAGAAATAACAGGAACCGTATAGACTTTGTAATTGTACTCTAAACATTGATCTACAATAATCAATTGCTCTTGTTTGGACAAACTTTTATCGGCTATAATCAAGCCTTGTGCTCCTTGACTACGCATGAGAGTCGGAATCTGTTTTTTCTGCGTCAATATCGGTAAATCAAGTATTCTCTTTGTTCCGTTTTGTTTGTTTTTATCTATAAAACCAACAATTTTAAATCGAGAAGGGGATTCTAATTTTAAGGCTTTGGCAACTGAAATAGCATTGGCATCAGCACCAAAAATCAACACCTTAATCAAGCCACTTTTATCCTGCTGAGAAAAATACAATTCAAATGTTTGCTTGACAACTACGCGATACAAAAACAAGCCCACATATGACAATAAAATATTAATAAACAAAGCCGTATTTAAGAATGCTTTAACTCCATAAATAAATTCATGTGTATAATTAAAACATACGAAAACAATCATTAAGGACAGTTGAGAAAACAAAAGCTTTAAAGCATCAATATAAGAAGAGTGCCTTATGATTCCCGAATAGGTTCGAAACAACCAAAAGAAAAACAAATTAACAACCATAAATGTCGCTACAAAAGTAATTTCAGACTCCATTATTATATAATTAAGTCCCATTCCTTTAAACAACAAATAGCTTATTAAAAACGCAGCTACCAGAACAGCAAAGTCAATAATTACAATAATCCACCTAGGCAAATAGCTGATATTATTAAAGCGCAGGCGCTGACTAAGTTTAGAAAAATGTTGATCCAAACTCGATTTCTTTTTCATCTTCATCTATTATTTATTTCTTTCTGAGTTTATGGCCATTAAAGTAACAAAAATACAAATTAAGTTGAGATTTCATTTACGAGACGAATTTAATTCGACCAACAGCAGTCTTTATATTAATTTGTGTTAAAAAATTGTCATTCTAAGGTTATATTTTTTTTAAAGCATCTTTAACAAACTTAAAAGATACTCCCCATAACCTGATTTTTTTAATGGCTCTGCCAAGAGTTTCAATTCCTTATCACTAATAAATCCTTGTCGCCAAGCAATTTCTTCAATACACCCCACTTTAAGTCCCTGACGTTCTTCAATAACCTGTACAAATTGCCCGGCTTGCATCAAGCTGTTAAAGGTTCCAGTATCCAACCAAGCAGTACCCCTACTTAATATCCCTACTTTTAACTTTCCTTGCTCTAGGTACGCTTTATTGACATCGGTAATTTCATATTCCCCACGAGCGGAAGGCTGAATGCTTTTAGCAATAGCCACCACCGAATTGTCGTAAAAATAAAGTCCCGGCACAGCAAAGTTGGACTTCGGTTTCACCGGTTTTTCTTCAATAGAAACAGCAGTTAAATCTTTATCAAACTCCACTACACCATAACGTTCTGGATCCGAAACATGATACGCAAAAACCACTCCTCCATCTGGATTCCTATTAGATTGTAACAATTCGTCCATATTTGATCCAAAGAAAATATTATCCCCTAATACCAAAGCCACACTATCGTCCCCTATAAAATCTTCTCCAATCACAAAAGCTTGTGCTAATCCATTGGGAATAGGCTGTTCAGCGTAACTAAATTGACAGCCTATAGCCGACCCATCTCCTAATAACTTTTTGAAATTAGGCAAATCGTGTGGAGTCGAAATAATCAATATCTCATTAATTCCCGCCGACATTAGCGTTGACAAAGGATAATAAATCATCGGTTTGTCATAAACCGGCATCATTTGTTTACTCATGGCCAATGTCAAAGGATGCAATCTTGTACCTGATCCTCCTGCTAATATAATTCCTTTCATATTTTTTTGTTTTTAAACTAAAATTAAAACGATTTTTATTTATGGAACAGTCCTTAACAGTTGCATGCATTTTTTCAAACTCTCTTTGTATTCTGGAACCATGACATCAAAAGTCCTTTTTATCTTAGTTTTATCTAACAAAGAGTAATTAGGTCTTCGCGCTGGTGTTGGATACTCCGAGGAGGATATACCATTAATTTCACAATCAAATCTTCCTATTTCTTGTATTGCCACTGCAAATTCATACCAACTGATCGCTCCTTCATTTGAAAAATTAAAGATTCCAGCTTGCCATTTATCTCCTACAATAATCGTCATAATCGCTTGTGCCAAATCGGCCGCATACGTTGGACTTCCTACTTGATCTTTCACAACGTTTAATTGCTCTCTTTCTTGCATTAATCGAGACATGGTTTTGACAAAATTATTCCCAAAACTAGAATACACCCATGAAGTTCTAATAATAATGGCGTCTGGATTATTTTTCAAACAGGCCTTTTCTCCCGCCAATTTAGTAACTCCATACACATTGATTGGATTAGTCACAGCTTCTTCATTCAATGGAATGGAGGAGTTTCCGTCAAACACATAGTCGGTAGACACATGAATTAGTTTGCAATGATGTTCAAAACTCCATTTTGCCATAATAGCAACTGCTTGATGATTCAATACATCTGACAATTCCATTTCTGACTCTGCTTTATCAACAGCGGTATGAGCGGCACAGTTGATAATTATTTGAGGGTTAATACTGCTTATGTGAGATTCAAGATTTTCCAAATCACACAAATCCAATTCTTGCCAGTCCGTAAAAACCCATTCAAATTGCGAATAAGTTTCAGACATCACTTTCAACTCCGACCCTAATTGCCCGTTTGCTCCTGTTATTAAAATCTTTTCCATTAAAATTGGCTGTTACAGTTTGTAAAATTAGGCAAAATTAAGTCTTTTTCAGACACTATCGCCTCCTTTAAATCCATTCCCCAATCGATATTCAACTCAGGATCATCATAACGAATACCTCCTTCACTCTCTTTATTATAAAACTGATCGCATTTATACAAGACCACAGCCGTTTCACTAATAACCGAAAAACCATGAGCAAATCCTTGTGGAACGAGCAATTGTTTTTTATTTTCAGCAGTTAATTTGATCCCAAAATGCTTTCCATAAGTAGGCGAATCTTTTCGCAAATCAACCGCTACATCGATAATTTCGCCTTCCAACACCCTTACCAATTTGGTTTGTGCATAAGGAGGGTTTTGGTAATGCAAGCCTCTTAAAGTTCCCTTTTTAGAAAAAGACTGATTGTCTTGAACAAAATCAATAGCAATTCCTAATTCTTTTAATTTTCTATCATTAAAAGACTCCATAAAATACCCCCGCTCATCTTCAAAAACAGTGGGAGTCAATACGACTAAATCTTTTATAAAAGTGGTTTCTATTTTCATTTCTAATTACTATATTAAATCTTTCTTTAAAATCAAACTATTATACTTTCGCATCTTCTTTAAAAACAACAGTAGATACAAAAAAGTAAAATATATAAGGTAAAAAAACAGCCCTCATTCTATTGCCTAAACCTAAATTATATAAATAAGAACCAAATAAAACAACCATTAACAAACCAGCCATTAAAGCATATTTAACTTCGGATTTTATCTTATAAAATTGTATTCTATTTTTAATAGAATAAAAAACCAAATAGAAAAATCCAGAGAGGAAAAGTACATTCTCAAAAGATGCAGCTAATTGAAATTTATTTTTGATAGGGTAAAAATAAGGTAAAGGCATAAAAAGCAGATACAGAATTCTTTCAAACACATTGGTATCAATTAAATCAATTCTACTTTGCCCATTTGTTTGTGTATAATATAAGAATCTATTAATATAATCATTAATACTTTTTACATCAAACTCTTCGACATTTAAAAAGAACATCAGGGCAAGTGGTAACAAAACTAACATACTACCAAAACTATATAAAAACGCTCTTAATTTTTTTATTCTCGAAATCTCATCATCTATTAAAATAAAAAATAAAAAAGCCAATCCTAACACAAAACAAAGATGTGGTCTAATTAAAAATATAAATCCATAGATGACCAAAAGATAAAAATCAAATGAACTTTGCTTCACTTTCACAAGCAATAGTGACATTAAATACATTAACAATGCCTCTTTCCCTAATAATCCTGTCCAATAATGTAAAGAAGGCATTAAAAAGCATATTAAAACCCAGCTATCTCTAGCTTTAATAGTATCTAATTTCAGTAAATCAAATAAAATTAAAAAACCTTTAAAACTAACCGTAGCAAAAAGAAAAAAAAGCACTTCAAAACTAACATTCAATTTGACAAAAGGATAAACTAGGAAAGAAATAAAATCACTTCCAAGATTAAACAAATACATCCAATCATCTGATTGCAATGCATTATGATGAAACCTTACAGCATCAATTGTTAGATCGTTTTTATTTAAAAAATAACACGAAGCAAAAGAAACTCCAAAATGAAGACATGTAAAAAGTACATAAAAAATGACCTTAATCCTTGAATTTGCTCTTTTTTTTAAAGCTATAAATAATTCATAGATAATATAAATCAACAAAGAAAGAATAACTATTATATTCATTTCACCTCTATTTAGTTAATTTTATGTAACCTTTCATTAGTAACGTAAAAAGCCATAAATAATAGGATTGCATAAAGTAACCTACCAAATAAAAATGCAATTCCTCCTCCAAAAAAGTGATACTTAGGCACTAAATAAGCGGCAAAACCAACCATTAATAAAGTTGTCGAAACTGTTATTTTACTATACAATTTATCTTTAAAATAAACTAAAATCCCATTGACACCGTAACTCGAAATCACTCCCATTAAAAAAGGGATTGGGCTTAATATCTTAATTAATTGAATAGTATATTTTAAATCCGTGGAACTTTCTAATTTTAACCAATTTACAATTAAAAAATGACTTCCGAAAAACATACAAATACTTAGTACAAAACCTAAGCATAATAAAACCAATCGAGTTGGTCGCATATTTTTTTTATCTCTATTTACCATCGGATAAAAAACGGTAGACATGATTGTATTGACAGTTGAAAAAGCACTAGTAAATTTCATGCCAATTTGAATAATCGTAACATCATAAGGAACCCCAAAAACTCCAACTAAAAAAATTGTTGTTAACCCATATGTAGAGGGTAAAAGAAGGTTTATAAAACTGCTGAAATTTGCTTTCAAATAAATTGTTATTTTCGAAAAAGGTAATAATTTAAATTTGATTTCATATTTATTTAAAACCCATAAAAAAGAGATAAAGGATACTAAAAACATCCCTATCGCCTCAGCTATTGGTATGTATATAAAATCACTTTGAAATTTAATAAGAAACAGCACAACTAAAACATAAATAATAGTTGATACAGTACTCATAATTGAAATAAATTTCATCTTTTCTAGGCCTAAAAAAAACCATCTAACGGAAAACAAATCACCCACCAATAGTAACGACGAGAAAACATACATAATCCTATTCTCAAAAAATATAGGCACCAATAATATTAACCCAATAATAATTACATAAATAATAATGATTAAACAAAATTTAACCGAAATAACCATATTAACTATTTCAGCAACTTTAGAAGGATCATCTTTGTGTATCGCTAATTCCCTAACTGCAGATAAATCAAAACCGTAATTTAAAACATTTACAAAAAACAACATTAACGACATCGCAAAGGCATAAATACCATAATTATGAATTCCTACCTTTACAATTAAAAAAGGAATCAAAAACAATGTGAGTACTAAATCGATTCCTTTAACAGCGAAAAGAGAGATTATATTTTGAGAAAGCCGGTATATGGTCCTTTTATTCAAGAAGTTTTTAAATGATGATTTAAAAAAAATTGTGATTTACTTTCCACTTAAAAAATATCTTTCAACTACAGTTGCTATTCGTAGACGTTCTTCCTCTTTTAAATTAGATCCAGAAGGTAAACACAATCCTTTTTGGAACAAATTTTCAGCAACTGAAGATCCATAATAAGGATATTGTTCAAAAACAGGTTGTAAATGCATTGGTTTCCACAAAGGACGAGATTCAATATTTTCTTCCTCGAAAGCTAGACGTAATCCTTCGGCACTTATCCCTTTGGACTCATCAGACTCAATAAGAATAGCACTTAACCAATAATTTGCATAATACTCTGAATTAGGAACTTCAAAGACGGTTACGGAAGGGATTTCCGCAAATAAACCTGCATAAAATTCATGCATTTTTCTACGTAGTGTTACATGAGCATCCAATACCTCCATCTGTCCACGTCCTATGCCAGCACATATATTAGACATTCTATAATTATACCCAATTTCGCTATGTTGGTAATGCGGTGCATTGTCACGAGACTGTGTGGCATAAAAAACAGCTTTTTCTTTTAGCTCTTTTGTTCTTGTAATAATAGCCCCTCCACCCGAAGTTGTAATGATTTTATTACCATTAAACGAAAGAACTCCTATATCTCCAAAAGTACCACAAGCTTGTCCTTTATAGCTACTTCCTAAAGCCTCTGCACTATCTTCCAAAATGGGTATTTCAAATTGATCAGCAATACTTCTTATAGCTTCTATTTGATAGGGTATTCCGTATAAATGAACAGCAATAATTGCCTTAGGTTTTTTTCCTTTTGCGATACGATCAACAATCGCTTTTTCCAAGGCAATAGGACATAAATTCCATGTCATTTCTTCACTATCTACAAAAACGGGAATAGCACCTTGGTATAAAATAGGATTTGCCGAAGCCGAAAAAGTCATACTTTGACAAATAACCTCATCACCTGCTTTGACTCCTAATAAAATCAATCCTAAATGTATGGCTGCAGTTCCTGAACTAAGTGCTCCTACATGCACTTCGTTTCCTAAATACGTCTCTAAATCTTGTTCAAGACCAGTAACATTTGGCCCCAAAGGTGCCACCCAATTGGACTCAAATGCCTCTTGCACAAATCGTTGCTCGTTACCTCCCATATGTGGAGAGGAAAGCCATATTTTTTGATTATTCATTTTCTATATTATATTTTATAACTTTAGCCGGATTCCCTACTACTACAGCATAATCAGGAACATCTCTTATAACAACTGCTCCCGCCCCGACGGTTGACCATTTACCTATTTTAATACCTTGAATAACCGAAGCACCAATTCCTATATGGGCTCCCTCTCTTACTGTAACTCCTCCTGCCAAGACTGCATTTGGAGAAACATGAACATAATCTTCCAAAAAACACTCATGTTCTATGATTGCTCCTGTATTAATAATAGCATGTTTACCTATAATGGCAGAAGTATTTACTATCGCTCCTGCCATTATAACTGTACCTTCATTTAAGATTACATCTTCAGCAATCACGGCTTTAGGATGAATTAAAATAAGAAACTTACTATCATATCTTATATATCTTAGTGCTATTTTTTTTCGTATCTGATTATTACCAATTGCAATAATTAAAGATTTATCAGTAAAAAAACTAACACTAGGTGTTTTAATAACAGGTATATTTAAAATTGAATCAGTTTTAGGTTCATCATCCAAAATTCCTTCAACTATAAACTGATTTGATTTTCTTAGTATATCAATAATAACCCTACAATGTCCGCTTCCTCCAAAAACATACATACTAATTCCCTTTAAATGCTTCTGTAGTAACCTGCCCCTCCATATTAACTCCTTCTCTAAGGAAAACTTTTTTTATAGTTAGGAAAAATATTTTTACATCTAACAAAAAGCTACAATGATTGACATACCAAACATCGTATTCAAATTTCTGATTCCAAGATATTGCATTACGTCCATTGACTTGCGCCCAACCTGTTATTCCTGGCCTTAAATTATGTCTTTGTTTTTGGCTTTCATTGTATAACGGTAAATATTCAGGCAAAAGTGGTCGAGGGCCTATCAAACTCATATCCCCTTTTAAAACATTTAATAACTGAGGAATTTCATCCAATGAAGTTTTACGAACAAAAGCCCCAATTTTAGTGAGTCTTTTTGAATCTGGCAATAAATTGCCTTGAAAATCCTTTTTATCATTCATAGTTTTGAACTTGATAATTTTAAAAAGCTTTCCATCTTTGCCCGGACGAACTTGAAAGAAAAAAGGTTTACCTCCATTGGAAAAAAACAAACTAATAATTGCAAATATTATAATAGGACTTAATAATACTAAGCCTAGGAAAGCAAAAATAAAATCAAATATTGGTTTTAATATTTTTTTATACATCGTTTTCCGCTTTAGAGTATTCATTTAAAATACCTTTCCATACTATATCCTGACTAAATCGGTTACTTATCATTTCTCTACTTTTTGAAATTAATTGCATTTTAAAATCTGGTTCCGAAATTATTTTTATCATCCCATTATAAAGTGATACTATATCTTTAGAAGGGATAATTATCCCATTAACTCCTTCTTTTATGATTTCATTACATCCATTAATATCTGTAACAATACATGGCAAACCCATTGCTCCTGCTTGCATTACTACATTAGGAAAACCCTCTCTATAACTTGGAAAAACAAAACAATGACTTATACAAAGATAGGGACGTATATCTTTCTGAAAACCAACTGAAATTATGTTTTCATTGGTAGTAATATCTTGGAGCGTTTCTGATTTTAATGGATCTAAAACCGATTCAAAAGGACCAACCAATAATAATTTAACATTTTTATTCTCTGAGCTTAATTGTTCAAAAGCTGAAATCAATTCATTAATACCTTTATCACCGACTAAACGTCCAACAAATATAAATACAAAATCGGTAGCTTTAATTCCTAATATTTGTTTAAGACTATCTCTTTCATTTTCTGAAATTAGTCTAGGATCAAAATATGATAAATCTATTCCATTGACATTACCATTAGCAATAACTTTTAATTTCTTTTTTGTTATGTGATATTTTTCCAAATCATTTTTCACTCCTTCTCCCTCAGGATAAATATGGGTAGCACAATAACAAAGAGTTTTATCCATAACTATTAAAAGATGCTTCATTATTCCTGTCCTAGAGGGAAATATCAAACCCGTAAAAGTATGCATTCGTATGGGTACACCAGCAAGTTTTGCTGCAACCATACTCAACAACCCAGCCTTAGGAGTTATTGAATGAACTATTGCTGGTTTTTCTTTTTTGAAAACAAGATACAATTTCCATAATGAAATCAAATCTTTGACGACACTAATACTTCTATGCATTTCAACAGGTAAAGTTTTAACACCTTCCCTAGCATGAACTTCTTGCAAATGACAATCATCACCAGAAATAGCTATAACATCATAATATCTATTCAAAAAAGACAATTGTCCTTTAAGCAAAAAATCTAATGATAGAGCAATAGTAGCTGTTCTGATTATTTTTTTCATTTTATATATCGTCTAAAATATTCTGAATAGGTAAATTCATAATTTTTACTTGATTCCTTCTTTGAATCAAAAAATTTTCAATTTTTAACTTGCTAAAGATATAATATACCATTCCTGTTAAGAAATATTTTGCTGAAGTTAACGATAAAGCGGGATTATAATTATATTTCTTCAACACATAAATCATCGCTTTAAAACCGTTAAAATACTTTCTATAATAATCTTCGCCAAATTCTCTGTAAAACAATAATGGCTCAACTAGGATTTGAAAATTATACTTCATTCGAGTTCGATACCATAATTCTGTATCCTCGATTCGTATTGCATTAGCATCGTATGGATTAGCTAAAAACCATGATGTTTTTGCCATAACAGTGGGATGAATAAAACCCTGTACTTTTCTAAGTCTTTCACAATTTGAATATTGCAACCTTATACCCGTTACTAAATTATTTTCATTAATCGAATACGCATTTGTCCCTAAAACATCGATCTCCGGAAAAAACTCCAATATTTTTACTTGCCTTACTATTCTTTCAGGATGCATAATGTCATCCGCATCCATTCTAGCATAATAAACTCCCCTAGCAATATTACTTAATTGATTCAAACGATAAACTAAACCTTTATTAGTACCATCACTAATAATTCTAATCCGAGAATCTTCAAAGGCATTAGCAATTACTAAGGAATCATCTGTACTACCATCATCTACCAAAATCAATTCCCAATTAGTATAAGATTGATTGATTACAGACTGTATAGTATCATGCAAATATTTTTCAGCATTATAAATGGGAATACCAATTGATACTAATATATTATCATTATTCATAAAAATCAACCATTATTATATTAAATTTATCAAATTCGTATCCAATCAGGTGGTATTAAATCCACAGTAGCCTCATTTCTTTTACCTATATACCATTTCTTGGGAGCAATTACTATTTTTTCCTTGAAAGGGTTTAACCAAGCACCCCACCAACTAAAAGTACTGTTAGCAATTATATTGTGTTTACAATGTGACATTAATAAAATATCGTCTATCGCAGAATTCCCTTTTATAAAATGAAATTTATCTCCTATAAAATTATCCTTTACCCATTGTTCGTCTTGTGAAAAAATAAAAAAATGCGGATTTTCTAAATTTTTAGATATAACAGTAATCGCCTCGTTGTAATAATCTAAATCACAAACTTCAAATAACAAAGCATTAACTTTAATATTGATATAATCATCCCTTCGGACGTGTATGGCAACAGAATTAGAATTTTGCATTTGACTCAAAAGATTTTGTTGCTTTTTATAAAAACTTTCAGGCGCTTTAATTTCTTGAAGTATCAAATCCCGAACCTCGTCAACATATTGATAACATTGCCAATAACCGTCATAGTAAGCATTATCTTTTATGGGAATATCTAATGAATGAGCGTTCTTTTGAACAAGATATTTGCTATTTAATCTCTGAAGAATTTGATTAAATTTTCTTTCGATCCGCCATAAAATGCCAGTTCTAAATTTTAAAAAAAAACTTACATCCCGATCACAAGCGATAGGTAAGATTACTTTAAATTTTTCAATATCGAGATTTCTTTTTGTAAAATTGGTAGCTTCCAGAATGGTTTGCATATCGTATTTCACATTGATATTTAATGATTTCTCAATGTATTTAGCAAACGCATATTGAAATAATTGATTTCCTAAACCACCCGTAACTTTAATTATAATCATATTTATTTAATAACTACTTATATTTCTCTACTATAATTAAAACTAATTTTATTACTGGTAAAACCCCTCAAGTTTTGTATCAATAATTAATATCAAGACTATAAGATTGAAATACAAAAATATATTTTAAGGTTAAATAAAAAATATTTAATTCTTACTATTAATTAATCTCCCTTGCTGAAATAATCCTAAGAGTTTGACTATTTTTTTATAAAATTGTTCAAAATCTTATTCTGTAAAGATAAATTAGTGCTACTTACTTTTCTCGCAAAAAATGCTTCAGAACATGTTAATAAATCATAATCTTTTAAATCTAAAGTTCTTGGGAAGTCTGGCCCAGAAACCCAGTCAGTATATCTAAGATCATTATTTATTACTTCTAAATGTTGTGACGTCTTTAAAATTGTTTGAATCCAAATCTCATCCATCTGAAAAGTATATTTTGTACTTTCCATAAAAGATGGATTAGTTTGTAGGTAATCTAATATATAAGCAACAGCCTCATGTGATAAATTACTCCAATTTGAACCTCCATAGTATTCGATAGGCAAAGATTTACGTTTGAAATTTATAGTTTTTTGAACAAACAATGTTATTTTACCTAATATACAGGTGATTTTCCTATTATTAAATTTTGTTAGCCAAAATTTTTCAAATCTGTCTTTTCCTCCTCCTACACTAGACCACTGCACTTTAGGTAAAGGAGAAATATCCAAGTAACTATTTTTATTATCTTTAAAAAAATCTAATATAAACTGATTTGACTTGATTGGGAAATCGGCTCCAGAAATAAATAAATAATGAGAATAATTAGTATTAAAACTTGACTCCAATAAGTTGTACATTGCTCTTATTTGACTAGAATCTGACCAATAAACCTTTATTCTATTTTTTATGAAAAAGACATTTTTCGGGAAATCTTTTTCATCTATTTCTCCATATTTAGAATCCATATGAACATAAATATCAAAATCTTTAGACAAATTACCCAACATCAATTTTAGATTTGGAGATAATTCATGGGCAATACATAGTATAGCAATTCTCATACTATTTAAATTTATTTATTAGTACTTTTATAAAAATTGTAATTTCACTCAAAAAACTATATAAAAAACAACTGATGGTATTCATATTTTCGTATTTCTTTAAATAGTATAAAGAACTTTTATATTTTAATCGTTCCATTTTTACACTTATATTGTTAGTCGAACTCTTTGTAGAAATACCCTGTAAATGATCGACAAATGTAAAACCATTGAGTAGACAAGTATTACCCGCATTTTTAATTTGCTTTCCCAAGATAATTTCCTCATAATAAAGAAATGTACCATCATCTAAATAATTATTACTTTTAATAAATTCTGATTCTATAATAAATGCGGCTCCATTTATACTATCACATTTCATGTATTTATTTAAAAATGGCATGTTCTTCTTATATAAAAACTTAGATTCTATATTTTTAGTAAAAAGTTTAAATAAAGGTATGTTAATTAAAAAAGTACTCCTTAAGGACAAAACTCTTCTAACTTGAATTTGATCTTCTAATGGAATCTTCGTTGATACTGTATTTACTATAGGTGATGAGGCCACGACATTGTCTCTTTCATAAGCAATCATGCCTTTAATAAGCTCCTCAATAAACTTTTCATCTTCAATAATTAAATCATTATTTAAAACCAAAAAATAATCGATTTCATTTATTCCAGAATATTTTAATCCCAAATTGTTTCCTTTTGCATATCCTAAGTTTTCTTCAGAAAATATAGCGAATACATCCGAAGGTAAATTTTCCTTCAAAAGTACAACTTGATCTTCACGACTACAATTATCTACTACTACAATTTCCCAATTCAGAAAGGTTTGATTCCTTAATTGATCAATTAAGGAGATTGTATATTTAGATTCATTGTAATTTAAAATAACAATCCTGATAAAGCATTCATTAAAATTCTTATTTTTCATATTTAATTTTAACCAAAAAGTTGTAAAAAATTAATGAGACAGCAGTTAACAATACTGGAAAACGAATAAATTCGTTATTGGCGAAGACAAAGCAATTAAAATAACATATATAACCGTAAAAAACTAATGCAAAAATATTTCTTCTACTATTATAAATACGATAGCTATAGTCTGAAAACAATCCCATAACAAAAGCACCAATAAGGGCACCAACTATTCCTAAATCATAAGTAAATGCATCAAGAAAAGTATAAATATTTGTAATGACAATAGGATTATTTGTATATTCTCGAACATAAGAAGGATAAGTATCAATAAAACCAACTTTCTTAAGAATATAATTAACAAAATCTAATGAGTAATTATTTATATCATACCTCATGTTATCAATATAACTACCATCAAAAAAATCTTGATAAGCAACCTGACCACCAAATAGATATAAATTAATATCATCTACTAGATTATATCCACTAGAATCCTTTGTTAAGATAAGCATGGAACCGCCAAATATTAAAAAAATGATCAAAACAGAAACCATTATTGAAAATAGTGGGAGTTTTTTTTTGTAAATATAAACGTAAGAAACTAAAAGAACTATGAATAAATTTAAAATGGGAGCCCTAGTAAATTTTAAAATAGAAAATATAAAACCTGAAAATATGAGAACTGATAAAAATATTTTAGAAATCTTTTGATTTTTAAATAAAAATATTCCTAGTGGAATAAAAACCAAGTAAACTCTTTGAAATAAAGTAAAGAAAATATTTGAATCTAAATCCTCAAAACCATTTTCCTTTCTTAGTGCTGCCCAAGCCAGTAAATTACCAATATTTAAAATTAGTGAAAGTAACTCCCAATTGGATATTATACAAAATAAGAATAAAAAAATTATTAAAATTTTTATTCTCGAGTATGTAGTGCTAGAAATTTCGATAACCTTAGAGAAGTTATGCTTAAACAAAGATGAGCCAAAGATGTAAGCAAACCAACAGATATAATAGAAAATTACTACCTCAATAGCAACTTGTTTTGGATAAGCCAATTGTGTTCCAACTGTTATAAAAGGCCAAACAAATCCAAAAATAGTAAAATGATTAACAAGCGATGAATATACTTTTTGCCTTCTAGTTATAAAAAAAAAACCAATTGATAAAAAAAGTAAGTTTATAAAAATTTCCATTGTTAAAAAAATAGTTTTACTTCTTTTCTAATTTGTTTGATACTATTCATGTTTGAAATCAAATAAAGACCGTATATAGCTAAATAAGAAAACCAAGCAACTTTACTTTCAAAAAAATTAAAAAATAAACCAAACAAAACCGTCATCGAAAAAACAACAATTAAAGATTCTGTGTTAGGCGCACCCATTTTTAAATTCAGAAAATACTCTAAAATAGAACCTCTTACTATGGAAGAAAATGTCATCGCAATAATAATAAAAACAATTGAGCTAAAGTAATATCCAACCCCACAAAGTAAAAAAGAAAAAAGCATAGAAACCACATTAATATACATCAATTCTTTCTCTTTTCGTTGTACTTTCATATAGGTAACAAGAATTATTTGTGTTTTACCTTCATAAATAACCAAAGGCAAAATAAATATAAAATAATTCAAACTATCCGAATATTTCGGCAACCACCCCAAGATAATAAAATTAATTAATGGTAGTAATAGCAAACAACCAAGAAGAATTATATTGAGAATATTAATACTTAAAGAAAAATATTTCTTCTGTAATTCAATATTTACTTTCTTTAGTAACGGAAAAATAACTAATCCAATTTGCCTTATAAAAAAAAGCAACAGGGTTGTTATTGTAAAACATAAAGAGATTACACCAAAAGTAACAACACCCCATTTTTTTTCAATTGCAAATCTTCCAACTCCTAAAATAAGTATACTTGAAATAGTTGAAATCATCAAAAAAAATCCAACCACAGTATTTAGTTTGCACTCAGATAAAAATGTTTTTCTATAACTCCAGTCTATTTTACTTAATAAAATATTTTTTGATTTATATAAAACATAAATTAGACCAAGAAAATAAGAAATAGTATAACTTAATGTTATGTAAAGTAAATTAAATTTATTAAAAAGAAATAATAAACCGATAAAAAGCAAGAATGTTGAACTCGTTATTATAGTTAAAATAGAAAAAAAATTCAACTTGTTGACCGCTTGAAAAACACTGGTCATAAAAGAAGTTAAATTACTAATAATCATAAATATAACTACAAAAACAATTATTTGATTTAAATCCTCCCGACCATAGAAATATTGATAAATAAAGAAACTAATTGCCAAAATAATTTGTAGAAAAAACAGAAATAAAAACTGTGCTTTTAAGAGACCACCATTTAAATGTTCTAAATTTTTACCTCCGTACCGAAGATAAATTCCATCATTAAGTCCGAAATGAAAAAAACCTACAAAAGAAGTGTAAAATAAAAATAATTGCCAATAGCCAAAAGTTTCCACATTCAGTAACTTCGGAATAACTATGCTCATTAATATATTTATCACTAAACTAATAGATTGTGAAAGAAACAAATATAAATATGATTTGAAAACTAAATTTTTCAATTTTTAAATTTTAATTCTCAAATCACTAGCCACCATTTCCTTCACCAATCCTGCCAAATCGTATTGGGGTTTCCAACCCAATTGCGTTTTAGACTTAGTAGGGTCTCCTATTAGCAAATCTACTTCGGTTGGGCGGTAATATTGTGGATCTACACGTACCACTACAGTACCTAATGCTAACTGATATTCTGGATTATTGCAAGCTACAACCTTAGCAATTTCATTTTCGTTTTCACCTTCAAAAGCCAATTCCATTCCTACCTCAGCAAAAGACAAACGCACAAAATCACGGATATAAGTCGTTACTCCAGTAGCAATTACATAATCTTCGGCCTTGTCTTGTTGTAAGATTCTCCACATGGCCTCTACATAGTCTTTGGCATGTCCCCAGTCTCTTTGTGAGTTTAAGTTCCCTAAGTACAAACAATCTTGTTTTCCTAATGCAATAGCAGCCGTTGCCATCGTGATTTTACGGGTCACAAAAGTCTCTCCTCTTCTTGGTGATTCGTGGTTGAATAAGATTCCATTACAAGCATACATATCATAAGCTTCACGGTAGTTTTTAGTAATCCAAAAACCATAAATTTTAGCCACACCATAAGGCGAACGAGGATAAAAGGGTGAGTTCTCATCATAGAAACCTGCAGCATTTTTATTTTCAGCCAATCCCCCATACAATTCAGAAGTAGAAGCTTGATAGATTCTGGTTTTCTTTTCAAGACCCAAAATACGAACTGCTTCTAATATCCTTAAGGTTCCCATTCCGTCCACATTAGCAACATATTCAGGAGAATCAAAAGAAACTTTCACATGAGACATCGCCCCCAGATTGTAAATTTCATCCGGTTGTACCTCTTGAATGATTCTAATAATATTAGTTGAATCCGTCAAATCACCATAATGCAATTTAAAATTCACATGATTCTCATGTTGATCCACATACAAATGGTCAATTCTCTGCGTATTGAAAGAGGAAGCACGGCGTTTCACACCATGAACCATATATCCTTTTTCTAATAATAATTCGGCTAAATACGATCCATCTTGACCTGTGATTCCTGTAACTAATGCTGTTTTTTGCTTGGTATTCATATTCGTTGTTCGATATTCGTTATTCGTTGTTCGATATTCGTTATTCGTTGTTCGATATTCGTTATTCGTTGTTCGATATTCGTTATTCGTTATTCGTTATTCGTTATTCGTTATTCGTTATTCGTTGTTCGTTATTCGTTGTTCGTTATTCGTTGTTCGTTATTCGCTATTCGTTGGACGATGAACGATGAACGACAGACTATAGACGTTGTTCGCTGTTCGTTATTCGCTGTTCGATGGACGAGCAACGATAGACGGTCAACGATTAACTTATCCTACAAGGATTTTATTAATTTATAAAGCATCATTTTTATTCTTGTACATAAATCCAAAAGAACGACATACTCACTTTCCGCTATATACCCCAAATCTTTAGACAAATACAAATGATAATTAGTTTCCTCTAAAGACCCTTTTGCAATATATAAGAATTGAATAAATTCTTTTTTATACTGTCTAGCCTGACCTTCAATTATATTTGTTGGTACACTACTAGCACTTCTTCTTACTTGACTAGTAAGCCCAAATTGTTCATTTTTAGGAAACGATTCAGTAGTACGATAAACCGCAATAGTTAATTGATGCGCTAATTTCCAAACTTCTAAATTCGATTCCATAAATATTACATTATCGTTGTTCGATTTCCGTTGTTCGATGTTCGATTTCCGTTGTTCGTTATTCGTTGTTCGTTAGACGTTGCTCGATGGACGTTGCTCGAAGGACGAAAGACGAAAGACGATGGACGAAAGACGGTAAACGATTTTACATCTTCACTTCTTTAAATTTATCCTGATTTTCTAAAAACCAAGTATACGTTTTCCTAATTCCTTCTTCCAATTCCACTTGATGCTTCCATCCTAAACTATGCATTTTGGAAATATCCATTAATTTTCTCGGTGTTCCATCTGGCTTAGTACTATCCCAGTCGATGGATCCTTCATGACCAATTACTCTTTGAATAGTTTCTGCTAGTTCTTTAATCGTTAAATCCTCTCCTGTACCTACATTATATAAGTGCTCTGGCAATCTATTTTCTAAAGCAAAAACCACCGCTTGAGCCATATCATCTACAAATAGAAATTCACGCATAGGAGTTCCGCTTCCCCAAAGACTAACAGGGGCATGATTATTTTCCTTGGCTTCATGAAATTTACGAACCATCGCTGGCAACACATGCGAACTGGTTAAATCAAAATTATCGTGAATACCATATAAATTAGTAGGCATCAAACTCACATAATCTTTATTGAATTGTTTGCGTATCGCTTCACAGGCTTTTACTCCTGAAATTTTAGCGATAGCATACCATTCATTGGTTGGTTCTAAAGAATCAGTCAATAAATAATCTTCCTTTAAGGGTTGAGGAGCTAATTTGGGATATATACAAGAACTTCCTAAGAAAATAAACTTCTCAATACCCGCTTGTAAAGCCGAATCAATTAAATTATTTTGGATTAACATATTTTCCATCAAAAATTGATACGGATAATTATTGTTGGCCAAAATACCTCCCACTTTGGCTGCGGCATCAATTACAACCTCAGGTTTTTCGGTAGCAATAAAGTCTTTGACCGCTTGCTGGTTTCTTAAATCCAATTCTTTACTAGAGGCTCCTATCAAATTTTGATATCCTTTGGCTGATAATGCTCTCCAAATTGCACTACCCACCATGCCTTTATGCCCAGCAATATAAATTTTAGTTTCTTTATTCATTGTTTTCTTACTCTTTTAATTATAAAAAAAAGCGCTGTTAAACCTCAAACATCTTGTGTAATCCCACGGCTTCGCCGTTCACACTCCCATTTTTAAGAGCTGAAACGGATATTTTTTTTGCGGCAAATATAGTTAGTTTATCTCGGTTAATCCCAAAAAAAACCAAACTCGTTTGAACAACTTGGTGATTTTCAAATCACCACCACCTTCATCTTGCTTTGAATCAAGACAAAGCAAAAAAAATATCACTAAACAAAGTGATATCTTAACGTTAAGTTTACATGAATTAATTCAATAGTACCGATTGCTCTTTTTCTAAAGCATTGTAAACATATTTTACATCTTGTGATGATTTCTTTTTCAAAATTAAATTGGCATCATCGGTAAAAACGAAAATAGTATCCTTGGTTCCAACAAAAGCAGTAAACTTATTGGTCCCAATAGCCATATTCCCATTTTCATCAACAGGATGTCCTTTTGATTTTAAATAATCATAAACAGATTCAAAAGAACCTAAATCAGACCAAATAAAAGAAGAAGCTACTACTTTAATCTTTTTACTGCGTTCCATTACCGCATAATCTACACTAATGGAGGGAATATTTAATGAAAGTTCTAAATCCAACGCACCTTCTTTATTATTTTCCCATGCTATTTTGGATTTTTCATATACTTCCGGCTGAAAAGCTTTTAGCTCATCCAAAAACACACTGGCTTTAAAACAGAACATGCCACTGTTCCATAAAAAATTACCTTTGGCGATAAAATTCATCGCTGTAATTTGGTTTGGTTTTTCTCTAAAAGAAATTACGGCATCTCCTTTGCGTTCAATATATCCATAACCCGTTTCAGGCTTAGTTGGACTAATTCCAAAAGTTACGATAAATCCATTGTCAGCTTTTTCAATAGCCTCTTGTATGGCTTCTTCATATTTATCCATTGCGTCGATAATATGATCCGAAGGAGTAACAATCAAAATATCATCGGGTTGCGAAGCAAAAGCGGCAAAGGCAATCGCTGCAGCCGTATTCCTTGGCGTTGATTCCACAATATTAACGTATGGAATAGCTGCTTTTTCCATCACTTTTTTACTCAAATGACAGTTATCAACATTCCCTACCACCATCACCTGGTCAGCGATCGTTCGATTGCGCTCTACGGTCAATTCAAACAAAGACTTCCCTTCAAACAAGGACAAATACTGTTTGGGTTGACTTTTACGGGATAAGGGCCACAATCGACTCCCTATTCCTCCTGTAAGGATTACATGCGTTACGGATTTTTTGTTTTCCATATTCTAATTTATATAATTTTAAATATCTTATTTTACTAAGATCTTACTTTTCTTAATTCATCTCGACTTGCTCATGATGTGCCTAACGTTGACAATTAATATTACACGCTTTGTCAGGTCGAGTAGTTTATACTGAGCGGAGCCGAAGTACAGTCGAGACCCATTCTCCTTAAAAGAATTTCAAATCCACTCGATTTGATAAACTTTCATCACAAACCTTACACGCTTTGTCAGGCTAAGCTAAGCCTGCCCTGAGCTTATCGAAGGGTCGAGACCCCCGTCAGTTCGAGTGAATTTTAAAATAGCGCTTCTCGATACATTTTGATTTATTGAACATCAACTTATTATTCAAAATCTCCCAAATCAAAACACTCGAAGTGACGAATATGTCGTATTATTTAGCACCGTCAGTTCGAGTGAATTTTCAGAAAATGCGAATAGCTTTTTCTGAAAATTTGTATCGAGAACCGAGAACCACCGTCAGTTCGAGTGATTTTTAATAGTATGCGACAGCTTTACTATTAAAAATTGTATCGAGAACCACCGTCAGTTCGAGTGAATTTTCAGAAAATGCGAATAGCTTTTTCTGAAAATTTGTATCGAGAACCGAGAACCTCGTTAACTCCAACCAGTACTTCTCGACAGTTTTAGTACATACGTAATAACGATAACATTGTCACCCTGAGCCTGTCGAAGGGCTACACAGTATAAAACATTATCAGTAGCACCAAATCACAACCTCCCGTCAACCCCTTCTTTCAATACGCCTTTCACATCATAAAGAATACTCATTTTATTTCTGAATTGCGATAATTCCATATTCAAAAATTCAGTATGCGCTACACCTAAAACAACAGCATCAAATTTTTGAGTTGGTGCTATAGCAATTGTTTCAATTTTATATTCTTTCATTACTCCTTCGGGATTAGCCAATGGATCAAAAACCGTTACTTTAACACCATAGTCTTTTAGCGCTAAAATCAAATCTACTATTTTAGTATTGCGAACATCAGGACAGTTTTCCTTGAAAGTAATCCCTAATAACAATAGACTAGCTTCATTGACGGTGATTCCTTTTTTAATCATCAATTTGACAATTTGCGAAGCAACATATTCCCCCATGCTATCATTCAAACGCCTTCCTCCTAAAATTATTTCAGGATGATAACCTATTTCTTGCGCTTTTTGTGCCAAATAATACGGGTCAACACCGATACAATGCCCACCAACTAATCCTGGTTTGAAAGGCAAAAAATTCCATTTGGTTCCGGCAGCAGCCAAAACTTCATGCGTATCAATATGCATCAAATTGAATATTTTAGCCAATTCATTGACAAAGGCAATATTAATATCGCGTTGCGAATTTTCAATCACCTTAGCGGCTTCGGCCACTTTGATACTTGGTGCCAAATAAGTTCCTGCGGTGATAACTGACAAGTACAATTCATTTACTTTTTGTCCTACTTCAGGAGTTGAACCTGAGGTCACTTTTAATATTTTATCTACCGTATGTTCTTTATCGCCTGGATTAATTCGCTCTGGTGAATAACCCGCAAAAAAATCAATATTGAATTTCAAACCTGATACTTTTTCTAAAACAGGAACACATTCTTCCTCAGTAACTCCCGGATAAACCGTAGATTCATAAATCACAACATCTCCTTTTTTCAACACCTTACCCACCGTTTCAGAAGATTTATACAAAGGAGTCAAATCAGGGCTATTATTCTTATCCACAGGGGTAGGAACAGTAACGATATAATAATTACAATCTTTAATGTCTGCTATATCCGAAGAACAATACAAACCTTTACTTTGAGAATCATTCTTTTTGGAAGAAGGATTCTCTTTCACTAGCACAGACTGCAATATTTCATTGCTAATTTCAAGTGTACTATCGAAACCAGAGTGCAATTCATCTATTCTATTTTGATTAATATCAAAACCAACCACAGCATATTTTGTAGCAAAAAGTCTCGCCAAAGGCAAACCTACATATCCTAAACCAATAACTGCAATCTTATTATCTGAATTCATCCTGTTTTTTATGGTCTTTAAATCAAATCTTTTATAAAAAAAGCGAAAATACTACTTTAACCCGTTAGGTGAAATTAATTTAATAGTTAATTTTTATACCTGTTGTCAAATTGTCCCGAAGTTTCGGGAGTCGAAATCTATCCTTTATGGGGTCTTAAACCCTTCGAAAAGCTCAGATCAGAATCAGCTCAGACTGACATTTTGGTTCTAAATAATTTTAAATTTATAGTAGAACTGTCTTTTTTTTTAGGTGAATCTGATTAATTTCACCCAACTGGTTACTTTATAATAATTACTATAAAATGATTGCTGATTTTTGATTAATGAATTTTTGATTTCAGATGTACTTAACCTTGTGAAATCAGCAGATTTACATCTAATAACACCCAATGTAAAACCAAAAATCCCTTCCAACTTCTAACGTCCCTCATCTAACCTCTAACCTCCTTATACTGTTTCTCATAATAAGAGGCATAAGCTCCTGAAGTTACATTTTTCAACCAAGCCGTATTAGCCAAATACCAATTGACCGTTTGTTCTAATCCTTCCTCAAAAGTAACCGAAGGAGACCAACCCAATTCGCTGTTTATTTTGGAAGCATCAATAGCATAACGCAAATCATGCCCAGGCCTGTCTTTTACATAAGTAATCAATTGCGCCGATTCCCCTGCCTCACGTCCTAATTTAGTATCCATAATACCACACAACAATCGAACTAGGTCAATGTTTTTCCATTCATTAAAACCACCAATATTGTATGTCTCATGATTCTTTCCCGAATGAAAAACCAAATCAATGGCTCTAGCATGATCCACTACAAACAACCAATCGCGTGTATAATTGCCATCGCCATATACCGGTAACGGCTTATTTTCTATAATATTATTGATAAACAAAGGGATTAATTTTTCCGGAAAATGATTCGGCCCGTAATTATTGGAACAATTAGTCAAGACATAGGGCAGACCATAGGTTTCTCCGTATGCTCGTACAAAATGGTCGGAACTAGCTTTAGATGCTGAATAAGGGGAATTGGGGTCGTAAGCCGTGGTTTCAGTAAACAAGCCTTCGGCTCCCAAACTTCCATACACCTCATCAGTACTGATGTGATAAAATCTTTTTCCCTCGTATTGATCTTCCCATATTTTTCTAGAAGCATTCAGTAAATTAACGGTTCCAATGACATTGGTTTTCACAAATGCCATAGGATCTACAATAGAACGATCCACATGAGACTCGGCTGCTAGATGAATCACTCCATCAAATTGATGCAATTGAAACAATTCTGAAACAAATTTTTCGTCAGCAATATCACCTTTAACGAATGTATAATTGGAAGCGTTTTCAATATCAGCTAAGTTTTCTAAATTCCCAGCATAAGTCAAGGCATCTAAATTATAGATATGATAATCGACGTATTTGGTAACAAACAAGCGTACAACATGTGAACCAATAAATCCTGCACCACCTGTAATAAGTATTTTCTTCATCTTTATTTAATTTACTTTAGTATTCAATTAAGCACTTTAATCTTTATTAATTTCCATTTTCAAAACACAGCCCAACGATTCCAAAATTAAAACACAATGGGTTTTATTGACTTCTTGAATGGTTGCTTCCTGATCCAAAAACGGCCCTGATTCTAATTTTATTTTATCTCCTACTTGATAAGGCAAAACACAAATATCCGTTGCATTGGGTTTTTCCAACCAATGCCTAATGGTATTGATCTCCTCCTCTCTCACAATGGCAGGTTTCCCCAACCAAAACAAATAACGTACTGCCCCCGCAGATTGAAAAACCAAATTCCTATCGGCTTCTTTTAACCGTACAAAAACATAGGAATTAAACAGCGGCACCTCAATCTTTTTCTTTCGATCAGACCATTGTCTTTCTTTAATCACTAATGGACAATAACACTCTATATTCAATTTCACTAATTGTTCCGCTACCTTCTTCTCCCATTTCGGTTTTGTATACACTACATACCAGTTCATCCTCTTTTTTGTTTTGAAAAATCAATCTATTACTAATTTTTGTTTTTATGTTGTTGTTGATACCTGTAAAAATCATTAATTCGACGCTTTACTTTTTTCACAAAACAACATATTAATAATCACTTATGATACCATCCTTAGACAATATTTATTCTAAAAAAAGCAACACATAACGGGGTTATATGCTTAGGTTATATTACAAATCAACTGTAATTACTTACTACAACCAACTGTCCTTAGCTTTCGCAGTCGAGTGTCAAATGTTTGAAAAATACGTAAAAGAAAAGCTGTTTAAACACAACGACTGCTGCCTCTTTTAGACTCGAGCCGAAGGCGAATAGAGCGAAGCTAATTCCAAAACTAATTTGACCGACGAGGAAGCACAAGGCTTGAAATCAAAGATTCACGGAATCAAAAATTTAAATATTAACCTGAGTATTTTTTTGTTTCTTTTTTGATCAAGCAAAAAAAATCAGTAAGTCTCTCTTCAATTTTAATAAAAACGGCTATGATAGTCTTTTTTAATGCAGTCACTATACCCGAACTTTGGGAGGACACCAAACCAAAAAAAGCCTATCTCCCGACAGGCAGGTATCGAGAACCGTTTTCAATAATTGCAACCAACAGTTTTAAATTACCTCACTTTTTACTATTTAAGAACCAACAGATTGATAAACAAATCCTATTTTCTCCATCTCAATACGATTCAACACATTGCGACCATCAAAAACAAAAGCCGGTTTTTGCATCGAAGCATATATCTTATTCCAATCGTAAGTAATAAACTCATCCCACTCAGTCAATACTGCAATAGCATGTGCATCAGCACAAGCGTCATACGGATTAACAACGACAGTTAACTTCTTTTTATTATCATCAGAACTTCTAGTTTCTAAATAATCCAAATCAGATTGTATTTTTGCAGCCTCGACTTTAGGGTCAAAAACAGCAATATTAGCCTGTTCGTTTATCAAATCATCAGCCACATAAATAGCCGCAGATTCTCTCGTATCATTAGTATCTTTCTTGAATGCCCAACCTAAAAAGGCAATTTTTTTATCGGCAACTGTATTATATAATGTTTGAACAATTTTACTAGAAAACCGCCTTTTTTGATGATCATTCATGATAATCACTTGCTCCCAATAATCGGCTACTTCTTTCAAACCATACGACTTGGCAATATAAACTAAATTCAAAATGTCTTTTTGAAAGCAAGAACCTCCAAAACCTACTGATGATTTCAAAAATTTAGGTCCAATTCGGCTATCCATTCCAATGGCCCTGGCTACTTCATTCACGTCAGCACCTGTTTTTTCACACAATTCAGACATGGCGTTGATTGACGAAATTCGCTGTGCTAAAAAGGCATTGGCAGTTAATTTTGACAATTCTGAAGACCAAACATTTGTCGTTAAAATTTTATCTTCCGCTACCCAATTTGCATACACATCTACCAAAGCTTGAATAGCGTCTTGTCCTTCTGCTGAACTATCGCCTCCAATCAGGATTCGGTCAGGAGCTAATAAATCGGTTACAGCTGTACCTTCAGCCAAAAATTCAGGATTAGACAAAATCTGAAATTGGACTCCATTTCCTGTATGATCCAAAATACTCTTTATAGCCTCAGCAGTTCGCACAGGCAAAGTTGATTTTTCTACTACAATTTTATTGTCTTTGGCTACCCTAGCAATTTGCCTAGCACACAACTCAATATACTTTAAATCAGCAGCCATTCCTTTTCCTTTTCCAAAGGTCTTAGTAGGCGTATTCACTGAAATAAAAATTAACTGTGCCTCATCTATGGCCTGATCTACATCAGTAGAAAAAAATAAATTTCTCCCCCTAGCCTCTCCGACAATTTCAGCAAGACCTGGTTCATATATCGGAATATTATTAACATCCTCATCATTCCAAGCCGCAATTCTGCTTTCATTCAAATCAACAACTGTTACTTGTATGTGTGGACATTTTTGAGCAATTATCGCCATCGTGGGCCCTCCAACATATCCTGCACCAATACAACAAATTTTAGTAACCTTCATTTTCTATCTTCTGTATTTATTATCTTTTTTTTATATAAAATGCTACTACCTAGAACTCGCTAACGCAAATTTTCCCAGTACCAAGCCACCGCTTCTTCCAGTCCTTCTTGTAAGGAATATTGAGGATGATACCCTAACAACTCTTTCGCCTTATCAATACTAGCCAACGAATGCGGAATATCACCCGCTCGGTTAGGACCGTACTCAATTGCAACATTGGCTATTTCAGGACGATACTTAGACAAAGATCCTTTTAAATAATTCACCAAGTCGTTTAACGTATTCCGATCCCCATAAGCGGTATTAAAAACCGTATTTATCGCCAATGGATTCTCTGTTAACATAGCCAACTCATTCATTTGAATCACATTATCGATATAGGTAAAATCGCGAGAGTAATTACCATCTCCATTTATCACCGGACTTTGCATTTGCATCAATTGCATCACAAATTTTGGAATAACCGCAGCATAAGCGCCATTAGGATCTTGCTTCCGACCAAAAACATTAAAATAGCGCAATCCAATGGTTTCCATACCATAACTTTTACTGAAAATTTCAGCATAAAGTTCGTTTACGTACTTAGTAATGGCATAGGGAGAAAGCGGTTTCCCTATAACTTCTTCCACTTTTGGCAAACCCTGAGAATCTCCATAGGTAGAAGAGCTGGCTGCATATATAAATCGTTTCACCTTAGCATCTCGTGCGGCTACCAGCATATTGATAAAACCCGTCACATTTACGTCATTAGTCGTAACAGGGTCCTTTATAGAACGAGGCACTGAGCCTAGCGCCGCTTGATGCAACACATAATCGACATCTAAAACAGCTGCTTCACAATCCTTGTGGTTTCTAATATCCCCTTCAATCAACCTGAAATTGGCATTATTCTCAAATGCTTTCAAATTACACCGATGACCAGTGGCAAAATTATCCAAACAAACTACTTGATACCCTTTTCCTAAAAAGTACTCGCATAAATTAGAGCCAATAAAACCAGCCCCTCCTGTAATCAATATCGTTGTATTATTCGTTTCTTGCTTACTCATTTTCTAACTTTTTTTGGACTTCCGAAATTGATTTGTGATGCGATTTATCCAACTTTTCGGTTTATCCCCCTCATGATATCCATTGGCATAAGAACCGTATCCATAGCCATAACCGTATCCATAACCATACCCATACGCAGAACCATACTTCGCTTTGTTTTCGAAACCATTAAAAATGATACTGGTATTCGATAATTCTTTCCTTTTTACCCTATTATTCAATAAGGTAATCATTTCTTTTTTAGTAAAATTTTGCCGCACAATATACAAAGTTACATCCACAAATTCGGATAACTCTAAAGCATCCGAAACCAAACCTACAGGTGGTGTGTCTAGGATAATATAATCATATTTTTCTTTTAGTTCATTCATCAAATCTCCCATTCGATCGCTCAAAATAAGCTCCGAAGGATTCGGCGGAATAGGTCCTGACAAAATAACATCTAAATACGGAATGTGCGTTGGAGTTACAATTTCATCAACACCCAATTGATGGATTAAATAATTCACAACTCCTACTTCATTTACTAAACGAAACTCTTCAGATAATTTAGGCTTGCGTAAATCTAACCCTAAAATAACGGTTTTCTTTTCGCTCAAGGCAAAAACTGTTGCGATATTAACGGAACAAAAAGTCTTTCCTTCACCACTAATTGAAGAGGTAATCATTAAAGTCTTAGCTCCATCAACGTTTTGTTGTTTGTACAAAAATTGCAATGAAGAGCGAATCGCTCTAAATGATTCTGACAATGCCGATTTCGGCTTATCAAAAACGGCTAAATCAGTACCTGCCTTATTGAGTCCAACAACACCTATCAGAGGAATTTGAGTCAGACTATTGATGTCATCCGTATTTTGAATCGAATTATTAATAAAGAAAATAGTGAAAACAAAAATCAACGGAAACAAAATACCCAGAAACAGTGCCAACACATAATTGACTGAGGTTTTCGGCCCTAAAAGCCCACCACCTATATCTTTAGCAGGATCGATAAAATGAATATCCGATAAGTTCGCCGCTTTGACAATATCTGCCTCACTTCTTTTTTGCAAAAAAGTATTGTAAATATTATCACTTAAATCATACTTTCTCTTAATTTTGATCAACTCTTGCTGATCTTCAGGAAGTTTTTTGATGGTATTCTCTGCTTGACTTATTTTATTATTTATAAGCGACAAGTCGTACTGTAAAGATGCTTTTGCAGTTGTGATATTCTCTAAAATCACATTTTTAATTGCATCCATTTGCATATCAAAATCTTTGAAAATCTTTTCACTTTTTACCGCGTAAGCCATCTCTGAACGTTGGGTAGAAAGTGCTATTAATTTTGATATATTGGTCGTAATATTAGGGTCATCAATTCCAGCTACAGAAGGTGCTGGAAGTTTAGAATAGTCAACACTGTTTTTTAGATAGTTTTTTAGGGAATTGTAATAGGCTAATTTACGAGCGATTTCGTCTTTTTGGACATCAAAATCAAATATTTTATCCGAAAATTTCTCGCCCCCCGCTTCAATATCATAAATATTTTTACTTTTTCTAAAAGACTTTAATTCGTCTCCGGTTTCTCTCAATTGAGATTCCATGGCAACAAGGGTACTATCGATAAAGCTGATTGTATTGGTTGCAAATTGATTTTTGTCATCTAATTGCCTTTTGATTAAGACATTTACAGTGGAATTCAAATACTCCACCATTCGTGCCTTATTTGTCCCTTGCATACCAAGAGTAATGATGGATCCTGCTCGATCATCAACCCGAACATTAACACCTTTGTACCTAGAAACTGTAGCGTCAAAATCGTTGAATTTCACAAAATATTCGTTGCCTATATAAAAACCCGGGTTGTCTTTTATTTGTAATTTCCAATTTAAGAAAGGCAATGTTACAGCCGACCCTACTTTATATCTTTTGACAAACTCCGTAGGAACTACAGCAGTATTGGAATATGAATTATCCACATAAGAAACTAGGTTAACATTATTTGTAGCAAAAGGAATGCGAATTTCGTATTCGTTCTCAGTCACAAATTTAATTCCAATCAGAGTGTTTACAAGCTGTCCTTTTGTCTTATCAATATTGACGTAAAAAGGTACGGCGCCATAGGCATCTACTAGCTTGTACTTTCCTTGAACTAAATAATCAATATAAAATTGTAATTTTTCAACTACTAACTCATTATGTGATCTCGATTGAAATATGGTTGAAATGGTACTTACTTGATCTGAGATTCCACCCCAGTTAAAAACCAAACTGGTATTGGAAGTAAAAAGTGGATTACTTTTTTCTTTAACAGAAATAAGCGTTTCCATACCGTAAATTTTTTCTTTTCGAATGTTGACTTGGTAAGCCACAGTGAAAGTAATAATCAAACTGATTAAAAACCACTTCCAATAGCTTCCTATTTTAATTAGAAAACCTTTAAAGTCGAAACTTGCTTGGTTTTCAAAAATTGAAAAATCTTTAATATCTAACATTCTTCTATCACGCTTTTAATTGGTTAGCAGAAAAAACATGGTAGTAGCTAATGAAAACAGGGATACAAAGGTACTTATTGACTCCAGTCCTGTTTTTCCAGTTCCCCAAGTTTTCTGTTTTAGTGGCTTTATAAAAATAAAGTCGTTTGGCTGCAAATAATAATATGGTGATTTCATCACATTAATATCTGTAAGATCCAGGTCATGCATCTCAACACCTGTTGGTGATTGCCTCATAACAGTAACGGCTTTCCTATTACCTGTAAGTGTAATATCACCTGAATTAGCAATCGCCTCCATAATAGTTACACGGTCTTGAAACAAGGTTTTACTACCTGTACTTCCTATTTCCCCTGTAATTGTATATTTAAAACCTGCCAATTTCACAGTTACAAAAAGGTTTGCTTCTTTTGTAAAATACTCGGCTAGTAATTGCTTCTCTATTTTCAATCGTATTTCGTCGACAGTATAACCAAGGACATTCATCTCTCCCAATACTGGAATTCTAATATTCCCATGATCGTCCACTGTAAATCCATCAAAATATAAAGCTGAAGCTGATTTCCCGGCCTCTCCTTCAACTGTACTGAAGATTGAAACCAATTTAGGATCAATTGCCTTTATACTCAAGCTCAACACATCATTAATTTGAACTCTATAAGGCTTAGATGGAACTGCTGATATATTTGAACCTGTATCCACTCCTCCTTTTTGTTGCAAATAAACCAAATCACGAGTTGAAATACATGAGGTAAATAACTGCGCTATGCATAAGAATAAGAAGAAAACGTATTTGTTCATTTTTTCATTTTAGACAACAAATATAGCTTTTTCATTTACTATATTAAAAGTTTGATTTTCTTAATCCCCAATTAATTGCTCTTAAAAGATTTTTCAAAAGGAATTCTATGCAATATGCTACGACCCAGGGTCACTTCATCAGCATATTCTAATTCATCACCCACGGCTATCCCCCTAGCAATAGTAGACATTTCAACTCCTGAATCTGCAATTTGCTTGTAAATATAAAAGTTTGTTGTATCTCCCTCCATTGTAGAGCTCAACGCAAATATAATTTCAGTCACATTGCCTGATTTTACTTTCTCAACCAATGAAGGAATCTTCAATTGACTCGGCCCAACTCCTTCAATTGGTGATATTTTACCACCCAGAACGTGATACACTCCTTTAAATTGCCCTGTTCCTTCGATAGCCATGACATCCCGAATATCTTCAACAACACAAATCAACTGTTTATTTCTATTGGGATTGGCGCATATTTCACAAACTTCACTATCCGAAATATTATGACAACTTTGACAATACTTTATATCGGTACGCATGTTTACCAATGCTTGCGACAAAAAATCCGTTTGCTCTTTGGGCTGTTTCAACAAATGAAGTACTAACCGCAAAGCTGAACGTTTGCCTATTCCTGGCAATTGTGCAATCTCATTAACTGCTTTTTCAATTAATTTTGAAGAAAACTCCATGGGAATAATGATAATTTATTTAAAAAGCACCAAATAAATGAAGCTCTTTCGAAATTATTAATTAGTATTGATCTGTCGCCAATAATACCAGCGTACAAGCGGATTCTGCTTTAATATTATTTAGCTCTAAGAGTTGCGAAAGCTCTGGGTTTTCACTACCTGGATTAAAAATTACACGCTTTGGGCTTGCCTCTACGATATAATTATAATAATCTCTTTGACGTGAAGCTTTCAAGTACAAACTTATTGTATCAATATTTTTTAACGGAATTGCCTTGGTTTGAATTTTTACCCCTGCCACTTCTCCTGCATTTTGACCAATCGCCAAAACAGAATACCCTCTGCTCACTAGATTATTAATTGCTTTATAAGACGCTCTTTCAGCTTTGGTAGAAGCTCCCAGAATTAATGTTTTTTTATTTTTCATTATATTTTTTGTGTTTTACAAAAGTAACGCTTTTCAGGCTTGAATAATTCAAACTTCTAATCTTTGATTAACAACTTCTCAGCAACTATTTCTTTTCTAAAAAAATTTCTGCCAACATGCATCGTGCACTTCCTCCTCCACATGCTTCAATAGTATCTAAATTAGAATGCAAAATAGCCGCATGCTTTTCCAATTGCTCTTTTTGTTTGACCGTCAAGGATTCAAAAGCAGCAGTACTCATCACCAAATATTTTTTATCATCAGCTCCTAAAACTTCCAGCATATTACCGGCAAAACTGCTCAATTGTTTTTCTGAGATCAAAATAATTTCTTTACCGTCTTTTTTAAGGTTTTCTAAAACCATTTTTCGTTCTTGCTTATCATCAATCGCATCTGCACATACCACTGCAAAAGTATCCCCTACACACATCATCACATTAGTATGATAAATGGACTTACGTTCTCCTTCAACTGTTTGAAAGGCTTCAAAAATTACAGGCGCATAATCAAAATCTTCGCAAAACTCAATAAACAATTCTTCATCAGCTCTTGGCGAAAGCGCACAATATGCCTTTTCATTGGCTCGATCTAAAACTATACTCCCTGTTCCTTCCAAGAATAATTCGTCTTCTTCAGCGGAAGAATAGTCGACAATATTATCAATCACAAATCCTTCCTCTTCTAATAAATCCAAAATATCTTCTCTTCGCTCCAAACGTCGATTCTCAGCAAACATAGGATAAAAAGCAACGTCTCCATTCTGATGAAAAGAAATCCAATTGTTTGGAAAAATACTGTCAGGTGTACTCGGATTTTCTGTATCATTAACCACAACAACATTTACTCCCACCTCTGTCAGTTTCCCTACCAAAGCATCAAATTCTTGTTGGGCCTTAACATTTACAGTAGCAGGTAGCAATCCATCAATAACTTTTTGATAATAATTATTGACGGCAGTTTGCTCATTCATTCGAAACGCCACAGGACGAATCATCAATACAGAATTGGTAATTTGTTTCATTATATTTTTTTTAATCTCTTATTAAAGGCAAAGTAGAACAACGCAATAAGCCTTCTTGCTTGGCTATTTCAGCATAAGGAACCTCCTCTACTACAAATCCATTTTCCCGTAACCAATTGTTAAGTCTTTTAAACTTTTTCTCAGAAACAACTACATTCGTATCAATCGAAAAAATATTAGAATTCATATTATACATCTCATTGCGTTTACAATGAAATAAATTATCCTTCCCAAAAAGATTCACTAAATACATATAATCAGCTTCTTCACGAAACCCTCTTTTATAAATAATTCCTTTGTCTTTACCCACAGGCTGAAAACAACAATCTAAATGTAATGCGTTATCTCTAGCTTCCAACTTAGATTTAATCAAGTCAAACTCCTTCACAATCTTATTAGGAAACAGGGATTGGATATAAGCAACTCCTTCCATATTAGTTCGAGCGGTGATATAGTTTTTGTAATCACTTCCTTTGTAAGTTCCTACAAAAATATGATTACCCCACAACATCACATCTCCTCCCTCAATATGCACTTCTTTTGGAGGCCGCACTACTTTCGACCGATTAATCTGATCAATGATATACTGAATGGCGTCCAACTCATTCTCTCTTTCCGGTAATATATTGGACTTTATAAAAACATCCTCTATTACAAACCCAATATCTCTGGTGAAAATTTGATTGTAATTTTTGATCAAATCAGGACGGTACACTTTTACATCATACTTGCGTAAAATTGCTTCGAAAGCATTCATTTCATAAACCATATCTTCTTCTACTGGATAGGTTCCAGCCAAGATATGTTCTAATGATTTTGGATCGTACGCTTCCTCTACTGTCGGGGTAGGACCATTGCTTTGCGCGGTACCTAAAACCACAGCTCTCAAGCGCGAAGTTTCGTTATGGATATTTAACTGTATCATGAAATTCAAATACTTTAAACAAAGGTAAAAAAAAAGCTCCACCTTTCAGTGAAGCTTTATAGGAATAGAATTTTGTATATTATTTAAACTCTCTTAATGGAGATCCTGTATAAATTTGTCTTGGTCTTCCAATAGGCTCTTTGTTTTCACGCATTTCTTTCCATTGCGCAATCCAACCTGGTAATCTACCAATTGCAAACATTACAGTAAACATATCTGTTGGAATTCCTAAAGCTCTGTAGATAATTCCAGAATAGAAATCTACATTAGGATATAAGTTTCTCGCTTTGAAATACTCATCTTCTAATGCTGCTGCTTCTAACTTTCTAGCAATATCTAAGATAGGATCTTCAACACCTAAAGTAGCTAATACTTCATTAGCTGCTTTTTTTATGATTTTAGCACGTGGATCAAAGTTTTTGTAAACTCTATGTCCAAAGCCCATCAATCTGAAAGGATCTGCTTTATCTTTAGCTTTAGCCAAATATTTTTCAGTATCACCACCGTTATTATGAATCTCTTCTAACATTTCAAGTACCGCTTGGTTAGCACCACCATGTAATGGTCCCCAAAGTGCAGATACACCTGCAGAAATAGAAGCAAACAAACCAGCATGAGAAGAACCTACCATTCTTACTGTTGAAGTAGAACAGTTTTGCTCGTGATCAGCATGAAGGATAAATAATTTATCTAATGCATCAATTACTGTTTGACTTACCTTATATGGCTCTGTTGGAATTTCAAACATCAATCGCATGAAATTTTCCACATATCCTTTTGTATTATCGTAATAATTCATTGGATACCCCATATTTTTCCTAAAAGTCCAAGTAGCTATCACTAAGAATTTACCCATAGTTTTACATACCGCACAATACAAATCTTTTTCATTCTCTACATCTACCGACTTAGGATTAAAAGAAGTTAATGCACTTGTCAAGGCTGCTAAAATCCCCATTGGGTGAGCTGATTTTGGAAAGCCATCCAAAATACTCTTCATTTCCTCGTTCACTAGAGTATATTTGCGAATATCATTCTCAAATTTCTCTAATTCTGCAGCCGTTGGTTTTTTACCAAAAATCAACAAATAAGAAACCTCTAAGAAATTAGCATTTTCTGCCAAATCTTCGATTGCATACCCTCTGTAACGTAAAATACCTAGTTCCCCATCCAAGAACGTAATTTCACTTGTACAAGAACCTGAATTTTTATACCCTGGATCAAGAGTAACCAATCCAGTTAAATCTCTTAATTTCTTAATATCAATAGCTTCTTCGTTTTCGCTTCCTTTAAAAATTGGAAACTCATACTTTTTGCCATCGATTTCTAATATAGCTGTTTTTGACATAATACTTTGGAAATAAATCTTATTTTTAATAAAGCCCAAATCTAAGGAATTTCGATTTAATTAAAAAATGAATAATCTAACGAAATTGTTAAAACTCAAAAAAAAAGCCATTTACTTTTGGTAAATGGCTTTAAAATAATTTCAAAAATAATTATTTCTGTTTGAATGCATTCTTTCCAGGGAAATATGCAGTATCTCCTAACTCTTCTTCAATTCTAATTAACTGATTGTATTTAGCCATACGATCAGAACGTGAAGCAGAACCTGTTTTAATTTGACCACAATTTAAAGCTACTGCTAAATCAGCAATAGTATTATCCTCAGTCTCTCCTGAACGGTGAGACATTACAGAAGTATACCCAGCATTTTTAGCCATATTTACAGCTGCAATCGTTTCAGTCAAAGTACCAATTTGGTTCACTTTTACAAGGATTGAGTTCGCAATACCTTTTTCGATACCAGTTGACAAACGTGTGACATTAGTAACAAACAAATCATCACCTACTAATTGAACTTTATCTCCAATTTTTTCAGTTAATAATTTCCAACCGTCCCAGTCATTCTCATCCATACCGTCTTCGATAGAGATAATAGGGTATTTAGTAGTTAATTCCGCTAAATACTCAGCTTGTTCAGCAGAAGTTCTTACTTTTCCAGTTGGCCCTTCAAATTTAGAGTAATCGTATTTACCGTTTACATAAAACTCAGCAGAAGCACAATCTAAAGCAATCATGATTTCGTCACCAAAAGTATATCCTGCATTTTCAACAGCCAATTTGATTGTATCTAAAGCATCTTCAGTACCACCAGCTAAATTTGGAGCAAAACCACCTTCGTCACCTACAGCAGTACTCAAATCTCTATCGTGCAATACTTTTTTCAAAGAATGAAAAATTTCAGAACCCATTTGCATTGCATGCGTAAACGATGTTGCCTTAACAGGGAAAATCATGAACTCTTGAAAAGCAATCGGTGCATCAGAATGCGAACCACCATTGATAATATTCATCATTGGAACTGGTAAAGTGTTTGCAGAAACACCACCAACATATCTATATAATGGCAAACCTAACTCATTAGCTGCTGCTTTTGCAACCGCAAGAGAAACACCTAAAATAGCATTTGCTCCTAATTTAGATTTATTTGGAGTACCATCTAAATCAATCATCATTTGATCGATTACATTTTGTTCAAAAACAGATGTTCCTACTAATTCTTCAGCAATAAGTGTATTTACATTTTTCACTGCATTCAAAACACCTTTTCCTAAATAGGCTTTTCCACCATCACGTAATTCTACTGCTTCGTGCTCTCCAGTAGAAGCTCCAGAAGGAACTGCTGCTCTTCCTAAAACACCACTATCAGTGATTACATCTACTTCAATAGTAGGATTCCCTCTAGAATCGAAAATTTGTCTTGCGTGAATTTTAATAATTATGCTCATACTTCTTTATTTTTTTAATTTTAAATACAAATATATTCTATCTCTTTTAATGATTATGCAAAAATTTTTGAATGTTATCAACGAAAACGATGTATTCTATTTTTTTAAACAAAACAACCTTAGTATTTTATAAAAATAAACCACCAAATACCCTAACATTCTAATTTGCAACTACGGAACAAAATCAAAACTAAACACTGTAGCTTTAATTGGTTCCATATTATCCTTTTAGATTGGCAACAAATTGATCAAATAAATAAGATGAATCGTGAGGCCCCGGACTAGCTTCTGGATGGTATTGTACTGAGAAACAGTTTTTATTTTTCAAACGCATACCTGCCACAGTTCCATCATTCAAATGTAAATGTGTAATTTCTAAATCTGGATTCGCTTCTAACTCTTCTTTATTCACGGCAAAACCATGGTTTTGAGAAGTTATCTCTCCTTTACCTGTAATCACATTTTTTACAGGATGATTAATCCCTCTATGTCCGTTGAACATTTTATAAGTTGAAACTCCGTTAGCCAAACCAATTACTTGATGACCTAAACAAATACCAAATAAAGGCTTGTTGTTTTCCAAAATTTCTTTAGCTACTCCTATCGCACTAGCTAATGGTTCTGGATCTCCAGGTCCGTTTGACAAGAAATAACCATCAGGATTAAAGGCGGCTAAATCAGCATAAGTGGCATCATAAGGAAACACTTTGATGTAACAATCTCTTTTAGCAAGATTACGAAGGATATTGGTTTTAATCCCTAAATCCAAAGCAGACACTTTATAAGTTGCATTTTCATCACCAAAAAAGTACGGCTCTTTCGTTGATACTTTAGAAGCCAATTCCAAACCTTTCATATCTGGAACCTTTGCCAAAGCAATTTTTAACTCTTCAACAGGAGTACCATCAGTACAAATAACAGCATTCATAGCTCCGTTTTCTCTGATATAACTCACCAATGCTCTGGTATCTACATCTGAAATACAGATTAAATTTTGTTTCACAAAATAATCTTCTAAACTTCCAGAAGCATCTTCACGAGAATAATTAAAACTGAAATTTTTACAAACCAAACCAGCAATCTTAATCCCCGCAGATTCAACTTCATTATCATTCACCCCGTAATTACCAATATGAGGATTCGTAGCTACCATGATTTGCCCAAAATAAGAAGGGTCAGTAAAAATTTCTTGGTAACCTGTCATACCTGTATTAAAACAAACTTCACCAAAGGTTGTTCCGCTAATACCAATAGATTTTCCGTGAAAAATTGTACCATCACTTAATAAAAGTATGGCGCTCTGTCTTGTTGTATATTTCATTCTTTGATTTATATTTTAATAGCTTAGTGAAATTCGCACAGCTACAGTAATTTGTAGATAAATATTGTGCAAATTTAATCCATAAATACAATGGAAACAAATTTTTAAAAGGGATTGTAAAAAATAACCATTCTAATTGTCGTTAGTATACTTTATAAAACTAACATCATTAGCCAAAAAAAAAGGATAAACTATAAATAGCTTATCCTTAATTATTATTGAATGATTATTTTCATAATTACTCAGTAGCTTCTGTTGTAGTTTCAGAATCATTTTCAGCAACTGGAGCTTCAGTAGCTTCATCTGCTTTTTTAGATTTTCCACCACGACGGCTTTTTGCTTTTTTAACTTCTTTTTTACCTCCGTTGTAAAGCTCATTGAAATCTACTAATTCGATCATTGCCATATCAGCATTATCTCCTAAACGATTTCCAACTTTAATGATACGAGTGTATCCACCTGGACGGTCACCAACTTTAGCAGCTACGTCTCTGAATAAATCAGTTACCGCATATTTACTACGTAAGTAAGCAAAAACAATACGACGATTGTGAGTAGTATCGTTTTTAGATTTTGTTATTAAAGGCTCAACAAATTGTTTAAGCGCTTTTGCTTTAGCAACAGTAGTATTAATACGTTTGTGCTCGATAAGAGAACAAGCCATATTAGCCAACATAGATTTTCTATGCGCAGTCTGTCTGCTTAAGTGATTGAATTTTTTTCCGTGTCTCATGACGTGTTTTTTTAAACCCTCATCTTGCTACTATCCTCTATGGAGAGCAAAATATGAGCAATTTATTCTTTATCTAGTTTGTATTTAGCCAAATCCATTCCGAAAGTTAAATTCTTCACAGCAACAAGTTCATCAAGTTCTGTTAAAGATTTTTTACCAAAATTACGGAATTTCATTAGGTCATTTTTATTGAACGATACTAAATCACCAAGTGTATCAACTTCAGCCGCTTTCAAGCAATTTAATGCTCTAACAGATAAATCCATATCAACAAGCTTAGTTTTAAGCAGTTGTCTCATATGCAATGACTCTTCATCATAAGATTCTGTTTGTGCGATTTCATCAGCCTCGAGTGTAATTCTTTCGTCAGAGAATAACATGAAATGGTGAATTAAAACTTTTGCAGCTTCAGTAAGAGCATCTTTAGGATTGATAGAACCATCAGTTTTAATTTCGAAAACTAATTTTTCATAATCTGTTTTTTGCTCCACACGGAAGTTTTCAATAGCGTATTTTACATTTTTTACAGGAGTAAAAATAGAATCCGTAAAAATAGTACCTATTGCAGCGTTTTGTTTTTTGTTCTCCTCAGCAGGAACGTATCCTCTACCTTTTTCGATTGTTAAATCTAGGTTTAATTTGATTTTACTATCTAAATTACAGATAACCAATTCTGGATTCAAAACTTGGAAACCTGAAATAAATTTTTGAAAATCACCAGCTGTTAATTGATCTTTACCAGTAACAGAAATACTAACTGATTCATTATCTATATCTTCAATCTGACGTTTAAAACGTACTTGTTTAAGATTAAGAATGATTTCGGTAACATCTTCAACAACTCCTGAGATAGTAGAAAACTCATGATCTACACCCTCTATGCGAACAGATGTAATTGCATATCCTTCCAATGCTGAAAGCAAAACTCTTCTAAGTGCATTACCAACAGTCAATCCGTAACCAGGTTCTAAAGGTCTAAATTCAAATTTACCTTCAAAATCGGTTGAATCGATCATGATAACTTTATCGGGCTTCTGAAAATTAAATATTGCCATAAATTTCGACTAAGTCAATTATTATTTGTTGTACAACTCTACGATTAATTGTTCTTTAATGTTTTCTGGAATTTGAAGTCTTGCAGGTACAGAAACAAAGGTACCTTCTTTAACATCATTGTTCCAAGTAATCCATTCATAAACATGACTTGAATTAGACAAAGAACGTTCGATAGCCTCTAAAGATTTAGATTTTTCACGAACTGCAACTTTATCACCAGGCTTTAAGTGGTAAGATGGAATATTTACAACCTCACCATTTACAGTGATATGTCTGTGAGAAACTAATTGTCTAGCACCTCTTCTAGATGGAGCAACGCCCATTCTGAAAACAACGTTATCCAATCTCGCCTCACATAATTGTAAAAGAACCTCACCTGTTACTCCTTTAGTAGCAGATGCTTTTTTAAATAAACCTCTGAATTGTTTTTCTAAAATTCCGTAAGAATATTTAGCTTTTTGCTTTTCCATCAATTGGACAGCATATTCAGATTTTTTACCTCTTTTTTTAGCCATCCCGTGTTGCCCAGGAGGGTAATTTCTTTTTTCGAAAGCCTTATCATCTCCGAAAATTGCCTCGCCAAATTTACGAGCAATTCTAGTTTTTGGACCAGTATATCTTGCCATTTCTATGAATTATTAAGGTAGAGATTATGAATTCAGGTCATATCCTTCGATAATCGTTAATTCTACCTAGTTATACTTAATTAAAATTTATTAAACTCTACGTCTTTTAGGAGGACGACATCCGTTGTGAGGCATTGGAGTAACATCAATAATTTCAGTTACTTCGATTCCACCGTTATGAATAGAACGGATAGCAGACTCACGTCCGTTTCCTGGTCCTTTTACATAAACTTTCACTTTTTTAAGTCCAGCCTCAAGAGCTACTTTACTACAATCTTCTGCTGCCATTTGGGCTGCGTATGGAGTATTCTTTTTAGAACCTCTAAAACCCATTTTACCAGCTGAAGACCAAGAAATAACTTCACCTTTTTTATTAGTCAAAGAAATGATGATGTTATTGAAGGTAGCAGAAATATGAGCTTCTCCCGTTGATTCAACGATAACTTTACGTTTTTTTGCAGTTGCTTTAGCCATATTACTTATTATTTAGTTGCTTTTTTCTTGTTAGCAACAGTTTTTCTTTTACCTTTTCTAGTTCTAGAGTTATTCTTAGTTCTTTGTCCTCTTAATGGAAGACCAGTTCTATGACGAATTCCTCTATAACAACCAATATCCATTAAACGTTTGATGTTTAAAGAAACTTCAGAACGTAATTCTCCTTCAATTTTGAATGCTCCAACAGCTTCACGAATTGCTCCGATCTCGTCGTCATTCCAATCTTGAACTTTTTTATCTTGGCTTACTTGAGCTTTTTCTAAAATCTCAATAGCTCTACTTTTTCCTAATCCGAAGATATAGGTAAGTGCTATAACACCTCTCTTGTTTTTTGGGATATCTACCCCTGCTATTCTTGCCATAATTATCCTTGTCTTTGTTTAAATCTAGGATTCTTTTTGTTTATTACGTATAATCTTCCTTTTCTACGTACGATAATGCACTCGGCACTTCTCTTTTTTACTGATGCTCTTACTTTCATTGTGAATTCTTTTAATATCTATAAGTAATTCTTGCTTTAGACAAATCGTAAGGACTCATTTCTAGTTTCACCTTATCACCTGGTAATAATTTGATATAATGCATACGCATCTTTCCTGAAATATGAGCAATTACAACATGTCCATTCTCTAATTCTACACGGAACATCGCATTTGATAATGCTTCGATGATGCTACCGTCTTGTTCGATTGCTGATTGTTTTGCCATAAAATTAAGCTACTGCTTTTCTGTTTTTACCAGTTTTCATTAAACCATCATAATGTTTATTTAACAAATATGAATTGATCTGCTGGATTGTATCAATCGCAACACCAACCATAATTATCAATGAGGTACCCCCAAAAAACATTGCCCAAGATTGTTGAACATCCATAAGACTTACAACAATGGCTGGGAACACAGCTATTAGAGCAAGAAATAAAGATCCTGGAAAAGTAATTAAAGACATCACTTTATCTAAAAACTCAGAAGTTTCAACTCCCGGTCTAACACCTGGAATAAAACCACCACTTCTCTTCAAATCATCAGACATCTTATTAGTAGGTACTGTAATGGCAGTGTAGAAGAAAGTAAAAACAACAATTAAAGTTGCAAAAACTAAATTATACCAAAAACCAAACATATTACTAAAAGCGCCAACAATTGACTGCGAAGTATCTGACTTAGACAATCCAGCAACAGCCGCAGGGACAAACATGATTGCTTGAGCAAAGATGATAGGCATTACTCCTGAAGCATTAAGCTTCAAAGGAATCCATTGTCTATTACCACCCAACATATCTTGTTCAAAATCACCTGAAGCAGTACGACGAGCGTACTGAACTGGTATTTTACGTATTGCCATAGTTAACAAAACACAAGCAATGATCACTAATAACCATATAATAATTTCGATAACCAATAACATTGGCCCACCGTTGTTATTAGTAACTCTGGTTGTAAATTCTTGAATAAATGCCTGAGGAAATCTCGCTAGAATACCCACCATAATTAATAGTGAAATACCATTTCCAATTCCTTTATCAGTTATTTTTTCTCCTAACCACATGGCAAAAATTGTACCTGTAACTAAAATAACAACTGAAGAAAATAAGAATTCAAAAGAATTAAACCCTAATAAAAATGCACTACTAGGTAAAGTTCTATAAAGATTATAGATGTAGGTTGGCCCTTGAACTAAAGTAATAACAATAGTTAACCAACGTGTAATCTGATTGATCTTTTTTCTACCACTCTCACCATCACTTTGTAGTTTTTGCAAATAAGGAATCGCAATTCCCATAAGTTGAACAACAATAGATGCTGAAATGTAAGGCATAATTCCTAAAGCAAAAACTGATGCTTGTGAAAATGCACCTCCAGTAAACATGTCAAGAATTGAACCAATCCCTTCCTTAGTTTGACCCGCTAAATTAGCTAATTGAGTCGCATCTATTCCAGGAAGTGTTACTTGAGCTCCAAAACGATAAACTAAAAGTAAACCTAATGTAATTAAGATTCTGTTCTTTAGTTCTTCGATTTTCCAAACATTACTAATTGATTCAATAAATTTCTTCATACTTAATTGAAAAATTATATTGTTACAGCTTCTCCACCAGCAGCTTCAATAGCAGCTTTTGCAGTAGCAGTAAATTTGTGAGCAGTTACTTTTAATTTTGCTTTCAATTCTCCTCTTCCTAAAATCTTAACGATTTCATTCTTAGTAGCCAAACGGTTTGCTACATAAGTTGTCATATCGACACTGTCTGTAATTGCACCATTATCTACTAATAATTGAAGAGTATCCAAATTAACACCTTCGTATTCTTTACGGTTGATGTTTGTGAAACCAAACTTAGGCACACGTCTTTGAAGTGGCATTTGCCCTCCTTCAAAACCAATCTTTTTAGAATATCCAGAACGAGATTTTGCTCCTTTGTGACCTCTTGCAGAAGTACCACCTTTTCCAGAACCTTCTCCTCTACCTAATCTTTTATTTTGATTGTGTGTTGACCCTTCAGCTGGTTGTAAGTTACTTAAATTCATAACAGTATTTGTTATTTAGCTTCTTCAACAGAAACTAAGTGTTTAACTTTGTTTATCATCCCAAGGATTGCAGGGTTTGAATCATGTTCTACAACCTGACCCATTTTACGTAGACCTAAAGCTTCTAATCCTCTTTTTTGAGTAAGTGGACAGTTGATTTTACTTCTAACTTGTTTTACTAATAATTTAGCCATAATTTCCTTGAATTAACCTTTAAAAACTTTTTCTAAAGAAACACCTCTCTGTTTTGCAACAGTATAAGCACTTCTCATTTGTAATAAAGCATCAAAAGTTGCTTTTACTACGTTATGAGGATTTGATGATCCTTGAGATTTAGACAATACGTCATGAATCCCAACTGATTCAAGAACTGAACGAACAGCTCCACCAGCAATAACTCCTGTACCATGAGAGGCAGGAATTAAAAACACACGTGCACCACCAAATTTTCCTTTTTGTTCGTGAGGTACTGATTGACCATTCAAAGGAATTTTTACTAAATTTTTCTTAGCATCTTCTACCGCTTTCGCGATTGCTTCAGAAACATCTTTAGACTTCCCTAATCCATGTCCTACAACACCGTTTTCATCACCTACAACTACAATAGCAGAAAAACCAAATGCTCTACCACCTTTTGTAACTTTAGTAACACGATTTACACTCACCAAACGATCTTTTAATTCAAGACCTCCTGGTTTTACTATCTCTATACTTTTGTATTTATTAGACATACTTATTAGAATTTAAGCCCAGCTGCTCTCGCACCTTCAGCTAATGATTTAATACGACCGTGATATAAATAACCTCCTCTATCGAAAGTAACATTTTCTATTCCAGCTTTTAACGCTTTTTCTGCAACTAGTTTTCCAACAGCAGCTGCAACTTCAACGTTCGTACCTTTTCCTATTTCTTTTTCTCTTGATGAAGCAGCTAATAAAGTAACACCATTTACGTCATCAATAAGTTGCGCGTAAATTTCTTTGTTACTTCTAAAAACAGATAGTCTCGGTTTAGTAGCAATACCACTAATCGTCTTTCTAATTCTGAATCTAATTCTCTGTCTTCTTTCAGGTTTTGTTAATGACATAATCTTATTTTTTAAGCTGATTTACCTGCTTTTCTTCTTAATACTTCACCTACAAATTTAACACCTTTTCCTTTGTATGGTTCAGGTTTACGGAAACCTCTAATTTTTGCCGCAACTTGACCTAAAAGTTGTTTATCTAATGATGTTAATTTCACAATTGGGTTTTTACCTTTTTCAGATATTGTTTCTAAAGAAACTTCAGGAGCAACTTCTAAAATAATATTGTGAGAAAATCCAAGAGCTAAATCTAATTTTTGTCCTTGATTAGAAGCTCTATAACCTACTCCTACCAACTCTAAAGATTTAGTAAAACCTTCTGTTACTCCAATAATCATATTATTGATTAATGATCTATACAAACCGTGTTTTGCTCTTTGGTCTTTATGATCAGATGATCTTTCAACTTGAACTTGATCACCTTCAACTGTTACAGTTACGTCCGAAAACTCCTGTGTAAGTTGACCGTTTTTTCCTTTTACTGTAATAATACCATCAGCAACTGAAACAGTTACTCCAGCAGGGATTACAATTGGACTTTTACCTATTCTTGACATCTTCTTATCGTCTTTTTATTAGTATACGTAACAAATTACTTCTCCACCAACGTTAAGTTGTTTTGCTTTTTTTCCAGTCATCAAACCTTTGGATGTAGAAACGATAGCAATTCCTAATCCGTTAAGGATTCTTGGAATAGAAGCTGAACTTGAATATTTACGTAAACCTGGTTTACTAATTCTTTGGATATCTTTAATCACAGGCTCTTTAGTATCTTTATCATACTTTAAAGCAATTTTGATTGAACCCTGAACAGAGTTGTCTTCAAATTTGTAACTTAAGATATAACCTTGATCAAATAAGATCTTAGTAATTTCTTTTTTTAGATTAGATGCAGGAATTTCGACAACTTTGTGGTTTGCAGCCACAGCGTTTCTAACCCTTGTTAAATAATCTGCAATAGGATCTGTATACATATGTATAAATTTGCGGTTATGGTTTTCTCCGGACTCTCCTTCGAACCTTTAACCAATTAAAATTCAATTTTTTACCAAGAAGCTTTTTTAACCCCTGGTATCAACCCATTGTTAGCCATTTCACGGAAAGTTACACGTGAAATACCGAATTGACGCATATACCCTCTTGGTCTACCTGTTAATTTACATCTATTGTGCAAACGAACAGGCGAAGCATTTTTCGGTAATTTTTGCAAACCTACGAAATCTCCAGCTTCTATCAAAGCTTTTCTTTTCTCAGCATATTTCGCTACCGTTTTTTCTCTCTTAACCTCACGGGCTTTCATTGATTCTTTAGCCATATCTTAATTCTTTTTAAAAGGTAATCCTAATTCAGCCAATAATGACTTTGCTTCCTTGTCTGTTTGAGCAGTTGTAACAAACGTAATATCCATACCAGATATTTTGTTTACTTTGTCAATATCAATTTCTGGGAAAATGATTTGCTCTAAAATTCCAAGGTTGTAGTTTCCTCTTCCGTCGAAACCAGTAGCTTTAATTCCACCGAAATCTCTAACACGTGGCAAAGCAGAAGTAATAAGTCTATCTAAAAACTCATACATTCTTTCTCCACGCAAAGTAACTTTAGCTCCAATTGGCATTCCTTTTCTCAATTTAAAAGACGCAACGTCTTTCTTAGAGATAGTAGCTACCGCTTTTTGTCCAGTTATCTTTGTCAACTCATCCACTGCATAGTCAATAAGTTTTTTGTCAGAAACAGCTGCTCCAACACCACGGCTTAAAACGATTTTTTCAAGTTTAGGAACTTGCATTACGTTTACATATCCGTACTCTTCTTTAAGAGCAGAGATAACTCTACTCTTATATTCTTCTTTTAGTCTAGGTATATATGCCATTACTATAGTACTTGATTAGATTTTTTTGAAAATCTTACTTTCTTATCTCCTTCAACTCTAATACCTACTCTTGTTGCTTCCTTAGATTTAGGATCAATTAGAGAGATGTTAGAAATTTGAATTGAAGCTTCTTTTTTTACAATTCCACCTTGAGGGTTTTTTGCACTTGGTTTCGTGTGTTTTGAAACCATGTTCACACCTTCTACGATAGCTTTGTTTTTCTCACGGTCCACACGTAATACTTTACCTTCTTCACCTTTATGGTCTCCAGCAATTACTCTTACGATGTCACCTGTTTTTATTTTTAGCTTTATCATCTTAAAACGAATTAAAGCACTTCTGGTGCTAATGATACAATTTTCATGAATTGTTTTTCACGAAGTTCTCTTGCTACCGGTCCAAAAACACGAGTTCCTCTCATTTCCCCTGCAGCGTTCAAAAGAACACATGCATTGTCATCGAAACGGATATAAGAACCATCGGCTCTTCTCACTTCTTTTCTGGTACGCACTACAACTGCAGTTGAAACAGCTCCTTTTTTCACGTTCCCGTTTGGAGTTGCATCTTTGATAGAAACTACAATCTTATCACCAACTGAAGCATACCTTCTTTTGGTACCTCCTAAAACACGGATAGTTAAAACTTCTTTAGCTCCTGTGTTATCTGCTACTTTTAGTCTTGATTCTTGTTGTACCATAATTATTTAGCTCTTTCTAGGATTTCAACTAATCTCCAACATTTTGATTTACTTAAAGGACGCGTTTCGCTAATTCTTACAGTATCTCCAATGTTACAGTCGTTTGTTTCGTCATGTGCTACAAATTTCTTTGTTTTCAACACGAACTTACCGTATAATGGGTGTTTTACTTTAGTAACTTGTGCAACAACAATAGATTTATCCATTTTGTTTGAAGTTACAACACCAATTCTTTCTTTTCTTAAATTTCTTTTTTCTTCCATCTTTCAGCAGATTACAATTATTGCAATTCTCTTTTAGTTAACTCAGTAGCTAATCTTGCAACTGTTTTTCTCATACTTCTAATTTGAAGCGGATTTTCAATTGGAGAGATTGCGTGAGCCATTTTTAGGTCAGCATATGTTTTCTTAGCCTGGCTAAGGTTTTCTTGCAACTGTGCTGCAGAAAGATCTTTTATTTCTGATTGTTTCATAATAATATAGATTATGCTTCGAAATCTCTAGCAACAACGAATTTAGTTTTTACTGGAAGTTTTTGAGCTGCAAGACGTAATGCCTCTTTTGCAACTGACAATGGAACTCCACCAACTTCAAACATAATTCTTCCGGGTTTAACAACGGCAGCCCAATACTCAACTGCACCTTTACCTTTACCCATACGTACCTCAAGAGGTTTCTTAGTAATTGGTTTGTCTGGAAATATTTTGATCCATAATTGTCCCTCTCTCTTCATAAAACGAGTTGCAGCGATACGTGCAGCTTCGATTTGACGAGAAGTTAAGAACATTCCATCTTCATGTACAGATTTAATACCAAACATTCCATTAGAAAGTTCATGCCCTCTTTGAGAGTTCCCTTTCATTTTACCTTTTTGTACCTTACGGTATTTTGTTCTTTTAGGCTGTAACATTTTTCTTTAATTTAAAAATTACTTTCTTTTACGAGCGTCTGGTTTTCCACCTTTATTGAAGTTAGATTTCCCACGAGGAGAATCTCCACCTTTGCCGCCAGCTTGTTTTTTATCCATTCCAGCAAGTGGAGAAAGATCTCTCTTTCCGTAAACCTCACCTTTCATGATCCACACTTTGATTCCCATTCTACCGTAAGTAGTATGCGCCTCAGCTAATGCATAATCAATATCGGCTCTGAAAGTTGATAGAGGAATTCTTCCTTCTTTGAAACCCTCTGAACGAGCCATCTCAGCACCATTCAAACGACCAGAAATCAAAACTTTGATACCTTCAGCGTTCATACGCATAGAAGCAGCAATAGCCATTTTGATTGCACGTCTGTAAGAAATACGGCTTTCGATTTGACGACAGATGCTTGTAGCAACTAGATACGCGTCAAGTTCAGGTCTTTTAATTTCAAAGATGTTGATTTGAACCTCTTTGTCAGTAATTTTCTTAAGTTCCTCTTTCAACTTGTCTACCTCTTGACCACCTTTTCCGATAATAATACCAGGTCTAGCAGTAGTGATAGTAACGGTTACAAGTTTTAAAGTTCTTTCGATAATTACTTTAGATACACTAGCTTTTGATAAACGAGCATGGATATACTTTCTGATTTTGTGATCTTCAGCGATTTTATCACCATAATCATTTCCACCATACCAGTTTGAGTCCCATCCTCTGATGATACCAAGTCTATTTCCAATTGGATTTGTCTTTTGTCCCATCTTGTATTAATTTGCTTGTGTGTTATTAATAGATCCAAGCACGATTGTTACGTGATTAGAACGTTTTCTAATTCTGTGTGCGCGACCTTGAGGAGCTGGACGAAGTCTTTTCAACATCATTCCACCATCTACTCTAATCTCCTTAACAAATAATCCTGCTTCTTCAATACTAGCTTCAGCGTTTTTTTGCTCCCAATTGTTGATTGCAGATAAAACTAACTTCTCTAATTTTCTTGAAGCTTCTTTAGAACTAAATCTTAAAATGTTAAGTGCTCTTTCTACCTTCTGACCTCTTACCAAGTCCGCTACTAAGCGCATTTTTCTAGGTGAAGTAGGGCAGTTATTCAATTTCGCGAAAGCAATAGACTTATTAGCCTCTTTTCTCGCATCTGCTGTTTCTCTTTTACGAACTCCCATTGCTTCTTATTTTTTACCTTTATTTTTTGCTCCAGCATGACCTCTAAAAGATCTAGTTGGTGAAAATTCTCCTAATTTGTGACCTACCATGTTCTCTGTTACGTAAACTGGTACAAATTGACGACCGTTATGAACTGCGATAGTCTGTCCAACGAAGTCAGGAGTAATCATAGAAGCTCTAGACCAAGTCTTTACTACCCCTTTATTTCCACCTGCTATGTTTTCTTGAACTTTCTTGTCTAACTTATAATGAACGAAAGGTCCTTTTTTTAATGAACGTGCCATATCTTATTATTTCTTTCTACGTTCTACGATATACTTGTTACTCGGGTTTTTCTTAGAACGTGTTCTATAACCTTTTGCTGGTAATCCATTTCTTGAACGTGGATGTCCACCAGAAGAACGTCCTTCTCCACCACCCATTGGGTGATCAACAGGGTTCATCGCTACAGGTCTTGTTCTAGGTCTTCTACCTAACCATCTAGTTCTACCTGCTTTACCAGATACTACTAATTGGTGGTCAGAATTAGAAACTGCTCCAATTGTTGCTGAACAAGTCAACAAGATTAATCTTGTTTCTCCTGAAGGCATTTTAATTGTAGCAAACTTTCCATCTCTTGCCATTAATTGAGCAAAAGTTCCAGCTGAACGAGCAATTACAGCTCCTTGACCTGGTCTTAACTCGATACAAGAGATTACAGTTCCTAATGGAATTCTGCTTAAAGGCAAAGTATTTCCAATTTCTGGTTGAGATTCAGGACCAGAAACTAATTTCTGACCAACTTTCAAACCATTTTGAGCAATTACATAAGTTTTCTCTCCATCAGCATACGCTAATAAAGCAATAAATGCAGTACGATTTGGATCGTATTCGATTGATTTCACTGTAGCCGGAATTCCGTCTTTAGTTCTTTTGAAATCAATAATACGATATCTCTGCTTGTGACCACCACCAACGTAGCGCATGGTCATCTTTCCTTGACTATTTCTACCTCCAGAGTTTTTTATCGGCGCTATCAAAGAGCGTTCCGGCTTATCAGTTGTAATGGCGTCATAACCATTCACAACTCTAAATCGCTGACCTGCGGTAATAGGTTTTAATTTTCTTACTGACATTGTTATATCTTAGATATTGTTGTAAAAATCAATTGTTTCTCCTTCTTGTACTTGTACAATTGCTTTTTTGATAGCATTTGTCTTTCCACTGATTAAACCACTTTTAGTGTATTTAGTAGTCCTATCCGGTCTAACATTCATTGTATTAACACTTAACACAGTTACACCATAAGCAGCCTCAACAGCTTTCTTAATTTCAACTTTGTTTGCTTTTTTGTTAACAACGAACCCAAAACGATTTAAAACTTCACTTTCTTTGGTTACTTTTTCCGTTACTATAGGTTTAATTATGATACTCATATCCTATTATTTACTTAAATTTTCTTCAATTACTTCCAAAGAACTCTCCAAAAGCACTAAATTATTAGCATTTAAAATAGCGTAAGTACTTAATTCTGAACTACTTACAACATTAGACGCTTTTAAATTGCGTGACGACAAATATACATTTTTATTCGACTCACCCAACACAAATAGTGATTTTTTATTTTCTAACTCTAAAGCTTTCAAAACGTTAATGAAATTTTTAGTGTTTGGCTTTTCAAAATTAAAGTCTTCAAGAACAATAATATTTGATTCTTTTGCTTTAATTGAGAAAGCAGATTTTCTAGCCAATCTCTTCAAGTTTTTATTCAATTTGAATGAATAACTTCTTGGTCTTGGACCGAAAACAGTTCCTCCTCCTTTAAACAATGGATTCTTAGCACTACCCGCACGAGCTGTACCAGTTCCTTTTTGTTTTTTAATCTTACGTGTACTTCCCGCAACTTCAGCTCTTTCTTTAGCTTTGTGCGTTCCTTGTCTTTGATTAGCTAAATATTGCTTAACATCAAGATATACAGCGTGATTATTTGGTTCAATTGCGAATACTGAATCAGAAAGTTGCACTTTTCTTCCAGTATCTTTTCCGTTGAAATCTAATACTTTTACTTCCATTACTTCTCGATGATTACATAAGAGTTATTATGCCCAGGAACACATCCTTTAACAACAAGTAGATTCTTTTCAGCAACTACTTTTAACACTCTAAGGTTTTGAACTTTAACATTGTCACTTCCCATTCTTCCAGCCATACGCATTCCTTTGAATACTCTAGATGGATAAGATGACGCTCCTACAGAACCTGGCGCTCTTAAACGGTTGTGTTGACCGTGAGTTGCTTGACCAACACCACCAAAACCGTGACGTTTTACAACCCCTTGAAAACCTTTACCTTTAGAGACACCTTGTACATCTACAAATTCTCCTTCTTCAAAAATAGAAACATCAATAAGATCTCCTAATTTTTGCTCAGTTGCAAACTCCTTGAATTCAACGACTTTTTTCTTAGCAACAGTTCCCGCTTTTTTAAAGTGACCTAAAGCCGCTTTTGTGGAATGCTTCTCGTTTTTGTCATCGAAACCAAGTTGCAACGCTTCATACCCGTCAACACCTTTGGTTCTGACTTGGGTAACAACACATGGTCCAGCCTCAATTACAGTACAAGGAATATTTTTCCCGTTCTCATCAAAAAGACTAGTCATGCCGATTTTTCTACCAATTAACCCAGACATAAATATTAATTATTAATTATTAAATATAAAAATAGAACACATCATTTAAGTGAACCCTTATTTTTAAAGTGGTGCAAAAGTATAACTTATTTACACACAATCCAAAAAAAGTTTTCACTTAAACAAAGTGCCCTTAATTTCCCTTAGTAAGAAACCTAAACTTTGATTTCTACTTCAACTCCACTAGGCAATTCTAATTTCATCAAAGCATCAATTGTTTTAGATGAAGAAGAGTAAATATCAATTAATCTCTTGTATGACATTACCTCGAATTGCTCTCTTGCTTTTTTATTAACGTGCGGAGAACGTAGAACAGTGAAAAGTTTTTTGTGAGTTGGCAATGGAATTGGACCTGTAACAACTGCACCTGTAGTTTTAACCGTTTTTACAATCTTTTCAGCAGACTTGTCTACCAACATGTGATCGTAAGATTTTAGTTTTATTCTGATTTTTTGACTCATTTTCTTAAAATTAAGCGTTTCCTTTTGCTTTTTTGATTACTGCCTCTGAAATATTAGCAGGCGTTTCAGTGTAGTGTGAAAATTCCATTGTAGAAGTTGCACGACCAGAAGACAATGTTCTTAATGTAGTTACATATCCAAACATTTCTGATAATGGCACATCAGCTTTGATAGTTTTAGCTCCATTTCTGTCACCCATATCATTCACTTGACCTCTACGACGGTTGATATCACCTACAATATCTCCCATGTTTTCTTCAGGAGTAATCACTTCCATTTTCATAATTGGCTCTAAAATAACTGCACCTGCAGCTTTAGCAACCTCTTTATAACCCATTCTTGCCGCTAATTCAAAAGAAAGAGCATCAGAATCCACAGGGTGGAAAGATCCGTCTAACAAAGTAACCTTCAAACTATCCACTTGGTATCCTGCAAGAGGACCAGCTTTCATAGCTTCACGGAAACCTTTCTCTACAGAAGGAATATATTCTTTAGGAACGTTACCTCCTTTTACTTCGTTCACAAATTGCAATCCTACAGGAACTTTACCATCAACTTCGTCAGCTGGCTCAACACGGAAAACGATATCTCCAAATTTACCACGACCTCCAGATTGTTTCTTGTAAGTTTCTCTGTGTTGTGCCGTTTTTGTAAAAGCTTCTTTGTACTCAACTTGAGGCTCACCTTGGTTCACTTCAACCTTGAATTCACGCTTCATACGATCTACAAGGATATCTAAGTGAAGCTCACCCATACCCGAGATAATAGTTTGCCCTGAAGCCTCATCAGTTCTAACAGTAAACGTTGGATCCTCTTCAGCCAATTTAGCCAAAGCCATACCCATTTTATCTACGTCAGCCTTAGTTTTAGGCTCAATAGCAATACCAATTACCGGAGCAGGGAATTTCATTGACTCAAGAATAATTGGGTGTTTTTCATCACACAAAGTATCTCCAGTTTTGATATCTTTAAATCCAACAGCAGCTCCAATATCCCCAGCCTCAATATATTCGATTGGGTTTTGCTTGTTAGCATGCATTTGGTAGATACGAGAAATTCTTTCTTTGTTCCCAGAACGAGTGTTTAAAACATAAGAACCTGCATCTAAACGTCCTGAATAAGCACGGAAGAAAGCCAAACGCCCTACGAATGGGTCAGTCGCAATTTTAAATGCCAAAGCCGCGAAAGGTTCTTTTACATCTGGACGACGTAAGATTTTAGTCTGATCCTCTTCTAACAATTCAGCATCGTCAGGGTGAATCCCTTGAATACCTTCTTTATCCAAAGGAGATGGCAAGTATTTACACACTGCATCTAACATAAATTGAACTCCTTTGTTTTTAAAAGAAGAACCAGCAATCATTGGGATGATTGCCATATCCATAGTTGCAGCTCTAAGCGCTACATTGATCTCCTCCTCAGTAATAGAGTCTGGATCTTCCATGTATTTATCAAGCAAGTTCTCATCGTAATCTGCAACAGCTTCAATAAGAATATCTCTATATTCTTTTACTTCATCAACCATATCCGCAGGGATATCAATAATATCAAAAGTAGCACCTTGAGTCGCATCATGCCATACAATAGCCTGATTTTTAACCAAATCAACAACACCTCTAAAGTCATTTTCTTCACCAATTGGCAAAGTAATGGCAACAGCGTTTGATTTCAACATATCTCTAACTTGTTGACATACGTTCAAAAAGTTAGACCCTTGACGGTCCATTTTATTAACGAATCCCATACGAGGAACTCTATATTGATCAGCAAGTCTCCAGTTAGTTTCTGATTGAGGCTCAACACCATCAACAGCACTAAACAAGAAAACCAACCCATCCAATACACGCAAAGAACGGTTTACCTCTACAGTAAAGTCAACGTGTCCAGGAGTATCAATAATATTAAAGTGGTATGGTAATGTTTCTGGCAAAGGTCTACCTTGCTCAGTTGGGAAATTCCACTCACAAGTGGTTGCAGCAGAAGTAATTGTAATACCTCTTTCTTGCTCTTGTGCCATCCAGTCCATTGTTGCAGCACCATCGTGCACTTCACCAATTTTATGTGATTTTCCAGTATAAAAAAGAATACGCTCCGTTGTTGTTGTTTTACCAGCATCAATATGAGCCGCAATTCCAATATTTCTTGTATATTTTAAGTCTCTAGCCATTTCTTTTTGAATTAAAATCTAAAGTGAGAGAAAGCTTTATTAGCTTCTGCCATTTTGTGAGTATCCATTCTTTTCTTAACAGCAGCCCCTTCTTCTTTAGCAGCAGCTAAACATTCTGAAGCTAATCTTTGAGCCATTGACTTTTCATTTCTTCTTCTTGCATAAAGAATCAACCATTTCATAGCCATAGAAATCTTTCTATCTGGTCTAATTTGCATTGGAATTTGGAATGTAGCTCCACCAACTCTACGGCTACGTACTTCTACGTGAGGCATAACATTAGTCAAAGCATCTTTCCATATTTCTAATGATGGTTTCTCTGCATCTTGCTTTTTAGCTTCGATGATGTCAATTGCATCATAAAACACTTTAAAAGCTGTTGATTTCTTACCGTCCCACATTAAGTTGTTTACAAAACGCGTTACCAATTGGTCATTAAACCTTGGATCTGGTAAAAGTGGTCTTTTCTTTGCCGCTCTTTTTCTCATTTCTTTGTTTTTAAAAAAAGTTTCAATTTAAAACAATAAAACACTCACCTATTTACACAGGCAATGCTTCAGAATCTTAAATCCCTAACTAATTAATTACTTTTTTGCTTCTTTTGGGCGTTTAGCACCGTACTTAGATCTTCTTTGCGTTCTACCTGCTACTCCTGACGTATCTAGAGCACCACGAACGATGTGATATCTAACACCTGGTAAATCTTTTACCCTTCCACCTCTAACTAATACTATCGAGTGCTCTTGTAAATTGTGTCCTTCTCCAGGGATGTAAGCATTTACCTCATTACCATTTGTCAAACGTACACGCGCTACTTTACGCATTGCAGAGTTTGGTTTTTTTGGTGTAGTAGTGTAAACACGCGTACAAACCCCTCTTCTTTGAGGACAAGAATCTAAAGCAACCGATTTACTCTTCTTAGTTATCTGAGTTCTTCCTGTTCTTACTAATTGTTGAATTGTTGGCATAATTAATACTAAAAATTATTATGATATTAAATTCCCGCTTTTTACGGGGTTGCAAATGTATAAATTATTTTTAACTCTACAAATGTTAATTCATTAATTTTCAACAAGATTATTTATACTTTTGATTTTATTGCCAATCCGATGATATTTGCATTAATTTTATAAAAATATTTTTTTTGAAGCGATTCCTACTCATCTTTTCTCTATCCCTTTTTGGTTTGACTTCGTCTGCCCAAAATTTCCATTTAATTATCAACGGAAATACTAATAGTCAAACTAAAATAATTGACTCGATTGGATACAATAACAAACACAAGGATGCAAAATCCGCCTATAACGAAGCCCTATCCATAACCAACAAGCTGTCGCAAATAGGCTACATAGAAAACAAACTTCTTAATTTTGACAAAAAAAACGACTCCACCTATATAAGTCTAGTCAATATTGGCGAACAAATAAAATTCGTACACCTATACATAGGGGCATATTCAAACTTAAAAAGCATCCTTGCCACCAATCAAAGTCAAGACAGCTTATTTATCCCTTTCATCGAAATTCAAGACTTCTTGAATCAAACCCTTCAAAAAGCAGAACAAAAAGGTTTTGCCTTAACCGAATTGAAACTAGAAAAACTCAAAAAAAAGGGACATACACTATTTGCTGAAATTTATTTCAACCTAGGAATCACAAGAACAATTGACGAAATTGTAACAAACTACTACAACCCAAACAACACAAAAGAAAAACTACCAAAGGGACATATTAAACAATTGAACAAAAAATACAATAAGCAAATCTTTAACAAAAATAGTGTTGAAAAAATTTACCGTGATTTTGAGAAATTTAGATTCGTTAGTCAAACTAAATATCCCGAAACACTACTATTAAATGACACTACCAAAGTTTATGTATATTTAGAAAAAAGAAAGTCTAATAATTTTGATGGCTATATTGGATTTAACACAGACGACAACAGCAAACTTACACTAAACGGTTACCTTGATTTAACATTAGAAAACACCATAAAAGCAGGAGAACAATTTTCTATCTACTGGAAAAGTGACGGAAACAACCAAAAGACTTTTAGGTCATTCCTAGAACTGCCTTATATCTTCAACAGTAACTTCGGTTTAAAAGCACTGATAAACATATTTAAACAGGATAGCATATTTCAAAATACCAAAACAGCGCTAGACTTAGGCTACCTAATCAGCTACGACAGCCGTATTTATTTAGGATATCAATCTACTGAATCCAGTAATATCCAAAACTCGAGCAGCAGTGCAGTTCCAGATTTCAACAGTGCTTTTTTTACCACTAATTTCGAATACAACAACATCGATTACGACCTTTCACTTTTTCCAGAAAAGACAAAATTTTCCATTACAACTGGCATCGGAAAAAGAACGAATAACAATCTTTCCGAAGAAACAGAAACAACCCAACAATACTATATTGACCTCAAAGCCTCCCATACCTTTGCCTTCAACAAAAAAAATTATCTAAATATCAACAGTCAAAATTTCTACTTAAAAAGCAGTAATTACCTTATCAATGAGCTCTACCGATTTGGTGGTATAAATTCCATCAGAGGATTTTCAGAAAACAGCTTTCAAGCTCAATCGTTTATTAGTATTTTAACCGAATACCGATATATAGTCTCTACCAATTTATACCTGCACTCCATTTTGGACTACTGTATCTACAAGGACCCTTTTTTAACTGAAAATAAACTTGACACATTAACTGGAGTTGGTTTTGGAATTGGACTACAAACAAAAAATGGATTATTAAAAATAACATTTGCAAATGGCATAGAAAAAAATCAAAAAACAGATTTTTACAACACTATTATCAGCTTAAATTACAATATTCGCTTCTAAACTGTAAAAAAAACAATTCTTAATTAGGATGCTTAACATTTTTTTAAGAATTTTGAACTACTAATTCAAATTTTTTTAAAATGAAACTAAAATTCAATGGAATCTTGGTTCTTTTTCTAATGTTTTTTACCCAAATCACATTTGCACAAGAAAGAATCGTAACTGGAATAGTTTTAGACGATGCTGGCATGCCTTTACCAGGTGCCAGTATACTTGTCAAAGAAACAAAATCCGGCACACAAACTGATTTTGACGGAAAGTTCGCTGTCAAGGCCTCCGCAAAACAAACGCTTATCATTACCTATATTGGCATGGAGACCATCGAAGTCAAAGCCTCCTCCTCCAATCTAAATGTAAAGCTAAAATCTACATCAACCGAACTTGAAGGCGTAGTGGTAACTGCCTTTGGAATTAAAAGAAACCCTAAAAACCTTGGATACTCTGTAAGTTCCATCAAATCAGATGAGATTACTGAAAATTCAGAACCCGATTTAGTACGTTCCCTTTCAGGTAAGGTGGCAGGTGTTAACGTAAATTTTTCGAACGGTACTGCAGGAGCGGCCAATCAGATTACCATTAGAGGTATCTCCACTTTTACAGGAAACACACAACCCTTAATCATTGTAGACGGAATCGCATATGACAACACTCAAATCAATACTTCATCAAAAGTAACTGGTGGCGGTGGTGGCGCATACGAATCTGCCTTATCAAGTTTAGACCCAAATAACATTGCTTCTGTCAATGTATTAAAAAGTACCACTGCATCAGCATTATACGGATCTAGAGCCGTAAATGGTGTTATCGTTATTACAACCAAATCAGGATCAACAAGTAGTAAAAGATCTGAAAAATTCAAAATCAATGTTGGAACTTCTACTTATTTTGAAAACATAGCCAACCTACCAGACTACCAAAATACTTATGGAGCAGGAACTCGATTTTCATATCAAAACTCAAACGGATCTTGGGGCCCTCGATTCGATTCTCTTGAAACAATCCCAACTTGGCCAACTCTATTAGAAGCATTTCCAGAAATAGGACCAACAGTTCCCTATGTTGCCAAACCTAATAACGTAAAAGATTTATTCCGAACAGGTAAGGTTATCGAAAATACCGTTGGCTTTAACTATACTGGAAACGAAGGGAATTTTTCTACTACTATTTCGGACTTAAGACAAGATGGTTATATTCCTTATAATAGTTTTGACAGAACATCTATTTCGATGGGTGGAAATTTCAAACTCTCCAAAAAACTAACCTTTGGAGGAAACATGAGCTATTCAACAACAGACCAAATAGGAGGTTTTACAGGAAATCAACAATTTGACGGTAACTCTTCTTCGTTTGCACGTTCTTTAATTTTAGCACGTAACTGGGACTTGAACCTACCTTTTGAAAACCCTACAACAGGAGTATCAATCACACCGAATGGTACTGTTTTTGATCACCCATTTTGGTCACTCAAGCACGACCAAATTATCACAAACACCAATAGAACGGTTTCAGGAATCAACATCAATTACGAATTCAATAAAAACATTTCTGCCTCCTATAGAGCTGGTATTAACAGATACAATTTAAAAAGAACAGAAATACGTGATTTAAATTCAAAAGCTGATAGCGGACTTGGTTCTTTAAAAACAGATGAATTCAATAATGAAGACATCGAAAGCACCCTTTTAATCAATTTAGATTATCAATTAACTGAAGATATCGGTTTAAAAACTATACTAGGACACAATATTTTACAGAACAAAAATTCAAGATTATCCAATTCAGGAAAACAATTTAAAGTTCCGGATGTCTTTAATCTCAGTAATGTACTGACGATTGCAAATCTAATTGATGATAATTATGAGAAAAGAAACATTGGTGTTTTTGCAGATGTAACCTTTTCCTTTAAAGACTATTTATTCATCAATGCAACAGGCAGAAATGACTGGAGTTCTACTTTACCAAAGGACAATAATTCCTACTTCTACCCTTCCATTAGCGCCTCATTTATTCTTACAGATGCTTTAAAAATAGAAAGTAATGTACTTACTTTTGCAAAAATTAGAGGTGGATACGCAAAAACTGCTAGAGACGCAGCCTCAGAATTTTTGAATACATCGTTCTTGTTAGATGACTCCTATAATTCCATTCCCACTATAGGAAATTCGGCATCACTTTCAGACCAAAACATTAAACCTGAATTTACGAATGAATTTGAAGTAGGTGCTGATTTAGAATTCTACAATAGAAGAATCGCTTTGGATGTCAGTTTATACAAAAAAACTACAACTAACTTAATTACTCCAATTACTGTTCCTGAATCAAGTGGGTACCAAAAATTCAATACCAATTTAGGCGAAATGCAAAATAAAGGAATTGAGATTGGACTGACCCTTGTCCCTATTCAAACTAATGAATTCAAATGGTCATTGTTTAGTACTTTTACTAAAAACAAAAACGAAGTAACACAATTAATCGAAGGCTTAGACCGTTTTGCACTTGACATTGATGAAGTTTCCTATGTAATTCCTGGACAGTCGTTTGGAGTTTTCTACGGTACTAAATTTGCTCGTGATAACGAAGGAAATTTTTTGATTAACAAACCTACAGGAGGAATTGTTCAAGCACAAGAAAATGGAATTATAGGGGACCCAAATGCTGATTTCAAAATGAGCTTCATCAACACCCTCACCTATAAAGGCTTTACTTTAAGATCACAATTTGACTGGAAACAAGGAGGAGATATCAAATCTACTACCATTACTGATTTATTAGGACGTGGGGTAACCAAAGACACCGAGGACAGAGAAGGCACCTTTATCATTCCTGGGTTTTATGGTGATAATCAAGGAAACCTAATCTTAGACAGTTCCAATAACAAAATCCCAAATACGACACAACTAAGCATGAATGAGCTTTACTTTTCTCCATCAGGATCCAATACATTCGGAATCAATAGTGTGGACGAAGCTTCAATTTATGATGGAACGGTATTTAGATTAAGAGAACTAAGCCTAACTTACGACATTCCAGCAAAATACCTAAAGAAAAGTCCATTTGGACAAATTTCATTAAGTGCGATAGGCAGTAACTTATGGTATTTTGCACCTAATGTACCAAAGTACACCAATTTTGATCCAGAAATCACAAGTTATGGTTCTTCAAATTTACAAGGTATCGAAGTAGCTTCTGCTCCAACAGCAAAAAGATACGGCTTTAAACTTAACCTAACTTTCTAATACACATAACATCATGAAACTTTTAATAAACAAAAAGAATCTATTTTATAAAATGATCGTGTTTTTAGGAACATTATTATTTACTGTAGGTTGCAGCGATTACTTAGATGTAAATACTGATACCGACAACCCTAAAACAGCTCCACTTGATCTTTTACTGACTAAAACCCAAGTCAACCTAAGTAAAGTAGGCGATTTTGATATTTACTCAGGAAGCGTCTTAGAAGTATATACCCATCAAATGACCACTAGGGAAGATCACGATCAGTACAACAACAAACCCGATAATATCTTCTTATCAAATGACTGGGGAACTGTTTACCTGACGTTAACTGATATTGAAACCCTGATTCAACAATCAGAGGCATCTGGAAATTTAGCATACCTAGGAATTGCACAAATGCAAAAAGCTTATTTAATCGCTTGTGCTGTTGATTTATGGGGAGATGTTCCTTACTCAGAAGCTACACAATTAAAAAACAATATCATTAGTCCAAAATTTGACAATCAAAAAGAAATTTATAAATCGGTTTTCAATTTAATAGAAACAGCCAAAACAAACCTTGGAAGTGCCCAAACAGCTAAAAAACCAGGTAAAGATGATTTATTCTACGGAGGTGACACTGCCAAATGGATTAGGTTTGCCAATACTTTTAAACTTAAATTATACAATCAAACTCGATTGACTAATGATTTTGATCAGCTAGGTTTTGATGCTCTTGTTTTAGAAAATAACTTTTTTACTTCTAATGCTGATGACTTCCAATTTACTCATACTGCAAATGTAGCCCCTAGTGACGAAAGAAACAGGTATTTTTATCAATCCTACAACAGTACTCAATTTGAAGCTTATCAAAGTCCATGGTTTTACGAAATATTAATGGGAATGAATCCTAACATTCATAATGGAAATCCTGACCCAAGAATTCCTTACTATTTTTTCAACCAATTAAAATCAGGCGTATTACCTCCTGATCAAGGTGACAAAGACACCAACAATCCAAAAGCAGATTATTGGGATAGCAAAACAGGCTTTTTCAGTATCCGTTTTGGAAGTGTAGGCCCATACAAAGACAGTAGTGCCGAAAACTCATATACTTACCCTGGAATCTTTCCTGCAGGGGGAAGATATGATGATGGCCAAGGCGGCATAATGAGTTCTACCACGGCCACAGGAATCGCTCCTCATCGCATACTAACCTACGATGAATTTCTATACATAGAAGCTGAATTGATGCATGCAACAAAACTTTCAGGAAATCCCGGTGCAAAATTAAAAGAAGCGATAGAAGCCAGTTTTGCTAAAGTTGATCAAGTTGTCAAAAACAACAAATCTACTCAAGTAATCCCTGTGCTTGTGGGTTCATCAGCCGTAAACACCTATATTGATAATATCATGACGGAATACAATTCGGCATCAGCATCCAAAAAACTGGAGATTATTATGACTCAAAAGTGGATAGCTACCTATGGAGACCCATTGGATCAATACAATGATTACAGAAGAACAGGATACCCAATTTTGGCTAATCCAAATTCAACAACTAGAGAATACCAACTAGACAATGGTGACGGTTTCCCATTAATTGACTCGCAAACAGTTCTGAACAGTCCGTACCAAGTATCCTTCTTTTGGCCACAAAGTGAGCTAAACGTTAATAGAAATTCACCTCAACAAAAGAATCCAGCAACCTACAAAATCTTTTGGGACGTTGACTAAAAAATAAAAACATGAAAAATATTATATATACATTCAAAATTATTATGTTCTCCATGCTATTGATAGCTTGCGAGAATGATGGTGGAGACTCAAAAATAGCTATTGATAGAGCAGCTATTCCTAATATCCAAAAAACAGCAACCTCTGACAGTTTTATCAATTTAGTAGATTTAAATAACAATCAACCTATAAATTTAGAACTAAGCGTTGCGGTTGCTTATGGAGACATTAGTTCTATGGATATCGTTGGTTTTTACACACAAGGAAATACTACTTATAAGAGTATTTTAAAAGCAAATCAGACTACGTTTCCTCTAACTTTGAGTTTTACCGCACAAGATATTATCAGTGCGTTCTCCGTACTCAATACAAAAGAAGATTTTAAAATTGGTGACAAGCTTATTATTTCTGCAAATGTCACATTGAAAAACGGAAAGGTTTACAAAATTTACGATGACAATGGTGAACCTAATTTTGGTTCAGACGTCTCGAACTCTGTACAATATAGTGTAGGTCAAACATTTTTGGTGTCTTGTCCTTCCTTTTTAGCAGGAACTTACTCCTATAGTACTACAAATATTGGAGATGGAGTCTTTTTCACAACCGACAATTATACTGGATCAGTTACTTTTACAGATAAATCTGGAGGTATCTATGAAATCTCAGATGGAACTTTTGGAGGATATGATTACTTGTATGGTGAAACAGCAACAGGAGTACAACTACAAGACATCTGTAACAAGATTTCTTTTAAAGGTACAAACCAATATGGTGACAGTTTTACTATGACGAATTTAGTAGTTAACGGAAACAAACTTTCTTTTCATTGGGAAACCTCCTATGGAGAATTTGGCGACACCACCTTAACAAGAACAGACAATACAAACTGGCCTGATTTAACTTTATAAAAACGAGCTATTTTTAAAAAAGTCCATCCTCCCAAAAAGGATGGATTTTTTTATATATTTGCGCCATGGAAAAAGAACATCAAATATTTGGGATTAGAGCAATCATCGAAGCGATTCAATCAGGAGCAACAGTAGATAAAGTATATATTCAGAAAGAAGCTTCAGGCGAATTGATGAAAGACTTGATGAAGGTGATGAAACGTGGAAACATTAATTTCTCCTACGTGCCAGTTGAAAAATTGAATCGATTAACCCCAAACAACCACCAAGGTGCTGTAGCGAGCATCTCTCCTATTTCTTTTTTTGATTTAGAAAATTTAATTGACACCGTTATTGAAAACGGAAAAACACCACTATTTTTAGTATTGGATCAAGTATCCGACGCTAGAAATTTTGGAGCAATTATCCGTACCGCTGAATGTACAGGTGTCAATGGAATTATCATTCAAAAATCAGGTTCTGCACCTGTTAATGGAGACACAGTAAAAACATCAGCTGGTGCTGTATTTAACATTCCGATTTGTAAAGTAGAACATATTAAAGATGCTATATTCTTACTACAGGCTAGCGGCATCAAAACGGTAGCTGCAACGGAGAAAACAGACCAAAATATATTTGATATTTCATTAAAAGAAGGAACCGCTATCATCATGGGTTCTGAAGATCGTGGAGTAAACCCTTCGGTACTTAAAATTGTAGATGAAAAAGCAAAGTTACCTATGTTTGGAACCATCGGCTCCTTGAACGTATCTGTAGCTTGTGGTGCTTTTTTATATGAAGCGGTGAGACAAAGACAATAAAAAATTGGGGATTTACGACTGAGGATTTAGGATTTAAAATTCTAGGTCTAAAAAATATAAAACGAATTAAGACTCCGGTTCTGATTCGTTTTTTTTGTTTTCGGTAATTTCATAGTTCACATTCCAATCTGAATAAAAATAATCTTCCGTTTCTGGTTCAGGAATTGGGAGGTTGACAAAATTTCCGTTTTCATCAAAACGTTGCATAAATTTATCTTCTGATGGATTGTAATCTGGATGCTCCCAATCATACTTAATAGGTTTTTGGTATTCGGATGATTTTTTAGAAAATGCCAATACTAAACCTGTAATGAAGCCAGCTAAATGACCTTCCCAAGACACAACTTCATCTACTTTTGGAAAAACATACCATACCATTCCACCATAAATTAAAATAACGGTTAGCGACAAAGCTACCAAACGATAATATTTGGTACGAATTCCTTTGAAAAAAATAAAACTAAACAACACATATATTAATCCGCTGGCTCCTATATGATAACTAGAGCGACCAATCATCCACGTTCCTAATCCTGAGAACAAGATTCCAAAAACTATAACTGAAAAGGATTCTTTGGCATAAAAAAATTGCAAAGCAGCTAATAACACTAACAATGGAAGTGAATTATTGTACAAATGACTCAAGTCTGAATGGACAAAAGGACTAAAAACCACACCTTGTAAACCCGAAAAGGTCCTTGGGTAAATTCCGTTTTCTATGAAGTCGAAATCAAAACGAATTTGGAGCCAATACACTACCCAAAGTGAAAGCACAAAAAAAAGTGGCAAGCCCCAGACCCTATTTGTATATTTAAAATGATTGTCCATATATGTGATTTTACAACACCAGACTCAATAATGTATCCAAAAGCAATTTAATGCAATTTTGTCATATCCTCTCAAGGAACAAATTATATTTTTCAATTGATTTATAATTGATATCACGATCTTCTTTTTAGCTCAGTTAATCCAAAAGCATCGGAAGCGTTCTTTTTCTTGTTTTATTATGGAGAAGATATAGCGCAGCGTTTCATATGAGGGCAACCGAACTGATAAAGGAAATAGCTCCTAATTAAAAATAGATTGATTATTTTTGTCGAAATGATTTCAGATTTTTGATTGCTTCACCAGTTCGAATGGAGCACTCAGGTACCGAATTCTGATTTTAGATTTAAAAACAATGGAAGCACCCTTAGCAGAACGCATACGTCCACAGTCACTAGAAGAGTACATCAGTCAAGCACACCTTGTGGGTCCGAATGGCTCTTTGACACAACAAATAGCGAGAGGAATTATCCCCTCATTACTTTTATGGGGACCTCCTGGTACAGGGAAAACAACTTTGGCCCAAATTATTGCTCAAGAATCTAAGCGTCCCTTTTATGTTTTAAGCGCCATTAATTCTGGCGTAAAAGATATTCGAGAGGTCATTGACAAAGCCAAGCAAAGTGGTGGTTTGTTCACAACCAAAAACCCGATTTTATTTATTGATGAAATTCACCGTTTTAGCAAATCACAGCAAGATTCCTTACTAGCGGCGGTAGAAAAAGGCTGGATTACATTGATAGGAGCAACTACTGAAAACCCTAGTTTTGAAGTCATTCCTGCTTTACTTTCACGTTGTCAGGTGTATATATTAAATCCGTTTACCAAGGAAGACTTAGAGTCCTTATTAGTGAGAGCGCTAAAAACTGATACTTATTTACAGACTAAAAAAATAGAATTAGCTGAAACAGAGGCCTTGATGCGACTTTCAGGCGGTGATGGACGCAAACTACTAAATATTTTTGAACTAGTCGTAAATGCCTCTGCTGGAGACCAAATTACAATCACAAACGACCGTGTTTTAGAATTAGTACAACAAAATACGGTTTTGTATGACAAAAGTGGCGAACAACACTATGACATTGTTTCTGCCTTTATTAAATCAATTCGCGGAAGCGATCCTAACGGAGCGGTTTATTGGTTGGCACGTATGATTGAAGGTGGTGAAGATGTAAAATTTATTGCTAGACGCATGCTCATTGCTGCTAGTGAAGATATAGGTAATGCTAACCCTACTGCACTGATTATGGCCAATAATACTTTTCAAGCTGTAACAACTATTGGTTACCCTGAAAGCCGCATTATATTAAGCCAATGCGCCGTTTATTTAGCAACTTCTCCTAAAAGTAACGCCAGTTATATGGCTATAAATCATGCACAGCAACTGGTAAAACAAACGGGGGATTTATCGGTTCCTATTCATTTGCGTAATGCACCTACCAAATTAATGAAAGAATTAGGCTATGGTGACGACTATAAATACTCACATGATTATGCCAATAATTTTGAACCGCAAGAATATTTACCAACTGAATTATCAGAAACCGTTTTATATAATCCTGGTCATAATTCTCGAGAAAATACAACTAGAGAATTTTTGAAAAACCGCTGGAAAGATAAGTATGGGTATTAGGCTTTTGTTTCAATTTCAAGTTTTGGAACGTATCTTTTTATTCATATTATCCTTTTATCTTCTAATCGTTATCCACTTCCTTTTAACCTCTAATTTTCGAAAAACTACAACATTAATCACACTCAATTAGCAACTCAAATCAATTGCTTCAAAGTTTAGCATCACAAGAACGCTATGATATAATTCAGGATGGGCTTTTTTAAATTTATCAGGTGTTTCAAAAAAATGTTCTAAAATCACAGCTAAAAACTCAAATTGATTTTGATATGCATACAAGCGAAAATATCCTTTTTGAACCAATTTAGCATTGAGTTGCTCTTCTTTAAAATATTTCATCACTTCTACAAATCCATCTTGAAAAGCAGCTGCACTTATTTCATCACTTCTTAAACAATGAAAATGTAAGACATGAGCAAATTCATGTAGACCCAGATTGATATTATCATTTTGAATACTATGTCCCAAAATAAAATCTTCCAGGAAAAAACAACTGATTTCATTTTAGGATTAAACTCCCCTTTATGATAACTACTATTCACTGAAGAATAATATGCTGAAGGATAAATGATAATTCTAGAAAACAGCCCCGTGAAGTATTTACGTAACCCAAAGGTCAACATGACATAAGTAGCTCCAATTAGGATTCTCATTTCATCGGTTATCTGGATATCTTTTCCTATAAATAGATATCTGTTTAAAAAGCCTTTCAACCTATGTTCAAAATATTTTTTCTTTTTTAAAGAAAGTCTATCATAAAACGGAAAATTATTTTCCAAAATCAATCGCTGTTTATTGGATATACTTTTAGGAAATGGATACCAATAGAGATACAGTGGTTTATTAAAAACAAACATATAAAATGGCTCTATTACTCTAAATAAAAGTGCTATCAAAAAAGGAGTGACACAGATTGCCAGTATAATAATTTGTAAAAGTTCGTTACTACCCATCCTTAGCTTTGCGTCAAATTACTTTAAAAAACACCTCAAATAGAATACTTTACTACCAAAAGCCAAGATAAAAAAATAGACGCTTCTTTAGCGCCCATTTATTCTAAATTTCATATTATTTTTCATTCTATTTCATATTGATCTAACAAGTACTTTATTACATCAGTAGTAGTAAGAATCCCTACTAAATTTTCTCCATCACAAACTGGTAATGCATGAAAATCATTTTGCACTAATATTGTAGCAGCATCTTTAATAGTGGTGTAATGTTTAATAGTCACTACATTTTTAGTCATTGCTTGTTTAATCGAAAACATATTATAAACCACTGATTCTAAATCCAAATCGGCTTCATCATCTGCTTCAGTACAAGAAACCCGCAACAAATCATTCAAACTTAACATTCCAACAATTTTGCAATTATTGACAACAGGAATATGTCTAATCTTATTACTTTTAAACAAGGTTTCAGCCTTAGACAAATCATCGGTTAGATTTAACTTTACAATATTTTTGGTCATTATAGAAGATACTGGAACTTGCTTTTTCATCATTTTTATTTTATTCTTAAAAAACTAATTACCAATTAGTTAAATATAAATTTACAAAACAAATTCCACAAAAAAAGGATAACAAAAAACTTTTAACTCTTTTTTGTTATCCTTACCTTATTTTTTGTGACTGCGGAGGGGTTCGAACCCCCAACCCTCAGAGCCGAAATCTGATATTCTATCCAGTTGAACTACGCAGCCAATAGATTGCTGATTACCGATTGGAAATTATTGATTTTTGATTTAAAAACCTTTGAACTCACAATCTAAATCACCAGCACTTTGTATCTTTAAACTAAAAGTTTCTTAACTATAGTAGAAATAGTTTTTCCTTCAGCAGTTCCTCCTAATTGTGCTGAAGCTAACCCCATTACTTTACCCATGGAAGCAATTCCTGAAGCACCTGAATCAGCTATGATTTTAGCAATGATTTCTTCAATTTCAGCCTCACTTAGTTGTGCTGGTAAAAATTTTTCAATTACGGCAACCTGTGCTAATTCTGGCTCTGCTAGGTCAGCGCGATTTTGCTCTGTATAAATTCTAGCACTTTCTTTTCTAGTTTTCACTAGACGTTGTAGTAATTTAATTTCCTCATCAGCTGAAATTTCTTCTTTGGAACCTGAAGCGGTTTGCGCTAATAATAACTCTGATTTGATTGCTCTTAATGCTTCTAAAGCAACGGTATCTTTGGCTCTCATGGCAGTTTTAATTTCGTCCATGATTTTGACTGCTAAACTCATATCTATTGATGTTTTTAAATGATGTATAAATGTTCTATTTTACCAAAAAGTTATGAGTGCCCCAGATGGAAGTGAAAAGCATTTTGAGAGCAAATGGATTTTTTTCTAGGATTTAAAAAGCGACCGAAGGAAGCTCTTTTAAAGACTAAGAAAAAACCATTTTGCGATAAAATCTTGTAACGAACAGCTGGATAAGGCCCTAAAATATTCTTCAGAAAAACAGTGGTGCGAAGATAAAAAAAATAACCCGAAAATTAAATTGAATTTTCGGGTTAGCTTTTATTTAGTATATGAAAGTTAATCTACGTTATCGTGTAAAAAAGAATTATTAGAACGCAATTGAACATCGTTATTACTATCCATGCCAACCGACATTCTTGAAGTAGCGTTGTTCGTTTGTTGATTAGAAATATCTATCCCTAGTCTTTTATACGCTGGTTCTTTCTCGTATTCTTCTACTTTGGAAACATTATTATGAAACTTATAGTTGAATTCTTTTAATTTTTTTCTTCTTTCATCAGCTCTCATTCTAAGCGTTTCCTCGATAGTCATTTCCATTGGAGAAATATCTTCGAATTTTGGCTCTTCTTTCTGAGAGAAATCCACTTGTTTCATAGTGATATTCAACTCTTCTGGAATTACTTCTTCTACTACTTTTGCAGCAGGCTTAGAATTTAACAATTCGTTTTCGGCCTCCATATATTCTTCTAGAGAATACTTAATAATTCCGTTCTCTGACAATTCTGTCACAGGCACGAACTGTACTGGCTGATTTACTTTAATATCACGAGTTTCATTAGTCAATTCAAAAACCGTGTTCTCTTCCACTTTTGCAACAGGTTCTACTTTTTTCTCTAATGGCAAATCAAAAGTAAAACTAGTTTGCTCTTGTTTTTCGATTGCTTTAGGCTCTTGAAAAGTTCTAGCTTGTTCAGCCTTAGTGGTAGAAAAATTATACTCAATATCTTTCATTGGCGAAACGATTTCAAAAGTCACATCTAAATTTTTAATAAATTCAGACATTACCACTAAGTCATCATTTTCTGCCGATGGAGTCACAACTGGAGCAGCAACAGGTTCAGCTACTGGCTCTAAAACCGCAATAGGCTTTGGAGTCACTTCGTCTTCAATTAATTCAAAGACAACTCTTTTTTCTTCTTCTTTATTTGCTACAGGAACATCTGTAGTTAAATCAAAACTAGCTACTGTATTTTGAGATAAATTGTACACACTTTTTTGTTCGTCTTCAAGTGTATGGATAATCTTTTTTGGTTCTGTATTTACAATTCCGTTTTGTTGTTCAATATCAAATCCCGTTGCGATAATAGTAACAGCAATGGCATCACCAAGTGTTTCATCTTCACCAACTCCCATAATAATATTAGCATTAAAACCAGCTTCAGTTTGGATATGGTCATTAATTTCACCAATTTCATCTAAAGTGATTTCATTAGAGCCAGAAACGATGAGCAACAATACGTTTTTGGCACCTGTAATTTTATTATCATTTAATAATGGAGAATCTAGAGCAGAAACAATCGCTTCCTTAGCTCTGTTTTGCCCTTCAGCAATAGCAGATCCCATGATAGCTGTTCCGCTATTTGACAATACCGTTTTAGCATCGCGTAAATCGATATTTTGAGTATAGTGATGCGTAATTACTTCGGCAATTCCTCTAGAAGCAGTAGCTAAGACTTCATCAGCCTTAGAGAATCCAGCTTTGAAACCAAGATTACCGTACACTTCTCTTAATTTGTTATTATTGATAACAATCAAAGAATCTACTTGCTTACGTAATTTCTCAATACCTATTAAAGCTTGTTCTTGACGCACTTTCCCTTCAAAAGAAAAAGGAAGTGTTACAATTCCAACAGTTAAAATTTCTCTTTCTTTGGCTAATTGAGCAATAACCGGCGCAGCACCTGTACCTGTACCTCCTCCCATACCAGCGGTGATAAAAACCATCTTAGTATTACGGTCTAACATTTTTTCGATATCAGCAATACTTTCAATTGCGGATTGCTGACCTACATCAGGATTTGCACCAGCACCAAGTCCTTCAGTCAGGTTTACACCTAATTGAATCTTGTTAGGAACTCCACTGTTTTGCAATGCCTGTGAATCAGTATTACAAACAATGAAATCTACACCTTTGATTCCTTGTTTAAACATGTGATTAATGGCATTACTACCACCTCCACCTACACCTATAACTTTTATCACATTTGATTGATTTTTTGGTAAATCAAATGAAATACTTCCAAATTCTGAGTTGCTCATCATTTTATTTGGTTTTTGATATTAATACTATTTCGTTATTTTTTTTAGACAAAAAATTATTCTGCATTATCTAAAAAATCTTTAATCTTGTCTACATATCGATCAAAAAACGTTCTCTTGATCTTGTCACCTGTAGACTCTTCTTTCTTTGGACTGGCAATCACACGCTCCTCCACTTCATTCTCTACAGCTACTTTCTCATACTGATCTTTAACAGGAGCCGGTTCCCGATGAAATACTGTTTTTGGCGCTACCAACTCTTCAACTCGAACTGCACTTTGCGTTTTATTCTCAATACTATTCATCACCAATCCAACTGCTGTTGCATATAAAGGACTAGAAAATTCTTGGTCAGAATCACCAGCTAAATGTTCATTAGGGTAACCTATCCTAGTATCCATTCCGGTGATGTATTCCACCAATTGTTTGATGTGTTTCAATTGTGCTCCACCACCTGTAAGTACAATTCCCGCAATTAATTTTTTGCGAGGATCTTCATGACCATAGGCTTTGATTTCAGTAAACACTTGCTCAATAATTTCCACTACTCTCGCGTGAATAATTTTTGACAAATTCTTCAGCGAAATTTCTTTAGGCTCCCTACCTCTTAATCCAGGAATCGAAACAATCTCGTTGTCTTTATTCTCACCTGGCCAAGCGGAACCAAATTTCACTTTTAATAACTCGGCTTGTTTTTCAATAATTGAACAACCTTCTTTGATATCATCAGAAATCACATTTCCACCAAACGGTATAACCGCTGTGTGGCGAATAATCCCATCCTTGAAAATAGCTAAATCTGTTGTTCCTCCACCGATATCAATTAAAGCTACTCCTGCTTCTTTTTCCTCTTGACTCAATACTGCATCTGAAGATGCTAGAGGTTCTAGAGTCAAACCAGATAATTCTATACCAGAACTTTGAATACAACGGCCTACATTACGAATAGAAGAAGCTTGTCCTACTACCACGTGAAAACTAGATTCTAGTCTTCCACCGTACATTCCTATAGGTTCTTTGATTTCAGATTGCCCATCAATCTTAAATTCTTGTGGCAATACGTGAATAATCTCTTCTCCTGGCAACATTGCCAATTTATTCACCTGATCAATCAACATTTGGATATCGGCACCGCCAATTACCTCTTCAGGATTGTTTCTACTGATATAATCAGTATGTTGAATACTACGGATGTGTTGTCCTGCAATACCCACAACTACATCTTTAATCTTGTACCCTGAACTATCTTCAGCGTCTTGTACTGCTTGTTGTATAGACTGTATGGTTTGTGTAATGTTATTCACCACACCGCGCGCTACACCTAAACTTTTAGATTTTCCTACTCCTAAAATTTCGAGTTTTCCATACTCGTTCTTTTTACCTATCATGGCAACAATCTTGGTCGTCCCAATATCTAGACCTACTGCAATGTTCTCTTTTTCCATTAATCTATTATTTAGTGCAAACTACTTGTTGTGTAAATCGAAGATCTATCCTCTTGTAATGATACAAAGAACTATCTAAAATGGCTTTTTGATAAAAAGCCTTATAATTCCTAAATTTATCTTCAACTTTTATGATACTACCAAAATCTATTTGATAATTAAAATCTCTATTGTGCATTTTTAAGCTTCCGTTCGGCATTATTTGAATCGCAGTGATGTTTTTTTTCAAAAAATCATCATCATAAATAATGCGACATAAGTCGGTTAATTTCTCCCTATTTCTTTCGTTGAATGAACCAGAAACAAGTGGAACTCTAGCTGTAAAATTATCCGACAGAGGCATTTTACTTCCCTCATACCCAATATAAAAAGAACTATCCCCCACGAAAACCCTTGCAATTGGGGTCTTTTGTTTGACCACTGCTTTTAACACACCATCGATGCTCACAAACACATCTGACTTTTCAATCATCTCATTTGAATCTAGGGTGTTTTCTAGCTTATTCAAATCTAATTTATCTTTTTCAATGCTTGAAGCATTAGTCTTATTTTCTATTAACAATTTATTAACCGTTTCTCTTTTCACAAAAAGAGAGTTATCTCCCATAAAAACAACCACAGATTTCTTTAATTTTCGATTACTATTTCGATTAGAAGTAAAAGAAAAAAGAGAAATAAGGATTACAAAAATCAGAATCAATCTAATATTTGCCCAGTTAATTATTTTTTTCATTTAATACTTGTTTTATCGTTCCTACTAATTCTCCAATATCACCTGCACCAATAGTTACAATAATAGGCGCATCACTTTCTAAAATAGAATCAATCAAATTTTCTTTTGAAACCAGTTTTTTATTTTTGGATTCCATTTTACTCATCAACCAAGTTGAAGTTACACCCTGCATCGGCAGTTCTCGTGCTGGATAAATTTCCATTAAAATAGTTTCATCAAAAGCAGACAAACTTTTAGCAAAATCATCTACAAAATCATTTGTTCTGCTAAACAAATGAGGTTGAAAAATAGCCAATACTTTCTTCCCAGGATACAATTCCCTTACCGCTTGATGCACCGCATTAATTTCTGTAGGATGATGTGCATAATCATCAATATACACCAAATCATCAGTTTTAATTTGGTATGAAAATCTCCTTCTGATTCCTTTAAATGATGCCAAGGCCATTGCAATTGCGTCGGTTGGGGTGCCATATATATCCGCCATAGCAACAGCCATTAAAGCATTCATTAAATTATGCCTTCCAGGTAATCCAAAACGAAAATTACTCATCACTCCTTTTGGACTTTGGATATCAAATACGTAACTACTATTTTCAATTCGTACATTAATTGCACTGTATACTGCCTCTTCGTCTACTGCAACCGTTACCCCCTCTAAAGGCAATTCCTTCGTAACAATCAAACGACTTTTATCTTCAATTTTATCTGCAAACTCAACAAACGACTTTTCTATTTCATCACTTGTTCCATAAATATCCAAATGATCTGCATCCATTGAAGTTACACAAGCAATATTAGGATGCAAATGCAAGAAGGAACGATCAAACTCATCTGCTTCAACAACAGTTACCGTTTTTCCACTTCCTATTAAGTTAGAATTATAATTCTCTACAATCCCACCTATAAAAGCCGTAACATCAGCACCACTATCATGTAAAATATGACCTAAAATACTTGAAGTTGTAGTCTTACCATGTGTTCCTGCAACTGCAAAACAAAAGGTATCTTTAGTAATAATACCTAAAACTTCTGCTCTTTTTCTAACATGATATTTTCGTTCCAAGAAATAATTCCATTGTGAATGTGCTTTTGGCACTGCTGGAGTAATGATTACCAAGGTGTTTTCCACAAAATAATCCTCGGGGATTAAATCAATTCGGTCTTCAAAATGAATTTCAATTCCATTTTCAATCAACTCCGAAGTTAATTGAGTAGGTGTCTTATCATAACCCGAAACATTCTTACCGATATACTTAAAATAACGAGCCAAAGCACTCATCCCGATGCCGCCAATACCAATAAAAAAGACGTTATGTATTTGATTTAAATTCATATCCTGTTTCAATTTCAAAACTCAATTACAAAATTCAAATTTCAATTGCCTTTCATTTTTGACTTTTGAAATTGATTTTTGACTTTTGATTTTTTGTTACTTTATTAATGTTTCTATTTTATCTACAATCATTTTCGTAGCATTTGGCATTGCCAATTCTTTTATATTTTCACTTAGTTGTGCTCTTTTACCTTCATCTTTTAATAGAGATTCAAAAACAACTGCAAAAAGTTCGTCTAATTCATACTCTTTCAACATCAAAGCACCTTTTTTATCCACTATTGCTTTGGCATTTTTAGTTTGATGGTCCTCTGCAACATTAGGAGACGGAATAAAAATTACTGGTTTGCCCACAATACATAATTCAGATACCGATGATGCACCAGCTCTAGAAATAATAACATCTGCTGCTGCATAAACCAAATCCATCCTCTCAATAAACGCCACTACTTGTACAAGTTTAGAGTTGTACTTTTTATAATCTTCAAAATATAATTTTCCACATTGCCAGATGACCTGAACATTTTGAGATACAATTGCCTCTAGTTCTTTTTCAATTAACTGATTTACTCTTCTAGCTCCTAAACTACCGCCAAGAATTAGTAATGTTTTTTTATTGGGGTCTAATTGAAAATACTGAACAGCCTCTTCTCTCTTGTTGTCAATAGCAATCAAATCTTGTCGAACAGGGTTCCCTGTTAATAGCATTTTTTCTTTTGGAAAAAATCGCTCTAAATTTTCATATGCTACACAAATGACATCTGCCTTTTTACTTAAAATTTTATTTGTAATCCCCGGAAAAGAATTTTGTTCTTGTATTACTGTTGGAATCCCCAACATGTTTGCCATTTGTAATAACGGCCCGCTAGCAAAGCCACCTGTCCCAATCACCACATCTGGTTTAAACTTTTTAATTATTTTTCTAGATTTAAGTAAACTATCTACCAACTTAAACGGAAACATCAAATTTTGTAAAGTCAATTTTCTTTGTAAACCAGCAATCCACAAACCTTCAATAGCGTAGCCCGCTTGCGGAACTTTTTGCATCTCCATTTTGTCTTGAGCACCTACAAATAGAAACTCTGCATCAGGAAATCGAGACTTCAATTCATTAGCAATAGCAATCGCTGGATAGATATGTCCTCCAGTTCCACCCCCACTTAGTATGAATTTTTTTGGCTTCATTTTATTAAAATTTGATCTTATTTATTTAAAACAGCATGCATCGGATTTGAAACTTTATCCTCTATTGAATAACCACCACTAGCTGCATCAAACTTTTCGTCAGCTAACAATTGTTCATCAATTAACTTTTGCAAAGCTTCCTCTCTTCTAGCAGCTTCTTTTTGTTCTTGCTCAATTTCTTCTTCTTTTTTAGTCACTCCAATTATAATACCCAAGGCAATACAAGTCATCCATATAGAAGTACCCCCGCTACTTATTAATGGTAAAGTTTGCCCCGTTACAGGTAATAACTCTACCGCTACAGCCATATTGATCATTGCTTGAAAAATCATTGGAAACCCTAATCCTATCACTACTAATTTTCCAAAAGTTGTATTGGCTTTATGAGAAGCTACTATAAATCTAAAAAGCAACAAGAGATATAAAATAAGCACTCCAAAACCTCCAACTAGTCCATACTCTTCAACAATAATGGCATAAATAAAATCAGAGGAAGATTGCGGCAAAAAGTTCTTTTGCACACTTTTCCCAGGACCTAAACCATAAATTTTTCCAGATGCAATGGCTATTTTGGCTTTCTCTATTTGATAATCATCTTCATCAGGTTTATCTGTAGCAAAACTTTCAATTCTACTCTCCCAAGTATTCACACGGCTAAAGAACTTTGAATCAGGAAATGCTTTTGACAAAGTCCAAAAGAATGCCAAAGAAACAATACCCATCCCGATGATATAACTCAAATATTTCAAAGGATATTTCCCCACGAAAACTAACATAACTATCATGGAAAAAATCAATGCAGTTGTAGAGAAATTAGATGGTAAAATAAACATTAAGGTTATAAATACTGGCAACCATAGTTCCTTAAACGACTCTACAAAAACAATTGGATTTTCTCTAGTTTTTGACAAATAACGTGCTACATAAATATACAACACCAATGCAGCTAAAGCGGAAGGCTGGAATGAAATACCGATAAAAGGGATTTGCAACCATCTACTAGCATTGGCACCGCCAATAACAGTTCCTTTAATCATAGTAATTGCCAAAACTACCCAAATAACAGGAAGTAACAATCTAGAAAATGACCTGAAATATTGATAAGGTATTCTATGAATAGCATAAATAATCCAAAACCCACATATTACATGCCCCAAATGCTTCAATAAATAACTCAAAGTATTTCCAGTACCATGACCTAGATAAGCCAAGTTGCTACTAGCGCTAAAAACTGGCATAAATGAAAACAAAGCCAATAAAGCCACAAAGGACCAAATTCCTTTATCTCCCTTTAATTTACTTATCAGTTGTTTCATTTTTAATTTATGATTTTGGATTTTGGATCTAGGATTCTTGCGTTAAAACCTAATTCCTTAATCCTGATTTTTTTTACAAATTCTGAACAGCTTGCTTGAACTGATTTCCTCGGTCTTCATAACTTTCGAACAAATCAAAACTTGCACAAGCAGGTGATAATAATACAGTATCTCCTTTTTCACTCAAACGTTGCGCCATAATAACGGCTTCTCTCATAGAAGTAACTTCTACCATCATATCCACCACATTTCCAAATGCATCAATAATTTTTTTATTATCAACACCCAAACAGATGATTGCTTTTACTTTTTCACGCACTAAAGACATCAACTCATTATAGTCATTCCCTTTGTCAACACCTCCTACAATCCAAACCGTTGGAGTATTCATACTGTCCAAAGCAAAAAAAGCTGCATTTACATTTGTCGCTTTCGAGTCATTAATGTACTGTACATTTTGAATCTTCAACACTTTTTCTAAACGGTGTTCAACCCCTTGAAAATTTGACAAACTCTCACGAATTGTAGCTTTTCTTACTTGCATCAATTTAGCTACAGAAGTCGCTGCCATTACATTCTTCATGTTATGTTTACCTTCTAAAGCAATAGTTTCAGTTTCCATTTTAAATTCGTCTTGGTTGATTGTTATTTCCATAATGTTGTTTTGTATAAAGGCTCCTTCTTCAAATGTTTGTGACAACGAGAAAGGAATTAGTTTTGCTTTTGTTTTATTGTTTTGTAACCAGTTTGCTATTGCTTCATCATCTGCATCATAAATCAAATAATCCTCTTCGGTTTGATTCATCGTAATTCTAAACTTAGCAGCTATATAATTTTCATATTTATAATCATACCGATCTAAATGATCTGGACTGATGTTGGTTATAATTGCGATATGTGGCTTATAATTAATAATTCCATCCAATTGAAAACTACTTAACTCCAAGACGTAGGAATCATAGTTTTCGTCAGCCACTTGCCATGCAAAACTCTTTCCAATATTCCCACCTAATCCTACGTTCAGACCAGCTGATTTTAGCAAATGATAGGTTAACATCGTAGTTGTGGTCTTCCCATTACTACCCGTAATCCCAATTGTAACGGCATCTGTAAATTGGTCTGTAAACTCTATTTCTGAAATTACCGAAATCCCTTTGGCAATCATTTTCTTAACAATGGGTGCTTTATCTGGAATCCCAGGACTCTTCATCACCACATCAGCATTGAGTACTAAATCCTCCGTATGCTTTTCATCTTCCCATTCAATTTCATTATCATTAAGAACTTGCTTATACTTTTCTTTTATTTTTCCAAAATCAGAAACAAAAACATCGTATCCTTTTTTCTTTCCTAAAATAGCGGTTCCTACACCACTTTCTCCTCCTCCTAAAACTACTAACCTCATCTTATCTCAGTTTTAATGTAACAATAGAAAGAATCGCTAATAAGATGGCAACAACCCAAAAACGAGTGACAATTTTACTCTCGTGGTAACCTTTCTTTTGATAATGATGATGCAAAGGCGACATCAAAAATATTCTTCGGCCTTCGCCAAATCGCTTCTTAGTATACTTAAAGTAACTCACTTGTAAAACCACTGATAAATTTTCAACTAAGAAAATCCCACACAATAAAGGAATTAGCATTTCTTTACGAACAGCAATTGCCAAAACAGCAATAATTCCACCTATAGTTAAACTACCAGTATCTCCCATAAATACCGAAGCTGGATAAGAGTTGTACCAAAGAAATCCAATTAAAGCACCCACAAATGCTGAAATAAAAACCGTCATTTCCCCCGAGTTAGGGATGTACATAATGTTCAAATAATTAGAAAAAATAATATTTCCTGAAAGAAAAGTAAATATCCCTAAAGCGAGAACTGAAATGGCAGATGTTCCCGCGGCAAGACCATCAATTCCATCGGTTAAATTGGCTCCATTAGAAACGGCAGTAATGATAAAAATGACCACTGGAATAAAAACCAACCAGGCCCATTTTTCATAACCTTCTCCTGTCCAAGCCAAAACTTCAGCATAGTCAAATTCATTATTTTTAAAAAAAGGAATTGTGGTTGCTGTTGATTTTTCCTCCACTCCAGCTGGATAAATTGTAGCTTCAGTAGTTAATTTAAATACATCGCGTTTACTAGTATCCGTACGTACAGTGACATCGGGACTAAAATATAAAACATAACCTACTATTAGTCCTAAACCAACTTGTCCAAAAACTTTGAAAATACCTTTTAAACCTTCTTTATCTTTTTTGAAAATTTTGATATAATCGTCAATAAAACCAATTGTCCCCATCCATAACGTAGTTACTATTAATAGAATAACATAGATATTATGAAGTTTCGCAAACAACAATACAGGCAGCAAGGTTGCAAAAATGATAATCAGACCTCCCATAGTAGGAGTCCCTGCTTTTTCATTTTGTCCGGCCAATCCTAGCTCACGTACGGTTTCACCTACTTGTTGCCTTTGTAAAAAAAGTATAATTCTTTTACCATAAATTGTAGACAACAAAAGCGATACTATGAACGCGAGTGCTGATCGAAAACTGATGTACTGAAAAACTCCAGTTCCAGAAACATCTTGTATCTTGTTTAAATAATCAAATAAATAGTATAGCATAGTCTAGATCGTTGAATGGTTCATTATAATTTCAAAACTCCTTTTTGAATATTATTTACCTAATTGTTCTAATATTTCTTTTACTGTTTTCATATCATCAAAATCATGACGGACACCATTAATCTCTTGATACGTTTCATGCCCCTTTCCTGCAATCAATATAATATCATTCGCAACTGCTAATTGACAGGCTGTTTTAATCGCTTGTTTTCTATCGGTAATCGCTAAAACCTTTTTATAATTTTGAGCCGCGACTCCTTTTTCCATTTCATGGATGATTGTTTCGGGATCCTCATTTCTTGGATTATCTGAAGTCAAAACAACTTTATCACACATCTCAGTAGCGATACCAGCCATAATAGGACGTTTTGCTTTATCACGATTTCCACCACAACCTACAACGGTAATCAATTGTTCATTTTTCGTTCTTATGTCATTGATGGTTTTCAATACATTTTCTAAAGCATCAGGTGTATGAGCATAGTCGACTATCGCTGTAATATTCCCTTTAGAAACAATAAATTGAAAACGCCCCGAAACACTTTCTAAATCAGATAATAGTCGCAATGCCTCCAAGCTATCCATTCCTAATTCAATGGCGGTTCCATAAATTGCTAATAAATTATATGCATTGAAAGTCCCAATTAGTTTTACCCAAACCTCATTGTCGTTTATTTTCAATAATAAACCTGACAACTGATTTTCTAGAATTTGTGCTCTATAATCTGCATAGGATTTCAAAGCATAAGTACATTTTTTGGAAGCCGTATTTTGTAACATTACTGCTCCATTCTTATCATCAATATTGGTAATCGAAAAGGCCGTAGCAGGCAAATGATCAAAAAACGCTTTTTTAACATCTCTATATTCTGCAAAAGTTGCGTGATAATCCAAATGATCGTGAGAAAGATTTGTAAATACACCTCCAGTAAAATGCAATGCTTCGGTTCTTTTCTGATGAATTCCATGAGAACTTACCTCCATAAAACAATATTGAACTCCCACCGTTCTCATTTCTTCTAAATAATGATTGATTGTGATAGAATCTGGAGTTGTGTGCGTTGCTTTATATTCTACTTCATCTACTACAATTTTAACAGTAGAAATCAATCCCACTTTAAAACCTGCTTTTTGAAACAACTGAAACAACAAAGAGGCAATTGTAGTTTTTCCATTTGTTCCGGTAATCCCAACCAACTTCAAATCTCTAGAAGGGTTATCGAAATAATTAGCAGCCATAAATGCCAAGGCTTTATTGGTATCCTCTACTTGTATATAGGTAATCCCAGACTTTACATTCTCTGGTAAGGTATCGCAAACAATAGCGATAGCACCTAAATCAATTGCTTTCTGAATAAAATCATGACCATCAGCTATAGTTCCTCGAATAGCAACAAAAACATCGTTAGGTTCTAATTTTCTGGAATCAAATTCTAACTTATTGACAGTAATATCCGTAGAACCTTTTATAGATTCAATGGCTACCTTATATAATATGTCTTTTAAAAGTTTACTCATTTTAGTTTCATTTATTCCAAAACCTTGGAAGGTCTACAATCTACATTAATTCTAGGGTGATGGCTGTATTTTTAATTATATCTTGTCCTGCTTGCAGCGACTGGGTTTTGACCTTTCCTAAACCTTTAGCCTTAACTTTAAGTCCTAAATTCTCTAACAATGCAATAGCATCCATACCTGGCATTCCTTTTACATTTGGAATTCTAACTTGTTGTTTTTGAAGCATTGCAAAATATTTATTATAACTATTCTCCTGTTTTTCGATTTTCTTATTGATGTTTTTAATTTCATTTGTGGAAGGCACATCAGTAAAAATTTTCTGTGCTATTCTCTTAAAAACAGGACCTGCAACATCAGCACCGTAATAATTATTATTCACTGTACTAGGTTTATGCACTACTACTATACAAGAATACTTGGGCTGATCCACAGGAAAGAAACCCACAAATGAGGAAGCATAATACTTTCCTGCTCCGCCATCTTTACTATAATTTACTTGAGCAGTTCCTGTTTTTCCGGCCATCGAAAACTCTTTGGTGTACAACTTAGAACCTGTTCCTTTTTTGACCACATTTTTCAAAACTTCTTTTAGTTTTAAAATTGTTTCCTGTGAACATATCTTCGGATTAATGACTTCAGTCTCCACTTTTTTAATGGTTTTATTCCACTCTTTGATTTCTGAAACGAAATGTGGCTTGACCATCACTCCATTATTTGCAACCGCATTATAATAAGCCAAAGTTTGCATTGGTGTCACCGAAACTCCATAACCAAAAGCCATCCAAGGCAAAGAAATATTAGACCATCGTTTACTTGAAGGCTGTGGAATGTATGGCCTTCCTTCCCCTTTAAAATCCATATTCAATTTCTTATTCAATCCATAAGAATTCACATGATTTACAAAACGTGATGGATTGTCTTTATAACCTTCATAAACAGCCTGCACCATTACTGTATTTGAGGAAAGCTCAAATCCTCTAGCTAATGAAATCTTACCATACCCTCCTTTGTGTGAATCTCTTACCGCTTTACCAGAATACCTGATTTCACCACCTTTACTATCATATACAGAACTTGTATCGGCAATCTTATCTTCTAGCAAAGCCATCAAATCAACCAATTTAAACGTCGATCCAGGCTCATGAGATTCAGCCACAGCATAATTAGTTGTTTCATAATAAGTACCATCCGTTGCTCGCCCTAGATTAGAAATGGCTCGTACAGCACCTGTTTTGGTTTCCATCACAACAACACAACCATGATCTGCTTCATATTCTTGGAGTTGTTTCAACAAAGCATGATGTGCAATATCCTGAATGTAAACATCAATTGTTGAAATTACATCATAACCATCTTGTGGATCCACTTCATTGACATCGCGAATGGGTTTCCACTGTCCTTTTGCTATTTTTTGCTTTAAGATCTTCCCGTCTTTCCCATTTAGATAATCTCTATAAGCCCATTCAATCCCTTTACCGTCATAAGTTCCCTCACCTATTTTTCTTTCATAACCAATGGTGCGTTCGGCTATTTTCCCAATAGGATGCTCTCTAACAGTTTTTTGCTCCACAATGATCCCGCCTTTATAAGCACCCAACTTAAATAGTGGGAAATTCTTAATTTGAATATATTGTGTATAACTCAAATCACGTGAAATCAAATAATACCTGTTATTTGTGGCTCTAGCTCTTCGAAGTTCATTTTGAAAATAACCACTTGGTTTCCCTAAAACGGAAGCTAACGAATCAGACAAGGCCGCTACATTCTTTTCAAAAACCTCTGCTTTTGGTGCCAATGCATCAAAACGAATTTCATAATTGGGAATAGAGGTCGCTAGTAAACTTCCATCAGATGAATAGATATTTCCTTTATTGGCTGGAATAACAAAATTTCGAACAGTTCTCTCTTTAGCCAAGCTTCGATAATATTCCCCCTCTACCCACTGAATATTGGTTAATTTCACAGCAATAGCAATCGCCATCAAAAAGATAACAAATGCCACTAGGTACATTCTATAGGATATGTATTTTTCCTCTATTGCCATATTCTTTTGAAAAAACTTTTTTCTTCTTCTTTTTTAACCTTAATTTTTACTGGAGGCACCGTTGAAGGATAAATAGCTCTATCCATCATTTTAGCAGAAACAGTTGACTCCATTCTTAGTTTCATCAATTGAGAACGTCTGTCTACAAACTCAGAACGTAATTCCTTAACTTCACTTGTAAGAGCAGCAATTCTGAATACTTTTTGCTCATAACGCTGCGTGTTTGCAATCATTATAATACCCAACACAATCAAAAAAACGATAAAACGCCAATTTTTTATCGCATCATCATCGATAAGAAATTTAGCCTTTAATAAACTGTAGATTCCGTTTTTCATCTTTAGACGAGATTACTTTTTTTCAGCGATTCTTAATTTAGCAGAGCGCGCTCTATTGTTTTCTTTTATCTCAGCGGCATCGGGAATAATTAATTTCCCAACTGACTTGAACGGAACCGAGAAATTGCCAAAGAAATCACGTTCAGGCTCCCCTTCAAACAATCCATTTTTCATAAAACGTTTTACCAATCGATCTTCTAAGGAATGATACGAAATCACACTCAACCTTCCACCTGGCTTCAACACTTCTAATGATTGCTCTAAAAACTCTTTTAAAACATCCATTTCTTGATTTACCTCAATACGTATAGCTTGATAAATTTGAGCCAAAACTTTATTTCGAACCTTTTCAGGTAAATATTTAGCCAAAACTTCTTTTAACTCATCAGTAGTTTTTATAGGGCGATTTGTTCTTGCTTCTATAATAGTTCTAGACAAAGCAGGAGCATTTTTTAATTCGCCATAATCATAAAAAACTCTTCTCAAATTAGCGTCATCGTATTCATTGACCACCTTATAAGCACTCAAATCATTTTTTTGACTCATTCTCATATCCAAATCCGCATCAAAACGTGTAGAAAAACCTCTTTCTGCTACATCAAATTGATGAGAAGAAACACCTAGGTCTCCTAAAATGCCATCAACAGACTTTGCTCCATAAAAACGCAAAAACCGTTTTATAAAACGGAAATTTTCATTAATCAAAACAAAACGACTGTCGTCTATTGCATTTGCCAATGCATCTTCATCTTGATCGAACGCAAACAATTTTCCGTTTGGTCCTAACCTTCTCAGAATCTCTCTTGAATGTCCACCACCACCAAAAGTCACATCTACATAAACCCCGTCAGGTTTTATATCTAGGCCGTCCACTGATTCGTGCAATAAAACTGGATTATGATATTCCATTGTCGTCGTCATTTAAATTTCCCATTACATCTTCTGCTAAATCTGCAAAATCAATATCTTCCCCATTGATTGATTGCTCATACAAATCCTTGTCCCAAATCTCCACAATATTCACTGCTGATGAAAAAACAACATCTTTAGAAATATTAGCAAAAACAACCAAATCTTTTGGAACTAATAATCGTCCAAGTGAATCTACCTCGACCATCTTAACACCTGCTGTAAAACGTCTGATAAAGTCATTATTCTTCTTTACAAAACGATTCAGCTTATTGATTTTTGCCATCATCAAATTCCATTCTTCCATTGGATACAACTCCAAACAAGATTGAAACACAGAGCGCTTCAAAACAAAACCGTCTTGAAGAGAGCTAGTTAGCTGCTTTTTCAAAGGAGCTGGCATCATTACCCGCCCTTTAGCATCAACTTTACACTCATATGTCCCTACAATTGTATTCAAGTCTTTTTATTTAATGAAATGATTTAAGCAAAAATATAAAAAATTTTACCACAATTTACCACATAATACCACTTTGTTGATAAGTTTAACCACTTTCAACTACAAGAGCTTAATTTTTGGAGGGTCAACTCATTAGCCTATCATTTATGAGGTAGTAAGAATATTCATCAGCCTCAAAAAAAGGTTTAAACAATTTGTAAAATTTTAACTATTACACTTCATTTTCATCAATAACACACAAAACTAAATCCGCTTCAAAAAGTTTATTTTAGCAAATAAAATCCTTCAATAAATATTACACCCAAAAAAGAGTACCAAAAATTCATATTTACTTATTAAATCCTATATTTGTCAAAATTGAAATCTGGAATAAATAACATGGAAAAGCACTACAAGAAAGAAGGTAGATATAGCTATTATGAAGCTGGGGAGGGCACTCCTATTGTAATTTTACACGGTCTTATGGGAGGACTAAGTAACTTTGACGCAGTCGCTAGCCACTTCTCAGAAAAAGGATATAAAATTGTCATTCCAGACTTGCCTATTTACACACAAAGCATACTTAAAACAAACGTAAAAAGTTTTGCGAAATACGTCAAAGACTTTATCACATTTAAAGGATTTGACCGCGTTATATTACTAGGAAATTCTCTTGGAGGACACATTGCTTTGTACCATACCAAAATGTATCCTGAAAAAGTTGCAGGACTTGTGATTACAGGTAGCTCAGGGCTTTACGAAAGCGCTATGGGAGATAGCTACCCTAAAAGAGGTGATTACGAATACATCAAAAAGAAAGCTGAAGATGTATTTTACGACCCTAAAGTAGCAACACCTGAATTGATAGACGAAGTATACGCCTCTGTCAATGACCGCATCAAACTCATCAAAACATTAACAATTGCCAAAAGTGCGATTCGTCACAATATGGCAAAAGATTTACCAAAAATGCATGTACAAACCTGTATTATTTGGGGAAAAAATGACAAGGTTACCCCTCCTGATGTTGCGTTAGAATTCAACAGCTTACTCCCTAATTCAAGCTTGTACTGGATAGACAAATGCGGACATGCCGCAATGATGGAACAACCAGAAGAATTCAACCAATTACTGGAAGAATGGCTTACTAAAACCAACTTATAGCCTCTTTTTTTTAAACAAAAGAAACAAATCAACATTTTAACCATTAGGATTTTTTAGCCCTTGAACCTTTTAAAGCTAAAATTCTTAATGGTTATTTTTTGGACTAAATTTAAAAATCGTTTCTTTGCTCTTTAATATGATCATAGTATGAAAATCAATACCGCCGAATTTATAGTCAGCAATTCTGACGCTTCAAAATGTCCAAAAGATTTTTTACCAGAATACGCTTTTATTGGTAGGTCAAACGTAGGAAAGTCTTCTTTAATCAATATGTTAACCAATCAAAAAAAACTGGCCAAAACATCTGGAAGACCTGGAAAGACTCAGTTAATCAATCACTTTTTAATAAACAAAAACTGGTTTTTAGTTGATTTACCAGGTTATGGTTATGCTAAAGTTTCTAAGAAAACAAAATCCGTTTTTCAACAGTTCATCACGGATTATTTTGAAAACAGACAACAATTGGTATGTGCTTTTGTGCTTATTGATATTCGCCATGAGGCACAAGCTATAGACATTGAATTCATGTCCTATATGGGAGAAAGCGAAATTCCGTTTTGCATTATATTTACCAAAGCCGATAAAATCAGTAAAACCAAAATCGATTCCCATATCGCCGCCTATAAGAAAAATATGTTTGCAAATAACTGGGCCGAAATGCCTCAATATTTTGTAACCTCTTCCACAGAAAACACTGGAAAGGAAGAATTATTACAATTTATAGATGATGTCAATCAAGACGTATTTAAGAATAACAATAGTCCATTTTAGATATACAAAAATAAAGAAACCCCAAAAGCAAATGATTTGTTTTTGGGGTTTCTTTATTAATGCGATGTAGATCAAACAATCATTGCTTACGATAATACAATCTCGCTTGTGTACACAAAAAAACTCAAAGCAAGTACTCTGAAGTTTAATTTTTCAAAAGCGTAATTTTAAATTCCTCATCCTCTAAAATCATTTTATCGCTTTCAATTATACTTTCGTAGGTAAAAGGAGTCCCTGTTTCATCCTTAATTGTCAAACTTCTGCCTTTTTTGGTCAATATATATAGCCCATCAACAAAATCTCTTTCTAGATGACCACTTACATAACCATCATCTGTAAAAGTTAATACTCCTCTTGCTAAAATATCATCTTTAATAGAATCTGAAACTGGTACTTTGGCTACAACTTCTGTTACTTTCCACGAATCAACCAGTTTTTTTCTTTTTTTATTACATGAAACCATTAATACGGTTAACAGTACAACACCGAATAAAAATAATATAGATTTTTTCATAATTTAAGATTATTAGATTAAACACTAACAAGTTACGATAAAAAATTAAATTTAAAAACACTATTCGTAATTTAATTCCTTACCATCAGTCAATTTCTAATAAAGTATTATGATGTAAAAACCTACTAATCTAAAAAATGTCCAAGTACAACACAACTAAAAAAAAATTCCCACACACAAAGAAGTGTACTACTTCCCGAACATTACTTCTCCCCTGTTAATTCTAATTTTTCTGCAAAATACTCACAGAAATCTTTCATTGTAGCCGACATTTTTTCATCTCCAGTTGCACGATGAAAAGTATCCGTCATTGCAACTAAGGTTTGATGAAAGAAAACCTTCATTTCATCCACAGGCATGTCTTTTGTCCATAAGTCAATACGCATGCTTTCTTTAGCTTTACTATCCCAGATCGACAGCATTATCGCTTTAGCTTCCTCTAGTTCAACTCCACCGTCTTTAGCAGACCACATTAGCTTTTCGGGAATGCGGTTTTCGTCTAATTCAACTAGAAAATTTATTTCAGATCTATTTTTATTTGCCATTATTTCTTTGGTTTATATTTTGATTTTTCAAATAATTCTTTTGCATCTACAGCAAAAAGCTGCTCTAAAGTCACTTCGTTATTTTCCATATAGGAACGCACCATTTGCCACCCTAACCACGCTCCTACTTGACCTGGACTTTCATTATCAATTTCCAAATAGAATTTAGAAAACGGAGCCGGATTTACAAATCTTGATGCCAATTTAGCATCATCACTATATAACAATTGTTTTTCAATAAAATATTGCCACATATATTGTTCGTTTTCTTGGCACCACATCAACTGCTCTGGAGTATACCCTATTTTATCTGCATCACTCACATCAGACAATAGCATATCTTTTAAATATAATTCTTTACCTGCATAAATCATTTTAGAAAGCAAGCTTTTTTCTAAATTTGGCTTCACCTTATACCTAAAATAACTAGAAACTACATCAGGCATCATTTGTTTTTTTTCAAAATTTTGTTTTATATATTTCGGAAATTCATAGAAACGATGTTCTTTACCTAAATACATTTCAAGAGCCACAATCACCAAACTATCTGCATATATAACCTTATTATTATAATCCATTTCAGCAATTACAGTAACTACTTTAGGTGTTTTAGTTTCAGGAAAATAATATTTTATGTATTTGAACAAAGATTCAAAATTAGAAGTTTCAGCATCAAAATCAGGAAATTTCTTTTGCACTTCTTGATACAATTCTCTCCACAATGGATTTTGCATTTTTTCTATCCAAACTGCATCATCATTTCCTTGTGGAAAAAACAAAGGATATTCCTTTTTTATTTTATCTAAATTTTGAGGTTCTGTTTCAAAAAAGGCCTGATCAAATCGTTCTACCTTAATTTCTAATGGGATTTCATCAACTTGCGCTTCAATTTTTGTTTTTTTATCACAAGAAATCAAAAAGAGCCCTAGAAGAAACGGAATAAAACATATTTTCATTTTATTTTCTTTAAATTTGTCGCGAATAAACTACTATTTACAATCTAAATAAGCAATAGGTTGCAAATATACATATTCCTGCTTTTTAAAACTGAAACAAATATGACTAAAAAAAGTACTATACTAGTTGAAAAAGTAAACACACACATTGTCAACTGGTTAAAAAAATATGCTGAAATTGCAAAAGTAAATGGATTTGTTGTTGGAATTTCAGGAGGAGTTGACTCCGCCTTAACCTCGACTTTATGTGCACAGACAGGTCTAAAGGTATTATGCGTCGAAATGCCAATTCACCAACACAAAGACCATGTCAGTCGAGGACAAGAACATATAGAACAACTGAAAGCAAGATACCCAAATGTTTCCAGCATCGCTACCGATTTGACACCTGTTTTTGAAACCTTCAAAAATCAAGTACCAAATGATTTTGAAGACAAACAATTACAATTAACATTAGCAAATACAAGAGCAAGGCTAAGAATGACCACTTTGTATTATCATGCAGGTGTTCATGGCTTACTTGTTGCTGGAACCGGAAATAAAGTGGAAGATTTTGGAGTAGGATTCTATACAAAATATGGAGATGGCGGAGTTGATATTAGTCCAATAGCAGATTTAATGAAATCGGATGTGTTTGCACTAGCTGCTCATTTACAAGTTCCAGATTCTATTTTAAGAGCCAAACCTTCGGATGGACTATTTGGAGATGAAAAAACAGATGAAGAACAACTAGGAGCTAGTTACGATGAATTGGAATGGGCAATGCTAGCAGACGAACATAAACTAGCAGACACAAACTTCTCTGAAAGAGAAAAAATTGTTTTTGCTATCTATCAGCGCTTAAACAAAGCCAACCAACACAAAATGAACCCAATACCAGTATGCAAAATCAACAATATTTGATTTTTTGTCCGAAAAATTTGTAATGTTGTATTTTTTTAACTAACTTTATTTAATCATTCAACAACCTCATTACGAAACAGATAACTATAAATTATAAATTAAATACCACAAATAAATTAAATACCATGATAAAAGTTTGTTTAGCTGATAGCTTACCCGTAGTACATTTTGGAGTAAAATCATACTTCAAAGATCATTCAGATATATCAATTGTTGCCAATGTAGGTAGCTTTTTAATGATTCGAGACATTCTGCTTACTAAAGAAATTGATGTTCTTATTTTAGATCTTGAGTTAGAAGGACTTGCGAGTATATTTGAAATAAAATCAATTTTGAAGAATTTCCCAAAAACAAAAATCATCATTTTTAGTGGACTTTCAGAACAGATTTATGCACCAAACGCAATAAAAGCAGGGGTTTCTGGATATGTTCATAAGAAAGAAAAACTAGAAACCTTAGGTCAATCGATTGTAAAAGTACACCAGGGAAAAATCATTATGAACGAAACCGTTAAGAAAAACTTAGCTTTGATTGCTAAGCAAAGTAAAAGCGAACGTTTATACAGAAAACTTTCAAACCGTGAGGTGGAAGTGTTGCGTTATTTGAGTGGAGGTAAAAAGAACCACGAAATTGCTGAAATTCTTGGATTAAACGAAAAAACAATTAGTACTTACAAATTAAGATTACTAACCAAGTTAAACGTAACCAACTTAGTTGACTTAGTTGAAAAAGCTAAAAAACTAGAAATTGTCTAACTAAAACGAGACATAACCCTTCCTAATTTTTTAGAAAAAGCGTTAATAAGGGTATTATAATCCATAATCATTGAAATAGACTCCGTATTATCTGCATCAGATGATATGGAGTTTTTTAATTCTTCAATAATACTTCCTACTAAATACCATCGCATAGTTAAAATAGTTTCGTTTACATTTTGAGCTATTGTTTCATTCTTTAATTTAGGAAAGATGTTTTGCCCTTCCCAGTTGTGCATCACTAATTTCTCATCCTCCATTAAGATATCTGTTACTTCTTGAGCAAACTCTGGTGGCAAATGCATTAAATACTGTTCTAGACTAAAACTCTCATTTTGCAAATAATGATTAATTAAGTCATTAAAAATCCCCCTAAACAAAGGATTAGCCAACTCTACTTCATCTTCCTGAAGACTGAGATAAATCCGCTGAAAAACTTTTAACTCTTTCTTTTCAGTCACGTTAACCACCTCACCTTCTTCATTAGCTTTCATAAAAGTATCCTCAAACTCTTCCACTTTATCGCCGTAGAGCAATAAAATTTCTATAATTTTGCGTTCGAGACGATACAAGACATCTACTTTCTCTAATGCCTGAAGGTTTTCATTTTTAACTACTTCAAAAGATTTTTGCTCCTTTTTTCCTTTCTTTTCAATCTCAGCAACATCTTTTTGAGTTAACTGTGCCAAAGTACTCACCAAGACTTGTTCCGAAATATCCATAATACGGGAACACTCCTGAATGTAAATTTCACGTTGAATACGGTCTGGAATTTTAGAGATACTATGGACCATATCTCGAATTAGGTCGGCTTTTTTTATCGGGTCATCCTTAGCCTCATCCATCAACAATGATGCTTTGAATTGAATAAAATCCTTAGCATTGTGTTCCAAATAGGCAACCAAATCATCATAAGAAGATTTTCGTGCAAAGCTATCTGGATCATCACCATCTGGAAAAGTACAGACTTTCACATTCATTCCTTCTTCAAGAATCAAATCGATTCCCCGAATGGAAGCACGCAATCCTGCAGCGTCACCATCAAAAAGCACAGTGATGTTTTTTGTTAATCTATTAATCAGTCGGATTTGATCAGGAGTCAAAGCGGTACCTGAAGAAGCCACCACATTTTCGATTCCCGATTGATTGAACTGAATTACATCTGTATATCCCTCCACCAAAAAACAATTATTCAGCTTAGCAATTGATTGTTTAGCCTGAAAAATTCCATATAAAACTTTACTCTTATGGTAGATATCACTCTCAGGTGAATTCAGGTATTTTGCTGCCTTTTTATCGTTAGTTAAAATTCGTCCACCAAAACCAAGCGTTCTTCCTGACATACTTTGAATAGGGAACATCACACGACCTTTAAAACGGTCAAAAGGACGATCTTCTTTAGGAATAGTTAAACCCGTACTTTCAAGAAATTCCAATTTGTAACCCTTACCTAAGGCTTCTTTGGTAAAAGCGTCCCAAGTTTCAGGTGAATATCCTAAGCTGAATTTCTCAATCGTTTCGTTGGTAAAACCTCTTTCTTTAAAATAAGACAACCCAATTGCTTTTCCCTCTTCCGTTTTTAACAATGTCGAATGAAAATAATTTTTAGCAAATTCAGAAACCAAATACATACTCTCACGAGCATCCATATTGGCTTTTTCCTCATTGGACTGTTCCGTTTCTTCTATTTCAATATTGTATTTTTTAGCTAAATACCGAATGGCTTCTGGATAAGTAAAATGTTCATGTTCCATCACAAATGCAATAGCATTTCCCCCTTTTCCAGAACTAAAATCTTTCCAAATTCCCTTAGCTGGCGAAACCATAAAAGACGGAGAGCGTTCGTCAGAAAAAGGACTTAATCCCTTAAAATTACTTCCCGCACGTTTTAATTGTACAAAATCGCCAATTACCTCCTCAACACGAGCAGTTTCAAATACAGTATCTATAGTAGCTTTTGAAATCAAAATAAATTAGGCTAAAAGTTGCAAGAAGCAAAGTTACGATATGAATCGCAATTGCAAAATCAAAAATGAATTGTAACCGTTATTATTTTTTCCTTTCAATAACGTAGTTCACCATTAAAATCAAGGAATTTTTATAATCAGTTTCTGGGTAGTTTTCTATTAAAGACAGTGCTTCTTGTTGAAATGCAATCATTTTATTTTCAGCATAAACCAAACCGTTATTGGCTTTTACAAAGGCAATAACTTCTTTAACTCTTTTCTTGTCTTTATTATGATTTTTAATCGAATTGATAAGCCATGATTTCTCTTTTTTTGAACATGTATTCAAAACATGAATTAGCGGGAGAGTCATTTTTTGTTCCTTTATATCAATTCCCGTAGGTTTTCCAATTGCTTCCTCGGAATAGTCAAACAAATCGTCTTTAATTTGAAATGCCATCCCAATGAGCTCTCCAAATTTTCGAATATTCTCAACCGCTACAACATCATCAATTACTGATTTAGCTCCTAATGCACAGCAAGCGGCAATAAGTGTTGCTGTTTTTTTTCGAATTATTTCATAATAAATTTCCTCTGTAATATCAAGTCGGCGTGCTTTTTCAATTTGAAGTAATTCCCCTTCACTCATTTCGCGCACGGCAACAGAAATAATTTGCAGTAAATCAAAATCACCATTATCAATTGAAAGTAACAATCCTTTTGAAAGTAAATAATCACCCACTAAAACGGCAATTTTATTTTTCCAAAGCGCGTTAATGGAGAAAAATCCACGACGGCGATTACTGTCATCCACTACATCATCATGAACCAAGGTAGCAGTATGAATCAATTCTATGACACTAGCACCCCTATAGGTACGTTCGTTTACAATTCCTCCAGAAACCATTTTGGCACATAAGAAAACAAACATTGGACGCATTTGTTTCCCCTTGCGATTAACAATATAATAGGTAATCCTATTGAGCAATGCCACTTGTGAAGTCATCGAATCGTGAAACTTTTTTTCAAAAAGTTCCATTTCATCAAAGATCGGTTGTTTTATTTGGGAGGTAACATTCATTTCGATTTCAAATATACTGTTTTTAATAAAAAAATAACTAATTAATTTACTCAGTCTAACAATAGCTAATAACTTGAGAATAAGAATCCTTTTATGACCATAATTATTTCATTACTATTTTTTGTATATTGTAGAATTATTTGCGCCCCTTAATTAAACCATTTATTGTTCTTATAATCAAATCTATATCATTAACCTAAAACCTCCAATTATCATGAAAACAAGAAAATTAATACTGGCTAGCTCCCTAGCCCTAGGACTTTGCATCAGTTGTGACTCTAACGACAAAGCAGTTGACAATTCGCCACTAACCATAGAAGATGCACAAACCGAATCTAAAATTGATGCAGCCATTGAAGATGTATCCAATATTGTGGAAGATCAATATGCTACTCAACAAGCATCTACTGCAAAACCAAGCGTAGCAAACCCTAGAAACTTACCTGAATGCGCAGTTGTAAGTTTTGAATTAATTAACAACACCTACACCAGAACTGTTGATTTCGGAACTACAGGTTGTACTCTTGCAAACGGAAATACAATCAAAGGAAAAATAATTATTAGTTTTTCTAAAGATTTAAGCGCTCCTTCAAAAACACTTTCCTATACTTTAGAAAATTTCTATCACAACGGAAGGCTTATTCAAGGAAACAGAACTATAGAATTGACAAAGAAAGCGACCACCCATCTAAACGAAGTCCATCCAGTATCAACTTTAAATATTGATATGACTGTTACTTTTGAAAATGGAAAAATCTACACTCGTAAAGGGACTAGAACTAGAGAAATAATCGAGGGATACAACACACCGCAATTGACTGACAATGTACTTATCGTTACTGGCAACCACACAACCAGTTATCCAAACGGTACAACGATTACGAGCACAATTGACCCAAGATTACGTTTTCTAGGGAATTGCGTCTATCATTTTCCTGTTAGTGGAAAAATAACTATTGTTAAAAACAATAATCAAGGAGTTATCGACTTTGGTGATGGAACTTGTGACAATAAAGCCACGATAACAATTCAAGGAATAACAGTTGAATATACGTTGACTAAATAAAAGATACAAACACAAACAAGAATCCCTTTTATGACACTGTCGTAAAAGGGATTTTATATATATTATACTTCTTTGTTAGCGAGTTGACCACAAGCTGCATCAATATCTTTTCCTCGGCTTCGGCGTACTTTTACAACGACTCCTATATTTTGCAACCCTTTAATGTAAGCATTGATTGCTTCTTCTGAAGCTTGTTGAAATTCTCCATCGTCAATAGGATTGTATTCAATTAAATTTACTTTACAGGGTACGTACTTACAAAATTTCACCAAGGCATCTACTGATTCTTTATTATCATTGATTCCTTTCCAAACTACATATTCATAAGAGATTTTACTTTTTGTTTTTCGGTACCAATATTCCAAGGATTCTCTTAATTCCGCCAAAGAGAAATTAGTACTAAAAGGCATAATCCGGGCTCTTATTTCGTCAATTGCTGAATGTAGTGAAACAGCTAACTTAAATTTCACTTCGTCATCTGCTAGTTTTTTAATCATTTTAGGAATTCCCGAAGTCGAAACCATAATTCGCTTAGGAGACATCCCAAGTCCTTCCTCCGAAGTAATCATTTCAATTGCCTTCAATACATTATTGTAATTCATCAAAGGCTCTCCCATTCCCATAAAAACGATATTGGAAAGTGGATGATTGTAATACAATTTACTTTCTCTATCGATAGCTACTACTTGATCATAAATTTCTGCAGGTTCTAGGTTACGCATTCTTTTTAATCGGGCCGTAGCACAAAAATTACAATCCAAACTACAACCTACTTGACTAGAAACACAAGCTGTAGTCCTTGTTTGAGTTGGAATCAAAACCGATTCTACAACTAATCCATCATGTAAGCGAACGGCGTTTTTGACCGTGCCGTCCTCAGAACGCTGCATGGTATCAACCTTAATGTGATTGATTACAAAATTAGCTTCAAGCATAGCTCTAGTTCCTTTAGAAACATTTGTCATATCCTCAAAACTATGAGCTCCTTTACTCCACAACCATTCATATACTTGATTACCACGGAATGATTTATCACCATTGGCTACAAAAAAATCACGTAATTGATCTTTGCTTAAAGCTCGTATGTCTTTTTTCTCTATTTGCATATTGCAAATTTAATGACTATTTATCGAATTCTTGTTTTGATAATTTAATAACTTTGGAGCAAATTGACATAAAATAACTCTACATGCATTTTCTCTCCCAAGATTTAGAAGACTATATCGAACAACATTCCGAAAAAGAGCCGCCTTTGTTAGCTGCCTTAAACAAGGAAACATACCAAAAAATTTTGCTTCCCAGAATGCTCAGCGGACATTTTCAAGGACGCGTTTTAAGTATGCTTTCTAAACTGGTACGTCCTGTAAATATTCTGGAAATAGGCACTTATACAGGCTACTCAGCCTTATGTTTGTGTGAAGGAATGCAAGAAAATGGTGTTTTGCACACAATTGATATTAAGGAAGAACTTATTGATTTTCAACGGAAGCATTTTGACAAGTCTCCGTGGGGACCTCAAATAATACAGCACCTTGGAGAGGCAATAGAAATCATTCCGACGCTAGAGATAAAATTTGATTTGGTTTTTATAGACGCTGACAAGGAAAATTACATCAATTATTTTGAGATGATAGTTCCTAAAATGAATAAAGGAGGCATTATCTTGTCTGATAACGTATTGTGGAGCGGAAAAGTTTTAGAAGAAATACACCCAAATGATTTAAGCACACAGATACTAGTCACATACAACAACTTACTGAGGGACGACCCTAGAGTGGAAACTGTTTTATTGCCAATCCGTGACGGACTGACTGTTAGTAGAGTTTTATAATTTTTTACGTTTGCACCAATAGCCCAGATTGAAATGAAAATCCTTGCACTCAAAAATGGACTTTTTTCTTGACGGAAAAGAGCGACCGAAGGAAGCTCCTTTTTCGGCTTAGAAAAAACCGTTTTTTTGAGTGCAAGATTGTAATGGAAAGCTGGAAATAGCTCCTCCTCAAATTTACTTTATGGGGAAATATTTTGATTGCGCTATTACATAAACCTTATAAAATCCGCATCCAGATAAAAGTCCAAATAAAAAGCCACATAAAATATCTATTGGATAATGTAAGCCTAGATAAATTCTGCTATAAGCAAAGATGAAGGACCATAAAAAAATCAAATAGGCATGCTGGTAATGTTTTCTTAATATTTGAAAAAGAAACATCATTGTTGCCATACTATTAGCAGCGTGTCCCGAAAAAAAACTAAATGATTGACTGGATTTCACAACACGTATAGTTGTATTAATTTCTGGATTACTGCAGGGACGCAACCTTTCAAAACTGTACTTGAATAGATTCGTTATTTGGTCTGTCCAAGTGATTAAAAGCGTAACAAATAACAGCACGTACAAGAGCTGTTTTGTTCCTATCTTTTTATAAAGAAGGTATAAAAAGAACAAAAACAAAGGCGTCCAATGCGTTTGTTTGGTAATAAACAGCCAGAACCCATCATAGTTTTCAGATCCTAAACCATTCAAAAAAATCAACAATTGAGTATCTAGCGCTAATAATTTATCAATCATTACATTTGGCGTTTAATAGGACCGACAGCCTCTTCAATATCTTCTTTGATTTTGTTGGTATTTGTAACTGTATCACCTAAAATATCTTCGGTTGCTTTGTTAATCTTAGTATTGATACTCCCTGTCATTTCAGACAATGACTTAGCATCTATCCCTTGATTTTCGGCTCCTTTCTGAATTTCACTTTTGATATCATTAGTTGCATTTTTTACTTGTGCAATTGTTTTCCCAAGAGTACGTGCAATTTCTGGGACCTTATCAGCACCAAAAAGCATTAACACTATGAACATGATAAAAATTAGTTCTCCTCCGCCTATGCCAAACATAATTATTCTTTTTTTATTTGACAAAGATATCATTTTTTGATTCCTTCTCTTTTAATTTTTTCATAAAAAAAAGAATGCAAAACGCTTTAATTCGCCGTAATTCGCTTAAATTCTTTATTTTTATTAGTTAAAAAATCCAACAATTGAAACTCTAAATCAGGTTTCATTAATGCTCTAGATTTAGAATCATTCTCACAAAATACTAGAAACAATTTTATTTCATCATCTCGTAATTGCAAGGTATTAGCAAAAAAAGAATAATTTACATGAGCAATCACATAATCAGAAAAAGTAGTATCTTTATAAAAATCAAGCTTACCCGGATTGTCTTTTCGCAATGTTTTTAAAACATCTTTATAAATCCTAACAAAATCCATTCCCTTATCTATAGTGCCATCAGGAGGCATAGCCGTGTTTTTAGGTGAAGATTTTGCATCGTCAAAGAATTGTAAATCGACAATTTTTTGCGTACTACCTGATATTGGATTCACCTCCTTTTTAGACAATATAATCACCTCTGCCAATTCATTTGTAAAAACCTCTAACGGAACAACAACTTGTCTTGTGATAAAATCTTTTTCATTTAAAACGATTCTTTTAGACTTAAAAACCAAACTAGAAAACACTAATGTATCATTAACACTAGCCATAATTTCAAAAGAGCCATAAGCATTTACAGCAGTACCTGAATTATCTTTGGTATTAAACACAATTACATCTTCAACGGGAATCAAGTTGTTTCTTACCTGCCCCTTGATGAGTTTTGCATTACCATTTTGCCCCATACTAACCTGCGAAAAAAAAGCAATTATTAAAATTATGATTTTTGTTTTCATCTGTAAATTTTATATTTTAATAGATTTCAGAACATCCCTAAAGCAAAAAAATTATTCTCAATAATGAATTTCTATAAAGTTACGCGTTTTATTAGTCATATAAAACAAAAAAACCTGTCTTTTCAGACAGGTTTTTAAAAGATTCTAAAATAAATTCAGAATAAAGAAATGTGACGGATCGAGCGTAGCGACACCTCGCACCTACAAAAAAAGCCTGTCTTAAAAAAGACAGGCTTCAGCTAAAAAAAAGGCGACGAAATACTCTCCCACATAACTGCAGTACTCCCGATGTTTCCTATCGTGTGGACACAAATATATTTATAGCTTTGTATCGATATGTTAGCACGAGAATATAAAACAAAAAACCCTGTTTCGTTAGAAACAGGGTTTTAAAGAAAGGCGACGACATACTCTCCCACATAACTGCAGTACCATCTGCGCAGGCGGGCTTAACTACTCTGTTCGGGATGGGAAGAGGTGAGCCCCGCCGCAATAACCACCTTAAGGTCGTTTTGCAATGGGTCCCGATTACTATCGGGAACAATTACACAATATCTTAACATACTGAGATAAAGAAAATAATAATTCATTACTAGAAAGTTTCCCCAGTCCGCCGTGGCGGACTGGAAAGGTGTACATAAGCTTACAGGTTATTAGTACTACTCGACTATGACATTACTGCCTTTACATCTATAGCCTATCAACGTGGTCATCTCCCACGACCTTTAAAAGAAATCTCATCTTGTGGTGGGTTTCGCGCTTATATGCTTTCAGCGCTTATCCCTTCCAAACGTAGCTACTCTGCAGTGCCACTGGCGTGACAACAGATACACTAGAGGTTTGTCCAATTCGGTCCTCTCGTACTAGAATCAGATCCACTCAAATTTCTTGCGCCCACAGTAGATAGAGACCGAACTGTCTCACGACGTTCTGAACCCAGCTCGCGTGCCACTTTAATGGGCGAACAGCCCAACCCTTGGGACCTTCTCCAGCCCCAGGATGTGACGAGCCGACATCGAGGTGCCAAACCCCCCCGTCGATATGAGCTCTTGGGGGAGATCAGCCTGTTATCCCCGGCGTACCTTTTATCCTTTGAGCGATGGCCCTTCCATGCGGAACCACCGGATCACTATGCTCTACTTTCGTACCTGATCGACCTGTATGTCTCTCAGTCAAGCTCCCTTATGCCATTGCACTCTTCGCACGGTTACCAAGCGTACTGAGGGAACCTTTAGAAGCCTCCGTTACTCTTTTGGAGGCGACCACCCCAGTCAAACTACCCACCAAGCAATGTCCTCCGCAACGCGGAGTTAGGCCTCAGATAAACAAAGGGTTGTATTTCAACAATGACTCCACAACGCCTAGCGACGCCACTTCACAGTCTCCAACCTATCCTACACATCATTTATCCAAGGTCAATACTAAGCTATAGTAAAGGTGCACAGGGTCTTTTCGTCCCACTGCGGGTAAACGGCATCTTCACCGTTACTACAATTTCACCGAGCTCATGGCTGAGACAGTGTCCAGATCGTTACACCATTCGTGCAGGTCGGAACTTACCCGACAAGGAATTTCGCTACCTTAGGACCGTTATAGTTACGGCCGCCGTTTACTGGGGCTTCAATTCAATGCTTCTCCGAAGATAACATCTCCTCTTAACCTTCCAGCACCGGGCAGGTGTCAGGCCCTATACTTCATCTTACGATTTTGCAGAGCCCTGTGTTTTTGATAAACAGTCGCCTGGACCTCTTCACTGCGGCCAGCATTGCTGCTGGCGACCCTTCTCCCGAAGTTACGGGTCTATTTTGCCTAATTCCTTAGCCATGAATCTCTCGAGCACCTTAGAATTCTCATCTCGACTACCTGTGTCGGTTTGCGGTACGGGTACTAATTACCTGAAGTTTAGAGGTTTTTCTTGGAAGCCCTTAGGCGCACTATCTCTTTGTCCGAAGACTCCGAGTACTATCGTATTTCCCCAAAAACCGTGGATTTGCCTGCGGTTCTTATAGGTAGGTACTTCAACGAACTATTCCGTCAGTTCGCGGCGCTTTCATCACTCCGTCACCCCATCACAGTAATTAGTAGTACGGGAATATTAACCCGTGGTCCATCGACTGTCCCTTTCGGGTTCGCCTTAGGTCCCGACTAACCCACAGCTGATTAGCATAGCTGTGGAAACCTTAGTCTTTCGGTGTGCGGGTTTCTCGCCCGCATTATCGTTACTTATGCCTACATTTTCTTTTCTAACCAGTCCAGCTCTCCTTACGAAAAACCTTCAACCCTGTTAGAATGCTCCCCTACCACTTTGTATTGCTACAAAATCCATAGCTTCGGTAATATACTTATGCCCGATTATTATCCATGCTCGTCCGCTCGACTAGTGAGCTGTTACGCACTCTTTAAATGAATGGCTGCTTCCAAGCCAACATCCTAGCTGTCTGGGCAGACAAACCGCGTTCTTTCAACTTAGTATATATTTGGGGACCTTAGCTGATGGTCTGGGTTCTTTCCCTCTCGGACTTGGACCTTAGCACCCAAGCCCTCACTGCTGGTAAACATTATATAGCATTCGGAGTTTGTCAGGAATTGGTAGGCGGTGAAGCCCCCGCATCCAATCAGTAGCTCTACCTCTATATAACTTATAACCAGCGCTGCACCTAAATGCATTTCGGGGAGTACGAGCTATTTCCGAGTTTGATTGGCCTTTCACCCCTACCCACAGATCATCCCAAGACTTTTCAACGTCAACGGGTTCGGTCCTCCACTTTGGGTTAACAAAGCTTCAACCTGTCCATGGGTAGATCACACGGTTTCGCGTCTAACACTACTGACTAAAGCGCCCTATTCAGACTCGCTTTCGCTACGGATCCGTGGCTTAACCACTTATCCTTGCCAGCAACGTTAACTCGTAGGCTCATTATGCAAAAGGCACGCCGTCACCCCACCAAAGGGCTCCGACCGCTTGTAAGCGTATGGTTTCAGGATCTATTTCACTCCGTTATTCACGGTTCTTTTCACCTTTCCCTCACGGTACTGGTTCACTATCGGTCTCTCAGGAGTATTTAGCCTTAGCGGATGGTCCCGCCAAATTCAGACAGGGTTTCACGTGCCCCGCCCTACTCAGGATACCACTATTTATTATACTCGTTACCCATACGGGGCTATCACCCTCTATGGCGTCACTTTCCAGTAACTTCCGGTTCCTTGTACATAAAATCTCGTGGTCCTACAACCCCAACATTGCCTTAACAACATTGGTTTGGGCTAATCCGCGTTCGCTCGCCACTACTTACGGAATCACTTTTGTTTTCTTCTCCTCCGCCTACTTAGATGTTTCAGTTCAGCGGGTTTGCCCACCTATCGGTGTACTATGTCTTCAACATAGTGGGTTGCCCCATTCGGATACCTACGGATCAATTTGTGTGTGCCAATCCCCGTAGCTTTTCGCAGCTTATCACGTCCTTCTTCGCCTCTGAGAGCCTAGGCATCCCCCATACGCCCTTATTTTGCTTATTGTACCAATCATAAAATTAATTATGACCGTTATTTTTTGTCTTTTACTATCACTAGCAAAAAACTCTTTCTACTTATTTTTTACTTTTCTTATCTCAATATGTCAATGAACTTTAAGCCCCCTCCAGCTCCCCCGAAGGGGGAGAGCCGATTGCTCTGTATTCCTCCCTTTTGGGGAGGTTAGGAGGGGCCTTTGTGGAGAATAACGGAGTCGAACCGTTGACCTCCTGCGTGCAAGGCAGGCGCTCTAGCCAGCTGAGCTAATCCCCCGTATCTAGTTGTCAGTTAACAGTATTCAGTTAACAGTTTTTTGAAACGGTTCACTTTTCGTGTAACTCAACCTCTAAAATTTCCTCTTAAGTATAAAATAGTAGTCCCGGGCAGACTCGAACTGCCGACCCCTACATTATCAGTGTAGTACTCTAACCAGCTGAGCTACGAGACTCTGTTTTTACTTAATTCTTTTTTCAATTTCTTTAAATTAACAGCAAGAGTAATAAATTCTCAATATTCTAAATCCGAAAGATTCTTCGTCTTTTTCCCTAGCGTGCTAAAAGCTAACACTAAGGCTCTAGAAAGGAGGTGTTCCAGCCGCACCTTCCGGTACGGCTACCTTGTTACGACTTAGCCCTAGTTACCAGTTTTACCCTAGGCAGCTCCTTGCGGTCACCGACTTCAGGCACCCCCAGCTTCCATGGCTTGACGGGCGGTGTGTACAAGGCCCGGGAACGTATTCACCGGATCATGGCTGATATCCGATTACTAGCGATTCCAGCTTCACGGAGTCGAGTTGCAGACTCCGATCCGAACTGAGAACGGTTTTGTAGATTCGCACCTGGTCGCCCAGTGGCTGCTCTCTGTACCGTCCATTGTAGCACGTGTGTAGCCCAAGGCGTAAGGGCCGTGATGATTTGACGTCATCCCCACCTTCCTCACAGTTTACACTGGCAGTCTTGTTAGAGTTCCCGACTTGACTCGCTGGCAACTAACAACAGGGGTTGCGCTCGTTATAGGACTTAACCTGACACCTCACGGCACGAGCTGACGACAACCATGCAGCACCTTGTAATTTGTCTTGCGAAAGATCTGTTTCCAAATCGGTCAAACTACATTTAAGCCTTGGTAAGGTTCCTCGCGTATCATCGAATTAAACCACATGCTCCACCGCTTGTGCGGGCCCCCGTCAATTCCTTTGAGTTTCAAACTTGCGTTCGTACTCCCCAGGTGGGATACTTATCACTTTCGCTTAGCCACTGAGATTGCTCCCAACAGCTAGTATCCATCGTTTACGGCGTGGACTACCAGGGTATCTAATCCTGTTCGCTACCCACGCTTTCGTCCATCAGCGTCAATCAATTAGTAGTAACCTGCCTTCGCAATTGGTATTCCATGTAATCTCTAAGCATTTCACCGCTACACTACATATTCTAGTTACTTCCTAATAATTCAAGTTTAGCAGTATCAATGGCCGTTCCACCGTTGAGCGATGGGCTTTCACCACTGACTTACTAAACCGCCTACGGACCCTTTAAACCCAATGATTCCGGATAACGCTTGGATCCTCCGTATTACCGCGGCTGCTGGCACGGAGTTAGCCGATCCTTATTCTTACGATACCGTCAAGCTCCTACACGTAGGAGTGTTTCTTCTCGTACAAAAGCAGTTTACAATCCATAGGACCGTCATCCTGCACGCGGCATGGCTGGTTCAGACTTGCGTCCATTGACCAATATTCCTCACTGCTGCCTCCCGTAGGAGTCTGGTCCGTGTCTCAGTACCAGTGTGGGGGATCTCCCTCTCAGGACCCCTACCCATCGTAGCCTTGGTAAGCCGTTACCTTACCAACTAGCTAATGGGACGCATGCTCATCTTTCACCGTTGTGACTTTAATAGTGGTTTCATGCGAAACTGCTATACTATGAGGTATTAATCCAAATTTCTCTGGGCTATCCCTCTGTGAAAGGTAGATTGCATACGCGTTACGCACCCGTGCGCCGGTCTCTAGGTCCGAAAACCTATACCCCTCGACTTGCATGTGTTAAGCCTGCCGCTAGCGTTCATCCTGAGCCAGGATCAAACTCTTCATCGTATATTGTGCGTCCGCCGTGGCGGACTATTAATTGTCGACTCAGTATCTATCGGTTTTTATTCGAATCTATCGATTCTATTACTCTTATTCTTTTGTTCTAACATCTCTGTTAAAACGGCTGTCAATTCAATATGTCTAGGAACGTATTCTTCTTTTTTTCATCCTCGTTAACCACATTTTAATGTGTTTCTCGAAGCGGGTGCAAAAGTAAAAAACTCTTTTGTTTCTGGCAAGAAAAAATTAAAGTTTTTTTTTAGAATTTTATTTCTATTTCTTTAACCTCTCTTATCAATAACTCAATGAACTTCTCTATTCTTGCGGGGTGCAAATGTAAAACGTAAATCCTAATCTCACAAGCTTTTTTTGATATTTTTTCTAGAAGAATTTCTCCCTCTTTATTTCTCTTAAAACCTGTCAGTATTTCGATGAACGCATTCGCTGTTGCGGGTGCAAAAGTAGTGAGTCTTCCCAATTAAACAATACCCCACAACAACCTTTTTTTAATCTTTTTTACAATATGCTGAAAATGCATTGTTTATATTTTTACATTTGTAGGAATTTGGAGTTTTTATTAAGATATTTAAACACAACTCAACAAGCCATAATAGCAAAATTATTACTATTCACCGTATCTACAGCCAAACAATAACCCAAATTAATAGTAACTCACTAACTAAATCGAGACACTAATCACACTTAAAACTCATCCTAGCCCCGATTGTAGTGAAAATCCTTGACTGAAAACGCCGCTTTTTTCTTGTTCTAAAAGAGCGACCAGCGGAAGCTCCTTTTTGAACCTAGAAAAAAACGGCGTTTGAAGGAAAGATTGCAACGGAAAGCGGGATTAGCTTCTAATCAAATCGAATCGCTTTCACAGGAGATATTTTAGTGATAATATAAGACGGAATAAGTAAAACAACAAAACACACACCCACAGTCAGAATATTTAATATCAATATATACCCTATATTAATATAAACAGGAGCTTCATTTACATAATAATTTTCAGGATTGAGCTTGACAACTCCAAAATATTGCTGAATGAGCAGCATTGTAACACCAATTAAATTCCCCCAAAACAATCCTCTAAATATTAAATAGGTTGCATTGTATAGAAAAACTTTTCTAACACTCCAGTTACTCGCCCCAATAGCTTTTAAGATTCCTATCATTTGTGTACGTTCCAAAATAAGGACTAACAAGGCCACAACCATATTAATGGTCGCCACTACAATCATAACGACTAATATCACTAAAATATTAAAATCAAATAATTGCAACCATTCAAAAATATAACTGTATTTTTCTATTATGGTTTTAGAATTCAATGTAGAGCCAATATGCTGATAAACTTCCTCTCCTACAGAGTCAATTTCATCAAAGTCATTTACAAAAACTTCAAAAGCTCCAACTTGATTTGGAGTCCATTTATTTATTCGTTGTATATGTCGAATATCACCTATAATATAAGTAGCGTCAAATTCTTGAAAACCGGAATTGAATATACCCACTATTTTAAAACGACGACTATTTGGCATTTTATTCTGACCTTCCTTCATAAAGAAGGTATTAAAAGCATCACCTACTTTGAAATGCAGTCGATTTGCTAAAAACTGAGAAATAACAACTTCCTCATTTAATTTGTTTGAATAATCGGGAAGATTACCTGCTACTAAGTACTCCTTAATATAATGCCAATTATAATCTTTCCCTACCCCTTTGTACACGATTCCTTCGAAAGCAGATTCCGTTCTAATAATTCCTGCCTTACTAGCTACCGCTTGAACATGACTTACACCTTCTACAAATTTAAAATCAGGATAAAAGTCTTGTTGGATTGAGATAGGAGTTAAATTAGAATTAGACTCGTTACTATCAAAATTAGAAATCAAAATATGACCATTAAAGGCCGATACTTTTTCTCTTATTTTTTGTTGCAAACCAACACCTGTGGCAACAGAAACTATCATCATAATCATTCCTATAGCGATGGCAGCTATAGCGATACGGATTATCGGAGCTGATATACTGCTTTTATTATCTTTAGCAGTGACTAATCTCTTGGCTATGAAATATTCTAAATTCAAATTTTGAGTTTTATTTTATTATAAAGCGAATATACGCAAGAAATACTCTTTAACATTTTAATTAGAGTGGCAACTTCTTTTTCATTTCTTCCACTATATTATATGTAGCAGGACAGATTGGAATATTTTTTAAAGTAAGATTTGCAATTTGTTGAAACTTTTTCCTATCCGTATGAGGGAACTCTCTACATGCTTTAGGTCTGACATCATAAATCATACAAGCATTCTCATGGTCCAAAAATGTACATGGAACAGATTGCAACACATAATCTTGCTCCTCATCAATTCGCAAATATTGCTCTATAAACTGTTGCGGTTTTTGCTTCAGATATTTTGCGATTCGTTCAATATCGGCAGAGGTAAACAAAGGCCCAGTAGTTTTACAACAGTTAGCACAGTCCAAACAATTTGTTTTCTTGAACTCAGCATCATGCAAATCCTGCATTACATAATCTAAATTCTTTGGAACTTTCTTTTTAAGCTTATCAAAATACTTTTTGTTTTCTTTATGCTTATCTTTGGCTAACTTTTCGAGTTCGTTTAATGTTGGTTTCAAAAGTAATTTTTAAAAAGTTACTTTGCAAAGTTAAACACTTTTAGAGCGTGTATTTCAACTTTAAACCAAAAATAATGAAAGACCTTTTTGGCCAAGCCATATTTGATTTCCAAACCAATAACCATCCCGAAGATTTAATAACAACAACTTCAATATCAGAAGAAGACGAAATGAGCGTTGCCTATCTTTTCAGATCTCATGATGAAATGCCCAAAATAGAACAAAAAGCACTACAACTTGCCATGGGAAAAGTTCTTGATATCGGTTGTGGAGCCGGAAGTCATAGCTTGTATTTGCAAAAAGAACGTGACCTTAATGTTACTTCTATCGATATCTCAAAGAAAGCAATTGAAACTTGCAAACTTCGAGGGCTTAAAAAAGCATACGTTCAAGATTTTATGTTATTAGGCAATGAAAAGTTTGACACGATATTATTATTGATGAATGGAACAGGAATTTGTGGCAAATTGAAAAACCTTCCTAATTTTCTCAACAAACTAAAATCATTGCTATTGCCTGGTGGACAAATTTTAATTGACAGTTCTGATCTTATATATATGTTTGACAAAGATGAAGATGGCGCATATGAAGTTCCAGCAAATGGATATTATGGAGAACTTACTTTTGAAATTTCGTATAAAGGAGACAAAGAAACACCACTAAATTGGTTATATTTGGATTACAATACGTTGCAAAATGCCGCTTTTGCTAATGGATTAGAATGTGAATTAATATTAGAAGGAGAGCATTATGATTACCTAGCCAAACTTTCTGTTTAATTTGGTTTAATAGTCAAAAATAGTTGATAAAAATGCCAAACAAAAATTCATGTTTGGCATTTTACATTAGGGTATATTTAAATATTTGTGCGTTTGCAAAGAGACTCTCCATTTTGGATTACTCATTACATAATCTACAATCAAGGGAGTCATCTCTTCTTTTCGACTCCATTCTGGCTGCAAAAATAAAATCGCATTATTATTTACTAATTCTGCTTGCTCTTCAGCAAAAATAAAATCATGTTTGTTATGAATAATTACTTTTAACTCATGAGCTGCTGCATAAACCGTTTCTGTAGGCAACTTATTTTTTTTAGGAGATAGGCAAATCCAATCCCATTGACCAGACAACGGGTACGCACCTGAAGTTTCAATATGTGTTTTACGATTGTTAGCTTTTAACTTTTGAGTCAATAAACCCATGTCCCAAGTTAAAGGCTCCCCCCGTAACAACGACAGTTTCCGAATATTTGCTTGCATTTTCTACAATAACATCTACAGCTGTAGGCGGATGCAGTTCAGCATTCCAACTTTCTTTTACATCACACCAATGGCATCCAACATCGCAACCACCAATCCTTATAAAATAAGCGGCAGTACCTGTATGATATCCTTCCCCTTGAATAGTATAAAACTCTTCCATTAAAGGAAGCATCGCTCCTTTGTTAACCTCTAATTGAATTTCTTTTGATAACATTTTACTATTTTGAACGGCAAAGATAGTTATAAAAAAGAAAGAACTTGTTTTACTGCAGCTCTAAAACCGTAAACTCACTGAAACAAAAAAAACCGGTAAACAAATTACCGGCTTTCTTTTATAATAAAATATCTTATTTTAAAGATTTAATTGATTGCGTTGCATAAGCATTTGCAGGATCAATGGCGAGCGTTTTATTAAAATACTCTATCGCTTTGGCTTTATCAGTGTTAGCATAACCAGCAGCCATTGTATTATAAGCTTCAATCAACTTAGACTTAACTGTAGATTTAGCTAATTCTTCTGGACCTTTTTGGGTAACAAGGTCTATGTATTGTTGATAATATTTAATCATCAATTCATCATTATCTAGTAAAGACTGCGTTCTAGCACGATAAACATACACATCTTGTGTTGCAGGTGAAGCTTCGATTACGTTACCAAACGCGATATCAGCCTTCTTCAAAGCAATTGTATCTTTAACAGCTCCGCTTCTTGTATTATCAAAATAGATCGAATTTCCTAAATAGAAGTTGTCTAATAAATAATTTTTAGATTCTTTGTTTGAAGTAGCAATTTCAAAAATAGCAGAAGCTTCTTTAAACATTTTTTGCTCATATAGTTTTTTTCCTATATCACCAATTTCAGTTGTAAGAGTAGGTTCCATATCAACAGCCTTTTTAATATAACCAACTGCTTCATTAAACACCTCTAAATCTAGTGAATCATCAGCTTTAGATGCTTTTTTCATCTTAGCCAAGCCTAAATACATATAATCCATTGCAATAATCTTATTATCTGCATTGTTGATAAAGGCATTCAGTGATTGAATAGCAGAATCAATATTTCCATTTTCATAAGCAGAATATCCTAAATATCTTAAGATTCTTGGATTTACTTTATCCAACTGCTTCATCTTATTAGCTTCAATTTCTAAAGCTTTGTAATCTTTAGCTAGAATAAGAAAATCAGCATGACGCATACGAGAAGCCAAAGAATAATCTGTTAAACTCATATATTTCTCATAGTATCCAAGCGCTTTTTTAATATATTCATCATACTTTGAAGGTTGATTATTTCCCCATAAATAGTATGTTTCAGCAAGCTCACGATAAACTGGACCGTAATTAGGACTTGTAGCGATAACATCATCATAAGCAGCTACAGCTTCTGTATAAGCTTTAGCACCTTTTAGCAATACCCCTAATTGCATTTTAGCACGAATCAACGAATTATCAGCTTGGAAAGCATCACGATAACAACGGTATGCATCATTTTGGTTTTTATCACCATAATAAGCATCACCTAAAGCTAGTAAAACTTGAGGTTCTTGACCATTTTTTTCTTTAGCTAGCTCTAAAACAGCCAATGCACTTTTATAGTTAGGATTAGCTGAATTCATATAAGCACGAGCAATATACACATATTCCTGAAAATCCTTTCTTCGCATTTCCTTTTTTGCTAATTCAAATTTAGCGTTTGCTTCTGCCAAATTTCCATTATCCAAACTTATTTGCCCTAAACCAATATGATTAAAGTGTGGATTGTCTTTTGCATTTAAACCTTTATTATAAGAAATCTTAGCGGAATCAGCAATATTTTGAAACAAATATACATTACCCAAAAGGAAAAAAGCCTCACCTTCAGATGGGTTAGCATTAACTATCGACTTTAAAGTAACTTTAGCATTTTCAAATTGTTCAGCGTCAATAGCTTTTTTAGCTTGACTAATATCTTGAGCTTGAATTATTGACACAGAAGTCAAAAAAGCTAGACTTAAAAATTTAATTTTTTTCATTTTAACATTTATTAATTTATCCATTATCATTTTTTCTCATTTTTCATTATCAAAATTTTTCTTCCTGGAACCCTTACAGGAAGTAGACCTGATTTAAGAATAATCCTTTGTCCACGTTCACCAGCTACAAAAGATGCAAAACCCATACCTAATCCTGAATAACCTTGACAATTTATTATAAACAAATCACGTGCCAAAGGATAAGTACCTTCGGCCATATTGTTTTGTGTTGGCGCATAAAATTGATTTTGTCCTATACCTTTAACACTTACAACATTAATTTTTTTTAAGTGCTTTTTAATACTATCATTGGGTTGGTATAACCAATTAAGTCCGACAACACCAATCATACCATTGTTTTCAGAAACAAATTTCACAACATCTTCATTTCGTTTAAATGAGTATATCCCTTTATCAGGCATTGAAGACAAGCCACTTAATTCACTCATAAAACGAACAGTACTTGAATTAGGATTATCAAACACTAATCCTTTAATAGCTGTAGAAGATCCTTTTAAAAACCCTACTACATCTTCTAGAGAAATTAGAGTATCATTACTTTTTTTATTGGTAATAAATGCAATAGCATCAGTCCCAATTTTAGTAGTTTTAGGGGATATATTAAGACTTTTAAAGTACTTCTTTTCGTCTTCATCCAATTCTCTAGACATAACAATTATTCGGGAAGTATCTTTTACAAAAGCCAGTGCTGCTTCCTTTTCAGATCTTGCATCCAATACTATACTAGCTTTGTAATCACTTTCAAAAACAGCAATTTGGTCTTCGATAATTGGCTTCAAAGTTTCATCTACCAAAATAGTAGTACCACCCTTCAATATTGTTTCTTTGTCGTTACTATTATTCTTGCAACAAATAAACAATCCAACAACGATAACCCCTAGTAAGAATGAAAATCTTAACGTAAATTTCATATTAATCATTATTATCTTTAACAATCCGCATAAAACGAATTAAAGCATAAACCATTAGCAAAATACCAGAGGCCACCCTTAAAGTCATACTCATATTAATTGGAAAATTCTTCATAAATATAATAAATAATCCCAATACAAAGTACATCAAAAAAAACAAAATCCCTATAAAAAGAAGAAATCGCTCTTTGAGCGATTTCTTCTGAAAATTTCTATAAATTTTATTCAACATCACTCCGCTGTTTGAATAGTAATAGGTAAGGAATAAAGCACCCTTACAGGTTTACCATTTTGAACTCCTGGATTCCATTTTGGACATTTGCTTAATACCCTGATAGCCTCTTTTCCAGTTCCAAAACCAATATCTCTTAATACCTTAATATCAGTTAAAGAACCATCTTTCTCAACTACGAAAGTAACATAAACTTTCCCTTTAAGACCTTCCTCTTCTGGAGCTCTATAGTTTTTCCCAACATAAGAATAAAACTTCTCCATACCACCTGGAAACTCAGGCTTAACTTCAATACCAGCAGTATTATAAATTTGATTATCCTCTTCAACGACTTGGCTAACTTTAGGACCCGTCCCTACTGGTGCTACTGTTAAAACAGCATCTGGATCACCCTTAATAGTCTCGCTTCCGATTTTCTTCTCCTTGATTTCCACAATTTTAGGTGGTTCTTCAGTCACCTCTTCTGCCTTAGCCACAACAGGCTTAACAAACTTCACTTGATCCACTTTAGGTGGTGGTGGTGGTGGTGGTGGAGTAAATTTCTTTATTTCATCTTTTGGCTTAGGAGGTAGCTTTACCGCGGTAATTTTAATATCTCTATCCAGATCTTCTTCAACCTTGTCTGGTAAAAGACTTAATAGAAGCGGTGTACTCACTCCTAAGGAAAATATTATCGAACCTATAACCAGTGCTCTTACAGTAGTTTTAGAATTTTCTTTTCTTAAAACATAAGCACCGTAAGCTTTATTACGTCCTTCAAATACAATTTCCAGCCAGTGGTTTTTTAATATATCTAATTTCATTTTTCTTAATTATTAGGTTATTAAGAAAACAAGATTATTCTTGCTTTCCTTCTAACAATTTTGTTTCCTCAGGCGAAAAATCATTAACGATTGTATAGGTAGGAATGCTAGAAATAGCCATTTCATCTAAAATATCAATTACATTTTTGTAATTAGATTTTTTACTTGGTTTAATAATAACAATCATTCCCTGATCTGGTTTTCCCTTTGCAGTTGAATATGCCAATACTTCCTTTTTTCTTTTCAGCAATTCTTTTCGAATTCCATCTTTTCCATAAGCGACATCAGTTGGTCCACCAATTGGGTTATTCAATAACCCCATATAAAAAACCAATTTATCATCACCACCTAACAATACAGTCATTGTACGATTCTCATCAACTTTCATATCGACATTATCGTCTTTTGGATCTTTATCTGGCAACCCCAAACTCATCGATTGAGGTTTTGACAAGGTTGTAGTCAACATAAAGAATGTGATTAGCAAGAAAGCTAAATCCACCATAGCAGTTAAATCTACTTTTGAGTTTTGCTTTTTACTTCTTACCTTACCACCTTTACCGCCACCACCGTCGCCGGTATTTAATTCAGCCATTTTAGTGTATTTTTTTTAATTAAAAATCTTTACCTCTCAAACCAGTAACTAAACTAAAGCTATTGATTTTTTGATCTTGCAACAAGTCCATTACTTTTCTAATAATTGGATATTGTTCTTTCGCATCTCCTTTAATTGCAACTTGCAATTCTTTATCATTCACCTCAATATTCGCTATACGAGCATTGTAAACCCACTCTTTTAATTGATTATCCAAAGAATCTAAAGGAATACCAGGTTGACCTGCTTTATTCCTATCAGATGCCTTCATATGAATAATTTGTTTTAAGTTTAGAATTGGAACTCCAAAACCATCCATTAAAGCAAATTTAGATTTTTCATCATCAGAAAACTCTACATCATACTTTTCACCCATTAATTCTAAAGTTCTCATTCGAACTTCTCTTCCTTTCAAATCAAAAAATACTTTTTTATTTCCACCTATTGTCAAAGTAGCCAAATCAGTTTCAGGTAATTTTGTTTGAACAGTTGAACTTGGAGTATCTACAGGCAACGCTTCTGGCACTTTTGCCGTAGCAGTCAAAATAAAGAATGTAAGCAAAAGGAATGCAACATCACACATGGCAGTCATGTCGATTGATGTTGATTTTTTTGACATTTTTTTAGCCATAATTTCTTTTAGTTTGTTTTAATGTATTGCTACATTAAAGAATTATTATTGTTTTAAGCTTCCTCTGAAGTGTCTGTAGGTATTTACAATTGTAGTACCCGCCTCATCAATAGAGTAAGTTAAATCATCAATTTTAGAAGTAAAGAAATTATAAGAAATAATCGCCAATACAGAAGTAGAAATACCTGTCGCAGTATTAATAAGAGCTTCAGAGATACCATTTGCAAGAGCAGCTTGATCAGGAGTACCAGCAGAAGCCAATGCACCAAACGCTTTAATCATACCTGTTACCGTTCCTAAAAGACCTGCTAAGGTACCCAAAGATACTAATGAAGAGATAATTGTCATGTTTTTCTCTAACATTGGCATCTCAAGAGATGTAGCCTCTTCGATTTCTTTATGAATTGTTTCAGAAGCTTCTTCACTATTGAATCCTTCTTTTTTAACATCTTGATATTTAACCAACGCAGATTTAATAGCATTTGCCACAGAACCTTGTTGTTTATCACAACTAGCGATTGCCTCATCAATATTTCCTGCTTTGATACTTTTTTGAACTGCATCCATAAACTTATCTAAGTTACCTTTTCCTGCAGCTTTAGTAATCACAAAATATCTTTCGAATGAAAAAACAATAGTCATCAATAATAATCCCATCAAAACAGGTACAATTGGACCTCCTTTGTATACCATTGCTAAGTAGTTTCCTGGTAGCGGGTGACCTGTATTAACACCACCTTCAAAGTTTGCTCCATTACCCATTATAAAGTTCCAAATTAACCATCCTACAAATACACATGCTACAATGATAATACCTGAAACCATTCCTCCACCTTTTGAAGTGCTTTCCTTTTTAACTTTAACGTTTGCCATTTTTTTTTAATTTTAATGTTTTAAATAATTTATTTTAGTTGTAATTAACTTGTCGTGAAGCAAATTTATACGTTTCATTGAAATAAAAAAACTTTTTTTTGTCTAAATCGATTTTTTTTACCCTTAAAAAAAAAGTTTTTATTTTTTTTTGCCTTTTTTTAAACATTATTCATACTTTCATCATGAAAAAACAAAACAAACATCACAAATAAACTCATTATTCAATATATTTCATAAAAAACACTTATACTATTTTTTAAGCCTAATCTTTTATTATTAATAATAAAAAAGAAGAAAAATTACAGTAAGCATTAAAAAATGGCTATTTTTAAAAAATCAAGACCTAGGTAAATACAACGTTAAATTAAAGTTATGAATAAAATAGAGGATTTCTCAAAACACATAAATGAAGGCTATTTTTGCAAGGGAGACAGTATAACAATAGGAGGAGGCATACTTTACAATGAGCCCATAAAAAACACATATGTCAAAATTCCTTTAAAAACTTTAAATCGTCACGGTTTAATTGCCGGGGCAACTGGAACTGGAAAAACAAAAACGATTCAAGTACTTTCAGAACAATTGTCAGAGGCTGGTATTCCAGTTCTTATGATGGACATCAAAGGTGACTTTAGTGGAATCGCAAAAGAAGGTGAAGAAAAAAGCTTTATTACAGAACGACATGCTAAAATTGACTTACCTTACAAAGCTTCACAATTCCCAGTTGAACTACTAACACTATCACAACAAAACGGAGTAAGACTTCGTGCCACCATATCTGAATTTGGACCTGTCCTGTTTTCAAGAATACTTGATTTAAATGACACACAATCGGGCGTAATCTCCATCATTTTCAAATATTGTGACGACAACAAAATGCCTCTCTTAGATCTCAAAGACATCAAAAAAGTCATCAATTACATCACAGAAGAAGGCAAAGACGAGATTACCAAATTGTATGGAAAAATTTCAACTTCAACTACAGGAACTATTTTAAGAAAAATTATCGAACTAGAACAACAAGGAGCAGATCTCTTTTTTGGAGAAATGTCATTTGATATCGATGATTTAATGCGAATAGACCAAAATGGAAAAGGATACATTAATATCATTAGACTAACTGACATCCAGGACAAACCTAAGCTATTCTCTACCTTCATGTTGAGTTTGATGGCAGAAATTTACCAACAAATGCCTGAACAAGGCGACTCTGGACGTCCAGAATTAATCATCTTTATTGACGAAGCTCACCTTATATTTAAAGAAGCCAGCAAAGCCCTACTGGAACAAATTGAAACCATTGTCAAATTAATTCGCTCTAAAGGCATCGGCATTTACTTCATCACTCAAAACCCAATGGATGTTCCTAGTGGTATTTTAGCACAGTTAGGATTAAAAATTCAACACGCTTTGAGAGCATTTACTGCTAATGATCGAAAAGCCATTAAACAAACAGCCGACAATTACCCAAGTTCTAAATATTACAATACCAGTGAAGTTTTGACCAGTCTAGGTATCGGAGAAGCTTTGGTAACAGCTCTTAACGAAAAAGGAATCCCTACACCATTAGTGGCCACTATGCTACGCGCCCCAATGAGTCGAATGGATGTCTTGACTGAAAGTGAAATACAAGAAATAAACAATAATTCAAAACTCGTTAAAAAATACAGTGAGCTCATAGATCGAGAAAGTGCGTATGAGATGCTAAATAAAAAAATTAGCCAATCTGAAAAAGAAGAAGAACAACTAGCACAAGAAAAAGCCAAAAGCAAGGAAACAACTAGAAAATCTTCTACAACAACCGCAACAGTAAGCAAGTCAGTATTAAAAGTCCTAACTAGCGCTACATTTATCAGAGGTGTTTTCGGTGTACTATCGAAAGTATTAAAAAAATAGATTTCAATTAAGCAAAAAAACAAACCCCAATCGGTTCAAAGAAGCCGATTGGGGTTATTTTTATATGTTTTTATTCCAATAATTCTAGAATCTTAGACTCCACCAACTTGCTATTCCAATTGTTTTCGATATTTTTAATTTCTAATATTTCTTTCATTATTTCGTCTTGCTTGTCTCCGATTGCCAAAGCTTCTGAATAAGGCCTGTCGCTAAATGTCACCCTACTATATAGAGGAACCCATTTTTCAGGGTATTTATCAGAAAACCATTTTTCAATTTTTTTCTGTAAAAGAAATTTTTCATCAGCCGTTTTAGTACCCATTTCGATAAAATTACGATAAGACAATTCGGCGATGGCATCAGCATCAGGTTTTCTAACTGTCTGGTACTCTGAAAAAATAGCGTCCCAATCATCACCATACTTCTTCATGATTTCAAATAAAACAGAAATATCCTCAAAACCAGCGTTCATCCCTTGACCATAAAAAGGGACAATAGCATGACAAGCATCCCCTATAAGCGCTACTTTATCTTGATACGTCCATGGAAAACATTTCATGGTAACCAAAGTACTTGTTGGGTTCTTAAAAAAATCCTCGGTTAACCTAGGTATTACTTCAATAGAATCTGGGAAATTAGTCGTAAAAAACCTTTCGACATCCTCTTTCGTTTCAAGGAGGTCAAAAGAGTTCTCCCCTTCAAAAGGCATAAACAAGGTGCATGTAAAACTACCATCTAAATTAGGCAAAGCAATCAACATATAATCTCCTCTAGGCCAGATATGAAATGATTTGGAATCTAATTTATGTGACCCATCAGGATTTGCTGGAATATTTAATTCTTTGTAGCCTAAATTTAAAAACTCTTGAGAATAATTAAACATACTTTGACGTTGCATGCGATGGCGAATTCTTGAAAAAGCACCATCGGCACCAAAAACAATATCGTATTCCAATTCATCCCAAACGCCTCGTTCAGTTTCTCCAACATGCAAGGTTGCCTCTTTTAAGGTAACGTCCCATATTTTTTGTTCAAAGAAAAATGTAGCTCCAGCTTCTTCAGCAAGGTCAATCATTTTCCTATTCAATATCCCTCTAGAAATAGAATAAATAGCTTCGCCTTCTTGTCCGTAATTTTGAAAATTGAGCTTATCTACCAAGTGAATTGCCCTTTTATCCATAGGCAAAGCTATTTCTCGAACCGCATCACCAACACCTACAGCATCTAAAGCTTTCCACCCACGATTAGACATTGCTAAATTTATGGATCGACCTGAAAATACTATTTGCCTAATATCAGGACTCCTATCATAGACATGTACAGTGTGACCTGCTTTTCGTAAATATATAGCCAATAAGGAACCGACTAAACCTGAACCTACAACGGCTATTTTCTTAGGAGTTTGCATTAATTTAATATGAAAGTTAGGCAAAATTACTAATTTAATTTTTAACCCTAAAAGAAAGCGTAAGATATTGACAATTTCAAATTGCAACACTTACGCTTTTAGACATTATAAAAAATATATCAGCTGTATATACCTCTATTATTTCTTCGAATCAATTATCGCTCCTGTACCAGCACCTACACCTGCTCCTGCTAATCCACCTATAATAGCACCTTCACCTTTTTTCTTGCTAATTATGGCACCTGTCGCCGCTCCAACACCTGCTCCAATTACAGCTCCTTTAGCAGTAGAACTCCATCCTTTTTTTTCAGTAGTTGTAGTTTGTGTAGGTGTGCTGGTGGTTGTAGATTGCGTCACTATAACTTCCTTTTCAGGTTTTTGTTTTTCCATTTCTATTTTCATAGAATCGATTATCCTTTGTTTTTCCATCACAACCTTCATGGAATCAATAGTTTGCTGCGAAACATCATCGTTAGTTACTCCTGCACTATCTACATTTTGCTTACAAGACAAAAAGAATACAGAAATTACAAATACATATAAAATTTTCATGATTATTACATTTAAAGTTAATGTACAAAGTAACAACAGATAGCATTTTTTTTCTTTATATAATCTCAGTATTAATTTATATAATTCCCACTGAGGATAAATCACTCCAAAATTCCCTTCTTCAATATTTGCCCAAACTGATACATATCTTCGTAAGAACAATAGAGAGGAACGGGTGCCAATCTAATCACATTAGGCTCGCGCCAATCTACTATCACCCCGTTTTTTATTAAATACTCAAACAAACTTCTCCCTTCACCATGTAGAAAAACAGATAACTGACAAGCTCGCTCCTCAGGATTAGCAGGTGTTATAATTTCGAAACTACTGTCGACTTCTTTATCAATTTCTTTCAAGATAAATTCTAAATAAGCCGTTATATTATTTCTTTTATGGACGAGTTGCTCCATTCCTATTTCGTCAAACATTTCGACTGAGGCTAAATAGGGTGCTAATGAAAGCACTGGCAGATTGCTGATTTGCCATCCATCTACTCCCTGTATGGGGTCAAACTCAGATTCCATTTTAAAGCGTCTTTCCTTATTATGCCCCCACCAACCTGCAAAACGTGGTAATTCTTTATTAGCGTGGTGTTTTTCATGAACAAAACATCCTGAAACATTTCCGGGCCCTGAATTCATATATTTATAGCTACACCAAGCAGCAAAATCTACATTCCAATTGTGCAATTCTAATTTTACATTCCCAGCAGCATGTGCTAAATCCCATCCTACCTTAGCACCTACTTGATGACCCGCAGCAGTAATTAATTTCATATCAAAAACCTGACCTGTATAGTAATTCACGCCACCAATCAAGACTAAAGCAAGCGCATCACCAACTTCATTGATTTTAGCAATTACATCTTCGGTTCGGATGTTGTGTTCTCCATCTCGTCTTTTTATTTCAACAATAGCATCCTCTGCCTTATACCCATGAAAACGAACTTGGCTTTGCAGCATATATTGATCCGAAGGAAAGGCTTTCTCTTCGCATATAATTTTAAATCGGGACGGGGTGGGACAATAAAAAGAAACCATCAATAAGTGAAGATTAACCGTTAAGGTATTCATAACCGTAACTTCACTAGGTAAACAACCTACAATTTTACTGAGTGGCTCTGCAAATCGTTCTTGATAATCCCACCAAGGTTTTTGAGCATAAAAATGTCCTTCTACACCTAATTCAGCCCAATCGTTCATGATTTCATCTACGTATGACTTGGTTCTTTTAGGCTGTAATCCCAACGAGTTTCCTGTAAAATAAATTACATTTTTCCCATTTACGGTTGGAAAAATAAACTCCTCTTTGTATTTACGAAGCGAATCTTGAGCATCTAATTGCCGGGCAAAGTCTTTTGTATTTTGAAAAATCATCATGGTGCGTTTGTTAGGTAAAAATAGAAAAAAATAGGCAGAGCTCAAGGTTAATGTTTTGATACTTTCGTAAAGAAGCACATTTATGCTTTACTACAATGCGGCATTACTAACCCCAATTTGCGTTAGGAATGGTAATGGAAAGCTTTATCATTTTATGACTTAGTAATACCGCAAGGAGGAAGCGACCGAAGGAAGCTCCCGGACTGCGAGTATTAGTTGTCATAAAATGATAAACTTGAAATGTACAGTCCGCAAACGCCCATAAAAAAATCTCGCCATAACTGACGAGATTTAGTGAATTAACCTTTATGTGTTGATTAGATGATTAACATCGCGTCTCCATAAGAATAGAATTTATATTTTTCCTTGATGGCTTCATCGTAAGCTTTACGCATTAAATCATGTCCACAGAAAGCTGAAATCATCATCAATAATGTAGATTTTGGGGTATGAAAATTAGTAATCATACATGTAGCTATACTAAAATCATGAGGAGGGAAAATAAATTTATTAGTCCATCCATCGTAAGGATTTAAAGTTTCTTGAGAAGACACAGAACTTTCAATAGCTCTCATTGAAGTCGTTCCTACGGCACAAATACGTTTCTTTTTAACTTTTGCTTGATTGACAACATCACAAGCTTCTTGCGAAATTTTCAATTCCTCAGAATCCATTTTATGTTTAGATAAATCTTCAACCTCAACTGGATTAAAGGTTCCTAGACCGACGTGAAGTGTTACCTCTGCAAAATTCACACCTTTGATTTCTAATCTTTTCAACAAATGTCTTGAGAAGTGTAAACCAGCAGTTGGCGCTGCTACAGCACCTTCTTCTTTTGCATAGATGGTTTGGTAACGATCAGCATCCTCAGGTGTTACTTCTCTGTTGATGTATTTCGGAATTGGAGTTTCTCCAAGTTCTGTCAATTTATTTCTAAATTCTTCATAAGAACCGTCGTAAAGAAAACGCAAGGTTCTTCCACGAGAAGTAGTATTATCAATAACCTCAGCCACCAATGAATCATCGTCACCAAAGTATAATTTGTTTCCGATACGAATTTTACGAGCTGGATCTACTAAAACATCCCAAAGGCGTTGTTCAGCATTTAACTCACGAAGTAAAAATACTTCAATTCTTGCACCTGTTTTTTCCTTATTTCCATACAAACGAGCTGGAAAAACCTTGGTGTTATTTAAAATCATTACATCGCCATCATCAAAATAATCGATAACATCTTTGAACATTTTATGCTCAATAGTTTGTTTTTTACGATCAATAACCATTAGACGAGCTTCGTCTCTGTTTTCAGCTGGAAATTCGGCTAGAAGTTCTTTGGGTAAATCAAAATTGAAATGAGATAATTTCATTTAAAAAAATTTAAAAGTTTAAGAGTTTAAAAGCTTAAGGTTGTTCCTTAATAGTTATAAAATCTTTCGGTTGCAAATATACTATTGTGAGATAGGCGTTGTCAAGTGTTTTAGTGTTTATTTTTATTAAATGACAGTTAACCAATGGAAAACTTTCCACAAACAGCCCAAAACTCGAATAAACTACTATTATAATTCTGTTTCGCTGAAGCCTAGTTTTTTCATATCTTCCCAAAAATCAGGATACGATTTCGAAACTACTTCGGCATTTTCGATAATAATTGGCACTTTTAATGCTAATGGTGCAAAGGCCATGGCCATACGGTGGTCATTATAAGTTGCAATTTTAACATTTTGATTAATTTCAGTTGAAGCAACCAATGTTAAGGTTTCATTAGTAACCGAAATATTAGCTCCCAATTTGGTAAGCTCAATACGCAATGCTTCTAAACGGTCTGTTTCTTTAATTTTTAAAGTGTGAAGACCTGTTAAATGACATCCAATTCCCAAACCTAAACAAGTAACCACGATTGTTTGTGCAATATCAGGTGTATTGTTCAAGTCAAAAGTAACATCTACAGGAGTGAAATTAGCTTTTTTAGTTAATGTTAATTGGTTATTTTCAAATTTAGAATCTACACCCATTTCAGCATATAGCTGCACTAGTGCCGAATCTCCTTGTAAACTATTCTCCTTATAACTTGAAATAGTGATAGAAGCCGTTTCAGCCAAAGCGACCAAACTAAAAAAGTAAGATGCCGAGCTCCAGTCTGACTCAACTACCATTTCCTTGGAAGCCACCTCGGAAGCTGGATATACTCTAATCGTATTTCCTTCAAAACTGGTTTTAATATCTAAATCATTCAACAAAGCAAGCGTCATTTTGATATATGGCACAGATGTTATCTCTCCTACCAAATTCAATTCGATTCCGTTTTTCAATTTAGAAGCTACTAATGAAAGTGCTGAAATATATTGACTACTTACATTAGCCGGAATATCCACTTTTGAAGCAGTAATTTTTTGACCTTTAATTCTAATAGGCGGGTATCCTTCTTCCTTTTCATAAGTAATCACCGCACCTAATTGTTTCAAAGCATCAACCAAAACTTTGATTGGTCTTTCTTGCATGCGCTGAGAACCGGTCAAAACCACTTCACGCCCTTCGTTTACGGCAAAAAAAGCCGTTAAAAATCGCATTGCTGTACCTGCATGATGTATATCAACAATTTCATCATCCCCTTTTAAAGCCTTCTCCATTACTTCACTATCATCAGAGTTTGAAGTATTGGCCAACGTTATATTAGGGAACAAAGCTTGTAACAATAACAAACGATTGGTTTCACTTTTTGATCCCGTTACAGCAATTGTTGCCTGTAAATTAGAATGGGTAGTTTGTAACAGTAAATTCATCTTTTAAGTTGTGAGTTATGAATTATAAGTTATAAGTTTTGCGAATTGATTAAAAAAAACATCCGTTTTTCAGACAACGCAAAACATAGAACTTCTAAGAAGGGCGCAATTTACTACTCCTACTTTATAATTCATAATTTATATTTTGAAATTATTTTAGTTTGTCATTGTTCTTGTGACGGTCTTTGTCTCTTACCGATTTCAAGTCCATTTTTTTATCAAAAGCAGCTTGTAAGTCAATACCCGTTTGATTCGCTAAACAAAGCACTACAAATACAACATCGGCCAATTCTTCTCCTAGGTCTTTGTTTTTATCACTTTCCTTTTCTGATTGTTCTCCGTAACGACGTGCTATTATACGAGCAACCTCTCCTACTTCTTCAGTGAGTTGTGCCATATTGGTCAATTCGTTAAAATAACGAACACCGTGTTCTTTTATCCATGTATCAACATCAAGTTGGGCATTTTTTAAATCCATTTTATTATTTTTTTATCTATCTATTTTTGAAGATTTGCTTTTATTAGAAACTTCAGCATTCTAAATGATTTCTTTGGCTAATGCTAATAACTGGGTTATAAAATATTTTCACTTTTTATAAATTTTCTGACGCCAAAACACAATCCTATTTTGCAAAAGGAAGTATCAATGATATACTCGATGGCACGTCTATTTTATTGACTATTTTGATTTCACCATTCAAAGCGTCTACAATTTTTTTAGAGATAGCAAAACCTTCCCCTATCCCTTCTTGGCGTCTTGATGAATCATCATTTATTGCGACAAAAGGATTAAAGACCCCAGCTGTTTGAGCTATTGAAATACCTTTCCCTGAATGCTGTAGTTCTATCTTTATTTTACACTTCTGGCGATCATCTTCAGCTAACTCAATATTTATTTGTAACTCCCCTTTTTCTTGGGTTAACTCAACTGCGCTATTAACTAAATTAAGAAGAACCTGTGAAACCAGAACAGCGTCACCTGATAAAATATCTGGAACATTCTTATCTATGGAAATTATAAATTTCACATCCTTTTTACGAATTTTAACTAAAAAAGTATCCTGAATCATTTGTGTCAGTTTTACCAAGCTAAAAGGTCGAACTGATAAAGTTATTTCAGCAGAATTAATTTTAGCCAAATCTATGACGTCATTAACTATAAACTTAAGAATAGCTGCAGATAATTTAATGTATTCAAGTTGGTTTTTACTCTCCGCATCTAAGGAGTGATTACTCAACAACAAATCTGCAAATCCTAAAATACCATTGAGAGGCGTTCGTATTTCGTGTCTAATGTTAGACAAAACAATCTCTTTTTCTAATGCCAATTTTTCCGAATGCTCTCTTTCTTTAACCAGTTTTTGATTACTACTTTCCAATACATTCTTAGAAACCAATACAGCCTTCAACTCTTCTATATAAGTATTAAAGCCCATACAAAAAACATCTAATTCATCTTGCTCTTCAGAAATTGGTAAAAAATCAAAAAAATTACCCGCAAAACAATTTGAAATATGTTCGATGATAACCGTAATCCTTTTCTTTTTAGCCTCTATTTTTTTAGCCAAAAAAAGTAATTCCTCATAGACATCATCTAAACTATCACCAACGGTGAGTTGACTTTGAAATTCATCCGCATTTATCGAACGAACTAGTTTCAAGATTTCTTCTAACTTAGACATTTTACGAGATTATATATTTTCTTTTTCATAAAGCAAAACTAAGACGCTTTTCCCTAGATAAAGATTTTAGCAAGGGATTATCGTTTAAAAACATCATTATCAATACTAAACTAGTAGGATTTACAGATTATTTTTAAAAATGAAATATTTTAATACTGTAAACCGTAATTTTATTAACACAAACAACCATCATAACAATCGTTTTTTAGACTTCTAGTCAAATCGATTAATGATTATTAACTTTTTTTAATTCATTCAACCAATGGATAGCATCTTCTTTCTTTGTAAACCCTTTGACTGGGACAGTAGGTTTTTTCAATTTCATAAAGGTATTAAGAATAAATTTTGCAATATGAGAATTTAACAAAACAGCACATCCAAAGAGATGTTCTTGCCCGTACTGATCAGCATAGTCACGACCTTCTTTATCGTATGATCTAATTCCATTAAAATCATAAAGCCAATATTGTTTCTCACCATTTGATATTTCAGTGCGCAAATCAATTATAGCTTTTGTATTTTCGAAATTACCAATGGTTGGTTTTTTAAATCTAGAATACAAAATATCATCTTCTATCCAGAATTTAATAAATTCATTTTCAAGTTCTTTCATAGTCTTCAACTTAGACTTTCTTATTCTCTATTCTTACTATCAATAACAATCGTGACGGGACCATCATTTACAAGAGCCACTTTCATATCGGCCCCAAAAATTCCAGTTTGAACCTTTTTTCCCAATTCGACTTCCATTTTTCTAACAAAGTTCTCATATAACGGAATTGCGATTTCAGGCTTAGACGCTTTAATATACGAAGGTCGATTTCCTTTTTTGGTTGCTGCATGAAGCGTAAATTGACTGACAACAATCATTTCACCACCAACCTCTTGAATCGAACAATTCATCACACCGTTTTCATCATCAAAAATGCGTATTTTGGATATCTTGGCTGTTAGCCAATCAATATCCTCTTGTATGTCGGCGTCTTCGATTCCAAGAAGCACTAGTAACCCCTTGTCAATGGAAGACACTACTTTATCATCAACAGTTACTGAAGCTAAGGAAACTCTTTGAATTACTACTCGCATTAGGCACGTCCTTTATCGCTATTCTTACGCTCATCATCATAAATATCTGCGCGATAATGTTCTTCGTCACCTTCTAATATTTTAAGATAACTATTATAGCGTGACCATGATATTTCTTCTTTTTCTAAGGCTTCCTTAATAGCGCATTTGGGTTCGTCTTTATGAATGCAATTATTGAATTTGCAGTTTTCCTTCAATTTAAAAAACTCTGGAAAGTAATCACTTATTTCTTCTTTTTCCATATCAACAACTCCAAAACCTCGAATACCTGGCGTATCAATGATTTTAGCACCAATCGACAAGTCAAACATTTCGGCAAAAGTAGTAGTGTGTTGCCCCTGTGAATGCGATTGCGAGATTTGTTTGGTTTTTAAATTCAATGAAGGCTCAATGGCATTAACCAAAGTCGATTTTCCTACTCCAGAATGTCCAGAAAACATACTCACCTTACCTTTCATCAAAGTCGTTAGTTTATCTAATCCTTTTTGATCTTTGGCAGAGATTCGCAAACATTGATATCCTATGCTTTCATAGATGTACTGCATATATAATTGTTCATCGAGAACAGCTTCATCAAAAGTATCGATTTTATTAAACACCAAAACAGCTTCAATTCCATAGGCTTCTGCAGTAACCAAAAAACGATCTATAAAACTGGTGGTTGTAGGAGGGTTATTGATGGTGACTAACAAGAATACTATATCAATATTAGAAGCAATAATATGCGTTTGTTTCGAAAGATTAACAGATTTACGGACAATATAATTTTTCCTGTCGTGAATAGTATTGATCACTCCAGTTACTTGAGCATTATTTTCCTCGATTTCAAAATCTACACGATCGCCTACAGCAATAGGATTGGTACTTTTGATATCTTTCATCCTAAACTTTCCTTTGATTCTACACTCTACAAAATCTCCTTGATCAGATTTAACGGTGTACCAGCTTCCTGTTGATTTATAAACGATTCCTGTCATAGGACAAAGGTAATTTTTTTGTTTCAGGTTTGAAATTTTTGTTTCAGGTTTCAAGTGAATAAAAAAATCCCTTCAACTAAAAAAGTCAAAGGGATTTCATATTTTGAATCAAAACAGAGATTACCCGTTAATGATTTTTTCTTGGTGTTCGATACTTTCTTGGTGAATTGATTTGAACAATTTAGTAATAAATTCTTCAGACAATCCTTTTTTAGCACCTGCAGCTACCATCTTCTCTTGGATTTCATTCCAACGTGAATGTTGAAGAACAGCCACATTGTTTTCTTTTTTCACTTGTCCAATTTCGTCAGCTACAGCCATACGTTTCCCTAACAAATCCAAAAGATTTTGATCCAATACATCAATATTAGCTCTTAATTTTGTCATTTTGTTTTCGAAATCGCTATCACCACTTACTTTTCTCACTTTCAAATCTTTGAAAATTTGTTTCAAAGTATCAGGAGTTACTTGTTGAGCAGCATCAGACCAAGCGTTATCTGGATCAATATGTGTTTCGATGATCATACCATCATAGTTCAAATCCAAAGCTTCTTGAGTTACTTCAAGAATCATTTCACGGTTTCCAGTGATGTGAGATGGGTCAATGATTAATGGTAAATCAGGGAATTTATTTTGCAATTCGATAGCAATTTGCCATTCTGGAATGTTTCTGTATTTCGTTTTTTGGTAAGTAGAAAAACCTCTGTGGATTACTCCTAAGTTTTTAATACCTGCCATATACAAACGCTCAACACCACCTAACCATAAAGCCATATCTGGATTTACAGGGTTTTTGATCAAAACGATTTTATCAGTACCTTTCAAAGTGTCAGCAATTTCTTGAACTGCAAAAGGATTTGCTGTTGTACGAGCACCAACCCATAAAACATCAATATCATGTTCCAAAGCTAATTTACAGTGCGCTGCAGTAGCAACCTCAGTTCCCATCAACAATCCTGTTTCAGCTTTCGCTTTTTGCAACCATTTCAATCCAATTTCTCCAACACCTTCAAATCCTCCTGGACGTGTTCTTGGTTTCCAGATACCAGCTCTAAACACACTAACATCTGAATCTTTCAATTCGTGAGCGATTTTCAAAACCTGATCTTCAGTTTCAGCACTACATGGTCCTGCGATTACAAACGGATGATCCAATTTGAATGCTTCTAACCAATTTCTCATTTCTTTACTATTTTCCATCTTCTCCTTTTTTTTTATTTTATACTATTAATTAATTATCTATTTTTTTAACCCATTTAGGATTGTCTTTATTTTATTTACACTTTGCATTTCGTCGTGAATGGCTTGGTAATCGTCATTTTGCAACAATTCTTTAAACTGCGTTAAATTCGAAATATATTCTTCCAAGGTTTCAATTACCTGTTCTTTATTTTGTTTAAAAATTGGCGTCCACATTGCCGGCGAACTTTTAGCCAAACGAACTGTACTTTCAAAACCAGAACCCGCCATATCAAAAATATCCTGCTCGTGTTTCTCTTTCTCAATCACCGTTTTTCCTAACATAAACGAACTAATATGCGATAAATGCGATACATAGGCTATATGTTTATCATGCGACTTTGGATCCATATATCGAATGCGCATCCCGATTGCTCTAAACAAATCCAAGGCTTTTTCTTGCAACTTAAAAGTTGTTTTTTCAACCTCACAAATAATATTCGTTTTCCCTTGATACAACCCTTTTATAGCTGCCGAAGGTCCTGAAAACTCCGTTCCTGCAATAGGATGTGCGGCGATAAAATTGCGACGCTTTGGGTGATTTGCAACCGCTTCACAAATTGGATATTTAGTCGAACCTACATCAAAAACAATCGTTTCTTCGCCTGCATAATCCAAAACCTGCGGTACCACTTTCAACGAAACATCCACTGGAACCGATACTATCACAAAATCAGCATCGGCAACATCTTCTAATTTAGCCGCTTGGTCTATAACTCCAAGCTCCAACGCTTCTTCTAGGTGATTTTCATTTGTATCCACTCCATATACCGTAGCCAATGGGTACAAACCTTTGATGTCCAAAACCATCGAACCTCCAATCAATCCAATTCCTACTACGTATACTTTCATTTTACTTAATGTTGTTGGTTATTTGTTGATTGTTGTTGGTTCAAACAATTAACCAACAATATCAACAAGCAACTAAAATCTGTCTATTGCTTCTTGTATTTTCTCTTCTTTCACACACAATGCAAATCGAATGTATCCTTCACCATTACTTCCAAAAATAGTTCCTGGCGTGATGAAAATATATTTTTCATGCAAAATCTGATCGATAAACGCCTCTGCAGAACTGATTCCTTCTGGCAATTTTGCCCAAACAAACAATCCTACACCCTCCTTATATACTTTACAATTTAGCTTTTCTGCCAATTGCTCTGTCAAAACTCTTCTTTTAGCATAAATAGCATTCATAGAATCAAACCAACTTTGGTCACTTTTTAAAGCGGCAATCGCCCCTTTTTGAATCCCAAAGAACATTCCGCTATCCATATTGCTTTTTACTTTCAAAACGGCATCGATACAAGCTGCACTTCCTAAAACCATTCCTACACGCCATCCTGCCATGTTGAAAGTTTTACTCAAGGAATTCAATTCCATTGCCACTTCTTTAGCACCTTCCACTTGCAACAAACTCATCGGATTGTCATTCAAAACAAAACTATACGGATTGTCGTTTACCAACAAAATGTTGTGTTTTTTAGCAAAAGCAATCAATTTTTCAAATAACGCTAAACTTCCTCTTGCTCCCGTAGGCATGTGAGGATAACCAATCCACATGATTTTCACTTTCGACAAATCCAATTGTTCCAAAGCTTCAAAATCAGGCTCCCAATTATTAGCTTCTTTCAAATCATAGTACACTGGCACTGCCCCAACCAAATTCGTCACCGATGTATAGGTAGGATATCCTGGGTTAGGTATCAATACATGATCGCCTTCGTTCAAAAACGCTAGTGAAATATGCATAATTCCTTCCTTCGAACCCATCAAGGGTAAAATCTCAGTAGTAGAATTCAAACTTACCCCAAAGTTGTTTTGATAAAAATCAGCGATACTTGTTCGTAACTCTGGCAATCCTTGGTAACTTTGGTATTGATGTGCATTTTCATCTTGCATTCCTTCTACCACCGCTTCAATCACTTCTTGCGACGGACTCAAATCCGGACTTCCAATTCCCATATTGATAATCGGATTTCCTTCTGCAGCTAATTGTCTTACCTCTCTCAATTTTGAAGAGAAATAATATTCTTCAACTGTATTCAACCTATTGGCTAGTGTAATCATTTTTTATATAAAATTTTGCCTATACAATTGTTCTCGACTTCGCTCGAACTGACAAGCTATATACTAACTATTCTTCACTAATTACTAGTCACTTTCATTAAAGTGGTTTCGTATTTTTATACTCTCCTAATACTTTAAAATATTCTGCCATGATTGAAATCAATGCCTTTGCTTTGGCAAAATCATTATAATCTTCAAAAGTGACATCCACAAAAAAAGAATATTTCCAAGGTGTTTCTATTTTTGGCAAAGACTGAATTTTGGTTAAATTCATCTTGCAATCACTCATCACATTTAAAACAGCTGCTAAACTTCCTCTTTTGTGATCCAATTCAAACTTGATGGAAGCACGGTTGATTTCATTTTGCGGTACAAACGAATTTTCTTTATTGATAATAACAAAACGCGTCATGTTGTTTTTTATCGTTTGTATTTCTGGTGCTAAAATCTCCAATCCATACATTTCAGATGCGACTCTACTTCCTATCGCAGCAATTCCTGTCAATTGTTTTTCCTGAATCCTGCGCGCGGTCTCAGCCGTATCTTTATCCTCCACAATCTTAATATGGGGATAGGTTTTCAAAAACTCCATACATTGCAACAATGCCATTGGATGGGAATATACCTCCTGAATATTTTCAATTTTCTGACCTGGTAAAGCCATTAAATTTTGATGAATATTCAAATAATGCTCTCCTATGATATGCAAGTTATTCTTGTCTATCAAGGCATAATTTGGAATAATAGGTCCCGCAATCGAATTCTCAATAGCCATTACCGCTTGTGTCGATTTTCCAGACAACAAACTATCCACCAATTCTTCAAAAGACAAACATTCGTCAATAGCAACATCTTGAGTGTAGTACTCCTTCACTACTTGATGATGAAAAGAACCTTTTATTCCTTGTATTGCAATTTTTGCCTCCATAAACTCAAAAAAAAATCCTGATTTTCATCAGGATTGTATATTAGTTTTATTTGTTTTTTAATCTTTCAAATAACCATAGCACAACCCTACTTCCCGCTAAAGAAGAAAAAAGTGTTGCTAAAATAAAATCGGTTATTAGACATGCTGTATGCTTTATTTTTAATTTCGAGTTGCAAATGTAAAACTTATTTTAAAACCATACAAAAAAAAATCGAAATTTTTTACACAAATACACAAACTTAATAATCACGCGCTTGTAACTATAAAACCCTCAGAGAAAGTACAAAAAACCCACGCTTTCTAAATATTCAAAAAACGATTATTGTATTTCTCCAAAACACTTAGCAACCTAAAAAAAACATCTTGACAATTTTCTACTAATGGAATTCTAATTTGTAATACTAAATTCAATGATTTTCTGTTTACTTTTGCAACAAATAAATAATCTATGTCCATAGCAGTTACAAATATTTCAAAAAGTTACGGTGCTCAAAAAGCATTGGATAGTATTTCTTTTTCGGTCAACAAAGGAGAGATCGTTGGATTCCTTGGCCCTAACGGAGCTGGAAAATCGACTTTGATGAAAATATTGACTACCTATTTGGTAGCCGACCAAGGCACTGCAATGGTAAACGGCCATGATGTCAATAAAGAACCAAAAGCAGTTCAACTGTCCATTGGCTACTTACCAGAACACAATCCACTCTATTTAGATTTATACGTTCGAGAATATCTAGAATTTAATGCTGATGTTTACAAAGTTTCCAAATCCCGAATCGAAGAAGTAATTCAATTAACCGGTTTAAATCCTGAAAGCCATAAAAAAATAGGTCAACTCTCTAAAGGTTATCGCCAACGTGTAGGTTTAGCCAATGCTTTGTTACACAATCCCGATGTTTTGATTCTGGACGAACCTACCACAGGTCTTGACCCTAATCAATTAATCGAAATTCGAAATGTGATTAAAAATGCAGGTAAGGACAAAACTGTTTTTCTATCCACGCACATCATGCAAGAAGTAGAAGCGATTTGCGATCGCGTAATTATTATTGACAAAGGAAAAATCGTTGCCGATAAAAAATTAGACCACCTCATCTCCACAGACAAGCAACAAATCATCGAAGTCGAATTTGATTATAAAATCGAAGAACAAGCGATTGCTAAAATTGAAAATTTGGTTTCATACAAAAACACCCACGACATGACTTGGGAACTGACTTTTCAATCTGAAAAAGACATGCGTCCAGCTGTTTTTGACTTTGCTACCGAAAATGGACTTAAAACCTTGCAATTGAACCAGAAAAATAAAAATTTGGAAGCTATTTTTAGAGAAATCACGAAATAAGACCAAAATCTACATCCTAAATCATTACTAAAAAAGCATCGTTCTTAAAGAAACGATGCTTTTTTATGACTAGTAATTGGATATCCTCAATTATGCCCTGTAACTTTTGATTCCTAATAATTTATTCAGAAATTTGGTATAAATCAATAAAAGAATATATCATGAAAAAAATTACTTTATTATTTTTAATCGTTTTTTTAGGATTTTCAAATCTTAAAGCACATGCGCAAGAAGGTTTCATCGGGGAAATAAGAATGTTTGGTGGAAATTTCGCCCCAAGGTCTTGGGCATTATGTAATGGACAACTATTACCAATTGCACAAAATTCAGCTTTATTTAGCATTTTAGGAACAACCTATGGCGGTGACGGAAGGACTACTTTTGGCCTTCCTGATTTAAGAGGACGAGTACCTATGCATCCAGGAAACGGACCAGGTCTTAGCTCAAGAAGACTAGGTGAAAAAGGAGGCTCAGAAACAAATACGATTACTGTCGCACAAATGCCAGCACATACACATACTGTAAATGCCGTTAGTGTTGATGGCGACACAAATATCCCCACAAACGCATTACCAGCTAATACCAAAGTATTAGACAAAGAATATTCAACTGAGAATACTGATGTTATGATGAAGGGAACTATGATTAACAATACAGGTGGAGGACAATCAGTTAATAACATCCAACCTTATAACAATGTGAATTTCATTATTTGTATACAAGGTACATTCCCATCAAGAAATTAAAAACATGAAAAAACTAAAAATAATAATATTTAACATTGTAATGTTGTCCTTTTCGCTTATGCAGGGACAAACCATTACATTCAATGGATGTCATGCATTATTTGAAGACCAAGACTATGTTTTCAATTATGCAGGGACTGATGGAACCGGAAGAAACTTCTATACTACTACTCCTGTAAATGGGGATCAACCTTGCGGAGGAATAGGAACATGTGAATTTATGATTAAATGGAACACAACTAATTCCAGTTGGGAATTTATTGCTGATACAGGAAACGGAGATTTTGTAAACACCTACTTGATTTACTCAAATACATCTACCTCAACTCCTAACCCTCCTAGTTTGACTTTAGGAACTTGGACTGAAAACACATCTATAACTGCATCTGAATGTGGTGGCAACTTGAGTTCTTCAAATGCAACACTAACAGGTGCTGTTCAAAATTCAACACTTGGAATCTCCACTATTAATAATAAGAATCCTTTTATGGTTTATCCTAATCCTGTAAAAGAGGTATTATTTTTCGAAAGTGAGAATACTACCATTGAACGCGTTTCAATTATGAATACACAGGGTCAAAGAGTAATAAACAAAACTGGAGACAGCAAACAACTGAATGTGTCAAGCCTTGATAAAGGTGTGTATTTCCTTAATTTGAAATCGAAAGAAGGTAATTCTGTCTATAAATTTACAAAGGAATAAGATAATCCTAAAACTAAAAAAAGCATCGTCTCTCATATAGAAACGATGCTTTTTTTATGCGGTTTAAAACCAAATATTCTTATAAATTCAAATCCCTAGCCCAGATAGTAGTGGAAATCCTTTTTATATCGCCATCGGCGAATATAAAAAGATTGTAACGAATAGCTGGACACGAGCGAAGCGAACTGACGAAGTAAATAGCTCCTAAAAAACCTCTTTAGCAATATTATAAATATTATCAGATTTTCCCATTGAGTAATAATGCACGCAAGGCACACCAAACTCAATCAATTCCTTAGATTGTTGAATGGCAAACTCTACCCCTATTTGGCGAACAGCTGTATTATCTTTGGCTTGTTCGATTGAAGTTATCAAACTCTCAGGCATGTCTAACCAAAATACTTGTGGTAATAATTGCAAATGGCGTTTCACCGCAACGGGTTTAATTCCTGGAATAATCGGCACTGTGATTCCGATGGCGCGAGCTGCTTCGACAAATTTAAAATAACGTTGGTTATCAAAAAACATTTGCGTCACCACATAATCGGCACCCGCATCTACTTTTTCCTTTAAGCGTTTCAAATCGGCTTCCAAGCTAGGTGCTTCGATATGTTTTTCTGGATAACCTGCTACACCCACACAAAAATCAGGGGCACTCGCCATAGGCAAAGTATCATGCAAAAACTTCCCGTTATTCATCGCTTTGATTTGTTTCACCAATTCAGAGGCATAGGCATGACCCCCTTTTGCAGGTTCAAAATATTTTTCGCCTTTCATTGGGTCTCCACGAAGGGCAACCAAATTGTCAATTCCTAAGTAGTGACAATCCACTAATAAATATTCTGTTTCTTCTTTAGTAAATCCACCACACAACACGTGCGGAATAGCATCTACACCATACTTATGCTGAATAGAAGCGCAAATTCCCACCGTACCCGGACGCATACGCGTAATGCGACGATCAAAAAGTCCATCCTTTTCGATATAAACAAACTCTTCTCTCGAAGTTGTGACATCAATAAAAGGAGGTTTAAAATCCATCAAAGGATCGATATTGGCATACAAATCATTGATATTGCTGCCTTTTTGTGGTGGTACTATTTCAAAAGAGAACAACGGCTTCCCTTTGGCGTTTTCTATGTGTTGTGTTACTTTCATAAGTCAAGCCCCCTAGCCCCCAAAGGGGGAATTCCTGAAGGGGTTGTCAGGATTATTTTTATATAATTTCAACTATTCTGTTTTTGCCCACCCCAATTTTATACAAAGATTGGAGTTCCCCCTTCGGGGGCTAGGGGGGCTAATCCGCTATATTAGGACTCAACCATTTTGTGGCTTTGTCAGTCGAGATGCTTCTACGTTTGGCGTAATCAATTACTTGGTCTTCTTTTATCTTTCCAAGTCCAAAATACCTACTTTCTGGATTTGCAAAATAATATCCTGAAACCGCTGCCGCTGGCCACATCGCCATACTCTCGGTCAAAGTTACACCAATTTCTTCTTCTACTTTTAATAATTTCCAAATCGTTGGTTTCTCCAAGTGATCCGGACAAGCTGGGTATCCTGGTGCAGGACGAATTCCAGCATAAGTCTCTTCAATCATCGCCTCAGTTGTCAAAGCTTCATCAGGAGCGTAACCCCAAATTTCTTTACGAATTTGTTCGTGTAAATATTCCGCAAAAGCTTCGGCTAAACGGTCTCCTAAGGCTTTCACCATAATCGAGTTGTAATCGTCTAAGTTATCTCTATATTCATCCGCCCATTCATCAACCCCAAAACCTGTTGTTACACAGAAAGCTCCCATATAATCGGTTACACCATTGTCTTTTGGTGCGATAAAATCGGCCAACGCTATATTTGGTGCTCCTTTTGTTTTTTGTGCTTGCTGACGTAGGGTCAAGAATTTCTCTAATTCTTTTCCGTTTTCGTCATATAATTGAATATCGTCATCATTCACCTGATTCGCAGGGAAGATTCCGTAGATTCCTTTGGCTACGAATTTCTTTTCTTTTAAGATAACTTCCAACATCGCTTTAGCATCTGCAAAAACAGATGTCGCTTGTTCACCCACAACTTCATCCGTCAAAATCGCTGGGTATTTCCCAAACAATTCCCAAGTTCTAAAAAACGGAGTCCAGTCTATATACGGCACTAATACATCTAATTCCACTTCAAAACTTTTTGTCCCAATGAAATTTGGTTTTTTAGGTGTATAGTTAGCCCAATCCAACTGTAATTTGTTCTTACGAGCATCTTCAATTGTCAAGAAATTTTTATCTCTCGAACGGTTCAAGAACGACTCTCTAAAAGCATCATAATCGGCACGAATTCCTGCGGTATAGGTTTCTTTATTGTCATCCAATAAATTCCCCGCTACTGTCACCGCTCTCGAGGCATCGTTTACGTGTACTACTGTCGCTTTGTATTGCGGTGCAATTTTCACGGCGGTATGCGCGCGCGAAGTCGTTGCTCCACCTATCATTACCGGAATATTCATTCCTCTTTTGTCTAATTCTTTAGCCAAAAACACCATTTCGTCCAGCGATGGCGTAATCAAACCACTTAAACCAATAATATCTACATCATGTTCAATAGCTGCTGCAATAATTTTCTCAGGTGCTACCATCACACCCAAATCAACAATCTCATAATTATTACAAGCCAATACCACCGAAACAATATTTTTCCCAATATCGTGTACATCCCCTTTTACGGTTGCCATTAATATTTTTCCAGCCCCCCTAGCCCCCGGAGGGGGAGCCGTTAGAGCGGAATTTATTTTGCTTAAAACTTTATCCATATCAAACAAAACCTCATCATTTGAAAAACGAATAACTTGATACCCTTCGGCATTCAGCCAAGCAGTTCTTTCAGCATCACTTACTTGATTTTCTGGCAACTGATGAATTAAACCATCAACTTCAACAATTACATTTTCTTTTAAACATATAAAATCGGCAATATAATCTCCAATAATATGTTGTCTTCTAAATTTATAATTCTCTAGTTGTTTACCGCTTAATTCCTGCCACAACCTCCTTTCAGCATCTGTTGGTTGATTACGCATTTTTTTAGCATGCTCTTTTAACAAACCGTAATTTGCTCTATTTGCAGTTTCCCAATGTTTTGAGTCCTTAACTCCCCCTTTGGGGGCTGGGGGGCGTTTACCTGCTTCAATAAATGGCAACAAATACGCCACGGCTTTTTTCATTACCCTTGCTGATTTTACTACCTGTGGCAAAAACATTTTTCCCGATCCAAACAAATCTCCCACGACATTCATTCCTGCCATCAAGTTGATTTCGATTACCTCGATTGGTTTGGTAGCTGCTTGTCTTGCTTCTTCAACATCTTCTTCAATAAAGGCATCTACTCCTTTTACAAGTGAATGTGTGATTCTTTCTTGAACCGTTCCCAATCGCCATTCTTGTACTTCCTTTTCAGTAGCTTTTGGACCGCCTTTTACGTTTTCAGCAAAATCTAATAAACGTTCTGTAGCATCATCACGACGATTTAGAATCACATCTTCCACATGCTCTAATAAATCCTTTGGAATGTCGTCATAAATCGTCAACATCTCTGGATTCACAATTCCCATTGTCATACCTGCCTTAATAGCATGATACAAGAAAACCGAGTGCATCGCCTCACGTACAACATCATTTCCTCTAAACGAGAACGACACATTACTCACACCACCACTAATGTGTGCGTGTGGTAAATTTTCGCGAACCCATTTGGTCCCTCTAAAGAAATCCAAAGCGTTCAAACGGTGCTCTTCCATTCCTGTTGCTACTGGAAATATATTCAAATCGAAAATAATATCCTGTGGTGGAAAATTAACTTTGTTTACCAAAATATCATACGAACGCTGACATATTTCTACCCTACGCTCGTAATTATCGGCCTGACCTACTTCGTCAAAAGCCATGATAATCGCCGCAGCTCCATAGCGTTTTATCAATTTGGCATGATGGATAAACTGCTCTTCGCCTTCTTTCAACGAAATCGAGTTTACCACACATTTTCCTTGTGCTACTTTCAATCCCGCTTCAATAATATGCCATTTCGAACTGTCAATCATAATTGGCACACGAGCAATATCCGGTTCGGCAGCGATTAAGTTCAGGAATTTTACCATCGCATATTCGCCATCAAGCATCCCTTCATCCATATTGATATCGATGATTTGTGCTCCACCTTCAACTTGCTCCTTCGCGATACTCAACGCTTCATCGTATTTTTCTTCCTTGATTAATCGAAGGAATTTTCTAGAACCCGTAACATTCGTACGCTCTCCAACGTTCACAAAAACACTGTCCGGCGTAATAATCAACGGTTCTAATCCCGATAAAACTAAATTTCTTCTTGGTTCTACTGCTGCCATTTTTTTTATTTTTTTACATCAACGGATTAATCCCGAAACTTCGGGACCGTTGCTACAATATGAGTCGTTCCTACGGAACTTTTATTTTATCCTGCAAGGTTTCCAAAACACTACAGTATACATTCTATTCTTATTTTTGGGCGTGTCCCTCCCAAAAAAGGTCGGGTCGGGCTATCCGCTACAAGTCCTCGCTCTTCCTTCGTCAGGCTGTGGGCTTTTCGCTTCTATCCCTCACGCGGTTTGGTGGTTACAACCACTAAAGTAATCCTTTCAACATTTCTGTATTCGGTAATATATTTTTATATGCCTCAGGTAAATCATTGTACGTTTTATAAGTTACAACTCCCATAGGTTTAGAGGTGTCCCTAAAAGCAAATTCTACTATTTTATTGTTTTTCTCTTTACAAAGTATAATTCCAATCGAAGGATTTTCATGTGGCTGCTTTACCATTTCATCCAAAGCCGAAAGATACAAATTCATCTTCCCTACATACTCTGCTTTAAATTTACCTTTCTTTAATTCGATAGCAACCAAACTCTGAATTTGTCGATTAAAAAACAACAAATCTATAAAATACTCTTCGTCTTCAATAATCAATCGGTGTTGATTACCTATAAAACTATATTCTGCCCCCAAAGCCATTATAAACTTTTTAATATTCTGAACAATTGCTTGTTCTAAAACACGTTCGTTTGGCTCCTCGTCAGCGTCTTCAATATTTATAAAATCCAACAACATTTCATCCTTAAAAGCCATTATTGCTTTTTCTTTAAAATGCCTTTCTGACAAAGTCGATTGAAAATTATGCGCCAATTTCCCTTGTCTTTGATACAAATTAGATTTCAAATGGTGTTTTAGAGTCGTAGTATTCCAAAATTCCATTGCTGTTTTTTGTATATAAAACATACGCTCTTCTATGTTTTCCGTATTGTTCAATATTGTAATATGATGGGTAAATCCATTCTTTAGAAAAAGACCAAAAAACTCATTTTGTAATTCGTCAGTTGGCAACTGACGAATTACAAAACTACCATCCAATTCGTCAGTTGACAACTGGCGATTTGTATTTTTCAATTCGGCAGACGGCAACTGCTGATATAATTCCTCCTCCGAAAACTGAAAAAGGGGTTCTTTTTCATCTATCAAAAAAGGTTGCATAAATTCCCAGCCTTCATAAAAAAGACGCATATTCTTGATATTGGTTGCCGAAAAACCTCTTACCCCGTGAAGCTCTTGTTGCAACAAATTCGAAATCGAATTAATAGCTCCGTTTCCCCAATTTTTATTACGACTATGAAAAGACACGTATTGACCAATCCCAAAATACAACTTGAGCAATTCCTTATTTGCAAGCGCAGCAGCTTCGTAACGACTTCGTAAAATCGCCATTTTTATTTGCTGTACTGCCTGTAAAAAATTATTTTCTCCTTGCATTTACTTTATATATCGACGGAATGAATTCCGTTTAATTTTATTCCAATTCATTTATACCAACGGAATAAATTCTGTTGCTACAAAATGGGTCGTTCCTACTGTCTGTCAAACGGGTTAAAACCCGTTGCTACAAAATGTATCGTTCCTACGGAACTATTATATTTATTTTATTCACTAGTGCGAGCGTCACGCTCGTACACATTCCTATTATTAATATTAAAAAATAACGCCAATCATTCTTTGCGGGCACGAGCGAAACGCTCGCGCTAGATGGGGGTTATACAACTTCTTTGGGTAATACACAAATCCTAAAATTCAATGTGTCTTCATTTTTATAATCAGCTTCAGGTGTTCTCGCCTGTATACCAAGCACAGTATTTCTGCCTACCAATTTTGAATCCAAAGTAAAATTAAACTTACTGGATTTTTGAACTATATTTAAACTAAGACCTAACGAAAATATCCAGTATTCTATTTCTCTATCTTTCGGATCATTTGCTTCAATATTAATTTCATATTCATCTCCTTCTCTTAAAACAGGAGTTTTACTTCTATTAAAAACTGAACGACTCCAAGAATTACCCAAATTATCAGAAACACGAATTATTTCAATAAAAAAATCCTCTTTCATATTATTCTTATTATGAAAAATTGTGATATTATTTTTCAAATCCATTACTATTCCTGACAATAAATCTTCTTGACTTTTAACCAATTGTCTACCGTGAGCAATAGTATTTCTATATTTTTCAACTTCTTGAAAAAAAACTAACCATCTTTTTTTATCATTTAAAACAGGTAAAAAACTTTCCCAATTTTTATCTATAATCGTTTGCAAATCATAAAAATCAGAATAAAAAATTATCCTATTTTCAAAAAGAATTCCATTATTTTTTTTCTGCTCAATATTTCTCTTTTCAATCCATTGATTAATTCTATTATCAGTAACCTTATACTTTGCTACATCCTTATCCTCTCCTCCAAGTATATTAATAATCAATCTTCTTAGTGTATTTTCATACTCATTTATCATATAAATAAATTTAGAAATGATTAATAAAATGACACATTACAACGTAGCCTCCGAAACCCTAGGCTTATATTGCGCCGCAGCCTCAGCAATCAAACGGATATGATCTGGAGTCGTTCCGCAACAACCACCAATGATGTTTACCAAATTATCATCTAAATATTCTTTGATAAAAGCTTGCATTTGCTCTGGTGTTTCGTCGTATTCTCCAAAGGCATTTGGCAATCCTGCATTAGGATGTGCGGAAACATTGAAAGACGTATTTTGAGACAATGTCTGTAAATACGGTTTCAACAAATCGGCTCCTAAAGCGCAATTGAAACCAACACTTAACAATGGAATATGCGATACCGAAATTAAGAAAGCCTCTACCGTTTGTCCTGAAAGGGTTCTTCCTGATGCATCGGTAATCGTTCCTGAAACCATGATGGGAATATCAATGCCGCGTTCTTCTTTTACTTCTTCAATCGCGAAAAGAGCTGCTTTAGCATTTAAGGTATCAAAAATGGTTTCTACCAACAACAAATCACTTCCTCCATCCATCAAGGCTTCCACTTGTTGTTTGTAGGCAATGCGCAAATCATCAAAAGTTACCGCTCTGTATCCTGGGTCGTTTACATCAGGTGACATACTTGCTGTTCTGTTTGTTGGTCCTATTGAACCCGCAACAAAACGTGGTTTCTCTGGATTTTTGGCGGTGAATTCATCAGCTACTTGACGGGCAATTTTTGCCGACTCGTAGTTCAACTCATACACCAAATCTTCCATGTGGTAATCCGCCATACCGATAGTGGTTCCTGAGAAGGTATTGGTTTCTACAATATCTGCTCCTGCTTCAAAATAAGCAGCGTGAACCTCAGCAATCGCTTTGGGCTGTGTTAACGACAATAAATCGTTGTTCCCTTTTAGAGAATGAGGAAAATCCTTGAAGCGTTCGCCTCTAAAATCTTCTTCTGAAAAATTGTAGCGTTGCAACATGGTTCCCATGGCGCCATCGAGAACGAGGATTCTTTTTTTGATTTCTTCTTGAATGCTTGGCATAAGTTTCTATTTACCGCTAAGACGCTAAGGCGTGAAAGCTTTTTTTATATTCTATTTTTTTAAACCGCTAAGGCACGAAGGCGCAAAGAGGTTTTCTTCTTTTTTTGTAATTTTCCTAAAAAGCACTTTCGTGGCTCTATAGCCCCGATTGTAGCGGAAATCCTTTTTATTTTGTCATACTGAGCTTGTCGAAGTACAAAATAAAAAGATTGCAGCGAAAAGCGGGAACTGACTTCCCTAAAAATGCCTAATGCTGTGCTCCTTATCTTTCGTTTTTTAGGAAATGCAAAGTAAAGCAATAGCCTTACCACTTGCAAGTAGTAAGGCTATTTATAATTGTAAACAACTGTGTGTTTTAGTTTATCGCTTTTACGACTGCTTTTGGCGCTTCTTTACGAGTACCATCGAATCCGTCAACTCCTGATACAGTTGTGTATTTCAATACATAACGTTTTCCTGGGTTGATGATTTGGTACGCTGCTTGACACATCAAAGTCGCTTCGTGGAAACCACAAAGAATCAACTTCAATTTCCCTGGATAGGTATTGATATCCCCAATAGCAAAAATTCCAGGAATGTTAGTTTGATAGTCTAAAGCATTGTTCACTTTGATCGCATTTTTCTCGATTTCTAATCCCCAGTTTCCGATAGGACCTAATTTAGGAGTCAATCCGAAAAGTGGAATGAAATAGTCACAAGGAATGTTACGGTGCGCTCCGTTTTCGTCCAAATCGATAGACTCCACGTGCTCCGCTCCTTTGATTCCAACTACCTCAGCAGGAGTAATCATGTGGATTTTTCCAGCGTCTTTTAATTCCTGTACTTTTTCAACAGAATCCAAAGCACCACGGAATTCATTACGACGGTGTACTAATGTTACCTCAGAAGCAACATCAGCCAAGAAGATACTCCAATCCAAAGCAGAATCCCCACCACCTGCAATAACCACACGTTTATCTCTAAAATCTTCTGGGTTTTTGATGAAGTATTTTACTCCTTTATTTTCGTAAAACTCGATATCTTCGATTAATGGTTTTCTTGGCTCAAAACTTCCTAAACCACCAGCAATAGCGATTACTTTGGCATGAAATTCAGTTCCTTCGTTTGAAGTCACGATAAAAGTACCATCTTCCTGTTTTACGATCGTTTCAGCACGCTCACCTAAGGTAAAACCTGGTTCGAACTGCTTGATTTGCTCCATCAAGTTATCTACCAAATCTCCTGCTAATACTTCTGGAAATCCAGGAATATCGTAGATTGGTTTTTTTGGATATAATTCAGCTAATTGCCCTCCTGGTTGCGGTAAAGCATCCAAGATATGACATTTTAATTTCAATAATCCTGCTTCAAAAACGGCAAATAAACCAGTTGGACCGGCTCCTATTATAAGGATATCTGTTTCAATCATTTTTACTTACTTTGAGCTCTGGGCATTTAGCTTTGAGTCTGTTATATATTACTTTTATTATTCTTTATTTTTTAGAGTTTGCGTGATTTCATTCATTTTTTGAACTTTCACTTCAAAATCTCCTTTGAGTGTGTTGCGATAATCATTTAGGTTTTGCACCATTTGATTGATGTTTTCTGGAATTACTTCTTCGAAAAATTCTCGCAATCGCTTAGCCGTTGTAGGTGATTTTCCGTTGGTCGAAATCGCAATCTTGACATTGCCTTTGGTTACAATTCCTCCTAAGTAATAATCACATAAATCAGGTGTATCAGCGATGTTGCAAATCAAATATCTTTTTCGAGATAATTCATACACTCTTTTATTGACCTTCAAAACATCTGTACAAGCAATGACCATGTTGCGTTTTTTCAACATTTTTTTCTTGAATCTTTTTTTTGTCAATTTTACTGTGGGATGAGCCTCAGCAAGAGTAACCAATTCAGGAATAAAACGTGGCGCTACCACTTCAACATTCGCATTAGGACTTGATTTGAGTAAAAAAGATAGCTTTTCTAAACCTACATTCCCTCCACCTACAATAAGTACACTAAGGTTGTGTAATTTTAAAAATATAGGATACAACTCGTTGCGCTCTTGCGTTTCGACTTCTACACTATTGTTGTTTATCTCTTTGTTTTCACTCATGATTTTATGATTATGCTTTAGCTAAATCTGCTGCTCTGTATGCTTCTAATTTTTCGAAAAATGAAATCGCTTCTTGAATGTATTGTTTAGCAAACGCTTCTGTTGGTTCGTTTTTGTTGATTTGGTACACTAATTCACTAAAAGTAGTTCCTAAATCAATTTTGTTTCCTTCAACAAAAACAGTATCAAATGAATCAATGATTCCTGCATGCGTATTTGTTTTTTGCTTATCTGCTAACAATAATGCTTTAGCAGCATTTACAAATCCAGCGTATGCTAAGTAAATAGCATCAGACCATTTTTGCTCTTCGAAAAGTTCTTCAGCAGAAGTAATTTTATCTTTAGCCTCATACAATAAAGTCGCCACCAAGTCAATTACCACACCAGCACATTCACCAACACCTACTGCTTTCACATAGTTATCAGCATTACCCCAGTCGATAAAATCTTCTTCGGTAAGATTGGTAACATCAGCCAATGGCTTCAAGAATTCGTAGAAATACTTTTCTCCTTGAGCATCGTAATAGTCTAAGAATTTCGCTCCGTTAGCATTTGCTTCAAAATCATTTAAGATCAAACGCAAAGCTTCAGGTCCTCTACGGCTAGGGATTTTGATAACTTTATCAGCAAAACGACCGTTTCCGTTTCCTAAAATTCCACCACCTAGCAATACTTGTAATGCAGGTGCGACTAATTTTCCAGCATTGATTGACATTCCTTGGAATCCAATTTCAGCCATATTGTGTTGTCCACAAGCATTCATACAACCACTTATTTTGATTGCAATTTCTTGGTTGTTTACAAACTGTGGGTATTCTGCTTTGATTACTCTTTCTAATTCGTCAGCGATACCAGTACTAGAGGCAATTCCTAAGTTACAAGTATCAGTACCTGGACAAGCCGTGATATCACCAATGGTATTATATCCTAGAGAAACCATATCTAATTTGGCTAACTCTTGATAGAAGAAAGGTAAATTTTCTTCTTTAATATTACGGATTACAATGTTTTGACGTAATGAAAAACGCAATTCATTGGCTCCGTAATTTTTAATCAAGTCGGCTAATAATCTTGCTTTATCCGTATAAAAATCTCCTAAAAGTACTTTTACACCAATCGCTACATATCCAGCTTGTTTTTGAGCAATCACATTAGCTGCTTTCCAAGCTTCGTAAGCTGCAGTATCATCAATAGTAACGCTTGGCACTTCTAATAAAGGCTCAGCAATTGGCCCTTCAAAAGCAGTGGTATCAATTTCATAGCTATGAAAAGGCAATGCTTTTTTCTCTTCATCAACCAAACGCAAGAATTCTTCACGTCCTAAATCTTTGATTAAGAATTTCAAACGCGCTTTTAGTCTTTTTGCTCTTTCACCATAACGATCAAAAACTCTAATTACTCCTTCAGCAGTTGGGATAATTTGGTTTACCGGTACAAATTCAGACAGCAATTCAGCATGAGCTGGTTGCGATCCTAATCCACCACCCAACATGATTTTGAAACCTTTTTGTCCATCTACAATTTTAGGAATAAATCCTAAATCGTGTAAATAACTCAAGGCAGTATCTTTTTCAGAAGACGAGAATGAAATTTTGAATTTACGCCCCATTTCTTGACAGATTGGGTTACGCAAAAGGTACTGGAACAATCCATGTGCGTAAGGTGTAACATCAAATGGCTCATCTACATCAACCCCAGCTAATTCACTACCTGTAATATTACGTACTGTATTTCCACAAGCTTCTCTCAAAGTAATATCATCTTTAGCTAAGTCTGCCCATAGTTCAGGTGTTCTGTCTAAACTCACATAGTGAATTTGGATATCCTGACGCGTTGTAATGTGCAAACGTCCTGTTGAATATTTATCAGAAACTTGCGTAATTCTTTTCAATTGTTCACTCGTTACCTTACCATAAGGTATTTTGATACGAATCATTTGAACTCCTTCTTGGCGTTGCCCATAGATACCACGAGCTAAACGTAACGAACGAAAACGTTCGTCATCAATTTTTCCACCTTGGAATAAATGTATCTTTTTTTCTAAATCGATAATCTCTTTTTGGACAATCGGATTTTCTATTTCTGTTCTAAAACTTTCCATCTTGTTTCGTTTATGGTTGGTTGTTTATGGTTTCGTTGTTGGATTTAACTAACAATTAAAACCATCAACTCTCAACTATTTAATGAATCCTACTCCTGCTGTTGTATTGGTTGAAGCGTCAATTAAAATAAAAGCTCCATTTGATTTATTATCGTTGTAAGCATCAAAATACAAAGGCTTGCTCAATTTGATTGATACTTCTCCTATTTCATTAATTGCTAACTGAGACGCTGGAGTTGTACCAGAATAATCTGTTGCAATTACATTTTTAATGCTATCTACTTTAGCCAATACTCTATTGGTATTGTGTTGGATTAAATATTTCGTTCCAGGAACTAATTTCTTACTATCCATCCAACATACTGTAGTAGTAATATCTTTTTCTATTCGAGGCAATTCATTTGATTTTACAATCATATCACCTCTGGTCACATTGATGTCATTTTCTAACTCAATTGTAATAGAAGAACCTGCATTTGCCTCATCAAATTGTTGGTCGAAAAAGTGAATCTTCGATACTACAGATTCAGTCAAAGAAGGCAAAACCGTTACAGCATCTCCCACTTTAATGTTGTTTCCGTATAATTTACCAGCATACCCTCTAAAATCATGGTATTGCTCTGTTTTAGGGCGAATCACTGTTTGAACTGGGAAACGTGTTTGCCCTTTTTCGTAAACGTCAGCTGGCTCTAAAGCTTCTAAGTGCTCTAAAATTGTTTGTCCTTGGTACCAAGGCATTCCTCCTAAAGATTCTACTACATTATCTCCAGTCAAAGCACTTAACGGAATATAACTTACGTTTTGCTCTTTGAAAGTACTTTTTTCATTCAATGCCTCAAAATCAGCTTTGATTTTATTGAAAACCTCTTCTGAATAATCAACCAAATCCATTTTGTTGATAGCTACAATCACTTCTTTTACTCTCAATAAATTATTGATAAAAAAGTGACGGTATGTTTGCTCAATTACACCTTTACGAGCATCAATCAAAATGATAGACACTTGTGAAGTTGAAGCTCCTGTTACCATGTTACGCGTATATTCTACGTGACCTGGAGTATCAGCAATAATATAACTTTTCTTAGCAGTAGAAAAATAGATGTGCGCCACATCAATAGTAATTCCTTGCTCTCTCTCAGCTACTAATCCGTCAGTAGCTAAAGAAAAATCTAAATAATCATATCCTTTTAGTTTACTACTTCTTTCAATTGCTTCTAATTTATCTGTAGTCAAGGATTGTGTATCATACAATAATCTCCCGATTAACGTACTTTTTCCGTCATCTACACTTCCTGCTGTTGCTATTTTTAAAACTTCCATTCTTGTTCTTTTGTTTCAGGTATAAAGTTCCAGCTTGACTTTGAAACTTATAATTCTGTATGTGTTTTTGAATCTTCTAACTCTTTACTTTTAAACTCTAACCAATTAAAAGTATCCTTGTTGTTTTCTTTTTTCCATGGCTGCCTCAGATCGCTTATCATCAATCCTAGCACCTCTTTCTGAAATTGTAGAAGCTCTAATCTCTCCAACTACTTCTGAAATTGTAGCTGCATAAGAATCAACTGCTGCTGTACAACTCATATCTCCAACCGTTCTAAAACGAACAATTCTTTCTTCGATTACCTCGTCTTCTTCTTGGTAAACGTGTGGAGAATGTGACCAAATCATACCGTCTCTCAAAAACACTTTACGCTTGTGTGAAAAGTAAATTGATGGAATCTCAATTTGCTCTTGTTCGATATAACTCCAAACATCTAATTCAGTCCAGTTTGAAATAGGGAACACACGTACATTTTGTCCGTTTTCAATTTTTCCATTCAACAAATCAAACAACTCTGGACGTTGGTTTTTTTCATCCCATTGACCAAAATCATCACGAACTGAAAAAATACGCTCTTTAGCTCTAGCTTTTTCTTCATCACGACGAGCACCACCAATACAAGCATCAAACTTAAATTCGTCAATTGCATCTAATAAAGTTGTTGTTTGCAAGCTGTTTCTACTAGAATACTTTCCAGTTTCTTCTACCACTTTACCTTCGTCAATCGCATCTTGTACATTACGAACAATTAACTCTAATCCCAATTCTTTCACCAATCTATCTCTAAATTCGATCGTCTCAGGAAAGTTATGCCCTGTATCAACGTGCAATAATGGAAATGGAATTTTAGCAGGAAAGAACGCTTTTTGCGCTAACCTTACTAATGTAATTGAATCTTTTCCACCTGAAAAAAGCAATACAGGCTTATCAAATTGAGAAATTACTTCTCTAAATATGTAAATCGCTTCACTTTCTAAAGCATTTGTTTTTAAAACTGAACTCATTTTTTAAGTTTAAAAAAGTTTAAAGTTTAAAGTTTAAAGTTGTTTCACTTTAACTTAAAATCTCTTAACTGTTAATTATTTCTATTCTCTCTCTCTTCTTTTTTTCATATAATCGACTAAACAAATAACCGATTAAACTATTTTCCGTGTAATCCACATTCCTTATGGCTTTGTTCCCAGTACCATCTTCCTGCTCTAATATCTTCTCCTTCTACAATGGCTCTAGTACAAGGCGCACAGCCAATACTTACAAATCCTTTTTTATGCAAACTGTTTTGTGGCACATTATTATCGTCAATGTATTTTTGAACCTCTTCTAATGACCATTTTAACAAAGGATTGAATTTGATGATTTTAAAATTATCATCATATTCAAACAAGTGCAAATCACTTCTATTCTCTGATTGCTCAGCTCGTAAACCTGTAATCCAGACTGCATTTCCAGCCAAAGCTTTCTTAAGTGGCACTACTTTACGAATGAAACAACATTCTTTTCTATTCTCAACTGATTCGTAAAAGCTGTTCGGCCCCTTTTTCTCTAATAATTCCTCTACAGCTTTCGCTTCAGGGAAATATACCTTAATAGGCGTTTTGTATTTCTTTTGAGTTCTATGAAAAACATCATAAGTCTCTTGAAACAAACGACCTGTATCTAAAGTAAAAATAGTTACTGGCGCACCACTTTTTTCAATCAGGTCAGTAATCACTTGATCTTCCTGTCCAAAAGAAGTAGAAAAAACCACTTTGTCTTTATATTCAGCCGACAAAAGTACAAAGGTTTCTTCAATAGAAAAATCTTTTGTCTTCTCTATTAATGTATTAATTATTGCTGCACTCATTTCTTTATCATTTTTATCAAATCCCATTACCCTATCGGTTTAGTAGATTACTGCGCAAAATTACTACTTATTTCCAAATTACAAAACAATATTTAATTTTTTTATCCACCCATTGACTCGAAAAATAAATGGCAGCAAAATTAACAACCACCCAAATTAGTCTACAAACCAACAGTTTACAAATCAAAAAACCCTTATCAAAACACTTTTTCAAATATTTCTATTTTAAATTCTATCAATTCTATAGGATTATAATGAAATAGTTTTATCTTTGCCAAAAAATATTTAAAAAATGGATTTTCACATAGGATTTGTTATTGCCGGATTAGTAGTTGGCTTTGTAGTAGGATTAACAGGTGTAGGTGGCGGCTCACTAATGACACCTATTTTATTATGGTTTGGAATCCCCCCCACCACAGCAGTAGGAACCGATTTATTATACGCTGCCTTTACTAAAATGGGAGGAATATTTGTTCATAACAAAAAAAGCAACATTAATTGGACCATCACTGGCTGGCTCTCTTTAGGAAGTGTTCCTGCAGCTCTAGCAACCTTATGGATCCTTCACAGCATTAAAACTGACATCAGTCATATTAATGCAGTTATCAAATACAGTTTAGGCTGGGCATTGCTTTTCACATCTATTGCTGTTATCTTCAAAAATAAAATCATGAAGTTTTCGCAAAAACATGCTGGAGATAAATTCCACAGCGAAAGCACCACTCAAAACATGTTGACTATTGCCATTGGAGTTTTGCTTGGAGCTACAGTAACCTTAACTTCCATCGGAGCTGGAGCACTTGGAACAGTAACTTTATTTTTCCTTTACCCGCTTTTGCCTACTCCAAGATTAGTAGGAACCGAAATAGCACACGCGGTACCTTTAACATTAGTTGCAGGTTTAGGACATGCTACTATGGGAAATCTAGACCTAGGATTATTAAGTCAATTAATGATGGGGTCTTTACCTGGTATTTTTGCGGGAAGTCTTTTAAGCGGAAAAGTTCCTGATTTAATATTAAGAAATGCTATCGCAGGAATGCTGTTTTTTGTTGGATACAAATTGATCTTTTAATTAAAAAACAAAAAAACTTTTTCATCATTTCAAAAGCAATATTACCCTAAGCAAGAACTGACTTTACTATAAAGCCAATGATAAAGTAAAACTACTGTATCCAAGGTGGCAATTATGTAACTTCTACATAAAATAGTATAAATACTCTTTTGCAACTTGCTTTACATTTGTAGTATTAAAAAAAATGAAATATGAAAAAAATAATTTTATCTGCTATAATTGCAATGGGTTTTGTATTTAGCACTCAAGCTCAGGATATTTCCAAAAATGCTTTAGGACTTCGTTTTGGTGACAATGATGGTTTTGGCGCTGAAATTTCGTATCAAGCAAGATTATCATCAAATACGAGACTTGAATTAGACCTCGGGTTTAGAAACAGTAACAATGTAGATGCATTCAAACTAACAGGTTTACATCAATGGGTATGGAATATTGATGGCGGATTTAATTGGTTTGCAGGTATAGGAGCAGGTGTCGGTTCTTATTCTATAAAAAATTCTGACAATGATAGAACTTTTGCTTTTGCTGCAGGTGATATTGGTATCGAATACGCTTTTAGAGAAGCACCAATTCAATTAGCATTAGACTTCCGACCTGAATTTGGTGGTAACGGTTATTACAATAACAATTACGGATCTGATATTGCTTTAGCAGTCCGTTATAGATTTTAATAATTTTACTTCTAATAAAAAAAACAGCCTTAAAAAAATCAATTGATTTTTAAGGCTGTTTTTTTTATTAGAATGCTATATCAGCAAGCGAATTATTTTCTAAAATTTTCAAAGTATTGTCCCGAACTTCAGTCATTAATTTTCGAACTGCACAAGTGGCCTCATCTGTGCAATCATCACAAGGCTCATAAAAGTTATGACTAGCACATGGTAATAAGGCTATTGGCCCTTCAAGAATGCGATATACCTTGGCCATGTTAATATCCTTAGGTTCTTTGATTAAATAATAACCTCCACCTTTTCCTTTTTTGGCACCCAAAAATCCCGAATGTCGTAACAACAACAAAATGCTTTCTAAAAACTTAATCGAAATATTTTCACTCTTTGCAATATCAGCAATAGCCACAGGTGTTTGATCTTCTTGGCGTGCCAAAAAAGTCAAAGCTTTGATTCCGTATTTTGTTTTTTTAGATAACATTACTTATTAAGGATTTTTGATTTTGGAATGAGGATTACACAAAAACCAACAATCTATTTTGTTCAACAATAACAAAAATATGTTTTTTGAACTAATAAACACAAAAAAACGATTTTTGATTTACAGAAATCTGCAATCAAAAATCGTTCATCAGCTCTCAGTATTTTTTATGCAAGCGCTTGCTCTAAATCGGCAATCACATCTTTCACTGTTTCTAAACCTACAGAAACACGTACCAAGCCTTCAGAAATTCCAACTGCTAGTTTTTCTTCTACAGATAATTTACTGTGTGTTGTTGATGCTGGATGCGTTACAATTGTTTTAGCATCACCAATATTAGCCGAAAGCGAACACAATTTTATTTTATCCAAAAAGGCTCTTCCCGCTTCCAATCCACCTTTGATTTCAAAAGCGATAATATTACCTCCTAAAAGCATTTGCTTTTTGGCGATTTCATATTTAGGATGCGATTTCAAGAAAGGGTATTTCACGCTATTTACTTTAGGGTGACTTTCTAAAAATTCAGCTACTTTCATTGCGTTCTCACAATGTCTTTCCACACGAATAGCTAGGGTTTCAACACTTTTAGACAATACCCAAGCATTAAAAGGAGACAAAGCAGGACCTGTATTTCTTGAAAAAAGATAGATTTGACGAATTAAATCGGCTCTACCCACTGTAATTCCACCCAAAACACGTCCTTGTCCGTCCATCAACTTCGTTGCCGAATGAATAACCAAATGCGTTCCAAATTTAATCGGCTGCTGTATATACGGTGTTGCAAAACAGTTGTCTATTATCAAAATCAAATTGTGCTTTTCAGCAATTTGCCCTAACAATTCTAAATCTACTACATCAACACCTGGATTAGTTGGTGTTTCAGCGTATAAGATTTTAGTATTTGGCTTGATCAAACCTTCAATCGTTTCCGGCTGATTGATATCAAAATACGAAGTTGTAATGTTCCATTTTGGAAAATAAGTCATAAACAACGCATGAGTGGAACCAAATACACTGCCTGCAGACACGATATGATCACCCGCATTCAATAAAGCTGCAAAAGTCGAATAGATCGCAGCCATACCTGTTGCAAAAGCATAACCTGCTTCAGCACCTTCCATAGCACACACTTTATCCACAAACTCAGTGGTGTTTGGGTTAGAAAAACGGCTGTAAATATTGCGTTCTTTTTCTTCCGTAAAAGAGGCTCTCATGTCTTCAGCATCGTCAAAAACAAAACTAGACGACAAATACAAAGGCGTAGAATGCTCTTGAAATTGTGATCTTTCTATATGGGTACGGATGGCTTGGGTTTCAAAACCAAATTCTTGTTCGTTCATTTTTTATTATAGTTTAAATGTTTAAAGTTTAAATATTTAAGATTGTACTATCATAAACATTTTTCTTCAACTATTTTTTCACTTTATTCTAATAACTTTTCACTATTTTGCTAATTCAACTCCATTCAAAATTACTTTGTAATGTACCGTTGCAGTAGGCTCTACTGTTTTAGAAACTGAGCAATATTTCTCAAAAGACAATTGCGCCGCTTTAGCCGCTTTTTCTTCTTTGATATTTCCTTCTAAAGAAAAAACCACATAGATATTTTTAAAAGGTTTTGCGTCACCTACTTGTTCTCTTACTCCCTCTACTTCTGCTTTGAAAGAAGTGATTTCCTGACGTTGTTTTTTCAAGATTGAAATCATATCAATAGCGCTACATCCTGCAACTCCCATTAATACTAATTCCATTGGACTTGGCCCCATATCATTACCTCCAAAATCAGGTCTTGCATCTACATTTACTATATGTCCACGATCGTTTTTCAATTCGAAGTGGAAGTTCTCGTTTACTCTGTTTAATGTAATTTTCATAATCTATTTTTTTTGTACGCAGATGAAACTGATTTTCAAAAGCGGATTTTTTATTTTTACTGAATAATCAAAACCGAATACTGCTTACTTTCTTAACCTTTATCCGAGATTCTCAAAATATCTCCAAAAACACCTCTTGCTGTAACAGCCGAACCTGCTCCTGCTCCTTGGATGACGATTGGTCGGTCTCCATAAGATTCCGTATAAATTTCAAAGAAAGAATCAGAACCTTTCAATCCACCCAATGCAGTATCCATTGGCACTGAAACTAATTTAACTTCAAGGTTACCTTTGTCATTTTGCAAATCTCCAGACAATTCCCCTATGTAACGTAATACGTGATTTGGTTTTTGCTCTGATTTAATTTTATTATATATCGGGTCAAATTCTTTTAATTTTGTCAAGAAATCAGCTGCACTTCCATCTCGCAAATGCTCTGGAATTAAATTTTGAATTTGCACTTCTTCAAACTCGTTTTGCAAGTCTAATTCTCTAGCCAAAATCAATAATTTTCTACCTACATCATTTCCACACAAATCTTCTCTTGGATCTGGTTCTGTATAACCATTATCAATCGCTTCTTGCAAAACCGCACTGAAAGGTTCGTCAACTGCTGAGAACTTATTAAACAAATAGCTTAATGTTCCAGAGAAAACCCCTTTAATCTTGGTGATATTTTCACCTGAAAGATGTAATAATTTAATCGTATCAATCAATGGCAATCCAGCTCCTACATTCGTTTCGTATAAATAACTTTTTTGATTTCTCTCTAAAGTCTCTCGCAATTCTTTATAAAAACTATAGCTCAAGGTATTGGCTACTTTATTTGATGATATCAAATCAAAACCATTTTCAGCTAATGAGAGGTAATTCTCTACAAAAGCCGCACTGGCCGTATTATCTACCGCAATTAAATTGGCTAGATGGTGTTCATTAGCGTATTCGATAATATCCTTCATCGAATAAATCACACCACTATTTTGAATTTCGTTTTTCCAGTTTGGAGAAATCCCGTTTTTGTTAAGCAATACACTGCTCGAATTCGCAATCGCAAAAATATTCAATTTCACTCCTTTTCTCTTCTCAATAGCCGCTGCTGATTCAAGTATTTGGTTGATCAAAGTACCTCCTACTAATCCATGTCCAAAAATAGCAATGTTGATTTTCTTGGCTACGCCAAAAATTTCTCCATGAATTACGTTCAACGCTTTTGTCAATTCTGTTTTAGCAACCACCAAACTCACGTTCTTACCTGTTACCGTATTATTGAATAAAATAGGCACAATCTTATTTCGAATCAAAGCGGTATAAGGCTTGTGAAACGTACTCAAATCTTGACCAATAATCGAAATTACTGATACATTATCTGTTACTGAAATCTTATTGACATCCTTAGAATAAAAATCATTCTCAAACTCTTTTTCTAATTCGATCATTGCTTTAGTAGCCTTGTCAGCATCCACCACAAGACCAATTCCTCTTTCAGATGAACCTTGAGAAATAATACTCACACTGATATCATTATCTCCCATCACTCTAAAAATACGGGCATCAACACCTGTTTTTCCAAGCAATCCACGCCCCTCAAGATTGACCAAAGCCACATTCTCTAAAACAGAAAGTGTCTTAATCCCTTCCTTACTAGGATTAGAAGTGATTAAAGTTCCGTTGTTGTCGTGATTAAACGTATTTAATATACGAAGCGGAATGTTTTTTTCTAATAGTGGAATAATGGTTTTGGCATGTAAAATTGTAGCTCCAAAGTTTGCCAACTCATTTGCTTCATTAAAAGTCAAATGGTCAATTTTTTTAGCATCTGAAACCAAATCAGGATTTGCAGTATAAATACCATCAACATGGGTATAGTTTTGCAACTCGGTAGCATTTAAATAATTTGCTAATAATGAAGCGGTATAGTTACTACCGTTTCTACCTAAAGTTGTCGTTTCATTTTTACTATTGGACCCTATAAATCCTGTAATAATATTGACAATTCCTTGGTGTTCTTTAAAATACTGAATTACATTTTTCTTAGAAAGTTGGTCCAAAGGTTGTGCATCACCAAATTTAGAATCCGTTTTTAATAAGTTTCTAGTATCGGTAAACTGTGCTGTTATTCCCTTTTTTACCAAAATTGCAGTCAACAATTTAGCTGACAACAATTCTCCTTGTGAAAAAATCTGGTCTTTAATCTTAGCGCTATAGTCACCTATTAAGCTCACACCTTCAAATAATTTTTCCAGAATTGTGAACTCTGCTGATAAATCTACCTCTGTATAAATAGATTGTTGGTAGGTTTTGAATTTTTCCAACAAAGGTTTGTACTCCCCATTAACAGCAGCCACACCTAATATTTCTTCTAAATCATCTGTCGCATTCCCACGAGCTGAAACTACAACAGCAATTTCTTCTCCTTGATTTACTTTATCTTCAATAATTGAAACTACTTTAGCTAAACCGTCACCATTAGACAGGGATTTACCTCCAAACTTTAATATCTTCATTTCCTTTTTATGTTTTTAAATTAAAAAATTGGCGCTAGCAAATTATTTAATTGTTCGTATTCTATTAAAAAAGCATCATGACCATGTACCGAAATTATCTCACTATAGGAAGCTGTGACGTTATGTTTTATCAACTCATCATAAGTTTCCTTATTTTCTTTGGCAGTAAAAAACAAATCCGAATTGATGCCTACAATATGGATATTGGCTTCTACTTTATCAAGCAAACTATCAAAATTACCTCTGCCTCTAGTGACGTCTATGGTTTTCAACAATTGATTCATCAATTTATAGGAACTCAATTGAAACCGTTTTTGCAATTTATTCCCATGATGTTGCAACCAACTTTCGATGTTAAAAATAGCCAATTCTTCGTTAGTAGTTCGTTGAAATTTCACTTTAAACGACTCTGGCGTTCGGTAACACAACATGGCGTGAATTCGAGCGTCTTCAATTGGTCTTGAAGAATTATTTAAAATTTGTTCTTGCAAAAAACAATTTGCTATCAACCAATCTGTAGATTTCCAGTCTGTCGCTATTGGAACCAGATGATGGGTAATTTTTGGAGCTAGCATTAGCATTTCCCACGCAATTCCTCCACCTACTGAACCTCCTACAATAGCATATAATTTCTCGATATTGAGCTCAGCAACTCCTTGTACAAACAACCTTGCAACATCTCTAGCATTAAAATCCAAATAGTTATCCAACAACACTCCATCATATCCATTTCCTGGAACATTAAAAGCCAGAATCGAATATTTGTCAGTATCAATCGTTTTCTGTTCTCCAACTAGATCATTCCACCAACCATTTTCTCCAATAATATTAGAGTTTCCAGTCAAGGCATGATTAATCAACACAATAGGAGCGGTATGCAATTCTTGTCCAAAAACTTGAAATGACAAGTTTATGAAAGGATAATTGGCACCGCTTTCTGTGGTGAAATTATTAATGGTAATGATGGTTGGTTTACTTTCCAATTTCAAATCTTGTATTATTGTTGATTCGTGCTGGAAATATTATTAAGAGTGGGGTTACATAAACTAGAAGAATTAGCGTTGTTATCTTTCCTAGGGACTGAATCAATTCAGTTCAAGGTAGAATGCAGCACCTTCTTCGATGAATCGAAGGGTTGCTAAGGCATCATCGGGTCTAATCCCTCGTCCTTTCTTTATAACATTTCAGTACGTTTATGAACATTTAAGATGCAAAGAAACCATTAATTTTTCAAACAAACAAATTTTGCCCAATCAGATTAACACCTAAATAAAGAGCAAATAAAAACGCAAGTACTAACTGAACTAAATTTCATTCAGCAATTACTTGCGTTACAATCTAAATTTTCAAAAAAACTTTTAAATAAATAGTGTTTCATTTTCCTTAGAGTACATTAATAATAATGTGTTTAGCACATTTTTTTGTTTTTTCAATTTAGCATTGGTTTCAACTCCAACCCTAGTATTTGTTAACTCTTCAGTTGTTCTTACTCCTAGACGGTCACTTCGCCTGCCCCTTAAAAGATTGATTGCCCCCGTGATAATTCTTCTTGTTCTCATAATTTTTGATGTTTGCTGTTTGACTTAATTATTGTTTGTTTCTTATTCTTTGTTCTTTAATCTTCCCCATTTACGTAAAAAAAACCCTTTTGGATCTGATACCAAAAGGGTTTTTTATATAAAATAAATTTAACTTTTGGATATCAATAGACCAGCTTCTGTGCACAAAACACAGTAACCGAAAATTGTTTCTTTTGTTTATTACTTACTACAAGCATTTTTTTCTTTGGTTGAATTCGTATTATTTGATTTTTTACAAAAAAAGCCTCCCAATTTCTTAGGAGGCTTTACTATATTTTAGTCTTATTTGAATAAAAAAATTAAGCTATCGCACTCCTGCCGATTTCTTTAGATTGTACCATAGTTTTTTTACAAATAATAAAATTCATCTTCCTCTTATTTTGAGCCACAAAGATATAAAATATTCTTTATTGTCCTCTATATATTTAATAAATTTTTAGCTAAATATTCTAATTAACAGTTAATTATGATTTTTAACAAAAAATTCAAATTTGATTCTTTTAAAAAACAAATCAATAAAGAGCTTTTTCTTCAAGTTCCTTTTAAAACTTCTCTATTCCACTCCCTTGATTTGACATTTCAAATGTACAACCTAAATCTAGATTAAAGGTTAAGACTAGTTTACGGAATGATTATTATAAAGTATCAAAAACCGCTTTCAAGTCAGCTTTCAAATCCTCTACGTTTTCTAATCCAACTGATAGACGAATTAAATCTTTAGAAACACCCGAACTTAACTGCTGCTCTTCAGACAATTGTTGGTGTGTCGTACTTGATGGATGAATGATTAGTGATTTGGTATCCCCAATATTCGCCAACAAAGAAAACAACTTTGTTTCATCTGCTACTTTTTTAGCAGCATCAAAACCGCCTTTTAATCCAAAAGTCACCAATCCGTTTTGACCGTTTGGCAAATATTCTTTGGCCAAGTCATAATATTTACTTGATTTCAATCCCGGATAGTTTACCCAAGCCACTTGATCTTGTCCTTCTAACCATTGGGCTAATGCCAAACCGTTTTCACTGTGTCTTTGCACACGTACCGACAAAGTTTCCAATCCTTGAATAATTTGAAACGCGTTCAAAGGACTCAAAGCCGCACCATAATCACGTAATCCTTCGATACGTACTTTGGCAATAAAAGCCGCCGCTCCAAGCGCTTCGTGATATACTAAACCGTGGTATCCTGGATTAGGCTCTGTAAATTCAGGGAAACGACCACTACTCCAGTCAAACGTACCTGCATCTATGATAGCTCCTCCTAAAGAAGTTCCATTACCGCAAATGTATTTTGTCAAAGAGTGAATCACGATGTTCGCACCATGAGCAATTGGATTCAATAAAGCAGGAGAAGCCACCGTATTATCCACTACAAAAGGAACTTTCAGAGCCTTTGCCACCTTAGCAATGGCTTTTAAGTCCAATACATCTAATTTTGGATTACCTAAGCTTTCTACAAAAATCACTTTGGTATTGTCATTCGCAGCTTTTTCAAAATTGGCTGCATCAGATGGATCTACGAAAGTCGTAGTGATTCCCAGACGTGGCAAAGTCGAGTTCAACAAATTAAATGTTCCTCCATACAAACTGCTAGACGCCACGATGTGATCTCCTGTTTTCAACATCGTCAATAAGGAGGTAGCAATTGCCGCCGTTCCAGATGCTGTAACCACCGCTGCAATTCCGCCCTCTAAAGCTGCCAAACGTTGTTCTAAAATATCATTGGTTGGGTTATTCAAACGGGTATAAATGTATCCTGACTCTGCTAGACCAAATAAATTAGCCGCATGCTCTGAATTGTTAAACACATACGAAGATGTTTGGTAAATAGGCACCGCTCTGGTTCCTGCGTGTTGGGTAACATCGTGTCCTGCGTGCAGGGCATTGGTTTCAAATTTTAAAGTGCTCATGTTTATTGTTTTATTTGTTACAATTAGGGTTAAAAAAAAGCCTTCCAATTTCTCGGGAGGCTTTGCTATAGTGATGAATTTCAGTTTAAGCAATAGAGAACCCGCAGAAAAATTTCTGTTTGGTCAAGCACATGTTAAACTGGATTGATTTCATTTTTTAAATTTTGAAAACCAAATTTCCTAAACTATTTTGGATTTTCCTAATGATTATAGATTAATTAACATTTATTCATTAGGACTTTAAGTTCATTAAAATATTTTTTTAGTGCACACAGATTTAGTTGATTGGGCAGGTTAATTTTAAGAACAGTAAGATTTTGTTTTACCAAACCTCCTACCATTATAACTCCTGGAGAACCTAAAAATTGAAATTCCACTCTAAAATCACACACATATTATTAATTTAAAAAATTAGTTAAGATTAATTTACAATTCAAAATGGTTTCATACCTTTGCACCTCAAAATACAAGAGGAAAAATTTGAACTGATTGCAACCTCTTCATAATGAACCTAGTTGATTATGAATACCAAAGACTATTTGGTAGAAAAAAAATGCTAAAGCAGATACTCTCCTTTAGTCCGTTTTTTGCAATTATTTTTCCTCGCTTAATTTTAAAAAAACATTTACTATGGCTTATTTATTTACGTCAGAATCTGTGAGCGAAGGACATCCAGATAAGATTGCAGACCAAATTTCAGATGCGTTAATCGACAACTTTTTGGCTTTTGATGCGGACTCAAAAGTAGCTTGTGAAACTTTAGTTACTACAGGTCAGGTGATTCTTGCTGGTGAAGTAAAATCAGATACCTATCTTGATGTTCAACAAATTACACGTGATGTAATTCGCAAAATTGGCTACACGAAAAGCGAATACATGTTTGAAGCGAATTCTTGTGGTATCTTATCAGCGATTCATGAGCAATCAGCAGAAATCAACCAAGGTGTAGAGCGTTCTAGCCCAGAGGAGCAAGGTGCAGGTGACCAAGGAATGATGTTTGGATATGCTACTAACGAAACCGAAAACTTCATGCCTTTGGCATTGGATTTATCTCATAAATTATTACTAGAGTTAGCTGAATTAAGACGTGAGAATAAGGAGATTCCTTATTTACGTCCTGATGCTAAATCTCAAGTAACTTTAGAATACAGTGATGACAACGTGCCAGTACGCATTGACACGATTGTAATCTCGACTCAACACGATGATTTTGACGAAGAAGTAGCGATGCTTGCTAAAATCAAAAAAGATATTGTAGAAATTTTGATTCCGAGAATCATTGCTAAAAACCCAAAACACGCTCATTTATTTAATGACAAAATCCAATATCACATTAACCCAACCGGGAAATTTGTGATTGGAGGGCCTCACGGTGATACTGGTTTAACGGGTAGAAAAATCATTGTGGATACTTACGGTGGTAAAGGAGCTCACGGTGGTGGTGCTTTCTCTGGAAAAGACCCGTCCAAAGTAGACAGAAGTGCGGCTTATGCAACTCGTCATATTGCTAAAAATTTAGTAGCTGCTGGTGTAGCTGACGAGATTTTGGTTCAGGTTTCTTACGCTATTGGAGTTGCACAACCTATGGGAATCTTTATTGAAACTTATGGTAAATCAAAAGTCAACCTAACGGATGGTGAAATCGCTAAAAAAGTAGAAGCTATCTTTGATATGCGTCCTTACTTTATCGAACAACGTTTGAAATTAAGAAACCCGATCTACAGCGAAACTGCGGCTTACGGACACATGGGACGTAAACCAGAAACGGTTACTAAAACGTTCTCTGCTCCAGGTGGTTTGACAAAAACTGTTGAAGTAGAATTATTTACCTGGGAAAAATTAGATTATGTAGACCAAGTTAAAGCGGCTTTTGGATTGTAAGATTCCAAGCCACTATATAGTTACAAAGGCTGTCTTGTTTTAAAGACAGCCTTTTTTTGTAGGATAATATTTTGTTACTTCGTAAAAAAATACGCTATGCCTTCTTTTCCCTCCTTCCAGAAAATTATTGAAGAAACTCGTGGGACACTATTGAGATTTCCACTCGAAATTCTCATTGCTGTAATTGGAACACTTTGTGCTATTTATGCCATCGACGAGAACGACCATGAAATTCAACGTATTTATGGTAAAATTATCATGAGCTGTTCTTTGTGCTTGGTTTTATTTTTGTCTATCAGTTTGTATTTTTCAAAAGATTTAAAAAACAATTCAATTCGATTTATCAGTAGTTTGATTTTGGGTGGCTTGTCATTTGCCTTTGTATTTCAATTTTCTGACCAAATTAAGACCTTTGAAATATATCAATTTTTGGCGCTTAATTTAGCATTACATTTATTGGTGTCTTTTACGGCATTTATCAATAAAAAATATGATGAAAATGCGTTTTGGGAATTCAACAAACAGCTTTTTCTTCGAATTTTGACTTCTGGATTGTATAGCGTTGTTATTTTTGCAGGATTATCGTTTGCCTTGCTAGCTACGCATCATTTATTTGAGATTGACTATTACGATACTATTTACCTTGATTTATTTTATCTAGTCTTCGGGATTTTTAACACCGTATTCTTTCTGGCTGGCGTTCCAGAAACCAATAATTCTAATATCGCTCTTCATTTACGATACCCAATAGGTCTTAAGAAATTTACGCAGTTTGTATTGATTCCGTTAATCAGTATTTACCTCGTGATTTTATTGTCGTATGAAATTAAAATCATTGCACAATTCTCTTTACCTGTAGGTTGGGTTTCGAATTTGATTTTAGTGTTTGCCGTTTTCGGAATTCTATCCTTATTACTAATTCATCCTATAGCGAATGAGCAAGGAAATGTATGGATGCGCACGTTTCACAAATGGTTTTACTTTTTACTGGTACCATTATTAGGACTTTTGTTTTGGGCTATTTTATACCGAATTAATCTATACGGATTCACACACGAGCGTTATTATGTGTTGGCATTGTCAATCTGGCTTAGCTTGTTGACGGTTTATTTTATTTTCAAAAAAAAACCGCAAATCAAGTTTATCCCTATCAGTATGTGTGTGATTGCATTGTTGACTATTTTAGGTCCACAAAGTGCCGATTCCATTTCAAAAAAAAGTCAGCTAAATCGTTTTGAAAATTATGTTGTAAACAATAAAAAAGCCCAATTAACCATCGAAGAAGAAAAGGATTTAAGCAGTATTGTTTCTTTTATCAATGACAATTATGGAGTTGAAGCATTGCTCCTTTTTCTGAAAAATTGAAACAATTATCCAAAAAAGACAAAGAACCTGGAAATTCTCAAATCATGGAAACGCTTGGTTATACGTATCGAGGAAGTTACTACAACACAAACAATAAAAACCAAAGTTTTCACTATGATTATTCAAATACAAAAGGCATAATAATTAACAAAATACATGGTTATGATTTTGCTTTTGAAATCACAAATAACCAAAATAATGAGTGTAAAGATTGCTTCACATTCGATGGTAAATCATACAGTATCAATTACAAGGAAACAGATTACGGCATCGAACTAAAAATCAACGATGAGATTATTCCGCTCAAGACTCATGATTTTGTATTAAAAAACAAAACTTCATTAGACAAAAATCATGAAAAAATAGTTGAAACCATTAGTACTGACCATTATGATATTTTGTTGAACTATCAATCGTTGAATGGAGAAATAAAAGAAACCGAAATAAAACTCAATTGGTTTACAATAAATGTTTTACTGAAAATTAAGTAGTTATTTCCAAACTTAAAAAGCCGTCATTCCTAACCTTAGAAATGACGGCTTTTAAAAAAAATTGTTTACTGTTTTACAAATTATACTTCATAGAAAAAATAATATAACGCGGCTGAACCGTGTATTGTGAAGTTCTAGTAGCAAATTCAGTAAAACTATCATCATTAAGAGAAGTAGTGTTCAAAATATTAGTTGCCGATAATTTGTATTCCATTTTGGCATTTTTCTTTTGATAAATCAAACTGGCACTCAAGAAATCGTATTCATTTTTAATGGTTCCAGAATCATTTCGATAATTATAAAATTCATATTCAGACACAAAAGAAAAAGCTTTAAGAAAATAATAATCTAATTTAACAGAAGGTCTATCCGTATAAAAAGTGGCTCCATTATATTCATTGATAGTATAATTATACCCAAATTCTAAGTTGGGCATATTCTTGTAATTTGTGGAGGTCTTTACAGAATACCTTTGCGTAAAACTTTCGGTAGTTGTAGGCGTATTATTTTGAAAGTTATTAAACTTAGACCAATTTACACTCGCTCCTATACTCGCTTTATAATTTTTCAGAAAGGAACGCCCGTAATTACCAGAACCTGAAAAAGTCTCATCCGCTAAATCTGAATTATAAGGAGTTGATTCTTGATTTATTCCCGTAAAAATAGAACGATTTTTTACTGCATCTACCTTTTTAGAATAAGAAGCATTAGCAAAAATATTTTCTAAATTATACATATTATATTTGTAATAACGTAACGAGTGGACTTGCGAGATAGCATTTTCCAATGTCCTATTTCCTTTCGAAAGACTATTAAAATTAGAAAAAATATATCCTTCAACTAACTTATTAATATCAGTAAAATTATTAGTCAAAGAGTAATTATAAGTTAAACTTTCGGACTTTTTGATTTGGTACAAAGCAAAAACATCTGGTAAAACTCTATAAAAACTCTGTTGATAAGCAGTCCCTAATTGTCTATTATTCATATCGTAATAATGCAAACTCACCCCTGGATTAAAAGTAAACTTCCCTGTCAAGATTTTGTAATGCAAACCTAAATAGACATCGTTAAAAGCATAATTAACTCGATTATTATTCTCAATTGCATTCAAATCGTTTGTAGTTTGATTATCTAATATTTGAAAAATATGCGAATTAAAATTTTGATACGAATAAGTTTCGCCTAAGGTCAAATTAACATTACTTGTTGGGGTCAACATATAATAATAATCTATTTTGGCATCAATTTTATTGGTTTTCACGAATCGATCTTGATTTAAATCATTTCGATTTTGCCCCGAAACATACCCTATCAAATCAAAAGGTTGTGTTTGTAAATTGGCATTATAAAAAGGATTTTCATCTTGATAAAGATGTTGTGCTTCAAAAGCAAAAATATTTTTATCGTTTAAGGTATAATACAAATTCAAATTTTGATTGAAAGAGGTAGGATCTTGCTTTTTACCCGTATAAATATCCTCATCTGTGGAAACTGAATTTACAATAGATTCTCTAAAAAGAGAAGCAACTTCATCTTGTTTTGAAAATTTTCCTAAAACATCATAATCAAATTGCAATTTCGTATTAGGCTTGTAGCTGGAACTTAACTTCACCATTCCAAAATTACTTTTTTGGACTGATGTTTGTTCGCTTTTTTGTTGGTCGCCAGACCTTAAAATAGTCATTTGTGATTTGGTTTCCATTTCGGTTCCAGAGGAAGAAATAATCCCGAAACCACTTAAATTCCATGCTTTGTTGACGCTATATGAAAAATTGGTCGCACCAAATTTAGTATTGATTTCTTTGGCTCTATTGTTACGCATGGTAGAAATCCCTAAATCATTCGAGGACACATCAAAACTACTTCCCCCTTTTCGGGATACGCCTCTAAACCCTCCAGTCATCTTAAAATAATCTTGAGTGGTAAGGGGTAATTCTCCAATGTTATTAAAATTAGTAATTACATTTACACTATATTTTGGATTGTAATAAAACAATTTAGGGTTAATCAAATACCGATCTTCCTCATGCCCCACACCTATTCCAGCAGTTAAATCTCCAAACCAAAAGTTCTTCTTTCCCGATTTTAGCTTGATATTCATGGCAATGTTATCCTGATTATTTTCGACACCTTTGAGCGCACCTACTTCACTAAAGTTTCTTAAAACTTGAATCTTATCAATGGCATCTGCAGGAATATTTTTAACTCCAAGCTTCGTATCTCCATCAAAAAAGTCCTTTCCTTCGACCATTAATTTAGACACTTTTTTCCCTTCTACCTCAACTTCACCATCTTCGTTCACCTCAACTCCTGGTAGTTTTTTCAAAACATCTTCTAGTTTTCGTTCCGTTCCTGATTTGAAAGAATCAGCATTATAGACTATGGTATCTCCTTTGATAGAAACGGGCATTTCACGCACAATTTCAACACCTTCCAATTCAATTCCGCCTGCTTCCATCGTAATGGTTTTAACAATGTTTTCTTGAGCAGTTACAATTTCGACAATCTTGCTTTTCATTCCTAAAAAACTAAGATGGATACTATATTCTGTATTCATTTTCAAGTTAAGATTGAACTTCCCTTTATCATTTGTAATTGCATAAGAATCCATTGCATTTGTATTCCGATTTACAGCCATGATGTTTGCCATTTCGAGTACCTGACCAGAGCCATCTTTTACAACACCATCTAAGCGAATCGTTTGTGCCATAGAAATCCAAGAACAGAAAAACAAAACAAGCAAGAGTGCTTTTTTCATAAGTTTTTTTTTATTTAAATAATAATTGTTTTTTTATTTTTAGCCAATTAAGGACGCCCGCCACCTGAACCTCTTCCTCCACCACCACGTTGATTGGATTCCATAAATTCTTTAGTTTTCTTAATTACCGTTTCATCATAATCCTTTTGTGATATTACTTTTCCTGTAGAAGATGGTTTTATCACCGCCTTTTCTTTTGGATTTAAAACAATTTTTGAACATAAAATCACCGTCTTTCCATCGTTAATTTCTAAAATCAATCCTGGTAACCCCCAATATTTATCTGGACCTTGATTCACTGGAATTTCAGGTGTGTACCATGCTGTAATTAGCTTTTCTGTAGGAACAACTAGGTTGTCTAACAAATTTGATTTCCCTTTTTTAGCCTCATCCTCTTTCTTTTTTTCTTCGTTAGATTTTGGTCTTAAAGCATTAAAGTCTGGTTCTGCCACAGTAAGTGCAGCCGTTGCTTTATAACAAGTGTAGCCACCTATCAAACGACTTTCTCCTTCCATTTTCCATTGTAGCTTTGGAAGAGAATCTTTCACTAAGAATTGTTTGCTCATAAATTCCTTATCTATTGTATAAGTTTTTTGTTTAATGTTTTTATAATAGGTTCCACCTGTTCCCATCATTGAACTCATCATTCTCAACCTACTCTCACTTTGTCCAGGAGCATCTAATTTTACTTCTTCTTTATATATAGATGCTGTTTTATCAAAATAAAGTATAAATGTTTTTTCAAACATGGACTTCATTCTGTCCTCCATTCTTTTTTGCATCTCGGGAGTAACCTCACGATTACCCATCATTCTTTCCTTTAATTCAGCGGAGCTAGTTTTAGACTGATAAACCGCCATTCCTTGAAACTCCTGAGCTTGTGTGTTCAAGAAAAACACAAGTCCTAAAACTGCCAACAAACTTTTTCTATTATTCATTATTTTATATTTTTTAATTTTTATTCCTTTTATCTTATAAACTATCTAAAGAGCGTTTAATCGTTTATGGTGTTACAGTAATTATGATACCGATTTTTTTGTATTTTGCACTACTATGAAAAACGCTATAGCATTCTTATTCTTTTCATTTATTTTTCTTCAAGCCCAAAATTCTAAAATTGTGGCCACAAAAATTAATTTCGTTCCCACTGAAACCAAAATATTCTCAGGCCGAGATTCATATGGCTATAACTACTATATAAACAATGCCGTATTTTACAAGATAAAAGAAAAAGAACATTGGGAATACAAGAATGTTTCTTTAGGAAATTTGACTAAAATTGACATCAATAATCCCTTAAAAATTGTTCTTTTTTACCAAGATTTCAATGCCGTTATCCTTTTAGACAATCAACTAAACGAAACCCAAAGAATCTTTTTCTTTCAATCTGAAAATCCAATAAATGTAATTGCCACAGGAATTGCTGCTCAAAATCAATTATGGATTTACAATAATCTGAACCAACAAATAGGACTGTACAATTACCTCAACAATACCTACAAGACCATTTCAATCCCATTTCCAGACAACATACAATGGTATCAAACTGATTTCAATCACTTCTATTGGGTAGACGACAAAAACAATGCGTTCGTGTGCAATCTGTTTGGAAAAGTTTCAAATCTAGGAAAAACCCCTTTGTTTGACTGGATTGAATTTACTGACAACCAACAATTTATCTACTCCAAAGAGGGTCGATTATTTTTTGAAAACACTTTGAAAAAGGAAAGATTTGAAATTGAAATTTTAGAAAAAACGTTTCAAAAATGCTATTACAAAGACCAAATTTTATCTATTTTTACAACGGAAGGAATTACAAATTATAAAATCATAACACCGTAATGCACATAGCAGTAGCAGGAAATATAGGCTCAGGAAAAACAACATTAACCGAATTGCTCTCCAAACACTTCAAATGGGAACCTCATTATGAAGATGTGGTTGATAACCCTTACTTGGATGATTTTTATCACCAAATGGAACGTTGGTCATTTAACTTGCAGATATATTTCTTGAACAGTCGTTTTCGACAAGTGATGCAAATTAGAGAAAGCGGAAAAAAAGTGATTCAAGACCGAACAATCTATGAAGATGCTCATATTTTTGCTCCAAACTTATTTGCTATGGGGCTGATGACACATCGTGATTTTGAAAATTATTCTTCCTTATTTGAATTGATGGAATCTACGGTTAAAGCACCCGACTTATTGATTTATTTAAGAAGTTCCATCCCCAATTTAGTAGGTCAAATTCACAAACGAGGACGTGAATACGAGACCTCTATTTCAATTGATTATTTAAGCCGTTTGAACGAACGCTATGAGGCCTGGATACATACTTATGATAGAGGAAAACTTTTGATTATTGATGTTGATAAAATCAACTTTGTAGACAATCCTGAAGATTTAGGTAATATCATTAATAAAATTGATGCCGACCTAAACGGATTATTTTAAAGACAATTACAACATACAAAAAAGGCTAATTTAGTATTATTACTCTATCAGCCTTTTTAATTTAGATTTTATTTGTGATTAGTTATCCCAAACCAGACTATTGTAGGCTAATTTAGCCGTTCCCGTAGATTGACAATACACCCCTGTCTTAAAATAATAAGCATTATCGAATGCAGATCCCCAAGCGTTTTCAATAAAAAAAGTACGTTTTTCACCATTTACAGTCGCACTAATATATTTGTTACCTGTAAGTTCCAAAACGATTTCTAAAGATTTATCAGCTGGCAATGTCGTTGTAAAAGCACCATTGTTAGTTAACGATGTTCCTTTTACAGGCTCTTTATTTACTTTATAATAAATGGTATTCCCTGTTACAGAAACTCGCAATACTGGTAACGCTGCATTTTGATTGTGTAACTGTGCTAATGTAACTTCTCCAGCAGGTTGACTTTCAAGTTTAGCACTAATAGCCATTTTTCTAACCGAAGTTTTATCAAAATTATCATTTCTCCTCAGCTCGGTTCTCGTGGAAGCCCCATTATTGTTATACAACACCATCTTATTAGTACTTTCCCTTAGATAAAAGAAAGAGGAAGCATAATTAGAAAGATTCGTTACATCTGAGCTAAGATAATCACTTTGTAATTTGCATTTTGTTAGAGCACTAGCAAAAATACTGCTGGACCCTGGAGCAACATAGGTTTTTGCTGTTAAATTTGTTCCCAAAGTCACTTCTGAATTCTGTTCAGCAACCTCTGTTTGTATTGCTTCATCGCTGGAACAAGCAAAAATTGAAAATAATACTGAACAAGTCAATGTCATAGACAAAGGCATAGGTAAACAAGACTTTTTAATCATCGTAAAATAGGTTAAGGTTAGTTAATTGGAAAACCATTTTGGTTTACCAGTAATATTAACAAACATAAAATATTTTCAATACCAAAACAATTTTGCATATAAAAAATCGATTAACGGACTAAATCCTGTTTTTTTAAACGTGTTTTCTTATTTATTTAGATATAAAGCAAAAAAATAGCCTCGAAAATACGAGGCTACTTTAAAATAAAACTTTTAAACAAGTTCTTTTATTTCTTTTTGTCTTTGACTGAGCAACATGATTGAATACTGTGGTTCGTTCTAAATTTTCCGTCAGCGTCAAAATGTGACAGACACATTTCCTTTTCTTGTTCAGTACATCCCAATGAATCACACATTTTAGCACATTCTTCTTTAGTCATTTGACTAGCTTTGCTCATATCACATTTCCCCACCATACCAATCATCTTTTCATTAGCACAACATCTCATTGTACAACCTTTTTCTCTGCATTCTACTTTAGACATTGAAATGCATTTGCCGGAAGCATCACAACAAGAAGCAATGTCAGAAGGAATTGTATGCGAACCATTCCCTAAAATAGGTGCCATCACTAACCCAATTAAACAAGTTAATTTAATCAAAATATTCATTGAAGGACCTGAAGTATCTTTAAAAGGATCACCAACAGTATCACCCGTTACAGCTGCTTTATGTGCATCAGAGCCCTTGTAAGTCATCTCCCCATTAATCATTACTCCAGCTTCAAAAGATTTCTTGGCGTTGTCCCAAGCTCCTCCAGCATTATTTTGAAAAACAGCCCAAAGAACTCCTGAAACCGTTACTCCAGCCATATACCCTCCTAACATTTCAGCAATCAATTGATTGTTACCACCGTACACTAATTTCCCTAAAATCAAAATTGCTATCGGAAAACCTATAGTTAAAGCTCCTGGCAACATCATTTCGCGCAAAGCTGCTTTGGTCGAAATATCAACACATTTAGCATATTCGGGTTTTCCTGTCCCTTCCATGATACCTGGGATTTCTTTAAACTGACGTCTAACTTCATATACCATATCCATTGCCGCTTTTCCAACAGAATTCATTGCCAATGCTGAAAAAACTACTGGAATCATTCCACCTACAAACAGCATTGCCAATACGGGAGCTTTAAAAATATTAATTCCGTCAATTCCTGTAAAAGTAACATAAGCCGCAAATAGTGCTAAGGAAGTCAAGGCAGCCGAAGCAATTGCAAATCCTTTTCCTGTAGCCGCAGTTGTATTTCCGACAGAGTCCAAAATATCTGTACGCGTACGGACTTCTTTAGGCAATTCACTCATTTCAGCAATTCCTCCAGCATTATCAGAAATAGGACCAAAAGCATCAATAGCTAATTGCATGGCTGTAGTAGCCATCATTGCAGATGCCGCCAAAGCAACACCATAAAATCCTGCCAAAGCGTAGGTAGACCAAATAGCAGCAGCAAAAAGTAAAATTGTTGGAAAAGTAGAAATCATTCCAGTAGCAAGCCCAGCGATTACATTAGTACCTGCACCTGTACTTGATTTTTGCACAATTGCCATAACAGGTTTGGTTCCTAAGCCAGTATAATATTCCGTAACTGAAGAAATTGCTCCTCCTACAAAAAGTCCAATTAAGGTAGCATAAAACACCCTCATCGAAGGAATGTTTTGTATTCCTTCACCAAAAAATTCCATCTTCATCGTTTCTGGCAGCATGTATTGCACCAGAAAATAGCATGAAATCGCCGTTAAAAGAATGGAAACCCAATTTCCTTTATTTAGTGCGTTTTGCACCTGAGCCTCTTTAGCATTATCATCCGTTATTTTCACCAACATCGTACCAATAATAGAAAATAAAATTCCAAAACCTGCGATTGACATTGGCAACAATACGGGACCAATTCCTCCGAAATCATCAACAATTGCACCACCCATATCTTTAATCACATAGTTCCCTAAAACCATAGCTGCCAAAACAGTCGCTACATAGGAGCCAAACAAATCGGCTCCCATACCTGCAACATCACCCACATTATCACCCACATTATCAGCAATCGTAGCTGGATTTCGAGGATCGTCTTCTGGAATACCGGCCTCCACTTTCCCCACCAAATCAGCTCCAACATCAGCGGCCTTGGTATAAATACCACCTCCTACTCGGGCAAACAAAGCAATTGATTCTGCTCCCAAAGAAAAACCAGCTAGCGTTTCTAAAACAATGGTCATGTCTTCTGTAGAAGTCCAAGTCCCGTTCATAAAAAACTGAAAGAAGAAAATAAAGAATCCTGTTAGTCCTAAAACCGCAAGTCCTGCAACACCCAATCCCATTACCGTTCCACCACTAAAAGAAACATTTAAAGCTTGAGGCAAACTGGTACGTGCTGCTTGAGTGGTTCTCACATTGGTTTTTGTTGCGATTTTCATTCCCATATTTCCAGCTAGCGCAGAAAAAAAAGCACCAAAAATAAAAGCAACTACAATTAGAATATGTGTGGTTGGCACTATAACTGAAATACCCGCCAAAGCAAGACTAGCACCAATTACAAAAAAAGTTAACAACTTATATTCTGCTTTTAGAAAAGCCAATGCGCCTTCATAAATATAATCTGAAATAGCGGCCATCTTTCCATCACCAGCATCTTGTTTTAATACCCAAGCTCTTTTGACTCCCATAAACAGAAGTCCTATAATTGCCATTACTATTGGCAAATAAATCATAAATGCATTCATAAATTGGTTCGGTTATTTGTTAATATTAAATTGTGTCCCGAACGAATTTAACGAAAAAAGCAATACTCTATTAAGAATATTGCTTTTTTATTTATAGTTTAAAGAGAAATTTACAATTTTAAAGAAAATAACCCCTCTGGTTTGTTTTCAATATTATTGAAACGATCTTGACATTCTTTGATAATTGCAAATGCCTCATTTACATCTCCCCAACCCTCAACATCAACTTTTTTATTCTCCAAATCTTTATAAACTTGGAAGAAATGCTCGATTTCCTTTACTAAGTGTGGATTGATATCTGACAAGTTTTCCAATGAATTCCATATAGGATCAGAAACTGGTACACAGATTACTTTTTCGTCTGGTCCTTTGTCATCAGCCATGTGAAAAACACCAATAGGCTTCAGCTTCCATAACACAACCTGGAAATGTAGGCTCGTTTACCAAAACCAATACATCTAATGGATCACCATCAAGTGCTAATGTTTCTGGAATAAAACCATAATCAGCTGGATACATCATTGAAGAGAACAACATTCTATCAAAACGCATTCTTTTCAACTCGAAATCATATTCGTATTTATTTCTACTTCCTCTAGGAATTTCGATCAACACATCGAAAGTGGTTATTTTGTCTGCAGTCATTTTTATTTTTTCTTAAGTTCTTTTTATGCGATTGCAAAAGTAATTAAAAACATTTTTAATACAACTATTATCTCTTTTTAAAACGGCTAATCCTTTATTGTTTAGCTATAAATCGAAAATCAACATTGTATTTTTGTTCTAAAAACAAATCCATTCTTAGAAATAAAAGCCAAAGGATCCTTTAATTGAAAATTTCTGAGCATCAGGAGTATCCAAATAATTCCCTCGCCAAGTAAAATCAATTCGAAATACCTTAAAAATATTTCCGATTCCTGCACTGTATTCCCAATAACCCGTTTCAGGTGCTACATAAGTCAATCCTGAAGCATTTATCGTCTTATTTTCATCCGAAATAGAACCATAAACTGTTCTTACTCCTATAATTTCTCGCCAATTCAACTTTCGCATAAACGGAATTCGACCAAATAATCTTCCTCCAAAATTATGATTCCATTGAATCGTAGCGTATTGATCAGTTACAAATTCGTAGAAATTCAGGTTACTAAAAGTGTTTTCAATGGTAAAATAACTTTGATTTCCAGGAATCACATTCATTAAGCCTAAAGGAATTTGCCCAAAAGTTTTACCCACTTCCAGAATAATATCTGTTCTCCCTAAAGGCCCGATAATAATAGGTTGCTTGTAATACAACTGTAACTTATCATAATCAAAATCACTATCTAGCATCCCTTTGAAACCATGATTGTAATTAACAAAAAAGCGACTAAACGGACTATCTACTTCTCTTCTTTCTACACCATAACCAACCGTTTTACGATTGGGTGTAAATTCAATTTGAAAACCTACTTCAGATTGTTTTACTTCACTTTTAGTGGTTGTTTGACTGGCATCTATATAATAATCTAAACTAAAAACAGTCGAGGCAGACTCCAAGGTACGGTATGAAAACCCTGTTTGAAAAATTAAATTTTTAACCGGCTCAATTTCCACAGCAACATTGGTCAAATTGATATTGGTTAATTTTCCATTTGAACTGGTATTAAATAAGGAAGAAGAAGCAAAACTTCTGCCCAAAACGTCATTGGTGCTCGTTAAACTCGCCCCAATTTGTTCCACATCACGCCTATTCCCTGCCGAAAGAATAACTCTTTTCTTCTTGTCAACCATCCATTTTCCTGAAACCCCATACTTGAATTTATCATCATCAAACCCATAAGCGGTATATCCTTGCAATCTCCAAACATCATTAGGTCCAAAATAAGTTCGTCCTCCTACTCGCATCCGGATACCCTCTACTTGATTGTAACCAAAAGTGGAAAATATTGGTCCGTAGTCAAAATTACCAAACTGAATATACCCACTCCCTAAAATAGAAACCAAATCATATAATCGTTGAAATTTCTTGACTGTTTGAAGGGTATCCAACATTTTATAAATCCCTTTTTCGTCTTTGTTTAAATTTTCAAATCGATTTTGTGTCCAATAGGCTTCTGACTTATTGTAGACATCATTGTCGATAAAATTGACTTGATCTTTATATAAACTGTTCGGTTTTTCGATATTAAATTGATGGTTTTGATATAAGGTTGTTCGTTTCCCATACATCCCTTTGGATGCTTCTTTTTTGTTCAAAGCAAAATCAGACATCATATAATCCCGAGTCAGTAAAAAGATGGAATCATTTTGAACTTCAAATTCTTGTTCGATATAAATATCTTTTACCCAGTTAATATTGGCACTTTTAGTAACAGCCATATTGATTTTTTTGATGGCAAAAGTCGTATCGCTGACCCAAAAATCACCTTTAAACGTCAATTCATTTTTCCTTCTTGGATAAAACAAAATATTGTAGCACCACTTTTTATCTACAAAAGCACTATCTCTTAACACATAATTATAGACATCAATTCCTGTTTTTGATAGTGGACTGGTAAAACTTTTATCAAAAAACGTTAAGTGATTGCTGTAAATGTCATAGTCAGAATAGAGGTCATTTACGAAAGCTAAAATTTGTTGGTTATCACTAAACCCAGAGTTTTTATTAGCCTTGAGCTTTTCCTTGACTTTGCTTATTTTGTTGTTTCCGTAAACATCATAGAGTGATTCGTTGATGAAAATAGGTAAATAGGTTTTCCCTGTAACCCTTGATGTATCGACATGATTAAAGATAAATTCCATTCCTTTGAAAAATTTACGTTTCATAAAAGCACTATCAATCGTATTCATGTCAAACTCTACTTTCTCGTATTTTTCCATTTGATAGTAATCAAATTGAGAAAGTCCGTTCTTACGTTTTCTTTCCCATATTTTTCGAAGAATATCAAGCGCTGGATTGTCTTTTTTGGAAGTTTTACCAGTGTAAATCGTAACTTCTTTAAGGTTCTCAGCAGAATTTACGATAACTTTAAAATTATAATTAATTGTTTTGGGAAGCACCACCACTCTATCCGAATAACCTACAGAGGTAACAATAATGGCATTATAAGTATTTGGAGATTCTATATAAAACCTTCCATCCTCGTTAGACATCGTCCCTATATTGGAATCTTTAAAAACAATATTCGCAAATGGCACAGGCTGATTTGCATTATCATACACAATACCACTCACCTTAGTTTGAGCAATAAAACTATTGGCAAATCCAAAGAGCACCAATACTAAATACCAGAACTTATTCTTCATAATTATTGTTTAAAAAAAAACTTCATCATACAAACGCATGATGAAGTCTTTATAGTATTCGTATTGTTTTTATTTATTCAATACTTTCTTAACAGCTTTTACAACATCATTTGCATTAGGCAACCACTCTTCTAGTAATACTGGAGAGTAAGGAGCTGGTGTATCGGCTGTAGTAATTCTTTGAATTGGTGCATCTAAATAATCAAAAGCACGTTCTTGAACTAAATAAGTAATTTCAGAAGAAACACTTGCAAAAGGCCAAGCTTCTTCAAGAATTACCAATCTGTTTGTTTTCTTAACTGATGCTAAAACAGCATCAATATCTAATGGACGAACCGTTCTTAAATCGATGATTTCACAAGAAACTCCTTCTTGCGCTAATTGATCTGCTGCGATGAAAGCTTCTTTAATAATTTTCCCAAAAGAAACGATAGTAACATCAGTTCCTTCACGTTTGATATCAGCTACTCCAATTGGAATAACATATTCACCTTCTGGAACTTCTCCTTTATCACCATACATTTGCTCTGATTCCATGAAAATAACTGGGTCATTATCCCGAATAGACGCTTTCAAAAGCCCTTTAGCATCATAAGGAGTAGATGGAACTACTACTTTAAGACCTGGAGTATTTGCGAACCAATTTTCTAAAGCTTGCGAGTGTGTTGCTCCTAATTGCCCTGCAGAAGCAGTTGGCCCACGAAAAACAATTGGCACATTGAATTGTCCACCAGTCATTTGACGCATTTTAGCAGCATTATTTATAATTTGATCTATACCTACTAAACAAAAGTTAAAAGTCATATATTCTACAATTGGACGACAACCGTTCATTGCTGAACCTACTGCAATACCTGTAAAACCTAACTCTGCAATTGGAGTATCAATAACTCTTTTCTCTCCAAATTCTGCAAGCATACCTTTAGAAGCTTTGTAAGCACCGTTATATTCGGCAACTTCCTCTCCCATTAAGTATACAGACTCATCATGACGCATTTCTTCACTCATTGCTTCACAAATAGCCTCTCTAAATTGTATCGTTCTCATATTATATCTTGTATATGTATATTTTTCGAAAAGCAAAAATAAATATTTAAAATCATTTAACGCACCATTTCTATTAAAATAATGATGCGTAATTTATAGTTATTTGTTATATCCTGATAAAAATCAATTCAAAAAATTAACTTTACTTCCATTTAGGAATTGAATCTTAAAATAATTTACTATGCATGCATAGTAAATTATTTCATTTTTTATTCTAAATTTGTATTTGAATTTATTTACTAACAAAAATTAAGCAGTAAAAAGCAGCTTTATTAAGTTCAAATCAAATCCTAAGTATAAACTGAAAGCCATAAAATAAAAAATAAACATCAACATATGAAAATATTAGTTTGCATCAGCCATGTTCCTGATACTACATCAAAGATTAACTTCGCTAATAATGATTCAGAATTTGACACTAACGGAGTACAATTTGTTATCAACCCAAATGATGAATTTGGTCTTACTCGTGCCATTTGGTTTCAAGAAAAACAAGGAGCAACAGTTACCGTGGTGAATGTTGGAGGACCAGAAACCGAACCAACACTAAGAAAGGCTTTAGCAATTGGAGCTAATGATGCAATCCGCGTGAATGCCACACCTACTGATGGATTTTTTGTTGCCAAACAATTAGCTGAAGTAATCAAAAACGGTGGGTACGACTTGGTTATCGCAGGTAAAGAATCTCTAGACTACAACGGAGGCATGGTCCCTGGAATGATTGCCGCAATGACCAATGCCAACTTTGTCAACTCTTGCACTGAACTCACAATTGAAGGCGCCAACGCAAAAGCAGTACGTGAAATTGACGGAGGAAAAGAGACAGTATCCACGACTTTACCACTAATTATTGGAGGACAAAAAGGTCTTGTAGAAGAAAAAGATTTGCGCATTCCGAACATGAGAGGTATCATGACCGCTAGAACAAAACCACTAACTGTAGTAGAACCAACAGAGGCTCCTACACATACTAAAGCTGTAAAATTTGAAAAACCAGCACCAAAGTCAGCTGTAAAATTAATTCCAGCAGATAATTTAGACGAGTTAATCAATTTATTACACAACGAAGCGAAAGTGATTTAGAAAAATTCAGGAATTGGGATTTGGGATTTTAAAAAAATTACAAACCTCAATTCAAAATCCTTAGTCCTTAATTCAATAATCCTTAATCTTATCATTCACTATGTCAATATTAATATACGCAGAATCAGCAGAAGGAAAACTTAAAAAAGTTGCATTTGAACTTGCTTCCTACGCTAAAAAAGTAGCTAACTCACTAGGCACAACTGTTACCGCTCTAACTTTTAACAGTACTGACACCTCTGAGCTATCTAAATACGGAGTAGACAAAGTATTAAAAGTAAACGATACCAAATTAGCACAATTTAACGCTAAGGCATACGCAGATGTTATCCAACAAGCTGCAAAAAAAGAAAGCACCAAAGTAGTTTTGCTTTCATCAACTACTGATAGCACTTACCTTGCTTCATTAGTTGCTGTAGCACTAGAGGCTGGATACGCATCTAATGTAGTTGGACTACCTATAAGCACTTCACCTTTTCAAGTAAAACGAACAGCCTTTTCAAATAAGGCATTTAACATTACCGAAATCAATACGGATATAAAAGTATTGGGACTAGCCAAAAATTCATTCGGAATTATTGAAACTAGCACTTCATTAACTGAAGAAGATTTCACTCCTACACTTTCTGACAATGATTTCAATATCAAAATTGAATCTACGGAGAAAGTTTCTGGCAAAGTTGCTATTGCTGATGCTGACATTGTAGTATCAGGAGGAAGAGGCTTAAAAGGACCCGAAAACTGGGGATTAATCGAAGATTTAGCCTCAGTACTTGGAGCAGCAACAGCTTGTTCAAAACCTGTTTCCGACCTAGGATGGAGACCTCATGGAGAGCACGTAGGACAAACAGGAAAACCAGTAGCAGCAAATTTATATATTGCCGTTGGTATTTCGGGAGCCATACAACATATTGCAGGAATCAACTCCTCTAAAGTAAAAGTTGTTATTAACACTGACCCTGAAGCTCCTTTTTTCAAGGTAGCTGATTATGGTATTGTAGGAGATGCATTTGAAGTAGTCCCTCAATTAATCGAAAAACTAAAAGTGTTTAAAGGACAATAAAACTAAAATTATCCTCCATTAAAACCACAATTACACCCATAAAGAGCTATTATATTAATTTATAATAGCTCTTTTTTTAACGTTTAAACAACTATTTTTATTTACATTTATAAGTAGCATTAGTTTTTTGAAGCTAACAAAAGATTTTGTTTCTTTGTAGGCTAATCATTTCCTTTATTTACAATTGGTGAATAAGAAAAAACTGGTTTCAAAATAATTCTTTGATTTTAGCCTCTAAAATCTAAAACCTAAAATTAACATGAGTTTAGTTAAACTATCCATAAAAGGCATTTCATACAGCCAAACTCAAAATGGAGCTTATGCTTTAATTTTGAATGAAGTTGACGGAGAGAGAAAACTACCTATAGTCATAGGTGCATTTGAAGCGCAATCTATTGCCATTGCACTTGAAAAAGAGATTAAACCGCCACGTCCTTTAACACATGATTTATTCAAAAATTTTGCAGAACGTTTTGACATCATTGTAAAACAAGTTATTATTCATAAACTAGTGGATGGTGTTTTTTACTCCAGTATTATATGCGAAAGAGACAAGATTGAAGAGATTATTGACGCCAGAACCTCTGATGCTATAGCTCTTGCTTTACGATTCAACGCTCCTATTTTTACTTATAAAAATATTCTTGACAAAGCGGGTATTTACTTAAAAGCTAATCCACAAGAAACCGATAAAGATTCTCAAGAAATTGATGATATTCTTTCCAACCCAGAAACTTTTGGCAATGAAGATGAAAGTCAAAACCCTGGACGTCCATATATCAAGCATAGTCTTCAAGAATTATCAGAACTTCTTGAACAAGCTGTTAGCCAAGAAGATTATGAAAAAGCAGCAAAAATTAGAGACGAAATTTCCAAAAGAGAATCTTAACATAAGAGAATTAACAAGCCCACTGAAGCCGTAAAGAACCCCAAGTAATGAAGCAATATTTAGATTTAGTAAAACACGTAATGGAAAACGGTTGCCAAAAAGGAGACCGTACTGGAACAGGAACTAAAAGTGTCTTTGGACATCAAATGCGTTTTGACTTGAACGAAGGTTTCCCAATGGTTACGACTAAAAAATTACATTTAAAATCTATTATTTACGAACTACTTTGGTTTTTAAAAGGGGACACGAATATTGAGTACCTTCAAAAAAATGGCGTAAAAATTTGGGATGCTTGGGCAGACGAAAATGGTGATTTAGGTCCTGTTTACGGACATCAATGGCGCAATTGGAACGGTGAAGAAATAGATCAAATTAAAGATTTAATCAACGAATTAAAAACCAATCCCAATAGTCGCAGAATGCTTGTTTCCGCTTGGAACCCATCTGTACTTCCAGATACCTCTAAATCATTTGCAGAAAACGTTGCCAATAACAAAGCAGCACTACCACCTTGCCACGCCTTTTTTCAGTTTTATGTAGCCGATGGGAAATTATCCTGCCAACTATACCAACGTAGCGCCGATATATTCTTGGGAGTTCCCTTCAACATAGCCTCATACGCCTTATTAACAATGATGATTGCACAAGTGTGCAATTTAGGCTTAGGCGAGTTCATCCATACTTTTGGAGATGCACACATCTACAACAACCACTTTGAACAATTAAAATTACAATTATCACGGGAACCAAGAGCATTACCAAAAATGATATTGAATCCCGAGATAAAAGATATATTTGATTTTGACTATGAAGATTTCACACTTGAAGGCTACGAACCTCATGACAGCATCAAAGGAAATGTTGCAGTTTAATTAAACAGCAATAACTCCGTTTTCAGTACCTGCAAATTCATTCCATTTGTATGAATCAGCTTCAGCGTCGTTTACATATGTACCATCAACTACATATTTAAACTCATAGGAAGCGTCTTTTGGTAATTCAAAAACACCTTTAAAAGTTCCGTTTTTTAATTTATTTAAAGCTCCTTCTTCAACATTCCAATTGTTAAAATCACCAACTACAGCTACATTAATTGCATCTTTAGCTTCGATTGAGAACGTTACTTTACAAACTGGTTTTGACTTTATAAATTGTTTTTTTATTGACATAACTATTTCATTTTTAATATTATGGAACAAAGAAAACAAAATATATTGAACTTTATACAAAAAAATTAAGTTTTGCCAAAATAGCATTTAACTTGTTAATTTTTAATGCATTCAATAATTTAAACACTGTTAAATTTAACATGCCAAAAAAGAAATCGTTTTCTAATTAATTAATAAATCACTGAAACAATAATTTTACAAATTAAATTTTATCTTTATGCTTTAAATTTCAACATATGGAAAGAGACCAACACGAATTATACGAATACGCACGAAAAAGAATCAAGCAAAAAAAAAGACTCTATTTTCATTTTGTCCTGTTAATTTCTGCAACTCTTTTTATTTTCTTGTCAACCAAAATAATGACCATCGACATTAATCCTAATTGGCTTATTTTAGGCATCACCATATGGGCATTTATATTCATTCTACATTTCATAAAAGTCTATATTACTGATCGTTTTATGAATAAAAATTGGGAGAGAGAACAAATCGACAGATTGGTATCCTTACAAGAAAAAAAAATCAACGAATTAAAAACTAAAATCAGCGAAGACCCTACTTCAATAAAATAAAACCAAATGATTATAATGATTGCTGCGGCAGCAGAAAACAATGCCTTGGGAAAAAACAACCAAATGATATGGCATTTGCCTAACGACTTCAAGCGATTCAAAGCCCTCACAACTGGCCACCATATCATTATGGGACGAAAGACTTTCGAGAGTTTCCCAAAACCATTACCTAACAGAACCCATATCGTTATCAGTCGCCAAAAAGAGTATGCCCCTGAAGGTTGCATCGTGGTCAGTAGTATCGAGGAAGCACTGTCTGCATGCCCAAAAGACCAAGACGTATTTATTATTGGTGGTGGTGAAATCTACCAACTAGCCTTACCTCATTCTGATAAAATTGAACTTACCAGAGTACATTACAGTTTTGCGGCAGATGCTTTTTTTCCGGAAATCGAATCTGAAAAATGGGAACTTACCCAATGTGAATCGCATCCCAAAGACGAAAAACATCTTTTTGAATATTCCTTTGAAACTTACACTAAAAAATAAAAGCACCCCAGTAAAACTGGGGTGCTTTTTTTACAATGATAAGGACTTAACTGCCTATTCTTGAAGAAGAATTTGACAACTTAATATAAAAATTACAAATGTCAACATAGCCCCAGTGATGAAGATAATGACATTTGATGTTTTTTGAGAGTACATCTCAAAATAGCCTTTAATACCAAATACCACGAAGGTACTAAAGGCAAAGAAAATTAAAATTTCCAAAAACAAATTTAATCCTAAGAACGTATTTTGCGTTAATAACAAATTACTGTTTAATAAAACAGCACCGTCAAAACTAACAACAAGAACAAACGATATAATTAGCGCAAAAATTAACCATTTGATTTGGCCTGTCAGTCCTTTTATCATCATTGAAATAAATATTTAATATTTATAATGTAAAATTCGGCAATAAAAAACGGACACACAATACCCACTTTTAGTGATATTTCAATTTTAACAAACATTCACACACTATTGATTAACAGTGCTTTACATAATTGTATAATAATACACCTACAAAGCAAAACTCTTTTATAACCACTAAAAAGTCATTTTAAATTAAAATTCTACCTCAAACCATTCTGTTCCTGACCATCTATTTTATTTCAATTTTCTATTCTCAATAAAAGTTCAATTGAGATTGTATTATATTTGTGAAAAATTAAAATAAAATGTCAAAAAACGTCACCCCATATAAAGACTCCACTTTAAGTAAAAAAGAACAAGTAGCAAAAATGTTTGATACTATATCTGGAAATTACGACAATTTGAACCGCGTAATTTCTTTTGGAATTGACGTAAAATGGCGAAAGAAAGTTTTAAACATTGTCAAAAAATCCAATCCCGACACTATTTTAGATATTGCCACAGGAACAGGCGACCTAGCCATCTTATTGGCCCAGACCAAAGCTGAGAAAATTATTGGCCTAGACATCTCTGCAGGAATGCTTGAAGTAGGTGAAAAGAAGATAGCCGCAAAAAATCTCTCTAAGACAATCGAAATGGTTTTGGCAGATTCTGAAAACATTCCTTTTGAAAACAACTTTTTTGACGCCATCACTGTAGCTTTTGGAGTTCGTAACTTTGAACACCTTGAAAAAGGATTGTCTGAAATATTTCGCGTTTTAAAACCTGGTGGCGTGTTCGTAATCTTAGAAACTTCGGTACCTGATAAAACTCCTTACAAACAAGGATATCATTTTTACACCAAAAATATTTTGCCTCTAATAGGAAAACTTTTTTCAAAAGACGATGTTGCTTACGGCTATTTATCAGAATCTGCATCAAAATTCCCTTATGGAGAGGCACTAAACAATATTTTGAGAAAAATTGGGTTTATAGAGGTAAAGGCAATGCCACAAACTTTTGGTGTAGCAACCATCTATTCTGCATCCAAAAAATAAAACTGAACACTCATTAAGGATTCTTATGAAAAAAATTGTGCCGTTTCTACTTATATTCTTGCTTTCGTTCAAGGGAATGGCGCAATCTGGAACAAATATATTTGGAAAGGACCCTATCATCCATTTGGAAAACTTCCAAAAACAACGACTTTATTTTGGCTACTTCCTTGGTTTCAACAATTTTGACTTTAAGATTGATTATAAAGATCTTCAACCCACAGATATTGAAGTCACAAAATCAACTGGTTTTAATGTGGGTGTCGTAGCTGATGTTAAATTGCAAGATTACATTGATTTACGCTTTGAGCCAGGATTGTACTACGGAAAAAGAGAATTGTCTTTTCCAGGTTTCACAACTCAATCCGACAGATTAAGAGAAGTTAGTAGTACATACATCCATTTTCCATTGCTGTTAAAATTCTCGTCCCTTAGAACAGGAAACATTCGTCCTTACTTAGTAGGAGGAGTTTCTTCAACACTGAATCTTTCGGGAAACTCTAAGACAAAAGACGATAATTACGAGCAAAAATTCAGAGTCAAACCATGGTCTTCCAGTTATGAAATTGGATTCGGAATCGATATTTTCTCAGAATACTTTATATTTTCGCCCTCCATTAGAGGCCTTTTTGGATTGACCGATGAATTAATTAGAGACAATAATCCCAATAGTCCTTGGACAGGAAACATAGATGCAATGAAAACTAGAGGTATTTTAATCAACTTTACTTTTCACTAAAAGTTGGAAATCACCTTCTGAATTCACTCAAAACGATAGCCGTTGCAGTTGCTACGTTCAAACTTTCAGTCATTTGTAAGTCACCAAAACGTGGAATTGTAAGCTTGCTTGTCACCCTACTTTCTATAGCTGCTGAAATGCCGTTCGCTTCGTTCCCCATGACAATAATGCCCTCTTTAGGCAAATTGACTTTGTAGATGTTTTCTCCCTCCATAAAAGTACCAAAAACTGGCTTTGAAGTTTGAGATAAATAAGCCTCCAAATCGATATAATTCACATTCACTCTGCTTATAGAGCCCATTGTAGCTTGCACGACTTTTGGATTGTATATATCAACTGTTTCAGGACTACAGAGCAACTGCTTGACACCAAACCAATCACACAAACGCAGTATGGTACCCATATTGCCAGGATCCCGAATGGCATCTAAGGCGACAATCAATCCTGAATCCATTAGAGGTTTTCCCTGTGGAATTTTGAATACAGCCAAACAACTATTAGGAGTAACTAAAGCCGAAATTTTTTTCAAATCAGCTTCTTGAACTAAGGTTTTATTTGCAGAAGCAACAGCAGTAAAATCATCTTTAGTAGTGTACAAATGGACCAATTCAAAATTAGATTGCAACAATTCCTCTATCCCTTTTACACCTTCGGCAAAAAACATTTGATGAACTGCTCTATACTTTTTTTGCTGTAAACTAGTTATAAGTTTTATTTGGTTTTTACTAACCATAAAAATATGTACTTTTGAATTAAATATTTTAGAACACTTGAAGAAAATTTCAACAAAAATATCACTTATTATTCTAATAGGAATAATTATATCTGCTTGTAACGCTGAAAAAAGAGTTCCTGAGGGGAAACATCTCCTTATAAAAAACAAAATTACGGTAAACGGCAAACGAACTACGGAGGAAAACGTAACCAATCAACTTTACCAAAAACCCAATAGCACCTTATTAGGCTATCGCTTGCGTTTGAATATGTACAATTTGGCCAATTTGAATCCTGACTCTACCTACCAAGCCAAGTTTATTGCAAACCCTAAAAAATACGAGCGTAAATCAAAATGGTTGTCTGCCAAACAAGTAAATAGACTGGGAACATCTTTTTGGTATCACGGCATCCATGACTTCTTGAAAAAAACTGGGGAACCTCCAGTAATTATTGACACTGTAAAATCTAGAAAATCAGTATCCAGACTAAAATCTTATTATTTTAACAACGGCTATTTTAACATTAAAGCCAATTACCAATTTGATACAATCAAAAAAAAGAGAGGTCAAATTCGCTATGAGATTGCGACAGGAAAACCATATTTGCTAGACACTATAAAGACCACTATTGCCACACCGGTATTAGATTCGCTTTATGAAGCATCAAAAAATCTTAGCTTCTTAAAATCAGGAAAACAATTTAGAACTGAAAATTTTGAAGAAGAAAAAAACCGCATCTCGAGTCTTTTTAGAAACAACGGAATTTATCATTTCCAGCCTACTTATATCAACTTTGACATTGACACTATTCAAAAAGGAGACAAGGCTAATGTAAATCTTATCATTAACAATTACTCTTATCAAGACCAAGATTCTACCAAAACAGAAACTTTCAAAAGATTTAAAATTAGTGATGTAAACATTTACACGGATTATACTGCTAACAATAGCAATATGCCAATCAAGGACAGTACAACTTATAAAAATTTCAACCTGTACAGCCATGAAAAACTAAAATACAAACCGTATGCAATTACAGACGCCATCTTTATCAATAAAGGAGGTTATTTTGCCGATTTTAAAACAGTACTAACCACCCGTTATTTAAGCAACTTAAAAGTTTTTAATTACCCCATTATTCAATACGAAATTGACCGTAGAGACACCACTACCAACTCATTAATTGCCAAAATATATCTAACCCCTAGAAAAAAATACAGTTTTGGAAGCTTCTTTTGACGTTACCCACTCGAACATTCAAGACATCGGTATCGCTTTCAGTCCGTCTTTGTCCATTCGAAATATATTCAATGGAGCCGAAACACTGGAAATTTCGGCTAGAGGGAACATAGGATCTTCCAAAGATTTGGCCAATCCAAACAATCAATTTTTCAATGTATCAGAGTACGGATTGGATTTAAAATTAAGCTTCCCTAGAATCTTTCTGCCTTTTGATACCGAAAAAATCATCCCTAAAAGCATGATTCCTTCCACCTTAATCGCCACTGGTTTTTCAAGGCAAAAGAATATTGGACTGGACAAAGAAAATTTCACCGGAGCCTTCTCATACAATTGGACTCCCAAAAAGAACAACACGGCTAGATTTGAACTTTTTAACGCGCAATACATAAGAAATTTAAATACTGAAAATTACTTTAACGTATACAGTTCCTCTTACGATGCACTTAACGAAATTGCAAAAAATTACAATAATAACCCTGATTATTTAAACACCTCAGGGAATTTAATTATTGAAAAAGGAACTTCTGGTTTCACCGCTGATGTTTTGACGGGAAACACTGGACTTAATGAAACAGATAATGATTTTAAAAGCGTAAAAAGCATTGAAGAACGAAGAGTCCGTTTGACTGAAAATGATTTTATCTTTTCAAGCAGCTTTACATTTTCAAAAACAACTAAAACCGACTTACAAGACAACACCTTTTACCTCTTTAAGACGAAAATCGAATCTGCTGGTTCCTTATTATCAATGATTTCTAGAGCCGCTAAACTCCCTTATAATTCCAATGGTAACTACGAAATCTTTAACCTAGAGTATTCTGAATATGTGAAAACCGAATTTGACTATATTAAACATTGGGATTTGACCAAAGAAAAAGTACTCGCCGTACGTTCGTTTTTTGGAATAGCCATTCCTTTTGGAAATGCTGATTACATTCCGTTTTCTCGTAGTTATTTTGCAGGAGGTTCTAATGACAATAGAGCTTGGCAACCATACAGTTTGGGACCAGGACGCAGTGGTGCGACCAATGACTTTAATGAAGCTAATATGAAAGTAGCCCTAAGCGCTGAATTCCGATTCAAAATCCTAGGTGATTTAAAAGGGGCCTTATTTGCTGATGCAGGAAACATTTGGAATGTTCTGGACCGAGAGGAAGATGAAAAATACATTTTTAAAAATTTCAGCAGTCTAAAAGATACCGCCCTAGGGACAGGGTTTGGATTAAGATACGATTTAAGCTTCTTTATTGTACGATTTGATTTTGGATTTAAAACCTATAATCCTGCCAAAGAAATAGGCGAAAAATGGTTTAAAGAATTTAATATTTCTAGCACTGTATTAAATTTTGGTATAAATTACCCCTTCTAATGCTATTTAATTCTTATTTTTGCATTCTTAAACTAAAAACTAAAAGTAACTAAAAACAATTAAAATGGCACACAACATCAAACCGGGCGTAGCTACAGGAGATCAAGTTCAAGAAATTTTCAACTATGCAAAAGAAAAAGGATTTGCACTTCCAGCAGTAAACGTTACTGGTTCAAGTACAATAAACGGAGTTCTTGAAACTGCAGCGAAACTAAACGCTCCAGTAATTATTCAGTTCTCAAATGGTGGCGCTCAATTTAACGCGGGTAAAGGATTGTCTAACGCTGGTGAAAAAGCAGCAATCGCAGGTGGTATTGCAGGTGCAAAGCACATTCACACTCTTGCTGAAGCTTACGGAGCAACTGTAATTTTACATACGGACCACTGTGCAAAAAAATTATTGCCTTGGATTGACGGTTTATTAGACGCATCTGAAGAGCATTTTGCTGCAACAGGAAAACCATTGTTTAGCTCTCACATGATTGATTTATCAGAAGAGCCAATCGAAGAAAACATCGAAATCTGTAAAGAATACCTAGCTCGTATGAGTAAAATGGGAATGACTTTAGAGATTGAATTAGGAATCACTGGTGGTGAGGAAGATGGTGTTGACAACTCTGACGTTGATGCATCAAAATTATACACGCAACCAGAAGAAGTAGCTTATGCTTACGAAGAATTATCTAAAGTAAGTCCAAAGTTTACAATCGCAGCTGCTTTCGGAAACGTACACGGGGTATACAAACCAGGTAACGTAAAATTAACTCCAAAAATCTTGAAAAATTCTCAAGAATTCATCCAAGAGAAATATAAAACAGAAGCTAACCCTATTGATTTTGTATTCCACGGTGGATCAGGTTCTACTCTTGAAGAAATCAGAGAAGCAATTGGATACGGAGTAATCAAAATGAACATCGATACTGACTTGCAATTTGCTTACACAGAAGGTATCCGTGACTATATGGTTAAAAACATCGACTATTTGAAAACTCAAATTGGAAACCCAGAAGGGGCTGATGTTCCTAATAAAAAATATTACGACCCAAGAAAATGGGTTCGTGAAAGTGAAGTAACATTCAATACAAGATTAGAGCAAGCATTTGCTGACTTGAACAATGTAAATACATTATAAATTTAGGATTAAGGATTTTGGAATTGAGGATTTTCAACTCCTAATTCCAAAATCCTAATTATCAAAATTCAAAATTCGAAATTATGGCTTGGTTTAAACGACAAGAAAAGGGAATCACTACTGCTACCCAAGACAAAATGGATGTCCCAAAAGGCCTTTGGTACAAATCTCCTACAGGAAAAATCATTGATGCTGACGAGCTAGAACGCAATTTGTTCGTAAGTCCCGAAGACGGTTTTCACGTAAGAATTGGTAGTGCAACTTATTTTGAAATTTTATTCGACAACAATGAGTTTGTAGAATTGGATAAAGACCTAACTTCCAAGGACCCTCTGAACTTTGTAGACACAAAGAAATATTCAGACCGATTGAAGCAAGTGATGGATAAAACCCAACTGAAAGATGCCGTACGTACTGGAGTTGGAAAATCTAAAGGAAAAGATTTAGTCATTTGCTGTATGGATTTTGCCTTTATCGGTGGATCAATGGGAGCTGTAGTGGGCGAGAAAATCTCAAGAGGAATTGACCACGCCATCAAAAACAAATTGCCTTTCGTGATGATATCAAAGTCAGGAGGAGCACGTATGATGGAAGCGGCTTATTCCCTAATGCAGTTAGCCAAAACATCCGTAAAACTAGCACAGTTAGCCGATGCTAAATTGCCTTACATCTCTTTATGTACAGACCCTACAACAGGTGGAACAACTGCTTCTTATGCCATGTTAGGAGACATCAATATCGCTGAGCCAGGAGCCTTAATTGGTTTCGCCGGACCTCGTGTGGTACGTGACACAACTGGTAAAGACTTACCAGAAGGTTTCCAAACCGCTGAGTTCTTATTAGAGCACGGTTTCTTAGACTTTATAACCGCCAGAAAAGAATTAAAAGACAAGATTAACTTGTATATCGATTTGATTCAAAACAACGAAATTAGATAAATGAAAATCCCGAGCAATCGGGATTTTTTTTGTGTTAGATTGAACGCAATCACATTAAAATAAGCGTACTTTCTGCAATCCTATATCTGTGATGATAATTTATTAGATTATGTAGGATTGGCAATGAATTACTCTTGTTTGCAATTCAAAAACCAATAGAATCTTAAATCCCTAATATGTTTTAAAAATAAGTTGCAAATCTCTCTACTTCTTCTTTCGTACACCTATCCTTAACAAAACACACAAGCTTTTCATAAATAAACATACAACTAGATTCCCGTTCTAATCGCTTCCACAGGATCTAATCGGGAAGCGGTGATCGCCGGAATGATTCCTGCTATCAGTCCAATTATAGCAGCCAAGAACGTGCCTAAAAAAACATTTCCATAACTCAATACAAATTCAAAATCGGCTAGATTGGTAGCAACTACCGAAGTAATAAAAACAAATAACAACCCAATGATTCCCCCTATCACAGATAAAATTATAGATTCAAACAAAAACTGAAATAAGATAAAACGGTTTTTTGCCCCCAATGATTTTTGAATCCCAATGAGATTCGTTCTTTCTTTCACCGATACAAACATGATGTTCGCAATTCCAAAACCACCAACTAGCAATGAAAAACCACTGATAATCCAGCCCATCACATTCATTTGACCAATAATCCCATCAATAAAATTGGTAAAACCAGAGAAAACATTGATAAAGAAATTATCGATTTCTCCATCTTTCACTCCTCTATAACTTCTTAGTTTCCCAGTTAATTCCGCTTTATAAGCATCCATATCCACACCGCTGCTAGGTTTTAGAATAATTACTGGCGTCATAGCATCGTTGTTGTCCCCATACATCTTTCGCAAAAAATTAACAGGCAAAAAAACGGAAGTATCATTACTATCCCCAAACAAACCAGCGCCTTGTTTTTTCAAAACTCCAATCACGCTAAAGCGCTGACCATACAACCGTATGTCTTCACCAATTGGATCTTGATTCCCAAAAAGCGTATTGGCTATTTCATCTCCTATCACAATTACCGCTTTCCCAGAATTGGCTTCCGACTCATTATAAAACCGTCCCCTCTCAAATTCCAATCCTTGAATATTGATAAATTCTCCTGATACTGGAACAATATTCACATCACTTACAGATTTATCATCGTGTTTTAAGGTTTCACGACTGACAAACAATTGAAAGCCTACTTCCTCCGTTTGCGTCAAAGTACTCTTCAAATACACATATTCATCGTACTTCACATTGGGAAATTGCTCTCTTTTCCATTGTGGAACTTCGGTAGGAGCGAATGAAAATCTCATTAAATAAATCGTATTTTTATCTAAATTACTCAAATCCTTAGTGATTTTTCGATCCAAAGAATCCACAGCCGCCAAGACAGCAATGATTGAAAAAATCCCTATAGTCACTCCTAACAAGGACAATAAGGTTCGCAATTTATTGTTTGTTAAAGCATCCAAAGCAAAAACAAAACTCTCTTTTAACAATCGGAGGTACAAACGCATTACAACACGGATTTTGAATCAAGTAAAATTCCAACAATTATCTTCAAAAACCTAACAATTTCAATAAACTACTTGATATTAAAAGCCATTTTTAAAAAAATAAGGCTAAATGTTAACTATTTACAAATTATCTCTTTTTCAAATAGCTTAATTTTCAGTTTAAAAAACTATTTTTGCACTTTCAAATTATAACACAAGATGAGCACAACAAAAACAATTCAATCTGCATTAATTTCAGTTTTTTCTAAAGAAGGTCTTGAGCCTATTGTAAGACAACTACACAGTCAAAATGTAACCCTTTATTCAACAGGTGGAACTGAAGACTTTATTAAAAATTTAGGAATTCCTGTTGTACCAGTTGAAGATGTTACTTCTTACCCATCTATTTTAGGAGGAAGAGTTAAAACCTTACACCCAAAAGTTTTTGGTGGTATTTTGAACCGTCAAGACCACGAAGGTGATGTTGCCCAAATGAAAGAATACAACATTCCGCAAATTGACTTGGTAATTGTTGACTTATATCCTTTTGAAAAAACAGTAGCTTCAGGAGCTAGTGAAGCTGATATCATTGAAAAAATTGATATTGGCGGAATTTCATTAATTCGTGCCGCTGCTAAAAATTTTAAAGACACAGTTATTGTTGCTTCTGTTGATGATTATAGTTTGTTTTTAAACATGATTACAGAACAAAATGGAGCTACTACTCTTGAAGACAGAAAACTATTAGCATCTAAAGCCTTTCACGTATCTTCACACTATGACGGTGCCATTTTCAACTATTTCAATACTGACGAAACCATCTATAAAGAAAGTATTGCAAATGGTCAAGTATTGCGTTACGGAGAAAATCCACATCAAAAAGGTTTCTTTTTTGGCGATTTTGAAGCAATGTTTACTAAAGTTCACGGAAAAGAATTATCATATAACAACTTATTAGATGTAGATGCTGCAGTGAATTTGATTAACGAATTCAAAAATGACGGCCCTACATTTGCAATTTTGAAACACAATAACGCATGTGGATTAGCTTCAAGAGACACTATTGAAGAAGCCTATAACGCTGCTTTGGCTTGTGATCCAACTTCTGCTTTTGGAGGTGTCCTAATCGCCAACAAAACTATTGATGTAGCAACTGCTACTGAAATTAACAAACTATTCTGTGAAGTAGTGATTGCTCCATTATATGATTATGAAGCATTGGCGATTCTTCAAGAAAAGAAAAATAGAATAATTTTAATCCAAAACGAGGTAGAATTACCTCTAAGACAAGTAAGAACTTGTTTGAATGGATTATTAATTCAAGATAGAAATAACATCACAGACAATAAAGCAGACTTAAAGACCGTTACCCTTACAAGTCCTACAGAACAAGAAATAGAAGATTTAATTTTTGCTTCTAAAATTTGCAAAAACACCAAATCAAATACGATTGTTTTTGCTAAAAACGGAACTTTAATTTCATCAGGAACAGGTCAAACTTCAAGGGTTGATGCTTTGCAACAAGCAGTTGAAAAAGCAAAACACTTTGGATTTGATTTAACAGGTGCTTCAATGGCAAGTGATGCTTTTTTCCCTTTCCCTGATTGTGTAGCTCTTGCTAAAGAAGCAGGAATCACAGCTGTTATTCAGCCTGGAGGATCTATAAAAGACGGACTAAGCATTGACTATTGCAACGAAAACAATTTGGCAATGGTATTTACAGGAACACGTCATTTCAAACATTAATTTGTTTAACTTTGTGCGCAATTATATTTATAACTTTTAACCCAAAATAATTTATGGGATTTTTTGATTTCATGACTGAGGATATCGCGATAGACCTTGGTACCGCTAATACCTTAATTATTCATAATGACAAAGTTGTTATTGATAGTCCATCCATAGTTGCAAGAGATAGAATTTCAGGCAAAATTATAGCCGTTGGTAAGGAAGCCAACTTGATGCAAGGTAAAACGCATGAAAACATTAAAACGATTCGACCATTAAAAGACGGTGTAATTGCTGATTTTGATGCTTCTGAAAAAATGATTAGTATGTTTATCAAAAGCATACCCGCATTAAAAAAGAGAATGTTTACTCCTGCCCTGCGAATGGTAGTATGCATCCCTTCTGGAATTACAGAAGTAGAAATGAGAGCAGTAAAAGAGTCTTGTGAAAGAGTAAATGGTAAAGAAGTTTACCTTATTCACGAGCCAATGGCAGCAGCAATCGGTATTGGAATCGATATTATGCAACCTAAAGGAAATATGATTGTTGACATCGGTGGTGGAACAACAGAAATTGCTGTTATTGCTCTTGGTGGAATTGTATGTGATAAATCTGTAAAAATTGCAGGTGACGTTTTTACAAATGACATCGTTTATTATATGCGTACTCAACACAACCTTTTTGTAGGAGAAAGTACTGCTGAAAAAATCAAAATCCAAATAGGAGCTGCTATCGAAGACCTAGAAAGTCCTCCAGAGGATATGTCAGTTCAAGGTAGAGATTTACTTACTGGAAAACCAAAACAAGTAGAGGTATCCTATAGAGAAATCGCTAAAGCATTAGACAAATCAATCCAACGTATTGAAGATGCGGTGATGGAAACCTTATCTCAAACACCTCCTGAATTAGCAGCAGATATCTACAATACTGGTATTTACTTAGCGGGTGGTGGATCAATGTTAAGAGGACTTGACAAACGTATTTCTCAAAAAACAGATTTACCCGTTTACATCGCTGAAGATCCGTTAAGAGCTGTAGTTCGTGGAACAGGAATGGCACTTAAAAATATTGGCCGATTTAAAAGTATCTTAATCAAATAAGATTTTCTTATATGTAACTGAATTTTTATATTAGCTATGAAAATTCAGTTACTACGCCTATTTTGAAACACATAATCAAATAAGAGAATGCAGCAAATCTTTAATTTTATATTCAAAAACAGTAATAGACTACTGTTTTTGCTGTTATTATGCATTTCGTTATTGCTTACAATACATTCGCATTCTTACCACAAAAGCCGAGTGATTAGCTCTGCTAACTTTGTAAGTGGTGGCGTGTATGAAAAAATGAACAATGTAAGCGAATATTTGAACTTAAAAACTCAAAATGAAGCTTTGGCATTGGAAAACGCAAGATTAAAAAGTCTCTTATTTAAAACTAAAGACACTACGGAAATTAGAAAAATCGAGAGTCTTAAAGGAGTTGCTCCTGATGACATTGTTGTTTCTAAAGTGATTCATAACTCCTACAACGCCCATGAGAACTATATTACCTTAAATTCAGGCTCCTTAGAAGGCATCAAAACAGACATGGGAGTTATCAATAATTTAGGAATTGTTGGAATCGTAGATAAAACTTCTCCAAATTATGCTACAGTGGTAAGTATCTTGAATGTCAAATCTCAAATCAATGCTAAGATTAAAAAATCAAACCATTTTGGTTCTTTGGTTTGGAACGGAAAAAGCACTGGTTTTGTACAACTTATTGACGTCCCTAGATTGGCCTCCGTTAGAAAAGGAGACACGATTGTAACAGGCGGACAATCTGTAATTTTCCCTGAAAACATCAATATTGGTACGATTGACAAAATTTATATTGACAACCAAACCAATTATTACACTTTGAATATCAAACTTTTTAATGACATGACTAATTTAGGCCATGTATATATCATAAAAAGTAAAAACAGAGACGAATTGAATAATCTAGAAAAACAAAATATTAAAGATGAATAGTACTTTGTTAGTCAATGTTTTTCGGTTTATACTTTTATTAGCCGTTCAAATAGTCATCTTTAACAACATGACTTTTTTAGGGTTTATTTTGCCGCTTCCTTATTTATTATTTATATTGCTGTATCCAGTAAACGGTAACAAATCAGGCCTACTGATTTCTAGTTTCTTATTGGGACTGGTAATGGACTTTTTTTCAAACTCAGGAGGAATTCATGCTACGGCTTGTTTAATTTTAGCTAATTTTAGACCTTCTATTTTTAAATTTTCATTTGGTATCAGTTACGAATACCAAACCATTAAAATAAATGATTCCTTAACACCTGAACGATTTTCATTTATATTGCTAGCGGTGCTCATACATCATATTACGATGTTTGTACTCGAAGCATTTCAGGTCAGTTTCATCTGGGACATCTTAATCAGAACCTTGTTAAGTTCTATATTTACGATTATCAGTTGTATCATTATAATTTATCTTATTAAGCCAAACAAACGATGAGAAAACTTCTGCTGCCTACTTTAATAATCATTGCAGCATCATTGCTACTAATTCGCATATTTTATTTGCAAGTTATCAACGATACTTTCAAATTAAAATCAGAGAATAATGCAATAAAAATAAAATACGATTACCCTGAAAGAGGCTATATCTTTGATAGAAATGGCAAATTACTTGTTGCCAATCAAGCTTCTTATGATATCATGGTAATTCCAAGGGAATTAAAAAACATTGACACCCTAGAATTTTGCCAACTTCTTAACATTACCAAAGAAGATTATATCAAAAAAATTGAAAAAGCAAAAGTCTATAGTCCAAGGCTACCTTCTGTCTTTTTACCACAGCTAAACAAAAGTGAATTTGCTGCTTTTCAAGAAAAAATACGAAAATTTGAAGGTTTCTATTTTCAAAAACGTTCTTTACGTGACTATGAAGTAGACTTTGGAGCCAATATTTTCGGATTTATTACTCAAGTAAACGAAAGACTGATTGAGAAAAACCCCTATTATAAAAGTGGGGATTTGATAGGTCGTCAAGGAGTTGAGGAAAGCTATGAAGAAATTCTACGCGGTATAAAAGGAGTAAAATACATTCAAAAAGACAAATACAACAGAGAAATTGGTTCGTATAAGGATGGAAAATACGATACTATTGCTGTTCAAGGGGAAGACATCAACCTAACCATTGATGCTGAAATTCAGCGTTACGGAGAACAATTAATGATCAATAAACGAGGCGGAATTGTGGCTATTGAACCTAAAACGGGTGAAATACTAGCATTGGTAACTGCGCCATCCTATGATCCAGCCATCCTAGTAGGAAGACAACGATCTAAAAACTACACTTTACTCTACCATGATTCTATTGCTAAGCCACTATATGACAGAGGTTTATTAGCAGAATATCCTCCAGGATCCCCATTTAAAATTCTGACTGGACTCATTGCGTTACAAGAAGAAGTTATAGATGAACACACTACATTTGTATGCCACCATGGTTTTAGTTATGCCCCTGGAAGATTTATGAAATGTCATGGATCAGGGCCACACCAACTGAATAATGGGATATATAATTCATGTAATACTTATTTTGCAAATGTTTATTTACGCATAATTGGAAAATACAAAAGCACACCTTATGCTGTTGACAATTGGAGTAATCACCTTAAAAGTTTTGGTCTCGGACAATTTATGGGCTATGACTTACCTACTGGTAAAAGAGGAAAAGTTCCAACTTCTAAAACCTATAAGAGCATATATCCTAATTGGAACTATAGTGGAAAAACTATTATTTCTAACTCCATAGGACAAGGTGAAGTTTTAATGACTCCAATACAGTTAGCTAATATGATTGCAACCGTTGCTAACGAAGGTTATTACTATACGCCACATATCATTAAAAAAATTAAAGGTGCATCAATAGATAAAAAATTCACCACTAAGCATGTGACAACCATAGATAAAAAATATTTCAAACCTATGATTCAAGGTTTATTTGACGTGTATAACTATGGTACTGCTAGTTCCTTAAGAGTAGAAGGAATTGATATTTGTGGTAAAACAGGAACCGCTGAAAACTTTGCCAAAATTGGAGGCAAGCGCGTACAGCTAAAAGACCACTCTATTTTCGTTGCATTTGCCCCTAAGGACAATCCAAAGATTGCAATTGCTATTCTTGTAGAAAACGGAGGTTTTGGTGCTACAATTGCAGGCCCTATTGCCAGTTTAATGATTGAAAAATACCTTAGAAAAAAAATCACTAGGGTTGATTTAGAAAAAAGGGTTCTTGGTATCAGTTTACGAGATCAATATGCCAAACTTGGTGGTATGAAAGAAGCGAGCGCCATTGAAACAACGCCAAAAGATTCAATCAGCCGAAAAGAAACATCGACTTTAAAAGTCGATTCAACTAAACAAAATTAACTTGAGATTGTTACAATGAAAAATCAAAGTATAAAGAAAAATCTCGACTGGATTTGTATTATTATCTACAGTTTGCTAGTCATACTTGGATTGTTGAATATCTATTCCTCTTCCTTATCATCAACTGATGATACTGCAATGAAGCAATTGTTATTCATTGTTTTATCAATTCCTTTAATTTTTGTTTTACTGGCAGTTGACGGGAAAGTCTATGAAAAATATGCCAGTTTAATTTACATCATCGGACTTTTAGCTTTGGCTGGATTATTTGTTTTTGGAAAAACGATTAAAGGTCAGGCCAATTGGTATTCGTTTGGCTCATTTGGTATTCAACCGTCAGAATTTGTTAAATCAGCTACTTCATTGGCTTTAGCCAAATACCTAAGCGATGTACAAGTCAATTTAAAAGACACCAACAGACAAATTCAGGTTCTAGGCATATTAGGACTTCCTATTTTACTTATTGTTCCACACGACCCCGGTAGTGCCTTGATTTATTGTGTACTTATTCTTGTTCTCTACCGTGAAGGACTACCTGCTTGGTATGTATGGACTGCATTTGCAGCAATTATACTTTTTGTTACCACCTTAATCGTCCAACCCATATACATTATCCTTTCGATACTGGTAATTTTAATTGCTGTGCATTTTAAATCTCGAATGGGAAATCGAAATGTTATCCTAAGTAGTATTCTTTTTATACTGATGTCAGGATTTGTATTATCTGTTGACTATGTTTTCAATAACGTATTCAAACAACACCATAGAGACCGTTTTAATATCTTGTTAGGGAAAACTGTGGATTTAAAAGGCATTGGGTACAACACCAATCAATCAGAAATTGCTATTGGATCAGGAGGCTGGTTTGGAAAAGGATTTTTGGAAGGCACACAGACCAAGGGGGGGTTCGTGCCAGAACAACATACAGATTACATTTTTACTACCGTTGGTGAAGAATGGGGTTTTGCTGGTTGCTTAGTCCTAATCAGTTTATTTGTAACCTTACTATTAAGGATTATCTACTTGGCCGAAAGGCAAAAAACAAAATTTAGCCGTGTATATGGTTATTGTGTAGCCAGTATATTGTTTGTTCACTTTTTTGTAAACATTGCCATGGTAGCAGGTATCTTTCCAACTATTGGGGTTCCATTGCCGTTCTTTTCCTATGGAGGTTCTGGACTTTGGGGATTTACAATTTTGCTGTTTATCTTTCTTAAAATGGACGCTAATAAAGTAAACGAATGGTAATCTTTTAATTAGAAATCCAAAACTTGTAATCGGTATTTTTTTCCAATTCATCTTCGAGTTTGTCCTCTAAATTTGGAAAAAAATCTATTCCTGTCAATACTTCTATGCTATCAACTGAGACCACATATTCATAAAGTGCTTTTTTACTTTTTTCATTGGGCATCAAGAAGGCAATCATTTTATGTTTGCCTTTTTCATTTTCAAAAATAATTTTATAAAAATAATCAGGAACTACGACTTTTTCAGCCCCAATCGTTTTGGAAGTGTTAGTCAAAATTCCTCCTGTAACCACCATTACTCCATTATTCTTTGCTGCCCAATAGCGTACCTTTTGTTCCAAACGGTTCCAAATTCCTCCATTAAATTCGCGATTCTGAGGTGCTATATTTGAGGTGTAAAAGGTGTCGTTATAGGCATCCCAATGAAACTCCATATCTGCGGCAGGACATAGATGTCCTTTATCATAACCTGACTTTTTATAGTTCCTCCAATCAGCAGACCCAGTTCGCACTAATGGATCTTCAACAAAATAAGGCCGCTTAAAATCCCTATTCTTTAAATATTCTTTTTTTAATTCATAAGCCAGCCATTCTGCTTGCTCAGCTTTTTCATTATAAGATAAAGTATAGTAGGTGTGTTTGACAATTTGATTTTTTGAAAATTTGGGTAAAAAATACTCCCAACTTCCATTTGTATTGGTTTCCCGAGAGTCCATCTCTTCTCCTAATTCACTAGACAAACTTTTGATGTCGAAATTTTCGATACTAAGTCTGCTTGACTTAGAATCCATTTTACAAGACTGCAAAAGCAAACAACCAAAAACGCTCCAAAAAATCAAGTAGATTTTCAGGAGCGTTTGATATAAATTTAAAAGATTCTGCATTCAGAATAAATTAAGACTTTACTAATTTTTCTTTTTTGGTATTTACATTTTGCTTCGTAACAGACTTCATTTGTAAATCATCCAAAACATTCAAAGCCTCCTCTACATATATATCCTTTGACAAAGCCTCATGCCATCTGTCTCTTTTCTCTTTTAAGATGTTGTCTTTCAAAATTTGTTCGGTCTCGTAAGGCAAAGAAGCAAACTTCAAATCATTTTTATATTGAGAAATTGGCTTGTATTTTTTAGCTTTTTCTTCAATCTCTTTCTGAGACGCTCTGAATTTTTCCAGATTTAAACTATACGTATTGTCAGCACTACGGCTATCAATCCATTTGGCATTTTCATCAATTAGTTTGAAATGTTCACTTGTCGCGATACGATTTTTACTATTTGCAATTGCCTTATTAAAATTAGTGTTTTTATCCCAAACGGTATATTCTGCCGCATCAATTTTATCCCAAGGCATCGCGTTCTCAATATCACGCTCTCCCATTTTCAAATAAGAATAACGATCTGGCATCACCACATCACTACTCACACCTTCTAATTGTGTAGAACCTCCATTGATTCTGTAAAACTTTTGAGTGGTTGTCTTCAGTGCTCCTAAATCCCCAACAGCACTGTTTCTAACGAATTGATTTAAATCAATCACATTTTGAACCGTACCCTTGCCATAAGTTTGTTTACTACCGATGATAACTCCACGTTTGTAATCTTGAATGGCTGCTGCTAATATCTCAGAAGCCGAAGCTGAAAAACTATTTACCATGATTACCAAAGGCCCATCCCATTCTATCTTTTTATCTTTATCAAAAAGGATTTCTTTTCTTCTTCCTGCCGATTTTATTTGGACAATAGGTCCTTCACTAATAAACAATCCTGCAATATCTACCACCGTAGACAATGATCCACCGCCATCATCACGGACATCCAATACAATTCCGTCTACACCTACTTTCTTCAAACGTTCTACCTCAAGTGCTATATCTTTTCCAGCATCTCTTCCGTTTTTGTCTTCAAAATCAATGTAGAACTTTGGCAAATAAATCACTCCGTAGTTCAAGCCATTTTTATTAACAATACTTGATTTTACATATGTTTCTTCAATTTCAACAATATCTCTAATAATTGAAATTATTTTAATTGTACCATCTACTTTCTTTACAGTCAAACGCACTTCCGTTCCTTTAGGACCTTTAATTTTCTTTACCACATCATCCAGTCGCATTCCTACTACATCTACCGCTTCTGCATTTCCTTGTGCCACTTTCATAATCACATCACCCGCTTCTAGTTGTTTTCCTCTCCAAGCAGGTCCCCCTGAAATCAATTCAGAAATCTCAGTAAAGTCATTTTTCTTCTGCAAACGAGCACCAATACCCTCTAATTTACCACTCATACTTACATCAAAACGCTCTTTTTCATCAGGAGCAAAATAATTAGTATGAGGATCAAAACGTGCTGTTATAGAATTAATAAAAACTGAGAACCAGTCATTTCTATTCAAATCACCCATAAAACTAAAATACTCGTCTAAAGATTTTTTAGCACTTTCTCTTGTCTCTTTCTCTAATTCATCAAATGTTTTAGGCTTTTCATCGTACTTAACTTCTTCTTTTTTAGTAACTGGAGCTACTCCATCGTTTACATGATTTCCTTCTTCATCTCCTGCTTCAGTACTTAATTCTTCCTTGATACCTTTAGCTTTGTTCTCTTGCATTTTTAATCTATCTGTCAATGAAGAAAGTGCAGACAATTTAATTTGCTTGCGCCATCTTTCATTTAACTCGGTTGTGTTTTTGGCATAAGGTGCTTTGTCATAGTCTGTATTAAAACTTTCGTCCACAGTAAAATCAAATGGTTTTTCTAAAATTGTTTTATAAACAGCTTTAGATTCATCCATCCTTTTCATCAACCTTTCATAAGTCAAGCTGAAAAATGTCAAATCTTTATTTAAAATTTGGTTGTCAATTTCAGTCTCATATTTAGAAAACTCGTCAATATCCGCTTGCAAGAAAAAACGCTTAGAAGGATCTAGCGCTTGAATGTAATCTTTATACACACCTTTTGAAAAACTGTCGTCAATAGTCGCTGGACTGTAGTGCCCTTTCTCAATTACAAATGTTAATAATTCTAAAAGTAGTTTATCCTTATCAGAGTTAATTTCATTTTTATAATTACTATTAAAAGCAAACAATGTTATGGAGAGCACAACGATTGTAAGAAGTATTTTATAATGTCTTTTCATAAAGTTAATTATAGTATTCATTCAAATTTTTAAACTAAGTTAAATTAAAAACTATGCCATCAACGGTAAAGCTTCCATAATTTTTTGTTAAAGATATAAAAATGTTTTTTTGTATCTTCCTTAATACTTGAAGTTAATATTTTTTGTTTCCTTTGTTATTCTTATCAAAATAAGCATTAATAATTCAATTTATAAAACAAATATACCCACATGGATAATACCAAACCATTAATATTAGTTACTAACGATGACGGCGTAACTGCTCCAGGAATTCGAGCGTTGATTGCTGTTATGTCAGAAATAGGAAATGTAGTTGTGGTAGCTCCAGACAAACCACAAAGTGCCATGGGACATGCCATCACTATAAACAGCACTTTGTACCTCAATAAAATCTCAAAAGAAAATGCGCCCATCTTAGAATACAGCTGTTCTGGAACCCCTGTAGACTGTGTCAAACTAGGCGTGAATGAAATTTTGAGAAGAAAACCTGATTTGTGCGTTTCTGGGATTAATCATGGTTCCAATTCATCTATCAATGTCATTTATTCAGGAACTATGAGTGCTGCCGTTGAAGCAGGAATAGAAGGAATTCCTGCCATTGGCTTTTCCTTATTGGATTACAATTGGGATGCCAATTTTGATGAAATCAAACCATTTATCAAAAAGATCACGCTTGAAGTATTAGACAAAAAACTACCTAAAGATGTGGTTTTGAATGTTAATTTACCCAAGTTAAAACAGGATGAAATTAAAGGAATCAAAATTTGCCGTCAAGCCAAAGCGCTATGGGTAGAGAAATTCGATAAAAGAACCTCCCCTTTTGGCAAAGAGTATTATTGGCTCACTGGTGATTTCGTAAATGAAGACAAAGGAGAAGACACCGATGAATGGGCCTTGGCCAATGGCTACATCTCCATTGTACCTGTGCAATTTGACTTGACTGCGCATCATGCTACTCAACAACTTAATACTTGGAACTGGAATGAATAAAATAGAATTGTTTTTAGGAGTCTTGATTGGGTTTATCAGCACAGTCATTGGAACCTTTATTTTTATTCAATTTTTCACCGAATTTGACTTTAGCAACGGAATCCAGGCTATGCGAGCTCAAGGTTATTTGGGTAAAATAATCACCTTAGGATCGATTCTAAATCTCGCGGTATTTACCATCTTTATTAAACTCAACAAAGACCTAATGGCTAGAGGAATTATTATGGCCGTGATAATGATGACTATTTTTACTTTATTCATATAAAAAAACAAGAGCATCATTTGATTGCACAACCAGCAATGACTAATTTTGGCTGTTGATTAATTTAAACTATCATACATTACGCTATGAAATACTATATCATTGCAGGAGAAGCATCTGGAGACTTACACGGTTCGAACCTAATGAAAGCCTTGTACAAAGAAGATCCCACTGCTAACATCCGATTTTGGGGAGGTGATTTGATGGAACAAGCAGGAGGTACTTTGGTCAAACATTACAGAGACCTAGCATTTATGGGATTTGCTGAAGTTCTTTTCAATCTAAAAACCATCTTAGGAAATATCAAAATATGCAAAAGTGATATTTTAGAATTCAACCCCGATGTTATTATTTTCATAGATTACCCTGGTTTCAATATGAGAATTGCACAATGGGCAAAGCAACTGGGAATCAAAACACATTATTATATTTCGCCTCAAATTTGGGCTTGGAAAGAAAGCCGCATCAAAGCCATCAAGCGAGATGTAGACAAAATGTATGTTATTTTACCTTTTGAAAAAACATTTTACGAAGACAAACATCATTTTCCAGTCGCATTTGTAGGTCACCCGCTCATTGATGCGATTCACAACCATAAAGGCAATTCTGTCACTAATTTCAGAGCCGAAAATCAATTGTCAGACAAGCCTATTATAGCCTTATTACCTGGAAGCCGAAAACAAGAAATTACCAAAATGCTTTCAGGCATGTTGAGTATTGTAGACGATTTTCCAGATTATCAATTTGTCATTGCAGGAGCTCCTAGCCAAGATTTTTCCTTTTACGAACCGTTTATCACCAAGAAGAATATTCAATTTGTTTCTAATAAAACCTATGCCCTGTTACAAAATGCAACGGCCGCTCTGGTGACTTCAGGAACAGCTACTTTAGAAACGGCACTTTTTAAAGTTCCCGAAGTAGTTTGCTACAAAGGAAATTGGGCTTCCTACCAAATTGCCAAACGTATCATTACCTTAAAATACATTTCCCTTGTCAACTTGATTATGGATGAAGAAGTTGTGACCGAATTGATTCAAGACGAATTCAACCCAAAGAATATCAAACGTGAATTGGTTAAAATCTTAGAACCCAATCACCGAGAAAATCTCCTCAAAAAATACGATATTTTAGAACAAAAATTAGGTGGTTTGGGAGCTAGTGAAAAAACGGCACGTTTGATTGTCAAAGATTTAAAAACATCTTAATTTATTAGTTTTGAAACAAATAGTCTCTTTATTTATAATCACATTATTATTTGCTTCCTGTAAATCCAGTTCATCCCTAGCGAATAAAACCATCAGGAATTCCCTAGCAGATAAAATAGTAACCAACGCCAAGCAACATCTAGGCGCTCCTTATAAAATGGCAGGCAAAACCCCTTCAGGTTATGATTGTTCAGGATTAGTCTACAGTACTTTTGGTGCATTTGACATTCCTCTTCCGCGTACTTCCTACGATCAAGCAAAAGCAGGAATATCATTAGGACAAAACACAAGTAAAGCCGAAAAAGGAGATCTTATATTTTTTAAAACCAATAACAGTTCCCGAATCAATCATGTAGGTATTGTTACGGAAGTGGAGAATGATGAAGTTAAATTCATTCATTCTTCAACCTCTAGAGGTGTAATCATTTCCTCGACCAAAGAATCTTATTATGAAAAAAGTTTTACACAAATCAATAGAATTTTAGAATAACCCAATATTTATTTTAAGAAAATTAGTACTTTAGTTAAATGAAAGTACTCCAATTTCCCCTTTTTCGCCTCACGATTGGATTCCTATTGGGTATCCTTTTTTCTTATTACTTCAAATTAGCTTTAGAGGAAAATCTACTCCTTTTAGGTCTTAGCTTTTTCCCGTTAATTGGCAATTATTTTTATCAAAGAAAAAACACACAACCGCATTTCTCTTTTGGTATTCTTACCCTCTTACTGAGTTTTTCTATCGGATCCTTCACCTTATTTTCACATACTGACTCCAATAAAAAACTGCATTATAGTCACGAGGAATCCGCTTTTGACAGTAACAACCTTATTGTTGCTCACATTCAAGAAAAAATAAAAAGCACTAAAACCAATGAACGCTACATTGCTAATATCACTGAAATCAATGGCAAAAAAACAACTGGGAAAACCATTTTAAACATCAAGAAAAGCGATTTAAATCCAAAAATCAACTGTGGCAATCAGCTAATTATAAAAGGGCAACTCTATAAAACTAAAAACGCCTACAATCCCAATGCCTTTGATTATGGCAAATATTTAGAGAACAAACAGATTTACAGCCAACTCTACACTAAAGATTCCTCTTACCTTTTAACCACTGCAATAAAAAAAGATTTATTCTACTATGCCTCCGCATTTAGAACGACCATCATCACAAATCTTGAAAAAGAGCGCTTCAACAAGCAAACATTAGCTGTTGCTATCGCACTAATATTAGGACAAAAGCAAGAAGTCTCCCCTGAAGTTATGCAAGATTATCAATTTGCAGGAGCCATTCATATTTTATCCGTTTCAGGACTTCATATTGGATTTATATTGTTGTTCTTAAATTTTATTTTAAAACCCATTCCTAACACTCCAAAAGGCTCGTTTTCTAAATTATTCATCACAATTGGCTTGCTTTCCTCTTTTGCATTTATAGCGGGTTTGGCACCATCAGTTGTACGTTCTGTAGTCATGTTTTCATTTGTCGCAATTGGATTTTACCTCAGAAGAACTACAAATATTTACCATACGATTCTCGTTTCAATCTTATTGATTTTATTATTCCAACCCTATTTCTTGTTTGACGTAGGCTTTCAACTGAGCTATCTTGCATTGTTCTTTATCATTTGGGCACAGCCACTGCTTACTAGTATTTGGAATCCAAAGCATAAAATAGCAAAAACAATTTGGGAAATCCTTACAGTTTCTATGGCGGCACAAATTGGAACACTCCCGATTTGTTTGTACTATTTTCATCAATTTCCTGGTTTGTTTTTCTTAACCAATTTGATTATAATTCCCTTTTTGAGCTTTATTATGATTCTGGGAATCTTAGTAATGGTATTGGCTGCATTAAATTATACGCCTCTATTTCTGACCAAACCCTTTGAATGGAGCATAACTGGAATGAACCAAGTTGTAAACTGGATTGCCTCTTTTCGTGGCTTTGTCCTTCAAGACATACCCTTCAATAGCTACTTCTTAATCAGTTCTTACTTTTGTATTATCACTTTAATTGTTTGGTTAAAAAAACCAAATTTCTTAAAATTGAATCTTGTCCTAATTGCAATAATCTGTTTTCAATTGGCTTACATCAAAACCGAATTTGAAATAACCAATGGTAAAGAATGGATTGTATTTCACCAAAAAAACAATAGTCTCATCACAGAGCGAAAAGGCAAAGAAGTTCGGGTTTACACTAATCAGCTGAAAGATTCAAACAACAATCTCAACGATTATCTCACAGCAAATTTCAGCACAATCAAAAAAAGTTCTAACCTCCAAAACCTTTTCTATTTTAACAACCGTAAAATTATGATGATTGACAGCACAGGAGTATATCTGCCCAACCAATCCCCGGATATTCTCTTGCTCACACAATCCCCTAGAATCAATCTCGATAGAATACTGCAGACCATCCGTCCTAAAATAGTAATTGCCGATGGATCGAACTACAAATCCGTTCTAAATGCTTGGGGAAAAAGCTGTGAAAAGCAAAAAATCCCTTTTCATGCTACTGCTGAAAAGGGGTTCTATAAATTGTAATTACACATAAAAGATATTAATTATTGGATCTCAACCATAATTTTTTAAAAGTCCCGTCTCTATCGTACTCTTTTGATTGCTTTTCAATGTTAAAATAACGATTTCCACGAGGATCATTACCCACTCCTGCAAGATAAGCCCAGTTCCCCCAATTACTACACACATCATAATCAATGAGTTGCTGCTCAAAATAAGCAGCACCATAACGCCAGTCTAGTTTCAAGTCGTTACACAAATAACTGGCTACATTTTGTCGACCGCGATTGCTCATGAAACCAGTTTTCTTCAGTTCAATCATATTAGCATCTACAAAATCGACATTTGTTTTTCCATCTATCCATTTTTTCAAAAGACTAGCATTGAGAATTAAGGGCTGTTTTTCTTGATTTTTAATACCCGATTTCAAGAACAATTGATGATTGTATTTCTTCATCACAAACCTAAAATAGTCACGCCATAAAAGCTCAAAAACTAACCAATAAGTGGATTTATTTGCTGAAAATTGTTGCTCGTACTTTTTTAATTCTGAATAAATCATCCGTGGTGAAACACATCCCAAAGCCAACCATGGCGACAACTTTGATGAATAGGATTCGCCAACCATTCCGTTTCTCGTCTCTTTATAAGTGGCGATATGTTTTTTATTAAAAAAATAATCATTCAATCTTTTCAACCCTTCAGTTTCACCACCTTTAAATTCAAGTACCGCTCGATCATCAATTTTGACTGCTTTCAAACCTAAATCAGATAATTTTGGCAGTTCAAATTCTGGTAAGTCTGGACAATTAATTGCTACAGGTGCCTCAAAAACGCCTCTTATTTTAGACTCTTTTTCTACTTTTTTTCGAAAAATTGTAAAAATATCTGGAATATCTTTTATACCAAAAGGCAAATCCTCAGCATGATATAATGTACTCGTGCTAAAGGTTTCAAATTCGCATTTCATTTTAAACAATTCGTTTTGCACCAAACGTTCTGTTTGTTTTTCTTCGAAAGCAACTTCGCGCTTTGCAAATACTTTTTTTATTTTATACTGAGTGACTATTTTGGGAATTTCTATTTCTGGTTTACCTTTAAGTATTAATAAATCAGCGCCACGTTTTTTTAATTCTTTTTGTAGATCTTTTAGGGATTCTAATAAAAATGTGGCTCGGTAACTTCCCGTTTTTTTGAAACCAAAATGTGTTGTTACAAAATGTGCATCATCAAAACAATAAACAGGCAAAACGGACACACTTTTTTCTACCGCTTTCAAAAGCGTTTCATTATCCTGAACTCTCAAATCTGTTTTAAACCATACTATACTTTTCATTACAAATCGTTTATGTTTTCTAAATAAAATTTTGCTTGCTCTATCAACTCTCTTTTGGACTCCGGTTTCATCCTTCGCCATAGATTGTACACCATACCAATTCTAGGATTTTTATCCATTTTTGCTTCATGTTTGTCATAGAAATTCCAATACAGACTATTAAAAGGACATGCTTTATCTCCCGTTTTCTTGTTCTTTTGATAATAACAAGAACTGCAATAGTGACTCATTTTATCTATGTAAGCAGCCGAACTCACATACGGTTTGGTACCCACGATTCCTCCATCTGCAAACTGACTCATGCCACGTGTATTTGTGATTTCTACCCACTGGATTGCGTCCATATAGACCCCCAAATACCAAGCATCTACTTCATCTGGATTTACCCCCGCTAGTAAAGCAAAATTGCCCGTAACCATCAACCGCTGAATGTGGTGAGCGTATCCAAAATCTAAGGACTGATTGATACTGTGCTTGAGGCAGTTCATTTTAGTCCCCCCTGTCCAAAACCAATCTGGGAGTTTTTCTTTATGACCGAAAAAGTTTAAGCTTTCGTATTCTGGCATTTTCAACCAATAAATTCCCCGCATGTACTCACGCCATCCTATTATTTGTCGCACAAACCCTTCGACTTGATTGAAGGCAATTTTACCTTGATTTGATTCCCATTCGAAAATGACTCTATTAATGACCTCAAGAGGAGAAAGCATTTTGGTATTTAAGGAAAATGAAATTCTAGAATGATACAACGACCACTCAGCAGGTGTCATCGAATCTTGAAAATCTCCAAAATGAGATAAAAATTCGGTTGCAAAATAGTCCAACAAAACAATTGACTGCTCCCTATTGATAGGCCACAAAAACCTTTTATCATTAATAGTACCGATGGTTTTTATTTTGGCTAATTGTATTTCTTCAAAGATTTGCTCCACCTTATTTTCAAACTCCAAAGGCAGATTTGGTTTATGATTTTTAGGTAACTTTTTTCTATTATCTTGATCATAATTCCACTTTCCAGTTCTGGGTTGATCAGCGTCCATCAAAACACCATGCTTTTTTCGTATGTGTCTATAAAAAGTTTCCATCAAAAAAGTTTTCTTAGCATGAAAAAAGTTTCCTAAGCCATCTCTTTCTTCAAAAAAATGTTCGGTATCAAAAGCTTCCGTTGGTATATTAACAGCTTCACACCACTTTTTAATCAACTGATCTACTCTATATTCGTCTGGCAACTGATATTCAAACTTATCAAATCCTTCTTTACTTATTAGTTGATTGATATTAAGATCAAAACTTTGTAAGTTGTCAGCATCGTTGAGTTTGATGTAAATCACAGCATGATTATTAGCTATTAATTCTTGTGCAAAATTCCGCATAGCTGCAAAAAAACCAACTACTTTTTGAATATGATGAGTCACATAATCGGTTTCTGTACGCACTTCCATCATCACATAGGTAACTTGAGAATTGTCTGACTGAAACCAAGAATGATTGCTGTTTAATTGATCACCAAGAATGAGTCGAAGTGTTTTCATATTTATTTGGTATTTCTGCAACGGTCGCTACAGTATTTTACACAATCCCAGTTTTTCTCCCATCTTTTACGCCAAGAAAATGGACGATTACAAACAATGCAAATCTTGGTGGGTAAATTGGCTTTTTTAACAGTTTTCATGATTTGACTTTTTTTAACCTGATTTTTTTTTACTTAACCTAGTTGTATTTACATGCTTATTCAGAATACTAGCTGCTTCTTTCATAGTTACTGCCAATTCTCTCACGCTCCAGACACGCTCACTAGCCACTTTTCTTGTTGCTTCAATGTCTACAATAGGGCAAGGATAGTCTTCTCCCAACCTAAAATTGTATAATTGCTGTTCCATTTGACTCAATTTCCATGGCTCGTGTATGAAATTTAAGGGCAGGTTTTTCAATTCCGGCAACCATTGTCTTATAAAAATTCCTTCAGTATCATGTTCTTCAGAATTTTTTATTGGATTATAAATTCGAATTGTATTTATGCCAGTAACTCCCGCTTGCATTTGCAGTTGAGGATAATGAATACCAGGCTCATAATCCAAAAACTGACGTGCCAAAAAATGCAATTCACGCCAGTCTTGCCATAGGTTAAAAACAAAAAACGAAACCACCATGGCACGCATCCTAAAATTGATGTAGCCAGTCGCTACCACGCAGCGCATACAGGCATCTACAATGGGTATTCCAGTTTTGCCTTGTTGCCACGATTCTATGTAGTATTCATTTTTTGGTTTTATAATGGTATCGTAGGCTTTGTTGATGTTCTCGAACTCCATATTACATTCATCTTCAAACTTCTGGATAAAATGACAATGCCAAAACAAACGCGATACAAAATTGGAAAGGGCTCTTTTATTTTTCGAGCCATCATAATTTTGCATTGTATATTGATACACCATTCTCATACTAATATTTCCGTATGCTAAATAAGGGGATAATCTACTACATCCTTTGCGACTCAAACTAGGTTTGGAAATGTGCTTGCTATAATTGACCGATCGTGAATTTATAAAACTATCTAAATACCGCCAAGCCCAATATTCGCCTCCTTGTTGAAAATTTTTATCTACGGTAGTTATTTCAATTGGCAACTTTTCACCTTTTAGCTTTTCATACCATTCTGGGGACAGTTTAACCAAGTTAAGATCGGCTATCTCAACAGTTTTAATCGGTTTGGTCATTTTGTCTTTCCATCTTTCTTGCCAATTGGAACGATTTTTCAATTTTCGGATAACACCATTAGTTTGATATTCTTTCCAGATAATGCCCTTTTCATTAAAAAATTTTGTCATCGAAATATCCCGTTCAAACGAAATTTTATTTCCAATTTCTTGATAAGAGAAAATAGTTTGCAGGTCAAAATTTGATACTAATTCCTCAAAAACAGTAGAAACTTCGTTGTGAAAAAAATATAATTTAGCATCTACTTTTTCTAGTTTTAGCTGCATCTCAAGAAGTGATTCATAGACAAATCTCCAATGCCGTGGATCACTATCATCATATTGCATGAGCGAAGGTTCAAAAACATAAAGCAATACTATTGGCAAACCATCTTTTTGAGCTTCATAAAGAGGTTCGTGATCTGTAAAACGTAGATCGCGCTTGAGCCAAACAATATTTATTTTTTCTTTAGTCAACGTAAATTATTTTCAAACTTTCAAGAGCTTTATCTGGTTTTGCATAGCTCAAACGACTTAATCGATTGGTAGAATGGTAGCTGTCAAGACCACTACAAGTTATGGTTTCTGCTTTTTCTATATCAATAAAACCATCTGTACACAAGCAATCTTCTGGGTAATGGATTGCAACAACTTCGCCAATAATAAGACTGGTACCATTGAGTTCAATATCTATTTTTTGTTTGAACTTCATGGCAATTTGAATATTACTTTCTTTGACAAATGGAGCTTTAAAATCCATTTTATATTCTGATTTTAAATCTGTTGCATCAAATTCAGACACCTTAGCATCATAACGCGCTGATGTTTGATGTGCTTTTTCAAAAATCGCTGTATTAATGTGATTGATGGTGTATACTCCAGAACGAACCAAATTGGTCAAGGTATGTCGTTCCACAGAATCAGGTCTTGCTATAAAGCCGATCAACGCTGGACTAGATCCTAAATGCACAATTGAACTGAATACAGCTAAATTTTCGTTATCCAAATCATCTACTGTACCAATTAAGTTGACACACTTGAATCCGACAATTGCATTGATTAAATTGATTCGTTTTCGACTATCCATTTCTTCAAGTTCAACCGCTGATATACTTTTTAGTTTCATTTTTCTACTTTTAAAAAAGTTATTATCTTTTTTTTGTTTAATGTTTTATATGTAAAGTTAAACAAAATAAATCAACTAGATTAAAATAAAAACAAAAAGTAACAAACAAAAAAAACCCTTTTCATGCAACTGCTGAAAAGGGATCCTATAAGGTTGTAATTGTAAAATTATTTCTGTTGCAAATAACTGTTTGCTTCTGCTAACCAAGCTTGAGGGCCACCCGCTACATAACCTGTTTTACCTAATGCTTTGAAATTTATTTTTCCGTCTTTTTCTTTTTCCACATTAGTAAAAAAGATGGTTGGAAATCCTTGAATTCCAAACACCTGTTGTAATTCCTGATTTTGTTGCTTAATTTCTGGCAACTGCTCTGTTCTTCTTGGATAATCGAGTTCTACTAAAACTACATTGTTTTTAGCCCATTTTTTAAACTCAGGAGTAAGCAAAACTTCTTTTTGCAAACGGATACACCATCCACACCAGTCGCTTCCAGTAAAAAACAACATCATGGGTTTGTTTTCTTTGCTACTTACATTAATTGCTTCCTTAATATTGGTATGCCATTTCAAATCTTGGGCTTGACTACTAATTGAAAAAACAATAAGTAATGCTAGTATTATTTTTTTCATTTTCTTCATTTTCTTCGAATTTCTTTTTATACAGTCTAACAAATATAGTGCCTTAATTTTATTTCACACCATGCATTAACTTTTTCAACATTGGATTTAACATAATTACAATTAGTCCCGCTAATATAGGCACTATAGTAAAAATCAGAAAAAAGGTGGATAATGAGTAGGTATTTGTAATATTCTCAATTTGGCCTCCCAACACCGCAGCCAGTTTATTCCCGATGGCTATAGCCAGGTACCACATTCCAAACATAAAAGCAATCATTCGCGCAGGAACTAATTTGGAAACATAAGATAGTCCCACTGGTGATAAAAACAACTCTCCTAGTGTATGAAACAAATAAGCCAAAACAAGCCAAATCATTGAAACCTTAATTCCCTTTTCAACTCCATGAGAACCGTATGCTAACAACCCAAAACCAACGGCCATAATAATTAATCCCAACCCATACTTAGTAGCCGCAGGGGGATTAAACTTGCTGTCCCAAATTTTGGAAACTGTTGAAGCAAATGCAATGATAAAAAAGGAATTTAAAATTGAAAACCAACTAGGATCAATCTCTGAAGCTTCTTTCCCAAATTCATTATTAAGCATCCAAATAGAGATTCCCCAAACACCTAAAAAGGTAATGGCAAGTACGACATTTGAAATCAATGCTTTCCTCCAAGTTTGTTTAGCCAATAAAAACAAAACCCAAGAAATAATAATTAGTGGTACCACCGTCAATAATGTATTGACCGTATTAAAGATCGTAAGTGAAGTCCCTACTAGGCTTCTATCCACATTATCTCGTGCATAAATCACTAAAGAGGAAGCCCCTTGTTCAAAAGCCATCCAGAAGAAAATAGTAAAAAAAGCAAAAATCACCACAGCAATCATTCTGTCACGAACGACAGTAGTATAACGCATCAAACGTGAAATCACTAAATACAGAAAAAGCGCTAAACCTAACAAAATCATAAATATAGAACCGTCTACATTTGCAATTGAAAAATCAAAAAGATTAATTCCACCAATTTTAGAAAGCGGATCATTAAATGCATACAAGAGACCTATAATTGTACTAATACCAATTAAGGCATAGTCAATTGCAGTGTATGGATTTGGTTTATCCTCTGGATTGTTAGACAAACGAGCAGTCGTTTCAGCAGCCTCTCTTTTTTCTTTTGTAGGTAGTTCTCCAATGCTACCAAATAAAGGTTTTGCCATCCAAAACTGAATGGTTCCTAGCAACATGAAAATCCCTGCTAAACCAAAACCCCAATGCCAACCTAAATTAGAAGCTAGATATCCGCAAAGCATCATCCCAAAAAAGGCTCCAGCATTGACCCCCATATAAAAAATAGTGTAGGCACCATCTTTTTTTTCTGGAAAAGCTTTGTACATATCCGATAAAATAGAAGTCATATTAGGCTTAAAGAAACCGGTCCCTATAACCAGTAAACCCAATCCTAAATACAGCATAAAGGGCGTATTAAGAAACATGGCCCCATGCCCTAGGGTCATGACAACAGATCCAATTACGACAGCCCAACGATAACCAATATACCTATCAGCCACTATCCCTCCAAAAATTGGGGTAATATACAAGAGCATGGCATAGGTTCCATATAAGGCACCCGCGTTTTCAGCATTCCATCCCCAACCTGCATTGTCTCCAGTGAGAGAGGCCGTTAAAAACAAAATCAATAAGACACGCATTCCATAAAATGAAAAGCGTTCCCACATTTCTGTAAAAAACAAAACGAATAATCCCGAAGGATGTCCTAAAACAGTACTATTAAAAAAATTATCTTCTGAAGTATTTTGATTCATATGTAGGTTTAAATGCAGGTTTTAAAAACAAATTTTTGCTGTTCAATTGTAAAAATAATCTAAAAATTAAATTATAAGCGTTCTTTGATAAAATTTGTCATTTTGTGATACAAATGAATTCGGGTATTTCCTCCGTAAATACCGTGATTTTTGTCGGGATAAATTTGAGAATCGAATGGCTTATTGGCTTGAATCAATGATTCCATCATGAGCATGGAATTTTGCACATGCACATTATCATCACTACTTCCGTGTATCAACAAATAATTCCCCTTTAATTGATCCGCAAAATTGATTGGCGAATTATCGTCATAACCAGTCGGATTTTCTTGAGGAGTTTGCATGTATCTTTCAGTATATATTGTATCGTAAAAACGCCAATTGGTCACTGGAGCTACAGCAATGGCTAACTTAAAAATACTATTTCCCTTCAAAATAGCATTGGACGCCATAAATCCACCAAATGACCAACCAAAAATCCCAATTCTATTAGCGTCAATATAAGGATAGGCTCCTAAAACTTTGGCCGCTTCCATTTGATCTTCGAGTTCGTATTTTCCAAGTTGCGTATAGGTCACTTTCTTGAATGCCTCACCTTTGAATCCAGTTCCTCTTCCGTCCACACAAGCCACGATATACCCTTGCTGTGCTAGCATCATAAACCAATAATCATCATAAGTCTTCCAATCATTTTTTACCTGTTGAGAACCCGGTCCTGAATATTGGTACATCAAAACAGGATACTTTTTAGATGCATCAAAATCGTTAGGTTTTATCATCCATGCGTTTAACTCCACATTTTGCACAGTTTTCAAGGTAAAAAATTCTTTTGTTGGCAAATCATAAGCTTTCAGACGTAGTTTTAAATCTTCATTATTTTCAATGATTTGCAATTCTTTGCCTGTTTTAGCATCATTTAGAGAGTAGACTGTAGGTTGATTGAAGGACGAAAAACTATTAATATAAAAGTTGTAGTCTGGACTAAAAGTTGCCTTATTGGTTCCCGTATTTTTAGACAAACGCGTCTTTTTTCCTCCATCTAAACCGATCCTGTATACATCACGATTAATAGTCCCATTTTCAACTGATTCATAATATATATTTTGGTTTTTTTCATCCAAACCATAAAACTGAGTTACTTCCCAATTGCCTTTTGTAATCTGTCGGATTAATTTCCCTGTCTTGTCGTACAAATAAATATGATTGAAACCGTCCTTTTCACTGGTCCAAATAAATTGATTGTCCTTCAAAAAAGTCAGGTTATCATTGTCAACAAAATCAATATACTTTTTATTGGTTTCATTTAAGACTACTTTCGTTCCTCCAGACTTTGCATTAACAAATAGTAAATCCAGATTATTTTGATGGCGGTTCAAAATTTTAGCAGACAGTACGTGAGCATCATTCGTCCATTTGATTCTGGGAATATAAAAGTCTGTATAGTGGTCTAAATTTACTTTTTGTGTTTCCTTAGTTTGAACATCATAAATATGCAATGAAACTAAGGCATTCTTTTCACCTGCTTTTGGATATTTGATGGTTTCTATAGATGGATACAATCCATTAGCAAAAACGGACATAGAAAATTCAGGCACTTGACTTTCGTCAAAACGGATATAGGCAATTTTTTCACTATCAGCACTCCAATCAAATGCTTTCACAAATGCAAACTCCTCTTCGTAAACCCAATCACAAATTCCGTTTATAATTTCGTTTTTCTTCCCATCATTAGTTAAGGCGATCGTCGCTTTTGAAGCAATATCATATAAATATAAATTATTTCCCTTGGCAAAAGCAATTTTCCTTCCATCAGGAGAAAAAGTTGGTTCTTGAATAGGAGTATCAACTAATCTCGTCAATTCTTTTTTGTCCAAATCATAAATAAAATAATCTGCTGTAAAAGAATATCGATAAATGGGAACAACATTAGTTGCCAATAAAATTAACCTTTCAGACGGATCAAAAGAATAGCTTTCAATCCGAGGCAATCTACTGTAATTTTTGGTATCAAATAAAGTAGCTACTTTTTTCAAACTTGCAAAATCATACAAATCAATTTGGATTCGAGGACTGTCCGTTTCATAATTAAGCACAGTATACTGATTGTTTTTTTTCAAAGATTGAAACTCTTCCATACCTTGTGGCTGAAATACACCTCCATAAATATCTTCGATAGTTATCTTTTGTTGAGCAAAAAAAACCGGACTACATACTAACAATAGAATGAAAAAGCAACGAAACTGCATAGAGGGAAATTTAAAGTAAATTTAATATACCAATTTTACAGAAAATTTTGCATTTAATATCCTTTCAGAACGTTAAATCCTAAAAATTACTTTTAATAACAATGCTGATGCATTATAATTTGTACCGATTAAAACTCCTAAAAATGTATCTTTGCTGCTAATTATGTTTTAATCCACCATAGAATGAACCAACCCTTTTCCGGATTTTCGAAGTTATCCAAAGAAGAAAAAATAAACTGGATTGCCGCAACCTATTTTACTACTCCTGAAGAAGCAGTAGCATTGTTAAAAAAATACTGGAATTCAGATGCTAAAATCCAAAAACTACATGATGAATTCATAGAAAATACCATTACCAATTTCTACATCCCTTTGGGCGTTGCTCCTAATTTTTTAATTAACGGAAAATATAGCACCATCCCAATGGCAATTGAAGAAAGTTCTGTGGTTGCAGCAGCATCTAAGGCTGCTAAATTCTGGTCTACTCGTGGCGGATTTAAAGCAACAGTTATCGACACGGAGAAAATTGGACAAGTCCATTTCACATACAAAGGAGACGTTTCAAAACTAGAATTGTTTTTTGCACAAATCAAAAGCACTTTTTTCACCGACACTGAAAATATCACCACTAATATGCAAAAACGTGGTGGTGGAATTCTAGATATCGAACTCCGTGACAAAACCAATTTGATGGAAAATTATTTCCAATTGCATGCAACTTTCGATACTAAAGACAGTATGGGTGCCAATTTTATCAATTCTTGTTTGGAACAATTTGCCAATACTTTAAAAAGAGAGGCACAACAATTTGATTTATTTTCTGAAACAGAAAAGAACATTCAGGTGGTTATGAGCATTCTTTCTAATTATGTTCCCAATTGCATTGTTCGGGCCGAAGTTTCTTGTCCAATAGAAGATTTAGAAGAAAAACACATTCCCAACCCAATTTCTTTTGCTGAACGTTTTGTACAAGCCGTAAAGATTGCCGAAATCGAACCTTATCGTGCCGTAACGCACAATAAAGGAATCATGAATGGAGTTGATGCCGTTGTTATCGCTACCGGAAATGATTTCCGTGCCGTTGAAGCTGGTGTTCATGCCTATGCCTCTAAATCTGGTCAATACTCCAGTTTATCACATGCCAAAATCGAAAATGGATTTTTTACTTTCTGGTTGGAAATTCCTTTAGCCTTAGGAACCGTTGGCGGATTAACAAGCTTGCACCCTTTGGTTAAATTATCATTAGAAATGCTAGAAAACCCATCCGCTGAAGAACTAATGCAGTTTGTAGCTGTAGCAGGTTTGGCGCAGAACTTTGCCGCTTTGCGTTCGTTAACTACTTCCGGTATTCAAGAAGGACATATGAAAATGCATTTGAACAATATTTTAAACCAATTTGACGCTACTGAAGAAGAACGTCATCAAGTAAAAAACCATTTTAAACATCATGTAGTTTCTCATAGTGGTGTGGTGAATTTCATTGAAAGCTTGAGACAATAACTAAAAAAAACAGATGAAAAAAACCTTTTATAGCAATGGCAAACTTTTAATCACAGGGGAATACTTGGTATTAGACGGTGCTAAAGCTTTTGCATTGCCCACAAAGTTAGGTCAAAACCTTACTATTGAAGATGGAAAAAACCAAGAGATTCAATGGAAAAGTTATGACGCTGATGGAACTGTATGGTTTGAAGATACTATTACTTTTACTGAAATAACCCACTTTGCTGTACAAGAATCAGATTCCATTAGAAACACTTTAATTAGGATATTACATCATGCTTATTTACAAAACCCTGATTTTATTCATACAAGTGTAGGATACCAAGTCCATACTCAACTTACTTTTTCTAGAAAATGGGGACTTGGAACCTCCTCTACTTTGATTAATAATATTGCACAGTGGTTGAGGATTGATGCATTTGAACTACTAAACAGCAGTTTTGGCGGAAGTGGATATGACATTGCTTGTGCTCAAAACGACAGTGCTATCATCTATAAACTAGAAAATGGAAAACCTTTAGTGGAGCCAATCAATTTTAATCCTGAATATACCAATCAAATCTACTTTGTATACTTGAACAGAAAACAAAGCAGCAAAACAGCTATTGCTAATTACAACAATAATAAAAATCAGAATTTAGAAAACAGTATCTCTAAAATCAACTCAATTACTGAGGAAATAATCTACGCTACTAGCGTAGATTATTTTCGAAATACCTTAGAGAGGCATGAGACAAAAATGAGTCATTTGTTAGAAACTTGTACCGTCAAAGAATTGCTTTTCCCTGATTTCAAGGGAACCGTAAAAAGCCTAGGCGCGTGGGGTGGCGACTTTGTCATGGTAGTTTCGGATAAGAACCCAGCGGATTATTTCTTTGAAAAAGGGTTTAGCGTCCTGTTTCCCTATGAAGAACTGATATTGACTTAATTCAAAATATATCCAACAAAAAAATCCGATGTTTTCACATCGGATTTTTTTGTTGAAATAATAATTACTAGATAAGATTAGAAATTAAATTGTCTTCTATTGTCTTTGATATCTGCCATATCTTTAAGAACAGGCAAAATTCTATTTGCATCACCAGCAGATTGTGTTTTTATTTTCGCTACATAAGGACTATAATCTTTAATAGCTGGTGCTTTTGTTGTTTTAACATTCTTAACTACATAAACTCCAGTAATACCTTCAATTGGAGCTGAAAGTTTATTCGCTGACAAAGCAAAAGCAGTACCCACAACTTTAGGCTCTTGCCCTACATTCTCTAACATTGGATTATCCAAAGTAACATCTGCTGCTTGTTGAACAGCTGCTCCTACAGTTTTAGCGATAGCCTCAATTGAACTACCAGCCATTTTTGCTTTAATCAATTCGGCTTTTTTCTTGTTTTTCAAGATAGACTCTACATAAGGTTTAGCTTGTGCCAAGGGCATTAAACCTGAATCATCAATTGATTTTAATCTTGCAATAACGTGACCCACATTAGCTACTTCAAAACGTTTTACAGCATCAACTTCTGTGTCGTTACTAAATGCCCATCTTACAATAGCTCTTTGGTTTCCTAATGATCCAAAATTTTCGTCCATTGCTGTTACTGAAACTGCTGGATTAACAGTTAATCCCATTGATTTTGCCACTTGATTAAAATCTTTGTCTGCTGCACCCATTTCAAATTGAGTCGCTTGTGTAAATATTTTATCAGAAGTTGCTTCAGATGGTTGGATTTTTTGAGCTACAGTGGCCAAACGAACTCCGTCTTGCTTGTCGGTAACCTTGATAATGTGGTATCCAAAATCAGTTTCTACCAAACCTATTTTTCCAATAGCGTTATTAAAAACAAAATCATTGAAAGGTTTCACCATTTGACCAGGTCCAAAATATCCTAAATCTCCTCCTTGTTGTGCAGATGAATCATCAGAAGAAGTATAAGCTAACATCAAGAAACTTTCTGGATTAGCATTTACTTGTGCTAACAAACTTTCTGCTTTAGCACGAGCTTGATCTTTACTTCTCTTTTCTTTTTGGTTTGGAACTTGAGTTCCTTCATAACTAATTAAGATATGACTTGCTTTTGCATTAACACCATTCTTTTTCCCTAATGATTTAGAAATGCAATAGTAACCTCCATTTACATAAGGTCCGTAAATTTCACCTGGAGCTAAGTTGTATAATTTATCAGCATCTACAGCTGGCAAACGATTCTTGGCAATATAGGTTGAATCATAAGGAATATCAGAATTTGAATTTACAAATTCAGCAATATTTTTAGTATTTCTAAATCCAGCAAGAGTATCGTTTTTACCTGTAGCTTGGTTGTACACAACAGTTCCAGATAACAATCCTGTAATTTTAGCTTTTACTTCATTTACATCTTCTGCAGATGGCTTGTCTTCTACCAAAACATATTCTACATCACGAGATTCTTCAGACTTGAATTTTTTCTCGTTTTTCTTCATGTAATCTAAGATATCGCTATCTGATATTTTAACATCACTATCTTTAATTGTAGAGTACAATCCCGCAACATAAGCAAAACTCACCTTGTTTGCTTCCATTTCATATTTCAATTTTCCTTCACTTTTAGTGGTATAGCTACCCGCTTTCACTAAAGTGTTATAGATTTGAAATTTAGCATTCAATTCTGCACTCTTCTCTCTTTCTTTCAAATTCGCAGCTAATTCTGGATTTGATTTAAAGAACTCTTTAAATTTAGCCAAATCAAACACTCCTGCTCCGTTTAAAAACTGTGGATTTTGTCCAATATTTGGATCCGATTTCAACACTTCGATTAGATGTTTTTCACCTACTCTCAATCCTAATTTGTCAAACTCAGAAGTTAATAAAGCAATGGAAACTTCTTCGTCCCAAACTCTATTTGCCGCAGCTGTAGCAGTGATTCCTTGACCACTTTTTTCGACATTGCTTACTTTTATTCTAAAATCTTCAAATGAAATATCTTTCCCATTAACACTTCCTACATCTTTAGAAGTACTGCTAAAGCTACCGCTCTTGAACAAATCACCTATGATAAATGCAAATAAAGCCAAAGCGATAACTGCAATCATTAAAGCGGAACGTTGTCTAATTTTTGATAAAACTGCCATTTTATATTGTTGTTAATTTTATATTCAGTTTGCGAAAATACAATTATATGATTAATATTTACAATTGTACCCTTTTATTTTGCAAAAATTTTGCTAGAACAAAAAAAATTACTCTTTTAAAGTCAATTTTACTAATTCTATTTTTTTATTTGTGGCTTCTTCAATCACAAAATGATAGTCTCCTATCACGATAACTTCGCCTTTTTGCGGTATATCTTTAGTAAAATCTACGATAAAACCACCTAAGGTTCCGTACGAATCACTTTCGGGAATATTTAATTTATAAGTTTGATTTAAATATTCCACATCAAAGCGAGTCGAAAACAAATACGTATCTTGATCAAGCTCTTTTTCAATTAATTCTTCATCAGAATCATGCTCGTCCTCTATTTCACCAAAAAGCTCTTCTACAATATCTTCAATAGTGATAATCCCTGAAGTTCCTCCGTATTCGTCCAAAACAACCGCTACACTTTTTCTTTTTTTAGTCAATAGATCCATCACGTCTTTGATAAAAATCGTTTCAGGCACAAATTCTACTGGAATGACAATCGACTTGATGTTTTTAGGTTTTTTGAACAAATCAAAAGAATGCACATAACCTACAATGTCATCTAGTGAATTTTGGTACACCAATATCTTTGAATAACCTGTTTCAATAAACAATTCCTTCAGTTCATTCACCGAATCAAACAAATCAATTGCTACGATCTCTGTTCGCGGACTCATAATATCACGAGCCTTGACACTCGAGAAATCCAAAGCATTCTGAAACATCTGAATTTCCGAATCAACTTCTTCATCATCTTCTACGGTGCTCATTTGTTCTGTGATATAATCTCCTAATTCGACTTTACTAAAATACATTTGTACTTGATCGCCTTCGGTTCTGAAAAATTTTCTCAAAATAAAATCAGAAACCCAGATAAAAAAGGATGACAAATAGTAAAACAATCTATAAAAAAAGTAAGCCGGAATGGCAAAAAACTTAATTAATGAGTTGGCGTAAATTTGAAAAAAAACTTTTGGAAAAAATTCTGCTGTAATTAATACAATGATTGTTGACAAAAGGGTTTGCAGAAACAAATTAGACAAATTGGACAACTCAAAAGGCAAGGTGTCCAACCACTGCATCAATAAATCGCCCATGAAAAATCCATAAACTACCAAAGCAATATTGTTCCCAATAAGCATGGCAGCAATAAACTTGGAAGGTTTCTCAGTAAGTCTTGTTAGAATTTTAGACAAGAAATTATCTTGCTTCTTTTCAATTTCCAGGTATATTTTATTGGATGAAATAAATGCAATTTCCATCCCTGAAAAAAAAGCACTTAGTATTAAACACAATATTATAATACTAATTTCCATGTATTAGGATTTTTTATTTCGGTCGTTAAATTTTTTGGCGAAATTTCTACGAAAGAAAAACATAAAAATTGCCATGGCAGCTATCATAAAGTGCAACCAAGGTTTTGTTTCGGATTCACTCCATTTCATTGCACCATCATAGATAAAATAGATAGCAAAAACAAGATAAACGTATTGTGTATATTTTAAGTAATTCATTAAATGTATTCAATTATTTAGTTAAGCAGTATCGTGGTTCATTATTCTTCAGATTCCAATTCTCCAGTAATCCTCTGTGAATTGATTACTTTAAAATCTTTGCTAAAGTCAATCCCTTGACCATTTGAAGTCCCTTTAAGGTCTGTAAATTTAAACTTTTTTTCAGTAAAAAACCATTCATTCTTTTGATCATAGTACAATTGCTCTGTTTCCAACATTTGACCTGCCTCTGAAGCAATCTTTACTTTTCCTTGCAAATCTATAATATTGGTTAACCCATAAGAAACTGCATATTTTGCAGTAATGCGTGTTTTTTTAGCTTTTGCATCATACAAAGTCAAGTGAATGCCTTTTGGAAACTCTGTAAACGGAAATTCTACATTGGAATAATCCAACATCTTTGAGCTCAACAAAATCACCTTAATCAAACCTGAATCTGTATATTTCAAATTCACATTATCGGCATCACCTCCTGGGGTGAACTCAGAATAGTTTATTTTTTGAACCTCCTTAAAGTTACTTTCGCACCCAAAAAAGAGAGTCACAGCAATTGCTGTGACTATATAAACCTTCATATTTTTTTTTCTAAAGCTCATGATTATTCCTAAGGTAAAAAGCAAATCCTATTTTTAGTTAAATTTACGCTTTTCAAACCATTTGTCATTTAAAGACATGCCCACGCTAATATTGGCATAATTTTCTTGAATCAATCCAGAAGAAGTCGTCCCTCTTTTACCTAACTCCAATCCGATATTTATATTCGAAAAAGACCCCGTTATTGGCAAACCTAGCCCTAAAGTAACCCCCATATTATCAATAGACTCAGAGTTAATTATTAAACCTGTTCTTTCGAATTTAAGCCCCCCACGATAAACGATGCGTTTGGCATAATTTGTAAAAGAGTTGTAATCCGGAATATAATACCCCCCAAGGCTAGCACTCCCGTATGTTCCGTAAGTTGCATTGGCCGATTTATTATAACTATTAGACCAGTCCGAAGCTTCTTGATAAACTAATCTTCCACCTATTAACCATTTTTTAGCTTGACCTATTCCCGCACTTACACTAATTCTAGAGGCAAAAGAAATTTTTTCGTCTGGCTGTTCTACATTGTTTACCTCTGAAGAGGTTTCAATAACTCTGTCATTAGTAGCATTCAAATCATTAGCTAGGGTATAGTTCAAACTACTAAACAAACTCAATTTCTTGTTTAGCTTAGTTTGATACATCGTTCCTACATTAAAATTTACTCCAGATAATTTTGATGTATTGGTTTCACGTGTTCCTGAAACAACATTACTATTCAATTCAGAATTAATAATTTTAATAACCCCAAAATTGTAATTAAAGTCGGCTCCCACACTTAATTTTGGAGTAATCTTATAACCCACTCCCATAAAAACCTTGTTTAATCCTCCTGTACTAGTCATAGTAGTACTATTTGCGGAGTTATCATCAGCAGTCGTTTGAATTTTATATCCCAAAGAAGAATAAGGAATCAATCCAAAACCAACTCCAAACTTCCCTAAAGGCAATCCAACTGCTAAATAATCTAGAGTGGTACGACTTGCTTTTTCTGACTTTGATTCATCCTTTAAAGTTGTTGAATTATAGGTGCCACCCACCGCAAATGAAGTCAATTTCAAACTAGAAAAACTTGCAGGATTCTCTAAATTGATATGAATACTATCTTGTTCTACAGCAATACCTCCCATAGAGCGAACCTCAGCAGTCCCTTTGAAACGAACTTCTCCAATACCATAAAAAGAATAAGGTGATGACGAACCTTCCTGCGCAAAGGACAGTAGCCCTGTAAACAAACAAAGACTTAGTAGAATTTTTTTAATCATTTTTGATTTTATATTGAAAAGTTTGATTCAAACTCTCTAAAAGGAAATTTGAATTGGCAAATATGGTATTTTTTAATCGTTTAGCCAAAAAAACCGTATCACCACCCGTTAAAATTATGATAAAGTTTGGGTTAATCCCTTGATATTCCTCTATAAAACCATTGATTTCATAGACCAGTCCATTAACCACTCCAGAGTGAATAGACTCCTTAGTTGAACTCCCTACAAACGACTGCGGTTGTTGTGCCACAAGTAAGGGCAATTTAGAGGTATACCCATTAAGTGCTTTATAGCGCAACTGAATTCCGGGACTTATAGCTCCCCCTAAATAATTATCATTCTCGTCTATAAAATCATAAGTCACGCAAGTACCCGCATCAATTACCAATCGATTTTGTTTTGGATATTTTAAAACAGCACCTGCAGCCAGCACCATGCGATCAATTCCTAAAGTTTTTGGGGTTTCATATTTATTGACAAATGGAAAAACGTCACTATGGGATACAAAATGCACTTTAATGTCTTTTTCAAAAGCCAAAAAAACTTGTTTTTCGACATCACCCACCGAAGCAACGACCAAAAATTGGCATTTTTTATATTTTTCTAAAATAATTTTAATTTTTTTTTCAAGCTCTATTTTCTCAAAAACAAACTGCTCCAAAAGAGTATCTACTTCAAAAACAGCACCTTTAATTCGGGTATTCCCAACATCAATCGTTAGAATCATAATTCAAAATTTGATAGCGCGAAGATACGAATAGATTTTTTTAAACAAATGTTTTGGTGAAACCAAAAAACATCCTATATTTGCACTCGCAATAAGCAAGGTACCTTAGCTCAGTTGGTAGAGCAATGGACTGAAAATCCATGTGTCCCTGGTTCGAACCCTGGAGGTACCACAAAACCCACTCAAACGAGTGGGTTTTTTGTTTTTAAAATATTTCGGATGGCGCACTTTCTTTACATTCTTTATTCTGAATCAAACAACAAATTTTACGTAGGTGAAACACATGATATTGAAGGATCAAGTTCAAAAGTTGGGGATTAGGCAAAAAGATTGGATAATCTAAACAGGAAGAAATCAAGAATCAATCCTAAATCAGACGCCTCGAGCTATATTAATTTGCTAAACATATTTTTGTGTAATTTCAACAAAGGAAAAATCACTTTACGTGAGCAACTACTAGGATTGCTTTGCTAGTTCGTTTTCGCTCGTGCCCTCATGCTTCGGAATAACAAAACAGAGCGCACCAACCCTTAACTTAATAACATCGCTTCGGGACAAACCGACATTTTAAACACAACTACCTTTAGCGACCAAGAATATTAAACCTAACCAAATAGCGCCTTAATGTTTCAAAAAAGTTAAAAAAAATCCCCTTCGCTCACACGAAAGGGACTATGTTAAAAATTAGTTTTAAAAACTAATTATGAATTCTTCAAATTAATGATTTCTTGGTCTGTAAGCAATCTCCAGTTTCCTCTTGGCAAGTTTTTCTTAGTCAAACCTGCAAAAGCAACACGGTCAATACGCAACACATCATAATTAAAATGCTCGAAGATGGAACGAACCACTTTCACGTTAGATGAACGCAACTTCAATCCTATTTCGCTTTTTGCCTCACCTTCAATATAACTTACTTCTTCTACAAAAACGCGGTGACCATCAAGAACCAAACCTTTCGAGATTTTTTCTAAATCTTCAAACTTCAAGTTTTTATCTAGCGATACTTGGTAAATTTTAGATGATTTATTCGTTGGCAAACTAAACTTACGAATCATATCCGTATCGTTTGTAAACAACAATAAACCAGTGGTGTTCTTATCCATACGCCCCACGGCACCAATTTTTGCTGTAGTCGAACCTTTTACCAACTCCAATACATTACGGAATTCCTGACCTTCATCAAAAGCCGTTGTAAAGTTCTTAGGCTTGTTCAATAAGATATATACTTTTTTCTCAGGAGTCAATTTCACTCCGTCAAAATTCACTTCATCCGTTGGTTTCACCAAATACCCCATTTCGGTTACAGGAATACCATTTACTTTTACATTTCCAGATTGAATGTAAATATCCGCATCACGACGCGAACACACCCCTGAGTTGGCAATGTATTTATTTAAACGAATTTCGTCTTTTTCTTTTTGTCTCTTTGGAGCCTGATTTGGTTTCTTTGCCTTAGCAGCTTCCTCTTCAACAACTTTGGTGTTTACTTTAGCTTTTTTAGGTCCTTGCGCCCTTTTTTGCATAGCGGGTTTTGGCTTATTCGAATTCGTTCTTGAACCACCTGGTCTAGAACTTCCTCCTCTATTACTGCCTTGCTTGTTATTCATAATATTCTGTAATTTACTTCGTCAGTTCGGCCTTAGGGCCTCGTGTTTGCAAAGATAGTATTTATATTTTTGCAAATAGCTACTTCCAAGTCATTAAGTCACAACTACTAAAGATTAACAATGAAGGAGTTAACTAATAATTCTTACCAAAATCATTTTTAAGAAGCTATTCCTGCCTTCCATTTCAAGCTTTTAGCACAAAAAGCTTTTTTTCTAGGTCATAAAAGGAGCTTCCTCTGGTCGCTCTTTTATGCCCAGAAAAAAATAGCTTTTGTTGCTGCAAGGCTTTCCATTTCAGTCAGGGCTAAGGGATCTTCAATCTTAATAATAATTCTTTCAACTTTTAAGAAGTAAGAATTTTATTTGTAATTCTTTTTTACATACATTCGCTTCATTCAAAAACCAAACAAAAAATGAGACAAAACATACTCTTAGCGCTATTAGTATTTTTTTCGATTAACTCTTTTTCTCAAACATCAAAATTGAGCCTTGAAGCAAACTACCCCATTCCTACATGCAATAATTTCACTAGCAAATCTTATAAAGGAATCATCGATTTTGAATCCAAATACCGATTTGCAGAGACTCACAACTTCCAATTTGGCGCTTCAATGAACGGAGGATTACTCACAAACACGACTTATAAAAATTATGTCCTAAATGTTAATTTGGGAATCGCATACGACATCAGCACAAAAGTGTTTGCAACTGCTCAATATAACTTTACTAAATTGAATACAAAAGACGGAATTCCTAACACTCCTTTTAATACAAATGTAAGTTTAGTCAAAACAGGTATTAGTCTTCGCTTAAAATTGAATCCTTCAATCTAAAAGAACACAAAACAACTACAACCCCTTAAAAATGAATACAATGAACACTTTTTTTAAAAACAACATACTACTAATCAGCTTTTATATTGTATTCAACTTTATTGGAACCATTAAAGCAACTGGACAGGAATATAAAATAAACCCCAATGATCCTGAAGTTAGCTTTATAGAACACAATTCACCTTACGACTTTGTTTATACAGATGGAGTTTATGACAACGGAAAAGCCATAAACAGATACGAACAGACCAATTACAACCGCTTTGACTGGGAGAGCTTTTCTTTAGACTTTGATTTTTATACTTCTGAAATTAGGGAACAGTGGCCATTGATTATGGGAACCTCTACCAGATCATTAGGTTTTTTACTTAAAGACAACAGAACGATTGAGATTACTGTAAACCATCAAAAACAAGTTTATTTAACTCAAGGAATCTATGAGAAAAATAAATGGTATCATGCCAAAATAATAAAAAACGGAAGTAATACGGAAATATACCTAAACGATATCAAAATAGGAGAATTACAAGTGTTTTTTGAAATAGATACAAAGAACTACTACCAAAGATGTCTTTCTTCTATTAACTATTCAAATGGAATTGCTTTTGATGGCTTACTAAGAAATATAATTTACACCAAAAAAGGAGACCTCGAATTCTCTAAAAAAATGTATGAAAAATATGCGTCAAAATATAGTAACGAAAATCTAATACTTTCTATTCCTGAAAATGTTTTTCAAAGAAACTACAAGTACAACTTATACAGTCTCAACTGGAAATCTTTCAAAATTCAATTTGATTACACGCACATCAATGATGAAACACAATTAATCCTTGGAAGTAAATGGAAAGTTATTGATTTTCATACTATAAATGACACCGCATCTATTTCAATCAATAATAACAGAATTAACTTTTTGAGTAGCTTAAAGTTAGAACCTAATCAGGAATACAAAGTTGAAATTATAATCAACAACAATGTAATACAGATGCTGATTGACAATACAATCGTTTTGCATACATCATTTGAATATCACAACAAAAAGATTTTAGAATACGAAAAAGAAATTCTAACTTTTTCTAAAACACATAAACCATCAACTATTTTTAAGAGCCTAACAATTGAAAACAATGTCCCGCTAAAAAACATTGAAAACCCCATAGTATTAACTACAAAACACAACAAATCAATTGATATAAAAAACGAAGGAGTAATTATGACTCTCTTTACCCCTCCTTTTGAATTAAACATTAAAGAGAATAATCCTGAGAATGAATTTACATTTACAAAAATGATTACAGGTTTTGATGCTAGTTCATTCGAAATGAACTTTGATTTTGCAACTACTAAAAAAGGAGAACAAGACCTTTTAGAATTAGGCGTTTACACTAAATCTTCCGAGATTGCTTTATCTATCAACAACAATAATCTTGTCTTTAAAACTAAAAACAAAACTATGGTCATTCCATCAATCAATTCTACGGCATTAAAAGAAGACTGGAATAATTGTAAAATAGTATCTAATAATGGCTTAGTTAAAATATACCTCAACAATATCAAAACCTATGAAATAAAATTTCGTTTTTCATATCAATATTACAAATCCAAATTACTAATGATAAGAAACAATTTCATAGGTAGTTACAGAAATCTTTACATATACGAATCGCCAAAATAAATAAGAAAATGGATTACCAAGCGATACTTTCAATCCCCAATCCCCGCCCCAGATAGCAGCGGTAGCCCCGACTGAAAAAAGCTATTTTTTACGGAAACAGCAGAGCGACCAGCGGAAGCTCCTGCTGTGACCTAGTAAAAAAAGCATTTTGAAGGAGGGCTATAGCGAATAGCTGGAATAGGCGCATAACACTACTCCCTCTTATGCACCGTAATCACAACAGTCTTAGAAGTCGGCGTATTACTAATTCTAGCCTTGGATTGCAATGGCACCAAAACATTGGTTTCTGGAAAATAAGTCGCGGTACACTGACGCGGAATACTGTATGGAATCACCAAAAATTGTTCGGCGCGGCGTTCTTGTCCTTCAAAATGACTGACTAAATCGACCAAATCATGGAGTTTTAACCCTGCGGCATTCATATCGTCTTGGTTCATGAAAACAACCCGTCTTTCGTTGAGAATGCCACGATAACGATCGTCAAGACCATAAATAGTGGTATTGTATTGATCGTGTGTACGAATGGTCATCATCAAGTATTGGTCTTTTTGCAAAACAATATCCGAAAGTTGATTAATGGTGAAATTAGCCTTACCAGTATAAGTTTTGGTAAAATCGTTTTCACGGGCGTTATTCGGTAAATAAAAACCTCCCGGAATGCGTACGCGTTCGTTAAAATTTTCAAAGCCCGGAATAGTCGCTTCAATAGCGTCCCGAATCAAATCGTAATTGCCAGCCATGGCCGTCCAATCCACATTTGAATTTTGCAAAGTAGCTGATGCGATACCTGCAACAATTGCAGTTTCGCTCATCAAATAATCCGACAAAGGCTCTAAATGCCCCACCGATTTAGAAACCACGCCCATCGAATTTTCGACGCTAACAAACTGTTCCCCACTGGCTTGAATATCTTTTTCAGTTCGTCCTAAACAAGGTAAAATCAAGGCTTCCTTACCGTGAATCAAATGAGAACGGTTAATTTTTGTCGAAATATGTACGGTCAAATCACAGTTGCGCAAGGCTTCAGCAGTAACTTCTGTATCCGGAGTGGCGGATATAAAATTCCCGCCCATTCCTAAGAAAAATGTAGCCTTGCCTTGATGCATGGCTTCAATCGCATCGACCACATCATAGCCGTGTGCTCGAGGTGATTTGAAATCAAAATGAGCATCCAGCGCATCCAAAAAGCCTTCGGATGGTTTTTCGTAAATCCCCATCGTTCTATCGCCTTGCACATTGGAGTGCCCACGTACAGGACAAGTCCCTGCTCCTTGCTTGCCAATGCTTCCCATCAACAACAGTAAATTCACTACTTCCCGAATGTTGTCGACACCGTTTTTATGTTGGGTTAATCCCATTGCCCAGCACACAATTATTTTTTTATTGACAGCAATCATATCCGCTGCTGTTTCGATTTCAGCTATCGACAAACCTGTTTGACTGACCAAATCGACAAGATCGTATCGCTCTAAATCTTTTATAAATTCTTCATAACCTAGGGTTTGTTTTTGAATAAACTCAGCGTCAAAAACCGTCCCTGGATGTAATTTTTCTTTTTGATGTAGCAAAATCAGAATCGCTTTCAATAGAGCGACATCTCCGTTGATTTTGACTTGCAGGAACAAATCGGTCAAATCCATTCCGCTTCCCAACCATTTGAGCGGGTTTTGGGGATCGATAAAGTTTTTTAAACCCACTTCAGGCAACGGATTGACACTAATTATCTTTCCACCATGCTGTTTGGTTTCGCCCAAAGCGGTCAACATTCGAGGATGATTGGTCCCTGGATTTTGCCCCATGACAATTACCAAATCGGTATGTTTAAAATCATCCAAAGTCACTGAACCTTTCCCGATTCCTAAAGTCTCCACTAGCGCAGAACCACTGGATTCGTGGCACATATTGGAACAGTCTGGCAAGTTATTAGTTCCGTATTGACGTACAAACAATTGGTACAAATAAGCCGCTTCGTTACTGGTACGACCCGAGGTATAAAAAATCGCTTCATCAGGCGAACTCAATCCATTCAAGGTTTTTCCAATCTTTTGAAAAGCTTCGTCCCATTCAATCGGCTCATAATGCGTAGCGCCTTCCCGTAAATACATGGGCTGGGTTACACGTCCTTTTTTACCCAATTCATAATCCGATAATAATCCTAATTCATGAATGCTATGAGTCGCGAAAAACAAAGGCGAGACACGGTTTTTGGTAGCTTCTTCGGCTATGGCTTTGGCACCGTTTTCACAATATTCAGCCAAAAAAGCACGTTTTTCATCAGGGTCAGGCCACGCACAACCAGGGCAATCATAACCGTCTTTTTGGTTTAGTTTTGCCAATAAACCGATACTTTTCATAATCCCAACCTCATCTTTCATATGCGTCAAAGCCGACTTGACTGCTTTGAATCCTACGGCAGAATGCGGAATATCCGTTTCTTTAATTCCAGTGAATTTTTCAGGTGGTTGTGCGATTGTTTTTTTAGTCATGATTATTTACTGTTTTTTTTAGTCTGTGCGATAAAAGTTAGCCACGAATTCACGAATTATTTCGTTTAATGCTAAATTTCAATTCGTGAATTCGTGGCAGAACACAATTAAACTAACCTTAAATGCTTTAATTATTTGAATAAATCGTCGCTTTGTTATCTCTCGAAAAACCTATCAGACAAATTCCAAATTCCTTGGCATAATCTACCGCCAAGGATGAGCAAGCCGAAACCGCTACAATGGTGCTGATTTTAGCAAAAAAAGCTTTGGTGATAATCTCATAGGAAACCCTCCCGCTCACTAGCATAAAAGCCGCTGATTTGAGTTGATTCGTTTGTATCAATTTCCCGATACATTTATCCACCGCATTATGACGCCCTATGTCTTCTTTCAAAGTCAAAAACGCATAGTTTTCATCAAAAATAACGGCTGCATGTGACCCACCAGTCAAACTAAAAACTTGTTGATGTTCGCTCATTACAGCAAACATTTCAGGTAATTTATCCAGATTGATTTGAGGGTGATTTTTTAATTTGGTTTTAGGAATTTCGAAATCGTCCAATTGTTGCTTGCCACATATTCCACAAGAAGAAACAGATAATAAGGAGCGCTTATTCATATAGCCATTACCCAACAGGTTTTCAGGAATGGTCACTTCAATTTTAGTAAAGGCATTTGGAGTATCGGATACCACTTCCATTTTAGGATTCACTTCCGAACGATAAATATCTTCGGCATGAAGCAAACCTCGTATCAGTTCGAAATCATTTCCCGGTGTACGCATCACCACTGTAAACGAACTTTGGTTGATACTAATTTCCAAAGGAGCTTCGACTACCAAAAAATCATTGATTTTTTCAGTAGCACAATCCCCCTTTTTGATTCCTTCGTAAAGAAGTGTCTGCATTTCATTCCTTTCCATATAGTAAAAGTAGAAAAAAAGAAAACCAATGCATTTAACTATCTGATTAAATCAATAACTGATTATATCAATTTTAATCTTATGAAGCTAAAATCGCTAAACATTCATCAACCAACGCTTACCATTCCATAAAACAGAAGGATCAATCAAGACAATGCAAAAAACGCCTGAAACAATCAAGAACTTAAGTAAATTGTGCAATAGTAAGTAATGTTCTTTAGAGTTTGATTTCCACAAATAACTCAAAAAGAAGATTAAACCTATCAAGGCCACATAGAAATAAATATCCATATACCCCACATCATAAACATCAATAAGGATATAAACCGGAAATATGGTCAAGATTGTCAAAACTGTTATGATTTGCTTAGAAACATTTTCTCCAAAACGAACAGGAATTGTTTGATATTCACTAACCAAATCTCCTTTGATATTTTCTAAATCCTTAATCATTTCGCGAATTAAGATGAGTAACGATAAAAAAGCAGCATGAGCAAAAATGACTGCAAAATGAGATCTATTATTAATAATCTCCTCAAATGTCAAACTGTAATAATAATGTAATGTAATCGCAAAAAACGGAATTACCGCCATTAAAGTGGCTGTTAAATTCCCAATCACAGTATACTTTTTAATCTTATGTGAATAAAACCAAATCAGGAATATATAAGCCGAAAAAAACAAAAAGACTTTAAAAGAAACCAACAGTGCCAATAATGCAGCGATAAAATTCAATACAAAATAGACTTTCAACTTGGTCGATTGACTCACTAATCGATCCAACATCGATTTATTAGGACGATTGATTAAATCCTTTTGGCTGTCATAAAAATTATTGATGATATAACCCGAAGCTATCGTAATCGCCGAAGCAAAAACTAATAAAAACAAATCGACATCTAACAAAACAGACAAGGCTCCTTTATCTGGTGCTAAAATAAAAACAGCTGAAAGATATTGTGCCAAAATTATAATCGGAATATTATATCCTCTAATTACAGAGAATAAACTCACAATTTTCTTTAATAATAGCCTTTGTTTTCTATTTAGCATTGTAAAAAAAGGAAAACGTTTATACTCTAAAGAATACAAACGTTATTTTGAAATTTATAGTTGAAAAACGAAATTAAAACTGATAGACTACTTCTAGTTTGTAATCTTTCAAAGAAGCTTTGGCTCTTTCTAAATCCTCAGTAAATCCAAGAATGTAACCTCCACCACCTGAACCACACAATTTTAAATAATAATCATTGGTATCAATTCCTTGTTGCCAAAGTGCGTGAAACTGTTCTGGAATCATTGGTTTAAAATGATTCAAAACTACTTTAGAAAGTTTTTTAGTATTGGTAAACAACGATTTTATATCACCTCCTAAAAAGTCATCTACACAAGCATCGGTATATTTTACAAATTGGTTTTTAAGCATGGCTCTAAACCCTTTATCTTTTAAGTTTTCCATGAAGATATTAACCATAGGTGCTGTTTCACCCACAATTCCTGAGTCTAACAAAAAGACAGCGCCTTTACCATCAAAACTTTGATTTGGGATTCCAGTCGCTTCAATATTATCTTGTGAGTTAATCAAAATAGGAATACTCAAATAACTATTTAATGGATCTAAACCTGAACTTTTCCCATGGAAAAAACTTTCCATTTGAGAAAAAATAGTTTTTAGTTGTAATAATTTTTCACGAGTTAAATTCTCTAAAACCGTGATTTTATCTTGCGCATATTTATCATAAATAGCCGCTACCAAAGCACCACTACTCCCTACGCCATACCCCTGTGGAATACTTGAATCAAAATACATCCCTGTAGCCACATCGCTTTTTAAGGCTTCTAAATTAAAAGTAACTAAATCTGGTTGTTCAAGATGTAGTTTTTCAAGGTAGTCTGCAAATCGTTTCAAACTTTCATTCGATGCGATTGCTTCAGCAGAAGGATTTTCATTTCTTTTCAAAGCTCCGTTATAAAAATTATACGGAATCGAAAGCCCTTTAGAGTCACGAATAATTCCGTATTCTCCAAAGAGTAATATTTTTGAGTAAAATAAAGGTCCTTTCATATAATTTTAAATTAGCAATTTGGGGTTGTTAATTATTTTATTTTGTTAATCTTATTTGGGTCTTGTCTGGTGTCGAAAAGAGATAAAATAACAATATGTTTATCGTTAAATTTGTAAAACAAAATTGATTGTTTGCTTATTACACATTTTCTAATCCTTCTAGACTTATTAGATACTGGAAACATTTCAGGATCGTCAGCAATCAAATTAATAATGTCGTTTAACTTATTTGAAAATTTTGTTTTTACTTTATGATTCCATTTTAAAACTAAAAATTCAAATAAATTTTCGATTTCATAAAAAGCTAATGGAGTAATTACCACTTCCCTTTTCATCTTTACAAATGTGGCTTAATAAATTTATCAAAAGAAACATACTCTCCTCTTTCATATTGCGCCTCTGATTCATTAATTATATGTTGCTGTTCCTCCGTCAATTCATCCCAGAAATCTTTCTTTTCTTTTTTAAAAATGGATTTGATAGACGCAATAATTGACTCGTCATTGGTTTCTGCCAATAATTTCATCAATTCTTTTTTTTCTAATTCAATATTCATAATCTTATCCTTAAAGCATAAAGATACAAAAATTACAATAGCATTGCACCAATTCCAATTTGGTCACAAATGTACTGACCATTTTGACAATAGCCAACTAATTCGTCCTGAATAAATTGCAATACTTTTTCTTTAACGTTTTTTGGATAGAGCACATGTACATTTGCTCCTGCATCTAATGTAAAACAAACCGGAATCTGCGTCTCCGAACGGAATTTCCAGATGGCATTGATAATTTGCAAGGTATTCGGCTTCATCAAAATGAAATAAGGCATCGAAGTCATCATCATAGCATGTAAAGTCAGCGCTTCGCTTTCTACTACTTTAATAAATTCGTCTAAATTTCCGTTTTCAAAAATCAGTTTTAACTTATCTAAATTTTCATGTGCCTGCGCAAAACGCTGTTCTGCAAAAGGATGACCATGCATTAAATCATGTCCTAACGTACTTGACACTTGTTTTTCGCCTTTGTCAACTAACAGGATTGTATCTTGAAAATCCTTGAAATTATCGTGAATTGCGTATGGATACTCAACACCATACAAATCAGTACTTCCTGTAATATTGGCTTGATGCCCCCAAACTACTACTTCTCCTTTTACACTTCGGCAAGCGCTACCTGAACCCAATCGCGCTAAAAAAGACGCTTTTTGATAAAAATAATCCTCGGTCATTTCAGGACGTAAGGCTTTTTCCAAACTCATCAAATTCATCGCCAAAGCTGCCATTCCTGATGCCGAAGATGCTATCCCTGAACTATGCGGAAAGGTGTTTTGTGTATCAATCGTAAAATGATATTCTTTCAAAAAAGGCAAATAGACTTCTATTCGCTCAAAAAACTTTTGAATTTTAGGTTTAAAATCTTCTTTTGGTTTTCCTTCAAAAAGTAAATCGAAAGAAAAACTTTCTTCTGTCACATTGAGCGGAGTCGAACTGTCTTTTTTATCGAAAGACAATTTGGTAATGGTCTTACAATTGTTCAACGTAAAACTTACCGAAGGATTCGCTGGAATTTGCTTTTCTTTTTTTCCCCAATATTTCACAAGGGCAATATTACTAGGTGCTGTCCACTGGAACTCACCATTTTTGACAGAATTTGTGTATTTTGAAGGAATAAAATCAGTATCTAAAAACATGAAAATCAATTTTTAGGCAAAGATACTTTTTTTGACGTATCTCTATAATTCAAGGATTGATTTATTACCAGAATAAAATTGATTAAATTTGGCCTGCCCATTAACAAATAACTCATGAATAAAATCTCTAAAATACTTTGTATAGTTGTCACTTGTTTAGCAGTTGGCTATTTTTCTGGAATTGTAACTCAATCTGCAATTACAACTTGGTACCCTACATTGGTCAAACCAAGTTTTAATCCACCCAATTGGATTTTTGCTCCTGTCTGGAGTATGTTATACATTATGATGGGAATTGCGGCAGGATTGGTTTGGGATCGAATGGATTTTGAGCCAGAAATAGTCAAAAAAGCTTTAATTGCCTTTGCTATTCAATTGGCTTTAAATGCCTTGTGGTCTTATTTATTTTTCGGACTTCACAATCCATTATTGGCTGGAATTGAAATCATCGTACTCTGGTTATTCATCTATGAAACTTATGTACAATTTTCCAAAATCAACAAATTATCAGGCTACTTATTCCTTCCTTATCTGGCTTGGGTGAGTTTTGCAATGGTTCTGAATTGGAATATTTGGTGGCTTAACAGATAGTCATCAGTGATCAGATTTTTAGTGAACAGACTCAAAAATAGTGCTCAGTCAATAAATATGACAGTAGCATAACGCCCAGACTGATTACTAAAAAAAACGGAACACGGAACACTAATATTAAATTGCATTGGCCACAATAAACCCAGCCGTCCAAGCATTTTGGAAATTAAAACCTCCTGTAATCGCATCGATATTTACAATTTCACCAGCAAAATAAAGATTCTCATGTAGCTTGCTTTCCATGGTTTTGAAGTTGATTTCTTTTAAATCTATTCCTCCCGCGGTTACAAACTCTTCTTTAAAAGTACTTTTCCCATTCACCTGAAAAGTTCCTTTTGTCAATTGGCTTGCTAAGGCTTGCAATTGAACCTTAGACAAATCAGCCCACTTGGTTTCTGCCTGAATTCCTGATGCCAAAACCAAACTTTCCCACAAACGATTCGTTAGGTCAAATGGCGATTTTTTAGACACCATTTTCTTAGCTTGGTCTTGTTTTAGTTTTTTCAATTGCTGTTCGGCCTCCTCGATATCGGTATCATTTAACCAATTGACATAAATAATAAACTGATAGTTTTTATCGTGTAAAATACGTGCTCCCCAAGCGGATAATTTCAAAATAGCAGGACCACTCATTCCCCAATGGGTAATTAACAAAGGCCCTGTTGAAGTTAACTTAGTATCCTTTACCATGACTGTTGCTTGAGTAGCAACACCTGGCAATTCTTTGATTCGGCTGTCTTTGATATTAAAAGTAAACAAAGACGGCACTGGATTCACGATGGCGTGTCCGTAGGTTTGTAGCATTTCCCAAATTTTAGGATTGCTTCCTGTAGCTAAGATTAATTTTGGGGCAATATAATTTTCATTTTGAGTATCTACTTTCCAAAAATTTTCTTTTTTGTAAATAGATTGTACACTTTGCCCTGTAAGCACGGTTATGCCTAGTTTTTGTGTAGCATCCATAAAACAATCAATGATAGTTTGAGAAGAATCGGTAACAGGGAACATACGACCGTCATCCTCAATTTTGAGTTCTACGCCGTGTTTTTCAAACCATTCGATAGTATCGCCTGAGCAAAACTGATGAAAAGGTCCTCGCAATTCTTTTTCGCCACGAGGATAAAACTTCACTAATTCATTAGGTTCAAAACATGCATGCGTCACATTACAACGTCCACCGCCAGAAACACGAACTTTAGATAGAACTTCCTTACCACGTTCAAGAATTGCAATTTTGGTTTTTGGGTTTTTCTCTGCAATATTGATTGCGGTAAAAAAACCTGCTGCACCACCACCGACTATTATAATGTCAAAATTTTGATTCATATCTATTACTACAAACACCAATTACAACCGATCAGGAAAATCAGAAATAATTCCATTTACTTTAAATGATTTTATTCTTTTAATATCTTCTATTTCATTAACTGTCCAAGGATAAACCTCAAATCCAGCTTCTTGAATCTCTTTCGTTTTTTCAGCAGTCAATAAGTGGAAATAAGGATGTATAGAAACCGCCTGAATCGCGTTTGCAAATGCTAAAGCCAAATCAATATCTGTTTCGGTCAACACTCCTATTCGAATATCCGAATTGAGATTTTTTACTTCTTGCAAGGCACACCAATCAAAACTAGAAACAATAAACTGTTTGTAGTGCCATTTTTTTTCTTCGACAAATTTTTCAATTAAATCCACAACTTTATCCGCAGATTCAAAACTTTTCAACTCAATATTAACCTCACATCTTTGATTAATTCTATTTAAGACTTGTGTCAAAGTCGGAATCTGATACTTTTTTGCAATACGCAATCGCTTTAATTGTGGCAAAGTATAATCCCGCACAAAACCCGAACCGTTGGTAAGTCGATCCAAGGTTTCATCATGAAAAACAATAATTTCTTGGTCTGCACTTAAATGTACATCAAGTTCAATGCGGTCCACATGCAAATCAATTGCCTTTTGAAAACTAATCAAAGTATTTTCGGGCTCGTGACCTTTAGCTCCTCGATGGCCTATTTTTAACATGCTACTGATTTTAAGGCAAAGGTAAGGAAAGAAAACACAGAATTACTATTTCACAGAGATACGCGAATACAAGACCGAGATTCACTGAGCATTTTTTTTTCAGCACAACTCCAGTATCAAAAACGACTTTCCTCCAACAGTTATAGCTGTTTTTACATCTATTGTTTCATTAGTAAAAACACAAGTTCCATTAGAGTAAAATTCTAGATTTTCTGTAAAACGCTTAGTAAACATGGTTCTTTGCTCTGGATTGTTATTAATGACTACCATCACTGACTCTTTTTCATTATATCTAAAATACACATAGATATTGTCCTCAGGTATGTAATGTGTGGTTTTTCCAAAATGAATTACCGACTTGGTTTTACGCCATTGGAACAGTTTAGAAGTAAAATTAAAATAAGCTTTTTGTCCTTCTGTCCTTCCTTCATCATGAAAGGCATTGATAGGATCATTTAACCAACCTCCTGGGAAATCCTGACGAATATCAGCATCGCCTTTATACTGATCGCCTGCCATTCCTATTTCAGAACCATAATACAACTGCGGTATGCCACGAACGGTTGCCAAAACAACCATTGCCAACTTATATTTTTGCAAATCGTTGTTGTAACAATAATTCAATCTTTTGGAATCATGATTTTCTGCAAAAATCATGAGATTATTAGCATTGGGATACAAAAAATCAAAAGTCAACGAATCATACACCCTTGTCATTCCTCTATCCCAACTTCCATCATCTTCATTGAACACCATTTGTAAAGTATCGCATAACGAAAAATCCATCACTGATGGTAAATTAGAATTGTAATTATGAATCTGCCCTGTTTTGCTGTCTTTTTGCCAATAGGCCAAAATTCCGTGATTGCGTTGCGTAATTTCGCCTACCATATTAAAGTTAGGATATTCATTCATAATAGCTTTAGTCCATTTTGCCATTTGCAGGGGTTCCGCATAATTAAAAGTATCCACTCTTAATCCATCAAGATCAGCGTACTCAACCCACCAAATTGCATTTTGAGTCAGATATTTCAACATCATAGGATTCGTACTATTCAAATCAGGCATCGTAGGGACAAACCAACCTTCAATACACTGTTTCCTATCTACTTTAGCCGCATTGACATCTAATACCGTTGTGCGTTTGTGATTGGTTTCTGTGTAGGTTTCAAAAGTATTAATCCAATCTTTGGAGGGAGGATCTTGCACCATCCAGTGGTGGAGTCCCCAATGATTGGTTACATAATCATGAATTAATTTCATACCTCGTAGATGCAATTCGGCAGATAAGCGCACATAATCTTCATTTGTCCCAAAACGAGGATCTATTTTATACACATCTGACTGTGCGTAGGAATGATAGGAATATTCAACTTCGTTATCTTCACACAAGGGAGTACTCCACAATGCTGTTGCTCCAATGGATTTAATATAATCTAGATTTTTAGTGATCCCGTTGATGTCACCACCATGACGACCTCCAGGCAACGCCCGATTGTATTTCTCATTAGTGGTTGCATCATTATTGTTATCTCCATTTCCGTTAGCAAAACGGTCTGGCATCAGTAAATAAATAACATCCGAAGAATCAAAGCCTTTTCGATCAGCTGAATTCTCACGGCGTTGCTTGATATAGTATTTTTGAGTAAAAACTGCTTTTGTATTGCGTTTAAAAATAAATACAAGTTCCTTGGCATAATCCCATTTTACATTGATTGTAACAAATAAGTAATTAGGGCTTTCTGTTTTAGTAACTTTAGTTATAATTCCAAATTCAGAAGTAGAAACAAAATACTTCGATATGTCTTTGCCATAAAAGAGTATTTGTAATTCTTTGTTATGCATACTGGCATACCAAAACGGCGGTTCAATTCTTAGTAGTGGTAATTGTATTTTAGAATTCATTGTTTTTAACTGCCGTTCATTAGGGTATTAATTTCAAAAATACGACTTTATAAAAGACGAATTGATTTTAAAAATTGATTTTAGAATATTTAACTGGCCAACAGCAATTGTTTCTTATAATCACTGGGAGATACTCCTTCGGATTTTTTAAAGAATTTACTAAACGCCTGAATATCTTCATAGCCTATTTCATAAGCGATTTCTTTGATACTTTTATCAGAATAGCGTAAAAGTCGACGAGCCTCTAACATAATTCTTTCTTGAATAATTTGTAAAGGAGGCTTTTCATTATACTTCTTAAAATAATTTGACAATGTTTTTGGACTTTTATTGAGTAATTCCGCATATTCAGCAACCTGATGCTTGGTCTTAAAATGACATTCAACTAAGTAGTTATAGTCTCTTATTATATCCAATTGATTTTTATCAAAATTTATTAATTCAGTTTGCTCCTTAAAAATTCTAGTGCATAAGATTAGCAAACGTTTCAACATCATTTGCAACATTTCATTTTGTAAATCATCCTTTGATTCCATCTCGATAGCAAACATTTTCCAAAGAATATCAAATTTTTCAATTTCGTTCTGAGGAATCATAATCTTTGGAAATTGAGAGGCTCCAAAAAACAAAATACCTTTACAACCTACTTCAATATCGTGATTTGAAATACAATAAAAAGCGCGATTAAACCTTACCATTCGAGCTTTGACTACCTTAATCACATTCACTTTATGGTATTCTGTCAAAAAAACAATAGTATGTTTAGGAAATAAATAATCCGTTCCATCTACATTTATCTCTAATACCTCTTGACACCAAATCACACTTAAACTTTCACTGATTTTTTCTTTCAGTAAATCACAATTGGTTTTATCAATCTCTGCTAATCGTACAAATTCGTTAAGTTCACCCGTGTAAAGCATTTTTTTTAGTTATATATTAAAATACAATGTAGCTAATTTTATCTAATAGTCGCACCTCATTAGAAATCCTTACAAAATTATTGACATTAACCGCTTTTAAGTATCTTTGAAACCAATCGAAATTTTAGCAATACCACCATGAACTGGGAACAACTTTTATCACTGAGACGCCAAGGAGACAAAGGCAAACGACTACGCATAGAACAAGACGACACCCGATTGGGATTTGAAGTCGATTATGATCGTATCATTTTCTCGGCAGCCTTCCGTAGTTTACAAGATAAAACACAGGTGATTCCGCTTTCGAAAACTGATTTTGTACACACACGTTTGACACATAGTTTGGAGGTTTCGGTTGTGGGACGTTCTCTTGGAAGATTAGTAGGCAAAAAAGTCATTGAAAAACATCCCTATCTTAAGGACGTACATGGTTTTCACATGAATGATTTTGGAGCCATCGTAGCTGCGGCATCCTTAGCACATGATATTGGGAATCCTCCTTTTGGCCATTCTGGTGAAAAAGCCATCGGAGAATATTTTTCTATTGGCAAAGGGCAACAATACAAAGCACAATTGACAGCAAAACAATGGCAAGATTTAATTGACTTTGAAGGAAATGCTAACGGATTTTCAGTACTCACTGGCAGCCGTCCTGGAATTGAAGGCGGACTGCGTATTTCCTATGCAACCCTTGGTGCTTTTACCAAATATCCCAAAGAAAGTTTACCTAAAAAACCAACAAAAAATATAGCCGACAAAAAATACGGTTTCTTTCAAACAGATAAAGATTTTTTCAAAGAAGTAGCAACCGATTTGGGTATGATTCCCAACAAATCAGCTGACGATTTGGGATTTGAGAGACACCCACTCGCCTATTTAGTCGAAGCCGCTGATGATATTTGCTATACCATAATTGACTTTGAAGACGGAATCAATCTTGGATTGGTTTCTGAAGATTTTGCTTTAGAATACCTTATCAAATTAGTCAAAGACAGCATTGACAGTGCTAAATATAAAACACTAGAAACCAAAGAAGACCGCATCAGTTATTTGCGCGCCTTGGCTATTGGGAGCCTGATAAATGACGCTGTAAAAGTTTTTATCGACAACGAACAAGCTATTCTTGCAGGAAAATTTCCTTTTGCCTTAATGGATAAAAGCAAGTACAAAGCTCAAATGACAGACATCATCAATTTGAGTATTGATAAAATTTACCAAAGCCGTGAAGTCATTGAAAAAGAAATTGTAGGCTATCAAATTATACAAACGTTATTGGACAAATTCATTACCGCTTTCAACAATCATTTCAACGGAACAGCGTCAAATTATGACAATTTACTCTTGAAATTACTACCTGAAAAACACCATCTTGACAAAGACAATCTCTATGAGCGTCTGTTGCATATTTGCCATTATATTTCGTTGCTTACAGATGGAAATGCTTTGGAATTATTTAATACTATTAATGGTAAAAAAGGTGTTTAATATTTTTTTTAGGAGCGCTACACTGGTTTCCAATTCACAAGTTGTCCCGCACTTCGCAGTATCTTTTTATTTGTCTTACTCCAACAAGTTCCGTATGACAAATAAAAAGGATACTTTGCTACGGTCGGGGCTAATCAATACTGTTTTTAGGTTTTAATGAATTCCCCCTAAAAAGTATACGTCATCCCAACACCCAAAACTTGTTTCAATTGCGCCTTTGGCCCTACAGTCACTTGCGTTCCAGCAACATCTTCTTTGGCCTTAATATCATCATCATAAATGACATGTAAACCAATATTCGTTCGTACATATTGATTCACAACCAAGGCAATGACCAAATCATAATCGATATCTACATTCCCGTATTTATTAATATAATCAGAATACAAACTCAATCGATTCTCAAAATTAATATTCTTAGCTATCTTTTTTTTGTAAAAAGCTGTAATTAAAGTACCTAATTCCGATTTTATTTTTGAGCTATGTTCTATTACATTTCCCTCAGTATCATAAATCGCTTTAGGCACACCAAAAGCTCCTTTATCGGCCAATCTTTGATTCCCAACATAAGTAACCTTGGAGGTAAATGGTGAAAAATAAAATAATTTATTTTTTTTCTCCGATGCGTATTCAGCACCAACACCTAAAAAAGAATAAGCAGGGGCAAAAGGGCCTGAAACAGAAACTTCTGTATTAGGGTATTTATATCCATTGGTAAATTGTGTATTGAAATTGAATTTCGCACTATGGTACCAATTTGATTTTTCATTATCACGATAACCAAAAGTGGAACTAAATTGAAACGCATCTTCTGTTTTTCGCACTTCGGCACCATCCTGTTTGTTCAATCCGTAGCGCATGATAAGCTCATTTGCCCACCGAATATTATCGGTTGTATAATTTCTATTAAACTGTGTACGCAACAAACCTGAAATAGAATTAGTTCCTCCCGCATTCCAATTCACAAATAAAATTTCAGAAATTGAAAAGTCAATTTTATTTTTATTGTCCCAATGTGAAACACTATCAGAAGGTTGTGGTTCAGGTATCAACGTAGTGATAATTTTCTGCGAGTAGGCCGAAGTACTTATAATTAAACAGAGAAGAACAAAATGGAATAGTTTCATTATGAGTTTATATTTTTTTTTATTTATTTGCTATTTAGCTATTTCTAAAAAAATCTTGGTCAAACTACTAACGTCAATTTTACACAATTGTTGCAATTCTTCCACCGTTCCTTGTTCTACAAACTGATCCGGAATTCCTAAATTCTGCACAGTAACAACATAATGATGCCGCGAACCAAAGTCCAAAATAGCCGCCCCAAACCCACCAATTATTGTGCCATCTTCAATAGTTATAATTTTTTTATAGGTTTTAAAAATTTCGTGTAAGTTTTTTTCGTCCAAAGGTTTTACAAAAGGAAAATCATAATGTGCTATGGCGGTAGAATTCTCTATTCTATCAATTGCTATACTAACATTTTTCCCAATAGCACCATTGGACAATACAGCCACCTTTGTACCTTTTTTTAAGCATTTTGATTGGCCAATTTTTATGGGTGCATAGTGACAAAAATGGTCCGATTGCCAATTAACCGTCACCCCACGTCCTCGAGGATACCGAATGGCAATTGGAAAATCAATTCCTAATTGCACCGTATATAAAATATTTTGCAAATCAATCTCATTCAATGGAGAATGGATTACCATATTAGGAATACAACGCAAATAAGCTATATCAAATACTCCATGATGCGTAGACCCATCTTCACCCACTAATCCAGCTCTATCTAAACAAAATATAACGGGCAAGTTTTGCAAAGCCACATCGTGAATCAATTGATCGTAAGCCCTTTGTAAAAAAGTAGAATAGATATTACAATAAACAATCATGCCTTGTGTCGCCATTCCTGCTGCCAAAGTCACGGCATGCTGTTCCGCAATTCCTACGTCAAAAGCACGTTCGGGTAAAGCCTCCATCATGAATTTTAGCGAACTACCCGAAGGCATTGCAGGTGTGATTCCAATTATTTTTTTATTTTTTTGTGCCAAATCCAAAAGGGTCAACCCAAAAACATCTTGGTATTTTGGTGGTAAATCATCCTCTGATTTTAAATAGATTTCGCCTGATTTAGCATCAAATTTACCAGGCGCATGGTATTTCACTTGATCTTCTTCGGCTTGCTTGAGTCCTTTTCCTTTGGTGGTGATAATATGAAGAAACTTAGGCCCTTTAATTTTTTGTAATCGTTTTAATTCTTTGACAACAGCAAAAATATCATTGCCATCAATAGGTCCTGAATAATCAAAATTCAAGGATTTGATAATATTATTTTGACGGTGGTTTTTTCCTGTTTTTACAGCGGTCAAATATTCTTTTAATGCCCCTACACTCGGATCAATCCCAATGGCGTTGTCATTTAGTATCACCAATAAATTAGCATCTGTAACACCAGCATGATTCAATCCTTCAAAAGCCATTCCTGAAGCAATAGAAGCATCACCAATCACTGCAATGTGTTGTTTATCGACTTCACCTTTCAAATTGGAAGCAATTGCCATACCCAAAGCCGCCGAAATTGAAGTAGAGGAATGACCTACGCCAAAAGCATCATAGACACTCTCACTTCTTTTTGGGAATCCTGAAATTCCTCCTAATTGTCTGTTGGTGTGAAAAATATCTTTTCGTTCGGTAAGGATTTTGTGTCCGTAAGCTTGATGACCTACATCCCAAATTAACAAATCTTCGGGCGTATTGAATACATAATGCAAAGCCACGGTCAACTCGACCACACCCAAACTAGCACCCAAATGCCCTTCCTTAACCGCCACAATCCCAATGATGAAATCACGCAGTTCTTGCGCTAATTGCGGGAGTTGCGATTCGTCGAGTAAGCGCAAATCTTTTGGAGAGGAAATATGTTCGAGTAAGTTGGTTTTCATTAGGATTTCAAAAACGCAAATTTACGGTTTTAAATCTAATTTCTGATTTGAACTTTTTTATTAATAACTACCATGAAGATTCGCTAAGCAGACACCGTATCACAAAAAATGTATCGCACATCTTCATGTGTTTCTTTTCAACTTCATGTCCTATAGAAAAACACTATCACAATAGCATTAGCAAAAGCTTTAATCAATTATAATCGCCCTTAACAAAAACAAATACGAAATCCGTATTTTTGCTCCATGATAAATCCATTCACCGACGAATATTTTATGAAGAAGGCTTTGAATGAAGCCGAAATCGCTTTTGAAAAAGGTGAAATCCCCGTGGGTGCACTAGTCGTTATCAACGACCGAATTATAGCCCGTTCCCACAACCTAACCGAATTACTCAATGACGTAACCGCTCATGCCGAAATGCAAGCCATTACAGCGGCAGCGAATTTCCTTGGTGGCAAATATTTAAAAGATTGCACACTTTATGTCACCTTAGAACCTTGCCAAATGTGCGCGGGTGCTTTGTATTGGAGTCAGGTTTCGAAAATTGTTTTTGGTGCTAGTGATACGCATCGCGGTTTTGAAAAAATGGGCGGAAGACTACATCCCAAAACTTCCGTAGTTCGAGGCATTCTTGCCGATGAAGCTGCCGACTTGATGAAACGCTTCTTTACCGAAAGACGAAAATAGTAGGACGCGGATAAAACAGATTCGCTATCACGAAAACACAGATCTAAAACGGATTTTCTCTACCTCTCTTCTTTCATTTTTTTCCCTGTTTGAACAAAAAATTATCATATACGGGATTTCATGGAAGAATAGTCCCTAAGCATCCAAATTATGGAAAGGCAGGACTAGTAACTGACCCCAAATTTTAAAAAAACATCCCCTTTTTACTAAAAAAACAGTTCGAAAGGAAAAAAAGGTAACTCTTGAGGAAGTCCTGACTAACTATGAGCTGTTGTTTTGGCGCAACTTTGTACCATCAAATTATAACAACAGTAATCATGAAAACAATTAACAGACTTATAGAAACTTTTAGAGCATTAACTGGACCAACAAAAAAAACGCCACCGTTAATCGCTATTTCACAAGAGTGTTTCTGTGCTAATCTAGCAATTCAAGATTACTACTGTGATGAAATCAACTTATTTATTTAATAACAATTTAAAATTTTAAAATCATGTCAAAATTTTCAGTACCAACAAGAGAAGAAGTATCTGCAAACAATCAAGCTATATTTGATAACCTACAAAAAGGTTTAGGTTTTGTACCTAATTTATATGCTTACTATGCTAAAAACCAAACAGCACTTGGTGATTATTTAGCATTGCAAAACAGAAAAAGTACATTAAAAGCTAAAGAAAGAGAAGTTGTAAACTTGATCACGAGCCAAATAAATGGTTGTGAGTATTGCCAATCAGCACACACGGTTCTTGGAAAAATGAATGGTTTTACAGACGAACAAGTTCTTGAACTAAGAAGAGGTTCGGCAGCATTTGACACTAAACTGGATGCTTTGGTAAAATTCACTGCATCGGTTGTTGAAAACAAAGGAAAAGCAACCGACGCCATAAAAACAGCTTTTTTTGAAGCTGGATATACCGAAGAAAACATGATCGATGTCGTGATTGTAGTGGGTGACAAAGTGATAAGCAACTACATTCATAATCTTGCTGGTTTTGCCATTGATTTTCCGTTAGCTCCAAAGCTTTAATTTATTTTCCCAATTTTAAAACCTAATAAGATGATACAACATTTAGATAAAACCAATTTTGAACAAACAATTGCTGACAACCAAGTCGTACTAGTAGACTTTTTTGCTGATTGGTGTGGCCCTTGTAAAGCATTACATCCTGCACTTGAAGAGTTAGCAAATGATTTTGATGGCAAAGCGGTAATTTCAAAAATTAACGTAGATCAAAATCCAGAACTAGCAGCTCAATTCAAAGTAAGAAGCATTCCGGCTTTATTTTACTTTAAAAACGGTGAGATTGTAGGAACTCAAAATGGAGTACACAGTAAATCCGTAATCTCTAGTCACTTAAACAACATCTTAAAAAATTAATATCATGGGAAAGAAAATAAATATCAAAAATTTGCCATCAGGCTACCAATCTTTCATTACAAACGGGAGACATTCTGTAACAGGAGACGAACCTTTGACTAGCAAAGGAACGGATTTAGGTTTTTCGCCAGAGGATTTTATCCTTTCTAGTTTAGCGATGTGTAAGGTGGCCACTGTACGCTATATTGCTCGCAAAAACAACTGGCCTATCGAAGATGTAGATGGCGAATTTGAACTCAACGTAAAACGTGGCGTGGACGGAAAGCTATCAACTACCGTTACTGGAAAAATTAAAATTGAAGGTAACCTTACCGAGGAACAAAAAACCGAATTACTCAGACAAGCAGACGCCTGTTATGTACATCGCATGATTGAAGGCGAATGGAATATTGAACAGGTTCAAGAGTTAACAGAAGAAGAACTGACAGTATAAAATAATTTAAACAACAATAATCCTTAATTTAAAACAAATGAAAAATTTAAAATCAATTCTTGCTGTAGCGTTTATCGCTTTATTTTCAAACGGTATATTTGCACAAGTAGAGGCTGTAGACAAATCAGGTTTAGCCATTGGTGGTTACGACGTCGTATCTTATTTTAAAGACCACAAAGCCACGAAAGGAAATGCAGCTAATGCTGAGAAAATTGGAAAAACAACCTATTATTTTGCTTCTAAAGCCAATGCAAAAGCATTCAAAGCAAATCCTCAAAAATATGCACCACAATGTAACGGATACTGCGCTTGGGGTGTAGCTGAAAAAGATTCGAAATTCTCTATCAATCCTGAAACTTTCAAAATTGTCGATAACAAATTATACTTATTCTTTAACGGTGATTTCAACGGACAACAAGTAAACACTTTAGATATTTGGAACAAAGACGAAGCTAAATACCTTAAAGCTATTGATAAAAAATGGGCAACTATTAAATAAAAACACCTTTTTTATTTTTTCCGAAAATTCATATCCCTAAACAATTGTACGTTGTTTTAGTTATGGATTTTCGGTTTGTTATTTTATAGAATTTTCTAAAAATGCAAAGCCGTACTATTCTTGATTTCCCCCATTACAAAAATGGTTTGGGTATTCCCAATATTCTCAATAGTTGATAATTTATTCATGACAAAATCTTGATAACTCGCAACGTCTTCGACTAGAATTTTCAGCATAAAATCATAATCTCCTGCTATATTATAGCATTCGATAATTTCAGGCAAGGCAACAATATCTTTTACAAAATTAGCTCCTACATTTCGAGCATGTTCTTTTAGCCGCACATTACAAAAAACCGTCATCCCTAGTTTCAGTTTCTTTTTATCTAACAAAGCCACATATTTCATAATATATCCTTCGCGTTCGAGTCTTTTGATGCGTTCATAAACAGGAGTTGTAGTCAAGAATAATTCGGCAGCTAGCTCTTTTATGTTGATATTCGAGTCGGCTTGTAGTCGTTTTAGGATTTGAATGTCGGTAGCATCTAGATTTTCCATAGGATAATTTACGGCAAAAGTTAGTTTATGAGAGAGGTTTTAGTTTTAAAAACTTCAAAAATACACTTTTACAGTTTAATTTACTTAATAAACCTCATTAATTCAGTATTAATTACCAAGACAATACATTTGTAAAGTAAAAAATACTAAGATATGAAAACAAATAATTTAGGCTATCCCAGAATTGGAAACCAAAGAGAATTAAAAAAAGCAAACGAATTGTATTGGTCAGGAAAAATTCCTGCTGATGAACTTTTGAAAGTAGGTAAAAACATTCGTGAAGCCAACTGGAAATTACAATCAGAAACAGGAATTGATTACATTCCTTCCAATGATTTTTCGTTTTACGACCAAGTTTTGGATTTGAGTTTAACTGTGGGTGCCATTCCAAAACGCTACCATGAATTTGCCGAAACCAACACTTTCTTAGACCTGTATTTTGCCATGGCTCGTGGCGCACAAAAAAACAATCAAGACGTAGTTGCGATGGAAATGACCAAATGGTTTGACACCAACTACCACTATATTGTTCCTGAATTCACCAAAGACCAAGAATTTTATTTGTTTTCGGAAAAAATTATTGAAGAGTTTAAAGAAGCCAAAGCCATCGGAATTGTTACCAAACCCGTATTGATTGGTCCCGTTTCTTATTTGCTTTTAGGAAAAGAAAAAGAAGCGGGTTTCCACAGAATTGACTTACTAGAGAAACTTCTTCCTGTTTACTTCGAAATCCTAACCAAATTAGAAAATGAAGGTGCGACTTTCATTCAATTTGACGAACCCTTTTTAGCCCTAAACCTTACCGACAAAGAACGCCAAGCATTGGTTTACACCTACAACCAAATCCATGCGCAATTCCCTAATATCAAAATCAATCTAGCGAATTATTTTGATTGTTTTGGCGAAAATTTGGCGACAGCCTTATCCTTGCCCATTGATACTTTTCATTTGGATTTAGTGCGTTGTCCATTGCAATTGGACGATATTTTAGATTCGAAATTATTAGCGCCTACTGCTAAACTTTCGTTAGGAGTGATTGACGGTAGAAACATTTGGAAAAATGATTTCAAAAAATCCTTAGCCTTGATTCAAAAAGCGATTGATGCTTTAGGAACCGACCGCGTTTTGATAGCCCCTTCTTGTTCATTGATTCATTCTCCTTGCGATTTGGATTTGGAAACCAATAAAGAAAATCTAAGTGCAGAAGTAAAACAATGGTTGGCTTTCGCCAAACAAAAAATTGAAGAGGTCGTGGTACTTCGCAATTTGGCTTCAGGCGAAATCACAGAGCATGACCAAGCACAATTTGAAGCCAATTCTTTGGCGAATACCAAACGAAAAACAGCGACCATCATTCACAATGAAGCGGTTAAAAACAGAGTAGCTTCTATTGAAGAAAATGACTCTAAAAGAAACAGCATCTTTGCTATTCGAAGAGAAAAACAAGCCAAAGCTTTGCAATTGCCGTTGTTCCCAACGACAACTATTGGTTCGTTCCCACAAACGCCAGAAGTGCGTAGCTGGAGAGCCAAATTCAAAAAAGGAGATTTAACTGAAAAAGAATACGATGCTTTATTAAAAAAGGAAACCGAAGAAACGATTCGTTTTCAAGAAAAATCAGGAATTGATGTTTTAGTTCACGGTGAATTTGAACGCAATGATATGGTGGAATATTTTGGTGAACAACTGGACGGATTTGCGTTTACCAAAAACGGTTGGGTACAAAGTTATGGTAGCCGTTGTGTGAAACCACCCGTTATTTATGGTGATGTTTCTCGTCCTGCTCCAATGACAGTTAAATGGGCTGAATATGCACAATCATTGACTCCTAAATGGGTCAAAGGAATGCTAACGGGACCTGTTACCATCCTACAATGGTCGTTTGTACGTGATGACCAACCAAGGTCGGAAACTTGTACGCAAATCGCTTTGGCCATTCGAGATGAAGTAGTGGATTTAGAAGCTGCTGGCATCAAAATTATTCAGATTGACGAACCTGCTATCCGTGAAGGATTGCCTTTACGTAAAGAAGAATGGACAAAGTATCTAGACTGGGCAATCAAAGCTTTTAGAATCTCTGCTAGTGGTGTTGCTGACGACACCCAAATCCACACGCATATGTGCTATAGTGAGTTTAACGACATCATTCAAAACATTGCCGATATGGATGCCGATGTGATTACGATTGAATGTTCGCGTTCGCAAATGGAATTACTAGATGCTTTTGCTGATTTTAACTATCCTAACGAAATTGGACCAGGCGTTTATGACATTCACTCGCCACGTGTGCCTTCTCATGAAGAAATGGTTCATTTGCTAGAAAAAGCGGCAGCGGTGATTCCAGCCAACCAACTTTGGGTAAATCCAGATTGCGGTTTAAAAACACGTCATTGGGATGAAACTAAAAAAGCCTTAATCGAAATGGTAAACGCTGCTAAAAAAATGCGTTTGGCTGTGGAGAAATTGGAGACGGTGTAAAAAAGGAAAAACACAGATTTCACAGATTATCACAGATGTTTTCTGTTACTAATTAGAATCTGAACCAATCCTATTACTACTCTTACATAAAATCTGCCTCATCTGCAAAAATCTGCATGAAAAATAAGCACGCAGATTTTGCAGATTTTTGCAGATAATATAAGCTCTACATAAAAATAACATCCATCTGTTGATTGAAAGGAAAAACGAGATTAACTCCAAAAAAAAACAGCTACCCAAAATTGGATAGCTGTTTTCTATATACTCTACTCTTTATTCTATTTTATAAAAATATTTAAGAACCACACATTTCACAATCTTCTGGTCCGCCTGCTTGGGCTTGTAGAATCATCTTTTTGTATTCATTAATATCAATAGAGTCCGTTTTCACTTCTTCGGCAACGGGTTGTTGTTTTTTATCGTTGTTTAAGGTAAACTTGATAGCGTCAACTGCTGCTTTTGTTCTCAAATAATACATTCCTGTTTTCAATCCTGATTGCCAAGCGTAGAAATGCATCGAAGTCAATTTAGAGTAATTAGCATTTTGCATGAACAAGTTCAATGATTGTGATTGATCTACAAAATACCCACGTTGACGCGACATATCAATAATATCTTTCATTGACATTTCCCAAACTGTTTTATACAAATCTTTCAAATCTTGCGGAATCACATCGATATTTTGAACAGAACCATTATGACGCATGATTTCTTGTTTCAAACTTTCGTTCCACAATCCACGTTCCACTAAATCGTGCAATAAGTGTTTGTTTACAACGATAAATTCTCCTGAAAGTACTCTACGAGTATAAATATTAGAAGTATATGGTTCGAATGCTTCATTGTTTCCTAAAATTTGAGAAGTAGAAGCGGTAGGCATAGGCGCTACTAACAATGAGTTACGAACTCCGTGTTGCAATACTTCTTTTCTTAACCCTGCCCAATCCCAACGACCTGATAATTCTTCGTCTTGAATTCCCCATAAATTATGCTGGAACTCTCCTTGAGACATCGGTGAACCTTGGTAAGTTGAATAAGGACCTTCTTCTTTAGCCATTTCCATCGAAGCTGTAACGGCTGCGAAATATAGTGTTTCGAAAATTTCTTGATTTAATTTTTTAGCTTCGTCTGACGTAAACGGCATGCGCAACATAATGAAAGCATCAGCCAAACCTTGCACTCCAAGACCAATAGGACGGTGACGTAAATTAGAATTCTCTGCCTCTACAACTGGATAGTAGTTTCTATCGATTACTTTATTTAAGTTTCTTGTTACACGTTTGGTTACGTTAAACAACGCTTGGTGATCAAATTCCCCGTTTTCAACAAACATTGGTAACGAAAGTGAAGCTAAGTTACATACCGCCACCTCATCAGCAGAAGTATATTCCATAATCTCTGTACATAGGTTAGACGAACGAATCGTTCCTAAGTTCTTTTGGTTTGATTTACGGTTAACAGCATCTTTGTACAACATATATGGCGTTCCAGTTTCGATTTGCGATTCTAGAATTTTCTCCCATAATTCGTGTGCTTTAATGGTTTTTCTACCTTTACCAGCTTGCTCGTAACTTGTATATAAAGCCTCAAACTCTTCTCCATAAACATCATACAATCCTGGACATTCGTTAGGACACATTAAAGTCCAGTTTCCGTTTTCTTGTACACGCTTCATGAATAAATCCGAAGTCCACATCGCGAAGAATAAATCTCTAGCACGCATTTCTTCTTTTCCTGTATTCTTTTTCAAGTCCAAGAAGTCAAAGATATCGGCATGCCAAGTTTCAATATAAACAGCAAAACTTCCTTTACGTTTTCCTCCACCTTGATCTACATAACGAGCCGTGTCGTTAAACACACGCAACATCGGAACAATTCCGTTCGAAGTTCCGTTCGTTCCACGAATATAAGAACCCGTAGCACGTACATTGTGAATAGAAAGTCCTACACCACCAGCAGATTGCGAGATTTTGGCCGTGTTTTTCAACGTATCATAAATACCATCAATACTATCTTCTTTCATTGCTAGAAGGAAGCAAGAAGACATTTGAGGTTTTGGTGTTCCAGAGTTAAACAATGTAGGCGTTGCATGGGTAAAGAACTTTTTAGACATCAAGTCATAAGTCTCTAAAACCGACTCTAAATCATCTAAGTGAATCCCCACAGACACACGCATCAACATATGTTGCGGACGCTCTACGATTTTACCATTGATTTTCAATAAATACGAACGCTCTAGTGTTTTAAAACCAAAGTAATCGTAGTTAAAATCTCTATTATATATAATATGCGAATTTAAGAATTCTGCATTTTCTTGTATTACTCTATGTACTTCTTCAGATAATAAAGGCGCTTTTTGACCATTTCTTGGATTTACATAATGATACATTTCGTCCATCGTTTCTGAGAACGATTTGTTTGTATTTGAATGTAAATTTGAAATAGCAATACGAGCTGCCAGTTGTGCATAATCAGGATGCGCGATAGTCATTGACGCCGCTGTTTCTGCCGCTAAATTATCCAATTCTGATGTCGAAACTCCATCGTAAAGCCCTTCAATAACACGCATTGCCACTTTCACAGCATCCACTAAATCATTCAAACCATAGCATAGTTTTTTAATCCTATCTGTGATTTTGTCAAACATTACTGGTTCTTTCCTACCATCTCTTTTAATTACATACATAAGCTCGATTGTTTTTAAAAAACAGAAAATCCCTTTTCTATTTTTCGGGTATTTGTTAATTGGTTTTTGGGAAACTAATCCCGGGTATTACTTGTGATTTTACACCGCGAAGGCGCAAAGGCACAATGTGTTTTATATTTGTTCTACTACTAATCACTTGAAAACGTCAAAGCTTCTCTTCTTTGCGCCCTAGCGTCTTAGCGGTAAATCAATTAAAAATCAGCGTCGAAACTAATTTTTTGACCATCTTCATCGGTGTTCATCACACCTGATTTTTGATATTCAGCTACTTTCTTTTCAAAGAAATTTGTTTTTCCTTGCAACGAAATCATATCCATAAAATCAAATGGATTTGAAGTGTTGTATTCTCTATCACAACCTAATTCCACCAAAAGTCTGTCAGCAACAAACTCTAAATATTGCGTCATCAAAGTAGCATTCATACCAATCAAACTTACTGGCAATGACTCTGTAATAAACTCTCTTTCGATATTTAAAGCATCAACAATGATAGTTCTGATTCTTTCTTTAGACACTTTATTTACTAAATGGTTGTTGTGTAAATGCACCGCAAAATCGCAGTGAACTCCCTCGTCACGAGAAATCAATTCGTTAGAGAAAGTTAAACCTGGCATCAAACCACGTTTTTTCAACCAATAGATAGAACAAAATGCTCCTGAGAAGAAAATCCCTTCTACTGCTGCAAAAGCAATTAAACGTTCTGCGAATGAATCGGACTCAATCCATTTTAAAGCCCAATCCGCTTTTTTCTTAATCGCTGGAAAAACTTCTAAAGCGTTGAACAACTCATCTTTCTCAGCCTCATCTTTAACATAGGTATCAATCAACAATGAATAGGTTTCACTATGAATGTTTTCCATCATAATTTGGAAACCATAAAAGAATTTTGCCTCAGCATATTGTACCTCATTCACAAAATTTTCCGCTAAATTTTCATTTACAATTCCGTCAGAAGCTGCAAAAAAAGCTAAAATATGTTTAATAAAATACCTCTCATCATCACTCAACTTATTATTCCAGTCATTTAAATCTTGTGACAAATCGATTTCTTCAGCTGTCCAAAAACTAGCCTCCATTGACTTATAAAACTCCCAAATATCATGGTGTTTGATAGGAAAAATTACGAAACGATTTTTATTCTCTTGTAAAATAGGTTCTACTTGCGACATTACTATTGTGTGTTTTTTATTAAATTTTTAACTAAAATAAAAGATTTCTGTGAACTACAAAGATTGAAAAATAATGCGATTATAAAAAGCCAAACTTATCCACAAAACGCCCTAGTTTTTAACAAAGAACAAAATAAGCAACGCTTTTCATACAATTTGCAACTTTCTATTTATCAACTAATTAAAAATAGACAAACGAAGAATTTGACTTTAAAACATACTGTTTTATAAGCTACAAACAAAGGTTTTTACGGTTTTTTTGAGCCTTGTTTTTTCCATTCCTGAGCCACTAAATCTAGCTCAGCATACCAGTCTTCTCCAAATCTACGCACTAAGGCTTCTTTGACAAACTTATACACTGGAACCTCCAGCTCCTTACCTAACGAACAGGCGTCATCACAGATATCCCATTTGTCATAATTCACAGCTGCAAACTCGGTAAAATCCTTAATCCGGATCGGGTACAAATGGCAGGACACTGGTTTTTTCCAATCTACTAATCCTTGATTGTAGGCTTGCTCTATTCCGCACAAAGCTGTTTTACCATCAAAAATCACATAGGCACAATCTTTATTATCGATTAACGGTGTTTCTAAATCCCCATCGGTTCCTTTTGTCCATGTACCTTGCGCCTCAATAGCTGCAATCCCTTCTTTGCGAAGAAATGGTTTTACCTTAGGATAAATGGTCTCCAAAATTTTAGTTTCCTCCTCGCTTAAGGGCGCTCCTGCATCTCCATCAACACAACAGGCTCCTTTGCAGGCAGACAAATTACAAACAAATTCTTTTTCTAAAATATCTTCAGAAACAATGGTTTTTCCTAATTGAAACATGGACTCTACTAACTGTATTTATAAAGTGCAAAGGTAATCAAACAAATACAAATCGGAAGTGGAAATCGGTGCTATTAACATATTGCAAAGAGAAAACAACATTTTATAAGTCATGGATGACAGCCATTGCGACTTTTTCGAAGTTCCGCTTCACACTGTCTTTAAACACCAATCAAAGATACGAACCCTCATTGTTTTTCAATTATAGCAAGAACTAAAACCATGTCTATTCTACCTAGCTTTACAGTTAAGATTTTATTTTTAAAATAGTATTCTGATCCTTTTGTACTGAAATCATCTCAGATAACAAAAATCGTTAGCATAAAATAGCATCAGACTAATCCAGTAAATTTTTAAAAATTTCTTCTTGGCTATAGCTGTTAAATTATCTACTGCTTATGTTAAAGGTTTATCCATTTAAACATTTTTTTTATAATTTTACCCCCTAAAATCGTATGTAAAGGCATTTACAAGCTACAATACAAAACGGAATACCCTAACAAAAACAAGCCTTTACCTAAAACAAAAAATATTTTTATGAAAATCTTTATCAACATATTAGTGTTTTTAGCTGTTGCACTAATAATCTTCAACATCTCAATGTTAGATTTTAAAGATCCTTTTCAAGGTGATAGCGCTGTGGCGTTTATCGGAATTGCAGCTTCCTTTTGTGCCGTTTTGATTCTTTTGATTTTTAAAATGTCAAAAAAAATTGAAGAGAAAACGAACGACAAATAACAATGAAATATAACGTTTTAATTATTGGCGGTGGTGTATCCGGCATTTCTTGCGCACTTGTATTAGGCTCTGCTCAACACAAAACTTTTGCAAAGGACAAAACAATTGGCATTATCACTCACCAAAAAGCCTCTGCGCTTCAAGATGCCATTTTCAATAATGCATACGGAATCGCGCCTGGGACTTTAGGAACTGAATTACTTAGCAGCTCCACCACTCATTTATCGGAAATATATCCGCATATTATTCAAATCCCTAACGAAAAAGTGCTTAAAATAGCAGGTGAATACCCTAACTTAACCATTACCACCAACAAAGGCAGTTACAAAACTGAAATAGTAGTAATTGGAATTGGCTCAGCAAACACTTTTGCGATTGACGGCCTAATGGACTATGTAGAACCTCACCAAAAGGCACTCCCAATAAAAAACCGAATTCAATTACACAATACGGATCATAAAGTAACGGAAGGCATTTATGTTATAGGAACATTAGCGGGTTGGAGAAGCCAACTTACTATAGCGGCTGGAAGCGGAGCTGCTGTAGCAACTGACATACTCACTTTGTGGAACAAAGGAGAGCAAACACATTCACATGATAGTATTCGAGAAAAATAAAAAAGCTTATTTATTTCAATACTTTTTGAATCATCCTATCCTCTTTTAAAAGCAATTCATAATACTTATCATCGCCGTATAGTTGCCTTGCAAACTCAGCATTTAAAAACCGTTTTACAACATCTTTATTTTTTACAAGGTTAAGTGCAATTCTATTTTTGTACACATAACGCTGAAATGCATTGTAATACTTGTCTTCTTTCTTCATTTTTAACCTAAAGGCATCTAAAGAGATTTGCTTAAATTCTGCCCGATGCAAGTCTAATTGTTCGAAAACAAAATTCCCGACCATTCCTGATCGCATCAAGTAATTGACATTAGGGTCTTCAATCTCAATGGGCACAAATACATCTGGCACAATACCTCCACCTCCATAAACAATTCGCCCTTTAGGTGTTTTAAATTTTAAACTATCGGCAATTTTAATACTGTCTTTGGCATACAATTCTCCAGACAAAAATCGAGCTTCGGATTCATTAAAATAAGACTCGTTCCCTTTTTTATATGATTTTTGAATAGAACGACCTGTAGGCGTGTAATACCTTGCCACAGTCAATCTTACAGCGGAACCGTCTTCAAAATTCATTTCGCGCTGTACCAATCCTTTTCCAAAAGAGCGTCTTCCCGCTACAATTCCACGGTCATTATCCTGAATAGCTCCTGCCAAAATCTCACTAGCCGAAGCGCTATTTTCATTAATTAAAACAACCACTTTACCGTTTTCAAAAATACCATTATCGGTAGCGAAGGTCTTCTGAATTACCCCTTTCTTATTTTTTGTAAAAACAATAAGCTGGTCTTTTTTTAGAAAATCATCTGCTACAGCAATGGCTTCTTCCATATAGCCCCCACCATTATTTCTGAGATCAAGGATTACACTATTCACACCTAAGCTTTTCAATTTTAGCAGACTAGCCTTGAATTCGCGATAAGTTGTTTCAGAAAAACGATTGATTTTAATATAGCCTGTTTTAGCTTCTAGCAACATCCCAACATCAACACTTTTTAACGGAATCACATCTCTTTTCAAGTTAATAGAAAACTTTTTTTGCTGTGATTTTCGGTAAACTATTAATTGAACCGCTGAACCACGAGTTCCTTTTAAGATTGAAAACAAACTATCTGAAGATAAATTGCGACCAAAAAGTTTGGTCTTATTAGCATAGAGAATACGGTCCCCTGCTTTAATTCCAGCTTTAGCTGAAGGCCCGTTTTCTATAGGTCGAATCACTGCCAAGGTATCTCTATACATATAAAAACTAACCCCTATCCCTACAAAATCTCCTCTCATGGTTTCTTCTACACGAACTTGCTCATTGGGCGGCACATAGACCGAATGAGGGTCTAACTGTTCCATGATTCTATCCACGGTTAGATTTACTATCGAATCGGTATTAACGTCATCAACATAGTCATTTTCGATAAAATCTATTAATTTATTAAGTTTGCTTTTGGAAGTGCTTTTGGCTAAAAAATGATTTTCACCAGTAGATTGAATCCATTCTCCTAGCAGCACGCCTAAAGCCAAAGCCAAAGTAGCTCCTAAAATTAAAGGAAGATATTTCGAACTGAATTTCATTTATTCTTCTAAATCGACAATTTGGTCAACGATGACACCCGCTTTCTTTAAAAATTGAATTCCAGAGTCATCGCGGTAACCGTTTTGATACACCACTCTTTTTATTCCGGACTGATGAATTAATTTACTACACTCCTTACAAGGGGAAAGTGTAATATACAAGGTAGCTCCTTCACAAGATTGGGTAGAACGAGCTACTTTTAAAATAGCATTTGCTTCAGCATGTAAAACATCCCAACGCGTTAAACCGGTTTCGTCTTCGCAACAATTATCAAAACCTGAAGGCGTACCGTTGTATCCGTCTGAGATTATCATTCTATCTTTGACAATAATAGCACCTACTTTTTTGCGTTTGCAATAGGACAAAAGCCCCCATTCCGTTGCAATTCTCAAATAAGCTTTATCATATTTATTTAGTTTATGTTTTTCCATTTTTATCTAATCCAAATTTTACTTTCCAATATCATTGGTAAAACTACCCCAATTATAAATGCTGACATGACCAATGTCCAATCTCTCTTAGAAAACCGAAAGAATGTTTGCACAATATAAGACAAAATCAAGGTCACAATTACCACTACCAATTGACCCGCTTCAATCCCTAATGAAAATTCCAAAAGAGGCAACAACCGAGTGGACTCATTCCCCAACACTGACTTAAAATAACTTGAAAATCCCAATCCATGTATAATTCCAAAAAACAACGTTATAAAAGCAATCAAGTTGACACTTTCTTTTTTGTTGGTTTTCCCAGCTGTAAAAAGATTAAAAAGCGCCGTTATTAGTATTGTTATTGGAATCAACATTTCCACCACGCTCACTTTGATAGCGACAATCTCAAATACTACTAATAACAATGACATTGTATGTCCTAATGTAAATAGTGTTACCAATAACAATATACGCTTCCAATCTTTAAAACTAAAAGGAACTGACAAAGCAATCAAGAACAAAACATGATCATAAGAATAAATATCTAAGATATGTTTTAAGCCTAATTGAAAATATATTAAAAATTGCGACATAGGTTTTGTTTATTAACTCGGTATGGGACTGTAAACATACAATTTATTTTGAAAATCGACGATTGTCATAAAAAAATGACTCAACCGAGGCAGATGGAGTGCATACATATTAAACGTTTGCTATTATTACTTATTATATACTCTTATCAATTCACAAACCCCTATATTTAAAAGGTCTAAAAAGAAATCCAACATACGATCAAACTCCAAACAATAACGGCTTTATCCCGAATTTCAGTATCTAAATTAAACTTTTAAGCATCGATAGGTATTTCTATATTAAAATTTTAACAATTAGAATTTAAAAAAATAAAAATTGAATTATCTTTGCCCAATATAAAAACAATAATTATGTCATTTTCAGATTTATTTGATAGCGAATTCAAACAAAGAAATAAAGGTCACTTTTCTGCAATTGTTCGTGTTGCTCTAGCCGACGGTACTGTAGCGCCTGAGGAAAAAAACTTTTTGGACAAATTAGCTACGAAACTTGAAATTTCAGCTTCTGAATACGAAGAAATTTTAGAAAACCCAGCAATTTACCCAATAAACCCACCTTACTTATACACTCAAAGACTAGAGCGTTTGTATGATTTAGTAAGAATGGTTCGTGTTGATCATCAATTAGGAGACAAGCAAGAGCTTGTTTTAAAGAAAATTGCAGTTGGTTTAGGATTCACTCCAAGCAACGTAAACTATATTGTTGCCAAAGCACTTTCTTTGGTTGACAAAAATGTAGATTTTGACACTTTTGCTTATGAAATGCAAAACATGTATAAATAATACAATATCTCTATATACTAAAAAAAGCTCTTGAAATTCAAGAGCTTTTTTAGTATTAGTTGCCTAGCATACCTATTCTTTACTCGCTTTTAGCATAAATTCTTCTGCTTTTTCAACCATGTTATAACTTCCACAGAAGAAAGGCACTCTTTCATGCAATTCCTTCGGTTTGATTTCCATGATACGACCAAAACCATCAGAAGCTTTACCACCCGCTTGCTCTGCAATAAAAGCCATTGGATTGCATTCATACAACAAACGTAATTTACCATTTGGTGCTTTAGAACTTGTTGGATAAATATAAATCCCTCCTTTTATCATGTTTCTATGAATATCTGAAACCAAACTTCCAATATAACGTGAAGTATAAGGGCGGTCTCCTTCTTCCGATTGGCAGTATTTAATATAGTCTTTTACTCCTTGCGGAAACTGTATATAATTCCCTTCATTGATAGAATAGATGTTTCCGTCTTTTGAAAATTGCATATTAGGATGCGATAGATAAAATGTTCCAATTGCAGGATTCAGTGTAAAACCGTTTACACCATGACCTGTTGTGTATACCAACATAGTTGATGTACCATAAATCACATAACCTGCTGCTACTTGACAAGTTCCTGGTTGCAAGAAATCATCTATAGTAACAGGAGTTCCAATTGGAGTAATCCTTCTGTAAACTGAAAATACAGTTCCTACTGAAACATTTACATCAATATTTGACGAGCCATCAAGTGGATCCATCAATACAATGTACTTATTAGCATGCTTGTTGTCATTACCTCTTACCGTTATAAAATCATCATTTTCCTCTGATGCGATTCCGCATACAATCTCACGATTGATTAAGGTTTGAATGAAAATTTCATTGGCGTAGACGTCTAATTTTTGTTGGTCCTCACCCTGAATGTTTTGTTCCCCAGCAGCTCCGGTAATATCAACTAAACCTGCTTTGTTCACTTTATAACTCACCACTTTGGCAGCCAAGCGAATGGAATTGATAATTCGGGATAATTCTCCAGATGAATATTGAAAAGCATTTTGGTTCTCAATAATAAATTCTCCGAGTGTTCTGTTGCGTTCTTCCATTTAAGAAATCGTTGTAGTTAGTTTGAAGTCACAAATATCGCTTTTTTTGTGAAAAGGAAAATAATAAATCAAACCTAATTTGTTAGTATTGTATATTTGCTGAAATAATAATTTAACAGATTGTTATAAAAATACAAAACCAATCCAAAATGATCATTAGAAAAGGAACTCCTCAAGACATGAATGCTGTTCTAGAATTGATTCAAGAACTCGCTCATTTTGAAAAAGAGCCTGAGGCAGTAGAAATTACAGCCGAGGATTTAATTCAAGATGGCTTTGGAGAGCATCCTTTATTTGGTGTTTTTGTTGCCGAAAACAACAATACAATCGTTGGAATGGCTTTGTATTATTTCAAATATTCTACATGGAAGGGGAAAAGTATCCACCTAGAAGATTTGATCGTAACAGCATCAGAAAGAGGAAATGGAATAGGTCAAAAGCTTTTGGAACAAATGGTGCTTTTAGCCCAACAAGAACAAGTGAAACGCCTAGAATGGAACGTTTTAGACTGGAACACAGCCGCCATTGACTTTTATGTACAATCAGGAGCTGAAATTCTAAAAGAATGGCAACTGGTTAGACTAGATGAATCGAGAATTATTAATTTTGCCAAAAAAAAAATTAAATTAAAATAAAAAAACCAATTAAGAACATGAGAGTATTTAAGTTTGGTGGCGCCTCTGTAAAAGACGCTGAAGGAATCAAGAATGTTTACGATGTTTTACAAAAAGTAGGTTATGAAGATGTGTTGCTTGTAGTTTCAGCTATGGGAAAAACTACGAATGCATTAGAGTTAGTTATCAAAGATTATTTTGATAAATCACCTTCATTACAATCATCTGTTCAAGAAGTAAAAAAATACCACAACCAAATCCTTTTGGATTTGTTTGAAGACGAAAACCATGAAGTCTTCCAAGCCGTAAATGCTCAGTTTACTGACTTAGAATACTTTTTGTCTCACAACAAATCTCCTAACTACAACTTTGTTTACGATCAGGTAGTAAGTTTTGGAGAATTGATTTCTACAACGGTCTTAAGTCACTATATGTCTTTCATGGGAATTCAAACCCAATGGATTGATGTTAGAAACTTTGTAAAAACAGATGCTAACTACCGAGATGCCGAAGTAGACTGGGAATTGACACAAAAGAACATTGCCAATAATGTAAAAAGAAAAACCTTAAACATTACCCAAGGTTTCTTAGGTTCTGACGAAAATGGATTTACAACTACCTTAGGCCGTGAAGGGTCAGATTATACTGCTGCTATTTTTGCATATTGCTTGAATGCAGAAAGTGTAACCATCTGGAAAGATGTACCTGGAGTCATGAATGCTGATCCAAGATATTTTGAAAATGCAAGTTTGCTAAACCAAATATCCTATAGAGAAGCAATTGAATTAGCATTTTACGGAGCAACTGTAATTCACCCAAAAACATTACAACCGCTACAAAAAAAGGAAATTCCTTTGTATGTAAAATCTTTTATCAATCCGTTGTTAAAAGGAACTGTTGTTACTAAAGGCGCTGCATTAGAACCTTATTTACCATGTTTTATTGTAAAAAGAGATCAAACTTTGATTTCGCTTTCATCAATTGATTTCTCTTTCATCATGGAAGAGCATATCAGTGAAATCTTTGCTTTATTCCATGAATATAAAATTAAGGTCAACTTAATTCAGAACTCTGCGATTAGTTTCTCTGTTTGTGTGGAAGATAAATTCGGGAATTTCCAAGATGTAAATGCTTTACTATCAAAGAGATTCAAGGTAGATTATAACGAGCATGTGACTTTATACACCATCAGACACTTTAACGACCAAGCAGCAGAAATGGTAGAAAAAGATAAAATTGTGATCTTGAAACAAGTGAGTACAGAGACGATGCAAATTATCACTAGCGAAAAACAATAATTTTTACGTCATACCCAAAATTAATTGGGGAACAAATAAAAAGGGGCTACTATCTTTACGATTTTAGCCCCTTTCTATTTACTTTAATTCTGCAGAATACACTACTTTTGAACTATTGACGTTATACACGCTATGTGGAGAAAGATTCTTTTTTTTACCCTATTGATTTCATTTTCTTGGACTTACGCACAAGAGAATCAATCTTTGTATAAAACTAAGAAAGTCCTCGTTACTAAAGACACAATAGTCATCGAAACCATTAGCATCAATTCTTCCTATTTCCGATTGACAAATAACAAAAGTCAATTAATTGATAGTTCTCAATATTTGGTTGATTTTGAAAGAGGAATTCTCCTTCTTAAGGAAGATTTTTTGGATTCTAAACAGGACTCCATCAGCATTCAGTATTTAAACTACCCTGATTTTTTAACCAAAAAATATCAAATTTATGATCCAAGCAGTGTGGTAGAAAATGACATCTCTAACCAACCCCTGTACAAAATAGGCAGCAAATCCAATAATAAAAACGCTCCTTTTGACGGATTAAACACCTCCGGAAGCATTACTAGAGGCGTAACCATAGGCAGCAATCAAAATGCGGTTTTAAATTCCAATTTAGACCTTCAAATCACAGGAAAGATATCTGACAGAGTAAGCCTTAGAGCCTCATTACAAGACAGCAACATTCCTATACAAAATGGAGGCTACTCCCAAAAACTAGATCAGTTTGACAACATATTCATGGAGCTATTTAGCGACAAATGGAACATTCGGGCGGGAGACATTTTCCTAGAAAACCATCAATCGCAATTTCTTACTTTCAATAAAAAGGTACAAGGATTGGCCGCTCATTTTGACTTTGGAACAGATGAGAATAAAACCAATGTTTTTGCATCTGCTGCTTTGGTTCGAGGACAATATGCCAAAAGCAATTTTAATGGTATCGAAGGCAATCAAGGACCTTATAAATTGAAAGGACAAAGTGGAGAATTGTATGTGCTAGTCATTTCGGGATCAGAGCGTGTGTATGTCAACGGTCGCCAACTAAAAAGAGGTGAAAACAATGATTACACTATTGACTATAATGCTGGAGAAATTACATTCACGCCTCTATTTACGATTACTTCTGAAATGAGAATCGCCATAGAATACCAATATACAGATCGAAACTACACAAGATTTGTTACTTACGCAGGTGCTTCACACGAAAATAAAAAATGGAGTCTTGCTGGTTATTTGTATTCTGAAAATGATGTAAAAAACCAACCGGTTCAACAAAGTCTTTCTAAGGAACAAGTCCAGATTTTAGCAACTGCTGGTGATGACCCTTTATTAATGACAGCTCCCTCTGCCTATTCTGATACTTATTCTGAAAACAAAATTTTGTACGCTCTAAGAACCGCTAATAATATTACTTACTATGAATACTCAAACAATCCTGATGAAGAACTCTTCAATGTTCGTTTCAGTTTAGTTGGAAACAATAATGGAAATTATATTTTACAAAACAGTTCCGGTATCTCCAAAATCTACAGCTTTGTAGCACCTATTAATAATATCCCACAAGGAAATTACGAACCAGTCATTCAACTTGTCCCTCCTACCAAAGTACAGGTAGCAACTTTTTTAGGCAAATACAATCCATCTGAGAAGACAGCCATTGATTTTGAAATAGGAATGAGCAACAATGATAAAAATCTATTCTCTACTCTTGATGACACCAACAACCAAGGTTTGAGTGGAAAAATCAATACCAAACAACGTTTGTATTCTAACAAATGGAATATTGATGCCTTTGGAAAATACCAATTCATCCAAAAAGAGTTTAGCTCTGTAGAACGAGTTTATACCATCGAGTTTGATAGAGATTGGAATATTGAAACCGCTTTGTTTGGAGACCAGAGTCTTTTAACCTCTGGAATGAATTTTACTTTGAATCCCAAAAACAATAGTGAGAACAACGCCACTTTTACCTATCAATTTGAAAAGCTAGATTTTTCAGGGAACTTTTCTGGAAACAGACATCTTTTGAATGGTATGCTACAAATGAAAAATTGGACTTTTAACACCTATGGAAGTTATCTTAACAGTGATGCCACTGCAAATAAATCAACTTTTATCCGAAATCAATCACAGCTGCGTTATCATTTTGGTAAAAACTGGGCAGGCGTGAGTAACCGTCTAGAAGACAATCAATCCAAAAACAAAGTCACCAATGCATTTGCCACTTTAAGCCAACGATTTAATGAATACGGTTTTTTAATAGGGCGAGGTGACAGCACCAAGGTTTTTGTTGAACTAGGCCTTCTAAAAAGAAGTAATGACAGTATTCAAAATGCTATTTTACAAAGAGTCAACCATTCCAATTCATACTTTTTGAAATCAAAATTAATTCAAACCAACACCAGTGATTTGACCGTTTATGCAAATTACAGAGTACTCAACTACGATAACTCAACCAAAAGAAAAGAATCTACCTTAAACTCCAGAGTCGTTTTTAACGACCGCTTTTTTAATCAATTGATTCAAACGACCTCAGCGTATGAAACTAACTCAGGCTCACTACCACAACAAGAATACACTTTCTTAGAAGTAGAAGCCGGACAAGGTATTTATATGTGGAATGATTATAACAATAACGGCATTCAAGAACTACAAGAATTTGAAATCGCTCCTTTCCTAGACCAAGCAAAATACATTCAGGTCTTTTTGCCCAATTTGGTTTATGTAAAAACGCATCAAACAAAGTTTTCACAATCCTTAATTTTCAATCCAATGCAATGGCAAAACAAAACAGGGTTTCAAAAATTAGCCTCTTATTTTTACAACCAAACCAATTTTCTAATCAATAGAAAAACAAAAAATAACGGCGATAATTTCGAACTAAATCCATTTAACAATTCGACTGAAAATGTTTTAGGATTGACGTCCAGTTTCAGAAATAGTTTGTTTTACAATCGTGGCAAACAAGACCATTCTGTAACCTATACCTATCTAGACAACAAAGCTAAAAACCTGCTCTCGAACGGAACCCAAGAGACCACTAACAGTTCCCATCAATTGCAATACAATCACCTGTACCGCAAGAGTTGGCTCTTTGGGCTGTTCACTAAAACAATCGCCACAACTGTAAATTCAGAAAATTATCCCCTTAAGAATTATATCGTTCAGGGCTATCAACTGGCGCCTAAAATCAGTTATATCTTTTCCAAAAACACCAGTTGGGAACTTTTTTATGAGTTGCAAAACAAAAAAAATCAAATTGGAGAATTAGAAACCCTAGTACAAAATAGGTTTGGAACCGCAATTTCCTATTCAGGTGCAAAAAACATTACTTTAAACGGTGAAGTTTCTTTTTATCAAAACAATTACGACGGCAACGAATTTTCTTCTGTAGGTTTCCAAATGTTGGAAGGCTTACAAACAGGTCAAAATATTGTTTGGAAATTACTATTGCAAAAAAACATCACCCAATTTCTAGACATCAACTTCAATTACTTGGGCAGGAAAAGTGAGACTAGTAAAACCATCCACACGGGCAATATACAATTGAGGGCTTATTTTTAATATTCTAAATAAAAATGGAGCGTCACTTGTAGTAACACTCCATTTTACCCACAATCAATAAAAACTTAACTTATTTCATTGAAACAATTACAAATTCACTACGTCTATTAGCTTGATGCTCTTCTTCGGTACATTCTACACCGTCAGCACATCTATTTACTAATTGAGATTCGCCATACCCTTTAGCTGTCAAACGAGATTTATCAATTCCGTTTTGAATTAACCAATTTTTGGTTGACTCGGCTCGATTTTCAGATAATTTCTTGTTATAAGCATCAGTTTGACGACTATCTGTATGCGATCTGATATCAATTTTTATTGTTGGATTTTGCATCATAACATCTAAAATCTTGGACAATTCCAAAGCAGCATCCGTACGAATATCAGACTTATTCAAATCAAAATAAATAATTTTAATTCCAAAGGCTTTGGCCAAATCATCACCGACTGTTACTTTCTTAAGTGTTTTTTCAATTGAAATAGGCACCACTGTTTTTCCTGTATTGTCAGCAGTTGAAACTGTGATTTCATCTGTATTGTATTCGGTCTTTTCCGTTTTAATATAATATTTAGTATCACAATCTACTTCGCCAAAATCAAATTTACCCTCCTGATTACTAGAAACTGTTTTTAATACTTTGAAGCTGCTATCGTGTAAACTTACCTTTGCACCTGCAACAACTTCCTTAGTTTCAAGATCAGTAACCGTACCATTCATAGACTGTTCGCATGGGTACTCAATAGGTTTCAATTCTTTAATTTTATAAATATCATCACCTCCAGCTCCTCCGTCTCTATTGGAAGTTACATAACCCATTTTTGTCTTAAAATCAATTACCAATCCAAAATCATCTTTGGAACTATTCAACGGTTCTCCAACATTCAATACCTCTTTAAAACTACCATCTTGCTTTGCTTTGACTACAAAAACATCTAATCCACCTAAACCTGGATGACCATCAGAGGCAAAATACAATTCGTTTTTTTCAGTTACGAAGGGAAATGTTTCCCTTCCTTCAGTATTGATACTGTTTCCTAAGTTTTCAGGAGTCCCAAAGCTTCCATCTTCATTAATTGCAACTTTGAAAATATCAGACTGCCCTAAAGTACCTGGCATATCAGAAGCAAAGTACAGGGTCTTTTCATCATTACTCAATGCTGGATGTGCTGCGCTGTAATTATCACTATTAAAAGGTAATGCTGTAATATTCTTCCATTTATCTCCGTCTAATTCTGCTTTGTAAATTTTTAATAGAGTGGTCTCTTTTTCATCTTTACCTCTCTTTCCATCAACATAATTATTTCGGGTAAAATAAACGGTTTTACCATCTTTTGTAAATACAGGAGTTGATTCGTGAAACTTACTATTTAATTTCCTAGAAAGTTGTTTTGCTAACCCAAGAGAACCATCTGCGTTGACACTTGATTCATACAAATTAGTAAAACCTTCCCCTGTCCAAGGGTCCATACGCTTTACAAAACCACTAGTATCTCTAGCTGTTGCAAAAACAATTTTATCGTTATAATAGGCTGTTCCGTAGTCAGAATATTGCGAATTAACACCTGCATCAGCGATTTCGTATCTACCAGAATTTTTCTTAATTACAGCTAAATAATCTTTTTGGCTTAGGGCTAATTTCGCTCTATTATCATTCCCGTTTTCTTTATTAAATCTCACCATCATTTCATCAGCCTTAGCATATTCTTTAATTGATTTTAAAGATTGTGCAAAACGGTAATAACATTCAGGAGTTACTACTGGATTGGTAGCAAAAAACTCTTTATAGTACTTAGCTGCATTTTCTAAATCTCCATTAAAATAATAAGCATTGGCTAATTTTAAAAGCATGTCTTGAGATTTATAACCTTTTTCATACATGCGCTCGTATGTTTTTATAGCATCAATATAGGCATATCGATTATAATCTTTATCAGCTTTATCATCTTTGTTTTGTGCTGAAAGTTGCAATACTAAGCAACTGAACAATATGATTAAAATATAATTCTTTTTCATAAGCTTTTTCTTTAGAAGAATCTAGGAGTTATTACTTTCTTTTGAATTTTAAACAATTCAAATCTTAAAAATATTTCGTGAGATCCCGAATTATAATTGGCCAATTTAGTAGTTTCAAAATCATAGCTATACCCAATAAACAAACCGTTACTCACTTGAAAACCTGCCATAGCAGTCGCAGCAGCATCCCATCGCCATGCCAATCCTAGGGTCACTTTTTCTTGCAACAAAACATTCGCAGAAACATCCACTTGTAAGGGTGCTCCAGAAACCATTTTGGTTAAAAAAGCAGGTTTTAATTTCAAATTCGGATTCAAATCAAATACATACCCTCCAATTAAATAATAATGCAAACGTTCTACAATAGCATCTGAAATATTGTCATCAAAATGTTTCACACTAAAGAAATTAGGAACCGAAAGACCCACATACATTTTATCTGAATGAAGGTAAACTCCTGCTCCAACATTTGGAGAAAAAACATTATCTATATTGTTTTGAAACTTTGGATCATTTAAATTATACCGATCCAATTTTGTATAATCCACGTTTAACAAATCGGCCGTTGCTTTAATCCCAAATGATAAATCAAAAGTCTCTGAAGTAGGAATCGTATAGGACACATCAGCTGAAATACTGCTCTGGTCTGAGGCTCCAATTTTATCATTAACAAATGACAATCCAACTCCAACTCTTGAATTTTGAATAGGTGAATGAATTGAGACCGCATTAGTAACTGGAGCTCCGTCTAAACCTACCCACTGTGTTCTGTGTAAACCAAAAATACTTGTAACACCTCGACTTCCAGCATATGCAGGGTTAATGGTTAACGTGTTGTACATATAATGTGTGTACTGCGAATCTTGTTGCGCAAAACCAGACACCATTACTAACAACAGAAGAATTATTATTGAATTTGCTTTCATACTATTTTTTTTAAATTATTCTAATAGAATCTTTTTTTAAATCAACTCCTTTTTTACTCATTGATTAACTGTAGGTAGCCTGATTTATTAAATCCATTATTATTCTTATCTACATATTTAATAGCGTAAAAATAGGTTCCACTTGGCAATCCATTTGACTGACCTATCGTCACCCTTCCATCTGATTTTCCACGGAATGCTTTTGTGTCATTATCATAACCCTTGACTTCAAAAACTTTAACACCCCATCTGTCAAATATTTGAACTTTGTTATCTGGATAACAGTCTATACCTTCAATTCTGAAATAATCATTTAATCCATCTCCATCTGGTGAAACTGCATTAAATACTTTAAGGTCACATCCCACAACACCTATAACTGTTGGGTCATCTTCAAATGGACTTGTATCATCGGACAAGTCTTGAACAATTACTCCCAAGGGACTTGTACCAAATACTTTTGATTGGTTCATGGAAAATCCTTTAATAATATCATTTTGAGTAATATAATACACACTTGTGAACGAAGTATTATCAGTTGCTCCAACAGGAAGGTCTATAACTCCTTCACCAATACCGTGGTCTAATACTGTATCTTCAACCCATACATTAGTAAGCGGTACATTTCCTAAATTCATGACCGTATATGTATATCTAATTGTTTCACCTATTTGAGCCTGACCATCACCGTTAGTGTCTTCAAACACACCTGTCATCATTAAAGCAATTCTTGGTGATTGAGGTATTGCTGTTATTGTACAAGTTGGACAACTAATATCTATTGGGAAAGCACTATTAATAGTTGGATCTATAGAAGTATTCGTAATTGGATCACCATTTGGTGCTTTCGCATCAACATGAGCCAAATTATATACAAAGCCTTTATTAATATCTTCTTGAGTAATAAAGTACTCTGCTTTAAATGTCGTACTATTTGAAATACCAACTCCTAAAGATGGAATCATTGTTCCTTGAACGGCAGCTTTAGCATCAGTTACCATCACATCATTAACTATTGTATTTCCAGTATTTTTCACTTCAAAAACATACAGTACTTTATCTCCAATACTTGCTTTACCATCGGCGTTTGTATCTTCATAAACCCCGTCTTTAGTTAACACAATAGAAGGTGATTGCACTAATTTTGTAATTGTAGGATCGTCAGTAGAAACTGTAGTCCCCGAAATATCACTTACATCATTCCCTTCAGAATTTTTTCCAACTGCTAAAGCTGAATTTACCACTTCACCAGCATTAATATCTAATTGTTTAATTGGATAGGTTCCTGTAACAGAATTATTAGTCTGACCAGGGGCAAGAATAGCTATTTCGTTAATTGGAAGAATCAAGCCAGTTAAAGGATCTGTTATTTTGATATCTTTAATAGTTGTATTTCCAGTATTAGTAACCGAAAAAGTATACACAATATTTTGTCCTACCGCTATATTAGCTGGAGCTATTACTGTCTTGACTAATGCAATACTTGAATTTTGTGGCAAAGTCGTTTCTGTACTATCATCATTATCAACCGCCGTTCCCGAAATATCTTGAACATCATTACCCTGTGGGTCTTTTCCTTTGGCAATTGCTGTATTAGTTACTTTTCCTGAATCGATATCCTCTTGAGTAATTGTGTATTCCTGAGTTGCTACACCTACACCTAATGGAGCTAGATTACTTGGTACAATAGCTAAAGAAGCTGTTCCCAATTTAGCATCATTAACAACGATATTACTAACGGTTACATTTCCTGTATTGGTAACGGTGAAAGTATACGTAATTTTATCACCTACTTTTGCTTTAGTAGCATCACCATTGAAAACTCCTGTTTTAACAAAAGCTATAGCTCCTGATTGTGGTATATTAGTTATGGTACTATCATCATTATCAACCGCTGTTCCTGAAGTATCTTGAACATCATTACCCTGTGGATCTTGTCCTTTGGCAATTGCCGTATTGGTTACTTCTCCTGAATCGATATCCTCTTGAGTAATTGTGTATTCTTGAGTTGCTATACCTACACCTAATGGAGCTAAAGTACTTGGTACAATAGCTAAAGAAGCGGTTCCCAATTTAGCATCATTAACAATGATATTACTAACGGTTACATTTCCTGTATTGGTAACGGTGAAAGTATACGTAATTTTATCACCTACTTTTGCTTTAGTAGGGTCTCCATTGTAAACTGCCGTTTTAACAAAGGCTAAACTACCCACAGTTGGCAAATTAGTTTCTGTACTATTATCATTGTCAACTGCTGTCCCAGAAATATCTTGAACATCATTACCCTGTGGATCTTGTCCTAAAGCAATAGCTGTATTGGTTACTTTTCGAGCATCAATATCTGCTTGAGTAATGGTGTAATCTTGAGTTACTACACCCACTCCTAATGGACTCAAACTGTTTGGAACCAATGGTAAATTCGTTACTCCTAATTTTGCATCATTAATAACAATATTGTTAACTGTTAAGTTTCCTGTATTTGTTACCGTGAAAGTATAGGTGATTTTATCTCCCGCTTTTGCTTTTGTAGGATCTCCATTGTAAACTGCTGTTTTTACAAAAACTATTTTCCCCGCTGTAGGCAAATCCGTTACTGTGCTATCATCATTATTGATGGCAGTTCCTGAAGTATCTTGAACATTATTTCCGTCTGGATCTTGTCCTAATGCAATAGCTGTATTGGTTACTTTTCCAGCATCAATATCTGCCTGAGTAATGGTATAATCTTGAGTTGCAATACCCACTTCTAATGGGCTCAAACTGTTTGGAACCAATGGTAAATTTGTTACTCCTAATTTGGTGTCATTAATAAGAAGATTATTTACTGTTACGTTGCCTGTATTGGTTACAGTAAAGGTATAGGTAATTTTATCTCCCGCTTTTGCTTTAGTAGGATCTCCATTGTAAACTCCCGTTTTAACAAAAACTATTTTTCCATCAGTTGGCAAATCGGTAACTGTACTAACATCGTTGTTAACCGTTGTTCCCGAAATATCTTGTACATCATTTCCACTAGGATCTTGACCTTTGGCAATAGCTGAATTGGTTACTTTTCCTGAATCGATATCCCCTTGAGTAACTGTGTATTCCTGAGTTGCTACACCTACACCTAATGGAGTTAGAGTACTTGGAACCAAAGGCAAATTAACAACTCCTAATTTAGGATCATTAATCACTATATTATTTACTGTTAGATTTCCAATATTTGTCACCGTAAAAGTATAGGTGATTTTATCACCCACTTTTGCTTTTGTAGGATCTCCATTGTAAACTGCCGTTTTAACAAAGGCTAAACCACCTACTGTTGGCAAATTAGTTACGGTACTATCATCATTATCAATTGCTGTTCCAGAAGTATCTTGAACATCATTACCCTGTGGGTCTTGTCCTAAAGCAATAGCTGTATTGGTTACTTGTCCTGTATCAATATCTACCTGAGTAATGGTGTAATCTTGAGTTACTACACCCACTCCTAATGGACTCAAACTGTTTGGAACCAATGGTAAATTCGTTACTCCTAATTTCGCATCATTAATAACAATATTGTTTACTGTTAGATTTCCAGTATTTGTCACTGTAAAGGTATAGGTGATTTTATCTCCCGCTTTTGCTTTTGTAGGATCTCCATTGTAAACTGCCGTTTTAACAAAGGCTAAACCACCTACTGTTGGCAAATTAGTTTCCGTACTATTATCATTATCAATTGCTGTCCCGGAAATATCTTGAACATCATTACCCTGTGGATCTTGTCCTAATGCAATAGCTGTATTGGTTACTTTTCCAGCATCAATATCTGCTTGAGTAATGGTGTAATCTTGAGTTACTACACCCACTCCTAATGGACTCAAACTGTTTGGAACCAATGGTAAATTCGTTACTCCTAATTTCGCATCATTAATAACAATATTGTTTACTGTTAGATTTCCAGTATTTGTTACCGTGAAAGTATAGGTGATTTTATCTCCCGCTTTTGCTTTTGTAGGATCTCCATTGTAAACTGCCGTTTTAACAAAGGCTAAACCACCTACTGTTGGCAAATTAGTTTCCGTACTATTATCATTATCAATTGCTGTCCCGGAAATATCTTGAACATCATTACCCTGTGGGTCTTGTCCTAAAGCAATAGCTGTATTGGTTACTTGTCCTGTATCAATATCTGCCTGAGTAATGGTGTAATCTTGAGTTACTACACCCACTCTTAATGGACTCAAACTGCTTGGAACCAATGGTAAATTCGTTACTCCTAATTTCGCATCATTAATAACAATATTGTTAACAGTTAAATTTCCAGTATTTGTTACCGTGAAAGTATAGGTGATTTTATCTCCCGCTTTTGCTTTTGTAGGATCTCCATTGTAAACTGCCGTTTTAACAAAGGCTAAACCACCTACTGTTGGCAAATTAGTTTCCGTACTATTATCATTATCAATTGCTGTCCCGGAAATATCTTGAACATCATTACCACTTGGATCTTGCCCTAATGCAATAGCTGTATTGGTTACTTTTCCAGCATCAATATCTGCTTGAGTAATGGTGTAATCTTGAGTTACTACACCCACTCCTAATGGACTCAAACTGTTTGGAACCAATGGTAAATTCGTTACTCCTAATTTCGCATCATTAATAACAATATTGTTAACGGTTAAGTTTCCAGTATTTGTTACCCTGAAAGTATAGGTGATTTTATCTCCCGCTTTTGCTTTTGTAGGATCTCCATTGTAAACTGCCGTTTTAACAAAGGCTAAACCACCTACTGTTGGCAAATTAGTTTCCGTACTATTATCATTATCAATTGCTGTCCCGGAAATATCTTGAACATCATTACCCTGTGGGTCTTGTCCTAAAGCAATAGCTGTATTGGTTACTTGTCCTGTATCAATATCTGCCTGAGTAATGGTGTAATCTTGAGTTACTACACCCACTCTTAATGGACTCAAACTGCTTGGAACCAATGGTAAATTCGTTACTCCTAATTTCGCATCATTAATAACAATATTGTTAACAGTTAAATTTCCAGTATTTGTTACCGTGAAAGTATAGGTGATTTTATCTCCCGCTTTTGCTTTTGTAGGATCTCCATTGTAAACTGCCGTTTTAACAAAGGCTAAACCACCTACTGTTGGCAAATTAGTTTCCGTACTATTATCATTATCAATTGCTGTCCCGGAAATATCTTGAACATCATTACCACTTGGATCTTGCCCTAATGCAATAGCTGTATTGGTTACTTTTCCAGCATCAATATCTGCTTGAGTAATGGTGTAATCTTGAGTTACTACACCCACTCCTAATGGACTCAAACTGTTTGGAACCAATGGTAAATTCGTTACTCCTAATTTCGCATCATTAATAACAATATTGTTAACGGTTAAGTTTCCAGTATTTGTTACCCTGAAAGTATAGGTGATTTTATCTCCCGCTTTTGCTTTTGTAGGATCTCCATTGTAAACTGCCGTTTTAACAAAGGCTAAACTACCTACTGTTGGCAAATTAGTTATGGTGCTATCATCATTAGCAATAGTAGTTCCTGAAATATCTTGTACATTATTACCATCAGGATCTTTTCCTAATGCAATAGCCGAATTAGTTACTTGTCCTGTATCAATATCTGCCTGAGTAATGGTATAATCTTGAGTAGCAACACCAACTCCTAGAGGGTTCAAACTAGTTGGAACTAATGGTAAATCAGTAATTCCTAGTTTAGTATCATTGATTAGAAGATTGTCCACCGTTACATTTCCTGTATTGGTTACAGTAAAAGTGTACGTAATCTTATCTCCTACCTTAGCTTTTGTCGGATCTCCATTATACACTCCTGTTTTTACAAAAACAATTTTTCCCGCTGTAGGCAAATCAGTAACGGTACTATCGTCGGTATTAATTGAAGTACCTGAAATATCTTGAACCTCATTTCCTTTTGGATCTAGACCTTTGGCAATAGCACTATTGGTTACTTTTCCTGAGTCGATATCTCCTTGAGTAACAACATAATTTTGTATAACTACTCCAACTCCATTTGGAGCCAAAGTACTAGGCACTATCGCTAAATCAGTCACTCCTAATTTGGTATCATTAACCACAACATTATCAATGGTAACGTTTCCTGTATTTGTCACTGTAAAGGTATAGGTAATGATATCTCCCGCAACTGCTTTTGTAGGATCACCATTGTAAATACCCGACTTTACAAATCCTAATTTAGGTGTTTGATCTAATGGAGTTGCAGTACAAGTAGCACATGTTGGGTTTACGGGACAAGGTGCACAAGGTGTAGGATCAGTAGAGGTTGCAGTAACCGTTGTTCCAAAAGGAGTATCTCCTGTTACTGTAGCCAAATTATAAACTACACCAGCATCCACATCTGCCTGAGTAATTGTATAAGTTCCTGTATAAGCTGTTGTATTATTCTCACCAGCTGTCAATGTAGGTATTGGACTTCCTATAACTGTGGCATTATCGTCTGTTAGAGTCACATTTGTTAAAGTCTCAAATCCAGTATTTTTTATATCAAAAGTATAATTAATTTGATCCCCTGGATTTACAATACCATCTAAATTAGTATCTACATAATTACCATCTTTAGCTACTGTGATTGCGGATGAATTACATTGTAAACTACCACTGCCTCCATCATCACTATTAGAGGTGTTTACAAATGCTCCGTATACATTAATGGTATTTATTACACTCGCAATAGAGCTTACTGTCAGTTTTATTTCATCAAAAGGTAAACTAGCACTTAACCCAACATTATAACCCCCTGGGCCAGAACCCAAAATAGTACCGCCAAGCAATCCTAAATCTATTAAACTTCCTCCCGATTTAGCTTCTTGCAAAACGCCGTTATTATAGGTAGAAATAGTTAGAGACTGGAATAAATTTAATTGCAACAGGGTGTTATTATCAAAAATCTTAAACCCAGCAAATGTGCCTTTTGGATAAGTAAACAATTGATCCTTTACCGATACTGAACCAGAAGCTAAAACTCCTGCCGTCAAACTTATTTGAGCAAAATCTGTGGTGCTTGCCGTCAAAAGATTATCCGTATCATTTACAGCACAAGCTACACAAGCTACTCCATCAACTCCTGTGTTGTCACCATTTACAACTACTGGAAAAGCAGGATTAGTCCAATCATATGTTTTATTACATTCTACAACTGGATCACACAATTTTTGAAATACGGCATTAAAGACCTTAACAGTTCCTAAATTTACTGATGCCAAATTTTCAAATGTAATTTGAACTTCATCAAAAGCTAATGTGGATGTAAAACCAATTGTTTGTTTACTTGTGCCTACTAACAAATCCGTTCCAACAGAAACCAAAGCACCATTCCCTGATTTTGTTTCTTGCTGAACACCATTAAGATAAGTAGTTATTCGAATAGCATCAAAAGCATTTACATTTAACAAAGAAGGATTCTCAATGCTATAACCTGCAAATGTACCCGCAGGATAATCAGTAATTTGATCCTTTACTGATAAGCTACCACTGGTTCCAACACCAACTGATAAATTGACTGCTGCAAAATTTGCTGGATCCGTATCTATTAAATTATCTTGATTTGTGATACTACACAAAACACAAGCTATTCCATCAATTCCAGTATTTTCACCATTTACATATACAGGATATGTTGGTGTAGCTAAAGCGGTTTTTGTATTACAAACTAAATCAGGACCCGCACAAAATTTTTGAAAAACAGCACCATAAACTCTAGTAGTTCCTAAATTAAGACCTAAGGTTTGATTAACCGTTAATTTCACTTCATCAAATGATTTGGTAGTTACAAAACCCAACTTGTAACGACCCGTTGAATTTATGACAGAACCATTAACTAACAAATTACTTCCTGAAAACTGTTCTTGATAAATTCCATTTCGATAAGTAGATACAACCACATTCCCAATCGCAGACAAACTCACCAAATTCGTGTTTTCTATCTCAAAACCAGCATAAGTTCCTACTGGATAATCCGTAATTTGATCCTTGATCGCTATACTTCCAGAAGCTAATACTCCAACTGTTAAATTAATAGTTGCATAATCTGTTGTACTCGAACTAATCGCATTTTCTGTATTTGCTATACTTCCTACTGAAACTCCTGAAAGACCCGTATTCGCCTGATCAATTATTACAGGATAGCTTGGCAAACTCATTGCTGTACTGGTATTACAATCCAAAGGTATTCCAGCACAGTACTCTCTTATCACTGCATGAAAAATATTGGTTGTAGTGGCAACCCCAACAATAGATTGGATTTCAATGCTAATTTTATTAAAAGGTAAAGTTGTATTACCTCCTAATATATAATTGCCACCATCTAAAAGAGACAATAAGCCAGAACTTGTAAAAGTATTTGCTAATGTGTTCCCGTTATAGGTTTTAACAGTTATACCACCAAGTAAATCTAATAACTTTGAACTTTGAACTTTAAATCCAGCAAAACTACCCGCTTGATAAACTGTGTTATTATCTGTTACTGTAAATGTTTGTGTATTAAATGCACTGAGGAGACCTACTTGAGCTGTGGCAAAGTTTGACGTGTTATTATCAACTAGATTTTCGGGATTGGTAGTAGAACAACCTATACAGATAAGTGCTGAATTACTAGCAGTAGCTGTTAAATCATCAAAATTAGGGCCTGTGAGAGGAATAGGGATTTCAGAATTACATTGTCCATACGAATTAAAAGACAATAAAAGAATACTTAAAAATGTCAACAACTTACTAATTCTACTTCTTAGCCTAATTGTTTCAACACAATTTTTAATCGATAAAACAGGGTAATTTTTTCTCATAATCCAAATCTTTAATTTCAATCTTCAACCAATGTATCAGTGTTCCCATTCCTTTTAAATACTTAATAGTACCATCAACTTTAGAACATTAAACAAAAATAATTTATCAATCAGCTTTATACCGTTTAAAACTATAAACAAAAACCTACATTGTATTGAAAATAAACTGATGTATTGATAGAAAATAGTCAACCTACAAATGGACATATTCTTACAAATTAATCAGGATTATCTTTGGTATATTTGATAAAATATGAAACTAGTTTAGAATTGTTGTTTTATCAATCAATCTAATAACCTATATTTCTAATCTTATATCATTAATTTTGAAAAACAAAACAAAAACATCCTTCTCTCAAAAACTTAAAACCACCAATCCTAGAGCACTCGTTATTACAATAATGGTATCTTGTTCCATGTTAACACTGATTAACTTCTACACCATTAAGTCTTTATCTGCAACAAGAGCCTATATTAATGGTGAATCACATTATTCCAAGGGGCATAATAAAGCTGCACGAAATTTGATTACGTATTTATTTACATCAAATGAAATCTATTGGTCAAAATTCAAAAAAAACCTAAGGATTCCTCAAGGTGATGAATCGGCAAGAATTGCACTTCAAAAAAATCTAGACATAGAAATTGCTAAAGCTGGTTTTAGAGTAGGACAAAATGACGAAGATGATTTGGATGATATGATTTGGTTATTCAAAAACTTTCAATCCGTACCTTTTTTCAAAAAAGCAGTAAATGAATGGGAAAAAGGCGATCAATTGAATCGTGAACTAGATAGAATCGGTGAAGACGTCTATCAATTAAAGAAAGGAAAACTTTTAGACAATAAGAGTAAACTTGAAATTCTTGACCATATTAACGTATTAAATACGAAAATAACAATCAACCAAGATGCTTTTTCAAAATCATTTGGTGATGGTACACGTAGTCTAAAAAAATATCTTTTTATCATCAATGTTCTATTTATATTGATAATTGTAAGTACCCTCGCCTTTTACTACAATCGTATGATTGCAAACCTCGTGTATTCTAAAGAACAATTAAGTAAACAAAAACAAAAATTGGAATATACAATTAATGACTTAGAAAAAACGAAAGAGAGTCTGTCCAGAGAAATTATTCAACATAAAAAAATCATTGGAACAATTAGCCATGATATTAGAAGCCCCCTTAAGTACATACAGCTAATATCCAAACACTTAAGCACAAACACCAAGAAAGAAGAAAACGCAACCAGTCATAAATATGCTACTTCTATTTATAAATCGTCCTCACAATTATATGATTTTACTAAAACATTAATTCAATATTCAAAAATTTACATCGAAGAAAGAGATTACGATCAAAAACCTTATTCAATACATCATATAATTGAAAATAAAAAAACTTTATTTGAGGAAATTGCAAAAAGCAATGGCACCAAGATTGTCAATCTGACAAATAAAAACTTAACTTCATCAGTAAATATTAGAATAATTTCAATAATACTTCATAACTTAATTGATAATGCTGTAAAATATACCAATAAAGGAACGATAGAAATTGGAGCTAAATTAGACCAACAAAAAATCATATATTGGGTTAAAGATACAGGTATTGGAATGAATCAGGACATTATAGATTATTATACAAATTTGTTCGAAAAGCGAGATCCAGAAAAATTAATCTTAAGCACATACGGTATAGGATTACATCTAGTTCTCGAATTATTAATCATACTTAAAGGTAATATTTCCTTCTCAAGCAAAGAGAATGAAGGTACTACCGTAACCATAGAATTAAATCATATATGAAAAAGATGTTAATCAAAACTTAAAGAGATGCAAAAAGAAGTACTAATTGTAGATGACCATTTAGTAGTCAGAACAGGAGTTTCGATAATTTTAGAGGAAAGATTTAATAGTTTAAACATTTTTACTTCTGAAAATTACGAAAACACAATAAAACTACTCAAAGAAAGAAAAATAGATCTCATTATTTTAGACATCAATATTCCAGGCGGAAAAAACACAGGAATGATTAAAGAAATAAGAGATATCCAACCAGATGTTAAAATTTTAATTTTTTCTGTTTATGATGAAGATTCACATGCCTGTCCTTATATCATTGCAGGTGCTAATGGATATTTAAATAAATTGAGTGATAAAAAGAAAATTACTAATGCTGTAGATTTGGTTTTAAAAACGGGGAATTATATAACTTCTAAAAACTTAGGTGACTTAATAAAATCAACTATTAACAAAGAGAGCACAAATCCATTAGATAAATTATCAAAAAGAGAAAAAGAAATAAGTGAACTACTTGTAAAAGGAGATGGAAATATTGAGATAGCAAACAAACTAAACATTCAACTCACCACTGTAAGCACTCACAAAAACAAAATTTTCAACAAACTTAGTATAAAAAATATTGTTGAACTTATCAATCTCTTTAACAAACCTGTTGGCCTAAATAAATAATTTTCGTTTTTCAAAACACTAAAAATCAAAAAAACATCTTCTAAATACCACTGTTTTTTTGATTCAAATAAAACAAACTTGTAAACTTCGTTTTTAATAAAAACCAATTATTAGAAATCTCTTTTATAAAAAGTCCTCGTCTGGATTTTAAAATTTACTATCAATTATCTCAAATTGATTCTTCACTAAATCAAATATTGAGGTTTTAACTTAAATAAAAAGCCTACTGAGTCGGATACCAATTCATACAATTAGTATCTTTCCAAAAAGTTTATTAAAAATGGAAACTAGAGTTTCTAGACAAACAATCTTAATCACAGTTTTGAACTGGGGTCTCGGTCATGCAACACGCTGCATCCCAATTATCAACCAACTCCAAGAACACCATTTCACTCCTATCATTGCCTCGGACGGTGCTGCATTAGCATTACTGAAAAAAGAATTCCCAGAACTAAGGCATCTAGAATTACCATCCTATAAAATACAATACCCTAAAAAGAGTCGATTCTTTAAATGGAAACTTATTCAAAATACGCCCCAAATGGTAAAGGCAATATTTGAAGAAAACAAAATCGTAAACAAATGGATAGATCAATTTCAAATTAATGGCCTAATATCCGATAACCGACTGGGTTGCTATTCCTCTAAAGTTCCTTCTGTGTATATCACACATCAAATTAATGTTCTAACAGGAAATACGACTTGGATAAGCACTAAACTTCATCATTTTTTTATCCAAAAATATTTAGAATGTTGGATTCCAGATCAGGCTGTAGAACCAAGTCTAGCTGGAATTTTAAGTCATAATAAAAGTAACAATCTAAACCTAAAACACCTAGGACTTTTAAGTCGATTCACAAAAAAAGAATCTCCTATAAAGTACCAACTTTTGATTATTTTGTCTGGACCTGAGCCACAACGCAGTATTTTAGAAACTAAATTAATTACTGAAATTGGAAAATTTAATGGCAATATCTTATTTGTAAAGGGAATAATTGAAAAGGACCAAAATATAACGCAAATAGGAAAGACTACCTATTATAACTTCATGACTACATCGGAACTTGAACTGGCAATTAATAGTAGCGAACTCATCCTTTGTCGTTCAGGGTATACTTCGATTATGGACTTGGCAAAATTGGAAAAAAAAGCCTTCTTCATCCCAACTCCTGGACAATTTGAGCAAGAATATTTAGCGCAACATTTAGAAATAAATAAAATTGCCCCCTTCACCACACAAGATGGGTTTTCCATCGAAGCCCTAAACTTGGTAAGCTCATATCAAGGATTCACCAAAATGGAAACTACAGTTGACTGGAAAAAGCTATTTCATATTTTTAACAAAAAAACCGATAATTAATGCCTCTTCAGATTAATTTATCGGTTTCACTAGATAGTCGTTGTAAGAGCAACTATTTCTTATCAGAGTACTTTTCGTGTTTAATCATTTTAGCATTAATCATAAAATAAATAGATTCTGCCACGTTTGAATTATGATCTGCCACACGCTCCATATGTTTCAAAGCAATGATTAAGTTTGTTCCTGAAACTACCGTTTTAGAGTTGCTTTTCATCTCACCAATAATGTTTTCGATAGCAGTAATACTTTTACTTTTAATGCTATTATTTAAAGCAAAAATCACATCCACTTTTGAACCATCTAAATCTTTAAAACACTTATTGGTTTCTGAGGTAATTAATTCAATTTCCTTGGTAATATCTGCGATATGAAATTTTGAAATTAACTCGTGTTTCTCTTTGATACTTTTAGACAATTTCATGATACTCATGGATAAATCGCCAATTCTTTCGATCTCATTACTAATTTGCATAGCCGACATGATAAACCTCAAATCAGAAGCCACAGGTTGTTGCAATGCAAAAACAGTTTGACAAATATCATCAATCTTTACATCTAGTTTGTCAATTTTATTCTCTGTTTTTTTCACCTCTTTCACCTCTGCAAAAGGTTCTGAAAGGATCGATTTAACTGCTTCAGAAATTTGACTTTCAGCCAAACTTCCAATTTTTATTATAATACTTCTAAGTTTCCCTAGTTCTGTTTCTAAATATGATGCCATTGTTTTTTGTTTAAGAGTTTAAATGTTTAGGATTTAAAGTTCAATTGACGAACATTTAAAATTAAATAAAAATAAACCTATTATCCAAATCTTCCTGTTATATAATCTTCTGTTTGTTTCTTTGCTGGTTTGGTAAAAATCGTCTTGGTTTTATCATATTCGATCAATTCACCCATATAGAAAAAAGCGGTATTATCACTAATACGACCAGCTTGTTGCATATTATGTGTTACAATTACAATGGTATATTTTTGCTTTAACTCATAAATAAGCTCCTCTACTTTTGAAGTAGAAATAGGATCTAATGCTGAAGTAGGCTCATCCATCAATAAAATAGAAGGTTGAATAGCCAAAGCTCTAGCGATACACAAACGTTGTTGTTGTCCTCCCGAAAGTTCAAAAGCCGATTTATGTAATTTATCTTTTACTTCCTCCCAAAGCGCCACTTGTTCGATTGAAGTAATCACGCGTTCATCGATTATTTTTTTATCGGTGATACCGTTTACTCTCAAACCGTAAGCCACATTTTCATAAATTGACTTCGGAAAAGGATTTGGTTTTTGAAAAACCATCCCAACATTTTTTCTTAAATCATCAACATTGGTTTGTTTATCATAAATATCATTTCCGTCAATAGTAATAGTACCCGTCATTTGAGTATTATCTATCAAGTCATTCATACGATTCAATAAACGCAAATAAGTTGATTTTCCACAACCTGAAGGACCAATTAAAGCTGTTACCGTGTTTTCTTTCATTGACAATGAAATATCATGTAAAGCTTGAGATTCTCCGTAATAAAAATTTACGTTCTGTGATACTATTTTATGCATGTTATGTTTTATTAGGTTTTAAGTTATATAGCTACAAAGTGAAGCCCAAGTAGCCTTTTGAGAAATAAAACCAGTGTTAATTCATTTTTACTTTTTTACCAAAATATTTACGAAGCTTATTAGCTAGTAAATTAGAAATTAAAACGATGAAAATTAAAATTAATGCCGTTCCGTATGCCATTGCTCTGGACGCTTCAATATTTGTACCACTTGTTGAAATCACATATAAATGATAAGGCAAGGCCATGGGCTTGGTCAAAAATAGACGTTGGTAATTTAGGTAAAAAATAGGCCGCAACAGTAAATAAAATAGGCGCTGTTTCACCAGACACACGACCAATGGACAAAATCAAACCTGTAATAATATTTGGAAATGCAATGGGAAAGACCACATTGCGAGTCGTTTGCCATTTACTGGCTCCTAATCCTAAACTAGCCTGTCTAAAAGTATCATCAACTGCTTTTAATGACTCCTCAGTAGTTCTAATCACTACAGGCAACACTAACAATCCAAGTGTCAATCCCCCAGCTAAAATTGAGTCACCAAAACCTAATTTATTCACAAACAAAGACATTCCAAAAAGACCAAAAACAATCGATGGAACCCCAGCAAGATTGTTCGTCATTTGTTTAATAATCTTTTTTACCCAACCTTCTTTTACATATTCATTCATATATAAGGCTGCCAATACACCTACTGGAAAAGCAAATAGCATACTCACCAAAACCAAACATAATGTTCCAACAATAGCCGGAAAAACACCTCCGCTAGTCATCCCATCTTTAGGCATCTCTGTGATAAACTCCCAGCTGATTACTCCTATTCCTTTTACAACTATAAAAGCTAAAATCACAAATAAAAGCGCTACAATACTGTAACTAACCGCACTAAATATCCCAAAAGCAATATTCTGATTTCTTCTTTTTTTCTTAACTAATTTATTTTCAGTGCTCATATTAGTGTTTTTTATGTGATTTTCTATTAGTCACCACTTCAACTAACATATTAATCCCAAATGTAATGATAAACAAAATACAACCTAAGGCAAACAATGCTTCGTAATGCAAACCTCCATTTGGTGCTTCTCCTAATTCGGCAGCGATGGTTGCGGGAATCGTTCTTACAGGTGCTAAAAAGGAATTTGGAATTACAGCCGCATTTCCCGTCACCATTAAAACTGCCATGGTTTCCCCAATGGCTCTACCAATACCTAGAATCGCTCCAGCCGTTATTCCTGATGCAGAATATGGAATCACCACTTTATAAATCGTTTGCCAATGGCTAGCCCCTAAGGCTAAACTCGCTTCTTTCATTGCTCGAGGAGTGTTACGCATAGCATCCTCTGAGATGGTAATAATTGTAGGCAATGCCATAATTGCTAATACCACACTTCCCGCTAAAGCAGTCTCTCCAACTGGCAAGCCAAAGGTACTTTGAATCAACGGTACTATAATTACCAACCCGAAGAAACCATAAACTACAGAAGGAATCCCCGCTAATAATTCTATTAAAGGTTTTAATAAATTACGTGTTTTTTTCTTGGCGATTTCACTTAAATAAATTGCTGCCGCTAAACCAATGGGTAAGGCAATAAGAATTGCCCCAAAACTAACCCAAAGTGTACCATATATTAATGGTTTTACTCCCATTTGAGCGATAGGCTGTGCTGTTGGAAACCATTCTTCCCCAGATAAAAATTTAGAAACCGTAATTTTGTCAATATCTAATTCTCTACCTGCAAAATTATCGGCTTTGTATTTTTCTAAGAAAAAAGCAATTACACCTGGATTTTTGGAAATGAGTTCATTTATCTTTTGAGGAAAATATTCAAAATTTTCACCTAATTCTTCCTCAGTGTAATAATCTGTAATATCTGAAGTTCTAAACAGAACAATAGGTAAATCTGGTCCTCCTAATTCATTCCAATTTTTGATCTTTTGATCAAAAACATCTTTTACTTGAGCAGGTGAAAGTTTTTTTACTGGATTAGAGGCTGCTACTGCTAATAAAAACCCATCATCTATAGGCTTTCTATTGAACACTCCCGCCCCTTCAATAAATAAAAAAAAGACAATCAAAATCACTGTAATACTGGTAGTTACACTACTTAGCATCAAAATAGATTCAATTACCTTCTCTTTGATCTGTTTTAAATTTGTTTTCAAATCAGTACTTTTAATTTTTGGACAAAATTACGCTAGACATCAGCCTCTAATGTTTGTAGATCATTAACCTTATGTTAACTTAATGTTAAGTATCTTACTTTTGTAAAGTAAATAGTGCAGATATAAAAAAGGCTGCCTAAAATAGACAGCCTTTACCTTTTATAGTAAACCTCTGGATTTTAGTTCAATGGAACGTATCCAATTTCAGAAACACTTTTTTGTCCTTCCGCTGATAAAGCATAATCAACAATTGGTTTCACCTTAGCTTCATTTGTTTTGTTGTACATATAAAACAAAGGTCTTGATATTGGGTACGTTTTATCTTTTGCACTTGCTACAGATGGAGCAATAAAGTTTTTACCTTGGTCATAAGAAACAGCTATTTGTTTCACCTCTTTAGTTTCATACGCTAATCCAACGTATCCTATAGCTCCTTTAGTTTGTCCTACCGCTTGAACAATAGCTCCTGTTGCAGGTAAACTTAAGATATCTGTTGCATAGTTTTTCTTGTCCATTACTTCTTCTTTAAAAAACTCATAAGTTCCTGAAGAAGACTCTCTTGAATAAGCAACAATTTTTTCGTCAGCACCACCTACTTCTTTCCAGTTTTTAATTTCTCCAATATAGATTTTCTCTAATTGCTCACGAGTCAATTGCGAAACTTTATTTGCTGGATTAACAATTACTGCCAATGCATCAAAAGCAATAATTACTTTTTCAATTTCTACTTTAGTCTCAGAAAACTTCAATTTTTCTTCTGTTTTCAAATCTCTTGAAGCCATTGCAATATCAGTAGTTCCGTCTATCAAAGCAGTCAATCCAACACCTGAACCACCACCTACAACAGTAATACTTACATTAGAATCTTTTTTCATTAATTCCTCAGCTTCTTTTTGAGCTAATGGCAATACAGTATCACTACCTTTGATTGTTACCGAAACTGTGGCATCAGCATTACCCTCTGCATTGTTCTCAGTCTTTGCTTTACCACAACTTAACATACCAATCAATGGTAATATTAAAAATAATTTAAATTTATTCATTTTTTAATTTTTTGTTTATTTTAAGGCAAAAATATATCGCCAATATTAATTCTATGTTAAGCCAATATTATTCAATCTTTATACTTTACTACTGAAAAATCAGTTGAATATTACAAACCAATCTCTATTTGAAAACGAGCATACCAATTATTAGTGGCACTAGATCCAAATTTATCTATATTATCATAAGTCAATTCAGTCTGTACTTTCATTTTATGTCCGAACAAATATTTGGACACCCCTATTGTATATTCATCTACATTAGGACTTTTAGTCCTAATATCATCATGTACTTTCTGTGTTGAAAAACGTCCAATAATTTGATAGTCAGACGGAAAAATATAACTCAATTGCGCATCATATCCATGACCTACAAATACGGCCTGTGTTTTAGTAATATCTGAAGCATCAACAGTAATAGGATCATGAGTAGCTCTTGACATATAGGCACCAGTTGCTGACCAACCATTATATTTCAAAATAGCATCTATAAATACTGATTTTAATGTTCTAGACTCATAAAGAAGATTTCCTAATTCTCCTTGCGACCTTGTACTATTATTATTTTGACAAAAAGCTCCTGAAAGCATTAGTTTTGGGCGTTTCTCTCTCATTAAATCGCCTTCAAATTCACTTCCGTTTTTAGTAAAAGCTCCTAATGGGAACAACTCTACTTTACCTGTTAAAGCCACACCATCATCGGATGTTTTAATCCAGTTTCGCCCTTCTCCTTTAGATACAGATCCTTTTAATCCATAATAAAAGTTGTCCTTTTTTGTTTTAGCATATTCGACAAATATCCCTAAGTCACGATCAATATTAAACTTAGAATTATTAATACTTCGATCTGTCAGTTCTAAGGACCCTGAAGAAACTACACGTTGGTGATTACCTGCTAATTTAGTTTGACCAAAACCAAATGTTAAGTCATTATTTGGCTTATAAAAAAACACCCCATCCAAAATCACGTTTCCGCTATTTCCTACTATTACAGTTCCAATATCTCTAGCTGAGAAACCTAGCTCAACTTTGTAACCAAACTTTGGACTAACAACAAATCCATCAAGTTTCAAACGCATTCTTCTAATTTCACCTTCTACTACTCCCGACTTACCCTCTGCTTGTCCATACCCTATTCTACTCTGAACTCTAAAACCAATATTCATTTGAAATAAACTATCTATAGCCGTGAAGCCTAATTTCTTTCCTGAAGTATAATAACCTGCCAAAGCAGAATTTGTAGTTGTTTTTTTTACGTCTTGTGCCATTATAATCATCGAAAACAATAGCGAAATACTCAATATAATTTTTCTCATTTTAACAATTAGTTATCATTGTGTTATTGCGATGCAAAACTAATGTTAATAAAAATGACTGATATTAAATTAATGTTACGATAAGGGAAACAAAAGGTAACCTAGCGATTAATAAGCCTGAAACAAACCATTTAACATATTGTTTTTCAGGCTTTTACAAGACCACAGACAAAAGAACGCAAAACTCAAAAACAGCACCAAAATTATTAATTTTATAGGTTTTTTTCTCTACAAATAAAACGAAACTATCACAATACATAGCTAAGAGCATTAGCATCATCACCCACACAAAGTAGCTACAAAACACAAAAAAACCTCTTATGTTTTTACACTTAAGAGGTTCTAAATTACAAATACCAATTTCTATCTAGAAATTAATTTGAAGTTGTAGACGTAACAAATTTCCTTGTTGAACATTAATTGGTTTTACCGCATCCTCATATCTTCTGCTTGAGATGGTATAATCCGCAACTATTTCAAGATTTTTGAATGGCTGCCACTCTAATCCAATCTCCAAATCATTTACAGAATAACTTCTAGCATCCAATTCATGTTTCTTACCTCCACGATACATTTGATACTTAACAAATGGCAACACCACTTGTTGATCTACTTTTATATTATAAAAAGCCTGCATATACCCACCATGCAATTTTTTTTGCTCAATGGTATTATTGGCTGGATTATACTCAGGACCTGTACCTATATTGTATTCCGCTTGTAAACCAAAAGGCTTTGGATACAAAACGAAACTGGCAGCAGCACGTTGGTCCAGATATTCACCATTAGGCTTTACAATCACATTTTTAGATGTACTAATGCTTTGAACAACATACTTCCCAGTATACCCCTGAATACCTGCTTCCAAAACTTGCCCGTTCTTAAACTCAAATGGATAAGACACACGACCTACAATATGTTGATTATTATTTGCCTCTACCCTATTAGCCGTCTGCCCATTATAAATACCAAGTCCTACAACTCCATAATCACCTGAACCTTTCAAACCATCTCTAATTAAGTTTGAAAACAACTCTCTCTTTTCTTTTGGAGCCCAATAAAACATCACACCCAAATCACGCTCATTTGCAACGGCACTATTTAAAGCGTCATTACGATCAAGCGTTAATCTGTTTTGACTCGATTGCATATTTTCAAATCCATAAGGAACCTTACTTTGACCTATTCTGAATCTAAATTCTTTTTTTGCATCCAAAGAGATATCTGCATAAGCATCTCTAATTTGTAAAAAGTTATTACTTGTAGTTGAAGCTGAAGAGGCAAAATCAGGCTGAATATAAATGTAAACACGATCATGAACATTTCCAGAAAAAACCAAACGACCACGTCTTACAAAGAAACTATTATTTCCTCCCCAAGATTTATCACATTGCTCACAACCTAAATCAGAATTTGTTTCTAATAATTTGTTATATCTCACCTGCATATACCCTCTTAAACTAATAGTCTCAAACCATTTTTTTGAAGAAACAGCAGAAGTTTTTGGCGTTTCAGTAACCGATTGGGACTGAGCTGTGATTGCCATAAACAGTAACATCACAAGTGAAAAAATAATTTTTTTCATAACGATTAAATTTTTGTTAATTTTTCGGCAAATCTATAACAAGAGAAGGTTACCAATGTTAAGGAATCTTTAACAAAATGCAAATAAAAAAACCTAAGAAAAAACCCCTAAATACCACTCAATAAGTCACAAAAAAAGGAACCGCTTTGCGATTCCTTCATTTCATTATCCCGATGTATAATTCAACTCAATTTCTTCTTTACCACTGGTCTTTCAAGAGTAAATGAAAACTCCGAGCCCACTCCTACTTCACTCTCTACATAAATTTTTTCTTTATGAGCCTCTACTATATGTTTTACAATGGCCAGACCTAAACCTGAACCCCCTTCTTCTCTAGACCCACTTTTATTAACACGATAAAAACGCTCAAAGAGCCTAGGCAGATGTTGTTTTGCTATCCCACCACCATTGTCACTGATACGTACCAAGACTTTTTTCTTAGTCAAATTCACAACAGAAACCTCTGTGGTTCCATTTTCCTTTCCATACTTAATAGAATTTACAATTAAATTCTCTATCACTTGTTGAATTCTATCACGATCACCTCTCACATAATTAGGCAAGGCAGTACTATTATCAAAAGCCAAAGTGATATTTTTTTTCTCTGCTTTCATCTCTAACAAATCAAAAACATTTTGAATCAATTCATAAATATCAAATTCAGAATATTCTAAATTCAAATCACCAGCTTCTAATTTGGTTATCATATCCAAATCCTCAACAATATATATCAACCGCTCCACTCCTTTTTCAGCACGTTTCAAATATTTCTTTCGGATTACCTTATCCTCCATCGCCCCATCTAATAAAGTTGAAATATATCCTTGAACCGTAAACAAAGGTGTTTTCAGCTCATGAGAAACATTTCCCAAAAAATCTCTTCGATATTCTTCACGAACCTGTAGTAATTCGATTTCCAATTTTTTATCAGTAGCGAATTTTTTGACCTCTCTCGTCAAAGTTTCCATATCAGTTGTAATAGGCTGATTAATTAATGTGCTGGATTCCAACAAAGAAACATCATCATAGATTTTCTTGACACGTCTGTATATAAAACGCTCTACCCTATATTGGATAACCAAAAAGGAAAAAACAAAGAGGATTACACTAAAAATAACTCCAAACCAAAGCAACCGATTATCGAATGAAGAAAACATCAAGGCAACTAACAAAACTACAAAACCGGTTGAAAACAGACTGATATAAAAGGATGATTTTATAGCAAATTTGTATGTTTTCTTAAAATTGATCTTCATTTATAAACGAATTAAATTTAAAAATGGGCCTAAAGCCCATTCTATACTAACCTGTAAAGTTAAAAAAATAAGATGATTATTTAATTACACTTCAAACTTATAGCCCACACCTTTTATGGTCTTAAACAATTCCTCTCCAATTTTTTCACGTAATTTTCGAATATGAACATCAATAGTTCTTCCGCCTACTACGACTTCATTACCCCAAACTTTATCGAGAATTTCATCACGTTTAAAAACTTTTCCGGGTTTTGAAGCTAATAAATAAAACAATTCGAATTCTTTTCTTGGCAAAGCTATTTCTTGCCCTTCCATGACAATTTTATATTCTTCACGGTTGATTTCGATACCACCTACATTTAAAGTCTCACTGTCTTGGTCAGATTCTACCAATCGTCTCAACAATGCTTTTACTTTACTTACTAATAATTTTGGTTTGATAGGCTTTGTAATATAATCATCTGCCCCTACATCAAATCCAGCTACTTGAGAGTAATCTTCACTTCTTGCTGTTAAGAAAGTGATAATCACATTACTTAACTCAGGAATTTTTCTAATGTTTTCACAAGCCTCCATCCCATCCATTTCTGGCATCATCACATCCATGATAATCAAATCTGGAATTTCTTTTTTAGCTTTAGAAATCGCCTCTTTACCATTAGATGCAGTGAAAATTTGATAACCTTCTTGCGATAGGTTGTAGCCTACAATTTCTAGAATATCCGGCTCGTCATCTACAAGTAAAATCTTTGTGTTCTTGTTTTTCATAAAAATAGCAAAATTAGGTTTCAATCATTAGTAATACTGTTGTTTTTAAACTAATGATTACAATTGCGATTGTAAATATAACAATAAAATAATCGTGAAAAAGTAGGGTTTACACTAATTTAATATGGTAACATTTTAATAATATTCAGTAAACAGATTCATAACAACTGATTAACTTGGACTTTACAGTTGCGCCTTTACTTTGCAAAAAATTTTAGAAGACTATGAAACTTAAATTATTGATTTTTACACTTTTCATCTGTACACTTACATTTGCACAAACAAAAGGTACTATTACTGGAGTGTTAACAGACAAAGAATTAAACAATGAAACTTTACCGTTTGCTAACGTAATTTTAAAAGGAACAAAGGCAAATACAACAACCGATATAGACGGGAAATACACCCTTAGTGCATTACCTGGGACTTATGTTATCCAATTTAGCTTTGTAGGATACGAGCCTATTGAAGTGCCTGTAACAGTAGAAAGCGGAAAAACGGTAACAATCAGCAAAGCACTCGCTCCAGGAGGATACATGCTTAAAGATGTAATTATAACAGCACCCCCTGTTAGTAGAGAAAAAGAAACTGCTTTATTATTAGATCAAAAAAATGCCGTTGAAATTAAACAATCAATTGGAGCGCAAGAATTATCTCGAAAAGGTGTTGGGGATGTAGCAGCTGCAGTTGCGAAAACATCGGGTGTATCAAAACAAGAAGGAAGTAACAACGTGTATGTTAGAGGACTTGGTGACCGATATAATTCTACTTCGATGAATGGATTACCAATTCCATCAAACGATCCACAAAAAAAGAACATTGCCCTTGATCTTTTTTCAACCGACATTGTTGAGTACATTTCAATAGACAAAGTTTATGGTTCAAGAATGTACGGTGATTTTGCAGGAGGAAATGTAGATATTGCATCTAAAGATTATCGTGGAGAAGGAATGTTTGAAATTGCATTTGGATCAACAATAAATACCAATGCAGTACAAAAAAATAATTTTTTAATGCAACAAGGCCCAAGTAAATCAGGCTTTATATCTTATGGAGTTCCAAAAAACCCTTTAACAGGATACAATTTTGAAAACAGTTTAAATCCTGAAAAACAAACTCCTTTTGGAGGAAACTTTAACCTAAAAGCAGGAAAAAGTTTCAACATTGGAGAAGAAGGAAAACTAAGTTTTTTTGCTACGGCTAGTTTTAACAATGGTTACGAATTTAGAGAAGGACTAACTCAAAGTATAAATGCTCAGGGAGCATCGTTAAAATCTTTCGAACAAGAAAAATTCTCTTACAACACCAACACTACAGGGATGTTTAATTCCAATTATCGTTTTAATAACGACCATAAAATTGGATACAACTTTTTGTTTGTGAATTCATCTGAACAAACAAGAGACACTTATTTTGGTAGTGATCGTGATTTTGATAATGCTGACGCTAGCCTTCAAGTTCAAAGAGGAACCTTTACTCAAAATTCAGTAATTATCAATCAGCTTTTAGGAAACGACAAAATAACTGATAATATCAATCTGGATTGGGGGCTTTCATATAATACCGTAAAAGGTGATATGCCAGACAGAACTCAAAATAAAATGTTCTACAATCCTACAACTAACAATTACACAATTGCTCAAAGAACAACTACTGACAACCAAAGGTACTTCCAAAACCTTACAGAAGACGAAATAGCAGCTAATATTGCTCTTACTTACAAATTAGGAGATAATAAAGATGGGGACTCAAGAGGAAAGATAGTTGCAGGTTACAATGGTAGATTCAAAAAACGTGAGTTTGAAGCCATTCAATTTAATTTCAACATAAGTCAAACTGGACAAAACACAAGTGTAAATCCAAACAATTTAGATGATTTTTTTAATCAACAAAATTACAATAATGGTTTATTCTCGATTGCCGCTTTTGCAGGAATGACTCCTCAAACTTATGGTGGAAATCAAGATATACACGCAGGATTTGGTAATATAGAATACAAATTATCCGAAAAACTAAGCTCTATGTTAGGTTTAAGAGTTGAAAAAATCAATCAAACAGTGAACTGGAGAACACAACTTGATGCAAGCGGAGGAAAAAACACATTTGAAAGAAACGAATTTTTACCAAGCCTTGTGTTGAAATACGAATTGAACGAAAAACAAAATCTTCGTATAGCATCCAGTAAAACCTATACACTACCACAATTTAAAGAACGTGCTTTATTTATTTATGAAGACGTAATGCAATCTGAAATTGGTAATCCATTTTTGTATCCTTCTCAAAATTACAACTTTGATTTAAAATGGGAAATATTCCCTAAAAGTGATGAACTATTCTCTGTAACTGCTTTTGGAAAATACATCATAGACCCAATTAACCAAATTGTTGTTGCTTCTTCTTCAAATGATATTTCTTTTGTTAATATTGGAGATAGTGGTTATGCTTACGGTGTTGAGTTAGAGACTAGAAAGAATATTTTTGAAATAGAAGGAGAATTTACTAACAAACTTTCTTTAGGTGTAAATGCTTCCTTAATGAAAACATATCAAGATATTGATGCTGAAAAAGTTAGAAAAGAAACAGATGGCAGACTAAATATTAATACAACGGATGACAACTCTGGTTTCACAGGAGCTTCTGATTTAATTTTGAATGCTGATTTATCATATACTAAAAACTTTAAAAAGGACTCAGGAATCATGGCAACACTAGCTTACAACCATTATTCCGACAAACTTTTCGCTATTGGAAACGAACAAAAAGGGAATTTAGTAGACAAAGCTATGGGGTCGCTAGACCTTGTTTTTAAAACAAAACTTAACAAAAGTTTTGGGATTAACTTTGGAGCAAAAAATCTTTTGAATCCAGAATTTAAAAGAGTTCAAGAAAATGCTGGCGGAGATGTTTTGGTTTTCGACTATAAAAAAGGACTCTCTTTTGGATTAGGAATGAGTTACCAGTTCTAAAAAGAACCAAAATCACAAAGTTATAATTCCTTAACATTTAGATAAAAATCATATAACAAACACATCACGACAACTTAACATCCAATCAATTATAAGTTCTAATATTTGCATAAAATAAAACAAAAAAATAAAAAACGTAATGAAAAAAACAATTTCAACAATTTTAGGTTTAGCAGCTTTATCGCTTGTAACACTTACTACTTCTTGTACAAACGATGACAACAATAACAACGAATCAAAATCAGATTTTGTTGTAGTTAGAGAAAATCTACAAGGAGAAATCAACAGTGGAGAGGTTATCTTAGAATCTGGAACTTACAAACTAACAGGAAAATTGATTGTTAAAAACACTGCAACACTTACAATCAAACCTGGAGTAATTATCGAAGCTACTGCATTAGGAGCGAATCAATTTGAAGCTGTAAGATATATTGCAGTAGCCCAAGGAGGAAAAATTGATATTAAAGGAACAGCTACAAACCCAGTTATCATGACGGCTGAAGTAAAAAAACCAGCTGCTTGGGGAGGTTTAGTTATTTGTGGAAAAGCACCTATCAACAAAGGAAATACAGCTACTGCTGAAGTTTCTGAGTTAGCATACGGTGGAGCTGAAACCAATGACAACTCTGGATCAATCAAATATTTAAGAATTGAATATTCTGGTTACTCATACAACTCTGACAAAGAATTCAACGGAGTTTCACTATTTGGTGTTGGAAAAGGTACAATTATAGATTATGTTCAAGTTTATGAAGGTTCTGATGACGGATTTGAGTGGTTTGGTGGTACTGTTGATGCAAAACACTTAGTAGTTTCTAACAAAGATGCAACATCAGTTGGGGATGATTTATTTGACTGGACTGAAGGTTGGAATGGAAATGGTGAAAACTGGTACGGAATTAGAACAAACGCTGGTAACAGAGGTATCGAAGCAGACAACAACTCTAACAATCACCTAGCTTCTCCAATCTCTTTCCCTACTATCAAAAACATGACACTAATTGGAGCTGGAACAAATGATACAAGTTCAGAATCTCAAGCTTTCAAATTAAGAGTTGGTACAAAAGGTAAATTTGATAATGTTGTTTTAAAAGGCTGGAAAACTGGTTTTGATGTACAACATGACGAAAGCGTTGGATATGTTGGAACTGATTTATTAGCAACGAATGTAAAATTTGAAGAGGTAACAACTAAATCAAAAGGAACAAGCACAGCTGGAATATCAGTGGGTATTACTAACGTTTTCACAGAATCTTCTACTGCTACTGGCGCAGGAAATGGTTCAGGAGTTCCAACTTGGACTCAAGGATGGACAAAAGGTTTGTAATAAAAAACTAAAACTTAAAAAAATGCCTTTCAATCAATTTGAAAGGCATTTTTTTGCTTATTAATTATTTTATTTATACTTTTACTTATTGTAAACAGATGCGATGGCAAAAAACTACTTTTATATTATTCTCTTATTGGCGTTTCTTGGTTCCTTTAGCGTAAAAGCTCAGGATTCAAAGCAATTGCCAAAAACTCAAGAAAGCTCCACTATTGAGGGCTTAAACTTGTACCCAAACCCCGTGAATAGTGGTAAAGTATCTATTTCAACTAAAAATGACTCTAATAAAGAAATCATCATTTTTGATTTACTTGGAAAAAAAATACTCCAAACTCAACTTAGCGGAAGAGAGCTAAATGTTTCCAATTTATCACCTGGAGTTTACATTATCAAAATAACAGAGGATAATGCATCCGCTACAAGAAAACTAATCGTACGATAAAAATTACCAATAAAATATTAAAAAAAGCTCCAATACAATTTTGGAGCTTTTTTATTTAAGTTTACTACTTTTGTCAAAAAAAATTGATCTCAACTTCTGATATATTCACCATTTCCAATCAAAAGCAATTTGAAAAAATCGCCTTAAAGACTTTTCGTTATCAATACGAAAACAATAAAGCATATCAAGAGTTTTGTAATCACCTAAAAACGGAGGTGCAAAAAGTAAAATCTTTAGAACAAATTCCATTTTTGCCTATTCAGTTTTTCAAAAGTCACGAAGTGGTAAGCAATATTAACCCTATTGAAACTACTTTCACTAGTAGCGGAACCACTGGAATGATAACCAGTAAGCATCTTGTTACTGATGTATCCATTTACGAAGAAAGTTACCAAAAAGCATTTTCAGAATTTTACGGAAATATCGAAGACTATGTTATACTAGCATTACTACCTTCTTACTTAGAACGCGAAGGCTCGTCATTAATACACATGGTTGATGATTTGATTCAGCGCAGCAATCGTCCTGAAAGCGGTTTTTACCTGCACAACCACGAAGAATTAATCAAAAACCTAATAGCACTTGACGAATCAGGACAAAATGTAATTTTGATTGGAGTAACCTATGCCCTACTCGATTTAATCGAAAAACACCAATTCAAACTTCAAAACACCATCATCATGGAAACTGGAGGCATGAAAGGCAAACGCAAAGAAATGATTCGTGAAGAATTACACCAAACCCTATGCACTGGCTTTGGAGTTTCAGCCATTCATTCAGAATATGGCATGACCGAATTACTCTCACAAGCCTATTCTCTTGGAAATGGCATCTTTGAATGTCCAGCATGGATGCAAATCCTAGTTCGTGATACCGAAGACGCCCTTACCTATGTTAACAACGGAAAAACAGGAGGTATCAACGTAATCGACTTAGCCAACATCAATTCCTGCTCTTTTATCGCCACCCAAGATTTAGGCAAAAAAAATCCCAACAACTCTTTCGAGGTATTGGGACGTTTTGACAATTCAGATATTCGTGGTTGTAATTTGATGGTACTTTAAAGAAGGTAATTGGTTAACACCCCTCTTTATGAAGCATAAATCTCGCTCCCAAGCGGTTAATCAATTAACCCTTTAACCGATTAATCAAATTACACTACTCTTACTACGAAATAATTTTTCTTACCACTTTGCAACAATACAAATTGGTCGTTTATTAAATCATTGTTAGAAAGCACCAAATCTTCTTTTACTTTTTCTCTATTCACTGAGATTGAATTGGCTGTCAAGGCTCTTCTTGCCTCTCCGTTTGATTTGAAAAATCCTGTTTTATCATTCAAAACAGTAATAATTTCTATTCCGTTTTCAAGATCGCTTTTAGCAATTTCTGCTTGCGGCACACCGTCAAAAACTTCTAAAAAAGTAGCTGCGTCCAATTGTTTCAAATCCTCGGCATTTGAATTTCCAAAAAGAATCCCAGAGGCTTTGATAGCATTCTCTAAATCGGCTGCAGAATGTACCATTACGGTGATTTCCTCAGCCAAACGTTTTTGCAACAAACGCAAATGTGGTGCTTCTCTATGTTTTACCGTTAAATCTTCAATTTCTTCTTTTGATAAAAAAGTAAAAATCTTGATGTATTTTTCAGCATCAATGTCAGAGGTGTTCAGCCAATATTGGTAAAATTTATATGGTGATGTTCTTGCCGCGTCTAGCCAGATATTTCCACCTTCAGATTTACCAAATTTAGTTCCATCGGCTTTTGTGATTAATGGACAAGTTAAAGCGTAAGCTTTTCCGCTCGCTATTCTTCGTACCAATTCGGTTCCCGTGGTAATATTTCCCCATTGGTCACTTCCTCCCATTTGCAAAGTACAAGCTTTGTCTCTGTACAAATGTAAAAAATCATATCCTTGGACTAATTGATAAGTAAACTCCGTAAAAGACATGCCTTCTGCTGCTTCAGATGACAAACGTTTCTTTACAGAATCTTTTGCCATCATATAGTTTACGGTAATATGTTTACCCACATCACGAATGAATTCCAAGAATGAAAAATTCTTCATCCAGTCATAATTATTCACCAGTTCAGCTGCATTAGCCGCATCTGAAGTAAAATCTAAAAAGCGTGACAACTGCCCTTTTATCGCCTCTTGATTGTGACGCAAAGTAGCTTCATCCAACAAATTTCTTTCATTCGATTTCCCCGATGGATCACCAATCATTCCTGTTGCCCCACCTACTAAAGCTAGTGGTTTGTGTCCTGCCAATTGAAAATGCTTCAACAACATTACTCCAACCAAATGCCCTATATGTAATGAATCTGCAGTTGGGTCAATCCCCACATATGCCACCCGCATTTGCTCCATCAAATGTTCCTCAGTGCCTGGCATAACGTCGTGGAGCATTCCTCTCCAAGTTACTTCTTCAATAAAATTTTTCATCTTTTTTCTTCAATTTGTGCAAATATAACAATTCAATAATCAAAAATCAATTTCAAAAAGCAAATGACATAATTGAATGTTAGCCCCAAAGAAAATAACAATTTCAAAAAGAAACCAGGATTCAAAAGGAAACGAATATTAATCAAAAAATAATAACTAGATTAAAAATTAATTTCACAGCTTTATCATTAATTTTTTTGAAATTGAAATTTGACATGATTTTTACCATTTGCCTTTTGATTTCCTTACATTTGTAAATATGATTTTAGTAACGGGAGGAACAGGCTTAGTGGGCGCACATTTATTACTTCATTTAACAGAAAATGAGGACAGCGTCCGTGCCATTTACCGAAACGCTAAAAGTATCGAAAAAACCAAGTCCCTATTTACCTCAAACCAAAAAAGTGCTCTTTTCAAAAAAATTGAATGGATTCAGGGAGATGTAACGGAGATTCCATCCCTTGAAAACGCATTTGTTGGCATTAAATATGTTTATCATTGTGCCGGCTTCATTTCATTCGACCCCAAGGACGAACATCTTTTGCGTAAAATTAATATCGAAGGAACAGCAAACATTGTTAACTTTTGTATAGTAAACAACGTTAAAAAATTATGCCACGTTAGCTCTGTTGCCGCTTTAGGAGACTTAGCTGATCACGAAACCATCGTAACCGAAGAAACAGAGTGGAACCCAGAGAAACATCATTCTGATTATGCTATTTCAAAATATGGAGCCGAAATGGAAATTTGGCGTGGCCAACAAGAAGGACTCAACACTATAATCATCAACCCAAGTATCATCCTTGGCCCAGGTTTCAACAACCAAGGAAGCGGATTGTTATTCACAAAAGTATCCAAAGGAATCCCTTTTTACACCAAAGGAATTACAGGATATATCGCAGTAGATGATGTTGTGAAAACCGCTATCCAGCTTTTAAACAGTGACATCTGCAACCAACGTTACATTTTGAATACAGCCAATTACAGCTATCAAGAAATCATAAACATGATGTGTGATGCTTTGAAGGTCAAAAAACCTACCAAAGCTATTCAGCCATGGCTTTTAGAAATAGCATGGAGATTGGATGGAGTATTATCATTCTTTTCAATTAAAAAAAGGACACTAACCAAAGACATTGCCAAAGCCGCTTGCAGAAAAACTTTGTTTTCCAATCAAAAAATAAAAGCGGATTTACAAATCCGCTTTTTAGAAATTCCACAATATATAACAAGGCTTGCAACTTTTAAAAATTAGTCCAATACCCCTTCAGCATCTTCCTTAGCTCCTTTTTCTAATCTTTCTTGCAATGTTTCTTTCTTAGCCAAAGAGTCTTTTTTAGCTACGCCAGGCTTTTTTTTCAACGCCTTTAGCTTTTTATTTTCATCCATTTTCACCAAAGAATCATACAACTTTGAATTCTCTTCGACTTTTAAGGCTATGGCATCATACATTTTTTTATACCCTTTATAGTCAGCCGCATAATAACTATTACTTTGAACAAATTGAGCACTGTCTATCTTGTATTTTTTATAAACATACTCCAAGTCGCCTTTTTCATATTGCTCCAGAGTACCTGGATATTGATACTTAATTACATTCAACAGCGCCAAATCATACATTATATTAATCATATCCGATTTCTCAATAAGACGGTCTGGTTTTTCTAAAGGCTCTTTTTTACAACCTATAGACAAAAACAAAATAATTATGATGGCAATATGTCTCATTGTATTAATAATTTCTATCAAATAACAAACGTTTTCCTGCTTTGATATTTTTCACTTTAAAAGCGGTGTAAACCAATTGTCCATTGACAAAAGTATGTGTAATTCTTGACTTAAAAGTAAATCCTTCAAATGGAGACCAACCACATTTTGCTAAAATATTCTCTTTTTTAACACTCCATGGCAATCCTGCATTTACGATTACCAAATCAGCATAATAACCTTCTTTGACAAATCCACGCTTCTCGATTTGAAAAAGCTTAGCTGGATTGTGACACATTTTTTCTACAATCTTTTCGATACTGATTTTTCCTTGATGATAAGCTTCAAACATAGCTACCACAGCGTGTTGTACTAAAGGCCCACCAGAAGGCGCCTTCAAGTAGGGCTGTTTTTTCTCTTCTAATGTATGCGGAGCATGATCAGTTGCAATTACATCAATTCGGTCATCAAGCAAAGCCTTCCATAATGCATCTCTATCAGCAGCGGTTTTAACAGCTGGATTCCACTTAATCATATTGCCTTTAGTAGCATAATCATCATTTGTAAACCATAAATGGTGAATACAAACCTCAGCAGTAATCTTTTTTTCTTCCAATGGAATTTTATTGGTAAATAAATCCATTTCTTTAGCCGTAGAAAGGTGAAAAATATGCAAACGCGCACCTGTTTTCTTAGCCAATTCAATTGCTTTTGAAGAAGAAATATAACATGCTTCTTCAGAACGAATCAGATGGTGTGCTGTTACTGGAACATCATCACCGTATTCTGCAATATATTTTGCTGTATTTTCTTTAATCGTCGTTTCGTCTTCACAGTGAACTGCAATCAACAAAGGTGTGCTAGAAAATATTTTTTCTAAAGTAGCCTCGTTATCTACCAACATATTTCCAGTTGAAGAGCCTAGGAAAATTTTAATTCCCGCAACATTCTTAGGATTTGTTTTTAGAACTTCTTCCAAGTTGTCATTCGTTGCTCCCATCATGAAAGAATAGTTGGCATACGACTTTTGAGCAGCAACTTGATATTTCTCTTCCAGAATTTCTTGAGTCACTGCATTAGGCACAGTATTGGGTTGTTCTATAAAAGAAGTAATCCCACCCGCAATTGCCGCCTTAGATTCTGATTCAATATCACCTTTATGCGTCAAACCAGGCTCTCTAAAATGCACTTGATCGTCAATAGCTCCAGGCATCAAATAATTCCCTTCAGCGTCAATAATTTTGTATTCAGATGATTTGGCACTGATGCTTTCTGAAATCTCAACAATTAAGTCATTTTCAATTAAAACATCGCCTTCAAAAATCACCCCTTCATTTACAATTTTGGCATTCTTAATTAAAATCTTATTCATTGTGTTTATGCTTATAGTGTATTAAATATTTTTTTCATTCGTAAAGATATCACCCCAAAAACAGCTTCAACAATAATCGAATTACTCATTTTAGACTGACCTTTAGTTCTATCGGTGAAAATGATTGGCACTTCAGTGATTTGAAACTTTCGACAATAAGTTCGATACTTCATTTCAATTTGAAAAGCGTAACCAACAAACTTAATTTTATCTAGTTTTATTGATTCTAGCACTTGTCTTTTGTAACACACAAAGCCTGCAGTTGCATCATGTATTTGCATTCCAGTAATCATACGAACATAGACAGATGCGAAATAAGACATCAAAACTCTGTTCAGCGGCCAATTCACCACATTTACACCTGTTACATAACGAGAACCAATTGCTAAGTCTGCGTCTCCGAAATGACAAGCGTTGTAAAGTTTCTCCAAATCATGTGGGTTATGCGAAAAATCGGCGTCCATCTCAAATATAAAATCATATTTTCTATCAATGGCCCATTTAAAACCATGGACATAAGCGGTTCCTAAACCTGCTTTCTTGGCTCTTTTTTCTAAAAACAAACGCCCTTCATATTCAGACTGCAATAAAACGACTTTATCAGCAGTATGATCAGGTGAATTATCATCAATAATGAGAACGTGAAAACTTTTGTGCTGTGACAACACAGAACGAATAATACTTTCAACATTTTCGATTTCGTTATAGGTAGGAATTATAACAATGCTATCACTCATTTTTCAAATAATTTCACCGCAAAAGTAAACTTTTTAAAGCATTTGTATGATAATAAATTTATAATAAAAAGTTTGAACCAAAAAATTACTAATTTTGCTACACTATGACAGAGCACCTACTTCACCCTAGAATAATTGAAAACAAGGATTGGGCAACAATTTTATTTGTATTGTCATTTATAATAATAGCCCTAACCAAGTCAACTAACGAAAATCGATTTGCAGATTTTATCAATCTCATTTTCTCTGACAAATATTCTAAGGTATACCGAGACGCTAGTCACCTTAAGAGTGGCTTTACCTTATCATTATTTACAGTTCAAGCCATTTCATTTTCATTTTTAATTCAGCTAACCTTAAACATTTTTGGCCTAGCCTCTAAGTCGGATTACATTCTATATATCCAAATTTTCACATTCGTCACTTTCTTTATATTATCCAAATATCTGATCGAAAAAATAATCGCAACCGCATTCAATATCGAAGAATTCGTAGAACAATTTAACCTTCAAAAAGTTACATATCGAACATATATTGGATTATTGATCTTACCATTTAACATTATTCTGTTTTATCAAGAAGGTATTTCTACTATAATCCCACAAACAATTATAGCAATAATACTGATTGCCAATGCATTAACATACTTGATGTCAATAAAAAATTATCAAAATTTAATATTCAGTAAGTTGTTTTATTTTATTTTATATCTTTGCACTCTCGAAATAGCACCCTATTTTTTTATGTATTATTTGTACACAAAAGGTAGCGCTTAGAAAATGTTAAAATATGAAAGTGAAAACTATTTTGGTGTCACAACCTGAGCCTAAAGTTGAGAATTCTCCTTACTTTGAATTGCAACAAAAGCATAAAATAAAAATTGATTTCAGACCTTTTATCCACATAGAAGGAGTAAGTGCAAAAGAGATTCGACTACAAAAAATCGATCTTAACAATTATACTGCAATTATTTTAACAAGCCGAAATGCAGTTGATCATTTTTTCAGAGTAGCTGAAGAAATGCGTTTTAAAGTCCCTGAAACCTTAAAATATTTCTGCCAATCGGAAGCCGTAGCTTTCTATTTGCAAAAATATGTCGTTTACAGAAAACGTAAAATTTATGTTGGAGCCAAAGATTTTGCAGATTTATCTCCACTGATCAAAAAATATAAAGACGAAAAATTCTTATTACCCGCTTCTGATCAATTGAATGCTGATGCGCCTACTACTTTAAACAATTTGAAAGTAGACTGGACTCAAGCTACTTTTTACAGAACAGTCATGAGCGACCTTTCAGATCTTGCAGATGTTTATTATGATGTTTTGGCTTTTTTCAGCCCTACTGGAATCAAATCATTATTTAAAAACTTCCCTGATTTCAAACAAAACAATACTAGAATTGCAGTTTTTGGAAGCACAACCCAAAAAGAAGCTTTGGACAATGGATTAAGAGTTGACATTCTTGCCCCAACGCCAAACACACCTTCAATGACAATGGCTTTAGAAAAATACATTGTTGAAGCAAACAAAGTAAAATAACTACTTGCCCCTTAAAAAGCCACTATTTGAATCGAAAGTTTAAATAGTGGCTTTTTAATGAATAATTAATTCGGTGCACGAAAAAAATTCCTACCCCACAATATAAGGCTTCAGATGTTGATATTTGAAACCCTTATGATTTCAGATTCACTAACGCATACAAGACAGTTTTGTCCATATAATACCCTGTATTAGTTTCTGCAATATCTAACAAACAATAAGCCTTTACCTTCTCTTGCCAGGAGGTTTATTTGACAGGCTTAACTTTTGTTAAAATTTCATTGAATAACAAAACAAAAGATTTGCCTCACTCAATCCCCTTCCCAATAAATGCTGTTTGTAACTATATTAAATTTCTTTTCTTCAAGTAGTTAATTGCATGATCAAAGTTTTCAAATATTTGATCCGCTTCATTTAATCTTTTTTGAAGATCAGCATTGGCTTGAATGGCAAAGCATTTCAAGTTTGCTGATTTTGCAGACAGAATACCATTCTTTGTATCTTCAAAAACTAATATATTTTCTTGACTAAAACCACAATTGACAATAGCTGTTAAATAGGGCTCTGGATCTGGTTTGCTTTTTTCAACATCACTACTTGTTATTGAAAACTTAAAATATCCCTTAATATTTGCTCTATCTAAAATACAATCGACTTCAGTTCTTGGACTACCCGTAACTAAAAACATTGGCATATTTTCTTTCCGAAAGTATTCCAGAACCTCTAAGGCATTTGGCATAAAATTGATTGTCTCTGTTTTTAATAGATTTTTAGTGTTTTCATCTTTTAAATCAGCTAAATCTTTGACAGAAATAGGTAATCCGTATTCCTCTATAATCGTTTCGGCATTTAAAATGGAAGGAACACCAGCAAGATGATTTAAATAATAATCGTATTCTAATTTAACATTAAAAGTACTTAGCGATTTATTCCAGCAATTAAAATGGAATTTATCCGTGTCAACTAATGTACCATCAAAATCAAATATAATCGCTTTTATTTTTTTCATTTAAAACAGTAATTTAGTCTTTAAGCTTAAAGAAGCCTTCAGAGGTAGAAGTTTAAAAAAAACGCTGTAAAAGCATGTTTTACAGCGTTTTAAAATTAGCAAGTATAACTATATTTGTTTTAGCGGATTAGCGCTCAATATTTAGGATTTGAATCAGTATTATTCTTTAAGAAGTCTTCTTGAATAGGAATTTCCATTTTCATCAATCATTTTCACAATATACAATCCCGAAGACAAATCACTAATATCGTATTCATTAGGACTTAGTTGGGTTAAACTTTCAGTGATTTTTTCACCTATAATGTTGTATAAAGATACATGAGCAATACTTACATCATTTTTCAATTCTAACTTAAAACTAGATTGCGCAGGGTTGGGGTATAATGAGATTCCATTCTCTAATTCAAAACTATTAGTGCCTAAAGAAGGATTAGAATTTAAAATCTTAACTTCATCTATATAAAGAAATGAATCTGTGTTATTAAGTATTCTCCCCCCTGGTACATTAACACCTATATCTGCATGAAATATAAGACTATAAAGGGTCGTTTTACTAAAATTAGTAGCTGTTTGCGAATCTACTATTGGTATAATTATTTGTTCCCATCCACTAGCACCTGAGTGAAGCGTACTAGGCCTAACAACATTAGTACCGTTATTTGTATCAGAAGTGGCATCAAATCTACAACCAATATCAGTTTTGGGGCCATAAACCATCACACTTAGGAATTTAGTATCGGAAGTTGAAATGGCTAAATCTGGATTTACATCAATTCTAACTAACTCATACCAATTTGTAGATGTTCTCCCAATTTTAAGACAATTCGCAGATGTATTTAACCCTGATTGATCTGGATTTGCTACCACAGCCACCGAAGCTCCAAAGACTCCCGCAGGAGTTGTCGAACCAGTTTCAAAGTCATTAACTATAGTTTGTCCGTAAATAAATGTTGAACAATAAATTAAAAAAGATAATGTTAAAGTAATTTTTTGTTTCATAATAGTAAAGTTGAATTGTTAATTAATAGTTATGTAAATTTATCAGGATTCACTGTCGTAAAAATGGACTATGATTCTGAATATATAGACATTACTATTCTACTGCACTACTATTTCATTTTCCACACTCTAATATAATCTACTTTTGATTCTGTAAATGACCCTATAGCTCTTGAAGTAAAATCTGCGACACCTCCAAAACTAGCTCCTGTAGATAACCACAAAAATTCCTCAACTTGAGGCACCCAGATACCTTCATAACGTGTCATGAATTTACCATCGTAATAAATTTCAAGTTTATCTTCATTCCACAATAAACCATATGTATGGTAACCATTGTGTATGCCTGGGGTATCATACCTTTTGGTATTCGCTTTTTTTGCGGCTCCATAACCATCTATATGAACCACACTTTTAGTAAAATCACCAATCCACGCCGATTCAAAAACATCTATTTCAGCCCCATCAGCCCCAGTTCCATTTACATTACCCATATTGTCACCTTGAAGCCAAAGTGCTGTATGTGTACCAAACATAGTTTCGGCAATTTCAATCCTAGCTTCAATGTATCCGTATTTGAATTCAAATAAATTATTGCTATAAATGGATCCACAATGTAATGTATTAGCATTAACCTTAATGCTCTTGAGTACTAAATTTCCATTTTTATAACTAACGTTCTCTGGTTTCCAAAACCATTGAGAAATTCCTATTTCAGCTCTAGGTGCCCGACTTTGTTGAGAATTATTTTTCTCCCATTTACTAGCATCAAAGTAATCAAAGTCATCTTTAAATATTAACTGCCAATTACTCGTATTTACAGTGTTTAACAATGGCTTTACGCCAACTGAAGGGTTGCTGCCCGAATTTATTACCTCATCATCTGGTGAACTTCTATTATTTTCACTACAAGAGCCAAAAATAAAAGCTACCAATAGATACGTGATGAATAACATTTTGTTTACAAAAGAATTTTTCATTTTTATCTTGATTTAGGAATTAATAGGCGAGTCAACCCTAACTGAATTAGATTTTGACGATATTTTTTTGTTCTGTCAAGCTTTAATTTTGGAAAAACGACCAATAAAAATCATGTTTCTTACACTAGGCTGATGAAGAATTTTAATTTAAAACGTCATTGGAAGAGCGGAACAAAACGAGCAGCTTTTATCATTGTATTGCACAAAAGACTTCCAATGACGTTTCAATAATTATATTTAACAGGTATTTAGGAGATGATAATCAATTGAAACAGCATTAATTTTCCTTGTAAATATCTTTAGCTGAAAAATTCCCTTGTTTTTTATCTGCTTTTATTTTTTTTAAATCCTCTATTGAAATTGTTTTTGTAGGATTAAATGAAGTACCACTCATATACTGCAACAAACTATATCGCAATTGTCTTGCTACAGGTCTATCATCTAATTTTGAAGTCAAATCCATAGAAGAAAAAATTAGTTTCCCATTCCCAACTTTTGCTTCAAAAACGGTTGCTAAATGATGATTGGTCACAAAATTGTCAATAACACGAACGATTGGAGTAACATCTAATGAATCAGTGATGACCGATTTTGATTGAATACACAAATCCCACCATTGCCAATCAGTATGTGTATCAGTTGGAAAATCATGTAAAGCTGGATGTTTTTCATCCACTAACAATCCCATGGTAGCGGGTTGATTAGGAAAATGTACTGGACTCCAAAATACAGGTACAAATCGACCATCAATTCCTTTTAGAGTTTTATAATCAGGATTCAACAACACTTTTTTGCCTTGATTGAGAGCCACTGAAGCCTCTTCAATTGATGAGGTAACAACCACATCATTAGCAGTTGTAGCAACAACATTAGGATACACCCAAATAGACCAATTGTTTTTATATTTTGTTCCTTTTAGACTGACTGTCAATGTTAATCTTTTTGCAGTAGTTGTTGCTATCGGATACTCAATAGTACCTATATTTATATTATTTCCAATCGTCAAACTAACACCGTCCACATTCCCTTTTTTTACAACTGTACCTGCATCATCAGTTAGTATCCAATCAATAGTTTGATTTTTTTTCTCTTCAAAAAAGTTAGCCACTTCTATTGAAGCTGTAAATTTTTCTCCAGATTTATAAACCGCTTTTTCAAAACGAACAAGAGGTACAAGCTCGCTATTGAATTGTCTAAACTCTTCCGCTGAAATGATTCCTTTTGATTCCCAAAATGCGTTTAATAAACCAACTAATGCGGTTCCTTGTCCAGGAAAATCTTGAAGTTGTAACAACTGAAAACCATCAAAACTCGGTGTTTTCAAAGCGCGTTCTATTTCCTCTTTATATAATAACGCTGCTAGTTTTCCCGAATTATACGTAAAATCTTTAGCTGAACCAATCAAGCCTTTCTTTTCTAATTCTCTCTTCACGGCAATAAAATTAAGAGGTTCTAAAACACCCTTGTATTTTGAAATTTCACTCATATCAGGGTAAACAGAATATTGTCCTATTTCATGTGATACCAAAGGGATTTTTACATGCTCACTTGTTGCTGTGTAATCAGCATTGAAATGAGGCGATTTATCATTAAAAATACCTTGTCCTCTAACCCAACCTTTGTCTGTCCATTGTGTAATAAAGAACTCATCCTGAGGTTCAGGACGTGTTCCCATAGGTTTTTGAAATGAAAAAGAAGTAGTCGCATACATATGTCGGTTGTCTTGTTTTTTTAAATCTTCAACCATGGTATTTAATACTGCTGCATCGCCTTCTAATTCATTTCCCATTGTCATAAAAAGGAAAGAGGGGTGATTTCCATAATCACGAATTATTTTATTAGCTTCTGCTTTTAAATACTGCGTTGTTTTATCCTCTTGACCAACTTTCAAACTCCACTGAGGCAGTTCTACTTGACAATAAATTCCGGCTTCATCTGCTGCTTCAAATGCTGCTTTTGGAGGACACCAAGAATGAAAACGCAAATGATTCAAACCATAAGCTTTTGCTTGAGAAATTAACTTTGCCCACTCTTTTTTCTCCATTGGCGGATGTCCCGTTAATGGAAAAATCACACATTCTAAATTACCTCGAAGAAAAATTCGTTTTCCGTTTAATGTCAAATCTCCATTTTTATTACTGACTTCCTTATAGCCAAATCGAGCTTTAGAACTTCCTGTATTTGAAACAATTTCGACATCATAAAGAGCAGGATTAAACTCATCCCAAAACGCAAGGTTTTTTGGCCTATCAATTTCAACACTAATTGAGTTGTTGTTTTCTATTAAGGCTTGTATTTTTTCATTAAATATAACTTCACCTTTTATGTCTCTAATGATACAATTCACTTTGTTATCACTAAATTTAGATTGACTAAAAGTAATTTTTAACTTATTATCCTTTACATTAGGATAAACCTGTATATTGTTAGGCGTATTTTTATCTGAAACATTTATAGATAAATCACCTAGAATACCATTCCATTTTATTTGAGTATGATTCGTATAAGCATGTGCCATATCTTGATTTACAGGATCTGGGTATTTTGTTCCAGCTACATTTATCAATGGGAATTGGTTCGAGTTATCAATACAAACAGTCAATAGATGCTTTCCTGGAGTTAAATGCGTTGTTAAATCATACACATGATTCCCAATTAGACTATTAGCTTTACCTACAAGTTTACCATCAATATATACAGCAGACTCCCAAATAATTCTTTCTAGATTCAATTTCACAACATTCCCTTTCCATGAGGTTGGAATATCAATCTCTCTCTGATACCATGCTTTCCCTATATATTGATGCTTTCTAGCCAAGTTAGACATCACATAATTATTGATAGCTGGCTCTAAATTGTTTGGCTTTCCAATACCTGCATCATCCAAAGTTCCCGGTAAATTTATTTTAGTCCCCATAAACTTTTTAGCAGCCCAATTACTGCTCTCTCCCGTATTTGTAGAATCTAATTTGACCTGCCACTTTCCAGACAAATCTATTTGATCTATATTAATAGTTGAACAGGCACTTGTTAAGACCAGTACAAAGAATACAACTGCAGGTTGAAAAAATTTCATCATTTTTATGTTAGTTTAATACTGTTGATTTTATATTTCTTTTCTAATTTTTTGACTTTCCAAAAAATCATCACACGCACTCTTAATGTGATAATTAAGATTTGGTGTTTCTAACAATTTGGAAACAGTAGTCTCAAATGGTGTCCTATCTTTAAAATAAAGTGCGTAATTTATACTCATTAAAGACAGAGTCCAGTCTTCATTTTTGCAAAATTTGTTTAATATCTTTGCAGCATTTTTTTTATTAAACTTTTCATATAAAATAGCTGCGACAGTTATAGATACTGGGGGATAATCATCATGAAGCGCTTTATTCAAATCTTTTTTATAGGCTTGTAAAAGTGCTTTATCTTGTGACATTAAACCTATACTTGCCCAATAGCGAACGATTTTATCTTGATGTTGAAGGTATTTAATTTGAGTTTTTACAAATTCTTCTCCTTTTTTACCTGAAAGGGTTGCTACTTTATATATTTCGTCAAAACTATAATTGGTTTCATCCATACGATATTCGTAGGGTGTTTGTGTTTTTGAAATTTTCACTATTTCATATTCTGGCATGAACAAGATGTCTTTGGCTTTTATAAGCTCACTATCCATATAGTGCCTCATGTTTTCTAAAACAGATTTGTATTTTGGGTTCTCCGCTAAGTTCTTGGTTTCCCAAACATCATTTTCTATATCATACAACACCTCTAAAGGACGTTCATTAAAAATACGCGATTGCAATGCGTTAAGTTTATTATGTTTTAAGTCGTTACGCATATGCTTTGTGATATCAGCAATTTCTAGATAATTAATGTATCGTACTTCTGGAATGAATGGCATAAAATTCCTAGAATACACATATTTCCCGTCGGTTACACTTCTTACCAAATCTAATCCATTATCTACCCTATCAGTAGAAAGCAAACGATATTTCTTTTTGTTTCCCCTCGATTGACCTAAAAACGGTGTGCCTTTCATATAATCTGGTACTTTCCCACCCAATAAATTTATGATGGTTGGTCCCAAATCTTCAAAAGTTATTAACTCATCAGACACACTAGCGGTTCCCCAAGGAGAAAGGTGCTTCCATTTTTCTGGAAACCAAATTATAAAAGGAACGCGATATCCTAAACTAATCCCATTAGTCTTAGCTCTAGGAATACCTTCCCCGTGATCTGCATAAAAGAAAATAATGGTATTGTCTCGTAACTTATCCTCTTCAAGCTTTGTTAGTAATTTACCAATTTTATTATCAGTAAGTTTTATCGAATTATAGACTCTCGCAAATTGTTTTCGCATTTCGGGAGTGTCATTATAAAAAGGTGGCATTTCAAAAGCGTCATCTGCTATTCTGTCTTCTTTTGGAAGCTGATTCCAAACATATTTTTCATACTGCTCAAAAGTCCAAGACATAGTTCTTGATTGATGAGAATCATCAAAATTAAATACTGAAAAAAATGGTTGTTTTTCCCCTCGTCCGTCCCAACTCGCTTTTTTAGAACACTCATCCCAAGCTTCTTTTATAAAATCTTTTTCGTTAGCAATATTATAGTCTGTTTTGGGATTATTAGAAGTATAATAACCTAGTTTTTTTAAATAATAGGGAAAACCTTTTATATAATTAGGTATTGGATATTGACTTCTTTGATGGCCAGTACCCATTGTGTAAGTTTTTGCCCCAGTAATAATAGTAGACCTACTTGCTGCACATACCGTTCCAGTTGAAAAAGCATTGGTAAAACGTATACCTTCTTTTGCGAGTTTATCAATAATAGGTGTGCTGGCTTTTTTATTACCGTAACAACCTATAAATTGTGGCGAAGTATCTTCAATTGTTATCCATAGAATGTTAGGTCTGTCTTGTGCAGAAACTAAATTTAATGAAAACAAAATGTAAAATAAACAGATATAACGCTTCATAAAATTGTACTTTATTTTTTTAAAATTTTAATCATTTCCTTTTCCATTTTTGCAACTATCTCAGGGAATTCTTTATAAACATTCAGGCTTTCAGATGGGTCATTATCTAAATTGAATAATTGCACTTCTTTTCTAAACCCAGGATCAACAAATTTATCGCTGATCCATTTGGGAACTTGTTGGTCTTTTGGTTGTACATACTTCCAATTACCCATTCTTAATCCAAATGTATAAGACTCTTCCAGTAAAAAATCACGTCCTTTTTCTGTTTTACCTAACCATGTATTAATAAGATTTTTACTGTCGGGAGCCGCTCCTTTTACTGGTTTTTGATTTACTAAATCGGCTAATGAAGCATACAAATCAATTTGTGAAATTAACGCTGAACTTGTTCCTGGCTTTACCTTTTTTGGCCAATGCACTATAGTAGGCATGCGTGTACCTGCTTCATAAACGGAATATTTAGTCCCTCTATATGGTCCACCAGGCTTATGAGTCCCCAATAACTCTGTAGCATAATCTAAATAACCATCGTCTAATATAGGGCCGTTATCACTCGTAAATACGATTAAAGTATTATGGAGAAGATTTACTTTCTTTAATTGTTCTGTAATTTGACCTACACACCAGTCCATTTGTGCAATGACATCTCCTCGAGGTCCCATCGTACTACTTTCAACAAATTTTACATTAGCAACCCTTGGTTGATGTATATCATGTAGTGAAAAATATAAAAAGAATTTATCTTCTTTATTTTCTTCAATAAACGCATTTGCTTTTTTGGTAAGTACAAAAGGGAAATCCTCATCTACCCATAAAGCTTTTTTACCACCATCCATAAAACCTATACGGCTAATTCCATTGATAATAGCTCCTTGATGATAGGGGTCTGTATGCATTTTTAATAACTCAGGATGTTCTCTACCTATTGGGTAGCCATCAATTCTTGTCCCGTAACTAACCGTAATGGGATCCGATAAATCCAAGCCAACCACTTCTTGATTTTCTAAAAAAATACAAGGCGTTCTATCTCCTGTTGCTGGAATTAAAAAACTATAATCAAACCCCACTTCTTTAGGTCCAGGACTCACTCTTTTGTTCCAATCAATTTTTCCTCTGCCAAGTCCTAAATGCCATTTTCCTACAACGCCCGTTGTATAACCCGCTTTTTGTAACAAAGCAGGAAGTGTTTCTTTGTTGGTATCAATGATTAAAGGGGCATCACCTTCTAATATAGCTGCATTATTTTTAAAGGCATATTCACCTGTTAAAAGCGAATAACGTGATGGCGTACAAGTTGAGGCACTACTATGAGCATCGGTAAAATTCAAACCATTCTTCGCTAAATAGTCAACATTTGGAGTTTTAACTCCAATCGCCCCATTGACACCTATATCTCCATAACCTAAATCATCGACATAAATGATAATTATATTGGGATCGCCTTTTTGAGCAATCCCAATATAATGAGCCGTAAGTGTTAGTACTAACAACAGAAATTTTGCTATTTTATTTATCATTATCATCTGTTTTTAAGCTTTCTATCAAATTAATCCAAACAGCTTATTGTTCTTTGTTTAACTATTAATTAAACTTTCTTCAAAATTAGCATGGATATGTGCCGGTAAATGAAAACACATACTTGTAACCGTATTGAAAGTTCTAACAGCTTCCTCTTGTTTCCCCAATCCAAGTTGTCCCAATCCTATCAAATAATTACAATGTATTTGATTGATTACGTTCAAATCTTCTTCCCAAATTAATAAATCTGGAAGCGAAATCGCAAAATAATCAAGCTTCACCTCATCATTCATGTGCGATTGACCGTAGTTCAAAAGGTTTTCAAAACGCGTATTTGCTTCTTCGGTTCTACCTAATTTTTGCAATGCTAATCCTTGATAAAATATCTTATCGGGTTGTTGATCATTGTAAAAAATAGCTGGGCTTGGATCGCTAAGACCTTCAGATGCTTTTTCAAAATAACCCTTTGCTATTTCTTCATTTCCTAAACCTTGATAAGCACAACCCAACCAATAATGGATGTCATTTTCTTGAGTACCATATAATTTACCTTCGCCTAAATTATGAGGGTAAACTTGTGCTTGCTCTAAGTAGTCAATGGCCTTTTGATAGTTTCCTTCACCAATATATTTTTTAGCTAATTCTACCTGAATAGTTAAATATTGGAAAGGTACTTTGCCTTCACCACCTTCCCAAGGGTGAAATTGACGTTGTTCTAATAACGATTTAGCTTTTTCAAAATCACCTTTTATGTTATACAATGCAATACGCTCCAGGTATAAATCATCTCTTTGAATCGTTAGGTCGATGTTTTTTTCTAAAAGTGTCAGACGTTCATCAGCAGAAACATTTATTTTTTTGTACAACTGGTCTAGTTCCATTAACAAACGTGCATCAGTTGCATCCAGTTCAAAAGCTTTTTCTAAATGCTTTCTTGCCAAGTCTTTTTGATTGGTTTTATTATAATACAGTAAAGCCAAATTACGATGTACAATTGCAAAAGAATCATCTAGTGCAACAGACATTTCCATACACTCTTGTGCTTCCTTGTATTGTTTTGAGGCGTACCAAAAGTTTCCTAAATAGTAGAACGCTTTGGCATCTGTTGGATTGGCTTTGCAAGCTGCTTGCAGTGCTAATACTTCTTCAATTTTATTTGGAAAACAATACGTATCTGGCATTTGAGATGCTTTTTTGTAGCACTCCAGAGCTTGTGCTGCCTCTCCTTTTTGGTCAAAATACCAACCCATAAAATAATTTACCATTGGATATACCTGAGATTTTCCGTCAGTATGCACTTTTAATATTGAAATTGCTTCCTCATATTGTCCAGCCATAGCATAATCTAAAGAAAATTCGATATAATTATGAGCGTAATCTCTAATTAATTCTTTGAAGGAATCTAAATCTTCTTGTTTATTAGATATTATAAAACGCTCATATAGAACACCAAAATTAAATTTATCAATAGCCAAAGATTCCTCAATAAGTTTATTAGCTTCTTCTAATTTTCCAAGTTTTCTAAGGATAATCACTTTTAAATGTCTTCCTTTATGATTATGCCAGTTTTTAATTAAGGCACGGTCTATCAAATCTAAGGCTTTTGTTAAATCACCTCTTAGACAATCAATTTGTGCTAAGTTAAAATAACCTGCGTCTTGCCATTGTGCATTCCAACAAGCTTTAAAAATACTAGCATAAGCTTCGTCTTTTTTACCTAAAAAACTCAATGCTAATCCTTTATTAAAATAAGGCTCGCCATCATAAGGGTTAGGATTATGTCTGGTAAGTGTGTCAATAGCTTTATCAAAATATTCCACTGCTGTTTCCAGTTGTGCTTTTCTTAAGTTTAACAATCCCATAGCATTATTGCATCTTACATCACCAGGTGCTCTACGCAATCCTTCTTCATAATAATCAATAGGACTAAAAGTAGCGTGCCTGTATTGTTCTAAGTGCAAACCTTGTAAATACAACGCCTCAACAGAATCAATAGTCTTTGGTTCTTTGGCTGCTTTTGCAGCTTCCGGAATTTCAGCATCTGCTTTTGTATCAGGTGCCCATGCAACCAATACATTTCCTGATTTATCCGTAACAGATACTTTTAAATCTTCAAATTCAGAGCCATTTAATTCAACCGATTTTTCAAAGCCGTGTTCTGGTGATAAATTGACAACTTCTTCCAATAGCACACCATTTTTGCCTTTCAAAGAAACAATAGCGCTATTATATTCGGATGTAACATACACTTTTACCAAAGCTTTGCCGTCAATAATTTCTAAATTTACTAAAGCTTCCTTAGTTGCATTTTTCACCACGCCTACATTATAGTATGGCATGAAATATTGTTTAAAGCTTTTTTCTTCATAAGGATGCATCCAAGAAAAATCAGGTTGATTATCTGTATAAACACCACACATCAGCTCAATGTATGGCCCGTCTTCATCCGTTAAGTTTCTATCCCAAGCTTGTCCAAAATCTCCATTCCCCCAAGTCCATTGTTTTTTTCCAGGCGATACATTATGATCGGCAATATGAAGCAAACCTCCTTTAGAATCATTTTCATATCCACCAACAAAATCATATTCTGACGTAATAGCCATATAACTCGTAGGTACTGGAATATTTTTATAATTCGAAATATCCGTTCCTGGCGAGTAATCCACTTTATAGTACTCTCCCTTAGCTATTGGAAACTCAGATACATCACGTTTCCCATGATCGAAAACGGCATGTACATCGGGAGGAAACACTGATTGGTAATGATCGTTTACGGCTACCGCAGGATTTGCCCACCAAAGAAAAGTTTGTGGATGTGGTGTTCTATTATACAATTGTGCTTTAATTTCTAAATAAGCTTTATCTGGATATAATGTAAATCCAGCCATTCCTTTGGTACGGAACATACGCTCTACTTCACTCACCCAAACAGTTACGCTACCATCTTCGTTTTCTTCAATAGTGAAATCTGTTGGATCATAGGTGCTTGGTCTGTGATGTTGTGGCCAGTTAAATTCAATTCCACCTGAAATCCAAGGTCCTGTCAAACCTACCAAAGCTGGTTTTATAACTTGATTATAGTAAACAAAATGACGTTCTCTGATTTTGTCGTAAGCCATTTGGATTCTGCCTCCTAATGCTGGTAAAACCATAATTTTGATATAATCATTTTCGATAAAAATTGCATCCCATTCTTTATCTACTTTGGTATCACTCATGGTTTCAATTACAGGATGTGGATAAACAGCTCCACAACTTGCTTGATAAACACGTTTATCTAAAAAAACAGGATACTTTTCAGGTTTCCCAACTTCATAAGTAGGAATAATTACTTTCTCTTTCCAAGCTTTTACAGTCTTCATATTCATATTTTTAAATCTGTTTTCAACAACAGATAATTATTTTTCACTTACTATTTTTGTTTTCTTAAGAGCGCTCTTTATTAGATTATAATTTATAAATCAATATTTGAAATATTCATAAATTGAATTGGCAACAAATTGATGTCCTTTTTGATTAATGTGATTATTCTGTGCCATAAAGGCTGGTAGTGGTTGTGTTTTAGCTAAAGATTTGAAATACGAATAACTATCCACTAATCCCAGATTATATTTTTTAGCTAAAGATCTAATTTGCTGACTATGCTTTTCTAACGGAGCATCATCAGAGGTTATATCTTCTTTTAAATCGGGTGTTGGTGTCAGTAAAATGACTTTTGTACCGTATTCTAAAGCCTCTTGGATCATTTGTTCCCAAGCAATCAAAGCACGTTCTAAGCCGATACTTCGATCATTAAGCGCATAATCTATAAAAAGTACATCTGGTTTATAAATTAACACCTCTTTTTTGAATCGTTTAGCACCTTGCTCCGACTGTTCCCCGCCAATTGAAGTTGTTATTATATTAACCACAGAATAAGGATAATTGTCATTTAATAACTTCAATGTCAAAAAAGGGTAGGCATTCAAACGGTCTGTTACTCCATTAGTTAAATAACCAGTAGGTACTGAATGACCATGAAAAACTAAATTCTTAGTACTGTTTTTGGGCCATTTTACTTTTAACTCTTGTTTTAAAGAATCTAGATAGCTTTCAGGATTAGCAATTTGTTGGGCACTAGCATAACTAAAACCAATCAATAACAACAAATAACTAAACATTCTTATTTTTAATAAATTGAATACCATATTACTTTGTATTTATGTCAATTAACTCCCTCTCGATTTCTTCTAAGCTTTTACCTTTAGTTTCTGGTAATTTTCTTTTTATGAAAAGATAACCTAAGACACAGATGAAGCTGTACACCCAAAATGTCCCAGAAGCTCCTAATAAATCATTTAAAATTGGGAATGTAAAGGTGAGTATAAAAGAAGCAATCCATAATGAAAATGTAGCTATAGACATCGCTACACCACGCAATCTATTAGGAAATATTTCAGATAAAACAACCCAAGTGATGGGAGCCAATGACATGGCATAGATGCTAATTGCAATGATAACTAGGAGTAGGACAGGCCAACCTGTAAATTCAAAATAATACGCTCCTCCTAAAATCGAATATACAAGAGCCAATCCCATTGAACCAAATAGCATTAACTTTCTTCGCCCCCAACTATCAACCGTACGCATGGCAACAAAAGTGAATATTAGATTAACACTTCCTGTAATCACGATATTAAATAACATATCACCTACATTATACCCAGCAGCTGTAAATATTTCTTCGGCATAATTAAAAATGATGTTAATTCCGCACCATTGTTGAAAAATGGCTAATACAATTCCAATAAAAAGTATGGGTTTAACTTTTGGACTTTTGAAATCTGAGTAACTAATTTTTTGATTAACATTTTCATTAAGTGTCAATTTGATGTTCTTCAATTCAGTTTCTGCATAAGCTTTTCCTCCAATTTTAGACAAAACTTTATAAGCCGCTTCATCATTATTAATTTTCATCAAAAACCTTGGACTCTTAGGCACAACAAACATCAAGAAGAAAAAGGCCAAAGCAGGCACTAATTCAGCCCAAAACATCCATCTCCACCCCATTTGTCCGTTCCAAGAGCTCAACATCATCTCAGCCGTGCTGGAAGCAGGAATAGCTTCTGCTATATAATAGTTTGCTATTTGAGCTGCTAAAATTCCAATAACAATGGTAAGCTGATTGATGGCAACAAACTGACCTCTATATTTAGCGGGAGCAATTTCGGCAATATACATTGGTGATAATGTTGATGCTAACCCAATTCCTAAACCACCAATTAATCTATAAATAATAAAGGGCGTGAAAGTGTCAACATAGCCAGTTCCAAAAGCCGAAAGAGAAAAGAATACGGCAGCTAAAATCAAAGGGTTTTTTCTACCAAAACGGTCCGATACAAAACCGGAAATCACAGCTCCAAAAATACAACCTACTAGAGCACTACTCATTGCCCATCCTTGTAAAGCAGGAAGGCTACTGATTCCAAAGAAAAGTTCATAGAATGGCTTAGCTCCTCCTATAACAACCCAATCGTATCCGAATAAAAATCCTCCCATAGCAGAAACCAGTGCTAAAAAGAGTAGGTAAGTGAAATTAAATTTAGTAGTATCCATATGGTTTTTAGGTTAGTGTATTTATTTGAAAAAATATTAATCTTTGGTTGTTTTACTATCCCACCAATTAGCATTGGGTTGGAAATCTTTACTTAAAAAATCTTTGCGTTGTTTCTCTAAATCAGAACGCATTTTTGTTTTCCTGTTTTCATATTGTTTTTTTGATAAAGCATCATCATATTTAGAATTCTGGACAGGGATTTTTGCTTTTGTTTCAGTTAAAAAATCATCTAACTCTTTTCTAAGTTGTGTAGCAACAGTCACATTACTTTTGGAAACTTCATTTTTTTCGCCCATATCTTTATGCAAATTATAAAGCTCGTCGTGTCCATCCTCCCAATAATGAATTAATTTCCACTCCCCTCTTCTAATAATACTTACAGGTTCGCCACCTTGATTTCCATAATGTGGATAATGCCAAAACAAAGCTCTTTCATTTACCGATTTTCCTTTTAATAAAGGTGCTAAACTTATACCATCAATTTTCTGTGTTGGTTTGATTTTTACCCCTGTTAGGTCTAATAATGTTGGATAAAAATCCACCCCTGATACAGGATATTCAATCTTTTTGGGACCATTTTTTAACTGAGGTACTTTCATTAGATATGGTTCTCTAATTCCGCCTTCCCATTGATATCCCTTACCACCTCTTAAAGGTAAGTTTGAAGTTGAAAAAGCATCACCACTGGCAACACCACCATTGTCAGAAGTAAATACAATGATGGTATTTTCATCTAAATGAAGTTCTTTTAATTTATCCAAAACCAAACCTACCGCATCATCCATACTTTCTACTAGCCCAGCATAAACAGGATTATCTTGTACCACTCTAATAGGTAAAACACGTTCCATTTCAAAACCTGAATTAGGGATGCCTTGCGCTTCGGCTTTATTTCTATACTTATTCCATTTTTGCTCGGTTGTTTCAATTGGACCGTGAACTGCATAAAATGATAAATAGGCAAAAAATGGCTTGTCTTTATTTTCTGTTATGAAATCAACTGTTTCTTGAGCTAATCTCATTGTTAAGTTTTCACCTTCATATTTATATTTTAATTTCGGATTATCCCAAGGTGCATAATAGCCTCCTTTAGGACTGCCTACTTCCCATCCTCCAATGTTAATATCAAAACCATTATTTTCAGGTGTAGAAGGTTCATCACCTAAATGCCATTTACCAGCAAAAAAAGTCTTGTAACCACCCGCTTTCATTGCTTCAGCGATAGTAATGTCTTCAGTTGGAATTGTGTGAACATATTCTGAGGGCAGAATTTTAGTATTGTTTCTTTTAGCCCATTTTTCCCCAGTCTCTGCGCCAATCCAGTCTGTAATACCATGATTTACTGTAAACTGACCTGTTAATATACTTGCTCTAGATGGACTACACACCTGGCATGCGGCATAGCCTTGAGTAAATTCTACGCCTTCATTTGCTATACGGTCTATATTAGGAGTTTCATAATATTTACTACCTGCATAACTTAAGTCATTCACTCCTAAATCATCAGCCAAAATAAAAATGACATTTGGCTTTTTACTTTTTTCAGTTTTAACTATTGCTTCTTTGTTTTTACAACCATTTATAAAAACAGTTGTAAAACAAAGACAACAAACTAAACTAACCACTCTATTTATTCTCATTTTATATTTTATTTTATTATACGTCCTATTAATGTGCTAATCGACCTTGCTTCAATGCTGATATTATTTTTACTTATACTAGTTGCTTCTAGATTCTTGTCTTTTGAAGTAACAAATAGTTTATCTAATGTAACACCTGGAATTTCTAGCTCTTTATTTTCATCACTATAATTAATGGCTACTATTGAAACTTCTGAAGTTTTAGTATTCAGATAGGCTGAAAGCATCAGATCCTTATATTGGCTTTTGAGTTCTTTATTACTACTAGACTTTATGTCTATACGAACCATATTAGGTTGTACAAATCTTGAAAAATTCCCCAAAGCCCATAACAATTTTGAATCGTGAAAATTTCCATCTTTCTTAAGCGATTCTTTGTTATACATATCGTTCTCGATTCCAGTATCTAAATAAATCAAACCATCTTTAAAATCAGCATCAGATATTGCCGTCCACCATTGCCAGGAACTTGCATTTGCCAGTGTTAAATCTGCGTGAATTACCCTAGCGACATACAGAGCAGTATCCATTCCTAAATCTCTTTTACCACCTCCGCCGATATCATCTGATTTCTCTAGAATACAAAATTCACTTTGCCAATATTCTAACTTAGGATGTTTTGCTAATTTATCATTTAGCTTTTGCCTAATAGCGATTAAACTGTCTACAGGCCAAGTAGTAAAATAACTATGCCCGGAAATTTTATTTTCTACATTTTTAAAAGACTTTTTTTGACTAAAAAAATAATCAATTTGATTCCCTCGTTCCGGTTTGTTGAAATTTGAATACAACCAACGCAAATCAGCTGCCTCGGCTAAAACTATTTTTGTATCAAGATTATTTTTTTCAATATGAGTATCCAACAATTGTGTGAGTTTTAGAATATTGTCATTGGTTGCAGGCGTACCTTCTTGTGTTTTTGTTTCCCAATCCCACTGTGGTTCATTTATAGGACTCAAATAGTCAAAAGACAATCCTTTAGATTTAAAATGCTTTAAAAACGCGACCATAAATGCAGCATAATCATCAAAATGTTCATCTTTTAGATTGATTTCTCCATCTTTATTCCCTACACCAAAGCCTTTACCGTTTTTTGACCATTGAACAGGAGCTGCAATTGAGAATGCTAAAAACTTTTCTACTCCATAGGATTTTGCTTTGTTTAAGAACCATTGTTGGCCTTGTTGTTTATTCCAATCATAATTACCAGTAGCATCTATAAAAGAATCTGCACGCCTCCATTCATTTTTAATCTCTGAACTATCTCCTTGTTCTGCAGTGCCAGCTCCAATATAAAAACGCCATAATGAAAGACCAATACCTTGAGGGTTTCCGTTTTTGTCAAGTTCTTTGCTAAATAATAATTCGGCTATCTTCTCTTTTTTACTATCTGGCCAATTTTTACCCACAAATTGGCATCGCCACGCATCTGAAGCACCAAAACCATCTATTGTTTGAAAAACCTTATTCCTGTTTATTTCAACTTTTAATTGTTGTGCATATACATTTGCACCTATTAATAGAGACATAATAAGAATACTGAAAACATAAACGATATTGGTATTGGATTTTTTCATTTTTGTTGTGCTCAGATAAGCTATAATTAGCTTGCTGTTATTATACAAATTTAGAGTTATGATGTCTTTTAAAAATAGACATAAAAATCATAAATATGGACAATAATACTTTTCGGGTATTTACTTGGCTTTTAATACTATTTTATAGATTTGATATTTACCTTCTTTATTTACATTAAAAACAACCTCATTATTCTTGTTTAATTTAGCCGTCACCTCTTCTGTAATGTAGGAAGCTGCTTTATTCGTTTCATTGTAATCTGCTGGCACATATCTTTCAATCTTTTCAATTGAACCGATAGTGAAGTTTGCTACTTTAACAGCTGTTAGAGCCGCAGTTTCCTTTCCTCCTGTAACAAAAACCACCATTGTCTGTGCATCATTCAAAGCCGCTGCAATATGAAATTTATTTGAAATCGTTTTCAGTGCGAATCCTTTGTAGGATTTTGATAATTCTCCCATAATTTGCCCAACTGGAAACACAGTTGAAAAATTCCAATTAGTCAACCCTAAACCTGGAATAGAGGTATTAACTGGAGGCCAATATGCCGCTGCATTAGCATTAGATCTAGCATAAATCTGAATCATATCTGGAATAATATTAGCTGCTTCCATATATAATGCACGATCATTATAATCTCTAGAAGGCATCCACTCAGACAAATAGATAAATTTTTTATTTGGATTAAAATTAGTAGCACAGGCTTTTATCCTTGACTCTAACTCGGACATATTGTGCGTATCAGTCTGATAACCCGCATAAGTGTGAAGTGCAACACCATCAATAACGTCATAAGCCGTAGTAAACTGTTGCTTCATTGTGGTAAATTCTTCAGGTTTAGTATAATCGCCATTTACCAATAACTTAAACTTATGGTTGGGATATTTTATATTTAGATGTGCTGCCAATGCCATGGCTATATTTGTATATTTAGTTAACTTTTCAGCTCTACTAACACCTCCAGCCCATTGCAACCACCACTCATTTCCAATTTCAATTATTCCTGATTGTTCTAAACCAGCTTTTGTAATTGCTTTTTCAGCTTTTACTTTTAAAGTTTCCACAGCAGTATTAAACTGTGCAGATCCTACAGCCTTATCCATTGCTAAAGTGGTAGGAATCACAATCGAATAACTGTTAATATTAGATTTGAGTGTTTCAATAGATGCTCCTGCCACAGATGGTGCAGAATTCCAAGTTGGAGTAGTATTAGTATCCCAATCATAGTACTCAGACTCCCATCCCCCTGGATACCTTACTACCGTATAATTGATACTTTTTAACATATTCGCAAAACCTGTAAAAGTTGAATTAGGAATTTGTTTCCAATCATTATTAACCCCAAAAATTTCAGGATTAATGGCTATTTTATCTGAAGCATCTACAGTTAAAACTACATCTGCAGTTGGTCCATTATCATTATTATCGAGATCATTATATTTAGGATCGTTAGGATCAGTCGGATCATTGTTAGTACATGACACAATTGAAAGTCCTATAATCATTAAAAAAACAATTTTTATTTTATTGATTTTCATTTTATAAATATTTTATTATTAAACAAACTATATGTAATAATTTTAAAAGCTTTAATCAATAGTTAAATGAAGGATTAGCGCAATGTAATCTTTAGGATTTTGTCCAGATTGCAATAATCAAATTCAACAAATCCAAGCTCTTTCTTAATTAGTTTCATAACTAAAAAACTAAAGACTATTAATGGAATTAATAGTCTTTAATTCATTATCCTTACCTAAAAGACATACTAATAGCCTGGATTTTGTACAATATTACCTCTAGATAACTGAATTTCTTTTGGAGGTATTGGCCACAAAAGATGCTTACTAACGTCAAAAAAGATTCCTTTTTCTTGAGACTCATTTAAATTAGTTGTTTCATAAGGATCTGTACTAATTTGGGTATTATATTTCACAAAAGATCCATTTGGCCCCATAATCAAAGCCATTCTAGGAATACCATCAATTTTTTGTCTTCTTAAGTCATAAAATCTTTGGTGTTCAAGTGCCAACTCTAATCTTCTTTCTTTCCAGATTGCATCTCTCAATGCTATACCTGTTAGCGACATATCGGTTGGTAATTGCACTCTGTCTCGAACTTTTTTCAATGATAATTTTGCCGATGTAGGGTCGTTATTAAAATAGGCTGCTTCAGCATGAATTAACAGTACATCTGCTAATCTTAAATGAATATATGGCAAAGCAATTTGTCCTCTTGCATAAGGCACTGGTCTCTTGGCCACAGGGACATAGTATTTTCTATTGGTACGTCCTGATTTATTCTCAGATGGCAAAGCGTTAAATGATGTCACATCAGGATCTCCATACACAGGGTCTCCATGCTTAATGATAGTTGAACGCAAACGGATATTGTCACCTTCACTTAAAAATACATTTTCCAAATCACTAGTTGGACTACCCCAACCCCAACCTTGATCACCACGGCTTCCATTGGTAATTGGCAATTGTGCTCCAATTTCTTGAAAAACAGGGTTATTAATGTAGTCAATTTCGAAAATAGATTCTACTCCATGATGATTATCAACACTATAAATATTTGCAAAATCGGGTTCTAATTGATATTCTCCAGATACAATTACATCGTTAGCATTAGTTTGAGCTAAAGCCCATTTTTCCTCGGTCAAATATACTTTTGCTAGTAATGATTGCGCTGCTCCTTTAGTAGCTCTACCTAAATCTTTTGCCGGGTATTCACTTCTTAACGGTAAATTATTTATGGCTATTTGTAAATCTTCTTCTATCAATTTGTAAACATCGGCAACGGAAGAACGTGTTTTATCATTTATCGCAGGTTCTAATAACTCTGTGTATGTTGTTACGATAGGAACACCGCCAAAATTACGCACCAAGTCAAAGTAAAAGAATGCTCTTAGAAAATGAGCTTCACCCAACATTCTCCTTTTAATGCTCTCTTCTATTTCTATGGCTGGAATTCTATCTATTGAAATATTTGCTCTAGTAATTCCTATATAGTGATTTTCCCAAAACGAATTAAAATATTGTGATCCTGGAAAAACATTATAGGCAGATATCCCCGTAATATCTGGTCGTGGTTGCGCAGTGTTTCCAGACCAGTTATCATCAGTAGCCATATCATTAATTTGTCGTTGAAAATTGGCCTGCCACCAACTTTCACCATTTACTTTCTTATAAATTCCATTTATAAAAGCTTCCGCATTTTGGGGAGTAGAAAAATAATCATCTAACTGTTGTCTCCCCTTTAAGGGTTGATCTAAAAAATCTTCATTATTACAGCTTACAGCCAGAAAAGCTGTGCAAATAATACATAATAAAACAATCTTTTTCATAATTTTTATAGTGTTAAATTAAGTCCTAATAAATATGTTTTTGTTACCGGATTTCTAGCATAGTCTATTCCAAAATCATTGATAACATTTCCTCCTGCAGCTACTTCAGGGTCAAATCCAGAATATTTCGTTAGCGTAAACAAGTTTTGACCCGAAACATATAATCTACATTTTTGAAATCCTTTAATATTAAAATTATAACCCAATTGTACATTACGCAATCTCAAATAAGAACCATCTTCAATAAATAAATCCGAAGGTCTTTGATAGTTTCCGTTACGATCCAATTGTGTTAATCTTGGATATTTAGCTCCCGTGTTCTCAGGTGTCCAAACTTTATTCAAGGCTCCCTCAGCAACATTCACGTCCTGTACACCAGAATACAAAAATGTGGAAGGGTAGTTAAAAACATCGTTCCCAAAAGTTCCATACCATTGCATTGAAAAATCTATGTTTTTATACTGAAGATTTGCTGTAAGTCCTCCATAAAAATCGGCAAATGGATTTCCAATTACTTGTAAGTCATCATCATTTAATAGACCATCTTTATTTTTATCAACAAACCTTAAATCACCTACTTTTGCATTAGGTTGAATGGCAGTACCATCATTAGAGGTATGGGAATTTAATTCTGTTTGATTTTGAAAAATCCCATCAGTTTTAAATCCGTAAAACAATCCAACTGTCTGACCTAATTCACTTATTTTGATAAATCTACCTCCTAAGTCTGGACGGTTTTGTCCAAATATTTGTTCATTACCTGGAGCAAGGGCAACTGCCTTACTTTTGTTTGTAGAAATGTTAAAATTCAACCCTAAAGTAAAATCCCCCATTTTTTTGTTATAACCCAATTGTGCATCGAATCCTTCAGATTCAAAACTTCCTACGTTTTGTGCAACCAAACCTGGTATTCCTGTATAATTTGGCAACTCAACATTAAACAATAAGTCTTTGGATGTCTTTTTATAATATTCAAAAGAAAAATCTAATGCGCTATCAAAAAGACTAGTTTCAATACCTATGTTTTTATCACTTACGGTTTCCCATTTAAGATTGGTGTTTCCAAATTGAGACAAGAAGCTACTAACAACTCGCTCTCCATTAAAAACATAACTATCTGATCCTACAGAGAAAAACTGACCAGTTCTGCTAATGTTTTGATTCCCAACTTCACCTACTCCTACTTTTAAACGTAAGTTATTTATAACAGAACTTTTGAAGAATTTCTCAGAATCAATATCCCAAGCAAATGAAGCACTTGAGAACACACCTGTTCTATTGTTTTTAGGGAATCTTGAAGATTGATCTACCCTTACTGAACCTGTAAAATAATATTTGTTATCATAGCTGTATATCGTTCTGAAAATTCCTGACAATATATTGTCCTGAGCTTCGTTTCCATTTACCGTTATTCCCTCACCTAAAGCAGCATCAAGATATCTCAAATCTGGATTTTCATTATCTGGAACACCATCCCTAGAGGCATTTAAATAGTTGTAATTTTGGGCATCATATAATATACCACCTAAAAAGTTCATAAAATGTTTTTCCTTAATGGTCTTTTTGAAATTAATGGTGTTATTCAATACATAATCAAAATTTCTATTCGTATTTCTAGCTATGTTATTGATTTCATTTTGCTGATTTGGAGTAGTAAAATATTGTGGTGTAAAAACATCAGTTTGTGCATTTGTCACATTAAGCCCTAATTGACTACTAAAAGTTAATTCAGGTGTGATTTTATAATCCAATTGTGTATTTGAGAAAAATCCAAAAAAGAAAGTTTCGTTAAATTGGCGTGCAATATTACCTACAGGGTTAGGTACATTATTTTTACTTGGCGCATATATACTATAACTATTTCGTCCAATTCTTTCACTTTGAGGAAGGTACACTTCAGTCAATGGATCGATACGTAATAAGTTATACAAAGCCCCAGGCGTATTTTCATAACGTTCAATTCTAGGACTTAAGTCTTGTTTTAATTTCACTTTATCAGATATTTTAAAATCAACATTGAAACGTCCAGTTACTTTTTGGTACCAGCCTTTATCATAATTGGATTGTTGATCAAAAAAACTAACACTTGCAGCGTAATTGATTTTTTCTGACCCACCTGATGCTCTAACATTAGCATTAGTTATTGGCGCATAATTTTCTATTACTTCATTCCACCAGTCAGTATCTGTATTAAAATTAGCCGGATCATATAAAGGTTGTGCGCCATCATTAGTTCTTCTTAAATTCACAACTTTAATATATTCGTCAGCACCAGCCATATTAATTTTTTGCATATGCTGCATTCCATAAGAAAGATCAACATTTACAATTGACTTTCCTTCTTTCCCTCTTTTAGTGCTAATTAACACCACTCCATTTGACGCTCTAGAACCATAAATAGCGGAGGCCGAAGCATCTTTTAAAATTTGAAAATTTTCAATATCAGCCGGATTTAAAAAGTTAAGCGAAGTCCCGTCAGGCAACATAACTCCATCTAATACAATAAGTGGCTGACTCCCATTATTTGTTGTTATACCTCTAACTAATATCTGAGGTGAAGCACCTGGACTACCACCAGAAGAAAGTACCTGAACACCGGCTGCTTTACCTTGTAAAGCTTCCGCTGGATTACTCGCTGTTGTCTTAGCGATATCCTCTCCTTTTACTGTAACTATTGAACTCGTAATTTCATCTCTTCGTACCGAGCCATACCCAATGACAACTACTTCTTCTAATTGCGCACTATCTTCAATTAATCTAACTGGAATCATTTGTCTTCCATTGACAACAACTTCTTGTGTCTTAAAACCAATATAGCTAAATACCAAAGTAGCTTTGTTACCCACTTTAATCAAATAGTTTCCATCTAAATCAGAGGCAGCACTGTTTGTTGTATTCTTTTCTAAAATATTTACCCCGGGAATAGGTTGTCCATTTTCGTCTTTTATAGTCCCTTTTACTGTATGTTGGGCTACTGCTGAAAAACCTACCAGTAGAAATCCCATTATAATTAAAATTGCACGTTTCATATAATTTCTTTTGATTGTTTATTTTATCGTCTTATTGCTGATAATCTATTTAAGTGGCTGTCAAAAATGATAGTATAATTTTTACCATAGGCCTCTGTCGGGAAAACAAATGATGACCCCCCACCTGGAATTGCTATTGAAGGATCAGTTGCATCCATTCTCCAAAAAGGAGCCCAAGCACTAGTATTTGCGTTTATAATAAATTGATTTAAAGAAGTTGAATTAGGTTCGTCATCAATCTTGACATCAATAGTCCATAAATAGGAATTGTTAGCATCTTTAACAAATGGTTTCCCTGAATTAAAATGAAAACACTGCAAACCTCCTGTAACATTTGATACACAGGTAGAGGTATTCCCTACAAACACACCGGTTCCAAGAATGTAAATTTGATTATAAGGTGTGTCAGTTGGTGTATATGGCGTAACGGTATAGGTTTGATTTTTTAAATCCATTTTAACTTCGTAATAGCCTCTTTGAGGTAGTGTAATTGGATTGACACTTATATCGGTTCCCACCATAAGTTTTCCTGGAGTAACAGGATCTGCACCAAAAGAATAGGGACCGAAAGAACTTTTCTGAGGTACAAATCGCACCTTTGAATTTGCTTTAGACGAATAATATTTAGCTGTAAACACATACCCTTTTTCACCTGCTTGGGTACTGGCTATTGTATTATAAGGAACTCCAAACATATCCGAAGTTAACAAATCCTCATTGTCTACATCTGTAATATACATCACATCAAATAACAATTCATTTAAAACATTTACTGTAATAACCTTAGTTGTTGTATTGCCTGATGAATCCTTAACTGTTATTACAAAAGAATATTTATTCGGAGCATCAATATCTAATGCTTTAGTATAAGTGTATGTTGTTCCTGAAATAGGAATAGTTTCATTTAAAACGGAGCTTTCAATTTTAAACTCTGCTAATTTTGTATCTGTAACTGTAACTTCCAACTCAACCTCTTTTCCGCTACCTATTAATACAGTGACACCGTCTATTGGTTTTGCAACATTTATAACTGGTGAAATAATGTCTTGATCTAAAGTAACTTTAACTTCTTTGGTTAATGTAACCCCACCTGCATTAGTAATAGTAATAAGAATGGTATGAGTACTATTTACCTCTGCGGTTGCAGGTACTTTAAACTTGTAATTCAAATCATATGTTTTAGGAAGAGAATCAAAAGCGATTGTTTTATCTAAAAACCATGACTCATACTTCATATTTATAGATTTAATACCAGCAGGATCTGATACAGTACCTGTAAAAGTAAATGTGCGATCTGGAAGTGAAGAAACTTCTTGAACTAAAGATTGAAATTCTGGAATAGAATCCACTTTTGATGCATTATCATCACTACAGCCTATTACAATAGTAACAATGCTAAAAATGAGCAATAAAATTGTTTTGGTTGTTTTCATTTTAAAAATTTTATTAGTTAGTTGGTTAATGAATTGTTTGAAAAAAATAGTGCAAATACAGCTGTCATTACAAAAAGATCAAAAAAGATAGATTATTTCACTAAATAAAGTTATTCTTGATTTCTTCTTAAAAACTGACAAAAAAAACCATATCAATAAAAAAAAATTCTAAATTTTACATTATAAAAAAAATAACATATCATTTAATACAAATATACAATTGACTTTAAGATCTAAAAATAGACGCAAAAACTGAAAATATGGATAATACTATTTAAAAACTAAATCATAAAATAATTTTCCGACACAAAACCATATTACAATATCTTTTATTTAAAATATTGTTAATTAAAACGTTTAAGGCTCTCAAAGGATCTTTTGTTTTTTAACTATTAAAAAAGCATCGACTTAATATCGAAATATATGAGTTGTGATTTAAGCAATCTTAAACAGATATTGCATTTTGACTTTGTCCATGAATTATACAGATAATAAAATGACACATCTGAAAAATATTGCTTATTTATTGTTTTTGCTTTCCGCAACCTTAAATAGCACCATCTAATCATAGACGATTCCACACGGAATAACCAATAACACCTAAACACCAAAAACAACATTAAATACGTTATTTTAATAAAATAACCATATATTTACTAAATTATAACTGTAAATCCTCATTGATAAGCCTAAAATATATAGATTTTCAACTTAATACAAATAGACATTAAATCTTAAATAATGGACAATAACACTCTAAAAGAAGGTTTTCTAGGTCAAAAAATGATTGCCCTTCCTAGAACAGTAATCAGTATTGTGAAAACAAATCCAATAACACAAAAGTTCTATGTAAGTGATTTAGGATACTATCCTATGGCAAATCATCATCATCGAATTAGAAAAAATGGAGCAAATCAATATATTTTTATTTATTGTGTCAAAGGAAAAGGTGAAATTTACATCAATAACAGTAAAATTATAATTACACCTAATCAATTTTTTATAATTCCAAAAAATATCAAACATGAGTACAAGGCCGATGAAAATGACCCATGGAGTATTTATTGGTTTCATTTCAAAGGCACGCTTGCTCCAGAACTTTATGACAGATACGCATCAACACACTCAAACATTTACAAAAACGTCCCCTTTTCAATTGATAAAATTGAGCTTTTTGAAAAAATATTTAACCTATTCAATAGTAATTATTCTGAAAACTACATCGAATATGCTAATCTTTTAAGTTTAAATTTTATTAGTTCGTTTATTTATCATGATTTTGAAACCAATCTAGAAACACAACAAACCGACACGTTAATTGACTTAATTAAAGATTTTCTTCTTAATAATTTAAATCAGAATTTCACATTAGATGAGATTGCTGAAAAATTCAACTATTCTAAATCCTATTTACACACAAAATTTAAAGTCAAAACCGGCTATCCCTTAATTGTTTTTTTTAATCTAAAAAAAATTCAGAAAGCTTGTGAATATTTAAATTACACGGATTTAAGCATAAAAGAAATAAGCTATAAAGTTGGCTTTGACGATCCTTTGTATTTTTCAAGAATTTTTAAAAATTTTATGGGGAAATCACCACGGAACTACAAGCAAAGTTTAAAATAATAAATACCCTATTGTTGACTTAAGTCTAGATTTCACTAAATCCAGATGGCTATTTATCTCAATAACTCTGTCTGAATTACCTTTGATTCTGCATGTTTCAGCTGAACATCTGGCCTCCTCAACATATTGTCCCTTACTTATATCATAGGGAATTCTACATGGAGAAACCCTAAATAAGATCTATTTTTAAGGTCTCGATTGTGAACCTTGAATTTTAAAAAAGAATGGATAGTTTGAAGTTTTACAAAAATAACCTAAAAACATACGTTTTTAGAGGTTTTGTCTTATTTCGCATACTTTTTAGCAGAGAGAAAGGGATTTGCATCTCTCTGTATAACCCAGTATTTACAATGCTTTACAGATTCTTCAATCAAAATGCACTATTAATTTTGGTTCAACTTGCAAGTTGAATTGAACACTACTAAAAAAAGATTGTTTAGCAATAGTCCCTAATATTACTTATTCAAATTTTAACTAGATTACTATAATTTTCTTAACCAATACAAGGTTTGACATGTTCATGTATCAAACCATTATAATCACAGAACTCCTCCATGCTTACAAGACTGTTTTTATCCTTAATTACAGTCCTGTTTTAGTTTCTGCAATAATCTAGTACTTTGATAATAACTTTTTCCTGTTATGCGCTGTACGTCTTTGGGGTAAATACACAACCTTTCACATTCTATTTTCATACTCTATCTTAGACTTTGATAACTCACTTGTATATTTGTAATACAGTCGAACTTTCTATCCAAATTTAGGATTAGCAGAATACAATTATTAGTCACTTTTAGTCTTTTCTTAAATCATCATAAACTTTCTAATCTCTGTATCACTTATCTTAGGATTAGCTCCTTCCTGACTTGCCACTAAAGCACCTACTGCACAAGCATAATTCAATGCTTTTTGAGGTGATTTACCTTTTAGTAATTTCATTGTTAATGAGGCTAAAAAAGAATCTCCAGCACCTACGGTATCAACTACTTTTATAAAGTAACCGCTATTATAAAAGAACTTCCCATCATAATACAGTACAGCACCAAATTCTCCTTTGGTTACACAAATGTGCTTAGCTTTTGTTTTCTTAGCAATAAACTTAATGTTTTGTTCGAAAGAATTATATGGAGAATCCAATTCACGACTTATTTCTCTTAATTCTTCATCATTCAGTTTTATGAAATCAGCTTTAGACATTAGCTCAATAAGTACCTCAGTAGTATAATAAGGCGCGCGAAGATTAGCATCCAACACTTTATATTTTGCAACATCTAATAAAGCCATCAAAGTTGTTCTAGATACTTCGTCTCTACAAATCAAACTGCCAAAAACAAATGCATCTGCATTTGAAACCAATTCTTTCATTTCGCTGGTCAGTTGAATTTTATCCCATGCAGAAGGATACATAATATCGTAAGAGGCATTCCCTTTTTCATTAATCATGACATTAACCACACCTGTTTTGTAATCGGCTCCTTCTTGTATAAAATAAGTATCGCTTTTCTGGTCTCCAATAAATTCTTTGATATCGGAACCATTTTCATCTAATCCTACCCGACTTATCATCGTGGTTTGAATTCCAAATGAATTCAACCTAAGCGCAACATTCAAAGGTGCTCCTCCTATCTTTTTGTGAGTGGGAAAAACATCCCATAAAACCTCTCCAAAACAAACCGCTTTTAATTCTTTTTTGTTTTTCATAATCTTTAAATTAAGAACATTATAAATATTCTATAAACAATTCAAATCACAATCAATTACTTAATCAATAATGATCTCTTTTAATTTCTGCAATAATTAGTTTTTATAAAAAGTTAAAGGCAAGCCTAAACTTGCCCTTAACATCAATCAAACTTTAATCAAACATCAATAACCAAATTGAATCATAAATATCCTGGATTTTGTTTGTATAACCCAGCTGTAAAATTAATTTCTCTCTGAGGTATTGGATAATATTCATCTCTACCTGCTGTAAACTTAGCATTAGAAAGGAAATCTCTTTTTGTTTTCTCTTTAGTAAGATACGCATTTAAAACTGGTTCAGCAATACCCCATCTTACAAGGTCAAAGAAACGAGGACCTTCCATACCAAACTCTAATCTTCTTTCAAACATCAAGGCTTTCATCGCATATTCTTTTGATGGAAAAGCAACATCGTATGTAGAAATTTTATAAACATTAGATGCTCCAGCTGCTAATGGCATAGCAGCACTAGCCGCTGCTCTTGCTCTAATACGATTGATAATAGGTCTTGCCTCTTCTTGACGATTTAACTGGATTAAGGCTTCTGCTTTGAATAACAATACGTCAGCATATCTAATAAAATCAACATTTTTTGAAGTCCCAATAAATGGTCCGTTTTTCACATAACAAGCGCAATCTGGTGATTGTTGCTCTTTCATGTTTCCAAAATACCCGTAAACACCTGGATCTCTGGCCCAACTAAATTTGTAAATCATATCTCCAGCGTCTTTCAATGTGTTTTTGTACTTAAAAGGTCTTCCTGGAATCCCTACAGTATGGTCAATTCTTGGATCAAGAGTTACACCCGAAGCTAGTGGAGCATTACCATTACTATCCACACTATTATAGATATCAGAATTATTAAAAGTATCAAACATTGGCAATCCAGCAGCATCTGTTTTAAAGGCATTCACCATATTTTGGCTTGCTAAGTGAAAACCACAACATCCATAAAGAGGTGTTCCGTGAGGAGAGTTTAATCCCGTTACATAACTTACTCTTCCTACATTCGTTCCATCATTGATAGAAAACTGCACTGCCCAGATAGACTCTTGTCCATTATCATTACCGTCTAAAAAGTTTTTACCAAAATCCGTTTCTAAGTCACCTATAACAGCATCAGCATAATCTATTACTTCTTGCAATCTCGATTGATTGATATTAATTACTTTATGCTTCTCATCTTGCTCATATGCCTGATACAATCTTAATTTTGCTAAATAAGCCGCTGCTGCATTTTTATCAGCTCTACCAACCTGCTCTTGAGCTTGCTCTAAATTATTGAATGCAAAAAGGAAATCCTCAGCAATTTTATCCCATAATTGATCACTTGTCAAATCATTAGATGTTTTTAAAATTTGCTCTTTCGTTAAATCCTCAGTAATGAAAGGAACTTTATTAAATAGTAATTTTAACATAAAATGAGAATGTGCTCTTAAAAAACGCAATTCTGCTTGTCTTGTTTTCTTCTTTGGAAATTCAGCTTCAGACAATCCGTTTACAACTGACAAGGCAAAGTTAGCTCTTGAAATCGCTTTATAGTGATTGGTCCAAGTTCTTGGCAACATCCAATCGCCAAAATCTGCAATAGTAGTATTGTATTGTTCGTAACGATCAATTACATCAACATCGCCACGTCCTCCACCGCCTTTGTAAGCGTCATCAGAACGCACACTTCCGTAAACCCATTGGTTGGTAATTGGCCCAACCATTTCGTCATTTCCAATTGCTGCATAGGCAGCAGTTACAAGTGCTTCAGCATTTTCAGCTGTTGCAACACTTTCAGAAGTCAAGACTCCTGTTGGTTCATAATCTAAAAAATCGGAGCTACATGCTGCCAAGAATAAAATTGACAAGCAGCTTAAAACTATTTTATTATATTTCTTCATGATAATTGCTTAAAAATTAATGTTTAGACCTAATGAAAATGTAGTTGGTACAGGAATTCTATTCACATCCGTACGCTCAGGGTCCTGACCTATATATCCTTTTGGTGTGAACCAAAATAAGTTTTCACCTTGTGCATAGATTCTACAGTTTGTGATAAACCCTGTTTTTTCTACTAATTTTTCAGAAAGTGTATATCCCAATTGCATGTTTCTAACTTTGAAATAAGAGTTGTTTCTGAAAAAATAATCAGACACTTGGTTGTCATTGTTAGCCAATGAAAGTGCTGGCACATCTGTATTCGTATTTGTTGGTGTCCATGCATTTAAAGTCCCAGGACCTGCATTTTCTCTACCTTGAACAAAGTTGTTCCAATAGATATAAGGATCTTGTCCGATACGTCCTGTTACACCAGAACCAAAAACAGAAAAATCAAAATCTTTATACGCTAAACTAATATTAATACCGTATTCTAGTTTTGGCAATGTACTTCCGATAAAAGTTCTATCATCAGAGTTAATGACACCATTCCCATCAAGATCAACATATTTAATTCCACCTAATCTAGCAGCAACTTGAGTAGCATGCGAATCTATCTCCGCTTGACTTTGGAACAATCCAGCAGTTTTATATCCAAAAACTTCAAATTGAGAATGTCCTACGATTGAATTAGCAGCAGTTCCTGGATAAGCAGCTCTTACCTCTTCTGGTAATTCTGTAATTTTATTTTTGGTTGCACCAAAGTTAGTCGTTACATTAAAAGTCAAACCGTTATCCAAAGTTTCCCCATAACCTACACTAAGTTCCCATCCTCTGTTTGCAGTCGAAGCACCATTTACAGAACGTTGTTGACCTTCACCAACAGCAGATGCTACCGGTGGTACGATTAAGATACCCTCTGTTTTTCTAGAAAAGTAATCAAAGGATCCTGACAATTTATTACCAAAGAAACCAAAATCTAAACCAACATTGTATTCCTTTGTGGTTTCCCACTTAAGACCTGGATTTACACCTTGTGTAGATACAAAACCAGAAGGTAAATTTCCTGTATTAGTACCATTCAAATCGTATGCAGTACCTACATTATAGTAAATATTGAAAAAATCTGGAGCATAAACATTTTGATTAGGACCATATCTCGTCTCGAACAAACCAAAACGAGCATTGTCTCCAATATTTTGATTTCCTACTTCACCATAACCAGCACGTAATTTAAGATTTGAAACAGCCGTAATGTCTTTAAAAAACTCTTCATTATTAATTCTCCAACCTCCAGATACTGATGGGAAAATTCCAAATCTATTATCACTACCAAATCTTGATGAACCATCTCTACGAATTGTAGCTGAAAGCAAATAGCGATCAGAAAAAGCATAATTAAATTTACCAAACTGAGATACTAATCTACTACCAGTTGTTATTCCATTATTGGTTCTAGCTCCAGTGGCTGCAGCCAATGTAAAATAAGATTCAGTTTCTACTGCAAATCCTTCAGCACGTGCAAATAAAGAGTGAAAATCTATTTTAACAGATTCTATTCCTACCATAACTCCAAACTTATGATCAGAAAGTTTTAAATCATAATTCAAAGTATTCGAAATCGTTAAACTTGAATATTTATTAGTATCTAATGCCAAACTGTTTACATTTCTAGTAATAAATCCATTATTTACCCTTGGCTCAATATCTTTACGTTTAAAGTCATTGTAATCAATACCAATACTGTTTCTAAAAGTCAATCCTGTAAGGATATCAATTTCAGTATAAATATTTCCATATAGGGCCATTTTTCTTGTATTATCCCATCTGTTTAAATACTGCATTAACAATGGATTATTTCTATCAGAATAACCTGAGCCCAGTGGACCTGCATATTCTCCTGTCTTAGTAAAAACTGGAATAGTCGGGGCTAAAGATATAGCCAAACCAGGTATAGCTGCGCTTCCAACATCAGTAGCAGCACTTGTTTCGTCAGACTGAGTAAATTGAGAATTAATTCCAAATTTTACTTTGTCATTGAATAATTTAAAATTAGCATTCAATCGTGCAGTATACCTGTCGTAGTTTGTATACTTCAACATTCCAGTGTTATCCAAATAACCAAGATTTAAAACTGCATTTGCTTTGTCCGAACCACCAGAAATTGACAAGTCATTATTAAAAACAAACCCTGTCTTATAAACTTCATTTTGCCAGTTAGTATCACCTACCGGCACATTAGTGTCCCCACCTACGAAAGGTTTTACGGTTACACTATTCAAAACAGGATTATTGAAGTCATTATTCCAATCAAAATTATAGATTTCTCCATATCCTCCTGCTGGATCTGCACCGTCATTTACCGATGCTTGCCATAACACTCTACCTCTATCTACAGCATTAAGCATATCATATCTTTGCTTTTTTTCTGATTGTACTGAGATATTACTACTATAAGAGACCGAAATAACATCTCCTTTTCCTTTGTTTTTAGTCGTTACAATAATAACTCCATTTGCTGCTCTAGAACCGTAAATAGAAGAAGCCGATGCATCCTTCAATACCTGTACTGATTCAATTGCACTAGGGTTAATACTTGCAAAAACTTCAGGTCTTACCGTAGGAACTCCATCAATAACATACAACGGATCTGTATTTCCTAAGGTACTTACCCCTCTAATTAATATTTTACTACTGGCGCCACTTGGGTCTCCTGATTTTTCAACTGCCAAACCTGCAACCCTTCCTTGTAAAGCCTGCATTGCGTTACCAGAACTCATACTTTGTCCTTCAATTGGTTTCATTTCGACAACAGTAATCGCACCAGTCAAATCGGCTTTTTTCTCTCTAGAATATCCCGTTACAACCACATCTTCTAACATCATTGAGGTTTCTTTCAATACAATATTAATGGTCGTTTGTCCATTAATTTTAACGATTTGTGTTTCGTATCCAGTATAGCTAAATTGCAAACTAGCATTTTTATCTACTTTGCCTATTGCATATTGTCCGTCCATATCAGTTGTCGTTCCAATATTTGTACCTACCACCATTACAGAGGCACTTGGTAAAGTCATGCCATCACTAGAGGATTTCACAACCCCCTTTACAGTGATATTTTGAGCTGTTAATGAGAAAAAGGATCCCATTAAGATTAAGTAAAGAATAATTTTGTTTTTCATAATCGAGATAGTTTAGTTAAAATTTAATTGGTTAATTATTAATTTATCAACAACAAATTCAGTTTTGGCTTTTGAAACTGAAAATGTTTCCATTGGTTTTTCAGGAAAAAATGTTTCCGTCATTACTGTTTTTCCATTATTGTAAAATATTTCTATTGAAGTTTTATCTACTATAACACGCACATCAATTGAATTAAAATCTTCAGTAATTGGAGCTTTTGAAATTACGTTGGCAAACAAATCAGAAAAACCAAGATTTCCTGACTTAGTCCTATCAATAAAAAAGTATTTATCCTTTTTATTAATCCCAAACTTTATGGTATTCTTCGAATCATTTGAAAGTGAGAAAGTATACGTATCATCCTTTAAATTTTTCAACGTAAATCGAATATCCATACTTGCTAAATTCACTAAGGATTTATCGATGATTATAGTCTCTTTATCAATTTTTAGTGCTTCTTTTTTAATGGTTTTAGCAACATAATTTTGCAGTTCTTTTACCGGTCTTGAACTGACACTATAATGTCCTTTATCTTTTACCAGTACTAATTCTCTCGCGATAGTCATACTGCTTCTCCAAGTTTCTGTAGGGACTTTTTGAGCGTAATTCCAGTTTGACATCCAACCGATAAATAATTTTCTTCCATCAACCTCTGATATATTTGAAAAGGTCACACCAGCATAATTATCTCTTCCGTAGTCAATCCAAACTCCTTTATCCCCTTTAATATCTTCAGTAAAAGATTCGTCTAGTTTAAATTTCTTTCCGTCAAAATCTCCAACGAAATATTGCGTAGCCGAACCACCATTTGGTCCACCTGGATTGATACTCAAAAGAAGTACCCATTTATACTCATCGGTACCTTCAACCGGCATTGGAAAAAAATCTGGACATTCCCAAACGCCACCATGAGCACCAATATCAGACCCGAAATCAGACTGAAGCGTCCATTCTTTTAGATTTTTTGAAGTATAAAACATAGTTCTATCTCCTGCAGCTAACACCATCAACCATTGTTTATGAATGGCATCCCAAGTCATTTTTGGATCTCTAAAATCTTTGATGTTTGGATTTTCAATAACTGGATTAGCTTCATATTTGGTCCAAGTCATTCCTTCATCTAATGAGTAAGCAATCGCTTGTGATTGATATTTGGTTTCACCCGCTTTTTCTTTATCCATATCGTGATAGGTAAACATTGCAATAATTGGAGGGTTTTTCAAACTTCCAAAACCTGAGGTGTTATTAATATCTACAACTGCACTTCCTGAGAAAATATATCCTTTCTCATCGGGATAAATTGCAATAGGTTTTTCTGTCCAACTAATCATATCTGTACTAATGGCGTGCCCCCAGTGCATTGGCCCCCATACATTATCATCTGGATAATATTGAAAAAACAAATGATAATAGCCATTGTAATAAAACATCCCATTGGGGTCATTCATCCACCCTTTTGCTGGAGTAAAATGAAAATTAGGGCGATACAATTCTGCTTCCGTATAGTCTCCTTTATCTTGGGTTGATGAATCTTTACAACCAAATAAAAGGCTGACTGTTAATACGCAAAACAGCAATCTGAGCGGCTCTTTTTTTAATACATTTTTCATATGCTTACTCTTTAGTTAATTTTTTACTTAATTCCTCTAGTGAAATTCCTTTTGTCTCTGGCATCATAAATGCCACAAACAATAATTGAAAGACCATCATCACTGCAAAGAACAAAAACACGACTCCTGCTCCAACGGTTGAAAATAAATACGGAATTAATGATGGTATAATCGCGGCCAAAACCCAGTGTGTGGTACTCCCGAAGGATTGTCCAGACGCTCTAAGATGATTGGGGAAAATTTCTGAAATAAATACCCAAATTACAGCTCCTTGACCAATAGCGTGGGCAGCGATAAAGAGGAATAAAAACATTGGTACTGCCATTCCTTCCCAATGAAAGAAGAAAGCCATAGCAACTAGTGTAAGTGAAATTATATACCCAACCGAACCAATGTACATCAAAACTTTACGGCCCAATTTATCAATCAAGAAAACCCCTAGTAATGTAAAAATTAGATTCACCACACCAATACCGATACTACTTAACAAAGCGGTACTTTCACCCAAACCTGCTTCTTGAAAGATTCTACTCGAATAATATAAAAAAGCATTAATACCTGATAATTGATTGAAAAACGCCATTAAAAAAGCCAATATCAATGGAGTCCTGTATTTCTTCAAAAAGATATTGTCATTTGCAAGTGCAGCATTGTCATTATCTTCCTCAATTTCTTTTTTCATTTTCTCATAATCTGCTTCTTGTCCCATCATCACCAAGACTTTTCTAGCTTCCTCATTTTTGAATTTGGATAATAACCATCTTGGACTTTTTGGAATAAACAAAACAAGCAACACATATATAATAGAAGGAAAAGCTTCGACACCCATCATCCATCTCCAAGCATTTTCACCAACATCTTTTAAAAGATAGTTCGACAGAAAGGCAACTAAAATTCCAAATACAATATTGAATTGATAAAAAGCAACCAACTTCCCTCTGTCTTTAGCGGGTGCTATTTCAGAAATATAATTTGGTGCCGCAATTGTAGAAGCTCCTACTCCAAGACCTCCTATAAATCTAAAAACTGCAAACACTATTGGATCATTTGCTAAGGCTGAACCTATTGCTGAAACCATGAACAAAATACCAATCCATAGTAAGGTTTTCTTTCTACCTAATACATTAGTAGGAATCCCGCCAAATATGGCACCTAATACTGTCCCCCACAATGCCATTCCCATTACTACTGTTCCGTGAAATGCATCAGAAGAGTTCCATATTTCTTGTAGCTTTTTATCAGCGCCAGAAATCACTACTGTATCGAAACCAAAAAGGAATCCTGCTAATGAAGCTATCAACGCCCAAACGAATATTTTTTCCATTATGTGTTTTTATTTTATTGAATTGCTAAGTTATGTGTAAAAAAAAGCGCCTTATTTTACAGATGTTACAAATCACTTCAACAACGTTAATAAAAACATAAAATGGCACGCAACCCCCTTAAAACCAAGAGGGTTTGTAAAATTAACCACTTATACTATTTCGTTGTAGATACACTTATGTTACATGAATTACAATCATGTTACACTCCTATTTGCCATTTTTTGGAGTTAAAAGAACAACGGCACATTTCTTAGAGCATTTTGAAGTTATTTTGGCAAAAAATAAAAATTGAATCGAAAAAATTAACAATTTCTAAGCCTGACATTAAAGCATAAAAACAAAAAAACCATCCTGTAGAGATGGTTTCATTTGTATTATTATATGATATAAAGGAATTACTTCATAAAGTAAACCATACTTGCTTCTAAGTTTTCGATGATTATGTAAAAAAGCATAATTAAGACAATACCCTAACTGCTATTTAACTTTTAAATTCTTTAGGAGAGACACCAAATTTGTTTTTGAAGATAGTAGAGAAATAATTTGGCGACGAATAGCCAACAGCATAAGCAATCTCCGAAATATTCATATTAGAACTTACTATCAAGTCTTTTGCCTTATCTAATCGAATATTATTGATATGATCACTCACGCTAATCCCTAAAATCGCTTTGACCTTGCGATACAGTTGCACCCTTGAAATACTTAAATCATTGGCTAAATCCTCAACGGTATAAACCGAGTTATCAAGATTGGATTCTATCAATCCATTAAGTTTTCTTAGAAAATCTTGTTCAGGAGAACCAAAGTTCTTTTCTTCATTATTGACAATTTTGTCGATATTATTCGAATAATAAAAACGCAACTTTTCACGATTAAACAACAGCCCCTTGATAGACTGAACCAGCACTTTCAAACTAAAAGGCTTGGTCAAAAAGATATCCGCACCACTTTCTAAGGCACTTAAATAAGCTTCTTGATTATCTGTTGCAGTTAAAATAATTACAGGAATGTGAGAAGTCCTCAAATCTTTCTTTATTAATTGACAAATTTCAAAACCATTTTTCCCAGGTAAATTCAAATCACAAATTACAATATCAGGAATGATGTCGATTACTTTTTCAATAGCGTCAGTACCATCAGAGCTATGAATCATATATTCAACTGAAAGTTTTTGACTCATGAAATCAAGTAATTCTAGATTGTCTTCGATATACAAAATGGAATATTTATCATCAGCGTTAGTTGGCTCACTCAATTGAAAGACTTCGGCTTCTAAATAATCCATTTCATTGACATGTTCAAAAACAGGTACGTCAATTATATTCTTAGCCTCCAGATGCTCTTTCCCTAACGGTAAGCTGATAACAAACTCCGTTCCGTGCTTAGAATGCACTTCAATACTTCCTTTATGTAAATCAATAAAGTTTTTGGACAAATGAAGTCCAATTCCAGAACTGTTTCGATAATTATTAGAACCTTGGAAAAAAGCTATAAAAACATTCTTTAATTCATGCTCCGGAATCCCAATTCCAGAATCTTTGAAAATCAATTTAACCTCATTATTGGTTGTATCTTCTTTAATAGCTATTGAAATTTTACCATTCTCTGGAGTAAATTTTAAAGCATTTGACAGCAAATTGAAATATACTTTATCCATCAAATTACGGTCAATGTACACTTCAAGCTCTGGATTATTGGTTTCTAATGAAAAGTCTATTTTCTTTTTCATTATTTCCTTCTCAAAATCTTTAACTATTGCATTAGAAAAATCTAAAATATTGGTTTTGGATGCTTTTAACTCAAACTTTTTCTCTTCTGCTTTTCTATAGTCTAACAACTGATTAATGAGTCGCAATAATCTTTTAGAATTATTATACATTAAACTGATTTCCTTGTTGACTGCTATCCCCTTATCCTTATAATCATTTGCTAAAGACTCAACAGAACTTAAAATCAATGTCAGCGGCGTTTTAAATTCATGCGATAACCCCATAAAAAAACTTAAACGAGCTTCATTACTTTCTTTTAACTCTTGAGAATACTTCTTGATTTCGTTGCGCTGGTATTTTATTTTTCTATTGTTAATTTCTAATTCTCTTTTTTTACGGCTTATGGCTATTTTAGAATAAATACTATAAGCGGCCAAGCAAATTGCAAGTACACTTAAAAAGATTAAAATCTTAACCAAATTACTTTGGGTAGCATACTCTTGTTCACGATTTTTAATAATGGATTGTTGTTGTTCAATACTGGATTGCTGAATCGTTATCTTATCCAATTGATTGCTCATAATATCCGCGTTCAGCGAATCAATCAATATCGTATTCAACTTATTATTTTTTGGAACTATCTCCTTATTTATAATTTTCAGTGCTAACTTAATGGCTTCGCTTCCTCCAGTAGGATACAATATCGTCGAATTCAAAATACCGTCTTTGACCAATTGAATTCCTCCAAGAGGACCATTTAAACCATCGACACCAATAAATTTTATTTTATTTCTATGTTCTTTTCTTTTATTGACTATTTTCCATGCGTTGTATGCAATGACGTCATTAAAACAAAATACATAATCTATATTTTTCAAAGTATCTAATACTCTCTCAAAATCGGGCTTTGGATACCCATAATTATCTGAGCTAATAGTATGCACTTTAATTCGAGGATAGTCACGAACAAAATTGTTAAAACCTTCACTTCTTTCTATACCAGGAGAAGTGGTATAATCACCATTTATCTCTACAACAGTTCCAACACCTTTTGACAAAGACACAATTTGTTTTCCTGCCAACTGTCCCACCTCTCTATTATCAGCACCTAAATAAGTAGTATAATTAGAGGTATTTGCTTTTCTATCAATTAATATAACGGGAATCCCTAGATTAGTAGCTTTTTCAATAACAGGAACAATCGAGTCTCCTTCAAATGGAGAAACTATTATGACATCAACTTTTTTATCTATAAATTTTTGAATATCAAGAATCTGTTGTTTCGCATGTTGATGTGCATTATAAATGGTTAAATCTACATTTGGATGAAGTGCCGCTTCAACTTGCATCGAGTGATTCATTGACAAACGCCATAAATCATTCCCCACACTTTGAGAAAATCCTATAGTGATTTTATCTTCATCGTTAGATTTACAGGAGTACAAAAAAGCCCCCAAAAAAAGCAGTATTATATACCAATATTTTCTAGTCATCTAATAGTTTGGTTAGTTGTAAAAAAATGGATTAATCGAGCGATTTAAAAACTTAGCAGTTCAAAAACAGGAAAGGAAACACTCGTAAATCCATATGTTTATCTTGAAGTAGTCATACAAATATAGTTTTATTTATAATCAATACATAGTTTGCATTTAAAAAATAACTGTAAAATTTAATTCTAAAAAGAGCCTATATCAACTCATTACAAAAACAATCTTTACATAGCTAAAATACTTTTCGCCTGTATTAATCATTCTAGAAACTGAAGCAAAAAGTTCAGGATGTTGTTTTTTAAACATTTGAGGCGTTTCAAAAAAATGCTCTAATATGACTGCTAAAAATTCAAATGGATTACTATAGGCATACAATTGGAAGTAGCGTTTTGAATTCACATCAACAGTTTTACTTCGTCATTAAAATAATTTATTACCTCAACAAATTCATCCTGGGTAGTTATAATGTTTTCGATTGCCGTAGGCTTTTTCGACTTAAATTGCTAATAAACTGGCTGTTAGACTGTTAACAGATATGTTATCTATGAAATGATCATATCTACTCAGGTGAGTTTCAGCCATTACGTTACAGTCATTCCCAAAATGTTTGATTAAATAATTGGAAACTAAGTCATAGAAAACAAAAAAATATACATTTTCAGGAGGTTTATCTTACTTTACATAAGCTTTAGCAGAGAGGAAGGGATTTGCATCCCTCTGTATAACCCAGTATTTACAATGCTTTACAGATTCTTCAATCAAAGTGCACTATTAATTTTGGTTCAATTTGCAAGTTGCAATTGAATACTACTAAAATACGATTTTTTAGCAATAGTCCCTAATATTACTTATTCAAATTTCAACTGGGTTACTATAATTTTCTTAACCAATAGAAGGTTTAACATGTTCATATATCAAACCAGTATAATTAAAGAATTATTCTATACCATCCGCTGAATTTTGATAAAGATTCCTGGTAATAATCGTGAATATTTATTTTAGCCTATACGCAGTACTTCTACCACTGCCTACTTGTTCCAAAATATTTTTTTGGACAAGGTTTTGCAAATCACGCAGTGCTGTATCAGTTGATGTTTTGGTTATTTTTGCATATTTGGAAACATTTAAGTTTCCGAAGAAATCATCTAATAGCATTTCCAGTATTTTTCGTTGTCGCAAATTAAACTCTGTTTCCTTCTGATTTTCCCAAAATTGAGATCGAGCAATCGTTTTTGCAATAGTTTCATCCGTTTGATCCATAGCACGCATCAGGCAATCTAAAAACCATACGAGCCATGAAGTAATATCAAGCTTGCCTTTTTGAGTACTTTCCAATATATCATAATACTTATTGCGTTCGGCTTGTATCTGTGCCGACATAGAATAAAATCGTTGCGAGCTTTTATCAGCTCGAGCTAGCAACATATCAGTAATAGCACGTGCTATTCGACCATTACCGTCATCAAAAGGGTGTATGGTAACAAACCACAAATGAGCAATTCCCGCTTTGATTACTGGATCTAGATCTTGTTGCTGCTCTATCCATTTTAAGAACTCAGCCATTTCTCCTGGTACTTTTGAGGCAATGGGTGCTTCAAAATGTATTGTTTCTTTGCCTATAGGCCCAGAAGTTACCTGCATCACATCATCACGCCAAGCGGCGGTTTTTATCTTATACATACCGCTTCGTCCTGTAGGGAATAAGGCAGCATGCCAGTCAAACAATCTATCGGCAGTCAAGGGAACATCAAAACGTTGTGTTGCGTCAAGCATCATTTCTACGACTCCTTCTACATCCCGATCGGCTGTTATTGCTCCAGCAATTTCGATACCTAAACGTCTTGCGATTGAAGAACGTACTTGTTCTGGATTTAAGAGTTCCCCTTCTATCTCACTTGATTTAGTCACATCCATAGTCAATGCCTTAAGCATCGTTTCTTCCTGTATTTGGAATCCAAGTGTTTGCATTTGACCTAAAACTCGTCCTTGACGATGACGAACAGCGCCAAGTATTGCACTGATTGCATCAGCATCCCAAGTAAAAGTAGGCCAGTTTTTCTGTTCGTGTATGTACATAATCACCGCTTATTTGCGGTAAATATAAGACATAATCACTACAGCTCCAACTTCTTGCGGTGATTAATTACTCTAATCACCGCAATATTACGGTGATTAGAGTAATTAATCACCGCATAAACTATAATTTTAAAGGTAATAAACTTCACAAATAATGAACTAGTTTTACCATACAGAAAGTACTTCTAACTTACAATATAAGGCTCTACATGTTCGTATATCAAACCAGTATAATCGCAGAACTCCTCCACGCTTACAAGACTGTTTTTGTCCTTATTACAGTCCTGTTTTAGTTTCTGCAATAATCTAGCACTTTGACGATAACTTTTCCCTGTTATGCGCTGTACGTCTTTGGTGCAAATACACAACCTTTTACATTCTTTTTCATACTCTATCTTAGGCTTTGATACTGCTTTACTATACTTGAAATATTCACGACTATCATTGGTCCAATAAATTTATGAAATAAATCTTTTCGTTAAACAGAGGCATTACAAGCTCATTTATGTCATTAAAAGACATATGGTATAAGACTATAATTTTTGCCTTATAATTCTCTTAATCTTTGCTTTGAAATCAATTCAGAAATGTTGCAACAGGATGATGATTTAGAGGAATTATTAATCTAAAATTTAGGAACTATGGCAAGGCAAAAAGGCATAATTAAATTGAAAGGGACTATCGGAGATATTACTTTTTACAAAGCTAAAGGATTGCCCGTGATTTTTGCACATTCGCTCTTTTATTTTAAATCTTTAATTTCAAGTAAGACAAATAAATCAATAAAAAAGCATGCCCTTTGTAGAGCATGCTTCAAGTTAAACAACCAATTTAAATATTGTTCAAAACTATCAAAATTAAACAATTATTTATCTTTTAATTATTTTAAAACTATTTGTTTGATTCGTTTTAATATCTAATGATTTTACAATATAAGTTCCATCTATTATGTTACTCATGTCAATACTTTTTAATTCTGTATCTAATACTTTCTTTCCATTTAGATCATAAATACTGGTTTTCAAATCTCCTTCATATTGTATCTGCAATGTAGATTGTACAGGATTTGGATAGAAAGAAACTTTTAATGGCCCTGTAACAGAATCAATCGACAAAGTGGTTCCTGCTAGATATAACAAGGTGTTTTTAGTTAGTTTTTTAACATTGTCATTTCCACCACTAGCACCTACATACCAATCATAAGTACCCGCACCGTAAAAAATAACAGTCCCTTTACCAGCATTAAATCCTGTTGGATTAAATTTCAAGCCTTGAATTTCATTACCACCACAATTTTCAATCAAAATTTCGGCTTGTAAAAGATCTTCTAAAATGGTTTTTTTCTCAGATAAAGTTGCAGTAGGGTTATCATTAGCAATTCGTCCAAAATCCAAATTATATTGGATCACTCTATTTTTTTTCTCACTACCTGAAGCAAGAAACTCTATAAAAGGAAGTGACAAATTACAATTGTTTGACGAAGTTGTTATTCCAGAAATTAAAGGACTACTTACATCGGATCTCCACCAATTACCCCAGGCTTCAGCTGTGATGGCTGGATTAACACTTACATCACCAAAATCTTGGTTAGGCTTATATTCCCAAGGATTTGTGTAAGTTGAATTTATAACTCCGAAAGGTTCTAATCCAAAACCAGCATAATTACCCAAAAGCAATTTACCTCCAGACATATAATAATTCTTAATCGCTAGAATAAATGCCTCTTCTAATGGATCATCAGTTGCAGGGTCTCTTGCCCACGCAAATCCAGTCTCTTTTAACATACTGTGTTTGGTACCATCCCCTTCTGGTGCACTACGCGGAAAATCTTTTAACCGACCTGTATATGTTTCTGAGTCATATTGTATCCAAAGAACATCGTATACAGAAATATCGGCACCAGCCGCGACATCTTCAAAAGAAAAATAATTCACAGTTACATTAGGGGTGTTAACTCCAAAATCTTCCATGAACCAAATGGCAGCTGCTGTATCTCCTTCAGGTAAGAATTCAACACCAGAACCAGATAGGTCATCGTTATAGGTTCCTGCTTGTCCTATAAAAGCGATTTTTTTCTGTCCAAAACTCAAGCAGGACAACATTAGGAGTGATAAAAGCATTAATTTTTTAGTAATTTTCTTCATAATCATTGTAGTTTAGTTAAAATTTATAATTTCAATATCCATTTTTGAATTGTTTTATAACACTACCATCTTTTTCAAACCAGTGAAAAACTATGCTTTAGCGTAATTTATTTTCAATTCAATTGTGTTTTATAAATTTAAATTCAATAACAATTATGTAGTTTATACTATGTAACGATTTAATTTTTCACCCTACACATAACGCTCAACTATCTAAATAACAGTAATTTACGGTATTTATAATATGAAAAATATTGTGAAAAAGTATGATTTTGTTACCTTACCTTTAATTAAGTAACAGAACAGTCTAGTGAAATAGAGTATTCAAATCCTTGATTTTTTCAAACCCCCTTAGATCTTCAATTAGAATGTCTAAATGGACAACTATTCCTTTAGGAATTTTATACGATTCTGAATTACATTAATATTTAATAAAATCATTCAATGAATAACAAAGCGATACCTATTTATCGAAATCGAAGCCTTACAAAAAACAAACCTATAGCTCGTAAAAAGCTACTTTCTATGCCTATAAATTATAAAAAAACATGATATAGATTAATAATCTGTATTTTCTATATATTTGTGATTATCATTAGAATTCCTTAATGATAATTTTTATTTATAAATAACCACCACTACAAGGGTTAACTAGTAAATCGTTCCGTTTAGATTAAAATCTAAAAAATAATTTATTATTATCATTTCTAAAATTATTGAAAACTTATGTCAAGAATATATATAATCATAATCATAGTAACTTTTGGTTATTTCCTAAATTCATGTGATTCAATTAATAAAAATGAAGAATCGATATCTATTGGTTTTTCACAAATTATAAAAAATGATTTGTGGAGAAGTTCGATGGATCATGCAATGAAAGTTGAAGCATCACTGCATCCTGGTGTACAGTTGACGATATATAATGCTGATCGAAATGTAAAAAAACAGATCGAAGATATTGAAAAAATGATTGAGCAAAATATGGATGTAATAATAATTGCACCTTATGAGTCAGATTCAATTATTCCAGTAATTGAAAAAGCCAATCGGAAGGGAATCCCTGTAATTATTGTAGACAGAAAAGTAAATACCTTAAATTATACTGCATTTGTAGGTGCTGATAATGTCGAGGTAGGAAAGATTGCTGGCAAGCAAATAGCTTCATTGTCCCAAGGTCGGGCTACTGTTATTGAAATTAGAAGTGAATCTGTCACCTCTCCTGGCACCGAAAGAAGTTTGGGTTTTAAACAAATTATAGATCAATATCCTGACATACATCTAATAAGTATTGATGCAGATGATTTTAACTCAAGAGACAGTAAGTATGTAAAAATTTTAGATAGTTTACCCAATATCGATTATGTATTTGCTTTCAATGACCTTATAGCATATAATGCATGGAAAATTTCTAAAAAGAAAAATCCCAACAATAAAATAAAATTTATTGGAGTAGATGGTCTTAATGGTCCAAATGGAGGTTTGCAGTATGTTAAAGAAGGCGTTTTGACTAGTACAATATTGTACCCAACAGGTGGAGCTGAGGCAATTAAGTTAGCTTTAAGGATAAATAACAAAGAAATAGTTCCAAAAAACAACAAACTTAATACGACATTAATTGATACTCTAAATGCTGAAATCATGAGTAGTCAATTTGATAAAATATCATTACAGCAATCCGATATTGAAAACCAACAAAATTTTATTAAGGATCAATTAGAAAGATATAGTAGTCAAAGAAATCTTTTAAAGATTTCAATTACTTTGAGTATCCTGCTATTTCTGTTTGCAGTCCACAGTATCTATTCGCGCATCATAATAAGTAGAAAAAAGAAAGAACTTGAAAAAACAAATGAGAAGGTTATTAGCCAAAGAAATGAAATAGAAAAATTTGCGGAGGATTTAAAACAGAGTAACGAGATTCGACTAAATTTTTTTACGGGACTTTCACACGAGTTTAAAACGCCACTCACATTGATTATGAGTTATACCGAATCTTTAATTGAAGCAGATGCTATTAAAGGAACAAAACTTATAGATGAGGTTAAATTGATTCACAAAAACTCCTATCGATTATTGCGATTAATGAATCAATTGTTAGATTTTAGAAAAATGGAGGAACAAAAATTTGTTTTAAGAGCTTCAAATACTAAAATCTTTGATTTTACAAATGAAGTGATGACTAATTTTAAAAGTGAAGCTACACGCCGAAATATTGAATTTCAACTTAGTTGTAAAAACAAAAACCTAGAGTTGTTTATTGATCGAAGTTTGATGGATAAAGTATATTTCAATCTGCTTTCTAACGCCTTTAAATTCACCCCTGACAATGGTAAAATAAATATTTCAATTGTAGAAAGCCAAGATAATACCGTTAAAATAAGTTTTAAAGATTCTGGAATAGGCATACCTGAAAATGAATTATCTAAAGTTTTTAATCCATTTTTTAGAGCTTCTAATAATAACAAAAACAGTTCGGGTATTGGACTTCATTTGTCACAAGAATTTGTGCATTTGCATCATGGAAAAATAGAACTAAAATCAAAACACGGTAGTGAATTTGTAATCACTTTGTTAAAAGGAAACAGTCATTTGGAATCTTCAGAAATAATCAAAACCGAAGAGAATCAAGAATTAAGTTCGAATCTAATAATCGATAATCTAGATGTCGAATCTGATTTTCATCAAGTAAACTCCATTTCTGAATCAGAGAAACTTTCTGTTTTAATCATTGAAGACAATAATGATTTAGTTACTTTTTTGAGTTCAAAATTATCAAATGAGTATGTAGTGTATACCTCTGATGGAAGTGATGCTATCGAAAAAGCGACCGAAATCGTTCCAGATATGATTATTTGTGATATTAATTTGGTAGACAAAGACGGCTTTGAAATTAGTACTGCTTTGAAAAAGGATTTACGTTCTTCTCATATACCTATTGTAATTTTAACCGCACAAAGTACTAAAGAATCTGTTTTGAAAGGATTACAGATTGGCGTGGATCAATATATCACGAAACCTTTTAGTCTCTCTATTTTAAAACAATCTATTTCAAGCTTACTTTTCAACAGAGAAAAACTCCGTTACTACTATACCAATAACATTTATCGAATTGAACCCGAATCTGGTTTTGGAAATCAGGAACAATCTTTCATTACAAAAATGAATGATATTATCAAATTGAACGTGGAAAACCCTAAATTTTCGGTTGAAGATTTGGCTGACAAAATGAATGTGTCTAGAGTTCAATTGTATCGAAAAGTAAAAGCAATTATAGGGATTAATATCAGTGATCATATTAATAACGTAAAATTAGAGAAAGCAGCAGAGCTTTTAAAGACTAACGAGATGAATATTTCAGAGGTTGCTTATTCACTTGGATTCTCTTCTCCAAACTATTTCTCTACTGCTTTTAAGAATAAATTTGGCGTTTCACCTAAGAAATTCCAATCGTCTATATAACTCCATCTTTAATAGAAGCTATTTCAAGTAACAATTTCGAACTTTGAGTAACAATTTCAAATCTTCAAGGTATTCGTAATTAAAAATCTATGCCCTAAAGTCCTTGCAAATAAAGGGCTTACCCCTCATGTATCGAAAAACCAATAATTACTGAATTAAATTGTAACATCATTAAAAATAAGTTGTTTTTTTTACGAATAACTTGCCATAAGTTTTTAATACATGTACAATGAATAAAATATTAATTTGGTCTATTACTGCAGCTTTAGCAGGTTTCTTATTTGGTTTCGATACAGTAGTGATATCGGGGGCTGAAAAAAAGTTACAATTATTATGGGGTACTTCGGATATCTTCCATGGTATTGTTGTAATTGGAATGGCACTTTGGGGCACCGTAATTGGTGCTTTTTTTGGAGGGATCCCTACTAATAAGATAGGGCGTAAAAATACCTTAATAGGAATTGGTGTTTTATACACGATATCAGCAATTGGTTCAGGATTAGCGAACGACCCATGGACTTTTGCCTTTTTTAGATTTATAGGAGGCTTAGGGGTAGGAGCATCTACAATAGCAGCACCTGCTTACATTTCAGAAATAGCCCCAGCTAAGGATAGAGGTAAGCTAGTAGGCCTGTATCAATTTAATATTGTTTTTGGGATTTTAATTGCCTTTTTGTCAAACTACTTATTAAATAACATAGGAGAGAATGCTTGGCGTTGGATGATTGGAATAGAAGCCTTTCCTGCTGCTATTTACACTTTGATTGCATTTACAATTCCAAAAAGTCCCCGTTGGTTATTGACCAAATTCAGAAACAAGGAAGCAATAAAGGTACTTCAGAAAATCAGTCCAGATCAAGATCCAGAAAAACTCATGTTAGAGATAAAGGATGAAATGGAAAACACAGTGCCCAACGAAAATATTTTTTTAAAGAAATATAGATTCCCACTACTTCTGGCGTTTTGTATTGCTTTTTTCAATCAATTATCGGGTATTAATGCATTGTTATACTATGCTCCCAGAATTTTTGAAGAAGCAGGTCTTGGAGAGAGTACTGCTTTGTTAAGTAGTATTGGCATAGGAGTGACTAATATGCTTTTCACATTATTAGGTGTGATTTTAATAGATCGATTAGGTAGAAAGCAATTAATGTTAATTTGTTCTTTTGGTTATATTATCTCTTTAAGTTTGGTTTCTGCAGCCTTCTTTTTTAGTTGGGAAGGAAGCTTTATGCCTGTATTTCTTTTTATGTTCATTGCTGCCCATGCTATTGGACAAGGTACTGTAATATGGGTATTTATTTCAGAAATTTTTCCCAACCATTTACGAGGCTCAGGACAATCCTTTGGAAGCTCAGTCCATTGGGTACTAGCAGCAGTTGTACCTTCTTTAGTTCCTATTTTGTTTTCAACTATAGGTGCGGCTGTCGTGTTTCTATTTTTTGCAATTATGATGGTTTTTCAATTGCTGTTTGTACTATTCATGATGCCAGAAACAAAAGGAGTTTCACTAGAAGAATTGAGTAAAAAATTAACTAATAAAAATATAAATAAAAATGAAATTAAAGAAACACCTATCGCTGACATTTTGTAGTGTCTTATTCGTTTCAATAGTAGGCTGCAAGCCCTATTCGGCTACTGCTCAAATGGCTAGTACTACAACAGTAACAGAGGAACAAATGTATCGTCCTAATTTTCATTTTACTCCTCAAAAAAGTTGGATGAACGATCCTAACGGAATGTTTTTCGCAAACGGAATTTATCATTTGTTTTATCAGTATTATCCAGATGGGAATGTTTGGGGTCCGATGCATTGGGGACACGCCATTAGTAAAGACATGATCAAATGGGAAGAAAAACCAATTGCTATTTACCCAGACAAAGACAAATATATTTTCTCAGGAAGTGCTGTTGTTGATAGTAACAATACTTCAGGATTAAAAAAAGGTGCAATTGATCCAATTATTGCGATTTACACTCTGCACGATATGACTAAAGAGAAAGAAGGCAAATTAGATATTGAACAACAAGATTTAGCCTATTCTAATGACAACGGTTTTACATGGGAAAAATTCGAAGCAGGAAATCCAGTAATAAAAAACCCAGGAATTCGTGATTTCCGCGACCCAAAAGTGACATGGGATGATACCCATAAACAGTGGATAATGGTTTTGGCTGCGCAGGATAAAGCACAATTTTACAAATCTAAAAATCTAAAAAACTGGGAATATTTATCTGATTTTGGAAAAAATATCGGTGCTCATGGAGGTGTATGGGAATGTCCTGATTTTTTTCAGATGAAAGTTGAGGGTTCAAATGAAACAAAATGGGTTTTAATTCAAAGTTTGAATCCTGGTGGGGCCAATGGTGGTTCGGGAACGCAATATTTCATTGGTGATTTTGACGGAACTACTTTTACTTTGGACACTAATTTTTCTCAAAGAGTAGCGGAGAAAAAAGCTATTTGGTTGGATTACGGGAAAGATAATTATGCGGGAGTAACTTGGAGCAACATTCCGAAAGCTGATGGTCGAAAATTGTTTATTGGCTGGATGTCAAATTGGGATTATGGGCAGCAAGTACCTACATTGGGGTGGCGAGGAAGCAATACTATTGCTCGTGAAATTAAGTTAGTTAAAAATGGAGATAACTATAGTTTAAAAAGTAACCCCGTAAGAGAAATTAATAATTATATCACTAAAACCAGTAAAGTAAAACTATTAAAAGGATCTGGTACACTTTCTCTTGTCTCGGAAGGAAAAATTGATTTAGCTAAAGCGATTGTTAATTTTAAAATGACAAATTTAAAACAGGACAGCTACACTTTTACCCTGTCAAATAACATAGGAGAATCTTTGAGTTTCGGGATAAATAATACTGACGGTTACTTATTTGTGGATCGTTCAAAATCAGGTAAAATTGATTTTTCTGAAAAATTTGCTGCAACGATGACCAAAGCGATCTTAGATGGAAATCAAAAAGAAGCCTCTTTTAAAATCATTTTAGACAAAACATCCATAGAAATCTTTTATAACGATGGCGAAAAAGTAATCACAGAGATCTTTTTTCCAAACCAACCATTTACGGCTCTTTCTGTTTCTTCTAATAGCGAAATGGAACTGACTAATCTAGAAATTAACCAATTGAATATTAACTAAAACTAAAAATACGAATCTATGAAAAATAAAATTATTTATTTTCTATTCTTCTTTTTTCCAATGCTGATCATAACAGCTCAAGAAGCAGGAATTAAAGGAACGGTAATTTCATCCGAAGATGGAATGCCACTTCCAGGCGCTACGGTGCTTATTTCAGGAACCAATACCAGTACAATAACCGATTTTGATGGGAAGTTTTCTTTTCAAAAAATAAATTCAAACGCTACTATTATAGTGTCTTTTATAGGGTTTACATCTAAAACTATTTCGATAAAAAATCAAAAAACATTCGATATAATATTACAAGTAGATGATAATAAGCTGAATGAAGTAGTCGTTACTGGATACTCAAAACAAAAGAAAAGCGACATTACAGGAGCTGTTGCAGTAGTCGATATGAAGGATGTGATGAAACAACCAGAGCCGAATCCTATTAAAGCTTTACAAGGAAGAATTGCTGGGGTTAAAGTTTCTTCTGATGGTTCACCAAGCGGTGGAAATACAAAAGTGGTTATCCGTGGAGTGGGAACTTTAAACAATACAGATCCGCTTTACGTAATTGATGGGATGCCTACTAAATCTGGAATGCATGAACTAAATCCAAATGACATTGAAACCATTCAAGTTTTAAAGGATGCTTCATCAGCTAGTATTTATGGTTCTCGAGCATCTAACGGAGTTATAATAATCACTACTAAAAAAGGGAAAGCAGGTAAAATGAGAATTAATTTCAACGCCTATACTTCTTTTTCTGATTATACTAGAAAGCTCGATGTTTTGAATTCAGAGCAATATGGTAAAGCTTTATGGCAAGCAAATATTAACGATGGATTAAATCCAAATAATAACAACTTGCGTTATCAATTTGATTGGTCAGTGGTTAATAATAAACCACAATTAAATACTGTTCTAGTTCCAGAATATTTAGATCCTAATCAAACTTTAAAATCTTCTAATACGGATTGGTATAATGAAATCTCACAAACTGGAATCGCTAAATCGTATGATTTATCTGTTTCGAATGCATCTGAGAAAGGAAGTTATGTTTTTTCATTGGGGTATTACGGAAATGAGGGTGTTGTAAAAACAACAGACTTTGAAAGAATCTCTGCTAGGATCAATGGTTCCTATAAATATTTTGACGGAAAATTAGTCATTGGAGAAAACTTTACATTAAACAGAACTAACGAAGTTACAGATCCAGGTGTTTTAGACCCTGCTCTTCGTGCATTACCTATAATTCCAGTGCGTACTGTTGATGGAAAAGGTTGGGGAGGTCCTGTTGGCGGAATGAACGATAGACAAAACCCTGTTCGACTTTTGGAATATAATAAAGACAATAAATATGATTATTTACGTCTTTTTGGAAACATGTATGCTGATTTAGAACTGATTAAAAATTTACATATCAAGACAAGTTTTGGTATTGATTATGGTTTTTTCAAAAAGCGTAGTTTACAAAGAAGTTATCAATCGGGTTATTTACAAAATAATCAAACATCGGTTACTATAGATCAGTCTGTAAGTGATAAATGGACATGGACAAACACTGCGATTTACAGTTTGAAATTTGGAAAAAGCAATTTGAATTTGATGGCAGGAACAGAGATGTATAATGATAATTTTGACAATACTGCCTTACGTAAAAATGACTTTTTGATTGAAACACCTAATTATATGTATCCTGATGCAGGAACAGGAGAATCATTTACAGGCGGAACCTCAACATCATATTCATTACTGTCGTATTTTGGAAAAGCTGATTATGAATTTGATAATCGCTACTTGCTTTCGGCTACAATTCGTCGTGATGGTTCTTCTCGATTTGGAAAAAATAATCAATTTGGAACATTCCCTGCAGTTTCTGCAGGATGGAGAATTAGCAATGAAAATTTCATCAAAGACAAAGCGCCTGCTATCTCCGATTTAAAATTAAGAGCAGGATGGGGACAAACTGGAAATCAAGAAATCAGTAATACCGCTATTTATTCTCTTTATTTAGCAAGTTATGCAGGTGGAAATCCTACTTGGGCAACTTCTTTTGGTACTGCTTACGACATTGCAGGTAACGGAAACGGTTTACTACCATCAGGTTTCATTGCGACTCAATCAGCTAACGATGATTTAAAATGGGAGACTACAACTCAAACTAATATTGGTTTAGATTTTGGGTTTTTCAAACAAAAACTGAGTGGTTCTGTTGATTATTATACCAAAAAAACTAGTGACATTTTAGTTTTACCACCATATTTAGGAGTAATTGGTGAAGGAGGCAGTCGTTGGGTAAATGGTGCCTCGATGGAAAATGAAGGATGGGAAGCTTCTTTAGGATACCGCGATGAAACATCATTTGGTTTAAAATATGATATCTCAGCTAATGTTTCAGGTAATAAGAATAAAATTACACAATTGCCTGATGAGGTGAAAAACAATTATGGTGGTGATGGGTTAGAAGATAATATTTTGGGTCGCCCAATTAACTCCATGTACGGTTATGTTGCTGATGGATTGTTTAAAAATCAGGATGAATTAGATCTTTCGGCTGATCAAGATGGAAAAGGCCTTGGACGTATTCGTTATAAAGATTTAAATGGTGATGGTGTCATTACAGATAAAGATCGTACGTGGATAGGAAATCCAAACCCTGGTTTGCTTTATGGAATTAATTTAGGATTAGGATATAAAAATTTCGACTTCACCACATTCTGGGAAGGAGCAAGTAATGTTGATGTGATCAATAATACTAAATTCCAAACTGATTTTTGGAGTGTTGACGATGTGGGTTCAAACAAAGGAACACGTTTATTAAATGCTTGGTCTTTAGATAATCCAAACTCTACTATTCCTGCATTAACAACAATTGACAAGAATGCAGAATCTAGATTTTCAACCTATTTTGTAGAAAATGGAAACTATCTAAAGCTACGTGTTGTACAAGTTGGATATAGTCTCCCAAAGGATTTACTGAAGAGAATGAGCGTAGAAAGCTTTAGATTTTATATCACTGGACAAAATTTATTAATCATTGACGCTAAAGATTTTACAGGTGTAGATCCAGAAAATCCTGGATTTGGATATCCACAACCAACCACTTTTACAGTTGGTCTTAATCTTACATTTTAACAAAATAATTAAATCGAAAAAGATGAAAAAGATATTATATATAATAGGGATTTTAACGCTGGGGGTATTTACTTCCTGTACAGATTTTCTAGAAAATGAACCTCGAGGTGTATTGTCAGAAGCAGATATTGTCACCCCTGAATCGATAGAAGGTTTTATGAATGCCGCTTATGCTCAATTAGGGAATGACCATTATGATTCTCCTTATAGTTTGTGGCCTTTTGGAAATGTTCGTTCTGATGACGCATATAAGGGTGGTAGTGGGACTAACGATATTCAAAATTTTCACTTTTTTGAAGTGTCTAATAATATAAGAACTGATTTTGGTGAATTAGATTCATTTTGGTACATCACTTATGTAGGCGTTTCAAGAGCAAATAAGGCACTGAAAGCATTAGAACAAATTTCAGAAGCGGAGTATCCCCTGAAAAAAAGACGTATTGCGGAGATGCGTTTCTTAAGAGGACATTTTTACTTTATGCTTAAAATTATGTTCAGGAATGTTCCTTATATTACTGAAGATATTCCAGTTGCAGATTATAAAACTATCTCAAACAAAGCACTTTCAAATGAGGAACTTTGGAATAAAATAGCCGCAGATTTTCAGGCAGCCGCAGATGGCCTACCTGAAACGCAATCGCAAGTGGGGCGCGCTACTCAAAAAGCAGCTTATGCTTATTTAGCAAAAACACGCTTGTATCAAGCCTACACACAAGATGAAACCTACGCTGTTACAGGAATCAATCAACAGCATTTACAAGAAGTGATAACGGCTACAGATAAAGTAATCGGGAAAGCATCATTAGAGCCTGATTTTGCGAATAACTTTTTACCGGGCACTTATGAAAACGGACCAGAATCTATTTTCTCCATTCAATTTTCAGATAATGATGGTACTTTGTATGGAAGATTAAATTTTTCAGATGTTCTTTCTACTCCTCAAGGTTTAGGTTGTTGTGATTTTCACAAGCCAAGTCAAAATTTAGTCAATTCCTTTAAAACAGGGACTAATGGTCTGCCTCAATTTGATACTTATAACAATCAGGATTTTGACTATAAGAATATAGATGCTAACACAGTAGATCCTAGATTGTATCATACTGTAGCGATGCCAGGTTTGCCATACAAATATGACCCTGAATTTTTATATGTTGAAGCTTGGGTAAGAAACCCTGGAACCTATGGATACTATGCTTCTTTGAAAGAAAATGTGGCACCAAATTGCAGTTGTGTAGTCAATATTGACCCCTTTTATGGGAATTCAAAAAACAGAATTCAAATTCGTTATGCCGATGTAATATTAATGCGTGCTGAAGCTTTGATAGAACTAGGAAGAGAATCAGAAGCTTTACCATTAATCAATCAAATCAGAGAAAGAGCAGCACAAAGTACGGGTAGACTACCCTATGTGAGTAATTTTAAAATCAATACGTATGAGGATGGTGTCAATTGTAATTGGACAAAAGAATTTGCCCGAAAAGCTTTGAGATGGGAACGTCGTTTAGAATTAGCGATGGAAGGAAATCGCTTCTTTGATTTGGTTCGCTGGGGTGTTACTGACCAAGTGATGAATGACTTTTACACGAAAGAGAAAACAAAACGTTCGTATTATCAAGATGCCTTTTTTGATGCCAACAAGGAAGAATATTGTCCAATTCCGTTAACACAAATTAATTTCAGTCAAGGTTTGTACAAACAAAATCGCGAATATTAATCTATTTAAGCACATGAAAATGAGAAAATTTATATATAAAAACTGGACAAAATTATCATTGATACTAGCCTTGCTTTTCATCGTTTCTGCTTGCGAAGACAGCTTCGATAATGACGGTCTTAATCTCAATTCTCCCTCAAATGTAACTTCGTTTAAAATAAACGGAGTTGCTGGGGAAATTGATCAAAAAACAGGTGCAATTTCGGTAACCCTGCCTTACGGATCTGACATTACAACTGTTATGCCTGAAATTATTTTACAGGATGGAGCGACATCTAATTTAAATCTAAACACTCCTATTAACTTTACAAATGCGGTTAAATTCAGAGTAAAAAACGGTAATTTATACAAAGATTACACGGTATCTGCTACGATTTTGAGTCCTATCAAAAGTTTTAAAGTCAATACAATTGCAGCAACAATTAATGATGTTAATAAAACGATTAAATTGGTACTACCTGAAAATACAGACCTCACCGCTTTGCAGCCCGTAATAGAAGTAACGGAAGGCGTATCTATTTCACCAACATCTGGAACTACGATTGATTTTACTAACTCTGTAACTTATGTTATCACAGCTAATGGAAAAAGTGTGAATTATACCGCTACTATTAGTGTACCTGTTAGTGGTTTGGTTGTAGCCTTTTTAGGAACTGCTCCAACAAGAGCTGAAATCACCAATAAGGACGAAATCACTGCTTGTAATTGGCTGTTTGAAAATTTTGTAGGAGCAAAATACATTTCATTTGACAACATTTCTAATGGTGCAAATCTAAGTGATATCGATGTGATTTGGTGGCATTTTGATTCGGCTACAAATTTACCATCAGTTGCTTATAAACCAGCTGTCATTACTGCTCTAAAAAACTATAAAACGAATGGAGGAAACTTGCTTTTAACCACTTTCGCTTCGCAATATGTAGATGCATTAGGAATTGTACCGGCAGGAAAAGGACCAAATAATGTCTTTGGAGATTTCCTTCCAAATGGATTTGTGGATGGTAATTCATGGGGAATGTCATTTGTAGGACATGAGAATCATCCAATTTTTGAAGGATTGACTACTTATGAACCAGGTAAAGCTAACTTATTACAAAGTGGCACTTTTAGATTGAACCATACAGCATGGTGGTTTTTACCAGAATGGGGAGGTTATGTTAACGGCGAAGGCTGGAGAAACCAAACAGGAGGTACAAACTTAGCAAGCGAAGCTTGGGATAATGCCCTAAATGGAAGAGTTACCATTGCTGAGTTTCCAAATACAGGGACAAATAAAAATGTAATTGTAATCTCAATGGGAGCTTACGATTGGTATAATGAAGACAATAGTAATGGGGTACCGAGTCAAGCAAATCAGTTTATTAATAACATTAAGATTTTGACTCAAAACAGCATTAATTATTTAGCTAAAAAATAATCCAATTTAAACTCAATAAAATGAAATATAGAAATATAATAACGATAGCTTCGGTTTTCTTTTCGCTAGTATCGTGCAGTCAAGACGAAACTTATATTGGTGGCTCTATTACGGGAGGTGAGTCTGAAATAACCAATATTTATCCAGTGCCGCCAAGATTATGGATTGGAGGTGCCGACGAACCTTATTACAGTGCTGGTTATACTGGTGATATCATGCCCTTTTTTGACAATGGTAAATTTCACATTTACTTCCTTCATGATGCGCAAAACAAACCAGCAGGAAAAGGATTCCATGACATACATGAGTTTCAAAGTACTGATTTAGCCCATTTTACCTATGAAGGACAGATGATTCCTTATGGAAAAACTACAGAAGCTGATTTTGGTGTTGGAACTGGTTCAGTGGTCAAAGTTGGCAATCTGTACTACTTTTATTATACAGGTCACAATGGAATACCGGAATTTCTACAATCAAATGCCAGAGAAAGTGTTTTGTGTGCAACAAGTTCTGATTTAAAGAATTGGACAAAGAAATCTTCGTTTAAAATTACAGCACCTGCAGGATACTATAACTTTGATTTTAGAGACCCACATGTTTTTTTCAATGAGCAATTGAATAAATATTCGATGTTAGTAAGCACACAAACAGAACCAGGTAGAAAAGCAGTTATACTTCATTTTACAACTGCTGATCCTGCTTCAGGAAATTGGGAAGTTCAGGCGCCTATTTATACCACTACTCCACAGGAGAATTATTTGATGATGGAATGTGCTGATATTTTTAAAATGGGTAACTATTGGTATTTGTTTTTCTCTGAAAACTGGAGTGGGTCAAAAGGAACACATTATAAGATGGCGACTTCTATCAATGGGCCTTGGATGACACCACAAAATGATATGATTGATGGGGAATATTTTTATGCTGGAAAAACAGCATCTAACGGAAACAAAAGATATGTTTTTGGATGGGGTACTAGAAAAACGCCTGAAACTGACTTAGGAAATAAAGATTGGGCAGGAAATATGGTAATTCATGAGTTGACACAAAATCAAGATGGAACTTTAGGAACTCAAGCACCCCAAGCGGTCAAAGATTACTTTACTAAGAAAACTACTGTGGAGGTTGATGGAACTACTGGGAATACAACCGTAAACGCATCTACTTATTCTTTAAACAGTACGACTGATAAAGCCATAGTAACCTTTAAACCTATTGGAAAAAGAGCTAAAATAAAAGCAAAGCTTAGCCTTGGAAATACAGCAGGTTCAGCAGGATTTGTTTTCCACACGAACAATTCTGGTAGTTATGCTAAAATTGTATTCGATGCTGCAAAAAATGCAATTATAGGGTATAATTCTGCCTCACAAGAAACAACCCGAATCAAATTTCAATTTCAAACTAATACAAAATATGATGTTGAGTTAATTACCGAAGGGAGTATGGTTGTTCTTTATATTAATGGGAAAGCGGCTTTAACCAATCGTATTTACGGAAGAGAAAAGTATAAATGGGGACTTATTTCAGAAGGACAAAATAGTACAGTAACTAATCTTCAGGTTACACAACCCGAATAACACTAATCTAAAAAAATAAAAATGAATAACGGAAAAAATCTTAAGGTTGTTGCCTATGGAGAGGTGCTGTGGGATATTTTTGGAAATGAAAAAAAGATTGGCGGAGCACCTTTAAATGTCGCTTTACGCATGAAGACTTTAGGTTGTGAAGTGGCCATGATTAGCTGTGTAGGGAAAGACGTAGATGGAGAATTAATAATCAACCAAATTGAAAGCCTAGGTCTTGAAACGGACGCAATTGTTAAATCCGAGAATTTCCCAACAGGATTAGTTAATGTCACTTTAAACGAACGTGGATCGGCTAGTTATGAAATTAAATATCCATCCGCTTGGGATAATATTATATTGAATGATCTAGCCAAGAATTTAGTATCAGAAGCTGACGTTTTAATCTATGGCAGTTTGGTTTGTAGAGATCAAGTATCCAAACAATCATTGGAGGAATTGCTGCAAATGAATGTTTATAAGGTTTTTGATGTTAATTTAAGAAAACCGCACTATTCGTATGAGGTACTAGAACAGTTAATGCATTCTGCCAATTTTATTAAGTTTAACGATGAGGAATTGTTAGAGATAGCTTCTGAGTTGAACTCACCTTTTGAAAGTCTTGAAAACAACATGATTTTTATTGCCGAAAGAACCAAAGCAACTGCTATGTGTGTTACCAAAGGCAAACACGGAGCAATGTTGCTTTGGGAAGGAGAAATTTATCAAAATGAAGGTTATCCTGTTGAAGTGGTTGACACCGTTGGAGCTGGTGACTCTTTCTTAGCTACTCTAATTTCGTCTTTATTAACAGGTAAAGCACCTCAAGAAGCAATTGATTACTCCTGTGCCATAGGCGCTTTAGTTGCTGCGGCTCCAGGAGCTAATCCTGAGATTGCACTTTCATCAATTGAGAATTTAATGTTAAAAATAAAAGTATAAATTACATTTCAAAAGTCTGCAACTATCGCAGGCTTTTGTTTTTTTATAGTACCATCTCGTTTATGGATTATTTCCAAATCTAAACAATACCGTTCCTAAATTGATACGCTTTGAACGGACTAGTATTTAATTTCTTAAAGGGTATCAGGATGATTTTGTATGTGACCTATTCTTAAAAAGTAACCGTTTTTAAAATAGGACAAGAGCATATTATTTCTTCTTAAAATAGTCATTTATTCAAAATGACCGCTTATGTAATTATTTAACCAATTAACCAAAACCATTATATATTATGAAAATTACTAATTTATTCCAAAAAGCAGTCTGTTTAGGATCCTTTCTTTTTTTACTGAATGGATGTACCTCTGAAGCAGTAAAAGAATCTTCTACAACGGCACAAAATGCTTCATTTTCAAAAAAAGCAGTACCTATTTCAAAAACAGCTTCAGCACTGTCCTGCGAGGCTCAAACAGAACAAACGGATTATAGTATTTATAGAATGGTATCAGACGGCACGCGTATTGGAGATGTTATGCCTTATTATGATACCACTAGCAATTCCTTTTATGTTTATTATTTGAAAGACATCTGGAATGATGCAATCAATAAAAGACATCCCTGGTATGGATTTAAAACCACTGACTTCTACTCTTATTCTGAACTTTCTGCTGGAGAAATTTTAAGTTGTAACACCAACAGTTGTGCACAAGATTTTGCTTTGGGCACAGGTAATATTATTAAGAACGGAAACACCTATTATGCTTTCTATACAGGGCATAATCCCAATTACCCTTCTTCTTGTGTGACTAAAAAAGAAGGGATAATGTTAGCGACTTCAACCAGTCTTAATACTAATTTCACGCACAACACCACATTTACAACAATATATCCGCCAACGGGGCAGGGTTTTGATGAAAATGATAATTTCAGAGATCCTTATGTTTTATGGGATGCTACTTCGTCTAAATATATTATGCTTGTCTCTGCACGAAAGAATGTGAGTGGTACTTGGAAAGGAGTCATTGTAAAATATACCTCGACTAACTTACTCAATTGGAATTATCAAGGGGTAGTTTATGATGGCGGTTCACAGAATTTCTTTATGATGGAAACTGCTGAAATTTTTAAAATAGGAAGTACTTATTATCTTATTTTTTCCGATATCGACAGTAAGTATTTATATTATAGAAAAAGCAGTTCAATAAATGGCCCCTGGACGATGCCTGTAGGGTCGGATAGATTTGACGGAAAAGGATTTTATGCCGCAAAAACTGCTACAAACGGAACTGACAGGTATATTTTTGCATGGACTAATATTTTAACTGGTAATAATGACTCTGGCACTTGGGGATGGGGAGGTAACCTTGCAGTGCATAAGTTGTATCAAAAAAGTAATGGTGATTTAGCAGTAGCTATACCGCATACTTTAAAAAATAAAATGGAAACTACTAATTATACCCCAGTTGAGAATAGTCGATGGGGAAATATAAGTCCGCTTTCTGGAGGCTTATCCTATCAATTGAGTAGTACGGCAAATTTTGATGTAGCAAACATCATTTATGACCCCATTGATCTAGCACAGTATAAAATAAGTGCTAGTGTATCTTATAGCAGTTGTAGTAAAGATTTCGGTTTTATGATTGGCACTTGCGATGGATATGAAAATTTTTATAGCTTGAGATTCGTACCTTCTCAAAATAGATTTAGCCTTGATAAAACAGTACGTTCGCTGCTTACTAGCAGTACAGTAGCCTATAATGATGTTCCCTATGTTTTTAGCCCTAATACAACATATGATATTCAGATTATAATAGAAAATTCCATGCTTACTGTATATATTAATAATGAAGTAGCTCTTACAAGTCGAGTGTATAAGGCTTCAAATACCAATTGGGGTATATTTACAGATAATAGTACCGCTTCTTTTCACAATATTAAGGTGACTAAGCCGTAAATTATGTGCTATTTTGTAAATTGTTTTTAAAATTCACTCGCTATTAAAACTGAAGAGGCTGTCCGAAAAGGATAGCCTCTTTTACTTTATAAAAAGTTTTTTCTTATTTAAAAACCAGAAAATGCTTATTTTGCTTGATGCTTCCAAAAACAGGTTCGGGTTCAATACATCTTTTAGCAAAAATTTCTTTTCCTTTTTCACTTTCTGAATTTTCTCTAGCCTGGGCTTTTAGTTTTTGAAGATTATGACTGATTTCTATTTTTCGGTTACCTTTTGTATTATTAAATCAATCTCGCAATGATTGATTGGTCATTTTATCAATTGACATATATTTCAAACACGCATGTTGACAGCACTCTCTTATTTTTTCTTTTTTATCTATTTCAGATCCATTTATTTGACGAGCTGTAGAATTATCAATGACGTTAAATTCCCACACCAAAATTAATTGGATGAAACAAATTATTACCTAAACCAAAAGGGACTAAACCTAAATGCTGTAATCTACCAATAATAATAGCTGAATGTGTTTGGAATTTTTTAGCGTATCTAATAACATCAGCTTCGGTTAGGTTGTGATTACTTGTAATTTCTTTCTCCTGTTCTTTACTCAAAAGCAAATCAGCGGAAAAAGCATCTGCTTCCTTTTCATAAATTTGATTTTCTCCATCATATTCGATGTTCTCAATAGAAATATATTTTTTGCCATGAAGCAAAATATGCCCAATCTCATGAAAAAAAGTAAACCAAAATATATCATTTCTTTTATAACGTCCGCTTAATTGTATCAAAGGAACATCATTTAACCATCTTGTAGAGCCATGAATTGGTGCTTTAGGTAAACAAGGTGTATGTACAACTTTAACACCTGCATAACTGCATAAATCTTGTATTTGGGTAAAAAAGTCCACAGGTTGTGAAACCATTATTGCTTTTAACTTTGGCAAAATTTCGGTTAATTTCTTTTTATTAAATTCTGGGATGTTCAAAGCATCGGCTTGAATTTCCCCCTGCCTTAACCATGCTGCTATTGCTCCAGCATTTTCATTTTCTTTAAGTGAAATTCTAAAATTCACTAATAGTTTTTGATTATGATAAAAATCATAATATCCTTTAGTATTAGAAACTTCGAAATACTCAAATAAATTTATAACCTTTTCTTCTTTTTTAAGAGTTGTTTTGACCCAACCTAATGAAGCCATTTTAGCATAAGGAAACGTTTTAGACCATTCAATACCTTCTTCTATTGTTTTTTGGTATTCAACTCTCGCTAAATATTCATCGTAAGCTCTTTGTCTATTAATCCAAAAATGGGATGGAATTTTTAATACTTGTTCAAATAAAATCCCCATTTCGGGAGTGATACCACTTTTTCCATTCAAAACATCTGAAATTGTTTTTTCAGGTTTTCCAGTTCTTACTGCAAATTCTTTTGCTCCCATTTCTTTTTCAGCTAAAATTTCAGCTAAAGTAGTACCGGGATGTGAAACTGTTTGAGGGTAATATTGGGTAATTGTTGCCATCTTGTTTTTTGTTAGTGATAATCTTCAATTTCAATTATTTCAACTCCTTTTATCTCTATCCAGAGATATTGACCGTCTCCATTGGTAGGAATTGGGTCTTCGTGAGGTTCAAAAATTAATCTATAAGGATGGACTAAATTGCAAGCCCATTGTCCTTTTCTGTTCCCAACTAATTCATGGTAATTGCCGGGTAAATGTCTAACATCTTCTAAGGTTTGTGCTGCTGCTAAATCATCAAGACGCTGTTTGTATAAATCAGCTTCTCGTTTGCCAAGTTTCTTTTCTGCTAATCTGTCATCATTAGCATACTTCCTTAATTTGTTATCATCAAAGGTAATTTTCATGCAAATATATTTATTTTAATTAACAGATAGTGTTAATTAAAATTATTTTTTTGTTAATACTGATGTCTTTGTGATAGAATATTTTGCTTAAATTTTTTATTATTCCAATAAAATCAAAGTAGTATTTTTACCCAGAACACTAGCAATATTATATGGTATATTTCTAAAAATAGCATGATATCTTCATCTCATTTTAATAATTTCTTTTTCATTGTTTATTTGAAAAATTTCAAATTCATAATTATGAGTAGTTCTAATTCCATTCAATAAATCAGTTATTGCGACTTTATTTTCTACAGAAATATTAAAACCAAGTATAATATTTTTAATCTCAATTTGTGGAAATTCATCAAAGTAACTAAGACTGTCATTATTTATATCAATTTCTTTTTCCGCATAAGGATGTCTTCCCTTTAGAAATAATTTATTGAAATATTTCACCTCTTGATTTGAGTTAATATCTTGGTAAATAGTTTCAGCAGGGAAAAAAATGTCTTTTTTGAATAACAATCTTATTTCGTTTTCTCCTTCATATCTTTTCGCTTTATGAAACGATTGCAATTCTAAAAGCAACTCTGGAAAGTTATTAGGAAACATTACATTGTCCTTATTATTTATATAATTCTCAGCTAATTTTTTTAATTCAGTTAATGGTTTTAATCCATCAATCCCATATTGCATCTTTCCTAAAATAAAAAAACGTGGATTTTTTTTCGTTAATTCAAACTCAATAATTACCCCTTTGCCTTTATCACCATATACTTCCCACATTAACTCATTGGTTTTAGTGCTTTCACTAGACTGACAAGCGGAAAGACAAAACACATTTTTTCTTAATTGATCCATATTGGCTTGTTCATATTGAAATATTGAATTTTCCTTAAAAACTGAAGCCCCGTAATGCAATTCACTTGTATCAATTAAATTACCAAATTCTGACATCCTTAAATAGCCCGAATCTAAAATAGCCTTCAATGCAAACAATGAAGTATGATGAATAAATTTACCATCCCCTTTGTATTCATAATCCGTTTCCTTAAACAATTCACAAGATGATAATTTTCCTTCAAAATAGTTGGTGGGAGCACCATTTATGAAGCTTTCTTTTAATTTTGCATTTGGCAAAACAGGATGAATTACTGTGCTAATAAAATCATCTACCCTCACAAAGTCTTTGGATATTTGTTTATCTATTGCCATCTAAATCTCAATTTTATCAATCTCCTTCATAATTCGATCTGTTTCAAATAAAGCCACAATCATTTTTTGATAGTGCAAAATATCCTCATAACTTAATATATTCTGTAAACCTTGAATGATTCATCCAGAGAGGTTTTAGAAATGCATTATGGGATCATCCGGTTTGAAACAAGATATTTATTTTGGTAATGTATTGTTGAATTGTCATTTGGTAACACTTTATTTTTAAGACTCTAAAAATAAGTAATTTCATCTAGTTTAGATGAAATTGTTATTAACAATAGAATACCTATTTTCTTTTATCTATCGTTTTTGTATCAAATGTTGTCAAATTGAACATTTACTCATTCTCTTTATTTGAATTTTGGAAAACGTGAATGTTTAACCTCTTACCGTTTGTCGGTAGTCTCAGAAGAAAATGTAATAAGATTAAACATTTGTCTTTTAATAGTTTTATAACATAAAATTTAGGGAAATCTGCCTAATCTGCGTGAAAAAAATAATAAAATCCTAATGCGTATTTTGGGTTTACTCGATTGATTTTCATTCGAAACTACATATAAGTAAATTAATTTTTTATAGTTACCCTAAACAATATTTAGTTTTATATCACGCTATCTTAAAAGCTTTTTCCATCAATTCCTGTTCACTTCTCGGAATCCTTAATTTAGCAGCTAATTCTTTCCATTGTCTCACTACACCAGTCACTTGGTGGATTATATCATCCATTTGAATGTTGTTTAATCTGAAATATTCCCCTACACTTTTAGCCAGTTCAAAATCGAGAGCGTTGTTGTCCATATCGATGTTTAAGGCCAAGCCTTCTTTGTCAATTGATGGATTGAGATCATAGGCAGGTGATAGAATCCAACCGTCTTTGGCGAGTACGAATCCGTGATTGCGAAGGTGGTCGTCGGTATTGGAAATTGCAATATTAAAAATAATCCTACGCCAAAGTTGGTGTAAATTGGCTTCTACATTTACACCATAGTTGCTGATAAACTCGGCTAAATCGAGATATGATGCTGGGTTGTCACGAATAGTGTCTTCGTTGTTTCCGGTCATGGTCATGGCTGAAGCAAAATGAATGCGTTCACCGTTTTCGCGGTCAAAGCGTTTAGTGAAAAAGGTATTGTAATTGCCTATAATCTTTTGAATTCGGCTTTCGGCCATGGTGATGCCAGATTGTAAGGCTAGTTGATAGGCTAGAAATTCCCACGCTGCTTTATCGATTGTATCCGTTTTGGATGGAAATTTGGCAATCCAAAGACTTTTGTCAGTGTCTAAAATATTGGCTTTGGGTCTTGCTCCCCCTAATGAAGAACCAGGAGCCATCAGTATTGTAAGCCATTTTTTCACTTCATCATTATCGTCGTCATTTTCAAAACTATTAGCTGCGTTTTGCAATTCACGAATTGAAGACCAAGGAGGCGTTGGAGTTGTTTGGTTATTATCTAGAAAATCTCCATTCGGGTCGGTTTTGAAGCGTAAGGCACCCATACGGCTTTCATCGTACACGCCTAAAAGGAAATCGATATCATAGAGCGTTGGTGCTTTTTCATCTTTTTCTTTGGCGATTTGTGCAGCTCTGCGTTTCATTAGTGTTCGCCCCCAAGTATCGGGCATACTATCGAGAAAAATACCAAAGTTTTCTTTTTGGTTTGGGTATTGTGGACCAGTATACAACTGGATATCGGGATCTAAAAGGAATTTATCTGATGTTTTTAGCCAATCTTTGTCGTACTCAAAACTAAAGGCCTTTTTGCCTTTGGCCTGATGAGCCGAGAGCGTTCCAATCATTTTAGGTTCTAACAATCCCTGCCAGTGTGCGTAGACGAATATGTCGGTTTTATTTTGAGCCATTAAATTAGTTGTTTAAAGTCTTCTAGGCTTAGACAAACTCAGCCTGACAAGAGTTTTTACTTTAAAAGTTCTAAATCTTGGAGTTTCCTACCCAGTTCATCATCGGCAGCGAGTTTGAGAAAATCATCCTGAAGTCCTAAAACACGAAGTACATTAAAATAGGCTCCCATAGCTACACCAGCATTACCCGTTTCAATCAGGTATAGAGTAGAACGTGCAATATCGGCACGTTCGGCAACTTGTACAGCTGTGAGTTTTCTCCTTTTACGAGCCAATTTGATGTTTTCACCCATCTGTTCTAAAATCTTATTGTACTTCGGGAAAATAGTTTGTTTCTTGGTACTCATAATAAAATGTTTGATATTCTAAACAAAAATAGCTTATTTGATTGAAATAACAAACGTTTTTTGCTTTTAACAAACATTTTGAAAATTTTGTTTTCATCGTTTGTCCTTTGCATTTGAATCGAAAGCTATGAGATTAAACATCTGCCTCAATCGCGAACGAACCCTATTGCCGTAGGATTTTTCGATTTCGGAAGCAAAATAGTTAACCGCAATATTGTTTTAGTAGTAGTTATTCGTACCGACTAATTTAAATTCTCCAAAACAATCATAATCATTTCTGAAGTGTTTGAATATATTGTTCAAAAATTAAGTTATAGAAAACAAAAAACCTCGAAAACACTATAGTTTTCGAGGTTTTGATACCTTTTGAATTTTAAATCAGCAGAGAGAAAGGGATTTGTACTCTGTTAGGAATGCCTTTATTTACAAGGGATTTTGTCTGAAAAAATTCTAGGGTCTCGATTTTGAATCTCAAAAAATCATGCTTTATTGTGACAAATTTTACAGTACTAAAATACAAAATTCTCATTAAATACTAGTTCAAAAAACGGATAAGTTAAGGCTATTTTTAGTCAATTATTAAAGGCATAACCTGTTCATGAATTAAGCTTGTGTATGTGCAAAACTCAACAATACTTACAAATTCATTTTCTTGCTTATTAAGGTCTTTTCTAATCTTTTGAAGCAATCTTATACTTTGCCGATAACTCTTTCCTGTAATTCGTTGTATGTCCTTTGGGTAGATGCATAATCTTTTTGCTGTGGCTCTCATACTTTATCTATGGCTTTGATTGGGCTATACTATACTTGAAATACCCTTTTGGGTTTATATAGATTAAATTTAGTAAATAATTCTTTTCGTACAAAGGGAGTCATCTAAGTTGTATTCTGCCATTTGTGTCACAAAGTGACACATGGGATAGAACAACCTTTTTTTTGTGCTTAATTCTCCTAAAATTTGCTTTGAAATCAATTCAGAAATGTTGCAACAGGATGATGATTTAGACTAATTATTAATCTAAATATTAGGAATTATGGCAAGGCAAAAAGGCATAATTAAATTGAAAGGTACTATCGGTGATATTACTTTTTACAAAACGAAAGACGGTCATTTGGCCAGAGAAAAGGGCGGTGTGGATGGCGACAGAATCAAAAACGATCCTGCGTTTCAAAGAACGCGTGAAAACGGTTCGGAGTTTGGAAGAGCTGGGAAAGCAGGTAAGGTTTTGCGAACTGCTTTACGTGTCTTGCTTTTGAATTCGGCTGATGGTCGTATGGTGAGTCGTTTGACGCAATCTATGGTCAAAGTCATCCAAGCGGATGAAACCAACGAACGTGGATTACGAAACGTTATTGATGGTGAGGCAGAATTATTGGCTGGATTCGAATTCAATATTCGTGGAAAATTAGGAACTAGTTTGTATGCTCCTTATACTGGAGCTATCGACAGAGTAACAGGTGAAGTGTCTGTAGATATTCCTCCATTTATTCCCTCGAATATGATTGCTGCTCCTGGAGGAACTACTCACTTTAAAATCATTTCGGCTGGTGTTGAAGTAGATTTTGAAAATGAAACCTTTGTTGAGGAACATTCAGAATCGGCTATTTTACCATGGAGTGCAGTCCCTACAGCGGTGATTAGCCAAGTAAACACAGTAACTCCTAACAGCACTAAACCATTGTTTTTGGCTTTAGGCCTTGAGTTTTATCAAGAAGTAAACGGTAGCATGTATTCGTTGAAAAATGGAGCGTACAACCCGCTATCGCTTATTAAAGTTGATGGAGGCGTTTAAGGGACTTCGACTCCCGAAGTTTCGGGACAGTCTGACAAAAAAGGTTAAAAAATGATTTTGTTTTTAACTAGAACTTATTTCCCTGATGGAACTAATGGGAAACTCGAATGTGAGGGTAAATTAATTTGTAATACGATTGAATTGCCTTGGAAGAATAATGAAAAGCGAGTTTCCTGTATTCCAGAAGGGAAGTATTTTATTAGAAAGCGTTACAGTCAAAAATTCAAATGGCATTTGGAAGTTGTTGCTGTACAAAATAGAAGCTATATTTTGTTCCATCCCGCCAATAATGCTTTGAGAGAATTAAATGGATGTATCGCTCCGGTCACAAAACTATCTGGTCCAGGTTTAGGATTGATGTCGAGAAAGGCATTTATTGCCCTAAAAGCGATTGTTTATAAAGCCTTAGACCATAGTGAGCGTGTAGAATTGATTGTTGAATCTGTAAATACAGTATTATGAATGTAGTAGAAAGAGCAAAAGCTCCCACACCAAAGTTTTTTAAAGTTTTGCGAAGTATTGGATTAGCCTTATTGGCCATCAGCGGAACTATAGTTGCCGCTCCTGTAGCTTTGCCCGCAGTAATTGTGAGTACCGCAGGATATTTGGTCGTTGCTGGAGGTATCATCTCTGCAATAAGCCAAATAACGGTTGACGAAGCTGCTTTGGATGATGAAGTGATCTTGAAACGTTTGCAAAAAGAGAACGAAAATCTAGCTCGCGATGGAAACGAATAACCAACTCCCAGTAGGAACTGCAACAGGCACTTTTTTGAGTATTGTACCCAATATTTTATCTGAAGATATTTTAAAAACCATTATTTTAGCAGTCATAGGAGCCACCGTCAGTTTTATCGTGTCGCTCCTTTTAAAAAGGATGATAAAATCCAAAAAATAGTTTCGGTTTTGATTGGTAACCTTTTCCGAAGCAATGCAAAAGCCTGGACGAAAGTCCAGGCTTTTTTGTTTTTTACCTCAACTGGTTTTGAAGTAAAGCCCATTTTAAATTTTCAATTTGTTCGATTGTTTTTGAATAATGATGTTGCAGCTCTTCTAGTTTTTGTATGCGATTCACAAAATCTAGATGTTTTTGATGTTGCCGAAAAGCTTTCAGGACCTCATCACGGAAATAGTTTTTAAAAGTTCCTATCCGAATAAAAGGAATAACGGAACCGATTTGATACTGGTGCCAATAATTAGCTTTCCATAAAGCGTAAGCGATCCAGTATAAATTCTCAGATTCTTCTTTTGTTTTTACAGTTACTAAAAAGCAATTCGGGCAACTTTCTTTTAATGGTTTACCTGCATTTTTGCCTTTGCTTAAAATAAAGAAATGCGGCTGTGTAACCATTCTTTGGGGTTGGTGTGTCAGTACGTTGTGAGAAGTCATAATTCTGGATTTAAAATTATGATTCTGCTTCGCTACGCTTCGCAACATATCTTTTGAAAAGAAAAAAAGAAAAAAAAAGAAAGTCGTCCTTTCGGTGAAGGTTTCAAATGAAGTCAAGTTTTTTTGAAAAAATACTACCTAAGTGGTTTTGTAGAGGTGGTACATACTTTGAAGTCGGATGGTGAATCGGAGAAGTGAAGGTGGAGATTTTTTCAAAAACCCGTAGGGCTTGAACTTTACTATTTGAAACCGTAGCAGACCTTTACTTTCTTTTTATTTATTTTTTTGGAGCAGATTGTTTCTTATGTGGATGGTCCTTCGCAAACTCAGGATGACAAAAGTTCCTATGGAAATCGGCAATCAAACACCCCCAAGCACCGCAAGGAGCAAAAAAAGTGGTGCCCCTTTTTCAGGGGCAAGGAACTTTTTTTTGCGGATGAGGAGCGCAGTGGCGGGGTTGCGGCAATCGAACAGCCACCATAGACGCGGGAGGTGAGCGCAGGTACGGAGCGAAACGTAGCGGCTATGAGCGTGTAACGGCGGGGAAACAATAAAAGACTCCCGCCTTTTTTTGGCGGGTAACCTTGATTCAGGGCATAGCGACCATCAAGTACTAAAGTTGAAAAGAAATCATAATCGACCTTTTACATTAAACATACTTATATGTAGATTGTGGAGCAAGCCAACCCCGATGGCTGGGCGAAGGAGCAACCGCCAAAAAGCTGGAGGGCTATAACTGTAATATGGCTGGAATGTAGTGAAGCGCCCTTCGACTACGCTCAGGTTGACAAATGGTTTTAAAAATGAAATCCAATATTTCACATTAAAAATAAAAGTTGTGGCAGCGGAACGAAATGAAGCGGTATTACAGTTATGGTAGCCCGACCGAACGCAGGAAGTGACCGTGTGAAGATGAGGAACAAGCAGTGCAATAAAACAGCTGCTTATTTGCAAGCTGCTGTTTTATTGTGACTGCGCCGTGTCTGTGGAACGGAGGGCAATTCGAAAAGTTCAGGATTATGGGTAGTTAAATTGAAATAAGTAATTCCACAAAATAGTGTAGCCCGACTGGAACAGCCGAACGGAACAAAGGGAACGACCGTAGAGAGACCGCTTGATTGCTTTGGCTGTTTGAATAAAGCTTCCGACTGCCGTTAAATTAAAAATATAAAAAAAAATTTTGTGAACGGTTACCTTTTATTTTTTTCTATATAAATAAGAAAAACAAATATTATGGAACATACAAACAACAAAAGCGAACAGGCAGTTGAAACTGCAAATGACAATCTTCAAACACAAATGGATAATTTATCCAATCAAAAAGTGGAACGGGTCAGAAGCTTTAGAGAGTATGCTTTTGAAAAAGCAGGATTAAACCGTGGTGATCATCTTTACTTGAAAGCTAATCTACAATGGATTAAAGATGGACATTTAGTTGACGAAACTTATAATGAAAAAGAAGAGCATCTTTTAAAGCAACAAGTTCAAAACAAAATCATTGCAAAAGACGAAGAAAAGGAAAAAATGGAAGGTGATAAAAGAACAGCTATTGAAGTTTCAAAACCTTCTATCGAGAAAAAAATTAAGGATTTGAATGATGAAATTCAACAAACTAAAATTGACTTAGCTGAGAATAAAGTGGAAACTGGTTACCAACCTGAAAAGCACTTCATGTATGCTGGTTTAACGGTTTTGTTGTCTTTTTATTTAATGTTTTTCTATGCTTCAGCAATTTACGCTTCCTTTTTTAGAAATGCTGGTACTTTACTTAGAACAGCTGGAGATGACATTACTTTGTATATGGATAGTATTTTTGATGTGAACGGGATTTTTACAGCATCATCATCATTAATAATCGTTTATTTAGGAGCCTTCTTGTTTTTTGCAATCGGACTCATACCTCATAGTATAGAAGGAAAACATAAAAAATTAAATATTGTACTTGTTGTTATTGCTGCTTTTATAACGGATTGTTTTATGGCCTATAAGATCGATTTAGGAATTCATGACTTAAAAGTAATGGCAGGAATTGCAGATGAGGATTGGAATTTTTATTCAAGCATTAACTTTTACATGGTACTTCTTTTTGGATTTTGTGCCTACTTGGTTTGGGGATATATGTTTGAAATGATGCTCAAAGAAAAAAATAAAAAAACAGGAGATGCAAAAGCAGCTATAATCATCAAAGGGCTGAAAGAAGAAATTAAGAGCTTGAAAAACGAACTTCAAATTTTGGAAACCAAGATTATTGAATTAGAAACACAAATTAAAAGCATTCTTTCCCAGTTGGAACAATTGAAAAAAGACTTAGAGGGTCGAATGCTTAATCCTGATGTTTTGTCACAAAACTTGACTAGTTTTTATATGGGATGGCGTCAATACTTGAATGGTACCGATCTCAACTTAGAGAAAGTAAAATGTGAGGAGACTTTCAATGATTTTATTAAAAGTCAATTTAATCAAGCACCTAATCTTAACTAATTTAATAAGTACGAAAATGAAAAATATATTTTATACCCTTAGCCTCGTTTTTATAATTTCTTTAGTATTTACTTCTTGTAGAAAAGAGGAATCAAAAAAAGATATTAAACCATCCAATTACATTGTGGTTTTGGATTTAAGTGACCGCATTCTTGTGCCGGAGCAATTGGATAAAGACTTTTATTTGATTGAACAATATTTTAAAATTTTTGAAAAAAATGCAAGACGAAATTTGGTTCTCAGTTCCAAAGACCGTTTTTCCGTTAGAATTATTCCGCAAAATAACAGCCCTTTAAATATAAATCATTACGAAGATTTACTACGAATATATCTTGATGAAACCCAAGTAAAGGATAAAAATAAATCGTTATTAGAATTATCACAGTCATTATCTAAGGTGTTGAATGGCTTAAAGAAAGATGCTTATTATGGAAAAGTTTCTAGTAATTATTTTGGAGTTGATATTTGGGCTTATTTACACGATAATGGGAAGGGATTGAGTAAGCCTGGTTTTGAAAATAAAATACTAGTTCTTACAGATGGTTATTTTGATTTTGAAAGCCAAACACACGTAATCAAGAACAAGAATCAATATACGAGTACTCGTTTTCTGAATGAATTGACCACATCGGACTGGAAACAAATTGCAGAGTCAAAACAGTATGGGTTATTGCCGATACAATTAGATAAAAACACCCAATGGGTTGTAGCTGGAATTTCCGGGAAGAAAGCCAATGATATTTTACAAACAGAAAAAATCACTTATTTCTGGAAAAAGTGGTTAACTCAATCAGGGGTCACATCTTCTCGATTTATTTTGAATGGTTCTAAAACAGCTATGAGCTCAAATTTGATAGCACAAATGTAAAAACTTGTTTGTTCCTCAAGTTTTTTTAAGCCACCCTAGATTATTGGGTTGTATTTTTTCATCTAATTTAATCCTTTTCAACATGAAGTTTTTAATAACACTATTATTAGTTATATGTGCTTCTTTTTCTTCAAAAATTAAGGCACAACAAAAGACGAAAACTCAAGAAATTCTAGCGAAATTTAAAATTTCAGATGGTACAAATAATGGAGTAGATATTACACCAACTTTATTAGAACAAGATGCCTACATCGTTATTTATAAAAACATAGATTCTAAAAGTCTATATATGGCTAATTTTTGGAACAAAAATAATACCCAAAGTTACGGTACTATCTATGCTATGGAAAAAGAACATATTGAAGCTAGTGACGAAAATTATGAAGCTGATTTATTTCACTTTCAATGGAGTTATTCAAACACTTATGACACTAAAAATGGAACTGCAAAAGTAGAATTATTAAAAGTGTATAAACCTCAAGGGGTATATTTCAAAATGACCATTATACCTGAAGATTTAGACGTGTTAGTTTATAGAGGATTTATGGAAGGTAGTTTGGATTTAACAATTTATGAAAGAAAAAATTAAAACCGAAGGTTACCTTTTTACTATTCCCGTATTAATAGGTATAAACAAATAATTTAATAACAATTTAAAATTTACTTATTATGAAAAAATCATTATTTATCATCGCGTTTTTATTTACTACTGCATTGTCTTTTGCTCAAGTTTCTGTTAGAGGGTATTACAGAAGTAATGGTACCTATGTTCAGCCTCATCAAAGAACGTATTCAAATTATACTAGAAACGATAATTATAGTACTGTTGGGAATGTAAATCCTTACACAGGTCAAGCTGGAACCCATCCAAGAGACGGATATTCTTCAACAAGTTCTACCTATAGTTACTCTACGCCAAGTTATAGTTCTAGTAATACTGTTTACACAGGATCGCGAGGTGGTCAATATTATATTAATAGTAATGGTAATAAAACCTACATAAGTAATTAATTCTATATTAAATAGAGCATCAATCCCTTGAAACAGTAAAGGGATTGATGTTTGGATTAATATCTATTGTAATCATTCTTTTATGAAACAAAATTAATTTCTAAAAAAATAATCCTTATTTTGTAACGTTTTTAATACGACTTACAAAATAGATAAAAATGTCAAAGAGTACTACATCAAAGTTTGGACATTTGAAGGATCAGGAACTTGTAGTTCTCATTCAACAAAACCAAGATTATTTAGGAGAAGTTTACAAAAGATGCAAGCAATATAGTGTTTCGTTTATGCGAAAAATGACTAATGGAGCTATAAATGATTATGAGTTAGACGATGTTTTTCATGATGCTATTTTAGTATTATATGAAAAAATTATAGCCGGAAATTTTGAGCTAACCGCTTCTTTACAAACTTATATAAATTCTGTTTGTCGTTTTCAATTGTTGAATAAACTTGGGAAAGAAAAAGGGTATTCTGATTATGATGAACATATAGGTAAAGACGAGGATGAAGAAAATCCAATGAGTTATAAATCGACCATCACGGATACTTTGGATGAAATAGGAGACCCAAAAGAATCACAGTTTACAGCAATAGAAAATGCTTTAGAAAAAATGAAAGCAGCTGGAGGTCATTGTTATGAACTACTGACATTGTTCTGGTATCATAAAAAATCAATGAATGAGTTAACTGAGCATTTTGGCTACAGCAATGCTGATAATACTAAAAACCAAAAATCAAGATGCCAAAAACGACTAGAAAAAATGGCTTTTAACGAATTGAACAACTAGAAATGGATACAGTTATTGCTATAGTACAAAATATAATGCTACCTAAACTGGAGAAAGACTTAAGTTTTTCTGTAGAGAAAGTTGATGTTGCTTTTTGGGAAAAATTCACTACTAATTTATTGCATTTTGAAGTAGATGCAAAACCGCTGTATGTCCATATTTACAGTTTAGAATTAGCCAATGCCGAAAAAATAATAGACAAGCTCCCTAATGTATATGCTCAATTCTTAAAAGAACTAGCCGAAAGTTATGTTTTAGGAGAAGTTACGTCAGCAGCAGACTATTTGCTAAAATCTAAAAATTCAACATTTGCAAAAGAAATTGACTTTCTTAAAACAATGCAACAAGCTATCAAAAGCGTGGAACGCAAACACATTAAAGCTGATTTGCCTACGAGTTATGAACGCTTAACTTTTGAACTATCTGAAAATGACTTGTCTAATGTGACCAAGAAAAAAGGGCGTGAGGACCTAAAAGAAAAGATGAAACTTTGGGATAGGGAGTTGGAGGAAGAGGTAGCTAATGCACAAATGTTTAAATCTACTATTGAAAATAGAAATTCAAAGAGATCTAAAGTTATTTCATTGTCATGGATAAAGTATGCTGCTGCCGCATGTGTAATTATTGCAGCCGGGATATTTTATTTTAAAAAGACCAACACAGTTGCTATTCCTGCTGAAAATAAAATTGTCATAGAAGAAAAGGTAAAAGATAAAGTTGAACCACAATTGCCTACTACAACTAATGAAATGATTGTTTTAACTCCGATTGAAACAATTACAAGAAAAGTGAGTGTGCTACGACCTGAATCCCTAGGTTATACATCTGAAAAAAAGACACAAGTAATTGTTCATTTTAATGATGCTACAAAACGAATTAAGTCATTAGAAAAACTTTTAGCAGAAAATAAGGCTGCAAATAGGTTAGATTCTGAGATCTTGACTAATCATATAAAAGAAATGAACTCTTTAAAATCACAACAGAATACATATTCATTTGATGGCAATTCATTGACTTTGTATGAGGTAAAAACCGCCACAGATTATGAAGTACTTCAAACAGAAGAACAAGACTATTACCTTAAAAAAGGAGCAGACTATTTTCATTTAAAAAAATCAAACGGTTTCCAACCTTTGAAAAAAGTATTAGATGTATCAATAATTGAAATCTTAGAAAAAATAAGTTTTGAGAATGAATAAAACTCAATATTACCATTTACCCCAAAAGAAAAATATTGCTTTTATTTTGTTGTTAATAATTTGCAGTACTTCAAGTGTTGCAGCCCAACATCATAATGCAGAAAATCAAATTAAAGCAGTTTTCAATCAACTAGTCACAGCTTATGGGAATGCTAAAGCAACACCTGAATTGGAATTTATGAAAATGACTCCTAAACCTACGACTCCTGCATTTTATAAGGATAAAAGCATCAAGATAGATTTAGGATTGTATCGTCTTTGCCAAACTTTTGGAAAAGATAGTCTTAATGCATTGTCAGTTGTTATAAGTCACGAATTAGCGCACTATTATTATGATCATAGTTTTTGCACTGATTTTGCATTTGCTATTAGGAATAAAAGTCAAGAATTTGCAAACTCGATAAAATTGGTCAACAAAAACCAAAAAATCATCTATGAAACTCAAGCCGACGACAAAGGGATGTTTTATGCTGCAATTGCAGGATTTTCACCATTTGAAGTACAGCCCAAAATACTAGATGCTATTTATCAATTTTACCAGCTGAATGATATAACCGAAGGTTATCCCACCAAAGCGGAGAGGAAAACAATAGCTCAAAATGCCTTAGCAAAATCACAAAGATTGTTTCAAGTTTTTCAAGAAGCTTTGAAAGCCAAAGAAATCAAACAGTATGATATGGCATTGACTTTATTCGAACAAGTGAACAGGGATTTCCCATCAAGGGAAAACTACAACAATATTGGAGTTATAAAAACTTTAAAAGCATTGGAATTAAAAGTTTTGACTAAAGAAGAATACGATTTTCCAAAACGTTTTTTATATCCGTTGGAAATTGATAATACGAGCCGATTAGAAAAAAGTAGTACTCGTGGCAATGAAGGAAATCAAGAACAGATGAATTCTTTATTAAAGAGTGCTCAAAAGGATTTTGAAAAAGCTATAAGTTTAGATGCCAATTATACGCTGGCCTATATCAATCTAGCTTGTGTTTTTGATTTACTGGATAACCCCGAAGCGGCCATAGGAAAAATAAAAGAACTTCCTTTAGACAAACAAAAAACAGTTGATGCGCAAAGAATTGTAGCTATTGCTTATTATCATCTTGATATCGAAACCAAGGCAGAGGTGATTTGGAAGGAGTTGAAAATTTAAATGCAGAGCGGAATATTTAAAATTTCTACTATGTTATAATGTTAATGAGCAAGTGTTGTAAATTGCTAATTAACAGTTTTTTAAGAAGTGAACCTGAAAGTTAAGCAATTTTTATTATCTCTTTTTAAGCCCTAATTTTGTAAGCTAAATAAAACAAAAAACATGAAAAAAGTATATGCAGAATTAGATAACAAAGGGAGTTATATCACCGAAAACTGGAGTAAAACCCAATATGAAGAAACTTTAACAATAAGTAAAGACCATTTTTTAATTCCTTTAGATTACATAGACCAGAATATCTCCAAAAGGACTAGATTAAAACTCTTAGTTTTTCAAAATGAAGAAGTTTTTAATCGTTTCTTAAGCTGGTTTTCAGTACATTATATTTGTAAAATAAAGACCTACAAAAGGTTTCATTTTTATAGTCAACACAATTTTATACTTAATACATATATAGTACTGCTAACTCCAAAAACTGAATACAATTATTTTATGAGTGAAAACAAAAATTTAATAACTGAAAAATTTAATATGGTTTCTAGATTTCTGAAAGGAGAATTATAAAATAGTAGAAAATAAATGGCAGAAAACATAGCTAAAATGGAAAAGAAAAGAGAAAAATTTAAAACCAATGATTTTGTAATATATCTTGGAATTTCATCATTTACAGAAAATTTGAAAGAGCCTAAGTTCGCAAAAATTATAAGTTATCCAAATAATGACGAATTGTATTTTTGTCTAGAAATGGTAGAAGATAAAAAAACGATTTCAGCAATTATAAATGATATTAGAGTAATTGAAACAGAAGAAAATATTCTTCTAAAAAGCAACCTATTTACAAAAGAAGAGGTAAAAGGTTTTAACGTTGTTAAATATTATTACAATTCGACTTTTAGTATTTATTACACTCCTATTTATGGATTCTATACTACTAAAAATTTGAAAAAAGTAGATGTAAATAATTTAGTTACTCCAAAAGAGTTTAATGAATCAAATAAAAGTTTATACAACATCAATGATGTAATTGAAGCTATGGAAAAAAGTGGTGAATATTCTACTAGAGAAGTTTTTAAAATATTATATCTATGAGTATAATAAAATGTTTTTTTTACCTTATTCTATTGTTTTTTTGTACAAGTAATTGTTATTCCCAAAATGAGATTGATAGTATAACTTATTATTATCAAAAGGGTGATATTGATAAATCAATAAAAATTGCAGAAGAATTAAAGGACAATTATAGAATAAAAACAGATACCATAAACTTTAATTATGCTTATTTATTGAATAGTTTAGGAACTTTATATATGTCAAACATGAAATATAAAGTTGCTGAAAATTATTATTTGCAATCAATCAATTTATTAGAAAATTATAAAGAAAAAGACAGCTTAATATTCGCAAGTTTTTATAATAATTTAGCATTATTATATAGAAATACAGAACAATACTTAAATGCTGGGCCTTTGTTTCAAACTGTAAAAGACATAATGGAACAACATTTAAGTCAAGAAGATACAGATTACATTTATTCATTACTAAATTTAGGATTTATTGCAAAAAAACTAAACGATAACGAAAAGGCTAAACTGTTATATATTAAAGGTCTTGATTTACAGCAGAAAGTTTTTGGAATCACTCATTATGAAGTAGCCAATACTTTAAATAATTTAGGGGAAATTTATTATAAGGAAGCTAAGTATGCACAAGCAGAAGAGTATTTTGCTAAATCGAGAGAAATTTACAAAAAATCATTAGGAGAAAATGATTTGGCCTATCTGAATGTTTCTTCGAACTTTGTCGATTGTTTAATTGAAAGAGGCGATTATTCTCAAGCTAAATCCATTTTAAATGACATCTTAGAAAAATACAAAAATTATTATAATGAAAGTAATCTTGAAACTATCTTGTCTATATACAGATTAGGCTTAGTATATAAAAACTTAGGAGACAATGTTTATGCTGAAAAACTTTACAAAGAGGCTTTAGCAAAAATCAGTAAAGAATTTAATAATAATTATTATTCTATTGTAATTAATGAACTAGCCAATCTATATAATTTTCAAGGTAAAAATAAAGAAGCTGAAACTTTATACTTAGAAAACATTAAACTATCTAAAGAAACTTTTGGAGAGTTCAGTAGAGACTACGCAACTTCAATAAGTAATTTAGCTTCATTCTACCATAATATATTAAATTTTGAAAAAGCCGAAAAATTATATATTCAAGCTTTAGAATTAAATAAATCTATTATAGGAAAAGACCATCCTAATTGTCAGATTATTTTACAAAATCTTTCGGGTTTATATTTAGATATTGGTTTGTATGACAAGGCAGAAATGAATGCTATAATTTCAAAAGAATTATTTGAAAAAATATACTCAAAAGATCATCCTCAATATTCTGGAGTGTTAAACAATTTAGCAAATATACTCGCTAGAAAAGGGAAACAAGTTGAGGCCGAGAAATTATATCTACAATCGGAAAAAATTATATTAAGTAAATTCGAAATTAATCATCCTTATTATATTTCATTTCTTAAAAATCTAGCAGCTCTTAATTTTGATCAAAAAAAATATAATAAGGCAAAAGAATACTATTCTAAGATTGTTGAAATCAGTAAAAGTGATTATTCTTCGATTAAAATGTTGGCTATAATTGATGATTTATTAGGGGAATTCAATTCAGTATCAGTAAAATACAATGAGTTGTTTGTAGATTTTAAAACTAAAGTAAATTATTCATCTTCCTATTTGTCAACTGTTGAGTTTAATACTTTTATAAAAAAATATTTTTTTGATAGATTTTTCCCACTGTCCTTTCTTCATCGCCATGTCCAACAGTTTGATAATATCAACATAGGTTGTTATGAAAATGAGCTGTTAGTCAAAAACCTGTCTTTGCGAAATCAACAACGTATTGCCAAAAGTATTCAAAAAAGTGACGATACGGTTTTACAGAACAAATACAATGAATTTCTACAGTTTAAGCGACAACTTGTAAAACTAAACGAACTGCCGCTTAATCAAAGACCAGCACATTATGAACAATTAGTCACAGAGACAGAATCCTTAGAAAAGGAATTGGTACGGAGTTCGTCAACATTCGCCGAAGCTAAAAATAGCTTAACTACAAATTGGAAGCAAGTTCAGGAAAAATTAAAATCGAATGAATTGGCTATTGATTTTGTATCGTTCCACTATTACAACAAAAAATGGACAGATAGTATTATATATACCGCTTTTGTAGTTGGAAAAGACTTTAAAATACCTAAATACATTTCATTGTTTGAACAAAAACAATTATCGTTTTTGCTAGAGCGAAATAAAGATATCCAAGACAGCACACGAATTGATAAGCAGTACACGGAAAAAGCTATTAGTGACTTATTTTTAAAACCTTTGGAGAAAGAATTAAAAGGCATGCGAACGGTTTATTTATCGCCATCTGGGCTAGGGAATCAAATTAATTTTTCGGCATTGCCTATTAATAAAAATAGCAGTTTGGGGCATGATTATCAGATTCATGTTTTGGGCTCTACAGCTGAAATCACAAATTATAAAACAACATTTTTAGACATTAAAAAAGACACAGAATTACTGCTTTATGGCAATATAGATTATAACAAAAGTGCCGAACTAAACAGTCGTAAAACGGATAGTTTACCGCTAAATATTGATGATTTTGCCGCATTTACGAGGTCAAGTACAGGAACTGAAAAACACGGTTATTTAAAAGGAAGTAAAACCGAAATAGACAAAATACATACACTTGCTACACAAAATAATTTTGCTTCAAGAGTTGTAGAAGATAGAGTGGCAACAGAAGAAAGCATTAAATTATTAGATGGTAGAACCACACCATTTGTATTGCATATTGCGACACACGGATTCTTCTTTCCAGACCCTAAAAAAGAGCTTCCAGATAACAGGTCGCAGTTCTTGGATGACAGCAATACAATGAATCGCAACATGCATTATAAAATCTCTGATGACCCTATGATGCGTGCTGGATTGCTGTTTGCGGGGGCTAATAAATATTGGGGGAAACCTACTGAGAAAACCATAACTGATGATGGAATTTTGACTGCTAGTGAAATAGCTAATTTGGATTTAAGTGCTTGTCAATTGGTTGTACTTAGTGCTTGTGAAACAGGTTTGGGTGAAATCAATGGAGCCGAAGGCGTTTTTGGATTACAAAGAGCTTTTAAAATGGCAGGTGTTAAAAATATTATTATGAGTTTATGGAAAGTTCCAGATGTACAAACCGCTGAACTTTTTGCTGTTTTCTATAAGGAATGTTTTGCGGGTAAAAGCATTCATGAAGCTTTTCAGATAGCTCAAGCTAAAATGAAAGATAAATATTCGCCTTATTATTGGGCTGGATTTGTCCTTTTAGAATAATTTTTTCAAAACAAGGGTTACCTTTTTGATGTTTTAGAATTAATAGTAAATAGTAATTCTAAAAAACAATAATTATGAAAAGTAGAAACAATGATTCTGGAGATATATTAGTATTAACATTGAAAATGTTTGGATTGGCTTTTGTCCTCTTTTTATTAAAATGGGCTGCGATAATAGGCGTCTCAATAGGAATGATCGTTGGACTTTATTATACAATAAAAGAATATTTTACGGAATAAATACTTATATCATTTTGCTTAGGATAATTTTAATGGAAATCTAACAACTGGTTTAGTTTCCTTTCTGGACATAAGTAGAGTCTTAGTTATTACATTTTATACTACATCTTACATACGTATGTCTAAACCCAAAACATATATACTTCTCTGTCTAGTTACGCTGACGAGTGTACTATTAATTCTCTATCCTTATCGAAAAAGGATAAAACAAAAAATTAAGGCATTAATAGGATATACATATCAGGGCGGCACAGGAAGTTGCCCTGATTGTCCTCTACTTTTTACTGACAATGTTGCAACACACGAGAAGGCTCTTAAAAATGAAGGCATTCTACCGCAAGAAACTTTTAAGGGCATAGAACGACTCTTAAGCGAAGGAAAATTGGTTAAATTGAAATCGAACGAACTGTATGTTGTTAGAAAAGCAAAATTTTCGAGACCATATCTACTACCTAAGGGAAAAGACTTTATAAATGCATTAGCAGTAAAATACGCAAATCAGTGCAAAGCTGAAAAAATTCAGTACATTCCTTTTACGATTAGTAGTGTAACTCGGTCTCTTGAGTCTGTAGAAGGTTTAAAGAAAGGGAATGGCAATGCTATAAAAAACAGCGCCCACCTCAAAGGGAAGACTTTCGATATTAGCTATCGGGCATTCAATAAAAATAAAAAGCAGACTAAAGCATTTATAAAAGTCCTATCAATATTAAGAAAAGAAAATAGTTGTTTTGTGAAATATGAGCAGAATGGTTGTTTGCATATAACGGTTATTTAATTGACACTATCCCAAAAAGTGTGTAAGTTGAAAAGTTAAGGCTTCGTTTATAATACTGAAGCCATAACTTTTTAAGCATTTAATAGATTCATATCATTTTCATCTAAATACCCATTGCACACACCAAACTCAACTAATTGATGGTTTTTATACTCAAAAAAGAAGGCAATTTGCTTGAGGTAAACTACTTTATCCATAGGTTTTTCAGCTCCTAAGTGGCGATAGTTCCATTTGTAAACTTTGACTTTTTTCCCAATGTTGCAAAACAAACATTTAGAATCAAAGTTTTCGATTCTCACTATAGTTGTATCTTGTTGAGGCTTGATCCAACTATTCATAATGTGGATGATTAACTGTAGGACCTCTTTGTATTCTTCAACCTCAATTAAGTCATACTTAGTAAAAAGTTTTAAAAACAGATCTGTTTCCATTGTTTTACAGGCTATTTCGAGATCTTTTATAAAACCTTTCGTTGTTTCTATCGTAAAGTACTCTTTGTCTAAAGTAATTGTTGTTTTGCTCATATATTTTAGGTTTTTATTATTAATACCAAATAGGTAAAAAGGTAACCCAAAATTTTGTTCTTATGCCATTTCTTTTACTTTTACTCTAGTTTTAGAAAACATTACGTGACAATTCAAGATTAAGAAGTGTAACGTACATCTAGTCCAATAAGATAATTTCTTATCACTCCTCCTGTATTCCCATAAATACTTTTAACTAGTGCACTAAGCTTATTTATTCTGCTTTTTCGTCAGTTTTCACTATTGTTATATACGCTTGATTAGGATGATTTACCATGTCCGGAATGGTATAATTTAATTTTTTATCGTCCAATAAAGGTTTTAAAAATTCTCTAAGAATATACTTTTCAGATTTACTAAGTATCTGCGCTATAGCTTTACTTTTCATTGGTTTGTAAGCACAAAGTTCTAAAATAACATGAATTGTTTTCTCCTTGTCATTTGTTCTCTTTCCTAATGTTTCTACTAATTGTATAAGATAATCTGGAATAGCTATTTCTGCTGGAGGTGGTGCACTAAGCTCAGAAGGTGGTGCACTAAGCTCGGAAGGTGGTGCACTAAGCTCAGTAGGTGGTGTACTAAAAATTTCCTCCTCGTTAGAAATATATGACTTAAGAAGTTCAGAAGCGGTATAATAGGTAAATTTACTTTTACCCTTCTGCACTAACAAATCTAATTCCCGTAATTTTCTTAAATCGGAATTAGCAATAACTAAATCAGATCCATTTATTTGACGAGCTGTAGAATTATCTATGGCATTTACTTCACGAACAAAAATCAAAATTCGTTTTTGATTATCGTTTAATTCAAGATCAGTAAAAGTATTAAGCCAGTGAATGTCATCCTCATTTAACAAATGATGCAATAAAAGTCTAACTGTAAAAGTATTACTTGCTCTACTACTTTCAAATGTAGGAGGCATCATGGCCACTTTTTCCATTAAATTTCTCATGGTACGAATACCACTTCCCTTGGTTTCAGCTAAGTTGGTTTCGTGAAAAATCGCCGAAATAAAAGGATTCCTATTTACTGAACCAGGTTCTCCTAATTGATCTTCTGTTTTTAATGAAAAGCCAGGGTTTATGATTTCAATTCTATTAGGGTATCTAATAATTTGAATAGGACTATTTTCACGATACGAACGGTGGATTAAAGCATTGACTACGGCTTCACGTAACACACGCATAGGCAATCCTATATTTTTAGCCTGTATATTACTGTCATTTAACACAAACCCCTTGGGTAAATCATCGGAGATTGTAGAAATAATTCGTTGGACCAATTCTAAAAGCGAGCCTCTCATGTCAAGAGTTGATTCAAAACGCTTATCGGCATCTTCAATCCATTTGTTGGTAATAACACGAATATAATCGACCCTTACCATAGGCAATAATCTACGGAGCGCCATTCTGGAACCAAAACACAATAAACCGGTATAAGTCACCTGATAGGTTCCGTTATTTTTTCGAATTGCATTTAGTGCTTTCAATAAATCGGTATCGTCATAGGTAAGTTCTTCAGCAGAAGGGTTGACATTACCTCTGAAGCGTCTATATAGTGAAATTGATTCCTCGGATAAGTCGTCCAAATCGGCATCTTTAATAATAGATTTGTCTAGGGTCTCATTTCCTTGGTAAAAAATCACTAAATCATCTTCGGTACATTTATGATCGGCAGCGCCTATACGGCGGTAAGCACCTTGTGGTAAACCTTTATTTTTCAGAAATAGTGGTTTTTGCTCGACACTTAGTTCGGGAACAAAAACGACGATAGCATATTTATCCTCAGCTGTTTTTTCAACAGTAATTTGGGGACGGACAGGGATATTAAAATTCTCAGCACACTGATTTGCTAAATCAGTTTGTATCTGATCTAACTTTGCTTGGGGGATTCCTGAAACAATATAGCCAGGAAACAAACTCGTCACCTCATCTTCTTTTTCAACTCCCAACAACAAATAACCGCCACCAAGACCAGGTTCGTTACTAAAAGCGCAAACGGTTTCCAATAATGATTTTCCAATTTCAGAAGCTCGTTTGGCTTCTAAATCGGTACATTCATCTGACAAGTTTAATCGCTCTACTAATTCTTTTAAGTTTTCCATTTGTTATACGGCTAAATTCTTTTAGTGAATTTTAGATTTTCCACTAACAAAAATACTTTATATATTATTAATCTTATTTCGGGTTGTGTCTGGAAATTTTTCAGGATATCTTATTCATAAACCATTCACTATCTACTCCATTCTTTGTAAGTTCCGTTTTTAATAATTTCTCTTCCATTTCGGCATTTCTCAAGAGCTGTTTGTACATCATCATAATTGTCGAATAGTCCCCGTAATGCAAGTATGGTTTTAATTTTTTCGGACAGTTCATCTCCTGACTGTACATCTCTATTGTTAATTCTTTCAATAATTTGTTGGTATTCCCTTTCATAGTCGCTTCTAATTCTTTCCTCAACAGCGAATTTTGTGAATTCTCCAGTTGCTTCTTCATCTGAGAAAAATTTTTTTCTAAGTCTTTCAAATTCTTCTTGTTCAAGTCTTTCAAGTTCTGCAAATTTTTGTTCAAGTTCACTTTCTTCTCGCTCAAGTTGAAGTCTTTCTCCCTCAAAATTTTCCTCAAATCTTGATTCTGACTGGATAGATTCCTGTATGTATCTCTCTTCTCTTTTAATGCTTTCGAGTTCGTCGACAATTCTTGTTTCTTCTGATTCAAATTTTCTTCTAATGTCCTCTTCAGTTCTTCCGTAACCTGGTCTAGACTTAATTTCCCTGTTAATAACAGCTTGCTCTTGGCTAATTGACTCATTTTTTGCAAGATATCTTCCTTCCAAATTAGCGTATCTCTGTTCAATTGTAGTTTGTTCTCGGTTATACTCTTCGTATAGCTTTCTTTGAGCATCGTAAAATGAATGTTCAAATCCGCTTTCCTCTCTTTCAAGGATATCGAGCGATTCTTTATATCTTGACTCAACTGATTCTCGATGTTGGACTCGAAGCTGTTCCAATCGCTCTCGATTTCGTTCTGCATTTCCCTTAACTCTTGATAGATCTGATTCAAGTTTTCGTTCAATGTTTCTGTAGTATTGCGATTCCACACATTTTCTAATTCCTCGTATAAGATTCCTAATTTGGTTCTCTCGGCAGGTGAAAGATTCTCTGAAAAATCCCATTTCGATTGTATCAATCGGTAATATTCCTTTTGCAGTTCTACTGGAAAGCTGTAAGTAGTTGGTGTTTTGTTCGACATAATTAAATACCCATTTTGTATTTTTAGTGACTAGAAAATTATTTGCAATATTTTCCGGAGAATCTTTTGGTATCGTTATTTGAATTAAATCAATTCCCAGTCTTTTAATTTTTGCTTTTTTATCATCATCCAACTTATGAGAGACCACAATTTCGATAAGTAAAATTGGTTTTCCATGAACATCAAAGAATGTTACATCTGGTCGTATCAACAAGTTTCTATTATCAATTTCAGGATTCTTGCCCCAATGTACCTTAGCTTCATCATCTTCATAAAATGTAAGTTCAGCTCTAACGGAGTGTGCTTCTATAAATTTGGTTTCTTCAAGTAATATTGCTTGGGAACCATCAGGAGCATACTTATAGAGATTAGGTACTTTGATTCTTTTTGTCCGTTGTAGAATATCTATTGCCAGTCTGTGACGGTAATCCTGATTACTAAACGTACATTTTCTATTAAATTCTACCCCTTTAGCTATGTGGCGGAAATAGGATTTGTGGTGAATGTTTTTAGTTCTTCGTACTGCTTCCATTTCCTCACCACAACCCATACACCAATAGCCTTTACGACCACTTTCGGCTTCAAGGATAAAGATATGTTCTCCTTTTACGTTTTTGGCGTATTCGTTTTGTTCTTTTGAGGTAGTATGTTTATTTTGATTACTCATTCTGCAAAAACATTTTTAGGAATAAACCAATGTTTAACAATATCGCTATTAGCGCTATTTGGTAAGGGATTTGCGTTGTTCACTTTAAAAAGAGCTGGTATCTGTACGGAACTACCAAAAACTAGAGCGTGCTGAGTAGGTATTGATGGTAATCTATACAATATATTTGATGAAATATGAGGTGTCATCTGCCTTATGTGGTTCAAATCATCTGGATTTTGAATTCTATGAATAATAAAATTACTACACTGAGACAATACAGTTTTCGATAGTTCACTTGGCCTCTGAGATGATACCATTAGAAATAAACCGTATTTTCTGCCTTCCTTGGCAACTCTTTCAAAAATTTTATTTGCTTCTCCAAAATTAGAGCTTTTGTGTTCTGAAATATAGCGATGAGCTTCTTCTAAAACCAAATTAATTGGAAACGAATTTCTTTCAGGTATATTTTTTAATCTTTCAAAAATCATTCTTGTAATAACACATGATATAACTTCAACGACTTCATCTTCGACAGAATTTAAGTCGATTAAAGTTACTTGTGTTTTCTTTTTATTTCCCTCAACACCTAATAAATCATCTAAAAACAAATCTTTATTGAAGTCTACATTGTTTTGAGATAGAAAGTTAAATTCTTCTCTATCTTTCAAACTTTTATATCTAGTGATTAATGATGAGCAATAGTCTCTAATCTGTTTATTTCCATGAAATTCCTCGTATAATATCGCCTCGTCGATATTATCTCCAAACTTAGAAAATTCAAATAAATCGTTACTGTATTTAGGTGCGTTAAATGTATCAAAGTTTATATACTTCTTGACGCTTGTCTTAAACTTAGCTTCATTCTCAGCTGTCATGTTTCCATACATAGCATTATAGCCGGCTACATCAATATCTGTAAATTTAGCTTTATCGATCAATGAGATTATTCGTTGTCTCTTTGAAACTGCCGATTCCCAATTTTCATAAACATACAAAATATTACTAGCATAAATGTGATTTCTAGTCATATCGTCCATATTTTGAGAGAAACCTAAAGCACTTCTTAGAATAGGTAATTGAGTACGTTCAGAAGCTTGCAAAAGCAGAGCCCATTCATCAATGTTTAAGAACCAATGTGGTAGTTTAAAATCACCGTACTCAATATTTTTTGTTATTTTTTTTTTGTATTCAAATGATTCATGATTCTTCTTTTCATTAATTGAAAAATATTTGACATCTATATCTTCATTTTTTAATTGGCTAAATGCTTTGTGATATTCTCCATTAACATCAAAAAAGATAAAAGATGCGCCCACTGCACTATAATTATCTTTATTAAAAAGGGTTTGAATCATAGAGGAAATAGTACATGACTTTCCACTTCCAGTATTACCTAAAATTGCAGAATGTGCTCCAAAAAAATCGTTGATATTTACTTTTACTTTATAATCAGGAAATATTGTTGAAGTCCCAATTTCAAGAAGTTTTAATGCTGTTGAATTATCAGTATCTTCGATAGGAGATATATCATCGTTATATTCAAAAATTATATCTAATTCTTCCTTTTTTATATAAAGAACATCTGTGTAAAGCGTTGGAAATATAGATACACCATATTTAAATTTTCTTTTCTCAATCGTCCCAATAGGATTGATATCTAAATACTTAACTGAATTAGATTTATTTAGAATCTGTTCCTTTTCTCCTTGCCATTTTATATCAGAATCTCGCTCTCTAACACCGAAAATTTCAGCCACAATATAGAAGTCTTGGTAGGGTAATATGACGTAACCATTGATTTGGGCGTATTGGTAAATATCTTCAAATCCATTAATGGCAAAATTTATGGATTGATTTAACAATTCAACAGTGAATTTATCTGAGTTGATACTAGTTAATTTACCTATTACTCTTTGTTTGTCATCTTTAATCATTTCCTTCTACTTTAGCTCTAATAATCTGTTCAATAAGGTTTTTATTAGCTTCTTCAATTTTATCTTGAGTAAAATCTGGAAATAAAGTGTTTGCAATAGTTTCAAAAAAATGTAATTCTTTTTCTTCTTCGTTCTTTATTTCACCTCCTATTAAATTATCAAATTCCAAATTAGAACCAATTATCCAAATTCTTGGGTCATTTAAGTTCTTTAGTTTTTCGATATTTTTTCTAGTAATCTCATATTGACCATTACTATAAAAACCCAAATCAGAAAAGATAACTAATCTGAAGGAAGGAATAGTAAGAGCTTGATATATAATATTATTGATATGCTCATCGCCAAAACTAAAGCCCAACGTTACTAGTGTACTTTGCTTTTGAGTTATCCTCTTTTGAAACTCTCTGAATAAATCAGCATAAGGAGAACCCAAGCTCGCATTTTGCTTCAAGGGTGATGGATATATCATGTAATTAGCTTCTTCTTTTAATTTTTCAAAATTTACATTCTGTAATTCCTGAATACTGAAAAGTTTGTTATTACTCTCTCTCTCAACCCAATTTACAGAACCATGAATTTTGAATAAGTAAATAAAACTATCTATCACACTCCATTTTAAAGAGCTAATATCCATCTGTTCTGCAAGTGCATAATTGAAAATTGAAGGATTGAAAAATCGTTCTATAAAACCCGAAAATCCGTTTGTATAAGAAATACCTAAGTTGTCCATAGCTCTTTCAGAAAACAAGTCGTAGTTTGTTGTAAAAACATTCGGTTTTTGTAAATTACTATCTCTAAGTGATAGTTTTCTATAAAACTGTCTATATGTTTCAATAATGTTATCGTCATTACCTTTATTTTTTTCATTTAGGCATTCAAATAAAATGTACTGCTTAGTTTTTAAAATAATCTCATTTAAGTCTTTTAAATCTTGAGCAAATGAGTCTTCATTTGCTTCCTTCAATTTCTCTAGATAAAAACTGTAACTATAAAGTGTGCCTAAAAAAGTTTCTAAATTTGTTCTAAATGGCTCATTCTTATAATTAATTTTAAATCGCTCTAAAATTTTAATATGTTTATCTTCAAAAACTTTGTCTTTTAGTAATTCGCTTAAATTTTCTGAAGGTTCAAAAAGATTATCTGCTAATTGTTTCATAGTTGGAATACCATTTGGACCTAACGAGCAACCTGAGCCAATTAAAAATGATAAGTTTCGAGTATCTAAAATTTTAGACAAATCCTTTTTAATAAATTCAATTGTCTTTTCATAATCCGTAACATTAGAAAGTACGTTTTGACTTCCCTTATAAAAAAAGTGTTTCATATAATGTTGTGAGTATATTGTTTTAAACCTCAATTTTATCAATCTCCTTCATAATTCGATCTGTTTCAAATAAAGCCACAATCATTTTTTGATAGTGCAAAATATCCTCATAACTCAACTCTCTTTCTTTACGGTCTTTGAGCCATTTTTGAGCAGGTTGATAGCCTCCAATGTAGAAATTCCATGCTGTTTCAGGGACATTATCGAAATATTGGGTGTTGTTGATGTAAACTCTTCCCATAGGTTCAAAAGTATCGTTATGCGTTATGGTGTCGTTTTCTACAACATAATTTCGTTGTTCGTACTTAGGTTTGGTAACTATATTGTTGCCATCTTCGGGATATTGTGTGATGTAGTTTTCTACTACTGCGCTTTCTAGTAAATGAATTTCTCGCAATTCTCCTCCTAGTTTTACCAGTTGCCAAAAGGTTTCTACATCAGTTGGATAAGGAACACGAGGAAAATCTATTTTTAAAAACTCCTTATATTTCTCTCTATAAGTTGGCGAATGCAAAACCGCATAGATATAATCTAACAAATCTATCGGGGCAAAACTTTGTTTGAACTCAGCGCGTACCTCATCGCTATTAGCAAAACAAACATTATTCTCGGTTTCTTTTTCGTTCACAAATGACAATCCTAAACCTGATGCGATTGCTTTTACAATTTCAGGATTAAGGTTGGGGGTTCTTTCGTTGGTTTCTAATAGGTTTTGTTGAGTGTTGCTTTCGGGGTAGAGGTATAGCGGAAAAATAGAATAGTTACCTTTTGGGAGGCTACCCTTTTCTATAATCTGATTTGTAACTAAACAAACGTATTCCATTAATTCACCATTTATTCTTAATGTCACTAAACCTAAATTATCTCTGTCTACTAAATGACACATTGTACTTGTTCTTGGTCTTCCAATAAAACCACTACTTTTTCCAGTATATATTGTATGCCTGATATCAAATGGGCGGTAAAGAATTTTTGAATAAAAAATCTTATTTGTTTTTAAATCTTCGACCGCATTTTTAAAACTCCAACCACTAGAGTCTGATTTATTTGGGTATATTTTTTTTAAATCTGAAATAGGCATATTTTTAAAATTTGAAACTACTTTTTCCAATGAACTTTTGTCAAAATGTATTGAAAGTTCATCACATTTTGTTTGAATACCTGTATTATGATTTAGAAATAAATCATCAACTTTGAATCCCTTTTCATACTCTTCTTGTAAGGCAAAATCTTTAGGGACAAAAAAGTAATATGGTTCTTCAAAGTTTAATTTCTTCCAATCTAATTTCGATAAATTGTTTTCAAGTTGATTGTATTTAAAATCTCTTTTACCATATAAATCATAATGAAAAACTTCACCCAATTCATTTTTTTTCTTATTTCCAGTTTTGATGAAAATATTAATAGAAACACCTTGCATTATATCAAATACATTTTGGTCAACCGAGCCATCAGGACATAGTTCTTTTTTTTTAGAATTTCCATGTAAATCGAGTATATAAATCTTATCGAAACTTTCTAATAAGTGTTTTCGCATTTGACGATGGGTAATGCCATCAATAAAACTATTGTTAGAAATATACGCTAAAACACCGCTTCCGTTTTTATCTATAAAATGTTGTCCAAATCTGGTAAACTTTATATAATCATCATCAAGATTGATTTTTCTCTCGTTTAAATCTTTTTTATAGTCCGCAATTAAATTTTGAATCCATTCGCTTTTATTGGAGCTACTCACGCTATACGGAGGATTCCCAATAACTACCATTACGGGAGCATCTCGCTTAATAGCATTGGCTTGGTCGGCTTCGTCAGAAAGCCACGAACTAAATAAGGTTTGGGTGTCAGGGTGAGCTTCTTCTAAGGAATTGGTCAAGAAAATCCGAAATCGTTGGTCGTCGCTAGGTTTGTATCCTGTTTCAGTAAGCAGCATATCCATTTTAAGGTGTGCCATTGCATAAGACGCCATTAGCAACTCAAATCCATTCAATCGAGGGATCAAATCATTGGTTACATATTTGCTCCAAATGCCTTGCTGTCCTTTAAATTTTTGGTGTATGTGTCTGACTACCTCAGCCAAAAAAGTTCCGGTTCCTGTGGCTGGGTCTAAAATTTGCACTTTGTGCACCTCAACCTCTGTTTCTACTTCTTTAATCTTGGCGTTTTTGCCTAAGGTTTGGGTAACGGCTTTTTTCTTGATTTTAATTTTGGAGGTATCGGCTAAACCTTGGGGTAAATCGAATTCGGTTTTCAAAATATCATCAACAGCACGAACTATAAAATTGACCACAGGTTGTGGCGTGTACCAAACCCCACGGGCTTTGCGAAGTGCGGGATTGTATTCGCCCAAAAAGGTTTCGTAAAAATGCACTACGGGGTCTTCCTGCTTGGTGCTTTTACCAAAGTTTTTCATAATCTTCGATACATCAGTCGCAAGAAAAATGCTTACTAACTCATCTACTATCCATACCAAACGATCATCCAAATCATAGCCTGCAATGTCATGGAATAGTTTTCGCAAAAAAGGGTTTGATTTTGGGATTAACTCTGCGGCTTCCATTCGGGAGAATGTAGGCAAGGTAGGGTCATGATAACGAGCTGCAAACATTCCGTAGGCTATAGTTTGTGCATAAATATCCGAAAATGCTTTGTTATCAATATCGTGAATCAGCATTTGCTGGAACGATAGCATTTGAGATTTTAACTGGGTGCGTTTATTTTCGACGTCATCATGATTCAATGATTTTTCGATAACATCAGCCATCAATCGTGCTTTCCCTGCCATCATTTGTGCCAACTTTGTTGGTGATTTGATAGTTTGTGAAATAACTTGAACAAAATTCTGTATCAGGTTTGTGAAGGCTGTAAAATTTTCTTCTACAGGGATAATACTTCCATTTTCTATCTTGGCAATGGCAATTTTCGTGATAAGTTCGCCTTCTTTGTAAAAATGAAAATCCATATAATCGGTAAAAATCAGATTAGACAAACCTGATTTATAACGGTCAAATTGTTCTTTTAAAGTTTTACTGGCCAAATCTACCCCTATGTCTTTGGCTTCAATATATCCCAACGGAATGTCTTTGCGAGTCAGTACATAGTCAGGCGCACCACATTCCACTCGGGCAGGTTCATTGGTTACCAAAACATCAGGTAATATCCCCATGATGAGGTTTTGTAAGTCTCCACGATACGAATGTTCACGAGCATTTCCTGTTTGAAACAAGATATTTATTTTGGTAATGTATTGTTGAATTGTCATTTGGTAACACTTTATTTTTAAGACTCTAAAAATAAGTAATTTCATCTAGTTTAGATGAAATTGTTATTAACAATAGAATACCTATTTTCTTTTATCTATCGTTTTTGTATCAAATGTTGTCAAATTGAACATTTACTCATTCTCTTTATTTGAATTTTGGAAAACGTGAATGTTTAACCTCTTACCGTTTGTCGGTAGTCTCAGAAGAAAATGTAATAAGATTAAACATTTGCCTCAACCTAGACCGTACCCGATTGCCGTATGCTTTTTCAATTTCGGTTGCTGACATATTTGTAGTAATGTGGGTTATCGCCTTGTTTTCAATAAAATGTTCGTAACGTGTGATTAGGATTTCAGCCATGACATTACAGTCGTTCCCGAAATGTTTGATTTGTTGTTCGGCTCCTAAATCATCAAAACAATAACCAGGGAGTTTGTTTTGGTTCACGGATTTCAGCGTGTAAATATTCAAAGCTTCGTAGCCTTGTTTGGCAAACTCAAAAGACACTTCGCGACAGGTTTTGATCTTGTAATCGTTTTTGGGGTGGACAAATGGTTTGATTAAATGCATTAATGACGTTTTTCCGCAGCCTATTGGCCCCGAAAGCAAGATTCCTTTATTGAGGTCGATTCCGAGCTTAATTGCGCTTTTATGGTCTTGAATTGCGTAAATAAGCAATTTGTAGATGGTTGGAATATCTTCTTGTTGAATTTTGAAATTAGGGTGATAGGTTTGTTTGCCTTGGCTTTGCAGAAACTGAAAGCATTTTCTAGGATCGTAGATTTTGGTGTTGTTTTCGATATGGAAGGTTTGGTAGATGTTCATGGTGGAGTTATTAGTTATTAATTGTGTCTCTGGACTCCGCTCGAGATGACAGTTCTGATTAAAGAGGTTCTGCGTAGTTTTTGTTGTTGGTTACGTTGAGGTTTTTGGGATTGAGTTGGGTTGTGGATTTATTGTTATTGAATTTGTCCAGGTTTAAAATCCAATTTCGGGCGGCGGCTTGCCAATCTTTCATTGGGGTCTTCCCTCCAACCAACCAACCAACCATTACTTTGAAAATGATTGAAAAATTTTTCGGCCTCCATCATTTGGACTTTTTTTTCTTTGAAAAACTCTTGAACATTTTCAATTTTGGGTGGTACTTTTTTTTCTTCCCTGTTTACAATGTTTATAATGTTTGTATTGTTTATATAAGGTACATGTTTAGTACTTGTTTGGTGCTTGTTTACAGCTTGTTCATTAAGCTGTTCAATAGGTTGTTCAATGACTTGTTCATTTTTTTGCTGGCTTTTCAACCTCTTAATTTCCTTTTTTGGGATTGGTTTGGTGTAGAAATCTAGATTGATTACTTCTAAGATTGATCCTTTGAAAGGGTTGAATGAAGGTGAATATTTGACATATCCCTTTTCATGGAGTTCTTTAATGCATTTATGGTAAGTTGCGGAAGATGCAATTTTGCTGATTCGCATTAATTCGTCTCTAGAAATACCAATTGGATTCTGGAAACGGTTTTGATTCCACATCTGAAAAATGGACATATAAAGACTGATATGCGTTGGATTTAAATCATGGTCGATAGATACTTTTTCAAAGAATCCTGTGAGGTGTTTGATGTAGTTCATTTTAAAAGTTGCTAAGGTTCTTAGTGGTTGAGATAATTGCTTATTTATCCAGCATTTTAGAAATATCATCGTACTTATAATAAATGATGCCACCAATTCGATTGTACTGAAGTGTTCCGTTGATGCGAAGATTTTGTAAAGTACCTGGAGAGATTTTTAGAAGCTTTCTAACTTCAGATGATTTTAACCATTGGGCTGGTTTTTCATGAGTTGTGGATGATTGGATTTCTTTAAGCAGTGCATTTCCGAAAATCAGCAGGTCTTTTTTGGTTACTACTTGATGGGTTAACAATTCGTAATTGTCTACTTCTGGGAATAATTTTTTCGCGTTTAAATTCATGATTTGTTTTGTTATGATTACAAAAACAAATTAATTTCATTTGGATGAATAAAATCCACCAGTTGTCCCCAATTGGGGTATGATTTTTATGCAAAATCACGCCAAAGGCTAGGATTTACGGGAGAAAAAAATTTAGAAGTCCTAAAAGGATGCTTTGAGACTTACTTTTTGAAGCTCAAAAATGGATGTAAATGGGTGTGATTTTAATGAATTGAAAGAAATCCCCAAGTTGTCCCCAATTGGGGTTTTTGAAAAAAGAAGAAAAAATGTGGTATTTGGTATTTTGAGGCTACGGACTGATTTGTTAGAAACTATCTTCGATGATTTTATTTCGAAAAATATCTACTAATCTTTGAAGGAATATTGAAGAAGGTGCTTTGCGCTTTTTAATCTCCGAATAGGTGCGGTACAGGCTGTCTTTGATGTCCATATTAAACAAAGCTCCCATTGTTGAGGCAATTTCTTTTATACTAATATTTCCATTATTAAGCACTTTTGCAAAATAAAGAGCATAGATAAGTTCAATAAATTCGGTTTTGGTTCCAGTCCATTGTAAATTAGATTGCGCTTTAATCGCCTTTTGACTGGCTTTCTTCTTTAACTTGATTTTCGTTTTAATTTTTCTAATTCTATTTTCGATATAGCAAATTAATAAGTCATGTGCTAAAATAGATGCAATCTTATTGTCATAACAAGTTGAAATCTTACTATCAAAACCTATTTGAGAATTATCTGTATCCAGAATACTTTTCTTTGTTTTTCGAGTAAAATACTGACTATCCCAATCATTTGCATCTGATCGATAGTAACTGTAAAACTTAGATTCTACATTGAGACTCTTTGCTGCTTTCTTAAGTTCTTCTTCAAAGAATTTTAGACTCAATTTATTGCCTGAAGGCATGTTTGTATGGATTCGCAATAATTCCTTCTGAAAAATTAATTTAGAAACAATACAGGGTTTGATTTCTTTGAAGAATTCAATTTCTTCTTCTTCGTTTTCGAAATCATGCGTTTTTAACCATTCGTGGAGTTCGTCAATTTTAGTTTCAGCCCAGAAGATGAATTCTTTAGAAAATTTGATTTTGTCCTTCTTTTGGTTCCTTAACGGAACACTCATCTCTAAGAATTCATCTCTAATGGCATGTTGAAATGAAATCATTTAATTATTATTTTTAGTTGATAATAGCTACAAATATAAATTATATTTCCAGTCTATTTCCTACTAAAATATAACAAAACAAACTAAATCGTAATAAATTTAACTAAATGGAATTCTTCTTTTTCTCCTCAGTCCTAGCTCCAAACTTTGTTCTCAAAACCATCATATCTTGACTTATTTTTTTGTCCAAAATCTTAGCATAGTGTTGAGTGGTTTTCAAATTGGTATGTCCTAACATTTTGCTTACTGTTTCTAATGGAACACCATTAGACAGTGTAACGGTTGTTGCAAAAGTATGTCTGGCTATGTGAAAAGTAAGTTCTTTATTGATACCACAAACTGTAGCGATTTCTTTCAAATAGGAGTTCATTTTTTGATTGCTTAAAATAGGCAACAATCGATTTTGATTTAAACTTATGGGATGGTTCTGGTATTTATTGATAATTTCTTGCGCCATGGGCAAAAGTGGAATTTTGGAGGTAGTTTCTGTTTTCTGTCTGTTCTTGAAAATCCATTTATCACCATCAATTCCAATCGAAATGTTTTCTTTTGTCAATTGCTGTACATCTACATAGGCTAAGCCCGTAAAGCAACTAAAAATGAAGATATCACGAACTAAATCCAATCGTTCGATTTCAAATTCTTTATTGATGATTTCTTCTATCTCTTTTTCCGAAAGAAATTCACGAACGACTTCTTTTACCTTTGATTTATAATTTATAAATGGATCTTTAGTAAGCCATCCATTGGCCAAACACTGGTTAACAATCTTGTGGAAGTTCTTGATGTATTTTACTGCTGTGTTATTGGCACATTTACGCACGCTTCTCAAATAAAACTCATATTCTGTTATAAAGGCATGATCTATCTTTTCGATACTGATATCGGAAATATTGTATTTCCACAAAAGAAAATCTTTAGTGTGTTTTAATGAGGTCATGTACCGTTCGTATGTTCCAGGTGCATACTCTAAGCCTATTAACTCTTTCATTTTTCGATTGTGCTCCTCGAAGATTGGAATTAGCATGCGTGCTCTTTTCTTTACACCAAAAAGACTGTTCTTGATGTTTTCAAAATTGATTTCCTCTTCTCGATTGTACAAATCTTTTTCAGCATCTATGACTTTTGATTTTAATAAATCAAGATGACTATTTATTGCTCTTGCTTCTGCAGAAGCACCTTTAATTTTAGCGCCTTCTATAGACCATTTGAGTGGATCTATGTACTTACCCGAACTAAGTTCAATACGCTTACCATTGATAGTGATTCTTTGAAAAATAGGCACTAAGCCTTTTGAATTGACTTTGGCTCTTTTAAGGAAAAAGAGAATTGAAATTTTTGCATCCATTTGTGGTAACCTTTAATGATTATTTAAATTACGTTAAATATCAAAGTAGAACAAGATGTTCATCTATCGAACAGCCTAATTTTACTGGGGTTTACAAATAAATAGGAGCACAATTTATTTTATAAAATAGGTACTCCGATTTGTACCCCTAGGTATACATACTAAATGAATTGTTTTGGAATAAAAAGAAATAAAAAACCCCTAAAAACATACGTTTTTAGGGGTTTTAATGTAATTTGAATGTTAATCAGCAGAGAGGAAGGGATTCGAACCCTCGATACAGTTGCCCATATACTAGCTTTCCAGGCTAGCTCTTTCAACCACTCAGACACCTCTCTATTTTGGTTTGCAAATAACTCAAAAAAAAATGACTTAGAAAAGTAAAAACGGCATTAAATCATCTCACCGCGCAAAGAAGTTTCAAAAAAGGTTTTGAAATCCTTTGGAGCGGTATTTTTACCCAATAAATACATTAGTTTGGTAATAGCAGCTTCAGTGGTGATATCCTTTCCCGAAATAACTCCAGCCAATTTCAACTCTCTACTGGTTTCGTATTGCCCCATATTTACACTACCACTGGAGCACTGCGTTACATTTACGACATAGACACCCTTTTCGACAGCAGTTTGAATGATCTTAAGAAACCATTTCTCCGTTGTAGCATTTCCGGCTCCGTAGGTTTCTAGCACGACAGCTTTCAAGCTTGGAATAGAAAAAACAGATCTTAATACCGTTTCTGAAATCCCTGGAAACAATTTTAATATTAGCACATTTGTATCCAATAAATACTGCACTTTCAAATCATTACCTATCTCTGAAACTGGCCAAAGCAATTGCTTATTCCATTTTAAATGCACACCTGATTCTACTAAACAAGGATAATTAGGCGAATTAAAAGCTTGAAAATGCTCTGCATTTACTTTGGTGGTGCGATTGCCACGGTAGAGTTTGTATTCAAAATACAGGCATACTTCCTGTATTACCGCTTTTCCTTTTTCACGTAAGGAAGCAGTTTGAATAGCTGTAATTAAATTTTCTTTGGCATCTGTTCGCAAATCGCCTACAGGCAATTGAGAACCTGTAAGGATAACAGGTTTGGTTAAATTTTCGAGCATAAAACTCAAAGCCGAAGCAGTATACGACATGGTATCAGAACCATGAAGAACCACAAAACCATCAAATTTGGTATAATTATCCTCAATGATTGCGGCTAATTCTCCCCAAATTTTAGGATTCATATTTGAAGAATCGATAGGTTTTTCAAAAGAAACCGAATCTACCTCGCAATCCAATTGTTGCAATTCGGGTACTTGTTGCAATAGCTGACTAAAATCAAAAGCTTTCAAAGCTCCTGTTTCAAAATCTTTACTCATACCAATGGTTCCACCGGTATAAATCAAGAGTATTTTAGCTTTGGACTGCATTGTTATACTTTAAACTGTTCACAACAGGATTTGCGTACATATTCAAAAAACCTTGTAAAGCTACAGGATTTGCAGCATCAATACGTTTTTCCATTCTGCGCTCAAAAACACTCTTTTGATCTTCAGTGTAATATTCTGCAAAAGTGTTGCTATTGTTGATGATATCGTAAGCGATATAATTTGTAGGCCATAATTTATAATTAGGCAAGATTGAATCATCAATCGCTTGAGCAATCGCTTGGATTTGTTTGTTGGCATTATCGTTTTCAGCGGCGATAATATCTATGGCATCGTTCAATACATCACCAATATGAATATGAATGTGTTTCTTAGGCCCTAACGCTCCACTCAAAATCGTCATAAAATCCTCATTCTCTTGCTTCACATACACCTCATTATTAGCTTCTGCCAATAATTGTGGCATTTTCAAAGCATCAGTAGGGTCGTATTCATACGAAATAGAGACAGGAACGATTTTGATTTTCTTGAAATAGTCCATCAAGTTAGCCTCATCAGAACCCATGGCAAGCATTTTCAAAATACCAGGGTTTGTGGCATCATTTCCATCTTTGGTCCTTCCTTCGCGTTGAGCAATCCAAACTGAACGACTTTCATGTGTCAGCAGGTGACCGATGTATTCCGATAAGGTTTTAGAACTTTGCAACATTTCACGAGGACTCAAACCTCTTTGAACTAAAAAATTACGGTTTAACTTAGCCAAATCCATCAAGAATGGTTGTTTCACCAAGTTATCTCCAATAGCTGAGGCCGTCATCACCAATCCATGTTCGAATAAAGAAGCATTCAACAAAGTAGTGTCTAATAAAATATCACGGTGATTGGAAATAAACAGATAGGATTCCCCTTTTTCCAATTTCTCGAAACCCGAAGTCGAAAGACCTTCAGAGCTTTTTTCCAATACTTTTTGTACTGATTGATAGATGAAATTACATTGGAAGTCTCGAATAGAATGCGTTTTTGAAAGCTGTTCTCTCCACACTTCATCGGCAACATCAGGAAAAGAAAAATTCATTAAGGATTTCATCATCGGGTGATGAAGTAATTTTTTGAATACTTCATTTACCTCAGAGTCATAAAAAGGACGAATCGCGTCAAATTTTTGCATTATAGTTTTTTTAGTCAAAGCAAAAGAACAAAAAAAAAGTCAAACTAGATAAATTTCTACTTTAAATCCCAAAAATTGCTTTCGAATTTTCAGTAGTTTTTTCAGCAATTTCTGCTACTGAAACCCTATATATTTCCGCTAATTTGCTGGCTACATTTAGGATATAACTGCTTTCATTTCGCTTTCCCCTATAAGGAACAGGAGCGAGATAAGGCGAATCTGTCTCAAGGACAATATGTTGTAAATCAATCTGCTGTAAGAACTGATCTATTTTTCCATTTTTAAAAGTAACCACTCCTCCAATTCCCAATTTCATATTAAATGAAATTGCACGAACTGCTTGCTCATAAGTCCCCGTAAAGCAGTGAAATATCCCAAACAAATCATCCGATTTTTCTTCTTCCAAAATTTCAAAAATTTCATCAAAAGCTTCACGACAATGAATTACAATCGGTAACTGGTACTCCTTGGCTAATTGGATTTGAGTTCTAAAAGCGTCTTGCTGTTCTTTCAAATGCGTTTTATCCCAATACAAATCGATTCCAATTTCCCCAATAGCGTAAAATTTTCTCTTGGTTAATTCTTCTTTCACATGTTGTAGTTCGGCTTCATAGTCCTCTTTCACATGCGTAGGATGCAATCCCATCATCAAAAAAACGTTTTCAGGGTAGGCTTTTTCTAAATCATACATAGATGCCGTATAACTAGAATCAATCGCAGGAATAAAAAAACGAGAAACTCCAGCATCTATGGCACGCTGTATCATCTCGTTTCTATCTTCTTTGAATTCTTCTGAATAAAGATGCGTATGTGTATCGGTAATTATTGTTTTTGTATCCAATGGCAAAGTTTAAGGATACAAAATTGCAAACTTTTTAAAAAACTAAACATAAAAGACACCAAAATTTTATATTATTTTTAAAATACAAAAGACACAAAAGAGCTATTTTGATAAACTCTTTTGTGTCTTTGATTTTTTTGTGCCTTTGGTGTTAAATTTTCTAATCCAACTTATCTAACAAATCCGCTACTTGGTCGTAATTTTCATAATCGGCTGGTATTGTTTTCAATATTGCCTCACAAGCTTTATAGTCTTTTTGTTTTAATTTTAGTAAGGCTAAATTCCAACTGGCTTTGTTTTTATAAACAGAAGTCCCCGATTGAATCTCTTTAAAAACTGTTTCAGCTTCTTTCAAACGATTCATCTCCATCAAGGAAATCCCGTAGTAGAGTTCGATTTCAGGACTTGCATTTTCTTTTACAATAATCTCAAATTGCGGCAAAGCCTCTTCAAAATCTTTATTATTAAAAGCTTCCTGCGCCAATTTCATATTGACACTTAACTCCCCTCTTTCTATAAAATAGGCATTTTCATATTCATTGTAATCCTCAAATACGGGTTTAGAATTTTGCAGTAAAAACCAAGCACCCAATAAAATCGTCACCGAAGCCGCCACTGAATAATACCAAGGCTTCAATGTTCTGAGTTTTGATTTTTTCTTCTTGGTGGTTTTAGACGCCATTTGAACCAAATTCTCCTGAAATGCTTTTCGTTCACTTTCAATTCCAAATTTTTGTTCCAATTGAAAATTTACCTCTTTATAATTCTCAAAGGCGATGGCCAAATCACCATCAGCTTTCAATTCATCTTCAAAAGCTTTTTTCTCAACAGCCGTAAGCTCCCCTTGCAGATATTGATCGAATAACAGATAACGTTCCTCATTCATGGCGTAATTATTTTAAATTTTGATACTGACTTGATTCTTGAATCCACTGGGTCAATTGCCCTGTACACAAAGATTTTTTCTTGCGTACATAACCATAGTTCACACCGAGCTTTTGAGCTACTTCTTCCATAGATTTGAGCACAAAGCTCAATTTCAGCACTTCTTGGCATTTTTCGCCTAGTCTTTGAAACATAGTATCAAAAAGCTGTTGTTTCTCCTCAAAAACTTCCGTTTGAGCCACCATTGCATTAGCGTCTTCATTTATAGATGCAAAATCATCGGCAATTGTTACCCCTTTATTCGAAGCTTTTTTCAATTCATTGAGCCATCTTCTTTTGCACAATAAAAAAAAGTAAGCATCAAAGGGACAAGTCAAAAGCAGTTTTTTGGCTTTAGCCTGATCAAATAATACAATCAATACTTCCTGAATCACATCTTGTGCTTGATCCTCATCACCAGAATTATTCTTGATGTAGTGAATCACTTTTGGGACAAACTGTTTATAGATGGACTGGATAATCGCCGAATTATTCGACGCCAATCCTTCAATATACATTTGATCAGGATGTGCAGTTAATGTGGTCATAGAAAATATTTTAACTGCTAATGTAAAAAAAGAATCTCAAATAAATATGGATTAAAGGGGTAACAATTATAAAACGATGTTGATATACCTATACAAATCAACAACTAGTTCTTATAAATAATGTGACCATGAAAAAGTATCTAAAAAAAATCAAACGCTTTTTTACTTATACACTTTGGAAGATTATAACAAGATAAAAAAAGCGATTAAGGGGTAACAATTACAAACTTCAGTGGATATAGAGTTGTAAAACGTTCCTAGAAACAAAAAAAATAAAAAACTCAAATTAAAGGGTAACAATATCAAACCTTAATTGATATATCTAAAAATGACAAATTATTATTAAATCAAAAAAATAGAAATTATGAAATCAAATCTTAAAAACATCGGACTTTTATTCTTAGCTGCAGTATCATTCATTAGCTGTGACGACAACGACCAACCTATTACTCCAGCATCTGCAGCTGAATTCGCAGCAGTAAGAGAAGCAGCCTTAGAAGCTCAAACACAAAAATTTACAGCCACAGCAGGCGCAGGTGTCATCACACTGACCTCAGCCAAAGGAGTAACAATCCAAATAAACGGCAACTGTTTAACCAAAAATGGAAGCCCTGTAACGGGAGCTATTGACATTGAATTTGTGGAACTTTTTGACAAAGGAACCATGTTAGTTACTAACAAACCTACTATGGGAATCATGCCAAACGGCGATCGAAACTTATTAATTTCTGGAGGTGAATTTTTTATCAATGCCACTCAAGGCGGTGTAAATCTTGTTGCCAACTGTAATATTAATTTGAATGTACCTGCCGCTTTGACCAATGGCGTAGATAATGCCATGGTTTTATGGAATGGAATCATTGACAACGAGGGAAATCTAGCATGGGAAAACGCCCGAGATGCTGCAGGAACCAACGGAAAAGGCGGTGTTGAAGCTGGACAAAACAGCTATTATGTATCTTTTGGGAACTTTGGATGGACTAATGTGGATAAATTCTATAGCGACCCAAGACCTAAAACTACTATCCTAGTAGGAGCCCCAACAGGTTATGACAACACTAATAGTGCAATCTACTTATCCTATGATGGTGAAGGTCAAAATGCATTGGCAAAACTAGACACTTATACTAATGCAGGATTATTTAGTGAGCATTATGGTCAAATTCCAGTAGGTCTAGCTTGTCACATTATTTTTGCAACCGAAGATAACGGACAATGGAGATACGCAATCAAAGCAGTAGCCATTCAAGCCAATGATGTGTTCTACTTCACAATGGGAGAAACCACTGTAGGAACCGAAGCGCAGTTAGTAGCAGCCATCAATGCTATTCAATAAGACCATACAATAGTTTTTTACAAAAGCGGTGAGCTCTCACCGCTTTTTGCTATTTTTATAATCCCTAACCAAACCTTCCAATAATGAAAATATTGTTCCGACTCTTTTTTCTATTCTCTGTAGTCTCTTATTCTCAATCCAAAGTAAAAGACACTGTTACTCGTAGAGCTATAATCGGTTATATCCAAACTGGAAATCAAGTCAATTTCAAACCTGAACTACCTCCTTTGATTCCCATTGCTGGTGCACCCAAACCTAGTTTTTCGTATCTATGGGAAATGGGAGATGGTACTTATAGCAAAGAAGCTGAGCCCAAACATGTGTACAAAAACAAAGGAACCTACCATGCACGACTTGCCGTAACGAACAATTACGATAACGGAAAGCCACCCACTACCCGACCTAAAAAAGTAGTTGTAAATAACATCAGTTCTCCTGCAAATACTGCTATTGCTTCTATTGCCGACCCAAGTGGTTTTACCCTTCAAAAAAATTGCGACCCCATTCCAGAAGAAGAAATGGTTGTCATCTTAAGCTATCAAAATCAAGAAAATTATGTATCTAATGGAAAACTCTACCTTTTTTATAATGAAACCCAATTCAAACACAACAACTTCGAGTTGGTCGATTTTCGTACCCATGCAGGAGAAAGAGAGGTAAAAGAAAATGCATTTGCAGTAGCGAATGAAAACAATGACACCAATCGCTTTTCAGTCTCAACTGAAAACTACAAACCCATAACAAAATACGCAAACACGACAAACGAGCTGGATTTGGAAACCACTTTGGCTTTAGCCAAAAAAGAATACCGCCAAGTGAACATCTTGGAAATGGACGAAATGAACCCTAATGAGGTTCGTAACATCTTTTACACCTTTAAAACTACGCCCGAAATGCTCAAAGACACCAGTGCCACGGTCACTATGCGAGGCGTTTTTGTCCCTAATCGAAGCTATAAAAACCACAAAGTAAAAAATCTAGAAATGGAAATCGTGACTTCCCACGACCCTAATAAAATGGGGTCTAATGGTAGTTTCATAAATTACCGCTTGGTCCGTTTTAAAAGGGTAAACTTCAAAACCCGTTTTCAAAATAACGGCGAAGGTCCCGCCAGAATGATTCGACTCGAAACAGATATCCCTGATATGTTTGACAAAAAAACATTTCAAATCGAGGATATGTATCCTAAATGTCCCATTTGCCCCAAAGACGAAGTCCCCACCACCAGTTGTTTGGACACCATCATCAAGCAAAAACAAATTTTCTTTACTTTCAAAAACATCTACCTTCCTGGTAGCAATCAAAAAAATGTACATGAAAAAGACAGCACCAAAGGTTTTGTAAAATATTCGATGAAATTCAATAAAGATTTTCACAAAGTAAACACCCGCAGTAGAACGGCTATCATTTTTGACAAAAACGAACCTATTCTGACCAACTATGCCACCACCCGATTCCAGCCAGGAATTTCGATTGGGGCAAAGGCAGGCTACAATTACTACCCCAGTCTAAACAATTCTACCAGTTATTTTGCTGGAGCAACCATTTCTCCTTTCAAATCGTATCGTTTTTATTGGCAGGCAGAGTTGGCCAACAGCCTCCACAATTACCAATCTGGCAGCAGTACATCTAACGAAATTATTCAAAATGCTAATGGCGTTCGTCAACTGCAACGTACCACTACCACCACAGAAACCACTAGCCTAAACAATGAAATCCCAGTGCTCATTCGTTACAATATTAATAACTTCATTGGTATTGGAACTGGAGTTCAAGCTAATATCAACGCCTCCGAAAAGCAAGAACAAAACACGAAAACAGAACTGTACGAAACCGACAAACCTTCTTTCCCCATTAGTTCGACAGAGCAATCTATGTCGTCAAAACAAAATTTTAGCAATTTTAAAACCGGATTACTTTTTGACCTTACCATCGGCGCCGCTCGCATTGGCCCAAGCTTAGGCGCGCGATATGTGATCAATTTCAAAGAAAATTTCAATTATTTCCAGTTTTATGGGATTTGGAAGTTTTAGTTTTTTTAATACAAAAGGTACAAAAGTAACAAGATAGAATTATGAATATCACTAAAGAATATATAAAGGATTTGACCTATAAAATAAATGGTGCCGCAATAGAAGTACACAAAGAACTAGGCCCTGGATTATTAGAAAGTGTTTATCATAAATGTGTGAAGTCAGAATTAAAATATAGAGGAATTGCCTTCCAATCAGAATTAAAAGTTCCTATCAATTTTAAAGGATACGAATTAGAAACTGAATACAGATGTGATTTATTAATTGAAAACTGCATCGTAGTAGAGCTTAAAGCCCAGGACATTCTCCCTCCAATTCATCAAGCCCAAATATTAACTTACATGAAGTTACTAAAAAAACCAAAAGGGATACTTTATAATTTTCATTCTACCAACTTATATCACGAAGGACAAAAAACTTTTGTAAATGAATATTTTAGTGCATTAGACGATTAATTTACTTTTAGAAACACAATCTTTTGTAACTTTAAAAACATCCTAAAGCTTTTGTGCGTTTTGTGTATAAATGAAACATTTGTATGGTTTTTTTTCAAACACAAAAGACTCAAAAGGAAAAACAAAAGACACAAAATAAAAATGATCCGTCTCGGTAAAAAAACATAAAGATTTAAGTTCATAGCTTTTGCGACTTTTGCAGTTCAAAAACTATTTTATTGTGACTTTTGTGTTAAAAATATAAAGTAGTGATTTATTAAAATATGAAAAAGACACATCTTTTACTAATTCTTTTTTCAACGCTGGTGGCGCTCGGCCAACCATCAATACGCCTCGTAGATTCCATATACAGTGCTATTGACAACTTTGCCTCACAGCCTACTGAAAACGGACTTAAAAAACTAACTCAAATCGATCGTGATTTTTGGCACACCAAAAAAGCAAAATCCCAAGACGAACTTCTGGCAATAGTCATCTTAAATTGCAACAAAGGCTATTATGAAATGCAAATGGGACAAAATCAGAATGCCATTTCTAGCTACGAAAAAGCTTGGAATACCTATCAAAAAAACAAACTGAATCAATACGATATTATAGAATATGCTTTAAAACCCTTAGGGAATTTATACACCATGCAAGGCGACTATGACAATGCCGAAAACACCATCAAACAATACTATTATCTCGCCTCTAAAGCTAAAAAAACGTCTGAATCTACGAGACAAAAACTAGCCGCCATTCTCAATTTATCAAACGTTTATCAAGCTGCGGGTAAACCTGATTTAGCTATCGAATTGTTACAAAAAACCATTCAGACCGAGAAGTTATCCCGAGTACAAAAAGGGATTATCATCAACAATTTAGGCAACAATTATATGCTGGCTTACCGACAATCTACTCCAACTGAAACCGCTTTTAAAAAAATTGAATCTACTTATTTGTATGCCATTCAGCTGTTACAAAAGGACAAAAACCAATCCAAAACACTCGCCAATTGCTACCGTAATCTAGCCTCTCTTTACACCCAAAAACGTCATTTTGAAAAAGCCAATGAGTATTTTTCCAATGCCAAAAAACTTTTTTTTACCACCCTCAATCATGATCCTCGACAAATTGCTAAATTATATTACGAAGAAGCTGTCCTGCTTTTCGAACAACAAAAAATGACAGAAGCTTCTGCGTTGCTGAGTTCGGTATTCAAAACCTTAATTCCAAATTATTCAAACAAAACCAACATTCTCCCAGAAGCCAAATCACTTTATTCAGAAACTGTTTTATTAGATGCTTTAGATTTACAAGCGGCTATTTTCAGTATTGAAAATGCTCCTAAAAAAGCCTTAGAAGCTTACACACTCTCATTCTATATCGAAGATTTGTTTGCCAATTTACTCGTTTACGAAAACTCAAAAATTATTAACCAAACTCGAGTTCGATTGCGTACAGAAAAATGCATTGCAATCTATGCTTCTTTGTACCAAAAAGAAAAAAACCAAACCTATATTAATCAAGCTTTTCAACTGGCAGAAAAAACAAAATCTACTGTTTTAAAAAACTACCTTCAAAAAAACAAAACAGCTTCCCGAGAAGAAAAATTGCATTTGGACCAATTGCAAAACTGGACGATCGAAATTACGAAAGAACAACAAAAAGGAAACAAAGCTGATATTTCAAAAATTAACCATGCCATAGTAAAACAAAATGAGTTGGTCATTTCGTTGAAAAAAATTCAATCTCCTATTAGCCAAACTGAAAATCAAGAAATCGATTTACAACTCGTATTTGACAAACTGCAAAAAGAAAAAACATTCCTTGTCAATTACTTTTCAGGTAATGACAAAACCTATGCTTTTACATTTCAAGACAACAACCTTAAATTACATTCTTTTACTAACGAAACTGCACAAAAGGAAATCCGTGCTTTTTTAAATTATTTCAAAGATGCTGATGCTATTTTAAAAAAACCAAAAGATTACAATCATCAAGGAAAGATAGTTTTTGACCTCCTGAAATTACCTCAACCAACCAAAGGCAAAAACCTCATCATCATTCCAGATGGCCTACTCAATTTCATGCCTTTTGAAGCTCTAATCACTCAGAAATCCAATACGACAAATTTTGCTCAAATGCATTATCTAGTTAACGATTACGCTATTTTTTACAACAGTTCAGTCACATTTTATTTGAACGAGGTTGAAATCGAAAAACCTAAAAAAAATGTGTTGGGAATTTTTCCTGTTTTCGAAAAAACCGATTTTGCTTTGGATTTTTCGAAAAACGAAATGGCTTCCATAAAAAACAAATTTGATGGACGTTTTTTTGAAAATAACAAAGCAACCTTTGATCATTTTAAGACCAATGCCAGCAGTTACGCTATTTTGCATTTATCAACACATGCCTCCGCTGGTGATCTTGAAACACCCGCTAGCATTAAATTTTTCGATCAAGAAATTTTATATTCGGAGTTGTACCAATTGAAGATAAATCCTGATTTGGTCGTACTGAGTGCTTGCGAAACCGGCATTGGCAAACTCTATAAATCAGAAGGCGCCATGAGTATAGCGCGAGGATTTCAATTTGCAGGAGCTCGAAACTTATTGTTCTCCTTGTGGAAAGTCAATGATTTTACGACTTCAATTTTTATGGATTATTTTTACCAACATTGCAAAAGAGGTGATTCTTATCGTGAAGCCAATCGCAATGCTAAATTGGATTTCCTGTCTGACAAAACCATTTCAAACGAAAAAAAATCGCCCTATTATTGGAGTGCATTTGTGTATTACGGAAGCGCTATTGCAGGCGAAGAATCTTTCAATTATACTTTGTACATTTTAGGATTTGTAACGGTAATTGGTTTATTTTTGGCTTTCATTCGGTTTAGAAAATGGAAAAATTACAAGAAATCCTAAAAAAGGAAAAATATAAAAAAATTAAATTTAAGATTACCAAAACACAACACCTACTAATTAAGGTCAAAATCAATGGTATTAAAGGAAACTTCATTTTAGACACAGGAGCCTCTAATAGTTGTATTGGTTTTGAGAGTATTGAATTGTTTCAGGTGGACGCACAAGATTCCAAAACCAAAGCTTCGGGAGCTGGAGCTACAGGGATGCTGACACAAATTGCCAGTCATAATAAATTACAATTGGGAATGTGGAAAAAAAACAAATGCGACTTAGTCATTTTTGATTTATCACATGTCAACGAAGCCTTAACGCATTACAAAGTAAAACCCGTTCACGGAATTATAGGTGCTGATATACTATTAAAAGGAAAAGCAATTATTGATTATTACAATCATTACTTATATTTACAATAAATATCCTCTTAACTCCTTCAAATTATGAAACGTACCAATAAAATACTCGCAGTGGTTTCCGCACTATTATTGTTTTCTTGTTCTGAAGATCAATACACAGATGCTGTGGAAAGCTCAATTATAGATACCGAAAATACGGCAAAACCATCCAGAACGGTAACTTCTAAATTTTGGGATTTTAATAATTTGGACGAATGGGAAGATGCTTCACAAAACATGAATGGATTAATCAACTATTTCACTGAAAATGGGAATCTAAATATCTATACTCGCCCTAATACTTGGGATCGACCTAAGGTCAAATCCATCGCAACTTACACCACTGGAGTTTATACTTGGCGTGTTTATGTACCCGAAATGGGTGTGGGTGACAAAGCCAGTATTGGTGCTTTTTTGTACAATGACGACACCCATGAATTGGACTTTGAAATAGGTTATGGAGCCACGGCCGAACGAAACGCTGTCAATGCTGCTTCTGATGAATTATTAGCTTATATGACCTCTCAAGCGAATCCTTTTCAATCTAAGGTGGTGAAAGTTAAAAGAGCACAATGGTATACTTTATCTATAGAACTAACTTTAAATTCCAAAAACAAATACATCGCCAAATGGAAAATTGGAGGCAATACGGTAAGTAGCTTACAACTGAACTACGGCACTAAGGAAAAATTCAAAATCTTTTGCAGTGTCGAAAACCTGAATTTTATAGGAGATCATATCCCTACTACACAGAACTATGCCTTGTTTGATTTTGTGGAGTATCGCGGGAATTAAATCACCTTCTCGATTCAAAGAATTTTTTCAAATTTTCACATCCAGAAAGTTCAGAACTATATTTAGGGAATGATTTATTGACTCTTTGAGAAAAACTAAAAGTATGTTTTTCCGCATAATCCATCATTCTTAAACAAAGTGCTTTAAATTTAGGAGTTTTGGCATTTTGAAAAGCTAATCGATAATAAGTTACCGCTTTGATTTTATTTCTAAATTCAATTTCATCAATATAGGATTCGTTTATATACTCATCCCAATAAGAACTTGAATTAAAATATCTTCTCATTAACCAGGAGTTTCCATAATCAGACATGTTATAATAGCAATTCCCTAATAGAAAATAGTAATAATCTCGGTCTTTCGTTTTAAGATTGTTAGCTAGATTTTTGTACTTAATGAGTTGTTTTGTAATTGAAAGTTTTGTTACAATAAATTTTTCCTTGTGTTTGATAAAATTTTTAGTGTATTTAAAGTCATAAAATGGATTTTGATCAAATCCTTCATAATAGCTATTCTTTCCTCTTTCCCAAGGGTTGTAGTTTTCATCCCAATATTTATCGCCAAGTGATTTGAAAGTAATGTAAGCTTTGGTAAGTTGATTTTCTCTAATGTATTTTGTTCCTAATAAATCAGTCAAAGTTTCCCTGTCTTTTAGTATTGATTGATAGATGTTTTTTTGAAACTCAGACAAATCTCCTCTTTTAATTCTATTAATAATAATTTGTAATTCATTGGCAGGATATACAAAATCCAAGTAATCAAAATAGTTGTGTAAAACTTCGAGATTTCCTGAAGTTTTAATTCTGTTAGCACGCCATTCTACATCATCATAATCAAATTGTTGAGGATAAATGCGCTCCGATAATGAAATTAGTGCGATGCCATCAGTTATATTTCCTTTGAACTCTAATTCTCTTCCTAATGCAAAAATAAAGCGTTGGTCATTTTTATATTTTAAGATAATTGGTTCTAATTCAGGTTTAATAATTGCATGATTTGATTCTTGGTTTGCTGTTATACATAGTGCTTTTATTTTTTCGATTTCCTCAATAACTTTTTCATTAGCATATTTTTTTTCAAACGAATCTATGTTATTTATGCAAGCATCGTATTGACGACTTATAAATTGTAAATTGATTTCACAAGCTTGCCATAAAATAGGATTTTTTGTTTTATTGTAATCTATTGAAGAAATAAACGCTAAAACTTCTTTCGCATACTGTCTATCGTTTTCTGAGCGGTTTCGTAATGTTTCAGTAGTAGTTTTTTCTGTTTCGTTCCAAAAATATGATTCTGTTGAAGGTGAATAATTTGTGTAAAATGGAGTATATACCCAATCTTCAATTTTGTTAACCTCTCTTAAAAGTAAAAAATCAAGTAAACTTGATTTTGGATTGTGTGCGAAAATTAATTTTAAATAATTAAGGTTTTTATCTGCTTTTTGTACAGAGGCGTAAGCGTAAATATTTGAAATTTCTAATGGATTAGTAGTATGCTTTAGAGCTTCGTCAACATTGAAGTTTTCATGGAAATAATAGTAGCTTGCCTTAGTTTTTTCTGGGCAGTTTGACATTAAATTAGCTACAGATACCATAGCTTTTCCGTCCCAATTTGTGAATGTGTAAAAAAATAAGCTCCAGTTATATAGGTAATCTTTTCGAGTGTCAACAAAATGAGTTTCAAAAATCTCTTTGATTAGTTCTTTTTTGCCAGAATAATAAGCTAATCGAATGGCTAAAAAAGCATATTTACGCTTGAAATAAGAATTTTTCTCTAGAGAGATTATTTTAGTTAATTTTTCTAATAAAGAAAGTCTTTCGTTTATGTAGTTATTTTCATTTCTTTCCCAATAATCTTCGTTGATAAAATTGTTTATGGCCTCACAATTTTTTGCCATTTTTAAGTAAGTAATGGCTTTTTTTTCATTTTTTTTATATAGATATTTGATGAATTCATTATTTGAATTTGGGTTGATATCTGATAAATTTAGATTATTATTAAATTCTTCGATAGCACTAATTTTTACTCTTTTCTTTGTAAAATGAAACCAATCTATAATATTTGCCTCAATATAAATTCTTTCTTGAGTACTATTATTCTCAATCGCAAATCCCCATAGATTAGCATTATAATTAAAGGATTGATAAATAGAGGAATTAAAATATTCTGGTTTTAGGAGGCAATACCGTACATCTTCACCATAAGGTGAATATCCACAGGCAATTACCTCAATATAACTATTTAGAAAAAGAATTATAAAAACTAGATATGCTCTCATAGTCGTATTTTTTGAATGTACTTTGATCTAAATGAAATAATGAAACGGTAATTTTTTCATCTAATTCAATATTGTTTTTAATGATAGTAATTGCTTCTAGAATTTTATCTTTTGAAACTTCTTCACATTTTAATTGATCTCCTTTTCTAAAGTAGGTGTCATAATTATAAGTAGTGTCTTTTGTAATTTCAAACCACAAAGGCTTTATCTCTTTTGCAAATGTTTTAAATTCTGAAGAACTAATATTTAATAATCCTGAAAATCGATTGTTTTGATACCATTGTGTCCAATAATATACTGGTAGTGCTATATCAAGATGTAAAGGGTATTTCTTTTTTACATTCAAATAGGATTTTAATTCCTCAATATCTAAAATGGAATTTTTTTCTTTATTTGAAAGTGGTTTAATCAGATTATAACACATTAATGTTACTTTGTCTACGGGAGGAATTCCCATTACATCGGGATATTTATAGGGATATAATCTTAGTGTACAGCTAATTTCTTTCTTTGAGAGTTCTTTTATTTTTTTTAGCAAATAAAAATATTTGTTCTTTGTTGATTTTGTCCAATCACAGTCTATTTGTATTTCGGAGTAATTATAAAAAGGGTTACCATTGTTTTTTTGATATTTTTCGATTAAAAAAGTGATGTTGTCGGCTAACTTATCTAATGTTTTTTCTGAATTAAATTGAAAAATTTCATTTCTTATAAAAACTACAGGAATGATATTTATTGAATCTAATTTTTCAAATGTGTATGTACTTGGACTGTTTTTTTCATAAGGATAATTTCCTTTTACATCATTATAGTCAACCTCAAACATCTTAAAATATATTTTTTTTATTTTATGATTATTAAGCTCGTTAATAGATGTTTCGTCAAAATAAGACTCTCCCTTCCAGTGATAAAAGGCTTTTTCAATATTTATTGATTTGTTATCTTTTTTTGAACAACTTAAATAAAATAAAATTACAAAGACTAATAAGATATTCTTTTTCATAATAGGAATGTTATAGTGTAAATTTATGTCTTTTTATCAGATATATGGTACAAAAAAATCCCGATTTTTTCAATCGGGATTTTGTAGGCTAACACTTCGATAAGCTAAGTGTGACAGTATTAAAGTTCCAATGCTTTTTTAGGATTGTTATCCATCAATAATTCGATTGGGTTTTCTAAAGCTTCTTTTACAGCAACTAAGAAACCAACTGACTCACGACCGTCGATGATTCTGTGGTCATAAGAAAGTGCTACATACATCATTGGGTGAATTTCAACCTTACCGTTTACAGCAATCGGACGCTCAATAATGTTGTGCATTCCTAAGATTCCTGACTGAGGAGGGTTGATAATTGGAGTAGATAACATTGATCCAAATACACCACCGTTAGTGATTGTAAATGTACCACCTGTCATATCATCTACAGTGATTTGTCCGTCACGTGCTTTGATAGCTAATCTTTTGATTTCAGCTTCTACACCACGGAAAGTTAAATTCTCAGCGTTACGCACTACAGGAACCATCAAACCTTTTGGTCCTGAAACCGCGATAGAAATATCACAGAAATCAAAAGCAATTTTGTGATCACCATCCATCATAGAGTTTACATCTGGATACAATTGTAAGGCTCTTGTAACTGCTTTAGTAAAGAAAGACATGAATCCAAGACCAACACCACCGTGTTTTGCTTTGAATGCATCTTTGTATTCATTACGAATATTGTTAATAGGCGTCATGTTTACTTCATTAAAAGTAGTCAACATCGCTGTTTCGTTTTTAGCCGAAACCAAACGCTCTGCTACTTTACGACGTAACATAGATAATTTTGTACGCTCTACACCACGGCTACCACCTGTTGGAGTTCCCATAGAAGGAACTGCATTCACAGCGTCTTCTTTAGTGATTCTTCCTGCTTTTCCAGTTCCTGTTACCGCTGCTGGAGCTATATTTTTTTCGTCTAATATTTTTTTAGCTGCTGGTGAAGGAGTTCCTGCTGCATAAGATGGCGCTGCTGCTGGGGCAGGTGCCGCCGCTGGAGCTGGAGCTGCTTTTGGTGCTTCAGCTGCTGGAGTCGCTGCTGGCGCTGCCGCAGAACCATTTGGTTTCGCTGCTGCAGTGTCGATATGACAAACTACTGCTCCTACTGCTACTGCATCACCTTCTTCGGCTTTTAGGGTGATAACACCACTTGCTTCTGCAGGTAATTCTAATGTCGCTTTGTCTGAATCAACTTCAGCAATCGCTTGATCTTTTTCAACATAGTCACCATCCTGTACTAACCAAGTGGCGATTTCAACTTCTTTAATAGATTCCCCTGGTGATGGAACTTTCATTTCTAAAATCATGTCCTTATATTTTAAATTATGAATTTTATTTTTTAATCGTTATTATTTGCAATTGGCTCTAGCCCTGATGGAAGCGGCATCCTTTTTCTTTTTTTTCTTTAAAAAAGAAAAAGATATAGCGGACAGCAGGAAATAGCTCCAAATTTTTATCTAAATAAATTTTTATCAAATACCATACGGATAGCATCTGCATGACGGCGTTTTGCTCTTGTATAACTTCCCGCTGCTGGTGCAGAGTATGCTTTCAACGAAGCCAATCTCCATTTTACTAAATCAAAGTTAGCCAACATATATGTATAAGCTCCCATGTTTTTAGGCTCTTCTTGCGCCCAAACATAATCATCTGCATTTGGATACTGTGCAATGATTGCTTTTAATTGCTCTACTGGTAATGGGAATAATTGCTCAATACGAACTACTGCTACATCTTTGCGACCGTTATTTTCTCTTTCAGCAGTAATATCGTAGTAGAATTTACCTGTACAGAAAACCAATGTTTTTACGTCTTTTTTGTTTACAGTTGTATCGTCAATAGTTTCTTGGAATTCTCCATTTGCTATTTCGTCTACAGTTGATACGCATCTTGGATCACGCAACAAACTTTTTGGAGAGAATACTACTAATGGTTTACGGAATTTCGTTTTCATTTGTCTTCTCAACAAGTGGAAGAAGTTGGCTGGTGTCGTACAATCCGCTACGTACATATTGTGACGTGCACATAACTGTAAGTAACGCTCCATACGTGCCGAAGAGTGCTCAGCACCTTGTCCTTCGTATCCGTGTGGCAATAACATCACCAATCCGTTTTGATTGTTCCATTTATCTTCTCCACAAGAGATGTATTGGTCAATCATAATTTGAGCTCCATTAGAGAAATCACCAAACTGTGCTTCCCAAATGGTCAATGCATTTGGATTTGCCAAAGCATAACCATAATCAAATCCTAATACTCCATACTCAGATAAGAAAGAGTTGAAGATATAGAAGTTTCCTTTTTTGTTTTCAATATTGTTTAGCAATACTACTTCTTCCTCTGAATCTTCTACTTTAACGACTGCATGACGGTGTGAGAATGTACCACGCTCAACATCTTGTCCTGAGATACGAATATCATATCCTTCTGTCAATAAAGTACCGTAAGCTAAGGTCTCAGCAGTACCCCAATCAACCGCATTGTTATCATAAACTGTTCGTCTATCGTTAACAATTTTGGTGATTTTATTAATGAATTTTTTATCAGCTGGCAAGTTAGATACTGTTTTGATAATAGAATCCAAAGTTGATTTTTCAACCTTAGTATCTACTTTCTTCAACATTACATCATCTGAAACTTGCTCAAAACCTTTCCACTCATTTTGCATAAATGGAGTAATCACAGTCAAATCTTTTTTTCGAGAAGCCTCTAAATTATGATCTAAATCATCTTTGTATTCTTTCTCTAAAGTTTTAACCAATCCAGCATCAATAATGCCTTCTGATAATAATTTTTCAGCATATAATTCTCTTGGATTTCTATGCTTAGCAATAATTTTATATAATAATGGCTGTGTAAAACGAGGTTCATCACCTTCATTATGACCGTATTTTCTATATCCTAATAAATCAATAAATACGTCACGACCAAACTCCATTCTAAAGTCTAATGCAAACTGCATGGCATGAACTACTGATTCAGCATCATCTGCATTTACGTGCAATACTGGAGACAAAGTTACTTTAGCGACATCAGTACAATAGGTAGAAGAACGCGCGTCTAAATAGTTCGTTGTAAAACCAACTTGGTTATTGATTACAATATGGATTGTTCCACCTGTTTTATAACCATCTAACTGTGCCATTTGGATGATTTCATAAAGAATCCCCTGACCTGCAATCGCAGCATCACCGTGAACGGCAATAGGTAATACTTTAGAAAAATCGTCAGCAAAATATTTATCTTGTTTTGCTCTTGTGATTCCTTCAATAACAGCTCCTACCGTTTCTAAGTGAGAAGGGTTTGGTGCTAAATTGATATTGATTTTTTTACCTGTACTGGTGATTTTATCAGCCGTAAGTCCTAAGTGGTATTTTACGTCACCATCAAAATATTCTTGATCGTAATCTTTACCGTCAAATTCTCCAAAAATATCCTGAGTAGATTTTCCGAAGATATTAGCTAGAACATTCAAACGACCACGGTGCGCCATACCCATAACAAACTGCTCCACTCCTTTTTCAGCTGCTCTTTCAATTAAAGCATCCAAAGCTGGAATAATTGTTTCCCCTCCTTCAAGAGAGAAACGTTTTTGACCTACATATTTAGTATGCAAAAAGTTTTCAAATGAAACCGCTTGATTTAATTTATTTAAAATCGCTTTTTTCTGGTCTGCAGAAAAAGTGGGTTGATTTTCATTAATACTTAATTTATTCTGAATCCACTCTACAATTTCAGGTTTACGAATGTACATGTACTCTACCCCGATATGCTGACAATACACTTTAGTCAAGTGGTCGATAATTTGAGATAAAGAAGAAGGTTGTAAACCTAATAATTTTGCAGCATCAAATACAGTACTCAAGTCAGACGAAGCAAGTCCGAAATTCTCCAAATCTAAATTAGGAGCAAAAGTTCTGCGCTCTCTTACAGGATTTGTTTTGGTAAACAAGTGCCCTCTTGAGCGGTAGCCTTCGATTAGCTTAACCACTTTAAACTCTTTTTGAAGTTGTTCTGAAAGCTTGCTATTATCAACAGGAGCAGCTGCTACTGAGGATACTGAAGCGGAAGAATTACTATATTGAACTGGATTTTCCTCATTATACGTTTCCATTCCAAAGTCGAAACCTTGAAAAAAACTTCTCCAGCTAGGCTCTACGCTATCTGGATTCTCTAAATATTGATCGTATAATTGAGCAAAAAATTCGGTATGTGCTGCGTTTAAAAATGAAAACCTATCCATAATATGAGTGAATGTACTTTTTGTTAAATAGTTTGGCAAAAATACAATAATCCATTATATCTGAATCTATTTTTTAAGTACTTTTACGTGAAGATTTGTTAAAAAAAAATACAAAACCATGAAAAATAATCACCGTTCACGCTTTTCAAACCGTTATTTAATTTTAACGATACTTTTTGTTAGTTTTTCGTTGACTGCCCAATTCCAAAACAGAAATACAAATAATTCAAATAATTTTTGGGATAACGTCCAGTTTGGAGGTGGTTTAGGTCTGAGTATTGGGTCTGGATATACAGATATTTCTGTTGCTCCTTCTGCCATTTATAATGTTAATCAATATTTTTCAATCGGATTAGGCGCTCAATATACCTACGCTAAACAGAGAAACTTTTATACTTCCAATCTTTACGGCGGTAGCTTAATTACTTTATTCAATCCACTGCCTGAAATTCAACTTTCTGCTGAGCTAGAACAACTACGTGTCAATGTAAGTGGTATTTCACCTAATAATTTCACTGATAATTTCTGGAACACAGGCTTGTTTCTTGGAGCAGGATACCGAAGTGGCAACGCAACAATTGGCGTTCGATACAATGTTTTATTCAAAGAAAACAATCGCGCTTACAGTGATGCCTTCATGCCTTTTGTCCGATTTTATTTTTAGAAATACATCTAACGCTCCAATTACCCCTATCAGTCTAAACTTAGCGAATACTTCGCAATCCCCTATTTAAAATGGATAAACCGTTAGTTGATAAAAACTATTTATTAGAAAAATTTCCTGGAAAAGGCGGCTGGACTAATGCAGCAATACCTGAAATTTTACAAAACAAAAACAATCCCTTCGGCTGGGTCACTGTCAAAGGAAGTATTGATTCATTCAAAATACACCATTTCAAACTTATGCCAATGGTAAGGACCCGAATATTACAACTGCCAGACGATACCTTATTTAGTTATTTTTCAAGAATTAAAAAGACTATTCACTAGCTACACAAACCAACAGCCTATTGCAATCAAACAACTAACGATATTTATTTCTGAACCATACTTTTTGCCATTCTCTTTTTAAGATTAAAAAGGCAACTTGCTCAGCCAAAACAACCAAATCAGAACCATCTAAAGCTTTGATTTGCTCTTCTGGCACGTCAATGATATAAAGAAGGTTTAAATATTCAGCAAATTTATACTGAATCATGCGGTAGATTTTTTCGTGTAACTGAATCTTAAGTTCTTCAGGAGAAACACTTTTAGGAAAATCAATTCCTTCATTGGCCAAGTTAAAATCTTTATTAATTTGTTCAATCAAATTAAGATACAAAGATTCTTGCGCTGCTTCTTGAAGCAATAATTCAGTCGATTTTGGAGCGATGAAGTTCATTTACTTTAATTTATTATTATCCCAAACTTTGACGATTTTAGCCAGCAACACATCTCCACCTGCGTAGAAAAAAACAGCACCCATCGGAGGATTAGAAGTTGGAATGTATCCAAAAACATTAGGCACCCAAGCCCAACATTGAAAGTACGTCCCCACCAGTTCTATATAAATCACACATAGTGCTATGAAGCAATACAAATTTTGCCATTTTTTTCGTTTTAATAACCAAAAAAAAAGAACCCCAAAAACTAACGAAAAATAATCTTTTAGAAATATTCCCACTCCTAAAAACAAAACTGCAAAAAATACCAGAAAATATTTCCTCAAATGCAGTTCTTTTTCAAAAGACCAAACAGTATGTGCATACACATATCCAGAAGCATATACAATAGCATGTCCAAAAGGCACATACAAAGGAATCATAGGAGTGCGATACTCATACATTCCAAGTAATTTACAAAAAATAAGTTCTCCAATATAGGAAAGCCCGACCATTACCAACATCAGTTTTCGAAGCGGTACATTTGAAACCAAATAAAAACCAGCAAAATATAATAGTGCTAAGACATTGGTAATCTGCCTGCCGTCAAAATACTGATGCGCAAAGGAAACCGAATCAATTCCTAAAGCCAAAATCGTAAAAAAAGGAAATAAACAAGCATAAACCAATTGCATTTTTGCACTGGCATACCTTTCTTCTCTAAAAAAAGCCGTTACGATACTGCTCATTACCATTAATTAAAAATATTTTTTCTTACGCTTTCCTCTTCATTAAATTTTCTCCAAAAGCTTTTAAAATTTCCTTTTTAGTCACTTCTACTTCCATTTTATCCAAGGTAGCAAAAGCCTTCAAGGTATACTCTTCAATAGCTTCTTGAGTCAAAACATCAGCACCAGAACGAACAAAAATAGCTTTTACTTGCTCTATTTTTTCTGTATTATCCTCTAATTGTTGACCAAATAAAGAATACAATTGGATTTGATCTTCAGCGCTTGCATTAGCCATCGCTTTGAGGAACAAATACGTTTTTTTATTCTCAATGATGTCTCCTCCTACTTGCTTTCCAAAGGTTTCTGGATTCCCAAAAGCATCTAAATAATCATCCTGTAATTGAAAAGCCAAACCTAAATTAAGTCCGAATTCGTAAATCAAATTGGCGTTTTCAGACGAAGTTTCAGCAATAATAGCCCCCATTTTCATAGCTGCAGCAACTAAAACAGCAGTTTTGTACTCAATCATTTTTAGATATTGCGGTATGGTAACATCAGTACGTGTTTCAAAATCCACATCCCATTGTTGTCCTTCACAAACTTCTAATGCCGTTTTGCTGAACAACTTAGCCAAATCTCTAAATATGATTGGTTCGTATTGTTCAAAATATTGATACGCCAAAATTAACATCGCATCACCAGAGAGAATTCCAGTGTTAATATCCCATTTTTCATGTACCGTTACATTCCCACGACGCAAAGGTGCATCATCCATAATATCATCATGAACCAACGAAAAATTATGAAAAACCTCAACTGCCATAGCTGCTGGAAGTGCTTTTTGATAATTTGCATTAAAAACCTCAGCTGCCATCAAAGTCAATATAGGTCGCATTCTTTTTCCTCCTAAACCTACTATATATTGTATGGGTTCGTAAAGGTTTTTGGGTTCTTTATCTATAGTTTGATTTTTTAAATAGTTGACAAAAAACTCTTGGTATTGTACAATAGAATGCATAAAAAATAATTTTCGGCTAATTTACAGTATTCACACTGGATTACAAACCCCTGTATCCAATCAAATGTTAAAAAAACATAAATACCATGGAAACTATTTTGGTGTTAAAAGTTTCCTTCCTACATTTGCAGCATTAATTATATTAGAAATCATGAGAATGGCAACAAATTGGATTTTAGATTCAGAACAATCAGATGTGTTAATAAAAATCAAACATTCGATTATTGCTTATATAGCGGGAACTAGCCATAAATTCAAAGGTAATGTGGAAATCAAAGACGATAACATTGAAAATGCCTCTATTGAATTTTCATTAGACGTTAACAACAAAGATTCAAAAATAGAACCTATAGACTCCCCACTAAACATCAATGATTTTATAGAAACTGAAGCATACCCTATCATCAATTTCAAATCGACTTCCTTCCAGAAAGTAAACAAAAACATCAACTTCTTAAAAGGAAATTTGACCGTAAAAAACATTACAAAAGTAATTGAATTAGACACCGAATTTTTAGGGTACAACTTTTATAACGGAGTCCGAAAAGCTTCTTTTGAAGTAAAAGGCACCATCAATAGAAACGATTTTGACTTAAAAACCAATTCCATTTTTCAAAAAGACGGCATCATGCTTGGGCAAGACTTACGCATTGAAGCCAATCTAGAATTTACAGCATAAAAGAAATAGAAATGACCATGAAGGAGAAAATAATCAAAAAAGCGAGTGAGCTTTTCCTAAAACTAGGTTTTAAAAGCATTACCATGGACGATATCGCCTGTGAAATGTGCATCTCAAAAAAAACAATTTACAAATACTTTTGCAACAAAGAAGCGTTAATTAAAGAAAGTACGACTCATGTTCACAAGGAAGTTCACCTAATAATCGAATCGATTACCAGTGCAAATAACAATGCGATTGCAGAAAACTTTGAAATTCGAAAAATGTTTAGTGATATGTTTCAATCCAGTGACACCTCTCCTATTTATCAATTAAAAAAACATTATCCAGAAATTTACAATGAAGTTTTAGCCGTTGAAATAAATGAATGCAGCAAATGTTTTAGACAAAATATTGAAAAAGGAATAGCATCAGGATTGTATCGAGCAGATTTAGACATTGATGCTTATGTGCAATTTTACTACACCCTAATATTCAGCATCAACGAAAACACGAGTTCAGAGAAAGAAGCACAAAGACTAGAACTCAAAGCCTTAGAATACCACACTCGAGCCATGGCAACCTCAAAAGGAATTATAGAACTTGAAAAACAATTAGAAAACCATACTTTATGATAAAGAAACACTTATTACTAACGGCTATTTTTTTAATAGCATCCTTAACAAAGGCACAGGAAACAACAAAATCCTATTCCTACAGTTTAGAGCAAGCCATTGTTCACGCTCTTGAGCATAATTATTCTGTCATTAATTCTGGACGTGATATTGAAGCGGCAAAACAAAAAAAATGGGAAACTACAGCAGCGGGATTACCACAAATTAATGGTACAGTTGATTACCAAAATAATTTTTCGTTCCAGCAACAAGGAGTTTCTGGAGGAGGTCCATTTGGAGGTGACCCAGGCTCTATTTCGACTTTTGCTTTTGGAACTAAACACAATATGAATGCCACAGCAACTTTAAGTCAATTGTTATTTGATGGTACTTATATTGTTGCTTTACAAGCATCCAAAACCTATTTGAAGTATTATGAAAATGCGAAAAGAAAAACAGATATTGAAGTCAAAGAAATGGTTATCAATGCCTATGGAAATGTACTCCTAGCACAAGAAAGCATTGCCATCTTAACCAAAAATAAAACGACATTAGAAAAAACATTAGCCGATACTAAAGAAACTTTCAAATATGGCTTAATAGAAGAGGAAAATGTGGAACAACTCCAAATCACTTTAGCTTCGGTCAACAGTAATTTGAACAACACCAAGCGACTGTTAGAGATTTCCAATAACATGCTAAAAATAACTTTAGGTATCGACATTAACGACCAACTTATTGTTACTGACAAATTAGAAAACTTGACGCGCTCTAGCCTAGGTACGGCACTAACATTGAATGAGTTCAACAGCAATGACAATATTGATTTCCAAATTGCCACTAATTTTCAAAAACAAAGAGAGTTAGAATACAAATTAGAAAGAAGCAGAGCTTTGCCTACTCTTGCAGCCAATGTAAATTTTGGTTACAACTCTTTTGCAAATGAGTTTACCTTTTTCTCAACAAACCAAAAGTGGTTGAATTATTCTAATCTTGGAGTTCGCTTATCCGTACCCATCTTTAGCAGTTTTTCCTACCGTGCCAAAACGCAACAAGCTAAAATTGCCTTTGAACAAGCTACCACTCAATTAAATGAAGCAGATCAAAAATTGAAATTGCAATATGCCAATGCCAAAAGTGAGTTTGATTTTAGTGTCGAAGAATTAGCAACTGCCAAAAACAATTTAGCTCTAGCAGAAAGAATCGAGAAAAAACAGCAAATTAAATTCAAAGAAGGTTTGTCTTCTAGTTTTGATTTCAGTGAAGCACAAAGACAATTATACAGCACACAACAACAATACTTGCAATCCATGATTAATATTATCAACAAAAAAGCAAGTTTAGAAAAATTAAACAACAAATAACAATCAGCAATAAAGTCAGATATACCATGAAAAAAACTATTCTATTAACCGTATTTTCAATCGTTTTACTCTCTTGTGGAGGCGACAAAAAAAACTCTACCGAAGCGATAATTGAATCTGGAAATCTAGAACAATTGCGATTAAAACGCTCTGAAATCGTAAAATCAGCGGATGAATTATCTAAAGAATTGAAAAAAATTGATGATGCTATTGGGTTAATCGATGAAAATCACAAAGAAACATTGATTACGACCCTTACTGCAAAAGACACTGTTTTCAAACATTACCTAGAACTACAAGCCGAAGTTCAAACCAAAGAAAACCTAATAGTGAATGCACAGTTAGGTGGTATTTTAGAGCAACTTTCTGTCAAAGAAGGGCAAAGAGTTTCTAAAGGGCAAACATTAGGAAGAATAGACGACGGAGGATTGACACAACAACTTTCTCAGTTAGAAATACAAGCAACTTTGGCTAAAACGACATTCGAAAGACAAAAAAATCTATGGGATCAAAAAATTGGTTCTGAGATTCAGTTTTTGCAAGCTAAATCTACTTATGAAGCACAAACCAAAGCGGTGCAACAACTACGAAAACAAATTGCTAAAACCATCATTCAAGCTCCATTCTCGGGTGTAATTGACGAAATCATTTCAGAAAAAGGATCAGTGGTTGCACCTGGCACACCTATTTTAAGAATTATCAATCTTGGCAATATGTACCTTGAGGCTGATGTTCCTGAAAAACACCTAAACACCATCAAACGTGGAACAGAGGTAATCGTAAATTTCCCAATGCTAAATGAAACAATTAAAACAAACATTTCATTGGTAAATAACAACATAAACCCAGCCAACCGTTCTTTCAAAGTACAGGTGCAAGTACCTAATAAATCAGGTTTAATCAAACCGAATTTATCTTCTAAATTAAACATTAACGATTACTCAAATAAAAATGTAGTTATCGTTCCACTAAGCATCATATCAGAAAATGCCGAAGGCGAACAATACCTTTACATAGCAGAGAAAAGCGGCGACAAAAACCAAACTAGAGCGAAAAAAGTGATTATTCAAACAGGAAAATCACAAGGAGATTATATCGAGATTTTAGAAGGAATTAGCGACGGTGATTTGATTATCAAAGAAGGAGCAAGAAGCGTAAAAGACGGACAGATTGTGTCTATAATAAAATAACAACAATATGAACACACCCATCAAGCATAAAGAATTCAAATTCTCTTCTTTGGCCGTTGACAACAAAATGACGATTTATGTCATCATGGCATTGTTCTTCATTTTAGGTATTTCTGCCTATTATTCGATGCCAAGAGAGGATTTCCCAGAGATTAAAGAAACTAAAATCTATATCAGTACGGTCTATCCAGGAAATACTGCCGAAGATATTGAGCGATTGATTATCGACCCTCTAGAAGAAGATATCAAAAACGTTAGTAACGTTGTTAAAGTAACTTCAACTTCACAGGAAGATTACGGAATCATCACCGTTGAATTTGATGAGAAAATCGCCGTTGAAGATGCCAAACAAAAAGTAAAAGACAAGGTTGACGCCAAAAAATCAAATGAAGATTGGCCTACTTTTAATGGTGTAAAAGTCGAGCCTAATGTATTTGACTTAAACTTATCGGAAGAAATCCCCATCTTAAACATCAATCTTTCTGGAGATTATCCAGTAGAGAAATTAAAGGAATTTGGTGAGTATCTAAAGGATGAAATTGAAGGCCTTTCTGAAATTAAGCAAGTCGATATTCGTGGTGCGCAAGAAAAAGAAATCGAGATTGCCGTTGATATATTCAAAATGGCGGCTTCAAAAGTAAGTTTTGACGATGTCATCAATGCGGTTCGCAATGGAAACGTAACCATGTCGGCTGGAAACATTATTTCGAGTGGTCAAAGAAGAACCATCAGTATTAAAGGAGAAATCGACAAACCAACCGATTTAGAAAACTTTGTGGTTAAAAACGAAAAAGGTCCTGTTTACCTTAAAGATGTTGCTGAAATCAGCTTTAAAAATGTAGACAAAACCACTTATGCTAGAGAATTTGGTAAAAGTGTGGTGATGCTTGATGTCAAAAAACGTGCTGGAAAAAACATGATTGAGGCAGCCGAAAAAATCAAAACAATCATTGCAGATTCTCAAGAAAACTATTTGCCAAGAGATTTAAATGTAACGTTATCCAATGATTCTTCATCTAAAACCTTAAACCAAGTTGATGACTTGGTAAATAATATCATTTTCGGTATTATCTTGGTTGTAGGCGTATTGATGTTTTTCCTAGGTTTCAGGAATGCACTTTTCGTAGGTTTTGCTATCCCCATGTCCATGTTTTTATCTTTTATGATTTTGAACGCCTTGGGTTATACTATGAATACGATGATTCTATTTGGTCTAATCATGGGACTGGGTATGCTTGTTGACAACGGAATTGTAGTTGTTGAAAATGTGTACCGACTCATGGAAGATGAAGGCATGAATCGTGTCGAAGCAGCCAAAGTAGGTATCGGTGAAATCGCACTGCCTATTATTGTTTCTACACTTACAACGGTAGCTGCCTTTGTGCCTCTTGGATTATGGCCTGGAGTTATGGGACAGTTTATGATTTATTTCCCAATAACCTTATCCGTTGTTCTTGGTTCCTCTTTATTTGTGGCCATCTTTTTCAACTCAGTTTTGGTATCTCAGTTTATGGATATCAAAGACAAAGTTTTGAGCCTAAAACAATTAATTCGCTTGAGCATTATACTTGGAGGTTTTGGAATATTAATACTCATTTTTGGAGGTGCTGTACGCGGATTAGGTTCATTAATGATTTTTACAGCAGCCATGTTTTGGTTGTACAAATATGTCATCAAAGATTTTACCTTAAAATTCCAACAAAAAACCTTAACAAAACTGGAAAATGGTTATGAAGGATGGTTGAAATTCTTTTTATCAGGTAAGAAACCATACATTGTAACTGTCGTGATGTTTTTCTTGTTCTTTGCTGTACTCATGACCTATTTTGGATGGAGTGTTGGAAGTGGTCGTACGAAAGTGGAATTTTTCCCAGACAACAAACCAAACCAAATCATTGTTTATATCGAATATCCACAGGGTACTGATATCGAAAAAACAAACAAACTGACTAAAGAAATTGAGAAAAGGGTCTATGCTGTTTTGGATTCTAAGGAATATATCAACGAAGCAGACAGTACCAACTACTTAGTAGAATCAGCAGTTTCACAAGTGGGTGAAGGTGCTGGAAATCCTCAAACAGATGGTGGTTCTACAGCTGAAATGCCTCATAAAGGAAAAATCACGGTTTCAATGCGTGAGTATAAATTCCGAGATGGAAGAGATTCTGAGCAAATGCGCCAAAAAGTACAAGAAGCACTCAAAGACATTTACCCTGGTGTTTCCATTTCTGTTGAAAAAGATGCTGCGGGTCCACCTGCGGGTTACCCGATAAACATTGAAATCAAAGGAAACGATTATACCGAGTTGATTGTAACCGCCGAAAAGATGAAAGAATTCTTAAACGGTAGAAACATTCCAGGAATTGACGAATTGAAGGTAGATGTCAACAAGGGAAAACCTGCCATGAAAGTAACTGTAGACCGTCAAAAAGCTGGTGAAATGGGTATTTCAGCTGGACAAGTAGGAAACCAATTGAGACGTTCTGTTTTTGGAGAAAAAGCAGGAGTTTATAAGGTAGATGGCGAAGATTACGACATCAATGTTCGTTTCAATGATGAGAACCGCTACAATCAAAGTACGCTTTTCAATCAAAACATCACCTTTAGAGATATGGCTTCAGGCCAAATAAAAGAAATTCCGCTATCAACGGTGGCTTCTCAAAAAAACAGCTCTTCATTTAGCGCTATTAAACACAGAGACCTTAATCGAGTAGTTGTTTTATATTCTGCTCTATCTCCTGGATTTACGGATGCAGGGGCGGTAGTAAGTCAAATTCAAGCAGAAATGGCTGATTTTGACGCGCCAAAAACTGTGAAATTTGATTTCACTGGACAAATTGAAGAACAAAACAAACAAATGGCCTTCCTAATGGGAGCTCTGGTTACTGGACTGGGACTCATCATGTTAATTTTAGTATTCCAATTTAACTCTATATCCAAACCTGCTATTATCATGGTAGCTGTATTTTTAAGTTTTATTGGAGTGTTCTTAGGTTTAATGGTAACAGGATGGCCTTTTGTCATCATGATGACCATGATGGGAATTATCTCACTAGCGGGTATTGTGGTAAATAACGGAGTAGTACTCCTCGATTATACTGAATTATTATTAAGTCGCAAAAAAGAGGAATTGAATGTTCCTCAGGACACGATTTTACCTAAAGAGTATATTTTCGAAGCTATTGTCACAGGAGGAAAAGCCAGGTTAAGGCCAGTATTATTGACTGCCATCACCACCGTTTTAGGCTTGATTCCGTTAGCTATAGGTTTTAATATTGATTTCTTCTCCCTGTTTAGTCAATTTGACCCAAAAATCTACATCGGGGGTGACAATGTTATTTTCTGGGGACCACTAGCTTGGACCGTTATTTTTGGATTGGTATTCGCTACCTTCCTTACTCTAATTGTAGTCCCTGTTTTGTATTACTTAGTTAATCTATTCAAACTTTGGAAAAACGGTAAAAAGAAAAAATAATTAAATCATAAAACACCAAAAAGGGCTGTCTAAATTAAGACAGCCCTTTTTTTACTTATAAAACCTTTATTATCCCAAATTCCACTTTTTTAATACAAAGTATTTCTCATTTAAAACAATCCGTGAGTGTCAGTTTTTATTAAATATCCAGCCTCGTCACGAAGTTTAATAGAAAATCTGGAATTATTTGAATAGGTGTTTTTTAAAATTAATCCCTTCTACTTCCGCCTAAATAAATCGACAGATAATACAATAAAGTAGCAATTGAACCAAGCGCCGCTACCACATAGGTACGAGCTGCCCATTTTAATGAATCTTCAGCTCCAGCGTATTCAGCTTGATTCAACATGTTTTTGTTTTTAAGCCAGGCCAAAGCACGGTTACTAGCGTCATACTCTACTGGTAATGTCACAATGGAAAAAATAGTCGTTACCGAAAACAAAATAATCCCAAACAACAACAATCCAGGAAAAGTGTTCAATAACAAAATCCCCCCAAGCAATACCCATTGCATATAAGTAGAAGCTACATTTACAAAAGGAACCAACTTAGAACGCATAGTCAACCATTCATACCCTACAGCATGTTGCACCGCATGACCACATTCATGAGCTGCGACTGCAGCTGCTGCCGCATTGCGCTGGTTGTACACTGCTTCACTCAAATTTACCGTTTTATCAGCAGGATTGTAATGATCCGTCAGCTGACCTGGTGTCGAAATAACACGTACATCGTAAATCCCATTATCAGCCAGCATTTTTTGAGCAATTTCCGCTCCACTCATATTATTTCGTAAATGCAATTTAGAATAATGTTCAAATTTACTCTTCAATCTTGAACTTACTAACCAGCTGAACAGCATAATTAGACCCGCAAGTATTAAATATCCACTTCCCATATTTTTTATCTTTTAAGTTTAAAATTTGATTATTAAGAATCAAATTCTGAACCAATTTACAAAAATGACAATTTGACATTGGTTAAATATTTATTAAATAACAATACTAAAATCAAAAAAACCAAATTCCAACAACTGTTGAAATTTGGCTTTTTTTAAAATTATTTTTCAGTACAGATGCAATGCATCTCTACCCTACTAAATTTATAATTTTACCTGGAACAATAATCACCTTATTTGGTGTTTTACCGTCAAGTTGTTTTTGAGTTCTTTCGTCTTTCATTACGATTTCCTCAATTTGTTCTTTAGTCAAATCCAAAGGCAATTTGATGGTGAAACGCATTTTTCCGTTAAACGAAACAGGGTATTCTTTTTCAGATTCTATCAAATGTTTTTCTTCGAATTTTGGAAAAGCCACCGTAGCAATCGAACCTTCATGCCCTAAAGCACTCCATAATTCTTCAGCGATATGTGGCGCATATGACGAAATCACAATCGCCAATGGCTCTAAAATTGCACGAGAATGACAACCTTGCGTTGACAATTCATTCACGCAAATCATAAACTGCGAAACTGAGGTATTGAAAGAGAAACTCTCGATATCCTCAGACACTTTTTTAATGGTTTTGTGTAATGATTTCAAGTTGTCTTTGGTTGGTGCGTCATTGGTAACAATCAAACCATTTTCATCAAAATACAAACGCCATAATTTCTTCAAGAAACCAAAAACTCCCGAAATACCAGCCGTATTCCAAGGCTTTGCTTGCTCCAATGGCCCTAAGAACATTTCGTACAAACGCAAGGTATCTGCTCCGTATTCATCACAAATATTATCTGGAGTTACTACATTGTATTTCGATTTCGACATTTTTTCGACTTCACGACCTACAATGTATTTGCCGTTTTCATCACAAATGAATTCAGCGTTAGCGTACTCTTCTCTGAATTTTTTGAATTTCTCAATATCTAATTCGTCAGAAGCATTTACAAAGGAAACATCGGTATGAATTGGCTGAACTGCTTGTCCTTCAATTTTATTTTTAGAAACAAAAGTATTTGTCCCTTCCAGTCTATACACAAAAGCACTCGTCCCCAAAATCATTCCCTGATTGATCAGTTTCTTGAATGGCTCTTCGGTTGGAGCAAAACCTTTGTCTTTTAAGAATTTGTTCCAAAAACGAGAATACAGTAAGTGACCTGTAGCATGTTCGCTTCCACCAATGTATAAATCTACCGATTCCCAGTATTTCAAGGCCTCTTGACTCGCAAATTCGGTTTCGTTTTTAGCATCCATATAACGCATCCAGTACCAAGAACTTCCTGCCCAACCTGGCATGGTGTTTAACTCTAAAGGGAAAATGGTCACATTGTCTATCAACTGATTACTAACCACTGTACACTGAACACTATCCCAAGCCCAAACGGCAGCATTTCCTAAGGGTGGCAAACCATCTTCTGTTGGCAAATATTTCTCCACTTCAGGCAAGATAATAGGTAAATGTTGCGCATCAATCATCTGTGGCAAACCATCCACATAATACACTGGGAAAGGTTCACCCCAATAACGTTGGCGCGAGAAAACCGCATCACGCAAACGGTAATTTACTTTACCATGCCCTTGACCTAGTTTTTCTAATTCTTCAATAACTTTTTGTGTTCCTTTTTTATAACCTAATCCATTTAAGAAATCAGAATTTACTAATTCAAAACCTTCTTTCCCTCCAAAAGCTGCTTCCGAAATGTCTTTATCGAAAATATTTTTGATAGGAATATTAAAATGATTTGCAAAAGCATAATCTCTCTCATCACCACAAGGCACTGCCATTACAGCCCCAGTTCCGTAACCCGCCAAAACATAATCCCCAATCCAAACTGGAATCGGCTCTTTGGTGAATGGATGTTCCGCATACGCACCTGTAAACACACCCGAGATGGTTTTTACATCGGCCATACGCTCACGCTCCGAACGTTTGGCTGTTTTTTCGATATAGGCTTCCACAGCTGCTTTTTGTTCTGGAGTTGTGATCTTGGCTACCAATTCGTGTTCTGGTGCCAAAGTCATAAACGTCACTCCAAAAATAGTATCAGGACGAGTGGTGAATACCGAAATATTTTCTTGATGTCCATTCACTTTAAAAGAAACCATCGCCCCAACCGATTTTCCAATCCAGTTGCGTTGACTTTCTTTAATACTTTCTGTCCAATCAATTTCATTCAAACCTTGTAACAAACGCTCTGCATAAGCCGAAATACGCATGCTCCATTGCGTCATTTTTTTTCGAACCACCGGATAGCCACCACGTTCTGAAACGCCGTTGATGATTTCGTCATTAGCCAAAACCGTTCCTAATCCAGGACACCAGTTTACTTCGGTTTCTGCTAGGTAGGTCATTCGGTATTGCAATAGTATTTTTTCTTGTTGCGCTTTCGCGAAAGCGTTCCATTCTGCAGCTGAAAAACCTTCAATATTATCATCACAAACAGCATTCACATTTCCATTACCTTCTTTTTCAAAAATCGAAATCAAGGTCGAAATATCTTCTGCTTTGTCTGAACTTTTATTATACCAAGAGTTGAACAACTGGATAAAAATCCACTGTGTATGTTTATAATAATCAGGATTTGATGTGCGTACTTCACGATCCCAATCAAATGAAAATCCTATTTTGTCTAATTGTTTACGATAACCTGCAATTTGGTTTCCTTCTTTATCAAAACCACCGTCAATATTTACACGAGTGGTATCTTCTGGACGTTGTCCGGTTTGAATCGCATATTGTTCCGCTGGCAATCCAAAACTATCGTAGCCCATTGGGTGCAACACATTAAAACCTTGATGACGTTTGAATCTCGAATACACATCCGAAGCAATATACCCTAACGGATGCCCCACATGCAAACCTGCTCCTGAAGGATAAGGAAACATATCTAATACGTAATGTTTAGGTTTGTCAGAGGTGTTGGAAGCTGCAAAAGTTTTATTGTCTGCCCAGTATTTTTGCCATTTGGCTTCAATTTCATTCGGATTGTATTTCATCACAGTAAGGTTCTAAGGTCTAAAGACACTAAGTTTCAAAGTTTCGCTTAAATTATAAAGGCGCAAATTTACGTTTATTGTACGAAAGTCAAAACTTTGAACGTTATTAACTTCAAATAAAGAAATACTTTATTATTTTTACGGCATAATTAAAAAACACTATGAGTTCTTCATTTGAAAAGTTTCAAAAACGCAGATTAATTTCATCCTATTTCTCTGTAGTACTGAGTATATTCTTGGTCTTGTTCCTATTGGGCACCTTAGGTCTTTTCATCATTAATTCGAAAAAATTAGCTGATGATTTCAAAGAAAAAATTGCCATGACTGTCTTTTTCAAAAACGAAGCTACCGATGCTGAGTTGAAAACATTTGGAACAGAACTAAAAAAAGCGGCCTATGCTAAATCATCCGTTTTTGTAACCAAGGAGCAAGCTGCCAAGCAACATACTGATATTATCGGCGAAGATTTTCTAACATTTCTAGGCGAAAACCCTTTGCAAAACTCCTACGACATACACCTAAAAGCCAAGTACGTTGAGCGAGACAGTATAGCAAAAATTGAGACTCAGTTACGTCAAAACGAACTTATATCCGACATTGTATATGACAAACAATTAGTAAATTTAGTAAATGACAATATCAAAAAAGTAAGCATGTGGATTTTGATTATCAGCTGCTTCCTGACTTTTATTGCCGTACTATTAATCAATAGCTCGTTGCGTTTGTCGATTTATTCCAATAGATTCATCATCAAAACCATGCAAATGGTAGGAGCAACCAAATCATTTATTCGCAAACCTTTTGTGATGCGAAGTGTAAGACTAGGCATGATTGGCGCTACACTGGCCATCATCGCATTAATCGCTTTACTTTTGTATGTTGAAACAAATTTTCCAGACCTACAAATCCTTGAAAACAAAATTTTAATCGGTAGTGTTTTTCTAGCAGTTTTCGGAATAGGTGTTTTAATCACTTGGATAAGTACTCATTTTGCTACACAAAGATTCTTAAATTTAAGAACAGACGATTTATACTAATTAAGGAATTAGGATTTCTGGATTAAGGAATTAAACAATGCAGACTTGCTAATTATTTTGAATTACACTAAAATAAAAATGGAAAATAACAAACCCGAATTCTTATTCGATAAAGTAAATTATAAAATTCTTTTAATTGGATTAGCTGTAATTGCCCTAGGCTTCATACTAATGTCTGGTGGTGGTAGTGACGACCCAAATGTATTTAACGAAGATATTTTTAATTTTAGAAGAATCCGATTAGCACCAACAACCGTTTTAATTGGTTTTGGAATCACAATATATTCTATTCTTAAATCCAATAAGTAAGCAATGCACTTTTGCACTTGGAATTCTTAAAATCGCAACAACACCATAATGAACACAATACAAGCCATTGTCCTTGCAATTATTGAAGGAATTACTGAATTTCTACCTGTTTCTTCTACTGGACATATGATTATCGCCTCCTCCTTTTATGGGATAGCTCAAGATGATTTTACAAAGCTTTTTACGATTGTCATACAATTAGGAGCTATTCTTTCTGTAATCATTTTGTATTTCAAGCGCTTTTTTCAATCATTTGACTTTTATTTTAAATTACTGGTCGCTTTCATTCCAGCAGTAGTGTTAGGACTATTGTTAAGCGATGCTATCGACAAACTATTAGAAAATCCTGTTACCGTTGCCGTCTCATTATTGATTGGAGGAATTATTTTACTAAAAGTAGACGATTGGTTCAACACTTCTGATAATACAGAAGTCACTTATCTAAAAGCTTTTAAAATTGGATTATTTCAATGTTTAGCGATGGTTCCTGGGGTTTCTCGTTCAGGAGCAAGTATTGTTGGTGGAATGTCACAAAACTTATCGCGAACTTCAGCAGCCGAGTTTTCTTTTTTTCTTGCTGTCCCTACCATGTTTGGCGCTACCGTAAAAAAATGTTATGATTATTACAAAGATGGATTCGTTTTATCTGAAGACCAAATAAACTTATTAATCATCGGAAATGTTATTGCCTTTATAGTAGCTTTATTAGCCATCAAAAGCTTTATTGATTTCTTAAGCCGAAAAGGATTTAAGATTTTTGGATACTACCGTATCATTGTTGGAATTACTTTACTGATTATTCATTTTTTCATCCATCCCTTGACCATTATCTAATGACAGCCGAAGACTACTTAAACGGACAAATCATCCTGATTGACAAACCTTTGAAGTGGAGTTCTTTTCAGGCTGTAAATAAGTTGAAGTACACCCTCATCAACAAAGTTGGGCTTCCTAAAAAATTCAAAATAGGTCACGCAGGAACACTAGACCCTTTAGCTACGGGACTTTTAATTATTTGTACTGGGAAATTCACCAAAAGAATAACTGAAATCCAAGGTCAAGCCAAGGAATACACAGGTACTTTTTATATTGGGGCAACCACCCCTTCTTACGATCTAGAAACAGAGATTGACCAAGAATTCCCAACTGCACACATTAATGAGGAACTAATACATGAGACTACAAAACAGTTTTTAGGGGAAATAGACCAAAAACCTCCTATTTTTTCGGCTATAAAAAAAGATGGTGTTCGTTTATACGAACACGCAAGAGCGGGAGAAACAATAGAAATTGCCTCCCGAAAAACTACAATTCACGAGTTTGAAATTACACGAATTGCATTACCTGAAATTGATTTTAGAGTAGTATGTAGCAAAGGCACTTATATTCGTTCACTTGCTTATGATTTTGGCAAAGCAATGCACTCTGGCTCTCATTTAACTACTTTAAGAAGAACCAAAATAGGTGAGTATGATGTTGCAAATGCTATAGATGTAACTTTATTTGAACAGCATATCATAGATACTATGTAGACGTGCAAAAACACATTATAAATTTAGTAAATTTAAAATGTGCTTCTAAGATCTACGTTAAATTTCCATTTTCTACTAACCAATGGTCTTAACCAAAGTTTAATAATGGGAAATATTTTCATTTCCAAATAGAAAACGAGAAAATAAATCATACAGTTTTTCGAAAAATTTTTTCATGATGTTAGCTTTAAAATCGTTAGACAATTAATTAACACTCATAAAAAAAGTAAATCAGAAAACAATAGATCTGGTTGGCAGTCACTAAGATACAAAAATATTTTAATTAAAAATAAAAAAATAAAAAAGACTCAAAAACCACTTCATAAAAACCTTCCGTGAAATGGGAGCACATATCAAAATACTCCAACTCAAAAAAAATAAAAAAAAACAATTGAATATTGTATTTTTATAAAAACAACCGTTAACGAATGAGTATAGAGAAAAAGACAACTGGTCTTGTGCTTTCTGGAGGTGGCGCTAAAGGAATTGCGCATGCTGGAGCACTTAAATTTTTAATTGAACAAAACATTATCCCTGATAAAATTGCAGGTACTAGTGCAGGCTCAATTGTCGCGGCATTATACGCCATTGGGAAAACTCCAGAAGAAATTTTAGAATTTTTTCAATCCATCTATATTTTCCACTGGAGACATCTTACTTTCAAAAAAGCAGGACTTATTGACTCTGAATCCTTTCGAGACAACTTTTATTCTATATTTCAGGACGCAACATTAGGTGACTTAAACATCCCTGTACAAGTTACCGCTACCAATATGGTTCGTGGTCGTCTTAAAATTTTTGACACCAAAACAAGAATTGTGGATGCTCTCATCGCTTCTTCTGCTTTTCCCGGTATTATATCTCCTTATGAAATCAATGGAGAAACCTATAGTGATGGCGGAATTCTAAATCATTTCCCATCGGATGTACTGTACGGTCAATGTGAAAAAATAATAGGCATTTACGTCAGTCCTATTCAAAAAATAAAAGCGACAGATTTGAATTCGATTAGAGCCGTAACTACAAGAGCTTTTGACATCTTTTCAGCTAATTCAGATACTCAAAAATTTACTGTTTGCGACTGGGTAATCAAACCTGAAGAACTGAGCATTTACAGCACCTTTGAAACTAATAAAGCCAAAATGAAAAACATATTTGACATTGGTTATGAAGCAGCCAAAGATTCATTTGAAGAACTCAATTTGTAAAATTATTTGTTATACAAATTGAATCTTAAACCAACTATTAATTGAAGCATTTTCGAATTATCATAAAAAGAAACAAATTCAGGATTAGTATGGACATCATATTTTGTAGCAACATAACCTACGCCAACAAAAGCAGAGATTGTTCTATCAAATGAATAATTACCTTTACATCCAATCCTAAAGTCCATTCCTGATTGCTCACCAAAACTTCGATTCCTATCTTTAAATTTTAGATTTACGGAGCCTAAACCAACATAAGGCTCTAAGAAAAGTTCTTTTGAGAACTTTATGTCATAAGCAAGAATACCGTAAACAGAATGATAACGACTATTTTGATAATTTCCTGCTTTGGAAATATCAGTAACGAGGTAATTCAAATAATCATATCCCAAACCCAATTTAATTTTTTGGAATTGAGCTAGCATCAAATTAACCGCAAAACCCACATCAGGATTATTAGCTTTTGATAAGTAATTATCTCCAAAATGAATAGGCGCTACTGCATGGATATTAATCTCTGGTTCAACTCCTACTTTAGAACTTGTTTGCCCAACTACTATATTGAAGCATACTAAAACAAAAACAACACTGTATTTCATCATTTAATAATTTATTGTGTAAGTCACCGCTTCACTATTAATAGGGATTGAAATAGTATAGGACATGGAAGATGGACTAGTTGAAAAATCAGAAACTGTATATTTAAGACTAACCGTTTGATTTTTAATTACATTATAATATGTATTGAAATATCCTAGATTATCTGGATTAAGGTTTAAATCAACATCGAATTCAGGTACCTTCCCCTCGATTTCAATGCTTGTAATCCCTTTCTTTGTAGTGGTATTATTTAAAATCAATCGCAAGCTAGTAATTGATTCCTTCCTAAATAAGGTGATTGCGTTTAAGTCTAACTTATAGTTATTGAAATTTTTAATTTTAGAACTGATATGTTTGTCCTGAAAAACATTATCGTCCTCATTAATAACGGTCATAATATTGTAATCTCCTTTTGGCGCAGGAAATATCAAAGTAAAATACCCCATTGAATCTGAAAATCCATAAGATATTTTATCACTGGGCATGAATGTACCTCCACCATATATTAAAACTCCAATATTTTTATTTTGAATAGGGCTACCGTTTTCATCCAAAATTTTCCCCGTTACAACCAATTTTGTTTCACCGTCATATTGAATTTCACAAGAGCATAATAAAATGCAAAACGCTAATACTATTTGTTTCATAATAAATAAAAATATCTTGCTCAAAATTACTGCTATTTTGTAAGAATAATAAGTTTTAAATATTAATTTTAAATCAATAAAAAGAAAAAACGTTCAAATTACTAGTGGTTTTACCTTATTTAATTAAAAGAAAAAATTAAATCAAAACTTACTATAAAAAACAGCCTCCCTATTTCAAAAAAAAAGAATATGACTATATTTGCACCAAACAACTCAACAAACTCATGAAATATAAAAGAATTCTTCTGAAATTAAGTGGCGAAGCTTTAATGGGAGATAAACAATACGGAATTGACCCCGTAAGATTAGCTGAATATGCTGAAGAAATCCAAAAAATCCACAACAAAGGAGTAGAAATTGCAATCGTAATTGGAGGAGGAAATATCTTTAGAGGAGTTGCTGGCGCTAGTGCCGGTATGGACAGAGTACAAGGCGACTACATGGGAATGCTTGCCACCATCATCAACGGAATGGCATTGCAAGGTGCGCTTGAGGACAAAGGAATGTTGACTAGATTGCAAACAGCTTTGAAAATTGAAGCTATTGCAGAGCCTTATATCAAAAGAAGAGCGGTGCGTCATCTTGAAAAAGGTAGAATCGTAATTTTTGGTGCTGGAACAGGAAACCCTTATTTTACAACGGATACAGCAGCAGTTTTGAGAGGAGTAGAAATCAATGCCGATGTCATCTTAAAAGGAACACGCGTAGACGGAGTATATGATTCTGATCCAGAGAAAAACGCTTCAGCGGTTAAGTTTGACACCATCTCTTTTGAAGATGTATTGAAAAAAGGATTAAATGTAATGGATACTACTGCCTTTACATTAAGCCAAGAAAATAAATTACCTATCGTTATTTTTGATATGAACAAAATAGGCAACCTAGAGAAAATTTGTAACGGAGATAATATAGGAACTGTAGTAAACATCTAGTTTCCAATATTCCGTTTTAAGTTTTCAGCAATATTGAAAGCCTAAAACGAAAACTAATTCTAAAACATAAAATTCAAAAAGATGACTGAAGAAATCGATTTTATATTGGACAGTGCTAAAGAATCTATGGAAGGTTCGATTGCACATTTAGAAAAATCATTTGTTAACATTCGTGCTGGAAAAGCTTCTCCAGCGATGTTAGGAAGTGTATTTGTTGATTATTACGGATCATCAACGCCACTATCGCAAGTAGCTAAAGTGAGTACACCTGACGCTAGAACGATTACGTTACAGCCTTTTGAAAAAAACATGTTGCAAACGATTGAAAAAGCGATCATGATTGCTAATCTAGGTTTCAACCCAATGAATAATGGTGATTTAATCATCATCAGTGTCCCTCCATTGACAGAGGACAGAAGACGCGACTTAGCCAAACAAGCTAAATCAGAAGCGGAAGACGCTAAAATTGGAATTAGAAATTCTCGTAAAGATGCCAATACGGAAATTAAAAAATTAGAAAAAGAAGGCACTTCTGAAGACATTTGTAAAAGTGCAGAAGAGGAAGTACAAAACTTAACCAATAGTTATATCAAAAAAATCGACGAACTTTTGGCTGTTAAAGAAGCTGAAATTATGAAAGTTTAATTGTCGTCAACTATAACATTAAATCCGTTTGCTCTGTAAACGGATTTTTTTATTCCTATTTTTGCCATAACAAAATAGCAATTCACTCGTTTGACAAGAAACTGACTCCATGAAATATTTTTGGTTATTTCTTTTATTTATAGCTTTCACTACTCAAGCGCAATTTCATATTAGCGGCATTGTAGCTGACGCTGAAACAAACAAACCACTTCCTTTTGCCTCTATTACTTTAAACAAAGACCATAAAACGATTACTGATGTAGATGGAAAATTCTCATTAGAAATTCAAGCAAGCCAAACGACTCTTGAAACTTATTATGTGGGTTATTCAAAAGCAAAAATTCTCATCTCTAGCAAGGTTAACTTTTACCCCATTTACCTTTCACCTAGTAAAAATACATTTGACAACAAAAACCTACGCAATAAACTTACAGCATCAACCATTATTCAGAAAGCAATAGCGTCCAAAAACGACAACAATCCAAAAGAAAAACTCTCCAGTTTTGAATTTAAAGCCTACAACAAACTATCTGTAAGCGCTCCTCCAGATTCTCTATCAGGAAAAATAGACTCGGTTTATATTCAAAAAAAGGGGCAGTTAATCTTTCGTAAAATGGACTCCACAAATTACAAATTCAAAGAAACCATAGACAAACATGACTTGTTCCTAACTGAAAAGGTTTCTCATTTTCAATTTAAAGACCATGTTTTAAAAGAAACCATCTTGGGGACTAAAATGGCTGGGCTAAAACAGCCTATTTACGAAATTATTGGATTCAACCTTCAATCATTTTCCGTTTATGACGATAAATACGAGTTGTTTGAAACCAAGTACAATAGCCCCTTATCACATAATGCACCTAGTCAATACCTTTACAAACTACTCGACAGTATCACCATATCAGGCAGAACGGCTTATATAATACATTTTAAAAATAAGAAAAAAAGCAAACAGTCAGGCTTAGAAGGTTTACTCTACATAGATCAAAAAAACTATGCCGTTACAAAAGCGGTAATGCGCATCAAAGGGGTACTTGACATTAGCGGAACGCACGAATTCTCCTATATTCCAGAACAGGAAATATGGTTCCCTACTTCTAAAAAATTTAAAATCGTCAAAGGAAAAAATGATGATGATATTAAAATACTTGGAGGCACGATACAATTTGATGGAGACATTGAAGAAAATTTTTCGAGAAGAAAAAAACAACCTTCGGATTATGTCTATTTGGTTTCACAAACCAATAATTTCAACTTGCAATACAACCAACCCTTTACCGTTAAAAAATCATTTGTAAGCATTGAAATTAAAGATAATGCCTTAAATAAACCCACTGAATTTTGGGACAAAAACCGCAATGAACCACTGAACAATAGAGAGCAAAAAACCTATTCAGCCTTAGATAGTTTGTCTCTGAAGAAAAAATGGGAAAGTAAGATTCGTTTTGGTCGAAAAGTCATTAATGGTTATTTACCATTGCCTTTTTTTGATATGGATTTACGAAAATTATTTCGCTTCAATAATTACGAAGGATTTCGTTTAGGTTTTGGAGGAGTCACCAACGAACGATTTTCTAAAGTTTTCAAAATTGATGGTTATACTGCTTATGGAACGAAAGACGGCACTTTCAAATATCATTTGGGCAGTGCTGTGCGCATTGGAAAATTTTCTAATTCGTGGATTGGCGCTTCCTACACTGATGATGTAAAAGAAATTGCAAGCACAACATTTTCAATCGATAAAATTCCGTTTAAACTATACGACCCAAGACCCATCAACATCAGTACTTTTTACAACTATGTGAGTTGGAGAACCTATCTAGAAACTGCTATTATCCCTAAAACTGAAAGTATCTGGGAGCTTTCACATACTGAAATATTACCAAAATTTGATTATGCTTACAACCTCAACAGCACACTATACACGTATTACCAAATGACTACCGCCAAGCTTTCCTTACAATGGAATCCTTTTAGCGACTACATGCAGACCCCAAATGGCAAAATCGAGATTGAAAAGCGTTTCCCTAAATTCACATTTCAGTTCACACAATCATTACCCAAAGTACTTGAAAATGACTTTACGTTTACCAAGTTAGACTTCAAAACAGAATATGAAAAAAAATACCTAAACGGACAGAAGACAAACTTACTCCTGCAAGCTGGATATGCTTTAGGAAACATCCCATTGACCCATTTGTACAATACTTCACCAAATAATATCACCAAAGAAACCATCACGCAACGCATTACTTTTGCAGGGAAAAATAGTTTTGAAACGATGTATTTTAATGAGTTTTTCTCTAGCGAATTTGCATTCTTCCAACTCAAACACAGCTTCAACAGAGTAAAATTATTCTCTAAAATAAAACCTTCATTTGTAGTTGTTTCAAGGATGGCATGGGGAAATTTAGACAAGCCGGAACAACATGTGGGCCTAAATTACAAAACTTTAAACGAAGGGTTTTTCGAATCTGGGGTTGAATTAAATCAAATTTTAAACGGACTCGGTTTATCTGCTTTTTACCGCTATGGCCCAAATCAATTACCAAAATTTGAAGACAACATAGCTATCAAACTGAGTTTTGTATTGAATTTAGGGCTTTAGTGACTCGAAACAAATTTGAGACCTACGATAGAAATGATAAGGGTCGTTATAAAAAATAACCTCCAAAAAGTTGCTGGTTCTTTGAATACAAAAACCCCAACCAATACCGTACCTACCGCACCAATTCCTGTCCAAACTGCATAAGCAGTCCCTATAGGCAATACCTGAGTAGCTTTATACAGCAAGAACATACTGATGGTCAATGAGACTAAAAAACCTAACATCCAATAAGTAGACTCTACTCCAGAAGTTTCTTTGGCTTTGCCCAAACAAGAGGCAAAAGCGACTTCAAATAATCCTCCAATAATTAAAAAAATCCAGCTCATTTTTAAGGTTTAATAATTAAAACAGAAGGCACTTCAACTAGCCAATCATTATTAGAGTCTAGTATTGCTTTCCAACTTTCTAAGCTTATCAGCATCAAATCTTGCTGATGCAACAAGCTCACTTTCATTTCCTTTTCACTTATTACAGACATGTTGCTAGGGTATTTATTCAATAGCGAAACTATCGCACTTTGAATTACAAAATTATTTTTAACATGTCCTTTCATGTCTAAAATAGTAATTTTAGAATTGTTATTATAAATCAGCTTTTGAACAAAATCTATCAAAACAGCATCATCTGATTTTAAGATAGGCACAAAAACCTGATTGACATCTTGTAATTCTTTATCAATCAAAACCCCTAAAGGTTTTTTAGTTTTAGCCACAATCTGTCGGGTTCTTTCATCAAAAGGAGAGTTTTCAAACAAACCTTCTTTACCTTTAAACTTATCAATCAAACGATCGGGATTGATAATCCGAGTGGTAAACCCAATCACTTTTCCTAATAAAGTACCCTCAAAAATGGACTTTCCTAAACCCACCAAAAGCAAATCATAATCGCCATGATTGGCCACTTCTGCAATTTCAGTTTCGATATCACTAGTTACTCTAAAGATGGAAGCTAGTTTTACTCCCAACTGATCTGATTCATCCAAAATAGGCTCAAAACTTTCTCTTTCAATTTCCTCCATATTAAAAGAATGGAGTTCATCACTTTGAGATAAATGCATAGCCGTAATGATGGAAGAGTTTTTTTGCTTTTTGGTCAAACTATTGGCTAATCGCAACAGTGATTTTCCTTTTTCATTATTTCCAAAAGAAATTAGAATTCGATATTTATCGTCATCAACTGTTTCATCAAACTCCGCATCTCTTTTATTTTTAAAAATATAATCCAATAAATCTAATGCTGGACCTGTCATAAAGGTGGTAACCAAGGCCATAATAACCATCATGGTAAAAACTTCGGGGGTTAAAACACCCAACTCTAAACCTATATTTAGTACAATCAGCTCCATTAATCCTCTTGTATTCATCAAGGCACCAATGGTTAAACTATCATGCCAATTTTGCCCCACAAATTTGGCAGCAAGCGCACTTCCTATAAATTTCCCAATAACGGCAACTGCAATAATAGCTCCTGTAACTTTCCATAAATAACTATCATTGATTAATCCTACTTGGGTATTCAAACCCGTAAAAACAAAAAACAACGGCAGTAGTAAAATAACTGAAACATCTTCTACTTTCTCAATGAATATCATTCGGAATTTAGAAATATCAGGCATAATGGCCCCCATCATAAAGGCTCCAAAAAGCGCATGAATTCCGATAACTTCTGTAGCATAAGAAGACAAAATTAAAATCAAAAAGAAAATTGCCATCACTGGTTTTCCGATATTTTCTTTTTCTGCATACAAATCTCCAATGCGTTTCAAGAATGGCTTCACCATAAAAATCATGGCTAAAACATATACAAAAGCCAAGGAAATCACATACAAAGAGCCTACAAAATCACCAGCTTTAACAATGGCAATCACCACCGCTAATAAGCACCAGGCCGTGATATCGTCAGCCGCAGCACATGTAATCACGATAGCCCCTAATCGTGTTTTATGAATGCCTCTTTCTTGCACAATTCTCGCCAATACTGGAAATGCAGTAATGCTCATAGCGATACCCATAAACAAACTAAAGGAAAGAAACTCTACTCCCACAGGAGCAAATTTATTGTAAACAAAATAAGAAAGCCCAATTCCTAAAGCAAATGGAATGACAATACTGGCGTGACTTATTACAATGGCTTCACTGGCTTTATTTTTTAAAACTTTCACATCTAATTCCATCCCGATAACAAACATGAATAGAATTAATCCTATTTGACTTAAAAATTTCAAATTCCCTAATGATTCAACAGGAAACAAGGACGCTGAGAATTCTGGAAAATACATTCCCACCAAAGAAGGCCCTAAGACAATTCCAGCGATAATTTCACCAATAACCGTAGGTTGCCCAATTTTTTTAAACACCCAACCAAAAAAACGAGCTGTTAAAATAATCATTACGATTTGAGCTAGTAATATTGCCAAAGGGTCCTTAAAATTATGCAGCATAGAATCTACAAAATCATTCCATGAGTTATTATTGGATTCTATAATCGTTACAGATTTTTTCAATTCCAGTAATTTCCCTTGGTTGATTATCCAATAAATTAAGCTGGTAAACCCTCCCGTAACTCCTAAATAAAACAGTGTATTTTTATATTTTTTCAAAATCATCGTTTTCTAATAATCGCTTTTTAAACCAACACAAAGATGGTAAATTCTATAATATCTTTTACATCCTTCAAATTAACTTTTATAGCGACCAAAAAGCCCTTTTAAAACCATAAAATTGATTTAAAATTTACAAATAAATTACGCTTTCACTATGGTTTTCACTACCTTTGCCCCCATTTTAAAATACTTATGAAAAAAATATTCAAAGTAGGATTTTGGGAGTTTATCGCCCGAATTGTACTTAAAAACAGACTTGCTATTCTTGGACTTATTCTCCTAATAACGGTTTCACTTGCTTTACAATGGAAAAATATTCAGTTTTCATTTACAGAAGCCAATTTACTTCCAGACAACAATAACATCAACACGGAATACAATGCCTTTTTAGAGAAATTTGGCGAAGAAGGAAACTTAATTGTAGTAGGTGTTAAAGACGATGCTTTTTTTACTCCAAAAGCATTTGCTGCTTGGAACAAATTAATGAGCGAAATTAAAACGCAAAAGGAAATTGAGCTTGTGGTTTCTATCAATGATTTGAAACAACTTAAAAAAAATGATTCGCTCCAAACTTTTGAAATGGTTCCATTTGTGGACGCAACCAAAACGACTTCACAAGATTATTTGAATTCTGTTAAAAAAGATTTATTTGAAAACATGCCTTTTTACGAAGGACTTTTGTTCAACAAGCAAAATGGGAGTTTGCGTTCTGCAATTTACATGGACAAGAAAATTGTGAATACTGCACTTCGTAAAGAATACATTGTTAATGATTTTATTCCTAAAATAGAAGCTTTCGAGAAAGAAACCGGAATTGATCTACGCGTTTCTGGAATGCCTTATATTCGAACGTTAAACGCTTTGAGCATTCTCAATGAAATCAGCTTATTTATAGGCGTTTCACTTTTGATTACCTCTTTAATATTCTTCTTCTTTTTCCGTTCCTTCCGAGCTACTTTAATTGCACTTTTGATTGTAATTGTAGGTGTAATGTGGACTTTTGGTCTTTTAGGATTGTTTAACTACCACATTACAGTCCTTACAGCATTGGTACCAACTCTTGTGATTGTAATTGGGATTCCAAACTGTATTTTCTTAACCAACAAATACCAGCAAGAATATGTGGCACACCGTAACAAAGCCAAAGCTTTACAGCGTGTGATTACCAAAGTGGGAACCGCTACATTAATGACTAATTTGACTACTGCTGCTGGTTTCGCTACTTTTATCATTACCAATAGTCAACTACTAAGAGAATTTGGTATTATATCCTCTTTGAGTATTATGGCACTGTTTTTTTTGTGCTTAATCACGATACCAATATACTATAGTTACCAACCAGTTCCTAAAAGCAAACACCTAGAACACCTCAACCGTAATTACACTAAGGTTTTCATGCAATGGATAGAAAAAATGGTCAAATACAACCGCCGTTATGTGTATGCCGTAGCGATTGTTTTATTTATCATCAGTACTTTTGGTGCTTTAAAAATCCAAACTTCGGGCAGTTTAATTGAAGATATGCCTCAAAACACTCCTTTTTTCAAAGATATTTTATTCTTCGAAAATGAGTTTAATGGAGTAATGCCCCTTGAAATCACCATTGACACCAAAAGAAAGAAAGGAGTTATGAAATCATCCACCTTGAGAAAAATGGATGAATTACAAGAGACTATTGACTCAATTCCAGAATTATCGAAACCTATTTCTATTTTAAATCTGGTTAAATACTCCAAGCAAGCCTATTATAACGGGAATCCCGATTATTACGAATTGCCTAGTTCTCAAGACCAAAGTTTTATTTTGAGCTATGCTAAAAATGCAACCAAAGACACCAAAGAAAACATCATGAAAAGTTATGTGGATAGCACGGGGCAAACAGCACGTATTACCACTTTCATGAAAGATATTGGCACAGGAAACATGGCCAAAATTGAGGAGAAATTATTAGAGAAAACAAATAAGATTTTCCCAAAAGACCGCTATGATGTTGTGATGACGGGAAAAGCATTAGTGTTTGAAAAAGGAACTAAATATCTCCTAGACAATTTAGTAACTTCTTTACTTTTTGCCGTTTTCTTGATTTGTGTTTTAATGATTTTTATGTTCCGTTCCTTCAAAATGGTAGTGGTTTCCGTAATACCAAACCTATTACCACTAATGATTACCGCTGGACTAATGGGGTATTTTGGAATTCCTCTAAAACCTTCAACAATCTTGGTTTTTAGTATTGCATTTGGGCTATCGGTAGATGATACGATTCACTTTTTAGCACAATATCGACAAGAACTTACCAACCACAACTGGAAAATAAAAAAATCGGTAATCGCCACAATTAAAGAAGCGGGCGTTAGTATGTTCTATACCTCTGTAGTTTTGTTTGCAGGATTCTCTGTTTTTCTTTTATCTGATTTTGGAGGCACCGTAGCGCTAGGGGGATTAATAGCGATGACTTTACTTTTTGGAATGTTATCAAACTTAATGTTATTGCCTTGCTTGGTCTTAACACTCAATAAAACACTTGCAAACGAACAAGAATTTAAAGAACCTACCATTGATGTGCTAAATAACATAGAAAAAGAACCTGAATTAGAATTAGTTGAAAAATGATAATTTAAGTTAACTTCCACTCAAAAGAATTGTCTACATCCCAAAACAAGTACAGAATTCAATACAACTTTATTAATTTAAAGCAGCTTTTTTTATTAGAAACAAAAAGAAACCAAGAATAATCATTAAATAAAGAATACTAAACAGTGAAATAGCTACTTCTTTAGAAAAACATTATTTTTATCGCAATATGCAAGTGCGTTTTTAGTGCTGCATTTTTTAAAATACCATAATTAAAATCAACGAAATATGACTCAGAAAACTACTGAAGCAGAGAGACTAGCTGTTGATGACACCTACAGAAACTGGAAAAAATGGGGTCCCTATCTAGCCGAAAGACAATGGGGAACCGTGCGTGAAGATTATAGCCAAGATGGTAATGCCTGGGAATTTATCAATCATGATAAAGCCAGAAGCAATGCTTATCGCTGGGGAGAAGAGGGTATTGGAGGGTTTTGCGATTCTCGTGAAATTCTGTGCTTGGCTCCTGCATTTTGGAACGGCAAAGACCCTATTCTAAAAGAAAGATTGTATGGATTAACCAACAATCAAGGAAATCATGGTGAAGATGTCAAGGAACTTTATTTCCATCAAGTTTCATCACCTACGCACTCTTATTGCAAATACTTATACAAATACCCGCAAAAGAAATTTCCTTATACTGAACTAATCAAGAAGAATCAGAGAAGTAGAGAGGAACCAGAATTTGAATTGCTAGACACCGATTGCTTTAAGAAAAAGGCTTATTTTGATTGCTTTATCGAATATGCTAAAGCGGATGTCAGCGATATTTTGATGAAAGTAACCATTGTAAACAGAGGTCCTAAAACTGCTAAAATTCATGTGCTTCCTCATCTGTGGTTTAGAAATTTCTGGAAACACAACGATCGTCATACCCGACCAACTATAAAATCTCTCGATGACAATTGCGTTCAATCTCGAAGTACTCGTAACGGAAGATATTATTTACATCATGAAAAAGGAGAGCAATTATTTTGCGAAAATGAAACCAACAACCAACGCATTTACCACTCCCCTAACGAGGTGCCTTATGTAAAAGATGGCATAAACAACCATGTGGTAAATGGCGAAGCCACTGTAAATCCTGAAAAAGATGGTTCTAAATTTGCAGTTTGGCACAAACTAAAACTTAAGGCAGGCGAAGAAAAAAGTATCAGAATCCGCTTGAGTAAAAAAATGATGGAAGATCCTTGGACTGATTTCGACGCAATTTTCGAAAGCAGAATAAAGGAATGTGAAGAATTTTATGATTCCATTATTAAAAAAGAAATTCCCGAAACACACCAAGCTATTGCTAAAAGTGCCTTTTCAGGATTATTATGGACTAAACAGTTCTATTATTATGATGTTTACAAATGGTTGTTTGGAGGTCCATCAGAAGCTGAGCCTTATAGACCTGCTAGTCGTAATTTTAGCTGGCAACATCTGAACAACAGACACATTATTTCCATGCCAGACAAATGGGAATATCCATGGTATGCAGCTTGGGATTTAGCCTTTCATATGGCATCATTTGTAGAAATAGATCCTGATTTTGCAAAAGAACAATTACTATTAGTACTTCAAGAAAGCTATATGCATCCTAATGGGCAAATTCCAGCCTATGAGTGGAATTTTAGCGATGTAAACCCACCGGTTCATTCCTGGGCAGTATGGAATGTCTATGAAAAAGACAAAACACGAACTGGTGAAGGCGATACTCGATTTTTGGAGCGCGCATTCCAAAAACTATTGATTAACTTCACTTGGTGGGTAAATCAAAAGGATAAAAGCGGAACCGACCTTTTTGAAGGTGGTTTTTTAGGCCTCGACAACATTGGTGTTTTTGACCGCAACCATATGCCCGAAGGCATCACAAGAATGCAACAAGCCGATGCCACAAGTTGGATGGCCATGTTTACATTGAACATGCTTAGAATGTCATTGGAACTAGCGAAAACCAATAAAAACTATGAAGAATCGGCTGCCAAATTTTTCAGGCACTTTTTAAATATTGCTTGGGCCATGCACCATATCGGTAAAAAAGACATATCGTTATGGGACGACGAAGACAATTTTTACTATGATGTTGTCGAAATGTCTACAGGAAAAACTGATCGTTTAAAAGTACGTTCATTAATAGGTATCATCCCTTTATTTGCGGTTGAAATCATGAATAAAGATCTTTTTGAAGAACTAAAAAAATTCAAAATCAGAGCTGCCGAAATCGTTCGAACCAGACCTGACCTGGCTTCACTAATTTCTAATATTGAAGAAGCAAATGAGGACGGAAACTACCTGTTTTCTATTATGCGTGGTTTTAGACTTGAACATTTACTAATTCGTATGCTAGATGAGGATGAATTTTTATCCGACTACGGAATTCGTTCCTTGTCTAAATACCATGAAAAGCATCCTTTTGTTTTTCAACATCATGGGCATCACCAAATCCAATACGAACCTGGTGAAAGCCGTTCCAATATGTTTGGAGGAAACTCTAACTGGCGTGGTCCTATCTGGATGCCTTTGAACTATATGATTATTCAATCTTTGCGCAAGTACTATGCTTTTTATGGCCCTAATTACGTCTATGAATTCCCTACTGGTTCAGGCGTGAAAATGAATTTAAAGCAAATTGCAAACGAACTAAGCAAGAGGTTAATCAAGCTTTTTGAAGCCAATTCAGAGGGGAAATTTCAATACCATTCTGACGATCCAAATAAGCTATTTACAAATGATGAACATTTTAAAAACCAACATTTGTTTTATGAGTTTTTTGATGGAGACACTGGTAAAGGATTAGGAGCCTCTCACCAAACAGGTTGGACTGCCTTGATTGCAAATTTGATACTAGAATTAGACGAAGATTAAAAAAAACATCTTTCAAACAATAGAACTTCCTGTCCTCAAAACGGGAAGTTTTTTCGATTAAAGAAGGAACCTTTTACGGATGTTTTTTCGAATTAATCTAATTGTGAATTACCAAACATGCTAACAAAAGATTTATATTTGTAATAAAAAAAAGTCCTTGTTTAAAACAAACAACAGCCGTAAAATGAGACATACAAAAGTTAAAGACTTGCTTAACAGCTCCACAATACTTCAGGAAGTAAACGCAAAAGGCTGGGTAAGAACTTTTAGAAACAACCAGTTTATTGCTTTGAATGATGGCTCTACCATCAACAACATTCAATGTGTAGTGGATTTCGAAAATACACCTGACGAAATATTGAAAAGAATTACTACTGGAGCGGCTATTTCAGTAACAGGAACATTGACCGAAAGCAAAGGAGCGGGGCAAAAATTTGAGATTCAAGTTTCCAAATTGGAAATCCTGGGTGATTCAGATCCTGATAAATTCCCCATGCAACCGAAGAAACACTCTTTGGAATTTTTAAGAGAAAATGCACATCTTAGAGTAAGAACCAATGCTTTTGGTGCCATAATGAGAGTCCGTTCTGTATTGTCATTTGCAGTACATAGCTATTTTCAAGAAAAAGGCTTTGTATATGTAAATACCCCAATTATAACAGGTGCTGATGCCGAAGGTGCTGGTGAAATGTTCAAAGTAACCGCTTTGCCCTTGGATAATTTGCCAAAAACCGAAGTAGGCAACATTGACTTCAAAAAAGACTTCTTTGGAAAACATACTAATCTAACCGTTTCAGGACAATTAGAAGGGGAAACTTTTGCAATGGCATTGGGTCAGATTTACACTTTTGGCCCCACCTTTAGAGCTGAAAACTCCAACACCTCTCGTCACTTAGCAGAGTTCTGGATGATCGAACCCGAAGTGGCATTCAATGATCTGAACGACAACATGGATTTGGCTGAGGATTTTATTCAGTACGTCATCAAATACGCAATGGAGAAATGTGCTGAGGATTTAAAGTTCTTAGAAAGTCGTTTGTTAGAAGAAGAAAAATCAAAGCCACAAGCGGAGCGTAGCGAAATGACTTTGTTAGAAAAATTAAATTTTGTTTTAGAAAATAATTTCAAACGCGTATCTTACACTGAGGCGATTGACATTTTAAGAGATTGCACACCCAATAAAAAGAAAAAATTCAATTTTATCATCAACGAATGGGGTGCTGATTTACAATCAGAGCACGAACGTTACTTGGTGGAAAAGCATTTTAAATGCCCCGTAATCTTGTTTGATTACCCCGCCAACATCAAAGCATTTTACATGCGTTTGAATGACAATACCGAACCAGGCAAAGAAACCGTTCGCGCAATGGACATCCTTTTCCCAGGAATTGGAGAAATTGTAGGGGGTTCCCAAAGAGAAGAACGTTTTGATGTTTTGGTCGAAAAAATAAAAGCCTTAGGAATCGAAGAAGAAGAACTATGGTGGTATTTAGACACCCGAAGATTTGGAAGTGCAGTCCACTCTGGTTTCGGACTTGGATTTGAAAGATTGGTGTTATTTGTAACAGGAATGACCAATATTAGAGATGTTATTCCGTTCCCAAGGACGCCAGGGAGTGCGGAATTTTAAATAGGTTAATCGGTTAATTGCTTAACTGTTTAATCGTAACTATCACGAATAAGTGATGAATAAAATACTGATTTCTAAAATTAATTTTTTCTTAAAATGATGAGTTGATATATTATCGTTAACTACGCTTAACCGATTAATCAACTAAACAGTTAAACAATAAAAATGCTAAAGCAATTCTTAAATTTAAAATTATCCCAAAAATTATCTCCACAGCAAATTCAGTTGATGAAGTTAATTCAATTGCCTACGCAAGCTTTTGAACAGCGATTGTTAGAAGAAATGAATGAAAATCCAGCCCTAGAATCTGGAAGCGAAGAAGACAATTACGACAACGACGAGTTTGAAAACGATGATTACGATGACTACGATGATTCAGACAGAATTGAAGCTGATGACATCAATATTGACGAGTATCTGAGTGATGACGATACTCCTGATTACAAAACCCAAGCTAACAATTACAGTGACGACGATGATGACCGCGAATCACCCATTGTAGCTTCTATCAGTTTTCATCAAGATCTAATCAATCAACTCAATACGTTTATCCTTGAAGATGACGAGCGGCAAATAGCTGAATTCTTAGTAGGAAGTATTGATGACATGGGTTATATCCGCAGAAGCATTTCGGACTTGGTTGATGATATGGCATTTACACAAGGAATCTACACTGATGAGGAAATGGTTGAAAAAATGCTTCATGTGATTCATGAACTAGAGCCCTCTGGTGTAGGCGCTCGTGATTTACAAGAATGTTTGTTATTGCAGCTAAAACACCGCACTCCCACTGAATACGTAGATTTAGCCATTGATATTATAGAAAACCAGTTTGATGCTTTTACCAAAAAACATTACGACAAACTGATTCAAAAATACAGTGTTTCAAAAGAACAACTTAAAAAAGCCATTCACGAGATCGAACGTTTGAACCCCAAACCAGGAGGCTCCTTTACAGGAAACAATAAAGTAACAGAAAATGTAGTTCCCGATTTTGCCATTCGTATTGTGGACGGCGAACTCGAACTGACACTCAACGGTCGAAATGCCCCATCTTTACACGTCTCTAAGGATTATCAAGACATGTTGCGTACTTACAAAGATTCTCGCGATAAATCAAACGATCAAAAAGACGCTGTACAATTTATCAAACAAAAATTGGATTCCGCCAAATGGTTTATAGACGCTATCAGACAACGTCAAGAAACATTATATGTCACTATGAATGCCATTATGCACTATCAAGAGGAATACTTTTTAGAAGGTGATGAGACTAAATTGAAACCAATGATCTTAAAAGACATTGCAGATTTAGTAGGCTTAGACATTTCAACTATTTCTCGTGTAGCCAATAGTAAATACGTAGAAACACCTTATGGAACGAAGTTGATAAAAGAATTTTTCTCCGAAGCCATGAAAAACGATCAAGGTGAAGATGTTTCTACGCTTGAAATCAAAAAGATACTGCAGAATATCATCGAAGCAGAAAACAAGAAAAAACCCTATCCCGACGATCAATTAGCCGAATTACTCAAAGAAAAAGGCTATCCAATTGCTCGAAGGACTATTGCCAAATACAGGGAACAATTAGACATACCTGTAGCAAGAATGAGGAAGAAGATTTAAAACCCTTTGGGTTTTAAATTTATAAACCATTAAGAAATTAAGAAAAATTAAGAATGAACTTAATGAAACTTAATTTCTTAATGGTTTTATTTTTATCAGAGCTAAATCTCTTTGGTTTCACGCATCGCTTGATAATAAGCAGCACGACTCAATGGCTCGTATTCCTCAGTTTCGCCTAGCATTACCAATTTGTCATTATCATTTTTTCGAAAACTATAATGCGCTAAATTTCCTGTTCGGGTACATACAGCATGAACTTTAGTCACATATTCAGCAGTAGCCATTAAAGCAGGCATGGGACCAAAAGGATTGCCTTTGAAATCCATATCTAATCCCGCTACAATCACACGAATCCCTTGGTTGGCCAAATCGTTACAAACTGTGACAATTTCGTCATCAAAAAACTGTGCTTCATCAATTCCAATTACATCACAACCTTGTGCCAAAATCGCAATATTTGCCGCTGCAGGAACAGGTGTAGAACGGAATTCATTCGCATCATGTGAAACCACCATTTCCTCATGATAGCGGGTATCTATCGACGGCTTGAAGATTTCCACTTTTTGTTTAGCAAACTGGGCTCTTTTGAGACGGCGGATTAATTCTTCTGTTTTACCCGAAAACATGGAACCACTTATCACTTCAATCCAACCAAACTGCTCTTTATGATTTACTGTATTTTCGAGAAACATTTTATTTTTTTCTTACTTAAAAAATGAATAGTTTTTATTACTTTGTACTTTAATAAAAAGCACTTAAGATTTTGTACTTTTGTAGCATCTCAAAAGTAGAAAATTTTTATCAATTAATGGAAGTTACCTCCATTAAAACCGTATCCTTTTAGATAAACTAACTGTTCAACATTCGCCATATATTATAATTCTACTGTTATGAAAAAAAGATTGGAAGCCGATTTAATAAGCATTGCACACCGAATATTACAACTAAAAAACAAATCTGATGTAAACCAATTGTTTTTGGAAACCCAAAAACTATATGAAAAGTTAGCCGTTTTACGATTTGTTGAAGAACAATATGGAGACATTAAACCAACTATTGGACGGGCTACCATTGTGAGTGATGTTGAAAATTTCTACGAAAATGAAGCTGTAGAAACAGTTACAAGCACAAATATTGTTGATAAAAATAGCACTGAAGAAACTATCACAGAAACTCCAACTGCAGAGGAAGTAATTGTTGCCGTCGAAGTAACGACTAATGCTCCAGAAGAAGATGAAATTAATATTGTGGCAGATGAAAAAATTGAAGCAGTTGCAATAACAGAAGTAGCTGAAGATGAAATTATTCTAGAAACAGAAACAGAACCAATAACGCCACCAGCGTTTGAACCTCATTTTAGTTTAACCGAAGAAAACGAAGAAGAAGTTGAAGAAAAGATTGAGGTTGAAGCAGTAAAAAAAGCAGAAGCCATCCAAATTTCGTTTGAAGATTTATTAGGAGGCGATTACAATGAACCGCAATTCGTAAAAGTAGACGACGTACCTGTACCTACTCCTTCACCTGTATTTGAAAAAGTAAACAATTCAACTCTAGTGGAAGAAATAAGCAGTTCTACCAAAACACAATCAGTAGTCGAAAAACCAGCTGCCAAAGTTGTTTCATTAAATGATAAATTCTCTAAAGGAATTGAAATTGACTTGAATGATCAAATCGCTTTTGTAAAACATCTTTTTGGCAATAGCCGAGAAGATTACAACCGTGTAATGAGTCAGATCATGACTTTTGACAACTTTTATGAAACTAAAGCTTTCATCGATGAAATGGTCAAACCTGATTACAATGACTGGAAAGGAAAAGCCGATTATGAAGAACGTTTCATGGAAATCATAGAAAAGAAATTTTTATAATCTCTCCCTATCACTAAAAATAAATTAGCCACAAATTCATGCTATTCATGAATTTGTGGCTAATAATCATTTAAAAACCCAACGTTGCAATACCATGGCTAAATTATTTATTGTCCCTACTCCAATAGGCAACCTGGAAGACATGACTTTCAGAGCTATTAGAGTACTCAAAGAAGCCGATTTAATCCTTGCTGAAGACACCCGAACTAGCGGAAAACTGTTAAAGCATTTTGAAATTAGCACTCATATGTACAGCCACCACATGCATAACGAACACAAAACCATCGAAAATTTAATTGCTCGAATGAAAGCTGGCGAAACCATTGCTTTGATTTCGGATGCGGGAACTCCTGCCATTTCTGACCCTGGTTTTCTACTAACTCGGGCTTGTATCGAAAATGGTGTTGCAGTAGAATGCTTACCGGGCGCAACGGCCTTTGTTCCTGCTTTGGTGAACAGCGGTTTACCCAATGACAAATTTGTATTTGAAGGTTTTTTACCTGAAAAAAAAGGAAGACAAACCCGATATTTAGAATTAGCCGAGGAAACCCGAACGATAATTCTCTACGTTTCTCCACACAAACTAGTCAAAACTTTAGCAGAGTTCATCACGTACTTTGGCGAAGACCGTCAAATTTGCGTTTCCCGTGAATTATCAAAACTACATGAGGAAAACGTTCGAGGTACCGCTCGTGAAGTATTGCAACACTTTGAAAAAACAGCCCCAAGAGGTGAAATTGTAGTGGTAGTAGCAGGCAAAACCATTATCAAAGAACCTAAAAAAAGTAAATATCAAAAAGACGAAGAATAAAATAACAATTATGACAATAGCAGCATTTATCAGCCAACTAAATTCAAATCCTAAATCAATAGCCTTTACCGATACTATGGCAGTAATTGAGGAAAATTACAATTTTACGCCTACCGCTTTTCAAAACGGAAATACACACAATGCCGCAGGAACCAATTCAGGCTCTTGCAAATTATTTGCTTTTGCAAAAGCAAATAATTTAACGCAAGAACAAACTTTAACTTGTTTTGGCGCTTATTATTTTGACGAAGTTTTAGGAGATCCTGAAGGAACTAATCACCAAAACATCCGAAACTTCATGGTTTCAGGTTGGGACGGGATTCAGTTTGAAGCTGAAGCATTGGAATTAAAATAAACTATTTACGTCCATATCGTAAGTCAAAAATCCTAAATCCCAAAACAGATGCGTTGGACCCTAAAACCAAAACCTTCTCCAGATAAAATTCAACATTTGGTTCAAACCTTGAATGTTGAAGAAATTGTGGCGACTTTATTAGTGCAACGTGGCATTGAAACATTTGAAGAAGCCAAAGCTTTCTTTCGTCCGTCATTAAGTCATTTACACGATCCGTATTTGATGAAAGATATGGATAAAGCAGTGAGCAGAATTGAACAAGCTATTGCTAATCAAGAAAGGATTCTGGTTTTTGGCGATTATGATGTGGATGGCACAACTGCTGTTTCTTTAGTTTCATCCTACCTAAAGACCTATTATTCAGAAGTTGCCACCTATATCCCGGATCGCTATTTGGAAGGCTACGGCGTTTCCTTCAAAGGAATAGATTATGCTGAAGACAATGGATTCTCACTAATCATCGCTTTGGATTGCGGCATCAAATCGATTGAACATGTGGCCTACGCCAAAGCTAAAAATATTGATTTCATTATTTGTGATCACCACAGACCTGGAGACGAATTACCAGAAGCAATAGCCGTTTTAGACCCAAAACGCAACGATTGCTCCTACCCTTATGACGAACTTTGTGGTTGTGGTGTGGGCTTTAAATTAATTCAAGCCTTAGGAGCTAATAGAAAACAAACGATAAACGATTTGATTCCGTATCTCGACTTAGTCGCAACGGCAATCGCTGCGGATATCGTTCCTATGACGGGCGAAAATAGAGTTTTGGCACATTTTGGTTTACAAGTAATTAATTCCAATCCAAGACCGGGAATAAAAGCTTTGACACATCAAGTCAAAAAGAAAACACTGGATATAACCGATGTGGTATTCATTGTAGCACCCCGAATTAATGCTGCAGGACGCATCAAACATGGCAATCATGCGGTGGAATTGTTAACCGAATTTGATTTTGAACAAGCCCAGCAATTTGCTTCTGAAATTGAAAAATACAATGCCGACCGTAAAGGTTTAGATCAACAAATTACCAAAGAAGCATTGAACCAAATTGTTGCCAATAACGAAGAAGAACGTTTTTCAACTGTTGTTTTTCAAGAAGATTGGCACAAAGGCGTTATTGGAATTGTGGCTTCTCGATTAATAGAAACCCATTATCGTCCGACTTTGGTGTTTACCAAAAGTGGCGAAAAATATGCCGCCTCTGCCCGTTCTGTAAAAGGGTTTGATGTTTACAATGCCTTGGAAGCTTGTGCTGAACATTTGGAGCAATTTGGCGGACATATGTATGCTGCAGGAATGACTTTGCAAGCCGAGAACTACGATAAGTTCAAAATGGCCTTTGAGAAACAAGTGCAAGAAACCATCTTACCCGAACAACGAATTCCAGAAATTGAAGTTGATGCCGAGATTGATTTTAAGGATATCACCCCAAAATTTATTCGGATATTAAAGCAATTTGAACCTTTTGGCCCACAAAATATGACACCTGTTTTTTTAAGTAAAAACGTTAAAGACACTGGTTACGGCAAACCAATGGGCAAAGACAACGAACACCTTCGATTGTTTGTGAAACAAAATCAAAGTGCAGGTTTTGCTGCCATTGGCTTTGGATTGGGCAACAAAATGGATGTAGTAACCCATCAAAAAAACTTTGATGCGGCATACTGCATCGATGAAAACGAGTGGAACGGAAATACAAGCATACAACTACGATTAAAAGATATTAGAGCATGAGTTTTGAAAAAATAAAAAAAGACCCTTACGAAGCCTTACGTTACAAAGAATTCAACACCTTTTTACTAGTTCGATTTGCGATGGTATTTGCTTGGTCCATGCAATTTATTGTAATCGAATGGCAGGTCTATAGCATCACCAAAGACCCTTTATCCTTAGGATTAATAGGATTAATGGAGGTAATTCCAGCAGTATCAATGGCACTTTTTGCAGGTCACATCGTGGACCAAAAAGAGAAAAAAAATATGTTACTCAAATGTATTTTGGCCTTCTCAGTCATTAGTTTTGGTTTGTTTTTACTCACTTGGCCTGCCGTAATTGCAGATTACCAAACAGAAACCGTTCTATATGCCATCTACTTCATGGTATTTTTAGGAGGACTTGTACGTGCCTTTATTGGTCCAACTATTTTTTCACTATTGTCTTTAATCGTCCCGAAAAAAGTGTATCCCAATGCCGCTACTTGGAGCAGTTCCGTTTGGCAAATTGGTTCCGTCGTAGGGCCTGCGATAGCGGGATTTTCAATTCACTTAATTGGTGTACACTGGTCGATGTGTGCCGTATTTATTTGTTCCATTGTGGCTTTATTGGCTTTGTCCCAAATAGAAGCGAAACCAATATTGAACCCTAAAATCGGTGAACCAGTTATGCAAAGTTTGGGAGAAGGAATCAAGTTTGTATTCAACAATAAAACTGTTTTGGGAGCCATCACGCTTGACATGGTTGCCGTACTTTTTGGAGGAGCGGTGGCCTTATTACCTGTTTTTGCCCAAGACATCCTAAAAGTTGGTCCAGAAGGTTTTGGATTTTTAAGAGCCGCACCCGCAGTGGGCGCTTTTTTAACCATGCTCGTTACCGCTTATGTTCCTTTGAACACAAATGCCGGAATTAAACTACTCGCTGCTATTTTTGGTTTTGGAGTGAGTATTATCGTATTTGGCCTTTCCACCATTTTCTGGGTGTCGCTTTTAGCACTGTTTTTAAGCGGTGTCTTTGATGGTATATCAGTAGTCATCCGTCAAACGATTCTTTTCTTGAAAACTCCAGATAATATGCGTGGTCGAGTATCGGCGGTAAATTCTATGTTTGTAGGTTCATCCAATGAATTAGGAGCTTTTGAAAGTGGGTTAACCGCTCGATTAATGGGGACCGTTACTGCAGTCGTTTTTGGTGGAAGCATGACATTATTAGTTGTAATAATAACAGGCTTAGTTTCTCCAACTTTTAGGAAACTGGACTTAAATGAGGACATCAATCTGAAAGAAGAAATAGCTTAATGCGATTACTTTCTCTGCAGCGATTAAAATAAAATCAATTCTATACCTTTGCCATAATTATTTCAAAATACTCTTGGTATTTAAAAAACCACAATATGAGCTTTAAAACAGAAATCAATATAATTCGACGAAAAATAACGCGTGGATTAACTAAGTATATTGGCACAACGAAAGGAAATCAAAATATCGATCCGAATTCAAAAGTGGTTTTCAAAAATGTTTTAATCAACCGTCCCAATCATCGATTAGGAAATCTTTTGCTCATTACGCCATTAGTACAAGAAATCAATGCAGTCTTTCCTGATTGTAAAATTGATTTATTTGTGAGAGGCGGACTTGCTCCCATCATTTTTACAAATTACAAGGCAGTTGACAATTATATTATTCTACCTCGAAAACCATTTAACGAACTCATTAAATATTTCTTAGTTTGGTTCAAATTGAAAAAAAAGAACTACGATTTGGTTCTTAATATTGATAAAGGTTCCTCCTCTGGTCGTTTATCTACTCAGTTTGCAAATTCCAATTTCAAGTTTTTTGGAGAAGAAAATGAAATTGTAAAAAACAAATTCCCCGATTATAACCACTTTGCAAAATTCCCAGTTTACGAGTTTAGACATTACTTAGAACAGTTAGGTCATCCGAATTCAAACCAGCCTGTACCTACTTTGAATATCAAACTTAGTGAAACTGAAATTGCTCAAGCTAAAAACATTCTAGATACCATTGTCCCTAAAGAAAGGGAAACCATTTGCATCTTTACATTTGCAACAGGGACAAAATGTTATCCTCCAGCTTGGTGGAATCCTTTGTATGAAAAACTAGTGCAATCATTTCCAGACAATAATATTGTAGAAGTTTTACCCGTTGAAAATGTGTCGCAAATCGATTTCAAAGCACCTACTTTTTATAGTAAAGACGTTAGAGAAATTGCGGCCTTTATTGCTAACACTTCTTTATTTATAGGAGCCGACAGCGGAATCATGCACCTTGCCAGCACCTCACAAACACCAGTATTAGGTTTGTTTTCAGTAACAGATGAACGCAAGTACGGTCCTTATGGCAATGGTAGTATTGCCGTAAATACCAATACCAACGACGCCGATTCAATCATAAAAACAGCCAAAGAGCAGCTTAAACTACAGATTTAACTTTAAGTTTTTTTTATTTTTATTCATTCTAAATAACAGGTTTTTCATATATTTGTGTCAAAGACCTGAAATGATGAAAGAAATACAACCTATATATCAAAATGAATTTGGCGTTTCCTTTTACTGGAAAACTGAGGACCAATTGCTAAGAGATAAAATTCAACTCGTTTTTAAAGAAACAGGTTTGCAATTGAATCCAAATGAACTCGCGGATTTCAAATGTTTGATTGAAGATAGCATCCACAAAAATTATTGTTGTGACGATTGTGACCTAAAAAACAATTGCACCAAGTATTTGCTCAAAACACCCTTTCAAGAAGTTGATTTAGCAATGTCCATCAATGAATTAATACAAATGAATAATTTGATAACTACTACCTTATTCAAAATTGAGTTGGAAAAATATTTGTGGGATACGAGTAGAAATTAGTCGTATTTTTTGATTTCAAAATTATCACCATCAAAAACACCATAAGTAAAATAAGTGATCCAATCACCTAAATTTACATATTCTGCGTTTTCACCCACTGACCGAATCATCGGCAAATGACGGTGACCAAAAACGAGGTAATTATAATGTTTGGTTTCTAACTTTCGTTTGGCATAGAGTATTAACCACTCCTTATCTTCTCCAAGAAATTTCACGTCAGATTCACCCGAGATTAATTTGTTCTTTACTGATAAATATTGTGCTAAACGAACGCCAATATCAGGATGTAACCAGCCAAAAAGCCATTTAGAAAACGGATGTACAAAAACTTTTTTCATACGTTTGTACCCTAAATCTCCGGGGCCTTTACCATCTCCATGCCCTATAAGAAAGGTTTTTCCGCAAAAGGTAAATTCTTGGTTGTCGTAATAGACTGGAATATTCAGTTCAGTTTGAAAATAATCACGCATCCATAAGTCATGATTCCCTACAAAGAAATAAATAGGAATACCGCTATCGCGAATTTCGGCCAGTTTACCTAACACACGAACGAAACCTTTAGGTACTACGGTTTTGTATTCAAACCAAAAATCAAATAAATCACCTAATAAAAAAATAGCTTCTGCATCTTCTTTGATTTCGTCTAACCAAGCTACAAACTTCTGCTCTCTTGGTCGACTCAACTCTGGTGTTGGAGCACCAAAATGTTGGTCTGAAGCAAAATATATCTTTTTGTTATTAGCTAAACGCATGAAGAAAAATTATCAGTTTATGATTATTGGTTGTCGCTTGCAAACCATTCTGCAAAGGAAGATTCTGTTTCTTGTAATTTCAATGAAAACAGCTCAATTCCTGCTGGCAAACGACTGATAATCCTTTTAGAAAAATCAATGACCATATTCTCACTTGTGGGTTGGTAATCTACCAAAATAACATGATGACCACGAGATTCCAACTCTTTAGCCAATTCAACATGAGGAGTCGTTTGGTTAAAAACGGTGGCATGGTCAAATTGATCCACAATTTCCTCCTTTACAATTTTCTTTAAGTCTGAAAAATCGATTACCATTCCAAACTTTACATTAGAACGATCCGTAATAGGACTTCCCATTACTGTTACTGACAATTTATAACTGTGCCCGTGTACATTTTTACATTTCCCATCGTAACCATAAAGGGCATGTCCAGTTTCAAAATTAAATTGCTTTGTGATTCTAATGTTACTCATTTGGATTTATTTTGATGGCAAATTTAGTGAATTGTAACGAGAATTGATAACTTAGAAAAATACCCGAAGAGATTAAAGAAAATTAAAACATAATTTAGACCGATTTTATTTCATTTAAAATTAATTCTAAAATGATTTTACTATGAAAACAACAGTTAGTCCCTAGCCCCGATAGAAGTGAAAATCCTCTAGTGTTGCGACAGCAAAAACTAGAGATTGCAACGCATAGCGGGACGAGGCGTTGTTGAAATCACAATCAAACTGCTCCTTAAAATTTTACAAACAGAATTCTTATCTTTATCAAAAATCGCAGGAATGAAGGTAGCTTTGATACAATCAGCATTAGTTTGGGAAAATCCACAAGAAAACAGACGGGTATTTACGGAAAAAATTGCCGCATTAGCGTTGGACATTGACTTGATTGTTTTACCTGAAATGTTTAGCTCTGGCTTTACGATGAATCCTGCCGCAGTCGCCGAAACGATGACAGGCAAAACTGTACTATGGATGCAAAAAACAGCCAAATCGCGACACTGTGCCATTACAGGAAGTCTTGTAATTACTGAAAATGGTAATTTTTACAACCGCTTGCTTTTTGTATTTCCTTCAGGCGAAATTCAGTTCTATGACAAGCGCCATTTGTTTACGCTGGCAGGCGAAGAAAAAATTTATACTCCGGGAAAACAGAAATTAATTCTAGAATATATGGGCTGGAAAATATGCCTGTTAGTTTGTTACGACTTGCGTTTCCCTGTATTCTCTAGGAATATTGAAAATTATGATTTGCTAATTTATGTGGCCAACTGGCCTGAACCTAGAATTCTGGCTTGGGATAGTTTGTTGCGTGCTCGTGCCATTGAAAATTTATGCTATACCATAGGGGTTAATCGCATAGGGAAAGATCAAAACGGCATGGTTTATAACGGTCATTCTCAACTTATAGGCCCTACAGGAGACTATGTTCTTACTCCACTAGAAACTGAAACCACTTTAGTAACTACGCTACAGCAAAATCAGGTACCACAAACACGTCAGCGTTTTAATTTTCTAAATGACCGTGATGTTTTTGAAATCAAAGATTAAAAACCACTTTTCTTTTTGGCAGGTTTCTTTTTAGGTTCTGGAACGTAAGGCAAACTGACATCAAAAACCTGCTCTACATCCCAATTGGCTCGTACATCAATTTCTTTGGACAAATAAACCACTTCTTCAGAATACTGTTGGGCTAAATAATTACCTGTATCGTATCGCTTGTTTTTATTGTCATCATAAATGATTCTGACTGTATACAAAGAAGGCTCTATTAAATTAAAATCGATAGTTGTAGCTCCAGTACTGTATTCTTCGGCCTTAACTTCTCCATTAGAAGAAGTGAGTTCGATTATTACTGGAAATTTTTTTACATTCTGTAATTGGATGCGTAAGTTTCCATAATCTTCTACAGCACGCGTATTTAAATTATAGGAGAGACTGTCATTCTGTTTGTCAAAAAAATCAGTTAGGGCTCCAGGCAAAATACTTAAATTGTATTTTTCAGAGGGTGACTTTTTGAAATCAAAAAATATTTTTTGATGAAACTCGTCATGCTCGGTTTTAAATTCCACTTTTTCTTTTGCTGCATTAGTTAAACTCATTTTTGACGCATCAATTTTCACCAAAGGAGTAGCTGTTTCAATAGTAAAACGTTCATTAAAGCCTAAATTTCCGCTTTGAAGTGCTAAGACAGTCAAAGTATCTTTCTTTTGGTCCTTAATACGAATGGTATATTTTTGATTATAATCTCCTCTAGTAATTGCAACGTTTAAAGAATCTGCTTTTATAGGTTTATACCAGATGTGCAGGGAATCTTTTTTGGACACTTGTGTGACAATGCTAGGCACAATTGCGGTTCCGTTTTTCAATGCTACTTTTGGTTTTACAAGCGTAAAATCCTGCTTCCCTTCATATCCTAAAAGCAATTTACTCCCTGAAACCTGTGAAGGTTTAAAAGTTTTAAAAGGCAATACCTCTTTAAACAATTCCAACTCATATAGGGTGTCATTAGGAATTGAAACAACCTGTTTGATAAAACCTATTTTATCTTCTTTGGGATTGAATTTGTTGTTTTTATTCTTGTCCTTAATGGCTACCAAAAGATAGTTTCCTGCTTTTAAATTTTCAAGGCGAAAGGTTTTCAAACTATCTAAGGTATTGGTAACATATCTTGGAGTTTCATTAAAAACAACCGAATCATTGAATTTTTCATTTCTTTCATATAACATAATAGAAACGAAATTATCAGGTTCTTTTTCAAAAGCATCCTTAATTTTTCCGCCTAAAGAAAGAGAATCAATATAGTTACCTGTCGAAAAAACGTATTTGAACTGATTTAACGGATTGCCTTCATTATAGTCTGCAATACTCTGTCCAAAATTGAAACTATAAGTGGTATTGGGTTGTAAAGTATCGTTAATTTTAATTGTCAAATATTTACTAGCATTCGTAGGCAGAATTAAAGGCTCCTGCTTCATTGGAGGGGAAATGATGAGTTGTTTGTTAAGGTCCTTTAGTTTGATATATTCATCAAAAGTAAGTTTCACCTCTTTCACATTGAAATTAGTGCTAAAATTTTTAGGGTAACTACTTTTTAATACTGGTGCTAAGGTATCTTTTAGACCACCTGTTATACTCCCTCTTTTAGCACATCCTATAAGGGACAAAGTCAATACAATAAGAAAAGCGACAAAATTAGATTTGAACATGAGTTATCAAAATTAAAGGATACAAAATAACAATTATATTTACCGGAATTGAAATTTTTAACTCATTATTATAGCTTGGCCAATTAAATTTTCTAATAGTATTCAAAGCGCCTTTTATTTTGTAAATTTGTATTACAACTAAGGGATTAATCTAGTACCCATGATGGAGAAAATAGAACATATTGGAATTGCTGTAAAAAACATGTTCGAATCCCAATTGCTTTTTGAAAAATTATTAGGCGTAGCAGCTTATAAAACAGAGGAAGTGACTAGCGAAAAGGTTTTGACTACTTTCTTTAAAACGGGTTCAACTAAAATTGAACTTCTGGCAGCTACCCATCCTGAGAGTGCGATTGCTAAATTTGTCGAAAAAAAAGGAGAAGGCATTCACCATATCGCGTTTGAAGTCATGGACCTAGAAGTAGAGATTGAAAGATTGAAAAAAGAAGGTTTTGTTTTTATTGATGAAGTACCCAAAAAGGGCGCTGACAACAAACGAATCGTCTTTTTACACCCGAAAAACACCAATGGTGTCCTGATTGAATTATGCCAAGAAATAAACAAGTAGCCCTCTAACATTCACGACATCAACTAATTTTAAATTACAATTATTTATTATTGTACAAGGCGATAAAACTAATTGAAAAATATTTGGAGCAAACAAAAAATAGTAGTAATATTGCAAACTCTTAACCGGTCCTATAGCTCAGCTGGTTAGAGCACCTGACTCATAATCAGGTGGTCCCTGGTTCGAGCCCAGGTGGGACCACTTTTAAAATCAAGCCTTTACAGCAATGTAGAGGCTTTTTTGTTTTCAGGGGACGAATAAGGGGACGAATCTTTGGTTTGAATTAGTATTATTTGTCAAAGTTTTTTAAACAGTAATTTATTGAATAGAGAAAATAATTTGATATTTGTTTGCATATGAACTTAAATGACATCTGAATATTAAGTCAATATTGTAAATTTCTTCTTTATATTCTATGTTTAAAATTAATTTTAAGGTCTTTTTTTCTATGAAGTATGCACTTAATAATTTTAAGTCCTCTTTTGTCAATTCTACTTTATTTGTCAATTTTGAATATTCTTCGTTAAAAATATAACTTAGAAGTAATTCATCTAAAGCGATATTCGTTTTGACTTTCGAATCTATAATTAGATTAAAAGGTAATCTTAAAAATTCTTCTTGTTTGGAGTAATCATCTTGTGGGAAAGGTGGTTTTGTTTTTTCAATTTTGTTTACAATAATTTCTTTTAGTTTGATTTGGTATTGTGAAGGGTTTGTTAATACTAGTTTAGGTAAATTTATCGATGTAATATCAAAATTAATCTCCAATTTTAATGGCTCTAAATTTAAATTTAAATAGGGCAATTTTAATCCTATTATAGTTTTATACCCAGCTTGATTATATTCTTCTAAATATGAAAAATTAGTTTTGGACACTATTTGGTTTTCCTTTTCTTCAAAGAAATTTGAATAGATTCCAATGATTATTTTTTCATTTTTTGAAATTGCATTATAAAATATTTTATGGTATGTAGTGTCATTTTCTAATTGAGTAATAATAAATTCAATTATCATTTTTAGACTTGTGTAAATATTGTCTAAATCTTTATATTTATGTTTTAAAATTGATGGATGTTTTTGTGAAAAATAATTAAAATTTCCACTTTTGCTAATATGTATTGAACTTGAAGTTAGCAGGATATTATTAATTTGATTTATTTTGTCTTCAATGACTTCGTATCCTTCTCGTTTTGTTTCAATTTCTTCACTTCTTGTGAGTTCAGGATTGTTTTTGTATGTTTTAATTGTTGTGTTTAATGATTTTACTACGCCTCTATGATTTTCAATCATTTGAAAAAAAACATTAACTTTTTGTTGAAATTTCATTAATGAACTTTGTTCTTGAAATACATCTCTAGTATCTTTTAGTTCTTTTCTCTGCAATGACAGTTCTTTTCTTTGAAGTATTATAGTATAGATTAATCCTGCAAATGCTAATCCTGAAAAAAGAGAGTTAATTGCTTCAAAAACGTCATCTTTTGCAATAGATTTCACCCATTCTTTTCTTATTAAATTAAATCCTATGCCACAAAAAAACCAAAATATAATGATGGATAAGAATATAATTAAGCCATTTTTTAAGTCATTATTATCGTCGCTTAATTCGTCTTTTATTTTTCTTTTGATGAAAGGATTTTTCATTTTCAGTATTATTTGATTTAAGGTTTTTAAAACAAAATAAACCCCAAATAAATTGAGGTTTATAATTTTGTTTATAATTTGGATATATAATTGGTAAAAGGGACCCTAGAATAAGATTGCTTAATTTGAAAAGGTAGTGTTATTCCAGTTTTTCACAATCCAATCTTTAATATTAATTTGGCTATGGATGTTGCTTGGAACATCATTACGAATCATTTTTTCAACTTTGTGAGCTGAGCTTTTATTTTTAAAGTTATAAGTTTCTGAAAATTTATTTACAAAATATAAAATTTCATACCCTTCTTTTCTGTTTAATAAAGTGTTGTCAGGTGCGCCTGAAATTTTTGGATTGTCTCCTGCTAATGCTGTCCAAGAGTAGTCTTTGTAATGAAGTTCTGTTTTAGTAAGTAATCCCATTTTTCATTTTTTTATATTGTTATGAATCCATTTATAAAAACAGCATTGCTTATATAACAATATTGTTTTAGTCAAAAATAAGAAAAAAAACCTTACATATGAATTTAGCAGTTTGACTTTATAATATAAAAATCGTAAATCTTTTTTTTATCAAAAATTCAACAATGTAGTTTAGGTGGGACCACATCTTAAGTTTAAAAAGCCTTGTAAACTAACACTTTACAAGGCTTTTTTACATATAAAAACTGCCAAAAGGAATAAAACAAAACCGAAAACATCTATTTTACGTAAATACTAACACTAGAAATACGAGAAACCAATACATTAAAGCCTTATTTACATTTAAACGAAAACAACAACAGGCTTTTGTTATTACTCATTTTCTATGCATTTTAACGAAAAAATATTCTTTTTATAGTTAAAATTGGAAAAATCTATATATTATCCGTTCATTGTCGTTACTTTGACTTAAAAATACCATTTCAAAACAGACAATCAATACCGAAAATTTATTTTTTTAAAATACGTTTTACTATTTTTGAACAAAATTATGAGAGTCGCTTTAAACAAATTTTATCCACTTATCGCTTTCCTTATTGGGATAATGGAAATCTTTGCCAAAAACGACAAAGACAAAGGCAAGGGGCCGCCTACACCCTCCCCCACAGGAAGACCACCATCCCCTCCAGGACTTCCAATTGACGAGGGGCTTTATTGGCTATTCCTTATTGCTATCTTATTAGGAATATACTACATCTATAAATATGAAATAAAAAGAAAGTCTTTGGGATAAACCAAAGACTTTCTTTTTTAAAAACACAATCTGTTTTTATTTTATTGAATACAATCTAGAAACATATTTTCCTATTACATCAAATTCAAGATTAATTTTTGCACCCACTTTAAAACTATTAAAATTAGTATGTTCGTAAGTATAAGGTATAATAGCAACACTAAATTGATTTTTCTTAGAATTCACCACAGTCAAACTAACCCCATTTACAGTAATCGATCCTTTCTCAATAGTGATATTATTCAGCGTTTCATCATATTCAAAGGTATAAATCCAACTCCCATTAGCATTTTCAACAGCAACACAAGTCCCTATTTGATCAACATGACCTTGAACAATATGCCCATCCAAACGGTCTCCCAATTTCATTGCACGTTCTAAATTGACCTGATCTCCTGTTTTCCAATCTCCTAAGTTGGTTTTTTGAATTGTTTCGTCAATTGCGGTCACCGTATAACTATTTCCCTTGATTTCTACTACCGTCAAACAAACACCATTATGAGCAACACTTTGGTCAATTTTCAATTCATTCGTTATAGAAGAATCCATTGTTATATGAATATTATCTTTTTCTTTTCTTATTTCCTGAACCACCCCAAGGGTTTCTATGATACCTGTAAACATTTCTTGTTTTATTTTACTAAATTTGCACTTCAAAATTAGCAATAAATAACTTGAGGTCATGATGAAAAAAGCAGAAAATATAATCGTAGGAATTTCAATTGGAGATTTAAACGGTATTGGAAGCGAAGTGGTACTGAAAACTTTTGAGGATTCTAGAATGCTTGAACTATGCACTCCTGTTATTTTTGCCAATGTTAAAATCTTATCTTTTATCAAAAAAAATCTAGAAACTACTGTTGCTCTGCATGGAATTGATAAAATAGACCAACTTATCCCCGGAAAAATCAACGTACTCAATGTTTGGAAAGAGGGCGTAGACCTAAACCTTGGTACTAACGACGATAAAGTAGGCGAATACGCCATCAAATCTTTTGTAGCCAGCACGAAAGCTCTTAAAGAAGACCAAATTGACGTATTAGTCACAGCCCCCATAAACAAGTACAACATCCAATCGGAGGAATTTAAGTTTCCTGGACACACGGACTACCTTAATCAAGAGCTAGAAGGCAATGCTCTGATGCTAATGGTACAAGACAACCTGCGAGTTGGATTACTAACAGACCATGTTCCCTTGAACCAAGTTTCAAACCACCTAACCGAAGCTTTAATAAAAAAGAAAATTGAAACTATAAAACAATCCCTAATCCAAGATTTCAACATCATTAGACCTAAAATTGCTGTACTAGGACTAAATCCACATTGTGGTGATGGAGGTGTAATTGGCAATGAAGACGATGCGATATTAAAACCAACATTGGAAAAAATATTCAACAAAGGAACCCTAGTTTTTGGCCCCTTTGCTGCTGATGGCTTTTTTGGAAGCGGTCAATATGAAAAATACGACGCCATTATTGCAACTTATCACGACCAAGGATTGATTCCGTTCAAAACTTTGTCATTTGGAAAAGGAGTAAATTACACTGCGGGATTAAACAAAGTAAGAACATCACCTGACCACGGAACCGCTTACGACATTGCAGGAAAAGGAATAGCCGATTTTAATTCATTCAAAGAAGCCGTTTACCTTGCGATAGACATCTATCGTTCAAGAATTCAGCACGAAGAAATGACCAAAAATCCCCTAAAAGTAAAAGAAAAATAGCAATAACTAAAAAAAGATAAATAACTTTATTAGGTTTATAATAATTTTATATCTTTGCACTCCCGTTCCGAAGCTTCGGAATGTGGCAAAATTTTGTTTAAATGAGTAAGACAAAAGATTATTTAATTCCATTCGTAGGATTAAAGACAGGAAAACATCATTTTGAGTATCAAATAAATAACGCGTTCTTTGAAATCTTTGATTATGATGAATATCAAAATTCAAACATTACAGTAAACGTTGTTTTTGAGAAACAAAGCAACATGCTCGAATTGAATTTCAAACACAAAGGAACTATTAACGTGCCTTGTGACCTTACTGGTGAAGATTTTGATTTACCCATCAAAGGAAAAATGAAGTTAATTGTTCGATTTGGAGAAGAATTCAACAATGACAACGAAGAATTACTTATTTTGCCTTTCGGAGAGTTTGAAATAGATATCGCACAGTATATTTATGAAATGATTGTGTTATCCGTCCCACAAAGACGCGTACACCCAGGAGTAAAAGACGGAAGTTTAAAATCCGAAGCTCTTGAACGATTGAATGAATTAGCAATCAAAGAGAAAAAAGAAAACAAAGAAGAAAATACAGAAGACATTGACCCACGTTGGGACAAATTAAAAAAACTATTAACGGATAAATAATATAGTAAAATGGCACATCCTAAGAGAAAAATCTCGAAAACAAGAAGAGATAAAAGAAGAACACATTATAAAGCTACTGTAGCACAAATCGCTACTTGTCCTATTACAGGTGAAGCACATTTATACCACAGAGCTTACTGGCACGAAGGTAAAATGTACTACAGAGGGCAAGTTGTTATTGACAAGTCAGAAGCTACTTTTGCTTAATGCATTTTTTTATAGATGATATTTGAACTCTCACTTGGTGAGAGTTTTTTTTGTTGTTTATAATTTTCCTTAAATAAGAAGCTCTAAAACAATGGGTTTAGATTTTTTTTTGTATTTTTCAAACCTTTTAAACATTTTTTCAGATGGCAACATTTGATAAAAAATAGTAAATAAAATGAATAAAATGACCGCCGCAATAACCGCTGTCGGATCTTATGTTCCAGACTTTGTGCTTTCAAACAAAGTTCTAGAAACAATGGTTGACACAAATGATGAGTGGATTACCACTCGTACTGGAATTAAAGAAAGAAGAATCCTTAAAGATGAAGACAAAGGAACTTCATTTTTAGCAATAAAAGCAGCGCAAGATTTAATAGCTAAGGGCAATATTAATCCTCTAGAAATAGACATGATTATTATGGCCACAGCAACACCTGATATGCCTGTCGCGGCTACAGGAGCTTATGTTGCCACTGAAATTGGCGCCACAAATGCTTTTGCTTACGACTTACAAGCAGCTTGTTCCAGTTTTTTATACGGTATGTCAACTGCCGCAGCTTACATAGAGTCTGGAAGGTATAAAAAAGTACTCTTAATCGGTGCCGATAAAATGTCATCTATTGTAGATTATACTGACCGTACAACTTGTATTATATTTGGAGATGGAGCAGGTGCGGTTTTATTTGAACCAAACTTCGAAGGACTAGGATTGCAAGATGAATATTTAAGAAGCGACGGTATTGGCCGTGATTTTCTTAAAATTCCAGCTGGAGGTTCTCTAGTACCTACCACTTTGCAAACTGTTACCGATAATAGACACAACATCATGCAAGATGGTAAAACAGTATTCAAATACGCAGTTACCAACATGGCTGATGCTAGCGAACAAATTCTAAAAAGAAATAACCTTACTAACGAAGATGTTAATTGGTTAATTCCACATCAAGCAAACAGAAGAATTATTGACGCTACAGCGAATAGAATGAAATTAGAGGAATCAAAAGTATTGATGAATATCGAAAGATACGGAAACACTACATCAGCAACTTTACCTCTTGTAATCAGCGATTTTGAACATTTGTTTAAAAAAGGAGATACAATTATTTTTGCAGCCTTCGGTGGAGGATTCACTTGGGGGTCTGTTTACTTAAAATGGGCATACGACAAAAAATAAATTTAAACTAAAAATAGACCAATTATGGATTTAAAAGAAATTCAGAACCTAATCAAATTTGTTTCAAACACAGGAGTTGCAGAAGTTAAGTTGGAAATGGATGATGTAAAAATCACAATCCGAACTACTTTAGAAGGAAACACCACAGAAACAACTTACGTACAACAAGCTCCACAAGCTCCAGTACACCAGGTAATTGCTCCTGCAGCTGCCGCTCCAGTTGCAGCAGCACCAGTAGTTGCCACTCCAGCAGCTGAAGAGTCTAAATACATTACTGTTAAATCTCCAATCATTGGAACTTTTTATAGAAAACCTTCTCCAGACAAACCTATGTTTGTGGAAGTTGGGAATTCTATCGCAAAAGGAGATGTTCTTTGTGTCATTGAAGCAATGAAATTATTCAACGAAATTGAATCAGAGGTTTCAGGTAAAATCGTAAAAATCTTGGTTGACGATATGTCTCCAGTTGAATTTGACCAACCATTATTCTTAGTTGACCCATCTTAATTAAGTTAGAAGTTAGAAGTTAGGAGTTAGAAGTTTTTCTTTCTTCATAATTGTCTAATTGACAGAATGTCTAATTATCTAATTAAAAAAATATGTTTAAAAAAATATTAATTGCAAATAGAGGCGAGATTGCACTTCGTGTTATTAGAACTTGTAAAGAAATGGGAGTTAAGACAGTGGCTGTTTACTCCACTGCTGATGCAGACAGTTTGCACGTTCGTTTTGCTGACGAAGCGGTTTGTATAGGACCACCTCCTAGCAACTTGTCTTATTTGAAAATGTCAAATATCATTGCTGCTGCAGAAATCACAAATGCAGATGCAATTCACCCAGGATACGGATTTTTGTCTGAGAACTCTAAATTTTCTAAAATCTGTCAAGAACACGGTATCAAATTCATCGGAGCTGCTCCAGAGATGATTGACCGTATGGGAGACAAAGCTTCCGCTAAAGCTACAATGAAAGCTGCTGGAGTTCCTTGTGTACCAGGTTCTGAAGGTATTTTAGAATCATACGAAGAAGCCGCTAGTATCGCTAAACAATTTGGATACCCTGTAATGCTTAAAGCTACCGCAGGTGGTGGAGGTAAAGGAATGCGTGCAGTTTGGAAAGAAGAAGATTTATTAAAAGCATGGGAAGGTGCTCGTCAAGAGTCAGCTGCCGCTTTTGGTAATGACGGAATGTATCTTGAAAAACTAATTGAAGAACCTCGACATATCGAAATTCAAATCGTTGGAGATTCATTTGGTAAAGCTTGTCACCTTTCTGAAAGAGATTGTTCGGTACAAAGACGTCACCAAAAATTAACTGAGGAAACTCCTTCTCCATTCATGACTGACGAACTACGTCAAGCTATGGGTGAAGCTGCTGTAAAAGCGGCGGAATTCATCAAGTACGAAGGAGCTGGAACTGTAGAATTCTTGGTTGACAAACACCGCAATTTCTATTTCATGGAAATGAATACGCGTATCCAAGTCGAACACCCGATTACAGAACAAGTAATTGATTACGATTTAATTCGTGAGCAAATATTAGTAGCTGCAGGTGTGCCTATTTCTGGTAAAAACTACTTACCTCAATTACACGCTATCGAATGCCGTATCAATGCTGAAGATCCTTTTAACGAATTCAGACCTTCACCAGGAAAAATTACAACTTTGCATATGCCAGGTGGACACGGAGTACGTTTAGACACTCACGTTTATTCAGGTTACACCATTCCTCCAAACTATGACTCTATGATTGCAAAATTGATTACTACGGCTCAAACCCGTGAGGAAGCAATTAGCAAAATGAGAAGAGCCTTAGATGAGTTTGTAATCGAAGGAATCAAAACAACAATTCCTTTCCACAGACAATTAATGGACCATCCAGATTACATAGCAGGAAATTATACTACTGCATTTATGGATTCTTTTAAAATGAAACATAAAGAATAATCACCTAAATTATTCTTCCAATAACTAAGCTACACAATTTGTGTAGCTTTTTTTATGCCTTAAAATTTCATCTCAAATGGGTAAAAATTACACACTTCAAACAGATTTTACACAGCCTTACACATTACTAAAAGAAGCATATTAAAAATAAACACCACTAAATCAACTACTTATAAATGCCTTTTGTTTCAAAAAAATTACGGCACAATAATTTCATTAACTAAAGCGTAAAACATTAACAATTAAAAATAATATCATGAAAAAATTAATCTTATCCGCAGCAATCGTTTTAGGAAGCTTATCAACTCTATCTGCACAAGAACAAATGCAAGATCAAAATACTGTTCCTACTGAACAAACTCCTTCTTCAACAGCCACAGAGGCAACTGCAACTTCGCAAACAGAAACAGAAATAAAAATCGAAGAAGTTCCTGCCGCAGTAACCGAAGCTTTGAAAAAAGCTTATCCTGAAGCTGTAATTAACAAAGCTTATATCAACGACAAAAAAGAATACAAACTTGATGTGAAAGTAGGAGACAGAGAAGGTTCCTTATTCGCCGATGAAAACGGAAAATGGATCCAAAACTAATTGAATCCTGAAATAACAAAACAAACAATTATAAATAAATAAAAAACAAATATCATGAAAAAGTTAATCTTATCAGCAGCAATTGTATTAGGAAGTTTATCAACATTTGCAACTCCTATCAGCAATACAGAATTCACAGCAAAATCAGTTATTATAGCTGAAGAATTCAAAGAAATCAAAGCTGAAGAAGTTCCATCTACAGTTACAGAATCCTTGAAAAAAGTGTATCCAGAAGCTGTGATCACCAAAGCTTATGTCAACGAAAACAGCGAATACAAACTAGAGGTAAAAGTAGGTGACAAAGAAGAAACTCTGCACGTTGACGCTAACGGAAAATGGTTAGAAAAATAATCAATAGTTAATCTAAAAATGAAAAAAATGAAAAAGTTAATCTTATCGGCAGCAATTTTACTATGTACAATGACTGCTATTACTGCAAACACCCTAGTTACAATTCCAACAAACAAAATTGAACATATTCAAGATGAATATAAAGAAGTTGCCATCGATTCAGTGCCAGAAGCTGTATTGAACACTCTTAAAAACTCATTTCCAGCTGCCAAATTAGAAAAAGCATATACAAACGAAGAGAAAGAATACAAACTTGAAATTTCGATGAGTGACAATATGTATACGATTTACACTGATGCAGAAGGCGCTGTAATTAAAAAATAGCAGCATCAAAAAAGACAAGAGTTTTAAAAATACCACAATACTTATTCGCTGATACTAATTTTAAAGTTAAGCAATTTAAAAAAACAAGTTTTCATGCTGTTGGATAAAAAGCAAAACAGGAAATAAACTTGTAAATTTCAGCAAAAACCATAGAGCTACTGAAGTATCAGATGTTTGTGGTTACTGATCTCAATACAACATCACGAATGAGTAATAATAAGAGAATAGGTCGCAATGCGACCTATTTTTTTTGCATAATTTTATGAAAATACAATAATATAAGCCTTAAATTAGCTCCAAAACCACTAAATCAAATGCAGAAAATCTTAATCATTGAAGATGATATTTCGTTTTGTAAATTACTGGAGAAATTTTTAACTAAGAATAATTTTTCCATTAATACTTCTTTCAATGCCGAAGAGGCTCGACTAATGATCCAAAAAGAAGCATTTGATTTAATACTTACGGATTTACGATTACCAGACACGGACGGAATAACGCTATTGGGCGAAATAAAAGAAAACCACCCAAAGATTCCTGTAATCTTAATGACTGGTTATTCAGACGTAACTACAGCCGTAAAGGCAATAAAAAATGGCGCTAGTGATTACATTTCAAAACCTTTCAATCCAGATGAAGTATTATTAGTAATTAACAACGCCTTACAAGTTTCGCAAACTCTTACTCCACCAAAAAAAGAAACTCCAAAAACGAAAAAAAAAACAGCGTCTTCTGAATATGTCCAAGGAATATCTACAGAATCAAAAAAATTGAGTGAACACATCCAATTGGTCAGCCCTACAGATATGTCGGTGTTAATTATTGGCGAAAGTGGAACTGGGAAAGAAATAATTGCCAAAAGTATTCATCAAAATAGTCATCGAAAAGAGCAAAACTTTATTGCAGTTGACTGTGGCGCAATTCCAAAAGAACTAGCCACTAGTGAATTTTTCGGCCATTTAAAAGGTTCGTTTACAGGCGCAATTTCAGATAAAGTAGGCTACTTTGAAGCGGCCAATGGTGGTACTCTATTTTTAGATGAAATAGGGAATCTATCGTATGAAAATCAAATTCAACTCTTACGTGCTTTACAAGAGCGAAAAATAAAACCCGTAGGAAGCAATAAAGAAATTGAAGTTGACATTCGGATTATAACAGCCACTAACGAAGATTTACGTGAAGCTGTAAAAAAAGGCGATTTCAGAGAAGATTTGTACCATCGAATCAATGAGTTTTCTATCCATTCTCCTTCCCTTTCAGAACGTGGTGAAGATTTGATGATTTTTGCAGAATTCTTTTTGGACAAAGCCAATGCACAACTCAATCGGGAGGTAATCGGTTTTTCAAAAGAAGTGGTACACATCTTTCAAAACTATTCTTGGCCAGGGAATTTAAGAGAGCTGCAAAACTGTGTCAAACGTTCTACACTTTTAACAAAAGGAGACTTCATAGAAACTTCCGTTTTACCTGCTGAATTTTTTCAACAAAAAGAAAACAAAACCGATTCTTTGTCTTTGTCTGAAAATGAAAAAGACGCTATAGAATTGGCATTAAAAAAAACACAAAACAACAAATCCGAAGCTGCAAAATTGCTTAAAATTACCAGAAAAACATTGTACAATAAACTAAAATTATACAATATCAATTAAAGCTCTTTTTCGAGTTCCACAAACAACTTTTTGATCTTTATTTTTAAATCTATTACAGCTTCTTTGATTTGAAAATCAGCATACTTATTAGATTCTAAATTATTTAAAATTACTGCAATTTCAAATGCTTTAATTTGCTTAAACATTGGAGCCATACGGTGTGCCAAGGCTTTAATTTTTTCATGTTCCAAAATTTCAACCGCACTTTCCATCTCAATTAAATTATCTTTGGTAGACTTCAAAAAAGACTCCAACACAGTTTTTATCGCCTCCCTATCATTATTCAAAAACAACTTGAACGAATCCAATGAAAACAATTTGTTTGACAAATTATCCTTTAAATTATCTGTAGTAGGTAAAGGAATAGTTTCGTTTTTCAAAATCGCATCAATTGTCTTTAGTAGAAAATTTGGAGACAACGGTTTTTTAAGAACCGTGGTAAATCCAGCTTTCACATACACTTCATTTTCTAGATCAGTCCTACCCGTTACGGCTATCAAGGGTTGAGAAACATAATTACTTCGCACTTTATTTATCAGAGTATTGACCAGTTCAAAACCATCCATAATTGGCATCTGAATGTCGGTGATCAGCATGTCAAACGATTCAGTAGTTATGTATTCCAACAACTTTTGGGCATCTGAAAAAGCAATCACATTATAATATTCGCTCAAGATTTCGGATGTCAATCTTAGTAAATCTGCATCATCATCCACAATGACAATGGTTTTATTTTGTTTAGTTGGCACAAAAACATCGCTGTCTTCATTGTCTTGAGGAGTAAACAATAAAGGCAATCGAATTTCGAAACAACTGCCTTTATCAGAACTATTTTTTAAATACAAATCCCCTCCTAGTAGGTGGCTAATCTTTTTTGAAATCGCTAATCCTAGTCCAGTTCCACCAAACTGCTTTTCTATCCTTTCATTAGCTTGGGTAAACTCATCAAAAATGATTTCTTGACTTTCTTTTTCAATTCCAATTCCAGAATCGGAAATACTAACAAGCACCCATTTTTCATTTGCCGAAATACTTGCGTTAATTTTCACAAAACCGTTAGTTGTAAATTTATAGGCATTTCCCAAAATATTAATCAAAATCTGCTTGACTCTAAACAGATCTCCAACAATTGTTTGTTTTAATCTTTTGTCAATCAAAATTTGAAGCTCAATTTCCTTTTGACTATGAACAGATTGAATATCATGAGCAATTTCAATGATGGTATTTTCTAACGAAAAAGGTGCTTTTTCAAGAGTAATTTTACCCGCTTCGATTTGTGAAAAGTCTAATAAATCTTGAACCAATCTTGAAATATAATCTGATGAATTTTTTATATTATTCGTATAATACAATTGTTTTTTGTTCAAATCAGAACTACCCAATAGTTCAGCATAACCGACAATCGTACTCAATGGTGTTTTTAAATCATGACTCACCGTAGAAATCAATTGCTCTCGGCTTTTTAATAAATTTTGTGTTTTGAAATTAGCCACTTCTAATTGAGTTTTATAGGACTGTGATTTTGAAAAATCACTGGTAATTAAGACAGAAAAGAAGACAGTAAGTAGCAGACCTATTCCAGCCGCATAAGTCACTATTTGATTGATTTTCTTAAGCGACTTTTCTTTTTCATAATTATTCCTAATCGAATACACAATAATTTCACTTTCGATAATACGCAATACTTTGCGAAGTTGTTCCGAAATTAAAATTTCATTCTCCAGCAGTTTATTCTCTTCTAAACTTAAAGATTCCTTCTTTTTCTCCGTTTCAATTTTCACCCGATTCAGCAACCGTTTGGAAGCTGCCAAAATAGAATCTGTCGCTTTTTTAGTCAATGTATTGGTACTATCATCAGGAATGTTTTTATTGAGATAGTCTACATAATTTTGTAAAACCCTGCGTTGATATGAATCTAATTTATCGGGGGTTCTGGTAAAATCATTGAGCTGTAATTTTCGAAGTGAAAATTCTAATTGCGTCAATTCCAGTATGGCATCATTGACAGAAGCTTCATCTGTGGTTTTATTTTTAATTGCTTTAAGCTTCTTAATATTTTGGGTTTTTTCTGTAAGCAGAACTGTAACACTGTCTAATAGTTTAATCTGGTAATCATTTGAAACGGCTTTTTTCAAAGAATCAATTCTGATTTGCAAGGAATCGGTTTGTTTAATATAATTTTGAAAATCAACTTTCGAATTCGATTGAATGGTTTTTCGAGCGAGGCTTTCTGTCTTATAAACATTAGAAAAAAGTTTACTAATGCGTAAAACGGTATTATTCTCAAAAGCGCTTTTATTTTCGATTTTCGTATAAACTACATTTTCAGTATACAAAACCCAGCCTACACTCACCACTAAAGCGGTTAGTACAAAATAACTAATAATTACTTTTAAAGGAAGATGACTCTTATTTCCCATGTATCGAAAATAATTTTGCTTGGATTTTAAAAAATAGGCAGCCATATCTAAACACTAAAACTGCAAAAATAAATGTAACAAAAATACTTTGGCACACAAGACCTTTAGAAGTTAAAACTATCATAACCTAAGAAATCAATCAAAATAAATTGGAGGATTTGGTAAAAAAGGTAATTTTACAAAATCAACAGAAAAAAATGGCAGCCCACAAAACCCAAAAGAAACCAGTAAAAAAAACAACTAAAAAAGACACTAATAGCGGTATGAGTAAACTAAAATCGATACTTCTTAAATTAACTTTAGGCTTTCTTGGAATATCACTTTTCTTTGTATTGCTTTTTAAGTACGTACCTGTCCCTTTCACCCCTTTGATGGTTATTCGAATTATCGAAAATAAAACTTCGGGTAAAGATGCGGTCTTTAGTCATGATTGGGAACCTATTGAAAACATTTCCATGAATCTTCAAAAAGCAGTAATCGCTAGTGAAGACGGCTTATTTTTAACCCACAACGGATTTGATTTTGGAGCTCTGCAAAAAGCATACAAAAACAACGAACGTGGACGTAAAATAAAAGGAGGAAGCACTATCAGCCAACAAACAGCTAAAAATGTATTCCTATGGCAAGGCAGAAGTTATCTTCGCAAAGGATTAGAAGCTTATTTTACCGTACTTATTGAATTGATTTGGGGCAAAGAACGCATCATGGAAGTGTATTTGAATAGCATCGAAATGGGAGACGGAATTTATGGTGCACAAGCTGCTACTCAATATTGGTACCGCAAAGACTGCAGTAGCCTCACTCCTACTCAAGCCGCTGGTATTGCCGCAATTTTACCGAGTCCAAGAAGGTACAAAGCGACAGGCTCCTCATCCTATATCAATAATAGAAAAACTAAAATTGTTAGAGTTATGAATACAATTGGACCCTTGAAATACGATTAAAACAAAAAACTCAAGCCGAATGACTTGAGTTTTTTATTATGTGGAGAATACCGGATTCGAACCGGTCACCCCTTGCCTGCCAGGCAAGTACTCTAGCCAAATGAGCTAATCCCCCAGAACTGATGCAAATATAACATAATTACTTTTGCAAAAAACTTTATTTTTATAAAACGAAAGATTCATCCGGATATTTCTAACTTTACATCAAACCTTTTTCTTAATTATGACAGCAAAAGACTTAAATGGAACTTTGACCACTAAAGTTAAAAACAAAATAGCAACAATCACTTTTGGGCATCCAGCTAGTAATTCTTTTCCAAGAGCGTTGCTAGACGCGCTTACAACCGAAATCGATTCACTGAGCACCAATAATGATGTTTCTGTTATTCTTTTGCAAAGTGAAGGCGAAAAAGTGTTTTGTGCAGGCGCTTCTTTTGACGAACTTTTAGCTGTACAAAATGCGGATCAAGGGCTTCATTTTTTTTCAGGTTTTGCCAATTTGATTAATTCCATGCGCTCTTGTTCCAAAATTATTGTTGGTCGTATTCAAGGAAAAGCCGTTGGCGGTGGCGTTGGCATTATCTCCGCCTGTGATTACGCATTTGGAACTGAAAATAGTGCAGTAAAGCTATCTGAAATCGCTATCGGTATCGGTCCATTTGTCATTGAACCAGCCGTAAGCCGTAGAATAGGCAAAACTGCTATGACCGAAATGACACTAACTCCAGACCAGTGGAAAACGGCACAATGGGCACATCAGAAAGGTTTATTCGCCGAAGTTGTTACTGATATTGAACAATTGGATCAATCCGTCGAAAATTTCACTAGCAAATTAGCTTCCTACCATCCCGAAGCCTTAGCAGAAATGAAAAAAGTATTATGGGAAGGAACGGAACATTGGGACAGTTTATTAATTGAAAGAGCTCAAATAACAGGAAGATTAGTTTTGTCTGATTTTACTAAAAAGGCACTGGAACAGTTCAAAAAGTAAATTGTACACCACAGATACGAATTTCACGGAAGATCAATTATACATCGCAGGTTTAAACCAAAAAAACGCATCCATATGAATGAATGCGTTTTTTTATATATTTAGTTCTCGACTACGCTCGAACTGGCAAAGTCAAAGAGAAATTATCCTTTCAAACTAGCCGACATATACTCTCTGTTCATACGAGCAATGTTTTCTAATGAAATTCCTTTTGGACATTCGATTTCACAAGCCCCTGTGTTAGTACAGTTACCAAAACCTTCATCATCCATTTGTTTTACCATGTTCAATACACGATCAACCGCTTCTACTTGACCTTGTGGCAATAAAGCATATTGAGATACTTTAGCTGCGACAAACAACATAGCTGAAGAGTTTTTACAAGTGGCTACACAAGCTCCACATCCAATACATGTTGCAGCATCAAAAGCAGCATCAGCGTCTTGTTTGTTTACTGGAATTGTATTAGCATCGATAGTATTCCCTGAGGTATTTACAGAAATAAATCCTCCTGCATGTTGAATTCTATCAAAAGAACTTCTGTCTACCACTAAGTCTTTCACCACTGGGAAAGCAGCAGCACGGAATGGCTCAATAGTGATGGTATCTCCATCCTTGAACATACGCATGTGCAATTGACAAGTCGTTACTCCTCTATCTGGTCCGTGAGCTTCACCATTGATGAATAAAGAACACATTCCGCAGATACCTTCGCGACAATCGTGGTCAAAAGCTACTGGCTCTTCACCAGCATTGATTTGCTGTTCGTTGAATACGTCAAGCATTTCAAGGAATGACATATCAGGTTCAATACCGTCGATTTTGTAATCAACCATTGCTCCTTTATCTTGGGCGTTTTTTTGACGCCATATTTTTAATGTAAGTTTCATCTCTTTTAAGTTTAAAAGCCTTAAAGTCGAAGGTTTAAAGTTGGATACTTTAAACTAAGGACTCAGGACTAATTACTATTTATAACTTCTTTGAACTAGTTTAATGTTTTCGTAATTCAGAGGCTCTTTGTGTAAAACAGCATCGCTTGGTTTTCCTTTGTATTCCCAAGCAGCTACATACGCAAAGTTCTCATCATCACGCAATGCCTCACCTTCTTCAGTTTGGTATTCCTCACGGAAGTGACCTCCACAAGATTCATTACGGTGTAAAGCATCTTTAGCAAACAACTCACCCAATTCTAAGAAATCGGCAACACGAATCGCTTTTTCTAATTCTTGGTTAAATCCTTTATCTGTTCCAGGTACTCTTACATCTTTGTAAAACTCTTCACGTAAAGCAGCGATCTCAACAATAGCTTCGTTCAATCCTTTTTCGTTACGAGCCATACCTACTTTATCCCACATGATTTTTCCTAATTTCTTATGGAAATAATCAACAGAATGAGTACCCTTGTTATTCATAAACTTAGCGATCAAATCTTTCACGCTTTTTTCAGCCTCATCAAATTCAGGTCTATCAGTAGAAATAGGTCCCATCTTTATGTCTGGAGCTAAATAATCACCAATTGTATAAGGCAATACAAAGTATCCATCAGCCAAACCTTGCATCAAAGCAGAAGCTCCCAAACGGTTTGCTCCGTGGTCAGAGAAGTTAGACTCTCCGATAGAGAAACAACCAGGAATAGTTGTCATCAAATTGTAATCAACCCAAGTTCCACCCATTGTATAGTGAACCGCTGGATAAATCATCATCGGTGTAGTATAAGGATCCTCATCTACAATTTTATAATACATTTGGAACAAGTTCCCGTACTTACTTTTTACAATTTCAGTTCCAAGTTTTGTTACTAATGCATTGTCATTAGCATCTAAACCTTTCACATAAGCAGCCTCTTTTCCGTAACGTTGAATTGCCGCAGCGAAATCTAGGTAAACCGCTTCTCCAGTTTTGTTAACACCAAAACCAGCATCACATCTTTCTTTAGCCGCACGAGACGCAACGTCACGTGGTACTAAGTTACCAAAAGCAGGGTATCTTCTTTCTAAGAAATAATCTCTATCCGCCTCGGCTAAATCAGTTGCTTTTTTCTTTCCTTCACGAATTGCTTTTGCATCTTCTAATTTTGCAGGAACCCAGATACGTCCATCATTACGTAATGATTCCGACATCAAAGTCAATTTAGACTGGTGATCTCCTGAAACTGGAATACAAGTTGGGTGAATTTGTGTATAACAAGGGTTTGCAAAGAAAGCTCCTTTTTTGTGGATTTTCCAAGCTGCAGTAGCATTCGATCCCATTGCATTTGTAGATAAGAAGAAAACGTTTCCGTAACCTCCAGAACCAATAACAACTGCATGAGCGGAATGTCTTTCTATTTCACCAGTAATCAAATTACGAGCGATAATTCCTCTTGCTTTACCATCAATAATTACTAATTCTAGCATTTCGTGACGGTTGTACATTTTGATTTTTCCACGACCAATTTGACGGTTCATTGCAGAATATGCTCCTAACAATAACTGCTGTCCTGTTTGCCCTTGTGCATAAAATGTACGAGAAACCAAAGTTCCTCCAAAAGAACGGTTGTCCAATAATCCACCGTATTCACGAGCCAATGGCACCCCTTGAGCCACACATTGGTCAATAATATTAGCAGAAACCTCAGCCAAACGGTGTACGTTTGCCTCACGAGCACGGTAATCTCCTCCTTTTACAGTATCATAAAACAATCTGTAAACAGAATCTCCATCTCCTTTATAATTTTTTGCTGCATTGATTCCTCCTTGTGCTGCAATAGAGTGCGCACGACGTGGTGAATCTTGAAAACAAAATGCTTTTACGTTATATCCTAACTCTGCCAAAGTAGCAGCTGCCGAACCTCCAGCTAATCCTGTTCCAACAACGATAATATCAAGATTACGTTTGTTAGCAGGGTTTACTAAATTAATATGATCTTTATAATTTGTCCATTTGTCCGCAATTGGGCCATTTGGTATTTTTGAATCTAATGCCATTATAATTGAATATTAATGATTGAAATGATGAAATAATGCAATAAATACGAATCCTAAAGGAACGATTACAGAAAACCATAATCCAAAATTCTTCATCCCTTTTGTGTATTTATTATTTGCTCCTACTGATTGAAAAGAAGAACTAAACCCGTGACGTAAATGCAAAGACAACAAGATAAAAGACAAGCTGTACAAACCAGTACGCACCGGACTTACAAACTTCTCAGCTAACTCATGAGCATATCTAGTCTCATCTGCAGGATTGAATTCTACATATTTATAAACCATCTCTGGAACCCAGAAATCATAAAAATGTAGCACTAAGAAAGCCAAGATAACAGAACCAGAAATGATCATGTTACGAGAAGCCCAACTTGCATTTGCCGCACCATTGTAACTTGCATACCCTATAGGTCTTGCTTTTCTGTTTTGAATATCCAAAACAAATCCCATGATAAAGTGAAAAATCACTCCTACAATAAGAATTGGTTGAATAACAAACTGAATCAAAGGATTCGTTCCCATGAAATGAGAAATCGAATTAAAAACATCAGCACTAAGAACTGACATCATATTAATAAAAAAATGCTGCGCTAGAAACAACATCAAAAAAAGTCCTGAAAGTGCCATAGCTACTTTTTTTGCTATTGACGATTTCAATAATCCAGATTTTGCCATAATATTTTAGAATATAATTTAAAAAGTACACAAAAATAAACCAAAAAGGCGCGCACTACAACCTTTTTACAGCTATTTATAATCATTTTAAAGTGCTTAATCTCCATCTGAAACAAAAACATAAAATCACCAATTAAATCACTTAAAATCAGTGAGTTAACATAAAAATAAGATTAAAACAATAAAAATTTATCACAAAAACAGGTTTCGAAATAATCAATAATTACCGTTTAAAAATAATAATTTGACAATTTTAGTTCTCATAATTTTAAATTCCATAAACACACAAAACCAAACGATTTTGTGTATAAAAACAAATTGTTACCCCAATGTTTCTTTTACTTCCTTTCTGTTATAAAATTTCAACCTACTAATAGCTGTTGCAAGTAAATCCAAATGATTAAATTTGTTATCTAAAATCGGCCCGAAATGAAATACCATCCTATAGATTCACAACTATTCATCAAAAACCGCCGCAAGTTTGTTGCCCAAATGAAACCCAACAGTCTTGCCATTTTTAACTCTAATGACATTTATCCTGTAAGTGCCGACAGTACTTTACCGTTTGCACAGCATCGCGATATATTTTATTTAAGTGGCATTGACCAAGAGGAAAGCATCCTGTTGCTATTTCCAGATGCTCCCTATGAAAACCAAAAAGAAATGCTTTTTTTGAAAGAAACCAATGAGCACATCGCCATTTGGGAAGGAGCCAAATTGAACAAAGAACAAGCTTTTCAGGTTTCTGGAATCAAAACAGTGCATTGGCTACAAAATTTTCAAACTGTATTGGCCGAATTAATGTCGTATTCCGACACCATCTATATCAACACCAATGAGCACTACCGCGCCACCATCGAAACCGAAACCCGAGAAGCCCGTTTTGTAAAATGGTGGAAAAACAAATACCCTGCTCATGCTGTTGCCAAAAGCAATCCAATTTTACAACGCCTTCGCGCTGTTAAGGAACAAGAAGAAATTGACCTAATCCAGCAGGCTTGCAACATTACGGAGAAAGGGTTCCGACGCATCTTGCCGTTTGTAAAACCCGATGTGATGGAATACGAAATTGAGGCTGAATTGATTCATGAATTCATTCGCAACCGCTCCAAAGGATTTGCCTACACGCCAATTATCGCCTCTGGAAACAGCGCCAATGTGTTACACTATATTGAAAATAACAAAGCTTGCAAAACAGGCGAATTGATTTTGATGGATGTCGCTGCCGAATATGCGAATTATTCTAGTGATTTAACGAGAACTATCCCTGTTTCTGGACGTTATTCTGACCGCCAAAAAGCGGTTTACAATGCCGTTCTACGCGTAAAAAAACAAGCTACCCAAATGCTTACCCCAAGTACATTGTGGAAAGAATACCAAGCCGAGGTGGGCAAAATTATGAGCTCTGAATTACTAGGCTTAGGATTACTCGACAAAGCCGACATCCAAAACGAAAATCCAGAATGGCCTGCTTATAAAAAATACTTTATGCATGGAACATCACACCATATGGGACTAGATACTCATGATTACGGAATTTTGACCGAACCTATGCAAGCCAATATGGTCTTTACAGTCGAACCTGGAATCTACATTCCCGAAGAAAAATTCGGTATCCGAATTGAAGATAATGTAGTCATCCAAGAGCATGGCGAACCTTTCAACCTGATGAAAAACATCCCAATTGAAGTGGAGGAGATTGAAGATTTGATGAATACATAGTACTAACGTACATCTATTATAAAAAAAGCCCTTGATAATTGAACACTATCAAGGGCTTTTAAATTTTAGTTCGGAAATTTATTCTTCTCCTATTTTTGCTATTTGCACGTCTAAGGCAAATTTTCCTGCGGCTTCATCTTCATTGATTAATTCGAAAAGTTCCAAAGCTCTACGTGCATTCTTCTCTTCTTCTCTTTGCTCAGCCACATACCACATCATAAATTCTTCTGTAGCATAATCATTTTCAGCTCTACATTTAGCAATTACTTTATTAACTGCCTTAGTTACGGCAATTTCGTTTTGCAAAGCAATTTCAAATACTTCTTTAAAAGAAGCAAATTCCTGTTGTACTTCACCTACAGTAGGAGTAATCGCAATTCCTCCCATATCCGTAATATATTTAAACACTTTTAAAAAATGCTCGCGTTCTTCTTCGGCTTGTTTATATAAGTAAGTTGCTGTATGAGCAAAACCATTTCTATCTAACCAAGCTGCCATTGCTAGATACTTATTAGAAGCATCGCTCTCAATTTTAGCTTGTAAATTTAATAACTGTTCAACTCCTTCTGACAATGAAGTATTGGTTCTAAGTAAATCTTTCATAACCTTTAAATTTATTATAGTAAAGCTACAAAAACTTAAAGAAAAACACTAGACCAGCGCGAAATTTGGATTTATTCTAAGTAACATCAAACAAGACTTACATCTAACAGATCGCATAACATAGAATGCAAATTCAAGGTGAATTTTGTCCCATTTAGCAATTCTCGAAGTTGCACTATTTCACAAATGGTCAATTTATGCGAAAAATTTCTTTTGGTAGTTTCTATCAATTGCGCGTCTGCACAATCTGATAAATCATAAAGCATATCTAGAATGTTCACACTGTTTACTTTTCTTTGAAAAATCAAAAAGTCTTGAACTTTATAAGTCGAAATACTGTCAGCAAAATTCACGACAATACTATTAGTTGCGTCACATTGGTAAGTAAATCCTTTTTCCGTTTCAAATAAAACGTTGCTTGTCAAATCATTAAAATGCTTCATCTGGTAAAATAATAACGGCGCAAATTTAAATAATTAAATTGAATCTACATGTAATTAAGACTGAATTAAAATAACAAATATCGATATCATAATTTACAAATAGAAATTTTACCAAATTACCAACGTCAATGCTACTATTTTTTAAATTCCAAAAAACACCGAAAAAACCAATTAACAACTTGTTTGTAAACGAAAGATAAAATTTTATTTTTGTACAAAAATAAAATTTTATCTTGAACCACATTCAATATAAAAACACCACTATTTCCTATACTGACACCGGTAAGGGGACAGCAATTGTGTTGCTCCATGGTTTTTTGGAAAATCAAAAAATGTGGAATACTTTTATTCCAGCTTTTTCAAAGAAAAACCGTGTGATTACTATTGATTTACTAGGTCACGGGGCAACAGAATGCATGGGGTACGTACACACAATGGAGAACAATGCCGACATTGTACATGCAGTACTTACGCACTTACGAATTCGTAAAGCAATACTCGTTGGGCACTCTATGGGTGGTTATGTTGCATTAGCCTTAGCTGAATTATTCCCTGAAATGATCAAAGGCTTGGTTTTATTAAACTCCACTTCGAGGGCTGATAGTGATGAACGCAAAGCCAATAGAGATCGCGCTATAAAGGCTGTCAAGCAATCATATTCTAATTTTATATCTCTTTCTATAGCGAATTTATTTAGTGAAGAAAACAGGCAACGGCTACAACAAGAAATCGAAAATGTAAAAAAAGAAGCACTGCAAACACCACTCCAAGGCATTGTTGCTTCACTAGAAGGGATGAAAATAAGAATGGACAGAGAAGTGTTACTACACCTTACACCCTATCCTAAAATGCTAATTCTCGGACAAAAAGACCCTGTATTAGCATACGAAGATACCAAAGCCCAAATAGCAGAAACCGAAGTACAACTTGTCACTTTTCCTGATGGGCATATGTCACATATTGAAAATGAAACCGACTTAAAAAACGTCTTATTAAAATTCTTCAAAGGTCTTTAAAAAACAAAAGTCAAATACCAACTTCAAAATTCAATTACATTTTTAAACTAGATGCATACATTTTGAATTTAAAATCAGCCATCGTTAATCAGTAATCTATTTACACTTTTTCCTCAAAAGGAATATTTTCATCCAGTATCTCTTGTAATAACAACACAATTTGTTCTATAAAATGCTGCATTATGGTGCTATCAATTTTATAGTTATCAACTTTTCCGTCTTTGAAATTAAACGGTAGGAAACCTGATTTTAAGTTTTTGAAAGAAATGATTCCTGCTTCAATCGGTTTATCGCCTGCATGCTGTTCATACATAAAGGCATAAGCCAGCACTTGAATAATTTTATCGTGCTTGATATCGGCAATCAAACCATTCCAAATTTTCAAGGTTACTGATGATTTCTCAACTTTACCCGTTTTATAATCAATAATCCGAATCGTTCCATTACGCTCTTCAATACGATCCACATTTCCTCTTATCAACACTGAAAATGGCAACGAAGGATGTTCTAACCAGCGTTCAAAGGTAGTTTCGAGTGCAATAATTTTAATAGCATCGCCAGACTTTATACTTTCTAGTTCCACTTTCAAGAAATTAGAAACATTGCGTTTGGCCACTTCAAAAGCCAAGAGATTCCGTCCTTTTTTAATCTCACCTTCTTTGTACACGATTTTAAACTGCTTTAAAACCTCAGCATCAATTAGTTTGAATGCATTTAAAATATCAACCTCTGAAACAAATTTACCCACAAAAGGCTCGTATAAGGTTTTAAGTGTTTCGTGGATAATTGTCCCTAAGGTGTTCAAGGCGATATTTTCCTCAACTTCCTCAACTTCTCGAATACGAACAATCTTCTGGAAATAAAATTGCATCGGATTGCGGATATAACTTGTTAAAGCTGATGGTGAAAAACCAGCATTTGCAATTTCTTGCAAGCGATCCATGACCAAAGGCGATTTCTGGACCACCATTGGTGTATAGGCCGTTTCTGGTACGATTGCATTATAAATCTCTTGCGTTAAGGTATGATTTGGTTTTTGTTCAACTTCTAGTTGGGTAATAAACCTACTGCGTTCCCCTGCATCGAGTCCGTCACTTTCTGTGTTATACAACAAATAAACATTTCTAGCACGTTGTAACAAATGATAAAAATGATACGTATAAATGGCATCTTTTTCCTTGAAAGTAGGCAAACCCAATTCTCGCTTCACATCATACGGAATAAAAGAATTTTGGGATTTCCCTGCTGGAAATTTCCCTTCGTTCATAGAAGTCACAATGACAGTATCAAAATCAAGGACACGACTTTCTAAGACTCCCATTATTTGCAAACCATTTAATGGTTCTCCTTCAAAGGAAACCTCAGCCAGGTCAATAATTTGTTTATAAATCGCATGCAAAGTATCAATTTTGTCAATGTCAGGATGCGCTGTGTAATAATTGATTAATTTGTTGATGACTTTAAAAATCGCGTAGACAAAAGACTTGGTTATTTTCTCTTCTTCGTTATCATTACTCAAATTGTTTTTGATGGTAATCAACAAATTGGATACTGATTCTAAGACTGCTACACATCCATTTTCCCATTTTTGAAACAAGAGCAAAAATAAATCGCTTGGGTTCGTATTTAACTCATTAACTTTTTGATGGGTTATAAAAGTATAATTATTTTCATTGATAATTTTGACCAATTGAGCCGTTCCTGCATAAGGCTCCACGAGAGGATGTGTCAAAATATCCAAAACATCTTTATAGTAAAACACGTAATTTTTGGCATTTCGAGACAAGGCATTGGTATGCATTTTAAACAATTTTGCTATCAAAATCTGCGCTGGATTATTCTTACCTGAATAGCCCATCGTGATATTTAAAGCACCAACCGAAGCTGGTAATGCATATAAAAGGGGAATCAAAACATTCTCTTCCCCCAATACCACAGCCACTTTATCTAAAGAAGTAGTTGGGTTATCTTGAATGATTTTTTCAATTATACTTCCTGCAATTTTTGCTTGCCCTATAGTTTTAGGTGTCCCAATAACTTGAATTTTTTTAGGAGCTGAAAATTCATCGACAATCCATTCAAACGGATTGGTTTTGTATTGTTTCCAAGAACTTTTGAATCGACGAAGAAACAAACCTGCATCGTGATAGGGATCGTTTAGAAAGCTTTGATCTGCATCCCAAAGAATCTCCGCTTTATCCACTGCAATTAACTGTTGGATGATTTTTTCTTCAGAAGCATTTAAAGCATTAAAGCCCGCAAAAAGGAAAAAGTCCTCATTTTTCGTATTGGAAAATGAAACAAATTTTTGAACAGCTTCACGGTAAATCAAACCTTGATATCCTATTTTTTTAGACAACAAATGAGCGTATAACGACTCATAATATTTGGGAAGTAATTTCCAAAAATCAATATAATTTTCCAGTAATTGCGTTTTGTTTTCGACCTCGATACCCCATTTCTTAATATCTTCAATGTCTTTTAGATAAGACAAAACATATTTTGGATCGAGAAGGTAACGGTCAATTTCATTAAAATCTTGTAAAAGTGTTTTAGCCCAATTGGCAAACAACTCAAAGGACTGTTGTTGCGACTTTTCAGTAATAGATAAATAAACTTCATAAAACTCAAACAAAAGAGAAATTGGATCAATAGAACGGATGCCAGCAATATTTTGAATAAAATCCTCTATACTAATAATTTTAGGAGCACGAATATTAGTGTTTATTTGTTTTTTCAGCGCTTCTAACAAAAATATTTTGGCTCTTTTATTAGGCAAAACAACAACAGTATTATTGAATTGGTCTTGATTTTTACTCAGTAAATGAGCCGCTATTTTTTCTAAAAAAGGAGTGTATATCATGTTATAAAAATAAAAAAACGCCCCGAAAAATCGGGGCGTTTTGAATATTTATTTTTCTAAAATTAATTTTTAATCAAAGAAACTTCAACTCTTCTGTTATTCGCTTTTCCTTTAGCAGTTTTATTAGAATCGATTGGTTTAGTCTCACCAAAACCTGTTGATTTAAGTCTTTCGCTTTTAATACCATTTTCAATCAAATAGTTTTTAACAGCAGCAGCTCTGTTTTCAGATAAAGTTTGGTTTAATTCATTACTTCCATCACTATCTGTATGTCCTTCAACCATAAAGTTTGAATTAGGATACTCTTTTAAGATCTTAGTAATAGATTGTAAAACTGTATATGATTGTGATTTAAAAGAAGATTTCCCTGAATCAAACAAAATAGTTTTACCGTACTCGTTTAATTGTTTGATCACTTCTACAGAAACCTCTGGACATCCTTTATTGCTTTTTGGACCTGCAACATTTGGACATTCATCATCTTTATCTAATACACCATCGTTATCAGAATCTGGCCATGGACATCCACCGTTTTCTTTAGGACCTTTTACTTTAGGACATTTATCATCTTTATCAGCAATTCCGTCACCGTCTGCATCTGGACAACCTTTCAAAGCTTTCAAACCAGCTTCTTTTGGACATGCATCATCAGCATCAGTAACACCATCTCCATCAGCATCTGGACATCCGTTAAGTGCTGCAATACCAGCTACATCTGGACAAGCATCATCTTTGTCTGGAATTCCATCTCCATCAGTATCAGGACATCCGTTGAATTGTTTCAATCCTTTTACATCTGGACAAGCATCATACTTATCATAGATACCGTCACCGTCAGTATCTTTTCCACCAAATTTAAATGTAAGCCCCACTGAATGCAAGAAATGACCTGGCGCATCTGGAACATTAGAACCATCAACTCTATCACCTCCTAAAAGATCAGCTCCTTTATAAGTTGTCCCTAAAGACAAACCTACTACATCAGAAAACCAGAAGTTAATTCCAGCACTCAAATTTAAAGTTCCGTAGCTACTATCACCTAAGAAAGTATAACCACCACCTAAACCTACGTAAGGGTCAATGACTTTAGATTTAATTGCATTCATTAAACTGTATTTAACAGAAGCGTCAATTCCATAATACATTAAATCACCAGGATTTGAAGTAACATAGTTACCAGCTGTATATTCAACAAATTTTGAGATTTTGTTTACTGAACCTTGAACTCCAAAACTAAAATTATTCCCAACATACCTAGAGACACTAATGTATGAGATAGATGGAAGAATGTTCCAATTTTCTTTTACATTAAAAGGTTGAGAAAAATGGTTATCAAAAAAACCATTGCTTCCACCAGCACTAACTCTGGTATCCACTGCATTTACCCCAAACGAGACTGCCCATGGGTTATTACCGTCTTGTGCCTGAGATGTTAATCCCGATACCATCAATACAGCAACTAAAAATTTGTTAAGATGTTTCATACTTATTAATTTTAATTACAATTTAGTTAATTACAAACAAAAGTAGCACGTTAATTTTTAACAACAAAATAGAATGTTAAAAAAAACCTATAAAAAAACATGAAAATAAAACAAATGATCTATTTTATCTACCTAAACTTCAGAAACACTTAAAATTATTCTTGAAAATTACAATTTATATTAAAATTTAACAGAACCTAAGAAAATAGGTTGTTATTTCAAATGAATACCTTTTGAAACACAATTTAAATAAAAAAACTGATTTTCCATCATATTAAATATGTACCACTTGAACAACATCACCAATATAAACTAAAGCCTTATGCGTAACTTCATAACCCATTAATTCTATGGCAGCTTGATAACTTTCTATTTGTTTTTGATATTTTGGATGATGTATCCCTGTTTTATAATCTAATAGTAGCATTTTCTTTTTAGAATGCACCACCATTCGATCTGGCTTCACCATATTTCCTTCTTTTTGTATGATGGTTTGCTCATTCATTACCTCATTCCCTTCTTCAAAGAATAATGCCAAATCTTGATGATTCACAATCTCCTCCAAAGTTCTCAAAACCGTTTCTTTTTGTCCCAAATGAATTAACCCTTCTTCGATCCCTTTTTCTATGGCAGCATCAATATCTTTTTTTGTTTCCACAAAAGATAAAATCTCATGAATAACATTTCCATAAGCAATAGACTCTTGTTGATGTGTTCCCCACATCAATGCTTCTTTTTGCGCTATTTTAATATTTTTAAAATCTAACAGATTAGCAACCACTGGAATATTTTTAGACTTGTCAATGTGCTGATGGACTGCTGATTTTTTATCTGGATTGCCCCATTGATAATGATAGCAATCGGAATCAAAATTTGAAAAATGACTTATATACTCAACAAAAAAAGCAGACATATTATTTTTTTTCGGCTCTCCTTTACTATCTAAATTCATACTACTAATAACATACAATTGCTCTTCTGCACGAGTTAAGGCAACATATAACACATTTATATTATCAAGCAATTCCTCTTGCTTTTTTTGATTATAAACCAAACTGGCTTCAGCTCCAAAACCTTCAATGGCTTTTGAATTGTCAATCAACACTTTTGGCAAACCTAAAACCGAATCATTAGTCTCTAGCCATAATTTATCTTTAGGCTTTTTAGCATAATCTTCCTCTGCAAAAGGAAAAATAACTACTGGAAACTCCAACCCTTTGGACTTATGAATTGTCATAATGCGAACGGCATTATTTCCTTCGGGAGATGGAATACTAAATTTACCCGAATTTTTATTCCAGAAATTTAGAAAATCGGCAATTCCTGCTTGATTGCGCACATCGCGTTCGAGAACGATATCTATAAAATATTGTACATAAGCAGAGGTCGTGCCGTATCGAGTATCCTTTAAGAATTTAGAAAGAATAATTTCAACTGCCTCATACAACGACTTTTTTCGAATGTCTTGAAAAGACAATTGTAATTCGAAACTCGACAACCAATCTTCAAAATCTTTTTCATATTTTAATTCCATTCCTTTTAAAATGAAATCATGCGTTGCCATTTGGTCTTGATTATTCTCTGCTAAAAAATAGAGGAAATTTGCCTTAGCTTCTGCATCTGAATTATTATTAAGGTATTCCAACAAATGAATCACAAATCGAACCTCTGTGGCATTTTGAATCATCAAGGTTTCTGATGATAATAACGGAATTTTTTGTTCTGTTAAGTAATTTGCAATAGCAACTCCTTGACCTCTTTTACGTGTAAGGATAACAATATCTTTATATTCAAATCCTTTACTTACTACATTTTGAATGGTGCAAAGTGTTGCCTGAACATATAAATCGTCTTTACTTATTGCCTCTTCATCTTCCTCCTGTTCCTCTGTTTTTGGGATAAAAGAAATATTAACATAGCCTCCTATTTTATCATTTGTTTTTTGACCAGAGTGATTTTCGTACAAATCTTTATAATCTGGATATTCAAATTGAGTGGCTATTAATTTAAAAAAAGCATTATTAAAATGAATTATTTCCGAATAACTTCTATAATTTTTGTCCAAGTGTACCAAGTCCTTATCAGGATTATTAAACGGATTGTAATCCTTACTCAACTCGATAAATTGTTCTGCTTTACCACCACGCCAACGGTAAATAGATTGTTTGGGATCGCCCACAATCATCAGGGTTCCCTTGTCCCCATAATCATCTTGACCTGCAAGCGCATTATCAATAAGTGGAATCAAGTTTTGCCATTGCATCTCTGAGGTGTCTTGGAATTCATCTATAAAAAAATGACGGTAACGCTCTCCTAGTCGTTCGTATATAAAAGGTGCGGGTTGATTTTGAATTTCGCGATGAATGATTGCATTAAACTCTGATATAGACAATACATTTTGTTCTTTCTGAATTTTGGCCAACTCATTACTTACTGTATTCAACAATGAAAGTGGCGTGATGTTTTTTAGAAAAGCTTTGTAAAAATCTCTTTTGGCAAAATTTTCATAAATCACGGTAAGACTTTGTAGCATTTCGGGGATTATCCCTTCAATACTATCTCTGTCTTTAGCGGTTTTATTAATTTTTATATCTTCAAATACATGATAGGTTTTATTTGATGGGGTGTATTTTCCGTCTACAATACTTTGAATGTGTTTTGGAAAATATTGCCCTGAAAAAGATTTTAAGTCAATTGCTTTTTCTTCTATTAATAAAAGTATTTGTTGAGCCAATTCTTGATTACTCTCATCAAGCTCTTTGCAAACAACTATCAGTTTCTTTTTGATTTCGACAAATTCGGCTATGTTTTTGTCTTTGAAATGTAGAATTTCGTTGTGATGATTTTCATTCAACACTAATTTTCCTGTTTCGAGAATTTCACGCGAGATGTCCCAAGATTTATCATCATCGGTTTTCTCCATGGTAAAATCAATGAGCAATTTAGTCAAAGTTTCGTCTTCACCTGCTTGAGCGATTAGCGCATCCACAGCTTCAATCAACAAATTATCTGCATCTAGGGTAACCTCAAAAGTCATGGGCAGGTTTAAATCATGAGCAAAAGCACGAATCACTTTATGCGTAAATTTATCAATAGTCGAAATATCAAAAGCGGCATAATTGTGAATAATATGCTTGATAATGTGCTGAGCTTTGGTTTTGATTTCGATTAATGACATCCCAATTGGTTCCTCTTGCCATTCTTCAGGCATACCTTCTTTGCGTTTGCCCTTGATCATGTCTTGCATCAAACTCAAAGCTTTTGCGGAAGGTTCGTCTTTAGCAAATTCGGATAAACTCCCTACGATACGGGTTTTCATTTCGTGTACCGCTTTATTAGTAAAGGTAATCGCCAATATGTTGCGATAGACATCGTTTTTGTGCGCGGTTAGAATAATTTTGAGATATTCTTTGACTAAAGCATATGTTTTACCAGAACCGGCTGATGCGTCGTATATATTGAAGGAATGTCTATGCATTATGATTAACGATTTTTGATTAACGATATTTGATTTTAAAGTAAGCTTCTGATGAATTCATAGATTTTGTATACTCCCACAAAATCTGAAATCGTTAGTCGTTACTCTTCAATCTAAAATCATCAAAGTTGTTTATTCGAAACTATATTTCCTGTAATCCCTATGCCTTATCCCAAAGCTTCGGGAGTAGTATAAACCTTTTCATGGCTCTTTTTTAGCTAAGAAAAGATTGCAACGGAAAGCGGGAAATCGAAAATTCTGCGAAGCTAATGAGCTCCTAAAAAAACTTTGACTCTCTAGGTTTTTGTAATTTTGCTTATATAATGTTTAAAAGTAGTATTTTTGCAGTATGGAAACAAATAGACAGAAAAAAATAGGCGGGGTAATCCAAAAAGATTTGGTGGATATCTTGCAAGGTGAAGTGAGAAGAAATGGTGTGAGCAATTTGGTGATTTCCGTTTCTAAAGTAGCTGTAACTTCAGATTTATCAGTAGCTACGGTACATTTGAGTATTTTCCCTCAAGAAAAAGCACAAGCTACATTAGAAGGAATAAAGTCGAATAGTAAAATGATCAAACATGATTTAGCACAACGCGTAAGCAAACAATTGCGTCGCGTTCCTAATTTGGTTTTCTTTATTGATGACTCTTTAGATTACATCGAAAAGATTGATAATGCACTGAAAAACCAAGAAAATCCAATTGAAAACAGAGATTTGCTAGAAAAAAGACGTTTTAAATAAGATTTGAATTTTCCACTTTACATAGCCCACCGCTACATTCGTAGCAATAGCAAGAACAGCGCTATCAATATTATCAATCGCATTGCGAGTATGGGAATTATTGTGGGTGCGATGGCTTTGTTTGTGGTATTATCCGTTTTTAGTGGACTAAAGGATTTTAGCCTTTCGTTTACCAATAATATTGATCCTGATTTGAAAATTAGCAGCACGCTCGGCAAATCATTTGAGGTAACTTCGAACCAAGAAGATCAAATTAAGAAAATTTCAGGCATCGCCTCTTACTCCAAAATTATAGAAGAACGCGTTTTGTTTGTTTACGGTGACAAGCAAGAAGTAACCTATTTAAAAGGAGTTGACACTAAATTTACTAAAGTAAATCCGATTGTGGAATCCCTATATAACGGACAATGGTTTGAATATAATACGGCTCAAGTGGTTGTGGGCTATGGACTGGCTCAAAAATTCTCTATGGGATTGCTGGATTTCAACACTAATTTAGAGATTTTTGTTCCAAAACCAGGACGAGGCGGCATCAACTCTGCAGACGATGCTTTTAATAAAACCGTTGCTTATCCTATTGGAGTATATGCCATTAGTGAAGATTTAGACTCTAAATACGTTTTTGCCGATTTGAGAATGGCACAAGACCTATTAGAATACAATAGAAATCAGGTTACTGGTATTGAAATCAAAGAAAAATCTGGAGCTGACGAACAAGATATCTACAGTCAATTAAACACTATTTTCAAAAATAAAATTACCGTTAAAAACCGTGCACAACTCAATGAGTCACTTTACAAAATGTTGAACACAGAGAATATTGCTGTTTATTTAATTTTTACCTTAGTAATTATCATTGCACTTTTCAACTTGATAGGGGCTTTAATCATGATGATTTTGGACAAGAAAGGAAATCTAAAAACACTTTTTAACTTAGGGGTAGAGATTAAAAATTTACGTAAAATATTTTTGCTTCAAGGTGCCTTATTAAGTCTCTTTGGTGGAATAATTGGACTTACTTTAGGAATTTTAATTGTATTGTTGCAACAGCATTTTGAATGGATTATGATTACACCTACTTTACCTTATCCAGTGGTATTTTCAATGGAGAACGTAATGATAGTAATGGGAACGATTATCACACTTGGTTTTATTGCTTCGTTGATTGCGAGCAGCAGAGTGAGTAAGAATTTGTTGAAGTAGCATTTTTTTACAAATATTTAGATATAGGTAGTACTTAAATAGTTTTGAGATTTTATACTTAATGAAAATACTAAATGTTTTTTTTAAATTAAAATCTTACATTTTAAAAAAAATTATACTTTTACGAAAAGTACTCTAACCTTATTAAAATGAAAACTAAAAAAACTACACCTAAAAAAAATACTGGATTTTTTTTAACTTTATTATCACTATTCTTTATCAACAGTTGCTTTTCGCAATGGAAAACAGCCGAAGCAGACAAAATTAGAAATGATATTATTATTACATACGAAGTAATCTATGAAAATGAGTTGACTCCAGAACAAAAAAAATCAAACGATTATTTAAGTGAAATTGTTCTTTCTTTTAATAAATATAAATTATTAGAACGTGTTTATAGAGGCACAAATCCTTCAAACGATTATAAGTTATACGATTACAATGAATTAAAGGTATACAATTGCCATATATCTAATTATGGCAAAACAGCTCTATATTCTAATTTTAAAGAACCTAAACACCCTGTTGAAAAACTAGAGATCAATGAATCTAAAACAATTCTTGATTTTCCCTGTGAAAAAGGAATAACTATTGTTAATAAAATACCGAAAGAAATTTATTACACTAAGGAATTAGGTTTAAAATATTGTACAGGTTATGATATAGATGGATTCTTGATGGAAACTCCTGGATATAATAAAAATCTGGGATATTATACTGTAAAAGCAAAAAAAATAACTTATGGAAAATTACCCGAATCTATTTATTCCTTGGAAGAGTTTAAAGTAACATCTTTAGAGGTAGCCAAAAAAATAGCAGAGGAAAATAAAAAGGAACTAAGAGATATTTCCAAAAAAAGTATTGGACAAAAAGCAAAAACTTTTAGTGATGTTAGCATCTTACAAGAAAAAATAAATACTAAAAAAATGGAAGGCGACCTTATCGTTTATAATTTTTGGTTTACAACCTGCGCTCCTTGTAAAGCTGAAATTCCAAAACTAAACGAGTTAAAGCAAAAATATAAAGATAAAAATGTACACTTTATTGCTATTGCACTAGATTCAGAATACAAAATAGCTTCTTTTTTAAAAACAACACCTTTATATTATGACATTATTGCTGAAGGACGTTACATTTCAGAAAAATTTGATGTGACCGCATATCCTACCAATATTATTGTAGATAAAAATGGAATCATTCAATTTTATGAAACGGGCTATAAATCTGATATTTTAGAAAGAATGAGCTTTGCTATTGATAAACATTTAGAACAATAATCTTTTAGACTAGGCACATTCATAAGTAAGCCTATTATTTCCAAGAAATAAAAAAAATGACCAATTTTTCAAATTGGTCATTTTTTTTTACACTTCTAAATTATTTTTTGAGGTTATACATTAAATAAAGTTAACTAAAATCAAATAGGGTTTTAAAAATACGAACCTTTAATAATTGGCTAAACCACTTCATAATCTGCATAAGCCTGTTCGATTTCGTTTAGAACAGCGAACAATTCTTCAGGATGGTCAAGAGTGACTAGCTTTTGTTTGAACGGTTTGAACGAATGAATTCCTTTAAAATAATTCGTATAATGTGGACGGGTTTCTACAATTCCCAATCGTTCCCCTTTCCATTCCATGGCCCAAGTAAGGTGATTACGAACCGCCTCAACCCTATCAACCACGGTTGGTTTCTCTAAATGTTCTCCCGTTTTAAAGAAATGTTTGATTTCGTTAAAAATCCATGGATAGCCAATAGCAGCACGACCAATCATGATACCGTCGATACCGTATTCATTTTTATATTCTAACGCTTTTTCAGGAGAATCAATATCACCGTTTCCAAAAATAGGCATGGTGATTCTTGGGTTATTTTTAACACGAGCAATGTGTGACCAATCGGAATGGCCTTTGTACATTTGCGCTCTTGTACGTGCATGAATGCTTAATGCAGCAACGCCAATGTCTTGCAAACGCTCTGCCACTTCATCAATATTTATCGAATTGTCATCCCAACCCAAACGTGTTTTTACTGTTACTGGTAAATGAGTACTGTCAATTACTGCTTTTGTTAAGCGAATCATTAAATCCACATCTTTCAACACTCCAGCTCCGGCTCCTTTGCAAACCACTTTTTTAACAGGACAACCAAAATTAATATCAATCAAATCGGGATTTACGGTAGAAACTATTTTAGAAGAAAGCGCCATAGCTTCTTCATCTCCTCCAAAAATCTGGATCCCCACAGGGCGTTCGTAGTCGAAAATATCGAGTTTCATGCGACTTTTGATGGCATCACGAATCAAACCTTCAGAAGAAATAAATTCAGAATACATCATATCTGCACCATGCTGTTTACACAACCTACGAAATGGCGGATCACTCACGTCTTCCATAGGAGCCAGTAATAGTGGAAAATCCGGTAGTTCAATGTTGCCAATCTTGATCATATTCTTAAATTTTGTGCAAAATTACACTTTTTAGATGAATAGATGAAAAAATAAAGTTAAAACACTCACACACAACCACTTTACCAAACAACAATTAAATACATTCCTCAACATTTTCAATTTATCAAATCATAACTATTATAAAACTAAGTTCCATTAAGGCTATATTTCCTTATATTTTGAAACGGTTAAAAAAACACAAGATACAAATTTGAAAAATCTTTGTCATTGGTTTGTATCATAAGACTTTGAAGCTACCGAATTTAGCGTATATTTGCAGATTAATCGGCTGGTTTTTGCGTGAGGGATAGCAGTGGAAATCCTTTTTTTAGGCTTTTTGCAAAAAAAGATTGTAACGAATAGCCCGACGGCTCCCGACTCTTCGGGATTCTGCCGGCACGCCCAAAATAAGACGACATACATTATTGATATTTTAGACAGAATGAAAAAAATAAGAAATTTTTGCATTATTGCACATATTGACCACGGGAAAAGTACATTGGCTGACCGTTTATTGGGAGCAACTCAAACTGTAACAGCTCGTGAAGAAAAGGCACAACTGCTAGACAATATGGACTTGGAGCGTGAGCGTGGGATTACGATTAAGAGTCACGCCATCCAGATGGAGTACACTTACAAGGGCGAAGAATATATCTTGAACTTGATTGACACTCCAGGGCACGTAGATTTTTCGTATGAGGTTTCTCGTTCGATTGCGGCTTGTGAAGGAGCGCTTTTGATTGTAGATGCAGCGCAAAGTATCCAGGCACAAACGATTTCGAATTTATATTTAGCTTTAGAAAATGACTTGGAAATTATTCCAGTTTTGAATAAAGTAGATTTGCCTTCTGCCAATCCTGAGGAAGTAAGCGATGATATTATTGATTTACTAGGATGTAAATTAGAAGATATTATCCATGCTTCGGGAAAAACAGGTTTTGGCGTTGAAAATATTTTGGCAGCCATTATTGAAAAAATTCCTGCTCCGAAGGGAAATCCCGAAGAACCGTTGCAGGCCTTGATTTTTGACTCACACTACAATCCCTTTAGAGGAATTGAGGTTATCTTCCGTGTGGTGAACGGTGAAATCAAAAAGGGACAAAAAATCAAATTCATGGCTACAGGCAATGAATATTTTGCAGATGAAGTGGGAACTTTAAAACTGAACCAAGTTCCGAAAAATGTGATTTCGACTGGTGATGTTGGCTATCTGATTTCAGGAATTAAAGAGGCCAAAGAAGTAAAAGTGGGTGATACCATTACCGATGCCAAAGTACCAACAACGAATATGATTACGGGTTTTGAGGACGTAAAACCAATGGTTTTTGCTGGAATTTACCCTGTGGATACTGAAGATTACGAAGATTTGCGTTCTTCAATGGAAAAATTACAATTGAACGATGCTTCATTGGTTTTTACTCCTGAAAGTTCTGCGGCTTTAGGCTTTGGTTTCCGTTGTGGATTCTTAGGAATGTTGCACATGGAAATTATCCAAGAACGTTTGGAACGTGAGTTTGACATGACTGTAATCACTACAGTTCCTAACGTTTCATACCACGCTTTTACTAAAAAAGAACCGGATACAATTTTGATTGTAAACAATCCTTCGGACTTGCCTGAACCATCCAAATTAGATCGTGTAGAGGAACCTTTCATCAAAGCGACTATCATTACCAAAGCGGATTTTGTGGGCAATGTAATGAGTCTGTGTATCGAAAAACGCGGTTTGATTACCAACCAAACCTATTTGACAACAGAAAGAGTTGAATTGAACTTTGACATGCCATTGGCGGAAATTGTATTTGATTTCTACGATCGTTTGAAAACGGTTTCTAAAGGGTATGCTTCATTTGATTATTCACCAATTGGAATGCGAACTTCTAAACTAGTAAAACTTGATGTATTATTGAACGCTCAAAATGTCGATGCACTTTCGGCTTTGATTCACGAAGATAATGCATACCATATTGGTAAAAAAATGACCGAAAAATTACGTGAGTTGATCCCTAGACAACAATTTGACATTCCGATTCAAGCGGCAATTGGAGCTAAAATTATTGCTCGTGAAACGATTAAAGCCTTGCGTAAAGACGTTACTGCTAAATGTTATGGTGGAGATATTTCCAGAAAACGTAAGTTACTTGAAAAACAAAAGAAAGGTAAAAAACGTATGCGCCAAGTAGGAAATGTGGAGATTCCGCAAGAAGCTTTTATGGCGGTATTGAAGTTGAACGACTAGTTTTTTTTTTAGAAAAAGAGCTAAGAGAATATAGAGAAAACCTGATGATGTAAAAATTGTCAGGTTTTTTTGTTTCAAACTGATATCCAAATGAAATTTTAAAAATTAGACAAAACCTTTCCAACTTTGTATCTTTGCAATCCAAACAATTTGAATTACAAAAATGATCGAAGATAAAAACCCACAACGTACTAGTATTGCTCAATTGGGCGAATTTGGATTGATTGACCATTTGACTAAAAATTTTGAAATCAACCAACCCTCTACTTTAAAAGGAATTGGTGATGACGCTGCTGTTTTAGATTTTAAAGAAAAAAAAGTAGTTATTTCAACGGATTTAATGGTGGAAGGTGTTCACTTTGACTTGGCTTATATGCCCTTAAAGCATTTAGGATACAAAGCCGTAGTAACCAATGTATCAGATATTTGTGCTATGAATGCCAGAGCAACTCAAATCACGGTATCTATTGCGGTATCTAACCGTTTCCCCTTAGAAGCTTTGGAAGAATTATTTGCCGGAATTACTCTTGCGGCTAATGAATACAAAGTGGATGTTATCGGTGGAGATACTACCTCGTCTCAAAAAGGCTTAATCATTAGTATTACTGTACTTGGCGAAGCTGAGGCTGAAGAAATTGTCTATAGAAATGGCGCTAAAGCAACCGATTTACTAGTCGTTACTGGTGATATTGGTGCAGCGTACATGGGATTGCAAGTCCTAGAGCGAGAAAAACAAGTATTTCAGGTAAATCCAAATGCACAACCTGATTTAGAATTATACACCTATTTAATAGAGCGTCAGTTGAAACCTGAAGCACGCAAGGATGTTCGCACTTTGTTACATGCCTTAGAAATAAAACCAACTTCTATGATTGATATTTCAGATGGATTGTCTTCTGAAATTATTCATTTGTGCAAACAATCGAAAGTGGGTTGTAATTTATACGAAGACAAATTGCCTCTAGACCCTCAATTTATCAATGTCTGTGAAGAATTTAATATTGACAGCACCACTGTAGCTATTAATGGTGGCGAAGATTATGAATTGCTTTTCACGATTCCAATTGAAGATTTTGACAAAATCAAAGGCAATCCAAACTTCACTATAATTGGACATATGACTGAGGAAAATGAAGGAATTCATCTTGTAACCAGAGCTAATACCAAAATCCAATTGAAGGCAAGAGGTTGGAATGCGTTAAGTGAATAAATCAGCTTTACTCAAACCCAAAAAAACCGCAATTTCAAGAATATTTATCCTTAAAATTGCGGTTTTCCTTTTTCAACTATCAGTACTTTTAGAACAACAATCCCTTACTTTTGGCAGCTTTTACGATATCAGCATCGGAATCAGTTGACACATTCAGTAATTCTTTTAAATTAGCTCTTCTTGCTTCAATGGCATTTATTGAAATGGGAACAAATTGTGGTAAATCTTTCAGTTTTGTACCTTTTGATAAGTGAAAAAGAATTTGTTTATCAAATAAATCTACTTCAATAGTATTGTCATGAGCTTCTAACATTTCCAAAATTGACTTACTGTAATAAATTTGGTTCTTAATTACTTTGTCAAATGCAAAAAGTAACTCATCAAAGGTCAAGTCATTTTTTATAACTAATCCCCTAGGATTAATACTGTTTATTAATGTTTTCAGCTTTAAAAACTCGGTAAACATTGTTAACATGATAACCTTACAATCGGGCATATACTCGATTATCAATTTGGCCAAGTCTTCACCAGAGTACAGACTTTTCTCCTCATAAGCAGGCATACTAATGTCAAGAAAAGCAATATCAAAACGATGTTCAGGATTTGTAATTACATGAAAAGCAGACTCACAATCCTTAGCTTCAGAGATAGCAAATTCAAACTGATTTGGTTCGTATCTGGTAATTGCATTTTTATAACCTTGAATAATAAAAGGATGATCATCTACAATTAAGATGTTCTTTTGGGTTTTAGAAACTGATTCAATTGTCATCTCTATATTGGTATTTGTTTTTGTTCTATTGGTACTGTAACCGTTATTTTAGTCCCTTCTCCATTTTTAGATTTTACATTAAATTCACCCTTACATTCTTTAACACGTGAAATCATGTTTTGCAATCCAATTCCTTTCTTCTTAATATTCACATTAAAACCGATTCCGTCATCTTGAATTGACAGCTTAAGGTCTCCATCTATCTTTCTTATTGCAACAGTAATAGTAGAAGCATTAGCATACTTATTGCAATTTTGCAATGACTCTTGAATAATACGGAATAAATTAATTTTTATTGCATTGGGGATTATATCCCAATTAATAAATGAATCAATATTCGAAATCAATTTAGAAGGAAAAGTTTTTCTTTGCTCTTCAAATAAATTATCAACGATTGCTACGAAGTTATTAATTAATTCTGATTTTTCTCTATTCAGATCATGAGAAATTTCACGAATATCTTGCTCAATGTTTTTCAACTCTACAATATAACTTTTTCTTTGTTCAATCGCTAGGTCGTCATTATAATTATTTAACCCCTCTAAATTCATTCGAACTCCAAACATTCTCCCTAAAACCCCATCATGTAATTCTTGTGCTACTCTCTTTTTTTCCTCAACCCTACTGAGTTCGATTGTATTTTGCTGGGTTATGATCAGATTGTAAATATCCTCGTTTGCCTGCTGCTGTTGCTGTTTGTATTGAAGTTCTCTATTTTTGGTTTTTTGAGCTTTGATGATATAAATAAACAAACCTACAATAATGAAGAAACTGAAGACATAAACCAGGTTTCTGTTTTTAGATTCTAAATCGGTATATTCACCCTTGATTACATCCGTTTCGTATTGAATACGAGAGAATTTCTCTCCTACTTTGCGTTCTTCTTTTTGTAATTCATCGTTAATGGTAATGTATTCTTTAGAATAACTTCCTGCATTTTTAGGATCTACAATTGCGATATTTTTTAATGCAATTAAAATTTCCCGCGGAGAATTAACACTTCTTGCCATCTCAAGAGCTTCTTTTGCAAACTTTAAGGACAATAGTTTATTGTTTTCCGAATAATAGTATTCAGATAAATGAATTTTATTTAATGGTATTTCTGTTTTTAAATTTAAACTATCCCTAATTCTAAGCGATTGATAAAACAAATCAGGTAAATTCTCCTGTTCGTTTAATTTAAACCTTGCATATCCCAAATTATCTAACAGCAAGGCATAAATATTAGGATCTTGATTGTCTATATTTTGCTGTTCTATTCCTTTTAAGAAATACTCCTTTGCAACATTATACTTTTTTAAACTTACATAAACCAGTCCAAGATTCAAAAACGAAATAGCCTTAGTCTGACTTTTTCCTATAATTTCAATTTCATCAAGTGATCTTAATGCTTTATTATGGTATAGAATTGCATTATCAAACTCACCTAAACCATTATAAACCATTCCTAATGTATTGTAAGCATCATAGTTTATCTCCTTTACATTAATATTCTCATCATCTTTAAGCAACCTAAGCACCTTAAAAACTTCATTTTCACTCCCCATCAAGTCTCCAACCCTAAATAACAAAACTGCTTTATTAATCAATGTCTTCGCGAGTTCATACTTACTATTAAGCCTATCATATAACTTTTCAGCCTTATAATAATATAAAAAAGACGAATCCGAAACAGCTTTGACTCGATAATAATCACCTAAATAACCATAGGCTTTTGCCATACTAATAGTGTCTTTCGCTTTCCCAGAATTTTCTAAAATTAAATTGACAGTTTCACAATACTCTTTCATTGAGTTTGTATTGTAATACCTATTTGCTACTTTAAAAAGATTAATTCGATTTATTGAATCATTTTCATAGCTGATTACAATATCATTAGCTTTTTTAATATACTGATATCTTTCTTCTTTTGGCAAATTAAAATCATTGGCTAACGAAAAATAAATAGCAAGACTATCATCCGTAGCGCCATTCATTTTATCATCCAGCTCCCTTTTTGTACATCCAATTATTACAAAAAAAGACAGCCAAAAAAACCATTTTGTCATGAAAGTTTTCAATAGTAGTTTCAATTTTATCAAAAATACTAATTTAAACTAATTGACATAAAAAAAGGCTATCAAATTTGACAGCCTCTTTATATATTATTTTTAATCTACTTTTCTAATTAATCAGTTTTAATTTGTCTACTTCCTCCTGTATAATCAGTCTTGATTTGTCTACTTCCTCCTGTGTTAAATGTATAATCAGTTTTGATTTGTCTACTTCCTCCTGTGTAATCAGTTTTAATTTGTCTGCTTCCTCCAGTATTAAACGTATAATCAGTTTTAATTTGTCTACTTCCACCTGTGTTATCTGGAGTTGTGAAAGATGTTAATACCATTACTAAAGCAAATAATCCGAATGTTACGATTGAATTTTTCATAATTTGGGGTTTTTATGTGTTTATATTGTTTTACTTGTTTAATGACTAGCGTTTATCGCTTTATCATGTTGTAAAACTACACAGAGAACCCTAATTTACCTTACAAAAAACAGTACTTATGGTGAATGTACGTCGTTTGATAGTGAATGACACTCAAATCTTGGTAGATGTACTGATTTTATATTTCTAGGTAATTTCCACTCGAAATTTCAGCTATAATAAGATCAATATTTGACTTGTAGGACTTAGAGAAAGGCAATTTTATCGCTGTATTTTTAATATAACAAACGGAATTTCCCGTATGTATCCTTGAAATACAGTGACTGTTTACTATATAACTGTTATGGATACGAACAAAAGGATATGGCAAAACACCTTCAAAATGCTTAAGAGTTTTAAAAGCTGTAATCATTTCACCATTGGTTAAATGAATATCGGTAGAGTTATTATCTGCTTGGAAATAAGCAATATCTCTTGTATCTATGTACCTGTAATCTCCATAAGACTTGACACACAATATAAGTGGTTCTATAATTGCTGGGGCTTCAGACGCTACAACCTTTGGAACAATAACCGTTTCGGGCTCAGTTACTGAGTAAGCAGGCAGTGGTTGAATGATTGCATTTGACTTTTCAATTTTTAACAATGATTTTACCATATCAAAGCGCGTAACTGGCTTGATAAAATAATCCGCCACCTCATATTGAATAGCTTCAAAAGCCAATTCCTTTTTAGAAGTAGTGATTATAATTTTAGGAACAACATTTAAGTATCTGTATAATTCACTAATAAGTGCCAACGATAAATTACTTTTTTTATCAGCAGGTTCAATTTCGAGAAAAATTAATTGTGGTTTGTGTTCTAGAATTAAATTTAACCCTTCATCATAGTTACTAGCAATACCCAAAAAAGAAAGCTCCGAAAAACCATCTGTAATGGTTTTCGTCGCTTTAGCACTTTCTTGATTATCATCAATAATAATGTATGAATAGTTCATTTGTGGTATTCCTAATTGGTTAGGCATAGCTATTCCTTTTGAGGCATTACAAATACCTCAACCAAAATTTAGACTGCTAAGTAGGATAGTTTTGGGGAAACTATGTTAAAATAATATCTAAGTTTATCACAAAAACGTTCTTTTAATGAACTAAAAATAAACATTTAACGCTTTTACAACGCTGCTTGTTAACATGTTTTGAAAAAATGTTAATAGATTTTGCTTAACTGCGAAAAAATCCGATTAAGAACACAAAGCTCTTGTTTCCAGAAAATATGTTTTTCAGTTAATTCTTATGTTGTTATTTTTGACAAAAAAAAACTCTCCATATTTTGGAAAGTTTTTTTACGTTTACAAATAATCAAATTTTACATTCTCATTAACCAATTTTTCATAGAAACTTCATTCTCTATAATTGATTTTAAATCAGAAATCGCTACTCGATCTTGTTTCATGGTATCTCTATGACGAATGGTCACAGTTTGATCTTCGATCGTCTGATGATCCACTGTGATACAAAACGGAGTTCCTAAAGCATCTTGCCTTCTGTATCGACGCCCTACAGCATCTTTTTCATCATAAGACACATTGAAATCCCATTTTAAATCTGAGATGATTTGGTGTGCAATTTCTGGCAATCCATCTTTTTTAACCAATGGTAAAACAGCTGCTTTGGTTGGAGCTAACACCGCTGGTAATTTAAGAACGGTTCTTGACGAACCATCTTCTAAAGTTTCTTCTTTCAAAGAAGTAGCAAAAACAGCCAAGAACATTCTATCTAGTCCTACCGAAGTTTCTACTACATAAGGAACATAGTTCTTATTCAATTCAGCATCAAAATACTGCAATTTTCTACCTGAATATTGTTCATGTGCTTTTAAGTCAAAATCGGTACGAGAGTGAATACCTTCTAATTCCTTGAAACCAAAAGGAAAATTAAATTCAATATCTGCTGCGGCATTTGCATAATGCGCTAATTTCTCGTGATCATGAAAGCGATAGTTTTCTTTTCCTAAACCTAAAGATAAGTGCCATTTTAAACGTGCATCTTTCCAATATTCGTAATGCTTCATTTCTTCACCTGGACGCACAAAAAATTGCATTTCCATTTGTTCAAATTCACGCATACGGAAGATAAATTGTCTTGCTACAATCTCATTTCTAAATGCTTTTCCTGTTTGTGCGATACCAAAAGGAACTTTCATTCTTCCTGATTTTTGAACATTCAAGAAGTTCACAAAAATACCTTGAGCCGTTTCTGGACGCAAATACAAATCCATTGCAGAATCAGCGGATGCCCCTAATTTGGTACCAAACATCAAGTTAAACTGACGTACTTCAGTCCAATTTCTAGAACCTGACTCAGGACAAGCAATTTCTAATTCTTCAATTAGTAATTTCACATCATCCAAATCTTCGTTACCCAAAGAACGAGCCATACGTTCCAAAACCTGTCTTTCTTTGGCTTTGTATTCAACCACTCTAGCATTTGTAGTCACAAATTCTTGTTCGTTAAAAGCATCTCCAAAACGAGTTCTCGCCTTTTCGATTTCTTTTTGAGCCTTTTGATTTAACTTTTCAGCATAATCTTCAATCAATACATCAGCTCTATATCTTCTTTTAGAATCTTTATTATCAATTAATGGGTCATTGAAAGCGTCTACGTGACCTGAAGCTTTCCAAGTGGTTGGATGCATTAATATTGCAGCATCAAGGCCTACAATATTATCATTCATCTGAACCATCGCTTTCCACCAATATTCACGGATGTTCTTCTTCAATTCAACACCATTTTGTGCATAATCATATACTGCACTTAAACCATCGTACACTTCGCTTGACGGAAAAATAAATCCGTACTCTTTTGCATGCGAAACTACATTCTTAAAAATATCTTCTTGTTTTGCCATGGTGCAAAAATATAAAAAGTGGACATAAAAAAAAGAAAATACATAAAGTTTGAATCATTGATTTTCATATTTTTATAAATAAATCTTTTCATTCATGTTAAAATCTATTTTAAATTTATTCTTCCCCCTATTTGCACGGGATGTAAGACCATACTTTTGACAAATGAAAACATTATTTGCACCCAATGCAGACATGAAATCCCAATAACCAACCATCATCTTTTAAAAGAAAATGAAGCTTTTAAAAAATTTTATGGTCGTATTGACATCGAGCATGCTTCAGCGTTATTTTATTTTCATAAAAAAGGGATCGTACAAGAATTGATACACAATTTAAAATATAGAGGACATGAAGAAATAGGCACGTTGATTGGAGAATGGTATGTTGAAGATTTAAAGAAAATAAAATCTTTAGAAACTGTAGATGCAATAATTCCCGTTCCACTGCATCCAAAAAAACATAAACTAAGAGGATACAATCAAGTAACTGAATTTGGAAAATCAATCGCCAAAGGCTTAAACCTACCTTTTGAGGATCAGATTTTAATTCGAACTAAACACACCAAAACACAATCCAAGAAAAATCTTTTGGGAAGAACCGAGAATATCGAAAGTCTATTTGATGTCCATTTTTCAGAAAAAGAGCATCAAAAACATTTCATTCTTGTTGACGACATAATCACCACTGGCGCCACACTCGAAGCCTGTTGCAGAGCTTTACAAAAAATACCAAGCATTAAAATAAGTATTATTTGTATGGCAATGGCTGATTCCTAAAAACCACATGACACCTTAATTATACATTGATATTTAAATTATAACAAAATTGGGTTTTCTATTCCAAAGTTAAATGTTTAAATTTGGATAAAAATTTTTATAAATCTTTAAAACAATAATAAAATGGCTTTTGAATTACCACAATTACCTTATGCGTATGACGCTTTAGAACCACATATTGATGCAAGAACAATGGAAATTCACCATTCTAAGCACCATAATGCTTATACTACCAATCTTAATGCTGCAATTGCAGGAACAGATATGGAAGGAAAAACAATCGAGAATATCCTTATCAACTTAGATATGAGTAACGGAGCTGTTCGTAACAACGGGGGTGGTTTTTACAACCATAACTTGTTTTGGACTGTAATGACTCCAAATGGTGGTGGACTTCCAACAGGAGATTTGCTTGCTGCCATTGAAAGTGCTTTTGGATCTTTTGAAGAATTTAAAGCTAAATTCAGTAAAGCTGGAGCAACACAATTTGGTTCAGGATGGGCATGGCTATGTGTTCAAAAAGGAGGAAAATTGGACGTTTGCGGAACGCCAAATCAAGACAATCCACTGATGCCAGGTGTTGGTTGCGGTGGAACTCCAATCTTAGGGATGGACGTTTGGGAACACGCTTATTACTTAAACTACCAAAACAGAAGACCAGATTATATTGAAGCTTTCTTTAATGTAATCAACTGGACTGAAGTAGCAAGAAGATATGCTTCTGAAAAATAGTTAGAAGAATATACAGATTAATAATTACGGAGAATAGACGAATGAACTTTGAGTTTGTTCGTCTATTTTTTTTTGTATTATTCTCTAAACTATAGCTTCTTTTCTTCAGTTTATTCCAATAAAAAAGGTGGAATCACTTCCACCCTTTTTGCCCCAAATCTACCATAAACTTAACCTACTAATGTTATGGTGCTTCAAATTTAATGCAGACATATCTCTAAAACAAAAATTTCAGATGAACTACTTATAAACCCGATTAATTACCTAATATGCTCTTGCATCTTTTCCTTCATAAAAATTCATGAAAGCCCTGTTAACCACTCTATTACCTCCTGGTGTAGGATAATCTCCTGTAAAATACCAGTCCCCTAAATTCTTCGGACAAGCAATATGTAAATCTTCAACTGTTTGAAATATAATTTTAACTTCGGCTTTGATTTCAGGAGAACTCAACATCTCAGCTATTTTATCTGAAACCTCTTGAGGAGCAAACGGTTCATAAATAGCAGTTACATAATTTACCACATCAGCATCTTTATAACTTTCTTGCGCTTTACATTTTGCATACACCTCATCAACAATATGGTATAAGTTTCTTTCTTTTAATAGTTCCAATGCTGCTCTAAAAGCCACAAGACCTTCTAACTTTGCCATATCAATTCCGTAACAATCAGGGAAACGAATTTGCGGTGCAGACGAAACAATTACAATGCGTTTTGGATTTAGTCGATCCATCATCTTGATAATACTCTTTTTGAGAGTTGTCCCTCTTACAATACTATCATCAATAATAACCAAATTATCCGTTGGCTTGATCACACCATAAGTAACATCATATACGTGCGCTACCAGATCATCACGACTGCTATCCTCCGTAATAAACGTTCTAAGTTTAGCATCTTTAATTGCAACTTTCTCAGTTCTAATTTTTACCGAAAGAAGCTCTCTCAAACTGTCTTCAGTAAGTGTATGACGGTTTTCTAAAATATAATTATTCTTTCGTTGATTTAAGAAATCTTGAGCAGCTTCAACCAATCCATAAAATGAGGTTTCAGCTGTATTTGGAATGTATGAAAACACCGTGTTATCAGTATCCTGATCAATAGAATTTAAAACTGCTGGCAATATTAATTTTCCAAGATTTTTACGCTCTTGGTAAATTTCAGCATCACTACCTCTAGAGAAATAAATACGTTCAAATGAGCAAGATTTTTTAACTGTAGGAGTCAAAATTTCTTTCATAGAAACATTTCCGTTCTTCTTAATAATCAAAGCACTTCCGGGATCAATTTCTTGAACTTTTTCAAAAGGAATATTAAATACCGTTTGAATTACAGGTCTTTCAGAAGCCACTACTACTACTTCATCATCTTGATAAAAATAGGCAGGTCTAATTCCTGCTGGATCTCTAAATACAAATGCATCACCATGCCCAAGCAAACCTGCCATTGCATAACCACCATCTAAATTTTTAGCAGAACGAGCTAAGATTTTAGCAACATCTAATCTTTCAGCAATTACAGGAGAAGCTTCTTGCTTTGAATACCCCTCCGCCTTACAATCTTGATACAGTTGCATCACTTCTTTATCTAAGAAATGACCAATTTTTTCCATTACAGTAACTGTATCAGCCATTTCTTTTGGATGTTGCCCTAACTCTACCAAATTTTGAAAAAGCTCTTTAACATTGGTCATATTAAAATTACCTGCCAAAATAAGATTACGATGCATCCAGTTACTTTGTCTTAAAAATGGATGCACACTTTCGATACTATTTTTCCCAAAAGTACCATAACGAACATGACCTAAAAACAATTCTCCAATATATGGAATGTTAGCTTTTTGTGCTGCTACATCATCTGCATATTCAGGATGATTCGCCATTTCCTCATTGATTCTTTCGTTAATTTGAGAAAATACATCTTGAATAGGCTGCGATTGATTGGAACGAACTCTACTAATATACCTTTCTCCTGGCTCTACATCCATTTTGATGCTTGCAAATCCCGCACCATCTTGACCTCGGTTGTGCTGTTTCTCCATCATCAGATACATTTTTTGTATCCCATAAAATGCAGTTCCGTACTTTTCTTTGTAAAATTCAAGCGGTTTAAGTAGTCTAACTAAGGCTATTCCACACTCATGTTTTAATGCATCGCTCATTACTGTATTATTTGTAGTATTATTATTTAAAAATCTATTATCAAACAAAAAAGCCCCTTTCAGGGACTTTCAAGCGTTATAATTCTATATCAAAATGTGTCAAGGACTTAAATTCCTGTAGTCTTGCCACCACCTCATTCTTATCCAAACCTATCATTCTCTCGGTTCCAAATTTCTCTACACAAAAAGATGCCAAATTTGATCCATGAATAATAGCATTTTTCATATTCTCAAAAGAAACATTTTCACTTTGTGTAATAAAGCCTGTAAACCCTCCTGCAAAGGTATCTCCAGCTCCTGTTGGATCAAAAACTTCTTCCAAAGGCAAAGCTGGCGCAAAGAAAACCTCTTTATCATGAAACAATAAAGCGCCGTGTTCTCCTTTTTTGATAACCACATATTTAGGTCCCATTGCATGAATCTTAGCTGCCGCTTTTACAAGAGAATATTCTCCTGAAAGTTGCCTTGCCTCTTCATCATTAATGGTGATAACATCTACTCTTTTTATAACTTCTAAAAGTTCAGTCAGAGCACAATCCATCCAAAAGTTCATCGTATCCAAAACAACTAATTTTGGTCTTGACTCTAACTGATCCAACACCCCGCTTTGTACTAGTGGATGTAAGTTACCCAACATCACAACATCAGCATTTTTATAATTTTCTGGTACCACTGGCTGGAAATCAGCCAAAACATTTAATTGCGTATCTAAGGTGTCTCTAGAATTCAAATCATTATGGTATCGACCGCTCCAGAAGAACGTCTTCCCTCCTTTTACAACTTCGATTCCCGAAATATCAATATTTCTTTCAGTCAATAAATCTAAATATTCTTGAGGAAAATCATCTCCAACCACAGAAACGATAGCAGATTGTAACTTAAAAAAAGCAGCGGAAAGTCCTATATAAGTTCCAGCACCTCCTAAGATTTTGTTCGTTTTACCAAAAGGAGTTTCAATAGCGTCGAAAGCAACTGTTCCAACAATCAATAATTTGTTCATTCTGTGAGTTTCGAATTAAAGTGCAAAGATAGTTCATAAGTTTTATAGTTGCAACGGTTCTAACCAGCAAAGTTTTCATAAAATTTTACCCTCTTCCTTTTCGTAAAATTCATCTATTGACAAAGAACTACCTTGGGAAGCCATAACAGCTAATTCATCACATCTTTCATTTTGAGGATGACTATTGTGTCCTTTAATCCATTTAAAATCAACCTTATGCTTTCTATAACTCACTAAAAGACGTTTCCACAAATCAGGATTTTTCCTTCCAACAAAACCTTTTTTTTCCCAACCCAAAACCCATTTCTTTTCAACGGAATCCACCACATATTTTGAATCAGAAACGACTAAAACATTTGTGTTGGGTTTTCTAAGTTTTTCCAGACCAACAATTACTGCCAACAACTCCATCCTATTGTTAGTAGTATAGCGAAATCCTTCGTAGAATTCCTTTTTATAAGGCGTTCCGACCATTTCCAAAATCACACCGTAACCACCTTTTCCTGGATTCCCTTTAGCAGCACCATCAGTATATATATGGACATCGTATGCCATCATTTCACTTATTAGGTTCTTATACAGTCAACAATTTACCGATAACTTCGGGAAAATAACGGTATTCTAACTCATGAATTTTTGCCGCAACATCTTCAGCCGTTTCATTTCCAGAAAGCGAAAAGCTCTTTTGAAAAATAATCGCTCCCTCGTCGTAATTCTCATTTACATAATGAATCGTAATTCCTGATTCCTTTTCTTTATTATCGACAACAGCCCTATGAACATGCATCCCATACATTCCTTTACCTCCATACTTTGGCAATAAAGCCGGATGTATATTAACTACTTTATCAGGGTATTCCGCTATAATTGTATCGGGAAATTTCCATAGAAAACCAGCCAAAACAATTAAATCTGGCCGAACACCATTTATATCTTGTAAAAATTTACTCTCAAATAATTCGGTTTTAGAAAAAACCTGAGTTTCGATTCCATATTTTTTGACTCTATCAATTACCCCTGCATTTGGATTATTAGTATAAACACCAACAACCTCAGCTAGACCGTTAGAATTGAAATATTTTATAATATTTTCAGCATTAGACCCCGAACCAGAAGCAAAAACAACAATTTTCTTCATCATTACTCATAATTATTTATAACGCAAAAAACGGAATAAAAAATGAAAATAAATAACTTAAGACCCCCTTTGTTTAAATTTATTTTATAATTTAGTTGACACATTTATCAACATATTGATTGTTTTAAAATAAAGTTTTTTATTTTTGCGGTCAAATTAAATTCTAAAATTAAAGATTATGTCAGACATTGCATCAAGAGTAAAAGCGATTATCGTAGACAAATTAGGCGTTGACGAAAACGAAGTTGTAACAGAAGCAAGCTTCACTAATGATTTAGGAGCTGACTCGTTAGACACAGTTGAGCTTATTATGGAATTCGAAAAAGAATTTGATATTCAAATTCCAGACGATCAAGCAGAGAACATTGCTACTGTTGGTCAAGCTATTTCTTATATCGAAGAAGCTAAAAAATAATAAATTATTCACCCGTCAACATTTCATGTTAACGGGTGTTTTTATTATTTTACAATAATGTAATTTAAGATTGATTATTCAATCAATAAAGATATTTACAATGGAACACCCACTGCATTTTTGTAATAAAACAAAAAGAAATAGTGGGTTTTACTTGTTTAAAGCTAACAAAACAAACAGTTTATGGAATTAAAGCGAGTTGTAGTAACAGGTTTAGGCGCTCTTACTCCTATAGGAAATAATATTGAAGAATATTGGAATGGGCTTGTAAACGGAGTTAGCGGAGCTGCTCCAATTACTTATTTTGATGCTTCAAAATTCAAGACCAAATTTGCCTGCGAATTAAAAAACTTTAATGTAGAGGATTTTATTGAGCGCAAAGAAGCTCGCAAAATGGACCGTTATGCGCAATATGCAATGGTTTCATCTGAGGAAGCAATGAAAGATGCCAATTTTGATCTAGACAAAATTGACAAAGATCGTGCTGGCGTAATCTGGGGTTCAGGAATTGGAGGTTTAGAAACTTTTCAAATAGAAGTGTTAAACTTTGCTGCTGGTGATGGTACGCCAAAATTCAATCCATTCTTTATCCCAAAAATGATTGGCGATATTGCTTGTGGGCACATTTCTATCAAATACGGATTTAGAGGACCTAACTTTGGTACAGTATCTGCTTGTGCATCTTCTACTAACGCTATTATCGATGCATTCAATTACATCCGATTAGGACATGCTGACATTATGGTTACTGGAGGTTCTGAAGCCGCTGTAACAATTGCAGGTATGGGAGGCTTCAATGCCTTACACGCTTTGTCTACTAGAAATGAAGATCCAAAAACAGCCTCAAGACCTATGGATAAAGACAGAGATGGATTTATATTAGGTGAAGGAGCCGGTGCTTTAATCTTAGAAGAATACGAACACGCAATTGCACGTGGCGCAACAATCTACTGCGAAATTGGTGGTGGAGGTATGTCGGCAGATGCACATCACATTACAGCACCACATCCAGAAGGATTGGGAGCTAGAAATGTAATGTTAAATTGCTTAAGAGATGCTGGTTTAAAACCAACTGATGTTGATGGTGTAAACATGCACGGTACTTCAACTCCTTTAGGAGATTTAGCTGAATCCAAGGCTATCTTACAAGTTTTTGGTGACCATGCTTATACCATGAATTTAAATTCAACAAAATCAATGACCGGCCACTTACTTGGTGCTGCTGGTGCTATTGAAACCATATCGACAATTCTCTCAATGAAACACGGAATTGTACCTCCTACAATCAATCATTTTACAGATGATGAAAATATTGATCCAAAATTAAACTTTACTTTTAATGTGGCTCAAAAAAGAGAAATGAATGTAATCATGAGTAACACTTTTGGTTTTGGTGGACACAATGCTTGTGTATTAGTGAAAAAATTAGAATTGTAATTATTCTTATGAGTATTTTTAAAAAAATATTTTCAAAATCCCGTCATTCTAATGAAGACGGGATTTTTTTTGATGCAATGCATAAAATTTTAGGCTTCCCTCCTAAAAATATTGAACATTACACAAAAGCATTCACACACCGCTCCGTTAACAAAGTGGATAAAAACGGGAATACTATTAACTATGAAAGGTTAGAGTTTTTAGGTGATGCCATGTTAAGCTCTGTCATTGCAGCCCACTTATTCAACAAAGCACCCCTTGGAGATGAGGGCTACCTAACAAAAATGCGTTCTAAAATTGTCAGTAGAGAACATCTCAACGAATTAGGAAAAGACTTGAATTTAATACAGTTTGTTCAAAGCAAAGTACCCATCCAACATTTTGGAGAAAACATCCATGGCAACATTTTTGAATCATTAATTGGCGCTATCTATCTAGACAAAGGATATATATATTGTGAAAAATTTATTCAAAAAAGGGTCATTATCCCTTATGTAGATATCTCCCGACTTGAAGGCAAAGTAATCAGCTACAAAAGCTTAGTCATTGAATGGTGTCAAAAAGAGAAAAAGGTATTCCATTACGATATATTTGAAGATAATGGCATTGACGGACAACGACTTTTCGGGGTCAAACTAAGCATTGATGACAAAGTGATTTCCAAAGCAAGAGCTACTTCAAAAAAGAAGGCAGAGGAAAAAGCATCACAACGCGCCTATTTCGCTTTTCAATCTCAAATAGATAAAAAGTAGGAAAATTAAACCAAAACTATAACGTTTGCGTTTGTTATTTAACGAAATCATTGCAATATCAGTACTTTTACTTAGTTAGAAATACTATATTTACATCTTGATTTAAAATCACTATGGCTATTCATAAATTAGATATCGGTGAATTTGACGAAATAGATTATCACTTAATCGCTATTCATACATCATTGGAAGATTATAGATTAGCTTATTTCATAAATCAAAAATTGCTCATAAATTTAGGCAAAAGTAAAGACGAAGTTCACATACAGATAAAAGGCGGAGCTACAGAGTTTTCCAGATTTTATTATGATGACAACGAAAATAACATTGAATGGAATTTGATACAAAATATCAATGAGGTTATTCAACAAAATGAAGAAACAACTCATGATTTATTTTCGGATACCATCATTAAAATGGCAACTAAAGTTTATTTACTTCCTGAATTTAAAAAGGCAGATTATTTTTTAAAAATTGAAAATTCAAACGATACCATTAATGTATCTAAAATAAAACAAATATTAAATACAATTGATGAGATCTCTACGGCTTACACCATAGATACTGATCAAATAAAATCAAAAAACAATTTAATTTTCTAACAACAATGAGTACAAACAAAAAAACCAAAATTGTAGCCACACTTGGGCCAGCAACAAGCACAAGAGAGATCATCAAAGATATGATTGAGGCTGGTGTGAATGTCTTTAGAATTAACTTTTCTCATGCGGATTATGAAGGAGTAAAAGAAAAAATTAATATCATAAGAAGTCTGAATGAAGAGTTTGGATATAGAGCTGCAATTTTAGGAGATTTACAAGGACCTAAACTTCGTGTAGGAGTGATGGAAGAAGGGGTTGTAGTAAATGACGGAGATTTAATTACTTTTACAACAGCTGAAGATATTATTGGTACTTCTAAAAGAGTATTCATGAAATACAAAAACTTCCCTAACGATGTAAACGCAGGAGAAAGAATTTTACTTGACGATGGAAAACTTATTTTTGAAATCGTTGAAACAGATAAAAATACTGAAGTAGTAGCAAGAGTAGTTCAAGGTGGAGAATTGAAATCTAAAAAAGGAGTTAACCTTCCAAATACTAAGATTTCTCTTCCAGCATTGACTGAGAAAGATATTGCTGATGCTATTTTTGCAATAGGTCAAAAGGTAGATTGGATTGCCCTTTCATTTGTAAAAACACCTCAAGACTTAAAAGACTTACAGGATTTAATTGCTGAGCATTCAGATGTTAAAATTCCAATCGTTGCTAAAATTGAGATGCCAGAGGCACTTGAGAACATGGACAAAATCGTTGCTTACTGTGATGCTTTAATGGTTGCACGTGGAGATCTAGGAGTAGAACTTCCTGCTCACGAAGTACCACTAGTACAAAAAGACTTAATCCGTAGAGCTAAAATGGCTCGTATTCCTGTAATTGTGGCAACACAAATGATGGAAACAATGATTACAAGCTTAACTCCTACAAGAGCTGAAGTTAATGACGTTGCCAACTCTGTAATGGATGGTGCTGATGCTGTAATGCTTTCAGGAGAAACTGCTGCTGGAAATTACCCAGTGCAAGTAATCCAAAAAATGACTCAAATTCTTGAAGCGGTGGAAAGTTCTCCATTAATTCAAGTACCACAAAATACTCCACAAATTAGAACAAAGCGTTTTATCACTAAAACAATTTGTCGTCAAGCAGCACTTATCGCTAATACCATAGGAGCTAAAGCGATCTGTACCATGACAAACAGTGGGTATACAGCTTTCCAAGTTTCTGCTTGGAGACCTAACTCTCATATTTTAGTTTTTACGCCTAACAAAAGAATCTTAACACAATTAAGTCTATTATGGGGAGTTAAAACTTTCTACTATGACAAAGACATAAGTACCGATGACACAGTAACCGATGTAAATAACATCGTTAAAGAGTCTGGACTTGTTGAAGCAGGTGATTTCTTAATCAACCTTGCCGCTATGCCAATCAAACAAAAAGGTATGGTAAATACTTTAAGAGTTTCTGAAATAGAATAATCTTAACTTGAACTAAAAACTAAAAATCCGTCTCGTTTTTCAACCAGACGGATTTTTTATTTTATAAATAACTTGCTAACTCCTTGTACTTTCAAATTATAAACACCTTTAGGCAAGCTACTAACTTCTAATTTACCTTCGACTGCATCAATTACAGTCTCCAACATTATCTTACCCTGAAAGTCTATTACCTCAACCTTCCCAATGATTTTATCTTGAAAATAGATATTTAAATATTCCCCTAAAACTGGAACTGGATACAATAACAAACTTTGAGATTCTAATTTATTTTTTGCAACACTTAAATTTTCACTAGCTCCAAAACCTATTTTGATACCTACATCAGTTGTTTTGTAAGGTAATCGTGTTCCGCCAGCACCAAATTCTTCTGCCCCAGCATCATAATGAGCAGGACGATTGCCTTCTAAAATATCTTTGGTAAGAAATGAATAAGTTCCTATTCCAGCATCAATGGCTACACTACCCGATGGGATTCTATAAAAATCTGAACCACTAGCCAAAAGCCCTGAATTAACAGATTGGTTATTTGTTAAAGTACCATTCAATGACCAAGTTCCTGATTGTTTAATATTTCCAGTATAGACATAAGGAGAAGAAGCGTCTGCGGCTATAAGTGGGTCAACAGCTTTAGCAGTAGAAGAAGACATTAAAAATATGTTATTAGCTATTAGTAAGTTTAATGGAGGCAAGGTTTGGCTACCTCCCCCCACACGAATACCAAAATCACAATTGACAAAAGTGTTGTTTGTGATTATCGCGTTTTTCACTTGATAATAACCATTTAAAGGTGAGTTCAATTGCCCTTTCATAATGTTTATTCCACCTAGGTTGCTTGAAGTACTACTTCCTGAGGCATTCAATTTTGTGGAATTTACATTTTCGATGTAATTATTATATATTTTATGATTTTCACCAATCACGCGGATACCTCCCGAAAAATTATTGTTGTCAGCAAAAAAGTAATTACCAAAAACTTCACAGTCATTACCATGTCTAAGGGTTAATGAACCACTATAATTTCTAAAAGTATTGTTGTAGTATTTGTTATTCCCACTTTTATTCGAAATGATTTCTATTTCACCTTGCCAATTATTGAATAAATTTTCATAAACTTCAGTAAATGAATCTGATAATGAAGTACCACTATTCCCTATTCGAATAGCATCTTGGTCATTATGATCGTCTACATAATTCCCTACTATTGTTCTGTCTGAAAAGTAGTTGTGATGTATTTTATTATAATTTACCGTTGTAACGTCGCGATTATCATTTATGACACTACCAATCCCTTTTTTATTTAAAAAGGAACAGTAACTGATTTCGTTGTACTGTCCATAAAGCAAAACCCACTTAAAAGTAAGTCCTGTACCTCCATCTGAAGGTAATTTATCAGATTGCGCTGCTGTACCATTATAACCATCAATTTTGATATTTGTCAAAGTACAATTTGTACAACTTGTCGAACTACTGTTGTCTCTAAATTTAATTACAGGTTCAATAGTGGTACTGGTCGTAACTAAATTTGATGGATTTCTAAAAATAACACCTTCAAATTTAATATAAGACCCACCCATTGCCACTCTTGAATTGCCTTCAAAGAAGACGTTTCCTGGAGTTTGTGCTCTTATTATAACTGGGCTATCTATTGTGCCACTTTTTTTGATATTGATATAAGTGTCCTTCCAAATTCCGTCTGCAAGTATAATAGTTGTTCCAGCATTCGCAGATGAAATTGCAGAAGCCAGCGCCGAATTCGAACTAACCAATTGGGCATTAATAGTTACGGAAAGTAACAGTGTAAAAACTTGAATTAGGAGTAATTTTAATCTATTCACTTTTAATATTTTATTAGAGTCTGTTTAATTAATCAAACAAACCTATAAAATAATTTAGAATGAATTGCAAAAACGAGGTTAAATTGGTTAACCAATTATGATTTTAATTAAAAAAACCTACAGAAATTAAAATTAAAAAGGTAGTTTTTGGAATTAAATCAATGCTTTTAAACCTTAAACTTTATCTAAAATTAAGTTCCCATATTTCAAACTATTATTTTTTAAATTATCTTTGGTCGAATTAAAAAAATTTACTCATGAACTTTAAATCTCGTAACCCGTTTTTAAACAATAAATCATTCTCTCCTACTTCAAGAGCAGAGCAAGTACACGAAGCCACAGTTATTGGTCATGACCAAGAAATGACATTGGCGGGAACAATCAACAAAACGGCTTTATTATTCTTATTACTTACGGCTTCGGCAATGGTAATTTGGTGGATGGCATTCAACGGAATGAACCCTATTGTACCGGCTATTGGCGGAGCGATTGTCGGTTTAGTATTAGTTGTAATTTCAGCTTTCAAACCACAATATTCTGGGTATTTAGCTCCTGGATATGCATTGTTTGAAGGATTGTTTATCGGTGGTATTTCCGCTATTTTTGAAGCACAATATCCTGGAATTGTGATACAAGCTGTAGGAGCTACTTTTGCTACTTTCTTAGTATGTTTAGGACTTTACAAATACAAAATCGTTAAGGTAACCGAGCAATTCAAATCGGTTGTGATTGCAGCCACTTTTGCCATTGCCACTTATTACCTTATTTCATGGGTCGTTTCTATGTTTACAAGCTTTCAACCGGTTCACTACGGAAACTCCATGATGAGTATTGGTATTAGTGTTTTTGTAATTATTATAGCCGCTTTGAATATTTTCTTAGATTTTGATAGAATCGAAAAAGGAGTTCAAGAAAGAATGCCAAAATACATGGAATGGTTTGGCGCCATGGGATTGATGATCACACTTGTTTGGTTGTACATCGAATTCTTAAGATTGTTGTCAAAACTATCAAGCAAAGACTAATTTTGTTTCAACAAAACAATTATATATTTAACACTGTTTTTAAAACCATTAAGAAATTAAGACGCGTTAAGTCTAAATTCTCTTAATTTCTTAATGGCAAGAAAACTATCTAAACGGTGAATCTCCTAAATTAAATTGGTTTAAATCCTTCTACAAAGAGGGATTTTTTTTTAGAATTTAAATTTCAACTGCACTGCCACAATCTCTTTCTTTTCTCTGTTTTCCGTATTGAGACTACTCATCGAAATCCCTAATAAACGAACGGAATCTTTCATCCGTTCTTGGTATAAAAGTTCCTCTACAGTTTCCATAATTAAACCTTTGTCAGCAATGAAATAAGGCAAAGTTTTAGAACGGGTTTGTTGCGTAAAATCACTGTATTTAATTTTAAGCGTAACTGTTTTTCCAGAAATATTGTTCTTTTTCAATCTACGTTCTAGTACAGCTGCAATATTCTGAAGCTGTTCTAACATAAAAATCTCAGATGAAAGATTAGTCTCAAAAGTATGTTCGGCGGCAACCGATTTTGAAATACGATTGGATTTCACAGCACTATTATGAATGCCACGAACCACTTTATAATAAAAACTACCCGATTTTCCGAAATGCTTTTCTAGAAATTCTAAGGATTTCAATTTCAAATCCAATCCTGTAAAAATTCCCAACTGATACATTTTCTCAGTCGTCACTTTACCTACACCGTAAAATTTCCGAATAGGTAAAACTTCTAAAAAAGCTTCTACTTCATCTGGATTGACCGTTTTTTGACCATTAGGTTTGTTGTAATCACTGGCAATTTTGGCAACAAATTTATTAATCGAAATTCCTGCAGAAGCCGTCAATCCTACCTCATTATAAATTCGGGTTCTGATTTCTTCCGCCAACAAACTCGCACTTGGATTTCCTTTTTTATTTTGAGTAACATCTAGGTAGGCTTCATCGAGTGAAAGCGGTTCTATTAAGTCTGTATAGTCTCTAAAAATGGCATGTATCTTCTTTGATATTTCCTTATACCGCTCAAAACGAGGACGAACGAAAATTAAGTTGGGACAATTTTTCTTTGCTAATGTACCACTGATTGCGGAACGAACACCAAATTTTCGGGCTTCATAACTGGCAGCGGCAACTACACCTCGGTTTTCTGAACCTCCAACAGCAATGGGTTTCCCTCTCAACTCAGGATTATCCAACTGTTCTACAGACGCAAAAAAAGCGTCCATATCAATATGTATAATCTTTCTGTTGTGAAGCGGTTGGTCCATAAAAACAAATTTAGTTAGGATTTGCTAATGACAAACACACCAATATTTTTTTTTAACTCGAATTACACAAATTAGCCCTAATTATAGGGATTATAAAGAATCAATTACACTAATTTTTTACAACTATTGTACAATTCGTGTAATTTTAAAGTATCTATATTCGTGCTATTTAGTGAAATTTGTTTCAATTTTAATATTTTACAACTCATGCATTTGCCCTGAGGATTTGCTTTGAGAGGTGTAATTGTTATTAAAATAATTTACTTTTGGAAACGAATTAGCCAAGATGGTAGCGGTAGCCCCGAAGGCTAAAAGCTGGAATAAGTTCCAAAACAAAGTACATATTATGATTGAAATAGAACGCAAATTTTTGGTTACTTCTGACCAATTCAAACAAGAGGCTTTTTCTCAAAAACGCATTAAACAAGGCTATTTGAGTTCTGTTCCAGAAAGAACCGTTAGAGTCAGAACAAAGGGAGATCGTGGATTTTTGACCATAAAAGGTGCGTCAAATGAAACCGGAATGTCACGTTACGAATGGGAAAAAGAAATTCCTATTGAAGAAGCAGAACAATTACTTTTATTATGCGAAAAGGGAATCATAGACAAAACCCGATTTGAAGTTAAATCTCAAGGTCATGTTTTTGAAATTGATGAATTTTATGGAGAAAATGAAGGTTTAATACTTGCAGAAATTGAACTTTTGAGCGAAAAAGAAACATTTGAAAAACCTAAATGGTTAGGACAAGAAGTAACTGGGAATGCAAAATATTACAATTCTTATTTGAGTCGTAATCCTTATAAAAATTGGAAGAACTAATCGATTACTTCTTCGATAGTAACTACCATTACACCTATGGCTTTATTTTTAGCAATTTCCATAAATCCCTTTCGAGTCAAATCAATTTCGCGTCCTCTAGAGAAAGGACCTCTATCATTCACTTCAACTATGATGGATTTACCGCTGGCTTGATTGGTTACTTTTAATTTAGTCCCAAATGGGAACTTCCTGTGCGCAGCAGTATAGCCATTATTATCAAACTTGACACCACTTGCAGTACGCTTGCCATTAAATTTATCGTGGTAATAGGATGCATTGGCATCTTTCTTATAAAACTTAAGTTTTAATTTGGGCTCTTGACGAACCGTATCCTTAACGGATTTTATGCTGTCTTTAGTAACGGTTGATTTTTGCAAAGAAGATTTTAATTTCTCAACAATGGAACTTTGACTGGTGGCTAGTCCAATAATAGCTATTAAAAAAAATAGTGTTATCGATTTTCTCATTTTGAATTTTTTGGTTGTAATCTAATTTGCAAAAACCATACCTAGTGTACAAAACTTCAAAAAAACGAAGTTTTCATACTAGTTTATAACCATAAGTTCCATGGTATCCTACTCAAAATAAGTAATAAACCTACACCATAAAAAATAGAAAAGGTTTTAAACTTAGATTCGCTAGTGATTAGTTTTTTATGTTTAGACCAACCAATCGTAATTAATGCAATACCAACTATGTTGATTAAAGGATGCTCAAGCGAAGTTAAACGCAACATCTCATCAGACATCTGTCCTAAAGAAGCAAAGCCAAAAGGAGAAACAAAATACAATATCAGTCCAATCAATAATTGTGTATGAACACCTATCAATCCAAAAAGAGCTATTTTTCGATCTCTAGGAGTGAATTCTTTTTTAGAAAACAAACCTGCGGCAGCATTTGCTACTGCAACTATTAACAAAAATAGAGCTATATAAGCCCATCCAGAATGAAATTCTTTAACGATATCGTACATAAATTATTATTTTTTTAAACAAATATAAACAAAAAAGTCATAAAAAAAAGCCCTAACACTGTATAAGCATTAAGGCTTTGGGGTTTTAACACCACTTTAACGAGTGGTGAAATTCTTATTTATTTTTCAAAAAGTAATTCAATAAAAAAGAGGTCGAACTATCATGACTTTTTACAGTTTTAGAATTGATTTCATCTAAAATAGAGTTAGCCAATTGTTTACCTAATTCAACTCCCCATTGGTCAAAACTGAAGATATTCCAGATGATTCCTTGAACGAAAATTTTATGTTCATACATAGCAATTAAGGAACCCAAAGATTTAGGAGACAATTTATTAATCAAAACCGTATTCGTTGGTTTGTTTCCTGTAAATACTTTGAAAGGCAAAAGATAAGCTGCTTGGTCGGCGGACAATCCTTGCTTGTCAAATTCAGACTGAACTTGAGCTTCGGTTTTTCCGTGTAAAAGCGCTTCTGTTTGTGCAAAGAAATTAGACATTAATTTATCATGATGATCTTCGTCTCCGTAAAGCGGCTTAACATACCCAATAAAATCAGATGGAATTAACTTTGTCCCTTGGTGAATCAATTGGAAAAATGCATGTTGTGAATTCGTTCCAGGCTCTCCCCAAATGATTGTTCCTGTTTGGTAATTCACTGGTTTTCCATCACGACCTACGCTTTTTCCGTTACTTTCCATAGTCCCTTGCTGTAAGTAAGGCGCAAGTTTTCCTAAATATTGAGTGTACGGAATTAAAGCTTCGCTTTCTGCCCCAAAGAAGTTATTATACCAAACGCTTAATAAGGCTAGAATTACGGGTGCATTTTGATCAAAATCAGTGTTTTTGAAATGCGCATCCATTTCGTTAGCACCTTCTAATAATTGTTCGTAATGGTCATATCCTACAGCCAAACTAATGGTCAAACCTACCGCACTCCACAAAGAAAAACGTCCTCCAACCCAGTCCCACATCGGGAAAACGTTATCAGGGTTGATTCCGAATTCAGTTACTTTTTGCATATTGGTAGAAACCGCAACGAAATGTTTAGCAACATCTTCTTGTGTAGCCGATTCTAAAAACCATTTTCTGATTGTTTCAGAGTTTGTTAAAGTTTCTTGAGTAGTAAACGTTTTAGAAACAATCACAAACAAGGTTGTTTCTGGATTTAATTTTTTGATGATTTCATTTACATGATCTCCATCAACATTGGAAACAAAATGTACGTTTAGTTGATTTTTATAGTACTGTAACGCCTCTACCACCATTGCAGGTCCAAGATCTGACCCTCCAATTCCAATATTTACTACGTCTGTAAAAGCTTTTCCAGTATATCCTTTGCGTTGACCTGAAACAACTTCATTAGTAAAATCTTTAATTTTAGCCTTTACTTCATACACTTCAGGAATAACATTTACTCCATTCACATGGATTACTTCGGTTGCTTTAGCTCTCAATGCCGTGTGAAGTACCGCTCTGTTTTCTGTTTTATTTATGATTTCACCACCAAAATAATCAGCAATCGCTTCTTTCAAACCGATTTCGTTTGCTAATTCTAATAACAAAGAAATTGTTTCTTGGTTGATGTTATTTTTAGAATAATCAATTAAGAAATCATTCCATTTAATATTGAATTTTTCAGTTCTCGAAGTGTCATCTTTGAACATTTCTTGCATCGAAATGTTTTGAATTGTTTCAAAATGTTTTTGAAGTTTGTTCCAAGCTTTCAGTTGTCGTTGGATTAATTGTTTGTAAAGCCATTTCTTTTTTAGTTCAAATTTTTAATGGTTGTAAAAATACTGAAAATCCTTTAAAACAATCATTGCTTTTACATTAAATAACATATTCAACCGGTAGGACAGCTATCTACAAATAAAAATGAGAATCAATGTCTTTCGACTGATTCTCATTTTTACAAATCAATATGTTTCCATTCATTTACAAATTCCCAATACTATCCAATTCCATTTTAAGCGGTTCAATAGTCTGTAGGTATTTGGTTTTATTACTTCCAGTCATTGGTTCGCCAGAAGGTAAGTTCAATCGCAATGCATCTACTTGCACACCGTTTTTCCAAAAGCGGTAACATACATGGGGCCCAGTAGCAAGACCTGTGCTTCCCACTTTACCAATCACCTGTCCTTGCGTCACTCTTTGTCCACGGCGTACTAAAATCTTCGACATGTGTAAGTATTGCGTTGAATAGGTTCCGTTGTGTTTTACTTTGACATAATTACCATTACCAGCGGTATAACCTGTTTGTTCTACAACTCCTGAAGCTGTCGTTGTAATGGGTGTTCCAGTGGGAGCAGCATAATCTGTCCCTTTATGCGCTTTCCATCTTTTTTGTACGGGATGGAATCTATTGGCTGAAAAACGGGATGAGATTCTACTAAATTTAATTGGTGTTTTCAAAAAGAAATTCTTCAACGTTTTACCGTCTTCGTCATAGAACTCGACTTTGCCTGACTCGCCTTCTTTGACAAATGGAAAGGCGTAATTAATTTTGCCTTTGTATTCAAAGAACATTCCTTTTAATTCATGAACACCATTGTATACAGAGTCATTTATAAAACGTTCCGTAAAAACTATACCAAAACGATCTCCCCTTTTCAATTTAAAAAAGTCAATAGTCCAAGAATATACTTTGGTAATTTGGCTCGCTAAACCTGTGTCAACACCAGCTTTATCCAATGTTTCAGACAAGGAGCCTTTTAGAACACCTCCTATAGCTTTTTTTCTAAGGGTAATAGGCCTGGTTTTTTTATGAGCTGTAATAATAGAATCTCTGAAATCAAAAATGTAGTAATTCAGTGCGTCAGGTTGGTAAATAAAAACCTCCAGTTTATTAGTTTTATTTTTCGAGCGAAGCATGGTGTATGCTTTATTTGGTCTGATTACTCTAACATCAAAAGTATCTTTTACACTTTGGACGATTTCATAAACCTTGCGATCACCTATATTTTGTTTTTGTATGATGGTTCCAAAAGTATCGCCCTTTTTCACTGTATCCTGTACTACATTAAAATCAGCATAGTTAAATCCAAAATCCGAATTTTCTAATTTAGTTTTTACTATTTTTTTTGGTATTACCTTTTTTTCTTCTTTATTACAAGAAAACAGTGTTGTTAATACGATGATAATGGATACTAGGTACTTCAAACTTTAATTTCTTTTTTTTTAATTTTTAATTTACTTTTCTTCTCCCCAATTTTTTAATTCTTCCTCAGACCATAACTCTGGAAAAAATATTCTTTTTTGGTGTTTCGGATGCATGTATTTTCTCCAGTCACTTCCTCCAGTAGCTTCTCCATCACCTTGTCCGCTTTGATCAATGTATTTTATAGCAACTTTTAAATGCTGCATAACCCACGTAATATTTACCGTGTAATCCAAATGGCGCATCGCCTCAATAATAGCCGAATTCTTTTGATCTTCAGCAGAAAGCTGTTTGAATTTTTGCCAAATATTACAGGTTTTATGGCTTTCCATAAACGTTAGAAAAGACGCTTTGTATTTCTTTTCAAAAGACTCTAATGTATACGATTTTTTCCCCGTTTGGTGATCTTTACCTGCTGCTTGCCAATATAATTTTTCGAAAACATCCTCCAAAGGAGTGCCTTTATCAATTTGTTTCCTGAATCTATAATCTACTAGGTTTATCAAATCAGTTGAAGAAAACTCAATCAAACGGTACTGAGCACTTTGAAATCCACTAGCAGGAGTCAGGGTGTTTCTAAATTTCATGTATTGCGCTACATCCATGCCATTTTCCATTATGCTAAATGAAGTAGTCAGCATGTCAAAATAACGACTTACTCTTGCTAGTCGTTCGGTAAAAAAAGGAGCTTGAATATTGGCTGTACTAGAGATTTGATCAATCTCCCAAAGAATCATTTTAAAAGTCAGTTCATTTACTTGATGATATAAAATGAAAACCATTTCATCAGGCAAAGTTGTTCTTTGAATTTGTAAATTTAACAATGCATCGGTATGCATATAATCCCAATAAGTAATGGGTTTTGACCAAAGCAAACCTTCTAGTTGTGTATCTGTCTTTTGGTCTATAGCTTCATATTTTAATTCTATATTTTTTAAAATAGCGCCCGTACTCTCATTAATGTTCATTACATTTTTATTTTAAATGGATTGCTCAATCCTTTAAACGAATCCAAATCTGCTTTTATGGAACCTACTGCTAAACTAGCTCTTATTCGAACAGGCAACCTATTGTCATCGTCTGATATCCAAACGGTTAAACTTTCTTGTTCCTTAAACACGCGTCCCGATTGAACCAGTGGTCGAAATACCATCGTTGAAATGACCCCAAATTTAGTGGTAATATCTTCACGACCTATATACTTTAACTTAAATTTTGTGGTTTCATCATCAAAAAACATATCTATCGCAATAGATTCACCAATTTTTAACTTGTCAATACTAGGATGATTTCTTAAGTAGTAAAAAGAAGATAATATATCTTGGGTATTATCAGGAACTACGAAAGTTTTTTCATTCCTATTTTTATAATCTTTTACGAGTATTTTATTAGAGGCTTGATTAAAAAAACCTTCTTGATTTTTGGTATAACCTCCCTCGTCAATTTTTCTAACAAAGCGATAAGGGCTTCCTGATTCTTTATCGATATAACTTTCGTACAAATCATCCACTTTAAAAAAAAAGCGAGACATCCCAGTTGTATAACCTTTACCGATAACGTGAAACACTTTTTTGTTATTAACTACAGCATCTTTAACCTCAAGAGTTGCGTATCCAGCATTTACAAAACCGTAATGTATTCTGAATTTAAACCATTCTCCTACGTCAAAAGCATCATCATTTCGGGAATCAAAACCAAAGCTGGTAATCAATATTAAGAAGAGTACTATTTTTTTCATATGTCGATATTTTTTACTTAATTATCAGTCATATGTAATTTACATATTGCAATTGGTTTTGAACGTCCAATTAAACTTTATGCTCATTTCATAACTTACTTTATCTTTTTATTGATTGGGAGTACAAAATTTGTTCCAAATATATTAAAACATAAAAACTCAGTCAAATTAATGACTGAGTTTTTATACTATTAACTAACCAAAAAACTATAAATTATGAAATTTATATCAAATAGGAAGGAAACCACCCCTTCCGTTTTGTGATTACAAAGTTAGCTAAGAACATTGAATTATTTGCATCAAAATACGTAATTCTAGTACGATTTATTAAGTTGATTCAGAAAAACGATTATTTTTTTACATATTATAAAAAAAGACCGTTTTTTATATTATCCTTATAATTATAACTTAATTGCTTTGCGATATAAAAAGGTGAAAAAAATACGATTTGATAGGTTTTCTTTAAAATAAAAACCCAATACTTATCCAAGAGAATCCTTTTGGGTTATCTGGCGACCAAGATCGCTTAAATTCAATTGGCCCGATTACTGTTTCTAATCCATAACCAAATGCATAACCTGAATATTTTGGAACTGAAATCCAGTCGTTTATATTTTTAAAGATCTTATTTCCCATATTGGCAAAATTAGCTGTAAAATTAAAGTGGTTGTTCTTATAAAACTCATAATCCAAACTTACCGTCGATTTTATATAACTATTCCCCCCAAGGCTTAAAAAATCATAACCGTAAAATGGCCTAAAATTATTAATCGGATTAAATCCATAACCACCCAAAACGAAGTTTAAAAAAGGCACACTTTTATCTCCCACTGCAAATCCTGCTTCATTTCTTATAGTCAGGGTAAAGTCATTGTAAAAAGTTAAGGCTCCTCCAAAATCTCCTTTCATAATAGTAAAAGGATTGAAAGCATTCGTATAATCTGACGAAAACAAATAAGTATTAAGATCCCCTGAAAAATACCAGCCTTTTTTAGGAAAATGCTTATCATCCAAAGTGTCATATTTAAGATAACCAAAAGCGCTAAAATAATTACTATTATCTATAACAGGGTTCACATTTGCTAGTGTTTCCGATTTTATTTTTAAATATTTCAATTCAAAACCACCTCCTAAAAGAAACCTTTGTAAAAACAGCGACTGAAAATAAACCTGATTCGTCACATCCGAAAAATCGACATTTGCTGTGTTGGCTCCCAAAAAAGCAAAATCTAAACTCCCCATGGTATTAGTCACATTTCGATTAAATTGATTGAACTGCGATTTAAACCCTACACTAAAATTGTATCCGTTTTCTATATAATAATCAAAATTATAACGGATATTATCCCCAAGTACAATATCTAATGATGCGATATCATTTTTAAAGAAACGTTTCTTTTGCGTCACGTTGACTAAAACAGCACTTTTAAATAATTCGTCATAATGCAAGCCGAATTTTAGGAAAGATTTTATGGGTTCCTCTTTTAAAACAAGGTTTAAATCATCTCCACCTTCTGGGTTTGGCGTCAAATAATAATAAATACTGCTAAAGTTATTGGTAGCATCTATGTTGTTTATTCCTTTTTCGAGTTGTTTATAGGTGATATTAGAACCAGCTTTGAAGCGTAATTTCCCTGTTATATACTCCTTTGTATAATTATTTAACTCATTACAATTAATTTCCCTAATCGTAAGCTGTTCTGATTTTAATTTCAAAGGTGGTTTTTTGTACACATTATTACTATCTACTAAAGAACGTATTTTTTCATAAACGGAAAAAGCGGCTTCTTCTCCTTTTTTAACGATCTCATCTCCCAAATCAAATGAAATCACACCATAATCTTTAATATCGGGTTTAATGTAAATATCCGTTTTTAACACATTCCTTTTCATCTTTTCAATAGAATGTAGGTTGGTAATTTGTACCAATATTCGAGTAGCGTCATTTAATGATGTTTTATCCAGTAAATCATTCTGCACATCTACCCCTATAATCACATCAGCCCCCAAAGCTTTTATCTCATCAATTGGATAGTTATTCGTTACCCCTCCATCAATCAACAACTCTTCATTTAATTCAATAGGAGAAAATAAAGATGGAAAAGCAGCACTGACAATCATGGCTTGCGCTAAATTCCCTTTATCTAAGACCACCTGTTTTCCTGTTTCAATATTTGATCCAATACATAAAAAAGGAGTTGGCAATTCATTAAAATCCCTAACATGCCTTACACCCCTTGTCAATTTGCTTAATAGATTAAAATTGTAAAGGCCTTTAGAAAGTGCTTCTGGAATTCCAATTCTAAATTTATCAAAAGGAAGTACTAAAGCGTAGAGTTCGTCATTTCTTTTTTCATAAAAATTCTTTGAAGCTCTCGGAATGTAATCACTCAATAATTCATCAAAATTGGTTGCCTTAAAAATGGAATCTAACTGAGCCGCATTATAACCCGTTGCATAGAGACCACCCACGATAGCTCCCATACTGGTTCCTCCTATATAATCTACTTTTACCCCTGCCTCTTCCAGTACTTTTAACACACCAATATGCGCAAAACCTTTCGCACCACCGCCACTCAGTACCAAACCTACTTTAGGTCTTTTTTGTTCTTGAGCCACGACTTGCAATCCAGCAAATAGTAGTAGAATGAAAATGATGTGTTTTCTAAAAAATAAAAGTGGGCTGTGCATAAATACTATTTCTAATGATTATGTAGGTTTCTGTTCCGTTCTTGCTTTGTAAAATTCGACAATTTTTTTGGCTTTCGATGCTCCAATTACGTCCGAAATTTCTTTTTCACTTACCAATTGCAATCTTTTAACACTTTTAAAGTGTTGAATCAAAGTAAGCATCGTTTTTTCGCCAATTCCTGGGATGGATTCTATCGATGAATTTAGCGCTTCTTTACTACGTCTGTCTCTATGATGTGTAATCCCAAAACGGTGTGCTTCATTTCGCAATTGCTGAATCACCTTTAAAGTCTCCGATTTCTTATCCAAGTATAAAGGAACTGAATCCCCAGGATAAAACAATTCTTCCAGTCTTTTGGCTATACCTATGATAGTGATTTTTCCTCGCAATTCTAAGGCGTCTAAACTTTTCAATGCGGATGACAGTTGTCCTTTTCCTCCATCAATTATAATTAGATTTGGCAAAGGTTGGTTTTCCTCTAGCAAACGTTTGTAGCGCCGGTAAACCACCTCTTCCATCGAAGCAAAATCATCGGGACCTTCTACTGTTTTAATATTAAAATGGCGGTAATCTTTTTTACTTGGTTTGCCGTCTTTAAAAACCACACAGGCCGAAACGGGATTCGTCCCTTGAATATTCGAATTATCAAAACACTCAATATGTCGAGGTTCTACTGGCAAACGCAAATCTTTTTGCATTTGTGCCATAATTCGATTGGTATGCCTATCAGGATCTACAATTTGCAATTGTTTTAACTGTTCTATTCTATAAAACTTTGCATTTCTAATGGATAAATCCAAAATCTGTTTTTTATCCCCCAACTGTGGCACCGTAACTTTGATGGCTTCTCCTAAGTCTACAGTAAAAGGAACAATCACCTCTTTGGACAATAATTTAAACCGATCTCTTAGTTCCACAATGGCTAACTCTAAAAGTTCTTCGTCTGTTTCATCTAATTTCTTTTTGATTTCCATCGTATGGGAACGAATAATAGCCCCATGTGAAATTTGTAAAAAATTCACATAAGCCGCTCCTTCATCTGAAACAATCGAAAACACATCAATATTGGTAATCTTTGGATTTACAATCGTAGAACGCGATTGGTAATTCTCCAAAACTTCAATCTTTTCTTTGATTTTTTGAGCCTCTTCAAATTGCATATTTTGAGCCAAATCCATCATCAATTTCTTGAAATCTTTCAAGCTATTCTTGAAATTTCCCTTCAAAATATTCCGAATAGCATCCACTTGTTTTTGGTAATTCTCTAGAGATTCATACCCTTCACATGGGCCTTTGCAATTCCCAATATGATATTCCAAACACAGCTTAAATTTACCTGATTCAATATTGGACGCACTCAAATCATAATTGCAATTTCGCAGCGGATACAGCTCTTTTATTAAATCCAGAATGGTATTCACAGTCTTAAAACTGGTGTAGGGACCAAAATATTCTGACCCATCTTTGACCATTCTTCTCGTTGAAAAAATCCTAGAAAACGGTTCTTTTTTGATACAAATCCAAGGATAACTTTTATCATCTTTCAAATTGATATTGTACCTTGGCTGCAGCGTCTTTATTAGATTGTTTTCTAACAAAAGTGCATCTGTCTCAGTAGGCACGACTATGTGTTTGATAGTTACAATCTTTTTAACCAAAACGTTGGTCTTGGCTCTATCATGAACTTTATTAAAGTAAGACGAAACCCTTTTTTTTAGGTTTTTAGCTTTTCCCACATATAAAATCTTCCCGTCTTTATCGTAGTATTGGTAAACACCCGGTCCATCGGGCAAGGTTTGTAATTGAAGTTCGAGACTAGGTTTTTGCATTATTTTTCTATTTCGCCAAATGGATTTTGCCCCTTTAATCGCTCCAATTTGCTTGTGAAAGCTGTGTCATTCTGGGCAAAAAAAGATGTTTCTTGTCGATTCCCTCAAAATTACGAATTTCAAATAATAATTTCTACATTTAGACTTTATTTAAAATATGAAAACCAACAAACCCCTGACGATTCTTGGAGAAATGATATTACCCGGCGAAAGCAAAACCATCGACATGGAAATTGCTAAAATGCACAATGCCGCCAAGTTAAAAATCCCAGTGATTATTCAACGTTCTAAAATTGATGGTCCAACGGTACTTTTTTCGGCTGGAATTCACGGAGACGAAATCAACGGTATCGAAATAGTGCGTCAAATTATTACTCAAAAAATAAACAAACCCAAACGGGGCACCATCATTTGCATTCCAATTATTAATATGTTCGGCTACATCAATATGTCTAGGCAATTTCCAGATGGACGTGATTTGAACCGTGTGTTCCCAGGTAGAAAAAAAGGCTCTCTCGCTAGTCGCTTTGCCTATCACATACTAACTGAAATTCTCCCTCATATAGATTACGCAGTCGATTTTCATGCAGGTGGCGCAAGTCGTTTCAACGCACCGCAAATTCGATTAATTCCAGACAACGAACAACTCAAAGAATTAGCCGATGTTTTCAATGCTCCATTTACCTTGTTCTCCAAAAACATTGCAGGTTCTTTCCGGAATTCAAGTCAAAAACTCAACGTGAAAATGTTACTGTTTGAAGGCGGAAAATCATTAGACATTAATGATGTTGTAGCACAATCTGGAATTGAAGGAGTCAAACGACTACTGTCGTTCTTGGGAATGTTAGACCCTAGACACTCTATTGAGTTCAAAGAAACAGAAAGCATTTATATTAAAAAATCCCTTTGGTTGCGTGCCAAATGTTCGGGCATTTTACACGACCACAATAAAATTGGACAATTTGTTCAAAAAGGTGAAGTACTTGCAACCATCACAGACCCTTTTGGCAAGTTTGAACGAAAAGTAAAAGCCCCTAATGACGGCTATATTATCAATGCCAATCACTCCCCTATAGTCTATCAAGGTGATGCGGTCTATCACATTTCCAAAAGTTTATACAATGAGCCAAAATAAAAAAACATTACGAGCCAAATACAAAGCACTTAGGCATAACCTAACCCTTACTCAAATGGAAGAAATGAGTCTCTCCATCGCTAACAAACTCATAGCATTTCCTATTTGGGACAAAACTTATTTTCACGTATTCCTTCCTATTGCTGAACTAAATGAAGTAGACACAGAGTTAATCCTACACTTACTTTCAGGCAAAGACAAAGAAATTGTAATATCCAAAGCCGATTTCAACACAAGAACAATGACCCATTATCTCTTAACCGACAACACCAAAATCAAAAAAAATGAATACAACATTCCAGAACCTGTTGACGGATTAGAAGTTCCTTCCTCCAAAATTGAAGTTGTTTTTGTACCACTTTTAGCTTTTGATAAAGCCGGAAATCGGGTGGGCTACGGCAAAGGGTTTTATGATAAATTCTTATCAGAATGCAAACCTGAAACTATCAAAATAGGTCTTTCCTTCTTCCCTCCTGAAGATTTGATTGAGGATGTTTTTGATAGCGATATAAAATTGGATTATTGTGTGACAACGGACACAATTTATGAGTTTAAAAAAAACACCTGATCAGACAGTTCTTGCATCACTTAATGCAACAATATTTATCAATAAAAAAACGGACAAAGTATTAACCTTGTCCGTTTTATATTTTTAGAAATTACTATTCTAGTACTCTTCTTTATGAAATGCTTTTTTATTGAAAACAATTAAGATTCCAACTCCAGTCGAGATTGCCACATCAGCAATATTGAAGATAGCGTTGAAGAACGTAAATTCTCTTCCGCCCCAAATAGGCAACCATTCGGGTAAAAATCCGTGCCAAAAAGGAAAATAAAACATATCTACTACTTTACCGTGAAAATATTTTCCATAGGGCTGTTCAGCAAAAATTGTAGCTAATTGTGAGTGGCTTTCGTCAAAGATAGCCCCATAAAAAACGGAATCGATGATATTACCTAATGCACCTGCAAAAATTAACGCAATTGCCACCACAAGATAATTTGAACTGTGTTTACGTTCTACAGAATCCCATAACCAATATCCTATTCCGCCTACAGCAAAAATTCTAAAAACCGTCAAAAACAATTTTCCGTATTCTCCTGGTATTCTTGTTCCCCAAGCCATTCCTTCGTTTTCAACAAATAGAATTTTGAACCAATTAAACACTTCGACTTCTTCTCCTAATATAAAATTAGTTTTTATATAAATTTTAGAAACCTGATCGACCATTAATATCAAGAAGATTAATAGGTACGCTTTTAATAGTGACATTTTATTAATTTTAAGTGCGTAAAAGTACTGATTTTATCAAAAAAAACGCTCCAGCTGGAGCGTTAATAATAAGGTAAGGATTTAATTAACGTTGTAAATTTTTAGCCTCGATACTCATGGTTGCATGAGGAACGATTTTCAATCTTTCTTTACCAATTAATTTCCCTGTTACTTTACATATTCCGTAGGTTTTATTTTCAACACGGAATAATGCGTTCTTTAAGTCACGTATAAACTTCTCTTGACGAATAGCCAATTGTGAATTTGCTTCTTTAGACATGGTTTCACTACCTTCTTCAAATGCTTTGAATGTTGGAGAGGTATCATCCGTTCCGTTATTCAAATCATTCATATAAGCACTTTTTATCAAATCTAAATCCGCCTGTGCCTTCTCTATTTTATTTAAAATAATCTCCTTGAACTCCGCTAAATCAGCGTCTGAGTATCGTGTAGCTTCCTCTGTCATAACCCAATTATTTAGTAATCGTTATTATTGTTTTTATATCATCAAACTCAATTTCTATGCCATTTGCCACTGCCGCTTCAAAAACCAAGTCTTCAGATAAAGTCTCAGACTTAATGTAATTCAAATTAGGCCCCACAGCCGCTTCTAATACAGCATTGTTTTGCAAATGAACTTTTATTTTATCAGTTACTTCAAATCCTGAATCTTTTCTAATATTCTGAATTCGGTTTACCAATTCTCTCGAAATCCCTTCATTCTTCAATTCAGGAGAAATTACAATGTCCAAGGCTACCGTAATTCCATTGGCGTTAGCCACTAACCATCCTTCAATATCTTGAGAGGTAATCTCTACATCTTCTAAGGTTAAAGTTACGTCATTTCCTGCAATTTCAATCACTAAGCTACCTTCACGCTCCAACTTATTAATTTCGTCACTTGAAAAACCTTGTATCTGCTTAGAAACCAATCCCATATCCTTCCCAAAGCGCGGTCCTAAAGCCTTAAAATTAGGTTTAATCTGCTTCACTAATATCCCAGAAGCATCGTCTAAAAGTTGGATTTCTTTAACGTTTACCTCCGCTTTTATCAACTCAGAAACCGCTTCAATTTCGCCCCTCTGACGCTCGTCAAGTACTGGAATCATTACCTTTTGCAAAGGTTGACGCACCTTAATCATTTCCTTTTTTCTAAGTGATAAAACCAATGATGAGATTGTCTGCGCTTTCTGCATTTTGCTCTCTAGTGATTTATCAACAAAGTTTTCAACGTATTCTGGAAATTTCGCCAAATGTACACTATCAAATTTTTCTGTCTCAGTAGCTGATGTTAAGTCTCTGTAAAGCTTATCCATGAAAAATGGCGCAATAGGAGCACTCAATTTACTTACCGTTAATAAACAAGTGTAAAGTGTCTGATAAGCAGCTATTTTATCCTGAGCATATTCTCCTTTCCAAAAACGACGACGACACAAACGTACGTACCAGTTACTTAGATTTTCTTGTACGAAATCCGAAATCGCACGAGCAGCTTTGGTTGGTTCGTAATCAGCATAGAAACTATCTACATCCTTTATCAAGGTATTTAACTCCGAGATAATCCATTGATCTATCTCAGGTCTTTCATTCATAGGAATATCGGCTTCTTCGTATTTAAAACCATCAATATTAGCATACAAACTAAAGAACGAATAGGTATTATAAAGTGTTCCAAAGAATTTTCGGCGTACCTCAGCAATTCCTTCGATATCAAATTTTAAGTTATCCCAAGGATTTGCATTCGATATCATGTACCAGCGAGTGGCATCAGGACCGTATTCAGCCAATGTTTCAAAAGGATCTACAGCATTCCCAAGACGTTTGGACATTTTTTGTCCGTTTTTATCTAGTACTAAACCATTCGAAACTACATTTTTATAGGCAATCTTGTCAAAAACCAAGGTTCCAATCGCGTGTAAGGTATAAAACCATCCACGTGTTTGATCTACTCCTTCGGCAATAAAGTTGGCTGGAAAATCTTGATTCCCATCTATTTTTTCTTTGTTTTCAAATGGGTAGTGCCATTGCGCATACGGCATCGCCCCAGAATCAAACCAAACGTCAATCAAATCAGCTTCGCGCTTCATGGGTTTACCAGAAGCAGAAACTAAAGTAATCGCATCGACAACATTTTTATGCAAGTCAATCAAATCATAATTGGATTCGGCCATGTTCCCAATTTCAAAACCTTTGAATGGATTCCCGGTTTGAACACCTGCTGCGATAGCTTTTTCAATTTCGTTATACAATTCTTCAACAGAACCAATCAAGATTTCCTCTTGTTTGTCTTCAGTTCTCCAAATTGGCAATGGAATTCCCCAATATCTAGAACGCGATAAATTCCAATCGTTCGCATTTTTCAACCAGTTCCCAAAACGACCTTCTCCAGTTGCTTTTGGTTTCCAATTAATTGTTTCATTCAAGTCGAACATACGGTCACGAACTTCTGTGATTTTGATAAACCAAGAGTCTAATGGATAATATAAGATTGGCTTGTCTGTTCTCCAACAATGTGGGTAACTGTGCACGTACTTCTCTACTTTGAAGGCTTTATTTTCTTCTTTTAAACGAATAGCAATCTCCACATCAACTGAACGTTCTGGAGCTTCGCCTTCGTTATAATATTCGTTTTTTACATATTTCCCAGCATACTCACCAGTATGTGAAGTAAATTTTCCTTGTAAATCAACTAATGGAACAGGAGTTCCATTTTCATCCAAAACTAACAATGGTGGCACTTCTGGAGTAGCTTCTTTGGCAACCTTAGCATCATCTGCTCCAAAAGTTGGTGCAGTATGTACGATTCCAGTTCCATCTTCAGTAGTAACGAAATCTCCTGAAATTACTCTAAAAGCATTTTCTGGATTTTGATACGGCAAAGCCAATGGTAATAACTGCTCATAGCGAATCCCAACTAAATCAACTCCTTTTGTTTCAGCGATAATCTGAAAAGGAATCTTCTTGTCTCCGGCTTTAAAATTTTCAAAATTTACAGTTTCTTCACTAGCAAAATATCCTTTTCCAAACTGCTTGCCAACTAAGTTTTTAGCCAAAACTACATTAATTGCTTCAAAAGTATATTGATTGAAGGTTTTTACCAGTACGTAGTCAATCTTTGGACCAACAGTCAAAGCGGTATTTGAAGGCAAGGTCCATGGAGTTGTTGTCCATGCTAAAAAGTGCACATCACCAAAACCTTGAAAAGCACTTGGTAATGTTTCTGCCAATGTTTTAAACTGAGCCACGATGGTAGTATCTGTTACATCACGGTATGAACCTGGTTGGTTTACTTCGTGTGATGACAATCCTGTTCCTGCTTTAGGAGAATAAGGCTGAATAGTGTAACCTTTGTACATCAAATCTTTGTTATAGATTTGTTTCAAAAGCCACCAAACACTCTCCATATATTTGGATTTGTAGGTAATGTACGGATTTTCCATATCTACCCAATAACCCATTTTTTCGGTAAGATCGTTCCAAACATCAGTATAACGCATTACGGTTTTTTTACAAGCTTCGTTGTATTCTGCTACCGTAATTTTAGTCCCGATATCTTCTTTGGTAATCCCTAATTCCTTTTCAGTACCTAATTCCACTGGCAAACCGTGCGTATCCCAACCTGCTTTACGTTTTACTTGGTATCCTTTTTGAGTTTTATATCTACAAAAAATATCTTTGATTGCACGTGCCATCACGTGGTGAATTCCTGGTAATCCATTTGCCGAAGGTGGCCCTTCAAAAAAAACGTAAGGTTCAGCACCTTCTCTAGTAGTGACACTTTTTTCAAATATGTTTTTTTCTTTCCAAAAATCAAGTACTTCTGACGCCACTGTTGGCAAGTCAAGTCCTTTGTATTCAGTAAATTTTGAGCTCATTTTGTCCTTTTCTTTAATCAATTTGCGAAAGTAGTGATTTATACTATATAGGCAAAAGCGAAACCATAAAAGTTTGTATTTTCAACTACATTTAACAATCGAAAACAAATTCTAAACTCAAGAAAAAACTTCTTTTAACACGTCTAACGATTTTGGATTTTTAAAACCGTCTAAATGCAGCTTATAATAATCCATTAAGACTTTCAAAAGAATTTGACGTTCCAGCACATGAAATATTTTTTGGTTGTTGTCAAATTTCAAACTGATTAATTTTTTAAACAATCCCGTTTGATGCTGTGTCAAAGTATCAACACCAATAAAAGGCGTAAATTGTCCTTCACGCATTTCGAAAAAAGATTGATCAATATCTGAAACATCAGGGTAAAAACCTAGGTATTTGGTTGCTTCCAATAATAAAATAAGATGAAAATTGGCAATTTCGTCATGATGATCCAACCACAACAAAGCGGTTTCTAAGAAATTAAAAAGCATTTCATTTTTTTCCTCTTCATGAATGGAATGATACAAAACTTCTGAAATAAAGAGCACCATCGTGCTTTTGTAAATATCCGAATGAATGGTTTGAAAAGGGGTACTAATCTTAATTTCTTTAAAATTCTCTAAAGTCCCTTTGTTTTTGTGAACCGCTTCAATTTCAAGAATCGAAAGCGGCTGAAAATAGGCAATTTTCTGGTTTGACTTTCGACCTGAAAAAGCCGAACGAACAAAATAAGACTTCAACCCGCTGGATTGCGTAAAACACCTGACAATCAAACTTTTCTCTTGAAATTTAATTGAGGAAATGACGATTGCTTTGGTTTTTATCTGCATGTCTTTTTATTTAAGCCAAAACCGGTTTATAGTCCTTCTTATATCTATCCAAAAATCTTTTTTCAATGGCAAACCATGAAAAAATGGCACACAAAAAAGTTATCAATATAACACAACACCCCATCAATATAGGGTTGTATTTTTCAAACAAATTAGAATGCCTAAAAACTTGAATTATTGGAAAATGATAAATATAAATACCATAGGTGAAATCACCATATTTGCCAAAATTATTAAAGAATGGAAAGTTATATGCCGAAATTATTACAATTGTTCCAAATGCGGCTGGATAAAACAATTCTATTTTAAAACGTATAAAATAAGCAAGTATTACAAATAGAATCGACCAAGCAAAAAACTTCTTTTTATAAAGCATTACATAATCAAACTTTAAAAACAATAAAATACCTATTACAAAATAAGACAAATACCCAGGTAATTGTTTAGCTAATAGAGGGTTATTAAAATAACAATCCATTACAAACCAATATAAAATAGAAAACAGATACAGACAACCAAGAACTACAAAAGCTTTTTTTATTTTTTTTATAGCATAAAAAATTAAGGGTAAAATAAGGTAAAAACCCTCTTCAACTTTTATTGTCCATAAAGCTCCGTTTACATCACACATCAAATTACTATCAAAAAGACCTGGTAGACATGGATGCATAAAATTTAAAAAAATAAAATTCCAACCTAAATATTTATACAAACCTATGTCTGAAAAATAATTAGAAGGAATAAAAACACTAAAGAATGCTAGAAATACTGTTGCAAGGAGAATGACTACAATATACGCTGGTAATATTCTTTTTGCTCTTTTTATAAAATATTTTTTCAATGAAACCGTATTTACATAACTTTTAGCAACCAAAAAACCACTAATTACAAAAAAACCTTTAACACCATAACTTGCATTAGTCCAATTATACAAGAAAAATAGACTTTTGTTCTGTGAAAGTTCAGCCAGATGGCATAGCAGAATATTTATCGCGAAAAAAAAACGTAAAAAATCAAAACAATTTTTATTATTCATATTTATAAGAAAAACAAGATAAAAATTTACTTTAGTGATAACTTATCTAATAATCATCACTTTTTTTACCTTCGTCTCAACACCATCCTCGCCAGCAATAAAAATCATATACACACCAGAAGCTACTTTGTACTTTCCAAATGCTGTAGTATCCCATTCAATTGTCCCTCCTTCAGAAGTTGTTTCGAATACTAAATTCCCTTCTACATCGGTAATTTTGACATTTGCTTGATCAATTAAACCAGAAACTTTAACCGTTCCCTGATATCCAGGACGAACAGGATTTGGATAAACATAGGCATTATTTAAATCAGAACTCGCTTTTGTTGCAGTTCCACTAAAAGAAACCATTCCTTTAGTAGTAGCAATAAAAACCTCACCAGTATTCCCTCGAATTGCTAAATCATTAATAGAATTACTCGGTAATGGAGAATTTTCTGTTGTGAAATGATAAATCGTTTTTTGTCCATCGGGTGAAACCAAAAACAATCCTGAATCGGATGTGGCAATCCACTTATTATTAGCCCCATCCACAACTATATCGGTAATAAATTGCTCGTATAATAATTCTTGAGCGAGGCCGTCTTCAAGGATTATGATAGGTTTTGTGGTTAGCTGGCCTTCTGTTTTGAAATCATTGATGTTTGAAAGAACTCGCAAACCCTTAGTTGTACCAATCCATAATTGATTATTATTGTCTGGTGTAGCAACTCGTCCATCATATATTGGTAAGTTGCCTTTTTCGGACCCTATTGTTATCTTTTTAAATATATTTCCGTCTTCATTAAACCCAATTATTCCATCATCACTTGAAGCAATCCATTTAGTACCAAATTTATCAATATTGATTCGTCCAAAACTAGAAAAGTTTGAGTTTGTCACAATCGATTTTGTAGAATAACTTTTCCAAGTTCCATTTGGATACAAGACTTTTAAACCTTTTTCTACCAAACTATTGTTTACCCATAAATTGCCTGTTTTGTCAAATGCTCCACCATTTATCCGAACATCATTGAAATAATTAGGTATAAATGTAATTTGTTCCAAATCACTATTGGTATTATTGTATAAGATTATAGGTTTATCATCTACTACTTTTAATAAGCCCGAAAATGAAGCTCCAAAATAAATTTCACTTTCCTTGTTGGGATTAATAATTACTCTACTTAAAGACAAAGCACCTAAAAGCTGCTCATAAGGAATATTTAACCAACCGCTATTCGTAAATTTACTAACCCCATAAGCATCCAATGGATAAGGATTATAGTTTCCAGAATAATCTCCATAAGACGCCCACAAAACATTGGGCGTAACATCAAATGCAAAAATATTATTTCTAGAAGGACCTGTTGGCGTAATGTTTTCTACTTGGGCTGAAACTACTATTGGAGTAACAAACAAACCTTGTTCTTTTGTACCCACATATACATTATCCCCTAATACAGAAGCGCAATTAAAAACTGAAGCTGTAGTTAATAATTGGGCATTACTTATTTGACGAATTAATACCAACTGTCTATTATAGATATAAACAGTTGTTGGTGTTGTTATTAGCAAATAATCACCACTACTTCTCATATCATTTACAGACTGGTTTACATTACTACTATTGATAAAAGAATTATTACTGTATTTGTGAATGCTTCCCGTACTGGTAACTGCAATTAACTCTGTATCAAAAGACTCAATTCCAGTCCAGCTTCCTGAAGCCAAAGTTGCCCATTGGTTGAAATCGATTAAGTTTTTATTGGAAACATCTGCTCTTTTAATACTGTTCGCAGTAGCTGCATAAATAAAACCATTGAAAATCGCTGTTTGAGTTATATTTAATTCGGATCCATTGTCTCCTATAAAATACGTGTCACCAAAAAGCATCGTGTTTAAGTTAAATTGAACAATCCCAAAACCACATGAAATATAGATTATCCCTTGATATTCCATAAAGTGATTGATTTTCTTCTTGTCAGAAGGCAACTGTTTGTTAAATATATCAACCACTTTCAAGATCTTACCATCACCTTCATTGAGGACTGTAAGCAACCCATTTTGATACCCAATTAAGGTTTTGTTTAAGGTGGGACTGTAGTATATTGCACTTATTGTTTCTCCAGACAATCCATCTATGGTTGTAGTAGTTTTAATTTCGTTAGTGATAGTGTTTTTAGAAAATAAGGCGTTCTCTGAAGCTGCAAAAACAGAATTAGCACTAACAGATAAGTCTTTAATTTCATTATATGAAAAATACCCTTTCCAAGATGAGTTACTTTGCGAAAAACTTATTTGTGTAACAAACAACAACAGAAAACTTACAATTATTTTTTTCATTATTCTCTTCACTTTAAGCCCACAAATATAGTATAAAGAAAAGAAAACAAGATTTTTAACAACATAAAAAAGTCTTCTGAACCTTTCTAACAAAAAAGAGAAGAATACAGAAGACCAATTACTTAATCCTAAAATCACACTATACCTTGAGCCAGCATTGCATCTGCTACTTTTACAAATCCTGCAATATTCGCTCCTTTCACATAATCTACATAACCAGTTGTATCCGAACCATATTTGACACAAGAGGCGTGGATGGATGACATTACTCCTTTTAACTTTTCATCTACCTCTTCAGCAGTCCAATTCATGCGTAATGAGTTTTGTGACATCTCTAAACCTGATGTTGCTACTCCTCCAGCATTTGAAGCTTTTCCTGGGGAGAATAATATTTTAGCATTTTGAAAAACTTTCAACGCCTCAAGGGTAGTTGGCATATTAGCTCCTTCAGTCACACACATACATCCATTGGCTACTAAAATCTTTGCTTCTACTGCATCAATTTCATTTTGTGTAGCACAAGGCATTGCAATGTCACATTTTACCTTCCAAGGACGCATATCTGAGACAAATTTAGCTTTAGGATATTTTGCCACATACTCACTAATACGACCTCTCCTATTATTTTTGACTTGCATTATATACGCTAACTTTTCTGCATTAATTCCTTCTTCATCATAAATATATCCTCCCGAATCTGACATTGTCACCACTTTAGCCCCTAATTGTATTGCTTTTTGAACCGCATATTGTGCCACATTACCAGAACCAGAAACCACTATTGTCTTTCCTTCTATACCATCTCCTTTGGTAGCCAACATGCTTTGTGTGAAATAAACCGCACCATATCCTGTAGCTTCGGGGCGAATTAAAGATCCTCCATATGAAATCCCTTTTCCTGTGAGAACACCTGTAAATTCATTTCGGAGTCTTTTATATTGTCCAAATAAATAACCTACCTCTCTAGCCCCTACACCTATATCACCTGCTGGAACATCTGTATCTGCTCCAATATGTTTTGCCAATTCAATCATGAAACTTTGACAAAAACGCATTACTTCATTATCGGATTTTCCTTTAGGATCAAAATCTGACCCACCTTTACCTCCGCCCATAGGCAAAGTTGTTAGACTGTTTTTGAAAGTTTGTTCAAATGCTAGAAATTTCAAAATACTCAAATTCACTGATGGATGAAATCGAAGTCCTCCTTTATAAGGACCGATAGCTGAGTTCATTTGGATACGAAAACCTCTATTGACCTGCGTGTTTCCTTTATCATCAATCCATGTTACCCTAAAAATAATAATCCTGTCTGATTCGACCATTCTTTCCAGAAGCATCTTATTTTGATACTTTTCATTTTCTTCAATAAAAGGAATTACTGTTTCGGCTATTTCCTGAACAGCTTGTAAAAACTCAGGCTCATTGGGGTTTTTTTTAGCAACCTCTTCTATAAATGTTGTGATACTTTTTGACATAATTTTTAAATTAAGAACATTAAGTAAACTATTTCGTTGTTTTACAAATATACATTTATAAAAAAAACTTTACAGTAGTTCAGCTGTTAAGATTGACTAAAAAACTCTTCAAATGAATCTTAACAATTAATAATCCCCATTCATATACTGTTATAATTTTGGGATATTTTTTATATAAAATTTAATTGGTACTTAGTATTTTATATCTTTGCTTTGACTAGAAATATCTACAAAATGCAAAAATTCCTCCTTGTTTTATTGCTTCTTCTATTGGGATTTTCAAATACAATTTGGGCTCAATTAGGTTTTTCGCATGAAGTGGGAGTTATTGCTGGCCCCGTTGCTTTTCAATCTGACTATGGGCAACGATATGACTACAAAACAAATATTGGCAACTCTGGTATAGGAATCGGAATCATTCATTACATCAATTTCTCCTATGAGGCCGAATGTAATTGCTACACCCCAGAAACCTACTTCAACGACCACTTCAAACTTCGTTCTGAGCTATCTTACAATAAAACCGATTTGGAACATTTAGGAGAATGGGTAAAACCTGAAAGAACTTCGCTTGGTGCCGATCAGTTAAGAGCCATGAAAGGAAGTACAGAACTCACCAACATTGGAATGCAGTTAGAATATTTCCCTTATAGCATTCGGGATTTCACTGCAAGAAATGGGAGCATTGGTCCGTTCATAAGTCTTGGCGCTCAATTTAGTTATTACAACGCCGAAGCTTATTCAACTCTTGGGCCGTTAGGAACACCTTTAAGCACCTACCCAAAATACCTAACACCATCAGATAACCGCCCCTATGGATTTTCGACTGAGAGTAACTCCGTATGGTCAATTGTAACCAGCCTTGGAACTAGATATAAATTAACTCCTTTACGAGATTTAATGATTGATTTGCGCTTTCAGTATTTTTTTTCCAACTGGGTAGATGGCTTAAACCCAAATCCTGAAATATACAAAGAAAACAAAGCCAATGACTGGTTAGTCTGGCTCAATGTAGGTTATATATACTACCTTCAATAAAATTAAAATCCCAATTCTAAAAGTATAGAATTGGGATTTTTCACTTTCTCAAACATCTTAAAAAAGAGAAAGTATTATTTTATCAGCTCAAAGACAAGACAATAAAGTTACATATTAATAGCCTAACAAACAATTATTTAAATTTATTTTTAAACAATTTTAACCTATTGTCAAATTTTTAAAAACCTAAAATTCTTTCTAAAACCCAGCTCGTATGCAAACCAGATTTCCCTGTGGAAGGATGAATCGTATTTCCTAATAAATGTTCTCTCATATTTTGTACATGGAAGAATTGTACATTCTCAGGATGGTTAATGAATTGTTCCGTCTTTCCCTTGTCATTAACCAGAACAATTGGATTTTCTTCAAATATTGCAAATTCAATTTTTCCCTTACTTCCTCGTATTTGCACGATATCTTCACGATCAGCACAGCCAAAATTCCAACTCCCTGTACCCGTTATTCCAGACTCATGAATCCAAGAGGCTACAATAGCATCTTTAGCAGTATAGAGCCCCTGTTGATTAGTATTAAAACCTGAAACTTTTTCTATATCCCCCAGCAAATATTCAAACAAATCAATTCCATGACTAGCCAAATCGTCAAAATAACCTCCTCTTGCAACCATCTCATCTGTCCTCCAATTGTAAACACCTGAAGTATCTTCGGGCGATGTTGTTTTACTCAAATGCCAACTCACATGCCTTACAATACCAATTTCATTTTCATCTATCCATTTTTTTATTTGCACAAATCGCGGCAGAGAACGTCTGTAGTAAGACACAAACAAAGGGATTTCTCTTTCCGCAAAGGCATTGTAAATAAATAAACTATCTTCATAACTAGGCGCCATTGGCTTTTCAATACAACATGGCTTTCCTGCTAGGGCTACTTTAAGAGCATAATATTTATGTGAATCTGGAGGTGTAGCTATATAAATGGCATCCACTTCTGGATCATTGATAAGGGCATCAGCATCCGAATAATATTTTTGAACCCCGTGTCTTTTGGCATAATCGGCACATTTTTCAATATCCCTACGCATTACTGCTTTTAGTTCAAAACCTACCACTTTTTGAAAAGCCGGCCCACTTTTTACCTCCGTTACATTACCACAGCCTATGATTCCCCAACGTGTTTTACTTGTAGTTGCTAATGTTACCTCCATATTTTTAGGTTTAGTAAACTCATTTAAAAAAGTTTAAAATTACTGAACCTCAAATTTAATTCAAATTAATATATTTCCCTCACTTTTATAGTGGATTGTAACAATATTAACAAAACTATTACTTATGACAATACCGTATTAAACACCTCACAAAGAAAAATAACCTGACCGCTTATTACTAAAAATCATCTTCCAAAATCATCTTGAAGCCTTACAATGTCTTGTTCATCTGAAGGATTTTCAGTGTCAGTATGTTGCCAAATTTCAGCTACAACACCCCACGAATCCAACCCTATCAGACGGTGACGTTCCCCTTTATTCATTTGAATAAAAGCTCCATAACTTAATTCTTGAATTGCACCTTCAGTATCATTCAAACTGGTTTTTACTCCAACTTTTTCACTTATAACTTTCCAAATTTCAGACCTCCTAAAGTGGTATTGCCAGGACAATCTTTTATTTGGAGCAACAACAAGTATTTTTGGACTTAATTTTTTGGTAATTTGAATTTCATCCAATTCAATATTGGGGAAAAATAATTTTGCAAAATCAGCTGCTTGACTTTCATCAATTACAAAAAAACCTCCCCACGGACGGGTTTCATCTTGGTTTATAACCTTAAAATCATACTCTTTCAAGACCTTCGCTACAGTTTTAAAAACCGTAATTTTATCCATTGAAGTTGTAATATCAAAATTCATTTTATTCTGTTTTATTTTTATTAATTATGTCAGTCTGTTTTAAAACCAGAACCTTTACTCGCAATACGATTTTATCAATAGATAACTCATTTCATTAAGATGAGACGATGCATTTTGTATAGCATCATCAACGGAAACTCCCAATTCCATTATAGACTCTACACAATAGGGCTTTAAATTTTTCTCAATCAAATTAGCATCCTTAACAACGCCAGCCAAAATAGAAAACGGTATTTGATTTTGATTTGCTCTTTCGCTAATGCCTTTTATCACTTTGCCTTCTATGGTTTGTTTGTCAACACTTCCTTCACCAGTGATTATCAAATCAATTTTATTCTTGACTAGAGCATCAAAACCCGTTTGTTCCATCACAAAATCAATTCCCGATTGCATCCTTGCATTCAAAAAACAAACGGCTCCTGCGCCCATTCCCCCTGCCGCTCCCGCACCAGGTAAATTGGCTATATTTTGCCCCAAATATTGCTCTACTTGATGACTAAAGTTTCTTAAACCTAAATCCAATTGTGCAATTTCATCTTCCGAAGCTCCTTTTTGAGCTGCATAAACATAGGCCGCTCCATTTCTTCCAAACAGAGGATTTTTTACATCACAAACGACCGTAAACTGCACATCATTCAAACTAAATGACAAAGCTCCACTGTCAATGCTTTCAATATGAATCAATTCTTTCCCTACAGGGTGAATTTCCTCTCCTTCTTTCGAGTAAAAACGATACCCTAGTGCCGTTGCCATTCCAATTCCTCCATCATTGGTAGCGCTTCCTCCAATAAACAAAATGATTTTATGAAAACCATTTTTTACAGCATCGAGAATCAATTGTCCCGTCCCAAAGGAGGTCGAGTTACCGCAATCTCTTTCGTTTTCCTCTACTAATAGTAAGCCTGATGCATTTGCCATCTCTATAAACGCCGTATCCTCATTATATTTATAGGTAGCTGTTGTCAATCGAAATAAAGGATCTTTCACCACAACCGAAGCTGTTTTTAAAGTGAAATAATTTTGTAAAATATCCAAAGTCCCTTCTCCTCCATCTGCCAGAGGATGTTTTATAGTTTCAATAGAAGCGTCAAATTTATGAATGCCACTTTCTATAGCGTTGCAAACTTCCATCGCCGTTAGCGAACCTTTAAATTTATCTGGGGCAATTAATACTTTCATTTATAATATTATTTGCAATCAATAATACGAAGATTTATCAAGTTTTAGCACACAAAAAAAGGGAAACATGCTCACACAAAATTCCCCTTTTTAACCAAAAAAACTATTAAAAAAAAACCAACCAAAAATGATACTAATACATCATCTTTTGTTTTAAATTCTGCTCAATTTTAAATTCACCCGAATTCTTTATATTATTATCCTTGGGCGCTTGACCTTTTTCACCCCATAAAAGTGCGATCAATGCAATAGGATTATTTGCAAAATTATTGTTTGCAATGGAAACATTTACAATTCCTCTTGTTTTGATCAAAATTCCAGCGGTTTCTTCCTTACCAGAATTAACTACTGTATTGTTTTGAAAAACAAGATTCCCTCCAATAGTAGACTCATCGTAGCCGCCACGGTAATAATCCAAAATACTCGATTGAATTGCATCAAATTTTGAGTTTTTGATGTACACAAACTCCGCATTGTATTCACCCAAATCTTCATCTTCATCGGCTAAACGAATACCTCTCTTACAATTTTTGAATACCGAATTGTCAATTGAAATTGTATCTGCAAAGGCATCTTTATATGCGTTTAAAACGGTATCAAAATCGCTTACTTCTATATTATTTGCCCACAGATTATAGGCGCTTTTCATATTTTTCTCCAAAGTAGCAAAAGCATACTGCTCTTTATTCCCTTTCAAAATCAAATTCTCTACTACCAAGTTCCCTTTTGGCTCCATCAAGAAAACTGGGCTTTTAGCAGCACCAGAATAAACAATGATAACTTTGCTTTTCTTGTCTTTCCCTTTAATGGTTAGCGTTGTATTAATTACTAATGAATTGTCTATTTTGTATGTACCTTTCTTCAATTCAATCACAGTACCTGAAGCTGCATTCGCAATGGCTGCTACTAATTCTTGAGTAGAAGCTACTTTAATAGTATTAGTTGGTACCGCTTTTTTCTCTGGAGAAAACCAGTTGGCACCATAAAATTTCATTGCAATTGATCCTTTTGATTTGTCTACTGGCAAAACAATGGCACCAATGGCATTAGAAGCAATTCTATCATTTCTAAAAAGATCTTTTTTGATGTTTTCAAAATCGAATCCTTGATATACCTCAGACTTATTTGCTGTAGGAACGTACAACCAATCCGAAATTTTAGTCATCGTGAAATTTTCGGTTTGGATTCCTTTGTCCTTTACATCACCATTATTAGTGCTGTTAAGAATATTATTTTTAAACAAAACTCCATCTACTATGTCATAGGCTTTTATTGGGAAATCATTCGGCGTTTGATTGTAAATAACATTATTCGCCACTACAGTTCTTTCTGGTCTAGCCGAGCGAATTTCTGTAGCAGGCAAGACATCCTTTTTATCCATATTTGCACCAACACTAAACTGCCATGGTGTGATACAATCTACAAATGTATTGTAGGCAATAACGGCATCAGTAACTTGGTTGTAACGATTTTGTGGTGCCTTAGGAACCCCATTCATTATCGCTAAAGCACTACGAAACTCTTCACCTTTTATTTTGTAAAAATAATTATTAGTAATCCAATGCCCTGTATTTATGACACGAACACCTCCCATAAAATCAGAGTTTTCATCACCTATAAATATGTTTCCATCAATCGTACAGTAATTTCCGTGACGCAATACTAACGACCCTTCAGATTTGTAGAAAATGTTATTTCTAAATTCGTTGTTATTTGACTTATTAGAAATAATTTCAACTTCACCATCGCATCTTTCGAACAAATTATTAGCCACCATCGTATAAGAAGGCGCCATTGAAGTCCCGCTATCTCCTATTTGAATCGTTTCACCATGTGGACCTCCTTTTCTAGGTCTTGGCCCAAAATGATTATTGGTAATTTGATGGTAATTGTTAATATGCTCATTACCTTTCAAGATCACCATAATCGTAGGTCCTTGATTGGATTTCCCAGTAATATAACAATGATCTAATTGATTGTTTCTTCCCCAAAATTCTACCCAGTGGTCATCTCGCACACGATTCAACTGTGTAAAATCCTCAATAACACATTGCGTCACTTTAGAGTGATTGGCTATGTTTTTTTTATCGATATGAAAATCAATAACCGTATTAGAAGGGGTATAACCATTTCTAAAATACAATCCACGTACTTCAAGATAAGTTCCTCCTATTTTCAAATCAGAAACCCCTTCAATGAAAACTTTTCCTGAAGTTTCTGCACGTAAAACTATCGGCGCATTCTGAGTTCCTTTTCCTGTAAATTGAATTTGAATATCTTTCCAGACACCATTAACCATTACTATTTCATCACCCGCTTTTACAGCTTTAATGGCTTCATTTAGCTCTTGTTGATTTGAAACCTTAATACTCTTACCCGCATCATTAGGACGAAACGAAAACAATAAAAAAATTACTCCTAAGAAAATTACATTCTTCATGACTTTGTCTACTTAAACTATTCTATTAAAAATACATTTTTAAAGATAACTGGTATTTTTTTAGTGACAATTAAAACACTACCACCAAACATATTACCTTTTCAAAATCCAAATTGGTTTACCAGTTTGGATTTCCAAATATAAACATAATTATTGATTCTAATCGCATTTCTTTTAAAAATAAAAAAATTATAAAATCATCTACTACCACAAAAGAGAAACCATAAAACGCAAGAGCATTAACAATTTCATCATATTTGTATTTTTTAACCAAAATGAAAATCCCTTTGCCATTTTGCATGCAGTGATCACTTTTTCAAAAACTGCAATTACTATAGCTGATTATCCAAAAGGTACTGAGTTTAATTATGTGTAGTCATCCAACAAATTGTTTTCATCGTTAAATCATTTTACCTCATGGAACTAATATTTTGTATACTACTATTACGACTAAAAAGTCCTGAACACCTGAAATTGAACAACCAACTTTATAGATAACATTGTCTCAATCACAATTAAGTTAGTATTAATACCGTAAAAAAAAGCGAAAGAAAAATAGTATTCTTCAAAAAAACGAGATTAAATAACCAAATACATATTTCTTGAAAATATTATAAAAATTGCACACAAAAACGCTTATTTAAGAATAAAAAAATAAGTAAATTAGTGAATTGAATGAGTTTTTATAACCAAAATTAACTATTTATTAAATTTTTAATAATATCGGGTATGATAAAATTAACACCGACTTTAAACCCAAAAGGATGGGATGAGATGTTTTCTAAAGATGGAGTAAGAGAACCATATCGTCAAGTACTACAAACATTAGAAAGTTTAAATCTAGAAAAGCTAACTCAAAAGCAAAAGCAAGCCTCCGATATTTTTATGAACCAAGGAATTACCTTCACGGTTTACAGTGATGACAATGAGGGAATCGAACGTATTTTCCCATTTGATATTATTCCTAGAATTATCACACAACAAGATTGGCTAGAAGTAGAAACTGGAATTGCACAACGATTAAAAGCATTAAATTTATTTCTAGAAGACATTTACAACAATCAACACATTATCAAAGACGGGATTATTCCAGCGGCCTTGATCGCATCTTGTCCCCATTACTTACAAGAAGTACACGGAATAAAACTGCCGCATGATATTCATGTTCATATTGCAGGAATCGACTTAATTCGTGGAGCAGAAGGAGAGTTTTATGTTCTTGAAGACAATTTAAGATGCCCTAGTGGTGTGAGTTATATGCTGGAAAACCGAGAAATTACTAAACGTGTTTTTCCTGAAATGTTCAAATCCAACAATGTCAGTATGGTGGTGAATTACCCTATGATATTTCACAACATTTTGATTTCACTATCCCCACGAGCTATTTCAAACCCTAATGTAGTTTTATTGACTCCAGGAGTATACAATTCAGCTTATTACGAACACACCTTTTTGGCCAGACAAATGGGAGTGCCTTTAGTAGAAGGACGGGACTTAATTGTCAACAACAACAAAGTCTATATGAAAACCACTTCAGGCTTACAGCAAGTAGATGTTATTTACAGAAGAATTGATGACGAATACCTGGACCCTTTGGTTTTCAAACCAGACAGCGCACTAGGAGTACCTGGACTGATTAGCGCATACAAACTAGGAAATGTAGCCTTAGTCAATGCTGTTGGAAACGGTGTAGCCGATGACAAAGCGGTCTATGCCTATGTTCCACAAATGATAAAATACTATTTGAACGAAGAACCTATTCTTAAAAATGTTCCAACCTACCAAATGGAAAACAAAGAAGAAAGAGAACACGTTTTTGCTAATATGGAAAACATGGTAATCAAAGAAACCAATCAAAGTGGCGGCTACGGAATGATTATGGGCAACAAAGCAACACAAGAAGAATTGGAAGCTGCAAAAATTGCCATTGCTGCCAATCCAAGAAACTTTATAGCACAACCCATTATACAACTCAGTACTGTTCCTTGTTTTATTGATGGCGAACTAAAACTGCGACATGTAGATTTGAGACCTTATGCATTATGTGGACCCAAGGGAGTCGAAATTGTACCCGGCGGACTAACGCGAGTCGCTTTGACCGAAGGCTCATTGGTGGTAAACTCCTCTCAAGGTGGTGGCAGTAAAGACACTTGGATAATGAAATAATCGATAGGACTCTATAAATTTAAAACAAAACAATTATGGCAGTAAATATGTTAAGCCGTGTGGCAGATGGAATCTATTGGCTCAATAGATATATGGAACGAACTGATGGAATGTTGCTTACTCTAAACACTTTATTCATCATGTCCTTCGATCAAGAAACGAATGATTATCAAGGATACAAACCTTTATTAGAATATTATACCGACTTATCTCCCGAAGAGATAAATGAGGTACAATACAACACTAGTTTTGTGTTGAAATACATCATCTGTGACACTAAGAATATCAATTCAGTCAAGAATTTAATTACCAAGGCCCGTGAAAATGCCAGAGGCTCACAAGATAAAATCACCAAAGAACTTTGGGAACACATCAACTCAATGTACCATTTCATCAATGCACCTGAACTTCCTGTGCGACTGGAAACCGCAGAAGCCATTGGCATATTATCAAAACTAAACAAAGACTTCTTACTCTATAACGGTATTGTTCATGTTACCATGCCACGTGGATTATCTTGGTGTTTTTCCAGTATAGGTAAAAATTTAGAACGTTGTTTGCAAACAATCACTTTCACTCAGGCTTACTACAAACCCATCAATTATAATTTAGAGGGTGATGAAAATTTAATGTATTGGCGAAAATTACTTTTATCACTTTCAGGTTATGAATTGTATATGAAAAGTTATAGCAACATTCCACACAATCGCAAAGTGGTGCAACAAGTCATTTTCAATAAAGAATTTGCGCATTCTGTAATTTACACTTTGGAACTGATTGAGACCAATTTAAACTGCTTATTCAAAGACAATCACTTGAGTGAGGCCAGAACCATGCGCAATCATTTTGGAAGGTTAAAAAGCGCTATTGAATTTACCGATTACCACAACTTAACGAACGAGCAATTAGAACATATCCTAGAGGACACAAAAACACAATTGTATAAATTTTCAGCTGATTTTTCCAAATTATTCTTTTCTTACACCTAAAAAAGATGGCAGTCTTCAAAATCGCACATATCACCAAATACCAATACAATTGGCCAATAAAAGAGAGTATAAACGAAATTCGTCTGTTTCCTCATAATTTTGAAAACCAAGATGTATTGCAATACCAACTTTTGATTACCAATAATCCTGAAGTCGCTTATTCAATTGATGGTCATGGTAACAAAGTAGGCAATTTTAGCACCATGGACACTCATTCAGAAATGGTGATTGAAAGCCGTATGGTTGTTCGTGTCAATCATTCACTTAAAATTCCCGATATCGACCATGCTACTGTACAAGATTTAAACCCTGAAAAAGCAAAAAACATTGCCTTGCTTCGGTTTTCATATCCTGAATCCATTCAAAAACAAGAGTTAATCAACACTATTTTAAGCGAAATTGGAACTGAAAACAAAACCATTATCGCCCTCGCACAAGAATGCTCAGCCTATATCTACAAAAACTTCAAATATTCAAAAGGAATTACTAACATTAACACTACTTTGGATGAAATCCTAGAAATCAAACAAGGAGTTTGTCAAGATTTTGCTCATGTACTATTACAACTTATGAGAACCGTTGGAATCCCAGCTAGATACGTTAGCGGCTATATTTGTCCTAACAAAGCGGGTTTAAGAGGCGAAGGAGCGACTCATGCTTGGGTCGAAATCTATTCTCCATCCCAAGGATGGCTAGGCATTGATCCAACCAACAATATTTGGACTATGGACAATCACGTCAAGCTATCAGTAGGTTTGAATTTTAATGATTGTACCCCCGTAAAAGGAACTTTCAAAGGTTTAGCCAAACAATCCTTATCTGTACTTGTATCGATTGCCTATGAAGATGGCCGAATGTTTGAAGAATTCAACGATGTTCAATTACAAGAAATACCTGCAGATATAAAAGCGCAATTAGATTTCATCGAACAAAGTCGTGAGCAACTCATTCAACAACAACAATAGAATTCTTTACTAATTCAATACAAAAGCGGCTATCTGTTAGTTTTCAGATAGCCGCTTTTACTATACATTTTTCTTTATGAAATTTAGTTTTTCAAATCTTTGATTACTTTGAAAGCCACATCAACTTGTTCTTCACTTACCAAAATGGTAAACTCATTTGAGGTTGAAATCACTTCATTAATAATGATTCCTTCCCATGCCAAACGTTGGAAAATGAAATAATAGATTCCAGGAATCACGATATTCTCCTTTGGTAATTTAACTGTAATCGAAGCTAGATTATCTATTTTTTGAAGTAATTTTTCGTTTACAAAATGTTTGTCTACTAATGCATTTACTGTATTACTGACTACAATATTGATTTCATTTACACCACGTGAAGAGGTGTAAAACACATCAGGAAAAGCATTAATATCCGAAATTAATTCAGCTTGTTTGTTTAAAACCGTTTCAGAAACCGCAAAAGCATAATCTGTCAATGCCGATCGTACTGTAATCTCTCCAATGTTCTTAATTACCTTATTGATCTTATGATTCAATCTAAAATCCAATTCTTCTGTTAATCGCTTTAGAGACATTACTACAGCCCCTTGCTTTACTTCTTTTCCGAATTCACTTTCTAACTCTGACATGATGTTTCGAGATAGGGAAGTCAAATTAATAATTCCGAGTGATAAAGCATTCAATAAAAAAGGCTTTGTCTTGATGTAGTTCTCTACAATTGACGATACAGTTTTCATATTCGATATTAGGTATTTATACTTAGTTTTTGCTGTTGTTTTTCTTACGCTTGTTTTAAAAACTGAGGCAAAGATATATAAAAAACAATTTGTTACAAATATAACACGTAAAAATTTAACCTAAAAATAATAAAAAGCGCCTGTAAGGTGTTCTATTACAAAGGAATTATCCTTTTTATAGATTGAAATTACGTCAAAACGAACCTCCACATCGAGATCTCTTGCGCATACGTATTCGTCTACAGCCCTTGTAAGTAGTCGGATTTTCTTTGTATTAACCGCGTCAATTGGTAAACCAATTTCTATCGACGAACGCGTTTTTACCTCAACAATTGCAAGTGTATCATTAATCCTACAAACTATATCGATTTCGGATTTTTGATAACGCCAATTACGTTCTAAAATAGCATATCCCTTTTCAATTAGAAAATCTACGGCCATTTCTTCACCTAATTTCCCTAATTCATTGTGTGCTGCCATAACGATATTTGCGTTCAAAAAATTAAAAAATTAAGTATCGAAACTAAGTATGTTTACTCCTCAAAAAAATCACTCAAAAACTACCGTCGTTTTGGTTTCGTTTACATCCATGGTAATGGTATTTCCTAAAATCAAAGCACGGTTGTCTTGAATATGACCCGCAGGAAAATTAAACACGATTGGTATATTATATCGCTTTGTAACGTCATCAATGATTTCAAGAGCATTTTTTCCCCAAGGAATATCATTATCTTTCATACTACTCATAGCTCCCACCAAAATACCATTGATGCTTTCTAGACAGCCATTGCGTCGTAAATTCATCATCATGCGATCTATATGATACAAATATTCGTCTAAATCTTCAATAAAAAGGATTTTACCCGTACAATCAATTGCCGAATCCGAACCAAACAAACTATATAAGATAGACAAATTCCCACCTACCAGCTCACCACTGGCTTTCCCCAAACGATTCATCGCATGAGGAGGAATTTCATAGCTCAGTTTTTCTCCAAACAATACGATTCGCATACTTTCTACAGCATCTTTACTCGCTTTTGCAACGCTTATAGGCATAATCCCATGTATCGATTTATACCCCATGGTATTCAAATGATTGTGCAAAACCGTTACATCACTAAATCCAATAATCCATTTCGGATGTTCTTTAAACTTGGTAAAATCCAGCAAATCTATGATGCGGACGGTGCCATACCCACCACGGACGCACCAAATAGCTTTAATATTAGGATTATCCATTTGTTCCTGAAAATCAGCTGCTCGTTCCTCATCGGTCCCTGCTAATTGATGTTCTTCAAGCCCAATGGTTTTCCCTATTACAACTTCAAGTCCCCAACGATGCAACAAATCAATCGTAGGTTTCAAATTATCTACATTGTTTTTTCGAGCGGTGGATACAATAGCAATAGTATCCCCTTTTTGCAAATAAGGAGGTGTAATCATAGTATTTTGAGATTGAGAATTGAAACTAATAAAACTAAATAATAAAAGTACACATTTGTATCTTTTCACGAAAGAGTTCATAGACCAAAAATTAAGAAGACACATGACTTTAATTTAGATGAGATAAAACTTGGCCGCTTATCAAAACAGCTTCAAACAAAGATAACATTATTGAGACTAAATTTTAAATAACATGTAGATTCTTATACAAAATTGTATATTTACTACACTAATAATCTTACAATGAAAAACTTCTACTTTGTACTGGCAATTGTCATTTGTTTTAGTTTAAAAAGTATGTCACAGCCCAAAAAATACAAAATTCACACCCTTGCTTTTTACAACTTTGAAAATCTCTTCGACACCATTAATGACCCATTCACACGTGATGATGAATGGACTCCCAGCGGTCTCCAACAGTGGAACACAAAAAAATACAATCAGAAATTAGCCAACCTCTCTAGAGCGCTAGCTGAAATTGGAACAACAGAAAACTCAAATGCCCCTACTATCATAGGCTGTTCTGAAATTGAAAATAGAACTGTCCTAGAAGACTTAGTCAAACAATCTTTAATCATTAATAAAGACTATGGTATCATCCATTATGATTCACCTGATAAAAGGGGAATTGACGTGGCGCTACTCTACCAAAAACAATATTTCAAACCTACTTCATACGTTAACATTCCCTTACTAATTTACAATAAGAAATTCAAAGAAAAAACCAAATCGATTACCAATCAAACCGCAGAAGATGAGCTAGAAACTTTTGCCCATGACGAACGAATTTATACCCGAGACCAACTGCTCGTAACTGGATTTCTCGAAAATGAAGAAGTACACATCATTGTCAACCACTGGCCTTCACGCTCAGGAGGCGAAAAAAAATCCGCCCCACTTCGAGAACTTGCTGCTGCATTAAACCGAAAAATAATGGACTCTCTGCAACGGATTAATCCCGATGCCAAAATCATTACCCTTGGAGATTTGAATGACGGCCCTTTTAATAATAGCGTAAAGAAAACACTAAATGCCAAAGCTAAAAAATCCGAAGTCCAACCACTAGGCATCTTCAATCCCTATGAGGAAATGGCTAATAAAGGCCTTGGCACCATCGCTTATCGAGACAGCTGGGATATTTTTGACCAAATCTTAATGACTCATTCCTTGATTCAAAATGACTTTAAACAATTTCAATTCTGGAAAGCAGGAATATTCAATCCGCCTTTTCTCATTCAAAATTCAGGACCTTACAAAGGCTATCCAAAACGCCATTCGAATACTGAAATAGGCTTTAGCGATCATTTTCCAGTGTACATCTATTTGATAAAAGAAACAAAATAACACCACTACTATACGCCACTAGTTTTCGTTTTTATGCCATCCTTTTTGTACCTTAGCAAATCAGACCTAAATTTAAAAATAATGGCTATAGCAAAACCTTTTAATCTTCATAAATGGATTGACGAAAACCGTCATTTACTAAAACCACCTGTAGGAAATCGTAATTTATACAAAGAATCAGGTGATTATATAGTGATGATTGTGGCTGGACCCAATGCCCGTAAAGACTATCATTACAATGAAACGGAAGAGCTGTTTTACCAAATTGAAGGTTCTATTAAAGTCATCATCCAAGAAAACGGGGAGCGCAAAGAAATGATTCTGAACGAAGGCGATATGTATCTGCATCCCGCTATGATTCCGCACTCACCTGTACGTTCTGAAGGGTCAATCGGACTGGTAATTGAGCGCAAACGCAAAGGCTTAGGACTCAAGGATGGATTGCTATGGCACTGTGACAATTGCAATCATAAGTTATACGAAGTTCATTTTGAATTACAAGACATCGAGAAGGATTTCTTAGAACATTTTAGGCATTTTTATAGTTCAGAGGAATTAAGAACCTGTGATAACTGTGGAACGGTAATGGAGACCGACCCTAGATTTATATAAATAAACCGAAGCTTCAGAATTCGCTTCGTAAAAATCGTAAAAATAGCCTTTTCCAATCGGACTTACCTTTAACACCAGAGCTGGAAACAACCTACTCTTTTTAATCTTTTACCTTTCTTTTAGCATGACATCTATAGCAACTCAAATTAAAATTAATGAAGTACTGGAACAACTGGGAATCCAAGAAATAAATCCTGGAACTTCGACAGGAAGCCAACATTTCTCAACTGGAGACATTCTAGAAAGCTACTCCCCAGTTGATGGACAATTGATTGCCAAAGTAACCACCACAACTGCCTCCGAATACGAAAAAGTAATTTTAACCGCTACAGCAGCTTTCCAAACTTTTAGACAAATCCCAGCACCGAAGCGAGGAGAAATCGTAAGACAGTTTGGAGACAAACTACGTCAAAATAAAGAAGCTTTAGGAAAATTAGTATCTTACGAAATGGGGAAATCCCTCCAAGAAGGTTACGGCGAAGTACAAGAAATGATTGATATTTGTGATTTTGCCGTTGGACTATCCCGTCAATTGCACGGTCTTACCATGCATTCAGAACGTCCTGGACACCGGATGTACGAACAATACCATTCCCTTGGCATTGTCGGTATTATTTCAGCCTTTAATTTTCCAGTTGCCGTATGGGCTTGGAATACTGCCTTAGCTTGGGTTTGTGGTGATGTATGCGTTTGGAAACCCTCTGAAAAAACGCCTCTTTGTGGCATTGCATGTCAAAACATCATTGCCGAAGTTTTAAAAGAAAACAATCTGCCCGAAGGAATCTCTTGCTTGATTAATGGTGACTATACGGTAGGAGAAAGAATGACACAAGATTCTCGTATTCCGTTAATATCAGCTACAGGTTCTACTCGCATGGGAAAAATAGTAGCTCAAACCGTAGCGGCACGACTAGGCAAATCATTATTAGAACTAGGAGGCAACAACGCTATCATTGTTACTCCTGATGCGGATATTAAAATGACAATCATTGGTGCTGTCTTTGGTGCTGTAGGAACGGCAGGACAACGTTGTACTTCTACACGAAGACTTATTATTCACGAAAGTATTTACAACAAAGTAAAACAAGCTTTGACGGATGCTTACAAGCAATTGCGAATTGGAAATCCATTAGACGAAAACAATCATATAGGCCCTATTATTGACCAAAATGCGGTAAAACAATACCAGCAAGCCCTAGATAAAATCATCAAAGAAGGCGGCAAACTAATCGTTCCTGGCGGTGTTCTTTCAGGCGAAGGATACGAAAGCGGTTGTTATGTACAGCCTGTCATTGCAGAGGTCGAAAATCATTTTGAAATCGTACAATGCGAAACCTTTGCCCCTATTCTTTACCTAATGAAATACAGTGGCTCTGTAGAAAGTGCTATAGCACTTCAAAACGGAGTTGCCCAAGGCTTGTCTTCAGCCATTATGACCAACAACCTTAGAGAAGCTGAATTGTTCTTATCGGTAGCCGGTTCTGACTGCGGAATTGCTAATGTTAACATTGGAACTTCAGGTGCTGAAATCGGAGGTGCTTTTGGAGGTGAAAAAGAAACCGGTGGCGGCAGAGAATCTGGGTCCGATGCTTGGAAAGTTTACATGAGAAGACAAACCAATACCATAAACTACACGACAAGTTTGCCATTGGCACAGGGAATTAAGTTTGACTTGGACTAAACAACAATTATAGACCATCATAAAAAAAGGCAATTGAAGTTATTTTCAATTGCCTTTTTATAGCATTAAATTTTACTTATAAATTAAATGACATTCCGATATTAAACACAAATTGATTGTTTAAATTTTGAAATCCATAAGTCGTAGGGTCATATTTAGCAATTGGAATCCCTATTTCGCTAAACAATCCAAAACCATCCGAAAAAAAATAGCGGCCTCCTAAGTGAGCTCCAAAATTCTTCAAACTCAAATCTAATCCTGGATAAATGTCTACATTATCCCCCAGATTCAAAACATTTCCAATATTTGCATTAAAACGGATTTTAGCATCAAAACGATCTTCAAAATTTGGTTTATTTCCTTCACTATTTCTTCTCACTGAAAGCAAATAAGACGAAACCAAACCGAAAGACATATTAGCTCCTAATCCAAAATCAGTTGACAATCGAATACCCGAACCGCCGTCTTGGATATTTGCACCGATATCAAATTTTGTATCTCCTTTACCTTTAAAAGCTTGTGCATGCACAAAAAAGGCAGTCGATAATAAAAACAAAGTAAAAATCTTTTTCATATTTTTCAAATTAGTTAACAATATACTTATAAATCTAAATAATCTTATTTATTCCTACCTTTCTCCCCTACATATAATTGATTTAAAGGCTCACTTTGCCAAAACTCTTTCGTATCAACATCCAAAATAGTTAGAGGACCTTTAAAAGCCGCTCCTGTATCTATGTTCCATATACAAGCTTTTTGAACAGGAACCGTCTTGTTAATTCGAGTCACAGGGGTGTGACCAATATAAATCTCATCATATAATGTCAACCTCTTAGGGTATAACAAATCATTGGGTTTGATGGCTGAATCTATAGACAATGCAGTTTCCCATAAGGTTCTGTCCCAGTAAAAAAGCTTAGAAAAATATTCATACTTTACTCCGTTCATGTTCGTAAAACCAGCATGAACAAAAAGTCGGTTTTTATCATCTAAATAATAATCATCTAATGAAAGTAAGAAGTCAATATGCAACTTTTTTCTCATTGTATCTACCTCTTCATAAGCCAATACTGTAGCTTCACCCCCATGTTCGTACCAAAGTTCGTTGTCTTTGGCATCCTTTAACCAATGCAATAACAACTCATCATGATTGCCTCTAATGAAAATGCATTTATTAGTGGCTCTTAATTCTATCAAATAATCAATTACTTGAGGAGCTTGGCTCCATCCGTCTACATAATCACCTAAAAATATTAAAGTATCATTTGGAGTTACGCCCGCTCGCTCTATCACTTGATGCAAAGCGCGCAATCCTCCATGAATATCTCCTATTACTAATGTTCTCTTTGACATAAATAAAATAAATTACTAACGCTACAGTCGCAGGTTTTTATAAAAATAAGAAAAACTGTGATGTTGAAAGTTTTTTTATCGCTTTTTTTTAAAAAAACAAAAAAATCATCAAAAACACATGAATGTCACTTTCATAATTCTTCCTAAAAAAACAAACATAAATATACCCACTTTTGGTGATTGTTTCGCTTAAAATTACAGATTAGTTTTACGCAAAATTTATCAGCAAGCTATTCCTCATTAACATCAGTACTAATCAAAAAAGAAACTATTATGAAAAAAAGAATTACTCTTTTTCTTTTCTCAATCACCATCATCTTAACTAGCTGTGCTACAGGATACAAATCTATTGATCCAGAAAAATTAAATTACAATTCTGTTAATTCTAATGATGGGATGATACTTTCATACAAATACGGTTTACTGGATAAAAAATATTTCCGAAAAGAGAAAAACAACAAATTAAAGTTAGTTGCTATCAAAATCACAAATACAACCAACAAAAGCATTGTTTTTGGGAATGACATCAAATTATGTTATGAAAGTGGCTCAGAGCTCTATCTTCATGATAATGACTATTTGTTCAAAACACTGAAACAAAGTCCCGCTTCACATTTACTATACCTACTATTATCCCCTTTGAAGTTCTATACATATTCTACTAATCAGTATGGGCAACAAGTAGAGAATAGTTCATTTCCAATAGGAGTATTTGTAGGCCCTGGAATTGCTACAGGAAATATTATCACGGCTGCAAAGGCGAACTCCAAATTTAAAAAAGAACTAATGCAATACAATATCAGTGGCCAAACAATCAAAAGCGGCGAAACAGTTTACGGGTTAGTTGGGTTCAATGCTACTTCTTATGATGCATTAAAGCTAAAAACCAACTAATCATTTTTACTAATATGACTCAAAGTGAGTAACTCTATTATAATTTAAAATGAAAAAAATGAAAAGAACTTTCAAAATGTTATCAGTAGCTTTTGCTGCATCAGTAGTATTATCTTCTTGTTATTCTTACACTAGTGTAGTAGGTAAAGGAGCCCAAGGAAATTCTCAAGTTACTCAATGGAATCACTACGTAATTGGAGGTCTAGCTCCTGTAGGTGTTTCGGACACTAAAGCAATGGCTGCTGGAGCCGAAGATTACACCATATTTACAAGACATTCATTTGTTAATGGACTTATAAATGTAATTACTTTTGGAATTTACACTCCTACAACAACAACAGTAACAAAATAATTTGAAATGAGGCGGAGGTTCATACTTCCGCCTTTTTTATATGTTCCAATAGAAAAATATAAAAAACCTTATTGACAAAAATTAAAAAATCTACAAATGAAAAGAATTGCGCTATTTATTAGTCTAGTAATAAGCCTATATCTATCCCTTACTTTTTTAAATATTCTAATCCATCCCTTAAAAAGATGGGAGAATTACAATTTGATACCTTTTGTTGGTCTATTATTGATGTCAGCTCTTTCGGATACCTGACTTATCTATATTCAAAACCTATTAAAAGATAATTACACAATTCCTCTACAAAGCAATCACATTACTAGAAAACCCATCGAATCTGTTTTTAGTAAAACTTTCATTTATTTAAACACCCTATACATGCATAATGTTATATTTTATTTAAATTAGCACTAATTAAAATACCTACTAATGCACAAATTTTGGACTACTGTATTTATTATCTTTTTTCCAATATTTCTATTTTCTCAAACTGAAATTGAGTCCTTACTTGATAAATTAGACGAGACCATTAATAACAGTGCGCAATATCGGGCTAAGAAAGAATCCGAGATAACGAAGCTAAACGAACTGTTAAAATATACTTCAACAAACATTCAAAAATTTGAAATCTACGGTAAACTCTATGGAGAATATCGTTTTTATCAGTCAGATTCTGCTTTAAGTTATGCGAGAAAAAGTTTGAGAATCGCAAATCAATTAAAAGATTTAGAAAAGATTAATACGGCCAAATTAAACTTAGCTTCCATAATGGAAACCCTAGGGATGTACAAGGAAGCCACTGAAATTTTAAACAAAATAAATATTGAATCTACTCCTGAACTTAAAGGATCATATTTTGGAGTAAATAGTTCACTATATCTTTCCATGTCTTTCTATGCAGCTTCAGAAGAAGAAAAAAACAAATATGTAACTATTAGAAAACAGTACAGTGATTCTATTTTAAGCTTTTATCCCGTTCAATCAAAATCACATCTTTTTACACAATCAAACCGACTAATTGACAGCGGAAAATATACTAAAAATCTCGATTTATTACTCAACTATTTTCCTAAAATGAGTGATAACGACACAGACCAAGCTGTAGTAGCTTACCTCATTTCGCAAACCTATCAACGTAAAAAAGACTATGAACAAGAGAAAAAATGGCTAATTATATCGGCTATTTCCGATTTAAGATTGGAAAAAAAAGAGTACATATCGTTGCGTGCTCTTGCTTATCTTTTATACAAAGAAGGCGATATTGATCGAGCATATAAATACATCAAACGTTCTTTGGAAGATGCTTTGTTTTGTAATGCCCGATTAAGAACCTTTGAAATCTCGAGAATGATGCCCATCATCAACGAAGCCTATGAGAAACAAAATGAAACTAATCGTAAGCAATTGGTTTTATTCCTGGTTAGTGCCAGCATCCTAGCCCTCATTCTTTTGGTGATTTTGATTTTGTTATTCAAACAAATGAAAAAACTAGCCAAGGCTAAAAGAGAAATTAGTATTGCCAACAAGCAGTTCCTTGTACTCAATCAAGACCTAAAAATATTTAATGAAAAATTAAACGAGACCAACACTACTTTAAAAGAAGCTAATCTTGTAAAAGAAATATATATCGGACATTACCTTGATCAATGTTCAACCTATATCAGTAAATTAGACGGCTACCGACGAAAATTAAATATTATACTTTCCAGTGGTAAAACTAAAGAACTTGCCCAAGTGATCAAATCTAAAGAATTCATCGAAGAGGAATTAAAGGAGTTTCACAATAATTTTGACAAAACATTTTTGTCTCTTTTCCCTAATTTTATTGAGGAGTTCAAAAGTTTATTAACAGACAGCGAAGATATTAAACTAAAAGCTGGAGAATTAATGAATACTGAATTACGAATCTTTGCATTGATTCGTTTGGGAATCACAGATAGTGTAAAAATATCTGAATTCTTGCGATATTCTTTATCCACTATTTACAATTATAGAACCAAATTACGAAACAAAGCTGTTGGCCCTCGTGATGAATTTGAATCTAATGTGATGCGCATCGGAACCAATAAATAATTTTTTGATATTTAAAAACAGCTCGTTTTTTACTCATTTTGAGCAAAAAACGAGCTGTTTTACACTACAGAATCACTACTTTTTTTTTGACTAAAATAAAATAAAATCCTTTGTTTACAGTACTTTACCAATATTCAACTACTACATTCACTACCTTTTCGATTTAATAATGAAAGTGCCTGTTTTATCATGCTAAATTTGGGTTATTGAAGATTTCTAAAGCAATTTATTAATACATTAACTAAACCATAATGAAGCATTTTCTATTAACAACCTTGGTCTGTTTTGCCTTAATTCCTATCGCAATCGGACAACAACTAAAGTCCCCCAATCAAAAATTACAAATGGAGTTCGCTCTGCAAAAAGACGGAACACCTACCTATAATCTAAATTTCAAAGACAAAGCGGTTATCAAAACCAGTAAACTTGGATTGGAACTAAAAAATGATACTAAATCATTATTAAATGACTTTAGCGTTATCGAAACCAAAACGACTACTTTCAACGAAAACTGGAAACCAGTTTGGGGAGAATTAGCAACAATTCAAAATCATTACAACGAACTAGCAGTTACCTTAAACCAAAAAAGTACGGATCGAAAATTAGTGATACGTTTTCGTCTTTTTGATGATGGACTTGGATTTCGCTACGAATTTCCTTCGCAAAAAAACCTGACTTACTTTGTAATCAAAGAAGAAAGAACTCAATTTGCGATGGCTGGAGACCACAAAGCTTTTTGGCTTCCAGGTGATTATGATACTCAAGAATACGACTACACCACCTCAAAATTATCTGAAATTAGAAGTTTGACCAAAGCAGCTACGACTGAAAATGTATCACAAAAATCATTTTCACCTACAGGAGTTCAAACCTCTTTAATGATGAAATCTGACAATGGTTTGTACATTAACTTGCATGAAGCTGCCTTGATTGATTATTCTTGTATGCATTTGAATCTGGATGACAAAAACATGATTTTCGAATCTTGGTTAACTCCTGATGCTAATGGCGATAAAGGATACATTCAAGCGCCTGGAAATTCGCCTTGGCGAACGATTATTGTGAGTGATGACGCTCGCGAAATCTTAGCTTCAAAAATGACTTTGAATCTAAATGACCCTTGTAAGATAGAAGATACTTCATGGATTAAACCCGTGAAATACATTGGTGTTTGGTGGGAAATGATTACTGGAAAAAGCAGTTGGGCTTATACTGATGAATATCCTTCGGTAAAATTAGATGAAACAGATTTCTCCAAAGCAAAACCAAACGGAAAACACGGTGCTAACACCGCTAACGTGAAAAAATATATTGATTATGCTGCTCTACATGGTTTTGATGGCGTTCTTGTTGAAGGCTGGAATGTTGGTTGGGAAGATTGGTTTGGTCATTCTAAAGATTATGTATTTGACTTTGTGACTCCTTATCCAGATTTTGATGTAAAAGGAATTCAAGCTTACGCCAAATCAAAAGGCGTTAAAATGATTATGCACCATGAAACTTCGGGTTCAGTGCGCAACTATGAGCGCCACATGGATAAAGCTTACCAATTCATGAAAGACAATGGTTATGATGCCGTAAAAAGTGGCTATGTAGGAAACATTTTACCAAGAGGTGAAAACCACTACAGCCAATGGATTGTAAACCATTACCAATATGCGATTGAAAAAGCAGCCGATTATAAAATTATGGTGAATGCGCACGAAGCCATCCGTCCAACAGGAATCTGCAGAACCTATCCCAATTTAATTGGAAACGAATCGGCTAGAGGAACAGAATATCAATCTTTTGGTGGAAACAAACCCAATCACGTTACCATTTTGCCTTTTACTCGTTTGATTGGTGGACCGATGGACTATACTCCTGGGATTTTTGAAATGGATATTAGCAAATTAAACCCAGAAAACACATCACGTGTCAACAGTACTTTGGCCAATCAATTAGCGCTATATGTAACTATGTACAGCCCATTACAAATGGCTGCCGACTTACCTGAAAATTACAATCGTTTTCTGGATGCTTTTCAATTTATCAAAGATGTAGCTATCGATTGGGAGGATAGTAAATACTTAGAAGCTGAGCCAGGTGATTACTTGACAGTAGCTCGAAAAGCAAAAGGAACAAACAACTGGTTTGTGGGTAATGTAAATGGAAATGTACAGCGTACTTCTACTATCAAATTTGATTTCTTAGAAAAAGGTAAAAAATACATGGCAACCATCTATGCCGATGCTAAAGATGCCAATTACAAAACCAATCCGCAGGCCTATACGATTCGAAAAATGAAAGTCACAAATAAGACTAAACTAAAACAAGTTTCTGTTCCAGCTGGTGGCTATGCTATTAGCATCATCGAAGAGCAATAACATTACTAATTATGAAATCCATTCAAAATTCATTAAATTAATACTGGTTTTTTTTGAATGGTTTATAATTAAAGTTTATCTATTCATTTATTGACTCAAAAACATTTTAAAAGAAGTTTTCAAACTACAAAATCACTACTTTTTTTTTCACGTAAAAAATCATAAAACACTGTAAAACAAGAGAGTTTTTATTGAAAATCAATTTATCAACTACTTTTTAATTGTTTTAAAAAAAGTCAGTCTTTAATCAAGATAACTTTACTTTATTGAAATCGAAATGGCCTTTTATTAGCAAATTTAAGTCCTATTAAGATTTTACCAAAAACAAAATTACTAACAACCAAAAAACCACGAATTATGGTACAAATGAAAAAAAGCATGCATTGCATTCTTCTTTTATGCAGCATGTTATTTATGATGCCAAGTACAATTGCCCAAACTACTTCAAAGACAATCTCGGGCGTTGTCATGGATCAAAAAGGAGAGACCTTAATTGGCGCTAGTGTCGCCATCAAAGGCACAAATATTGGAACAATAACTGATATTGATGGTAAATTTACTTTGCCTACAAGCACCGTAAAATCACCTATAATTGTTGTTTCATTCATTGGTTTCACTACCAAGGAAGTAAATGCAGCACCCAATTTAAAAATTACATTAATAGAAGATTCTAATGAATTAAAAGAAGTAGTGGTACAAGTAGGATATGGAACCGTTAAGAAAAAAGACGCAACGGGTTCTGTTTCTCAAATTTCTGCAAAGGAATTCAACAAAGGCCAAAACGTAACCCCTGAAAGTTTAATCAGCGGTCGTATCTCTGGTGTAAATGTTACTGGTGGAGGAGCTCCTGGAGCCAAAGCGGATATTCGTATTCGTGGAGGATCTTCATTAAATGCTTCTAATGACCCTTTAATTATTTTGGATGGTTTGCCATTGAGTAATGCAGTTCCATCTGGATCAACAAGTATTTTATCTACTATTGACCCAAATGACATTGAATCTTTCACCGTATTAAAAGACGCTTCTGCTGCAGCTATTTACGGTTCTCGTGCTGCCAATGGGGTTATTGTTATCACCACTAAAAAAGGAAGCAAAGGACGTATCAAAGTCAACTTTAGCTCTCAAGTGGGCGTAAACACAGTTGCCAATACAGTAGACGTGTTGAGTGCTGACCAATACAGAGCTTTAGTAAACGACAAAGGAACCGATGCTCAAAAAGCATTATTAGGAACGGCAAATACCAATTGGCAAGACGAAATTTTCCAAACGGCTTTGACGGTGAACAATAACATTTCGGTAAGTGGTGCTTTATTTGACAAAGTACCTGTACGTTTATCAGTAGGTAATGTGGACAATCCTGGGATTTTGAAAAATACAAGTTTCGAAAGAACAACGACTTCTATTTCGATCAACCCTACATTATTTGACAATCACTTAAAAATCGACATTAGCGGAAATTTATCCTTTGGTAAAAACCGTTTCCAAGATGAGAATGCAGTTATAGGAAGTGCTATTGGTTTTGACCCAACACAGTCTGTATATCAAGCAGGTTCTCGTTATGGAGGTTATTTTGAATGGTTAGAGCCAAACGGAAATTTACCGTTGTTACCTGCAAGAAACCCTGTTGCACGATTAAATCAAGACGACAGAAGAGCTACCTCAACCAGAAAATGGGGAAATGTAAGATTGGATTACAAACTTCATTTCTTTGAAGACATGAAAATTGTAGCTGAGGCTGGTATCGATAGATTTGATAGTGACGGTTATACACAAGTGAGTACCGAAAGTGCTCTAGGATACCAACCTAATCCTTTCAGCTCAGGGAACTGGCAGAATTTTGGTAATTATTCTACTTATACCGATGCGCTTCAAAACAAGAATTTAAATACTTATTTGAACTATTCTAAAGCTATTGGCGATTTTAATATTGATGTTACAGCAGGATATAACTACCAATTGTTCCAAAAAGTAAAATATGAATCAGGTGAAACTAGACAACCGAATCCTAATGAAGATGTGACTACCGATCCAGACATCAACTTACAATCTTACTTTGGACGTTTGAATTTAGGGTATGACAGCCGTTATTTGTTAACGCTGAATTATAGAAGAGATGGAACTTCTCGTTTTTCTAAAGAAAACAGATGGGGTAATTTTTCAGGAGCCGCATTAGCATGGAACATTGCCGAAGAAACTTTCTTGAAAGATAACGAAACGCTTTCTGGATTAAAACTACGATTTGGTTACGGAACAACAGGACAACAAGACATCTCTGCTTCTTACGATTATTTAAGAAGGGTGACTTTAGGTTCTATCAATACCCAATACATTTTTGGAAACACGGTTTACCCAACAGCAAGACCTGAAGGGTATAACCAAAACATCAAATGGGAAGAATTATCAGAAATGAACCTAGGATTAGATTACGGTATTTTAAATAACCGAATCACAGGATCTATCAACTATTTTGATAAAAAATCTAGCGATTTACTCGCAGATGTACTGGTTCCTGATGGTGCCAACTTAAGAAACCAAGGTTTTAATAACATTGGAAGTTTAAACACCAAAGGACTTGAGTTTAGCATTGAATCAGATATTATCAAAAATGACAACTTAACTTGGAATTTAGCCTTTAACACTACTTATATTGACCAAAAAATCACTGATTTAGGCGCTACGGTTCCTGGATTTACAGGCTATGCTGTAGGTGATATCAAGGGTGGAGAAGGGAATAAAATACAAATCAATACCGTAGGGTCATCGCCTAACTCTTTCTTTGTGTACGAGCAACTGTATGATGCTAACCAAAGACCGATTCAAGGTGCTTATGTAGACAGAAATGAAGATGGTAAAATTGATGACGGTGATCGTTATAGATATCAAAAAGCCGCTCCAGATTACACTTTTGGATTGTTCTCGACAGTGAACTATAAGAAATTTGATTTCACCATGAACTGGAGAGCAAGTTTAGGAAATTACATTTTCGACAACGTTAGTTCTGACAAAGGATATTTATTGGCTGGATTAAGAAGAGATACCGATTTGTCAAACGTAAGTAGTGACTACAACAACACGGGATTCACTTTTGAAGACAATGGAACACAACGTTACTTATCGAATTATTTTGTAAAAGATGCTTCTTTTATCAAATTAGACAACGTAACTGTGGGCTATACTTTAGACAAATCACTATTAAAAGTGGCAACACTCCGTTTTACAGCAGGTGTTCAAAATGTGTTAACCTTGACCAAATACGACGGACTAGATCCTGAGAAATTCAACGGAATTGATGGAAATGTGTACCCAAGAGCAAGAACATTTTTGTTTGGAGTAAATGCCAGCTTCTAATTCGTAGGTTGAAAATAATAATTTAAAAAATAGACAAGATGAAAACATCATTTAAATATATATCTTATTTCTTCCTAATGATTTTAGGAATAAGTATGACCCTTAGTTCCTGTACTAACGACTTGGATGTAACGCCAAAAGATGACGATGAATTCCTTTCTGAAACCTTTTTTCAGGACCCTGCTTCCTACAAACAAGTGTTGGCCAAATTGTATGCTGGACTCTATGTAGGAGGAAATGACGGAGACGGAAAAGCAGATATTGCCGGTATTGGTGGTGACTTTAGTAGTTATTTGCGTTTGCTTTTCGTAACGCAAGAACTTCCCACAGACGAAGCCATTATAGCTTGGGGAGATGGAACGTTACCAACATTGAATACACAAACTTGGGCACCAGCCAATGAATTCTTATACGGAACCTATTCCAGAGCTTTTTACGAAATCAGTTTGGCAAATGAGTTTTTGAGACAAACTACTGATGAAAAATTAAATGCACGTGGGGTTGATGCAACACTAAAAGCTGAAATCGCTAAATTTAGAGCTGAAGCTCGCTTTTTAAGAGCGTTCTCTTATGTGAATTTGATGGATTTATTTGGTAATGTACCTATCACAACTGAAAACGATCCTGTAGGTTTCTTTTATCCAGAACAAAAATCAAGAGCTGAAGTTTTTGCTTTTATCGAAAGCGAATTGAAAGATCTTGACAATAGCTTGGTGGCTCCAAAAGCCAATGAATACGGACGAATAGATAAAACAGCTGCTAAATTTTTATTGGCTAAAATTTATCTAAACGCCAAAGTATATACTGGAACCGAAAAATTCAATGAGGCTGCAAAACTAAGTTCTGAGATCATTACCTCTTCCGGATATAGCTTTGCAAATATCCCTTACAAACATCTATTTTCTGCTGATAACAATCGAAATGGAGCTCAAAGTGAATTTATTTTCCCTGTTGTAAGTGACGGAAATGCTATTAGAGCAACAGGTGGCGGAATGAGTTTTATTCTACACGCTTCTATTGGTGGAACCATGAATGCCGCTGCCCAAGGTATGGACGGTGGTTGGCAAGGAATACGTACTCGTAAAGAGTTTGTTGCTATATTTCCTGATGAAACTGCTACTGCAGACAAAAGAGGGACTTTTTACCGAGATGGACAAACCTTAAGCATTGCAAATGTTGGTGCTTTTACCAATGGATATGCTGTTACTAAATACACTAATGTAAATTCAGATGGTACCGCAGCACAACGTAACGATATCCCTGATACGGATTTCCCGATGTTCCGTTTGTCTGATGTGTATTTAATGTATGCCGAATGTGCCATTCGTGGCGCTGCAGATGCTAATATGACTACGGCCGTGGGATACATTAACAAACTCAGAAACAGAGCGAATGCATCAACAATCTCAGCTACAGACATGACTCTTAATTTTATTTTGGACGAAAGAGGTCGTGAATTGTTTTGGGAATGTCACCGCAGAACCGATTTGATTCGTTTTGGAAAATTCACTGGAGGAGATAAAATTTGGGAATGGAAAGGCGGAACGCAAAATGGTGCGGCAACGGCTTCTTTTAGAGATTTAATGCCAATTCCTGCCAAAACAATCCAAGCCAACCCAACGCTAAAACAAAATCCTGGATACGCTAACTAACCACTATAAAAACTAAATAATGAAAAATATATATAAATTTTTAATCGCGATTCTTGCCGTCGGTGCCGCTTCCTGCAACGCTGACGATGTAGAGAACAGACCAATGGTTGCAAACATTTCATCCCCTGAAATGAATGCTCCAGTATCTGGCAAAGAATACACTTTGACTGAGGATAATGCCAACAATGAAGTGGAAGCTTTCGTTTGGACAGCAGCGCAATATTCAAAATCAGTTGTTGTGGAATACACTTTATTAATGGATGTAGCTGGAGGAAACTTTTCAAATCCACAGACCATATTAAAAACAAGCAATGCCACTCAAGGGACAATACTAGTAAAAAACCTAAATCAATTGGCTATCGAATTAGGTGCTGTTCCGGGAACGCCTAAACAATTTGACATAAAAATCATGGCATCTGTTTCTGGAGGTGTACCTAGTACCTCTGAACAATTGAGAACTATTAGCATCAAGACCTATTCTGGTTTGATTGCATATCCATTTACCGATTGGTATTTGGTGGGGAACGCTACAGTTTCAGATTGGAATCCCAATAACAACAACCAACCCTTGTTTAGAAGCGGAACCAATCCAAAAGAATATAAATTTACAGGGTTCTTTAAAGCAGGTTCTTTCAAATTAATTTCAACTTTAGGCCAATGGGCGCCAATGTTGGGAAAAGGTGCTGGCGGAACATTGCAATTAAGAGCTACAGATGCTGATAATGACCCACCTAGCTTTGATATAGCGGTAGCTGGATATTACTCATTTACCATAAACACTCAGACGTTAACTTATACACTAGTTGCTTTTGACGCTTCTGCTGCTACTAATTATACTAGAATTGGTTTCATAGGTTCTTCAAGAACTGGAACTGATGCTGGTTGGAACGGTGATGATACTGCGATGACAAAATCAACCTTTGACCCTCATATTTGGACTTTAAACGCGTCATTATTTGATGGAAAAGGAAAATTTAGAGCTAATAATTCTTGGGATAAAAACTGGGGTGGTGACACTGCTTTCTCTGGATTCCCTGCTAATGGAGCAAGCGGAGGAGATATTCCTGTAACGCGTTCGAAATATAAAATCATATTTAATGACTTAGATGGTAGCTACCTGATGTTCCCTAATCAAGAATAAAAATAAGTCATAACTATTTCTCTTTATGGGGCTATCTACTCGGTAGCCCTTTATTATACCAACCAAAAACCAATAAACCATGAAGAAATTTTTACTTTTATCTTTCTTTTTTCTAATAACCACAATAGGATTTGCACAGTTTACCACAAATCCCTCCCCCGCTATTGCAAACGGAAAAGTAACATTGAATTTCAATAAAACAGGAACAGCGCTTGCCTCTGATTCAGGAACCATTTACGCACATATTGGACTTACCGTTAACGGTATTCGATGGCAAAACGTTAAAGGGAACTGGGGCAATAACACCACACAACCTGCTTTAACTTTAGTCTCTGGAACAAATTATAAACTAGAACTTACCCCCGATTTATTTACTTACTTTGGCGTTCCTACTTCAAGTTCCATTACTGAAATATGTGTGGTATTAAGAAACAGCACAGGAAACCTACAAACGGCTGACACCTTTTTTAATGTTGGAACTTTTCAATTAACATTAACAGCTCCCGTTGAAAACAGTACAACTATAATCAACTCTGGGAGCCATTTTACGGTTTCGGCAACCAATACTGGAAGCAACTCTAGTTATACCTTAAAATCAAACGGAGCTACGGTTAATACAAATGCCTCAACTACAAATTACAGTTACACCCATACCAATCTATCTTTCAACCAAAACTACGAATTAATTGTAACCAACGGAAGTACCACAATTACTAAAAAATTTGCTGCGATTGTCAATCCTGGAGCTGTCTCAGAAGCGATGCCAACAGGGCTTGAGGACGGAATTAATTACCATCCTACTGATGCCACAAAAGCAACATTAGTACTAGACGCTCCCCTGAAAGACTTTGTATATGTTGCCGGAAGTTTTAACAACTGGCAACCCACAACAAATTATGCTATGAAAAAAGACCCAACCACTGGGAAATTTTGGTTGGCATTGTCTAATTTAGTTTCTGGAACAAATTATACCTATCAATATTGGGTGGGCGAAACAACGCCTATTACCAACTCCCCTGCTTTAGTAAAAACAGCTGATCCTTATTCAACTTTGGTACTCTCCCCATATGACGATCCTTATATTCCTAGTCAATCCTATCCCAATCTTCCTGCTTACCCAACAGGTCAAGAACGCGAAGTAACTGTTTTAAAAACTGGACAAACGCCTTATACGTGGAGTGCTGCAACTACCAATTTTGTGAAACCAGCCAAAGAAAAACTAGTGGTTTATGAAGTACTTGTTCGTGATTTTGATGCTAATAAAAATTTTCAAGACCTCATCAATAAAATTGATTATTTCAAAAATCTAAAAATAAATGCCATCGAATTACTTCCAATTATGGAATATGAAGGCAATGAAAGTTGGGGGTACAACACTTCCTTTCATATGGCGTTGGATAAATTTTATGGCACCTCTGACAAGCTAAAAGAATTTATCGATTTATGTCATCAAAATGGTATTGCAGTCATCCTTGATGTGGCCTTAAATCATGCTTTTGGTCGCAACCCGATGGTTAGAATGTGGATGAACGATCCTGATGGCGACGGATGGGGTTCTCCAACAATTGAAAATCCCTATTTCAATACCGTGGCAAAACATTCCTATAATGTGGGAGAAGATTTTAATCACCAAATGCCAAGAACACAATATTATGTAGAAAGAGTCATCAAACATTGGATACAAGAATATAAAATTGATGGATTTAGATGGGACTTAACCAAAGGATTTACACAAAACTGCACTGCTAATGATGAAAGTTGTACCAATGCGTACCAACAAGACCGTGTAGATGTTCTAAAAAAATATGCCGATTATTCTTGGAGTTTAGACCCAACACATTATTCGATTTTCGAACATTTGGGCACTAATAATGAAGAGCAACAATGGGCCAATTATAAAATCAATGAAACGCCTAGCAAAGGAATTATGATGTGGGGAAAAATGACAGATAACTATAATGAATTGTCTATGGGATATCCAGCGAATATTTCTGGAATGACAACTGCCAGTCGCGGATTTAATGCGCACCGATTAATCGGTTACGCAGAGAGTCACGATGAAGAGCGATTGATGTATAAAAATTTACAGTATGGAAACAGTGCCAACGCAGTCCATAATGTAAAAACATTGGATATTGCCTTATCTAGAATGTCCGCAATTGGAGCCGTTTCTTTGTTAGTTCCAGGCCCAAAAATGATTTGGCATTTTGGAGCATTAGGAATGGAAAATTCCATCTTTAGTTGCAACAACGGAACTGTGAATACTTCTAATGATGTAACGCCAGGTGACTGCAAACTAGACACCAAACCACAACCACAATGGATAAATAATTGGCTCAATGTAACAGCTCGTCAAAAAATATATAATGATTGGGCTAGAATGATTGCACTAAAGACTACAGAACCTGTTTTTGAAGGGACGGCAACTATCAGTAACAGTGCTTCCTTGGTACAAAATATCAAAATTACAAATGCCGCTTTAGCGACTACAGTACTAAAAGACGTAGTAATTTTGGCTAATTTTGATGTAACCACTCAAAACATTGCAGCTGGTTTTCCATATACAGGAACTTGGTACAACTTAATGGACAACACTTCAATTACTGTAGCTGGTTCCAATGATGCCATTAGCGTTGCAGCAGGGCAATTTAAAATTTACGGAAATAAAAATGCAACTCCACTAAGTACAGAAAAATTTGTGACTGAAATAGATATTCAGATTTATCCAAATCCTGCGCATAGTTTTTTCAAATTGAATAAATCAGTAACTCAAGTAGCTATTTATGATTTAACTGGCAAAGAAGTCCTAAATTTTGAAGGTGATTTTGAGGAGCAACATCAATTTGACATTGCTTCCTTAAGCGCTGGAATCTATTTGATTAAAACAACCAATGCTTTTGGGCAAATTACTATTTTAAAATTAGTTAAAAACTAAAAACACATGTCTCTAATTAAATCCTTTTTCTTAACCTTAGTACTGTTATTGTCATGGCAACTTGAGGCTCAAATACAGCGTGTTGAACCTCCCTACTGGTATGCAGGAATGAAAAACACAGAACTTCAAATTTTATTTTATGGTAAAAATATAGCCAAAAATGAGATTAGTGTTTCTAATGACATTCGAATTATTGAGGTTATAAAAACAGAAAATCCCAACTACCTTTTTGTTACTATTGACACCAAAAATGTAGCTGCACAAGAATTAGTTTTCACTTTTTCTAAAAATAAAAAAAAGACCTTTTCTCAAAAATATCTTTTAAAACCACGTCGAGAAAATACTGCTTTACGCAAAAGCTTTGATGCCTCTGATATGATGTATCTCTTAATGCCTGATCGATTTGCTAATGGAAATCCAAAAAACGACAATCATAAGTCTCTCACCGAAAAAGCCAACCGCAACCTATCTAGCGGCAGACACGGTGGCGATATCGAAGGAATTATTCAAAATCTAAATTACATCCAAGAACTGGGAGTCACGACGGTTTGGTGCACACCATTGTGCGAAGACAATGATGAACAAGGTTCGTATCACGGTTATGCACAATCGGATGTGTACCAAATCGACCCACGTTATGGAACCAATGAAGATTACTTTCGATTAGCAACCGAATTGCACAAAAAAGACATGAAGCTAGTCATGGATTATGTGACCAACCATTGGGGAGCCGAACATTGGATGATCAAAGATTTACCCACTTATAATTGGATTCATCAGTTCCCAGGTTATGCGCAAACCAATTACAGAATGACAACTCAATTTGACCCTAATGCGTCCAAAATTGATACCAAATTATGTGCCGATGGTTGGTTTGTAAAATCCATGCCCGATTTGAATCAGTCACATCCTTTGGTGTTGAATTATTTGATTCAAAATGCCATCTGGTGGATAGAATCTGCTGACTTGGACGGATTTCGCGTAGACACCTATTCTTATAATGACAAAGCAGGAATAGCCAAATGGACTAAAGCAATTACCAATGAATACCCTAATTTCAACATTGTAGGGGAAGTTTGGATGCAAGACCAAGCACAAATGGCCTATTGGCAAAAAGACAGCAAAATTGCTGCGATTCAAAACTACAATTCACATTTACCAACTGTGATGGATTTCACCCTTATGGATGCCACGGCAAAAGTATTTAACGAAAATAAAGCTTCTTGGAATGATGGCTTAATAAAAATCTACGACAACTTTGCAAATGATTTTTTATACCCAAATCCCAATAGCCTTCTGACTTTTGTTGAAAATCACGACACCCAACGTTTTAACGAAACCTATAAAAAAGACTTTAAAAAATACGCTATGGCGATGAGTCTTTTGGCAACGGTACGCGGAATTCCACAAATTTATTATGGTTCCGAAATTGGAATGGCTGGCAATAAAAGCAAGGGAGACGGAGCAATTCGGTTGGATTTTCCAGGAGGCTGGAAAGGAGACCCTAACAATGCTTTTACAAAGGAAGGTCGAACAACAGAACAACAACAGTATTTTGAGTTTACTTCCAAATTATTTCAATGGAGGAAAACTAATGAAACAGTACATTTTGGAAAAATGACGCACTATGTCCCAGTTGATAATGTGTATGTTTATTTCCGATTTACTACTGAAAAAACTGTTATGATCGTCATAAACAACGGACTAGTTACACAATCTATAAAACCCGAGCGATTTGCCGAGAATATTCAGCATTTTAAATCTGGAAAAGATGTAATTACATCCCAAAAATTTGATATACAAACTGATTTTAAGATAGAATCACAAACGGCTTTAATTTTAGAATTACAACCATAAATCTGCTTGAACTGGAGGTTATTTTACCACAGATTCCCAATGTTTATAGTTTTCATTGGAACAATCTGTGGTAAAAATAATAATGTATTACTTCACATCATACTTCATCTTGCGCAAAATGCGTAAGGCTTCTTTAAAGGACAAATAGATTTTCGGGAAAGGTTTAAGCAATAATTTAGCATCAATCAATCGTTGCTTGGCATCCTCAAAACCGTTGAGATAGCATATCATAAAAGTAGAAGGTAAATTTTCTAAATCCTTGTATTCCCTAGTAGTCAAGACCACTTTTTTGTCTATTTTATGCAACAAAGCAATATTAGAATTATAGATATGATAAAGCATTTTTTTATTGAACTCTGGTGGTTGAAACAACATTTCACTTTCTATTTTGTAATAGCCATTTTCGTAAAAAATGATTTTTTGTTGTTCTAATGGATAAAAACTCGTTTGGTCGTTCAAACCCAAAGGAACATGTTCTACAATGGTAAAGGAATGTTCGTCAAAAGTAATCGTGACCACATCCTGAGCAGAGTAAAACAATTTGACTTGCTCGTTTATCAATTCGATATCCACACGAGACAAATATGTCACGTTCCGAATGACTTTTGGAATTCCAGCCCAGCAAATTACAAACAATTCTTTAAAAACTTTATACTTAGGCGCCATATCTCTATGGCGGTAATTCATAAAGTCAATTACACCATCTAAAGTGTGCTTAATATTGTTTCTCGAATGGTTTTCAATACCGATAACCGTTTCTGTGTTTTGAAAATTACGTTCTACTTTATCTTCGGTAGGCATGGTATTACTGCCTACCCTAATAAAAACACTATTTGAAGGAATCGTGTGAATGCCTTTTTTAAAAAAAGAGACATTTTTTTTAGGTTTAATAGTTACTAATCCTACGACCTTATCTTTAGGCAAATTAGGAAAAGGTACATTTTCATATTGAATTTTGGGTGGATTTTCCAGATAAGCATTCACTAAATTTTGGATGCGGCTATCATCAAAAAAATCATCTCCTATGATTTCGTTCTCCTGATCTTCCACACCCACCACGATATAGGAATTATTGGCAGGATTTGAATTAGACAGGGCGCAAATGTGCTTTAGAAATTTTGATTTCCCTTCCCGAGTATGCAAGTTCAGTTGTCTTTTTTTGTCATAAAAACTATTCTCATCATGGTGAGCAAGCAAGTTTTTTATTAGTAAACGCTTATTAATCATCTGACAATTAGACTAGTTACAGTAATATTTAGCACTATTTATAGGCTAAAACTGAATTATTTTCGTTAAATTTACGTAAATAATATGCTAATTTAAACAACTCAATGATATGAAAAAGATAATATTTTCCCTCGCCAGTATTTTATCGATAGCATTCCTAAGTTTGTTTTTCTCAGCTTGTGAAAACAATTCCGAATCAACAGATACTTCAAAAATCATGGTACGCTTAACCGATGCCCCTGGAGATTATGAAGAAGTTAATATTGAAGTGATTGATGTCATGATGAAAGCAAATACTGACCTAGACGATAGTAGAGGCTGGGTAAGTTTGGGCGATATTGGCAGAGGCACTTACAATTTATTGGATTTTACTGGTGGTGTTAGTCTTTTAATTGCAGAAGACAATGTGCCTTCAGGTTATTTAGGTCAATTACGTTTGGTACTTGGAACCAACAATACAATCAAAAAAAATGGAGAAATCTACCCTCTAAAAACTCCTAGTGCACAACAATCAGGGTTAAAATTAAAAATTAATGAAACTTTAATTCCAGGAGTCACCTACGAATTTATGATGGATTTCAATGTAGACAAATCAATTGTTAAGGCTGGAAATTCAGGCAAATACAATTTACATCCTGTAATCACTATTTCCACTACTGCTACTTCTGGAATCATCAAAGGTGCTATTGATCCTGTTCTCGAAGGCTACCAAGTAATGGCCTCTGTTGAAGTAGGGACTGAAACTATTTCTGCTTATGCAAATGAGCAAGGAATGTTTCAATTGTATGGGATCCCTGCTGGAACTTATACTGTGACACTAACACCTGAAGTAGCTTCGGGTAAAGAAATAAAAACAGTTTCGGATGTTGTTGTTACCAATGGAATTACAACGGATATAGGTAATATTGCTTTATAACATTAAAAGAAATAAGAAAATAGGCTATCTCACAACAAGTGAAATAGCCTATTTTTTTTAAATAAATTAAGGAACATTTTTTCCCATGCTTTCTGCCCAAATAGCAAACCAATCTTCTTTCTCTAATTCAAGGGTTACTGCTTTCATCAACAACTGAATTCGAGCTACATTTACAGTTCCTGCAATAGGAATAATACGAGCAGGATGTTTTAAAACCCAAGCCAGTAAAATCGTATCAGCTCCAAAATGATATTTAGCTACTAATCTTGCTAATAGTTTTTTTAATCGATGGGTCTGAGGACTGTCTTCTCTAAAAACAGAGCCTAGAGGATTCCATGACATTGGGCGAATACTATGACATTGCATATAATCAAAACTACCGTCAACCATAGGTTCAAAATTAGTAGCCGAAAACTTCACTTGATTATATGAAACTTCTGTTCTCTGTCGAATTAACTCTGTTTGGGAACTTGTAAAATTTGAAAGTCCAAAATCAACGATCTTACCTTCTGATTTTAATTTTTCAACAGCTTCAGCTATTTCATCTACTTCCATCAAAGGACTCGGTCTATGCAACAATAAAACATCTAAATAATCAGTCTTTAAATTTTTTAAAGATTGTTCGGCTGAATATACAATATGTGCTTTCGAATAGTCATAATGTTTTATCTTATTTTTTCGATTATCACTTACCAACTGAATTCCACATTTTGAAATGAGCTGTATTTTTTCCCTTGATATATTACTCGATTCAAAAGCTTTTCCAAATTCTGTTTCGGTAGTATAAGAACCGTATATATCTGCATGATCAAAGGATGTAATTTTATTTTCGACACATAGATGTATCAAACCTTCCATTTCTTTTATATTCAGGCTTTTACCCCATATTCCCCAATTCATTGTTCCCGCTATTATAGGCGATAATTTAGTTGTGCTCATCTATTTTGAATATTATTGAAATCTGCTATTGACGTATTGCGAAGATTCCGATTTGAAGTTCTTAAAAATATGAAAATTGTATCACAATTCGTCCTTAAAATTACAGCTTTCGCATAAGTTTTAACCATTTTTTAACATCTTTCCTCTAAAAAAAAATTCAATTTGCACTACCAAAACAAATGCAGTAATCATAAGGTTTTAAATAAAAAGATAATGGAAGAAAATACAGCGACTTTAGACATTAGAGCGATCAATGAAAAAATTGAAAGAGAAAGTGCTTTTATAGACCTTCTTACAATGGAGATGAATAAAGTGATTGTGGGACAAAAGCATATGGTAGAACGTTTGCTTATTGGTTTGTTAGGTCAAGGACACATACTTTTGGAAGGAGTCCCAGGACTAGCTAAAACACTAGCAATAAACACCCTATCACAAGCTGTTCATGGTTCTTTTAGTAGAATCCAGTTCACCCCAGATTTGTTACCTGCTGACGTTGTCGGTACTATGATATACAACATTAAAGCAAATGAGTTCTCCATTAAAAAAGGACCTATTTTTGCCAACTTCGTTTTAGCGGATGAGATTAACCGTGCGCCTGCCAAAGTACAATCAGCATTATTAGAAGCAATGCAAGAAAAACAAGTTACTATTGGTGACACCACTTTTAAACTAGAAAGACCCTTCTTGGTTTTAGCTACTCAAAACCCTGTGGAGCAAGAAGGAACCTACCAATTACCAGAAGCACAAGTCGATCGTTTTATGTTAAAAACAGTTATTGACTATCCTAAAATGGACGAAGAGCGTTTGGTTATTCGTCAAAATTTGAAAGGTTCTTATGAGAAAGTAAATCAAGTAGTTTCTGTAGAACAAATCATTCGCGCACAAGAAGCCGTGCGTGAAGTGTATATGGATGAAAAAATCGAAAAATATATTCTTGATATCGTTTTTGCCACTCGTTACCCAGAGAAATACAAATTGGCAGAATTAAAACCATTAATTAGTTTTGGATCTTCACCACGTGGAAGTATTAACTTGGCCAATGCTGCCAAATGTTACGCTTTTATCAAACGTCGTGGGTATGTAATTCCTGAAGATGTACGTGCAGTAGTGCATGATGTATTGCGTCACAGAATTGGCATCACCTACGAAGCAGAAGCTGAAAACATTACTTCAATGGACATTATCAACAAAATTGTAAACGAAGTAGAGGTACCTTAAACCAGTATGCAGTGAGCAGTTTTTAGTGAGCAGTTCCTCTCGGAGCAGAATAACTGAACACTCAACAACTGATACTGATAACTAGAGAAGATGGATACAAAAGACCTTTTAAAGAAAGTACGAAAAATAGAAATCAAAACCCGAAGATTGAGCGATCACATCTTTTCGGGTGAATACCATACGTCTTTTAAGGGACGCGGAATGACATTTAGTGAAGTGCGTCAGTACCAATATGGAGACGACATTCGTTCTATTGACTGGAATGTTACCGCTCGATATAATGAAGCACACGTAAAAGTTTTTGAGGAAGAAAGAGAGTTGACCATGATGCTCATGGTAGACATTTCGGGCTCAGAAAGTTTTGGTTCTCACAATCAATTTAAAAAAGAAATCATTACTGAAATTGCCGCTACCATGGCATTTTCGGCTACCACCAATAACGACAAGATTGGATTGATATTGTTTTCAGACCAAATCGAATTGTACATTCCACCCAAAAAAGGGCGTTCCCATGTATTGAGAATTATTCGAGAATTAATCGAATTTCAACCCCAAAGTCAAAAAACCGATTTGGCGCAAGCCTTGAAATTCCTATCCAGCACGCAGAAAAAGAAAGCCATTGTTTTCTTAATGTCGGATTTTATGGTTTCAGATTACGAGCATACTTTGAAAATCGCTGCCAAAAAACACGATATCACTGGAATTCGGGTGTATGACATTCGCGAAGAAAAAATGCCAAACCTCGGAATGGTCGAAATGACCGATGCCGAAACCGGTGAAAACATGATCGTGGACACAAGTTCAAAAACAGTTCGAATGAATTATGAAAAATACTATCAGGACCAACTGAACTACTTCAAAGATACTTTCAGGAAATCAGGATCAGGAGTTGTAAATACTCGAGTAGACGAAAGCTATGTCAAGAAGTTATTGGGCTATTTTAAATCGAGGTAAAATCCCCTCCCGACCTCCCCGAAAGGGAGGAGCCAAAACTTATAAAAGTTGAAAAAATAAAATGAAAAAATTACTCTATATATTCCTTCTTTTTTCAACCTTCGTTTTTGGACAACAAAAACGTGTTGAAACAAGTATTGACACCACTAAAAATAAGATTGGAGCAGAATTCAAACTGACTCTTAAAACTTCTGTGGATACTTTATCAAAAGTAAAATTCCCCAACCTTAAAAATTTTGGTGCTCTGGAAGTGATTCGTTCTTATCCAATTGATACCGTCAAAAACAACGACCGTTATGAGTTGATTAAAAAATACGGATTGACACAGTTTGATTCAGGACGCTATGTGATTCCGAGTATCAAAGTCATCATTAACAACAAAGTCTTCTTAACGGATTCTATTACTGTCGAAGTCGCACCTGTACAAGTCGATACGTTGAAACAAAAAATGTATGACATCAAGGATATTGTTGCTGTGGAAAGTCCAATGGGAAATTGGTGGAAATACCTTTTAGGATTATTGCTATTGGCCGCCATTGGAGCGGGAGTGTATTGGTACACAAAAAAACACCAAAAGAAAAAAATCGAAGAGGAAGTTTATAAAACACCTATCGAGAGAGCCACAATTTTAATGAACTCTTTGGAACAAAAAGAACTATGGCAAAAAGGTGAAATCAAAGAATATTACAGTGAATTGACTGATATTGCCCGTAATTATATCGAAGAGGCTATTGAAATTCCAGCAATGGAAAGCACCACTTCGGAACTAATTGCAGGATTAAAAGCCGCTTCGTTGAAAAAGAAAATGAAAATTTCTCAAGAAACGATTGATGACTTAGAAAGAGTTTTGAAACAAGCCGATTTAGTAAAATTTGCCAAATCCAAACCAATGGAATTTGAGATTACCGAAGACCGCAATAAAATCCAAAAGGCTATTGTAATCCTTGACAAATCTATTCCAGTAGACGTTCCAGCTGAAGAAGAAATGCTATTGAACGAAATGCAGCGACAAAAACAAGTGCAACAACAATTAGAAAAGCAACGTAAAAAACGTGTTGCTATTGCCATTGCCTCTGTGTTTTTTGTCATCCTAGCAACCACACTTTTCTTTATTGCTACCTATGGTTTTACTTATGTAAAAGACACCATCATAGGACATCAAACCAAAGAATTATTAGAATCAGAATGGATTAAAAGTGAATACGGAAATCCATCTGTTATTATTGAAACACCTAAAGTTTTAAAGAGAATGGATTTGACTAAATCCTTACCTAAAGAAGGTTTGGCATTAATCAAAGAGATGCAATCTTTTGGCTATGGTAGTTTTATAGATAATTTCTATTTGATGGTTTCTACCATGAAATACAAACAAGATACCCAAACAGACTTAAACAAAGCAGTGGAAGTAACAGTGGCAACCATTGAATCACAAGGAGCTCAAAACATGATTGTCAAACAAGAAGATTTTGAAACTGCCGAAGGAGTAAAAGGTGTCAAAGCTTACGGAACTTTTGTCAAATTAGATGAAAACTCTAAAAGCAGCCAAAAGATGTTTTACGAAATAATCCTTTTTGGTCAAGAGGGTGGTTTACAACAAATCATGATTTTACACGAAGAAGGAGATCATTATGCAAACGAAATTGTGGAGCGTGTCTTAAGCTCAGTCGAATTAAAACAACTCAATAACTAATGGAAAAGATAACATTTTTAAACCCCCAATTTTTTTGGTTGTTTCTTCTTATTCCATTTGCAATCGCTTGGTTATTTTGGAAAAGAAAACACCAAAACGCAACTTTAAAAATTAGTTCAACCAAAGGATTCAAAGGTTCGACTTCATTGTTAGTGAAATTCAAACCCTATTTGGGCGTATTACGAATTCTAGCTTTGTGCTCCTTGATTATTGCTTTAGCTCGACCAAGAACGGTGGACATTAGCAACAGAACCAAAACAACCAAAGGAATTGATATTGTCATGGCAGTGGATGTTTCGGGCAGTATGTTGGCCAAAGACTTAAAACCCAACCGTATGGAAGGCTTGAAAGAAGTGGCGGCAAACTTTGCTTCAGACAGACCCAATGACCGAATTGGTCTAGTGGTTTATGCATCTGAAGCCTATACCAAAACGCCTGTAACTAGTGACAAAGCTGTGGTTCTTGAAGCGATTAAAAGCATCAAATACGATCAAGTGTTACAAGATGGAACTGGAATCGGAATGGGATTGGCAACAGCTGTAAACCGTTTGAAAGACAGTAAAGCCAAAAGTAAAGTGATTATTTTATTGACCGATGGAGTAAACAATGCTGGTTTTATTGAACCTGAAACGGCAGCTGACATCGCCAAGCAATACGGAATTAAAGTGTACACCATCGGAATTGGAACCAATGGAATGGCTGAATTCCCCTATGCACAAGCTCCCAATGGTGAAATTTTGTTCCAAATGATGAAGGTTGAAATTGACGAAAAATTAATGCAATCCATCGCCAGAAAAACTGATGGAAAATATTTTAGAGCAACAAGCAACAGCAAACTTGCCGAAATCTATGATGAAATCAACAAACTAGAAACCACCGAAATCGAAGAACTTAAGTTTTATGATTATGACGAAAAATTTAGAGGTTTTGCACTTTTCGCTGGATTGTTATTGTTAATAGAAATTGGATTGAGAAACACGGTTTATAGAAGCTTTATATAAGTTTATTTAACCGCAAAAAACACAAAGAAAACGAAAGGAACACAAAGCTTTGCGAACTTCGCGAAAATAACTTTGTGAACGTTGCGGTTAAACAGCACAATACAGAATTATGGAATTAGACGAACGCAATTATTTATACTTACTTTTCCTGTTACCCCTATTGGTAGTGGTTTTCTTGTTCAATATGTATTGGAAAAGAAAAAAACAAAAGGAATTTGGATCCATTGAAGCCATTAATCAATTGAGCCCAGAACGTTCGGTTTTTAAACCGGTTTTGAAATTGATAGTAATGCTGCTGGCACTTTTAGCATTGATTTTAGGATTGGTGAACCCAAAAATCGGAACTAAAATGGAAACTGTAAAACGAGAAGGAATCGATATTGTTTTTGCAATGGACGTTTCTAAAAGTATGTTGGCCGAGGATATTGCACCAAGCCGATTGGAGAAAAGCAAGCAATTGGTATCGCAAATTATTAGCCAACTGGGTAATGACCGCATCGGAATTGTCGCTTACGCCGGAAGCGCATTCCCCGTTTTACCAATCACCACGGATTACAGCGTAGCTAAAATGTTTTTGCAAAGCATGAGCCCTGATATGGTTTCGTCCAAAGGGACTTCGTTGGATGAAGCAATAAAATTATCGGCAACTTATTTTGACGACAAAAGCAAAACAAGTAAGCTGTTGATTTTGATTTCCGATGGTGAAGATCACTCTGATGGTGCTGTTGCTGCAGCAGAAGAAGCTAACAAAGAAGGAATGCGCATCATCACTATAGGTGTGGGAACGGAAAAAGGAGCTACCATTCCGCTAAAAAGAAACGGAGTAGTAGAAAGCTACCAAAGAGACAAAAATAGTGAGGTTGTAGTAACCAAATTAAATCAAGTTAGTCTAGAAACCATAGCCAAAACAACCAAAGGCGGCTATGTGAACGGTAATAATACCAAAGAAGTGATGGAATACATCAAAGGTACCTTAGACAATATTCAGAAAACCGAATTTGAAGCTACCCAAATGGCCGACTTTCAATCGCAATTTCAGTGGTTTTTAGGATTTGCTTTTGTATTACTTTTTGCTGATATCTTCTTGTTAGAAAGAAAAACAAGTTGGGTGAAAAAATTGAATTTATTTAATGAAAAAGAATAATGCTGTTAGAACAAATTGCAAAATTGTATCCAAATAAAATGAAAACAATAATCAAAACATACTTCATGCTTCTCCTACTTTGTGGATTAGGAAGTTATGCTCAAGAAAAAGACAAAGCATTACCCAAAGCCAATGAAGACTATGCGGCTAGTAATTATGTTGATGCTGAGGCAAATTATAGAATATCCAAAGCTAAATTCAACAACAAAGCGGCAGCCAATTACAATTTAGGAAATGCGATTTACAAACAAAATCAAGCGTCGGAAGCAAAATATGCTTTTGCAAAAGCAATAGAAAAAGCCAAAACGAGAACTCAAAAACACAAAGCTTTCCATAATTTGGGAAATGTCTTTATGAAAGAGAAAGATTATACGCAAGCCGTAGAAGCTTATAAAAATGCGTTGCGTAATGATCCCACTGACGACGAAACTCGTTATAATTATGCATTGGCAAAAAAAATGCTAAAAGAAAATCCGCCTAAAAACGACGATAAAGACAAGAACAAAGACAAAGACAAGGATAAAAATAAAGATAAGGACAAGGACAAAGACAAAAATAAGGATAACAAAGACAAAGATAAAAAGGACGATAAAGGCGATAAAGACAAGGATAAGAAAGACGGTGATAAAGACAAAAAAGATCCAAACAAGGGTGAAAACCCAAAGGACAATCAGCCAAAACCGAATCCTGGAGGAATATCAAAAGACCGATTGGAAAATTTATTGGATGCCGTAAACAATGAAGAAAAGAAAATCCAAGGAAAAGTAAACGCAAACAAAGTCAAAGGAAAACCAGTTGATACGGATAAAGATTGGTAGTTTTCAAAATTCAAAACTAGAACTCGAATAGAAATAATATAAGATATTTAATTTCGAATTTTGATGAAAAAATATAAAAGCACAAACGATTAAACAGTAAAATGAAACGAATAGTAATTGTAGTATTTTTAATTTCTCAAGCAATTTGGGCTCAGGTGCAATTTGAGGCTCGAGTGAGTAAAAACACGCTTGCGTTAAACGAAAGACTGCGTATCGATTTTTACATGAATTTTGATGGTGACAACTTCAACGAACCAACGTTTGAAGGCTTTAGAGTCATTGCAGGTCCAAGTCAGCAAGTGAGTCAATCTTGGGTAAACGGTCGTAGTTCCTTCGAAAAAATGTATTCCTACTTTCTGATTCCAAACCACAAAGGAAATATCACAATCAAATCGGCTACCATTGAATATGAAGGCAAAGTTTACAAATCAGCACCCATAAAAATCAACGTTACTGATGCGATACAACAACAAGCTGATCCCAATGATGTTACCGTATCCGCAGACAACAATATCTACCTGGTTGCAGATATTTCTAACGGAAATCCGTACATCAACGAACCCATTACCGTGGTTTACAAACTTTATTTTAGTTATAACATAGGAATCACCAATTGGCGCGAACTCAACAAACCTAAATACAACAACTTCTGGAGTCAAAATATTGACATCAAACAATTAGTTGCTGAAGATGGCATGTTTAAGGGTGAAAAATACCGCTATGTTGTTCTAAGAAAAACAGTGTTATATCCTCAAAAGTCAGGAAAACTGTCTATCGAACCTTTATCATTAGATATTGATGTACAGTTACCTACGAATCGCAGGGATATTTTTGGGCGAATGCAAATCACCGAAGGCAACAAACGCGTTTCTGCAGGGAGCAAAACCATCAATGTAAAAGCATTACCAGAAGCTGGAAAACCTGCTGATTTTTCTGGAGCTGTTGGTAATTTTGATTTCAAAGTAACGCCTTCTAAAACGAGCTTAAAAAACGGCGAAAGCTTGGATTTGGTCGTAAGCGTTACTGGAAAAGGAAACCTAAAACTGTTCACCCTTCCCAAACCAGTAGTGCCTAATGCACTCGAAATGTATGATGCCGTGCATAACGAAAAAGTAGAAACACCACTTTCAGGAATGACGGGAAGCATTGCTGACAGTTATACTATTGTGCCGCAATACAAAGGAAGTTATCCTATCAAGCCCCTTCAATTTAGCTATTTTGATTTGGGAACGAAAAGCTATAAAACCATCAGTTCACCAGAGATTGTAATTGATGTTTTGGATGGTCCTACTGATACACAAACTGTTGCAAACAACAGCAACAAACAACAAGTAGTGGTTCCAAATCAATTCAAGTACATCAAAACCAAAACAGAATTAACTTCTGCCAAAGAAGACGATTTCTTAGGTTCTAATTTGTTCTATGGATTGTTGTTTGTACCGTTTTTGTTGTTACCAATAATTATTTTGGCGAAGAAGAAAAAAGAAGCGATTGACAGTGACGTTTTTGGTAATCGCATCAAAGCCAACAACAGATTGGCGAAGAAATATTTAGGCGAAGCCAAAAAACAATTGGCCAACAAAGAACCATTTTATGTCGCACTTGAAAAAGCCATGCACAATTTCTTGAAAGCTAAATTGCATATAGAAACCTCTGAAATGAGTAAGGAGAACATCCAAGAGTTGTTACTGAATAAAGGTGCCGAGCCACAAGTCGTAACCGATTTCATTAATCTGACTGAAAACTGTGAATTTGCACGTTATGCACCTGCATCAAGCACCAGTATTCAAGAGGATTTTGACAAAGCAGTGATGATTATTTCTAAACTCGAAAAACAAATAAATTAAGATCTAAATTGATTGTATGTCATCCTCAACGAAGGAGAGATCACACAAGAAACTCAGCTAATGAGTTTTAAAACATTAAATTAAGAATAAATACACCCAACGGGTCATGAAGAAATTTTTATATACCATATCAATACTACTTACCCAGATTTTCTTTGCACAAACTAATTTTGACAAAGGGAATGACTTGTACCAAAAAGGGAAATACCAAGAGGCCATCGCTGCTTATGAAAGCGTTTTGCAAGACAACCAACATTCGGCGGAATTGTATTTTAATTTGGGGAACTGCTATTACAAACTGAATAAAGTAGCACCCGCGATTTACAACTACGAAAAAGCACTGGTTCTCAATCCCGAAGATGCGGATATTACCAATAACCTGAAATTTGCTCAAAAGAAAACCATTGACGAAATCAAAGTCGTCCCAAAAGTAGGTTTCAATAAACTACTTCGTGATTTTACAGGAATTTACCATTACAACACTTGGGCGTGGATGGCAGTAGGTTTTTCCTTTGTTTTTTTATTGTGCTTTTTGGGTTATTATTTCTCTCAATTGACACTTACGAAAAGAGCTTATTTTTACGGAATGTTTGTGTTCTTAGTTTGCGTATTACTCAGCGTCATGTCGGCATTATTTGAAAAAAGTCATTTTGAGAACGAAAAGCCAGCTATTGTTTTTGCTGAAATTGCCGAAGTTTATAGCGAACCTCAAAAAGCCAGTTCCACTTCATTAGTCCTCCACGAAGGCACCAAAGTCTATGTCATGGAAACCGTTTCCAACTGGAAAAAAATCCAACTCACAGATGGAACCGAAGGTTGGATAAATGCAAATACTATTAAAGAGGTAAAATAAAAAATATTTGGGCGTGGGGATTAGAATTCATTGCGAGGAACGAAGCAATCACCTATGCTACTTCATGCTTAACTTAACAATATATAATTCACTGAACTTAATATACTGTTAGGTTATTGTCGTGCTGCGCTCGTAAATGACGAACTAGACTTTCGCTTCCTGACTTTTTACGGTCTTCGTCTTAAAATCTTCATACCAAGTTTCTAGCTTTGGAAAAACCAATTGCGATACTTTTTGGATGGGATTGTAAAACAGCGATTGATTAAACGTTTCTTCTTTAACGAGCCAATTATTAAAATTGATTTTCTGAAAAAGATTAAAAACTACGCTCAATATCAAAATCATTTTTAAAACACTGAAAAAACCTCCTGCCAAGCGATTGATCCAACCCAAATAGGCAAAACTCATAATGCTTGTGAAAATTTTGGCTAACATCATAATTCCTAAAACCACAGCAATAAAAGTCAAAGCAAAAGCTGTAATAGTCACTGTTTTTGGTGACCAAGAAACTACTTTCCCAACTATTTCACTCACTATCGAAGAAAATTTGATGGCCAAATATATTCCCACAATCAAAGACATAAAAGAAGCTAACTCGGTAAACAATCCGTTTTTGATTCCTTTGATTATTCCATACAAAAGTACCCCGCCTAAAACAATGTCTAAAAAACTCATAAATTATGTATTTACAATAGGACGCAAATATAACACCTTTTGTGGGTTATGCGTGAGGGATTGCAGCAGGCTACCGAAGTAGCGCGGAAAGCCCGACAGCTCCAGACAAAGGGGTTTTATCGCCGTAAACTGAAGTAAACCCCTTTGTCTGGAGGTGGCACGCCCAAAAAATAACCATTCGAAAATAAAATGAATGCTGGTTTAGTTCTTATCTTTGCAAACAAAATTGGATTTACTGTTTTTGAAATCTACAATCAACAATCAAATGTCAAGAGACACACAACTTAAAGAACGCTGGGAACAGCTTGTTACGATACTTTCAGACCAGTTTTCACAAGGAGAAGACTTGGATTTGGATGCCATAATTTATCTAATCGGTGTCCAAGAACTAGGGAAATTGCACCGTGAATTCAAAAAAGACGAAAAAGTTAACCTCATGCATATTGCCATTTGCCGTTTGCTAGAGCCCTATGGATATTATGAATTTGAATTTTATGACGCGGAAGGCTGGCCGCACTACAAGGTAAAAGAAGAGTTGCCACCGCTAAAAGCAGGGGAGCAAACCGTTTTGATGAAAGAAGCGATTGTAAATTATTTTCTGGAAAAAGAACTTATTTCGTAGTTGTCCCACAGAGATACGCAAACTGAGCTCAGAGACTCGCAAATTGTAAATTTATTATTTAGGCAAACCCCAGAAAACTTATAACTTATAACTCATAACTTATAACTTTTACTTAAATTTGCAGACTCAATTATTGAATGAAAATGATAGATAAGATAAAAGAATATATTGGTGAAGCAGAAGCTTTTTCAACACAAAACCCTGCTGATTTAGAATCGTTTCGTATAAAATTCATTGGAAGTAAAGGACTTTTAAAAGATCTTTTTGCAGAATTTAAAAACGTACCTAACGACCAAAAAAAGGAATTTGGACAAGTGATTAACTTGCTAAAAACCACTGCAGAGGAAAAAGTAAAAAGCATCCAAGAATCTTTAGAAAGCAAGGAAGAAGCGAAGGGAGTTTACGGAGATTTAACACGTTCAGCTGAGCCCGTAATTATAGGTTCTCGTCATCCGATTTCGATTGTGAAGAATCAAATTATCGATATTTTTTCAACAGTAGGATTCAATGTTTCTGAAGGTCCAGAAATTGAAGATGATTGGCATAATTTTACGGCCTTGAACTTGCCTGAGTACCATCCGGCACGTGATATGCAGGATACATTTTTCATTCAGACGAATCCTGATATTTTGTTGCGTACGCATACTTCATCTGTGCAGGTACGTTATATGGAAGATAACAAACCGCCTATTCGTACAATTTCACCAGGGCGAGTTTTCCGTAACGAAGCAGTATCAGCACGTTCACACTGTATATTTCATCAAGTTGAAGGTTTGTATATTGATAAAGAAGTTTCTTTTGCTGACTTAAAACAAACCTTATTATACTTTACCAAAGAGATGTTCGGAAAATCAAAAATCCGTTTGCGTCCTTCATATTTCCCTTTTACAGAACCAAGTGCCGAAATTGATATTTACTGGGGTCTAAAAACCGAAACAGATTACCGTATCACCAAAGGAACTGGTTGGTTAGAAATTGGTGGTTGCGGAATGGTCGATCCTAATGTTCTTAAAAACTGTGGGATCAACCCTGATGAATACAACGGTTTTGCTTTTGGAATGGGTGTGGAACGCATCGCGATGTTGTTATATCAAATTGGCGATATCCGCATGTTTTATGAAAATGATGTACGATTCCTAGAGCAATTTAAAAGTTCAATATAATTTTTGAGAGGTTCTAAGTTCCAAAGTTGCTTAGTAGCTCAATATCTCAGACCCTGAAGAAAAATGAAAGCTGACATCACCATCCCCGAAGTTGAAAATGTATTCCTAGCCGCTGTTCAAGAATGGAACGACGACTTTATGGAAAAGGTTTGGTACGTGCATTTGGTCAACGACAGTGATTTTGATATTGATAGTGTTATGGTCGTTTCCAAAGCTTTTGGAACAATTGATGGCGAAATGAAGAAAACATCGTTATTGCGTCATGCCTTTGTACAAGTACCTGCCGTTTCAGTTGTAAAAGTAGAAATGGTCGAAAAAAGTGTACTAGCACTCAATAACGAATTCATGCTCACTTATTTTATCGGCAACACTTTATACGATAAAAAATTCACCTTCAAAGCAAATTCCATCAACGAAACCGATATGGAAGAAGTGCCTATTTTGTTTGTAGATGGGGTGATTGTGAGGTAAAAATCCCATTATAGTTATAAAATAATGCTGTCTTGAAATTTTCAAGACAGCATTATTAGGTTTTAGACAAAACCAACTTACTAGGCTTGCTTTGAAATTGTTACACGATGTGGATACGGAATTTCGATACCTGCTTTATCCAATGCAATTTTAGCATTTTCCAACGTAGAAAAGTAAACTGGCCAATAATCCTCTGGTAAAGCGTACGGTCTTACCGTAAAATTAACCGAACTGTCTGCCAATTCAGAAACATTGACCGTTGGCGCAGGATCACTCAATACCAATGGATTTGAAGTAACCACTTCCATTAATATTTCTTTGGTTTTTTTAATGTCCTCGTTGTAACCCACACCTATAGTTATATCGACACGTAATTTCCCTTCTGCAGTAAAATTAATGACATTCCCATTAGCCATAGCTCCATTGGGTACAATCGCCAATTTATTATCTCTAGTAACCAGTTTTGTATTGAAAATCTCTATCTTCTTCACTACCCCTAATACACCTTGTGCATCAATTAAATCTCCAATTTTATAAGGCTTAAACATAATTATCAAAACCCCACCAGCAAAATTAGAAAGGGAACCTTGCAATGCCAAACCAACAGCTAAACCTGCAGCGGCTATCACAGCAGCCAAACTGGTAGTCTCTACTCCCAGAGTTGCAATTACCATGATAAATAAAAATATCTTTAGAGCCCAAGTAACTAAATTGAACAAAAATATCTGTAGTGATTCATCGTAATCATTTTTAGTCATCACCAATTTAAACACCTTGGTAATTCGCTTAATGACCCACGACCCTACAAAATAAATCAGTGCCGCATACAGTACCGGGAGTCCGTATTTCTCTATATATCCAATTAAACTTTCTACTGAAATTTTATCTAAAAAACTACTGGTTTGCGTTGTGGCATTACTAATTGTTCCTTCTATATTTTCCATATTTGTATTGGTATTTTTAATTAAAAAAATGATTCTCAACAAGATATAAAATTCTCACATAAAAAACAACTCAATCCTTTTGTACTACAAATATTTATCAAAAAAAAAGTCACCTTCAACAGCATTTGAAAGTGACTTCACAAAAATTTGATTTCGTTATTAATCTAACTTATCCGTGAGTTCCTTGAATATCTTTTTAGCATTTTTATTTTCATACAAGACTGCATGTACAGCATCAATGATAGGTGTTTTAGCACCATATCCTTGATTGAGTTTATAAGCACTTTTAGTAGCGTAATAACCTTCAGCAATCATGCTCATTTCCATCATCGCACTTTTTACCGTGTATCCTTTGCCTATCATATTACCAAACATTCTATTTCTAGAAAAAACAGAATAACCTGTAACTAATAAATCTCCTAAGTATGCAGAATCATTGATATTGCGTTTCATTTTATGCACTTTTCGAATGAACTTCTTCATTTCGCGAATCGCATTACTCATAATCACCGACTGAAAATTATCTCCATAGCCTAAACCATGAGCGATACCAGCAGCAATAGCATAAATATTTTTAAGCATTGCGGCATATTCGGTTCCAATAATATCATCCGTGATTTTGGTTTTAATATAATTACTTGATAAATTATCGGCTACAAATTTGGCTTTAGATTCATCTCCACAAGCAATCGTCAAATAAGACAAGCGCTCTAAAGCTACTTCCTCTGCGTGACAAGGCCCCGTAATCACCCCAATATTGTAATAGGGAATATCATAAGTATGGTGAAAATGTTCCCCAACAATCAAACTGGTTTCTGGAACAATTCCCTTAATGGCTGAAAAGATTATTTTATCAGTAAGGGAAACGGTCAATTTTTGCAATTCGGCATCCAAAAAAGCAGATGGGATGGCAAATATGAGGTAATCTGCATTGGCTACAGCCTCATTAATATCATTGGTTAAAATTAGTTTATTGATGTCAAATTCAACCGAACTTAAATAATTAGGATTGTGTTTAAAGGCTTTTAAGTGTTCTATTGCTCCCTCATTGCGCATGTACCAAGTTACCTCTGCGAGATTATTACAAAGCATTTTAGTAATTGCGGTTGCCCAACTTCCGCCACCAATTACTGCAATTTTTTTAGTTTCGCTCATTTTAGAAAAATATTTGGTCAAAAGTACTTAAAAATGGGCAAATCTTACAATAAATGATTCGTTTGCCCCTCCTTTTTTATATCTGTAAATCTTAAAAAACTTCATTTATTTTAATGACAGCACAATATAAGGTTTTAATAATCGTTATAACCTAATATACACAGCAATTTTACTACAAAAAGCCTGTAGTATAAGGTTAAAATTAGTTAGTTATGTTTTTGGTGTTATGAGAAAGGCGTCTTGGAAAATCCAAAACGCCTTTTTTTCTTCTCACTCAGAATTCTGAATTAGTAACTCATTTCTACAATTTCTTTTACTTTTTCTAAAGTAACCTTTTGGTTTTCACCTAGGGCTTTCCATCCTCTCTCAACAAAACGATTAGCGATAAAATCGGCTATGTGGCTTATTTCTAAATGAATACAAAAAAATCTAATTTCCTTTAAATTATTATACGTTTGACAAAAACTATATTGTAGTAATTTTTCTATATTAGCAAAAAAAGTGCCCTATGAGAAAAACAATTATCCAAATCATAATTCTTACAATTACTTTCTATTCTTGTAAATCAAAAAAGACAACAATAGATGATAACCTTACCATCCGAAAGGAGTCGATTACAAATAGGGAAAACAGGTTACAAATTACAAACCCTGATAAAATTAATAAGGTGAAATTTGTTCCTGAAAGTAAACAATTTCAATTGAACATTAAAGAAAGCATGCCTTTCCCTGAATATGATTTTGGAGCAGAATTGTATAATGGAAAAATCTATGCTTTTTTAGATACATATAGAAATAGATATAACAACAAAGATCACAATCACGGTGATGTGTGTGTATATGACATAGAAAAAGATTCTTGGACAAAAATTAATGTCATCCCAAAATCACAACCAGTAACAAAATCTATATTAGTAGGTAAAAGAATATATTTAATTGGTGGTACAGAATTTAGCGATTTAATTCAAGTATATGATATTGAGAAAAATATTTGGGAAGAAAGTTTAAAACTTCCTTTCGGAATGTATTGGTGTACTGCTGAAACATTTGAAGATAAAATTTATATAATGGGAGGTTATGCTTTAGATAAGGAAAAGAAAGGTACTCGATCTTTATCCGATGTTCAAATTTTTGACACAAAAACAAAAAGTTGGACTAAAGGTGCTGAAATGCCAAGAAAAATGCAAATGCCAAATTCATTAAAATATAATAATGAGTTTTATGTATGGGATATCAATCCAAAAGTGATGTTAAAATATAACATTGCAAAAGATATGTGGATTAATGTTAGTGAATTAAATGATTATGTAAAAGGTGCACAAGAAGGGATTGTTTATAAAAATAAATTTATATTTATATCTGGTCAAAACGAGAGTGGTTTAAAATCAAAAAGTACTAAAAAGATTTATCAATATGACCCAATAACTAAAATTTATGAAGAATCCTTTAATGACTTAAAGATAGGAAGACATTATAATTATGGTGTTTTTGAATATAAAGATAAAATATATTTGCTTGGCGGAAGAGAAGATCAAGAATGGAATCCAATGAATAATGTTATCGAAATTGAATTAAAATAAACTCCTTACTACAACCCAATAATCATTTAGGTGTAAAACAAAAAAGGCATCTAAAAAATCCATAATGCGTTTTACCCTATGACTTAAAAGATTACGTCAATAACTCATTGATAATAATTATTTTAGCCTTTAAATAATAGCATTTTGTTTCTTTTTTAAGCAATTCCTGTTGCTTTCGGCAATAAGAAATTTAGTAAAAATGTATGCTGTTATTTTACAAAACAACAGGAAATCATCATTGAACTCTAATTAAATAATATATTGAAGTAAGCTGCTGAACATATTCTACCCATATTAACCAAAAAAATTACTCATGAAAAAATTATTTTTGCAAATAATAATCCTTGCAATTAGCTTACATTCTTGTAAAACAAAAAAGCCTCCATTAAATATACCTAACACGATTGATAACAGGTTACAAATAATAAACCCTGATAAAATTAATAAGTTGGAATTTATTCCAGATAGTAAACAATTTCAGTTTCAATTAACCATAAAAGAAAGTATGCCTTTCCCTGCTTATGATTTTGGAGCAGAATTGTATAATGGAAAAATCTATGCTTTTTTAGACACATATAGAAATAGAGGAAGAAAAGAAGATTACAACTACGGAGATGTGTGTGTTTATGACATTGAAAAAGATTCTTGGACAAAAATTAATGTTATCCCAAAATCACAACCAGTTACAAAATCTATATTAGTAGGTAAAAAAATATATTTAATTGGTGGTACAGAATTTAGCGATTTAATTCAAGTATATGATATTGAGAAAAATATTTGGGAAGAAAGTTTAAAACTTCCTTTCGGAATGTATTGGTGTACTGCTGAAACATTTGAAGATAAAATTTATATAATGGGAGGATATGCTTTAGATAAAGAAAAGAAGGATTCTCGCTTTTTATCAGATGTTCAAATTTTAGATACAAAAACTAAAAAATGGTCTAAAGGTGCAGAAATGCCAAAAAAAATTCAAACCCCAAATTCATTAAAATATAATAATGAATTTTATGTTTGGGGAGACTCTCCAAAAGTGATGTTAAAGTATAATATTGAAAAAGATATGTGGATTACCCTTGAAGAATTAGGAGAATATATAAAAAGATTTCAAAAAGGAATAGTTTATAAAGAAAGATTTATATTTATATCTGGTTCAAATGTGGACGGATTTAAATCAGAAATTTTTAAAAAAATATATCGTTATGACCCATTAAAAAATACATATGAAGAATCCTATAATGATTTAGCATTAGGAAGAATTTATAATTATGGGGTTTTTGAATATAAAGACAAAATATACCTACTAGGTGGAAGAGAGGCTCAGAAAGATTGGAAACCTATGAATGATGTTATCCAAATTGAAATAAAATAACCGCTAATTGCCTACATACATTCTTATAAAACCAAAAGGCGTCTTGGAAAATCCAAAACGCCTTTTTTTCTTCTCACTCAGAATTCTGAATTAGTAACTCATTTCTACAATTTCTTTTACTTTTTCTAAAGTAACCTTTTGGTTTTCACCTAGGGCTTTCCATCCTCTTTCTTCAAATCGATCGACGATAAAACTTGCCGTTGCATCATAATCATTAGTATAATCCGATAATTTAGTTTGCATTCCCATAATATGGAAGAACTGAACTGTTTGGGCAATTGCTTCACGAGCAACTGCCTCATCAGTTCCTTCTAAATTAAAGATGCGTCGGCCATATTGCGTTAATTTTTCTTTTTTAGTTTCAAATAATGCTTGGTATAGGTTAGGACCAATAATAGCTAGAGTTCTCGCATGGTCTATTCCGTACAGAGCTGTTAATTCGTGTCCAATCATGTGGGTAGCCCAATCATTAGGCACCCCTTTTTGAATCAATCCGTTCAATGCCATGGTACAACACCACATAAAATTGGATGCCAAAACATAATCTTTTGGATTAGCCACCACTTTAGGACCTACTTCAATAAGCGTTTGTAAAATACCCTCTGAAATGCGATCTTGTAAATAGCCCTCATGAGGATAAGTCAAATACTGTTCTAAAACGTGTGTATAAGCATCTACGACTCCATTTTCTAATTGTCTTTTAGGCAAAGATTCGATAACGGTTGGGTCACAAATTGAAAATTTAGGAAACAAAGCACTTCCACCGAATGCCAACTTTTCTTGTGTTTCTGCAATTGTAACTACGGCTCCCGAATTCATTTCGCTTCCTGTTGCTGGTAATGTCAATACGGTTCCAAAAGGAATTACTTTAGAAACATCAGTGATCAAAATTCTCTTTCTCAAAATCTCCGCTGGATCTCCTTCGTATTTTACCGCTCCCGAAATGAATTTTACACCATCAATAACAGAACCTCCACCTACGGCAAGAATGAAGTCTATATTTTGTTCTTTAATCACCGCCACTGCTTTCATCAAAGTTTCATAGTGAGGATTGGGTTCGATACCGCCAAATTCGACTATTTCAAAACCTTTCAAAGCAGTTACTACTTGTTGATGAATTCCGTTTTTAAAAATACTGCCCCCACCATAGGCTAATAAAATTTTAGCACCTTCAGGTACTAACTTCGTTAATTGTTCGATTTGACCTTTGCCAAAAACATAATTCGTGGGATTGTAATATTGAAAGTTTAACATCTTATTTTGCGTGATTTAGTTGGTGTAATAATTTCTCTGCTACTAGTTTTGATGAAGCCGGATTTTGACCCGTAATCAATAATCCATCTGCAACAGCATAAGGTTGCCAGTCGTCCGTTTTAGAATAAGTTGCTCCGTTAGCTTTCAGCGCGTCCTCAAGTAAAAACGGAACTACAGTTGTCAATCCAACAGCTTCTTCTTCTGTATTACTAAAACCTGTTAGTTTTTTTCCTTTAACTAAAAATTCACCATTTACCTTTACATTTTTTAAAACTGCAGGGGAATGGCATACAAAAGCAACAGGTTTGTTATTCAAATAAAAATCAGCGATTAAGGCCGCTGATTTTTCGTCAGAAGCTAAATCCCAAAGCGGTCCGTGTCCCCCTGGATAAAAAACAGCGTCATAATCGGATGATTTTACAGCTGCTAATTTCATTGTGTTTTTCAATTGGTCCAAAAGTTTTTCGTCCTCATCAAAACGTTTGGTATCCTCGGTAGCAAAACTAGGATCTTCACTTTTCGGGTCAATAGGTGGCTGACCTCCTTTTGGAGTAGCAATGTCAATTTGCACTCCCTTATCTAATAATTCGTAGTAAGGGGCAGCAAATTCTTCTGTCCAAAATCCTGTTTTTTCTCCGGTATTTCCTAGTTCACTGTGACTCGTCAATACAAATAATACTTTTTTCATCTTGTTTTTATTCGTTTTTTGGGCAGTTATTGCGATAGAACTGACCATGATTAATAATGTAGCAACCAATTTTATTTTCTTCATAATTGAATTTATTACTACAAATTTAGACTATAAGTGTTATCAGTTAAAATAATTTAAATTATGTTTGTGATAAGTAAATTTATATCATGGTTAATTTAGAATGGTACCGCACCTTTAAGTCTGTTTATAAGAACCGAAACTTTTCTCTTGCCGCCAAAGAACTATTTATCAGCCAACCAGCTGTGAGCCAACAAATAGGTATGCTGGAAGCCCATGTAGGCTACAAACTATTTAACAGAAAATCAAAAGGAGTTGAACCTACTGAATATGCCAACTTACTAAACAACCTCATCATTGAAGCACTAGACCGTTTAGAAAATGTGGAAAATGGGTTCAGGGCGAAGGCTTTTAACGCCAACCGTTCCATATCTGTAGGGATTTCGAAACATCTGTTCAGCAGCCTTGGAAGTGCCTTAATCTCAAAATTTGAATTTATTGATTTTAATTTCCACGAAGATAATAGCTTGTTTGAATTAGTCGATTCAAAGAAAATTGATTTTGCAATTGTCACACAAAAAATCGATACCTACGACACTATTCAACAACATATCGGAGAAATTAAACCTGTGATTATCGGCTCGATGGATATTGATGTATCCGAGTTAAATCAAACTATTGCAGACCAAAACTGGAATGCCACCGAAACTTGGTTGAATGAAAAAAGATGGTACACTTTTGACGCACGCATTCCACATATCAAATTATTTTGGCTCCATGTGTTTGACAAAAAAAGACCTACACTTGTTCCTAACTACATTATCCCGTCGGAGTATGAAATGATTACCAGTATTGCAAAAAATCAAGGGGTAGGCATTACATGGAATTGCAACGCACAACCTTTTATCGCAGAAGAAAAAATAAAACTGTTATGGGACAGTGAAAAAATGCCCACAACAGCCGCATATGTCATGTGTCGTAAAAACAATAATTTTGACGAAATCTTAGATGAAATCACCAAAATTTTGAGAGCAGTTTTGGCCTAAACTACTTCTTATAAAAATTATTGTGATCAATATATTCCCAAACTTTACTAGGCAATAAGGGTTGAACATTTTTATTAGCCTTGATATTCTCTCGTATAAAAGTCGACGAAATTTCCACCACTGGCGCATCTACCATATTGACTTTAGAATTCGTATGAAAACCGTAATTATCAACAGTATTTGCGATTCCGTCTGCCACTAAATCTTTTGTTTCTAATCTTGGATAGACATACAAAGAATAATTTTTGAGAATCATCTCGTAGTTTTTCCACTTATGTAAAGAATTGAGATTGTCCTCACCCATAATTAAAGCAAACTCATAGTTGGCATATTTTTCCTCTAGATACACTAATGTATTAATGGTGTAATTAGGCTGCGGCAACTTAAACTCAATGTCCGAAGGTTTTAGTTTTGGATAATTTTCGGTTGCCAAATGTACCATGTGCAAACGGTGGTAATCATCTAACAAAGTTGATTTCTTTTTCAATGGATTGTGTGGCGTAACTACCATCCATACTTGATCTAAATCAGTATGTTCCACCATATGATTGGCGATAATCAAATGCCCTACATGCATGGGATTAAATGTTCCAAAGTATAGTCCTATTTTCATGTCTTTAGTAATTAATGACTAGCAATTAGTGATTAGTAAACCGTAAATTGGTTGATAATGATTAGTTCTAATAACTTTTATCTTATGGCAATTTAAGAAATAATAATCTTGCTGAATTATTACTAGAGTCTTTTTTTAACCCTGGTTGTAATGAATTGTAAAATTTATAAAAATTAGCTTTTTAAATACATTTTCACAATTTATTGATTGTAGTTTTAGAGAATACGGTTTTACAATTTTTTATTCCAAAAGCGAGAACTACTTAGAAACAAAATCTTTTACCAACTGATAGGCTTCTTCTAAAGCGACATCCAATTCGTAGTTTTTAATCACCACATCAAACTGAGGTGCGGTTGCCAATTCGACATGAGCTTTAGCGATTCGCATATTGATTTTATCTTCACTCTCTGTCGAACGCTCTTTTAATCTACGTTTCAACTCATCTACACTAGGCGGTTTCACAAAAACAGCCAGAGTTTCTTCTGGAAATTTATGTTTGATGCGCAAACCTCCCGCAACGTCAATATCAAAAATTACGTTCTTACCCAAAGACCAAATGCGCTCTACTTCACTTTTTAAAGTCCCGTAAAAATTATCGCGATAGACTTCTTCCCATTCTACAAAATCTTCGTTCTTGATGTGTTGCTTGAATTCCTCCAAAGAGATGAAATAATAATCTTTTCCGCTTACTTCTTCCCCTCGAGCTTCACGAGTAGCTGCCGAAATAGAAAATTCAAGATTCAAATCTTCTTGCTTTAATAAATGTCTTACTATAGTGGTTTTCCCAGATCCTGAAGGTGCTGAGAATACGATTAATTTTCCTTTTTTCATTTTTTGCTGAATTTATTTCAGTATCTCGCTTTATATTTAAAGCACATTCAAAACTTGTTCTTTAATTTTCTCCAATTCGTCTTTCATTTGCACAACTAATTTTTGCATTTGTGCATGATTCGATTTGGACCCCATGGTGTTGATTTCTCTTCCCATTTCTTGGGTAATGAATCCTAGTTTTCTACCGTTGGCTTCAGTACCGTTAATAGTTTCCAGAAAATAATCCAAGTGATTCGTCAGACGTACTTTTTCTTCGGTGATGTCTAGTTTTTCTAAGTAATAAATCAATTCTTGCTCAAAACGATTGGCGTCTACATTCACTTCTAATTCAGCGATGGCAGTTTGCAAACGATCTTTAATGGCTTGCACACGCTCTGGATCGAGAGCCAAAGCCTCTTCCATATATTGGCGAATATTCCCAATGCGCAATTGGAATTCCTTTTCTAGAGATTGCCCTTCATCCTTACGGAAACTCAATATATTTTGAACCGCTTCGTCAATAACCGTTTGAATTTGTTTCCACTCATTAGGGTCAATTTCTTCTCGCTCAGTTTTCATCGTATCAGGCATGCGTACGGCCATTTTCATCAATTCGGTTGCATCGGCTGCAGGATAAATTTCACGCAACTGACTGATATAGGCTTTTACAATTGGCACATTCACCTTAGTAGATGTTTGTTCGGCAGTACTTTCGATATAAATAGAAAAATCTACTTTTCCTCTTTCAAGTTTGGTCGCCAGTTGAGTTCGCAACCCCAATTCCATTTCGCGGTATAATGAAGGCATTCGAGTATTAAGATCTAAACCTTTGCTGTTTAATGATTTTACTTCTACGGTAACTTTTTTGGTTGGTAATTGCAAGGTGGCTTTACCAAAACCTGTCATTGATTGTATCATAAATTTTTATAAAGATGGCCAAAGATAAGGATTAAATGAGAATTTTGATTGTTGAATATTGATTAACAATTCTTGATTTATAATTTAAAAACTGATAATAAACAGACTAATTGACACAAAATATGTCATTTAAAATGGTCAATCCAAAATATTCTAAACTAATCCCAAGGCTTTGTGAACTTTTAGAATGTTTTGTTGACTGTTCCCAATGTACACTTGACCATTTAGAACAAATACAGGACGACTTAAAAAGGTGTAATGTTCTAAGAGGTATTTTTTATAGTCTTCCTCGGTTAAATTTTTATTTTTCAAATCAAGTGTTTTATACAAAACGGCTTTTTTACTAAAAAGTGCCTCGTAACTACCTGACATTTCATATAATTCTTCTAATTCCGACTCGGTGATTGGGTTTTGTTTGATGTCGTGAAAAGCCAAATCAAGGTCTTTAGGTAAAGCTTTGATTATTTTTCGACAAGTATCGCACGAAGCGAGGTAATATATTTTATTCATGATAAAGAAATTTCTAATTGCAAAGAAACTTTATTTAAAACGTAAAATGTGTATTTTTATCAAAAAAAACATAATGGAATCAATATTTGAAGTTTCAAAAATACAACGAAATTTAGCTGGACAGTTTTTAGAACATTTTACGTTAGACCAATTAAATACCGTTCCTGAAGGGTATCGCAACAATTTGATTTGGAATATCGCTCACATGATTGTTACCCAACAATTATTAGTTTATAAATTCTCAGGTTTACCCATGATGGTTTCTGACGAATTAATTGAACGCTACAAAAAAGGAACCGAAGTTACTGCTCCTGCAACGGAGGCTGAAGTAACCGAAATCAAATCTTTATTGACATCCACACTGGCACAAACAGAAAAAGATTTTGCCAATGGTCTTTTTGTTAATTATGCTGAATACCCAACCTCAACCGGTTTTGTAATCAAAAACGTATCCGACGCCCTTAGCTTTAATGTTTTTCACGAAGGAATGCACATAGGAATTATGATGCGCTTGAAGAAGTTGGTGTAAGGATGTTTCTTAAAACTTTAAAACTCCCAAAACAATTCCTTACAATAGAATCATTTTGGGAGTTTTTTGGGTAAACAATAAAAAACCATTCTCTTGAATGGCTTTTAAATATTTCTCAGCCGCGACAGACTCGAACCAATCCAGAAAACTATTCGTCCCAATAGAAATCGGAACGATTAACAGTCAGGATATTTTTGCAGAAGTTTTTCAATAATTTCAGGGTACAACTTTAGATTTCGAATATAAACTTGACTTTTCATTGATTTAATATGTTTTTCAATCGCTAAACCTTGAGCTTTTGAAAGACATTCAATTGTTAAGAAAAGAGACCAGTCATCCGCATTATAAGTAAACTTTCTAGCTTCAGCATTTTGATGATTTAACAATCTTTCATTAAGGTTCTGTGTAAATCCAATATAGAACTTACCTAGTTTTTCCGAGAAAAGTATATAGATAACATTCATAAATCTCTTTTATAAATACAAAAAGCCCGACAACACTGTCAGGCTTTTCTAATCTGCTCCCCCTCTTGGGCTCGAACCAAGGACCCTCTGATTAACAGTCAGATGCTCTAACCAACTGAGCTAAGGAGGAAACTATATAATGTACAACATTGAAGATCTAAGTCTCCTTTTATTTTATTTTTTAAAATCCAGTTTTACAAATGAATTTCTTTGGCAACTCCCTCTCTTGGACTCAAACCAATCCCGATAGCTATCGGGACTCTGATTAACAGTCAGATGCTCTAACCAACTGAGCTAAGGAGGAAACTATACAATGTACAACAAAGAACTTACAATAAGCCCTCATAATTAAAAAACAAAAAATCCAGTTTTACAACTGGATTTTTTTTAGTAGCTCCCCCTCTTGGGCTCGAACCAAGGACCCTCTGATTAACAGTCAGATGCTCTAACCAACTGAGCTAAGGAGGAAACTGTATATTATATTGCGTACAGGTATATTAATATGCTTAGTAAGAACGTTGTGTTTGTTTGTCTAAGCGGTTGCAAATATAAAGCTAAATTTAATATCTGCAAGCAAAAAAATAAAAAAATTTCATTTTTTTTACTTCCCAATTATCGCCTTGTAAATATCATTTCCGTTAGCAAATAAAAGCAAAGATATAAGTAAAACAAAACCAACCATTTGGGCATTCTCTAAGAATTTGTCTGATGGTTTTTTGCCACTAATCATTTCGTATAACAAAAACATCACATGTCCCCCATCAAGCGCTGGAATAGGCAATAAGTTCATTACCCCAAGCATAATAGACAATAAAGCAGTAAGCGTCCAAAACACTTCCCAGCTCCAAGTACTTGGAAAAATATCAAAGATTGCCTTGAATCCACCTACTTGTTTATAAGCTCCAGTATCCGGATTGAAGATCATTTGCAATTGTTTACCGTAACCTATCAACTGGTCTTTTCCTTTTTGGATGCCCACAGGAAATGATTCAAAGAAACCAAACTCCTGTTTCCGTACTTTATAGTACCCCAATTTTTCTAAAGAGTCCATTCCTAAACCACCCAATTGAACTCCCAGTTTTCCATCGGCATTGATTTGCAAATTCACAGGAACTTCTTTTTGGTCACGTAAAACTACTGCCGAAACTGTTTGGTTTTTATTAGCTTCTAATATAGTCCTAGCCTCATCAAAGTATTTCACTTTTTGCCCGTTTAAAGACAATATCAAATCTTTGGCCTCCAAAACCTTATTTGGCGACTCAGGCGTTACAGCTCCAATTACAAATGGCATACGAATAGAAACCAAGTTCCCTTTTTCTACTTTCGACAATTGATCTATAAAATCTTGAGGCATGGTAATCGTTTGTTGGGCTCCGTTTCTTTCAATCAACACATCCTTACCCATGATGATTTTCATGTTAATCTGGTTGTCAAACTTGGTGATTTTTTCCCCATCAACTGCAAGGATATTATCACCTGTTTGAAAACCTGCTTTTTGTAAAACTGGATTTTCAATCAACAGACCATCTTTCAAATCTTCCATCGCTACATAAGTATCACCATACGTAAAAGCCATACCAATATAGATAATGAATGCTAATATAAAGTTAACCGTTACGCCACCTAACATAATAATCAAGCGTTGCCAAGCCGGTTTGGAACGAAACTCCCAAGGTTGTGGAGGCAAAGCCATTTGTTCCTTGTCCATACTTTCGTCAATCATTCCTGAGATTTTCACATAACCACCCAATGGCAACCAACCGATTCCGTACTCGGTTTCCCCAATTTTTTTCTTCAACAATGAATATTTCACATCAAAGAACAAATAAAATTTTTCGACTCTGGTTTTGAATAATTTGGCGGGGATAAAATGTCCTAATTCGTGAAGAATGATAAGTAAGGATAAGCTCAATAAAAATTGAGAAAGCTTGATAAATATTTCCATTATAAAATTTTAATTCTTTTTTAAAACTCACAAAAGTAAGCTATTCTAATTTATTTCTTTTGCAATAATACGGCATAACCTTTTAAATGTTTGTTAATTACTGTTATTTTAATTTAAATATAAAAGAGATACATTAAATTTACCGTGCTGTGCTGAATCCTTAGCAATAGCAGTGCCATACTAAAACAACTAACTTATAAATATCATGCAAAAAATTAAAACAGCATTGCTCTCTTATGGCATGTCCGGAAAAGTATTTCACGCCCCTTTTCTTCATTTACATCAAGGATTTGAGTTAATGGGCTCATGGGAACGTTCTAAAAAATTAATCCAAAATGATTATCCCGAAGTAATAAGTTACCCCTCTCTGGAAGCCGTTCTTGAAAGCGATGCCGAACTTGTTGTAGTCAACACACCTACCGCGTCCCATTTTGAATATACTAAGAAAGTCTTGCTCGCTGGCAAACACGCCATTGTTGAAAAAGCATTTACCACCACCCTTGCAGAAGCAAAAGAATTAGCTGATTTAGCCCAACAAAAAAGACTCAAACTAGCCGTTTTTCAAAACCGAAGATGGGACAGCGATTTCAAAACCGTAAAAAAAGTAAAAGAGGACGGACTGCTAGGTGAACTCATCGATGCCGAATTTCACTTCGACCGCTACACGCCAGATTTGAGTCCAAAAGCACATAAAGAAACTATTAACGATGGCTCTGGAATTCTTAAAGATTTAGGTCCGCATATCATTGACCAAGCCTTGAGTCTCTTTGGTTTTCCGCAGGCCGTACACGGTGATATTCGCATCACTCGCAACCACTCCTTAGTAGATGATTGGTTGGACATTGCCTTATTCTACCCTGATTTTAGAGTACGTCTTAAAGCAGGATTTTTTAACAGAGAAATGATTCCGTCTTTTATATTACAAGGTAAAAAAGGATCATTCTTTAAACACCGTGGCGATGTGCAAGAAGACCAACTCAAACGCAACCACAAACCCAACCTTACCAACTGGGGAACCGAAGACAAAGCATTAGAGGGGTTGCTCCACACCGAAATTGACGGCAAAGTTATCCGCAAAAAAATACCAACACTTCAAGGCAATTACTACGACTTCTTTGATGGCATGTACCAAGCCATTGCTAACAATACAACTGAACCCGTAACGGCTCAACAAGGAATTCAAGTCATGCAAATTATTGAAGCCGTCATTCAAAGCAATAAAGAAAAACGAAGAATCGAATTTTAATTTTTTGGAGTACCACGACCGTTTTCCAAAAAAACGTCCCCTCCTGCTATCCGCTGTATCTTTTATGTGGTTCAAAAAAAACCACATAAAAGGATGCCGCTCCTATCAGGACTAAGAAGAAATTATATTTTCAAAATTACTTTTGCACCGTAGCAATTATAGATTTTAAAAAATTATTAAAATCAAAACCCTCTTCTCCTTTCAATCCCATCCTCACAATCACCATATCCTTTGACGGAATTACAGCCACCATTTGACCTTGGTAACCACTACAATAATACATGTCCCTAGGCACATCTGGGAAATAACCTCCAGCATTGAGCCAAAATTGCGCTCCATATCGTCCGTTTGAAGTTGCCGTTGGAGTTTTGGTATAAATAACCCATTCTGACGAAAGTATTTGTTCGCCATTCCAATTGCCTTGATGCAAATACAGCAAACCAAATTTTGCCCAATCTCTAGCCGTTGCCCATCCATAAGAGGAACCCACATAATTCCCAACCATATCGGTTTCAATTACCATCGAATGCATTCCGATTTTGTCAATCAAATTCGTGTACCAAAAATCCAGATATTCTTGATGCGAATTGAATTGAGAACGCAAAATTTTGGACAATAAATTAGTCGTCCCTGAAGAGTAATTCCAATGTGTATTAGGTAGATGTGCCAGAGGTTTTTCGAGTTGTACTTTTCCCATATCTTCTGCTTGAAAAAGCATTCGGGTAGCATCACAAATAGTCGCATAATCTTCAACCCATTCTAATCCTGAGTTCATCTGCAACAAATTATGTGTACTAATATTTTTTCGTTTGTCATTTTGCCATTGCATTATTGGAGCAGGTTTGTAAATATCATATTTCCCTTGTTGGGCTAAAACGCCATACATAGCTCCAGTAATGCTTTTAGTCATAGACCAGCCTAAAATTTTACTTTTTTCATTAAATCCAGGTGCATATTTTTCGGCTATAATACGGTCTTTGTAAACTACCAAAACAGCACGAGAACGTTTTACTTTTTCATTCGATGCATCAAAAGCATTGGCTACAGCCCTATTTAAGTTTCCGTAATCGACATTTGAAAACAAACTATCTTGGGGTTTTGTATTTCCATAAGGAAAGAGTCCCTTTTGACTTTCTGTTCTTTTGGGAACCAAATAAGGTTGTGTTTCATCAAAATCATCATTGATTAATGTCGCTCCCAGACCTTCACGATAAATTGCTTTTCGTTCTTTAAGTCCATACACTGAGGAAGTAGCAAATTTTCCCGCTTCCTCAATCGTGTTTGTAGCCCAATCGATTAGTTTGATGTCATTGTCTTGCGCTTCAATTAACTCTAACGGACGATTATCTATGAAATGCCCCGAAGCCACACTTTTAGCAGAAAATCCCGAAATCAAATCCAATTTAGGATAGATTACCCAACTGATATAAACTGTCATCAAAACGAGCACTACTAGTAAAAACGGAACAATTCTTTTCATTGTAAGGAGATATTACACTGCAATTTATAAAACTTATTTTACAACAACTCACAAAAACGTTTAGTAATCACGGCAAACACATGATATTTTAAAAAAACAGCCACCAATTACACAAAACAAACGAATTTGGATGTTGTATAATTACACGAATCTTCAAATAATTAAAAAATTGTGTAATTATTTTTTTTGGGCCTCACTAATTCGTGTAAATCGTTGCAAAAAAAACTTATCCATTTACCCTATATTAGTAGTTAAAAACCAGTAGATTAGTTTAGTTTCAAATATAATGATAGATCATTTTTGTATATTTGTAACATCTAATACCTAAATTTTTATGGATATTGCTGCTAAGAAATTAGAACTGATGGATTGGTTATTAAAACTAAAAGACGAAACTAAAATTAAAAAAATTTTAGCTTTTAAAACCATTTTAGACAACGATACTGTTATACATACCGCAAAAGGCTACCCTGTGGATAAAGAAGAATACATCCAGATGGTAAAAGAAGCCGATGAACGCATTAGTTTAGGCAATTTCACAACCATTGAAGAACTAGAAAACGAAATTGAAAATTGGTAAAATGACACCACCTATCAAAATTCGCTGGGACATTAAAGCCAAAGAAGACCTTAAAATCATTCATGATTTTATTGCTATTAAATCTCAACAATCAGCAAAAAAATTGGTTAGTGAAATTATACAACTCACTAAAAATATTCATTTTAACAGACAATATCCTATTGATGAAATTTTAGGCGAACCCTACCGAAAAATTACTGTTAAAAATTATAAAATAGTCTATAAAATTCAATCGAAAACTGAAATCCGAATACTCCAAATTTTTGATAACCGTCAAAACCCAAACATACTCAAAAAATAATTTCCCCTTGATATTGTTAAACTATTTTGAAAATCCTAAAAAAAAATCAATTACTACTAAAAACGATTTAGAATTAGTACTTTTGTATTTAGATTTTTTCTAAATAACTATGTTAGACATTCAAAAAATAAGAACCGATTTTCCTATTTTAAATCAAAAAGTAAACGGAAAATCTTTAGTATATTTCGATAACGGCGCTACCTCTCAAAAACCTCAAGTGGTGATTGATGCAATAGCACAGTATTACCAAGAAATTAATGCCAATATTCACCGTGGCGTGCATACCTTAAGCCAATTAGCAACTGATGCTTATGAAATTGCACGTGGCAAAGTACAAAACCACATTAACGCCAAACACAACCATGAGGTGCTTTTTACTTCAGGAACTACATTTGGAATTAACTTGGTCACTAACGGATTTGCTGCTATTTTAAAACCTGGTGACGAAGTCTTGGTTTCCTCATTAGAACACCACAGCAATATTGTCCCTTGGCAAATGCTTTGCGAACGAACAGGGGCTACGCTCAAAGTCATTCCAATGAATGAAACGGGAGAGTTAGTGATGTCCGAATTTGACAAATTGCTTTCAACAAACACCAAAATTGTAACAGTAAACCATATTTCAAATGCTTTGGGAACTATTAACCCAATTGAATATATGATTCAAAAAGCACATGAAGTAGGTGCTGCCATTTTAATTGACGGAGCACAAGCTGTACCGCACTTAAAACCTGATGTACAAGCTTTGGACTGTGACTTTTATGTTTTCTCTGGCCACAAAATGTGTGGTCCTACAGGAACTGGAATTTTGTATGGAAAAGAAGAATGGCTCAACAAATTCCCTCCCTATCAAGGTGGTGGCGAAATGATTAAAGAAGTTTCTTTTGAAAAAACCACTTATGCGGACTTGCCTCATAAATTTGAAGCAGGAACTCCTAATATTGCGGGCGGAATTGTCCTTGGAACTGCTATTGATTATATGAACTCTGTAGGTTTTGAGAACATTCAAAAACAAGAATTAGAATTACTAGAATATGGTACTAAAAGATTGCTAGAAATTGAAGGTTTACGAATCTATGGAACTTCAAAAAATAAAACATCGGTGATTTCTTTTAATATCGACGGAATTCATCCTTACGATATTGGAACGATTATTGACAAACTAGGAATTGCAGTGCGTACAGGGCACCATTGCGCGCAACCGATCATGAACTTTTTTGGTATCCCTGGAACAATTCGAGCTTCGTTTTCGTTTTACAACACTAAAGAAGAAATTGACAGTTTGGTTGAAGGTGTCAAAAGAGCCAAAATGATGTTGTCTTAATATAAATTCATGAAAACACTAGCGGTATTAATATTTAGTTTACTGATTGCTAAAGGCAGTTGCCAAAGTTGTGATCAACAAGAACTGAAAACCGCCGTGGTTGAATATGTCGCTAACAGCAGGGGTTTTTATCAAAAAATAAAGTTAGAAAATAAAACAGTATCTGTTACCAATGACCGTTCAGGAAAAGAGAAAGTCAAAAACCTATCAATTACTGACGAAGATTGGAAAGAAATAATAGATTTATTTAACAAAGTAAAATTAGAGCAACTTTCAGAGTTAAAATCTCCCACTCAAAAAAGGTTTCACGATGGAGCTGCCATCGCTAATTTAATAATAAATTACAAAGGAAAAGAATATGTGTCAGCTAGTTTTGACCACGGTTTTCCACCAGCGGAGATAGAAAAAATAGTAAAAAAAATTAATTCATTTGCAAAACAAAATAATGAAAATTAAAGAAATACAAGAAGAGATAGTAGATGAGTTCTCGATGTTTGATGATTGGATGGAACGTTATGAATACATCATCGAACTGGGAAAAAAATTACCTCTAATTGCTGAAAAATACAAAACCGATAATAATTTAATCAAAGGTTGCCAATCAAAAGTTTGGCTACAAGGAGAACAATCAGATGACAAAGTCATTTTCACCGCTGATAGTGATGCCATCTTGACTAAAGGAATTATCGCCATCTTGATTCGTGTATTTTCAAATCAAACGCCCGCTGATATCATTGAAGCCGATATGAGTTTTATTGACGAAATTGGTCTGAAAGAACACCTTTCCCCAACACGTGCGAACGGTTTAGTATCGATGATAAAAAACATCAAGATGTATGCGATAGCATTCGACGCTAAAAAATAATTTATTTTAAAAAATTGTTTTTTTTAACCATATAAGTTTTCTAGTTTATTAAAGATAAATTATCTTTATTAGATAAAAAAATGCTGATTATGAGCTTAACAAAAGGTTATCTAAAAGATTTAGTATATCAAGTAAATGGGGCAGCAATTGAAGTTCATAAAAGTATAGACCCAGGCCTATTGGAATGTGTGTACCATCAATGTCTGAAAAAAGAACTAGAATTACGAAAAATAAATTTTGTTTCAGAATTATCAATCCCTTTAAAATATAAAGGATTTGAATTGGATTCTAAACTTAGATGTGATTTATATATAGAAAATGCATTAGTTGTTGAACTAAAATCAGTTAACGAAATTACACCAATCTGCTGAAGCACAAGTGCTTACTTATATGAACTTGATAAACGCTCCGATTGGTTTACTTATTAACTTTAACGTGAAAAACATCTATTATGAAGGACAAAAAACCTTAGTTAACGAACTTTATAGTAAACTTACAGCCTAAAAAAATAAAAACTTAAATGACTTATATGGTAAAAAAGCCTTATAAATCAGACTAAAAACAATAAAATGGAACAACAAATAGACACCAACGAATTAGGAGAAGCGATTGTAAAAAAATTAAAAACTATTTACGATCCTGAGATTCCTGTAGATATTTACGAATTAGGATTGATTTATGATGTTATGGTTAATACGGATTATGAAGTAAAAATCTTGATGACTTTAACTTCTCCAAACTGTCCAGTTGCAGAGAGTTTGCCAAGAGAAGTAGAAGAAAAAGTAAAATCAATCGAGCACATCAAAGATGCCGAAGTTGAAATCACTTTTGATCCACCATGGAGCAAAGATTTGATGAGCGAGGAAGCAAAATTAGAATTGGGAATGTTGTAAAAAAGTTTCAGATTTTAGGTTTCAGGTTTTTAATGAACTTGAAACCTTTAACTTGAAACTTTAAACTAAAAAAAATGGACGAAATAATTAACAAAGTAGCTGAGAGTAAGCTGGAAGTTTTTGATTTAGAAGATTACTATCCAAAAGGCATTCGTACGCAAATTGATATTTCACAATGGCTGATTGAAGGTTTTTTATTGAAAGAAAAAGACTTTAGAGAATGCCTAAAAAATCATGATTGGAAACAATACCAAGATCATTTTGTCGCCATTCATTGTAGTACAGATGCGATTGTCCCTGCCTGGGCTTCCATTTTAGTTGCGATTCAATTGGCCCCTTTTGCCAAGAAAATTGTTGACGGAACCCTCACTGACTTAGAGGCTTCTCTATATGAAGAATTGTTGGCTAAAATTGATTACACATTATATACCAACAAATCTATGATTATCAAAGGTTGTTCAAAAAAGCCAGTTCCAGTTCGCGCTTATGTATTGGCGGCACATTATTTACAACCTCATGCCAAAAGTATTATGTATGGCGAAGCTTGTTCTGCTGTACCTTTATACAAAGCTCCAAAAAAATAATAGATCTCCAATTTGTAAAAAACAACCCTTTTACATAGGTTATTTGCCGCTTATAAAGCGGCATTTTTATTATATTTACTTAAACTAAAACTTTACAACATGAAAAAGATCATCTCATCCATCAGTTTGATATTTCTATGTATTGCATTACAAGCTCAAGAAGTAGCAAAAGAAACCCCAAAAATTTGGACTAAAAAAGGGAACATTTCTTTACTGTTTAATCAATCTGCTTTTAATAAAGAGTGGCTAGGTGGAGGAACCTCTAATGTGGCAGGGAATTTTGGTTTGAATTACGATTTTAACTATAAGAAAGGGAATGTTGTGTGGGATAACAAGTTTATCATGGCCTATGGATTGAGCAAAATAAAAGGTCAACCTGTGGCTGCAAAAACAGACGACCGTTTGGAACTTAACTCACTATGGGGTAAAAAAGCAGATGGAAATTGGTATTATTCAGCTTTCTTTAATTTCAAAACACAAATGGATATAGGTCTTGATAAAAGTGACATAAAGATTTCTCATTTTTTCTCTCCGGCTTATTTCCAATTTGGGCCAGGAATGCTCTGGAAAAAGAATGACAATCTAAGTGTAAATATAGCTCCAGCAACAGGAAAGTTAATTTTTGTACACGATCATTTTACTGCAAATTCTTCTTCTTTTGGAGTGAAACAAGGAGAAACCTCTCGTTTTGAATTTGGTACTAGCATATCGGCATATTTCAAATTTAATGTCATGACCAATGTTTCAATCGAAAACAGATTGAATTTATATTCTAATTATCTAGACAGCCCTCAAAATGTAGATATTGATTACCAAATGAATTTGGTTATGAAAATAAACAAATATTTGACCGCAAATATTGCCATTCAAGCTATATATGATGACAATGCTATTCAGGGAACGCAAGTACGTGAAGTATTTGGACTTGCTGCTAATTATGGGTTTTAACATTAAATACAACAACCCAAAACTTTACTTAGGTTAGGTTTTGGGTTATTGTGTTTTTAAAGTACCTTTAAGATATCACCATTTGGATGAACGACTAGTCTTTTTACTTCTTTGTCTTTTTTAATTTTTATTTTATACTCATTTTTAAGCATATCCCCCTCTGCTTGCTCATAATACAATTTATCATTCTGAATAGTCCATTGAGGAAAAGCTTTGAACACGGAAATGACAACATTGAAAGGCAATCTCACATTTTTATAGTTCTCAACAACACGAATTAATTTTCCGTTTTCATTATAAACTGCTGTTAAAGAGCCTCTTTTTAGTTTCATAATGACAAGATATTCATCAAAGCCCTCATAATCCTTTCCTATGTCATAAGCGATAAATTTCTCTTGAATAGCTCTCACATTTTTATCGGCATTATGTTCGTGAATATAAATTGAAAAGTCTTTTTCGGCTTTATTTATTACGATCTCTGGTAATTTGGTTATCTCCATATTTCCTTCTTCTTCCAAAGGTTTCTCTTGTGAAAAAGAAGTTATAGCAAAACCAAAAGCCATTAAAATAACAATTAATGATTTCATGATATTTAGTTTTATATTTAACAAAAAATCTAAGTTTTAGCAACTCAGATCGAGTAATTGGCAGGTTTCGCCACGATACTACATCATTTTATATCAATAATTTATCTAGACGCTATATAATTTGACTTGAGGAGATTATCAATAACACAACATATAAAGTTAGCCTTTTTATCAAAGCGAGATTGTTAATATAATCCTTATAAAATAAAGCTCATAACATTAATCTTAACTGTTTTGTGCTATGTTTTGAGATAAAAATAAAACCACCTTCTAAGCCTTGTTTAGAAGATGGTTTTTGATTTTTATAACTATTTTTCTTGTGAACTGGATTGCCCCAGACCGAAACGGCAGCCCCGACTGAAAAAGGCTGTTTTTTACGGGAGGTACAGAGCGACCGAAGGAAGCTCCTGTAACGACCTAGTAAAAAAAGCGTTTTGAAGGAGGGCTATAGTGTAGGGCTGGAATAGGCCCTAATACTATTCGTCTTCTTTCTCCATGGCGTCCTTGTAATCAGGATACAAAAATTTGTTGTATGGAAAACGAGTAATGTGAATTTGGCGAACGGCTTCGTACACACGTTCTCTGAATTCCTCGAAGTTTTCTTTATTGGCCGCTGAAATAAACAAGGCATTCGATTCTCCCACACGGCTCATCCAAGTGGATTTCCATTCGTCTAGGGTGTAATGTTTGGGTGTTTTCTCGGTCATCAAATCATCTTCATCGATAGTTAAATGACGGTAGGCATCAATTTTATTAAACACCATCAAAGTAGGTTTATCGTGTGCCTTAATATCGGCCAAAGTTTGATTTACTGAAGCGATATGATCCTCAAAATCTGGGTGTGAAATATCAACTACATGCAATAATAAATCGGCTTCACGCACCTCATCTAGTGTACTTTTGAACGAATCGACTAATTGAGTTGGTAATTTTCGGATGAATCCAACCGTATCTGACAATAAAAAAGGAAGGTTCTTAATCACGACTTTTCGCACGGTCGTATCTAGGGTAGCAAAGAGTTTGTTTTCTACAAAAACATCACTTTTACCCACCGCATTCATCAAAGTAGATTTCCCTACATTAGTATAACCTACTAAGGCCACACGTACCATCGCGCCACGATTACTGCGTTGGGTTCCCATTTGTTTGTCAATGGCTTTGATTTTGTCTTTCAAAAGAGAGATACGATCACGTACAATACGTCTGTCCGTTTCAATCTCTGTTTCTCCAGGTCCACGCATCCCGATTCCCCCTTTTTGACGTTCCAAGTGCGTCCACATTCCTGATAATCGTGGTAATAAATACTGGCATTGTGCTAGTTCTACCTGCGTACGTGCATATGAGGTTTCGGCACGTTGTGCAAAAATATCTAGAATCAAATTGGTTCTATCAAGTACTTTGCAGTCCTCAATTAACTTGGATATATTTTTTTGTTGTGAAGGCGTCAACTCGTCATCAAAAATAATAGTGGATACTTTATTTTCTTTGACATACAACAAGATTTCGTCTATTTTACCAGTCCCTACAAAAGTCTTGGGATTAGGCTTGTCCATCTTTTGAGAAAAACGTTTGACTACTTGACCCCCTGCGGTAAAAGTCAAAAACTCTAGTTCGTCAAGGTACTCGTTTAGTTTATCCTCAGATTGATTTTGAGTGATAATCCCAACGATAGCGGTTTTTTCAAAATTGATTACTTCTTTTTCTAACATACTATTGAATAAGCTACAAATTTAATGATTTGAAACTAGAATTTAGCTTTAATTCCAAGGCATTCCTTTCCGTTATTATTGAATTCAAAAAATAAATCCATTAAAAGATTCCGTTTCCCTTCCTTTCAAAGCAACTAAATCTCTTAATGGTCCTAATCTAAAACGAAAGCATTTTTTTTATTTATTTTACTGCAATCAAATGAATATCAAATACGAGTACTGAACCTCCCGGAATTGGTCCCATAGAATTATCTCCGTAACCAATACTTGCTGGAATCAACAATACTCCTTTTCCTCCTTCTTTGAATTTTTGAATTCCTTCAGTCCAACCCGGAATTACTTGGCTTAATCCAAAAGAAATTCCGTTTTCATCACTTTGATCAAATACTTTCCCATCTGTAAAATAGCCTTTGTAAGCCACCGTTACAGTAGATGCTGCAGTTGCAGCGGCTCCAGTACCTTCCTCATTGATGATATAATACAATCCTGAATCTGTTCTTTCGGCAGTAAGATTGTTTTTGGCTAAATAATCTGTAATTTCTTGTTCGTTTTTAGCGCTGTTATCAGTCACTTCAACTGGGGTCTGACTTTGTTCTTCTTGTTCTTTCTTTTTACAAGAACTTACTGTAATTGCTAATGTAATCGCTAAAACTAAGTAATACTTCATAATTATTTTATTTATTAGAGGTTTCAATATATTCTTGTTCTTCAATATCTTCGGTTTTTTTACCGAGTTTCACTTTTGGATTTTCTTGTGTTCCAGTAACAGTCAAGGGAATCCCAATAATTCCCAATGGCGGTAATCCTAATCGCATTTTAATATTCAATTTTCCATCAAAACTGGAAGTTCCTTCGATTCTTGGTCTAAAACCTGCAAATTTAAACTTAAAACGCTCAATGTTTATAATATTGTTCTTAATGGTGGTATTAATGTCCACTTTGGTCACATCAGGATTTTTGATACTTTCAAAATTAGTCGATTTACTCACATTGTTAAACATCTTAAACCCTTTCATTTTGACATCTTTTACAGAAAGAATTCCACCACCAGACAATGACGGATAAATTGGCTTCATGTCTTGATTCAGCTTTCCTTTGACAGCATAATCTAAAGACACGATTCCTTGGGCACTTTTGGCCGCTGATGCCATATTTCGGAACATTTCGATTTCGTTGTAAGCTCTTTTAATATCAAAATCTTCGGCTTTGATTTTAAAATCAAAAAAAGCTCTTTGTGTGGTTTCATTTTTATAAACCACATCCATTTTTACAGGACTGCCAATGATATGGAATCCTGAATTACGCAAACTCAACTTTCCATTATTAACATTCATATTCCCAACCAAATTAGAAATTGTTAACCCTTGCCAATATACTTTACTCGCCTGAGCAGATAGGTTCAAATTAAAATTAGGCGGAATCACAACTACTCCTTTACTAACAGTAGAGTTTATAATTTCTCCCTCAACTGGTGCTGGATCTGGACTTGCATACATGAATTCCTCTACAAATAAATTCTTAGATTTTATGGCAAAATTCCCTTTTAAAACCGCTTTGTCCGAAAGCACAAAATTAATCACATTGCTCATGTTTCCATTCATTACAAAATCTGATTTTCCATAAGAAGCCGTGAAATTTTCAAACTGCAATTGATCTTGTTTGAAGGTAAAAAGACCTTCATTAATCACAAATGCTTTGGGCAAATATTGAGAATGAGTTGTAATGTTGCGCAGTAGTAAAGTACCACTATTCTTTAGTTTCGAATAGCGTCCGTTGGTGGCATCACTTTGTGTTCCTTTCAGTGCTAAATTAGCTTTTATGTATCCTTTTACATCCAATCCTTTTTGAGAAAAAACTTGATAGATTTTACCTAAATCGATTTCACCATTGACTTTTAAATCATAATGTAAATCATCAAGATTCCCAAAAGCACCTTCCACTTTTACTGGTTTACCTTCAAAAACAAATGAAGCTGGTTTCATTTGAATCGAAAGGTCCTTGGTTGTTCCAGCAGAATTGTCCATTTTTAAATCGAGGTTGATATTGGTTATTGGATTAGGATAATACGGCGTTTTAATTGCTCCATTTTTCAAGTTGATAAAACCTTTCGTCTTGGGCAAAACCTTACTGTCCATATCGTAAATACCATTGGCTGAAATATCAGCATTCAAAACTCCTTTTAGATTGATTGTAGAAATTCCAAAAGCACGGTTCATTTTTTCTAAATCCATTTTGGCACGCAATCGAGCGGCTATTTCTGGTTTTTCTAATCCTTTTATATCCAGAATTCCGTTGAGATATTCTTTCCCTAAATTGAAATAAATCGAATCGATTTTAACGTTCAATTTTTGAGTATCTAATGAGGGTAGTTTGGTGTCAAAATTCAGGAAAAGATTCGAAGCTGCCACTGGAACTTTATCATAAGCAATCAATCCATTTCGGATTTTCATATTGAAACCCAAATCCGGTTTTTTATTTTGACTTTCAATATAATCTCCTTTTAAAATCAACAACACATCTGTTTTTCCTTCAATTTTAGTTTTAGTCAACCATTGCGTAAATTGAGGCGGAAGTGCCGTGAAAAAATCATACAAATTACTATCCGTCGATTTCACTACAAAATCCATAGCATAACCGTCTTTGATAAAATTGAAGGTTCCTTTGAAATCAACTGGCAATTTATTGATTTTTAAATCATTTTGTTTGAATTCAAATGCCAACGAATTAGTATTGATTTTAGTAATCAAAGTGGCATTGACTTGTTTGTTTTTCAAATATTGTTCACCTCCAAAGTTGAAATCAAAGGAATTGATTTTGGCTTCAGTCGTTAAATCGAAAACCGCTTTTTCTAAATCCCCTTTCCCTACATAATTGAAACCTCTGGCTTCCATGAGAATTTTGGTCGATAAATCATTGTAGGTCACCTTTGTATTCTTGATGTCTATTTTCTCTAATTTAATTGTTGTATCAGAACCTTCTTCAGCAGCAGCACTTTTACTTTTTGGTTTATAAACACTATAATTTGCTTGTCCTTGTTCATTAACTTGGATATTAAACAAAGCATTCGAAACAAATATTTGGTCAATTTTTACTTCCTTATTAAATATCAGTCGGGAAATATTAATCCCAAAAGCCATTTCTTTGGCTGAAATTAAAGTTTCATTTTTGTAAGGTGTAGCACCTTTTAAATTAAAATCATTTAACGTTAAAGTCAAAGACGGGAAATGATCAAAAAATGATAAATTGGATTCTTGAAAATGCAATTCGCCTTCAATATTTTCATTGGCGAAAATTTTAATTTGATTGGTGATGAATTCTGGAAATAATTTAGGCAAAGCAAACATTAGTAACAAGAGACTAACCACTGTTATTCCTATAATTTTCAGAATCTTAAGAAGATTTTTGTTCATCACATAATTTTTTGCAAATGTAAGTCATTTAATCAATAGTCTAATTCTAATAAAATCATAAAAAAAAAGGGGTGTTGTTATTTATTTTTCGCCATAAATCTGCACATCATCCACTTGAAAAGCTCCATCCAAAGCGGTGTTTTTACCTGAACCAATGTATTTGAAAGCAATATTGATTTTACCCGTATATCCAGACAAATCCACGCCGCCCGAACCAATAAACTGATACCACGGTGTTGCTTGTTGAGGGACATTAAAATTTACTTTAATCCAAGTAGCTTTGGTTACATCTAGTCCGTCAAAATTATTAGAAACAAAAACTTCTAGGGTATTCAAAGGGGAATCGACATCTAAATGATGCTGGGCCGTTCTAAAGGTCAGCACCTCATTTTTGTAGACATCCATATCAATTTTGGGTGAAATTAACCACGCAATATTGGAATTAACCTTAGTTCCGCTAATGGCAAATTCAGCACAACCATTCCCATTGTAAACCGCACCTTTCCAAAACAAGGAACCTGCTTGCACCAAATTTGCCCAACCTGCCAAACTCAAATTGCTTTTATCTGTAACCGATTGAAAATCCTCTGTAAAAAATGGAATACTTCTTTCTGTTGACGGTACAATATCTTTTTCTGACCGAATCACTAATTGATAATCGGCGCCAAACTTTGTTAAAATACCGCGAATATTTAGTTTGGTTGTAGGAACTAAATTAGCCGCAAATCGGGCATAACTACTGGTTCTTAAATAAACTTGATTGCCGTTTTTATCCAACAAATACCAATTGGTTCCTCCTCCAACATTATTAGACTCTTCAAAATAATGCCGACCAATAGCCGCTTCTGCAAATTGTACATCATTTATCTGTACCAAAGTATTTATATTACTGTCTTTTAAGAGTTCGGGAATGGTCATGGTTGTAACCAATTGCTCATCAGTAAGCGTTGTACAACTAGGATAAAGTACGTTTTTAAAATCGTTTTGAGAAAGCCTTCCGACCGAAGCTTCATTAAATGCATTCGCATAAATACCACCAATACGAAGTCCTCCAAAATAAATATCAGTGTATTGATTTTTTAATTTCAAATAGACTTTATTTCCCAATCGGTAATCTACATACAAATTACTAGCATCAACAGGAACACTAAATCCCACTGAAGGACTTGTTGCAGTGGCCAAAGTTTGAAAAGAAATTGTTTTGAAAAAATTACCATATTCATCCGTCGAAACTACATAGGCTTCTAGGATGTCGTCATAAGTATATTGTTTGACAACCGAGTTGGCGTTTTTAACTACTTCTGAAACCGTTTTATTTGTTGTCAAATCTGCTTGGTTACATACCATTTGAGGGATGTCAATTTCTTCAGTAATACAAGCTGATAACATCATAAGAAACGCGACTGAAAAAGGGGTACTTAATTTCATAATCTATGTTTTATTATAAACTAAAATTGAGATTTATATAGTAGGTTCGGCCGTAGCCTTGAAAATACTTGTTGGCAAATGAAGGCGCTCCACTGCTCACATCTTGATTTCGTTGGCGGAAATTAGCATTTCGAGCTTGCTCATAGCCTCCTGTTTTATAATATGTATTTAACAGATTATTGATGCTTACAAACAACCCCAAATACCGCTTTTGAATGTGCCAAGATTTCCCACCGATAATATTGAATAAAGTAACGGGCTTTAATTTTTCTTGTTCCAATAGGACTTTGGCTCGTTCTTCTGTGGCTTCTGGAAACGGAAAACCACTGGCTGGATTGGTATAAAAACGACTGGTTCTTGCAATGGGAGATACATCTACATAGCGACTGTCTAAAAAATTAGCATTGGTAGCCACCCACCAATACTTAGGATCTCTATATTCCAAACCCCAACTAAGGGCTTGCTGTGGCATTCCTGCCTGTTTGTAATTTTTGAGTAATGCTGTTCCAAAATCAAAACTAGGATTTGGATTTTCTATTGTTGCCAAAGCATCGTTGGTCACTTTCAAATTAGGATTACTCGTATAAAGATATTGACCGTAAGCTAAGGCTAAAGTCGTTTTTAAGGTTGAGTTGATATTGTATTCAAAACTCCATTCCAAACCTTGATTTCTCTTGTCCAATGCCGTCAATGTTTGCCCTACAAAAGCATTGGTATTTGTATATCCAGCACCATTATCAAAAATCCCTTCGGCATAAAAGAAAGAAGTCTGTGTGGCGTTTTGTTGATTGATTAAATAAGCCGTTACACGAGTTTGAAATTTTGGTGAACGGTAATAATAACTAGCATCCAAACTGTTGAGGGTTTCGGTTTGTAAGTCAGAAACAATCGAATTGTTTATACGTGCATTAGGGAAACTGCTTTTTAAAGAAGGTGCTTTGGTCAAATATGCGCCATTAACCGTTACCGATTGTCGACCTGAAATTTTACAAATAGCCCCTCCTTTGAAACCGAAATTTTCAAAATTTACTTTCTCACTTTTCCCAAAAGAATTTGAGGGATATATTCCGTTTTTATACAAGCCTTCACGCTGGTATTCTGTCTTTGAAAAAGATTGTGCTAGGTAAAAATCAATCGTTTTATAAGCAAAGCTAAATTGAGTAAAAGCATCAAAAGTTTGTCCATAACTCAGATAATTATACCCATATTTATCACCTTTTAGTACTTTACGATTGGGGTTATTTAAATCCGATTGGGATTGACTTCCTTGATAATACGGATCAAAATCTTCATAATATACACCTCCTAATAAATCGGTTAGCTTTTGGTAATTATGGGATTCTAAGTTGAAAAAAGATGCTCCAGCCTTCATCATCACATTCGCATTAATTTGAGTTGCAAAAAGGCTATTAACGGCAATAGTGGTATCGTCCATACGGTCTTCATACAACACATAATGACTTTGTGATGGAGTATAAGCAGTTATTTTTCCTTTCCCATCAAGAATTGGACTTTGATTGGCGAGGTACATACTGTTCCAATCTAGTTGTGGATTGGCTGAAAATTGCAACCGACTTTTTTCAGCATTCTCTGCATCGGGAGTAAATGCACCTGAATATTCACCTTGATCAGAACCATAAAGCGAAAGGTAATAACTCGGCAATTTTCTATAATAGGTTGGATCAGGACTGTTGGCATTTTGATAATCGATATTGCTGTTGCTGATTTTTCCCGTTTGATACATCACGCTAGTATGAAGCTGACTATGGTCATTGATACTGAAATAATGATTCAACATAAAGATAGGTTCTTCAATAGTCTTCACCCGAGCATTACGTTGTTTCCCATTTTGAAAACCCCAATACGAATTGTACGTCTTTGAAGTAAGTTGGATCACTTCCTCTGTGTTTGGCGAATTTTTCCCTCTGGAATTAGGGGTGTAAAAACCAGTGAAATTTAGGGAGTGTTGGTCATTTATTTTCTTTTCGACACCTATAAAAACTGAATTTCCATCATAAGTTGTTCCGTCAAAAAAACCTTCATTGGCCCAACGTTTTCCGGCGGAAATCACATACGCCCAACCATTAGATTGCAAACCTGATGCATGAGTACCAATGCTTCTCCAGCTGTAATTGGTATTCGTCCCTGAGAAAGTAATGCGAGTTCCTTTTCTAAAAATAGAAGCACGGGTATTGATTTCTTGTGTACCCAAAACCCCTCCAAAACTATAGTCTGAAGCCGCTGTCCCAATAGTCAATTCTTGATTGCGTGTCGCATCATTGAGTCCGCCCCAATTGCTCCATTGAGGTCTTCCATCATAGATTTTATTCATTTTTACGCCGTTAAGCAACGTGGTGGCTTGCTCACTATCCAGTCCACGCATTCTAAAACGAACGGCTCCCCAGTTGAAAGCAGCTGCTTGCTGAAAAGCATCTTTGGTGGATTGCAATAAAATAGATGTGCTTACTGAGCTACCGTTATCATCCTGAACTTCTTCGTCTAAAAGCCGAATCGTATTGCTCTGCTGTTCCGTTACCACGTCTTCTTCTAAAATAATCGTACCTACATTTATATTTTGATTAAAAGCAACGGTAATGGATAACAATACTTCTTTATACCCTTGGCTATGTACCAGCAATAAATATTCTCCGGGATTATCTACTTCCAAACTAAAGACCCCTTTGGAATTGGTTAATTCCATATAGGTCGAATTTTGTAAGCTTACCACAACCGATGAGAGTGGTTGCGATGATTTAGAATCTAAAATCGTTCCTGAAACTTTCGTTTTATTTTGACAAAAAAGGGAAACAGAGGAAAATAACAAGAAAAAACAAAGTAAATGTATTCTCATACGTAAATCTCAATTTTTAAAATTAATTAAAGTCTCGTAATTGCTTTTGTAGCAAAAAACAAAGTTCTATACTAATAGCGACTAAAATTGTTTTTAAAAATGAGTTGTTACTTTCGTAGATTGGGGTATTTACAACACAACACTAAAGTAGGAAAAAAATGATTTCGTTGTAAGGTTTTTTTCTTTTTTATAAAAAAAAATCCTTTCTTATTTTTATACTAAATAGAAAACAAGAAAGGATGTTCATTTCGACTAGGACTGTTTTATTTACTATAAATATATGCTTCTAGCCCTTTTAATTCTTCATCACTCATCGCCTTAGTGATAGCAAAATTAGCTTTCATCACTTCGTATTGACTTGGATCTACAATAGGCTCTCCTTCGCCTTTTAGGAATTTGATGATGTCGCTGTTTTTATCTTTATAGATTTTGGCAATTTCTTGAACACTTGGACCTATCGTTTTGGTTTCAATTTGATGACAACTAGCGCAGTTCCCTTTGCCAGTGAAAATAGTTTCACCAAGCTCTTCAGGAGTTCTTATAGTTGCTGCCATTCCTTCTGAAACGGTTTCTTGAGGTTGACCAAAAGGTTCTGCTTCTTGTTTTTTACAGGATAATGCTAAAAATGCAAATCCAATAAATAATATTCTTTTCATGGTTTCAGTTTTTATACTCAAATGTAATCCTCTATTTCAACTAATAAAATGACAATTATCAGTTTCATTTCTTCAAAAGTATCGCTGCTTCTTTGGCGAAATAAGTCGAAATTAAACTCGCTCCTGCTCTTTTGATACACATCAATTGTTCCATCATGATAGCGTCATTATCCAACCAACCTTTTTCTGCAGCGGCTTTAATCATTGCGTATTCACCTGAAACATGGTAGACCGTTACTGGAACATTCACTGCATTTTTTACTTCTCGAACAATATCCAAATACGCAATTCCAGGTTTTACCATCACCATATCAGCTCCTTCTTCTACATCCCAAACGGCTTCTTTAATCGCTTCAATGCGATTAGCATAATCCATTTGATAAGTTTTTTTGTTTTTAGGCACTACTACATCTGCATCTTTTGGGGCGCTACCCAAAGCATCCCGAAACGGTCCATAAAACGCCGAAGCGTACTTAGCCGAATAGCTCATAATCCCCACATTGTGAAAACCTGCCGCATCCAATCCTTGGCGCAAACGCAATACACGTCCATCCATCATATCAGAGGGCGCAACAAAATCAGCTCCTGCGGCAGCATGTGAAACCGCCATTTTGACCAAAGAATCGTTAGTCGAATCATTTTCTACATCACCATTAGCAATAATACCATCGTGACCGTAAATTGAATATGGGTCTAATGCCACATCAGGCATCACAATCATTTCTGGACAAACTGCTTTGATAGCACGAATGGTATTTTGCATCAATCCGTTTGGATTCCATGCTTCCTTACCCGTATTGTCTTTTAAATCTTCACTGACTTTCACATAAATATTGACCGCACGAATACCTAAGTTGTATAATTCTTCAACTTCTTTTACGGTCAAATCCACCGAACGACGGTAAATTCCTGGCATTGACGGAATTTCGACTTTTACATTTTCTCCTTCAGCCACAAACATCGGAAACATAAAATCCGACGGACTTAAAGTGGTTTCTCTAACCAAACTTCTTATAGATTCGTTTACTCTCAAACGACGACCTCTGTGTAATGGAAACATATTATATTTGTTTAAAGCTCCATAGGAGCGTTATAATTATAGGGTTGATTATCAAATTAGTACAACAGAACCCTGTAGGGGTGGCATATTTATTTTAAACATCTTCAAAAATAAATTCATTTTTAAAATCTATGTCGAACGCTTTTAAAAAATCAACATATTCTTCTTTGAAAGTTTTCTTTTTATGATGTTCTTCTTGGTTTTGTATATAATTAATAACGTTTGTTAATTGAGAGTGGTTATATGAGAATGCACCAAAACCAGTTTGCCATTCAAATTTACTATTAATCCATTTTTTCTCATTTATAAAACGAGAAGAATTTGCTTTTATACTTCTAACTAAATCAGACAATGATTTATTTGGCTTTAATCCAATCAAAATATGGACATGGTCAGGCATTCCATTAATAGCAATTAATTTTTGACCTTCATTGGTTACAATTCCTGTGATATATTTATATAATTCATCCTTCCAATTTTTAGAAATTAGATTGTCCCTACCTTTTACAGCAAAAACAACATGAAGGTATATTTGTGTATAGGTATTTGCCATTTAAATTGATATTATTAAAAATATATCATCCCTACGGGATTCAATAAAAATCGAATTATATTTTACTATAAATATATCGCTCCTACGGAGCTACTACAACCAATCAATTGGTTTTTCTAATACTTTCAATAATTTCTCTTCTTCGCTTCCTTCCTCTGGATGATGATTGTACACCCATTGTACATGTGGTGGCAAACTCATCAAAATACTTTCGATCCTACCATTGGTTTTTAAACCAAATAAAGTGCCTTTGTCGTGTACCAAATTGAACTCCACATAACGACCTCTACGGATTTCTTGCCACGTTTTTTGCTCTGCAGTATAAGGTAAATCTTTTCTCTTTTCAACAATTGGGACATAAGCTTGAAGAAAACTATTTCCCACTTCGGTCACAAAATCATACCAATTTTCCATGTTCATTTGGTCTGTAGTTTTGCAATAATCAAAGAACAAACCGCCTATTCCACGAGCTTCGTTACGATGAGCATTCCAAAAATAGGCATCACATTGCTTTTTATATTTTGGATAAAAGTCTGTATTATGTTTATCACAAGCGGTTTTACAAGTTTGGTGAAAATGTTTAGCATCCTCTTCAAACAAATAATAAGGCGTTAAATCTTGTCCGCCACCAAACCATTGTTGGATTACATCGCCTTTATCGTCGTACATTTCAAAATAACGCCAATTAGCATGAACGGTAGGCACCATCGGGCTTTTCGGGTGGATTACCAAACTCAGTCCGCAAGCAAAAAAATCCGCTTCGCCTACATTGAAAAGCTTTTGCATGCTGTCCGGCAATTTTCCGTGAACAGCAGAAATATTTACACCCCCTTTTTCGATAACTGCACCATTCTCAATAACACGTGTTCTTCCGCCACCACCTTCTGGGCGTTCCCAAAGATCTTCTTTGAATTTGGAATGACCATCAACCGCTTCCAGTCCCGCTACGATTTGGTCTTGTAAATTTTGTATGTATGCGTAGAATTGTTCTTTCATTATTTATTGGCTTTTACCTTTGCAATCTTATTAAATATCCCAAACGAAAAAGTTTTACTTTCTTGTTGAATATAATTGTAAATGGCTAATGATTTTTCGATTAAATCAAATGGCTTTTCTTTTGAAAAAACCACTAAAAAATCTGCAAATTGTTCTTTTTGATACCAATCAAAATGCAATCTTTCTAATAATAGGATTAAATCATTTATGGGTATCACTCCTAAACTTTCAATAGTAAGCCCAAAATCTTTTAATGCCTCCTCTAATTGATCGCTATCAAATTTTTTACTAGGCACAAAAACCAATGAATGCAACGTTTTTAACACATTGTCAATTCGTTCACTTTCCTTGTCTCGTAATCCTTTGTTTAACATTTTATTTTTCATAAAAACAACGGATTACAATCCGTTGTTATACTATTGATACACAAATCAACGAAATAAAATTCGTCGTTATAATAGGAATCATTTCAAACTGATTACTGAGCCCTAATTCCCGTACTCCTTCACCGCATCAATAAACGCCTTAGCGTGATCTACTGGAATTGTAGGTAAAATTCCGTGACCTAAGTTCACGATGTATTTGTCTTTTCCGAATTCATCGATCATTTCGTGTACCATTTTCTTAATAGTCGGAATTGGAGAAAACAATCTTGATGGATCAAAATTACCTTGTAAAGTCACATTTCCCCCTGATAAATATCTTGCATTTCGAGCCGAACAAGTCCAATCTACCCCAAGAGCCGAAGCTTTACTTTTTCCCATCTCGTTCAAAGCAAACCAACATCCTTTTCCGAAAACAATTACCGGTGTAACCTCAGCCAATGCATCGATAATTTGGTTAATGTACTTCCATGAAAATTCTTGATAATCCACTGGAGACAACATCCCTCCCCAAGAATCAAATATTTGAACCGCATCTACTCCTGATTTTACTTTTTCAAGCAAATACAAAATAGTGGTGTCGGTGATTTTTTGTAATAATGTATGCGCTGCTACTGGATCAGAAAAGCAAAAACCTTTGGCAGTATCAAAACTTTTAGACCCTTTTCCTTCAACAGCATAACAGAAAATTGTCCATGGAGAACCTGCGAAACCAATCAATGGCACCTCGTTATCCAACATTTCTTTAGTCAATTTTACGGCATCAAAAACATAACCTAAAGTTTCGTTTACATCTGGAACATAAACTTGATTGACTTGCTCCATAGTGCGAATTGGATTTGGAATAATCGGCCCCAAATTGTCTTTCAATTCTACATGAATTCCCATGGCTCTTGGCACTACCAAAATATCCGAAAACAAAATAGCAGCATCTGGAGCAATACGACGAATCGGTTGAACGGTGATTTCGGCCGCTAATTCAGGAGTTTCACAACGAGTAAAAAAATCGTACTTATCACGCAAAGCTCTAAATTCTGGCAAATATCTTCCTGCTTGACGCATCATCCAAACTGGTGGACGTTGTACTGTTTCTCCTTTTAATGCTCTTAAAAACAAGTCATTTTTCAACATAATTCTGTTACTTTTATTTCCTCGCCGAAGCGAGATTAAGGGATTATTTAATTTTTATCTGATGAATCAATATTTTCTGGATTGTAATAGGCTAAAACCTCCATTATCACATCTTCAATAGTAGGTATCTCAGGTACTATAATTTTCTTGATTTTATTTTCTTCCAAAGCTTTGGCAGTGGTATTGCCTACACAAAAACAAATTTCTTTATTGATTTTGTTGTTGCTCAAATAACTCTCCACAGCCGAGGGACTGAAAAAAAGAATGGCGTCAAAATTTTCTTGGGCTGATATTTTGAAAGGAGCTAATTTCGTTTGATAAACCTCAATTTCGTTAAAGGAAATACCAGCACTTTTCAATGCTTGCGGCAAAGTTTCCTTACGCAAATTGCCACTGAAAAAAGTGTAACTCTCTTTATTATATATTAAGGTAATAATTTCGGCCAATTCTGAAGCGTAGTCCATGTAGGCGACCACTGTAAAACCGTTTTGTTCCAACAAATCTTTGGTTTTGATGCCTACACAAAAAACATTTTTGGATTTTAAGTGTTCCCAGTCCTTTTGTTCGATTAAACTTAGGACAGCATTTTGGCTCGTGAAAATCAAATTGGTATTTAAGTTATCCAACTCAAATTTGTTGTTCTGAACTTCGATAAAATCTTGTTCTAAAAGGTCAAAATCGGCGTCAAGAAATACTTGTCTTTGTTCAGCTGATAATGTTTTGGTGGATAGAATACTTACTTGACTCATTATTTCTTCAAATTGTTTTTGATTTCCGTCATCAATGCTGCACCACCGTTATTTAAAATTTCCTGTGCAGAGAAGAATCCGAGTTTTTTCCATTCTTCGATGGGAACTTTTTTATCCACTTCTAATTTTTGTTTTCCGTCAAGCGAAAACAAAGCTCCTTGAAAGTGAATACTGTCGTCTTCTTCATCATATTTGGCTAGAGCGCCAATTGGAGCGGTACAACCACCTTCTAGGGTTCTTAAAAATTGGCGCTCTATATAGGTACAAATTTCTGTTTCGATATCGTTTAAATGTGACAATGCATCCAAACTAAAATTATCATTCCCCATGGCAACCACGAGCATAGCTCCTTGTGCTGGCGCAGGAATCATCCAGTCGAGGGAAATTAAATTTTCGGCATTGAGGTTGATGCGTTCCAGACCTGCTGCTGCAAACACGGCACCATTCCAATCATTATTAGCTAGTTTTTGCATGCGCAAATTTACATTTCCTCGTAAATCAACTACTTTATGATTGGGGTATTTATTGAGCCATTGAGCCTGGCGACGTAAACTTCCTGTTGCGATCGTTCCGTTTCCTTCCAAGAAATCTAGATTATCTTTGTAGGCTAAAACATCTACAGTATTGGCTCTTTCCAAAACCGCTGCTTGCACTATCCCTGTTGGTAAAGCCGTTGGTACGTCTTTCATAGAATGCACTGCAATATCTACCTCGCCGTTGATCATGGCAACATCTAGCGTTTTGGTAAAAATCCCGGTAATCCCTAGTTCGTATAAAGGTTTGTCTAGTACGACATCTCCTGTTGATTTTACCGCTACAATCTTTGTTTTATAGCCCAAATCGTTTAGTTTCTTTTCTACTGTATGTGCTTGCCATAAAGCGAGTTCACTATCACGAGTACCTATACGTATTGTTTTTTCTGCCATTTTTATATTTTGATTTCTTAATAATTTTTTAAAAGTACGTTCTTTTTAAAAAATCATTAAGAAATTAAGATTCATTTAGATTTGTTGCGAAGTATTACTTTGCCATTGCCTCAATCTTGAACACCTTTTCAATCCACTCGATACTTTCATCGACCATGGTGTTTTCATCTTTCAAGTGATTAGCAAATTGTGTGGTGATTTTTTGAATGATTCTAGCACTGATTATCTCAGCTTGTTCCTCATTGAAACCAGCAATTTTTTTGCTTTGAAAATTCAACTCTGCCGTTTTAATATCATTCAGTTTGGCTTTCAATGCATTTATTGTCGGTGCAAATTTTCGGCCTTTAGTCCAAACCAAAAATTCTTCTTTGATGGTTTCGATAATGGCCTCAGCCTCGGGAATGTGTTTTTTTCTATTTTCCAATGTTTCATCGGTCAACTCAGACAGATAATCCATATGAATCAAGGTCACACCTTCCAAATCTTCTACATTTTCATTGACATTCTTTGGTATGGATAAATCTAGTATCAACAACGGTTTTTTAAGATTTAAAATCGCTTTGTCTACTGTAGGGTTTTGTGCTCCTGTAGCAACCACTAAAACATCTGCTTTTTGCAATTCCAAATGCAGTTCTGAATAATCTTTTACAATCAAATTCAGCTTACCCGCTAATCTTTCCGCTTTATCTTTAGTTCTGTTGATAAGGGTAATATGATCGTTCTTGGTGTGTTTTACCAAATTCTCACAGGTATTTCTACCTATTTTCCCGGTTCCAAAAAGTAAAATATTTTTATTACTTATATCCTCAACATTTTTCAAAATGTATTGCACTGCTGCAAAAGCCACCGAAGTAGCTCCAGAACTAATTTCAGTATCGGTTTTAATTTTTTTGCTGGCTTGAATAACGGCATTCACCAGTCTTTCCATAAAAGCATTCACCAAACCTAAGGCTTTAGAGTGAATAAAACTGGTTTTGATTTGGGAAATAATTTCAAAATCACCTAAAATCTGACTATCTAAACCTGTTCCTACGCGAAAAATATGATTGATGGCCTCTTGATTTTTATATACAAAACCCACTCTTTGAAATTCTTCTACGCTTCCTTGACTGTTTTCACAGATCAATTTAATCAATTGAAAAGGGTGCTCTGCAAAGCCATAAATCTCCGTACGATTACAAGTAGAGGTCACTACCAAACTCTCAATACCTTCATTTTGAGCTTGTTCTAGTAAATGCGTTTTAGCAGTCGAATCCATACTAAATTTGCCTCTGGTTGCGGCATCTGCTTTTTTATAGCTCAAACCGACAGCGTAAAAATAGTGATGTTTTGATGTGGTGGTGTTTTTCATATTCGCACTTTTCAAGAAAGTCGAACAAAATTATTACTATACTATCTATAAAAATAACGCTAGAGGTTCTTTTTATGACGCTATATGTTTTTTTGACAATAAACCGCTATTTTTTTATATTTATTTCTATTTTTGTACTAAAATCAAGCTGTCGATAGTTGCTTATTTAGAGTTGTTCTAAATAAAACAAACTGATATTTATCATCTTTTAAATAAAAAAATGTCGCTATGGGTTCACAAGAAGTTGTAAAAATAGAAGATGATTTTATCTTAATTCGGTTCCAAAATGATGGTACAGAATCCTTTTTGGCACAACGCGAAATAGACAGTGGAATGATCCAATTTCATTTTGGACTCAAAGGAAATGCGAAGTTCAACTTCAATCAAGGAAATTATGCTTTGGAACTGAAAGAAGAAAAGTCCTTGTTGTTGTATAATCCACAGAAAGACTTGCCGCTAAACTTGGTTTTAGCACCAAATTCTTGGGTTATTTCCGTTATCGTTTCGATTAAAAAATTCCACGCACTGTTTTCGGCCGAAGCTGATTACATTACTTTTTTGAGTGGTGATAATAAGGACAAAAAATATTACAATGAAGGAAATATTAGCCCATCTATGGCCATTGTATTGAGTCAGTTGTTTCATTATAATTTACACCCTTCCATAAAAAACTTGTATTACAAAGGCAAAGGATACGAATTATTGAGCTTGTATTTCAACCGCACAGAAGACCCAAATGCAGAACAATGTCCGTTTTTGACTGACGAAGATAATGTTATAAAAATTCGAAAAGCCAAAGAAATCATTCTCGCCAACATGGCAGAACCGCCAGGATTACAGGAACTAGCAGACGAAATTGGATTGAATTTGAAGAAATTAAAAATGGGTTTCAAACAAATTTATGGGGACACTGTATATGGTTTCCTTTTCGATTATAAAATGGATTTTGCTCGAAAATTACTCGACAGCGGTTCCTATAATGTGAACGAAGTAGGCCTAAAAATTGGTTACAGCACCGGAAGTCATTTCATTGCTGCTTTCAAAAAGAAATTTGGAACCACACCCAAAAAATATTTGATGTCTATTAATCCGAATACCTAATAGCATCAATTTTTGATATTAAACAATAAATAAAAATGAGTTAATTAAAAGTAGACTCGAAAATCGTTACAGTATTTTTGCAACACCTTAAACAACCTTATCAGAGTTTAGGACTCTCAAAGGGATACGAATAGAAATTAAAAGAACAAAAGAATAGCAATATGAAAGGCGCATTACTAATCAATTTAGGCTCACCAGAGAGCCCAACTCCAAAGGATGTAAAACCGTATTTAGACGAATTTTTGATGGACAAATACGTGATTGACGTTCCGTTTTTATTAAGAGCCTTTTTAGTTCGTGGACTCATATTGAGAAAAAGACCTGAAAAATCAGCTGAAGCCTACAGTAAAATATGGTGGGAAGAAGGTTCACCGCTAATCGTACTTTCGCAAAGAATGTTCGAAAAAGTAAAACCGCAAGTTTCCATTCCGTTAGCACTTTCTATGCGTTATGGAAATCCTGATATTTATTCTGGTTTAAAAGAATTGGCAGACAAAGGAGTAACAGAAGTATTGCTTTTTCCTTTGTACCCACAACACGCTATGTCGTCAACTGTTACAGTGCTAGAAAAAGCGGAGGAAGTACGCAAAAAACATTTCCCGAATATGAAATTTAGTTCGGTACCAGCATTTTACAACAAACCGGATTATATCAAAAATTTATCGGAATCCATCAAAGGACATTTGGCTAATTTTGAATACGACCATTTGCTATTTTCTTACCACGGATTGCCAGAGCGCCACATCCGTAAAACTGATGTGACCAAATCACATTGCAAGATAGATGGTTCTTGTTGTAACACCCCTTCTCCTGCACATGAGTTTTGCTACCGCCACCAATGCTATGAAACGACTCGATTAGTAACCGAAGCCTTGGGCATTCCAAAAGAAAAATACAGTCAAACTTTCCAATCTCGATTAGCAGGAGACAAATGGCTCGAACCTTACACCGATGTTGAAATCAACAAAATGCCCGAAAAAGGGATTAAAAAACTAGCCGTTGTTACCCCTGCATTTGTTGCGGATTGCTTAGAAACCCTAGAAGAAATTGCTATGGAAGCCAATCACGAATTTAAAGCGCACGGAGGGGAAGATTTTTTTGCTGTTCCTTGTTTAAACGATAGTAGCGAATGGTGCGAGACGGTGAGTAACTGGATTAATGATTGGGCAAATTAAAAGTTGTTTTGTTTAAGGTTTAAAGCTCTTAGCTGAATTGCACATAGTTTTTTTCTCAATTGAAACATTTTTAAACAAACCTTAAACAATTTTAAACTTTAAACAAAAAGTTAAATGGAACTCTATAACTATTTAAAATCCTTACACCTCATCTTTGTCATTACTTGGTTTGCAGGATTATTTTATATTGTGCGTTTGTTTGTATACCAAATAGAAGCAGCTGATAAACCATCGCCCGAAAAGGAAATTTTGCAAAAACAGTACAAGATTATGACCTATCGCTTGTGGTACATTATCACATGGCCTAGTGCCGTTTTGGCTAGTATTTTTGCGTTTTGGATGTTGCTTTTCACCCCAATGGGAAATGCTTGGCTACAAATGCCTTGGATGCATGTTAAACTTGGCTTTGTTTTTGTGCTGTACTTATACCACGGAAAATGCCATCAAATTTTTAAGCAGTTGCAAAATGATGAAGTGAAATACACCTCAAATTTTATGCGGTTGTGGAATGAAGGAGCGACAATTATTCTTTTTGCAGTGGTTTTTTTAGTAGTTTTAAAAAATGCTGTAAATTGGATCTATGGGGTGATTGGAATTATTGCCTTTTCCGTTTTAATCATGTTAGGGTTTAAATTTTATAAACGTATTCGAGAAAAATCTAAACACTAAATACACCTAGTTCTCACTAAGTACAGTAAAAACTTTTTGATCTTGGTGCCTACTTAGTGCCTTGCGGTAAAAATTATGTTTAAAAACTTCAAAATAGCAATGCTTTCGCTACGAATCAGGATATTCCTTTCTATGATTGTAGTGATTATTGTAGCTTCTATTTTGCTAGCTTCTATCTCCATTATTCAATTTAAAAATGAAGCCAAGGAATACCATCAAGAACGATTAGAACGCAAGGAAAATGCGGTAAGAGAACACATCAACTATGTACTTTCAACAACTACTTATCCGCTCAATTCAGAAAATTTAGATTTAATCTTTAAAGATAAAATTCACGAACTAGCACACATTCACAATATTGAAATCAACATTTACGGTCTTGACGGAATACTACTTAAATCCTCAAAGGAAACTTTCTCTGTGGACAAAGCAGCTTTACCGATTCCGAAATACATATTAAAATTAGTTCGTTCTTCTATCGAAAAAAGGTACGTTGACATCAAAACGATTAATGGTATTAAAAATCGCTCTTCTTATACCCAAATCAAGGATGATAAATTCAAACCTCTCGGTATATTAAATCTTCCATATATCGAAGACGATGGTTTTTATGATAAAGAATTACAAAGCTTTTTGATTCGGTTGGGGCAAGTGTACTCTTTTATGTTGATTGTAGCTTTTGCATTAGCGTATTTTTTATCCTCATATATTACGAAATCACTAAAAACGATTTCTGATAAAATGTATGAAACCACTTTGAGTCAAAAAAATAAAAAAATTGTCCTTGAAGCCAGCAGTAAAGAGATCAATTCCCTGATTGCAGCTTATAATCGAATGGTGGATGAACTCGAAATTAGTGCCGTCAAATTAGCCCAAAGCGAAAGAGAAGAAGCTTGGCGCGAGATGGCAAAACAAGTGGCTCATGAAATCAAGAATCCGTTGACACCAATGCGTCTCACTGTACAAAGTTTCCAACGAAAATTTGATCCAAACGATCCTGACATCCAACAAAAAATGAAGGACTACTCAGACACTTTGATTCAGCAAATTGACACCATGAGTGCAGTAGCTTCGGCATTTTCTAACTTTGCTTCGATGCCAGCTCAACAAAATGAAACTTTGAATGTAGTAGAAGTGGTAGAATTGACTTTGGATATTTTCAATGAAGATCATGTCATCTTTAACGCAGAGTCACCAGAAATCATTTCCAAAATTGACCGAACGCAATTGATTCGCATCATTACTAATTTGGTCAAAAACGCAATTCAATCTATACCTGAAGATCAAGACAACAAAACAGTTATTGTAGGAATAAAAAGCGAAAACAATCAAGTTTTAATTACTGTCGAAGACAACGGAATTGGCATCAAACCAGAAGATAATGCTCGAGTGTTTGAACCCAAATTCACGACCAAAAGTAGTGGTATGGGATTAGGCTTGAGTATTATTAAAAACATTATTGAAAATTACAAAGGAACAATTACCTTTGAGTCAACCTTCGGTCAAGGGACTCGCTTCACGGTGACACTTCCTATTATTAACTCTTAAATATTATTATTATCATGGACTTCAATACAATACTAGTTAGTTTAAAAGAAAATATAGCAATAGTTACTATTAATCGCCCTTTGAAGCTTAATGCACTCAATAAAGAAACTATTTCCGAGTTACATCAGGCCTTTGAAAACTTAGAACAAGACCCAGCAGTGCGCGTCATTCTTTTAACAGGAAGTGGTGAAAAAGCTTTCGTTGCTGGCGCAGATATTGCCGAGTTTGCCGATTTTACAGTGGAAGAAGGCATACAATTAGCCGCTTTTGGCCAGGAAACTTTATTTAATTATGTTGAAAATTTAAGAACTCCAGTTATTGCAGCCATTAACGGATTTGCTTTGGGTGGCGGACTCGAATTGGCCATGGCTTGTCATTTTAGAATTGCTTCTGATAATGCCAAAATGGGATTACCTGAAGTTACTTTAGGATTGATTCCAGGTTATGGTGGTACACAACGATTGCCGCAATTGATCGGCAAGGGTCGGGCCATGGAAATGATTCTGACTGCTGGAATGGTACCTGCGGTTGAAGCCTATCAAATGGGGCTGGTTAATCATGTAGTGCCACAAAATGAGTTACTTAGCTTTTGTGAAAGTATAGCGCTAAAAATTGTTAAAAACGCACCCCTAGCCATCAGTAAAGCCATTAATGCCATTAATGCCAATTATAGAGATGGAGAAAATGGTTTTGATACAGAAATTAAATACTTTGGACAATCCTTTGGAACTAAAGATTTTAAAGAAGGAACAGCTGCCTTTTTAGAAAAAAGAAAAGCCCAGTTTATTGGCGAATAATCTACTATTATAAAAAAACAAACTATGTCATTCCACCCCCTATTTGCTGAATTCTGGGAAAAAGTAACTCAAAGTATTGAAAACGGCACTTATGCTAAATTGACTTTGGCAAAAACCATTGGAGACACCGAACTGAAAAATATTTATATGAGACCTGTTCTTGATGGAGAATCTAGTTTCAAAATGTCAGTTATTGCACGCTATAAAACCGAAGAAGTAGAAAGTATTCATCCACTTGAAGATACTTTTGCTGTTTTGGCTCCCTATATGAACAATCCCTTTATGACAGCCTTGTTATTCACTACAGAGAATGATCTGACTTTTAAACTCAACAAAAAAAGAGTAGGCAGTATTATAGAACAAGCTCCGACTTTTAAAAATGCTTCGGATGTGATAATTGAAATGAAGGAAAAGGGAATTATTTAATTTTTTTGGAGATACGCACTGCAGTTACGTATCTCCAAAAAAATCCTTATTCCTCCCCATCCCATTCTGCATAAAATTGCGATAAAAAACCTTCCATATAACGGTGTCTTTCTTCAGCTATTTTTTTCCCAGAAGCGGTGTTCATTTTGTCTTTTAACAACAATAATTTTTCGTAAAAATGGTTGATGGTGGGAGCGGTACTTTTTTTATACTCTTCCTTGGTCATGTTCATTTTTGGAGCAATATTAGGATCGTACATCGCTCTATTTTTAAAACCTCCGTAATTGAATGCCCGAGCAATACCAATAGCTCCAATCGCATCTAAACGGTCGGCATCTTGTACGATAGCCAATTCTTTGGAACTAAATGATTTTTCAAAATTACCTCCTTTAAAGGAAATATTATCAATAATTGCTACTACCTGTTGAATCGTATAGTCATCGACTTGCTGACTTTCTAAAAAGTTTTTCGCTGTAATTGAACCAATACTTTCGTCACCCCCATGAAATTTACTATCGGCTATATCGTGCAGTAATGCTCCTAATTTCACTACATTCAAATTACAATCCTCTTCTTTGGCAATTAAAACTGCGTTCTTGTACACTCGTTCAATATGAAACCAGTCGTGTCCACCTTCGGCTTTTTCAAGTTTTTCTTTTACGAAAATGATGGTTTTATCGATCAAATCTAAGTTCATTTTGAATTTATTTTTGCAAAAAAATGCTGATTTCAAAGTTTAAAAAACTCAAAAATCAGCATTCTATTATTTATTTAAAAAATTACAATCTTGCTGGTTCTACCCATTTAAAGATATGAGATTCTGCAGGAATAACTATTCTCTCTGAAACTCTTGCCATTCTCGCGGGAAGTTTCATCAAATAATCTCTAGCTTTTTCAGCTTCATCTGTCAATCCTACAATTTTATCAATTTCCCATTTATCAATCAATTTTTGCATGATATCTACATAATCATTGGCAGTATAAACCCCTATACGCTGTGCAGAATCAGAAAACTGTTCAAATGCAGTGCCTATCTTTTGTCCTGATTCTCTTAAGAAATGAGCAGGCATAACAATTTTAGCTTTCATCATGTATTGAAACGCAAGCATCATTTCGCTTGGGTCAACTTTGAAAATTTCACTAACAAAGTGGCTGTATGCATGGTGATGACGCATTTCGTCTCCAGCAATCATTTTACACATTTTAGAAAGTTTTTTGTCTCCATAACTTTTAGCTAATTGTGATACTCTGTTGTGGGAAACATAAGTTGCTAATTCCTGAAAACTAGTGTAAACAAAGTTTTTATAAGGATCTCTACCAGTTCCAATATCAAAACCGTCGTTAAGAAGATGTTGTGTTGTCATCTCAACTTCACGCATGTTTACACGTCCGGAAAGATAGATGTATTTGTTTAACAAGTCACCATGACGGTTTTCTTCACCTGTCCATTGACGCACCCACTTAGCCCAACTATTTCGCTCTAAGTTATCTACTCCTTCCACTTCCATCAACCAGTTTTCATAAGTTGGTAAAGCTTCCTCAGTAATCATATCTCCCACCATGGCTACCCAAAAATCATAAGGTAAATCCTTTGATATTTCACGTAGCTCTTTTACTTCTTCTAAAAAGTTATCACTTTCAGAATTTGGTAAAAAATCAGATGGTTGCCATATTTCTTCAACAGGAATTAGATACTGGTCAACAAAACTGTCGACACTCTTTTCTAAAAACTGCATTACTTCTAATCTGATATTTTTTATTGACATCGTATACTATTTTAAAATTGTATTCCTTTTACTATTGTACTTTCTGTATGTTGTATTAAATCCTCGAATTTATATTCACTCACTTTTATAGGATTATGAATCTCAAAACTTAAATGATTTCCTAAACCTACTGGAAAAAATCCAAAACGCACCATTTTCCATGAATTATTTATCGAAACTGGAACCACATAAGCAGATGGAGCATATTTGCATAATATTTTCAATCCGCTTTGAGCAAATTCTTTAGGTTTTCCAGTTTTGCTTCTGGTTCCTTCAGGAAAAATAACCGCTGATCGATTATTTTGTTCTATATATTCAGACAAGCCCTTGATAACAGGTATCGCTTGCTTAGGATCTTTCCTGTCGATTAAGACTGATCCACCATGCCTCAAATTAAAAGAAACACTTGGAATCCCTGAACCTAATTCTTTCTTACTTACAAATTTACAATGAAATCGCCTCAAAAACCAAATCATAGCAATAATATCATACATACTTTGATGATTAGCAACAAAAATTAACGGAACTCCTTGCGGAATTGCCTCTCTATTGGTGATTGTGTACCTTGTTCCTACTAAATTGGTACATTTTAACAATAAGAAATTTAAATAATCAACACTTTTTTTGTGTGCTTGATAACCAAAAATTCGCAGACAAATCCATTGTATCGGATGAAAAATCACCAATACAAGTCCGAACAACAAGTAATAAATCACCGATATAGGATAGGATATTATTTTTTGCATGCTAAAAATTTTAGTCTGCAAAAGTAGTAAATAATATTTTAGTGTAATTAATTCCTAAATAATAATAGATTTAAGCTTTAATTGTACCTTTGTAAGCTAAAAACGTAGCTTTTTTCAATATAATCATGAACTTTAATTACCCCAAAGAGGAAAAACTTAAAAGCAAAATAAAAATTGGTTTGCTTTTTTCAGAGGGTAAATCTGTTTCTAAATATCCTTTGCGATTGGTTTATTATGCTGGAGCTGTTGGAGATGATTCCCGAACTCAAATAGGCGTTTCCGTTTCAAAAAGAAATTTTAAAAAAGCCGTCGACCGCAATTATTTCAAAAGAGTTCTTAGAGAAACTTATCGACTCAACAAACATTTATTACTGGACAACTTAGATCAAACTTACTCCTTTATGTTGTTTTATCAAACCAAAGAACGTTTAACGTTTGAGGAAATCAATGCAAAAACCATTCAGTTGTTTGAGAAATTTTTACTCCAAATAAAAAAGCAAGAATAAATATTGTTTTTTGTATTTTTATCTTTGTAATTCTACATTATCTAAAATAGCCAAATGAAATCTATTTTCAAAAAAAGAATCCTAATCCCAACTGCTGCTAGCTTCTTTCTATTTGTAGGAGTGAGTTTTAAAGATAATTTTTTTGAAATAGCCAAGCAAATTGAGATTTTTACCACGCTTTTCAAAGAATTGAACGCCAATTATGTTGATGAAACCAATCCTGGCGACTTAATGGATAAGGCGATTAAATCCATGTTAGCCAACTTAGATCCCTACACCGTTTACTTTAACGAGCAAGATGTTCTAAAATTTAAAATTAACAATACAGGTGAATACACAGGCATTGGCGCCATGATTCAACGCAAAGAAGGCAAAATCATCATTAAAGAGGTGTATAAAAATTTTCCAGCGGATAAAGCTGGTATAAAACCTGGAGATGAAATTATTCAAATAGGCGATGTAGTTCTTGCTGATTTTAAAGAGGATGCTTCCCAACTATTTAAAGGCACTAAAAACACAAAAATTGAGGTACAATACATTCGTCAAGAAAAAAAGAACAGCGCCCAAATTATTTTAGACGAAGTCGAAATCAAATCGGTTCCTTTTTATGCTAAAATAGATGAAAAGACTGGATATATCGTATTGGCTCATTTTAACAAAAAAGCCTCCAATGAAACCAAAGAAGCCTTGTTAGAACTAAAAAAACAAGGAGTGGAAAGAATCGTTCTTGACTTAAGAGGAAATCCTGGTGGTCTTTTGAACGAAGCAGTCAATATTTGTAATTTATTTGTTCCAAAAAACGAAGTTATTGTTACGACCAAATCTAAAATCGAAAAATACAACAACACCTATAAAACAGCATTTGAACCTATAGATACCCAAATACCTTTGGTTATTATTGTCAATAGCAAAAGCGCCTCAGCCTCTGAAATTGTTTCTGGAGCTTTGCAAGACTTGGATCGTGCCGTAGTGGTTGGTAGTCGTAGTTTTGGAAAAGGATTGGTTCAAAAACCTGTGGATTTAACGTATAGCACCCAGTTAAAAGTAACCATTTCCCGTTATTATACTCCGTCAGGTCGATGCATTCAAGCTTTGGATTATGCCCATAAAGACACTAAGGGAATGGCAACTCGAACAGACGAAAAGAATTATAATGCCTTTAAAACTCGCAAAGGAAGAACCGTTTATGATGGCGGTGGAATTTTACCCGATATTGAAATTGAAGAAACCAAATCAAGTTCTATTGCTGACGCATTACTAAAGAATGATGTCATTTTTAACTATGCTACTGTGTTTTATTATAAGAATCCAAAATTAAACACAGAAGTACCTGTATTTAACGATGCTAATTTTGAAGACTTCAAGAACTACCTCAAAACTCAAAAAATAGCATTGAACACTGAAACAGAATTAGCACTGAAAAACACCTTAGTAATTGCCAAAAAAGAAAAAATTGATGAAGCAATTCTTAAAGAGTACCAACAACTCCTCACGACTTTGCAAAAAAGCGAGGAAGAATTGATAGACAAAAACAAGTTGGAAATCAAGAATTTAATTTTGGACGAAATCATTAAGCGCTATCAATACCAAGAAGGCTTGTATAGTTATTATTTAAAAAATAATGTAGAAGTTAAAAAGTCAGTTTCCATTTTAAACAATTTGGCTGAGTATCAAAAGATATTAAAAATGTAATGTTTAAAGTTTTTCAAATACTCGTTCTTTTAATTTTTGGAATTATTTCTGCACAGGAAAAAAAGATTGAAACTGTGTTTTTTGATTTCGATAAATTTACATTAGACAAAAACCAAATTCAGATAGCACTGGATTTTATCAAAAAAATCGATACGTCTAGAATTGAATCTGTACAAATTTATGGTTATTGTGATGATCGCGGCAACCATAATTACAACTATATGTTATCAGAAAACAGAGTTGCAACTGTAAGAGACCTTCTAACTAGTAATGGTTTTAATAAAAATAAAATCCTCATCATTGAAGGCCGTGGTCGTGTTCTAATAAAAACAGATACGGTAAAAGATTTAAGTAAAATTAGATCCCAAAACAGACGGGTGGACATGATGCTAGTTCCCAAAAATAGTTTTGGAAATGGGATTTATAATTCCTTACAAGACAATCATATTGTTGGTGATCGCATTTATTTTGAGAATATTTTATTCCCATTAGGTAGTAGTGTACTAACCCCAGATTCTGTAATAGAACTAGAAAAAATCGTTACTATTTTAAACAAAAATAAAAACTTAGAATTTGAAATTCGAGGACATGTATGTTGTACTCCAAACTATTTTAAAGATGCTGTAGACAAAGCCAGTGGTGATAGAAAACTATCCGTAAATCGAGCCAAAGCGGTATTCAGATACCTTTTAAACAGAAACATTAATAGTCTTAGAATGTCCTACAAAGGTTGCGGAAACAAATTCCCTTTAGGTCAAGGTGAAAAAATGGATCGAAGAGTAGAGTTCTTGATTACTAAAACCTAAATTATTCTTTTTTCATTTTTATATGTGGAATACCGTCCTCAAGGTACATTTCACTTATGGGAATAAAACCATGTGTTTCATAGAAATTTTTAAGATACAATTGTGCCCCAATGGTAATTTGATATTCACCAAAGATATTTTCTACATTTTTAATCGCTTCCTGCATCAGTTCATGCCCCCATTTTTTATTTCGGTGTTTTGAATCTACTACAACTCTACCAATTGAAGCAGTTTCAAAGGTAATACCTGGCTTGAATAATCTTGCATGGGCTACAATTTTACCCTCAAATTCGCCCCATAGATACAATGCTTGACTATCCATTCCGTCCAAATCTTGATAGACACAATTTTGCTCCACAACAAAAATTTGACTTCTTAACTGGAGTATTTCATACAGTTCATACACTGTCAACGCATCAAAAGACTTCGTTTTCCATTGAATAGACATCTACCTACCTTTTTATGATTGAAACTGATTTAATAATGGCTTCTAACTCGTGCATTAAGTCTCTTTTTTCCTTAGAAGGGGAATAGCAAAATCCTTCCAATACTAAAGCCCTACTATATTCATCATCAATGATTACATAATTGATAAAAGGCCCCGACATAAAATCATTTTTCAACTCCCAAGTTCCTTTCATTTCATAAGCTATTTTACCCGCCAATTTGATTTTAAAAAAATAAGGCGAATACGCTTCCTCAGTAATCATATCGGTATCAACCTCTTTACCATGAATATATAATTTACCTATGGAATCCCTCATTCGTATTATATTTGAAACCATATTATTTTTGTTAATAATTTGATAAATAGGGACTTGATATAGCAATAAACTACTACTTCCACTTACAATTTCTTTTTTCAACCATAAAAACCTCGCCTCATGCAAAGTATATTTGTAATCTGAAGGCACGTCTAAATTAATATGAAATTTATTTTCAATAATTTTGGGATTTATCAATGATTTTTTGATAATCTTTTGAGATTCTTCAATTTCAGTTTGTTTAATTGTAGCTATAATTGTTGCGCTTTGTTTTTCTAAAATAGATAAAATATCAGTAGCCGTTCTTCCTGAAATATGAAATACATTTTGCGGGGAAGCATATTGGTCGGTTATGATTTCGAATTTATTGATTTCCTCCTTTTTGACCACAATAATATTTCGACTGTCGGTCATAAAACCTTCGAGCAGTTTAGTAGGATATTGATTGATATTAAACAAAGGTTCTTCTTGAGGAAGTCCAATTACGGGCGTAGCAAATTTATTTCGAATACTATCCCCTACTTCGCCATTCCACAATTGATCGTCTATGACAATAGAGATACTATTGATTTTTCCAGTTGTTTTTTTAACAGCTGTATCTTCATTGTTTTTGCATGAGCACAAAAACAACGAAACTATTAAACATAAAAAATGGGCCTTATTCATAATTGTATAATTATAATAAAACCCAAATTTATAGAAGATTATTGTATTTATCCGTTTATTTTCAATTTCATTCCGGGTTTAATACCTTCATTGCTAATATCGTTCCATTTTTTTAAATCAGCAATAGTAACTCCTGGATATTTTTTAGCAATACTATACAAGGTATCACCCTTTTGAACGTAATAATCTGTGGCTTGTTGTTTTGAAGTTGCAGCAAAAGTATCTGCCTTCTTGAAAGAATTAACACTAGCCAAAGAAGTATTGATTGCTGGTTCGTTTTTAGCAACTATTAATGTCTTCCCTAAGGGTACTGTATTACTAGCTAGCTTATTCCATTGTTTCAATTCATTCAAAGAAGTTCCAAATTTCTTAGCAATCGTTCCTAGATTATCTCCTTTTTGAACTACATATTGAATATTCTTCAAAACTACTGGAGTAGCTACAACTGCAACAGCTCCCTCAGTTTCAGTTGATTTTTCACCCACTTTAAGTTTTGCACCTAGTTGAATAGTACCTGTTGTCAAACCGTTCCAAGAAGTTAAATCGGCAATACTTACATTATGATTTCTGGCAATAGAATTCAGATTATCCCCTTTTTGAACAATATAATAAGTTGCTTCGTCCTGAGGCTCTTCTTCAGAATGAACAACAGCTTCCTCTTTGTGAACCTTTACTTCGGCAACTGCAGCCTTGGAGGTTGCAACTGATTTATTTGATTTTACAATCGAATCTGGAACAGCTATTTTTAAATTATCTCCGTATGCAATATAACTGCTATTCAAATTATTCCATTTCATCAAAGATTCCACACTCACATCATATTTACTTGCAATAGCATTTAGGTTATCGCCTTGCTTCACTTTATAGTATTGTGTATTGGCAGCCGTTAATTTTATAGAATCTGATTTTGACACTGATGTAGCTGCAATGGCTCTGTTGTTTTGAAAAGTACCCGTTCTATTTTCAGACTCACGTTGCACATAAGCATAAATTTTTTCTTCATTAGAAACGAATACTGCGATTTTATCCTTTGGCAACTTTAGAAAATGCTTCGCATCATTATAAACAGGAATTGTATTCAATTTATAAGAAGGGTTTAGTAGTTGCAATTGTGCCATTGGCACATCTAACAAATCCGATATTTGCTTAAAAGTCATTTCTCTTCTTATCATCACCGTATCTGTAGCGAAATGTTGCAAAACAGCTCTATTGGGTTTGATACCGTGCTCTTTATGATATTCATAAATATACATAGTCGCTAAAAAAGCAGGTACATATCCTTGAGTTTCTTTAGGTAAATATTCGCGAATGTCCCAAAAATTTTGCTTTCCACCAGAACGACGAATGGCCTTAGACACATTTCCTGGACCCGAGTTATAAGAAGCCAAAACCAATTCCCAATCTCCAAAAATAGCATGCATATTACTCATATACTGTGCTGCGGCTTGGGTAGCTTTTAAAGGGTCACTACGTTCGTCAACATAAGAATCTATTTTTAATTCATATTGTTTCCCTGTTTGATACATGAACTGCCACAATCCCGTCGCTCCCATTTTGGAAACCGCTTTAGGATTTAAAGCCGATTCTACTATGGCTAAATATTTTATTTCTAAAGGAATATTTTGTTTGGCAAAAGTCTCTTCAAATAAAGGAAAATAATACTCAGAAACCGCCATCAAACGTTCGTATGATTTTCTGCGGTATTTCAAGAAAGACTTGATTACATTTTCAAGGTTTTCGTTGTATTGAATTCTAAAAGGCGATTTGGCATTCATTGCTTCTAATCTCGATTTTAATAAATCGGTAGGCAATTCATAATCCACTTTGATACTCGAATCAATACTTGCAATATCAGTGGTCATCTCATTATACAAATCCAAATCTGTCAATTCCTTTAACCAAAGATTATCCACACAAGCGGCTAAATCGTCTTTAACAAAAGTCTTTTTGATAGAATCTAGGTAGCTCACCTTAGTCTCTAAACCAACAATTCCCTTGCTCTCAGCAACTTCTTGCGAAAACAAAGGAATTGATAGTAATAAAGAAAGTGAAATTGTTATATTTTTTATAGTCATATTTCTTTAGTTAAAACGCTTATTCATAACTTGTTAAGAATAAATTAATGCAAACATACTACGTATTAACTAAAAAAAACTATAAATATTGTTAAAAATGATATTTTTATTCTAAAATTGCTGCAATACCAGGTAAAACTCTACCTTCAAGCATCTCTAACATCGCTCCACCACCTGTTGAAACATAACTCATTTTGTCTTCAAAACCGAATTGTTTCACAGCAGCAACTGAATCTCCGCCTCCTACAAGTGAGAAAGCACCGTTTGCAGTTGAAGCAGCAATATAATCGCCTAAAGCTATTGTACCTTTAGCAAAAGTTTCCATTTCAAAAACTCCTAGTGGACCATTCCAAAGAATTGTTTTAGATTCCATGATTACTTTTTCGAAGTTTGCTAATGATTTTGGACCTGCATCCATTCCTTCCCATCCGTCAGGAATGTTATTTACATCAACTACTTGTGTATTAGCTGAATTTGAAAAATCATCACCAGCAACCACATCCACTGGAATATGAATTTGAACTCCCTTTTCTTTAGCCAAACGCAAAATTTCTAAAGCCAATTCTTGTTTGTCATCTTCACAAATAGAATTACCAATTTTTCCACCTTGAGCTTTTACGAAAGTAAAGGTCATTCCACCACCAATAATCATGTGATCTACTTTATCCAAAATATTTTCGATAACAGTGATTTTTGAAGAAACTTTTGATCCTCCAAGAATAGCTAATACTGGCTTTTCACTGTTATTTAATACTTTATCAATACTTTCAATTTCTTTAGCCAATAAAGCTCCAAAACATTTAGCAGTTGGAAAAAATTGAGCGATAATAGTAGTCGATGCATGTGCTCTATGTGCAGTTCCAAAAGCGTCATTTACATAGATATCTCCTAAGGAAGCCAACTCTTTTGCAAAAGCAACATCACCGATTTCTTCTTCAGCGTGAAAACGTAAATTTTCTAATAACAAGACTTCACCCGCTTGTAAAGTAGCAGCAGCTGTTTTAGCTTCTTCTCCTACACAGTTAGCAGCAAATTTTACTGGAACTCCAAGGATTTCAGAAGTTGTTTTTAAAATATGTTTTAATGAATATTTTTCTTCAGCTCCTTTTGGTCTTCCTAAATGCGACATTAAAATCACGCTTCCACCTTGTGCTAAAATAGCATCAATTGTTGGTTTTGCAGATACAATACGCGTAGTGTCTGTAACAATAAAGTTTTCGTCCAAAGGCACGTTAAAATCAACGCGAATTATTGCTTTTTTATTTTTAAAATCAAAGTCGTTTAAAGTCTTCATTAGATATGTTTTAAGTTTATTATTTCAGAAAGTGCAACAAATATAGAACTTTTAGGTTAGTATAATATTTCATTAATCTAAAAAAAAGCCCATTACTGGAACGAAAACGATGTAAGTCGTATAAAAAATTTAGAAAACTCTATAAGATTTAGTGAATTCGACAAAAAAGCTACAAAATGTTTTTTTATTTTATACTAATACCTAGCTAAAAACAGATGACAAACGTTTTACAAAAAACTAAACCCGTCCCAAAGCATCCTTTAGAGCAGCAATTAGCTCGAACCACAATTTTTATCAATTACACAGATTCTTAAACGATTAAAATTCGTGTAATTCTGCTTTTAATTACATTGAAATTTGCGGCAATTTGTGCAATTTCTAGCAAAACATTATAAAGGAATAAACCCTACCTAAAAGTCACACAAACTTTGTTTCTCAAAATTTTTGACTAATCCATTTTCTGTTATCTTTGCTTTATGCTATTTTCAGAAATTTTAGGACAAGAACACATCAAAAACCACCTGACGCAAAGTGCCAGTTCAGGAAGGATTCCGCATGCACAACTTTTTGTAGGTCCCGAAGGCTGTGGTACTCTACCGATGGCTATTGCTTATGCGCAATATATTTTGTGCCAAAATCAAAATGGAGAAAATACAGGAGAAAATATTGCTTGTAACCTGAAATTTGACAAAATAGCACATCCCGATTTACATTTTGTATATCCCACTGTAACTACTGATGAAGTCAAAACCAAACCCAAAAGCATCGATTTTATTGCTGATTGGAGAGAATTTGTATTACAACAACCCTATGGTGGATTGTTCGACTGGTACGCAGTTTTAGGAGTACAAAACAAACAAGGAGAAATTAGAGTTGATGACGCTCAAGAAATCCTTAAATCCCTGGCGCTAAAATCCTATGAAGGCGGTTATAAAATTATGATTGTCTGGATGGCAGACAAGCTCAACACCGCTGCTTCAAATAAATTATTAAAATTATTAGAAGAACCACCAGAGAAAACGATATTCATATTAATCAGTGAAAACGAAGAAGACATCATTCAAACGATTCGTTCCCGTTGTCAAATCCTGCATTTCAATGGATTGAGTCAATCCGTTATTGCAGAAGCTTTGGTTAGCAAGGAACAAATTGACGAAAAATTAGCTCTTAAAATTGCCCATCAAGCGCAAGGTAATTACAACAAAGCCTTGCATTTATTACATGATGATAGTGAAGAACATCCTTTTGAGGAATGGTTTGTAACATGGGTAAGAGCGGCATTTCAAGCCAAAAAAGACGCTTCGGCTATTCACGATTTAATTACTTGGAGCGAAAAAATTGCAGCCTTAGGAAGAGAAAGCCAAAAGAAATTTCTAGATTTTTGTATCGAAATGTTCCGTCAAGCTTTGATGCTGAACTATGAAACACCAAGTTTGGTCTATTTTGAACCTAAGATAGCAAACTTCAAATTGGAAAAATTTGCACCTTTCGTTAACGGAAATAACATCATCGAGATTTATAATGAAATTGGCGAAGCCATGTACCATGTGGAACGTAACGGAAATGCCAAAATAATTTTGACCGATTTATCTATTAAACTAACCCGACTCATTCATAAAAAATAACCCTCATGAACAATCCAGCCTCTTTATTGATATTAGTGTTTTTTGGCATAACTTTTTTGCAATCCAGCTATGAAAAATTGTTCTATTGGCAAGAAAACCTTAGTTGGCTCAAAGAACATTTTGCACAAACAAGGTTGAAAAACTACGTCAAGCCAGCTTTAATAAACTTAGTTGTTATGGAATTAATTTCGACCATACTGTGTTTTGTAGGTGGTATCGAATTAATCGTGAGCGACGGTAGACTTTTTGGTTTTTATGGTGCTGTTTTTTCAGCTATTACTTTATTGATGATGCTTTTTGGACAAAGATTAGCCAAAGATTATGATGGTGCTCGTACTATTGTAATTTACTTCATTCCAGCGGTAATGGCTGTGTATTGGTTGAATTAGATAAACAATTTCAATGGCAATGGCAAAAATCAATGTCAAAAAATTATGAAATAATCAAAAATTACTATGACTCCAAAAACGCCTTCTGAATCTTTGACTGTATTGACCGATTTGGTTTTGCCGTCTGAAACGAACCACATTCACAATCTTTTTGGAGGTGAATTATTGGCTCGAATGGATCGTGCTGCCAGTATTTCGGCCCAACGCCATTCTCGCAATATTGCTGTAACCGCTTCGGTCAATCATGTGGCGTTTACCAAAGCCATTTTGTTAGGAAGTGTTGTGACCATTGAAGCTAAAGTTTCCAGAGCTTTCAATAGTTCTATGGAAGTCTATATAGATGTTTGGGTTGAAGACAGAACATCTGGCGAAAAATCCAAAGCCAACGAGGCGATTTATACTTTTGTAGCCGTTAGCGAAACAGGCAAACCAGTCATCGTCCCTCCTATTGTTCCTGAAACTAAACTGGAACAAGAACGCTACGATGGTGCTTTGAGACGAAAACAATTGAGTTTACTATTAGCTGGAAAAATCAAAGCTGATGAAGCTACAGAATTGAAGGCGTTGTTTCTTTAGGGAGATTTAATAAAACTAAAGTTTCCCGAGTTTTTTAGATAAAATTCACATTTGAAAAAAAAGTAAAATATATTCAAAAAACTGATTTTTTAGACAAAAAAAAGAAGTATTTTTACGGAGCTTTTTATTTAAATATAAGCCAAATTGACATTGTAAACACACTTATTGTCAATTTATTAAAGAGGTAAAACGATACAAATTAATGAAAGAAAAGGTAAAAGAGACGATGAGTTCAGAGAAAGAAGCAAAATTAAAAGCGTTACAATTAACGTTAGATAAATTAGACAAAACCTACGGAAAAGGAACGGTAATGAAAATGGGCGACAAAGCCATTGTGGAAGTCGAAACCATTTCTTCAGGTTCTTTAGGTGTAGATTTAGCCTTAGGTGTAGGCGGTTATCCTAAAGGTCGTATTATTGAAATATATGGACCAGAATCTTCTGGTAAAACTACCTTGACGCTTCATGCGATTGCAGAGGCACAAAAAGCAGGTGGAATTGCTGCTTTTATTGATGCTGAGCACGCTTTTGATAGAGGTTATGCCGAAAAATTAGGCGTAGATATCGAAAATTTAATCATTTCACAACCAGATAACGGAGAGCAAGCTCTTGAAATTGCAGAAAACTTAATTCGTTCTGGAGCGATTGATATAGTGGTTATTGACTCGGTGGCGGCTTTGACCCCAAAAAGTGAGATTGAAGGAGAAATGGGGGATTCTAAAATGGGATTACACGCTCGATTGATGTCACAAGCCTTGAGAAAATTAACAGGAACCATTAGCAAAACCAACTGTACGGTTTTCTTCATCAACCAGTTGAGAGAGAAAATTGGAGTAATGTTTGGAAATCCTGAAACAACAACAGGTGGTAACGCCTTGAAGTTTTATGCATCGGTACGTCTAGACATTCGTCGTTCTACTCAAATTAAAGACGGTGAAAATGTTTTAGGAAATAGAACCAAAGTAAAAATCGTAAAAAACAAAGTAGCACCACCATTTAAAACTGCCGAATTTGACATTATGTATGGAGAAGGAGTTTCTAAAACAGGTGAAATTCTGGATTTAGCGGTAGAATTTGAAATCGTTAAAAAATCAGGTTCTTGGTTTAGCTACGGTGATACTAAATTAGGACAAGGTCGTGATGCAGTAAAAACTTTAATCAAAGACAATCCTGAACTAGCGGAAGAATTAGAAGAAAAAATCAAAGCTAGAATTAAAGAAATTGGAGACAACTAATTCTTTGTTTTAAAAATGCTAGAAAATGCTCGAATGTGAATTCGGGCATTTTTTTTATCTTTATTTATACTTTTTTCAAAAATGACGCAACCTTTTTTAAATAATTTCATCTTATAAGAAGACATATTATTAATTACTATTAACCTTAAAATTTGAAAAAATGAAAAAGATTCTATCATTACTCGTTTTAATTACTGCATTAGTAAGTTGTAGTTTAGACGATAAATCTTCCGACAGTTATACTTATCAAGTACTTCCTGTAGAAAGTTATGAAGTTCCTGCCACATTCAAACTAGGAGATACTTATGAAATTAAATTAAAATATCAAAAACCAACTTCTTGTCATTTGTATCAAGGAATCTATTATGCTAAAGACTTAAACACGAGAACCATTGGGATTCAAACAGCGGTAAAAGACAACCAAGTTTGTACAACTGAAGTCCCACCCTTATCTGACGCTTCTTTTAACTTTATAGTCAACAATACAGGCTCCTATATCTTTAAATTTTACAAAGGAAAAGATTCCGCTGGCGAAAATATTTTTGAAGAAGTTGAAATTCAAGTAACAGAATAATCAATAGCAGTTTCTGTGGTAGTAGAAGAACTCATTAAAGAATGTAAAAAAAACAACCCCAAAGCACAAGAACAAATCTTTAAATTGTTCATGAAAAAGTTCTTTGGGGTATGTTTAAAATATTCTAATAGTTACGCTGATGCCCAGGACAACTTACAGGATGGATTTTTGATTATTTTTCGAAAAATAGAGCAGTATTCAGGCAAGGGTTCCTTTGAAGGTTGGTGTAAACGCATTATGATAAACAACATACTTCAAAAGTACAAAGGAGTGCATTATATGGAAGTTTTAGACGAATCAATCGCAGATGTCGAAATCGAATTGGACGATGCTGAAGTCTCCCTTGACTATTTACTTCAAATCATTCAAGAACTACCCCATCAATACCGAATCGTTTTTAGCCTTTATGTTCTAGACGGCTATTCACATCAAGAAATCAGTGAAATGCTCTCTATTTCAACAGGAACGACTAAATCTAATTTACATCGCGCCCGGCTCCTATTGAAGGAAAAAATCGAAAACAGAAACAACAACACTCAAGAATCATCGGCACAATGAAAGAAAATAAAAATATAGACCGATTGTTTCAAGAACGACTAAAAGATTTTGAAGCTAGTCCAGACGAAAAAGTTTGGCAAAATATCGCAGCATCCTTAAACAAGGACAAGAAAAAGAGACGAATACTTCCATTGTGGTTGCAATATTCTGGAATTGCTTCGGCATTAATTTTAGGATTTTTTGCTATCAAATCATTAGATAAAAAAGAAGGTGTTGGTCTTGAAAATCCTGTTGTAAACAAATCCATTCCTAAGAAAACACGCTCTATTTTTATTGATGAAAATAAAACAGTTGAGGATCATAATACCGAAACGGTTACGCTTACCAGCACTACAAAAACGACTGCAAATTCAAATTTATCATCTAAAAAACCAAATGCGCTTTCTCGTTCGAATAAAACTCAAAACCTAACAAATAACCATTCCAAAACGAAATCAGCTCCAGAGCAAGAAAACACAGTTGCAAATGCAATTCAAAACAAGAACAATACCATTGTAAATCCACTAAATACCCCAGAAAAGAAAACAATTAAGAATGATGATTTAGATAAAAATATTGCGACTACTAATTCAAAAGAGGCTGTTAATAAAACTCCCGAAGAAACGAATGAACTGGAAGAAATTTTAAAAGAAAAAACGGAGAAAAAAAACGATTTGGCATCAAACAATAAAGGCAAATGGCAAGTTGCTCCTACAGTTGCTCCAGTATATCTTCAGACCAATTCGGGAGGATCAGCTATTGACAATCAGTTTTCAAACAATGACAAAAGTGGAGAAACCAGCTTAAGTTTTGGACTCGGAATTCAATACGCTGTCAATTCAAAAATAGCACTTCGAACAGGCATCAACAAATTAGTCTTAGGTTACAATACTAATGATATTATTTATTCTCCTGGACTGACCACTAATAGTATAGCAAGCATCAATTACAATAACAATCCAGACCATTTCATTGAAGTGAAAAATCAAGCTAGTTTTAGTACTTTGACAGCTGCTGAGAAAAACATTCAAAAAACAGAAAATGGAGCTCTTAACCAAACAATGGGCTATTATGAATTGCCTATGGAAGTTTCCTATGCGCTTTTGGATAAAAAAATTGGTGTTAGTTTGATAGGTGGTTTTAGTACTTTGTTTTTGAATGAAAATAAGATTTCGTTGATTTCTTCAGAATCGAATGTTGAATTAGGCGAAGCCAATAATTTAAATAAGGTACACTTGAGTTCTAATTTTGGAGTGGGTTTCAAATACCAATTGATACCCTCCATTCACTTCCATTTTGAACCCACTGTCAAGTACCAATGGAATACCTTTTCGTCAAACTCAAACAACTTTAAACCTGTATTTCTTGGCTTGTATTCGGGTGTGAGTTATCGTTTTTAAAGTTAAAATCAAGTAATTGATTGTAAATCACTTTTCGAGTTGTTTCTCTCAGTTCCTTACGGTCTAATATTGTTTTACCTTGAGTAATAATGGGTGCATGAATTTTTACACGCATGATTCCGGGACTTCCACTGAAAAAAGTATAGGAAAAACGTTTTTTATTATCGGCAAAAGTAATGGGAACAATGGGGATTTGGTGTTCAATTGCTAATCGGAAAGCACCATCTTTAAAAGTATCGAGTATGATGCTTTCATCATCAGGAACACCACCTTCAGGAAAAATACAAACACTCAAACCAAGACTTAACCGTTTTTGTGCTTTCTTGAAAACATCATTTTTGCTTTTGGAACAATTTCTATCAACTAAGATACAGGTACGTTTGTAGAAAAAACCAAACAAAGGAATCTTTGCTAATTCTTGTTTCCCAACAAAAACAAAAGGATTTTTGACCACTGCAAGCATCAACATGATATCCGTCATGGATGTATGATTTGCCACAATCATATAACTTTTTTTGGGGTGCAAATTGTATTCTTTTCTTACTTTATAATAAAATCCCATGGCAAAAAGAATAAACTTAGCCCACACACGAGCCATCCTAAAAAAATAAGGATAACCTTTATAGGAAACAATAGAAAGTATTAAGAACGGAAACATAATCAAGATTGGAAGAGCCATAACAATGTAAAACCAAAGCCTCCAAAGTATCCAAAAAATAATTTTTATTCCTTTCATGAGTTCAAAAATAAGGAATACTAGCTTAGTTTTATCAAAAACAATTAAATTTGGGGACAATTAGAATTTTTAAAAAACAATTGCCGTTTAATTTTTAAAAACATTACATCTAAAAAATCTAAACCATTAAGAAATTAAGTTTCATTAAGGCTTAATAAACTTAATTTCCTAATGGTAAAAAAAAATTATTTGTTTCCTATTTTAAAAGATCAAATGTTTACAAAATTACGGTACATAAAATAAAATAATGGCAAAAATATTGACCGGTGTACAAAGTACTGGAACACCACATTTAGGCAATTTATTAGGGGCAATCATCCCTGCAATTGCATTATCTAACAATCCTGAAAACGAATCGTTCCTTTTTATAGCCGATTTACATTCGATTACTCAAATTAAAAATGGAGAAACCTTAAGCAACAATACTTATAGTACTGCAGCGGCTTGGTTGGCTTGTGGATTAGATGTAGATAAAGTTACTTTTTACAGACAATCTGATGTGCCACAAACAGCAGAATTAACTTGGTATTTGAGTTGTTTTTTTCCATACCAACGATTGACTTTAGCACATTCTTTCAAAGACAAAGCAGACCGATTGGATGATGTAAACGCGGGTTTGTTTACGTATCCAATGCTCATGGCTGCCGACATTTTATTGTATGATGCCGAAGTGGTTCCAGTAGGAAAAGATCAATTGCAACATTTAGAAATTACTCGTGATGTGGCTTCTCGTTTCAACCATCAAATGGGGGAAACATTCGTATTACCCGAAGCTAAAATTCAAGAAAACAGTATGTTGATTCCAGGTACAAATGGAGGTAAAATGAGTAAATCTGCGAATAATATTATCAATATTTTCTTGAATGACAAAGCCTTGCGCAAGCAAATCATGTCGATAGAAACCGATAGTACACCGCTGGAAGAACCTAAAAATACTGAAACATGTAACTGTTTTGCCATTTATTCTTTATTGGCAAATGAGGAACAAATTGCAACTATGAAAGCCAATTATGAAGGTGGAAATTACGGTTACGGTCATGCTAAACAAGCATTGTTTGAGTTGATTGTAGAGAAATTTAAAACCGAAAGAGAAAAATACAATTACTATATGGAAAATCTTTCTGAAGTAGATGCTTTGTTGCAAAAAGGTGCTAATAAAGCTTCGGCTGTAGCGACTGGTGTTTTGCAAAGAGTAAGAACAAAATTAGGATTTAGTGCTTCCTAAATAAGTTCAAAACACTTATTATATACTTAAATTTAACAGCAAAAGTTTCTATTTAAACATTGAAACTTTTGCTGTTTTTTATTGATTTAACATCTCATAATTAAATCATAATTTTTCTTTTTCCTTATTTTTATTATATATTCAATTCCTATTTTTGTAACTATACCATTATTTCTATGAAATTACTTATTGTAGAGGACGAGCCCCAACTATTAGCTATTTTAAGAAAAGGGCTTGCAGAATCAAATCATGATGTTAGTGTTTCATTGGATGGCAAAACAGCCATAGAAATGATTTCCAACTATAGTTTTGATGTCGTTATATTAGACATTATGTTACCCGATATTAATGGAATTGAAATATGTCGAAGAGTTCGAAGTTCACACAATTATGTTCCTATTCTGCTATTGACAGCTTTAGGAACATCTGAAAACATCGTTACAGGACTCAATGCAGGTGCCGATGATTATTTGGTAAAACCATTTAAATTTAGTGAACTAGAGGCCCGAATTCAAGCACTCTTCAGAAGGGCACATCAGCAAAATGATATAGCCGAAACGATAACCATTGGTGAACTTATTATCAACCCTAAAGCCAAAACTGTTGAACGAGAAGGTCTGTCCATTATTTTAACAGCCAAAGAATTCAAACTATTGTATTATTTGGCTAAAAACAAAGACATGATTGTTTCAAGAGAACAAATTTTGGATAATGTTTGGGACATTAACTTTGATATGAATACCAATGTAGTCGATGTATACATCAATTATTTGCGGAAAAAAATAGACAAACCTTTCGAGCAAAAATTGATTCAAACCATTAAAGGATTAGGTTACGTTATTAAGTTGTAATTATGAATATTAGAAAAAAAATCATTTTTACTTATGTCGCGCTATCAACCTTTAGCACGTTACTACTGTGTGTGCTTGTTTTTGTGATGTTTCGCCAAAACAACCAATACCATTTTTTGAAACGTTTGGAAGATCGAGCTAAAATTGTGGCCTCTATACATTTTCAAAACGATCCCGAAAAAATCAAATATTACAGTAATCTGAAAAAAAATGGATTAGAAGAACTAATTCAGGAAGAAGAATATGTCCTTAAAGTAAATAGTGAAAATAGTTTTGAATATAATATAAATCTTAAGGTACCTAATGAATTTTTCTCGCATATTCTTCAATCAGGAAAGGATTGGTATGAAGAAGATAGTAAATATTATTTGGGTCAAATTTTTACCGAAAACAATCAAAAGTACATTGTAATTGTAGGTGCAAGGGATCGAATGGGGAAAAACACTTCGCTGTTTATCTTAAAAATCATGATTTTTGCTGGAATTGGATTTTTATTACTGGCTTACTTTTTTGGACGAATATTAGCCAAAAGAGTTTTTTATCCAGTGTCAAGAATAACCAAAGAGGTAAAAAGAATTAGTGCCTCTAATCTTCACAATAGATTACCCGAAGTTAAAAATTCACCCGAACTATCAGACCTGACAGACACTTTTAATGATATGTTAGACCGTCTGGAGACTTCTTTTGAAATACAAGCTAATTTCATTAATAACGCTTCTCATGAATTAAAAACCCCAATTACCACTATTATTGCCGAAGCCGAAATTATGCTTTTGAAAGAAAGAGAAACGGAGGAATACATAAATTCGTTAGGGAATATTTACACTCAAGCTTCTAGATTAGGCAACTTAACCGAAAGTTTACTCAAGCTCACTCAAACAGGTTATGATGGCAAAAAACAAGTACAAGATATTGCTAGAATTGACGAACTTTTATTAGAAGTGAAATCAGATATTGACAAATTATATCCTGATAACCGAGTGGTGATTAAACTGAACTTCGCTCCTACAGATTCGAATTTATTGCTTATTCCTTGTAACAAACCTCTTTTAGAATTAGCCATTAATAATATTATTACAAATGGCGTCAAATACTCAGATAACAATGAAGTTTTTGTAACACTAACTGCTGATAAAGATTCGATTAAAATAGCCATAAATGATATTGGAATTGGAATTCCACCAGAAGATATTCCGCATTTGTACGAACCTTTTTTTCGAGGTAAAATTGCGGCAAGATACATTGGTTACGGTCTAGGACTTCCATTGGCTATGAAAATCATTAGAATGCATGACGGTGAACTTCAAGTACAATCTGAGCAAAACAAGGGAACTATAGTTACAATTGTATTTAAAAAAAGTAACATTAAAATTTCTAATGTTGAATCTTAGGAATTTCTAATGTAAAATTAAGAGCGTTCTAATGTGGGTGTAATTAATTTGTAGGTATAAACTAAACATGTCTATACTTATGAAAAACATTTTAATCCCAACCACCTTACAATCAGATACGATTTCAGCTGTAAAATCGGCCATTTATCAAGCCAATAAAAAGGACTGCACTATCATACTAATGATGGTAGCTGAAAAGCCCGATACCTTCTCCGCATCTCAATATTTACGAGAAATGAAAATAGGATTTACACCAAATCAAGAGGAAGTCTTGGAAACATGCCGCTACATCATCAAGCATCATCTTAATTGTAAAATTAAAATTCACAATCAATTTGGTTTATCCTCTCTAATTTTTAAAGGGATAATTGATTTTTACGAAGTGAAATTGGTTGTTTTTCCCCATTCTTATAAACAAGAAACTCAAAAAATCCATCAGTATTTAGTTCAATTAGCAAGTAATCAAAAATGTCCAATCCTACATTTGGGTATGGAAGAATATGAAGGCAATTTCAACAAAGCCCTTTATGTTGAAAACAACACAAATATATCTGCAGAGAACATTCAATCCTTTTTAAATAAAAATTTCTGTTTAGAAATAGTAAGTCAAACCATCAATTTTGAAGACAATTTTGAAGAAGTTGAAACTTCGCTAAACGAAGCTATTTCAAAATATAAAATTGATATGCTTGTTCAAACTCGTAAAATTCAGAAAGTAAAGTTCAAAAAAACAAAAAAAGAAGACACTAATGAAAAACTAGGACTTCCCATTTTATCATTATCCGAAGAATTGATTTAATCCAAACCATAAGAGAGATGTTATTAAAAAAGAAAATTCCGTTGAAATATGTGCTTGGAAAAATAAAATTAGAATTGGTTCTAGTGATTACTTACACCATTTTGTTTGAAATATTTCATCATTATTTCATTAACATAGATGTCGAAATTCCCATAGCCGTACCTGGAATTATTGGAACAATTATTTCCTTATTATTGGCTTTCAAATCCAATCAGGCCTACGACCGTTGGTGGGAAGCTAGAATAGTTTGGGGTTCAATCGTAAACGAATCCAGAACATTAGTTAGACAAGTGATAACCTTTTACAAAGATCCCGACTTTTCTGTTGAAGCAAATGATTTCAAAGATAAATTTGCCAAAAGACAAATCGCTTGGTGTTATAGCCTTGGACAATCCTTGCGCAAAGAAGATGCTGTTAAGCCAATCAAAAAGTTTTTATCAGAAGAAGAATTGCGATTTGTAAAAAATCACAAACACATCCCAAACGCTCTTTTGGTATTACACGCAAAAGACCTACACAAAGCTCGAAATGAAAAAAGAATTTCAACCTATCAACAAGTCGAAATAGACAATACACTGAGTAGATTGTGTGATGCGATGGGAAAATGTGAACGAATTAAAAATACGGTTTTCCCTACTACCTACAGTATCTATATACACTTTACACTTTGGATGTTTATTATTTTATTGCCTTTTGGACTTATCAGTCTGTTGAGCTGGTTTGCGGTTCCTTTGATTACAACTATTGCAGCTGCCTTTTTTCTTATCGAAAAAATGGCAATTCATTTGCAAGATCCTTTTGAAAATAAACCAACAGATACTCCAGTTACCGCTATTGCGAATACCATTGAAAATAATCTAATACAAATGGTTAACGAATATCGAAATGAATTTGAAATACAGGAAGAGCCTATATCCAGACAAAAAAACAAGAAGGAAGAACAATCTGTCTATTTTGTTTTGTAAAAATGATTAATCTAAAAAAAAGCATGATTGGATATTTTTCTAATCATGCTTTATACTTTATCTCAAATTATCATTGATTTTCTTCACTACCTCATGAACTGGAATCGTGCGCATGGCATCTTCATAACCTGCTACTTTTTTATTCCCATAAACTGAGGTAGGCAATAACGGATATTGATTTCTATCTGAAACAAGAACATTATCAATTGATTGATTAAAGGGTAAAAAACCAGCAAAAGGATGCGTAGCTCCCCAGAGTGTAATTACCTTCACTCCTAACATAGCGGCAATATGTGCATTTCCAGAATCCATAGAAAGCATCACATTAAGATTGCTGATTAATTGTAATTCCTCTTGAAATTTGATTTTGCCCGCTACGTTGACAACATTGGATTTGTCCTTTGCAAAAGCATCTAAAATTTCGATTTCTTTGGTTCCTCCACCAAAAAGCAAGATCGTGTTCTCTGAACTTTTAGCTAATTCATTAATCACCTTTTGCATTAAGTCTTCTGGATAAACCTTGGACGCATATTGTGCAAATGGAGCGATTCCAATTAAATTTTTAGAATCTCCTGTCAATTTTAATAAATCTCCGCTTAAAACGGATTTTTTAGGAAAAACTGGATTAGCTAAATCAATTTGGAAACCTAATTTTTGAAAGACTTTAGCGTGTCTTTCAAACATCGTAGGCAATTGTTGAAACACTTTATTTTCTGTTCGAGTTAAAGCTTTCCTTCCTTTACGTCCTTTATTGACTGAGGCTACCTTCTTCCCAGTAAGACTGAAAAAGGTACGAAGAACTTTAGAACGCAAAACGTTGTGCAAATCAGCAAAAGCGTCAATTTCTAATTTTTTTAATTCTTGAAACAGTCGCACCAATCCTGGAAAGCCTTTGTGTCTTCTTTTTTCGTCAAAAGCAAAAAAAGTCAGATTGGGTATTCCTTCAAAAAAAGGCTTGAAAAACGGACGAGAAACCAGCGTTAGTTTTACCTCTGGATGCTGCAAAACAAGCGCTCTTAAAACAGGAACCGTCATGGCGACATCTCCCATTGCGGATAGTCTCATGACGGCTATATGTATTGATTTATGTGACAAACTTTGTCCCAATTATTTTTTCCCTTGGTACAAAACAGGGTTTAATTCATCATCATTGTACATTTTCATTTGTTTGTACACTTTCATGAACTTATCACCATTTTCAATATCTTTCAACAAATCATCAATCGCTGTTGACAAATCTGTTCTTTGTTCTAGTAAGATATTCAATTTTTCTTGACATTTATCTCTATGATCTTGACTAGCTTCAGCACGTGTAGCTTCTTCTTGCATATGATAAATTTTCAATGCTAAAATTGACAATCTGTCAAAAGCCCAAGCAGGACTTTCTGAATTGATTTTAGCATCTACCTTGGCCACTACTTTACTGTATTTTTGTAAAAAATAGCTATCGATGTATTCTACCATATCTGTACGTTCTTGATTCGAAGCATCAATTTTACGCTTCAAAGTCAAAGCTGCAACTGGGTCAATATTTGGATCGCGAATAATGTCTTCATAATGCCATTGTACTGTATCAATCCAGTTTTTCAAATAAAGCAAATGCTCAAATTGATCTTTAGGAAAGGGATTGTTTATCGGTTGGTCTACATTATCAAACTGATGATAATCTTTAATACTTTGTTCGAAAACAGAATAAGCTAATTTTGAAAACATATCGTTATATTTTATAGTCGCAAAGATACTTTTTATACTTTTATAAAAAAATTAGAATTAAACTTTATGATTCTAATTCAAAAAGCTAATTTTTCGTTATGCAAATACATCATTTATCCGAGAAAAACAGTGTGTTGAATCATTTTTTGAGCCAAATCAGAAAAGTGAATTTACAGCAAGACCGCATGCGTTTTCGAAGAAATATTGAGCGCATAGGAGAAATCATGGCATATGAAATTAGTAAAGAGTTAACTTATAAGGATATCAAAACCAAAACTCCATTAGGTATTAAATCTAGTTCAGAAATTTTTGCTCCCATAGTTATCTGTTCTATTTTAAGAGCTGGATTGCCTTTTCATCAAGGTTTTTTGAATTATTTTGATGAAGCCGAAAATGGTTTTATATCCGCTTACCGATTCCATCCCAATGAAGATGATTATTTTGAAATTAAAGTAGAATATCAAGCCATTGCCAATATCAATTCCAAATATGTATTACTGGTTGATCCTATGCTTGCCACGGGACAATCTATAGTCGCGGTATTTCATAAATTAATTGAAAGCGGTTATCCTAAAGAAATTCACCTCGCTGTAGTAATTGCTGCTCCAGAGGGGATTGCGCATCTTGAGCAAGAATTACCTAAAAATTGTCATTTATGGATTGCTAGCATTGATGAAAAATTAAATGACCAATCTTATATTGTACCTGGACTTGGAGACGCAGGTGATTTAGCTTACGGGATTAAATTATAATTGCGAGAAAAAAGCAAAGAAACTGCAGATTATAAAGACTCCCAAAACCATTTCTTGTTTTAATTTATGTTGAGGCAATTCAATATGATTGGTTGCCATAATAGTCAAAGGTGCTATTGTAAATACTAGCAAATCATTACTCTTATTTGCTGAAAAAATAAATATTACGATTCCGATAAAAAAGGAGGTAATAATCTTTTTATAGGATGCATGTGTCAATAAAGGCTTAGCACTATAAGTTGCCAGCATCGATGCTAAAAAGAATAATGCTATCGTTGTATAAATAGAAAAAGCAATATTTTGATAATTATTTGTAAAATAGCTTATTTTAAAATCAGTTGAAGCATTTGTAGTAATGTAGTGAACCACATCTAAATCAAATACAATTGAAAAAAGAAGAAAAAGTGTAGCTGTTGTGAAAAAAGCAATAAATGGTAAAATCCAATTGCGATAGTCCCGAGCCACGTGAAAAATAATAGAAATAAATACCAAGACAATGTATAAAATACACCAAAAATGAAATAATGATGCAATAAATATCCAAAGCGAAGCATCAAAAATTTTTTCTTTAGAGGACTTTAGTGAGTGCAAGGATATCAATCTTCTCAGTGCCAAAAGCACAAAAAAATTGGCCAAGATTAAATTCAAATTATCCCATAATGAAGGGAAAAAAGAAAACAACAAAAAATAAAACAAAATAGCAAAACTACTGTCTTTAGAGAGTCCGTTCTTTTTGGAAATAAAACTTGTTATAAAAACGGAAAAGACAGTAACCAATAATATTCCAACTTTTTCAAAAATCAAAACAGTTGAATTTACCCAAGATAAATCTCGGAATTGATATATTGAAAAGAAAACCAGTATTAAAATTACTACCAAAGAAAAATTTAATGGTGTAGATTTTTTAAAAACACTTGTTATCATAAGGATATTTTATACTTTTGTGACTGTAAATATAATACTTGTTCTAAAAGGAACACATTTAAGTTGAAAAGATTCTTTTAAATAAGCAGATTTACACCCGAATTAAATAAAAAACAAAATAATAGTAACGATATGAAAGCATTTTTCGAAGGAATTCAATACCTATTTGTAAATATCTTATTTGCTCCACTAGATTTTTTACGTGCTCTAGAACTAAAAACTTGGTTTGTAGCGAACACTATCAACTGGATATTTATGATTATTTGTACTGCTGCAATGGTATATTGGATCAAACAATTGAGAATATTTGACGAAGCAGGAACTGAAAACCAAGACACTACTGCACATTCATTCTTGAAATAAAAAACAAAATCCTCAATCTTAATAAAAAACAGATTGAGGATTTTTTTTGTTCAGTCGCGATTTACAATAAATCATTCCCGATATCTCTTCTAAAATTCTTTTTCTCAAATTGAATTTTATTCACATTGGCACACGATTTTTTCAAATCTTCTTGAAAATTAATCAGCTACCCTAATAATTTTCTTGTACAGGTTACTATTATTTTTAGTCACAACTCTCACTATATAAACGCCAGTGGGCACAACTGCCTCCATCATAAACGTTACATCTCCTTTTTGAAAGTTTTTAGTTTCGGTTTTCATTAGTTGTCCACTAATATTAAAAAGATACAAAATAACAGAACCATCTTCGTCTAAGTTAAATTGTACATTGAAGGCTTCTTTAAAGGGATTTGGATATATGACCAACTCTTCTTTTTTAAATACTTGTAGTCCTTGATCGGCAATAGGCTTAGAAATAACAGAAACATTATTTACTAATTTATCTGTCGTATCCGTTATAATGTCATTTTCAGCAATAGGAGTTTGGCTATCTAAAATGATTTTTTCTTTTTCTATGTTACTATTCTCAATTGGTAAAAGCTGAGAAACGATAATCTGATCGATTTCCCAAGCTCCTTTTAAACAATGTTGAAAACCTATACAATTTCCATCAATAGGCAAAATATATTGTTTATAGACTTCTTGTCCGTTAATTTTTAATTTAACAAACCCCTCTTCCTGAAGAACTTCATATCTGTTTTTAGCTTTTGGGTCAAAACCGATTTCTTCTAATTTTCTTTTGATGTTTACTTTATTAAAGTAATCCCATTTTGATTGATAAAATTTTAACCAAACAAAACCATCCATATGAATATCTAATTGGTACAGCATTGCCTTTTCTTTAATATGTCTTTTTGATGAAACACCCCATTGAATATCTAAAACATCCTTAAAATCGCCACCACTAATTTGCTTAGCATCAACAACTATGGAAAAATTTTTGGATGTATCCAAACTGTCAATCTCTTTGGAATACCACAAGCACCCCCTATTATCGAAGTTTTTATGGAGTTTTTCTAAATGTAAAACTCCTTTATCAATATTTACTATAAATTCTTTTTCAGTTGGTCTTAAATTCCAAGCATTTCCATTATCGTTAAAGTTTTCATTGAGTAGAATTCTTTCTTGTCCATAACTAAGGGTTGCTAAAAAGAATATTCCAAAAACAAAGTATTTAATCATCTTACTATCATATTTTAATTGAAGTCAAATTGCAAAGCTTTAACAAGACTCTTATCTAGTACTACCTATGCCTGAACTAATTTTCGAATCAAAAATAATCTATTTTTAGGCGTTTCTTATTTTTTAAAACAAAAAAGTTGTAACCGTTTTAATAGTTACAACTTTCTATTATTGTCCTTGATTGAATGTATAGCAAAAGTAATAGCTATGCTCTTCTTTATATATAAATCTAAGCTATAAGGGTTTACAATAAATCATTCCCTATATCTCTTCTAAAATTCTTTTTCTCAAATTGAATTTTTTCTACATTGGCATACGACTTTTTCAAAGCCTCTTGAAAATTCTCCCCGTAGGATGTTATTGCCATCACACGACCTCCATTAGTCACAACATCATCCCCTTTTAATGTAGTTCCTGCATGAAAAACAATCGAATCAGTTACATTTTCTAATCCAGTAATTACTTTCCCTTTTTCAAACTCCTCTGGGTAACCTCCAGAAACAAGCATCACTGTTGTAGCGCTTCTTTCGTCTATTTCTAAGGTGATTTCGTCAAGTTTTTCATTGGCTACAGCCAAAAACAACTCTACTAAATCCGTTTTTAATCTTGGGATTACTACTTCGGTTTCAGGATCACCCATTCGAACATTATATTCAATTACTATTGGGTTATTATTCACATTGATTAGTCCAATAAAAACAAAACCTTTGTACTCGATTCCGTCTTTTTGAAAACCTTCAATGGTTGGTTTTACAATGCGTGTTTCAATTTTTTCCATCAAAACATCATCCACATACGAAACTGGGGAAACAGCTCCCATTCCGCCTGTATTCAATCCTGTGTCCCCTTCACCAATACGTTTGTAATCTTTTGCAGTAGGCAAGATTTTATAGCTTTTACCATCTGTCAATACGAAACAACTCAATTCTATTCCGTCCAAGAATTCTTCAATCACAACTTTTGAACTTGCAGCACCAAACTTTTGATTCACCAACATGTTTCTCAACTCTGTTTGAGCTTCAGTCAAATCCTGAATAATCAACACTCCTTTTCCGGCGGCTAAACCATCTGCTTTCAATACGAAAGGAGGATTTAAAGTCGCTAAAAAAGCGCAACCTTGTTCCACAGTCTCTGCTGTAAAACTGTCATAAGCAGCAGTTGGGATATTGTGTTTCACCAAAAATTCTTTGGCAAATTCTTTACTTCCTTCTAAGGTTGCTCCTAATTGTGAAGGCCCTATTACTGGAATTTGATTCAATTGAGCATCATTTTTAAAGAAATCAAATACTCCTTTTACTAATGGATCTTCGGGTCCTACAACAACCATTTTAATGTTTTTATCCAAAACTAAAGCTTTCACAGCCTCAAAATCTGTTGGACTAATGGCTACATTTTCTGCAATTGAAGCTGTTCCTGCATTTCCTGGAGCAACAAAAAGTGTATCACAAAGTGGACTTTGAATCATTTTCCATGCAAATGCGTGCTCTCTTCCTCCAGAACCTAATAGTAAAATATTCATCTGTATTATTTTTAGTAAATTATATTCATTCGATAGAATGACGGTGCAAAAATAATTGGTTTGAATGTAATACCAATTATAAAATGAGTATTAATCGAAAATTATGTGTTTTCTAAACAAATCCTTCCTTAATTACTACTATTTTGAATCTATATGACAATTAATTATATTAATTTTAAAAAATATTTCACACCAATATAATTGTAGATAGTTTAGTGGTATTTTTGAATAAACAAGTTGTCCATGTTTTCACTTTTTGATTTATCGCTTCGCCTCAATCGCTTTCCTATACAGAAGGCCAAAAGGGATTTGGAGCGTATTATGAAATTAACAGCCATAGAAAAAACTAAGTTTATAGAAAATCAAAAAAAGGCTATTGTAGACTTTCATTTAAAAAACAATTCCTTTTACAAAGACTTGGTAGGGAATGTGACATCCAATGAATGGGAAAAACTACCCGTCTTGAACAAAACTAACCTCCAAAAGTCCTTAAAAAAAAGATTATCAAAAGGGTATTCTATTAATAATATCTATTTAAACAAAACATCAGGTTCTAGCGGAACTCCTTTTATTTTTGCTAAAGACAAATATTGTCACGCCTTGACATGGGCATCTAACTTTATGCGTTTTGGGTGGCACCATATCAACCTGAATACTTCTTATCAAGCCCGATTTTATGGAATTCCTAAAGATTTCATAGGGAATACAAAAGAACGTCTGAAAGATTTTTTAAGTCGTAGGTATCGTTTTTCTGTTTTTGATTTATCAGACGATAATTTAGAATATTTCATATTGCAATTTCAGACAAAAAAATTTGATTATATCAATGGCTATACTAGCTCAATTGTTTTGTTTGCCAAGTTTTTACACAAGAAAAACATTGTACTAAAAGACATTTGTCCAAGTTTAAAAGTGTGTATGGTTACCTCTGAGATGCTTTTTAAAGAAGATAAAAAGTTATTAGAAAGGCAACTCGGAATTCCTATTGTAAATGAATATGGCGCCTCTGAATTGGATTTAATTGCTTTTCAAAATACTGACGGCCAATGGCAAATCAATGCTGAAACACTTTATGTTGAAATTTTAGATGATGAAGATTCTGTGTTGCCTTATGGAGAAGTAGGCCGCATTGTGATTACTTCTTTGTTTAATAAAGCCCATCCTTTTATTCGATACGACATTGGAGATATCGGTATATTGGACGAAAGCAGTACGCCTTACAAACCTATATTAAAAAAACTTGTTGGAAGAACCAATGATGTCGTTCATTTTCCAAGTGGAAAAAAATCTCCTGGTTTAATTTTTTATTATGTGACCAAAAGTATTATTGAAGATGATGGCAATGTAAAAGAATTCATTATTAAACAAACGCAGATAGACAGTTTTGAAATTAAATACGTAAGTGAAACCACATTAAGTGCTGCTAAAATTCAGAAGATGCAACAAGCAATAGACTTGTATTTAGAGCCTAACCTCAACTTCATTTTCATCCAAAAACAATCCTTAAAAAGATCAAAAAGAGGCAAACTGAAGCAATTTAAATCAGACTTGATACTTTCTTGATATAAAAGGGTTTTATGGCTAATTGTGTAAATAAAAAAAGCACCATACAGCCTATAGCAAGAGGCCAACTGTAACCATGATATTGCTTATATACGGCAAAATTATGTTTAACTAAATCCAACTTTGAAGCTGAAATCGAATTTTTCCTAACTCTATAATAGGCCAAAGTTTCAGGAACCGCTCTTGCTTTTTTAATTTTCTTCAAAACCGTTAGCCAGTGCATCCAATCTTGTCTTTTACGGATGGAGGAAATGGCTATTTTTCCAAAAAAATTAGTATCATATATTCCTGTAAGATTTCCAATGTAGTTACAAAAAAACAATTGATTATAGCTAAGATTTTGGGGAGGAATCACTCTTTTTCCTAATGGATTTCCATCTTCATCAATGCAATCATAGGATGAAAAAGTAAAGGATAGGTTATTATCATGAAGGAAATCAAGTTGTTTTTGGAGTTTTTCGGGCATCCATAAATCATCTGCGTCTAAAAAAGCGATGTATCTTCCTTGTGCTTGCTTTAGTGCCTTATTTCTAGCAACTCCGGTTCCCGAATTACTTTTCAATAGATGCAGTTTAATTCTGGAGTCTTTGGCACGAATTTTATTGATAAGTTCAACTGTATTATCCGTTGAGGCGTCGTCTACAATTAGAATTTCCCAATTAATATAGGTTTGATTTTGTACAGATTGAATTGCTTCTGTAATAAATTTTTCAGAATTGAAAGTGGGAATAATAATGGAAACTAATGAATTTGGCATCTTAAAAAGCTTTTTCGTCTCCTTTAAATACATTGACAATGGTCTGAAAAATAATTTTTAGGTCTAAAAATAAAGACCAATTTTCGATATAAAAAACATCGTATTTTATTCTGTTTTCCATATCCTTTTCATTATTAATTTCTCCACGATAGCCGCTAATCTGGGCTAAACCCGTAATCCCAGGTCTCACGCTATCCCTAACAAAATATTTTTTTATTTTGTCTCTATAAGCATTGTTATGAATCCATAATTGAGGTCTTGGTCCTACAATAGACATATCGCCTAACAAAACATTAAAAAATTGAGGCAATTCATCCATACTGGTTCTACGCAAAAATTTCCCAATCTTAGTAACCCTAGGGTCGTTTTTTATAGTTTCGTTCTCAGTATTATCGTTTAAAAACATGGAGCGAAACTTATAACAATTGAACTCTTCTTGATTAATTCCAGGCCGTCCTTGTTTAAAAAAAACAGGACCTTTTGACTCTAACTTAATCAATAAGCCTATAATTGGAATGAGCCATGATAGCACAAAAACAATTATAATTAATGAAAAAACGATATCAAATAATCGTTTTAAAAATTGAATTTCAGGTTCGTTTAAAACACTGTTTTTTAATGATAAAACTGGAAAAAGTTCATAGTAATCCACTTTTAAGTTTTTTGAAAAAATTTCTTTAGAATCTGGAATAAACTTAAGTGTACGATTATTTTCATACATAAAATTGACTAAATCCTTTACTTTATCATTGGACAAATCATGCAGAGAACAATAAACTTCATCTACTTTTTTATCTATTACAAATTGTTTTACTTGTTCAAATTTACCTACAATATCCTTATTTGCTTTTTTGTCTGAAAAATAACCTAGAAAATGATAACCGTAATCGATTCTAGAATCAAAGAGCCTTTTTAATTCAATTGCTTCAGGAGAATATCCAATGATTATTGTTTTTCTATAATTACTTCCTGTTATCAATCGATACTCAATTAAAAAGTAAAAAAGTATCAGTTTTGCTAAAGCAACTGAAAGTGTCGTAACAACAAAAAATTTAATTATAATCACTTGATTAAAGATGGCATGTTCAGTAAAAGGAAAATAAACAATGGCAAGCAATAAAAAAATTATTTGTTGTTTGGTAATTTTTGAAAAAATTTCGATGGGCGTTGTAAAACGAAAAACTTGATAAAAATTTCCAAAAAAAGCAACAACACTCCAACTACAAACTAAATAAATAACATAATAATTTGTATCGAAATTTAAACCTTTGAATAAAAGATTTGTAAAAATGATAATTATTAATAGATCTAAAAGAATACTGATAGGTCTTATGTACTTTGAATACCTTTGTATATGTGGAGCGTATCTCATCCTTAAATAATAGCTGTTTTACTTTTAAATTAAATCTATTATTTAATGTAATCTAAAAAGTCTTTGTGTTCTTCTTTCATCAATTCTTCATTGGATAAAGATTTAAAATAATCATAAGTAATTTTCATTCCTTCTGCTCGGTTTACTTTCGCTTCCCATCCTAATATCTCTTTGGCCTTTGTAGTGTCTGGTTGTCTTTGTAAAGGATCGTTTATTGGTAAAGGTTGATAAACTACTTTTTGGTTTGTTCCTGTTAATTTTATGATTTCATCCGCAAAATCTTTGATTGTTATTTCATCTGGATTTCCAATGTTTACGGGATACACATAATCTGAATGCAAGAGTCTGAAAATTCCTTCTACTTGGTCATCAACATAACAAAAAGATCGTGTTTGCATTCCATCTCCAAAAATTGTTAAATCCTCCCCTCGCAAAGCTTGACCGATAAATGCTGGAATCACACGACCATCGTTGAGGCGCATTCTTGGTCCATAGGTATTAAAAATTCGCACAATTCTAGTCTCTAAGCCATGAAAAGTATGGTAAGCCATAGTAATTGATTCTTGGAATCTTTTAGCCTCGTCATACACTCCTCTGGGTCCAATGGTATTGACATTTCCGTAATATTCTTCCGTTTGAGGATGTATTAAAGGATCTCCGTAAACTTCAGAAGTAGATGCTATTAAAATTCGAGCCTTTTTAGCTTTGGCTAAGCCTAACAAATTATGAGTTCCTAATGACCCTACTTTTAAGGTTTGAATTGGAATTTTTAAATAATCAATGGGACTTGCTGGAGAAGCAAAATGTAAAATATAATCTAATTCACCAGGTACATGTACATAAGTACTGACATCATGATGATAAAATTCAAAATTTTCTAATTTAAATAAATGTTCAATATTTTTCAAATCTCCAGTGATGAGATTATCCATACCTATTACATAATATCCTTCTTTTATAAAACGATCACATAAGTGTGATCCTAAAAATCCTGCCGCACCTGTAATTAATATTCTTTTCATATTGAAATTAAATTATTTTTTAAAATTATAGTGTAAAAAAAAGGTTTTTTGCCTAAAGTAAAAAGCAAATCACGGTTTATTGTCTTAATATTTGTTCTAATATTTTAATGGTAATTAAATAGGTGGGTTTTACTCCAGTAGTTCCCAATCCACCTGAAGCTAAGGTACTTCCTGTTTCCAAAGGATTATCTGAGGCGTAGTAAGCGTAACGTACTTTTACATCCTTTGGTATGCTTTTCCTTATTTTTGAGGCTGATTGAATGGCTTTTTGATAATGAGAACCTTCCATTTCTAGGCCAATCACTCCCCAAGTGGAATCGTGAAAAAACTTTAATAAATCTCTATTTTGCAAGGAGGTTCCAAGGACTGTTACCATAGGACCTGAAAAAACTGAGATACCATTGCCCTCAAACATGCTAGCGGTTAATTCATTTTCAAAATAATAATTATCCGCTGTTCCTTCATTGATATGGGCATTTGGAATCATTATATCACCCTTTCCTCCTTCTAAAATTCCTGCTTTTCCCATAATAGAAACTGATTCTACCTGCAAGAACGTATCTTTCTTATACGGTTTTAATAATTCGTCGATAGTTTCATATGCTTGCTCGCCAAAAGCATAATCCATCACAATTAATACTGGCTTATGTTCACCCAAATCGGTATTTGGAAACGAAGTGATTTCCCAATCAATTTTAGCGGTGTCAAAAATTTGAACATCAATATTAGTTCCCGAAGTATCGGGTAAAAATAGCATTCCGTTTTTTTGAGCTATGTCTTCGACAATATTACGCAAATCCTGTGATTCTGCTTTACTTAATTCTTCGTAAATTGAAATATCAGAATGTGTTTTAAATTTTGACTTTAAAGCAGCTGTTGCAAACAAGGAATTCATAACCGAATGCATATTGGCACTAATCACATGAATAGGACGCCCTAAAAGTTCCTTGGTTTTCAATATTTCCTTAATGCGTGTAGCCCATATTTCTCCGTGAATATGATGTCCTAAACGTTCTCTTAAAATGGGGCTAAAAGTAATCGTACGCTTTTTGTCTTCAGCAACTTCTCCAATGGCTAATTTACCAAGCCAATAAATAATATGTAAAAACCTGTCAGGAGACGAACTTGTGCCAAAGGAATCATATATATCTGAAATGTCTTCAAAGGTTCTACCTAAAATATTAGCCGTATGTGAAATGGTTTTTTCTCTTTCAATTAGGGTTAATTTTCGCCTTTGAGTGACTGCATGTTCTAATTTCTCCCAATCTCTTGAAATTTCATCACCCTCTTCTAAAGTTACGCGTTGTCGTATTTTATGCGATTCAATAAAAATAAAAGTCAGATGCGTCAAAATATCATAAATATCAGATCTTCCTCTAGTAATTTCAATATGCATCAAATCATCATCTATCCGATAACAATTACGGCGACGTTTGGGAGGAACAATCGCTTTAAAATGAGATTTATCATACCCTTCGTGAGACGTCAAATTGATATATCGACATTCTTCAATTCCCATAGGTAAGCGTTCGATGACATACAAAAGTCCTTTAAGTTCTACTTTTTCATCTACGATATGGCCATAAATTTCGGGTCTTAAAGTGAGTAAGGCTTCCCTCAAACTATCACCCGATATCCCCATAGGTTTATAAAAACCTCGGTTGAATAAATGGCGCATGGTAATGTACATTTTCTCTATAGCGGTAGAAGACTCTTGGGCACGAGTGATCCTTAAGTTCTTTGTTTCTGTCATAATATTGTAGGTAATAAATCAGCTATTTTTCTATCGTTGGCTAGTCGAGGCACTTTATTTTGTCCTCCTAATTTCCCAATGGATTTCATATATTCTTGAAAACCATTTTGAGCTACTTTAGTGATGACCACTTTTTGCAAAATATTGCCCACAATCAAATCGTCATAGTAAATATTTTGTTTACGCATGGCGTTGTCTATTGCTTCCGCAAATGCTTTCAAATCATTGGGTTCTCCCGAAGCTTCAGAATCAAATTCGATGAACCATTCGTGATAAGGCAACCCATCTGTTGGGTTGATTTGTGGAGCCACAGTAAATTCATTGACACGAATATCTGTTCCTTCCATAGCTTCTTGCAAAGCCGACTCTACTTCTTTACCAATGACATGTTCACCAAAAGCAGATATATAATGCTTTATACGGCCCGAAACAATCACACGATAGGGTTTCAAAGAGGTAAACTGAACGGTATCGCCAATGTTATAACCCCAAAGTCCTGCATTGGTCGAAATAATCAAAACGTAATTTACTCCTAATTCCACTTCTCCTATGGTATAACGTCTTGGTCCCGAACCTTCGGAATCTGAATAGAATTCGTCACTTTTTATAAATTCATAAAAAATACCCGAATTCAATAACAACAACATTCCCTTCTCTTTTTGGGAATCTTGGTAAGCAAAAAATCCTTCTGAGGCTGGAAAAAGCTCAATGCTAGGAACTTTTCGACCTATTAAATTTTCGAACTTAGCACGATAAGGTTCATAATTAACACCACCATAAATAAAGAGATTAAAGTTTTTGAAAATCTCTCCTACAGGCTTCCCTCCTTTTTGCTGTAAACGTTCAAAATACATTTGCACCCAAGAAGGTATTCCTGAAATCACCGTCATGTTTTCGTTATATGTTTCCTCAACAATGGCGTCAATCTTGGCTTCCCAATCTTCCATACAGTTGGTTTCCCAAGAAGGCATACGGTTTTTTTGTAAATACTTAGGAACAAAATGTGCTACAATTCCAGAAAGTCGTCCAAAACGTATTCCGTATTTTTCCTCCATAATGGGACTTCCTTGCAAGAAAATCATTTTACCTGAAACAAAATCCGCTTTACCGGTTTCGTGTATATAGTGTAAAATAGCATTACGTGCCGCCTCAATATGATAAGGCATGGATTCCTTGGTCAACGGAATGTACTTAGCACCAGAAGTGGTCCCGGATGTTTTAGCAAAATAAAGTGGTTTCCCTGGCCAAAGAATATTTTCTTGCCCTTTGACCACTTTTTCAACATAAGGTTTTAAATCCTCATAATCTCTTATTGGGACCTGTTTAGCAAAATCCTGGTAGGTTTCAATGGTTTCAAAATGGTGGTCTTTACCAAATTCCGTATTGCGTGCTGCTTTTATTATAGAATCAAATACCGCTTTTTGGGTAGCAATAGGATTTGTTGCCCAAAGTTGCGTTTTTTGGAACACTTTTTTTGCAAATATTTTGGCAGCCACTGATTTTATAAACATGCTATTTTGTTTTTTTAGTATTTTGTCCTTTTGGTTTGGACAAATTTGATGCTTTTTTTTCCTCTTCTTCTACTTTAGCTCTAAGTTTCAACTCTTCCTCAGAAGCAGTCACCTTGAGTTTAGGTGTAGTTTCCTCGACTGCCACTAGAATTGAATCTTTATTAAACTTCGCATATTCTAATTGACCATTGAGTACCTTTTGGATGGATTGAATATAGGCTTCATTTTTCTTTAAAGCAATTATCAAAGAATCTGATTTTAGGGCTAATTCAGTCGCATCTCTCTTTAATTTCGAAGAAGAATAGCCTGGAATATATTCCCTCAAAGGTGTGAAAGCGATTATAAAAGTGGTGATAGAAATCAAAAATATAGCACTTAAAGTGGCTACTACAAAGACATTCATCAAAGTCAATTTAAGTGAAAAAATTTCCTCAAAAGTATCTTCATTCAAAATCACCAAACGGTTTTTTGTGAATAATTTTTTTTGGAGTTTTTTACGTTTTAATCGCTTTTCAGACATACTTTTTCTCAATATGACACAAATATAATAATTAATGTAAACCAAACTATTTTCATCACCTAGACTTAAACGCTATATTAATCTTAGGCTACTTTTATAACTAAATTATGAAATGAATGTTATTTTAAAACAATTGAACTCCTCTTCACTCTCAGTTGAAATTATTAGCTAGTGTTGAAACTAAAACCTACATTAATACAAAACTTATGATGATATTGTCTCTATAAGAGCACGCCCAAAATTATATATCATTATGAATTTAAGCAGTTTGGGACGATGATTAAGCCCGTTTTTAATAAATTTTTAACTTCAACTCTTATAAATAATTGCTCTTTAGTGGGTTGGTATTGAGGAATTCTATTTACCTTTGTCCCTTAGATATTATTACAAATAGGCTTCGGCATAAATTATTCAATCATGGGAAGATTTGGAGTTACAGAAATCCTAGTCATATTAGCAGTTGTATTATTACTTTTTGGAGGTAAAAAAATTCCAGAATTAATGAAAGGCTTAGGAAGCGGACTTAAAGAATTTAAAAACGCTGCCAAAGACGATGCTGCTACTGATAAAAAAGAAGATAGCGATAAAGAGACTAAATAAGAGATTGTATTTCTTGTTTGAATCCCAAAATTTGATGTAACAATCGATTTTTGGGATTTTTTTTTTAAGATTATTTATTTATCATACTGATAGTTAATAATTTAAAATGATGTACAAATAAATTAATAATTATTTTACCTTTTAATATAATTTAAAAGTATTTACTTATTAATTTTGCTGAAAATATATAAAATTCTTATGAAAAAGACTTTTTTAGCCATCATTACATTAATTGTAGTTGGGAGTACAAATGCACAAATTAAAGACAAAGGAACCGTTGAAATCACACCTAAAATAGGGTCTTCAACCTATTTTGAATCTAATGAAAATTATGATACCGATTATAATGCAGGGATCGAAATTGGAGCAACTGTAGATTATTACTTCAACGATAGATGGAGTCTACGTTCTGGTTTAATCACTAACAAAATGGGAGGAATATATAGAGATTTCTCTACTAGAGTTGAAAATAAATTATATTATTTAAATATTCCAATTAACGCTAACTGGCATTTTGGAAGCACTCGAAAATGGAATTTAAATTTCGGTTTAACAACTTCATTTTTGACAAAAGGACTATATATAGAAAATGGGCAAACATACCAGTTACATAACAATGATATTCAGTCTGCTCAATTAGGTTTTACGTATGGTATTGGATATAAAATTGAAATAAACAAAAAATTTGGGATATTACTTGATGCGCAATTTTTTGATGGTTTAACCAATATAAACAAATCAGCTGAAAATCGAATAACAAATCACGGCTTTAGTTTTAATCTGGGAGGAGTTATACAATTGTAATTTTCAAAAATTAATTTTGAAACCGCTTCAACATTCTTTGAATGCTGAAGCGGTTTTTTGTAATACAAAACCACTTTACTTGATACCTATATTGACAGAATAACTAAAATTGGTATTTTGTAATTGTACTTTTCTGGAATTACCATAGTTTATACATGGTGGATTTATTTTATGAATACTAAACCTTTAAAGTATTCTTAAGTCTTATCTAGAATAAATCTTAATTACTTACTTTTGCGCACTCAAAAAAGTAGGAATTCAAACAAAAAAAGAAGCTGGTAATGACAAAAAAGAAAAAAACTAGTAATTTAATGCGCATCATCCACCGTTATTTAGGCTTTTTCTTGGCCGGAATCATGGCCGTTTATGCAATAAGTGGTATTATTTTAATCTTTAGAGAAACATCGTTTTTAAAACAGGAAAAGAAAATTGTAAAAACGATTGCTCCTAATCTAAGTGGAGAGGATTTAGGAAAGGAATTGCATATTCGAAAATTCAAAGTAGAACGCGAAGAGGCAGACGTTGTTTTCTTTAAAGAAGGAACCTACAATAAAAAAACCGGAGCAGCCGATTATACAACAAAGAGTCAACCTTTATTGATAGAAAAAATGAATCATTTGCATAAAGCAAAAGCAGGTGAACCGCTATACTTTTTAAATATATTTTTTGGTACGTCCTTGCTTTTCTTTGTAATTTCAACCTTTTGGATGTTTTTACCCAAAACAACTATTTTCAAAAAAGGAATGTACTTTACTGCAGCTGGAGTTTTGCTGACAATTGTAATGTTGTTTTTGTAAAGTTATAGTAACTACAAAATTCAAAAAAACCATCGTAAACGATGGTTTTTTTATGCTTAAATACAGCCATTGTATAACTCAAATAACATTCATCAAATCACCATCGTGAGCTGAATTCGCTTTCTATCCTCATCCACCTCGGTTACTTTTACGGTAACATGTTGATGTAACTTCACTACTTCGTTTACATCGCTTACAAAGCCTGCTTTGAGCTGAGAGATGTGAACCAAACCACTTTCTTTAATGCCTAAATCAACAAAACAACCAAAATTGGTAATGTTATTGACAATTCCGTTCAGTATCATACCTGTTTTTAAGTCTTTGATGGTTTTTACATTAGGATCAAATTCAAATACTTTGGCTTCTTTTCTGGGATCTAATCCTGGTTTTTCAAGCTCTTTGATAATGTCTTTAAGGGTTAATAAACCAATTTCTGGCGTACTATAATTTTCAGGTTTTATTAAAGCTGTTTTCTCTCTGTTACCAATTAAATCATCCACTTTTAATTTCAAATCTTTGGCCATTTTCTCCACAATCGAATAGGCTTCAGGATGCACAGCCGAATTGTCCAAGGGATTCTTCCCTTCTTTAATTCGGATAAAAGCTGCCCCTTGTTGAAAGGCTTTTTCACCTAAACGAGGTACTTTTTTCAATTGTTTTCTGTCTTCAAAAGGTCCATTTTCAGATCGATACGTCACAATGTTTTCGGCCAGCTTCTCTCCTATTCCACTCACATAACTCAACAAATGTTTACTGGCGGTATTAATATTAATTCCCACTGAATTCACACAACGAATGACGGTAGAATCTAACTCTTCTTTCAATTTATTTTGGTCCACATCATGTTGGTATTGCCCCACTCCAATCGCCTTTGGGTCAATTTTTACCAATTCTGCCAAAGGATCCGAAAGTCTTCTACCAATGGAAACCGAACCTCTAACCGTTACATCATAATTTGGAAATTCCTCACGAGCAATTTTGGAAGCTGAATATACTGAAGCCCCTGCTTCTGAAACAATAAAAACCTGTACAGGCCTGTCAAAGGCAATTTTTTTAATAAAAAATTCAGTTTCTCTTGAAGCGGTTCCGTTTCCAATAGAAATAGCATCAATGTTATAAGCATTGACCATCGATTTGATTTTTTTCATTGCCATAGCCGTTTCATTCTGTGGCGCATGTGGATAGATGGTTTCATTATAAAGTAAATCACCTTTTTCATCTAAACAAACTACTTTACAACCGCTTCTAAACCCAGGATCAATGGCTAAAATACGTTTTTCACCCAATGGCGGAGCCAACAATAATTGACTTAAATTTGAGGCAAAAACCTGAATCGAATTGGTATCGGCCTTGGCCTTGGCTTCCTGTAAGGTTTCATTCGAAATAGCAGGCTGTAACAGGCGTTTGTAACTGTCTTCAATCGCTAATTGAACATGAGGTGTTGTGGCATTTTGACCTTTTAATACCAATTCATCAATGATATCATAAGCCTCGTCTAAATCTACTTCAACTTTAAACTTGATAAAACCTTCTTTTTCTGCACGTAACATCGCTAATAATCGGTGCGCTGGTGCTTTGGAAATTGGTTCTGACCAATCAAAATATTGGTTGAATTTTTGTGCAGCTTCCTCCTCTTTTTTTGATTTAACCACCTTGGTTGTTATCGTTGCTTTGCGTTCGTACAAACGACGCAATTGTTTACGAACAAATAAATTTTCGTTAATCCATTCAGCAATAATATCTCTGGCACCCTGTAAAGCTTCCTCTTCATTATTAACATTTTCATTCAAATATTTCGTAGCTATAAAATCAACATCATCATTGTTTTGCGCCATGATAATTTTGGCCAAAGGTTCCAATCCTTTTTCGCGAGCCAGATCAGCTTTCGTTTTTTTCTTCTTTTTGTAAGGCAAATAAAAATCTTCTAGCTCTTGAAGGTCAAAACTTTGCTGAATTTTTTTGGCTAATTCAGGTGTCAATGCTGCTTGTTCTTCAATAGATTTAAGAATGGCTTCTTTTCGTTTTACAATTTCATCGTACTGCTTACTTAACTTGGCAATTTGTTCAATTTGCATTTCGTCTAGATTTCCGGTAACGTCTTTACGGTATCTGGAAATAAAGGGAATGGTACAATCTTCGTTTAATAATTGAACTGTTTTTTGAATGTTGATAGCAGCTGTGGCTACTTTTTTGGAAATGAAATCTATATTGGTCATGAGTGTTTTTTTCGAATAGCTAAAATAATATCTTTGAAACTTAATTTGAGTTAAATGACTGTTTTATTCTACTATATTTTAATTGTCAATATAATTGCTTTTGTATTAATAGGCTACGATAAATTTCTAGCAAAAAACAAAAAAAAGCAAATTCCTGAGAAAACGCTTTTAAGTTTTGTGTTCTTTGGAGGTACATTAAGTTCGGCAATAGCAATGGTAATTTTTAGACACAAAACCTCCAAAAAAAATTATTTGTGGAAATTTTGGAGCATTATGATACTTCAAATACTTCTATTGTACTTCCTATATCAATGTGGTTTTATTTCAAAAATTATAGGATAAAATCTAAATAATTAGATTTATTAATTACTTCAAAACTGGCTTCAGGGTACGCTTTTGCAAATGCAGTAGGAATCTTTACTTTCTTGTTTTCATTCCATTTAAACTCAAAACCTGTTAGCGCTTCTCCCTTTTCTTCTAGCCAATCTAGTTCTTGCTGGTCATAAGTACGCCAAAAATAATTATTGGTTGGAATCCTGTGATATTGTTGTTTTTTTAAACGTTCCACAGCCAAATAATTTTCCCATAAATCGCCCACATCATTTCGAAAATCCAATCGATTAAAATTATTAATAATCCCATTTCGAATGCCGTTATCATAAAAATACCAGCGACTCGACTTTACAATTTCCTTTCTCAGATTACGACTAAAACCTTCGACTTTAAAAATAATAAAGACTTTGGACAATAAATCAAGATAATTGGCTACAGTGTTTTTGGAAATTTGTAATTGGTTGCCTAATTCCTGTAATGAAACTTCCTTTCCTACTTGAAAAGCAATCAATCGCAAGAGATTATAAATCTTATCGGCTTGCTTAATACCTTCAAAAACCAAAATGTCTTTGAGTAAATAGGAATTGATTATTTCAAATAAATATTCTTTTTTCTCTTCCCAATTGGGATACTGAATCAATTCTGGATAACCTCCAAAAAGCATACGCTCTTCCAAATTTTCGATAGTTTGTTTGTAATTTTCTTGAGTTGAAAATTCCATTTGTGCCAATGGATAAAGGAAAATAGTGTTTTTACGACCCACTAATGGTTCTCCCAAATTATTATTCAAATCAAAAACAGAGGAACCCGTAGCTATAATTTTGATTCCATCTATAGAATCTACAATCAATTTTAAAATCAAACCTATTTCAGGAATCGTTTGTGCTTCATCAATAACTAATAAATTTATGTTGTTTAACAACCGTTTATAATTAGCAACCGAACGTTCTTGTAATAAATTAGCATCCTGAATGTCTTCACCATTCAATTGTAAATAACTTTCGGCTGGAATAGTTTCAAGATAATTTTTTATCAATTCTGTTTTACCCACACGGCGTGCACCCAGTAAAATCAATACTTTATTAGGTAAAACTTTCTTTTCAAAATGATTAAAAACGGCTCTTTTTAAATAATTATTCATTACATAAGAATTAAAACACACATCAAATATAACTTAAAAAATACAAATTCCGTCAGTAAACTGACGGAATTAATGTAAATTCAGTCAGTTGATAGACTGAATTAATGTAAATTCAGTCAATATAAAACTAAAAAAACCGCAAACACACTTTCTAAAATTAGTGTATTTGCGGTTCAATATTTTTATAAAACCTAACTATTTAGTAGTTTTATGACATCAATATTCCAACTATTGAAATAAGTAATTATAATAGATATAATCATCCTTAAAAAACTTAGTAACTCAACGACTTAGAATCTTAAAAAAATAAATCTACTTATTTACAAGAGATTTTATCAACTCTATTTTGATGTCTTCCACCTTCAAATTCTGTATTTAAAAAAGTATCAACAATTTCTATAGCTTGTTGTACAGAAGTGTAACGTGCAGGGATACATAGTACATTAGCATCATTATGTGAACGAGTCAAATAAGCTATTTCTTTAATCCAGCATAAACCTGCTCTTACTTTTGGATGTTTGTTAGCAGTCATGGCAATTCCGTTACCACTTCCACAAATTACAATTCCATAATCAGCTTTTCCTTCTGCTACATCTAATGCAACGGGATGCCCAAAATCTGGATAATCAACACTAGCTTCAGAATCTGTTCCGTAATTTGTAACTTCATATCCTTTGCTTTTAAGCATTTTTACAATAGCCATTTTATACTCTGGACCTGCGTGATCGTTCCCTATTGAAATTTTCATTCTATATTATATTAAGTTGTAACTGCAAATTTACCAAAAGATTATTTATTATAACTAGAATCATAAGCATGTTTGCAAAATATTAATACAATTGGTCTAGTTATAAACTTTATAAACTCCTTATTTTAAAGTATTTAGTGGTTATAAACAATTATTAATAATTTATAAAATACTGAAAATCAATAAATAATACTCAGTATTTTAATAAAAAAAAATCATTGTTAATAGAAAATCTTAATTGCTTGATTTTCAGTTAACCTTAAGTTAACATTAAATGTTAATAAGTCAGGAAAGAAAATTAGAACTATTTTTTGGTTGTATTCATAAAAAATGTAATCAAAAATAGGAATTTAAAAACCTAAAAAAGTTTGCTTAATTTTTAGAAAAGTTATCAATACTCATTCGAACTTTATCAACATATTTTTTAAAAATACTTATTTACAATTTCAATTCGTTTTCAATTATTAACCGTTGTTAATTAAATTTAAAAAAATCTTAAAAATGAATACTTTAAGTATAAAACAACTTGTTAATAACTGTTGATAACAAGCAATAACTAATATTCAAAGCAGAAACAAATAAAATTATTGGCACTATTAACAAGCTATAATAACAATAAATAAATTATTTAAATTTAAATTTTCTTTTTGTTGTATTTAATATATGTTGACAACTTTGAAAAATTTAAACGATTCTCAAATTGTTTTCGTATTTCATTTCTTGAAGAATACTTTTGATATTTTCAAAATCGTTAGGATGCACTTTCAATTTGATTCCGCCTAAAGCCGTGGAATACATTGGGGCAAAGGATGACATAATTTCGTTTTCAAAAAAATATTGAAAACCCTCGATATTCAAACGATGTTTGATAATTTCGATTTGATAGGTGTAGTCAAAAATCGCAATGGTTACAAATGTTTCCATATTCTTTAGTATTTGATTATAAAGATAAGTGAAATTTATAGCTGTTGAAAATGGCAGGATTACGTTATTATTTATTTAAAACTTTCTAGAATCGACTTCTAACTGTTAACTATTTTGTAATTTCGAACTTTAAGAAATCAATTATGGGAAAAAGATTAAGAAAACCGATTAAGAAACAACTGGATTTCTCTGATAAAATTATAAAAATACTCTCCAACAGTGCCAATAAAGAATTCAATTATAAGCAAATAGCTGCCAAATTAGAATTAGACGACACTCAAAGTCGCAACCAAATCATCAAAGATTTGAAGTTATTAACGGCTAGTAAGAAAATTGTTGAAACCGAACCTGGTAAATATTTAATAAAAACCGAAAGCAAAGAATATTATCAAGGTAAAATTGATATGACGAGTCGTAGAACGGCTTATTTTATTTGTGAAGATTTTGAAGAAGATATTTTCATTCCTACCAATAATTTGAATCATGCTTTAGATAAGGATATTGTAAAAGTTTATATCTACAACCGTAGAAGAGGTAAACGTCCTGAAGGAGAAGTTATTGAAATTATTGAAAGAGCTAAAACCGACTTTGTAGGTGTGATTGATATTCAAAAAAACTTTGCTTTTGTATCGACAGCCAATCCAAAAATGTACACGGATATTTTTATTCCAAAAGACAAAATAGGAGAGGCGGAGCAAGGTGATGTGGTACTAGTTCACATTGAAGATTGGCCAAAAAGAGCTGATAGTCCTTTTGGAAAAGTAATTAAAGTTCTTGGAAAACCTGGTGAACATGATACAGAGATTCACGCAATTTTAGCTGAATATGGATTGCCAGCAGAGTTTCCTATTGAAGTAGAAACCTATGCTCAAAAAATAGATACTTCCATCACCGAAGCTGAGATTGCGAAGCGCCGTGATATGCGTGATACATTAACATTTACAATTGATCCAAGAGATGCTAAGGATTTTGATGATGCTTTGTCTTTTAAAGTTTTGGAAAATGGAAATTATGAAATTGGAATTCATATTGCAGATGTTTCGCATTATTTAGAAGAAGGGACCATCTTAGATGATGAAGCTTTTCAGCGTGCCACTTCGGTTTATTTGGTAGATAGAGTAGTGCCAATGTTGCCTGAAGTACTTTCTAATTTTGCTTGTTCGTTACGTCCGCAAGAAGAAAAATATACTTTTTCTGCTGTATTTGAAATTACCGATAAATGCCAAGTAGTGAATCAATGGTTTGGTAGAACAGTGATTTTTTCGGACCAACGATTTGCTTATGAAGAAGCACAACACATCATAGAAACCAAACAAGATACTATTCCAGAAGAAATTTCAATTACTGGAAGTTCTTATCAAGTTCCTGCTGAAATTGTCTCAGCGACGCTTAAATTAGATGAATTAGCTAAAATTTTCAGAAGAAAGAGAATGAATGATGGTGCTATTTCTTTTGATAAAGTAGAAGTCAAATTCAATTTGGATGCAGATGGAGAACCAGAAGGAGTTTATTTTAAAATTTCAAAAGATGCCAATCATTTGATTGAAGAATTTATGCTATTAGCCAATAGGAGAGTAGCTGAGTATATTGGTAAACAGAAAAAAACTTTCGTTTATCGAATTCACGATGAACCAAACGAGGATAAATTGATTGCGATGCAAACGGTGATTTCTAAATTTGGTTACAAATTAGACTTCCGTAATCCTGGTGATATTTCTAAGTCATTGAATCAATTAATGGCAGATGTTAGTGGTAAAAAAGAACAGAATTTAATAGATACTTTGGCGATTCGTTCGATGAGCAAAGCCAAGTATTCAACAGATAATATTGGTCACTACGGATTGGCATTTGATTATTATTCGCATTTTACTTCACCTATCCGACGTTATCCTGATGTAATGGTACATCGGCTATTACAGTATTATTTAGACGGTGGAAAATCTGTTGATGAGGAAACCTTTGAAAACAAATGTTTGCATTGTTCCACAATGGAAGGATTGGCTACCAATGCCGAAAGAGATTCTATTAAATACATGCAAGTGAAATACATGCAAGATCATCAGGATCAAGAGTTTTTGGGTGTTATTTCAGGTGTAACAGAATGGGGTATTTATGTTGAAATCATAGAAAATAAATGCGAAGGTATGGTGCGTATCAGAGACCTTAAAGACGATTACTATACTTTTGATGAGAAACAATATGCTATGGTTGGCGCTACTTCGGAACGGTTATTGCAATTAGGTGACGAAATCTACGTTACTGTTAAAAATGCCGATTTGGTTAAAAAACAATTGGATTTTAACTTTATTAGAAGAAGTGAAAAATAATAAAAAAATTAAAGGTCAAAATGAAAAAATTATGGATGATTGCTTTAGTGATGATTTCTCAAATCACTTTAGCACAGGTTACTAAAAATCTTGGTGATTTTAGTACAGTGAGTGTTTTTGATAAACTCAGTGTAAAATTAATTCCAGGTTCTGAGAATAAAATTGTCATAAATGGGGCAAGAGCTTCGGAGGTGGAAACTGTAAATAATAATGGAGAATTGAAATTAAGAATGCCTTTTCCTAAATTATTATCTGGTGAGGATATTAGCATTCAATTGTATTTTAGAAATATTGATGGAATAAATGCTAGTGAAGGTTCGATTGTAACCAGTGACGCAGTTTTTAAAGGTACTATTATTAACATCAGCGCTAAAGAAGGAGCCAAAATTCAAGCTGATATTGAGGCAGAAAAGGTTAATGTGAAAGCTTTTACAGGGGGTATTATTGAATTATCAGGTAAAGCAAATAATCAAGATGTGAATTTAACTTCAGGTGGAAGTCTGGATGCTTTGGATTTGCATACTTCTCAAACCACTATTACTGTTTTTGCGGGTGGAATAGCAGAAATATATGCTACAACCTTAGTGGATGCCAAAGTAAGAGCAGGAGGGACTATTTACATTCATGGAAAGCCTAAACAAATAAATAAAGCTACTGTACTAGGAGGAAAAATTGAGGAAAAAAATTAAATTGCAGGTTTTATTGTAAATTAACTTTAGATTTTGATGATAAATGATATTCTAGCTGGAATTCCTTGGGGTATTTTTTTAAGTTTTATGATTGGCCCCGTTTTTTTTATTTTACTAGAAACTAGTATTATAAAAGGATTTAGAGCGGCGCTAGTATTTGATTTGGGTGTTGTTTTTGCTGACGGTATTTTTATTTCAATTGCTTATCTAGGTAGTTATAGGATGATCAAAAGTTTAGAAGACAAGCCGTCTTTGTTTATTTTTGGTGGTATAATAATGGTAGCTTATGGAATCATTTCTTTTTTAAGTTTGCGTAAAGAAAAGAAAATCAATACTAAAGCAATAGATAATGAAATCATTCGAAAAAATTATGTCAGTTTGTTTTTTAAAGGCTTATTTTTAAATATAATCAACATAGGAGTTTTGGGATTTTGGTTAGCGATTATTATATCCATCGGACCTACTTTAGAAATGCAAACCTCCCGAATGATGACTTTTTTTATTACTGTAATTGTTACTTATTTAGTTATTGATTGCTTGAAAATAGTGCTAGCCAAACAATTAAAGTCCAAAATGACACCTACCAATATTCTTAAAATAAAACAAGGTATAAGTGTTGTTTTAATGATTTTTGGAGTAGTATTGATGTCACAAGGATTGTTCCCCAATGAAAAAGAAATGGTTAAGAAAGCCTTCCAGAAAATAGAACATAAAAACTAAAATGAAACGTCCTTTAATAGGGCGTTTTTTTATGTAATCATTTGTATTATAGTGTAGATGATTTTTTTATTGGATAGATTTAAATAATCTATAGCGAGTCTCATTGATTATTTTGTGAATCTTTTGATTAAGTAGTTCAAATTAGTGAATAAAAAAAACTCTAAATTACTTTAGAGGTTCTTGAGGCATCGTCCGTCCCGACGCTTCGGGAGAACCGTATTAGGAGCTTTTGTTATCTTTAAAAAAAAGACATAAAAAAAACCTCTAAATTGCTTTAGAGGTTCTTGAGGCATCGTCCGGATTCGAACCGGAGTAGGAGCTTTTGCAGAGCCCAGCCTAGCCGCTCGGCCACGACGCCATACATTAACGGAAGGCAAAAGTACTTAAAAAGTTTAAAGTTTAAAAACTTTAGTGGTTATAATTTTAAAAAATATAGATTTTTAATCTTACAATAAGGTTAAATTACTTCCTATATTCCTTTAATTGAATAGTAACTGATTCAACATCACCACCTATAGGAGGATTTAATTTTGAAACTCCAATGATGACTTTGGATACTTGTGGAATTTCTTTAAATATCCTGAAAATGATTCTTTGGGCCACATGCTCTAATAATTGGGAACGAATAGCCATTTCTTCAACTACAATTTTGTTCAACAAAACATAATCTACCGTATCTTTTAATTCATCAGAAAGACAAGAGGCAGTCAAATTTGTTTTAATTTCTAGATCTACACTGTAGTCTGAACCTATTTTAGACTCTTCTACCAAGCAGCCGTGGAAGGAGAAAGTTCTAATATTTTTTAATTTAATGATGCCCATAGATTTTTTTGAAGTTAAAAGTACAAAGGTTTAAGTTAGCTGTGACAAACTTTAAACTTTAAACCATTTTAAACTAGCTTTTTTTATCTTTGCAAAAATAAAAGAAAATAATGGCTACCGAAGAGAAATCCCTTAATTTTATAGAACAAATCATTGAAGAAAGTTTAGCAAATGGTTTTCCACAAGATCAGTTGCGTTTTCGTTTTCCACCAGAACCAAACGGATATCTACATATAGGTCATGCCAAGTCTATTTGTCTTAATTTTGGTTTAGGACTAAAATACAATGCTCCCGTAAATTTACGTTTTGATGATACCAATCCCGCTAAAGAAGAGCAGGAGTATGTTGATGCTATTAAAGAAGATTTGCAGTGGCTAGGCTTCCAATGGGCCGAAGAACGGTATGCCTCTGATTACTTTCAACAATTGTATGATTGGGCTGTGATGATGATTAAAAAGGGGAAAGCTTATGTAGATAGTCAATCTTCAGAAGAAATGGCTGCTCAAAAAGGTACTCCTACTCAGCCAGGTGTTGACGGTCCGTATAGAAATCGTTCTATTGAGGAAAATTTAGCTTTATTTGAAGGAATGAAAAATGGTGATTTTCCAGAAGGAAGTCATGTTTTACGTGCCAAAATAGATATGGCATCTACCAATATGTTGATGCGTGATCCCTTAATTTATAGAGTTTTGCATCGTCATCACCATCGTACGGGTAACGATTGGAAAATCTATCCAATGTATGATTTTGCTCATGGTGAAAGTGATTATATAGAACAAGTTTCACATTCTATTTGTACTTTAGAATTTGTGATGCATAGAGAATTATACGATTGGTTTTTAGACCAAATCTATGATGAAACTAAGGTTAGACCACATCAATACGAATTTGCTCGTCTGAATCTGAATTATACAGTAATGAGTAAAAGAAAGTTATTGCAATTGGTTCAAGAAAATATTGTTACTGGTTGGGATGATCCTCGTATGCCTACTATTTCAGGATTTAGAAGAAGAGGTTATACGCCAAATTCTATTCGTAAATTTTGTGAAAGTATAGGGGTTGCCAAACGCGAAAATATCATCGATTTTTCTTTATTAGAGTTCTGTTTGCGTGATGATTTGAACAAAACTGCTGCTCGTGTGATGGCTGTTTTAGATCCAATTAAAGTAGTTATTACTAATTATCCAGAAGGGAAAGAAGAACTTTTAGATGCTGAAAATAATCAGGAAGATGAAACTGCAGGTTTTAGAAAAGTTCCTTTTTCAAGAGAGATTTATATAGAAAAGGAGGACTTTTTAGAAGTAGCTCCACCTAAATTTTTCAGGTTAAGTTTAGGAAATGAAGTTCGTTTAAAAAATGGGTATATCATAAAAGGAGAGTCTGTTGTAAAAGATGCGCAAGGAAATATTACCGAAATTCACGTAACTTATGATGAAGATAGTCGTAGCGGTAGCGGGACTGAAGCTTCTCAACGTAAGGTTGCTGGAACTTTGCATTGGGTTTCTATCAAACATGCTATTCCAGCTGAAGTTCGATTGTATGACCGTTTGTTTATAGATGAAGCGCCTGATAGCCATAAAGAGAAGAACTTTCTTGATTTTATAAACACTAATTCGTTGAATATTACTAAAGCGTATTTAGAACCTAGTTTAGCTACGGCTCAAGTGGGAGATAAATTTCAGTTCCAACGTTTGGGTTATTTTGCTGTAGATAAGGATTCTACTGCTTCAAATTTAGTGTTTAATAAAACGGTAGGTTTGAAAGATGCTTGGGAAGAAAAAGGAAAAAAAGAGATCAATAGTATTAATAACTCTTTAAAGGAAATCAACAAATATTTTAAAGTTGCAACCAAGCCAGAACGTTTAGCAATTGAAACGGCAATAGGGGAGACCTTATCAGGGATTTCAAATTATAGTTTATTGCAAAATTCATTTGCTAAAAACATCAATAATAATAAAGCTTCGTTGTTGTTTTCTAATTTAATTTTGAAATATGCCAATTTAAAACCATCTGATTTTGATAAAGAAGTGCTTTCTAAATTGTATGTGATGTCCTTACGAAGTGAATCTACTTTTGTTAGATGTAAAGCACTATTAAATTTAAGAGATTTAGAAAATCATTCGGAATTGATTTCTATTATTAAGGATGATATTTTAAAATTAAAATCCAATCCTCCTAAAAGTTCAACTGAAAGAGAGTTGGAAATTATAGAACAGGTAATGAATAAATTTTAGTTATTAAAAGCACTTTTCGAAGTGCTTTTTTTTATTATATATTTTAATTATTGTTATTATAAAAGTTATAGTTTTTAAATATTAATTTTGGCTTTTATATATTGATTTTAAAGGATTATTTTAAGAAGTTAATATGAATTTACATTGTTAAATAAAAACGTTGTTCTAATGTTTTTATTTAAGCTTTTGTAGCTTTTTAATTTATTTTTAACTGGAATGTAAGATTAAAATCAATTCTATTAAATATTTTTGTTTTTGAACTTTTTTTGAAAGGTTTATTGAAAGTAAAAGAGTTGGAATGGTATTCTTAAATTCTAAAATTTGAAAAAGTTCTTCAATTTTTACTTGAGCTATAATTTTTTACTAGTGCAAAATATTATTTTACTTATGAAGTAAGTACAAGATTGCATATTTGAAATACAAAACGACCTCAAATTACAAATAAATTAGACCGAATATTATTGTTATGTCTAAAAATGATTTTGAAAAAGTTAAGTTACTTCAGGAGAATGTAGTAATTAGGATTTGATCAAATTGTTAGTTTTTTACTTTTGTTGGTATTAAACGAGGTGGTTCTTCTTTATTTGTTGATGAGTACAGGATCCATAGAATCAAAAATCAATTTGCAAAATTAAGATATCCTTTTGTAGTTTTTAAAGACAAAAAATGGATGTTAATTGGAAGCAATTGGTAATAATTATTAGTTAATAGATACTTTTATTGAGATAACACTAATAATTGTGCTTAGTGTTATTTTTTTTTAATAGAAAAATATTACTTGCTAATTCGTAGCTATTTCCCTCAAAATTAGTTATCTTTATGGTGAATCTTAAAATTTATATACTATGTCAAACAATACAGGAAACACATTATTAGCACTTTTAACAGGAGCTGCTATTGGAGCTGGGGTAGGAATCTTATTTGCTCCAGACAAGGGATCAAAAACAAGAAGTAAGATTAAAGAAGGTTACAATGATGCTCAAAAAGACCTTAAGAAAAAATATGAAGAACTTTCTGAAGAAGTAAAAAATAAATTTACTACTGCTAAAATTGATTTAGAAGGAAGTTATGAAGATTTGCTTTCCAATATGAGTTATAAAACAGAAGATGTTATTTCTTTTCTTGAAATTAAATTAGCAGAATTAAAAAGTAAAAATGCTAAACTTCAAAAGTAATTAGTCTTTTCATATTATAATTGAAAATTAAAAATTGAAACATGGCTTTTGAAGAACTAAAAGAAAACGCAGAACATATTCAGGAAGAAGTAAAATCATATTTTGAAAATAGTTTGGCTTATTATAAGTTGAAAATTTTCAAATTAATAATGAAATCTAGTGTCACAATTTTAAAAATTATGCTAATTGTGGTTTCATTCATCTTAGTTTTATTATTTGGTTCTTTTGCTTTAGCTTTCGCATTGAGTAATTATTTTGAGAGTTATGCATTGGGATTTTTAGCAGTGATGGTTTTGTATGTATTTATAACCGTCTTTTTGTTTTTGTTTAGAAGAAAATTAATTGAAGGACCAATTTTAAAGAAATTTTCGTTCCTTTTTTTTAATAATTAATTTATGGAGAAAAAAATATACAGTTCGTTTGAACAAATAGAGGTGGAGCTTGAAATTCTATCAATAGAAAGGGAAATTAATCATCAAAAGATTGTTTTAGCCCTTCAAAAGACCAGAGATCAGTTCACTCCAGTAGGTTTTACAAAGAATGTTTTTAGTTTATTTAAAAACGTTCTTTCGGGTTCAAATAGTACTATTTATAAGTTGGCCATTCCATTAATTATTAAATGGATTTTAAACAAAAAAAGAAGCCGTTAAGCTTCTTTTTTTTGTATTAATCTTCTTTATCTTCTTCTAAATCAGGTTCAATTGGATCTGGTTTTTTTATTGCTATATTTTGTTGTTTTCTATTGGCTTTTTTCATCATTTCTCCTACTTGATTAGAAGCACTAAAGGAAGCCACCATATTGTTCAACATCTCGCTGCCCGCTTGAGGGGAATTAGGAAGTAATATTAAATTAGAATTGGTTTCTGCTCCAATAGCTTGTAGCGTGTCATAATGTTGTGTAACAACAATCAAGGCAGAGGCTTCCTGAGAATTGATACCTACTTTGTTTAATACATCTACACTTTCTACTAGTCCTCTTGCAATTTCCCTACGTTGGTCAGCAATACCTTGACCTTGTAAGCGCTTGCTTTCTGCTTCCGCTTTGGCTTTGGCTACAATTCTAATTCTAGATGCTTCCGCTTCAAATTCTGCTACTGTTTTTTCTCTATCAGCAGCATTGATTCTGTTCATTGCATTTTTTACTTGAATATCTGGATCAATATCAGTTACTAAAGTGTTGATAATTGTGTATCCATAAGTGGTCATTGCTTCATTCAATTCTCTTTTTACCGCAATAGCTATATCATCTTTACGTTCAAAAACATCATCCAGTTTTAATTTAGGAACCTCGGCACGTACTACATCAAATACATAGGAAGTAATTTGGTCATGCGGAAATTCTAATTTGTAAAAAGCGTCATAAACCGTTTCTTTGACTACCATAAATTGCACTGAAACTTTTAATTTTACAAATACGTTATCTTTAGTTTTAGTTTCGATGATAACATCTAGTTGTTGAATTTTGAGGTTAACGCGCCCTGCAATTCGATCAATAATCGGAATTTTTAGTTGTAAACCAGAATGTCTAATGCTTAAAAATTTTCCAAATCGCTCTATAATAACAGCTGTTTGTTGTTTGACAGTAAAGAAGGAGGACAGGAAAATAAAGAAACCAATAACGAGAAAAATAATAAATGAAATACCCATTTTTGAAAATTTAAGTTGGATTATTCCTCTAAATTAGCAAAAATATTTTAGGTTTGTGAGGTTCAATTTTATATTATGAAAAAATTACTACTTATTTCTTTTGCCTTATTTTCAATAGTTTCTATTTATGGTCAATATGGTTATAGAGATTCTAACAGAATAGGAATTACAGCAGGTGTAAATCAGGCATCAATGAAAACCACCAATTTTCAAACTAAAGCAGAAACAGGGTGGAATGCTGGTTTATCGATGCGTGGAAATTTCTATAATGATTGGGATATGGTGTATAGTATGCAGTTTAGTGAAAGTAATTTCTCAGTGGATACCAAGTACAATGGTATTATTGAGGAAGATGTCAAATATAAATTACCTTCAGCTCAAATTTCACTTCAATTAAGTTATGTAATCCTTGAGAATCATTTAAGTTTTGAATTTGGACCAATTGTTCAATTCAATGGAAAGTTAAAATTAGACGCTGAGAAGGAAAATAATACTATATCTGGAACCACATTAAGAGCGGGAGATATTGTTGATATTTCTAAGTTTAATGTTTATCCTACGGTGGGAATTACTGCTGGTGGTACGCATTTACGATTTAATGTTTCCTATCAATATGGAATGATGAATACTTTTAGCAATCTTAATTCTAAAAGTTTAGGATATAATTTTAAAGGTAATCCTGGCGTTATTAATGGAAATGTAATTATATATTTATAATACGATCTCTTTATATATTTAAAAAAAGGACGATTTCTAACTTATGAAATCGTCCCTTTTTTGTTTTATAAACTATTGATTGCTTTTTCTAATCTGATTATCGTTTCTTTTTTTCCAATGACTTCAACAATGTCAAATAGGTGAGGACCCTTCAAAGCACCAACCAAACTCAAACGGAAAGGTTGCATGACTTTCCCCATTCCTATTTCGTTTTTAGTCATCCATTCTTTAACAATCGTTTCAATATTTACAGAGGTAAAATCTTCAATACCTTCAAGAACAGTTATTAAATTTTGCATTAATTCTGGCGTTTCTTCTTTCCAGTTTTTGCTTGCTTTGGCATCATATGTTGTTGGAGGAATAAAAAAGAAATCGCTCATTTCCCAAAAATCAGATACAAAACTAGCTCTTTCTTTGATTAGAGACACGATTTTAGTCAAGGTTGCTAAATCTATTGAAATTGATTTTTCTATTAAAATAGGAGCGTAAGCTTTTGCTAATACTTCATTATCCGCTTGAATTAAGTATTGATGATTGAACCATTTGTTTTTTTCTGGGTCAAATTTAGCTCCTGCTTTGTGTACTCTTTTCAAATCAAATGCCTGAACTAATTCTTCCAAAGTATATAATTCTTTATCAGTTCCGTCATTCCAGCCCAATAAGGCCAAGAAGTTGACTACCGCTTCAGGAAAAAAACCTTTTTCTCTATATCCAGATGAAATTGCTTCTTCTGTTTTCCATTCCAATGGGAATACTGGAAAACCTAATTTATCACCATCACGTTTGGATAATTTTCCGTTGCCAACAGGTTTTAGTATTAAAGGTAAATGCGCAAATTCAGGGGATAGCCAACCCAAGGCGTGATATAGTAAGACGTGTAAAGGCATGGAGGGCAACCATTCTTCTCCACGGATTACATGAGTTGTTCCCATTAAATGGTCGTCTACAATGTTCGCTAAATGGTAGGTAGGCATGCCGTCACTTTTAAACAAAACTTTATCATCTAGTAAGTTGGTGTCAAATTTTACATGTCCACGTATAATGTCTGTTAAATGTAAAATTTCATTAACTGGTGTTTTAAAGCGAATCACATAATCTTCACCATTTGCAATTCTTTTTGCTGTTTCTTCAGCAGAAATTACTAGGGAAGTATCTAATTTTTCTCTATTGTGATGATTGTAGATAAAAGTTTTCCCTTTCTCTTCGTGTTCTTTTCTATGGGCGTCTAATGCTTCTGGGGTGTCAAATGCATAATATGCGTTGCCTGATTCTATTAGTTGGTCTGCATATTTCTTATACAGGTGTTTTCTTTCACTTTGTCTGTATGGACCAAATTTTTCATTCTTACCAATTGTTTCGTCTGGAGAGATTCCTAGCCATTCTAAAGCTTCAAGTATGTATTCTTCGGCTCCAGGTACAAATCGATTTTGATCAGTATCTTCAATTCGTAGGAAGAAGGTTCCACCATTTTTCTTGGCAAATAAATAATTAAATAAAGCGGTTCTTACTCCGCCAATATGTAACGGTCCAGTGGGACTTGGTGCAAAACGCACTCTAACTTGCTTTGACATTTGATTAAATTTTAGACAAAGATACAATTTCAATTAGTCAATCCGTTTATTTGAAATTGAGTTTATTAGCTTATTATGGTAAAATTGACATCAGTTAACACTTCTTTTGCTATATAAATTTGTACTTTTATTGGTTAATATATTTAGAAATAGCTATTTTGGAACCAACGCATTTTATTTATCAAAAGTTAGAAGCTTTTATACGCAAGTTTTATACTAATGAACTCATTCGAGGGAGTTTGTTTTTCATTGGTTTGGGATTGTTGTATTTGCTGTTTACCATTTTTGTTGAATATTTTTTATGGTTGCAACCGCTTTCACGTACCATTCTTTTTTGGATTTTTATAGTGGTGGAAGTTTTCCTTTTGGTACGCTTTATCCTTTTTCCACTTTGTAAATTATTCAAACTACAAAGAGGAATTGATTACAATCAAGCTTCTTTGATTATCGGGAGTCATTTTTCAGAAGTAAAGGATCAGTTGATTAATTTTCTTCAATTATCTAACGAAATTAATTTTGATTCCAAGTCAGAACTATTAATGGCTTCTATTGACCAAAAGGCTAATGCTTTGCATCCCATTCCTTTTGGGAAAGCTATTAATATTGCTTCCAATAAAAAATATGTGCCTTTAGCTTTGGTGCCTATTTTGTTATTTTTATTTTTTTATTGGTCTGGACATAATGAAATCCTTTCGCAAAGTTTGAATAGGGTAGTGCACTACAATCAAAAATTTAGTCCACCAGCTCCTTTTGAATTTGTGGTTTTGAACAAAAGCTTAGTCACCGAACAAAACCAAGACTTTGTTTTTAAAGTGAAAACGGTTGGTGCTATTGTTCCAGAAAACGCAACCATACATATTGGCAATGAAAGTTATTTTTTAGAAAGTACTAAAATTGGTGAATTTCATTTTACCATTCCCAAACCTAATGCAAATTTATTGTTTCACGTGGAGGCTAACGGTTTAATTTCTACTGATTATGAATTAAAGGTTGTTCAAGTACCATCTATTTCTAATTTTCAAATGCAATTGTATTTTCCTTCTTATTTGAATCGAAAATCAGAAATTATTCAAGGAACAGGAAATGCAATTATACCAGAAGGAACCCAAGTAGTTTGGAAATTAAATACAATAGCGACTCAAAAAGTAGTTTTTAGGGATGGTTTGCAAGCTTTTCCATTTAATTCTGTTGATGATACTTTTCATTTTAGTAAAAAAGTTTCTCAAAATACAGAATATCAAATTATTACTTCTAATAAATCGATTCAAGACTTCGAAAAATTACAATACCAACTTCAAGTAGTGAAGGATCAGTATCCAACGATTGATGTTGGCTTTGCCCCCGATAGTTTGAAGATAAAATCTAAGTATGTTTTAGGTCGTATAGCCGATGATATTGGTTTACATAAATTACAAATTGTCTATTATGAACATGGGAAGGAAGCAACTTCCAAACGTGGAACAATACCGTTGAAAGGCAAGACTGTTGATCAATTTGTCTTTTCGTTTCCAGCCAATCTTCCGGTTGTTAAAGGGGTAGTTTATGATTATTACTTTGAGGTATTTGACAATGATATTTTACATAATAATAAAAGTGCAAAGTCTTCTGTATTCTCAAATCGAATTGCTACAGATGAGGAAAAAGCTGATTTTATGTTACAAGAACAATCAGATAATATTAATGGTTTGCAGAAATCTTTGAAAGAACAAAATAAACAAATTTCATCTTTAGATAAACTACAACAATTAGGGAAGGAAAAAAATAATTTTGATTTTAAAGACCAACAAAATGTAAGTGATTTTATTCAACGTCAAAAAAAACAAGACGATTTGATGAAACAGTTTACTGAAAAAATGAAGGAGAATCTAAATAACTTTAAAGACAAAAAGAAAGATGCTTTCAAGGAGGAATTACAAAAACGTTTGGAAGAAAGTAAAAAAGATTTAGATAAAAATGAAAAGCTTTTAAACGAATTAAAAGAATTGAATGATAAAATTAAGAACGAAGATTTACTTCAGAAGTTAGATAATTTTAAACAGAATAGTAAAAATCAAACCAAGAGTTTAGAGCAATTGGTGGAGCTTACTAAGAAGTATTATGTGGAAAGAAAAGCTGAACAGATAGCAGACAAGTTGGATGCACTTTCAGAAAAGCAAAACAAATTAGCTGATAGTCCAAACGTGGATGCTGCCAAAAAGCAAGACAATATTAATAAAGAATTTTATAATTTGCAGCACGTTTTGAAGGATTTATTGAAAGAGAATAAAGAATTAAAGTCACCAATTGATTTGCCAAATAACGATGCTGATCAAAAAAGTATAGAAGATGATTTGGGTCAAGCCAAAGATGATTTAGAAAAGAACAATGCAACCAAAGCTAAACCTAAACAAAAATCTGCTGCCCAAAAGATGAAGTCTATGTCCCAAAAAATGAAGCAGAGTTTAGGGGATAGCGATAAAGAACAATTGGAAGAAGATGTCAAAATGTTACGTCAAATCTTGGATAACTTATTAGCTTTTTCAAATTCCCAGGAGGATTTAATGAAGCAGTTTAGAAATCTCAAATCAGGTTCTCCGTCGCTAAATCGTAATATTAAATTTCAACAAAATTTAAAATTACAATTCAAACATATAGATGATAGTTTGTTTGCGATGTCCTTACGGAATCCAAAGATAGCTGAGAACGTCACTAAGGAAATTGGAAATATTCAATATAATATTGATAAATCATTAGACAGTTTTACCAATTCACAACTAGGAAAAGGATTGTCTCATCAACAGTATACTATTTCTTCTGCTAATGTCTTGGGTGATTTTTTAAGTAATATTTTGTCTAATATGCAAATGTCTTTGTCCGGTTCTCAAGGTGGCAAACCCAAACCTGGACAGGGTAGTGGATCAGGAATGCAGTTGCCAGATATTATTAAGAAGCAACAAGGTTTAGGAGATAAATTAAAAGAGGGAATCAAACCTAGTAACGAAGATGGAAAATCTAAAGACGGTAATTCAAAAGAAGGTTCTCAATCGGGGCAAGGTAAAGATGGGCTAAATGGAGAAGATGGTGAAGGTGATGCTAAAGTGATTATGGAAATTTATAAAGAACAAAAACAATTGCGTGAATCCTTAGAAAAGGAATTAAATAAACAAGGTTTAGGTAGTAGTGGAACTAATGCTTTGGAACAAATGAAACAGATAGAAAAGCAACTTTTAAATAAAGGTTTTAATAATGAAGTTTTGCATCGTATTCTAAATGTAAAACAAGAATTATTGAAATTAGAAACTGCTATTCAGGAACAAAATCAAGATAATAAACGTCAATCTGAATCGAATAATAAGGAATTTCAAAACCGTTCTAATGCACTACCAAACGCTCTTTTAGATTATTTAAACAGTATTGAAATTTTAAATAGACAATCCTTACCTTTGCGCTCTAATTTTGAGCAGAAAGTTCAAGAATATTTTAATAAGAAATGATTAGTTTTAATTACGAAAATGATTTTAGTTTAGAAAACGAGGATGCTTTTGCTTCTTGGTTATCTCTAGTGATTGAATCAGAAAAGAAAAAGGAAGGCGAGATTAATTATATATTTTGTAATGATGATTACCTTCATAAGATAAATCTTGAGTATTTGAATCATGACACCTTAACGGATATTATTAGTTTTGATTATTCAATGGGTAACGAATTACATGGAGATATTTATATTTCGGTGGAAAGGGTTTTAGATAACGCTAATGATTATGAAGTTTCATTTGACGATGAATTGAAGCGAGTGATGGTACATGGTGTGCTACATTATTGCGGTTATAAAGATAAATCAGAATCAGACGAACTGTTGATGCGTGCCAAGGAAGAAGAGAAAATGAAGATGTTCCACGTGGAACTTTGATGTAAAAATTAAGGCTGACTTAGCTTGTGTTCCACGTGGAACGTTTAGTATGTTGTTTGTTAATAGGTTGTGGTTCCACGTGGAACATTTGCTTTTTTAGCAAGAATAAAATAAGTACAAATCCCAGCGAAGCTGGGTAAATTATATAGAAAATGTTTCAAGAAGAATATGATGTAATTGTGGTGGGTGCTGGTCATGCTGGTTCTGAGGCTGCGGCTGCGGCTGCAAATTTAGGTTCCAAAACCTTGCTGGTAACAATGAGTTTGCAGAACATTGCACAGATGTCGTGTAATCCTGCTATGGGAGGAATTGCCAAAGGACAAATTGTTCGTGAGATTGATGCGCTAGGAGGATACTCTGGAATAGTTTCAGACAAGACTGCAATTCAGTTTAAGATGTTGAATAAATCTAAAGGTCCTGCAATGTGGTCTCCGAGGGTTCAATCTGACCGAATGCGTTTTGCAGAAGAGTGGCGAATGATGTTGGAAGGAACTCCAAATTTGGATTTTTACCAAGAGATGGTCAAAGGATTGATAATCGAAAAAGGTCAAATCAAAGGAATCAAAACTTCACTTGGAGTTGAGATTCGTTCGAAGTCTGTTGTTTTGACCAATGGTACTTTTTTGAATGGTTTGATTCATATTGGAGAAAAACAGTTTGGTGGAGGAAGAGCAGGGGAAAGTGCTGCTTTTGGTATTACTGAGGATTTGGTTAAAGTTGGTTTTGAGTCAGGTCGAATGAAAACAGGAACGCCTCCGCGTGTGGATGGACGTTCTTTGGATTTTTCGAAAATGAATGAAGAAAAAGGTGATGCTAAACCAGATAAATTTTCGTATTCTGATGAAACAAGTCCGCTGGTTCATCAGCGTTCTTGTCATATGACTTATACTTCTTTAGAAGTGCATGATATTTTGAGAGAAGGTTTTGATCGTTCTCCGATGTTTAATGGTCGTATTAAAAGTATTGGTCCAAGATATTGTCCTTCTATTGAAGATAAAATTAATCGCTTTGCTGATAAAGAGCGTCACCAATTATTTGTAGAGCCTGAAGGTTGGCAAACTTGTGAATATTATATTAACGGTTTTTCAACTTCCTTGCCAGAGGATATTCAATTTAAAGCGTTGCGTTCTGTAGCTGGTTTTGAAAATGTGAAATTCTTCCGTCCAGGTTATGCTATCGAATATGACTATTTTCCACCAACACAATTAAAGCATACTTTAGAAACAAAGTTGGTGGAAGGTTTGTATTTTGCTGGTCAAATTAATGGAACTACTGGATATGAGGAAGCTGCTTCTCAAGGTTTGATGGCAGGAATTAATGCGCATCTAAAAGCTCATGAGAAAGATCCTTTTATTTTAAAACGTGACGAAGCTTATATTGGAGTTTTGATTGATGACTTAATAACTAAGGGCACTGAAGAGCCATACAGAATGTTTACTTCTCGTGCAGAGTATAGAACCTTGTTGCGTCAAGATAATGCCGATTTTAGATTAACACCCATTTCCAATGCTATTGGTTTGGCTTCGGATAAACGTTTGCGTCGTATGGAGCATAAGTTCAATGAATCTGAAAAGATGGTTGCTTTTTTCAAAGAAACAAGTGTTAGAATTGAAGAAACCAATCCTATTTTGACAGAGAAAGGCACGGCAGTTATTTCGCAAGGGGATAAGATGTTTAAGATTTTCTCACGTCCACAGATTGATTTGGAGGATATGAAAAAGTTTGAAAAAGTAAAAGAGTATATTGCTTCGAATGCTGTTGACGATGAAATTTTGGAACAAGCAGAAATTCAAGTCAAGTATTCTGGTTATATAGAGAAAGAGCGAAACAATGCTGATAAATTGACTCGTTTAGAAGATGTGAAAATCCCAGAAGATTTTGATTATCATAAAATCAAATCCATGTCTATTGAAGCCAAACAAAAATTAAGCAAGATTCGTCCCGTTACCATTTCGCAAGCTTCGCGTATTAGCGGTGTTTCGCCAAGTGATATTTCGGTTCTGTTAGTGTATATGGGAAGATAGTGATTCAGGTTTCAGGATTTTTTGATATAGGATTGTAATTCCTAAATTTAGGATTGCTTAATTCTTATTAAAAACATGTTCCACGTGAAACTACTTTCGCAAGCCCTGCTGTTGCTGATAAAAAGTTGTTTCAATAATTAAATTAATTGCAAAGTTTTATTTTTAATCTAAATAAACTGAAGACTAAATAACTGACCACTGACCACTATAAAAATGGATATTTCAAACAAAAAATATTTTCTTACTGTAAAAGACCATTCGGTTTCCAAAGAGATTTTCGACTTGTATCATGATGAAGCTTTGGATATGTTGATGACACATCCGCAACCGAGTTTGGATGTTTTAGGTAAATATTACGAAAGTGAAGATTATATTTCGCATACCGATAATAAAAGATCTTTATTTGAAAAAGCCTATCATTTTGTAAAAGGCATTGCGCTTAAAAACAAACTGAATCTCATAAACGAATTGCAACCTAAAAAAGGAACTATTCTGGATATAGGAGCGGGAACAGGAGAATTTTTAAATGTTACCAAAGATAACGGCTGGAAAACAATTGGAATCGAACCTAGTGATCGTGCCAAAGGAATTGCGATTTCCAAAGGTATTGATTTTGTAAAGGATACAACCGAATTAGAAAACCATTCTTTTGATGTGATTACTATGTGGCATGTTTTAGAGCATGTACCTGATTTGGATTTTCAAATCAAAGAATTGAAACGTTTGTTGAAGCCTTCGGGTTCGTTAATAATTGCAGTTCCAAATTTCAAATCTTTCGATGCTAAACATTACAAAGAATTTTGGGCAGCTTATGATGTGCCGATTCATTTTTGGCATTTTTCTAAAAAAGCCATTCAGAATCTTTTTGCAAAGGAGAATATGCAATTGGAAAAAATCCTTCCCATGAAATTTGATTCCTTTTATGTGAGTTTGCTTTCTGAAAAATACAAAACAGGAAAGATGAATTTTATAAAAGCCTTTTTTATTGGTTTACAGTCAAATTTAAAGGCAAAGCGAAATTTAGAGTATTCATCACATATTTATGTGCTTAAAAACAGCTAAAAACGATTTTTAAGCGATTTAAGACTCGTTTTTCTGCTTCAATAAGGATTTACTATGCTTTTTTTTAAAAATCGCTTAAAATTAAGCTGTGAAACTGTTTTTTTATAGCTTTCAATTATGTTTTTTTAAACTTCCATAATTAAATCTAATAGCGGTAAAAAAGCATAATTATCAAACAATTTTAGGTTGCTACCTATTTTTTTATATTTTTGTTCCAATCACAATAATCACAAATAAACCAAAATGAAGAAAGCGTTAATAATTGCCGCAATGGCAGTTTCAATTTTATCATGTCAAAAAGCGGTAGAAGTAAAAGAAATGAAAACCGCTTATGTTGATACTTCGGAATTAATGAAAGAGTACACAGAAGCAAAAGATCTTGAAGCAAAATACAAAGCACAGTCAGAAGAAAAAGGAAGACAACTCGAAGCAGAGATTAATCGCTTCAAACAAGATGCTTCTAATTTTCAATCTCAAGCACAAGCAAATGGTCAAGAATGGGCTCAAAAAAGAGCTGCCGAATTGCAAAAAAGAGAACAACAATTAGGTTATGCACAACAAGCATTATCACAACAATTGCAACAAGAAAGTGGTGCTGAAATGGATACATTGGTAATGGGCGTTAAAAAATTTATCAAAGACTACGGTAAAAAGAATGGTTACGCTTATATCTACGGTACAGGTGATGTAGCTTCTGTTTTATATGCTGAAGATAAATTTGATATTACTAAAACAATCATCAAAGAATTAAACGATAAGTATGCTTCTAAAGGTAAAAAAGAAGAAAAAGTAGAAGAGAAAAAAGAAGAAGCTAAAAAGTAATTCTTTATAAATAATATCTTAAAAACCTTCATTCTGAATAGGATGGAGGTTTTTTTATGCAGTTTTGTCCAATGGATTGGAATGATTCATTATAAGCATAATTATACCCTGTTGTCAAATCGAGCGTAGTCGAGATTCCATTTTCTTTCATTTTTTCAATGTTTTTTATATCCAAAAAAATTCTAAATTTACTATTTCAATTTTTATATTATACGCCATGCAAACCCTAACCGAAGCCGCAAAATACACTTTGCAATTTATCAATCAAACCCAGCGTTCTATTTTCCTTACAGGAAAGGCTGGTACAGGAAAAACAACACTTTTACGTCAAATTATTGAAACCACCCACAAGAATACGGTGGTGGTTGCGCCCACTGGAATTGCAGCACTTAACGCTGGTGGTGTAACGATTCACTCGATGTTTCAATTGCCTTTTGGAGGATTTATTCCGGCGTTTAATGTGGATTCTAAGTTTAACGAACGCGTGAAGTTTGAGTCTAAAGACACTTTGCGTCGCCATTTTAAAATGAGTGGTACCAAGAAAGCTGTAATTCAAAACATGGAACTGCTTGTCATTGATGAAGTCAGCATGTTGCGCGCCGATTTACTGGACGCCATTGATTTTATGATGCAAACCGTTCGTAAAAAATCCATGCCTTTTGGTGGTGTTCAAGTTTTGTATATAGGAGATTTATTACAGCTTCCACCAGTGATTCGAGACGAGGAGTGGAGTACGTTGCGACAGTATTACCGTGGGAAATTTTTTTTCCATTCTCATGCCGTGCAACAAAGTCCGCCCTTGTATATCGAATTGTCCAAAATTTTTCGTCAAAGCGATGATCAGTTTATTGCTGTACTCAACAATTTGCGTAATAATACCATTACAGCTGCCGATGTGCAAGCCTTGAACCAATACGTACAACCTAATTTTGATTTAAAAGCCAACAAAGGTTACATTACCCTCACTACTCACAATGCCAAAGCGGATCGAATGAATGCCCAAGCTTTGGAGGATTTGGAAGGAAAAGTAGTAACCTACAAGCCGGAAATCACTGATGATTTTCCGGAGAAAATGTATCCGCTCGAAAAAGAACTGGCCCTCAAAGTAGGAGCACAGGTGATGTTTGTCAAGAATGATTTGTCTGCAGAGAAGCATTATTTTAATGGAAAAATGGGAATTGTAACATCGCTTTCACCTAAGGAAGTTCGTGTGCATTTTCCAGAAGAAGACAAAACTATTGAAGTCGATAAGTACGAATGGCAGAATATTCGCTACACCGTAGATCCGCTCACTAAGGAAATTGAAGAAGAGATTTTGGGGACATTTGTACAATATCCACTCAAGTTGGCCTGGGCGATTACCGTACACAAAAGCCAAGGACTTACCTTTGATAAAGCTGCGGTCGATGTTTCGCAAGTTTTTATGCCCGGACAAGCTTATGTGGCATTATCGCGTTTGCGTTCCTTAGAAGGGCTTATTTTGCTTTCTCCGCTGCGTATGAACGGAATTTCGAACGACGAAGAAGTCATGGAATACGCCCAAAATAAGGCCACGGATGAGCTTTTGAAAAATTCCCTACATTTTGAAACCAAGAATTTTATCCATAACTATTTGATAAACAGTTTTGATTGGCAAGAATTAGCACAAGAATGGCGTACACACAAATACAGTTACAACGAAGATCCCGAATCTCCAGCCAAATCAGCACATGCGGTTTGGGCCAACAACTATTTTCTAAAGATGGACGAGCTGTATGTGGCTGCTCAAAAGTTCATCGTGCAACTCAACAAAATTTTCGCCAAAGAAACCGTCGATTTAGTACATGTTTCACAGCGTATCGAAGCGGCTTTCAATTATTTCTTGCCTGCATTAGACGAGTTGGTGTTTGAAATCCTTTGGAAAATCGAAGAAGTAAAGCGTTTGCAAAAAGCCAAAACCAGATACGAAGAACTTAAAGTTTTGGAAGATTTGCAGTCCAAATCGGTGTTGCGATTGATGAAAGCCAAGTTGCTGATCGAAACCGTAGTGGCCGGTGAAAGTATTTCAAAAGAAAAACTAACATCGCCCGATATCAAGAATTATTTGTCTCGAAAAACTAACGCCATCCAAAACCAATTCAAGGAAACTCATGTGACTTTAATTGAAGACGAAGCAGATGCCAACCGCTATACTTCGAAGAAAAAAACCAACAAGAAAGAACCTAAAAAATCCACCGTTCAAGAAACCTACGACTTGTGGCTACAAAAAAATACAATTAAGGAAATTGCATCCATTAGGAAACTCACACAGGAAACCATTTTAAGTCATTTGACTAAGTTAATCCATGCTAAAACCATTACAATCAATGATGTTTTGCCCGAAGATAAAATTCAAGAATTAACCGAAGCTTTCCATGGTTACATGGAAGAATCCGTTTCGCCACTAAAAGAAAAATATGGCGATAAATTCAGCTGGGAAGAACTCAGGATGTTCAAGGCAAGTTTGAATTAGTTTTTTTGGAGGGGCTGAGTGGCAAAGAATCTGAGAGACTAAGGGTTTTTAGGAGCAGAACGATTGGTTTTCATAATCACAGTTGTCCCGCTATTCGTTACAATCTCTTGTATTGGCTATCGCCATACAAGAGGATTTTCATTGCTATCGGGGCTACAAAGGGATATTTAGTTATGATAATATTAAAGTTTATAATAGTGAGTTGTTCTATTAGGTTGGATAAACTTCAATTTTTATCCAATGTAGTATTCTCTAAAGTAGCTTTAAAATGATTATTAAATCTCTTTTTTCATTACTTTTGCGATATGGCTACAGCAGAACAATTAAAGTCTTTATTGCAATCTCATTACAAAAATGATAATGAGAGATTCACTTCTATTGCTCTTCAAGTAGCAGCACATGAAGCGAGGCAAGGACATATGTCTATTGCAAAAGAGATTAAAGATTTAGTTGATAGGTCAAAGACGGATGGTTTTAAAGTAATTAAAATAAATCCCGATTTAAGCGATTTAGTTCTTGTTTATTATCCTGAAAACAGATTAAATGAACTAATACTTTCTAATGAAGTTTCAATTAAATTAAATAGAATAATACTAGAGTATAAACAGCGTGATAAGATTTTAAAGCACGGGTTACAAAATCGCAGAAAAGTTTTATTATCAGGTCTTCCAGGAACAGGAAAAACAGCTACAACTTCTGCAATATCAGGGGAATTAAAATTACCATTATACGTTGTTATGATGGATAAATTAATGACCAAATACATGGGTGAAACAGCTTCTAAATTGAGACAAATTTTTGATATGATGGTTTCAAATAGAGGAGTTTATTTATTTGATGAGTTTGATGCTATTGGTGCAGAAAGAGGAAGGGATAATGAAGTTGGTGAAATGCGAAGAGTATTAAATTCATTCCTGCAATTCATAGAACAAGATTCATCAGAAAGTATAATTTTTGGAGCTACAAATAATATCAAAATATTAGATTCAGCTTTATTCAGACGATTTGATGATATTATTACATATTCTTTACCAAACAAAGAAGAAATTGGAGATCTAATAAAACTCAAATTACATAAATTCCTTGGAGACTTCTCTCTTAAAACAGCAGTTGATGCTGCAAATGGATTAAGTCATGCAGAAATAACGAATGCTTGTAATGATGCATTAAAAGAAATTATTTTGACTGATAAAAATTTAGTGACCCAAAAATTGTTAGTTCAAATGATGAAAGATAGAAAAACTAGCCATTTGATTTAATCATGTATGAGCGACAATTTTAAGCCACATCTTTTTGTGAAAAATGTTCACTCTTCACAAGAGTACACTACTCCTCCAGGACCGCCTATTAAAACTATATTACCGCAAAGAGATCGCGAAATTCACGGGAATTTTTTGTTTTCCTCTTTAAATCAGATATGGGATATTCATAATCAAGAAGTTAATCAAAGATCGAAAAATGGTTTACCTGTTAAAGATGGAGAATATATTACATTTTTTAGCGCCGAAAAGCAATTATTAGAATTAAGCTCTTTGAGTTCTGATGGAGCAAAATTGTTAAATGTTAAAAGCATTCAAGATGACAAACTGCAAATAGCTACTGTTTTTATTCCTGACAATAAAAAAGAAAAGTTAATAGGGAAAATACAAAAGTATATTAATGAAGATAATAAAACGGGTCTTCCTGTTAGTCAAAAATTAGTTGAAAAAATAGAGCAAATCCAGAGAACAGCTATAGAATATATTTGGAGTGGCTCAAATAAATACATGCCAAAAGAAGATACAGTTTGGTGTGAATTATGGCTAGCTATTGAAGAATCAGAAAGAAATAATAAGTTAAAAACATTAAGTAGTATTTGCGACTTTTTTAACATCCAATTCTCTCATGAATTAACAATATTTCCAGAAAGAATTATCGTTAATGTGAAATTAAATTATAAGCAATTAGTAGAACTTATATCCTCTTTTGGATGGATAGCTGAAATACGTCGAGCAGAAGAATTAAATAGTTTTTGGTTAGACCAAACAGTTGTTAGTCGTGAAAATTGGATTGAATCAGCCAGAAGTAATATCACATTTAATCATTCAAATAATTATATATCCATATTAGATTCTGGCATAAATAATGGTCATCAATTATTGAAAGATGCATTATTTGATAACGACCGTCTTACTGTTGATATAAATTGGGGTAAAAATGATTCTGGACATAGTGGGCACGGTACAGCAATGGCAGGAATTGCTCTGTACGGTAGTTTAAATTCTATATTAGAAAACAACTCGCCATTAGTAATTAGATATAGATTAGAATCAATTAAAATTCTTCCTCCTGATGGTGTAGAAAACGAACTAAATAAATGTCATTTTATTACTCAAAACGCTGTCAATACTGCTATTATAAGTAATGTTGACTATAATAGAATATTCTGCATGGCAGTAACTGGTAAAAACCAAAATGATTTTGGTAAACCTTCCACTTGGTCAGCTTTTCTAGATAAAATAATTTTTGGTGAGGATATTAATGATAAAAAGATTTTTGTAATTAGTGCTGGTAATGTAAGAGAGGAAGATGATTGGAAATCATATCCTGAAAGCAATAAAAATCTTTCTGTAGAGAGTCCTGCGCAAGCATGGAATGCTATAACGATTGGTGCATTTACTAATAAAATTTTACCCGAAACAAATACAGTTGCTAATAAATTTGAATTATCGCCCTATAGTAGAACATCGAGTTCTTGGGAAAATCCATGGCCAATAAAGCCAGAAGTTGTTTTTGAAGGTGGAAATTTAAAAAAACTAGAAAATGGTAGTATTGATTATCATGAAGATTTAGATATTTTAACAACATCTTCAAATACGGCTATAAATGCATTTGCTAGATTTAATGCAACTAGTGCAGCAACTGCATTTGCATCAAATTTTTTAGCGAAATTAAGAGATGCTTATCCAAATGCTTGGTCTGAAACTCTTAGAGCATTAATGATTCATTCAGCATCATGGAACTCTGAAATGATTGATCAATTTAAAATAGATTTAAAAAAAGTTGGAGATAAGCAAAGACTACTAAGGATTATTGGGTATGGAATTCCAAATTTAGAAAAAGCCATAGAGTGTAAATCAAATTACTTAACATTTATTTCAGAAGAGGTAATACAACCGTATAAATTCGATGGTACTGTAAAAACTAATGAGATACACTACTATGAGTTTCCTTGGCCTACCGATATTTTAGCAAATCTTGGAGATGCTAATGTTACATTAAGAGTCACGCTATCATACTACATTGAGCCAAATCCAGGGGATAAAGGATATTCATCAAAATATGCTTATCAATCTTGTGCTTTAAAGTTTTTATTGATTAATCCAACAGAAGATTTTGATAATTTTAAAATAAGAACTAATAAAATAAATATTGATAATCTTAAGGAAGAAAAGGGTGGAAAATTAGAAGAAGGAGATTATGATAAAAACCAAGAAAAAAGATGGTTTCTGGGTGCTGAGACTGTTTTTAAAGGTTCTATTCATAGTAATTTTTGGAACGGTTCTGCTGCTGAAATTGCAGCTTGCAATAAATTAGCAATATTTCCATTAGCATCTGGTTGGTGGAAATTATTGAAAAAGCAGAAAAAATATGATTCTCAATTGAGATATTCCCTAATTGTATCAATTGAAACTCCGGAAAACACTACAGATATTTACACTCCAATCGCTACTCAAGTTGCATTTGAAAATTCAATTGTTATTTAAAAAAAGCAAGCTTAAATTTTATAAAAAGGAGATGTGAGAATTTTTTGTATAAAGATTAGCAAATGCAGTACTTCAAATACAAACCAAGATTGCTTCGCCTGTTCGCTTTCACTCGAGTCTTCCTTCGCAGAATGACAAGTTTGCGGAAGTGGAGGATGGAAGATGAGGGTTTAGTTAAGTTCTTAAATGAAGTTTTCAACTCACAGCAGCGTATACCTTTTAAAAAGCATTAAACAAGCGTTTTTTACACGTAAAACAATCTCAGAAGTCTAGCCTTATTTTTGTTGAAAAAGGCTTTAAAACAGCAAAAAAAACCTCCAACAAGCTACCAGCTTTTTGGAGGTTTTTTGTATTACCGCAAAGCGGATTATTTTATAAAGATTCAATCAAAATCCAAGCATCTGGATTGTCTTGATCGTTGATTTCTTTTTTGGCTTTTTCAGCTTCGGCAAAAGTTTTGTAACTGCCATAAATTACCGGATACAAACCACTTTTATTTAGAGGAATTCTTTTAGCTTCAAAACCTGCTTTTAACAAACGTTTTAAAATTTTGTTGGCATTGTTTTCATCTCTAAAAGCACCTGCCATCACGTGATAAGACATCGTAACAGCTTCTGTTTTATTTTCTTTGATTGAAAGTGTTACAGCTGGCAATGGGTTTTTGATAAAAAAAGTAGCTTCTTGAATTTTAGTTTCTACTTGTTTTTGAACGGCTTTCTCAACAAGAGTTTGTTGGTTTGCCATTTCATTTTGGTATAACGGATAGCCGATAGATCCTGCTAATCCTAATCCTAACACAAAAACAGCAGCGTATTTCAAGTAAGAACGTCCGTTAGAAGTTTCAGGTACGAATGCGATAACTTCTTTTTCTTCAAAGGTTTCAGTTTGGCTATCAATGGCTCTTTTGATCGCTGGAGAAATGAACGAACTCAATCCAAAAGAACTGGTCATGTAATTGTTTTGTTCTGTAGGTTTGAAAACAAGGTTGTTCTCAGCATTCAAATGAATATCTCCAATCTCTTTCAAGGAAAGGGTTTGGTTTTGTTCCAATGTTTTTTTCCAGTTCATCACCGCATGTTGAATAGCACTTACAGCATAACTATAAGATGTTTTTTCAGCATTAGCAATATGATTGGCTAATAAACCATCATTAGTTTTAATGTTGGCATTAAAAGAGACCAATTTCTTTGGAGGAAAAAACGAATGAGTCGCTTCCACCCATTGAGCTGATTGAATTTCTGTCAAAAAAGCACCAAAACCAGGTACGGTAACGCATTGGTAACGGTATAAAAGCTGTGTGATGTAATGTTCGATATTCATATTTACAAAGTTATACAATGAAAATAGTTATCAAAATTTTATTCACAATTTTTATTAACAAATGCCACAAAAATTTTATACTTTTCAGTCACAATTCATTAGCATGACAGAACAAGATTTATTTTATCTATTAGCCTTACAAAGAGTAGAGGGAGTGGGCGATATTATGGCCAAAAAACTACTTTCACACTTTGGATCTGCCGAGGAAGTTTTCAAATTAAAGGCGCAACAATTGGCATCTATCGATGGAGTAGGTACCGTGTTGTTGAAAAATCTCAAGGACAAATCAGTTTTTGATAAAGCAACAAAGGAACTTCAGTTTATTGAATCGAATAAAATCAAAACCTATTTTTTTCAGGACGAAAATTATCCCGAACGCTTGAAACATTGTATTGATGGTCCAGTTTTAGTATTTGGCTCTGGAAATATGGATTGGAAAAATCGAAAGTTGATTAGCATTGTAGGTACGCGTCAAATTACGTCTTATGGAACCGAATTTTGTAAAAAATTAATTGAAGATTTGGTTCCCTTAAATCCGATTATCGTCAGTGGATTTGCATACGGAGTGGATATTGTAGCCCATCAGTTGGCTATGGAAAATGATTTGCAAACCATAGGTGTTGTGGCTCATGGACTGAACCAAATTTACCCAAAACCACATAAAAAATACGTGGCCAAAATGGAGGAGAACGGTGGTTTTTTGACCGAGTTTTGGAGTACTACTAATCCCGACAAGGAGAATTTTGTACGCCGCAATCGCATTGTGGCTGGAATGACTGAGGCAACTATTGTGATTGAATCTGCAGATCGAGGCGGTTCATTGATTACTGCTAATATAGCCAATGATTACAATCGGGATGTGTTTGCCGTTCCTGGTCGTGTAACCGATAAGTACAGTCAAGGTTGTAACAATTTGATCAAAACACAAAAAGCAAATGTGCTTACTTCGGCAGCTGATTTGATATACAATCTGAATTGGGATATCCAACAAGAAGTAAAACCCGTACAAAAACAATTGTTTGTAGAGTTAGAACCAGACGAGCAAAAAGTCTATGATTATTTACTGAAAACCGGTAAAGAATTAATGGATATTATTGCCTTGCATTGCGATTTTCCGATCTATCGAATATCAGGATTGTTACTCAATATGGAACTCAAAGGGGTGATTCGACCACTTCCGGGTAAATTATTTGAGGCGATTTAAGTTTAACTGCAAAGGCGGAAAGGAGCTAAGATTTTTTTGTGAGCAGAATAATATAGCGAAGCGGTTATTTGTGAATGCTATAAAAAAAAATTTGACAACCTTTTGAAAGTTGTCAAATCTAAATAGTGTATATATTCTAAAGATTAGGATTAGTTGGTTCTTATGACGTTTTTAATTAAAAAGGGCTTCGACTCCCGAAGTTTCGGAACAGCCTGACAATAGAAACGCCTTCAAAATCTTAGAATCTCAGTGTCTCAGAACCTCATTAAACATCATCATAATCGATATAAATCGAATCTGAAGTAGGGTGTGCTTGACAAGTTAAAATCAATCCTTCGGCAATTTCTTTGTCAGTCAAAATAGAGTTTTTCTTCATTTCAGCAGTTCCTGAAGTCACTCTAGCTAGACAACTACTGCAAATTCCGCCTTGACAAGAATAAGGAGCATCGATTCCTTTTTTCAAAGCCGCTTCAAGAATGGTTTGTTTTTGCGACATTTCAAAAGAAGTTTCATCATCATCCACCATTATAGTGATTTTAGAATGTCCTTCTAGGGATTCCTTGATTTCAAGTTCTTGAGAAGAAGCCGTAAAAAGTTCGAAAAGTATAGCCGAATCTTTAACGTTTTTCTCTTTTAAAACTGTCGAAACGGTATTGATCATTTCTTCAGGGCCACACAAGTAAAACTTGTCAAAATCAATTTCTTTGTGTTTGTTATTCAATGCAAAATTAACAATAGCTTTGTCAATACGACCATATTGAGCATGCTCAACTTGCACTTGGCTATACACATAATCCACAAAAAAACGATTGACATATTGCAGGTGTAAATCATGCAGCTCTTGGTGAAAAATAGTTTCCTCAGGTGATTTATTTCCGTAAACGAGAACAAACGAACTTTTTGGTTCGCTTTTCAAAACAGATTTAATTATCGAGATTACAGGCGTGATGCCACTTCCTGAAGCAAAAGCGATATAATTACTTTGTTTGTCGGCAACAGGTTCAAAAGTAAATTTCCCTTCTGGTTCTCCTACTTCAATCACATCACCAGCTTTTAATTGGTTGTTTGCAAATTGAGAAAAAACACCGTCTTTTACTGCTTTCACTGCAATACGCAATTCACCACTTTCTGGTGAAGAACAAATAGAATACGCTCTACGGATTTCTTTTCCGTCAAGGGTTAATTTCAAATTCAGGTATTGTCCCGCTAGGAAACTATAATCTGATTTTAACTCTTCAGGCACATTAAAAAGAATAGAAACTGCATTAGCTGTTTCACGTTTTACTTCTTTTATAATTAATTTTAAAAATGAAGGCATAGATTAAATTTTTTACAAAAGTAGGAAACCTTGATAAATTGTACCTATTAAGCAGATTATTTTTTGTAATATACTAATAAATAGTGTCAAATATTAGTTATTGATAATTTTGAAAATGCTGATAAATAGATTTTTGAAACTGTTTTTCGGACTTTAAATTTCTATATTTCAAAAAGAAACGTATTTTTACCAGTCAATTATACTATATAAGTATTTTAAAAGTTAACAGATAAAAAATACATTCAATTGAAAACCAAAATAGCTCATGCTTCACTTACGTTAGGACTTTTCATTCTATTGGGCGCTTGTTCAACAAAAAGAGATAATTTTTTATCAAGAAACTCACATGCTTTAAGTACCAAATACAATATTCTGTATAATGGAGAAATTGGTTTAGACAAAGGCCTAGCCGGTATTCAAGATAATGATAAAGATAATTTTTGGAAACTTTTGCCTATTGAAAAAATGCAATTCAATGAGGATTTAGTGGGCGCAAGTAAACCAAAAAACGCTGATTTTGAGTTAGCAGAAAAAAAAGCGACTAAAGCAATTCAAAAACATTCCATGAACATTGAGGGCATAGAACGCAATTATCAAACCGATGAAGCTTATTTGTTACTAGGAAAAGCCAGGTATTTTGATCAACGATTTATCCCTGCCTTGGATGCTTTCAATTATATTTTGTACAAATATCCTAATAGTAGTAAGATTTATGAAGCAAAAGTATGGCGTGAAAAGACCAATATGCGTTTAGGAAATGACGGCTTAGTTATCAACAATATCAAACGACTTCTGGGAGGTGGTAATCTTCAAAAACAAATACGTTCAGACGCCAATGCTTTATTGTCTGAAGCCTATTTAAATTTAGAAGAAAAAGATAGCGCCGTAACGAGATTAATATTGGCGGAAAAATTCACAACAAATAATCAACAAAGAGCACGCTATCGCTTTATATTGGGACAATTGTATGAAGAATTAAATAGTCCTAAAAAAGCGATTGAAAGTTATGAGTCTGTGATTGCTATGAACCGTAAAGCGGAAAGAAAATATGTGATACATGCACAGGCTAAAAAAGCACAATTGTTCGATTTTCAAAACGGAGATACGTTGGTGTTTTTAAAAACCTTTGATAAACTTTTAAAAGACAGAGAAAATCGTCCCTTTTTGGATGTGTTAAACCATCAAGTGGGTCTTTTTTATGACAAACAAGACAACACAAAAAAGGCGTTACAGTATTACAATACTTCTATTAAAAAATCGAAATCAGATCAATATTTATTAGCGTCTAATTATAGAAACATCGCCAATATGTACTTTAGAAAAGCTGAATATCCTTTGGCAGCGAAATATTATGATAGTACATTGACCAAGTTAAGTGACAAAAACAGGGAATTCATTCACATTAGCAAAGTTCGAAAAGATCTCGACGATGTAATTCTTTATGAAGGTATAGCTGTTAGAAACGATAGTATTATCGATGTTTTGTCGATGTCCAAATCTGAGCGCGTGACTTATTTTGAAGAATACATCACTGAGCTGAAAAAAGAGGATGAGGAAAAAAGAGTCCTTGCCGAAAAGCAATTGCAAATTCAGAAAAACATTGAGAATAATAACAAATCTAACGTAGCAGATAATGCAATCTCTGATCAAAATTCTGGGATGCCAAGGCCTAAGATGGCCGCTTTACCTCCTTCTATTGGTGGAATGAATCAAAATACAACAGTTTTTTATTTCTATAATCCGTCATTAGTTTCTTTTGGAAAAATAAAATTTAAAAGTACTTGGGGAAACCGTTCCGCTAATGGAAATTGGAGAATGTCAGGATCTGGAGTAACAAATGGTCAAGATGTTTCGCTAGAAGCTGATGAAAATGAAGTAGTAGCCGAACAAAATAATAAAAAACAAGAAGAGGAAATCATAGCGGAATATACTACTGATTTTTATTTGAATCAATTGCCTACTGATAAAAAAGAGGTAGACAGTATTTATAAAGAACGCAATTTTGCCTACTACCAGTTAGGTGTTATTTATAAGGAAAAATTCAAAGAATATCAATTGGCAACAACCAAATTAGAGCAGTTATTGCGACAAAATCCTGAGGAGAAATTAGTATTACCTACATTGTATAATTTGTATAAAATCTACCAGATTACCAATAGTGCTAAGGCAAATGAAGTAAAAAACGCGATTTTGACTCAATTTCCAAATTCGAGATATGCACAGATTATTAGTAATTCTAAACTGGATGCAGGAGTCGTTGATTCGGCGGAAAATAGTTACGATCAGATTTATACTTTGTTTAATGAAGAAAAATTTGAGGCTGTGTTAGAAAAAACAGACGTATTGATAAATCAGTATGCAGGTGACGAAATTGTATCCAAAATGGAATTTTTAAGAGCGAATGCTATTGGAAAATTAAAAGGATTAGCAGCTTATAAAAATGCTATACAATATGTAGCAGATAATTATCCCAACACAGAGGAAGGGAAAAAATCCATGGAAATTATCAATACACAAATTCCGGTTTTGGAAAATATGAACTTTAAAACAAACGATTCCAAAAATTGGAACATACTTTTTAAAGTTTCTAAAACTGACGATAGTAAATTAAAATCAATTGAAGCAAAGGTGAAAAAGTTTATCGCTAATGAAAACATTCAACAACTAGGTTATCGTTGGGAAGATTATAAAGAAAAAGATCGTTTTTTAGTCATTCAAGGAGCACAATCAGAAGAATATGCTAAAAGTGTTAGCACGATTTTAAAAGACAATCAAAACTATAAAATTGAAGAACCTGCCATTGTTTTGTCCAATGAAAATTACAAAATAGTTCAAATCAAAAAGAATTTGGACGATTATCTAGCTTCAAAAAAACAATAATATGTTTGACAAAAAATCAAAATCGTATACAGACCTTTTAGGGAAAACCAATCGAATTGTTGAAGGAACGGTTATCAATGGCGATATCATTTCTCAGGCTGATTTCAGATTGGATGGAGAACTCATTGGGAATTTTCAATCTACCGGAAAGCTCGTAATTGGACCCTCTGGCAGTGTTACTGGAGATATCATTTGTAAGAATGCAGATATTGAAGGAAGTTTTAACGGAAAAATTCAAGTAGCCGAAATTTTGAATGTAAAATCCAAGGCATCGATTCATGGAGAGGTAACCGTTGGGAAACTATCTGTAGAACCAGGAGCTGAATTCAGTGCCTCTTGTATCATGAAAGACAACAAAAAACTATTACTTACCGATGGAAAAGAAACCCCAAAAAAACAAATCGAGTAAGTGGATTGCACTTATTAATATTCCCGTTCAAATGGGAACAATTATATTTTTATTCTCTTATGCCGGTGACTGGTTGGACGAAAACCACCCTAGTGATAAAGTATATTATAGTCAAATTCTAGTTCTTATAGGTGCCGCAATTGCAATGTATAATGTAATTAGGCAAGTCAGTCAAATTAATAAGGAAAAATAAATTAGATATTATTCCAAAGAATTACCCCTTTTTATATGTTTTCAAATAACTATTTTTCTTTTTTGTTGCTGGCTGTTTTTTCAGTTAGCTTGTTTGTTATTCATTATTTTGCCTTTGCGTTATTAGAATTTGACACAAGTACTTTTTATTATTCTTTGGGGTTTTTGTATGCGCTCTTTTTTGGTTTGTCTTTAGCGGTTTTAATAACCTTAATAATTGTCAAAAAGAAAAGTTATGAACAAGTTGGTATGAGTTTTTTGTTGGCTTCATCAATAAAAATGATTGTTTCTTATGTAATATTGAAGCCAATCTTGGTGAAAATAGATGAAAATTTAGTGTTAGAAAAAATGAGTTTTTTTATGACATTCATTTTGTTTTTGATAATAGACGTCTACATAACTATAAGAATATTAAACGAAAAGCAACAAAATTAAATCTGATTGTGAAAAATTTAAAAATATTTTTTTGATATTCTTTTGAGTATTAATAAAAAATGTACCTTTGCACCAAATTTTAGAAACGTAAAAAAATAAGATTTTAACAATATGGTGATTTCAAACAAACCACTCAAACTTGTCCTAGGGGCTTTTATAGCTTTTCTTCCTGTAATGAGTTTTGCAAACTCAGAAATTGACTCTACTCATGTTCAAACTCAGGTTGTTCATGAAGCTACTGTCGCTACTAGTGAAAATCATGAAGAATTGGGTCATGCGGCTCAAGATCCTAAAGAAAAAATCAATGCTTTTATTGATCATCACTTGCAAGATTCACATGATTTTGTTTTCTTTTCAGATGAAAAAGAGAATAAACATTATGGTTTTTCATTACCAATTATCCTTTTAGATGGAGGATTAAAAATCTTTTCTTCTTCAGAATTTCACCATGGAGAGCAGGTTGCTGCTGTTGATGGCAATTACTATAAGTTAGTGCACGGTAAAATCTACAAAACCGATGCTGAGGGGACTATCAATTATGATGAGCACCATCACCCAACTAACGAACAACCTTTAGATTTTTCTATTACAAAGAACGTAGTTTCAATGCTAGTAGTTTCAGTATTGTTGTTCTTAATGTTTACAGGATTAGCGAAGTCATACAAAAAAGGCCCAATTCCTACTGGTTTTGGTAGAGTTTTAGAGCCACTAATTATCTTTATCAGAGACGAGATTGCGATTCCAAATATTGGAGAGAAAAAATACAGAAAATTTATGGGTTACCTATTGACTGTATTCTTCTTTGTATGGTTGTTAAACTTATTAGGAATGACTCCTCTAGGAATCAACGTAACAGGGAATATTGCAATCACAATTTGTTTGGCATTATTTACTTTCATTATTACACAGTTTAGTGCAAACAAAGAATACTGGGGACACATCTTTTGGATGCCAGGAGTTCCAGTACCAATGAAAATCATTTTAGCTCCAATTGAGTTATTAGGAACATTAACAAAACCTTTCGCTTTATTGATTCGTTTGTACGCTAATATTACTGCTGGTCACGTAGTTATCATGAGTTTGATTGCGATGATATTTGTAGGTAAGAATTTAGCAGCAGATTTGCCAATCTCTTTAGGTTTAACATTGTTTATTTCAGTAATCGAAGTTTTAGTTGCATTTTTGCAAGCCTTTATCTTTACAATGTTGTCTTCTTTGTTTATCGGTATGGCGGTTCAAGACCATCATCATGAAGAACATGCAGCGCATTAATAGGGACAATTTTTTTAATTTTTGAAGTTTAATTTTATATATATATATACTTTATGGGAACAATTCCAACTTTAGTAGGTGCAGGTTTAGTAGTAATCGGTGCAGGTTTAGGATTAGGTAAAATCGGTGGATCTGCAATGGACGCTATCGCTCGTCAACCAGAAGCTGCAGGTAAAATTCAAACTGCGATGATTATCATCGCGGCTTTATTAGAAGGTTTAGCATTTGCTGCTTTAATCTTAGGAAAATAATAAAGAAGACCATAACAACATCTTTAACGGTTGGTTAAAGGTGTTGTTATATTTTAAAAAAGAAATTTAATTTTATTAAAAGTTATATATAATGGAGAAGTTAATTAATGATTTTTCATTCGGTTTATTCTTTTGGCAAGCAATTATCTTATTAATATTAATTGTTTTATTAGTAAAATTTGCTTGGAAGCCTATCATGCAATCTATTACAGATAGAGAAGAAGGGATTAAAGATGCTTTACTTTCAGCTGAAAATGCTAGAAATGAAATGCAAAATTTACAAGCTGATAACCAACGTATTTTACAAGAAGCGAGAGTTGAGCGTGACAACATGTTTAAAGATGCTCGTGAAATGAAAGAGAAAATGGTAGCTGATGCTAAGAACGAGGCACAAGTGCAAGGTCAAAAAATGATTGAGCAAGCGAAAGCAGCTATCGAAAGCGAAAAAAATGCGGCTATGGCAGAATTGAAATTGCAAGTTTCAACTTTATCATTGAATATCGCTGAGAAATTATTGAAAGACGAATTATCTAACAAAGAAGCTCAAACTAAATTGGTTGAGAAAATGTTAGGTGATGTAAAGATAAACTAATCATTATGGCAAGTACAAGAGCAGCAATTCGTTATGCAAAAGCAATTTTAGACTTAGCAAATTCCATAGGTATTGCCGATGTTGTGAATAAGGATATGCAAACGATCGCTACAACTGTTAATGGTAATGCGGAATTGAGTGCTTTCATTCAAAACCCAACAGTTACTGTTGAAGTTAAAGAATCGGCCCTTTTAGAAGTTTTTGGAGATATTAATGGAGTAACTAAAGGTTTGTTCCGTTTGTTATTTGAAAACAAAAGATTTGAAATTCTTGGTGTTATAGCGCAAGGATACAGTAAGTTGTTTGATGAGAGTATGGGAATTGAATTAGCAAAAGTTACTACAGCTTTCCCAATGGATGCAGCTCTTGAAGCTAAGGTTTTGGCTAAGATTGCAACACTTTCTGATAAGAAAATTACAATTGAAAGTAATGTAGACCCTTCTATCATTGGAGGTTTTATTTTAAGAATAGGTGACCAACAGTATAATGCTTCGGTTGCTAACAGATTACAAGTATTAAGTAGAGAATTAAGTAACTAGTTTTATTGCACATTTAAGTGTCTAAATTATAAATTAAGATGGCGGAAATCAAACCTGCTGAAATTTCAGCAATATTAAGAAAGCAAGTAGAAGGTTTTGAATCTGGCGCTACGCTAGAAGAAGTAGGAACCGTACTTCAAGTTGGAGATGGTATTGCTCGTATTTACGGGCTTTCTAATGTTCAATATGGTGAGTTAGTTGAATTTGAAAATGGTCTTGAGGCTATTGTATTGAATCTTGAAGAAGATAACGTAGGGGTGGTACTTTTAGGACCATCAACAGGTATCAAAGAGGGTTCTATCGCTAAAAGAACACAACGTATCGCTTCTCTTAAAGTGGGTGAGCAAATGGTAGGACGTGTAGTAAACACTCTTGGTTTTCCTATCGATGGAAAAGGACCAATTGGTGGTGAATTATTCGAAATGCCATTAGAAAGAAAAGCTCCTGGAGTTATCTTCCGTCAGCCAGTTACTGAGCCATTACAAACAGGAGTAAAAGCAGTAGATGCTATGATCCCAGTTGGTCGTGGACAACGTGAGCTAGTTATTGGTGACCGTCAAACAGGTAAATCAACTGTTTGTATCGATACTATCTTAAATCAAAAAGAATTTTATGACGCAGGAAAACCAGTTTTCTGTATCTATGTAGCAATTGGACAAAAAGCTTCTACAGTAGCAGGTATTGCTAAAATGTTAGAAGAAAAAGGTGCAATGGCTTATACTGTAATCGTTGCTGCAAACGCATCTGATCCAGCTCCAATGCAAGTTTATGCTCCTTTCGCAGGTGCTGCAATTGGTGAGTATTTTAGAGATTCAGGTCGTCCAGCATTGATTGTTTATGATGATTTATCTAAGCAAGCGGTAGCTTACCGTGAGGTGTCTCTTTTATTAAGAAGACCTCCAGGACGTGAGGCTTACCCTGGTGACGTTTTCTTCTTACACTCTCGTTTATTAGAGCGTGCTTGTAAAGTAATTGCTGATGATGGTATTGCTAAAAACATGAACGACTTACCAGATTCATTGAAAGGTATCGTTAAAGGTGGTGGTTCATTGACTGCTTTACCAATTATCGAAACTCAAGCTGGTGACGTTTCTGCTTATATCCCAACAAACGTAATCTCGATTACTGATGGTCAAATTTTCCTTGATGGAGATTTGTTTAACTCAGGAGTTCGTCCAGCCATTAACGTAGGTATCTCTGTATCTCGTGTGGGTGGTAACGCTCAAATTAAATCAATGAAGAAAGTATCAGGTACATTAAAATTAGATCAAGCACAATTCCGTGAATTGGAGGCGTTTGCTAAGTTTGGTTCTGATCTTGATGCAGTTACTTTGAACGTAATTGAAAAAGGAAAAAGAAACGTTGAAATCTTGAAACAAGGTTTGAATGATCCTTATACTGTTGAAGACCAAGTAGCAATTATCTACGCAGGTTCTAAAAACTTGTTGAAAAATGTTCCTGTTGATAAAGTTAAAGAATTCGAAAAAGATTTCTTGTCTTTCTTGAACAACAAACACAGAGCTACTCTTGATGCTTTAAAAGCAGGTAAATTAACAGACGAAATTACAGATGTAATCGAAACTGTTGCAAAAGAAGTTTCAGCAAAATATAACTAATTTAAGTTTACTGTTTTTAGTTTATTGTTTGTGGTTCTCCCAACAATAAACTAAAAACTAAAAACAACAAACAGCATATAAATGGCAAATTTAAAGGAAATCCGTAATAGAATTACTTCCGTTTCATCTACGATGCAAATCACATCAGCGATGAAAATGGTTTCTGCAGCTAAGCTAAAGAAAGCACAAGATGCAATCACAGCTATGCGCCCTTATGCCGAAAAACTAACGGAATTATTACAAAATCTTTCTGCTACTCTAGATGGAGGTGCCGGAGAAGAGTTTACGACACAGCGTGAAGTAAAGAAAGTACTAGTTGTTGTGATTACTTCAAACAGAGGTTTGTGTGGTGCTTTTAATACGAATGTTATAAAAGAAGCTAAAAACCGTGCTGAATTCTATGCAGGAAAGCAAGTTGATTTTTTTGCTATTGGTAAAAAAGGAAATGATGTTTTAAGTAAAACCAATTCAGTTGTCGAGAATAAAAGCGAAATTTTTGATGATTTAAGTTTTGACAATGTAGCAACCATAGCTGAGGCATTAACTGAGAAATTTTTAGCAGGTGAGTATGACAAAATTGAATTGATTTACAATCAGTTTAAGAATGCCGCTACTCAGATCGTTCAAACAGAACAATTTTTGCCTTTAGCGCCAGTTAAATCTGATTTGAATGTTACGCCTTCAGATTATATTTTTGAACCTTCTAAAGAGGAAATTGTGTTGACTTTGATACCTAAGTCTTTGAAAACACAATTATACAAAGGAATTAGAGATTCATTTGCTTCTGAACATGGAGCTCGTATGACTGCAATGCACAAAGCAACTGATAATGCAACAGAGTTGAGAAATCAATTGAAATTAACATATAACAAAGCACGTCAAGCAGCTATCACTAATGAAATCCTTGAGATTGTTGGTGGAGCTGAAGCTTTGAATGGATAATATTATATTGAAATATAAATAGTAAAGCCTCGCAATTTGCGAGGCTTTTTTTGTCTAAAATGATTGTAGTTTTAAGATTCGATTATCATATTTGTCAAACACATAAATCGCATCTTCAAATGCTTTTATTTTTAAGCTGTTATTATACTCACTAAAATTATTGTCTTTATTCTGTCCAATTGTGTATTCATGTACGAATATTGAGGAGTTTAAATTTTTATCTATCTTAATAATACGCGTCCTATTGTGATCCGTTACGTATAGATTACCATATTTATCTATCGTAATATTTTCCGGTTCGTTTAATGTAATTCCGTTGTTTGTTGTGATTATTTGCGCTTTGTTGTTCCCAAAAACTTTTACAATTCGGTTATTTCGTGAGTCACACAGGAACAAATTGTCTTCATTATCGATTGTAATTCCTGCAAGCTCATTGAAGGTTATCGGGATATCAAGTTCAATTTTATTGCCTTGTGCGTCAAATTTGTGTATTGTGTTTTTTTTACTATCAGTAATGTATAAGTTGTTTTTTGAATCAATTGCAAGATCTTGTAATCTTTCATAATCAATTCTTTTTTGTTTTGGATTTATGAAAATGGATGAATGTCCGTTTGTATCGATTTTTATTATCTTAACGTCTTTCCAATCCCCATTGATTACATATAGATTGTTAGCATTATCAATAGCAATCGATTCAGGGTATTCAAAACTGGTAAAATGTGGTTTTCCTACTGTTTTACCATAACTTCCGTTGCCACAAAAGGTAGTTACCAAACCTTCTTTTGAAATTTTTCGAATTAAATTATTTCCTTTGTCGAGGACAAATAAATTACCATTTTTATCAAAAACTCCATCAAAAGGTAATTTATAACTAGCGGTTTTGATGTCACCATTTCTTGAGGTTCCATTTTTTAAACCATATTGCGTTATTTTAGAATTTTTATCAATACAGTTTACGAAGTCTTTTGAGGTTAGAATAATGTTATCCTTCTCATCTGTTTTCAACTTAACTTGAAAACTAAAATCTTGAGAAATCAACAATTGATCTTTGATTGTTTTAAGTAATTTCCCTTGTTGGTCAAATTCTAAAAGTTGTTTGACCTCACTATCAAAAACTATTACTATTCCTTTACTGTTAACCGTTATGGAAGCGGGCCATTTTATAATTCCTTTTGGAATAAATGTTGAAACAGTGCCATCCTGACTAAGCTTTTTGACCTTTCTATTGACTTGGTCAACGATGTACAATTCTTGTAGTTTGTTTAAGGCTATGTCAGAAATTTGATGAAATCTAGCATCTTCTGCTTTTCCTATTTCGTCACCTTGATCCTGATTACCTGCAATAGTTGTTACGGTTCCTTTTAAATCTATTTTTCTAATGCTATTTTTATCAGCAACAAATATTTCGTTATTAGGTGTTATGGCAAGCCCGCTAATAAACCTATAGGAAACAAGATGAATTTCACCATCTTGACCAGCAATACCATCTATTGAGCCTCTGTAACGTCTTCCTGAAAATAATTCCGCATTTCCTAAACTGTCAATTTGGTAAATCTGGTTGTAATTTACAGAAACGTACAGGTTTTTTTTCGAATCAATCACTATGTTTTCTGGTCGGTTCAATGAAGCATTGACACCTTGTCCATCTTTATTTTCTTTTATTCCGTTACCTACATAAGTAGTGATTTTATTGTTTTCTATTTTTCTGATTAGATTATTTTCAGTGTCCGCTACCAAAATTTTATTTCCACTTCTGACAGCACTTGATGCCCAGTCAAAGCAGGTGTCGTTTGTTCTTAAAACACCACTATAAACAGTGATATTTGCAGTTTTATTTGGTTCTTTTTTTGGCTTTAAATTGTCTGGTTTAGTAGAGGAGCAACCCAGTAGGGTCAAAACTGTTAATGATGTAATGATTTTTTTTGGCATAAAAGTGACTATTTTAAATTCGATATTAAATCTATACAAATTTCTTTTAATTAGATTTTAGAAGCTTACGTTATTAGCTTCTTTTTTGTTTTTTGTAAGTATAAAGTAGCATATATTGATAGATGTTAAATAAATTAACGTTTTTGTTGTCAAATTAGATTTATGGCATTGTTTTTTTGTAAATTCGACCAAATTTTTCCAAAAATACCATGAAAAACTATCCTTTAGAGCTCTCAGAGCAGCTTTTGCAGTACGTGAAAACGGGTAAAGACACCAAAGAGTTAAGACGTGAACTTTTTTACGTTAGAGCAAATAAACTTTGTGGTTATTTGAGTAACGATGAATTAAAACAACAGTTTTGGATTAACATTTACAATGCCTATTTGCATTTACTGAAAACGGAATCCCAAATTAATAAAAGTACTTTTGACGTAAAAAGAATCAAAATAGGTTATAATCGCATTTCTTTGAATGATATAGAATTCCGTATTTTAAAAAAAAAAGGTTTAAAAAATTACTGGGGCATTGCTAATTATTTTGATTCTCCATTTATAAAAAAGTTGTCTTTGCAAAATAGCGATCAATCCATAATATCTCAATTAGACAAGTACGGGATTTAATTTTTTGTCTTCAGGTTTAAAAAGTTAGAACATGAATCTCTTTTACTTGAATGATTAAACCAAAGAAATGGTTATTTTTGTTTCAAATTAATAGAAATAACCATTTTGGGATTATATAAAAAACTTTTTAAGCAAACCGCTATTTATGGATTGGCTACTGTATTGCCAAGGATGTTTAGCTTTTTGTTGGTACCACTTTATACTAATTTACTTCCAAAGGCTGAGTACGGAAAGGTATCCATCATTTTTGCTTGGATGATATTTTTTAATGTCATTTTAGCTTATGGAATGGAAACCGCTTTCTTTAGGTTTTACAATAATGAGGAAGATAAACAATCCGTGGTAGAGACTTCGATGATTTCTATTTTTTGGACCACCATTTTGTTTTTGTTTATAGCCTTACTATTTAGAACAACACTGGCAGATTGGTCTGGAATAGACGGTCAATATATTACCTATACAATATGGATTTTAGCACTTGATGCTTTGGTTATCATTCCTTTTTCAAAATTACGTGCTTTACAAAAACCCATGGTCTATGCTACGATAAAAATTGGGAACGTTTTAATCAATTTGATACTAAGTGTTCTTTTTTTATTGTATTTCCCCATTTTAGTAAAAGAAAGTCCAGAGGGGTTTGTGAGTTCACTATTCATAGATAATTTTGAAATAGGATACATTTTCTTGGCCAATATCATCGCTAGCTTACTAACCTTCGTAGTCTTGTCTCCTGATTATGTTTTTCTAAAATGGAAATTTAATTTTTCGCTTTGGAAAAAAATGCTTCGTTATGGTCTGCCTATTATGGTCGCTGGAATAGCATTTGCCATTAACGAACAATTTGATAAAATTTTATTAGCAAAATTACTGCCTTCAAGGATTGCTGAAGCCGAAGTAGGGGTGTATTCTGCTTGTTATAAATTGGGGCTATTTATGGTGCTGTACCGTACTGCTTATACATTGGGAATTGAACCTTTCTTTTTCAGTCATGCTTCTGATAAAAATGCGCCACAGACCTATGCTACTGTAACCAAGTATTTTGTCATCTTTGGCTCTTTTATCTTGCTAAGCGTGATTGTATTTGCCGACTTATTCAAATTTTTAATGATACGTGATTCTTCGTATTGGGTAGCCATGAAGGTGGTGCCATTAATTATTTTGGCCAACTTTTGTTTGGGTATTTATACCAATCTTTCCGTTTGGTATAAATTAATTGACAAAACCTACATTGGCGCTTACATTTCAATTGCGGGTGCTTTGATTACATTGGTGTTGAATTTTTTATTAATTCCAACAATGAGTTATTACGGTTCAGCGATTGCTACTTTAGCGGCTTACGGGAGTATGATGGCGATATCGTATTTCTTGGGAAATAAATATTACCCAATTCCATACGATTTAAAAAAGATTGGAAGCTATCTAGGAGTGTCCATTCTATTTTCAATAGTCTCTTTTTATAAATTTAGAGAGAATTATTTCGTTGGAATTGCGTTATTAGTAGCATTCATGTATTTCATTTATTACAATGAAAAAGAAACTTTATTAAGGATAGCCAATAGAAAAGAAGAATAAGCATCATTCTTTTTCAAAAATATAATACTTATAAAAATGAAAATAAACATTATTAATAAATCACAACATGCTTTGCCTAGTTATGAAACCATTGCTTCAGCAGGAATGGATTTAAGAGCTAATTTAAGCGAACCAATAACATTGCAGCCTTTAGAGCGAACAATCGTTAAAACAGGCCTTTTTATCGAATTACCGATAGGATATGAGGCACAAGTACGACCGAGAAGCGGTTTAGCTTTTAAAAACGGAATTACGGTACTAAACAGCCCTGGAACTGTTGATGCTGATTACCGTGGTGAGATAGGGGTAATTCTAGTAAATTTATCCAATCAGGATTTTGTAATTCAAAACGGGGAACGCATTGCCCAACTAATTATTGCTAAACACGAACGCGCCGAATGGTTTGAAGTAGCTGAATTAACAGAGACTTCTAGAGGCGCTGGAGGATTTGGAAGTACGGGTGTTAAATAGTATTCAGTTTTCAGAGATTGAGTAAACAGTCCGAAAATAGTCAATGTATATATTAAACTAATTAATAAAACCTTTGTGAACTTTGTATATCATCCTTTCCCGATGTTTCGGGAGTTGAAGGACTTTGCGAACTTTGCGGTTAAATAAATAATCAAAAATGAAAATAATAGTTCCTATGGCAGGACGTGGTTCTCGTCTTCGCCCACATAGTTTAACAGTCCCTAAGCCATTGATTCCTGTTGCTGGGAAACCTATCGTACATCGATTGGTAGAAGATATTGCTAAAATCCTTAAAGAACCGATAGATGAAATCGCCTTTATTCTTGGTGATCCTGCATTTTTTGGTGATGATGTGGTGAAAAGTTTAGAGAAATTAGCAACTGATTTGGGGGCTAAAGCATCCATTTACCGTCAAGATTTACCTTTAGGGACTGGTCACGCGATTATGTGTGCTAAAGAATCGTTGTCAGGACCTGCTGTTATTGCTTATGCAGATACTTTGATTAGAGCTGATTTTGAATTAGATCCAACTGCTGATGCCGTAATTTGGGTGAAGCAAGTAGACCAACCTGAAGCCTATGGAGTGGTAAAGTTAAACGACAATTCTGAAATTGTGGAATTGGTTGAAAAACCAGCCGAATTTGTGAGTGATTTGGCAGTAATTGGTATTTACTATTTCAAAGAAGTTGGTGATTTAAAGAAAGAATTACAAAATGTTTTAGATAACAACATCCAGAATGGTGGTGAATACCAAATCAATGACGGTATCAAGGCGATGATGGCCAATGGTAAGGTTTTCAAAACCGGAAGTGTTGATGAATGGATGGATTGCGGTAATAAGAATGTTACGGTAGAAACGAATTCTAGGATGCTTGGTTTTTTACAGTCTGACGGTGTGGAACAGGTGGCTGCTAATGTGAAATTAGAAAACAGTACAATTATTCCACCTTGTAATATTGCCGAGGATGTAATTTTAATCAATGCCACTGTTGGTCCTAATGTTTCGCTTGGGAAAGGTTGCCATGTTATCGATAGTACCATAAAAAATAGTTTGATTCAGACTCATGCGCATATTAAAAATGCTCATTTAGACAATGCTATGATTGGTAATCATGTTAGCTTTGATGGTAAATTTACAAGTATCAGTATTGGAGATTATTCGGTTTTAGAATAATGTTTGCCAATAAATAATATTAAGTTCAGAGAGAAAATAGTAGTTTTATCCTTTTTCTTTCTGAACTTTGTTTTTTTGTAGTAATTCAGTTTTTGAAATGATGCGTCAATTGATTTTAGTATTTGTGTTCCTAGTTTTGCTATGCAATTCAAATAGTCTATGGGCGCAGACTGAGATGGATTACAAGCCTACCGATAAAGACAAGTTTCATGATTTGTTTTTTGAAGCCTTAAAACAAAAAGGAATTGAAAACTACGATAAGGCTATTGTTTCTTTAGAAAAATGTCTAAAATTAGAACCCCAAAATGCGACTGTTTTTTATGAATTGGGTAAAAATTATTTAGCACTAAAAAACTACAAAAACGCAATTAATTCATTCGAAAAAGCCACTCAAATTGATCCCACTAATAAATGGTTTTGGGTAGGTATTTATGATGTCAATTATGAAACCAAGGATTATGTTGGGGCCATTACCACCATCAATAAATTGATAACTTTCGATCCTAAATTTAAAGAAGATTTAACCTCATTGTACATGAATACCGCCCAGTTTGACAAGGCTTTGGCATTAATCAATGAGCTGAATGAAACCGTAGGCAAGTCGGACCGCAGAGAATCCTATAAAATCCAAATTTTATCACAAGGCAAATACCAAAATACGGAGATTCAAAATCTGGTTGAGCAAATTAAAAAGTACCCTAAAGAAGAGTCAAATTATATATCATTGATTTATTTGTATTCCAAAAATAATGAGATTAAAAAGGTAATTGAAACAGCTCAACAACTAGAAAAAGAAATCCCTACATCCGAATGGGCTCAAGTGAGTTTGTTCAAATTTCATCTAGAAAATAAAGAAGGAGACAAGGCCGTTGAATCCATGAATACGGTTTTGGCAAGTAACAAAATTGATTCGAAAATTAAACACCGTGTTCTCAATGAATTTTTAATTTTTGTCAATACCCAACCTCAATATGCCGATGCTTTGGAGCATGCTGTGGGTTATTTTGATCGTGATACTGAAGTAGATGTATCCAAAGAAGTGGGTAAATTTTATCATTCTAAAAAAGAATGGAGCAAGGCTGTCAAGTATTATGAACTTTCGAATAGTAAAGCAACTCAAATAGATATTGAAAATAATTTGCTTTTGCTTCAAGTTTATGCTGAGCTCAAACAGTTTGACAGTCTTACAGAAAAGGCTGTAAACTTGGTTGATTTTTTTCCTAATCAGCCTCAATTTTACTATTTTTCAGGCTTAGGGTACAATCAATTGGGAAAATATAAAAAAGCGAAGGAAATGCTCGAAATGGGTATGGATTTTGTTGTAGAAGATAGAGCTTTAGAAATTAATTTCAATATTCAGTTAGGAGAGGCTTATAATGGTTTAGGGGATGTTGCCAAAAAAGAGTTTCATTTTTCCAAAGCCAATCAATTATTAAAAAACAAATAATGCATACAAAATCAATAATTAGAAGAAGTGTTTTACTTTTTTTTCTTGCATGTACCTTGATACAGGTATCTTGTAAATCCAAAAAAGCTTTGGTTCAAAATAACAGTGCAGCGCCTGTTGAAGATTTAAAAACGAATGAAATCATTGGAAAGCACTACAACTTGAAAACGGAATTTTCATCAATTTACATCAAATCCAATGTGCGATTTGATAATGGTAGCCAAACGCAAAATGTAACAGCGGATATCCGAATTAAAAAAGACGAACAAATCTTAGTCAGTGTTCGTTTCTTAGGAATCACCATGGCAAAGGCTTCTATCACTCCAACAAAAGTTAGTTATTACGAAAAAATAAAAGGAACTTATTTTGAAGGTGATTTTAGTGGTTTGAGTCAGTGGTTGGGAACAGATTTGGATTATGATAAAGTTCAAAATATGCTGTTAGGAGAATCTCTGGACGACCTTAGAAAAGGCAAATACTCGCAAACTCTTGACGAAATAGCGTACCGTTTAGTAGACAAAGCCAATAATACTACCCAAAAAACGTTTTATATTGATGCCGCTAATTTTAAGGTGCGAAAACAAGAAGTGATCCAAACCGACAAAGGAAGGAAAATCGAAATTAAGTACGGTAATTACAGCAATTTCGACAAAAATATTGTGCCAAAACAAGTACATATTGAGGCCCTCCAAGAAAAAGGAAAAACAGAAATTAATATGGAATACGAGGACATTAACTTCAATGAATCACTTTCTTTTCCATATAGTGTTCCAAATGGTTATAAAAGAATTATAATTAATTAAATTTGCACCAAAATATATTTTTAAGATGCCAAAGTTTTTTCTAAGCCTAGTTTTTATTTGTATGACTTCAATCCTTTGGAGTCAATCCTCTCAACAAGAAAAGTTAGAGCAACGTAAGGCTCAAATTCAGAGAGAAATTAAGGATAATGAAAAGATGTTAAAGTCGGTTCAGTCCAAAGAAAAATCTGCTATGAACGTGTATCTGATTCAAAAGAATAAAATCAGGTTGAAAGAGAATTTGATTAATACTACGGAGAAGCAGACCAAGTTATTGGCCAATGATATGTATTTGAATCAATTGAAGATTAACAAGCTAAACAAAGAGCTCTTGGTTTTGAAAGAAGATTATGCTAAGAAGATTGTGCAATCTTATAAGAGTCGTTCAGAGCAGAGTCGTGCCATGTTTATTTTATCTTCGGAGAATTTTCTACAAGCCTTTAAAAGAGTGCAATACCTAAAGCAATATACTAATTTTAGAAAAGCGCAAGGTGAGGAAATTAAAGGGAAATCCTTGGAACTAATTGCAATCAATAAAAAATTAAATGAGCAAAAAGTTGCTAAACAAAAGCTCTTAGAAGAAAATAAAAAAGAACGTCTGTCACTTGAAAAAGAAAGGGTAGAACAAGAAAAATTAGTAAACGAAATTAAGAAAGATAAAAACCGAATTGTTTCGGATATTCGTAAGAAACAAAACGAATCTAAAAACATCGACAGACAAATTGATCGTTTGATACGTGAAGCAATTGCTGAAGCCAACAGAAAGGCCGCTGCGGAGAAAGCAAGAGCTTTAGCAGAAGCCAAAGCCGCTGCAGCAGCAGATGCAGCCTCAAAAGCGCCAAAATCATCCAAAAAAGCAGCTGCGGCTCCTGTGGTGGTAGAAGAGGCTCCTGTAGCAAGGACAGAAGTATCTTCTTCTCGTATTGAGTTAACTCCGGAATCAAAGTTAATAGCGGATAGTTTTAGAGCGAACAGAGGAAAATTACCTTGGCCAGTTGAAAAAGGTTTTGTCTCCTTAGGTTACGGAAATCAAGCGCATCCTATTTACAATACCTTAGTGATTCATAATAGTGGTGTAGAAATTACAACCGAAGAAGGCGCTAATGCTAGAGCTGTTTTTGGTGGTGAAGTGGCCAGTGTAATGATATTGTCTCCAGTGAATAAGGCGGTGATGATACAACATGGAGATTACTTTACGGTGTATCAAAATTTAAGCTCTGTTTCTGTGAATAAAGGAGATAAAGTGGGAATCAAGCAAAACTTAGGACGTGTAAGAACAAGTGGTGAAACGGGTAAAACAGTAATTAAATTTTTGTTATTACAAAATACAACTTATGCAAACCCCCAAGGATGGCTTTCAAATATGTAATTTCAGGTCAGAGTGGAATAAATATAACTCCAAAAATTTTCGAATTTTTGGAGTTTTTTTTGGCTTTATAATAACGAATCTGGATTAGCTGTTTAATTCAAACAGATTATCAATTGCATAAAGATTCAAAATTTAGTAGATTGTTGTCTAATGGAGAATTCTAATGTATTTATTAGCTATTGAGCTACTATAAAATGAAATTCAAGATAATCCGTTCATGATGTGGATTTTACTTTCCTGTGAATTTTTATCCTTTTGTAAAAAACAAAAAGGCCTCCATTTCTGGAAACCTTTTGAAGTATGTACGAATCTAAAGTACCTTATTTTTTAATAATTATTTTGCTTGTCACTCCTTTTGTTGTAGTCACTCTTACAAGATAATTTCCAGGGGTAAGGGAATCTAATTCTAACCTGTTGCTGTCGTTATTTTGTGTTTTTACAAGAGCACCAGAAAGACTATATATTTCAACCGTCTTAATATTTTCGACATTGGCAATGTTTAAAACATTTGAAACAGGATTGGGATAGAGTAAGGCCTTATTTTTTTCAAAATCATTTACACCTAATGAATATTCTGTTTTGATGTAATAAAGATCAGTGGTGTCGCCTTTGCTAATGGTATAGGTTCCTGCAGCAATTGACGGAATTGTAACTATACCGTTTACAGCTGTATAACTGGTAGTGTTTACAGCAATATCGGTTCCTACTGTAAGTTTTATTTTTCCACTAAAGCCCGAGTTAAACACCAAAGTTAAAGTTGAAGTAGCTGTACTGGTATATGTTATTCGTGTAGCAGATTCAATTTTGAGACGTTTTGTCAAGGTCAAGCCGTCATAGGACTGCGTGCCATCTGTAGAGTTCATGTTTCCTGAAATGGCATAAAAGGTGCTAGTCTTTAATGAGTCTGTAAAGTTGTGTATTTCACCACCAGTATTAGTTCCAGGTGGCACTACCGTTATGGTTCCTGACTGTGTTGATGTAGTTCCTGTGGTTCCAGTAGTTGTAACAGTGTATGAAATGTTTGCTGTAGGACTGCCAGAAATAGTTAACGTTTTATCCGTAGGGTTTTTTATAAAGTTGATTCCTGAAGCAGGTAATCCTGTTACATTTACGTCAGTGGCGTCACCACCCCAAGTAAAGACAATAGTTTCAAGAGCCTCACCTTGTACCACATCTTGGTTGCTATTAGCGGTTGTAACTACTAGAGTTTGAGTACTTGGTTGTGCTTCCCCTTGGATGTAAACTATTTTTGTAGCATATCCTGTTAATGCTGCCTTAAGCGCTGGTAAAACTGCGTCTGAAGTGTCATCTACGGTGTTGTTAAAAGTCCATTTTAGGTCACCTCCCTGCATGCGTCCTGCTAACTGCATTGTTTTGTTTTTTGCATCTAATGGACTGTCTGGAGTATAAGAATACATAATAGTCGCATTAGTATCAAAGTTATTATAAGTGTTCGCTCCTTTGAATGATTTTACTGTTAAAGGTACTTGTTCATTTCTTGAGGTCACTACATAGGCATCAAAATCAATTGTAGAATCAATTTTACCTGCAATATTGTACAAAGGATTAGGGTCTCCGTAGGCTACAAATCGCATAGAATTGGTTGCAATATCGGCATCAAAAAAGTTGTTAAAGGCTTTTATAGATCCCCCGTCTTCTCCAGAGAAAGTACCTTGGTTACTTGGGTCATTGGCTTGTTTTGAAGAACTCCAAACATCCGTTCCTTGCATAGAAGTCATCATCGGGTTTTTAGCATTTCGATAATAATTTGCTTCTATAAATAAATCGGATCCCAAAGTTGATCCCGAACCATATTTAGAATTGCCATCAAAATAGTTGTTGTAGATGTGAACCGAGTAGTAACGAACACGAGGATGGCGAGAGTCAGAGTGATCGTACCAATTATGATGATAGGTGATATAACCAGGTTCAGCCCCTTCGCTCAACCCTAATAAATTACATTTTCCAGAATCCCAAAAGTGATTATAAGAAAAAGTCACATAGTTTGATTTTTTACTATCTAAAGCGCCATCACCTTTGGCTTGATCATTAGCACTACCTGCATGACCATAAAAAAGGTCACAGTTATGTACCCATATGTAGTCATTGCTTTGTTGGAGTCCAATATTGTCACCTTCGCTACTGTTACAATTCATAGTGCCTAGATTACGAACTTCAATATTAGATGCATTTTTTATACGAATACCCCAGCCATTGGCAACAGCATCATTACCAATCCCTTCTAAGGTGATGTAACTTGCCGCGTTATTGGCGTTTTCTATAACGATATCACCTCCAAGCATATAACTGAAATCCGTGATATTTCCTATCATTCGAACTATTAATGGACGCAAATCTTTTCCTTTTTTAAATCCGTCAAGTATAGTTTGCAGTCCCACACAAGGGTTGGCGTTAGCTCCTGTTACCGTTAATGAGATGGAATTTTTAGTCGATTCTGTAACGTATAGGATTACTGCATTGGCTTTTGGTGTTCCATCTGCTTTGTAGGCGCCTGGAACTCTTCCATTTGAAAACGAAAATCCGGTGCGATCGTGTGCCGAAACTGCAATCGTACCAGTTGTAGTTCCAGCTTCTTCAGTTCCAGCAATAACAGGTTTTACTGTAAGGGCATAGTTTCCTGCTGCAATACCGGGAATATCTGCTCTAAAATAGCTTCCATAGCTACGGATTAAGGGATTGTCAATTTTTTGATTGGTGATACCATTGCCTGTGTAATACACATTGTAGCTTGTAGCTCCTGATACAGGTTCCCATTTTACATAGGCTGTTTCTAGCCAGCCACCTGATTCAGTAATGTTTACTGACTGTGCCCATCCTTGTATTGATGCGAAGATGAGAGTCAAATAAAGTACAATTTTTTTCATTCTTTTTGTTTTAATAGTTAGTTATGATAGTTTTTGTGGTATTTAAAGGTTTAATAGCTTATTGTGATCGATTACATTTTTACTTAAATTTTTTTATTTTCAGTTTAGCAATAACAATGATTTTAAAACCTACATCTTGTAATCGATTGCACAAATATATTATTCTTTTTCAAATAACAATTTTTTTTCATGAATTAAATTGTTTTTTTATATAAAGTATTTTATTTCAATAGTTTATAGCGTTGTTTTGAGAATTTGAAATTCATTATAGAATATTCAATATAAAAGTTCTAAAGATTTAAAAAATTATTATTTCAAATGTGAATCAAAGCAATTTGTGATTTTAATCTAAAATAAAGAATATTTTTAAAAGTAAAATAAGTTACTAGTTCGTAAGAAAATAGGATGTCCGTAAAATAGGATTTTTTGATCAGGCTTAATAGTGTTATGGGGAATTAGTTTCTTTATTTTTTATATCTTTAAATGATTAATAAACAGGAGTTTGTATGTTAGAATGTCAAAGTTTTGAATCAAAGGATATTGCATTAGAAAACATTGAGAAAATTTCCAAAAGCTTAGGCTTGCCATTGAAAGTTGGAAAATTATCTCAAGGAAATCTTTGTTTTGTAAACAATCGGGAAGTACGTCCCGAGTTTAGAGAGTCAGTGACAGAAATAGAAATTATTGATTATTGTTACGCTCTGTACCATTCGTCAAAATTTTGGAAAAAGATTGGCTTTCAAAATGATGATTTATCACAATATCCTTTACCAACCAATGATTCCAAGTTTTGGAAGCTTGTTAGTTTTGGGGCTAAGTTGAGGCAATTGCATTTGAAAGATAGCATAGCACAAGAACAAATCATAACACAATTCCCACTGAAAGGAAATAACAAAGTGCTACTTTCTAATGTTCGCTATTCACCTCTAAAGGAGAGAAATAGCAACGGATTAATTTTAGGAAATCTTTATATTAATGAAACTCAATATTTTAAAAATGTCCCCGAAAAAGCCTGGGATTTTAGATGGAAAAAAGAAAAACCTGCTCAAAGATGGTTGCAAGATCAGGCAGACTGTGTTCTGACTTTAGAGGCTATTTTAGAATATCAAAACTTGATTGCGATTCTAACGCAAACGGCTACTATTATTGAAGAAATAAAAAAAGTGGATGCAACCAAACTCAAAAAGCTGTAACCAAGCTACGAACAAAAACATAAAATAAGTTCCCAAAGTTTTGATTTTTGCAATTGTCTTTTGCTTTTTGATTTTGCCTTTTGATTTTGCCTTTTGATTTTGCCTTTTGAAAACTTATTTCCCAAATAGTTCCATCAACTCTAATGCTTTTTTAATTGATTTTACATTCTCAAAAGTCAATAAAAGTCGCAATCCGTTTTTAGTTTGTTTTTCTTTCATGCGACAAATGGATGCTTGTTTTTGTACAAACTGCATAACGGTCATAAAACGATTGGATTGGTAAAAATCCGATTGTTGATCCGATACAAAATACCCAATCATTTTACCTTGTTTCATCACTAGTTTCTCAATTCCTACTTGGGTAGCAATCCATTTGATGCGGATGCTATTTAATAGTGCAATGGCTTGTTTTGGCAAAGGCCCAAAGCGGTCTATTAATTTCTTTTCGTATTCTTGAAGTTCTGCTTCTGTTTTAACAGCGTTTAGTTCGCTATACAAGCTCAAGCGTTCTGTAATGTTGTTGATGTATTCGTCAGGGAATAATAATTCAAAATCGGTGTCGATTTGTAGGTCTTTGACGTATTCCTTGGTTTCGATGTCGTTTTCTTCGGGATACAGGTCTTTGAATTCGTTTTCCTTTAATTCCTCAATCGCTTCATTCATGATTTTTTGGTAGGTGTCAAAACCAATTTCGTTTATGAAACCACTTTGTTCACCACCTAATAGGTCTCCAGCACCACGAATTTCTAAGTCTTTCATCGCGATATTAAATCCGCTTCCCAGTTCGTTAAATTGTTCCAAAGCTTGAATACGCTTTCGAGCATCATCGGTCATTGCTGAATAGGGTGGACAGATGAAATAACAAAAGGCTTTTTTGTTGCTACGTCCCACACGACCGCGCATTTGGTGCAAATCCGACAGTCCAAAATTATTAGCATTATTGATGAAAATCGTATTGGCATTCGGAACATCCAGTCCACTTTCAATAATGGTTGTTGCCACCAAAACATCAAATTCTCCGTTCATAAAGGCCAACATCAATTCTTCGAGTTTTTTGCCGTCCATTTGACCGTGACCGATTCCTACTTTGGCATTGGGAACCAATCGTTGAATCATACCTGCAATTTCCTGAATGTTTTCGATACGGTTGTTGATGAAATACACCTGCCCGTTACGCTGAATTTCATACGAAATGGCATCTCGGATAATTTCTTCATTAAAACCAACCACTTGGGTTTCTATAGGATAACGGTTGGGCGGAGGTGTTGTGATTACTGATAAATCACGTGCCGCCATCAAAGAAAATTGTAAAGTTCTCGGAATAGGTGTTGCCGTTAAGGTTAAGGTGTCCACATTTGCTGCAATGGTTTTGAGTTTGTCTTTGACATTCACCCCAAATTTTTGTTCCTCATCAACAATCAACAAACCTAAATCTTTGAAAACAACATTTTTATTCACCAACTGGTGGGTGCCAATTACAATATCTAGTTTTCCATCAGCCAGTTGTTTTAATGTTTCGGCTTTTTGTTTGGCCGTTCTAAAACGGTTTAAGTAACCAACACTGACTGGCATATCCTTCAATCGCTCAGAAAAAGTGCGGTAATGTTGGTAGGCCAAAATAGTCGTGGGAACCAAAATAGCAACCTGTTTACTATTGTCTACTGCTTTGAAGGCGGCACGAATCGCAACCTCAGTTTTTCCAAAACCTACATCACCACAAACCAAACGATCCATAGGGCGGTCGCTTTCCATGTCTGCTTTGACCTCCTGAGTCGATTTGAATTGGTCTGGGGTGTCTTCGTATATGAAGGAACTTTCTAATTCATTTTGCAAATAACTGTCTGGAGCAAAAGCAAATCCTTTGTCCAATCGTCTTTTGGCATATAACTGAATCAAATTGAAGGCTACATGCTTGACTCTGGCTTTGGTTTTTTGTTTTAAAACTTTCCAAGCATTCGAGCCTAATTTGTAAATTTTGGGAGGTGAACCGTCTTTACCGTTGTATTTTGAAATTTTGTGCAAGGAGTGTATGCTCACATACACAATATCATTGTCGGCATAGACAAGTTTGATAGCTTCTTGAGTTTTGCCTTCTACTTGTATTTTTTGCAAACCTCCAAATTTCCCGATTCCGTGGTCGATATGCGTAACATAATCCCCAACAGTTAAAGCCGTCAGTTCTTTTAAAGTGATATTTTGTTTTTTCGAATAGCCATTTTTGAGGTTGAATTTGTGGTAACGTTCAAAAATTTGGTGATCGGTATAACAGGCTATTTGGTTTTCAGTATCAATGAATCCTTGATATAAGGGTAAAACTACTGTCTTGTATTGTTTTCGAATGTTCTCTGAATTGGTTTCATCCAAAGTTTCAAAAATATCGTGAAAACGTTTCGCCTGATTGTCATTCGAACAAAGCAAATAATTGGTCAAACCATTGAAATGATTTTCACTTAAATTATTCAATAATAAGTCAAATTGTTTGTTGAAAGAAGGTTGTGGTTGAATGTGAAATTCGAATTTTTCGGTGGCTTTGAAAATAGGTTTTGGAGCCAATTCGACAATCGAAAAATCCAAGGCACGCTTGATAAATTCTTTTTGATTCAAGAACAATTGCTCTGGAGTTGAACGCTTGATTTCTTTGGATAATTTCTCGAACGCTTCTTCGGCTCTGGCAAATTGCTTGTCGAGTTGTGATAAAAAACCGTCTGTATTTTGAAGTACAAGAACTGTTTTTTCGGATATGTAATCCAAGAAAGATTCTCTGTTTTCTTGAAATACTTTATTCTCTACATTTGGGATAATGGTAATTTTGTTTTGTTTTTCTATCGAAAGTTGGGTCGCTACATCAAAAGTTCGGATGCTATCGACTTCGTTACCAAAAAACTCAATACGGTAGGGATTGTCATTCGAAAATGAAAAAACATCTACAATTCCACCACGAACCGAAAATTCTCCAGGTTCTGTAATAAAATCAACTCTTTTGAATTCGTATTCAAATAAGACTTCGTTGATAAAATCAATCGAAATTTTGTCACCTACGCTAACTTTCAAAGTGTTTTTGTCCAAATCTTGACGCGTAACCACTTTTTCGAACAAAGCTTCAGGATAGCTGACGATAATCGCTGGCTTCTTGCGGGAATTGATGCGGTTGAGAACCTCGGCACGCAGTAGTACATTGGCGTTGTCAGTTTCATCTACTTGATAAGGACGACGATAGGAGGCAGGGTAAAACAAAACATCAGGTTCGCCAACCATTTGTTCCAAATCGTTTAAGTGATAAGCGGCTTCTTCCTTATTGTCTAAAATGATTAAAAAAGGAAGTGCAGTTTGTTTAAATAAGGATTGAATGGTAAAAGAAATCGCTGAACCCAGCAAACCTTTCAGATGCATTTTCAATTCTTTTTTATCTTGTAAAAGTTGGGCAATTTGCACCGTTTTAGGCAAATTGTCATAGGTTTTATATAGTGCTACTTTACTCAATTGTAATTACATTAGTGGGGCCAGTGGTTGGTATGGCTCTGGTACTGTCTAACATTCGTTTTAATTCAGATTCCCCTTCTTCAAGAGGAATTTTATTTTTTTCGACCGTTTTGTCCATTTCTCTCTGAAGTGTTGCCAATTCACGATTAATTTCACTGATCAGTTGTACTACTTTTTCGCTCGGAATTTTATCTAAATGGATGAACAAATCCATCATTCGCACCTTTGTGATAAGAACAGCAATCCTGCTTTTAATTTGTGGTTTGTCAAATTGAAGCGGAATATTGTTGTTTAAGTTCATGGCTGCTTTAGATATAGCAGTTGCTTTTTGTTGAAAGGCACCAATGGTTTTCTTAGGTTTTTTAGATAATTCTTCTAAAAACAAACGCAATTCGTTCCAAGTTTTTACAGTCTCTTCTGTAGTTTCATTGATGGGAGTATCATAAAATACCCAACCTTTTTCTATAGTGGAAAAAATGAGTTCTTTTCGAGCTGTTTCTTTTTTGTTTTCTGCGATTCTTTTTTGATTATTGTCTTGGCAAGAAAAAAGTAAGACTACAGTGCAAAGCAAACAAAATAGGACGTTTTTCATAGTTGATGTAAAAAGAAGCGCAAAGTTACAAACAAAATTGATGTTAGAAGAATTCTAAGACTAGTATTCCGTTAGAAAGCCTATTTTTTATAATTAGTTCAATGGTAGGTTAGTGGATTTTTCGTTTATCCTTTTTTGAGACCCAAATGATTGGTTTGTTTTTTTAACTCATAGAGATTATAATCAAAGCACGATTTATGTTTGAGTTTTAAATTTGTGCTCTTAAGGAATCATTTTAAAAGTATTTATTAGTATCTTTGTAATCGATTGCATTAATAGTTTTCTGAATATAACGAGATTGCTAATGTGATTGTATTTTGATAAAAACGAACTAACACTACTCATTTTTCTTTTAACCATGAAAAAAACTTTATTACTTCATCTTTTTCTGTTTGTAATCTTTAGTGCAACAGGACAAAATTATTATATGGCACAACCCGAGGGTTTTGGGGCAGTTACCACTGGGGGCGGTAATGCAAATCCAGTCACTGTCACAACTTATGCGCAATTGAAAACAGCACTTACTTCAACCAGTGTAGCAAATGCTGTTATTTTGGTTTCGGGAACTATTGATTGTGTTTATACAAGTGTATTGTTGAATAATAAAACTATTATTGGATTACCAGGGGCGAGACTTAGAAATACTCAAATAACAGTGGGAGATTCTCCAACCTCTGCTGCTAATTCGGGAATTCTATATATAAAACCAGGTTCTAGTAATGTTATAATAAGAAACCTAATTTTTGAAGGGCCTGGTGCTTATGATGTGGATGGTCGTGATAACCTCACTAACGAGGGAAAGAATGTTTGGGTGGATCACTGTGAGTTTCAAGACGGAATGGATGGTAATTTTGACATCAAAGGTACTGCTGACAATGTAACTGTTTCTTGGTGTAAGTTTACTTATTTAAAAGCACCTATTGCGGGGGGGTCTGGTGGTAGTGCAGATCACCGTTTTTCAGGTTTAATAGGGTCGGGTATTACTGATTTTCCAACAGATGGGAGATTCAGTGTTACCCTTCAAAATTGCTACTGGGCAGAAGGATGTAAAGCCAGGATGCCAAGAGCGAGAAATGCAGAAATACACTTGATTAATTGTTATTATAAAACTTCTGTTTCGGGAGCTTCTGCTATTGGTTTAGGGGCAGGTAATCAAGGTACAACTTGTTATGTTGAAAATTGTAATTTTGAACAAGTAGCCACTATTTCCAGTCCCGTTAACGAAGGGTCTGGTACAACTGTAGTTAAATTTGATGGATGTATCAAAGGTACAGTTCCAACAGCCGTTACGGGTCTAGATAAAGGTACAGCTACAAAACCTACCTATAGCTATACGGTGTTTCCTGTAGAGGATGTAGCTAATTTTATAGCTAATCCGACTTGTGGTGCGGGTGCGACTTTAAATGTTACAGCTGATGGAGTTATGTCTAGCTGTGGTGGTCCCTTAAATGTGGATAAAAACGCTTTACAAATGGGAATAAATTATTATCCTACAATGATCGATTCTGAGTTAAATATTAATTTTTCAGATTTATTAGCTGGAAAAACTGCCCTTACAATTTATGATGAATCGGGAAAAAAAGTGCTGTCTTTTGCAAAGGAAGTAGTTTTTCATGATACATTAACCATCGACTTAAGCCAGTTGCCAAAAGGTTTGTATCTGTGCCATCTCAAAGTAGGTGAAAAAATCGCCTCCTGGAAAGTAATTAAAAAATAGTCATTAAATCAAAAACGGCTCAAGTCATGCACTTGAGCCGTTTTTGTATAAAATTAAAAAAGTACTATTTTTAGAAAATAGCTTCTTTTATTTTTCGGGTCACACTAGCTTTATAGTCAGCAGGGTAGGTTCTTTCTCCCATAAAAAGATCGGTCATGGCCTCGGCAACAAATTGACCGTATTTCTTTAAGACAATATTTCTAAAGGTTGATTGGTGGTAAAAATGATAAGATAATTTTGCGCCAATACGTATTTCAGGTAAAATGGTTTCCTCTAATTTTGCTGTGTACAATGCGGCTGCTTTTTCCGAGTCTAGGTTGCTTTCAATAATGGCTTGAGCGGCTTGAACTCCGCTTAAAATAGCGTTAGAAATTCCTTCCGCTACCAATGGATCAGCCAATCCGGCAGCATCTCCAGTCAAGAATACATTTTTTTGTACAAAAATATCCGTTCTTGGAGTCACAGGAATTACAAAACCATGAGCTGCTTCACTAAGGATTTCAGTTATACCTAATGTTTGTAAATAGGTAGCATAGTGCTCTTTGAGATTGATTTTCTTATTGGTCTTTGTAAAAACGCCAACACCTACTGAAAGATGATTTTTTTTAGGAAAACACCAGCCATAACCATACGGTATAGCATCAATATCAAAACGTACATTTTGAGATAATCGTTCAAAATCAGCTTTTGGAACTTCTATTTCATATTCCAAAGCAGGAATGATAGTTCTCGTTTCTTTCCAGCCTGCGATTTTGGCAATGGGGCTCAAAGCACCATCAGCGGCTATGATAAATTTGGCTTCAATATCTCCCTCAGTCGTATGTAAAATTTGAGTGTCTCCAAAAGTGATGTTTTCTACTTTGTGGTTTTGCAATAAAGTTACTCCGTTTTCTTTGGCTTTTTCTACAATTAAATTGTCAAAAGCATCACGCATCACCATCGTAATGATGGGTTGGTCCCTTGTAGTGGTAAGGTGTGGATGTTTTTTAGAAAAATAGGTATCTATAGAATGAAATTCTTTTTCAACCACTGAGGCAATATCAAAAGGCATGTTTTTTCGTCCTCGAAAAACAAATCCGCCGCCACAAGTTTTATATCTAGGTAAGGTTTCTTTTTCAATAATAACTGTCGAAATTCCAGATTTTGAAAGTTCAAACGCTGCCGAAGCTCCTGCTGGACCGCTACCAATAATGGCTACATCAAATGATTTCATTCTTTTTTTTTCCAAAACTAATTTATATCTGCTAAATAATCAAACTTAAATAGTTGATTAGACTTATTTTATTTTAAAGCTGTTGTTTTCTTGTTTCACATCAGCCATCAAGCCACTTGGGTCTAGGGTGATTTTTTTGATATTTGATTTGTTTTTCGGAATCGAAAACTCATAATTTGATTCAGCCCATGCCCAATCTTTTAGAACAGTTCTTTTGATTTCAGGAGTTGGATTTTCTTTTTCAAAATGCATCATGCGTAATGGGATATAAAAACTTTCCTTACTGCCGTCAGTGTAATCGATCATTATATCCATTGGCATTGGCATTCTTCCGATGCGTTCGATTTGGACGATCGTACTGTTTTCTTTTTCAAAGACCTCTTTAATACCGTAATCAATGGTGTTGGTGGTTTGTGTCCAATCTGTCAAATACCAGTCCAAATGAGCTCCTGAAACACGCTCCGCAGTTCTTTTGATGTCGTTAGGAGTAGGATGTTTGAATTTAAAATCCTGATAAAACCTTTTAAGAGTTTTATCTAAGTTTTTTTCTCCAATTAGATAACCCAATTGCGACAAAAATATACTTCCTTTCACGTAAGAAGCAATGCTATAAGATCGATTTTCATCATACCTATCGCTATGGGTTGTTAGGGGTTGTTCTTTCCCCGATTTCACTAAAAAATAATAGGCTTTATAATTGCCTTCAAAAGGATTAGATTCTTTTTTATCGGCCAATTCATTAAGTACCCAATCTTCAACATAAGTTGTAAACCCTTCATCCATCCAGGGGTGTTTGGATTCATTGGAGGCCAATACATGTTGGAACCAAGCGTGTCCTAATTCATGTGTTGCAGTACCGAAAATCCCTTCTAGGGCGCCATTACCCAAAATCAATGTACACATAGCATATTCCATTCCGCCATCACCTCCTTGGATAAAGGAATATTGTTTATAGGGGTAATTGCCAATTTTAGCATTGTACATTTCCATTACTTTGACCATAATTGGTTGCAGTTGTTTCCATTTTTCAACGGTTTCTGGCTCGTTTTTATATAAAAAATGCAAATCCACATCATTAGGTCCTTTGGTAACATCATGGGCATAGTTGGGATCAGCCGCCCAGGTAAAATCATGAACCATAGGGGCAATAAAATGCCAAGTCAGTGTTTTGGTTTTTTTAGGATAAGAAACGGAGCTTCCTGCATCTTGATAGCCATGACCAATCTGGTTTGGGTTTTGTAAATAACCAGAACCACCAATGGTGTAATTTTTATCAATGGTAATTTTTACATCAAAATCTCCCCAAACACCATGAAACTCCCGGGCGATATAAGGATCAGCATGCCAACCTTCAAAATCAAATTCCGCCATTTTAGGATACCATTGTGACATAGATAGCGCAACGCCTTCAGAATTATTACGACCGGAACGACGAATTTGCAAAGGTACCTGACCATTAAAATCAAGAGTGAAAGTGGTTTTGGAATTAGGAAGTATTGGCTTTGCCAAAATCACTTCCATTACAGTGCCTACTATAGTTGTGGTTGCAGTAAGACCGTCTTGTTTGAAATTAGAAATTTTGAGGTAGCCAATTTCATGAGGCTGCAATTTTTCAATTCTATTGATTTTAATTTCTTTACCCTCTTCTTTAATTTTTTTTACCATTCGACCATCAGGATCTTTGATATAATGCAATCTTGCTTCCATTTCACTGCCTGGTTGAAATGCGTTATTGTACAGATGATAGTATACTTTTTTTAAAGTATCTGCAGAATTGTTAGTATAAATTAATTCTTGATTTCCATGGTATTGGAATTTTTCAACATCCATGGTAACGTTCATTTTATAATCTACCTTTTGTTGCCAATAAGAATTGCTTTGTGCCAATAATGAAGTCAAAGACAAAAGTGAAATGAATGATAAATATTTTCTTTTTCCCATCGATTTAAAAATAAAAAAAAGGAAGGACAGCCGTCCTTCCTTGAAGTGAATAGTATTCGGATTATTTTTTTGAAATTTTATTTGCCATCAAAAAGGCATTGTATGCATTTACAATTTTTCCTGTTTTGGACAAATCTGAAAACGGACGAATATCATTTGGGTTGCCGCCTACAATAACATTAGCATCTATGGAAACCCCAGAATTCATAATGATTTGTTTCACTTGCGAAGCGGTTAGTTTTGGATAATAAGAACGAATTAAGGCAGCTACTCCGGCCGCATTAGGTGAAGCCATAGAGGTTCCTTGTAAAAATTTATATTCATTATTTGGGATAGCAGCATAAATTTGAACGCCTGGGGCAAATACATCGACGTTAAGTTTTCCAATATTTGAAAAACGGGCTACCATTTTATTTCCGTATTCATAATTCAATGCTCCTACTGTAAGTACATTATCGGCTATTTCTGTTTTTTTGTCTTCAGAGTCATTTGGGAAGTTGTCAAAAAAGTCGATGTTTTTAGATGAGTTTCCAGCCGCATGAACAATTAGTACGTCCTTGCTTGCCGCATATTTGATAGCGTCAAATACCCAGTTTTTTTGTGGAGAATAGGCTTTTCCAAAACTACAGTTAACCACCTTAGCGCCATTATCAACCGCATATCGGATAGCTAATGCAATGTCTTTATCGTACTCATCTCCATCAGGAACGGCACGAATGGCCATGATGGAAACATTATTCGCAATTCCGTCACCGCCTATATTGTTGTGACGTACTTGACCAATGATGCCTGCAACGTGTGTGCCGTGTAGCGTTTCTTTTTTGTCTGGTCCCATTACGTTATTGTTCCCGTATTGGGTATCTGTAATGTCGTTTGGATTGTCTCCTAAAACGGATCTGTAGTCTTTGGCGTTGCCATTGCTTTCGATAGTTTCGTTGGCTTTTTCAATTTCATGTTCTAATGCAACTTTTAATTCTTTTATCGGCATACCAAAAGAAAACATTCTTTGGATTGTATTTTTAGCTTTGGTTACCGTCTCCTCTTTAGAATCGATAGCTTTTACCTCCTCAATAGTATATTCTTCTTTTTTTAGTTCCTTGCCAATAGTTTGATCAGCAGCTTTTAAAGTGGATAACATTTCCTCATATCGGGATTTTCCCATCGTGGCTTCTGCAGTTTTTTTATCGTATTCTGCTTTGGCTTCTTGATAGGTTTTTTCATCTACGGGCACTTTCTTTTTTACTATTCTTTCATATTCTAAATGTTCCTTGATGATATCACCCAGAAAATTCCAACCTTGAATATCGTCAACATAGCCATTGTTATCGTCGTCAATCCCGTTTCCTAGAATTTCCTTAGGGTTATTCCAGATAACAGTTTTTAGATCTTCGTGCTCGATATCTACTCCAGAGTCAATGACACCTACAATGACTTTTGTGCCTATTTTGTTTTTCAACAGTTCGTTGTATGTCCTGTCAACACTCATTCCCGGGACAGTATCTTTTTGAATATCTAGATGACTCCATCGCTTTAATTCAGTTTCCTTTAAAGCGGCTTTTTTAGTGATATTAAGCGGCGCCGTGATAGGTGTTATTTTATTAAAATTAAATGCTTGTTTTTGAGTACTACAACTACTTAAAACTATAATGGAAAATGCGGAAATATAGAACGGTTTGAAGCTATTCATAGCAGTATAATTAGATTTAAAATTGTTTTCGAAAATACAGATTTTTTTTAAAAGAAACAGTTGCTTAACACTATCTTAGGATTTCTTCCGATGGAAAGACTTGATCCAATCTCACTCCTTTTTCAGTGTGTTGTACTGTGATGATTTCGTTATGCGCATCGTGTTCCAAGAATAAATAGTAATTGTTAGTTGCTGCTTCCTCTAGAAATTTCGTTTTCTCGGGCATGGTCAACAATGGTCGAGTATCATAACCCATAACATAAGGAATTGGGATATGTCCTGCTGTTGGTAATAAATCAGCCATAAAACAAATGGTTTTTTCATTGTAGTGAATCATCGGAATCATTTGTTTTTCGGTGTGACCATCGGCATAAAAAATGGAGAAATTCATTTCATTTGAAAATCCAAGATCAGTTTCAGGTTTTTCTATAAAATGCAGTTGCCCGCTTTCTTGCATTGGCAAAATATTTTCGGATAAAAACGAAGCTTTTTCTCTTGGATTGGGTTTTGTTGCCCATTCCCAATGATTTTGATTGGTCCAGAATTTGGCATTTTTAAAAGCAGGTTCATAGGCTGTTTTATTTTTGTTCCATTGTATGGCACCACCGCAATGATCAAAATGTAAATGGGTCAAAAACACATCAGTTATGTCGTCACGATTAAAACCATATTTCGCTAGGGATTTATCCATAGAATGCGAACCCCAAAGGGAATAATACCCAAAAAATTTGTCCGATTGCTTGTCGCCCATACCCGTATCTATCAAAATGAGTCGGTTGCCGTCTTCGATTAGTAAAGATCGGGCAGCAATATCTATTAAATTATTCGCATCGGCAGGATTGGTTTTGTTCCAAATTACTTTGGGTACCACGCCAAACATAGCGCCACCGTCGAGTTTGAAGTTACCAGTTTCTATAGGGTAGAGTTTCATTTGTTAAATTGAAAAAGGTGAGAAATAAAATTTTGCTTATCACTAGCTTTCTTTCTCGCAATTTAATAAAATCAAACAGTTTTGAGGTTATCTTGGCTAAATTAATGCCAATTACATTGAGATATTGGTTAGGAAACGGAAGATTTTAAAAAGATTATTTTTTAAGTGCTATAAACAATTTTTCCAACTGAGGATTGTGGTTGTATGCAAATGATTTTGTTTGGATCATTTTGTTGATGGATGTGATTCGGTCTTCCGTTACGGGGTGCGAACTTAAAAATTCTGGGATTTCAACTAAATTTTTGTGTTGTAAACGCTGGAATAAATTCGCCATTCCTTGTGGGTTTACCTTGTTTTTGACTAAAATTTGAAAGCCGTCTTCATCGGCTTGGCGCTCAAATTCTCTTGAAAAAGAAAGGGATTGTAAACTGTTGACGTTGTCTCCAATAGTGGCCATCACACCATTTGCATCTCCTAAAATGACAGAAATAAACAAATAACCAGAGAGACTGCGGCAAAGCATTTTCATTGAATGACGATTGTTGACATGAGAGGCTTCATGACCTAATAATCCAACGAGTTCGTCATAGTTTTTCATTTCCTTAAGGATGCCTGTAAAGACAATAATGTTGCCGTCAGGCAGTGCAAATGCATTGACTTCGTTTGATTTTACAACAGTGAATTCTAGTTTTTTGCTGTTGTTTAAATCCAGTTGGCTTGCAAAATCGTTTAGTGTTTTGGTCTTGGCAGCATCAATAGATATCAAGTACTCATTTTTAATCCAAGCAGAACTACCTAGTTTGTCATCATACTCATTTGGAATTAATACTACTGATTTTTCACCTACCCACGGAATTGCAAAAAAATAGCATAATCCAATGATGATGATAATTCCGAACGCAATAATAAAATGGGAAACCGTTCCTAGGTCGATTAATTTTTGGTACCAACTGATATGGCCATTGTTTTTTCGATACAGTTGAATACTGTCAATGAGTTTTTGATCTTCAATTCGGATATGTTGTAGATTTTCGTCTTCGTATTCGAGAAATAAACCCGTTAGTCTTTTTTCAATAGCAATATCGCTTATAGGCCATTTGATATTGATTTCATTTGAATCTCGGAATTCGATTGTGCCGTTGAAAGTATTGAAAAATACGGCTATTGTTTGCGGAATAGCCGTTTTACCATCATAATAAATAGCAGTTGCTGTATGGCTCATGATTTACATTATAGTGTCTAAATTTAAAAAATCACTCAAATCTTCGCCAGTAGCATCTTTGTAATTTTCTTCGGTTTGAACTAAAGCATTCAAGTCGATATCGCCTTCTGCTTCAATATTGGCAAAAATAAATTTCATAGTTCTGGTTGCTACCCAAGCATAACCCAATCCTAAAGTGAAAATCAGTATTAGAATATTAGTGGCGATTATACCAAAAAACGAACCGCCCGTTGCGGTAGAGGAAAAGTAAATTTTTTCATTTCCTTTTTTCAAACTTAGGTTGTTGACATAGTATTCGAACAAGTCTTTTTGCCACCAGAAAAGATAGATTCCTAATGTGAATAGCGTTAAGAAATAACCTTTTAGATTCAGCATAAAGTACTCGCTGCCATCTCCGTCGTATTCAAATTCGACATCACCAAATCGCACATTTCCTAATAAGTAATTTCTCATATTCATGGCCATCCAAGGTCCATAAATACCTAGTGTGATAATGGTGAAGAAAATCCATTTAAAAAATAAAAATGTAAATTCTTTTCGATCTCCACGGTATCCAAAACGGATTCCCCTCCAAGAACTACGCGAGGTTCTGTAACGGTATGAACCGTGAATTGCAATGGGTAATAGCGCAATTAAAAAAACGTAAAATAAAAGTGGGCCAAGAAAAAGTAAACTAAACAAGTCAGTAATGATATAGATAACTATTCCTAGTAGGATGAAAACTCCAATGGCTTTGATAAATCCTTTAAACATCTCTTTTCCAGTGCCATGAAAAGCAAAATAATCTTCGTTGAGGGAAGTGGAACTATAAAGATATTGTAGTTTTTTGGCTTTTGCCCAAGGATAATATAACCCGAGCGTAAGGATGGTGAGTAGCCAATTGACCATTACGATTCCAAAGAAGTCACTCCCTTTGCCGTTAAAATTTAATGTGTACTCTTTTCTTTCGTACAATTTATTTTCCATAAATAGCTATTTTATTTGGTTTCTTTTAGATTATAAAAATATACTATTTTTTTTACTAAATGAAGAAAATAACTTTTTTCTATCCACTCATTAGTTATAAAAATGTTATCTATTGTGGAATACCGTTTTTATACATTACCTTTGCAGTTAATTTAGACAAAATCAATATAGCGAAAAAACGAATCTTGATTTATAAAAACGAAGCACATGATTAAAGTTTCAGATACTGCTAAAAAGAAAATCATCGAATTAATGAAAGACGATGGCTTTGACGCTGCAACAGACTATGTAAGAGTAGGGGTGAAAAGCGGAGGCTGTTCGGGATTGTCGTATGATTTGAAATTTGACAAAAACAAAGGCGAAGACGATAAGATTTTTGTTGATAATGATATAACTATTGCTGTTGAGAAAAAATCTTTCTTGTATCTAGCAGGAACCATTTTGGAGTTTTCAGGAGGTTTGAACGGAAAAGGATTTGTATTTAACAATCCTAATGCAAGTAGAACTTGTGGTTGTGGAGAATCATTTTCACTATAAAATCAGTTAGGAAACACATAATAGTTTTCGACTGCAATTTGAAAAAAGTAGCATTACAAAATAATTAGAATTCAAAAAGCAAAAATCCTAAAAATAGGATACGATTATTTAAAAAAGGGTTTTTGTTGTTTAAATTTTTTTAGATAAAAAAAATGAGTAAATATACCGAAGACGACTTAAAAGTCGAATTAGAAAATAAAGAGTACGAGTACGGCTTTTATACCGAATTAGAATCGGAGACGTTTCCTATTGGGTTAAATGAAGACATTGTTCGTGCCATTTCACAAAAAAAAGGTGAGCCAGAATGGATGACAGATTGGCGAATCGAATCGTTCAGAGCTTGGGAAGAAATGATTGAGCCAGAATGGGCTAATGTGAAATATACTAAACCAGATTTCCAAGCGATTTCCTATTATTCAGCTCCAAAAAAAGCAGATCCCAATAAAACATTGGATGACGTAGATCCAGAACTTTTGGAAATGTACAAAAAGTTGGGTATCTCTGTTGATGAGCAAAAGATGATGAACAATGTGGCGATGGATATCGTTGTCGATTCTGTTTCTGTTGCTACAACTTTCAAGAAAACCTTAGGTGAAAAAGGAATCATTTTCATGAGTATTTCTGAAGCAATCAAAGAACACCCTGAATTGGTTCGTAAATATTTAGGAACTGTAGTGCCGCAAAGAGATAACTTTTATGCAGCTTTGAACTCAGCTGTTTTCTCAGATGGTTCTTTCTGTTATATTCCTAAAGGCGTAAAATGTCCAATGGAACTTTCTACTTATTTCCGTATCAATCAAGCCGGTACAGGTCAGTTTGAAAGAACATTAGTAATTGCTGACGAAGGAAGTTACGTTTCTTACTTAGAAGGCTGTACTGCTCCTTCTCGTGACGAAAATCAATTGCACGCTGCCGTTGTGGAGCTTATTGCTCTTGATGATGCTGAGATTAAATATTCTACTGTTCAAAACTGGTTTCCTGGAAACAAAGAAGGAAAAGGTGGGGTTTATAACTTTGTAACCAAAAGAGGTTTATGCGAAACTAACGCTAAGATTTCTTGGACACAAGTAGAAACAGGTTCTGCTATTACATGGAAATATCCTTCATGTGTATTAAAAGGGGACAACTCTATTGGTGAGTTTTACTCCATCGCAGTAACAAATAATTTCCAACAAGCAGATACAGGAACTAAGATGATTCACTTGGGTAAAAACACCAAGTCAACGATTATCTCTAAAGGTATCTCAGCAGGAAAATCACAAAACAGTTATAGAGGTTTGGTGCAAATTAGTCCAAGAGCAGAAAATGCTCGTAACTTCTCGCAATGTGACTCTTTATTGATGGGGAACAATTGTGGGGCACATACTTTTCCATATATCGAAAGTAAAAATCCATCGGCTAAAATAGAACACGAAGCAACCACTTCTAAAATTGGTGAAGACCAAGTTTTCTATTGCAACCAACGTGGAATTCCAACTGAAAAAGCCATTGCCTTAATTGTAAATGGTTTTAGTAAAGATGTCTTGAATAAATTACCAATGGAATTTGCTGTAGAAGCTCAAAAATTATTGGAAATTTCTCTTGAGGGGTCTGTGGGATAAACCTTCAATTCGAATAGAAAACTAAATGAATCTTAATACCTTAATGGTTTAAAATAAAAAACTAATGTTATCAGTAAAAAATCTACACGCCTCAATAGGTGATAAAGAAATCCTTAAAGGAATCAATATAGAAGTTAAAGCAGGAGAAGTACATGCAATAATGGGACCTAACGGTTCAGGAAAAAGTACGCTTTCGGCAGTTATTGCAGGAAATGAAACTTATGAAGTTACGGATGGTGAAGTAATATTGGATGGAGAAGATCTTGCCGATTTAGCTCCAGAAGAGAGAGCACACAAAGGTGTTTTTCTTTCGTTTCAATATCCGGTAGAAATTCCAGGGGTATCTGTAACTAACTTTATGAGATCAGCAATTAATGAAACTCGTAAAGCTAAAGGTGAGGAAGAAATGCCTGCAAACGAAATGTTGAAATTGATTCGTGAAAAATCAGAATTATTAGAAATAGATCGTAAATTCCTTTCTCGTTCTTTGAACGAAGGGTTTTCTGGTGGAGAGAAAAAACGTAACGAGATTTTTCAAATGGCAATGTTAGAGCCAAAATTAGCTATCCTTGATGAAACAGATTCAGGTTTGGATATTGATGCATTAAGAATCGTTGCAAATGGTGTTAATAAGTTAAAAAGTGATAAAAACGCTGTAATAGTAATTACACACTACCAAAGATTGTTAGATTATATCGTTCCTGATTTTGTTCACGTATTGTACAATGGTAAGATTGTAAAATCTGGTGATGCCTCTCTAGCGCATGAATTAGAAGAAAAAGGATACGATTGGATTAAAGCGGAGAATTTAGTTTAAAAAAATGTTTGTTGTTTATCGTTTGTTGTTCATAACCGAGCAATAAACCAAAAACCATAAACCATAAACAGTGTAAAAAATGGATTTAAAAGAAAAATTAGTATCGTCTTTTATGGCTTTTGAAGAGCGTATCGATGTGCATTCCCAGTTGCATGACGTGAGAACTTCGGCTATAAAAAACTTCGAAAATAAAGGATTCCCAACCAAAAAAGAAGAGTCTTGGAAATATACTTCGCTAAACGCCATCCTAAAAAATGACTTTACCGTATTCCCAAAAAATGAATCAGCAATTGAATTTAAAGATGTAAAAAAGTACTTCTTACACGAAATAGATACTTATAAAGTAGTATTTATTGATGGTGTTTTTAGTTCTAATTTGTCCTCAACGACTCACGACGGAATTGACGTTTGCTTGATGTCATCGGCATTAACCAAACCAAAATATAAAATGGTGATTGATAATTACTTCAATCAAATAGCAAGTAAAGACGAGAGTTTGACTTCTCTAAATACTGCATTTGCAAATGAAGGAGCGTATATCAACATTCCAAAAAGTAAAGTAGCAGACAAGCCCATCGAAATCATGTATTTTTCTACAGGAAACGAAGTGGCTTTAATGGTACAACCTCGTAACCTTGTAATTGTTGGAGAAAATTCACATGTACAAATTATCGAGCGTCACCAAAGTTTGACCGAAAATCCTGTTTTGACCAACTCGGTTACTGAAATTTTTGCTCAAAAACGTGCTATTGTAGATTATTACAAAATTCAAAATGATGCTTCTGAAGCTAATTTGATTGACAATACTTATGTTTCACAGCAAAAAGAAAGTCATGTTTATGTACATACTTTCTCATTTGGAGGAAACCTGACGCGTAATAACTTGAATTTCTACCATTATGGAGAACGTTTAACGAGTACTTTGAACGGAATTACCATCATTGGTGACAAGCAACACGTGGATCATTACACGCTAGTGAATCACGCAGAGCCAAATTGCGAGAGTTTTCAAGACTATAAAGGAATCTTCTCTGATCGTTCGACAGGTGTATTCAACGGAAAAGTTTATGTGGAAAAAGAAGCACAAAAAACCAATGCGTTCCAAAAAAGCAATAACATCTTGTTAAGTGATAAAGCAACAATCAATGCTAAGCCACAATTGGAAATTTTTGCTGATGACGTAAAGTGTTCACACGGCTGTACCGTAGGACAATTAGACGAAACAGCTTTGTTCTATATGCAGCAACGTGGTATTCCTAAAAAAGAAGCCAAAGCCTTATTGATGTATGCATTCTCTAATGCGGTTATCGAAGGCATTAAAATACCTGAGTTGAAGCAACGTATTACCAAAATTATAGCCAATAAATTGGGTGTGAAATTAGGTTTTGATTTGTAGGATTCAGAATTCTTAAACTCGAAAAACCCGATTGTGTCACAGCAATCGGGTTTTTTATTGGCCAGTTGTAAAAAAAGTAGTAATTGGTTTATTTTGTAGCTAGTCGAGGAAGTTGTAACTTAAAGATTGTGTTGGGTGTTTTACGGAATTACATTTTAACTTATTTTTCTTTTATAATTTTATAAATAGCTCAAGTTTGTGTAAATTTAATGGTTAGGCAAAAAACATTGCCTTTGAACCTTTTAGTGTGAACAATGTGCTAAAAGTGCTAACTGAATAGAATTGCTAATCAGTTCTATTTTTAACAAAAACATAAAAAAAACTATATCATGAAAGCAATAGGATTCAAGCAATCATTACCCATTTCTGACCAAAACAGTTTCATTGAATTTGAAACGGAAAAACCAACACCAACAGGATTTGATTTATTGGTCAAAATTCAAGCCATATCCGTAAATCCAGTTGATTTTAAAATCAGAAAAAATGCCGCTAAGGACACTGTTTTAGATACTCCAAAAATTATTGGTTGGGATGCCGTTGGGGTGGTAGAAGCTGTAGGAGAGCTTACTTCAAAATTCAAAGTAGGCGATGAAGTGTATTATGCGGGTGACATCACTCGTCCTGGAAGTAACGCCGAATATCAATTGATTGATGAGCGTATTGTAGGTCGTAAACCATCTTCCTTATCTGTGGCAGAAGCCGCTGCCATGCCTCTGACTACTTTAACGGCTTGGGAATCTATTTTTGACCGAATTAAGATAAATCCTGCCGTTGATTTGGGTAAAACAGTATTAATCTTAGCGGGTGCAGGAGGTGTTGGTTCTATTGCCATCCAAATTGCAAAAAAATTAGCAGGATTGACTGTTATTGCAACGGCATCTCGGCCCGAAACAGCAGACTGGTGTAAAGAATTAGGGGCTGATTTTGTTGTGAATCATAGAAATCTAAAAGAAGAGTTAGTAAAAATTGGTCATGATCAGGTCGATTATATTTTAGATTTTGTAGACTTAGCAGGATATTGGGATGTGGCTGCTGAAATTATTAAACCACAAGGACATATCGTATCGATTACAGGGAGTAGCAAGCCTTTGAATTTGGATGTTTTAAAGATGAAAAGTGTTTCCTTCTCTTGGGAGTTGATGTACACCCGTTCCATGTTTACCACTGCTGATATTGAAAAGCAAAACGAAATTCTGAATACGGTAGCTGATTTATTAGACAACGGAACTTTAAAAACGACTCTAACGACAACTTTAGAAGGTTTTACGGTAGAGAACTTAAAAGAAGCACATCGTTTACAAGAATCAGGGAAAACCATTGGAAAAACGGTAATTTTGTATTAAAAAATTAAAATATGAGTCAAATAACAGTTGTGGCTAAAATTGTAGCCAAAGAAGAAAAAAGAGAATTTGTTAAAGCAGAATTGTTAAAATTAGTTCAAGCAACTATAAAGGAAGAAGGTTGCATTAATTATGATTTGCATCAAGATAACGAGGATGCCAATGTTTTTTTGATGTATGAAAATTGGAAGGATGCGGATGCACTGGCAATACATGCCGCAAGTGCTCATTATGTTGCGTTCCAAACTGTAGCGAAAGGTACTATTGCAGAATTTGAGGTGAATAAATTGACTTTGGTTGGTTAGTTCTAGTATAATGATTGTTCTAAGAGCATCGTTTTTTAATCGATGCTTTTTTTTAGGGATATGAAACTCTAAGTATTGCAGCCGATTATTCAAAAAATAAAATGTATTCAACTCTTGTTTAGCAACCATTGTAATTATGAGTTGTAGTTTTGAAAGACTTAGTTAAGCTATTTTTGCGATTTCAAAATGCTACTATTTTTAGTAATTTGTAGAAAAAATAGTGTTTGAACAACATTCACAATATATCGTTTTAAAGTGTCGAATAATCAAAAGATTTTGAGTGCCTTAATTTAGCAGAATTAGATAGGCTATAATGCCAGATATTGTAGATCATAACCCTGTAACAGCATCCTATATTATCTTGTAAAACTCATAATAATTGCATGTCGGGGGTGGTATCTATAGGGTATTCGTATTTAAAGTTTGTCTGCTAAAAAAACAAACACGAATTTGAATGATTATAAAAAAAGATACTCCAATTTTATATGCTTTCGATAGATTCGTGAGATTTTAAGCTTAATTGGGTTTATGTAAATTCGTGAAATTCGTGTCAAAATTATTTTACAATAAAATTTGTGGGTTAAGTTTTTTAAAAGCAAATGCCCTGCATTTAAGGTGTGTTTCTTTTTATTAGGAACTAATGTAATCAAACCGAATCTTTTATGTTTTAAGAATGGCATAATTTATTCTTTTTTAAGCCTTAAACAGACGAATTTTACCTGATTTTTTAGAGAGTTTTCTTCCGTTATATTGCCATAGCTAATTGGAATAAACCAATAATAACTATGGCAATTTCCTGAATTATTTAATTCCGCCAAAAGCGCCAAAACAACTGTTTTTGTGCAAAATTTCAACGCTAGAAAACCCTACTTTTTTCATCAAATCTAATTGAAAAGTCATGGATCGAGGAGAGTCTTCAATCTCGATATAATCAAAAACCTTTTGTCGGTAAGCTGCACCGCCTTGTTGTGCCAAATAATCGCCATACTTTTCCCAAACCAAATCATTTACTCCTGTGTGATCTTGAACAATCAAATCGGAAATCATCAAACAACCGCCAGGTGTTAAGCAATCGTATAGTTTTTGAAAAACCATTTCCCAATCGGAATCTTCTCTTAAATGATGCAAAACAGCACCTGCCAAAATGATATCAACGCTCTGTTTTGGGAATTCTAAATCACGAATATCACTTTGAATCGTTATAACTTTACCTTCGGTCACTTCAGAAACACGTTCGAAAGCTTTCTCCAACATATTCTGACTCAAATCGACCAAAGTGCAATTCAATTTGGGTATTTTAGTAAGCATTTTTAAACTATAATTTCCTGCACCACAACCCAAATCTAATAATTGTTGAGCTTCAGGTTTGATTGCTTTGGCAGCTCCAGTTAAAAGTTCTAACGAAACTGTTGCATCAATTGTTGCTATTTGTCCTGTGTCCAAATTAGAGAATCGTTCGACCTCATTGTCAAATCGTTCACGGATTTCTGTTACAGTTGATTTTTTCATGATGTTTCTTTTTTTAACAAACCTAAAACTTTTATATATGACATAAAAATACTTATTTTGTCAATAATCAATACTTAAAAGGTATTTATGGAATTGCGACATTTAAAATACTTCTTGAAACTAGCCGAAGAACTTAGCTTCATCCGAGCCGCCGATAAATTATTTATTTCACAACCGCCTTTAAGCAGGCAAATAAAAGAATTGGAAACCGAATTGGCCGTTCAATTGTTTGAACGAAACAACAAAAGAGTAGCGCTAACCGAAGCAGGTAAGTTTTACGAAAAGGAAATTCGCGAACTCCTTCATAATTTGGAACGAATTAACAACACCGTCAAAAAAGTCAGTCAAAATCCCAATGGTGAATTTAGAATTGCTTATGTGAGTTCCACTTTTTCGGGGGATATATCCGATTTGGTTCAGTTTTTATCTGGTCAATATCCCTATGTAAATTTTAGATTGTATGAAGTGCCCACGGTCAAGCAAATTGCCGCTTTGGAAGCTGGAAAAATTGATTTAGGAATCATTCGAGCACCATTGCATTCGCCAAAAATCAATTCACAATTGTGGTTCAAAGATAGTTTTTCGGTAGTTTTCAATCGACAGAAATATGATTTGAAAACAGAAGATGAGGTAGAACAGTTAAAAGAGGCCACTTTTGTATTTTTCAATAAAGAATATGCACCCAGTTATTACGATAATTTGGTAGAAATTTGTGTGCATTTTGGTTTTGAACCCAAAGTAGTTCATGAGTCCAATAATATTTCGTCCATTATTCAATTAGTCAAAAACGGCTTGGGGGTTTCAATTGTGCCAACTTCTATTTTAAAAACGCATAATTATCCTGAATTGGGTCATATAGAATTAAAAAAAAGAAATCAAAATACATCCATATTACTAGCGACTCCTAAAGGGATTACTTCTGAAATTGCGAAAACCGCTATTGATTTTTTAATTCGAAAAAACAAAACGGACTAGCATAACGCTATTTTAAAGTGTTAATAAAGCAAGCTGTATCGGAAAAGTTTATCTTTGATAAGATTGTAGTATTTAATAAATAACAGATCCTTTTTTCATGAAAAACATATTTGACCAAGCTGTTGTTACAGAACTAGAAAACCGTATCAATCAATTAAAATCGACTACAAATCCTAGTTGGGGGAAAATGAATGTGGCTCAAATGTTGGCCCATTGCAACGTTACTTACGAATTGGTTTACGATAATAAACACCCCAAAGCGACAGGTTTTAAGAAGTGGATGCTCAAAACGTTTATTAAAAATACAGTAGTGAACGATAAGGCCTATTCTAGAAATAGTCGCACCGCACCAGTGTTTATTATTGCTTCTGAAAAAGATTTTGAATTTGAAAAAAATCGATTGTTAGCCTATTTGCATCAAACTGCTGCCTTAGGTAGAAACCATTTTGATGGTAAAGAATCCAATTCTTTTGGAGCTTTAAATCATGACGAATGGAATAATATGTTTTACAAGCATTTGGATCATCATTTGTCTCAATTTGGAGTGTAGTTTATTCATTTATTATCTTAAAATAAATAATGGAGATTGTCTATATAAATACTCCGTTGGGAATTGCCAAAATCTCTGGTGACAATGATGGTGTCTCAGCAATTTCAATTGAAGACGAAGGATTCATTTCGAATGTAATTCCTTCTGTTTTACTAGATGCTGTCCAACAATTGACGGACTATTTTGAAGGGAAAAGAGAGAACTTTGATTTAGTGATTAATCCATCAGGAACTGATTTTCAAAAAAAAGTATGGCAGGAATTAGAAAAAATTCCTTTTGGTAAAACGGTGTCTTATTTGGAACTGTCCAAAAAATTGGGAGATGTCAAAGCCATTCGCGCTGTGGCTTCCGCCAATGGAAAAAATCCATTGTGGATTGTAATCCCTTGCCATCGAGTAATCGGTAGCGATGGTTCGCTCACAGGTTATGCTGGAGGTCTGCATCGAAAAAAATGGTTATTGGAACACGAAAAACCATCTTCACAACAAAGTTTATTCTAATCAATATTTTTTCGTTAAATTCGTGCAAAACCTACATTTTTGTGATTATGAATTGGCTGAAAAAAATCCTGCTACGTTTCTTCGGATTCCTTATTGTTGTCATTTTATTGCTCTATATATTTCAAAAAGATTATTTGATTAAAGCCTTCCAAATTACCTATCTCAATGGGCATACAACGGCGTTTTTAGAAGACTACAAATACTTTGATAATTCCCTTATAGAAAAAGGGAATTCACCACAACCATGGAAAATTTCCAAAAATTGCAATCAAGTAAAAACGACGGAAACCTTAGAAAAACTGCATCATAAAATAGGTACAGTGGCATTTGTAATTATCAAAAAAGACAGTATTTGGCACGAAAGCTATTATGATAATTATACCAAGGATACCAAATCCAATTCCTTTTCGATGGCAAAAAGCATTGTTTCGGCTGCTTTGGGGAAAGCTATTATGGAAGGAAAAATGAAAAGTTTGGATCAAAAAGTCTCCGATTTTTTTCCAAATTTCAGTCAAGGTAAATCAGCATCACTGACAGTAGGTGATTTGTCCTCTATGGCTTCTGGATTGGATTGGGACGAATCCTATTTCAATCCTTTTTCGATTACGACCCAAGCGTATTTTGATACCAATTTATACGATTTAATTTTGGGTTTAAAAAGTATTGATGAACCTGGAAAAAGTTACAAATACTTGAGTGGTAATACACAACTTCTGTCCATGTGTATCGAAAAAGCTACAGGTCAAGAATTGGCTAACTATGTGTCACAATCGTTTTGGAAACCTTTGGGAGCGGAAGCTGACGCGCTTTGGCAAACCGACACGCCAAACGGATTGGTTAAAGCCTATTGCTGCATTGCCAGTAATGCTAGGGATTTTGCCCGTTTTGGTAAACTCTATTTGCAACAGGGAAAATGGAATGGAGAGCAAATTTTAGACAGTGCTTTTGTCGTCCAATCGGTAACTCCAAGATTTAAGGAATCTCCACAATACGGTTACGGCTGGTGGTTGAGTACTTTCAATAATAAAAAAGTATTTTATATGCGAGGTCATTTGGGACAATATGTAATTGTGGTTCCGGAGGACGAATTGATTGTGGTGCGTTTAGGGCATCACGATATTAAAAGTACCAAAGGTTCTCCACACAGTGATGATTTCTTTGTCTATCTCGAAGAAAGTTATAAAATGCTTGCTCAAGAAAAAGTACCATCTCAAAACTAAGGCTATGATTGAAAAAATAAACCTGAATAATATTCTCTTTTTGGACATTGAAACTGTGCCTGAAACAGCTGATTTCAAAGAATTGGACGAGGAAACGAAAGTATTGTACGAACAAAAAACACAATACCAGCGCAAAGACGATTTTTCGGCAGAAGAATTTTACGATCGTGCGGGAATTTGGGCCGAGTTTGGAAAAATTGTTTGTATCTCGGTTGGTTTTTTTGTCATCAAAGGGGATATTCGCAACTTTAGAGTGACTTCTTTTTTTGGCGAAGAAGCCAAGTTGCTAAAAGATTTTAATAATCTGTTGAACAATCATTTCAATGGGCCGCAACATCTTTTATGCGGACACAATGCCAAAGAATTTGATATTCCGTTTTTGGCACGCCGAATGATTATCAACAACATTGCAATTCCCGACAAACTAAATTTATTTGGCAAAAAACCTTGGGAAATTCCGCATCTTGACACATTGGAGTTATGGAAATTTGGTGATTACAAGCACTATACATCTCTAAAATTAATGTGTAAAGTACTTGGGATTCCATCTCCAAAAGGCGATATTGACGGCAGTCAAGTAGGACATGTTTTTTATGTCGAAAAAGACATCGACCGCATTGTCACTTATTGCGAAAAAGACACCATCGCCGTAGCGCAAATTTTCCTCCGATTAAGAAGAGAAGATTTGTTGATAGAAGAGGAGATTATTCATGTTTAATTAAGCAACACAGATTTTACAGATTCTCACAGATTTAATTTGTGATAATCTGTGGAATCTGTGTTTAGTTTTTGCGGACTTTTTACGGTTAAATATTTACATTTACAAAAAATAAAAAAATATGGTTTTAAGTAGGTTTTGGTTAGCTATTTTTATTTCGTCGATTGTTTTTATTGTGGTGAGTTTGTTTACTGCCAACACTTATACCATTGATTTTGTTTTGAATGGTCAAAAAGGAGAGCCTGTTCTGGTTTCTGAGCAGTATTTGGAGCAGCTTCCTGCTTTTATTCAAGACAGTATTGCTAAATCTCCAGACAATACTTTTGTTGTTAACCGAGATCTTTCCAATCCAGATACAACTTATGTGTATAAAAGTAAAACCGTCAAGGTTTTTAGCGGCACTCAAAAATCCGACGGTTTGTTGCCTACTTGTAAAAGCACCTTGGTGGATTTAATCTTACCTTTGATTGCTTATTTGGCATTTTTCTGTGGATTGATGGAACTATTAATCATCTCTGGAGCATCGGGAAAATTAGCTAAAGTGTTGAGTCCAGTGTTTGTAAAAGTGTTTCCTTCTATTCCTAAAAATCACCCTTCCATTTCATATATGACCCTGAACTTTGCTGCCAATTTCTTGGGATTAGATTCGGCTGCGACGCCATTTGGATTAAAAGCAATGGAAAGTTTACAAGAAATTAACCCCGATAAAGACAGAGCCAGTGATGCTCAAATCATGTTTATGTGCTTGCATGCTTCAGGATTAACATTAATCGCGACTTCGATTATTGGTTATCGTGCCGCTGCTGGTTCTGCTAATCCAGCCGATGTAATGTTGCCGTGTATTATTACTTCTTTCATCGGTACAATTGCTGCGTTTTTAATCGTAGGAGCCAGACAAAAAATCAATTTCAAAAGTGCGTCTTTATTGGCTGCCTTGATGGGATTAATTGGAGCGATTATTGGTTTGTTGATGTATGTGAACCAATTGGATTTAATCGGGAAAAGCTATTTTACCAATAATCTTTCAGGATTAATATTATTGGGAATTATTGGTTTTACCTTAGTGTTTTCATTCAAGAATGAAAAGAAATTTGGTGATGCTAATACGACTGTTTTTGATTCTTTTGTGGTGGGAGCTAACAACGGGGTAAAAACGGGAGTTGTAATTTTTCCTTATGTTTTGGGGATGTTGGTAGCGATTTCACTATTCAGAAATTGTGGACTTTTCGAAATTATAAGCAACGGACTTGGATTTGTTTTTTCGAATATGGGAGTGAATAAAGAAATCGTGGATGCCTTGCCTGTTGCCTTGCTTAGACCATTCAGTTCTGCAGGTTCCAGAGGGTTTTTGATTGATTCGATGAATACTTTTGGAGCCGATTCTTTGACGGGACGCTTGAGTAGTATTTTTCAATGTAGTGCCGAAAGTACATTTTACGTGATTGCCGTTTACTTTGGTTCGGTAAATATCAAAAATACGCGTTATGCCTTAGGAACCATGCTTTTGGTAGACGTTATTTGTGTGATAACTGCGATTTTTGTGGCAACTTGGTTCTTTTAATTCGAAATAAATAATTACAAATAAATACATTTTTAAAATGGGAAAATATTCAAAATACATCGCAATAGGATTATTAATCTTGTTTCTATTGGGAAGTTTGTTTAGTTGTAGCGTAAGAACTACTACTACCGCTTCAGGAAAAATTCCTCCTGGTCAAGCAAAAAAAATGACAGGGAGTCAAAGCGCTAAGAGTTTTGCTCCAGGTCAAAATAAGTAATGTTAGATGTTACCTAATTAAACAGAATATTTATTGAAGATAAAAAAAGCTACTGATTTTAAATAATACGTAGCTTTTTTTATGAAAAACTTATTAATTATTATTATTTCAAATAAGTATATTTGCTACCCTTATTTTTTAAAATTGATATTATGAAGTATTCCTTATTGGCTATTATAGCTGTATTATTTTTGTCTTGTAACAATGATGATGTTGCTCCTCCTTATGATTATTCAATTGAAAATGAAGCCGAAATAAAAGCCTATATTGATGCAAACAATCTTAATGCTACAAGAACAGATTCGGGTTTGTATTATGTAATTAATAATGAAGGAACAGGGAAACAGCCTTCCAAAACTTCAAATGTAACGGTATCGTATAAAGGATATTACACAGATAAAAAGGTGTTTGGAGAAAGTACAGACAAGGGTTTTTCGGCAAGTTTACAAACGTTGATACAGGGCTTTGTAGAGGGAATTCCTTTCTTTAAAGAGGGTGGAGAAGGTATCCTTTTAATACCTGCACATCTGGGCTACGGAAGCTATGACAACCAAGGTGTGCCTGCGGGTTCGGTTTTGATTTTTGAAATTAAGTTAATTTCGGTTGAATATAGTGCTGCAAATGATGCTGAAATTTTAAAATACATTGCAGACAATCAACTTATTGCTACCAAGACAGATTCGGGGTTGTATTATGTAATCAACGAAGAAGGAACAGGGACGAGACCAACAGCTACTTCAAATGTAACCGTAGCATACAAAGGTTATTTTACCAATAAAACAGTATTCGATCAAAGTGCTGGTGCCACTTTTGGATTGCAGCAAGTAATAAAAGGATGGACTGAGGGTATTCCGTATTTTAAAGAAGGTGGAAGTGGTATTTTATTAATTCCAGCGACTTTGGGTTACGGAAGTTATGCATACAGCGGAATTCCAGGGGGTTCTGTTTTGATCTTTGAAGTCAAATTAATTAAGGTTAATTAGTTATTTATATTATAAATTCAAAAAGCTACAGATTTAATTTTCTGTAGCTTTTTTAGTTTATACTTTGTTCTAAATCTTTCTTTGTAATTTGTAATTTCACTAATTTGTGCTAGTTCTTGAAATAAATCTTATACTCGTTCTTTGAACAATTCTTATATTTGGCATTCAAAATAACAATCAAATCATGGATTTTATATATCAAGACCCGTATCCCATTTTAAAAGACGATACACAATACCGCAAAATCAGTTCGGATTATGTGAAAGTAGAAAAATTAGGTGACCGCGAGATTTTGACGGTTGACCCAAAAGGATTGGAATTATTAGCACAAGAAGCATTAAAAGATGTTTCGTTTATGTTGCGTACTTCTCACTTAGAAAAATTAAGAGCCATTCTCGATGACCCAGAAGCTACTGATAACGACCGATTTGTGGCTTACAATCTATTGCAAAATGCTGTAGTGGCTATTGATGGGGAGTTGCCTTCTTGTCAAGATACAGGAACGGCAATCGTGATGGCTAAAAAAGGAGAAAATGTCTATACAGGAGTGGACGATGCCGAATGGTTATCAAAAGGAATTTTCAATACCTACCAAGAGCGCAACTTACGTTATTCTCAAATTGTACCGATTAGTATGTTTGAAGAAAAGAACTCAGGTTCCAATCTTCCAGCACAAATTGATATTTATGCCAAAAAAGGAAATTCATACGAGTTTTTGTTTTTAGCAAAAGGAGGAGGTTCGGCTAACAAAACTTATTTGTACCAACAAACCAAATCCTTATTGAACGAAAAATCGATGGATGCTTTTGTTCGTGCTAAAATCATGGATTTAGGAACATCCGCTTGTCCGCCGTATCACTTGGCATTAGTGATTGGAGGAACTTCGGCCGAAGCTAATTTAGCCGCTGTAAAGAAAGCATCTGCAGGATATTTTGACAATCTTCCTACCTCTGGAAACATGGCAGGTCAAGCCTTCCGTGATTTAGAATGGGAAAAAAGAGTGCAATTGATTTGTCAAGAAAGTGCTATCGGAGCGCAGTTTGGAGGTAAATATTTCACTCATGATGTTCGTGTGATTCGTTTGCCACGACATGCTGCTTCTTGTCCAGTAGGATTAGGTGTTTCTTGTTCCGCTGACAGAAATATCAAAGGAAAAATTACCAAAGAGGGGATTTTTGTTGAGCAATTAGAAGTAAATCCTGCACGTTTACTACCTGCTACACCACCCCATTTGGAAGAAGCGGTTGAAATTGATTTGAACCAACCAATGGCGGATATCCTTAAAAAATTATCGCAATACCCTATCAAAACACGTTTAAAATTAAACGGGACTTTGATTGTCGCTCGTGATATTGCACACGCTAAAATCAAAGAATTACTAGATGCTGGTAAACCTATGCCAGACTATTTTAAAAACCACCCAGTATATTATGCGGGACCTGCTAAAACACCAGACGGAATGCCATCAGGAAGTTTTGGACCAACTACTGCGGGACGTATGGATGTCTATGTAGAAGAGTTCCAAAAAAATGGCGGAAGTATGGTGATGCTTGCCAAAGGAAACCGTACCAAAGAAGTAATGAACGCATGTAAAACTTACGGTGGATTCTATTTAGGCTCTATCGGTGGTCCTGCCGCTATTTTAGCGAAAGAAAACATCCTTTCGGTAGAAGTAGTGGATTTTGAAGAATTAGGAATGGAAGCCGTTCGTAAAATCACCATCAAAGATTTCCCAGCGTTTATTATCACCGATGATAAAGGAAATGATTTCTTTGAGAATTTGTAATCAAAGGTTCTTAGTAACTAAGATACTGAGAAACTAAGTTAATATCTATTTTAAACCGCAGATTCGCAGATTTCTAATTTGTGAATTTGCGGTTTTTTTTGGAGTTAATCCCTGCTATTCGTTACAAGCTTTGCAATTTCAAACCTTTTTTCTAAGCACTGGAAGGAGCTTCCTTTAGTCGCTCTGCCAGTGCAAGAAAAATTGGTTTTCAATTCGCAAAGGCTTTTCACTCCTATCAGGACTAGGCGTTATGTATCTTCCGGAAATAAACTCATCTATTATTACACTAATTGTAAAACTATTTATGAACACGACAAACGTTTACAACAACACTTCATATTTGGAATACTCATTTTTTAAGATTCAAAATATGATTCAGCACAAAAAGAACAACTCCAATTATTATTAGAGATCTTGAATATTTTTTTACGCTAAATATTTTAGGGTTATTAGAATATTTTACGAATAATCCCAAGCCAATAAAAACTAAAGGACTTTTAACCATTTAAAATTTCCGTATAGCATTATGATATTTTTTAAATAAATTTTAAAGCTTCTATAAAAAATTTTATTGAAAGAAAAATTAATATTAAAATTATAAACCATCCAGAAATTTTAGTTTCAAATATTTTATTCCTATTATATAAAGAATCATGAATATTCTGATTTCTAATTCTTTTTTTCATTGTTAACTGCCAAAATTTAAAAAAAACAAAGGCTAATAAAAGACTAATAAAACTTTTAAAAAACAAGTAAACGATATATTTCATAATTAATTAAATCTTTGAGTTTAATCAATCACCATCTCTGGAATTTCCCCTTCAACAATCAATTCCGCTTCAGTTGAGGCAATAATATGTTCAATAGAAACCCCTGGCGCACGTTCTAAGAGTTTAAAGCCTTTTGGAGTTACTTCGAGAACGGCCAGTTCCGTAACTATTTTTTTAACACATCCTACACCTGTTAGGGGCAAGCTGCATTTTTTGAGGATTTTAGATTCACCTGCTTTGTTGACATGCATCATGGCTACAATAATATTTTCCGCAGAAGAGACCAAATCCATTGCGCCACCCATTCCTTTAACCATTTTACCAGGAATTTTCCAGTTGGCTATATCGCCATTTTCCGCCACTTCCATCGCGCCTAAAACGGTTAAATCAACGTGTTTCCCGCGAATCATTCCAAAACTCATAGCCGAGTCAAAAAAACTGGCTCCCGCTAATGTGGTAATGGTTTGTTTTCCCGCATTGATGATGTCAGCATCTTCCTCGCCTTCAAAGGGGAAAGGACCCATGCCGAGGACGCCGTTTTCGCTTTGTATTTCAACATTAATTCCTTTTGGGATATAATTAGCCACAAGCGTTGGGATTCCGATCCCTAAGTTGACGAAATAGCCATCTTGGAGTTCTTGTGCGATGCGTTTTGCGATATCTTCTTTTGTTAAAGCCATACAAACATTATTTTTTTTAACCAAGTTGTTACGGAAATTAAGTTTTTAAACGAAACACTATTCTTTCTTTCTCACTGTTCGTTGTTCAATCCGTTTTTCGTATTTTTCTCCCTGAAAAATTCGTTGTACAAATATCCCTGGAATGTGAATTTGATTTGGGTCAAGTGATCCAGCTTCTACTAGTTCTTCGACTTCGGCGATGGTAACTTTGGCGGCACCCGCCATTACAGGATTAAAGTTGCGTGCGGTTCCTTTGAAGATAAGGTTGCCTGCGGTGTCGCCTTTCCAGGCTTTTACAATCGCAAAATCGGCTTGAAAGGCGTGCTCTAACACATGCATTTTGCCATTGAAATCTCTGGTTTCTTTGCCCTCAGCCACTTCAGTTCCGTAACCTGCAGGTGTGTAGAAAGCGGGGATCCCAGCCTGAGCGGCGCGACAACGCTCGGCTAAAGTACCTTGCGGAATCAATTCCACTTCGAGTTCGCCAGTGAGCATTTGTCGTTCAAATTCGGCATTCTCTCCTACATAGGACGAGATCATTTTTTTGATTTGTTTTTTATGCAAAAGCAAGCCGAGTCCAAAATCATCTACACCAGCATTATTAGAAATACAGGTCAAATTTTTGCTTCCATTTTGTACCAAGGCAGCAATAGTGTTTTCGGGAATACCGCATAAACCAAAACCGCCAACTAATAGCGTCATTCCGTCTTTGATTCCGTTAATAGCTTCTTGTACCGTATTTACTTTTTTATTAATCATAACAAATGAATTTCTTTTGGTACTTAAAAATAAGGCTTTATTTTCAAAAGAAAAAAATATCTTTTTCTCTAAGAAATATATTTTTTCAAGAATAGTTTTATCGAATTACAAAAAAAAGCCTCCCGATTTTTAGGAGGCTATCTGTGTATTAAAATGAAAATTCTTCAGTGTTTTGTTGTAAAGAGGTAGAGTCTTTTACTTTTGGAGCAGAATAACAATCTACTTTAATAGATAAATTTGGTGGGCGATCAAAAGCTTCTTTTGAAACTTTAAGTTCTGGATCTTGATAGCACAATTTCATGAAATAACCCCAAACTGGCAAGGCTGCTGTTGCTCCTTGTCCGTATGTTAAACTTTTGAAACGCGCTGAACGGTCTTCACAACCTACCCAAACACCAGTAACTAAATTGGGTACCATTCCCATAAACCATCCGTCAGATTGGTTTTGTGTAGTTCCTGTTTTACCAGCAATCGGGTTGGTGAAGGCATAAGGGTAACCTGTCCATCTATTATCTCCGCTTCCACCGTAAGTTGATCTTAGTCTGGAACCTGAACCGCCTTCGACAACTCCTTCAAGTAATTTAACCACTGCAAAGGCAATGTCTTTGTTCAATACATCATGTGACTCTGGAATAGGTTCGTAAATCACAACGCCGCTTTTGTCTTCTATTCGAGATAAAAACTGGGGTTTATTATAGACACCTTGATTTGCAAAAGTACTATAGGCAGCTACCATTTCTTCAACAGTAATATCTACTGCTCCAAGTGCGATAGAGGGTTGTAGTGGAATTTGTGATTTAACTCCTAATTTATGCGTCAAATCCACTACAGCTTCAGGGCCTACTTTGTCCATTAATTTGGCTGAAATGGTGTTTATCGAACTCGCTAAGGCTTTTTTCAAAGTCACCATTCCGCGGTATTTATTGTCTGAGTTTCGAGGTGTCCAAGTTTCAGTTACATGGTGACGCCCTACTGGAATGGTAAATGGCGCATCGATAATCGAATCACAAGGCGACATGTTCAATTGTTCAATGGCGGTAGCATAAACAAATGGCTTGAATGTAGAACCTACTTGTCTCGCTCCTTGTGCCACGTGGTCGTATTGGAAATATTTGTAGTTAATACCACCCACCCAAGCTTTGATATTTCCTGTTTGAGGCTCCATAGCCATCAATCCTGATTGTAAAAAGTGCTTGTAGTAACGAATAGAGTCTATTGGTTTCATGATGGTGTCTTTTTCGCCTTTCCAAGTAAACACCGTCATTTTCGCCTCTTGATGAAAAGAAGCTTCTATCTCTTCGTCTGTTTTATCCATTCCTTTCATCACATTCCAACGGTTGGAAGCTTTCATGGCTTGTTTTAGAATGCGGTTGGTTTCCGCTTCCGTAATATTCACAAAAGGAGCATTCTTATTGCCTTTGGATTGTATGAAAAATTCTTCTTGCAAGTTGGCCATGTGTTTTTCCACTGCTTCTTCAGCGTGCAATTGCATTCTGGAATCGATGGTAGTGTAGATTTTCAAACCGTCTTTGTAAATGTCATAATCCGTTCCATCAGGTTTTTTATTTTCTGCAACCCATTTTTTCATGTAATCACGCAGGTATTCTCTAAAATAAGTGGCAGTACCTTCACGATGACTTTCTAGTTTGAATTTAAGTGAAATTGGTAAAGCTTGGTATTTTAGTTTTTGCTCTGTTGTAATCATTTTCGCTTTTTCCATTTGTGCCAAAACGACATTGCGACGGTTTTTAACTCCTTGTGGGTTGCGCACGGGATTGTATAAACCAGAGTTTTTGAACATACCCACTAAAATCGCCGATTCGTCTATAGTTAATTCTTTTGGGTTTTTTGAAAAATAGGTTTGTGCTGCAGAACTTACCCCAACAGAGTAATTTCCAAAATCGTAAATATTGCAGTACATGGCTAAAATTTCGTTCTTAGTATACTGTCTTTCTAAACGGATAGCGATAATCCACTCCTTGATTTTTTGTACAATTCTAAATGGTAGGAATTTAGAACCTTCACCGTGAAATAATTGTTTGGCCAATTGTTGGGTCAGAGTACTCGCTCCACCACTGGTTCCTAGGGTAGCTATGGCTCTCAGAGTTCCTCTTCCGTCAATACCTGAATGTTCATAAAAACGTTCGTCTTCAGTAGCAACAAGTGCGTCTACAAGGTTTTTAGGTAAGTCGGAATATTTAAGTTGAGACCTGTTTTTTTGGAAATATTTACCAATTACCACTCCGTCAGAGGAGATGATTTCGGTAGCCAAATTGGAGTCTGGATTTTCTAAGTCTTCAAAGGAAGGCATAGAGCCAAAAATTCCCCAAGAAGCAAATAGGAAAAAAACGGCTATACCGCCCAGTCCATAAAAGAAAAACTTCCAAAAAGCTTGGTTGTACTTTTTAAAATCAGTCTTGTTTTGATTGTTTTTGTTTGTAGCCATAAAACTTACTATCTATTCTTTTTTTTCTATTCTTAATCCAATGTCGGTGATGCCTTCCAGTTCCTTTACTCCAGGTACTTTTCCAGATTCTCTCACCGCTTGTTTGATGTTTACTTTATATTTTCCACGAAAGCGAACCCCTTCTTTGTAGAACAATTTACTTTCCTTAATATCTGTAAATCCTTCGCCTAATAAACTCCCGTCAGGGGAAGCCATTTCATATTCTAGAGTATCAACTTTAGTATATCCATTTGGTTTTTCTAAGGTAACAATCAAAAAAATATTATTATAAGGATAATTGTTGTTGGCTCTAAGGTTCAGGAATAAATCATATCTTTTGGTGGAATCCAAAACGGGTAAATCAAAAGATACTACACTGTCTTTATGCCAAGCACTTCCAACAGTTTGGTACTCGTCAAACACTCTTTTTTCGTCACAAGAACAAAAAAGAATCGCCATAAGAAGAATGAAAAAACTACTTTTTATTCTCATTTTTGGTAATAATTATAGGTTTTCTAGGTTGTGGATTCGGATTGTTTTCGCCCTTTGGAGCGTTTTTATTATTAGCGTTCCTTTTATTGTTTGGTCTTGGTTTATTACCAGCAGGTTTAGGGTTGTTCGGTTTGTTTTCAGTGGCCGATTTACCTTTGTTATCCGCAGTTGCTTTTTCGGCGGCTGCTTTTGGTTTTCTGTTTGGTTTTTTCTTTTTCTTAGGTTGGTCAAAACGAGTTAAACTCTCTTGTCCCATAGCATTGTTGAAATCTTTTTCAATTTCTTGAATGACTTCAATTGCATAATCTTCTAAGGCAGAAACTTTCTTTTTTTGCTTATTCTCAGCAATGATTTCTTGAACTTTGTCGATTTTTAAGACATGCCAGTTGGCATAATTGCTTGTGTAAGCAAACCACATCAGTCCTTTGAAAATGTCTTGTTTTTGGCAAACAGCATCTCCTTTTTCGGTTACCAAACGAGTATCAAAATCAGGAAAACCTTTTAAGGCATCCATGTAGGTGTCTAATTCGTAGTTCAAGCAGCATTTTAGTTTTCCACATTGACCTGCTAATTTTTGAGGATTCAATGATAATTGTTGGTAACGTGCTGCCGATGTATTCACACTTCTAAAGTCAGTCAGCCAAGTAGAACAACACAATTCTCTACCACAAGAACCAATTCCTCCCAAACGAGCTGCTTCTTGACGAAAGCCTACTTGTTTCATTTCGACTCTAGTGCTGAATTCTTTAGCAAAATCTTTGATTAAAAGTCTAAAATCCACACGATCATTGGCGGTATAGTAAAAAGTAGCTTTGGAACCGTCACCTTGAAATTCGATATCAGAAATTTTCATTTCTAATTTATGTTGAATGGCCAGCTCACGAGCACGCACTTTCATTGGTTCTTCGCGATCTCTCGCTGTTGACCAAATGTCGATGTCTTTTTGAGAAGCTTTTCGGTAAATTTTCGGGACTTCATTGCTGTTCGGATTGACTCCCTTTTTCTTCATCTGGATGCGAACCAATTCGCCAGTTAATGTCACAATTCCAATGTCATGTCCTGGTGAAGCCACCGTAGCCACGATGTCACCAATGCTTAGTGTCAATTTTTCGGTATTGCGATAAAACTCTTTTCTCCCATTTTTAAAACGTACTTCAACGCAGTCAAACGGAGCTTCGCCTGTGGGTAAACTCATATTCGAAAGCCAATCAAAGACCGTTAATTTGTTGCAGCTATCGGTGCCGCAAGTCCCATTATTTTTACAACCCTTAGGTGCGCCACCATCAGAAGTTGAACAACTTGTACATGCCATAATGATATATGTAGTGTTGTGAAAGACACAACTTAAGTTCTTAAAACGTTTAATTGGTAAAGATAGTATTTTTTAAGTGTAAGTTGCAATTGTTGGATTTAGCATTCGTTCTTAAATTTAAGCTAAAAGTAAATTATTCTCATTATTAAGAGCAGTGTTTAACTAAAAAAAGTGGTTCTCTCTATAAAATTGAGAAAGAACCACTTTGTAAATGTTGTCTAAAGAGTTTTTTAAGACTCCAAAACCTTGTACAACTTATCTGATAATCGAATTCTAAACGGCAATTGAAATGTACAGTTATCGCCTGCAACAGCTTTATCCGCTTTTGCATCATTCACTTGCATTTCGGTAATAACTAGTTGTTGTTCTCCAGTAGTTTGTCCTTTGATTAGAATGGTGTCGCCCACTTTGATTTCGTTTTCTTCGATAACAAATTGTCCAATACTTGGTTTTGGGTAAAAATGGGTTCCTTTTCCGATGTATTGTTTTTTGAGTTTTGGTAATTTTTTAGCTAAAGCTTTCGATTTTGCTAAATCAGTTAAGTTGGGAACCGCCGCCAAAGGATCTTGATTGGCTTCTCTTTTCTTAAAAGTCAGCACATCCGATTTTCCTTTTTTGAAAATCTTATTTCCGTTTTTCACCCCACGACGAATCGCTTTTTGTTCTTCTTCTGGCAAATGAATCACATCAACACAGTCTTGTGAACAGCAGCCTTCCATGGCTTGCGCACATTCTTCACATTGAATAAATAATAAGTGGCAACCTTCGTTGATGCAATTGGTATGCACATCACAAGGTTTTCCGCACTGGTGGCATTGGGAAACGATATCGTCTGTAATTCTTTCTCCTAAACGGTGGTCAAAGACAAAGTTTTTACCAATGAATTTACTTTCGAGATTTTCCTCTTTGATTTGTTTGGCGTAGTTGATAATTCCGCCTTCCAGTTGGTAAACGTTTTTAAAACCTTGATGCTTAAAGTAAGCCGATGCTTTCTCACAACGAATTCCTCCGGTGCAATACATTACCAAGTTTTTGTCTTCTTTGAAATCTTTTAATTGATCGTTAATAATAGGCAAAGATTCACGGAAGGTATCTACATCTGGGGTAATGGCTCCTTTGAAATAGCCTATTTCGCTTTCGTAATGATTTCTAAAATCGACTACAATGGTATCTGGATTGTCTAAAATTTCATTGAATTCCTTAGCTTTTAAGTGTACTCCTATGTTAGTCACGTCAAAAGTTTCATCGTTTAAGCCGTCAGCAACAATTTTGTCACGCACTTTAATGGTCAGTTTCAAGAACGAATGATCGTCGTGTTCTACTGCAACATTCAATCGGATGCCTTGCATAAAATCATACTTTTCGATAGAATCTTTAAAAGCATAAAAATTGTCTGCAGGAACAGATAGTTGGGCGTTAATTCCTTCTTTGGCTACATAAATACGGCCTAAAACTTCTAGTGAGTTCCAAGCAAGGAATAAATCGTTACGAAATTGTGTTGGGTCTTGAATTTGCGCATAAGCATAGAAAGACAAAGTAAGTCTTTGTTTTCCGGCATCATCAATCATGATGGCTCTTTCTTCTGCGCTTAAAGTGTTGTACAGTTGCATGCTATAAACGTTTAAGTTGAGAAATTATGGTTGCAAAAGTAAGGAAAAGCGAGGAATTAGCAAAGTTTGTAAGGGACTAAGTTTTTTTGGAACCATTAAGAGATTTAGAATGTTAAGTCTTAATGTTACTTAAATTTTTAAAGGCAATCATTTTTAAAATGTTTTGTAGCTTTTTGCAGCGCCCGAAGCTTTGGGACTGGGCTAGGGATTTGAGTGAGCCATAAGTTTAGATTTCTAAAATAGAAATCTCTGCTCCTTCCAAATCGGTTGTAATAAACAATTGACACGAAAGCCGAATTGTTTCTTCGGTAAATCCTAATAGTTCTAGCGTATTGGGTTCGTTTCGTTCTTTTACAACTGATTTTCCTTTGATTCCAATGGCTTGAACCACACAAGTCGCACAACGACCCACGCCACCGCATTCGCCAAAAGATTCCAAACCTAACGCTTCTTTCAACAAAAACATTAAATTGGGATAACTACCGTGTTTGACTTGGATAGGAAATCGGTGTTCGTTATCAATGACGGTAAAGGAGATGTTTGGAAATTCTTTTTTCAAAATGTTTGATTTTTGAAGCTTTTAAAGGAATCATAAAAAAACCACAGTTTCACAAATTTAAAATCTGTGAAACTATGGTTAAAATTTTAGCGAACTTAGTGCTATACTTTGTGACCGTTGCGGTTAAACCTAAGTGTTAACAGTATTCGTTATAAGCATCTTGTAAGTTTTCAGCAATCATTTCAGCTGGACGACCTTCAATATGGTGACGCTCTAACATGTGTACCAATTCTCCGTTTTTGAACAATGCCATAGAAGGTGATGATGGAGGAAAAGGAAACATATGTTGTCTAGCAGCATCTACCGCTTCTTTGTCAACACCTGCAAAAACAGTGATTAAATGGTCTGGTTTTTTAGCACCATCTAAACTCATTTTTGCTCCTGGACGCGCATTTCTAGCAGCACATCCACAAACGGAATTTACAACTACTAATGTGGTTCCTTCTGCTTGGATGGCATCATTTACTGCTGATGCACTATGTAAATCTTGAAAACCTGCAGTTGTTAATTCGGCCTGCATTGGTCTTACCATTTCTTCTGGATACATATTGATATATTTTTAAATATTAATTGTTTTGAGTATGCAAAGTTACGAAGATTAAAAATAACTCTAGGTTATGCGCTATAAAGTTTTGTTATAGTTTAATAGCTCTTTTCTAATAGCGGAGATTGTTCTCTTGTCAATTGATTGCTTCTTTATGTCAATTTATACAGACTTCATGACATTTTTTAATTTTCTGCTTGTTTGATTTCTGAATTTTGAAAACATTTCTTCATTACAGAAGGTTAAATCCTAAAACAAATACCATGACAACAGATACAAACTATTATTATCAAATATTTACTTTGATCGGAAATCAAAAAATGGTTTTGGATATTTTTAACAGAGGAAGATTTAGTTATATGCCTCATCTAGTTTTAAATAATGATTTTTCAGGCCAAAACTGGTCGGTTGAAGCTACACAAGAGAAGAATCAGTTTCAATTGAGTACTATGGTTTTAGGCGTTCGAATGTGGTTGGATGTGATTGACGGTGGAATTTTTGACTGCTTGTTAATTGTAGTGCCAAAAGAAAAATATTCAAACAGGGAATGGAAAGTGGTGAAAAATGTGCGAAAAAAAGGATTTTTTACAATTAGTACTGTTTTAAGAAAAGAAACAAAATATATTGACTTGTACCAAGGGGGAGATTTTAATAATATGCCCTATCTTACCACAGAGTCAGCTTATTCTGGTCAATTTTGGGGAGTGGAAAAAACCAATGAAGAAGTATTTGAATACGTTCTTTGATTCCATAACTAAATTCTAAATTGGGATTATAGTGCCACTCCCAAGAAGTTATCTCAATGTATACCGTAATCCCAAGAAGCTTCTGATTCCTTGGTTCGGCCCATAGACATAACTTGGATCAAAGGTTAACGCATACGGATTATCTGCTGTGTCGACTACCTGACCATTTGGAACAAAATTCCCTTTTTGACCATAATTATTGGTATCATTAGTATTGCCATCAGAAACTTTTACATTTTCATCAAAAGGATCATGGGCACGGGCAATAATAAACGGATTTCCTTTGTTAGGTGTCCAGTTCAACAGGTTTTTTATACCGGCATATATTTCAATATTTTTGAATTTGTTAAAGGTAAATTGAATGTTTTGAATACTCCAAGTAGGAGAATATTCTGCTCTTGGATCCAAATCTCCTAAAAGAGGTAAACGCATCGGGCCATAAACATTTCCAGTGTAATCAATGTCTAAGTATAATGGATTGACACGGTAGGAGATAGCCCAGGTTCCTGAGAATTTTTCTGTTAGGATTTGTTGGGTTTTTATTTCGTCTTCTTTTTTAGAAACCTCCATGAAGGTAGCCCCTACAATAAATTTTAAACCATTGCCAAAAATCATATCGATATTAGTGCTAATTCCTGTTGTAACGGCATATCCATCAAGATTTTTGTAGATAATCTGGTTGGGATTGGTATCGTAATCTGGAAGGATAGAATTCGTAAAGTAAGTGTACCAAGCTGTCGTTTCTATTCCGATAAAAGCACCCTTGTTAGTATATATTTTTTTCAGATAATTCAAGTTGGCATTATAAGAACGTTCTGGTTTTAAAGTTTCTAAAACAATTACATCTCTTGAACCTGTAAGTGCTGCATGTTCTTCGGTAAATAAATTAACAATTCGGAATCCTGTTCCTGTATTGAAACGTATAATATTGTTGTTATTCACTTTCCATTTGTACGCAAATCTAGGCGTAAAAATGTTACCGTGGTTGTTGTTGTAATCGTAACGTGCCCCTAAAAGGATTTTGTGGTTTTCATTGAAAGCGATTTCGTCTTGAACAAACAAACTCGGAATCCAAGTGATATCTTCCTCTACTGTTGCTGTTGTATTGTCGTTGTAATATTGGTAACGCAATGCACTTCCAAATAGTAAATCGTGATTGTTAATTTTTTTGTCCCAAGTCAGTTGTCCAAAACCAATTCGCTGCTTCGCTATGTAAGGCGTGTTTCCATATACCGAATTTTGGTCGTGGTCTGTGTAAGAGAAGTTGAATAACATTTTTTCGGTAAATGGCAATTCATATGCACCTAGTAGTTCCCATCGTTTGGTGTAAATGCTTTCACCATAAACTTCGTCGCCACCACGGAATGATTTGTTCCATTGTAATTCACCTCCCCAACGATCTTCGTAAAAGTACCGTCCTGCGACAGAGAGTAGTTTGTTACTTTTTCGCTCAAAATTCCATTTTTGAAAAACAGAAACACGGTCTTGCAAGGTGACATCGGTAAAATTATCGTTGTTGTTGTCAATTGGGTTACTGTAATTGAAATAATTAACACCTGTTAAAACCGATGTTGTCTTTCCTAAATTGGCTTTAAAGCCTAAATCCAAATTAAATTCGCCCCAATCTGTTGTGAATGAATCTGCTGAAAATAGAGGAGCGCTATAAGGTTTTTTTGTAATAATGTTAATCAATCCACCTACAGCTTCACTACCGTATAGCGATGAGGCAGGTCCTTTGACAATTTCAATTCTGTCTAATAATGAATTTGGTATTCCTGATAATCCGTAAACCGTTGACAAACCGCTCACAATGGGCATTCCGTCAATTAAAACTAAGGTATATGGCCCTTCGAGTCCGTTAATGTGAATGTCACCTGTGTTGCAAACATTGCAATTCAGTTGCGGGCGCACTCCATTTACATTTTGTAAGGCTTCAAATACATTCGCTGTTGGGTTTTTTTTGAAAAATGAAGGCTTGTACACTTCTACTGGGACAGCACTTTCTAATCTGCTAACAGGTTTTAAAGTTCCTGTAACCACCACTTCATCCAGAGAATTGTTTTCTTTTAAATCAAAATCGACAGTTATGTCCAGACTATCTGTAACTGATATTGCTTTTTTGTCTGCAGTAAAGCCTGTATAGGAGGCAATAATATCATAATTCCCTTGTGGAACATTTGTAAACCTATAGTTGCCCTCGCTATCTGTGACAGTGGTTTTATTAGTTTTCTTTAAAATCACATTAGCTGAAGGTAATGGATTTTGTCCAGTTGTTACCTTTCCTTTAATACTAGACTGCGCTATTACTATACTGTTGATTAACAAAAAGAAACTAAGAATTAGATTTTTCACAATTATATTTTAGTTGTTATTAAATTTAAAATTTAGGCAAATCTAAAAAATATTTTTGATTGAATAATTTATTAAGCAATTTTTTTTAATCTTAATTAAAAAAAATAGTTTCAAACGGTTGATTTAGCGATTTTTGGAATTGGAAAAGGGTCGTTGAGGGTGAAAAAACCATCTTTTAAATCCATAATTTCTGCTTTGGTGCATAAGCAATCTTGGAGTTGTTGACGAATCTTTTTTTCATCTAATGAAATACCAATAAAGACCAATTCGTTTAGTCTATCCCCAAATTCAGTAGTCCATCGTTCTTCGATGATGTCTTGATTTTGGACAAAACTATCAAAATTCATTCGCTCACCTAGTGGCATGCTTGCCCACCATACACCTGCATTTTCGGCTTTCATTGAACCTCCTGCTTGACTCCAATTAATGGCTTGGTCAGGACGCGAGGCTATCCAGAATAATCCTTTGCTTCGGAGAATACTCAAAGGGAAATCTTGCGTTAGAAAATCCCAAAATCGGTACGGATGAAACGGTTTTTCACTTCTGAAAACAAAAGAACCAATGCCGTATTCCTCCGTTTCGGGTGTGTGTATTCCTTCGAGTTCGCGTATCCAGCCTGCTGAAGTTTCGGCTTCTTCGTAATTGAATAGACCCGTATTTATAATTTCATTTGGATTGATTTTACCAAATTCTGAGCATATTATATTGGCTACTGGATTTAATTTTTTTATGGATTCTTTTAGGATATTCAGTTCTTTTGGAGCAACCAAATCAGTTTTGTTAAGTAGAATTACATTGGCAAATTCGATTTGGTCAACTAATAGGTTTACGATGGTTCGATTGTCGTTTTCGATGTTGGTTGCCTGAATGTCTTCGAGTGTTTTGGCAGAGCCAAAGTCTTTAAAAAAGTTAAAGGCATCGACCACAGTCACCATGGTGTCAATGTAGCTAAAACGCGATAAATCGATGTTCTCATCTTCGTTGACAAAAGTGAACGTTTGCGCCACCGGAATGGGTTCGCTAATACCAGTGCTTTCGATTAATAAATAATCAAAACGGTTTTCTTTGGCTAGTTTTTCTACTTCCAGCATCAAATCTTCTCGCAAGGTGCAACAAATACAGCCGTTGCTCATTTCAACCAATTTTTCTTCGGTTCGTGATAGTGTCATTTCGTTTTTGACCAATTGAGCATCAATATTAACTTCGCTCATATCATTGACAATCACGGCGACTTTTAATCCTTCTTTATTATGAAGGATGTGATTAAGCAAAGTGGTTTTTCCTGCGCCAAGGAAACCTGACAGTACGGTTACGGGTAGTTTTTTCATTTAATTTTGTTTTATTGAGTGCAAAAAAGGCATACAAAATTGCATGCCTTTTTTAGTTTTAGGATTAGAATTCATTAATGCGCAGCACTATTCTCATGTCCAAAAATGGTAATTCGGTAAGGGGTAGCTGAGGTTTTTATTTTTGAAGTAACCAAAGTTGAAAGATTTACTTGAAGCAATTCGCCACTAGTAGGCAAAGTGATGTACGCAAAGCGTTGGGTTAATTCTAACTGCGGTTTTTGAGTGGATGTTGTCAGAGTCTCATCGATTATTTTTGCGCTTTTTTCGAGTTGGTTACTGTTTAAATCATATAATTTGAAATCACCTGAATGCAATAAAATCCCTAATTTTTTATGATTATAACTTACTTTGCATTGCATAATGTTGGTGCTTTCAAAAATAGGCGTTACTGTATTTGCCACCACATCAATTAAAAAAGCTCCTTTTGCCGCAGTATATCCCAAAAATTTTCCTTTATTGGCGGTTTCTAAAATAGTACCAAACCAAGATGTTCCAAAAGCAGTAGGGTGCGCAATTAATTTTTGATTGCCATTGCTTTCTACTACCAAAATACCACTGGCAGATCCGAATACTGCATAGGTTCCATCAGTTGCATTGTCATGTATCCCTTGAGTGGCTTGTTTTGCAGCATGAATTGTTTTACCAGTTCGGTCTATAATTTTTACTTTTTCGGGTAAGGTTCCAGCGATAGAATTGTCTTTCTCTGTAACAGCATAAGTTCCGTTTGAAAAACTAGCCATGGCTCCGTGGTGCTTTAAAAGACCTGTATTGATGGTTGTAAACGTAGCATTGGCAGTATGTACATCCGATTCTTTGGCTACAGATAATGTACCATCTCCATCATTAAAAGTCAAAATTTCGCCAAATTTGCTTTTGAAATGGGTAGGCATAAGCGAACTTCCTGTTAGAGCTCCAAATTTTGGCGTTCCTTTGGTGTCCACATGGTCTCCGTGAAATTCAAATCCGCTATCAAAGGTTTCTACCGTGTTGTCAGTTCTATGGATGATACCTGCAAATCGTCCGGATTCTGTGGTGTAAAGTGCCGATTTTGGGAATTTCGCATTAAAAAAACTAACAGTACTTGTAGCTGGATTGATTAAAGAAAGTTCTTTGGTTAATTCGTCAGAAACCAATACTCTCAAGTATTTGTATTCTCCAAGGTCTTCTTCTGAATGGTCATGATGGTCATCTTCATTGGTACATGAAAGTGCGATAGAAGTAAAAGCGAATAAAAATAATAATTTGTTGAATTTGTTTTTCATTGTTATTTGGATTTAAAATTATTTACAAAACAGTAAGGGTAAAAGAAACTTGAGCATCTGTAGATCCGCCAGCATTGGTGATGTCTCCTGAGGCTACATTGTTTGCGGTTTTATTTGGGCCATGTTTTAGTGTGATAGTAAGTGTGTCTGTGGCTGCCCCAGTGGTGGTAAAAACAGATTGCAATCCAACCGGTTTGCCATTGCTGTCAAAATTACTTGTTGCCGTACTGTAAGTAAATACGTTCAACGTTCCTGTTGTTTGGTAAAATACTTGGTGCTCTGTTCCTTCAGCAATAATTTCGGGTGTGATGTCTTCTGCTGGGTTTGCTAGTTCATTTTTGAAAGTTAGTACTCCATTATAAGTTTTGTTTTTTTCAAAATTGCCCGAAACCGTAATCACTGGTGCATTAGCGCCTTCACCGTCCAAATCTTTGTACTGTAGCGTAATGGCTGTGCCGCCTCCTACGGGTGTGTAAACCGCTGTGACCGTAGTGATTAATTCCTCTTCGTTTACTGGCGGGGCAGGATTGTCATCGTTACTACATGAAAAAAAAGTTAATGCAGCGACCATTGCAAGAGCGTAAGATTTAATTGGTTGAGACTTCTGAATTGTTTTCATTTTGTTCTAATTTAAATGGATTGTTATTAAAGTTTAATAATTGAATTTGAGTTGGATATGAATGTTTCTTCCCGTTTCATCAGCAAAAAAGCGTTGGCGGTTTAAATAATCTCGATAGGAAACATTGAAAATATTTTGGACACCGAGTGCAACTTTAGTTCGTATTTTTTGGAAAATATTAAATTGCATTTCGCCATAAAAATGAAACAATTGATAGGCGGGTGGAGGCGTGCTTATATCAACTAAAACCGATTCTAGCTCGTTGTTTTTGATGATATTGGTGTAAAAATTATTATCTGGATATTGATTTTGTTTGAGTACGGTTTCGCTTTTGAGTTCCAAAACAAGCTGGTGCCATTCTTTCTTTGAAAAACTAATTTTGTTGCTCAAATTCAGAGGGGGCATGTCAATTAAAGGACTATTGGAAGTTGTTTCTTTTCCGTGAACATTGGCCGCCGAAAAGGAATGTTGCCATTGATTGCTAATAGCCCATTGGGTGTGCAAATCGATTCCGAACAGTTGCGCATTGGTTTGCTGGTATTCCCAAACCGGAAAAGCTCCGCGTATGGTGGTTTCAAAACCAATGGGTTTTAAATAAATATAATCTTGAATGCGGTTCAAATACGGGTTCAGTTCGAATGAAAAAGTGTTAGATTTTTTTTGAAGCGTAACCGATAATTTAGTTGCTAGTTCCTTTTTCAAATTCAAATCACCTAGTTCAATTACACCTGTTGCATGGTGTAAGCCGTCACTAAAAAACTCCGAAGAATTGGGGTTTCTAGAAGCATAACTCAGACTGGTATATAATTGCCATTGATTTTTAAATTGTTTGCGAATGCCTGCTGTAGTGGCTAGGTTATGAAAAACAAACTGCGGTTGGGTAAGCCATTGTGTACCAAAATCGCCAATAATAATTTGAGAAAAATGGTTGTCATAAGACCTTTCATCCCATCTTGATTTTTGATAATACTTGGTGGCATCAATTTTTGAAAAATCATAACGCAATCCTGCATCTATCGAAAAATGTTCTGAAAAATTATAATGAGCCAGTCCATAAGCACCCGCATCTATTTTGTCATAATTAGGAATTAAAGGTCTTACGCCTGTGGCTGGATTGGCATAATTATTTTGCGCAACAGCACTCATACCCGATTTGATTGTCCAATCGTGATTGATTTTTTGGTAATCCAAATTCCAAGAATGTGTTTTTAAATCTAAATCTAGGGCAGCTGTTTTTTTAAAATCGCCCCTACGAACATCATATTCTAATCTTTGGTTGTACTGAAAAGCGTATTGAAGCGTGAGTGTTTCGGCCTCGTTCCAATGATAATTAAAGTTGAATTTACCAATATGATGCGTAACTTCTTGTTTTGGGTTTTGAATAGAGTAGCCAAAATCATTAATAACTGACGGAATCTTATTAGTAATAGATTGGAACAAATCATTCACATTCCCGGTATGCGATGCGCTCAAAATCCCAATTTGTGCTTTGTACAAACTATAAAATACGGCGGTGTTGAATTTTTGTGCACTGTATTTTAAATCTCCTGAGAAATTTACTTCTCTGTTTCCTGTATTAGAGAGTACATAATCGGGCGCTTCTTTGTCGCCCATGTATTTGAAACTAGACAAAGCATTCCAACTCCAACCTTCATTACTGCCTTTATGAATATCAGAACTTATGGTGCCTCCCTGACCATTTGTGTTATAAGTCATAATTGTTTTTCCAAATAAGGTATCTCTACTAACGCTCAAAGGTTCAATAAGAACAAGGCCACCTATCGCATCTCCGCCATATTGCAAGGCCGATGCTCCTTTAATAACTGTAATTTTATTGGCCGCATTGATGTCAAAATTAGGAGCATGTTCGGTACCCCATTGTTGGTCTTCAAGTTTTACGTTGTTGTTAAGTATCGCAATTCGGCTGCCATACAGTCCGTTTATGATGGGTTTCACTACGGTGTTTCCAGTTTTTAAGGTTGAAATTCCGGCTATTTCCTTCAAGGCATCGCCCAAGGATTGGTTGCTGTATTTTTCGATTGTATTAGATTTAAGTACTTGTTCAACAACAGCTACGTCAGCATGAATCCCTTTTTGTTGAATCACAATTTCTTGAAGCTGTGTGGTGTTTCGTTTCAGTTCAAAATCAATTTTTAAATCATTTTTTAGTTCGATAATGGTGTCAATTGTTTGATAACCCAAGTAGGAGATATAGATGGCCATCTTCCCATTAGGTAAATCAGTGGCGCTATAATTGCCTAAGGCATCAGCGTTGATGATTTTTTTGCCAATATGAATATGAATGTCAGTGAAGTGAATGGACTCCTTGCATTGTATTTTTCCGCTCAGCTTGTTTTGTGAATAAATCGTACTACAAAACAACAAGAGCCAGAAAAAAACGATAGTTTTTTTTGACATGATTTTCAATTAAAAAAAATAGAGGATTGTCGTCTTTTTAGTAAAGACGATTGATTTTGATTCTTGTAAACAAGAGGATGTATTTGTAGTCTAACAAAAACACGATGATGCTATAACTCCACCTTGTTTTAGTCATTTTTTTGCAAAAGAGAGAACGGTGTGTATAGTAGTGTTTGTTAAATTTTCTAAATACAATTAAAGAATTACAATACTGGCGGTGCCCGAAGAGAAAATAGGCTACCGCAGTAAAAGACAACGGCGGTGGGGATGTAAAGTAATAATGTAGCAACAACAGCGCAATCGTAAGAGAAGCTATAGCTAAAAAGAGTTGCTAAAGATTGAACGATGAAGGTATAATCGCATACGAAACAATCTTCAGACAGCGTATCGTTAGCTATTATTTGATTGCCAGAGTTTGAATTGGATACTAGTTCTAGTTGCTTTTTATTTTGTTCAGAATGATGCTCATAAATATGTACTACTTGAAATGCTATCGGGAACAATAGTATCAGAGTGAGTAGCACATGTAAGATGACGCCTTTCTTTTTCATTCCTTTTCTTCTATCTTTGCTTTATGCAATTATGTTGCAAATGTATGAATTCTATTTACAACTGCAACATTGTTGCGTTAAAATTTATTTTATAATGAAAAAATCCCGTAACACACTCGCTAAGGCCGCTATTTTAGAATTGATTAGTCAGTCAGCTGTAGCCTTGTCCCATGCCGAAATTCATAAAGCCAATCAAGAATTATGTGATAGAGTAACCATTTATAGAATTTTAGACCGTTTGGTTACCGAAGATATGATTCATAAAATTGCTACTCCAGAAGGAACTGTAAAATACGCAGCCTGTCATCATCATCATCTTGATGAAGAGCATCATATTCACAATCATGTGCATTTTAGTTGTGAAAAATGCCATTCGGTAGTTTGCTTGGATTCGGTTCAGCCTACTTATACAGTTCCTCCAAATTATTTAGTGAAGGAAGTAAACTTTACATTATCTGGATTGTGTCCAGCGTGTATCTAATTTAGTCTTGGCTAAAAAAATATTTTGATTACTGTGATTTTTCTATATATTTGCCTCAAACCACTAAAAATGAGCAAATCATTAGAAGAAGTACACGAATCGGTTACTACTCAAAATAAAAAATCAGTTTTCAAAAAAATAGTTGCCTTTTTTGGCCCGGCCTATTTAATTAGCGTCGGTTATATGGATCCAGGAAACTGGGCGACAGATATTGCTGGAGGTAGTCAATTTGGATATGCCTTGCTTTGGGTATTGTTGATGAGTAATATCATGGCCTTACTTCTTCAAAGTTTAAGTGCACGACTAGGAATTGTTACCCAGCGCGATTTGGCACAAGCCTCACGGGAGACCTACTCGCCTTTTATCAATTATATTCTTTACTTTTTAGCCGAAATCGCCATCGCAGCCTGCGACCTTGCCGAAGTATTGGGTATGGCTATCGGTATCAACTTATTATTTGATATTCCGCTAATAGAAGGGGTGATGATTACGGTTTTGGACACCTTCTTATTATTGTTTTTAATCAATAAAGGCATCCGAAAAATGGAGGCTTTTATAATCACTTTGGTAGCAGTCATAGGCGTTTCCTTTATTTTTGAGATGATTTTTGCACAGCCAGTCATTGGAGATGTTGTTCTAGGACTTATCCCAACGATGCCAAATGAAACGGCCCTATATATCGCTATAGGTATCATTGGAGCAACAGTGATGCCACACAATTTGTATCTTCATTCTTCTTTGGTACAAACACGAAAATTTGATCGTTCCAAAGCTGGAATCAAACAAGCCTTAAAATACAATTTAATCGATTCGACTATTGCGTTAAACTTGGCTTTCTTTGTCAATGCTGCAATTTTAATATTGGCAGCAGCCACATTCTATAAAGTAGGCATGTATGAAGTAGCCGAAATTCAAGATGCTCATCGCTTTCTACAACCATTATTAGGGACAAAATGGGCTCCTATTTTATTTGCAGTAGCCTTAATTGCCGCTGGACAAAGTTCCACCATTACGGGTACATTGGCTGGACAAATCGTTATGGAGGGCTATCTAAACCTAAGAATACAACCATGGGTTCGCAGAATTATTACCCGCTTAATTGCAATTGTACCCGCTGTTATCGTTATTACCATTTTTGGCGAAAGTGTCACTGGAAAATTATTGATTTTGAGTCAGGTGATATTGAGTTTACAACTGGGATTTGCCATTATTCCGTTAATTCATTTTGTGAGTGACAAAACCAAGATGAAAGGATTTCATATTGGAAAACTGACACAAATCGCTTCTTGGATTGTAGCAACTATCATTGTCACTTTGAATGCAAAATTAGTTTATGATGAAATCAAAGGATGGCTAGAAACCTCCGAAAACCCTACAGTATTATGGCTTACGGTAGTACCATTAGCCATTAGTTTTTTAATTTTATTGTTATACATTGTTTTTAAACCTTTTGTAACCAAATCCAAAACCAACATTCACAACCATTCGCCTCACCATTTGAAATTACAATTTTCAAAAGCGGCCATCTATTCGAAAAAAGATATTGCCGTAGCAGTTGACTTTACGACTGCCGATGAAGTTGCCTTGAATAGCGCCTTTGAACTCGGAGGGACAGCTGCTAACTACACTTTAATTCACGTCGTTGAAACGGTTGGGGCACTTATTTATGGTGATGATGCCGATGACCACGAAACTTCCATCGATGAGAAATTATTAATCCAATACCAAGAAATGCTAATTGACAAAGGCTTTAAAGTTAGCATCCAACTCGGTTTTGGGACACCAGACAAAACCATTCCTCTACTAATTGATAAAGGAGATTTTGACATCCTTGTAATGGGAACACATGGACATACTGGTTTCAAAGATTTAATTTTAGGGACAACTGTAGATAAACTGCGTCACAAAATTTCGATACCTTTGTTGATTGTTAAAAAATAGATACTGAGGTTCTGAGTAACTAAGGCTCTAAGAATATTTCGATTTTCTTGCCTAGTCACTCAGAACCTTGGCATCTTAGCACCTCTTATAAAAATGACGCATTCAGAAGAAAACTACCTCAAAGCCATTTATCATTTAACCAGTAGCACCAATACTGATGTGAGCACCAATGCCATTGCTGAAACAATGGAAACCAAAGCTTCATCTGTTACCGATATGATAAAAAAACTGGCCGAAAAAGACTTGGTAAACTACAAAAGATACCAAGGCGTTTCCTTAACTATAAAAGGAGGCTTGGCAGCCAAGATGATTGTTCGAAAACACCGACTATGGGAGGTCTTTTTAGTTGAAAAACTTGATTTTTCATGGGATGAGGTTCATGATATTGCGGAACAACTGGAACATATCAAATCAGAGAAGTTAATTAACAAGCTTGATAATTTTTTAGGAAATCCTACTGAAGATCCTCACGGTGACCCTATTCCCGATGCTAATGGACAAATTCAAAAAATAGAAAAGCAATTGTTGTCTGAATTGACTATGGGGCAAATAGCTATTTGTGTAGGAGTTAAAGATACTTCATCAGAATTTTTAAAATATTTAGACAAACAAGAAATATCTTTAGGTTCGCAAATAGAATTTATTGAAAAAGAAGAATTTGATCTTTCAGTTAAAATCAATGTTGATGGTAATGTTTTGAATATTTCTAATAAAATCGCTAGTAATATTTTTGTTAAATTAAATTAGGATTTTACTTGTATTTTTTGTAAATTGTTTATTACAAACATCTAAAAAATAATTATTATGAAAGTTAAATTTATGCTTTTTGCTCTTTTTGCAATTTCGGTGGGATATGCTCAGGATTTAGTTACAATTGCGGTTTCTCAAAACATGAGTAAGGGTATGCAACCGGGTATTGAAATATTTATTCCTAATGTGTCTGATGAACATCTTGAAGATGCTATTAAGGAGGTTACCAAGCCTTTTAAAGGGAAAATTAGAAAAATCAAACGTACTGACGAAACCTATATTGATAATGCTTTAATCAAAGAAATTAGTGTTAATACAGTTGATATCCATCAATTGATTGAAAAAGGGGATAACGGTTATAAATACACTGCATTCTTTAATCTGGGTGGCATTTTCTTGGATAATGCCTTTAGTCCTGAAAAGTTTGCTTATGCTTCTGATCTTGTCAAACGAATAGGTTTAAGAGCGTCTGAATTAAGAATGAACGAAATCCTAAAAGATGAAAATAAGATTTTAGAAAGACTTGAAGATGATAAAAAAGATTTAGTCAAAGAAAATGAAAGAGCTTCCAAAGATATTCAAAAAGCAAAGGATTTGGTGGCAAAAAAAGAACTTGAAATCGAGGACAATATTAAAATGATGGAAATGAAAACTAGTGAAATTGAATCACAACGTCAGAAAGTAATTGAATTGCAGAATCAAAAAGCGCTTTTTGTGAATTAAGAAATTCTATTAAAAAAAGAAGAAACCGCAAAAATGAATCGGATGGTTCGTTTTTGCGGTTTTTTATTTAGGTCTTTTATTTGGTAAAACTACCAAAGTTGAGATGATTTGAAATTAAATTTCAGAGAATTCAAACGAATTATATCTGTTGTGAATCAAACATTTTTAATGACAACCACAATCATCATCAGAGCCACAGTTTTTTTTAGTTTTTTTCTTTTTCCAAAAAAACTTCTTGATTAAAAAAGCAACGGCAAATGCTAGTGCTGCGAAAGCTAAAAATTCTTGCATAGCGGATTATTTTATAAGTTGAAAAGCAATTAGCGCTACTATATAAGCAAAGGCACTCATAAAGATTAATTGTCCTAAAGGCCATTTCCATGAATTGGTTTCCTTACGAGTAATGGCAACGGTACTGGCGCATTGCATGGCAAAGGCATAAAATAGTAATAATGATATTCCTGAAGCGAAATTAAAAATTTTATTCCCGGTGATTGGATGGACTTCAGCAGCCATTTTATTTTTGATGGTGTCCTCATTGTCTGATCCTCCTACACTGTAAATAGTTGCTAAGGTGCCTACAAAAACTTCTCTTGCAGCAAAGGAACTGATAATAGCGATTCCAATTTTCCAGTCGTAACCTAATGGTGAAATAGCAGGCTCAATGGTTTTTCCCATGATACCAATATAGGAATTCTCTAATTTGTAAGCTGCTATTTTGTTATTTATAGCCGTTTCGTTAAGTTGAATATTCTCTGTTTTGGAACGCAAAATGCGATCTGCGTTATTGAAGTTGGCACCTGGTCCATAGGAAGCTAAAAACCATAGTACAATGGAAATAGCCAAGATAATTTTACCAGCTCCAAATACAAAGGCTTTTGTTTTTTCAACTACATTAATAGCTACGTTTTTGAACATGGGTAATTTGTAATTAGGCATCTCTACCACGAAAAAGGTTTTGCCTTGAATTTTCATGATTTTGTTCAAAATATGTGCAGAAAATATTGCCATTCCAAATCCTAATAAATACAAAAGCATTAAGGTTAGTCCCTGTAAATTTAGAAATCCAAGTACATAATCGTCAGGAATTACTAAAGCAATAATGATGGCGTAAACGGGTAATCGGGCTGAACAGGTTGTGAAAGGTGTTACTAGAATTGTAATCAATCGTTCCTTCCAGTTTTCAATATTTCGAGTCGCCATGATAGCAGGAATGGCACAGGCCGTTCCAGATATTAAAGGCACCACGCTTTTACCTGATAAACCAAATTTGCGCATGATTTTGTCCATTAAAAAAACTACTCGGCTCATATAACCACTTTCTTCTAAGATGGAAATAAATAGAAATAGAAAAGCAATTTGAGGGATAAAAATTAAAATTCCGCCTATTCCTGGAATAATTCCTTCGGCTAGTAAATTGGTAAACACACCTTCAGGCAAGTTTGTCGCTGCCCATGAACTTAAAGATGCAAAAGAGGCATCAATAAAATCCATTGGAATTTTGGACCATTCAAAAATAGATTGGAAAATAATAAATAAAATGGCAAAGAATATCGCGTATCCCCAAACTTTATGAGTCAAAACACGATCCAGTTTACTGCGAAAGTCCTTTGCAATGGCGATATCAACCTTTAAGCCTTCTTTCAATACATCATTGATGAATTGGTATCTTTTGATGGTTTCTTTTTGTTGCAAACGCTTCAAATCCGAATGAGATTTAGTAAACGAACTTTGGATTTCCTTACGTTCTAAGTTCAAGAAATTCACATCTTGGGTAATCACCAGCCATAATTTGTAAAGCAATTGCTGAGGAAAGGCCTTGCGTAAGCTGTCAAAATATTCTGGGTCAATCACAGAAGCATTCAAACAAGGTTCGCTTGAAATGGTTTTATATGTGGTGATTAATTTTTTTAATTCGGTAATACCAAAACCTCTGCGGGAACTAACTAAGGCGATTTTAGTTTTTAACTGTTCTTCCAGAAATGGAATATCTAATGTAATTCCTTTTTGCTCCATTCGGTCTGCCATATTAATGACAAGAATGGTCGGAATTTCGAGGTCTTTGATTTGGGTAAAAAGGAGTAAGTTTCGTTTTAAATTTTCAACATCAGTTACCACTAGGGCAACGTCAGGATATAGTTTGTCGTTTTTATTTAGTAGTAATTCAATAACTACATTCTCGTCAATGGAGCTAGCATTAAGGCTGTAAGTTCCAGGTAAATCGAGAATATTAGCTTTGATGTTATTAGGTAATTTACAAAAACCAATCTTTTTTTCAACCGTAATTCCAGGATAATTCCCCACTTGTTGGTTCAAACCGGTCAATTGGTTAAAAACCGAAGTTTTGCCCACATTGGGGTTTCCTATTAAGGCAACATTGATATTCTCGTTAATCATTTTTTAAAGCTTGATTTGGACTAATTCAACTTCAATTTCAGCAGCAGTTTCCACACGAATAGCCAAATGAGACCCATTAATGTCTAAATACAAGGGGTCACCAAAAGGAGCAATTTGCAATAACTCTACAGCATTGCCAGGTAAACAGCCCATTTCGAGTAGTTTTAACGGAATAACATCAATATCAAAGTCTTTGATAATGGCTTTTTCGCCTTTTTTGAGAGAATTGATCGTGGTACGCAAGTCTTATTTAGATTGAATTAAGATTGCAAAAATACATATTATAAAACGAATACAAATGATATTTGTCATTTTTTAGGGTATAGACTCGTGATAGTTAGCCAAATCTATTTTTTATTCTTCCTCCTGACCGCTCAAAAAGTTAATATCTTGAATCAATCGCTGAATATCTTCTGCTTTGGTACCATCATAAAAACCACGAATGCGGCGTTTTTCATCTACCAAAACAAAATTTTCAGTATGAACCATGTCTAGCAATTCACTAGGTTTCCCCATTTTTACCGCAAGATAGGATTTGCGTGCCATGGTGTAAATATCTTTTTTAGAACCCGTTACAAGATTCCATTTGGCGTCTTTAACCCCGTATTTTATGGCGTATTTTTTTAAAACGGGAACACTATCAGTTTCTGGAAAAACGGTGTGCGATAGTAATTTTACTTTTGGATTGTCTAGAATGGCTTTTTGAACTTCAAATAAGTTTTTGGTCATTCTAGGGCAGATAGAACCACAGGTAGTGAAGAAAAAGTCGGCCACATAAATTTTGCCTTCGTAGTCTTTTTGAGTGATGGTATCCCCATTTTGATTGAGAAAAGAAAAATCAGCAATCGTATGGTACTTACTCACATATTGTACAGTACTATCTACTAATTCTGGGTTTACATCTGCAGGATTGTAGATAGGTAAGGTTTTTTTAGGCTTCAAAGCCCCGTAGAACAAGTATAAAGTTATAACTGAAAAAACAATAAAAACTCCAATGAAAGTGCGGTATTTTTGAAAAAAAGAGGGCATAATTTTTTTTACAAAAATACAAAAGCAGTTTTGATAAAGTTGTTATACAAATTATAATTTTTAAGTTACATTGCTATAAATCGGGCAAAATAAACAAGATTTTTCTCTTAAATAATTAATATTGTTATCAGTATAAAACCACTATTATTCTAAGTCAGAAAGGGTAAGCTATGATTCGGGTCTTTGAGCCTTCGTGCCAATGATTGAGAATCTTTATTTGATTAAAATATTCGTTTTTTTACGACTGTCTCTTAATGATTTATTGACTAAATAAAGCCCAACAAGTGTTACAGCTCCTCCTAATGCTATGGAGATGGTCAAGGTTTCATCAAAAATCACCGAACCTAAAAGGACAGCTACAATAGGGTTCATATAGGCATACAAACTACTCATTTCGGGCGGAAGATGTTGCAACATATACACAAAGATGGTAAAAGTGACTAATGACCCAATAACGACTAAATAAGCAATAGCATACCAAGTATTAGCAGGAATAGCCACCCAGTCAATAGCGCTTCCTGTCATGCCATTATAGGCAAATAACAAGATACTAGAAATAAACATTTGGAAACCCAAACTAAAATACGGATTATAAGTGGCAGCTTTTTTCTTTGTGTAGAGTGTTCCAAAAGCCCAAGTAATCGTAGCTAAAACTGATAAAAGGATTCCTAATCTAAAATCAGGGATTAAAAAATCGCCCAAATGTTCATAGAAAATAATGCAAATACCTCCAAAACTTATTAATAATCCTGTTACAGCCAATTTTGCCATTTTTTCGCCTTGAAAAAAGGAGATGATTACAATCCAAATAGGGAAGATGGCAGCAATGATAGCGCCCAGGCCACTGCTGATGTATTTCACGCCCGCCGTACTCAAACCATTACTTAGCGTAAAATTGAGAATGGCAAGGATAATGATGGTGTTCCATTGTTTGCCTTTCGGCCAAGGAGATTTGGTTGTTAAAAAATAAGCAATGTATAGAAAACCAGCTAGAAATTGTCTAATAGCGGCCATTTGGATTCCAGGGATGTAACGGACACCTTCTTTGGAGGCAATCCAAGTAGTACCCCAGAAAAAACCAACCCATACCAACGCTAATATCGGTAAGCCTATATTGTTTATTCTATTAGAAAATCCTTTTTTAAAATTTGCAATCACTATAAATCGAGTTGGGTAAAAGTATATTTCAGTTGGTTTATTAATTTTTCCGATTCTATAGTCTTCCCAATAGACGGAGCCGTTTTGTTGAAAGTAGGTGGGACTAGTTCTTGTTCCAATGCTTTCTGGGTATAATATTCCTTTCTGGAAGGATGGTGTGGAGCGGCAGCATTAAAGTGATCGTTCCAAGCTTTTTTGTCTAGGATTTTTTGAATAATTCCAATGCAATCGTCTAAGTGAATTAAATTGACGGGAGCATCAGGATTGGCTACATTTTCTTTGCCAGCCAAAAAACGAGCGGGATTTCTATCGGGTCCTATCAAACCTCCAAAACGTAAAATCGTAGTTTTAATTTGATTGTTATCCATTAATAAATTTTCTATTTGCAGTAATTGTTTGCCGCTTTCGGTAACTGGATTTGGAATCGAATCTTCCGTTATTGTGGCGTTAACTTCACCATAGATAGCTGTTGAACTAATAAAAATAAGTTTCTCAACGGTTGATTTTTCGATATAAGGTAACAGGTTCTCGATCTTTTTGACAAATGAATTTTTATTGGCATCTGAGTAATCTTTGTTTTTTCCTCTTAATTTAGGTGGGATAGCAATGATTAGAATTTCGCTTCCTGCTAAAAAATCAAGAATAATATCTGAAACCGTATCTGTTTCTAGAGCAAATGAAAAGTGTGTAATACCAGCGTTTTCGAGTAGTTCTTTTTTATCAGTAGAGGTAGTCGATCCTTTTATTTGAAAACCATCTTTTACTAAGGCTTTCGCCAAAGGAAACCCTAACCATCCGCAACCTAAAATACTTATTTGTGTCATTTTGCCTTGAATTATTTCAGATTGCAAATTTCCACATAATTATCCGACTTTTGGGATTGAGGAATGATTTTTTAATAGAATTTTAATTCAAACTAGGGCCTTCTGGAATTTTGATTTTGACTTTCATCTTTTTTAAAATCAACAGATAAAAAGAGAGACATGCTAGAATTATAAACAAACCAATTTCAAATTGAGCGAAAATTTGATTTCCAGAGTGCAGCGTGTTGGCGGTGGTAAGTTCTGTTTTTCCCTCATCAATTTGAATTTGAGCCAATATTTTTAGGGTATTTAAACTTTGCTGACTTAATTGTATGATTTTCCCCCAGTCTTTATTCTGGTTGTGAATTTTTATTTCGGTGCACTGAGTTTGGAATTTTTTAAATTGCTGTTTCTCTTCTGGAGTTAAAACGGTAGACAGGTATTTTGGATGAAGACTACTTATGCTTTGAAGGTGATTGGTTACCTCTTTTTGTCTTTCAGGATGGGAATTAATTGGAACCGACTCTGCTTTTATTTGGTGAATCGCATTGTTGTATTGAAAAATATAATGACTCACCATGAGTCGGTCATTGTAAATGGCTTTGATAGTTTCGTTGGTTTTTTGGGAATTTCGTCCAATAAAATAATTACTTATCAAAAGCAAAATGGTGACTAATATTAAAATAGCGGCAGCTTTGGTTTTTTTATTCAAATTATTTAAGTCCTTCATAATCAATAAATATGATTTTGAAAGATAGGGTTTTCTTTTTGATTTAAAAAGTTAATTATCATGGGTTAGTGTAGTGGTCAAGTTGGTCGAAATAGTCCTAAATATATTTCTAAAAGATAGATACAATAGTTAAAGGGAGCTTAACGTATTCCTGTATCAATATTGACGTCAAAAATAGTAGTTTCATTATTTTTTATGATAATTGAGGCGGGTAGATTTTTGCCAAATCTATGTTGATCGTCAAGGTCTAGTATGTAACGCCCAACAGCTAGTTGGAGAGAATAATTACCATCAAGCTCTGGTTGCAATTGTGCAATTTTTTCTTTTTTATCCAATGTCCACACATAAACTGCCCAATATTTGTACGTTTCTTGAGTGGGTAAGCAAGCAGGATTGGGTGGGATTGTTTCTACTGGACAGATAGGGCCAATGGAAATTTTGCCCTTTAAAACTCCGTTTTCTTTGGTGGGATTTGGTTCACAGGAACTGCACAAAATAACAGTCCAAATGAAAATTGCAATTTTTGAAATATTCTTCATGACTTCCCAAATTTACCATAAGCAATAACACAAAATTATTGAGGAGCTTCTAAGCTATCCTTAACTAAAGGTACGACCTCTTTTTGAAATAAATTGATCTCCATAGCGTTTTTTGGACTAATAGCAGTAGGCTTTATGGTTTGTTTTACACAAACTGCATCTGTTAATACAAATGGTGTGGGTATCATCCAATTGGCTCTGGGCTGGATATTAAACAACGGATTTTCTAATAAGTCGAAAGAACTTTCCAATAATTGCATGTCAAAAGTAGTGGCTCTATTGAGTACAAAATCCATTTCTAGCGGCTGATTATTTACCACATAATAGCTTAAAATTTTCTTACCATTGCGATTCATTTTATTTCCGGTTTGATCCAATTGTGCTACTCCATTGGCTTTGAAATGGTAAAAATCCATTTTTTCATTGGCAAAAATATCATAACGATTGACAAGGCGATTAGGCGTGATTCTGATTTTTAGAAAATGTAAATTCCCCGCTAAACTGTCTTTTAAAAACTGAATTGTAGCTTTGGGGATAGGTTTTGTAGCTGTTTCAGTAGCATAAGTAAAAGAACTCCCGTATTTGCTAAACAATGGGATGTCATTTTCTAAATCCGCTTTTTTAGGATTGCTTCCTAGGACAGTTCTGGTCCAATCGTCTAGATTTTTATCATAAGTTAGCCAAAAAGCGGTTTCATTATCTGCGTCATATATGTAAACTAGGCTGTTGGATTTGGCTTCTCCTTTTTCATATCCTGAATGATAATGTGCTTTTGTAAAAAAAACAATTGAAATGAGAAAGAAAAGCAATGCCCAAAGTCCTTTTTTAGGGAACGGTCCAAAGAGCGGCAATAGTAAACCAAATAATAAAACAGTTAAAATGGCACTTCCAAATAGTATTTTGAGTCCTAAACCGATTGGGAACATATAAATAAATGGGGTAATAATTAGAAGGGCAGGTAAGCTCATGATAAAATTTAACCAGCGATTGTGGTGTTGACTTATGATAAAATAGGCGAAAATAATTAGTCCACAATATACAGGGAGGATTAAAAATCCAGCACCTTGTAGGTAATAAGCAATTCCTCCATTAATCAATAACCAGAAAAATAAAGGTGCGACCGAATTACTTACGGTTACTTTTTTAGCTGAAAAAAACAGGTAAAAGGTCATGCAGATGGACAATGTTAAAAACACAAAAGCCGCTATATAATCATGACCGTTATATGTAAAACCATTGAGCAAGTCGTTGTACTGTGGGTAAATGGAAAGCAAAGTTTTCCACCCAAAGAAAGTTACCAAGCCAGCGAAAACAAAACTAGCGATAAATGGAATGAAGCCTTTGGCAATGGTTTTGAAATCCAAAATGCGTTTAGCAAGTCCTATGAAAACTAGAATGAAAAACAAGCCAATAGCGATAAATAACATCGTTTTTACCCATTCAAAGGGATAGTGAATAAAGGCAAAGGGGACTGTGAAATAAACTTCATCCTCTAGTGATTGTGTTCTGTTCAGATTGGCATTTGAAAAATAATTTAATAATGGCAATAGGTAAGAACCTTGATGCGCTAAGGTTTTTTTGTCCAAATGTTTACTATCATCTTGAGCAGTATGATAATTATAATGTCCGTCAATAAACGCAAAATTAAAGCCTTGAATATTTCCTTCTTTTCTAAATACGGTGAGGTCAGTGTCGTTAGGGAGCATTTTATATATGCTGTACATCAACGAATTAGATACAGCATAAGGTGCGGCAGCATTGGCAAATTCATTGACTAAACCTGCATTTCCGTTATTGGTTTCCATCAACATATAACTCGGACCTGAAGTTCCTCTAGCTTCAAAGTTGAGTGCCAATCCAATTTCTTTGGCCCATTGGTGTTGTGTGACAAACAATGCAGCACCGTTTAATCCCAATTCCTCCGCATCCGAAAAAAGGATAATGATATCATTTTGGTGTGGCTTTTTCGAATGTAAAAAAGCACGAACACTTTCTAAAATAGTTGCCACTCCTGAACCTGCGTCGCTAGCGCCATAGGAAGCAGAATGTGGAGCGCTATCGTAATGAGAGAGTAGGAGTAAGGCTTTGGTGGTTTTGGTTCCTTTAATTCGGGCTAGAATGTTTTTAGAATAAACTAAGTTTCCCCAATCAGTTAGGGTATAGCCTTCTTGTATGCTTGTTTCAAGTCCTAGTTTATGTAATTCTTTTTGAAGGTGTTGGGCAACTACTTCATGATTTTTTGAGCCTACATAATGAGGTTTTTTCGAAATAGCTTGAACCTGTTTAAAAGCTCTATTGGTTGAAAATTCATTTAAAGGAACATCTGCCGTACTGCCCCATTGTGGCATCATGGTAAAATAACTCATTCCTATAACTAAAAATAGGAGTATCAGTGTAATTAGTGAGGCGTATTTTTTGATCATGATGCGCAGTTGTGGGATTAGATGTCTTTTTTAACAAGCATATAAAAATCATTTTCTAGAAGCATATAGCCTTGGTCATATAAAAAATAGTAGGTGTTTCCAGTTTTGGTTTTCAAAATATTAGTAAAAAAATCAAAATCAAACCCTAGACTCAACAACTTTGTTTTAGTTGTTTTAGACTTTCCTTCGGTGTTTAAACTTGATAAGATTCGGTAGTTTTTGCGCAGCCTATTGTTGATGTTACGCATATAATTGTTGCTGTCCTTGTTGATTTTATTGTTGTACGCATTTCGACAACCGTCACTACAAAATTTTTTGTCCTCCCGTCCAATGATTTTTTCACCACATTCTAAACAAGCTTTCATAGGCTACTTTTTTACTTTTTTTATTTGGTATAAATCATGACGACGGTCTTTTAGTATTTTAACACTTCCGTGTTCGTGTAGTTCTTTCAGTAAATCTAAATCTACATCGACAATTAAAGTCATTTCAGTATTTGGTGTCGTTTCTGCTTTGATTCCATTACTTGGAAAAGCAAAATCTGATGGGGTAAATACCGCCGTTTGTGCGTATTGTATGTCCATGTTGTTTACCTTAGGTAAATTCCCTACACAACCTGCAATGGCTACATAACATTCGTTTTCAATGGCTCTAGCTTGCGCACAGTGTTTGACACGAGTATAGCCGTTTTGTGTATCTGTTAAGAAAGGGACAAATAAGATATGCATGCCTTGGTCAGCCATCAATCGTGATAATTCAGGAAATTCGACATCATAGCAAATCATAATTCCAATTTTACCGCAATCCGTATCAAAGGTTTGAATGGTGTCGCCACCCGTGATTCCCCAATGAAAGACTTCGTTTGGAGTAATATGAATTTTGGTGTAAGTATCGTAAGAACCGTCTCGCCTACATAGAAATCCGCAGTTGTATAAAACACCATCAATCAGATGTGGCATACTGCCCGTAATGATATTGATGTTGTATGCAATGGCTAACTCTAGAAAACGCTTTCTAATTGGTTCTGCATATTTAGCTAGTTCTCTAATGGCATCGGCTTCAGATAAGTGATTGTAATCTGCCATCAAGGGAGCTATAAATAGTTCGGGAAATACGGCAAAGTCACTTCCATAACCAGAAACTGCATCGATAAAAAATTCAGATTGTTCGAATAAGGCTTCTAGATCTTTCAGTGGACGCATCTGCCACTGGATTAATCCTAAACGGATAACGCTTTTTTCAAGATTAATTATTTTAGGACTATCATCATAATAGATGTTGTTCCATTCTAGTAAAACGGCAAATTCTTTGGATTTTCTATCGCCTTCCAAATAATTTTTCATGATTCGCATCACGTGAAAATCATTGCTCAATTGAAAAGAAAGGACTGGGTCGTGAATTTCTTTTCTTTTTACTTTATCGATATAGGCTTTTGGTGTTAATTCTGTGGCATATTTTCCGTAGTTTGGGATTCTACCAGCAAACACAATTGATTTTAAATTGAGTTGCTCGCATATTTCTTTTCGAGCATCATACATACGGCGTCCCAATCGCAATCCACGGTATTTGGGGTCTACAAAAACATCTATACCATACAAAACCTCCCCTTTGTAGGTATGTGTTGAAAAAGTATAATTGCCAGTTATTTTAGCATAATCATGGTTTTTTTCTACTAAATCTTCTGGAACAATCAATGATAGGGCAGAACCTACTACGATGCCGTCGACAAGTATAACCAATTGTCCTTCGGGGAATATTTTGAGCAATTTTTTGACTTCAGATTCGTCCCAATAATTATCAGCCATTTCGGGATAAGACTGCATCATGGACTTTTTTAACTCTTTATAGTCTGCTATTTTTAAATTTCGTAATTCAACTTTATTGATTTCTGCTTGCATAAAAATGTTTTGGTTTTCGCTAAGTTACGAAAAAAAGTTATCCGTTTACAAACGGTTACAAATATTTACAACCGAAAGTAATTGAATGACAACCGAATAATTTTTGGGGGCTGTCGCATCTTTGCAATGTCGAAAACAAACAACGCTTCTTTCGACAAAATGATATACCAACAAAAGAATCTGAAACGAGTTCGGATTGAAACATTTAAATTTATACGCCATGAATGCATTAAGAAACAAAGTACAGTTAATTGGACACTTAGGAAATGACCCAGAAATCAAAAATTTTGATGGGGGTAAAAAACTGGCTCAGTTTACATTAGCCACAAATGAAAGCTACAAAAATGACAAAGGAGAAAAAGTAGAAGATACCCAATGGCATAAAGTAGTAGCTTGGGGAAAAACCGCCGAAATTATTGAAAAGTATGTCACAAAAGGCAAAGAGATTGTAGTTGAAGGAAAGCTTACTCATCGTACTTATGATGATAAAAACGGAGAGAAACGATATATTACAGAGGTAGTAGTTTCTGAGCTATTGATGTTAGGGAAATAGTGATTGATACTTTTAAAGGAAATCCTAGTTGGCAAATTGTTTTGCGAACTGGGATTTTTTATTCTAAATCAAATCTAGGACATTTTTTACAGCGTTTGTGTTCTCCTTTTTTGTATTTCTCACAACATTTATCCTTACGGTCTTTTTCTTTTTTACCGTTTTCTAAGGATTTTTTTTTGTCCTTTTTCTTTTCTTTTTTTTTGTCTTTATTGCCCAATTTGTAAAAATTTAAAAGTCAAAGCCAGAGTGGATTCTATTGGATGAAAGATGAAGTTAAACAGGTATTTAGATAATAGTGCCGTTGTTATTTATTTGCTGAATGTCTCTGTCAAATAAATACAGTCCTCCTTTATCATCGCCGATAAGGTTGATTTTGTCTAATATGGTTTTGGCTTGTGATTCTTCTTCTACTTGTTCTGCTACATACCATTGTAAGAAGTTGTGGGTAGCATAGTCTTTTTCTAAAAAACTAAGATGTACTAATTCATTTATGGATTCCGAAACAAATACTTCATGATTGTATAATTCTTGAAACATTTCCTGAAAAGTATCATAAGTGGTTTTGGGGGCTTTCAATTCAGAAACTTGAGCATGTCCGCCTCTTTCGTTAATGTATTTTACAATTTTAAGCATGTGCATACGTTCTTCATCTGACTGGGCATACATGAATTTAGAAATACCTTCTAGTCCATGAGTCTCTGCCCAAGATGCCATTGAAAGATAAATTTGAGAGGATTCAGCTTCAATTCGAACCTGTTTATTTAGCGCGGTTTCAATATTTTTGGATAGCATAGCGTAGTCTTTCTTGTAAAGTTACAAAAAAAACCTAAACTAGGATTTTAAGGATATTTGGAATTTGGATCAATTTAAAACAAAAAAAGCTCCAAAGAATTTCTTTGGAGCTTTTGAAAATAGGTAATAAGATTATTTTATTTTGAAAGTAACTCTTCTTACTAGTTTTCTTGCATCAGCAGAAGATTTATCTACTGAAGTGTCTTCACCAGAAGCAATTACATTTAATCTTGAAGCAGCAACGTTTGATTTCAACAAAGTTTGTTTCACATTGTTAGCTCTTGCAGCAGATAGTTTGTTATTGTATTGAGTTCCACCGATTTCATCAGCATGACCAATAATGTCTACTGAAGCAGAAGGATTGTTTCTTAAATATGCCAATACGTATGAAATAGCATCAGTAGATTCTTCTGTTGGTGTTGTTTTGTTGAAGTCAAAGAAAACACTAACATATCCACCATTTACTAAGTTTTTGATAGTTTCACTATCTGATGGAGTAGCAGTTGATGTTTTGTATTTACTGTCAATGTATTTCTCGATCTCATCAGGAATACCGTTTTTGTTCAAGTCAATAGCACGACCTCTAGAGTCAACCATTACACCTGACATAGTGTTTGGTTCAGCATCTAAGTAATCAACTACACCATCTCTGTCTGTATCGTTGTTCATTGTTTCAAGTTCGTCTACTCTTTTTTCTAAAGAAAGAACGTCTTTGTCTTTAAGAACGATCCAATCAGCATGTTTTTCGCTTTTTCCAAGGTAGTAAGTAAGACCTACAGTGGTATTAAGCATAATACCAAATGGGTAATTTGCCCCTGATTTCACATCAAAGTTTAAGTTTTGTCTAGCGTTAACAATACCAGTTGCATCTGCAGTTAAAGCAAAACGGTTAGATAATCTAACTTGAGCAGTTAAACCTGCCATAGCATTAAGTACGTTGTTTTTAGTGTCTCCACTTCTTACTTGTCCAGCACCAAGACCTCCATGAGCTAATAAACCTAAGCTGTTAGTCCAAGTTTCAAAATTCATGATACGTCCTAAGTTAGCAACCCCTTGTAAGTTTGCTCTGTAGTATCTTGATTCAAAAGCAGGAGTGTCATTTTTTTCTGAAAGGTTGTTGTAACCTACATCAGCTTTGATACCAAATTTATTGTTAATCATGTATCTTATTCCTAAATCAACAGTGTAAGGAGATACAAATCCAAAGGAATACCCAGGAGTGATGTCGTTTAATGGTTTGTTAAAACCACCTGCTAATTCAATAGACCATTTATTATAGTCTTGAGTTGCGTCATTCTTGACGTCATTTTGTGCGCTTACAGAAGATACAGCTGAAGCAAATGCTAGTGTAAATATAAGTCTTTTCATAGATTTTAAATTTTTTGATAAAAATAGCCTTTTTTTTTAAATTTAAAGTTTCAAAATTACATTTTAATTTTATTTAATTCCCATTCTATGTTTGGAAGCAGTTAAAAATAAAGATATGATTAGTACTATAATTCTGGTTTTTGTAAAAATGGTTTAATTATTTAAGGGTTGAATTATCATTTTTGTATTATTTTATCCTAAAATTTATAGTATTGAAAATAGTAATTTTATTTTTCAGTTGTGTCAAAAAAGTAAAAATTTTCCATTAATGATTAAAACTAAAGCCTTAAATGTAGTTTTTATCTTATTATTTTTAAAATTTCATTAATTGATTTTATGCTTTTAAAGTTGTTATGAACTATTTTATGGTCGATTTTTTCATGTGCCCAGGTTGTATGAAAGGGAATGTGTACAGCATGGCCTCCTATTTCGAGTACTGGGAGTACATCTGATTTAAGGGAATTCCCAATCATTAAAAATTCATTGGGCTGAATTTCCAAACGCTTTAGCAAGTCTAAATAATCAATTTGTTGTTTGTCTGACATCACTTCAATATGATGGAAGTATTTTCCAAGTCCTGAATTGTGTAATTTTCTACGTTGGTCTAATAAGTCTCCTTTGGTGGCTACTACTAATTTGTATTTTCCATACAAGGCCTCCAAAGTTTCTTCAACTCCATCGAGTAATTCGATAGGTTTGTCAAAGAGTTCTTTACCGTATAAGATGATTTTTTCAACTACTTCAATGGGAATGGTGTTGTTTGATATGGTCATGGCAGCTTCAATCATCGAAAGAATGTATCCTTTAATTCCGTAACCGTATCTTTTTAAGTTTTCGATTTCAATACGAAACAATTCTTGTGAAATGCTTTGGTGTGAAAGATAGTCACTCATTAAGGCGCAAAATTTCTCCTCAGTTTCAGCAAAATAGGTTTCGTTTACAAATAAGGTGTCGTCAGCATCAAAAGCAATTACTTTGAGAGTCATGGTTTGTGTTTTAAATTTTTATACGAGATGGGTTTGTCGTAAAAAGTAATTCGTATTCCTAAAAGTAGAAAAACAGCACCAATAATCCTAAACCCACTCATTTTTTCGTCCAAAAAAATCCAAGCTAAAAATGTTGCTAGTACAGCCTGTCCTAATAAACTTAGTGAAACTCTTGTGGCACGTAAATGTTGAGTGGCATAACTAATCAGTAACCAAGCGGTCAATTGACAAATGGCGCCTTGAATAAACAATACAAACCAAGCCGTGTTTGAAAAGCCTTTAAAAGATTCGTTTGCTCCCCAACAAACCAATCCTAAAAATAAACTTGAGGAAACCAAAACGATACTCATAAAGGAAAATACCTCCATTTGAGATAATATTTTTTTACTCATTAATATATAGGTAGCGTATAGCATTCCTGAAACAAGGGCAAAAGTAAAGGCTAGGTCAAAATGAAGTTGACTAAAAACTTCAAAGCCTACTAAGATTACCATTCCTATAAGAGCTATGGTAGTGCCAATCCAAAAATTAAGAACAGGTTTGCTTTTTAAAAACAAGAAAGATCCAAAGCCCACCCAAACTGGTGATAAGTTAGCCAATAAAGTTGCTTGTGTCGCACTGGAATGTTGAATGGCAATATTCCAAATTGCAATGTCAATTGCAAAGACAACGCCACTAAGACTAGCTAAAAGAATGTTTTTTGTATTTGGGAGTTGAAATTTTTTGGTGACTATTATATATGGTAATAATAAAACTGCTGCTATGAACATACGGTAAAAAGCCGAAATCAACCCAGTTGTCAATTGCAGCCGAACCAAAATAGGAAAGATAGAAATACAGAGTATTCCTATCGCTAACGCTATTTTGGGTTTGGCATTCATCATTTTTCATATTTTTAAAAACAAAAATTGCCACTAAATTAATTCGTGGCAATCTTTGTAATCAGTGATTTTATGGGTCTCTGGAATAGTTAAATTAGGTACTTTAGTGCATTTTGCTTTTAGCCTCTAAAAAATGCGCTCTGTGATTTTGCAGACTTTAAGTCTGCAAACCAAATCTTTGGACTTTGAGTCCAAAGTGGTTTAGTTCTTAACTAATCATGTCTCCATTAGGAACACCTTCGGCATCAGGATTGATGAAAATCAATTTTCCTTCGGCATTGGTTGCCATCAAAATCATTCCTTGACTTTCAACTCCACGCAACGCTCTTGGTGCTAGGTTTACCAAAACACTCACACGTTTCCCGATAATGTCTTCGGGTTTGAAACTCTCTGCAATTCCCGAAACAATCGTACGAACATCTATTCCCGTATCTACTTTCAAAACCAATAGTTTGTTTGCTTTTGGCATTTTCTCCGCTTCTAGAATTGTTCCTACGCGGATATCCATTTTGGCGAAATCCTCAAACTGAATGGTTTCTTTTTGTGGTTCTGCTTTTTTGTTATCGGCGATGTTAGCGGTTTTTGTAGCTTCCAATTTGTCTATTTGTTTTTGAATTTCTTCGTCTTCGATTTTTGCAAACAATAATTCAGCTTGTCCTATTTGATGTCCAGCTACCAATAAATCAGATATTTCAGAAACCGTATCCCAAGTGATAGTAGCATCTGGTTCCGAAATATTCAAAATACGTTTCAATTTTTGAGAAGTAAAAGGCAAGAACGGTTCGCACAGTGTACTCAAAGCAGCAGCAATCTGTAACGCTACATACATTTGTGTTTTTACCCGTTCTGGATTTTCTTTCACCATTTTCCATGGCTCTTCGTCTGCAAGGTATTTATTACCTAAACGAGCCACGTTCATCAATTCGCTCAACGCTTCTCTAAAACGGTATCTTTCTACAGAACTCGAAATCACCGCTGGATAGGCTTTTAATTCCGCCAAGGTTTGTTCATCTACTTCTTTGAAATCATTTGGTGTAGGTATAATTCCGTTATAATATTTATTGGTCAACACCACCACACGGTTGATGAAGTTCCCAAAAATAGCCACCAATTCATTATTATTTCTCGCTTGAAAATCTTTCCAAGTAAAGTCGTTGTCTTTGGTTTCTGGAGCATTTGATGTTAATGCATAACGTAAAACATCTTGTTGTCCCGGAAATTCTTCCAAATATTCATGCAGCCAAACCGCCCAGTTTTTAGACGTTGATAATTTATTTCCTTCCAAGTTCAAGAACTCGTTTGCAGGAACATTGTCTGGTAAAATATAACTTCCTTCGGCTTTCAGCATCGCTGGGAAAATCACACAGTGAAATACAATGTTGTCTTTTCCAATGAAATGTACCATTTTGGTGTCCTTATCTTTCCAATAAGGTTCCCAATCTTTTCCTTCTCGAGCGGCCCATTCTTTAGATGACGAAATGTATCCAATAGGAGCGTCAAACCACACATATAGCTTTTTTCCTTCTGCCCCTTCCACTGGAACGTCAATTCCCCAGTCTAAGTCACGAGTTACGGCACGAGGTTCAAGTCCGCCGTCAATCCATGATTTTACTTGACCATAAACATTCGGTTTCCAATCGTTTTTATGTCCTTCAATTATCCACTCTCTCAAGAAAGCATCGTATCGATCCAAAGGTAGAAACCAGTGTTTCGTTTCTTTCATGATGGGAGTTTCTCCTGTAATAGTTGATTTTGGATTAATCAAATCCGTAGCGTTCAGGGTAGAACCACATTTTTCACATTGGTCACCATAGGCCTCTTCGTTGCCACATTTTGGGCAAGTTCCAGTCACAAAACGGTCGGCTAAAAACTGGTCTGCTTTCGCATCATACAATTGCTCGGTTACTTCTTCTATAAAATCACCTTGGTTGTATAATTTCTTGAAAAATTCCGAAGCCGTATCATGATGAATCTGAACCGAAGTTCTAGAGTAATTGTCAAAAGAAACCCCAAAATCTGAAAATGATTTACGGATAATCCCATCGTACTTGTCAATTACTTCTTGAGGCGTGATGCCTTCTTTCTTAGCTTTCATCGAGATAGCCACACCGTGCTCATCACTTCCACACACAAACAAAACGTCTTTGTTATGGGCTCTTAAATAACGGGAATAAATATCAGCAGGAACGTAAACTCCAGCTAAATGCCCAATATGAATAGGGCCGTTCGTATATGGTAAAGCAGCAGTAATGGTATATCTTTTCGGATTCTGTATCATTTTTCTATTTTATTGGGTGCAAAAATAAGCAATAGAATTCAAAGTTTAGTACTTTTTATTAGGTCCTATTTAGCTCCGTTGAATCTTCGCTTTCCCGCTCCCGACGCTTCGGGACGCTATATCTTTTCTTATCAAAAAAAAGCATGAAAAGGATGCTGCGTCTATCGGGGCTCTAGGGGTTTTGGGAATCTAAACATATTTCGTTTCCAAGTATTCCCTATATTTGATATTCATTTCTAAACTACCAAAAATGAAAACCCTTTTCCAAGAAGAACAAAAATTTACCCAATGGTGGCTTTGGCTAATATTAAGTGTAATAGCAATTATTCCGGTATACGGAATTTACCAACAAATCATTCAAGGAGAAGTTTTTGGTGACAAACCCATGTCTGATAAAGGGTTGATTGTTTTAGCCATTTGTTCGCTTGGAATCCTACTGTTATTTTGGCTTTTTACATTAAAAACCGAAATCAATTCCAACGAAATCCAAATAAAATTTTTTCCGTTAGTTAAGAGAGTAGTGGAATGGAAAGACGTAAAATCTGCGGAGCTGTTAAACTATGGTTTTGTGGGTGGATGGGGGATTCGACTGTTTACAAAATATGGAACCGTTTACAACATCAAAGGGAACATAGGCCTTGCCCTAGAATTAAAAAACGGTAAAAAACTTTTAGTAGGCACTCAAAAAATGGAGGAATTGAAAGAGGTTGTTGGGTATGTTTTTAAATTGGAATCATAAATTACTCGCAAAATACCTTTTCGATTCAGTCTCTTGACAAATCTTGTTTTCTTAATTCTTTTAAAATTTTGTTGATTAAAAAAAGGATAAATTAAAAGTAGAATTTTGATTACTTTTTAATTGTTTGGTTTCCAATAACAATCGATTGACCTTGAAAAAACAACAACTTATTCTTAAAATTTTAGGATTAAAATAAAATAAATATATTTTTGTAAATCTACCAAAAATAGTATCATCCAATAAACAAGACAGTAGTTGAATATGGAGACTTTAGATCAATTTTCAAAATTATTTGTATTGGATATTCGCAGTACAATGGGATTGTTGTTTTGGGGGAATTTAGCTTTAGCTGCCCTTGTGTTTACGTTTAGATTTGCACTTTTTAGTAAGGATAATCAAAAACATTTATTGGTTTTTGGTTGTTCTAAAATTTTTCAAACTTTAGCATGGTTGTCTTTTTTTCTTAGGACGGATACCGTCACTTTCAATGCTGTTAACATAATTATTCCTAATACGCTGATTTTTTCCAGTTATTTTTTAGAGTCGATTGCCATGCTGATGCTGGTTAAGAGTAGCACTAAAAAGGATTTTCGCGGGCAAGCTATACTGTTTGTTGTTGCTTTATTGAGTTTTTATTATGCAGTTTGGGTAGAGTCGAGAACCAATATTCGAGTTTCACTGGCATCACTCATTATTTTTTTACTCTTAATTACTCCAGCTTTACGATTTTTGACAGAGGCAAGAAGTAGTTTGTTTAAAAAAATTCTAGGATTTAATTATATCATACTGTTAGTGGTCTTAATTTTTAGGATGTTTTATCCTCTCTTTAAGACTTCAACAACTTTGTATTCAATTGATGCCACGCAAAAAATCATTTTTTTAATTATATTTATGATGATGATGATTAGCGGTGTAGGTTATTTGCTTTTGCTGCAAGAGGAAAAAGAATTGCAAATCAAAAAATTATTAGAAGATAAAGACAAATTTTTTTCCATTATTGCTCACGATTTAAGAGGTCCATTTAACGGAATTATTGGTTTGTCGGAATTGCTTTTGGAGAATGATAATGAGTTAGATCAAAAAGAATCTAATGAATTTATACAGATGATTCACCAATCTTCAAAGAATACGTTTTCACTATTAGAAAACCTTTTAACTTGGGCAAAATCACAAACTGGAAGTTTAGAATTTAGTCCAGTAAATTTTGAAATCAGTACAATCACTGATAAAACAATCAGCCTATTGGCGAATATTGCTAAAAGTAAAAATATCAGTCTTCGGTCTGAAATAGAACCAAATCAATTTGTGGTTGCTGATAAGAATATGCTGGAAACCATTTTCCGAAATTTAATTACCAATGCCTTAAAGTTCACGGAGAATAATGGGGAAGTATTGCTTTCGATGCAAAGAGAAAAGAACCAAGTCGTCTTTTTAATTAAGGATAATGGGATTGGAATTGCTCCTCAAAAGTTAACCAATTTGTTTTCAATTAATCATAAAAACCACAGTCTGGGAACAAATGACGAAACAGGTACTGGATTAGGATTAATGCTGTGTAAGGACTTTGTTGAAAAACATGGTGGTGAAATTTGGGTTACTAGTGAAGTGGGAAAAGGAAGTGAATTTAAGTTTAGTATAGTCGAGGGTTTAAATTAATTTGAATGCTTCTGGACTCAATTCCTTTTTTTTAACTTTGCATTCATAATCAAATACGATTACAACCATGGCTAAAGGACCCCAAAAAAACACCAGAAACAAGGCTTTGCATACCAAACTACTCAATAGGAAAAAGGCAAAAGTCCAAGATGAGAAAAGAGAAAGAGCCGCACAGTTGAAAGCCATTGTAACAAAGATGAATCAACAAAAGAAAAGCAACGAATTAGACACTCCATAAATCTGTGAAATCTGTGTTGAAAAAGATTTCATCCTTCACTATTTTACCCGAAATTTGCCTTTTCAACTCCTTTAAACAACAATTTCATGGAATTTGGTAGTATCATTATCTCAGAAACAGCAGTCAATAGTGGCAATCCACAAGACATCATCAACTCAAATATATCCGTAATCAATCTCATGCGTGAAGAAAAAATCGATGACGACTTGATTCACGAGGATGCTTTAATGAGTTATTATATGGATTATTATGTGTCGCAATGTACTCAAGGAAATTTTGCGCAATTTGTCTATAATTCTAAATGGAATATGGAACTCAATGGGCTGATAGCCGATGGTTTGGAAATTCTTGGAGCGACAAAACACTTGGAATTGTTTCAAGCACAATGCAAAAAAGTAAACTTAATGAGCAGTGTGAAACGCGAAAAATTTTTTAAAAGTAAGTTAGAAGGTGTGAACCCAATACGTGATATTATTAACAACGATACTTTTTTCGAAATTGAAGAAAATCTGGTGCATCTAAATGCCGATTTCCTAAAATCACACCCTGATACCCAAATTTTGACTGTGGACGGGATGTTTGAATTGTTGGAGGATTATTTGGGTAGAGCTATAAAAAGAGAATAGCTTTAGTTTTTGCCAACCATCTATTTTAGTCCTCCCATTTTAATTTTACATTAGTTTTTGATCTTTAAAAATTTCCAATATTAACTATAAATAGTAAGGAATCCGTTAAATTAATGACTTATTATTTTTATTTTCTAAAATTAACCATATATTTGGAGAACCAAATTGGTAAACCAATAATATTTTATAAATATTCACTAATAATGAAGTTGTTGGTATTCTAGAAATTTCCTTTCATCCAGTATTGCTAGTGCAATTTGTTTGATTAGAATACAAGGAGATGATTTATATTTTGGATTAATGATTAAAACATAGTGTTGATGAAATTAAAGGGAAATAATTATTTAGAAATGGCTGCTTTAGTAGTGTTTTTATTAGTCTTTCAATATGGAATAGCTCAAGGACATCCCCGATTGATAATGACCCAGAAAGGAGTTCAGGAAATCAAATCACAATTAGGTAAAGTACCGCTTTTTGACAATTCAGTTGCTGAGGTTAAAAAAGAAGTTGATGCTGAAATGGCATTGGGAATTGATGTTCCTTTACCTAAAGATTTTTCTGGAGGTTACACGCATGAACGCCACAAAAAAAACTGGTTGATTATGCAAAAAGCAGGTGCTTTGTATCAAATACTAGGAGACAAGAAATACGCAACTTATGTGAAAGAAATGTTGTTAGCGTATACTAAATTGTATCCTACTTTGCCTCTGCATCTACAAGAGCGTTCTTATGCCCGTGGAAAATTATTTTGGCAAGCTTTAAATGATGCCAATTGGTTGGTTTATGTAAGTCAAGCTTATGATTGTGTGTATGATTTTATAGGAGCTAAGGATCGTGCTTTGATTGAGAAAGATTTGTTTAAACCTTTTGCAGATTTTATTTCTATAGGTTCTCCACAATATTTTAATAGAGTTCATAATCATAGTACTTGGGGCAATGTAGCTGTAGGAATGATAGCTTTGGTTATGGATGATGCAGAGTTGCTCGAACGCGCAATGTACGGTTTAAAAGAAGATTCTGTTCCTGCTGGAATGAAAGATAATGATGGTGGATTAATTAAAAAACCAGGGCAAAAAACGGGTTTTTTGGCAAATGTAGACGAGCCTTTTTCGCCTGACGGCTATTACAATGAAGGTCCGTATTACCAGCGTTATGCCATGTATCCTTTTATGGTTTTTGCAGAAGCCTTACAAAACACGAAGCCGAAGCTAAAAATTTTTGAGTATAAAAATGGTATCCTTATTAAATCTGTTTATGCTTTACTGAATTTAACCAATTCAGCGGGTGAGTTTTTTCCTTTAAATGACGGACAAAAAGGGATGTCCTATTATTCAAGAGAATTAGTTTCGGCGGTGGATATTGCTTATTTGTACGGAGGAAAAGATCCTTCTTTGTTGTCCATTGCTGAGAAACAAGGAAGAGTGCAATTGGACAATTCAGGAATGGCTGTAGCATTAGGAGTTAAAAATAACTTAACAAAGCCATTTGTGAAAAAATCAATCGATTTGTCTGATGGTTCAGATGGTAAACAAGGAGGTGTAGCTATCATTAGAAATAGGAACAAAGACAAAGAGCTAACATTAGTGATGAAATATGCCGCTCAGGGTTCCAGTCATGGACATTTTGATAAATTATCTTTTTCGTATTATAATAATAGTTCGGAGGTATTACAAGACTATGGATTGGCACGTTTTGTCAATATTGAACAAAAAGGAGGTGGGAATTATTTGAAAGAAAATACTACTTGGGCAAAGCAAACTATAGCACATAATACAATTGTTCAGAACGAAACTTCTCATTTTGGAGCCGATTTTGAAACAGGTAGTCAATTCTCATCAAAAAAATATTCATACGATGTGAGCAATCCTAAAGTTCAAATTATTAGTGCAACTGAAGATAATGCATATCCAGGAACAAAAATGCATCGTACAATGGTAGTTTTGGAAACAGATGATTTCGAAAATCCATTATTGCTAGATATCTTTCAAGTGAATTCTAAAACAGCTAACCAATATGATTTGCCGTTTTATTACTTAGGGCAGATGATGTCGGCTAATTTTAAGTACGAAACCCCAAAAATATTAGAGCCACTTGGAAAATCTTTTGGCTACCAACATCTGTGGAAAGAAGCTGTTGGAAAATCTTCATCAGAGAACACAAAATTTTCATGGTTGTATGAAGGTAGTTTTTATACTTTGACTTCGGCAACAAGTCCTGATGATGAGTTGTTGTTAGTTCGGTTGGGAGCCAATGATCCTAATTTTAATTTGCGTAGAGATGCTGGATTTATTATTCGTAAAAAAAACACTCAAAAATCGATTTTTGTAAATGTAATTGAAACGCATGGGAGTTATAGTCCAGTAACGGAAAATGCCGTAAATGCTTTCAGTGCAGTTGCAAATGTTGAGGTGGTATATGAGGATGAGAATTATGTAGCGGTTTCAATTAAAAATAACAAGGGAAAGGTTTCTTTGTTTATCTTATCTACCATGAATAATTCTGCAACGCAAAATCACAATATAGAAATAAAAGGAAAGACCTATTCTTGGGTTGGTACACATTATTATACATTAATTAAGTAAATATATCGATATGCAAAGTTTTGGAGCAAGTAAAGAGTTTTTGATTGGAGATGAAATACAATGGGAAGTTGTAGGAGAAGGAGTAAAACGTAAAATCATGGGTTATGATGATACCATCATGCTTGTGAATGTAGATTTTAAAAAAGGAAGTATTGGACCGTTACACGAGCATTACCATGCACAAGTAACTTATGTGGTAAGTGGTGAGTTTGAAGTGACTATTGGGGATGATAAGAAAGTATTAAAAGGTGGCGATTGCTTTTATATTCCACCGCATGTACTACACGGAGCTATTTGTTTGGCAGATGGTGTTTTGATCGATGTGTTCAGTCCTATACGTGAAGATTTCATGAATAAAGAACATTACTAGAAATTTGTACCACAGTTTGTAGGTTGAAATTTAACTGCAAAACATTTATTGATATGTTTTGCAGTTTTTTTATGCTTTTTTTAGAAAAGTTAAGCTATTCTTTACAAATTATTTGTCATGGTATTCTTGATTAAGTGCTTGTTTTATTGCTTTTTATGAGATTGAAGCTAAGATTTATAAAATAAATCACGAATTGTTTTTTTTAATTGAAATTAGTTTTTATATTTGGTTCTCCAAATTGGTTTACCAAACTGGTAGGGTAAAAAAAGTAACGCTATTTAACTAACTATTTATCAAGTAAAACAATTATAATGAAATTACATTTTTCAAAAATTGCATTTTTGGCTTTGTTGACTACTGTAGCAATAAGTTATGGTCAAGACAAAAAAGATAAAAAAAATAAAACAGCAAAAATTGATTGGGCACATTGGACAGTAACTGTTCCTGAAGAAAACCCTAACAAGCCCGGAAAACCATATTCAATTGGTTATCCACAAATTTTAGAATATGCCAATGATAAGATTGTTTCTAAATATATGTATGACGATCCAAAAGACAGGTCTGTTGTTTTTTATGCCTATCCTTCTGGGACTACAACCGCTAATAGCAGTTACTCTCGTTCTGAGTTAAGAGAAACGATGGAGACTGGAAGCAATAAGGCGAACTGGACTTTTGTCCAAGGAGGAAAAATGAGAGCTACTTATGCTATTGAAGATATCTCTAAAGAACCTGATGGTAAATACAGTCGTGTTATTATTGCGCAAATTCACGGAGTATTGACAGATGAACAACGGGAATTGATTGGTCAAAAAGATAATAATGCACCGCCAATCTTAAAAATATATTGGGATAAAGGTAAAATTCGGGTAAAAACAAAAGTCCTAAAGGATTTGAATGCAACGTATAAAGAGATGCTTTCAGAGCATGCTTGGGGTGACGATGAAGGGAGAAATTTTAAAGAAAAAATTGATTTGAATACGAAATTTACTTTAGAAGTTAAAGTGTCTAGTGGACGAATGGAAGTGATTCTGAATGATGGGGAATCATTGATTTATGATGACATTCATATGAGCAAATGGAACATTTTTGAAAATTATTTTAAAGCTGGAAACTATTTTCAGTCAAAAAATCCTAACTCTTTTGCAAAAGTAAAAATATATTCACTAGAAGTGTCTCATTAACAAGTTGTTAGTTTTGATTTTTTAATGGTTTCTTTTTGAATTTTGTGTTGTTTTTTTTTATAATTTTATCAACCAATCTGGTTAACCAGAGTTTTTAATTTAATTTAAAGAGTATGAAGTTAGAAGTTTTCACCAAAAAAGATAATAAGGAATCACTAAATACAATTATAGCTAAAATAAGAGATTATATAAATTATAAAAATTTAGAACCACAAGATAAGCTTCCGTCAGAGAGAATGTTGTCTGAAAAGTTTGAGGTAAGTAGAAGCAGTGTTCGTGAAGCTATCCAGAAATTGGAGTTTTACGGAATTCTAAAGTCAATACCTCAAAGTGGAACATTTGTGGCTAATATTGGAAAAATAGCGATCAACGGTATAATAGACGATATTTTGAGATTAGGAACATCTGATTTTAAATCATTAGTAGAAACCAGAATTCTTATCGAATTGAAAACAGTTCGCTTAGCGGCTACAAGGAGAACTGAAGATGATATAATTAATATAAAAACAGCTTTGGATGCTTATGCAGAAAAAGTTCAGAAAGGCGAAGATGCTGTTCAAGAGGATTTGATTTTTCACTTAGCTATTGCTAAAGCTAGTGGCAATAGCACCATCAATAATTTGATGTTGATTATTACACCTGAAATTTTGACCAATTTTGAGAAGTATCATGTATGTGACAAAAGTGAAAATGAGGGTTTTGATAGGGTAAAAGAACATACTGAGGTTTTTGATGCTATTGTCGCACAGGATCCTCAATTGGCAAAACAAAAAATGAAAGAACATTTCAAAGCATTATATGAATATTGCTATAGTGTACAGGAATAATACAAACATCCAAAAGTTAAAAATGGACTCAGGTGCCATAGTTCTTTTTTAACATATTACATTTTTTTAGAATTTTAAGACAATTTTGCCTAATTGTAAAATATAGGTACGGGTAACTTTTGGCTTTTTTTAAACGAAAGTTTTAGGCCAATACAAACAGTAATATTATGAAAATAAAGGGATTAAGATGGTGGATTATTACGCTAATCTGTTTAGCTACAGTGATTAATTACATTGACAGAACGGCATTTGGTATCATGTGGCCAGAGATGGGTAAGGATTTAGGTATGGACGAAGCTGATTATGCAATCATGCTTAATATATTTATGATTACATACGCTGCTGGTAAGTTTTTGTCGGGTAAACTTTATGACATGATTGGAACTCGTTTAGGTTTTACAGTCTCAATTATTTTGTGGTCTGTAGCTTCTATTTTTCATGCTTTTGCCAAAGGATTATTCTCTTTAACTCTTTTTAGAGGACTCTTAGGTCTTGGTGAAGCAGGGAACTGGCCTGGAGCTGTAAAAAGTAATGGAGAATGGTTTCCTGTAAAACAAAGAGCTATCGCTCAAGGAATTTTCAATGCAGGGGCTTCTTTAGGAAGTGTTATCGCTCCAGTTTTAATTGCTACTTTATACGGAGCTTATGGTTGGAGAATGACTTACATTATCATTGGTGCGGTTGGAGTTTTATGGGTCATTCCATGGTTGTTTATCAATAAATCAACTCCAGAGAAACATCCTTGGATTACGGAAGAAGAATTGAATCTTATTGTGGCAAGTAGTAAGGTGGATGACTCTAAGGAGGCTTCAAAGGAAAAAGGACTAAGTGTGATGGGGATTTTGAAATACAAAGAATCATGGGGAGTTCTTGTGGGGAGTTTCTTTATAGAACCTATTTGGTGGTTGTTTGTGGGTTGGATGCCATTATATCTTCATTCTGCTTATGGATTTAGCATTGTAGAAATTGGTTCTACTATATGGATATCTTATTTGGGCGGAATGGCAGGAAGTATTATAGGCGGATGGTATTGTGGAAAATTAATTGAGACAAAAACCGTTGACGCCGCAAGAAAAATTACAATCGGGATTGGTTGTGCATTGATACTAATGGGATTGTTAGGAATTATCTTTTTAATAGACGGATCAAACGCGATGTCATTTATATACATTGTTGCCTTGGTGCTTTTTGGTTTTCAATTTGCTATTGGAAACTTGCAAACATTATCAAGTGATTTGTTCAAAGGACCATCTGTAGGAACATTAGCTGGATTAGCGGGTAGTGTGGGAGCTGTCTCTGTAATCATTATGAACTGGTTGATCCCTAAAATCACAACAGTATCGTATACACCAGCTTTCATTATCATAGCGGTTTTAGCGCCACTAACGTTATTGTCGATTGTGTTTTTTATTAAAAAAATACATCCAGTAGAAAAATAAAATAAAGAGTAAAAAAAAATAAGGATTTTAAATAATTAAAATAGAATAAAGATGAGTAAAGTAGAAGGAAAAGTTGCATTCATTACTGGTGCTACTGGAGGAATTGGTTTTGCAGTAGCTAAAAGGTTAGGTAAAGACGGTTATACTGTAGTTTTAAACGGTATTGATGATGAAGCAGGTGCGCAAAGAATAGCTGAACTTACTGCAGAAGGAATCACTGCTGAATATTATGGATTTGACGTAACAAATGCTGATGCGGTAACTGAAAACATCAACAAAATTGGTGAAAAGTACGGTAAAATTGATGCTTTAATCAATAATACTGGTGGTATCGGTATCAGAGCTAGATTTGAAGATATGACAAATGATGAGTACAAATTCGTTATGGCTTTGAACCTTGATTCGGTATTTTATGCATCAAGAGCAGCTATTCCTTTCTTGAAAAAAGGTAAAAATGCTTCTATCATTAACTATACTTCAAATGCAGCATGGAATGGAGCAGGACCTGGGGCAGGTATCTATGCAACTTCTAAAGGTGGAGTACAATCTATCACTAGAGCTTTAGCTAAAGATTTAGCGGAGTACGGAATTAGAGTGAATGCAGTATCTCCTGGTACAATTGACACTCCTTTCCACGCTCAAATTAAAGCTACTAAACCAGAAGTTTTTGCATCTTGGAAAAGTAGTGTTTTGTTAGGTAGATTAGGAGAACCAGAAGAAGTAGCTTCTGTGATTTCTTTCTTAATTAGTGACGAAGCTTCTTTCTTAACTGCCGAAACTATTCAAATTGGTGGAGGTCAAGCTTTAGGAATCTAATTATATTTTCTCAAAAAGGAAGTGTATTAGTCATAGTAGGAATATTTTAGTCCTAAGATGATTGCAATTTGTATTCATGATGATTTCACAAAAGATTGAGATCATGTGAATGTTGCAAAGAACACACTTTTAATAATTGGAAACGTACTTGTTAAGCGTTGAATTTACTAGCTTTTCAAGCTGCTGTAAATTTGCCATTTTAACAAATAAGAATGTAAACAGTAGTAACGAATTGGCTTTAGCCAAAAAAAATAATATGATTTACATTTAAAAAAGTTACTTTTGAACCTTCTTTCGAAAACGATTGAAGGTTTTTTTATATTTATTTAGCTTTGCTAAACATTGTTAATCAATTAGGAATTTAATAAGATGAAAAAAGTAATCACTTTTGGTGAAATTTTACTCCGTTTGTCAACAGAAAGACATTTGCGATTTTCGCAAGCTGAATCTTTTAAGGCTACTTATGGTGGAGGTGAATTTAATGTAGCTGTATCATTAGTAAATTATGGTATGAATGCTGAATATGTAACTAAGATACCAAACAACGAATTGGGAATTAGTGCCTTGAAAGAAATGCGTAAGCTTGATGTAGGTTGTGAAAATGTATTATTTGGAGGCGATCGTTTAGGGATTTATTTTTTAGAAACAGGAACCAGTACTCGTGCTAGTAATGTGATTTATGATAGAGCCAATAGTTCTATGGCATCATTGGAAAAAGGAGAGTTTAATTGGAGAGAAGTTCTAAAAGGTGCTACTTGGTTCCATTGGAGCGGAATTACTCCTGCACTTTCTGAATCTGCAGCTGAGGCTTGTTTGGAAGCGATCAAAGTGGCGCACGAAATGGGATTGACTATTTCTACCGATTTGAACTATCGTGCTAAACTATGGAATTATGGGAAAGAACCAAAAGATGTTATGCCTGAGATGTTGAAGTACAGTAACGTGATTTTGGGAGATATTGATACGGCTTACTTCATGTTAGGTTTAAATAAAGTGGATCCAGATTATACAAAAGGAGAATTATTGCCTTCATTGTATGATAAAATTTTTGAATTATGTCCTGAAATGAAGTATGTAGCAACTACACTACGTTATTCAGTAAGTGCTTCTCATCAAAGAATTGGTGGTGTATTGTATGATGGTAAAAAGATATACAATGCCGCTGTGCAGGAAGTAACTCCAGTTGTGGATAGAGTAGGTAGTGGTGATGCCTTTATGGGAGGTTTGATTTATGGATTGAACGAAGAACCTTTAGATAATCAGAGAGCATTAAATTTTGCTGTTGCGGCTTGCTGTTTGAAACACACCATCTCAGGAGATTATAACTTAGTAACCAAACCAGAAATTGAAAAATTATTATCAGGTGATTTTTCAGGAAAAGTTTCAAGATAAAATAATAAAATATGGCTCAATTTTCAAGAATAGAAGTAGCACAAGTGATGAAAGAAACAGGTCTTGTACCGTTGTTTTATCATAAAGATGTAGAAGTAAGTAAAAAAGTATTGAAGGCTTGTTATGATGGAGGGGCTCGTTTGTTAGAATTCACTAGCAGAGGAGATTTTGCTCATGAAATTTTTGCAGCATTAGTGAAATATGCAGTTGCTGAATTACCAGGAATGGTATTGGGTGTAGGTTCTGTTACTGATGCAGCGGCAGCGTCATTGTATATGCAATTGGGAGCTAATTTTATTGTTACTCCAGTTTTTAGAGAAGATATTGCAATTGTATGTAACCGTCGTAAAGTGATGTGGTCACCAGGTTGTGGTTCGTTAACTGAAATTGCAAGAGCAGAAGAAATGGGTTGTGAAGTGGTAAAATTATTCCCAGGTGAATTATATGGTCCTGCTTTTATCAACGGAATCAAAGGGCCTCAACCATGGACTACTATTATGCCAACAGGTGGGGTTTCGCCAACCAAGGAAAGCTTAACAGAATGGATCACTGCAGGTGCAGTTTGCGTAGGTATGGGTTCCAAATTAATTAAAGCCGAAGCAGATGGTAATTTTGATTTAGCTAAAATTGAATCTTTGACTAGAGAATGTATTGAAATTATTAAGGATTTAAAAAAATAATATTCTGTTGAAATACAATTAGTCGAATGACTAATAAATATAAAATCCCAACTTACTTTATTTGTAAGTTGGGATTTTTTAGATTATTCTATCAGATTAGATGTTTTGTACAGTATATAGATTCATTTTTTACATAAACAATATTTATTGGTAACTACTAGGTTTTTTTTTGATTATTATTGGTTTTGCTAAAAGGTTTATATCAAATGTTTTAACTTAAAAAAAACATTTGGTTTCAAAAAATTATTTTTATATTTGGTTTTTCAAATTGGTAAACCAAAATGATTTTCCAGAAAAAACAACTAACCAAAATATTAAAATAATGAAAAAAACTACTTTTCTAAAAGGCAAAACAATGAAGCATTTCTTGGTGCTTGTGGTGCTTTTTTTATTTAATGTTGTTGAAGCTCAAACACTTTATACCTCTGCTTCTGCTTTACAAACTGCTGTAAATGCTTCTGCTGCCACAGGAGGAACCTTTATTATAAAAGATGGTTCGTATTCTGGTTTTAAGGTTACAATAACTTCAGTTACAGCAACTAGTGATAAGCCTATTGTTATTAAGCCACAATCTTTGGGAGGGGTCACATTTACAGGAGATTCTTATTTTACTTTTAAAAAATCGGCTAATATTATATTAGAAGGATTTAATTTTAATTGCAGTGGAAATAGTACCATTGTGAAATTGGAAGGGAGTAATAATATTAGAGTAACTCGCAATATATTTAAATTAACGACTCTTAATCCAATCAAATGGGTTTTTATAGGTGGCGTTTGGGATGATGTTGAACCATATCAATTCTTAAGTCATCACAATCGAATTGATCATAATGTCTTTAAGGATAAGAATACCCCAGGACATTACATTACTGTTGATGGAACGGGTGAAAAAGTGCAATCACAGTATGACCGTATCGATCATAATCATTTTAAAGACAATAGTCCTAGAGCGGTAAACGAGCAGGAGTCTATTCGAGTGGGATGGAGTAAAATGTCGAAATCCATTGGTTTTACTACCGTGGAATATAATTTATTTGAAAACTGTGATGGTGATCCTGAAATAGTTTCTGTAAAATCTTCTGATAACATTATTAGACACAACACTTTTAGAGGGAGCTATGGTACACTTTCTTTTAGACACGGAAACAGAAACAGATCCGAAGGGAATTATTTTTTTGGTAATGGTAGGTCTATTAGTACTTCGCCTGACGGAGCTACTTTGTATACAGGAGGAATGCGTGTGTACGGTACTGATCATGTAATAATCAATAATTATTTTGAAGGACTAAACGGAACCAAATGGGATGCGCCAATTACCTTAACGCAAGGGGATGCTATTGAAGGAAGTAGTTCTGATTTGACAAAACATTACAGAATAGAACGTCTTGTTGTTGCATACAATACTTTGGTGAACAATGATCAAGGAATCGAAATTGGCTTTTCTAATAATGGAGCCTATGGTCAAAAAATGAAAGAGGTCACAATCGCAAATAATCTCATTACTAGCGATAGAAATAGCTTGGTTAAAATAGTAGATGGTAAAGATCAAGGTTCTGATATTACTTGGATAAATAACCTGATGTATCCTACGGGTAGTGCAACTTTAATATCAGGAGCAACAACGACTACTCTGTCGAGTACAAGTCAGGTCATTAATGAAAATCCGAATTTAATATTTAATACTGGCACAGGTACATGGAAATCTACAGTGTTAACGCCACTTTATGCTAATGGTGCTACATTAACTAATGATGAAGATATTGATGGGCAATCAAGGCCGTCAAGCAGCAATCCCGGTGCGGACCATTTCAGTATGGAATCAGTACGTTATATGCCAATGACAGCGGCAACGGTTGGGCCATTAGCCTATGAAGATATTCCACTAGCTTTATCTCCAATTACAAGTTTTGCAATAGGAGGCGAGAGTAAAACGACAAATGTAACCACTAACCTTTCTTGGACAGCGAGTGTTGATAGTCCGAGTTGGTTGAGTATCAATAATAGTTCTGGAACAGGAAATGGTTCTATTTCAATAACTGCTACAGCAAATACATCTGGCGTAGCAAGAACAGGTTTGTTAACTGTGACTGGAAACGGAATTGATCCAGTTACATTAACCGTGACTCAAGTTGGACCTACACTTACATTATCAGCTATTTCAAATTTTGTAGCTACAGGTGAAAGTAAAGCGACTACAGTAACCTCTAATGTTTCATGGACAGCGAGTATTGACAACCCAAGTTGGTTAAGTATCAATTCTGCTTCTGGAACAAATGATGGTTCCATTACAGTTACTGCAACAACTAATCCATCAACAACAGCTAGAACAGGTACTTTGACAGTAACGGGTAGTGGGATGTCTCCAACTACTTTGACAATCACTCAAGCTGGGCAGCAGTCTGGAGCAATCTTGATAAATTCAGGAACAAATGGAAATCCGGTTTCAGCTACTGCTACTTCTGAACAAGTTGGAGGGTCAAATTTTAATTATGCGATAAATTCATTGGATAAAGATACCGCAACAAGATGGTCCGATAATGCTGATGGTGGAATTATTACTTATGATTTTGGTAGTGTTTATACAATGGAGTCTATTAAAATTGCTACAACAGGCTCTGCTTCAAAATGGTATTTCTATGATGTTCAGTTTTCAACTGACGGTGTAAATTATTCAGCAGCTACAAGCATACAAAGTGCTGCTGCTGGAGCTACAACTTTTGCAACTTTTCCATTTACAAATGTGGCTCGATATGTGAAAATTACTGGTAAAGGGAATAATACTTCTTCATTTTCAACTATTTCTGAAATCGAGTTTTATGGTACAGTAAATTTGTCTGTTAAGAAAAATGCTTTGAACAATGCATTTACAGTCTATCCTAATCCTGCTTCTGGAAGTATAAGTATGTATACTGCTATCGCAACGAATGCTGTAAATGCTTTGGTTTACAGTATGGATGGTAAACAAGTATTGGATAAACAACTTCAGAACTCCGATGTTAATTTCTATAATCTAGATATTAGCACACTTAAAAACGGTACATATTTGTTGAAAATCCAAAATGATAAAAATGCTACCGTAGGAACTAAAATGATAATCGTAAGAAATTAGTTGAGTCAAATTTCTGTAAGTGTTTTAAGCACAGAATGTTTTTTGCATGTTAAAAATGAATTTTTATAGAAAAACGTTTTTTTAATATAATTAGATTGCTTATATTTGGTAACCCAAATTGGTTTTCCAGTTTGGGTTACCATAAAAAATAATCTAATCTTTAAATTTTTACATTATGAAAAAACATTACTTATTAATTTTATTACTTGCCATAAGTGTATCTGGATTTGGGCAAATAAAGTGGGTTGCTGCAGGTAGTGGCGACTGGGGAACTGCTTCAAACTGGAGTGGTGGTGTAGTGCCAACAATTGGTGATGATGTTGTTTTGGATAACTCTACTACAGTTGGAGCTTACACTGTTACGATGCCTGGAAATGGTACACCTGTTGAAATTAAATCTTTACAAATTGGGTATCCAGGAAATGTCAATGTAATTAAAGTTCTAATTACTAATGATAGTCCAGCAACTGGAAGTATTTTGAAGTTAAATGGTGGTGGTGCAACCGCCTTGCACATAACAGATAATGGTGTTTTACAAAATGAAGGTTCTAAAATTAATGATGCAAGAGTAGTTGCATTAAGTTCAACTACTGATATTTTTAAAATGTCTGGAAACGCTAAATACATTCATAAAATGATTGGCGGTTCAAGTACTACTACTTCAAATAACACAGCTTTGCCTTCGAAAAATTCAACAGATAATAATTATGATTTTGGAATTGATAGTACGGTTGAAGTTCAAGTTACTGGAGGTGCTACAACATCACTAAGAGGGGAATTTGCCAGACCTACATATGGAAATTTTACAGTAATAGGTACAACGTCAATAAACTTTTTTGGTGCTTCAGGTACGAATGAAACTACTATAAATGGTAATTTAACTATAGGCTCTGGTGCTGGTTCTGCTATGACATTAAGTCTTGGTTCAAGTAATGGGGGGACTTTAACGGTTGAAAAAAATATTATAATTAATGCTGATGCAGAATTAAAAGGGGCTAATGGAACTGGTGCACAAACTTTGATAGTTAAAGGAGATGTTACAGGAGATGGTAGAGTAAGTATGACAGGAACAACTTCTTCAGGATTGGTAAGTTTCACATTACAGGGTAATCTTAACGCAAGACTTGGTGGTATTGCTAGTGCAACAGGGCAAAATAGCGGAAATATTTTAAAATTTAGTGGCGGAGCAGTAAGTAACGTAAACTTCAATGCAACAAATTTAAGTGGAGATAGTTTAATAAAAAACATTATCATTGATAGCGGGAAAAATGTTACATTAAGTGGAAAAGCTACTTTTGTATCTGATGCTACTCCATTGGCAAAATCTATTACTATTAACAGTGGAGGTTCTTTAATTATAGGAACAACAGGCATTTTAAACACAGATGTCTCCAAAGTAACAGGAGCTGGTACATTGGTGGTTAACGGTACTTTAGGTATAGGTTCATTAGATGTTAGCAATGCTTTTTCAGACAATATTAATCCTACAACAGTAACATTAAATCCTACAGCTAATATAGAGCTTAACGGTACTGCTGCTCAAAAATTAGCTGCTCGTACTTTTCCTAATTTGACTATTAATAATGCAGCTGGTGTTACTTTAGGTGGTGTAATTACTGTAACAGACAAACTTAATATAGCTACTGGGATACTAAACTTAGGTTCATTTACTCATACTGCAGATAAACTCTATACTGCAGGAGTAGGAACAGTCTCAGGTTCTTGGGGAAGTGAAAGTTCATCTGCAACTAATAAAAGCGATGTTTATTTTGCAGGATCTGGACTTTTAAATGTTACTGCAACAACTTTAAGCGTGGCAAAAAACAACATCCAAGGATTAAATGTTTATCCAAATCCAGTGAAAGACGGTATATTGTTTATCAATACTAATAGCAGTGATGCTAAAACGGTTGCTATTTATGACATTTTAGGAAAACAAGTAGTGTCTAAAGAAGTTGCTTCTGGACAAGTTGATGTTTCTAGTTTGAATAAAGGTATTTATGTTTTGAAAATTACAGAAGCTGGAAAAACAAGTACAAGAAAAATAGTTATTGAATAAATATTTCCACAATATTTTTGTGTTACAAAAAAAAAGATCGCTTCCCCAAGGCGGTCTTTTTTTGTTTACTCAACATTGTTTTAAGTTTTTCATATTGTCCGCTTATAATTGAAACATTTCCTTAAATTTGCTTACTTTATTAGTAAGAACAACTAGAGTAATAAAAATCAAACTATGTTACAAATTGCATTTATTAGAGAGAATCAGGATAAGGTAATCCAAGCTTTGACAAAAAGAAATATGGACGCGAGACCTGTGGTGGAAGAAGTGGTACAACTAGACGAAAAGCGTCGTGCTACACAAGTGGAGTTAGACAATACTTTAGCCGAATCTAATAAGCTATCCAAAGACATAGGTGGATTAATGAAAAGTGGTGAAAAAGCAAAAGCAGCCATCTTAAAAGAGAAAACAGTTACTTTAAAGGAAAAAAGTAAGGAACTAGCAGAAGTTGCAGATACTTTGGCAGCTGAACTTACTGAGAAACTATACACGCTTCCAAATCTTCCTGCAGACATTGTTCCTGAAGGGAAAACTCCTGAAGAAAATCTAAACGTATTTGAAACTGGTGAAATACCTGTTTTGCACGAAGGAGCACAACCGCACTGGGAGTTGGTGAAAAAATACGACATTATTGATTTTGAACTAGGGAATAAAATCACCGGGGCAGGTTTTCCTGTTTATAAAGGGAAAGGAGCTCGTTTGCAACGTGCCTTAATCAATTATTTTTTAGACAAAAATACAGCTGCAGGATACAATGAGGTGCAAGTCCCGCATTTAGTTAATGAAGCTTCAGCTTATGGAACTGGACAATTGCCTGATAAAGAAGGGCAAATGTACCACGATGCCACTGACGATTTGTATTTAATTCCAACAGCAGAAGTTCCGGTTACCAACTTATTCAGAGATGTGATATTGACTGAAAGTGAATTACCTGTTTTAACAACTGCTTACACACCTTGTTTTCGTCGTGAAGCGGGTTCATACGGAGCACACGTACGTGGATTGAATCGTTTACACCAGTTTGATAAAGTGGAAATTGTACGCGTAGAACACCCTGATAAATCTTATGAAGCTTTGGATGGAATGGTAGAACATGTAAAAGATATTTTAAACGACTTAAAATTACCATACCGTATTCTTCGTCTTTGTGGAGGAGATATGGGATTCACATCAGCATTGACTTATGATTTTGAAGTATTTTCAACGGCTCAAGATCGTTGGTTAGAGATTTCTTCTGTTTCTAATTTTGAAACCTTTCAAGCAAATCGTTTGAAGTTGCGTTTCAAAGACAAAGACGGTAAAAATCAATTAGCACATACCTTAAACGGAAGTGCATTGGCTTTACCTAGAGTATTAGCAGGAATCTTAGAAAATTACCAGACTCCAGAAGGAATCGTAATTCCAGAAGTATTGCGTCCTTACTGTGGGTTTGATATTATAAATTAAATTTTATATAATTTAATACAGTAACCATTAAGAAATTAAGAGTCATTAAACTTAATCTACTTAATTTCTTAATGGTTTATTTTTTTGTCAATTAAATGTTTAATTGCAAAATGGACTTTGATTAAAAAACTGAAATATGAAAAACATTTTTATTTATATTGTTTTATTATCATCAGTTTTTGTGTTTTCGCAAAACGAACAACTCGCGCAGTATTACTACGATAAAGGCGATTTTGAAAAAGCAAAAATCAGTTACCAAGAGTTGTTAGAATCGGTGCCGCAAAACATGCAGTATTTTCTAAGAACCGTTGATTGTCTCCAGCAATTACAAGAATTTGGCATTGCCGAGAAAACCATTACTGAACAACTTAATAAATACAAACAAGCCAGTGTTTTAGTGGAATTGGGATACAACTTTCAATTACAAAAAAACGAATCCAAAGCCAAAGAATACTACCAGCAAGCTATTGATAGAATCAGTATTAATGCCTATGAGGTATATGGAGTTGCTGCTTCTTTTGAGAAGAAGGTTTTGCTGGATTATGCATTGAAATCCTATGAAACGGCGGAGCTCAAAATGCCAAATCTCAATTTCAACTATCAAAAAGGATTGCTTTACGGACAATTAGGAAATATGGAAAAGATGATTACTACTTTTCTAGACGAAGCTTATTTGAATCCTCCAAATTCTGTTTTGATTCAAAATCAAATGTCGCGATTTATGACAGGCGAGGGAGATGCTGCTTTTAGTGATTTGCTCAAAAAAGCCTTAATTCTTAGAGTTCAAAAAAATCAGGATGTTTTTTGGAATCATTATTTGAGTTGGTTTTATGTCCAACAAAGAGAATTTGCAAAGGCATTTGTTCAAGAAAAAGCCGTTTACAAACGCAATCCTGTTTCACTTTCAAATATCGTAAATTTGGCTCAAAGCTGTATTGAAGAGGATGAAAATGAGACTGCTAAGGAAATATTAGATTTTGTTATTGAAAACACCAAGGATTTAGAGCTTTTGATTCAAGCCAATTCTTATTTGATGCAGATGAAAATTGATAAAGCAACACCCAAAGAATATCCATTAATTCAAACAGCACTAGAAGACTTGCTCAAACAATATGAAATCGGTCCTTTTAGTTTATCTTTGCAGCTGATTCAGGCGCATTTTATGGCTTTTAATTTGAAAAAACCAGAAGAAGCGAGGTTGATAATCAAAAAAGCACTCGATTTACAGCTGAATGAATATCAAAAAGCGCAGGTTAAAATGGAGCTTGCGGATATTTTGTTATTCGAAGAAAAATTCAATCAAGCTTTGTTGTATTATTCTCAAATCGAATTGGATTTAAAAAATGATGCTGTTGCGCATGAAGCAAGTTTAAAAGCGGCCAAAACCAGTTATTTCAAAGGTGATTTTGATTGGGCTTTGAAACAATTTAAAGAATTGAAGTCGGCCAGTACGCAGTTGATTGCCAATGATGCTTTGGAATATTTTCTGTTGATAAATGACAATACCGTTGCCGATTCAACGCAAACAGCATTAAAAGAATTTGCCAAAGGCGATTATTTGTTGTACCAAAGTAGAAACGAAGAAGCAATTGCACAGTTTCAAGCTATTTTAAAAAAGTATAAGGGTGCGGAAATAGAGGCTGTGACCTTGTTACGATTGGGAAAAATATTTGAAAAATTAGGTGATTTCCCTTTGGCGTTAAGCCAGTACCAAGAGATAATGGACAAACACAAGGACGGAATCTATATTGATGAAGCCTTGTATTTTTCAGCTGAGATTTATAATAAAAAAATGATGGAGCCCGAAAATGCAAAGCCGCTTTACGAGAAAATACTCTTTAATCACCAGGATAGTATTTATTTTGTTGAAGCAAGAAAAAATTTCAGGACTTTGAGGGGAGATAAGAATTTGTGAAATAAGGTTAATCGCTTAATTGTTTAGAGTTTAATCGTTTAAGAAAAGGTTTAAAGGGTTGACTGTTTAATAGTTTAGAAGATTCTTTCGATTAACCAGTTAACCGATTAACCAATTAAACAAAAAAAAGAAAACATGATAATATACAACGTTACTACAAACATACACGAGAGCGTACACGACCAATGGATGATCTGGATGCAGCACAAACACATTCCAGAAATGATTGCAACTGGGAAATTTATTTCAGCTCGTTTGGTTCGTGTTTTGGTCGAAGAAGAAATGGGAGGTGTAACCTATTCTACACAATACACTACGGATAGTAAAGAGACTCTGGAGAAATATTATTTAGAAGACGCGGCTGCCTTACAGGCCGAAGGACAAGAAATATTTGGAGAAAGAATGCTCACTTTCCGTACAGAATTACAAGTGATATCGGAACATTAAAATAGTAGTCAGTTTCAGTAATCAGTGATCAGATTTCAGGGAATAAAAACTTAGTATCTAAGTTACTTAGTAACTTAGAACCTTATAGAAATATGGAAAAAGTAAAAGCAAAAAAACACCTAGGACAACATTTCTTAAAAGATGAAAGTATCGCTAAAGACATCGCTGATACCTTGAGCATAGAGGGATACGAAGATGTTTTGGAAATAGGTCCAGGAATGGGAGTGTTGACTAAGTATTTGTTAGAAAAACCAGTGACTACTTATGTAGTGGAAATCGATACAGAATCTGTGGACTACTTAGGAGTTAATTATCCAAAGTTAGAAGGAAAGATTATCTCCAAAGATTTCTTGAAGTATGATGTTAATGAAATTTTTGCTGGAAAACAATTCGCTATTGTAGGTAATTTTCCTTATAATATTTCGACTCAGATTGTCTTTCGAATGCTAGAATACAAAGAGCAAGTGCCTGAGTTTTCAGGAATGTTTCAAAAAGAAGTAGCCGAGCGTATTTGCGAGAAAAAAGGAAGTAAGACGTATGGCATTTTATCCGTTTTGGCACAAGCTTTTTATGATGCGGAGTATTTGTTTACTGTGGACGAAAATGTATTTAATCCACCGCCAAAGGTGAAGTCGGGAGTATTGCGTTTAAGACGAAAAGAAGATTTTAGTTTGCCTTGTGGAGAGAAATTGTTTTTTACCGTTGTAAAAACGGCTTTCCAGCAACGTAGAAAGACTTTGCGCAACAGTTTAAAAACCTTAAATTTGTCCGACATTTTAAGGGAAGACGAAGTGTTTAACCTTAGACCTGAGCAACTAAGCGTTGCACAATTTATTGAATTGACTCAAAAAATAGAAGCCGATGGAATTCAAAATCAGTAAAGATTTAATACAAGAACTAGAGCAGCACATTGTCAATAAAAACGACAGGGAATTAGAGTCCTTGTTGAATGACATGCACCATGCTGATATAGCCGAGGTATTAGATGAACTGGATTTTGATGAGGCAACCTATATCTTTAAGCTTTTAGATTCTGAGAAGACCGCTGAGATTCTTCTGGAACTAGAAGATGATTTAAGAGAAAATATATTAAGTCGCCTTTCGGCAAAAGAAATTGCAGAGGAGTTAGACGAGTTGGATACCGATGATGCGGCAGATATTATTGCTGAGTTGTCACAATCCAAAAAAGAAGAGGTAATCTCAGAATTAGAAGATTTAGAGCATGCCAAAGACATTATTGACTTGCTACGCTATGATGAGGATACCGCTGGTGGACTTATGGGGAAAGAGCTTGTCAAAGTCAATGAAAACTGGAATGTTTTAACTTGTGTGAAGGAAATGCGTGCACAAGCGGAAAACGTTTCTCGTGTACATTCTATTTATGTGGTTGACGATGAGAATCGATTGAAGGGTAGGTTGTCGCTCAAAGATTTATTGACCACTTCTACCAAAGCTCAAATTTCGGATATATATATTAAAAACGTGACTTCAGTAAGCGTAGACGCTGAAGATGTGGAGGTGGCTCGTATCATGCAAAAGTACGATTTGGAAGCGATTCCAGTAATCGATGCAATGGGCCGATTAGTAGGTCGTATTACCATTGATGATATTATTGATGTAATTCGTGAAGAAGCTGATAAGGATTACCAGTTAGCTGCGGGTATCTCTCAAGACGTTGAAGCAGATGATAGCATCATTGAATTGACCAAAGCACGTTTGCCTTGGCTAGTTTTGGCCTTATTGGGTGGATTTATTACCGTACGAGTGTTAGGATTGTTTGAAGGCGCAATGCTAGAGCATGGTAAATTATTTTTCTTCACACCTCTTATTGCCGCTATGGCAGGAAATGTGGGCGTACAATCATCGGCAATTATTGTACAAGGTTTGGCAAATGACACCTTAAGTGGTTCTTTGTTTAATCGACTCATCAAAGAAATTTCATTGAGTTTGTTAAATGGAACTATCTTAGCTGTGATTCTGTTTTTAGGGAGTTACTTGTTATTAGACGAACCATTAATTATGGGATTTGTCATTTGTTGTGCTTTGATTTCTGTGATTGTTATTGCGTCTCTTATTGGGACATTTGTTCCCCTGTTGCTGGATAAGTTTGGAGTTGATCCTGCTTTGGCAACTGGTCCATTTATCACAACCAGTAACGATATTTGCGGAATTTTGATTTATTTCTCAATCGCAAAACTGATTTTAGGATTTTAAAATAACATAGATATAATTCAATATGAAAATACACATTATAGGTGGTGGAAATCTTGGAGTTTCAGTTGCAGTAGGAATTGCCAAGTTTACACAAGGAAACCAAGTTACTGTTACAAGACGTAATGTAGCGAATATCAAACATCTTGAAGAACTAGGAATTACGGTTTCTTCAGATAATAAACATAACATTCAAGAAGCTGATGTAGTTCTTTTGACTATTAAACCTTACCAAGTAGATTTGGTATTGGCTGAAATTCTGCCTGTATTGTCCAATAAAATCATTGCTTCGGCAGTAAGTGGCTTGTCAATTGAGTCACTTCAAAATAAAATTGGGACCAATCATCACGCCATTCGTGTGATGCCTAATATTGCTGCTCAATTTGGTGAATCAGCGACATGTGTCAGCTTTCAAGAGGACAAAGAAAGCTACGGACAACAGTTAGTAACTTTGTTTGAAGGACTTGGAACAGCACCTGTTATTGATGAAAAATTGATGGATGCTGCAACCGTTTTGGCTGCTAGTGGAACTGCTTTTGCTTTGCGTTATATGCGCGCTTCCATGCAAGCAGGAATCGAAATTGGATTTGATTGGAAAACTGCTTTGGCAATCTCAGCTCAAACCGTTAAAGGTGCTGCTGAAATGTTAATGGAAGAACAGGTGCATCCAGAACAATTAATTGACCGCGTAACAACGCCACAAGGTTGTACCATTGCTGGATTGAGCGAGATGGAATCACATGGTTTTAGTTCGTCTCTTATTCGCGGAATTAAATCGGCTTTGAAAAAAATCAAAGGATAGTCCTCAAACTGAAATAATTAATGTGTTTTTGGGTTTAAATAAAATATTTTGAGAGAAATTAAGATTCTACATATCGATAGCAACAATCCCATCATGATGGAGCAGTTAGAATCTGCTGGTTTTGTCAATCAAGAAGATTTTTCTTCTTCAAAAGAAGAAATTGAATCTAAAATTCAAAATTATCAGGGCGTTGTCATTAGAAGTCGATTCAAGATAGATCAAACATTTTTGGACAAAGCGACCAACTTGCAGTTTATTGCAAGAGTAGGAGCTGGATTAGAAAGTATTGATTGTGATTATGCCGAATCTAAAAACATTACCTTAATTGCTGCGCCAGAAGGCAATCGTAATGCTGTTGGGGAACATACCTTAGGAATGATTTTGTCTTTGTTCAACAATCTCAATAAAGCGGATAGAGAAATCCGTTCGGGCCAATGGAATCGTGAAAGTAACCGCGGTCATGAACTCGATGGGAAAACCGTTGGAATCATTGGCTACGGCAATATGGGAAAATCATTTGCCAAAAAACTAAGAGGATTTGAAGTCGATGTACTTTGTTATGACATTAAAGAAAATGTAGGTGACGAAAATGCCAAACAAGTTTCCTTTCAAGAGTTTCAACAAAAGGTAGATGTAGTGAGTTTACATGTTCCTTGGACACCAGAAACTAATAGAATGGTTAATGAAGCGTTTATTGATGGTTTTAAGAAGCCTTTTTGGCTTATGAATACATCAAGAGGTAAAAACATTGTTACGACGGACCTAGTTGCTGCCTTAGAGTCTGGAAAAATATTAGGTGCGGGACTAGATGTGTTGGAGTATGAGAAGTCTTCTTTTGAAACCCTTTTTCAAGAAAATGACACTCCAGAAGCCTTTCAGTATTTGTTAGGAGCTAATAATGTAATTTTATCCCCTCATGTCGCTGGTTGGACTTTTGAAAGCCACAAACGATTGGCACAAGTAATCGTGGATAAGATTAAATTGAAGTATGATTTATAGCTGTTTTTGTTTGTAATAGTCTTTAAGTTAGAATGTTGTGTGTTTGTTGTCGTTGTAAAAGAATGAGTAATTGAGTTTTTTTTCGTAAATTTAGGAGATATAAAAATCCTTAAATTACTTAATCATGGAAAATTCAAGTCATATGCATTGGAATGATCCGCATTCTTATGAGGAAGATAGTAAACGATTGGCAGCAGGTATATTAGCTATAGTGTTAGCTCCATTTGGTGTTCATAAATTTCTTTTAGGCTATGTCAAAGAAGGAATTATTTGGCTCATCATGAGCGCTGTAACTATGGGAATGTTGACGGGGTTCTTAGGGATAATGGAAGGATTTCTTTATTTGTCAAAATCGGATGAGGAATTTTACGATACCTACCAACTTCATACAAAAAAGTGGTTCTAATTCATAAAAAAAGGCCTCGAGATTTTCGAGGCCTTTTTTGTTATATTTCAGAGTCATGTTCATGTTCTCCTTTTTCGTTTAGTTTTCGTTCTAATTCTGCCTGAAATTCTTCCATAACAGGTTTCATAGTGCTTTCAGGAATATCTTCGATACGAATGTACATTAAGCCGTCAACGGCATTATTAAAAAGTGGGTCCACATTAAAGGCTACCACTCTTGCATTTTGTTTGATGTATTTTTTGATTAATACAGGCAAACGTAAAACGCCTGGTTCTAATTCGTCAATAATTTTATCAAACTTATTTAAATCGGCTTCGGTTTCATTAAAGATAAAATCTTTATCAGCATCCTTTAGTTTAACCTTGTAGGCTTTTTTAGGATGAATGTATTGCGCAATATAAGGATCGTAATAATTCGATTTCATGAATTGAATCATCAACGATTTAGAGAAATCCGAAAACTGATTACTGATACTTACGCCACCCATTAAGAATTTATGCTCAGGAAAACGGAGAGTAGTATGTATAATTCCTTTCCAAAGTAAGAACAAAGGCATTGGTTTTTGTTGGTATTCTTTGATGATGAAAGCACGTCCCATTTCGATACTTTTGCTCATCATATCGTGCAATTCGGGTTCAAAACGAAAAAGGTCATTCAAATAGAATCCCTCAATACCGTGGTTTTTGTATATTTCAGAACCTAATCCCATTCTATAGGCGCCAGCTATTTTTTTTGCTTCTTCATCCCATAGGAACAAATGGTGGTAATATTGGTCAAATTTGTCTAAGTCGATAGACTCGTTTGTTCCTTCACCGACTTCTCTAAAGGTAATTTCACGTAATCTTCCAATTTCATGGAGGACATTAGGTATTTTGTCTGCACCAGCAAAAAAGACTTCATAATTTTTACTTTGCAAAAGTCGGCAATCGGTTTCTCTTAGTGCTGAAACTTCACTAACAATATTATCAGTATTGGCTGGAGTTACGATTTCTTTTGGGCTCCTAGGTAGTTTTAGGTTTGGAGTAGAGATTAACTTGCTTTCCTTTTCAAAAGGATTAGCAAGCATATAGGTTTTTTTTCTCAGGAATTCTGAGTAGGCTTCAATGGTTTTGTATTCGTTTTGTTCATTTACTGAAATGGGCTTTCCTATACGAACCTTAATCACTCGTTTTTTTTGACTAAAAACTTCAGATGGCAATTTCGCTGTGCGAAGTGTACCACTGATTGCGGATAGTAAATAAAATAATCGACTATTTTTGGCGTGGAAATAAATAGGGACCACAGGAACTTGTGCTTTTCTGATGACTTTGATAGCTCCTTCTTCCCATGGTTTGTCGACCATTAATTGACCGTCTCGGTAACTAGAGACTTCACCGGCTGGAAACATACCAAGAGGTTTGCCATCACTCAGGTGACGTAATGTTTCTTTAATTCCTACCACGCTAGATTTGGCATCCTTATGATTTTCAAAAGGATTAACCGGCATGATGTATTGCTTAAGAGGCTCAATACGGTGTAGTAAAAAATTGGCAATGATTTTGAAATTAGGCTCTCTTTCAAGCATTAATTTCAATAATAAAACACCGTCAATTCCGCCAAGAGGATGATTGGATATGGTAATATAAGGGCCGTCTTTTGGGATTCGTTTTAAATCTTCTTCGGGTATTTCAAATTTAATTTTCAAGTCATCTAGAACACCATTTAGAAAGGCTACTTCTTGTAAATGTTTGTTCCTATTATAAACTTTGTTTAAAGTTGATATTTTTAGAATTTTCATTAATAGCCAACCTGAAAAAGTTCCTAAAATCCCGTATTTTTCAATATTGATAGCTTTTGCAACTTCCTTGGCAGTAACTAGACCCATATGTTTTTTTCTTTTTGAGCGAAAAACAAAGATAGAAAAAAACTCCATTATTTAGCCATCGACTATTTCTAATTTCAGGAATTATCCATAGTCCTTTTTATTTTTTAGTACTTTTGAAAAATGCAATAAAATTAAAAATATGAAGATTATATCCTATAATGTAAATGGAATTAGAGCAGCAATTACTAAAGGACTCATTACTTGGTTGCAACAAGCAGACCCTGATGTGATTTGTTTACAAGAAATTAAGGCAACACCTGAACAAGTTCCTTTAGAAGATTTTGAAGCTGCGGGTTATCCTTACCATTATTGGTTTCCTGCTACAAAAAAAGGGTATAGCGGAGTGGCTATTTTGTCTAAAATAAAACCCAATAATGTGGTTTATGGCACGGGAATTGAGCACATGGACTTTGAAGGAAGGAATCTAAGAGTAGACTTTGATACCGTTTCGGTAATGAGTTTGTATTTGCCTTCTGGGACTAACAGCGAACGCTTGAGTCACAAGTTTAAATATATGGATGATTTTCAAGAATATATTACAAATTTGAAGAAGGAAATTCCTAATCTTGTGATTTGCGGGGATTATAACATCTGTCACGAGGCAATCGATATTCATGATCCTGTTCGAAATAAAAAAGTCTCTGGATTTTTACCTGAAGAGCGGGCTTGGTTGGATGCTTTTTTAAATAATGGATTTATTGATAGTTTCCGTTTTTTAAATAAAGAACCTGATAATTATACCTGGTGGACGATGCGATTTCCTTCCGCTAGATTGAATAATAAAGGATGGCGTATAGATTATTGTTTGGTGAGTGAACCTTTAAAAGAGCGAATTACAAGAGCCTTGATTTTGCCCGAAGCCAAACATTCTGACCATTGTCCCATTGTAGTTGAGATAAAATAAACAGTATATTAATATTTAAAAATTGAATTTGATGATTAAAAAAGTTTCCATCGGATTGTTGCTCGTTGCAATGACCAGTTCCTGTGTTTCTAAGAAGATTTATAATGAATTAGAGAGTAAATATACCGATCTTAAGAAAGAAAATAGAAGCCTTTCGGATGAAAATGCGGAACTTTTAAAAAGCAAAAACCAATTAGAATTAGATCAAGACGCTTTGAAGTCAGAATTAGCTAAAGTTAAATCGGAACGTGAAAGATTAAATGCGGAATATGCAGCTTTAAATGATAAATTTAAAAATCTAGACGCTTCCTATAAGGCTTTGGAGAAAAACAGTAACGAAGCTTTGCAAGCCAATATGAGCAAAAATCGTGATTTGCTTTCGCAATTGGATGCTAAGTCTAAGGCTTTGGCCATCGAGCAAGAGCGTTTGAACAAAAGTGCACAACGATTGCAAGAACTGGAATCTTTGATTGCAGCTAAGGAAGAAAACATGCGCAAGTTGAAAGAAACTTTGTCAAATGCATTAAATGGATTTGAAGGCAAAGGATTGACTGTAGAACAAAAGAACGGAAAAGTTTATGTTTCTATGGAGAATAAATTACTGTTCGGTTCAGGAAGTTGGTCTGTAGGCTCAGAAGGTCGTAAGGCCGTAGTGGAAGTAGGGAAAGTTTTGGCTGACAATCCCGAAATTTCGGTTTTGATTGAAGGACATACAGATGATGATCCTTATCTAGCTTCAGGTCCTATTGCGAATAACTGGGATTTATCAACAAAAAGAGCGACAGCTATTGTTGCCATTTTGAGTGAAAACAAAATGATCAATAAACAAAACCTAACTGCAGCAGGTAGAGGGGAGTTTTCTCCATTAGCAACTAATGCTACTGCCGAAGGAAAAGCAAAGAATCGTAGAATTGAAATTATTTTGACTCCGCGGTTAGATGAAATTTCTAAAATGTTGAATGAAATCAACTAGAAAGGTTTAATTTTAAGAAAAGGTTCAGAGTTATTCTTTGAACCTTTTTTGTATTTTAGATACTTTTGTTGCTGATTAAAGAATTAAGATATGATATATAATAAATTACCCAATACAGATATAAAGGTAAGCGAAGTGTGCCTTGGTACGATGACTTTTGGTCAACAAAACTCTGAATCCGAAGGTCATGCTCAGATGGATTATGCCTTTGAAAAAGGCGTGAATTTTTTTGATACTGCTGAGATGTATTCTATTCCAAGCCATAAGGAAACTTACGGAAGTACTGAGAAAATAATAGGTTCCTGGTTTAAAAGTACGGGTAAAAGAGAGAAGGTTGTATTGGCCAGTAAAATTGCGGGACCAAGCCCGATTTTTGGATATATGCGTGAGAAATTAGACTTTTCACCTGAAAGTTTACAATACGCATTGGATAATAGTCTTAAACGTTTGCAAACGGATTATATCGATTTGTATCAATTGCATTGGCCTGAACGAAAGACTAATATTTTTGGACAGCGAGGATTTAAGGTGAAAGATGATCAATGGGAGGACAATATACATCAAGTTTTAGAGACCTTAGATGGTTTTATCAAGGCTGGAAAAATAAAAGCTATCGGAGTTTCAAATGAAACCCCATGGGGTTTGATGCGTTTTCTAGAAGAAAGCAAAAAATACAATTTGCCTAAAATAGCAACGGTTCAAAATCCGTATTCATTGTTAAACCGCTTGTTTGAAGTGGGTTCGGCTGAAATTTGTTATAGAGAAAATGTTGGTTTATTGGCCTATTCTCCTTTAGGTTTTGGGGTATTAACAGGGAAGTTTTTAGATGAAAAAGTCAAACATCCTAAAGCTCGATTAAATTTGTTTCCACAGTACAATCGTTATAGTAGTGAACAAAGCACGGCAGCTACAAAGATGTATAATGATATTGCGAGCAGTCATGGCTTGACCTTGACACAAATGGCATTGGCATTTGTGAATCAACAACCATCAGTGACTAGTACTATTATTGGCGCAACCTCAATTCCGCAATTAAAAGAAAATATAGAATCTTTTAGGATAAAACTTTCAACCGAAATTTTTGACCTAATTGAAGCGGTTCAAGCGGTTTATCCAAATCCTGCTCCGTAATTAAAATTTGAAGGGACGATATTTTGTTCAAATATTTTAATTTTTTAAAATCGCCGTTTTTAGTTTTCTAAAAACGGCTATTTTTTGGTGGATTTACTATCGGAACAGGAGTAAGTTTAGGAGTAATTAAAGAATCTATTTTGGTCGAATCTTTAACTGTTATTTTGATTAATGATTTCGCAGGACCAGATATAATAACTGGTTGTGTTTTGTAGATTGTGTCTTCAATAGTCAAAAGCCCTCTTTTTATCATAATGTTGGTTATGAAAGATGCAACTTTTTTAGAGGAATCTTTTAGGTTTCCTTCGGAGTTAAAATGATACATGAATTTATTGGGACTTGGGATAATTCGTGCCAAGTACAAGCATTCGTTTAAGGTTAAATCGATAGGTTTTTTTTGGAAGTAATATTGGCTAGCCTCTCCAATTCCGTAGACATTTGGACCCCATTCGATAATGTTGAAATATACTTCGAGCATGCGTTCTTTACTTGCGATTCGGTTGTTTTCTAATAGGTAGACTAGTAATATTTCTTCTAGTTTTCGAGATAATGTTTTTTCGCGGGTTAGAAAAACATTTTTGACCAATTGCATGCTGATGGTACTTGCGCCTCTGGAGAATTTTTTTGTCTTGATGTTTTTGGCGATGGACTGTTTAAAAGCTTCGTTGATGAAACCACGATGATTAAAAAATGAAGGGTCTTCGGATGTTAAAACACTTTTTTGTAAATAAGGCGAAATCTGGTCTAAAGGAGTGAAATTAGGGTTGTCTGGTCCAACCAAAATTGGGCGTTGCAGTACGTCTTTTATGATGGCTCGATACGTGAAATCACTATTGATTTTGCTGAGGTTTGCCTCGCCATATTTAGTAATTCGTAAATTTTCTTTTTTGATATTGCTGTCAAATACTAACTGATTTGGTTTGTTTTTGTTGAATTTAAAATTCAATTTATAATTAAAATAACCCGTAGTTTCCATTCCTTCAAAATGGGTAAATAGCCCTTCAGGAAGCGAGGTGATAAAATCTTGGGCTTTCATTTTTGGGATTGCTACTTTAAGCCTGTAAATAGTGTCATCTTCAGTATTGTAGGACAAGTAGGGGTGTAGTTTTATTTTGTTTAATTGAACCGTAGAGCTACTATCTATTGAAATAAAATCAGCGCCTAAAAGGAAACGATAGTCAAAGCGGGCATTTTTTAAAAAAACGTCTTTGCGGGCAATTTTGGGATGGTTAATTTTCAAATTTACAATGGAAGCAAAACCGTCCAAATGGAATTCACCTCTGCTTTTTTCAATATTTTGAATGTTTAAACGTATGGAATCAAAACTCGAAATTAGATTATAGCGTTCGTCAAAATAAGGTAGTTTGATAGCTCCTGAGTCTAAATTAAAGAATCGGATATCGGCTTGTTTGTTTCGAGGGTCAGCTAGTCCTTTGATTTTCCATCGTTGCGTAAAAGTATTGGTCTGCACATGAATGGCTGTTTCGATATTCTTATTGACAAGTATCAGTTTTTTGATGTCAATAGTTGCTTTTTTGTCATTGTCATCAAGTTTGAAAACTAGATTTTCAATATTCATATTTGTGGGAACCAAATTCAAAAGCTTTGAAATGGTTTTGTAAGTAAATGAAGCGTAGTTTAATTTGTCATTCTTAGTGTTTTCAGTGCTGTCTTTTTTTATAAAGGCGGCAAAATTTTTCAGCTTGCCCTTTTGAGTCAATTGTACGTAACCATTGTTGATTTTTAATGTGCCGATTTGCACATCTCCTAAGAATAATTTCCAAATATTAATTGTGGTTTCAATATTTTGGATTTTAAAAAGGGTGTCTGCATTCTTTGGAGCAAGAATTACATTAGTCAATTTTACGCCTGAAAAACCATCGAAAGAAGCTTCTTTTATAGTGAAGTTACAGTCGTATTGGTAAGCAGCTTTGGAAGTGGTTCGGGTTAATAATTGATCCAAAAGCGTGTTCCTAAAGCTAAAAAGACCAATAATTACGATAGTAGCAATCGCGAAAGTTATTTTTAAAAATAGTAGTATTTTTTGTTTTCGGGTTCTCATGAACGGGCTAATATTTTGCAACGGGCTAAAATAATAACTTTTTTTGTTAGGCTACGGATATTTATCTAAAGTTTAATAAAAATATGAGTGTGAGAATAAAAAAAGAAGCGGTATCCCCAGATATTGTGGCAAACAGACAATGTAAATACACGAGGGCAACTTACTACAGCCAAAATGGCTAATGGAAATATTAGTATTAGCAATACCTACGATAGTTATGGGTTTATAACCCAATCAAAGCAAGATAGGGCAAATGGTTATTCAGGTAATATTATGACCCTTAACACCGTATTTGATGAGCAAAGAGGTAATTTAACGAGTAGAACCAATAGCTTGTTTAATTGGAGCGAAAGCTTTACTTATGATTCCTTAGACCGTCTTACAACATATAAAAACGTTGCTGGAATAACCGAAACACAAAGTTATGATGACCGTGGAAGAATCACTCAAAATGCAGTGGGAACATACAATTATTCCAATAGCCCTAAGCCGTATCAAAACACCTCAGTGACAGTAACACCAGATGCTCTAGCATATTATCAAGGGAATACAGAGCAAAACATTAGTTATAACGCCTTCAAAAGTCCCTATGAAATAGAAGAAGTAGGCAAAGATAAAATTAGTTTTACCTATAATGATAGCAACGGTCGTAGTACAATGTTCTACGGTAGTCTCGCTAATGATAAATCATTACGCCCCTTACGTAAATACTACAGTGCTGATAGTAGTATGGAGATAAAACATAATAGCACCACTGGAGCTGTTGAGTTTATAACCTACATAGGTGGTGATGGCTACACCGCACCACTAGTGTTAAAAAGTGACGGAACCACCCAAAATTACTTATTTTTACAGCGAGATTATCAAGGCAGTATTGTGGCTATAAGCGACAACTCAGGAATGGTACTAGAAAAACGCTTGTATGATGCTTGGGGAAATGTTTTGGTGCAAGATGGTGCAGGTAATACGCTAAACTGTCTTACTTTATTGGATAGAGGATATACAGGTCATGAGCATTTGCAAAGCGTAGGACTCATACACATGAATGGGCGCTTATACGATCCTAAATTGCATCGATTTTTACAACCTGATAATTATGTGCAAGATCCTTCTAATACGCAGAATTATAATAGGTATGGGTACGTTCTTAATAATCCTTTGAAGTATACCGATCCTAGTGGGGAAATATCGTTTAAATCGGCTGGAAGGTGGTTAGATAAAAATTGGAAAAGTGTGGTCACTGTCGGAGCTGCGGTAGTTACAGGAGTTGTCATTGTAGCTTCTATGGGAACTGCAACTCCATTAGCAGTTGCTTTTTGGGCTGGGGCTGGAGCAGGATTTGTTGGAGGAACATTAGGTACTGCATTAAATGGTGGAAACTTTGGAGAATCCTTAGTGGCAGGTTTGACTGGTGCAGCTTTTGGTGCGGTTACTGGTATGGCAGGAGCTTATATGAGTGCAGCTGTAGGTGCAGTAGGAATAATTCCAGGGGCGATTGCTGGAGCGGCTAATTCAACTGCTTTAACTGCATTTACCAATTTGGTAACTGGTAATGATTGGAATTCGGGATTAGGAATGTCGGCAATATTTGGAGCAGTAGGTGGAGGTATTTCGGGTTTTCAAGCAGCAAAAGACAGCGGTGCGGGAATTTGGATGGGTACTAAATCAAAGCCGTCAATATCGGTCATTGCAACAAGTAATCAAAACTCAGGAACTAAATTTGAAAACAGTCCAGAAGTAAGAGATGCAATTAAAGCACAAGCGAAAGCTACTAATGTAGAAATTGATATGGGAAATCAAGGCAAACATTTATTAGATCATAATAATTATATGGACGGTAGAAGTATTTTAGATGCTAACCCACATACTCTTTTGGAAAATGTTCAATCAGGTAATATTAAAAGCTTACAGACGATTAATTCTGTAAAAACAAGGATAGATTTTGGAACAGGAATAGGTACTTTTAGGGATATCAATCTCGGAGGTGCTGCATCTCAGACAACAAAAGCTATAATGATTACTGGGAAAAATGGAGTTCATTTTGTTCCATCAAGACCGTAATTATAGTTAAAAAATGGAAAAAATGGAAAAAAATATTGATTTATTTAGGAATGTCTTATTATCTGCGCAGAGAGCTATTCTAGGTGAAATATATGTTGAAATTAGGGCAATTGCGATTGGATTTGATTCTAAAAAACTCACGATTATTTGTTATTTAGACAGGATGCCAATTGAGGACGATTATGAAAATTTAAGTAATATAGCAGGGCAAATATTGGCGGATATAGATTTTGAAACAGTTGAAGAAAGATGTGTATTTAGCAACGATTTATTCTCAAAACTCGATAGTTTAGATTCTTTTATATATGCAAGAAAAGAGCACCCTGTCTCGTCCTAAAATAGGTTTATTCCTGTGAGTCATAGGGATGTAGATGTTAAAGGTATAAGCTTACCAAACAAGGGTACATAATATTAAAATAGATGATAGAAAAAGATTTTTTTATAGATACTTTGAAAATAATGCCTGAAAATTCAATCTGTTATTTACAGGCACCTAATTTAAGTTCGAAATTATTGTTAAGAGTGTTGCAAGATTCTGAATATGAATACTATCTAAAAATAAAATTGGATAATCTTAACAGAAAATTATTAATAAATTGCATTTTATCAGAAAATATTCAAGAAGATCTTCAGTCAATTGAAATAAAGAAAGATGATGAATTACTTTTTGAAGGATTTGATGGTGTAGAATACGGCACAATATCGAATAAATTAAAACTTACGGAGGATTATATTAAAAAATACATAAATGATGATTTTTGTAATATTTCCAATGATTGGTGATCCAGGAAGTCAAGTAAAAGGTCAACTCCAGCTATGCAAAGTGTTCGATAAAAAGAAAAACGTTATTAAAAGTCGGGAATTGCTGTGCGAAGGCACATTCAGAAGTAAGTTTGTTTTTTTTCAAGAAATAAAAAAATGACCAAATTTTGAGTTTCAAAATTGGTCATTTATATTTTTCACGAACTTGCTGGAGCGGCTAATTCAACTGCTTTAACTGCATTTACCAATTTGGTAACTGGTAATGATTGGAATGCGGGATTAGGAATGTCGGCAATATTTGGAGCAGTAGGTGGAGGTATTTCGGGTTTTCAAGCAGCAAAAGACAGCGGTGCGGGAATTTGGATGGGTACTAAATCAAAGCCGTCAATATCGGTCATTGCAACTAGTAACCAAAACAAAGGAACTAAATTTGAAAACAGTCCAGAAGTAAGAGATGCAATTAAAGCACAGGCGAAAGCAACAGGAGAAACTAATTCTGGAAAATATCCAGAAGGTTACATAAATACAGATTCTCCGAAACCTAATAATATTCCTAATTCATCAAAAGATTATACAACGTCAAATGGTAAGCCAATTTCAAAACATTTTTATGATAGTAATGGTAATATTGAATTTGAAATTAATTATAAAAATCATAATATGGGAGCTCCACATGGACACAAATTTAGTATCCCAGGAAATATGCAGAGTGGGCATTTGCCAGAAAATCATATACCTTTTATGTTAATTCCCAAAAAATATTTTTAAAAATTAAGTTTTATGATTAAGAAAATAATAGAAGATTATTATGAGTTTTCAGATTCTTGGATTTCAGAAATTAAGTTATTCGAGAATAATAATGAAAATGTATTTGATTTAATTATTCATTGTGCAAATAAAGGTAAAAATTATAACTATGAAAAAGTAAAGATTTCTTTTATAGAAGTTATTTTTTATAAATTAATTGGAGAAAATGGAATATCTGATTTTGCACCAAAAGATGTTTATATAAAAGAAGAAGATGGAGTAATAACTTTTGATTTTTTTCCAATAGATCATTTTGATTATTTAGAAGAAAATCCTAACTCTAATTTTATAATTAAATGTAGAAAAATTGAGTTTAAAGTTTTAAAATAAAATATGCTTATCCGTAAACTGACCTAAAATTTGTAAATTTATTTAACAAAATTGAATCCCAGCTATGCAAAGTGTTCCATAAAAGAAAAACGTTATTAAAAGTCGGGGATTGCTGTGCGAAGTCTCCCGACTTCGTACCCGTTCCAATAGTTCACACAGTTAATCAGGCAAAAAAAATGTTTATTTGTAGTAAAAAACTACATATTTGAATAAAAAAGTGATATCTGAAGGATACAAGATAAGAAACCAAACTTTGCCACATTTTGTAACGGCAACCGTTGTTGATTGGGTTGATGTTTTTACAAGAAAAAATTATAGAGACATCGTTATAGGCTGTTTGGATTTTTGTATCAAAGAAAAGCCAATGGTTTTGTACGGCTATGTGATTATGAGTAATCATATTCATATGGTAGTGCAATCTGGCGATGGCGAGTTATCGGATTTGTTGCGAGATTTTAAGAAATTTACAGCTACAAAAATTATAGAAAAAATAAAATCAGATGCCGAGAGTCGAAGTGAAACCTAACGAAGTGGTTCGGCGGAGCCAATGGATGTTAGAGCGTTTTAAATTGGCAACCGAAAGTCATTCAAGAAACAAAAATTATCAGTTTTGGCAGTATGGCAATCATCCTGAAGAAATTTACAGCAACAAGTTTATGTGGTCAAAGTTGGATTATATTCACTTAAATCCTGTTCGTGCAGGAATTGTAGAGAAAGCATCACATTATACTTATTCAAGTGCCAGTAATTATGTTTCGGATACAGGCTTACTAAAAATAGAAAAAGCAGAGATTCCGATAGTTGATGTTTTAAATTTGAATAATTTTACTCGTTATAATGAATATTGAGTTTTAGAAATTTGGAACGGCATATAGGAATGGGTACGAAGTCGGGAGACTTCGCACAGCATACCCCTATTTCTAGGAATTTTTTTTAGACGACTTCGTGCAGCGGGTCTCACAACTTGCATTGCATCCATATAGCATCTAACTTTTTGGTGTAGCTTAACTTCGTGAAACAGCTTCTTCGTAATATTTTAACTTAGGTTATTTCTTAAAGAATTTTTTTACTTGTGCTACAACTTGATTTTGGGTCATGCTATCAGCGGTCTCAACTAATTTTAATTTAGTAGCTATTTCGGTTTTTTCACTATTAATTTTTTGCTGTAGTTTGTTCTTTGTTTCTGCTGGGCCAAAAACATACAATTCATCGGCTTCTGCCACTTTAGAAATAACATTTTTCAAATAGTTATTGGTTTGATGTTTCTTTCTTTCGTCAAATGTTTTTTCTGAATTTACGTGTTGGTCGCCAAAAAAAGCGCCTTTGTTTCCTTCGCCGTTGTGATGTACAGGGTTTTCTATATCTGATAGGATTTCGGTGATGGATTCATTTTGACCGTCTATCGTTACTATGATTGCTTTTTTTGTATCTATCCAAATGCCAGTTTGCTTTTTCATGAGTATTGGTTTTTTAGGTTAAAAATAGATTGCTTTTGATATTATTTATCAGGTGCATTTTAATTTTAGTTCGCTAATTTTCGTCGAAAAGGTTTATATAAGTTCCATTGTTCAAATACGCTTCATTACTGAAAAATATAGGAACTATAGTTCGTTAACTGTGAATAAAGATTAGCGTAACTGTACTTATTTGTTAATTGAAGTCTTTTTTGATAGTACTGAAATAGTATAAAAAATGACACCTCTTAAAGGTACGAAAAAAACATTGAAATAAATAGTTGTCAGGTAGTTAAGTGGTTGAAGTGGCTGGTTTTTATTTGCTAATCTGTGAAGGTGTTGATTATAGCCGATGAGGGCTATTAAGTTTATTTTAATTCAGATTATTTGTTTAAAAATAAATTTTATCCAAACAACATACTTGCTACATCTTCGATTTTGGCAACCAATTCAATTTTGATTCCTGGATTTTTTAGCGCTATTTTATTGTATTTAGATACAAAAATCGTAGAAAATCCTAATTTTTCGGCTTCTTGAATGCGTTGGTCTACTCGGTTTACGGGACGAATTTCACCAGATAAACCTACTTCTCCTGCAAAGCAAAAACCTTTGTTTACTGGGATATCTTCGTTTGAGGATAAAATGGCTGCAACAACAGCCAAGTCAATGGCAGGATCGTCAACAGAAATTCCGCCCGTTACATTGAGGAAAACATCTTTGGCTCCTAATCTAAAACCTGCTCTTTTTTCAAGTACAGCTAGGATCATATTTAATCTTTTGGCGTTATATCCTGTGGTGCTACGTTGAGGTGTTCCGTAAACTGCAGTGCTGACAAGAGATTGGATTTCAATCATTAGTGGTCGCATTCCTTCAAGAGTGGTGGCAATGGCGGTTCCAGATAATTCTTCGTCTTTGTGCGAGATTAATATTTCAGAAGGATTGTGAACTTCGCGCAATCCGCTTCCTAGCATTTCATAGATTCCAATTTCGGCTGTGGAACCAAAACGGTTTTTTAGGGAACGTAAAATACGGTATACATGGTTTCGGTCGCCTTCAAATTGAAGTACCGTATCGACCATATGTTCCAAGATTTTAGGACCAGCAATATTTCCGTCTTTTGTAATGTGACCAATAAGAATCACTGGAATATTGGATTCTTTAGCAAACTTGATGAGTTCAGCAGTGGTTTCCCGAATTTGAGAAATGCTACCAGCAGTAGATTCTATATAGTCCGTATGAAGCGTTTGAATAGAATCAATAATAACAATTTCGGGTGCAATAGCTTCAATTTGTTTGAAGATGTTTTGTGTTTTCGTTTCGGTTAAAATGTAACAGTTGTCACTAGAATCAGTGATGCGTTCTGCGCGCATTTTGATTTGTTTTTGACTTTCTTCTCCTGAAACGTACAATGTTTTATAGGGTAATTTTAACGAAATTTGAAGTAAGAGTGTACTTTTTCCAATTCCTGGTTCACCGCCTAAAAGCGTTAAAGAACCAGGTACTAACCCGCCTCCAAGGACACGGTTTAGTTCAGAGTCGGTAGTATTCATTCGAACCTCCTGTGTGGAGTCAATCTCTTTGATTTTTAAAGGTTTGGAGACTCTGTTGTTTTGGGATGATTCTGTTTTCCAAGCTACCTTGTCTTGTTTTTGAATGATTTCTTCGGCTATGGTGTTCCATTCTTTGCAAGAGTTACATTGTCCTTGCCATTTGGCAAATTGTGTTCCGCAATTTTGACAAAAAAAAGTAGTTTTTACTTTGGACATAACTTGGTTTTATTTCGTTATTTGAAGTTCAAAAATAGCATAAAATAAATAATATTGTAGTTTATCTATTTTTTTAAAAATGTTTATAAAAAACAAAAGAGGAGTGTGTTTTTGCAAACATACTCCTCTTTATGACTTTGTTTTTCTTTAATTAGGTTAACGAATTGTCTTTTTCATTTGGGAAAATAATCCAAGGCTTGAAAGTTTTGGCCTCTTCAAAGTCCAATGTAGCATAAGATATAATGATGATAATATCGTCTTTTTGAACTTTACGAGCGGCTGGACCGTTCAGTGTGATTTCGCCTGAATTTCTTTCACCTTTGATGGCGTAAGTGTCAAAACGTTCTCCGTTATTAATATTTACAATGGCTACTTTTTCACCTTCAATAATGTTTGAAGCTTCTAGTAGCGTTTCATCGATGGTAATACTGCCAATGTAATTTAAATCGGCCCCCGTTACTTTTACACGATGAATTTTTGATTTTAGTACTTGAATTTGCATGGCGCAAAATTAAATTATTTTAATGAAATTGTATCAATCAATCGGATATTATTAACAAATACGGCAATAAATGCACGATATTTTTTATCTTTTTCCGGGTCAATACAAGGGTTAAGTGTTTCTTCGTCAGCAATTTCAAAATATTCTAAATCAAAAGTGGGGTTTTTTTCAAACACCTCCGCTACCCATTCTTTAATGGCTGCTGGACTTTTGTTTTTGAATAGTTCTTTGGTTTTAAAAATAGTTTGGCTAATTAGGCTGGCTTCTTCACGTTGTTGAGCTGTTAGGCGTTCGTTTCGGGAGCTCATCGCTAATCCGTTTGCTTCACGGTGAATGGGACAGCCTACAATAGTGACGGCCAGATTGTTTTTTAGAGTCATTTTCTTGACTATTTGTAATTGTTGGAAATCTTTTTCGCCAAAATAAGCATTATTTGGTTGTACGATTTCAAATAGGCGTTTGACAATTGTTCCTACGCCATCAAAATGACCAGGTCTAAATTTGCCTTCCATTTGGTTTTCTAATCCATCAAAATCAAAGGATTCTGCATTAACATTGCCTTCGTAAATATCCTCAACGGAAGGTGCGTAAATAATAATTTCAGGATCTAAGTCATTAATTTTTTCGGTGTCTTGTTCTAGTGTTCTTGGGTATTTAGAAAGATCTTCGGGGTTGTTGAACTGGGTTGGATTGACAAAAATACTAACTACCGTATATTGGTTTTCTTTTAATGATTGTTGCATCAATGAAAGATGACCTTGGTGTAATGCTCCCATAGTAGGGACAAAGCCAATGGAAGTATTTTGTTTTTTGACCGACTTTAAAAAAGTGTTCAAAGCTACTTTTCCGTAGAAAATAGGCATGGCTATTTTATTAAAATTAAATGCAAACATAATATTTTAGTTAATAACTGCATAAAATTTTGTAATTTTGCATGGTTTTTATTGCCAATAAATAAAGCAAATTACAATATGAAAGACAAGAGGATATTATATGTATCATCTGAAGTGGTGCCTTATCTTGCTGAAAATGAAGTTTCTTTGATGTCTTACGATGTTCCGAAGATGGTAAATGATCAAGGAGGACAAATCAGAATTTTTATGCCGAGATACGGAAATATTAATGAGAGAAGACATCAATTACATGAGGTAATCAGGCTTTCTGGGATGAATTTAGTAGTGAATGATTTAGATATGCCATTGATTATCAAAGTCGCTTCCATTCCAAAAGAAAGAATTCAGGTCTATTTTATCGATAACGATGAGTATTTTAAAAGAAAAGCAACTTTTGCTGATGAAGAGGGGGTTTTGTATCCAGATAATGATGAGCGCGCTATTTTCTTTGCTAAAGGAGTAGTGGAGACTGTCAAAAAATTAAATTGGGTTCCAGATATTATTCATGTTCACGGATGGATGGCTGCAATGTTGCCAGTGTATATGAAGCATTATTACAAGAATGAAGCTTTGTTTTCCGAAACAAAAATAGTGACTTCTGTGTATGGTCAGTCTTTTGATGGTACACTTGATGCAGAGATGATTAATAAAGTAAAACTAGATGGAGTTTTAGAAGAGGCTATTTCTGATTTAGTGATTCCTGATTATGAAGGAGTCATGAAAGCGGCTGTAAAACATTCTGATGGAGTGATAATAGCCTCAGAAAATGTTTCTGCAAGTTTAACAAAATTTATAGAGTCATCCGGTAAACCTTTTTTACCTTTCGTGCCAAAAGATGCCTTTGCAGAAGCTTATGGCAATTTTTATAATAACGAAATTCTGTAATTAAACTTTATTATCAAATATGTACAATAATTCTTTTTTCAAGAGAGTCCTTATAATATGTAGTGTTGTTTTTTTGTATTCTTGTGATAAAGATTATAATTCAATTGGTGATGATTTGATAGGAGGTAATCACTTTATCTTTGATAAATATACTTCGGAAGTTGTTGCTTACAATCAGGGAATTACTGCTGTTCAGTCTAACAATCAAGCGATAAATCCTTTAGGTATTTATGAAGACCCAAATTTTGGTACAACTACAGCTAATTTTGTAACTCAATTGTCTTTGGTTTCTACTAATCCAGTCATTGGAGCAAATCCTGATGTTGAAAGTGTAGAACTTTCAATTCCATATTTTGTTGATGCCACGCAAACAACCATTAATGTGGAAGGTGGGGCAAATTATGTTTTGGATTCTATTTACGGAAGTGAGGATGCTAAACTAAAATTGAGTGTTTTTCGTTCAGGTTATTATTTGAGAAATTTAGATCCTATAGGAGGTTTTGTCAATGCGCAAAAGTATTTTACAGATCAGAATTCAGTTTTTAATGATGTAAAAATTGGGGCTAAATTAAATGACGATGCAGATCCGAGTCAGAATGATGCCTTTTTCTTTAATAAAGCCCAGCATTCAGTTACAACGACTGTTGATGGGGTTTCTACAACTACATATACGGCTCCGGCTATGAAGTTGAAATTGAACAAAACCGATTTTCAGGAAATGATTAATGAGCATAAAATTAATTCGTTAGTTTTATCTTCTAATGATGTGTTTAGGGATTATTTTCGAGGTTTGTATTTTCAAGTTGAAAAATCAGGCTCAAATCCTACTAATTTGGCGATGCTAAATTTTGCAGGAGGAACTATTACAATTAAGTTTAAAGAAGGTGAAACCGCTAGCAGAATTGATAATTCAATTGTGCTTAATTTGACAGGTAATACGGTTAGTTTGTTGGAGCAATCTAATACAAAAGCAGCTTATACGTCGGCAATTGGGTCTGCAAACAAGAATCTGGGCGATCCTAATTTATATGTTAAAGGCGGGGAAGGTGCCATGTCAGTGATTAAGCTTTTTGATAAAGGTGACTTGGCAACAATCAAAGGAAATGGTTGGTTAGTAAATGAAGCTAATTTGGTTTTTTACGTAGATAAAGATAAATTTACTGGTGAGAATATGTCACAACGCCTGTACTTGTATGATTTTACAAATAATCGACCAATTATCGATTATTATGATACAACAACGGGAACAAATGCAAAAAATGGTAAAACGATATACGGCGGAATTCTAGGCAAAGATGCCTCAGGGAATAGTATTTATAAATTTAGAATTACGAATCATGTACGTAATTTGATTCAGAAAGATTCGACAAATATCGAATTGGGATTAGTAGTCACTGAAAATATTAATACTATTATGAATGCAAGGTTGAAAAACGAAACTGCTGGATTTTCACGTGTTCCACAAGCTTCAGTAATGAATCCTCTGGGTGTTGTTTTATTTGGAAATAATATTCCGATAGGGGATCCTAATTATGATAAACGTTTGAAATTAGAAATTTACTATACTAAACCAAATTAATCTAAATATATGTGTGGAATTGTTGGATATATAGGTCATAGAGATGCATACCCAGTTGTTATTAAGGGGTTGAAGCGATTGGAATACAGAGGGTACGATAGTGCTGGGGTTATGACGTATGATGGAAATGAAATTGCCGTTTGCAAGACAAAAGGAAAGGTTGCCGATCTTGAAGCTAAAGCTGACAAGGAGTGTAATAAGGGGTCTATTGGAATGGGGCATACACGTTGGGCAACTCATGGGGTTCCTAATGACGTAAATTCACATCCACATGTTTCTAATTCAGGAGAATTGGTGATTATTCACAACGGAATTATAGAGAATTACGCTCCGTTAAAAGAGGAATTGATTAAAAGAGGGTATGCCTTTCAATCTGATACCGATACGGAGGTTTTGGTTAATTTGATTGAGGAGATACAGAAAAATGAAAATATAAAATTGGGCAAAGCTGTTCAATTAGCGCTGAATCAAGTGGTTGGAGCTTATGCGATTGCAGTATTTGATACCAAAAAACCTGATGAAATAGTGGCGGCTCGTTTGGGAAGTCCGTTAGCAATTGGAGTTGGTGAGGGAGAGTATTTTATTGCTTCTGATGCTTCACCATTTATTGAGTATACTGCTAATGCAGTGTATCTGGAAGATGGTGAAATTGCCATCATCAAAAAAGACAGGCCTTTAAAGGTTCGTAAAATTGTAAGTGATGCTCCTGTAGATACGTATATTCAAGAGTTGCAAATGAATTTGGAACAGATTGAAAAAGGTGGTTATGACCATTTTATGTTGAAGGAGATTTATGAGCAACCTAATGTGATTAAAGATACTTATAGAGGTAGGTTGCTTACAGATAAGGGAATTATTCAAATGGCAGGTGTTGAGGATAATATCGAGAAGTTTTTAAATGCTAAGCGTATTATTATCATTGCTTGTGGTACATCTTGGCATGCGGGATTAGTAGCAGAATATATATTTGAAGAATTTGCTCGAATTTCTGTTGAGGTAGAATATGCTTCTGAGTTCAGATATCGTAATCCAATTATTAATAGTGATGATGTAGTTATAGCTATTTCTCAATCTGGAGAAACAGCAGATACCATGGCGGCTATAAAATTAGCCAAAGAAGCTGGGGCTTTTGTTTTTGGTGTTTGTAATGTTGTAGGCTCGTCTATTTCTAGAGAAACTCATGCTGGGGCTTATACTCATGCTGGACCAGAGATTGGAGTGGCTTCAACCAAAGCATTTACTACTCAAATTACGGTTTTGACAATGATTGCACTTCGTTTGGCGAAGGCTAAAGGAACGTTGTCTTATTCTGATTTCCATAGGTATTTATTAGAATTGGAGTTGATTCCTGAAAAAGTAAATGACGCCTTGGGTACAAATGGAATAGCTGAAGAGATTGCGGCTACTTTTAAAGAGGTCTCCAATTGTTTGTACTTAGGTAGGGGTTATAATTTCCCTGTAGCTTTAGAGGGCGCATTAAAATTAAAGGAAATATCATATATTCATGCTGAGGGTTATCCTGCTGCCGAAATGAAGCATGGTCCTATTGCGTTAATTGATGAGCATATGCCAGTAATCGTTGTAGCGCCAATTCAAGGTCACTATGATAAAATTGTTAGTAATATACAAGAGATAAAATCAAGAAGCGGTCGAATCATTGCTATTGTTACCAAAGGGGATACCGAAGTTAGGAAATTAGCAGACTATGTAATTGAGATTCCAGAAACATCAGATGCTTTATCTCCGCTAATAACTACCATTCCATTGCAATTATTGTCTTATCATATTGCAGTTTTGAGAGGTTGTAATGTAGATCAACCACGTAACTTAGCGAAGTCAGTTACAGTAGAATAGCCTCCAAAGTCACAAAAATTATTAAGAGATTACCTTTTTTAGGTAGTCTCTTTTTTTATATAGTATTTTTATGAAATTTATAGCTTAGAGGTCTTTAGGTAGTATGCGTGCATAGTAAAATGTTGTTTTCTGTTATTTTTTTGAATTAATCTTAAAAAATAACGCAATTTATTGCAGTGTCTGTAGTTGTTTTTTGTTTGTTATATTGTTATTATTTAGGAGGATCTTTTGTTGATAATTAATTTAATTGTACATTAGGTATGATAATCCTTAATAATCTACCTATGCGAATGAAATTACTCTTTGTTGTATTGTTTTTGAGCGGGCTTAGTTTTGCTCAGAATTCAGTTACAGGTTCTGTCACTGATAGTGCTAACCAACCTCTTATTGGTGTCAATGTTGTTTTAATTGGAGATTCCTCTGGTACAATAACAGATTCCGATGGGAATTTTATTTTAAGATCCAATAAGGCTTTTCCATGGATAGTTGAATTTTCAAGTGTCAGTTTTCAGAATAAAAGAATGACCATTACTTCTAGTAAGCAAAAAGTAGCTGTTGTTTTATTGGATGAAGAGACAAAGCTAAATGAGATCGTTATTTCTGCCTCTAGGACGCCAGAGCGTATAATTGAATCGCCAGTTACTATTGAAAGAATGGGAATTTCAGATATTAAAAAAACAGCATCTCCATCCTTTTATGACGGTCTTGAAAATCTTAAAGAAGTTCAAATGAATACGAGTAGTTTGACTTTTAAATCAATCAATACTCGTGGTTTTGCTACGGTTGCCAATACTCGTTTTATGCAACTAGTCGATGGAATGGATAATTCTTCTCCGTTGCTAAACTTTGTGTTGGGAAATATGATTGGTGTGTCTGAAATTGATGTACAAAGTGTGGAATTGTTGCCGGGAGCTTCCTCGGCCTTATATGGGGCAAATGCTTTTAATGGGATTATGTTTATGAATAGTAAAAGTCCGTTTTTTCACCAAGGGATTTCTACCTATTTAAAGTATGGTCAAACTAGTCAAAAAGCTGCGGGAACCAATGGGTATTATGACTTTGGAATCAGAATGGCACATGCTTTTGATAAACATTTTGCTGCTAAATTCAATTTCACACACATGGAAGGTACAGATTGGTTTGCGACTAATTATGATGATAAAACAGTAGTGGGTAGGACAAGGAGTCATCAAAACTATGACGGTATAAATGTATATGGTGATGAGGTAAGTACCAATATTTACAACGTAGGACAAACATTAGTTGCTAATTCACTTTTGCCAGCAAATCTTGCGGCTTTATTGCCTAGAGAGAATGTTTCAAGAACGGGATACAACGAAACCGATTTGACTGATAATAAAGCCAGTAATACTAAAGTGGATTTTTCTCTTCATTTTAGACCAATGGGAGATGAAAAGTTAGAAATTATTTGGCAAAGCAAATTTGGTTTAGGTAATGCGGTTTATCAAGGTGGGAATAGGTATTATTTGAATAACTTTTTCATGCAGCAACATAAGTTAGAATTCAAAGGCAAAAACTTTTTTGTGAGAGGTTATATGACTACTGAAGATGGGGGAGAATCTTATGACATGCAATTTACAGCATGGAATGTTAATAAAGCTTGGAAGTCTAATGAAAATTGGTTTGGTCAATATGCAGGAGCTTATGCACAAGCTATGGCTGGGGTTTTTGGACCAGGAAATCAAAACCCTACTGCCGCCGCTGCACTCGCTAGAGCCGCTGCAGATACTGGTAGATTGATTCCAGGTACTGCTGCTTTTCAAACAGCTTTTGATAAAGTAATTGCTGATCCTAATATATTAACTGGTTCCAAGTTGGTTGATAATTCCAAAATCTACCATTCTGACGCTAATTATAATTTGAAAGATTTGATAAAATTTGGAGAAATTCAAGTTGGAGGATCGTATCGACTGTATCAGTTAAATTCTCAAGGTAGGATTTATACAGATGCTAATAGCTCTATAGATTACGATGAATATGGTGTGTATACTCAATTGCAAAAGAAATTACTAGAGGATAGGCTTAAATTTACAGGTTCAGTGCGTTATGATAAATCTAAGAATTTTGAAGGTAATTTTTCGCCAAGAGTGTCGTTTGTTTATGCCGCAGGTAAAGAAAAACAGCATAATCTAAGGACTTCTTTTCAAACAGGTTTTAGAAATCCAACCACACAAGATCAATATATTGGATTTAATGTTGGGCCAGCTGTGTTAATTGGGTCGGCGCCAGATAATTTATTAAGATATGTTGAAACGGTACCAGTTAGCAATGGATTTCCAGCGGTAGGGCAACTATACGCAGGTGGTTCAACTACAACGATTACAGGTGTTAATGCTTATCAAAATTCCTATACAGCGGCATCTGTTGGTGCTTTTGCGGCTTTCGCAGCTGCAAATCCTACGAATACACCTGGGGCGGCAGCATTATTAAGAAAAACGAATGTAAATAATGTGAAGCCAGAACAAGTGAAAGCTTTTGAAGTGGGTTATCGTTCTCAGATAAAAGATATTAGTATAGATTTAAATGTATACTATAATATGTATAAAGATTTTATTGGAAATACAACTGCTATTGCTCCCTATTATGGTAAAGCTAGTGAAACATTCGATTTTACATCTGGAGCTCCAACTTATGCTACTAATCCTGAGGTTCAATCTTTACATGCTATTGGAAATGGTAACTTTAGAGTTTTTCAATTGTATACCAATACTCCGGTAGAAATTAATTCATTGGGAGTTGGTGTTGGATTATCAAAAAAGCTGTTTGGGGATTATCTAGCTGGTGTTAATTATAACTATGCACAGTTGGATTTTGATAAGTCAAAGGATCCAGGTTTTGAAGCTAGTTTCAATACGCCTAAACATAGGGTTAAACTGTCATTTGGAAACGAAAAGCTTTTCAGGAATTTTGGATTTAATGTAAGTGGAAGATGGAATAGCGAATACATGTGGGAATCTTCAATGGTTGATGGAATTATCGAGTCTGCTACTGTTATTGATGCTCAGGTAAATTATTCGTTGCCTTCTATAAAATCAATTATTAAAATTGGTGCTGCAAACTTAGGAGGAAAAGAATATACTCAAGTTTTAGGTGCTGGAGCAATTGGACGACAATTATTCGTGTCCTTTGTTTTGAAGCCTTAATCTCTTTTTTGAGGATTTTAAAGCAAAACCATCTCATTTTGTTAAGGGATGGTTTTGCTTTTTTTATGTAAATTCTTTGTATTCTCTAGCCTGATAATTGATTCATTAAAAAAATCAACTTTTTTATATAAAAAATTATTGATTTTTTGTTTTAAAAAATTATCTTTGCACTCTGAAAAAAGCGGTCAGTCAGTTGAGTTTGATTGAAAGCATTCATAAACCTAATTAGCTATTTAATAAATACATAAGTAATGTCAAAAGTAATAGGAAAAGTTGCGCAGATCATTGGTCCAGTAGTCGATGTTGTTTTCAACGGTAAAGATGTTGAACTTCCGAAAATTTATGATTCATTAGAAATCATAAAAAAAGATGGTACTAAATTAATCCTTGAAGTACAATCTCATATTGGTGAAAACACAGTTCGTACCGTATCTATGGACTCAACAGATGGTTTGAGTAGAGGTTATGAAGTAGTGGGAACTGGAAACCCAATCCAAATGCCAATTGGGGCTGATGTTTACGGACGTCTATTTAATGTGGTTGGAGATGCGATTGATGGATTGCCAGAATTGCCTAAAACAGGTGAAAACGGAATGTCAATTCACCGTCAAGCACCAAAATTTGAAGATTTATCAACTTCATCAGAAGTTTTATTCACAGGTATTAAAGTAATCGATTTGATTGAGCCTTATGCAAAAGGAGGTAAAATTGGATTGTTTGGTGGTGCAGGTGTTGGTAAAACAGTATTGATTCAAGAGTTGATTAACAATATTGCAAAAGGTCACGGTGGACTTTCAGTATTCGCAGGAGTAGGTGAAAGAACGCGTGAAGGAAATGACTTACTTCGTGAGATGTTAGAGTCAGGGATTATCAAATACGGTGAGGAATTCATGCACTCTATGGAAAATGGAGGATGGGATTTGTCTAAAGTAGACTTGCCAGGAATGAGAGAGTCTAAAGCTACTTTCGTTTTCGGACAAATGAATGAGCCTCCAGGAGCTCGTGCTCGTGTAGCATTATCTGGATTATCTATTGCTGAATATTTCCGTGATGGAGCAGGATCTGACCAAGGAAAAGATGTATTATTCTTCGTTGATAACATCTTCCGCTTTACACAGGCAGGTTCTGAAGTATCAGCACTTTTAGGTCGTATGCCATCTGCGGTAGGTTACCAACCTACATTGGCAACTGAAATGGGTGCGATGCAAGAGCGTATTACGTCTACAAACAAAGGATCTATTACATCTGTACAGGCGGTTTACGTTCCTGCGGATGACTTAACTGACCCGGCGCCAGCAACAACGTTTGCTCACTTAGATGCTACTACAGTATTGTCTCGTAAGATTGCTGAGTTAGGTATTTATCCTGCAGTGGATCCATTGGATTCAACTTCTCGTATCTTGACTCCTCATATCTTAGGAAATGAGCATTATGACTGTGCACAAAGAGTAAAAGAAATTCTTCAAAAATACAAGCAATTACAAGATATCATCGCTATCCTTGGTATGGAAGAATTGTCTGAAGAGGATAAATTAGCAGTATCTAGAGCACGTCGTGTACAACGTTTCTTGTCTCAGCCATTCCACGTTGCTGAGCAATTTACAGGTATCCCAGGTGTATTAGTTGATATTAAAGATACTATCAAAGGATTTAATATGATTATTGATGGTGAATTAGATCACTTACCAGAATCAGCATTCAACCTTAAAGGTACTATTGAAGAGGCTATCGAAGCTGGAGAGAAAATGTTAGCAGAAGCTTAATTGATTTAGGAATAAGGATGTAAGAATTAGGATTTCTAATTCTCAAATCTCAAATCCAAAATCCTTAATAATAAATTATGATTTTAGAAATAGTATCACCAGAGACGTCTTTATTTAAAGGAGAAATTACTTCAATAGCTGTTCCAGGTGTTGATGGTAGTTTTCAAATCTTGAATAATCACGCGCCTATAGTTTCTATACTTCAAAAGGGAATAGTTAGTATTAAAGCTCCAAGTTTTAAGTTTAGTAAGGAGTCAGCAGGATTGTTTACTAAAGTAAATGATCAAAATTATACTTTGGCTATTGCTTCTGGAACAATTGAAATGAAAGACAATAAAGTAATTGTTTTAGCAGACTAGAACCGTTATCATAAATAAAACAAAGCTCTACAAATTTATATTTGTAGGGCTTTTTTATTTATAGTGCTATTATTAGGTGCATTAGGGATATGTTTGATGGTAGTTTATGTATAGTAAGAGGAGTGTTTGATATAAGTGCAAGACTTTAGATTGATTATTCGGAAAATTATAAAAGAACAATACTTAAAGAGGCCTAATTGAATTTTTTAAATTTAAGTGCTAATGTCAATATGGTTTGATATAATGTATTTTGGTAGAGGATGTGATTTTTCTTGTGTGTAAAGTTGCCTAAAAGTTTTAAATACAAAAAACCGTCTCAGAAAGTTGTTGAAACGGTCTTAGTAATGGATTTGATAAAATACTTTTGTCAAGATTAATTCACAATTATTTTTTTGATTATTTTTTTCTCGCCAACGATGATTTGTAAAAAATAAATTCCTGTTTGTGCATTGGGGATTTGCATGTCTTCTATGAATAAATTTGTTCTAGGAAATTCTTGTTCGACTATCTTTTTTCCTAGGATGTCGTGTATTTGAATGTTGATAACGCTAGTTGAATCACTTTCAAATTTAACTTTAAATTTCCCATCGTTGGGATTCTTGTACAAGGCAAAATTTAGAATTTTAAATTCAGGCTGTTTTAGGGTAAAAGTTTTGGTGCAAATTTGGATTGAGGCGGAGTTTAATGTGCCGGTATCTTCAGGATAAGCATCTCTTATTCGAAAAATCCAAGTTCCTTCAGGATTCTCGCCATTAAATGCTGAGAGGGTTCCAAATGGTGCTACGGTTTGTGGTGAGCTAGATCCACAAGTTAGATCGGAACCTGAATCGTCGTAAGTTAGTGATAAAGTGCCATTAGTGTCACTGCAACCTCTTTCAAATAGTTTTACAGTGGTTCCTTTTGGGCTAATAACATCCATTTGAATGTCCGATAAAAAGGCATGCGTTAAGTTTAGGTTGAAGTTTACATCAGATACCACTCCTTCTGTTGCTGGATATGCAATGGTTCTGGTGGTATAGGTGCTTCTTTCAGGGATTGTAAATGGTGCTGTGTAGTTATAGGTATTACAAGTGTAATCTACTGTGTAGCCAATAGAAAAAGATTGGCTGTTTAGGGCGTAGTAGATGTTATTTGTAGGTTCGATTAATAGTCGGCAGTTTTTTTCAGTTATATTCGGCACTGTTATGCTTTCTGAGCCGTCATTTGGCGTGTTTGTGGCTAATGAGATAGGGAAGCTTATTCCTCCGTCTATGGAGAGTTTAATGTTTACATTGCTAGATCCCGGAAGTGTATTAGTGTTGTTTACTGTCCAGGTTATGGTCTCGTTTGAACCCTGCGTCCATGATATATTTTCTGTGTTCTGCGAGCTAATAGTAAATGGTCCTGCAGTTTCATTCACAGAAACAATCATTTCGTCTGAATTAGTTTGTGCTGTTCCTTGTGCGGCATTATCTCTTGCGGTTAATACAAACTTTAAGTTTCGACCAATATTAGATACGGATTCCCAAGTACTCGTAAGTTTATTGGCTAAAACATTATTGTAAGGAGGCATATATCTTATAGGGCTGCTTGCAGGTGGAAGAGATCTAAATAAAGGTCCGTTGGTTTTCGTCGGATTGGCAATGCTATTGCTTTGGCTGGCCGTCGTTGCAGAATCGTTTTGTTCCCAACAGTAGGTAAGAGTGTTGTCATCAATGTCAGAGCCTGTTCCTTTTAATATAAAAGCTGTTCCTTTGGGTATTGTATAATCGTTTCCAGCGTTAATTTGAGGGGTGCTGTTGGTGGTAATTGTAGTGCTAACGGGACAAGATTTAGTTGCAAGATTAGATTGGATTTGTGAGATGGTGGCAAATGAAAAATAAGTATCAGAATTGGTTTGTACATCGTAGTCATCTGTTACTCCTGCGTAGCCCATAATGGTGGAACCACTGCCTGGTTCTACATTTACACCTGTGCCTTCAATTTCATAGGAAAAAGTATGGTTGGCTCCAAGTTGATGTCCCATTTCATGAGCAACAAAATCGATATCAAAAGTGTCGCCTTCTGGTTTTCCGTTACTTGGCGAAGTGTAGGCGCTTCCTTTACCATAAGGGTTTTGTGTTGTGGGATTGACACAAACGCAACCGATACATCCTGCATTTCCTCCTCCTCCGGATGCTCCAAATAAATGGCCAATGTCATACCCATTGTTAGTGATTACAGAGGTCAAGGTGTTTTGTAATTCTAGAGCCCAATTATCTAAAGAGTTTGCATTGGAATACGGGTCGGTTCCTGCATTGGTATAGATGATTAAATCATTATTTGCAATGATGTTTAGTTTAACAGCTAAATCTCTATTGAATATAGCATTTACTCTTGTCATTGTGGCGTTCATCGCTGCTAAAGCTCCCTCTTTAGTATTGCCATGGTAAGCGGTATATTCTCCAGTACAAGATAGTGCTAGCCTCAGGGTTTTGAAGACTTTATTGTTTGCGGTAAGTTTGGCGGTTTGATTGAGTAAGGAGTTGTTTATTGCAATATCATCGGTTTTGCAACTAAATGGGAGGCTACCTTTGCCTCGGCTTTTAGAAGAGAATATAATGTATTTTGAAGGGTCATCTGGGGACAATTCGATGAATTCTGATGCGGTATCTGTTCTTAAAACGATAGTTTGTAATCCCTTTGGTGAGAGACTGAAATGTAATTTTGCTTTTTTATCAGTTATTCCTTTTCCTTCATAGGCTTTAATTTCAGGATATTTGGCTTGTAATTCAGGTTCAAAATTCGAGGCTTCTTGCACGGAATATTTTTCTATTACGCCTTCTGTATTTGGAATGCTAATTTCAACTGCAGCGTACTTAGCAGTTTTTGAGTTTAATTTGGTTAAAGATTGTTTAAACATCTCCAAATCTAGTTTGAAAAATAATTGGTCATTATTAGTCTGTAAACTGCTGTTTTTATTGGAGGTACTTGGATTGGGAGTATTTATTCTGGTCCAAGGAGATTGATTTTGAGCTAAAGAGGGTAAGCAGTAGGTGAATACTGCAAATAGTAATACATATTTTTTCATAATCAATATAAATATATTATGTCAAAAATAAGGTTTTAAATTTAAAACATGAGTCTGAGTATCTTTATTAAATTAGTTGGGTTGTAGATTTTGTGAAATGTTACTTTCTTTAACTAAAAAGTAAGAAACCTTTATAAAAAACAGTCAAAATCAATTGTTGAAACGACTCCAATTAAAATAGATACTATAAATTTGCAGAACCGTAAAATAATAGCCTTGAAGATTTTTGACTCTATACAGGATTTTAGTTCCTCTAAGAAAACTATTTTGACCTTAGGCACCTTCGATGGGGTGCACATTGGGCATAAAAAAATATTGGAAAAATTAATTCTGAATACCCAAAATAAGGAGTTTGAAAGCCTAGTGTTGACTTTTTTTCCACATCCTAGAATGGTTCTTCAAGAGAAATCAGAAATAAAATTACTCAATACCATTCCAGAGAAAGTCAAATTGTTAGAAGCAATTGGGATAGAAAACTTAGTAATTCATCCTTTTGATGAGATTTTTTCAAGATTAACAGCTGAGGAATTTGTTACGACAATCCTGGTGAATCAATTTAGGATTCATAAAATTATTATTGGATATGATCATCGTTTTGGCAGGAATAGAACCGCAAATATTGATGATTTAATAGGCTTTGGAGAGAAATATGGTTTTGAGGTGGAGCAAATTTCAGTTCAAGAATTAAATGATATTTCTGTAAGTTCTACGAAGGTTAGAAAAGCAATTGGTGAAGGTGATATCAAGCTTGCCAATAGTTATTTAGGTTATAATTATTTTATGACTGGAATAGTTGCTGAAGGAAAACGTTTGGGTAGAACAATCGGATTTCCAACGGCTAATTTGAAAATCAAAGAAGATTATAAGTTGATTCCAATGAACGGGGTGTATGTTGTAAAAAGTATTTTAAATCATACTGCGGTTTATGGATTGATGAATATTGGTTTTAATCCCACTGTAGGCGAAAATGAATTGTCAATCGAAATTCATTTTTTGGATTTTGAGGGGGATTTATACGGTCAAGAAATTGAAGTTTCTTTTTTAGATTATATCCGCTCCGAACAAAAATTTGACTCTGTTCTTTTGTTGAAAGAACAGATCGAGAAAGACAAAAAAATAGCACAGCATTTCATAAAAGAAATGCATTAAAAAGCAAAAGAATTCTTAGGTGATTCTTTATATATACGTTTTTTTTGCGTAAATTTGAGATGTATTCCATTGTTTATCAAAGAAGTATTTGTTAACTTTTAAAATTAAACAGATGAAAATGTCAAAAGAATTTATAAACGGTTTTCTTATTTTTATAGGTATTGGACTCTATTTTTTAATAATGGAGTTTTCAGGATTGGCTCATTTGTATTATTTGCGTTTCTTCAATATCTTGTTTGTTTTCTATGGGGCCGACCGAACTTTAAAGTCCAATTTTGCAGAAGGAAAACTTCACATTTCTGAAAATGCAATATCGGCATTGTTTACTGCGCTTATTGGTGTTTTTCTAAGTATAATTGGGCTTATTGCTTATAGTTATATTCAAGGTGGGGATGAGTATGTGCAAACGTTATCTAAAACCTTGTTATTTGGTGGAAATCCATCAATCATGACTTATTCTATTTCTTTACTTTTTGAAGGAATTGTATCAGCGGTAATCGTCACTTTTATATTGATGCTGAGTTGGGATAGCAGGTATGTTTCCGATAAACATCAAAATTAGTATTTCCTAATTCTGACTGTACTAGTCGGAAGTGCTTTGTAGAAGCATTTTTTCTTTATGAGGTCATTTTCATAGTATTCTAAATATTAACTAAAAAATGAAAAAATGAGAGTTTCAAAAGAAATAATAAACGGCTTTATTATCTTTAGTGGCATAGCGTTATATTTTATGCTAATGAATGTGCTAGGATATGCAGATATATTTTATTTAAGACTCTTTAATGTCGTTTTTGTATTTTATGGTGTGAATAGAACTATTGAAATGAATCTCTCAGAAGGAAAGTTAAAATTTATTGAGAATGCTACTTCAGCCATGATTACTTCAGTCATTGGTGTGGTTTTGAGTGTTGTCGCGCTTATTGCTTATAGTTATTTTCAAGGAGGAGATGCTTATGTGCATTCTTTGTCTAAAACTTTCTTATTTGGTGGAAATCCTTCTATTGAGGCTTATTCTATATGCTTGCTTTTTGAAGGAATTGCTTCTTCCGTCATTGTTACCATGTTATTGATGTTGTATTGGAATAATAAACTCTATACGGATTAATTATATTGATTAACTCATTTAGCTTTTCGATATTTTAGATTGCTTCATTAGAACTATTTGACTACTTTTGGAGCTTTAAAAAATGTATCGATGAGTATCACAAAACACAATTGGACAAAAGAGGAAATTATTGCCATATACAATAAACCTATGATGGATTTGCTTTACGAGGCAGCATCTTTACATAGAGAACATCATGATCCTAATGTAGTTCAAGTTTCAACATTATTGTCTATTAAAACGGGTGGATGTCCGGAAGACTGTGGGTATTGTCCGCAAGCGGCACGATATCATACGGATATTGAAGGTAATGATTTGATGAGTGTGAGTCAGGTAAAAGCACAAGCTTTACGTGCTAAGTCAGGTGGTTCTTCCCGTGTATGTATGGGAGCAGCTTGGCGAAATGTGAAGGATGGGCCAGAATTTGACCAAGTTTTAGAGATGGTTCGCACCATTAATAAGTTAGATATGGAGGTATGTTGTACATTGGGTATGATTACCGAAAATCAAGCGCAACGTTTAGCAGAAGCGGGTTTGTATGCTTACAATCATAATTTAGATACTTCTGAAGAATATTATAAAGAGGTTATTTCTACAAGAGGTTTTGAAGACCGTATTCAAACTATTGAGAACGTACGTAAAACCAATGTTACGGTTTGTAGCGGTGGAATTATAGGTATGGGGGAAAGCATTGAAGATAGAGCAGGAATGCTTGTAGCGCTTTCTACCCTAAATCCTCAACCAGAATCAGTGCCAATTAATGCATTAGTAGCAGTGGAGGGAACGCCAATGGAGGAGGAAAAACCAGTCGAAATATGGGAAATGATTCGTATGGTAGCAACCACTCGTATTGTGATGCCAGAAACACAGGTTAGATTATCAGCAGGACGTATGAATATGAGTAGAGAAGGACAAGCGATGTGTTTCTTTGCAGGTGCCAATTCCATTTTTGCGGGAGATAAATTGCTGACTACTCCTAATCCTGATGTTGACGAAGATATGAAGATGTTTGAGTTGTTAGGGTTAAATCCTCAAAAACCGTTTACTAAAGTGTCACAACCACAAACAGTGGAAGCTGCCGATTCTCAATTTTCTGCCTTAGGTGAGAAACCAAAATGGTCTAGACCAGGGCATGAAATCGAAAGAAATCTAGAAGCTTCTCAAAAAGGGAAATAAAAATATTGAACCGTCTCGATTATGAGACGGTTTTTTTTCTATTTTTAGAATAGGGTCTTTATAATGGCTCTTTGATTGTTTTCTAGTTGTATTTTGATAATAAGAAGTTTGTTCGCGGGCTCTAATGCTGTTATTTGATACTGTTTCGAATTAATGTTTCTCTTTTTGAATAGAGGTATTCCAAGGGCGTCTAAAACTAGAAGTTCATGGATATTTTTATACAAAGATTGAACTTTTAAGCTATTATCCTTTCGGTAAATATAAATATCATTGGTAGGGGGTTCACAGCTGCTTTTTGATAAATTGATATGGTTGTGTTTTAATACAAATCGGTTGTCAAATATGCCTTTTTCGGTAGAAAAAGTATAAGCCCCCTCCTTTAGGTTATGAATTATTTGTGCTGTTTTATCCTCAAGGTATAGCGGTCTGTTTTCAAATACTCCATCTGTTGCTGCTATATTTAGGTTAAACTCACCTGAAATTGTTGTTCTGTAACCCAAAGGAATTGTATCCTGTGCTTGAAATGGAGCTGTTTTTCCTTGAATGACAAGTTTCTTGTTACCAATAAGACTGTAGAAGTCTAGGTATGGATTGCTATCAAATGTTATTCCATCATAATTTTTGTCATATTCGTTGGTGGCGCCTGGGATGTAGCCTACTAATATTTGTTTGAAGGCCCCTTGTTTATTGGATAGATTGAGCCATATTCTATTTTTATTGTCATTATGATTTTTCTTAACAGATTGGTTTTTGAAAAATTGAGAATTGTCATTAAAACCCCCACTATTATCTAATCGCATGCTGTTGTTGAAGATGAGATTTCCAGAAATGTTTCCAGTAACAAAAAATCCTTGACCCGCAGCAATATTTCCGTTTGGGATGTTAGTATTTGAGCCTCCCGAAATATTAGGTGTTTCTATTGCAGCAACCCCGCCCGTTAAATTATAAGTGGCATAGTCGTCAGAGGTATAGGCATATTTTCCAGTCCCAGCGGTTCCATTGGTGATATTGGATGCTAATTGGATTGAAGTATTGTGCGTCCAAAAATAAAGTGTTCCGTCAATCATGGCGTTATTTTTCAGAATAAAAGTATCCGCGTTAATTGCTGACGGGTAGGGGTTTCCAACAAGATTGGAGCGATTATTGCCCACAATAGGAACGTTGATACTGCCGTTATTGGGAGTTCCTATAAAAGTAGCTAGATGCGCACTAGGACTATTGGGCGCTTTGTTTTGTTCTGGACCACGAATGATATAGCCGATGCCTTTGTCCATAATAGTGCCTGCGCTTTCTTGTTTCCAATTGTCAGCTGTGGCATTATAAGAATACCATTTGCCTGAAAGAGTATTAGGTGAAACGGCACCGATAGTAAATCCAGTCACAGGCGATGACCAATAAGTATAATCTAAGTTACTCACAGGGGTGGTTACTCTTTGATAGTGAATTGTTCCAATATTTGTTGCGTTATCGTTTAATTGGACCAAACTCGCCTGATTGTTGAAAGTCAGTTTGCCGCCTGTTACACTAAGATTATTTGTGATTTTAAAAGTATGATTGCTTTGGAAAATAACCTCTCCTGAATTGATTTTGCAACTACAACATTCCAAATTAGAAGATGAGGTGTAATTGCCTTCAAAAACCAGATGATTGGTTCCATTGGGTGCGCCATTAGACCATGAATTGCCATCCCAAGTAGTGGTATTTGAAATAATTGTTACATCGTTAGAAGCATTAGAAAGACAATAATTATTTCCTATTTTAAATTGGTGCGTACCTGCATAGATGTGTGTTACTGTTACTGAGTTACCAGTTCCGTTGGACTGTATTAAAACGTCATTTTGGAATAAGTTCCAAGTGCCATTAGGTAGGTTTGTGAGCGTTACACTTCCTGTAGGACTGCTACAATCGGGTTGCATTACACTTTGAATATGAGGTACTGGTAAGTCACAATTGACGCTGCCATGAAAAGCAAACTCATTTATACTAAAGGTTCCTGTAGTGCTACTGCCGCCCCAAGCATACAATCTAAAATGAATCGCCGTATTGAGGACTTGGAATTGAGAACCTGATAAGTCAATAGGAGTAGGGGTGATTTCTGTTCCTGTAGCGGGAATGACAGGAGTACTTATGTTTGAAGCATATCCGTCTAAACTGGATCTTAAGGCGAAAAATATTGGGCCAGCCAAAGCCGAAACCTGTGCTTTGTATTCTAATGATGTAAGTGTTATGTAGTAGCCACTTTTTGGAGTCAGAATAAATTCAAAATAATCATTCGTATCAAGTGTTAGTAGGTTCCAATCTCTAGCATTGTAACGATTTGCTCCGGTGTTTCCATTAATACCCGAACCTCTTCCTATTCCTGAAACGGTGATGTTAGGGTCGGTAGTTTGTCCATTTGTGTAGGGGTTTGAAAGGCTTGGGTTTGTGTCAGTAATATTGTTTCTAAAAATGCTTTGGCCATAAGAATGGGAATTTATTTCAATGAAAATCAGAAGAAATAATAATGCTTTCATTTGTAATATGCTTTGAGTGAATCATTTATCACTAAAGATATTTACAAATGATTATTCTTACAATACCCACTTTTGGTGATTTTTCACATAAAAAAATCCCATCCGTTTCGGGATGGGATTGTAATAAGTGTTTGTTTTTTGGGTTAATAAAGGATCTTTTTATTAATGATTTGGCCGTTATTTAGCTTTATTTTGACAAGTAACATTTGTTCTGAAGTTGCCATATTTGTAATTAAAAGTTCAGGACTGTCAACTTTTGATTTTTGCAATATTAATTTTCCTGAAATATCAAATACTGAAACTTCATCAATTACATCAGTAGTCACATTTATCTTAATTTCATTTTCTTTTTGTGAAATGTAAACTGCATTATTAATAATTTCAATGTCTTCGGTTCCTAATGTGTTTTGGGTTTTGTAGGTTAGTAAGAAACGATTATTGAATGTCCCTTTGGTAGTTGTAAAAGTATATGGTTTTTCTTTTAAGTTCTGAATTGTGTTGGTTGTTTTATCCTCCAAATAGATGTTTTGGTTGTTCAAACTGCCATCAGTTTTATCAATAGCAATAGTGAACTCACCTGCTATAGTAGTGCTGTATCCTAAAGGTACCACATCGCTGTCTTGAAAAGGTAAAGCACGGCCTTGAATTGTTAAAGGGGTGTTTTGGTTGATACTATAAAAATCAATAAAGCTATTTCCATCATAACTGATTCCGTCATACCCTCTATCGTAATTATTGGTAGCTCCAGTAATGTAGCCAATTAAGGCTTGTTTGAACGCCCCTTGAGTGTTGGTCATGTTAAGCCAAACCCTATTTTTTTCTATTTTGCTAGTAGTAGCTGTTTTAGCTGTTTTGCTGTTAGAGGCAGGTTTGAAAAAGAAAGAATTATTTAATAACTCACCTGCTGGACCTATACGCATACTGTTAGTGAAAGTAGCCGAACCACCAGATAAGCCTGTAGCCATAAAACCTTGACCCGCACCGATAACACCATTAACGCCACTTGTTCCTCCAGTGTAATTATAAGTAGCATAATCATCAGAAGTATAGGCATATTTTCCACTTCCAGCTGTGCCTGTAGGGAGATTAGAGGCTAATTGAATAGCTGTGCCGTGCGTCCAAAAGTACAAGGTGCCTTCTAAAACACTATTATTGGCAAACAAAAAGGCATCGGCATCAATAGCAGAGGGGTAAGGGTTTCCAATGAGATTAGAAGCATTTGAACCTACAATTGGCGTACTGATGATGCCATTGTTTGGTTTTCCAAAAAATGGAGCATTTACCACTACTGAGCCACTATTAAAACCAGTACCTTCTCCTCGAACAATATAGCCATTACCCGGAGTCATAATTGTTGAAGCATACGCTCTTGTCCAAGAATTCCCTGCGGCATTGAACATATAATACAAAGTACCGGCTTTTATGCCTCCAAGCGTAAAGTTCTCCACTGGAGAAGACCAGTAAGTATAATCTGTTTTTAGGATAGATGCTGTAGTTCGGTTATAAGTAATATTTCCTGAATTGATAGCGTTATCATTGATTTGAACTAAACTAGCATGATTCTCAAAAGTTAATGAGCCGGTTCCCATAACTTCAACATCATTAACAATCTGCATGATGCGTCCTGTTTTAATAATTACATTTTTGTTAGGAGTGACTTTACAAGAGCATCCTTTGACATTCGTATCTTCATTATAATCTTCGGCAAAAACAATTTTTTGATCTAAAGTAGGTGTGCCGTTATCCCATGATCCCGTCCATGTGTTGGTAATTATTGGTGCATTATTAATAGTTACTGATGCACTGGAACCTGATGTGCAGGTTCCATTGTTTACGGTAAAAGTATAATTTCCAACGGCTAGTCCACTTACGGTTGCAGTACTTCCTGAACCAGTAATTGTGTTTGTTACTTCTCCATATTGATACAATGTCCAGTTTCCAGAAGGAAGGTTGCTTAGGGCTATACTTCCTGTAGGTAACGAGCAGGTAGGTTCTGTTGTTGAGCTAATTGTTGGAATTGAAGGTAGTAGGGTTACTGAGGCTGTTACTGGAGTTCTCGTTGCTGTAGTGCATCCGTTATTGGTAGCGTCAACATAATAAGTTGTAGTACTTGTGATTGACGGTGTTGTAAATGAAGTTCCTGTTCCTAATATTGCCCCACCTGTTGAAGCAGCATACCAGTTTAAAGTTCCTACAGAGGCAGTTGCTCCTAACGAAACGGTACCAGTACCACATCTTGTGTTGGGCGTTGTTCCTGTTACTGTTGGAATTGCATTTACTGTAGCGGTTACTGGAGTTCTCGTTGCTGTAGTACATCCGTTATTGGTAGCGTCAACATAATAAGTTGTAGTACTAGTGATTGACGGTGTTGTAAATGAAGTTCCTGTTCCTAATATTACTCCACCTGTTGAAGCTGCATACCAGTTTAAAGTTCCTACAGAGGTAGTTGCTCCTAACGAAACGGTACCAGTACCACATCTTGTGTTGGGCGTTGTTCCTGTTACTGTTGGAATTGCATTTACTGTAGCGGTTACTGGAGTTCTCGTTGCTGTAGTGCATCCGTTATTGGTAGCGTCAACATAATAAGTTGTAGTACTTGTGATTGACGGTGTTGTAAATGAAGTTCCTGTTCCTAATATTGCCCCACCTGTTGAAGCTGCATACCAGTTTAAAGTTCCTGCAGAGGCAGTTGCTCCTAACGAAACGGTACCAGTACCACATCTTGTGTTGGGCGTTGTTCCTGTTACTGTTGGAATTGCATTTACTGTAGCGGTTACTGGAGTTCTCGTTGCTGTAGTACATCCGTTATTGGTAGCGTCAACATAATAAGTTGTAGTACTAGTGATTGACGGTGTTGTAAATGAAGTTCCTGTTCCTAATATTACTCCACCTGTTGAAGCTGCATACCAGTTTAAAGTTCCTACAGAGGCAGTTGCTCCTAACGAAACGGTACCAGTACCACATCTTGTGTTAGGCGTTGTTCCTGTTACTGTTGGAATTGCATTTACTGTAGCGGTTACTGGAGTTCTCGTTGCTGTAGTACATCCGTTATTGGTAGCGTCAACATAATAAGTTGTAGTACTAGTGATTGACGGTGTTGTAAATGAAGTTCCTGTTCCTAATATTACTCCACCTGTTGAAGCTGCATACCAGTTTAAAGTTCCTGCAGAGGCAGTTGCTCCTAACGAAACGGTACCAGTACCACATCTTGTGTTGGGCGTTGTTCCTGTTATTGTTGGAATTGCATTTACTGTAGCGGTTACTGGAGTTCTCGTTGCTGTAGTGCATCCGTTATTGGTAGCGTCAACATAATAAGTTGTAGTACTTGTAATTGACGGTGTTGTAAATGAAGTTCCTGTTCCTAATATTGCCCCACCTGTTGAAGCAGCATACCAGTTTAAAGTTCCTGCAGAGGCAGTTGCTCCTAACGAAACGGTACCAGTACCACATCTTGTGTTAGGCGCTGTTCCTGTTACTGTTGGAATTGCATTGACAACTATTGTAATAGTTTTTGAATGAGAAAATGCAGTGGTGCCAAAATAGGTAGTACAGGTTAATGTTGCAGAGTAATTACCAGTTTGTGATGCTGAAAAACTTGGATTTTGAGATGTATATGTTGTTGTAGCAGAATTAGGTGCTGTAACTGACCAAGAGTATTTTACTCCATTGGTAGAACCGCCAGACGTTGTTTTCCCTACTAATCCAGTATAGCTTCCGTATAAATTAATAGCATTTCCGCTACATACAGGAGAATTTGATGATGGAGTTGAATATAAAGTACCTCCATTATCCATAATGTCATCAAAATCATATCCTGTGTCGGAATTCCCCCCCTTACAGACTGCAACTTCAACAGACCCGATAAACAGCGAGTTATTATTACTACAGTCTCCAATTAAGCCTCCAGTAGAAACCTGGATAGGAGTGCCTGCAGGTAATTTTATATCAGACTTTTTATTAAAATCTATTGATCCTAAAGAGGAAGTGACAATTAATGAGGTTGTGTTGATAATATGGGTAGTGTCATCGACTAAAACTAATTGGCCACTTATTGTAAATTGACCAAATGAGGTAGGAATAGTCGCCATATTTAGCGTGATTTTATGTCCTGATTGAATCAAAACAGCACCTGTGCCAGAAAATTGACCAGGATAACCTTGTGGGGAAGTTCCTGAAGGAGTGACCCATGAAGTGCCATTAAAACGTTGCCAACTTGAAAGTGTCGTCCAGTTACCATTTCCTGTGGATTGATAATCTCCGACTGATTGTGAAAAGCCTACAAATGAGAAAAATAAAAAAAATAAAAAAAGAATAAAAGTATTCCAAGTAAAAATTTGTCTCATAAAATTCTTTTGATTTCGTGGTAAATCAGTTTTTCACAGTGCGAAAGTACTGTTTTCCTTGTATTTACGAATTAAAGACGTTAAAGGTTTTATTTTATCGATAAAATGCATTTTTTAACAGTTGTGTAAGGTTATTTGTTTTTTGGAGATAAAATATTGTTATTATTCGTTAAATAAATGAAAAGGAGTTTGTCGTCTAAATTGTGTATTTTCGGGTTTGAAAATCACAACAAATAATCAATGTATATTGCTCAAGAGATAAAGAATAAAATAGAAAATTACTGTGCTTATCAAGATCGTTGCCATGAAGAAGTTATTTCTAAATTAAGAGAAATGAAACTTACAAATGATGAAATTGATATGATAATAAGTCAACTCATTGCTGATAATTTCCTGAACGAAGAACGTTTTGCTCGCAGTTTTGCACGTGGAAAACACCGCATCAAACATTGGGGCAAAATCAAAATTGAAAGTGAATTGAAAATGCGTCGAATAAATCATACTTTGATTAAAATCGCTCTGAAAGAAATAGAAGAGGAATACGCAAACAACTTTGAGATTTGGTCCCTAAAATATTGGGATACAATTTCGGAAACCAATCTATTAAAAAAAAGAAAAAAATTCTGTGATTACTTCCTTCGAAGAGGTTTTGAGTCTTTTTTGATTTATGATTGTATTAAGGAATTGGAAAGTAATTCTAAGAACTAGTGCATATCCGTTTGCAATATAGGTAAAACTGATTTAAAGGGAAAAAGCGGATGTAGGCTGTTTTTTTTGTAACACAGATTTAAGAAATTTAAAAATCTATAATTTAAACGCTCAACAAGATACTTACTGCATTTCCACCAAAACCAACGGAATTCACCAATACCTTTTGGATAGGCTTAGTCTGTTGTTGTGCCTTCGCAAAAGGGACATTAATAAACTGATTGTGTTGCATCATGAAAATGGCTAATTCAACACTCAACATGCCTGAAGTCCCAAAAGTATGGCCTATTTTCCACTTATTTGTGGTTAGCAAAGGCAGTTGTTCTCCAAATATTTTTTGAATGGCTCGGTACTCTGTTAAGTCACCTTTGATGGTGCCGGGTGCATGCATCACAATGGCATCAACATCTGTAGTTGGTGTATTTGCTAGTGCCATACTCATGGATTTCTGGAAACAAATGGCTTCTGCCGATATGGAAATATTGTGTTCCAAAATTTCAGTAGCATAACCAAAACCTTCAATATAGCCTAAAGCATTTTCTTTGGGACCCAATTCTAAACAACCCACTGAGGCTCCTTCGCCTAAAATCATTGTATTTTGTTTTTTGTCAAAATCCAAAGCTCTATTCGGATATTGTTCCTTACTGTTGGAGTAAATTTTTAAAGCACGCATTTGACCAATAGTAAAATCAGTTAAGGGAGCCTCACTTCCACCAACTAAAAATTTAGTCGCCATGCCTGCTTTCAGCCAAGCAATGCCGTTTAATAACGAATGTAAAGCCGTAGAGCAAGTGATTGAATGCGAAATTTCAGGACCTGTAGCTTGTAAATCATGAGCCACCCATGACGAAATGTTTCCTAAAGTCGTAGTAGGGGAGGCTAGCGTTTGTGCTTTTCCTGATTCTAAATATTCTTTATAATGTTTTTCGAACAAATCTGTTGCACCACGTGAGGAACCAATATTAATTCCAAAATTATCTCCTTTTTTCCAGCCTGCTTTTGCTATAGCTTGTCGAGAAGCAGCTATAGCAAGCAAAACAGTTTTGTCTAATGATTTGTATTTAGAGTCGGATTCGGCAAGTTCTTTTATTGTCCTATCGTCATTTGCATTTATCGTTCCCACTAAAGTTTCTTGATGATCCAAATGTTTTTTGGAGAAACAAGGTGTTGGATTCAAATAATTTTTCCAAATTTCTTCGGGTTTTGAACCAAGTGGTGAAATAGAAGCTAAAGCTGTAATGGCAATTTTTTGTGACAAGGGTATTAATTTTAGTTTGCAAAGATAATCAAAGGAACCTGAGCCTCAAAGATTCTGTGTTGTAATAAAAAAATGGGCATGACTATTAATTTTAGTCAAACCCATTTTTTATTTTAAAAGAAAGTAGTTTAATCTATTGCTATAACAATAAATTCACTTCTACGATTTAATTGGTGTTGTTCTTCAGTACAATTTGATTTATTTGTAGGTTCACAAGCACAATCATTAAGAAGTTGCGATTCTCCATAACCTTTGGCATTTAGTCTATTGGTTTCGATTCCATTCTTAATTAACCATTCCATTGTAGATTTTGCTCTTCTATCTGATAATGCTTCATTGTATTTTGCTGTTTGTCTACAATCAGTATGGGAACGAATATCGATTTTCATTTTAGGATATTCCTTCATAACCGCGAGAACTTTTTCTAATTCAAAAGCAGCATCTTTACGAATAAATGATTTGTCTAAATCAAAATAGATAATTGGTATATTTAGCGTTTTTGCAAGATCAGTTCCAATTCCGAATTGTTTGATTCTTTTATCAAGTGCTAATGAAAATTCGGTTTCCCCCGTTTTTTTAGGGACATTTATTTTACCTTCATTGGTTTCATAATCTTTCTTCTCAGCTCTTACATAATAAGTTTTATCACATTCAACATCTTTGAAGCGATATTTGCCTGTTGCATTAGAATAGGTTTCTTTTATAAAATTAAACTTTTCGTCAAAAAGACTAACTTTTGTATTTTCTATAGATTTAGAAGTTTCCTTATCGGTAATATTACCAAACAGTGATTGTTCACATTTTAGTTTTCTGGTTTCAGAAAATTTGTAGATATCATCATAACCATGTCCGCCATCTCTGTTAGAAGTGAAAAACCCAATTCGACTTTTACTGTCAATAAAAAATGCAAAATCATCTTTGTTTCCATTTATGGGTTCCCCAATATTTTGCACTTCAGAAAAAGAATTTCCTTTAATTTCCGTAACATATACATCAAGTCCTCCTAAACCAGGACGTCCGTCTGAAGAAAAGTATAATTCATTATCATCAGAGATAAATGGAAATGTTTCTCTTCCTTCTGTATTGATTGTTTTTCCTAAATTTTCAGGTTTAGAAAATGTGCCATCATTGTTTATTTTTACTTTAAATAAATCAGATTGGCCTAAAGTGCCTGGCATATTTGAAGCAAAATAGAGTTCTTTGTCATCCGGACTCAAGGCTGGGTGAGCATTACTATAGTCGTCACTGTTGAAAGGCAATTCAATTACATTGGACCATTTTCCGTTTTCTAAAGTAGCTTTGTAAATTTTTAGCAATGTGATTCTTTGACTATCTTTTCCTTTTTTTCCGTCAAGGAAATTGTTTCTAGTGAAATACATTGTTTGACCATCTCTTGTGAAAACAGGTGTGGATTCGTGAAATTTTGAATTTATTTTATCAGCAAAGGGAACAGGTTTTCCTAAGCGTCCAGTGGTGTTTACTTCTGAACTGTATAGATTGGTAAACGATTGATTGGTCCATTTGAATACTCTTCGGTGTACGCCAATTGTATCTCTGGCAGATGCAAAAACTAATTTATTTCCCATAAATGCGGTTCCATAATCTGAGTATTCAGAATTTATTCCAGCATCTTCGATGTTAAATCGTCCCGAGTTCTCTTTAATAACTTCTAAATAATTTTTGTTTGCAGCAAATAATTTGGCTCTTTGGTCATTACCAGATTTGTTATTGAATTCCTCCAAAACTTTATTCGCTCTGTCATATTTGCCAATAGATTTCAAGCATTCTGAAAAGCGGTAATAATACTCAGGATCTTGATTTGCATTCATAGCAAATAATTCCTCATACCATCGACCAGCTTTGCTCAACTCTGCATTGAAATAATATGCATTCCCTAATTTTTGGAACATTTTTTCATCTTTATATCCTTTTTCAGCAACTCTTTCGTAGGTGCTAATAGCATCGATATAAGAAAAACGTTCGTATTGTCTATCTGCAGCTTCAACACTTGCTTTTTGGGCATAGATTTGAATTGCGGAAAAGATTAATAAAGTGCTAAATAAAAAGTTTCTTATTTTCATTTTGTGTATTTTAAAAGAATCTAGGGGTAACAATTCTGTCGTATTTATTAAATAGTTCATACCTCAAAAAGATTTCATGTGAACCAGAGTTGTAATGTGCTAACCGAGTTGTTTCAAGGTCGTAACCATAACCAATAAACCATGAGTCTGTAGCTTGAAATCCAACCATTGCACTAACGGCAGCACTCCATCTATAGGATAAACCTGCAACAAATTTTTCTTGAAACATGAAATTTCCAGATACATCTACTTGAAGAGGAGTCCCTTGTGCCAACTTACTGATAAAGGAAGGTTTGAATTTAATATCACCCGTTAGGTCAAATACATATCCAGCAGTTAAATAATAATGCAATCTTTCTTTTGCTATATAGCTAATGGAACCACCTCCTTTGTATTTGTCAAAGTGACTTGTTTCAATTAAATTAGGAACAGATAGACCAATGTATGAGTAATCAGAATAATAGTAAAGTCCTGCGCCAATATTAGGAGTAAATCGATTGTCGATATTTCCATCATTAAAACTCTTGTCTGGAGTTAGGTAAGTTAGTTTGTTGAAATCAATATTCAATAAATTAACGGATGCCTTTAATCCAAAAGATAAACGGTAGTTTTCAGAGGTTTGAATTCCGTAAGAAAAATTTAAACCAATATCAGTTTCGTCAGAAGGTCCTATCTTGTCATTTAAAATGGATACTCCCATTCCCATATTACCTCCATTAATTGGAGTGTGGATTGAAACATTGTTTGTCACAGGAGCGCCTTCTAGACCTACCCATTGTGTACGGTGCAAAGCAAATATGCTCATTTTTTCTCTTAAACCAGCATAAGCAGGATTGATACTCATGCTATTGTACATATACTGAGTAAACTGTGCATCTTGTTGTCCATAACTAAAGCTAGTTATGAATATTAAAACCAATATTGCTATTTTTCTTTTCATTTGTTTCTATTTAAAACCTAAGACGTTTTCTTGGAAATTGTTTATCTATTTAAATATAAGTATCCAGCTTTTTGATGTAATACAGCGTCTGTATCTTTATAGTTTACAATGTAATAGTAAGTTCCTGTTGGTAATTCTGATGATTGACTAACAGTAACTCTTCCTTCAGATCTTCCTTTAAAAGCTCTGTCAGTGTTGTTGTATAAATCTCTTTCGAATACCAGAACTCCCCATCTATTATATATTTCAACTTTGTTATCTGGATAACATTCGATTCCACGAATATAGAAGACATCATTATCACCATCTCCATTTGGAGAAACTGCTTTTAAAGGGTCTACCACACATCCTACAACACCTAATACTGTTGGTTCTTCTTCAAGATTACTAGTACTTGAAGAAATTGCAGTAACATCTGAGCCAAACCTTGTTTTACCTATAACCGTAGCTTGATTGGAAACAAAACCTTTTACAATGTCAGCTTGAGTTAATGGGTAAATAGCAGAGTATGCAGAGTAGTTTATTTCGCCTGGAGCCAAAATCGAAATTGGACTTCCATTCAAAATTACTCCTGCTAAATCATCTGTTAAAACTACATTGTAGAGTGTAACATTTCCTGTGTTTTTAATTTCAAAGCTATATTTGATGGTTTCCCCTGCTTGTGCAAAGCCATCATTATTGTTGTCTTCAAAAGTTGCAGTTTTTAAAACTGCGATATTTCCTTTACTAGGTAATACTGTTTCCGTTTTTGTGTCATTTTCAACAGTTGTACCAGAGATGTCTTTTACCTCGTTTCCAGATGTATCTTTTCCTATCACTAATGCTGTATTGATAACTTTACCATTATCAATATCTGATTGTGTTAAGGTGTAAGTTCCAGTAATAGAAGCTATAGAAGCTCCAGGTAATAAAGTAGCTATTGTATTTCCTGTTATGGTAGGAAGCATAGTATCAGTAAGCACAATATTGGTTAAGGTTACCGAACCAGTGTTTGTTACATTAAAGTTATAAGTGATTTTTTCACCTGCTTGAGCTATTCCATCATTATTTGTGTCAACAAAAATTGCCGTTTTTACTAAAGCTATTGCGCCTTTTTGTGGTAAAGGAGTTTCCGTTTTTGTGTCATTTTCAACATCAGTACCAGATATATCCTGAACATCATTCCCTTTAGGGGCTTTTCCTTTTGCTAGAGCAGTATTGGTAACTTTTCCATTATCAATATCAGTTTGAGTCAAAATGTAAGTTCCTCTTAAATTGTTGACAACAGTTCCAGGAGCTAAACTAGCAATTGTGTTATTGCTAATAGTAGCAATCATTGGGTCAGTAACTATAATATTTGTTATTGTAACGTTTCCAGTATTAGTCACTGTAAAGAAATAGTTTACTTTTTCTCCAACTTGTGCAAAACCATCATTATTAGTATCCTCAAAAATACCTGTTTTGACTAAAGCTATTGAAGGATTTTGCGACAATGGAGTCATTGTGCAATCCAAGCACTCAGGGTCTTTAGGACAAGTAGTACAAGGCGTTGGGTCAGTAGAAGTTCCCGTCACAGGATTTCCTTTGGGATCTTTTCCTGTAGCAGTTGCCAAGTTGTAAACAATTCCTGCATTGATATCCTCTTGTGTAAGTGTATGCGAAGCAGTGAATGTAGTATCATCTGAAGTTCCTACAGCAAGAGTTGCAATTGGACCACCAGTAACTACTGCATTGTTATCGGTTACAGTTACGTTTGTAAGGGTTACGTTTCCAGTATTTTTTACTACGAAAGTATAGTTGATTTTATCCCCAACATTTGTTTTACCGTCAGCGTTAGTATCTACATAAGTACCGTCTTTGGTAATTGAGATTGAAGGATTTTGCGACAATGGAGTCATTGTGCAATCCAAGCACTCAGGATCTTTAGGACAAGTAGTACAAGGCGTTGGGTCAGTAGAAGTTCCCGTCACAGGATTTCCTTTGGGATCTTTTCCTGTAGCAGTTGCCAAGTTGTAAACAATTCCTGCATTGATATCCTCTTGTGTAAGTGTATGCGAAGCAGTGAATGTAGTATCATCTGAAGTTCCTACAGCAAGAGTTGCAATTGGACCACCAGTAACTACTGCATTGTTATCGGTTACAGTTACGTTTGTAAGGGTTACGTTTCCAGTATTTTTTACTACGAAAGTATAGTTGATTTTATCCCCAACATTTGTTTTACCGTCAGCGTTAGTATCTACATAAGTACCGTCTTTGGTAATTGAGATTGAAGGATTTTGCGACAATGGAGTCATTGTGCAATCCAAGCACTCAGGATCTTTAGGACAAGTAGTACAAGGCGTTGGGTCAGTAGAAGTTCCCGTTACAGGATTTCCTTTAGGATCTTTTCCTGTAGCAGTTGCCAAGTTGTAAACAATTCCTGCATTGATATCCTCTTGTGTAAGTGTATGCGAAGCAGTGAATGTAGTATCATCTGAAGTTCCTACAGCAAGAGTTGCAATTGGACCACCAGTAACTACTGCATTGTTATCCGTTACAGTTACGTTTGTAAGGGTTACGTTTCCAGTATTTTTTACTACGAAAGTATAGTTTATTTTATCCCCAACATTTGTTTTACCGTCAGCGTTAGTATCTACATAAGTACCGTCTTTGGTAATTGAGATTGAAGGATTTTGTGACAATGGAGTCATTGTACAATCCAAGCACTCAGGGTCTTTAGGACAAGTAGTACAAGGCGTTGGGTCAGTAGAAGTTCCCGTTACAGGATTTCCTTTAGGATCTTTTCCTGTAGCAGTTGCCAAGTTGTAAACAATTCCTGCATTGATATCCTCTTGTGTAAGTGTATGCGAAGCAGTGAATGTAGTATCATCTGAAGTTCCTACAGCAAGAGTTGCAATTGGACCACCAGTAACTACTGCATTGTTATCGGTTACAGTTACGTTTGTAAGGATTACGTTTCCAGTATTTTTTACTACGAAAGTATAGTTGATTTTATCCCCAACATTTGTTTTACCGTCAGCGTTAGTATCTACATAAGTACCGTCTTTGGTAATTGAGATTGAAGGATTTTGTGACAATGGAGTCATTGTGCAATCCAAGCACTCAGGGTCTTTAGGACAAGTAGTACAAGGCGTTGGGTCAGTAGAAGTTCCCGTCACAGGATTTCCTTTAGGATCTTTTCCAGTAGCAGTTGCCAAGTTGTAAACAATTCCTGCATTGATATCCTCTTGTGTAAGTGTATGCGAAGCAGTGAATGTAGTATCATCTGAAGTTCCTACAGCAAGAGTTGCAATTGGACCACCAGTAACTACTGCATTGTTATCCGTTACAGTTACGTTTGTAAGGGTTACGTTTCCAGTATTTTTTACTACGAAAGTATAGTTTATTTTATCCCCAACATTTGTTTTACCGTCAGCGTTAGTATCTACATAAGTACCGTCTTTGGTAATTGAGATTGAAGGATTTTGTGACAATGGAGTCATTGTACAATCCAAGCACTCAGGGTCTTTAGGACAAGTAGTACAAGGCGTTGGGTCAGTAGAAGTTCCCGTTACAGGATTTCCTTTAGGATCTTTTCCTGTAGCAGTTGCCAAGTTGTAAACAATTCCTGCATTGATATCCTCTTGTGTAAGTGTATGCGAAGCAGTGAATGTAGTATCATCTGAAGTTCCTACAGCAAGAGTTGCAATTGGACCACCAGTAACTACTGCATTGTTATCCGTTACAGTTACGTTTGTAAGGATTACGTTTCCAGTATTTTTTACTACGAAAGTATAGTTTATTTTATCCCCAACATTTGTTTTACCGTCAGCGTTAGTATCTACATAAGTACCGTCTTTAGTAATTGAGATTGAAGGATTTTGCGACAATGGAGTCATTGTGCAATCCAAGCACTCAGGGTCTTTAGGACAAGTAGTACAAGGCGTTGGGTCAGTAGAAGTTCCCGTCACAGGATTTCCTTTAGGATCTTTTCCAGTAGCAGTTGCCAAGTTGTAAACAATTCCTGCATTGATATCCTCTTGTGTAAGTGTATGCGAAGCAGTGAATGTAGTATCATCTGAAGTTCCTACAGCAAGAGTTGCAATTGGACCACCAGTAACTACTGCATTGTTATCGGTTACAGTTACGTTTGTAAGGGTTACGTTTCCAGTATTTTTTACTACGAAAGTATAGTTGATTTTATCCCCAACATTTGTTTTACCGTCAGCGTTAGTATCTACATAAGTACCGTCTTTGGTAATTGAGATTGAAGGATTTTGTGACAATGGAGTCATTGTGCAATCCAAGCACTCAGGGTCTTTAGGACAAGTAGTACAAGGCGTTGGGTCAGTAGAAGTTCCCGTCACAGGATTTCCTTTAGGATCTTTTCCTGTAGCAGTTGCCAAGTTGTAAACAATTCCTGCATTGATATCCTCTTGTGTAAGTGTATGCGAAGCAGAGAACGTAGTGTTATCTGAAGTTCCTAAAGCAAGAGTTGCAATTGGACCACCAGTAACTACTGCATTGTTATCGGTTACAGTTACGTTTGTAAGGGTTACGTTTCCAGTATTTTTTACTACGAAAGTATAGTTGATTTTATCCCCAACATTTGTTTTACCGTCAGCGTTAGTATCTACATAAGTGCCGTCTTTGGTAATTGAGATTGAAGGATTTTGTGACAATGGAGTCATTGTGCAATCCAAGCACTCAGGGTCTTTAGGACAAGTAGTACAAGGCGTTGGGTCAGTAGAAGTTCCCGTCACAGGATTTCCTTTAGGATCTTTTCCTGTAGCAGTTGCCAAGTTGTAAACAATTCCTGCATTGATATCCTCTTGTGTAAGTGTATGCGAAGCAGAGAACGTAGTGTTATCTGAAGTTCCTAAAGCAAGAGTTGCAATTGGACCACCAGTAACTACTGCATTGTTATCGGTTACAGTTACGTTTGTAAGGGTTACGTTTCCAGTATTTTTTACTACGAAAGTATAGTTGATTTTATCCCCAACATTTGTTTTACCGTCAGCGTTAGTATCTACATAAGTGCCGTCTTTGGTAATTGAGATTGAAGGATTTTGCGACAATGGAGTCATTGTGCAATCCAAGCACTCAGGGTCTTTAGGGCAAGTAGTACAAGGCGTTGGGTCAGTAGAAGTTCCCGTTACAGGATTTTCTTTAGGATCTTTTCCTGTAGCAGTTGCCAAGTTGTAAACAATTCCTGCATTGATATCCTCTTGTGTAAGTGTATGCGAAGCAGTGAATGTAGTATCATCTGAAGCTCCTACAGCAAGAGTTGCAATTGGACCACCAGTAACTACTGCATTGTTATCGGTTACAGTTACGTTTGTAAGGATTACGTTTCCAGTATTTTTTACTACGAAAGTATAGTTGATTTTATCCCCAACATTTGTTTTACCGTCAGCGTTAGTATCTACATAAGTACCGTCTTTGGTAATTGAGATTGAAGGATTTTGTGACAATGGAGTCATTGTACAATCCAAGCACTCAGGGTCTTTAGGACAAGTAGTACAAGGCGTTGGGTCAGTAGAAGTTCCCGTTACAGGATTTCCTTTAGGATCTTTTCCTGTAGCAGTTGCCAAGTTGTAAACAATTCCTGCATTGATATCCTCTTGTGTAAGTGTATGCGAAGCAGTGAATGTAGTATCATCTGAAGTTCCTACAGCAAGAGTTGCAATTGGACCACCAGTAACTACTGCATTGTTATCGGTTACAGTTACGTTTGTAAGGATTACGTTTCCAGTATTTTTTACTACGAAAGTATAGTTGATTTTATCCCCAACATTTGTTTTACCGTCAGCGTTAGTATCTACATAAGTGCCGTCTTTGGTAATTGAGATTGAAGGATTTTGCGACAATGGAGTCATTGTGCAATCCAAGCACTCAGGGTCTTTAGGACAAGTAGTACAAGGCGTTGGGTCAGTAGAAGTTCCCGTCACAGGATTTCCTTTGGGATCTTTTCCTGTAGCAGTTGCTAAGTTGTAAACAATTCCTGCATTGATATCCTCTTGTGTAAGTGTATGCGAAGCAGTGAATGTAGTATCATCTGAAGTTCCTACAGCAAGAGTTGCAATTGGACCACCAGTAACTACTGCATTGTTATCGGTTACAGTTACGTTTGTAAGGGTTACGTTTCCAGTATTTTTTACTACGAAAGTATAGTTGATTTTATCCCCAACATTTGTTTTACCGTCAGCGTTAGTATCTACATAAGTGCCGTCTTTGGTAATTGAGATTGAAGGATTTTGCGACAATGGAGTCATTGTGCAATCCAAGCACTCAGGGTCTTTAGGACAAGTAGTACAAGGCGTTGGGTCAGTAGAAGTTCCCGTCACAGGATTTCCAACTGGAGGTGTTCCTTTAGCTAAAGCTAAATTGTAAACAATTCCTTTGTTAATATCTTCTTCCGTAATATTATAAATTGCTGAGAAGGTATTTGAATCAGTTTCATTACTATTTAAATCTATTGGTCCGCCATTTACAGTCACTTTGTTATCAGTTACGGTTACTCCGGTTAATATTGAACCACCAGTATTTTTAACTGTAAAAGTATATTTAATTTGATCTCCTACATTTGTTTTGCTGTCACCGTTAGTATCAACATAGGTTCCTTCTTTTGTAATCGAAATTGAAGGAATGTAAACATTGACAATTACTTTTGCATCGTCACAGTTTGTTGGATTTATTTTTTCACAAATTTTGTATACCAATTCATAGTCACCAGCAGGAGTTCCCGCAGCTACTTTAACATCAGTTCCCACTAAAGAGATTCCCGCATTAGTAGCCGAAACAAAAGTAGTATTGACCTTAGTTGGGTCAACAAGAACCCCGTTTAATTTATCATTTACCAGAACATTAGTGAAAGCTGTACCACCAGTAAAACCATTGGTAGCAGTTGGAGCAGTATCGTCATTAGCTTCGATAGTTGCTGCTGATACTTTTACTTTTACAGTAGCCTCGTCACAGTTTGTAGGGTTTATTTTTTCACAAATTTTGTATACCAATTCGTAGTCACCAGCAGGAGTTCCCGCAGCTACTTTAACATCAGTTCCCACTAAAGAGATTCCCGCATTAGTAGCTGAAACAAAAGTAGTATTGACCTTAGTTGGGTCAACAAGAACCCCGTTTAATTTATCATTTACCAGAACATTAGTGAAAGCCGTCCCTCCAGTTAAACCATTGGTAGCGGTAGGAGCAGTATCGTCATTAGCTTCGATAGTTGCTGCTGATACTTTTACTTTTACGATAGCCTCGTCACAGTTTGTAGGGTTTATTTTTTCACAAATTTTATATACCAATTCGTAGTCACCAGCAGGAGTTCCCGCTGCTACTTTTACATCAGTTCCCACTAAAGTAATTCCAGCATTAGTAGCTGAAACAAAAGTAGTATTGACCTTAGTTGGGTCAACAAGAACCCCGTTTAATTTATCATTTACCAGAACATTAGTGAAAGCCGTCCCTCCAGTCAAACCATTGGTAGCAGTTGGAGCAGTATCGTCATTAGCTTCGATAGTTGCTGCTGATACTTTTACTTTTACGATAGCCTCGTCACAGTTTGTTGGATTTATTTTTTCACAGATTTTGTATACCAATTCATAGTCCCCAGCAGGAGTTCCCGCAGCTACTTTTACATCTGTTCCTACTAAAGAGATTCCCGCATTAGTTGCTGAAACAAAAGTAGTATTGACTTTAGTTGGGTCAACAAGAACCCCGTTTAATTTATCATTTACCAGAACATTAGTGAAAGCCGTACCACCAGTAAAACCATTGGTAGCAGTTGGAGCAGTATCGTCATTAGCTTCGATAGTTGCAGCCGACACTTTTACTTTTACAGTAGCCTCGTCACAGTTTGTAAGGTTTATTTTTTCACAGATTTTGTATACCAATTCATAGTCTCCAGCAGGAGTTCCCGCAGCTACTTTTACATCAGTTCCTACTAAAGTAATTCCCGCATTAGTTGCTGAAACAAAAGTAGTATTGACCTTAGTTGGGTCAACAAGAACCCCGTTTAATTTATCATTTACCAGAACATTAGTGAAAGCTGTACCACCAGTAAAACCATTGGTAGCAGTTGGAGCAGTATCGTCATTAGCTTCGATAGTTGCTGCTGATACTTTTACTTTTACAGTAGCCTCGTCACAGTTTGTAGGATTTATTTTTTCACAGATTTTGTATACCAATTCGTAGTCCCCAGCAGGAGTTCCCGCAGCTACTTTAACATCAGTTCCCACTAGAGAGATTCCCGCATTAGTTGCCGAGACAAAAGTAGTATTGACTTTAGTTGGGTCAACAAGAACCCCGTTTAATTTATCATTTACCAGAACATTAGTGAAAGCCGTACCACCAGTAAAACCATTGGTAGCAGTTGGAGCAGTATCGTCATTAGCTTCGATAGTTGCTGCTGATACTTTTACTTTTACAGTAGCCTCGTCACAGTTTGTAAGGTTTATTTTTTCACAAATTTTGTATACCAATTCATAGTCCCCAGCAGGAGTTCCCGCAGCTACTTTAACATCAGTTCCCACTAAAGTAATTCCCGCATTAGTAGCCGAAACAAAAGTAGTATTGACTTTAGTTGGGTCAACAAGAACCCCGTTTAATTTATCATTTACCAGTACATTAGTGAAAGCCGTCCCTCCAGTTAAACCATTGGTAGCAGTAGGAGCAGTATCGTCATTAGCGCAAATAAAATTAGAAATAATAGTATTTGGAGTAGCTTCTGAAGTACAACCTAATGAATTAGTAACAGTAAAGTTATACGTGCCTGGTACTAATTCAGATATGGTTTTAGTGGTTGTATTTCCACTTATATTACCAGGATTAATAGTCCAATTTCCAGAAGGCAATCCACTTAATAGAATGCTTCCAACTGGATTGTCACATGAAGGTTGTGTGCTTACAGTAACAGTTGGAGCAGTTGGTTTTGTTTTAGGCGCTGCAATTCCACTTGCAGTATCACTAGTACAACCGTTTACAGTTTGTGTAACGGTGTAAGTTGCTGCTGTATTTACATTTATAGAAGCTGTAGTTTGTCCGTTACTCCACAATAAAGTTCCCGTATAATTAGAAGCAGTAAGCGTTGAAGTTCCGTCACAGTTGTTTACTACAGTAACAGTTGGAGCAGTTGGTTTGTTTTTAGGCGCTGCGATTCCACTTGCAGTATCACTAGTACAACCGTTTACAGTTTGTGTAACGGTGTAAGTTGCTGCTGTAGTTACATTTATAGAAGCTGTAGTTTGTCCGTTACTCCACAATAAAGTTCCCGTATAATTAGAAGCAGTAAGCGTTGAAGTTCCGTTACAGTTGTTCACTACATTAACAGTTGGAGCAGTTGGTTTGTTTTTAGGCGCTGCGATTCCACTTGCAGTATCACTAGTACAACCGTTTACAGTTTGTGTAACGGTGTAAGTTGCTGCTGTATTTACATTTATAGAAGCTGTAGTTTGTCCGTTACTCCACAATAAAGTTCCCGTATAATTAGAAGCAGTAAGCGTTGAAGTTCCGTCACAGTTGTTCACTACAGTAACAGTTGGAGCAGTTGGTTTTGCTTTAGGCGCTGCGATTCCACTTGCAGTATCACTAGTACAACTGTTTACAGTTTGTGTAACGGTGTAAGTTGCTGCTGTATTTACATTTATAGAAGCTGTAGTTTGTCCGTTACTCCACAATAAAGTTCCCGTATAATTAGAAGCAGTAAGCGTTGAAGTTCCATTACAGTTGTTCACTACAGTAACAGTTGGAGCAGTTGGTTTTGCTTTAGGAGCAGCGATTCCAGTTGCAGTATTACTAGTACAACCGTTTACAGTTTGTGTAACGGTGTAAGTTGTTGCTGTAGTCACATTTATAGAAGCTGTAGTTTGTCCGTTACTCCACAATAAAGTTCCCGTATAATTAGAAGCGGTAAGCGTTGAAGTTCCGTCACAGTTGTTTACTACAGTAACAGTTGGAGCAGTTGGTTTGTTTTTAGGCGCTGCGATTCCACTTGCAGTATCACTAGTACAACCGTTTACAGTTTGTGTAACAGTGTAAGTTGCTGCTGTAGTCACATTTATAGAAGCTGAAGTTTGTCCGTTACTCCACAATAAAGTTCCCGTATAATTAGAAGCAGTAAGCGTTGAAGTTCCGTCACAGTTGTTTACTACATTAACAGTTGGAGCAGTTGGTTTTGCTTTAGGAGCAGCGATTCCACTTGCAGTATCACTAGTACAACCGTTTACAGTTTGTGTAACGGTGTAAGTTGCTGCTGTATTTACATTTATAGAAGCTGTAGTTTGTCCGTTACTCCACAATAAAGTTCCCGTATAATTAGAAGCAGTAAGCGTTGAAGTTCCATTACAGTTGTTCACTACAGTAACAGTTGGAGCAGTTGGTTTTGTTTTAGGCGCTGCGATTCCACTTGCAGTATCACTAGTACAACCGTTTACAGTTTGTGTAACAGTGTAAGTTGCTGCTGTATTTACATTTATAGAAGCTGTAGTTTGTCCGTTACTCCACAATAAAGTTCCCGTATAATTAGAAGCAGTAAGCGTTGAAGTTCCGTCACAGTTGTTCACTACATTAACAGTTGGAGCAGTTGGTTTGTAAGTGATTGTAATCTTAGCTTGATTGGAAGTCAATAAAGTAAAGTCCGTTATTGTGTAATAAATTGGTGTTGGATTGTTTTTGAAAGAATCTAGTGGAGTAAATGTAACTACACCACTTGGATTTACAGACCATGTTCCTTCTCCAGAAACAGTTAATGAATTTTGAATTCCTGAAGCGGATGGATTTAAGTCAACTGTTGCTTTGTTAATATTTTGATTGGAATCGACATCATTGGCAGTTACATCTATACTAACAGCACCATAATTTTTACATAAACTAGAATCATTATTTGCAATTGGAGCTATAGGTACAATAAAAATTACTTCGCCAAAACTAATTGAACTTTGTCTAGCGTTTGAAGAGGTATTATATACTGACCCATTACCAAGTCTAAATTTTACAGAATTTAAACTTCCGAAATTAACAACAGCAATGTATCGAGTTTCCAATAGGCTAATCGTATTTACAGATTCACTTGGACCTTTAAATCTTGTGTAAGTTGGGTTTGTTCCAGTTGTAGATACCGTAATTTTGGTTGGATTTTCTAAAGCATAAGAACCGTTTGATGGTATAGCAACATCAAAAAATTCGTTACCATCAATGTCTATGGCTTCTAAGGTAAAGGAACTCAAGTCTATTTGTATGGGTTGTGCTGTTCCGTAAGTTCCTGATTTAAAGAAAGCAAATTCAAATTCAACGTATCCATCAGCTTTTGAAGTATTGATTTCGGGTTGAAAACGATCTATTAAACCTCCATTAGATGGGTTGTCTACAGTTCTAAGTGTAGCGTCACTAATAGCAACAATTGTTACAATTGCTTCTACGTCAGTTCCATCTACAGTGGTTACAACAGGATATCGATATTTTGCTCCAACTTGTTTATCTGTTCCTGATATTAACGTTGGAGTCGTAAATTTAGGGCTCTGGGAGTATAAATTTAATGAAACTAAAAGAAAGAGGGTGAAAAACAATAATTTTCCAAATTGGATTCTTTTAAAAGTAACTTTATCCATAATTTTGTAATTTTTTCTGTATAGATCTTTTAATGCTAAAGGCTTTTTTTGCGGCCTCCATGTCTTTATGTTATTATCAACATTGTTAAAAAGATGCAAAACTATATAAAAAAAAACAACTGTAGCTAGGAAATTCTTACTAAAAATTATAAAATCGATTAACTCAAGAATAAGTCGTTAAATGACCGTTTTTAACATTTGTTTATATAATGGGTTAGCAAGGATATTGGAATTTTTTTTGATTTTTGTGTAATGAAAAGCTTCAATTGGTTAAGATTTATTGAATAATTGGTAACTTTATGTTAATTTTTAATTTAATAAATTAACATGTATTTTTGGGTTGTGATGTTTAAAAACTAAATGAAATCCAATACTTCTTCGATTTTTGAGTAGACTTTATTGAGTTGATTTTCGGTCATCACATAGGGTGGTAAAATGTAAACAATATTTCCCACAGGTCTGATGATGACTCCGTTTTCAATAAAGAAATTGTATAATTTATTGCGGAAAGAACCGTAATAAGTTTCTTCGTTTTCGGTCTTGATTTCTAAGGCAAAAATGACTCCCAAAACGCGGGTTGTTGCCACTTTAGGATGCTTTTTGATTTTGTTTTCAAATGCTAAATGACTTTGATGTACGCGTTGGATATTGGCTTGCATTTTCTCTGATTGTAGTAATTGCAAACTTGCCAAAGCGGCCGCACAACCTGTAGGATTGGCTGTAAAAGTATGACCATGAAACAATGCTTTGTTGATGTCGTCATCATAAAATCCATCAAAAATTTCTTGGGTAAAACTAGTAATTGCCATGGGTATGGCGCCACCTGTTAAGGCTTTCGAAATGCACATCATATCAGGCATTTGAGTCAAGTAATCACAAGCAAAGTTTTTGCCTGTTTTTCCAAAACCTGTCATTACTTCATCAGCAATGGTGAAAACTTGATTTTCTCTGCAAATGGCAATCAATCGGTCTAAAACTTCGGGCTTGTACATCACCATTCCGGCGGCTCCTTGTACCAAGGGTTCAAAAATGAAGGCCGAGCATTCATTGGTAATTACTAATTCCGTTAGCGCTCTTATAGAAGCTTCTTCGTTTCCTAAAGTAGGTACAGGAATACGTACTACTTCAATCAAAGAATCTTTAAAAGCTTCGGTGAAAAACGAAATACCACTTGCTGCCATCGCTCCAAAAGTATCCCCATGAAAAGCATCTTCAAAAGCAATGATTTTGGTTTTCTTGATGCCTTGGTTGAAAAAATATTGCATCGAAACCTTAATGGCAATTTCTACCGAAGTCGAACCATTGTCAGAATAAAACAATTTATTTTGATTCGATGGTAAAATTGCCATCAATTTCTCCGAAAGTTCCACCGCAGGTTCGTGCGTAAATCCTCCAAAAAGCACATGTTCCAAAGTGGTCAATTGCTTGTAAATCGCCTCAGCAATTACAGGATTTGAGTGTCCGTAAGGATTTACCCACCAAGATGCAATGGCGTCAATATATTCTTTACCGTCTTCGTCCCATAGCAAAGCGCCTTCACCTTTGACAATCGCAATGGGTCGTTGAGCGGTTTTGTGTTGTGTGTAAGGATGCCAGTTGTGCTTTTGGTTTCTTTCTGCTAAGGTCATGGATGTGGTTTGTAACCCTCCAAGGTTTTGAAACCCTTGGAGGGGTTGGTTGGGTGTTATAAGTTTAAAAGATTTTCTCGAAATAATTCTGCATATTCTTTGATTACATTTTGATCAAAGTATGGTTCTTGTGCAATGCGTCCTATACATTTTAATCCCGTTTTATTCAAAATAATCGATTCGGTTGCTTGGTTTTCATCACCACTAAAGATGATTCCAGCTGCAGTTAAATTTTTGTTTTTCAAAGCTTCAATGGTTAATAAAGTGTGATTGATGCTTCCTAAGTAATGTCTAGAAATGACAATTATTTTGTAGTCGGGTGCAATAAGGTCAATTATGGTGTCAGTGTCATTCAATGGTACAAAAATGCCGCCCGCACCTTCAATAACCAAATGATTATCAGTGACTGGTTCTTTAATTTGGTTCAAATCTATAGTGATTCCATCTAATGCCGCTGCATGATGTGGACTAGCAGGAGTTAACAAGGCATAACTATTTTTATGAAATTGTGATTTGCTGTTCGTTATATAGGTTTGTACTTTGATCGTATCGGAGTTTTCTAAATCGCCTGCTTGAACGGGTTTCCAGTAATCCGCTTCTAGTGATTCTGTAATGATTGCCGAGGCAACTGTTTTGCCTACATCGGTCGATATTCCTGTTATAAATAGTTTCATTTTTTAAAGTATTTCGCAAAGATTCACAAAGATAGAAAAGAAGACTCGTAAAGTTTTAGTTGGATTGCTTTAAAAAACTAAAGAACTTAAGGAGTTTAGAATTTCGGATATTTCCTTTTTTGTATTAAAGCTATGTAAGCAAAAGCGCAAGCGTTCTTGTCCTTCAGGAACTGTGGGAGAGAGGATGGCTTTGACTTCAAATCCCTTTTCTTGTAATTGGCTAGCAATTGCTTTTACTTTTTCATTTCCAGGGATAATTGCGCATTGTATGGCCGATTTAGAACGTACAAATAATGATTGAAGCCCGAGAAGCTTTTTCTCTTGGTTGAACCACAAAATATTTTCTCTTAAATGACCGATATTTTCAGATTGGCTAATTAAGTTTTGATAGGCAATGCCAATGGTAGCTATCGAATGAGGATTGAGTCCTGTCGTGTAAATAAAGCTTCGAGCAAAATTGATGAGGTAGGTTTGTAAATCTTTAGCCCCTAAAATCGCAGCACCATGACAGCCTAGTCCTTTACCAAAAGTCATAATGCGTGCAAAAACTTGATTTTGCAATCCTAAATACTGAACCAAACCTTGTCCATATTCGCCAGATACACCAAGGGCGTGCGCTTCATCAATAACTAAATGGCAATTGTGTTTTTCTGACAAGGCAACTAGTTCTTCCAGATTAGGGCTGTCGCCGTCCATTGAGAAGACACTTTCTGTAGCAATGTATATTGTGGTGGTGTTTTTGAATTTTAGAATCAACCGTTCTAAATCTTCAAAGTCATTATGGTCGTATTTGTAGGCTTTCGCGTTTGATAATTGAATTCCGTCCCGAATAGAAGCATGGCAGAGTTCGTCGTAGAGTATAAAATCTCCTTTTTGAGGAACTGAACTAAAAAAGCCCAGATTAGCATCATAGCCTGAATTAAAAATTAATGCGGACTCTGCTTCGTGGAAGTTTGCAATTTCTTTTTCAATGGTAGAATAGATTTCATGGTTTCCAGAAATGAGGCGAGAACCTGTTGAGCCATTTTGGGTGTAATTATGGGCTATAAGATATTGGTGGGTCTGCTCGAAAATTGCTGCAGATTTCGAAAATCCGATATAATCATTGGATGAAAAATCAATGCTCTTAGAATTAGTGCCCAATTGCCGCAATGCATTGGAGTCTATCCTTTTTTGGATTTTGGTTAAAAGAGTTTTGGGTAATTGTTTCATAATCCAAATGTAAAAAAAAGACTGTCTTTTGAGACAGTCTTTTTGATTGTGTATTTTGAAAAAAATTATTTTTTCTTTCCTTTTGCAGTAGCTCCTTTTGCAGCTTTTGCAGCTTCTTGAGCCGCTTTCATAGCAGCACGAGAAATCTTCACCTGACAAATAACAGTGTTGTCTGGGTGTAAGATTTTGAAGTTTGGAGTAGGGACTTGAGTAACATATAATTTGTTACCCATGTTAAGTGGAGTAATGTCAGCTTCAACAAAATCAGGAAGATTTGCTGGTAATGCTTTAACTTTTAATTTACGGTTGTTCAAACGTAAATCTCCACCTGCCATAACTCCTTTTGAGTTACCAATGATTTTAACAGGAACTTCAATAGCAATTTCTTTCTCGTCAAAAATTTGAAAGAAATCAATGTGTAAAATTCTGTCAGATACTGGGTGAACTTGAATGTCTTGCAAAATTGCATTGAATGATTTTCCGTTACCCAAATCAATCACAACTGTGTGTGCGTTTGGAGTGTAAACCAAGCTCTTGAATGCTTTTTCTTCTGCTGAAAAGTGCACTGGTTGATCTCCTCCGTATAAAACGCAAGGAACCGCTCCAGCATTACGTAAGGCTTTAGTAGCTACTTTGCCCACGCTTTCTCTTTCTGATCCTTTAATTGTAATCGACTTCATTGTATATATATAATTGTTAATAATTCATGTTTATAGCTGTTGGCTATTAGCTGTCAGCAGTTTGTTTTGCGTCAGTTTAGGTTTTCCAAATGGCGAAAAGCCAAGAGTTAAAAGCTTAAAATCTACATTAAAAACTTTCCGCTGATAGAGCTGTTGTGTTGTACCATATGCATTACTTCTGCAAATAACGGTGCACAGCTTACTACTTTTATTTTTTTAGATGCTTTTTTCAATGGAATTGAATCTGTTACAATCAATTCGCTTAACTTGGAATTTTCAATCTTTTCATAAGCACCACCTGATAAAATTGGGTGTGTACAAATGGCTCTTACACTCAAAGCTCCTTTTTCAATCATCAAATCGGCAGCTTTGGCTAATGTTCCTCCTGTGTCAATCATATCATCAACCAAGATTACATTTTTACCTTTTACTTCCCCAATCAATTCCATCGTTTCAATAACGTTGGCTGCTTTTCTTTGTTTGTAGCAAATTACGACTTCAGAGTTTAAGAATTTAGAGTAAGCGTATGCTCTTTTAGAACCTCCCATATCTGGAGAAGCAATCATAAGATTGTCTAATTTTAAACTTTCTATATAAGGTAAGAAAATAGTAGAGGCAAATAAATGGTCTACTGGTTTTTCAAAGAAACCTTGAATTTGATCCGCGTGCAAATCCATAGTCATGATGCGAGTCGCTCCAGCAGTCTCCAGCATTTTAGCAATCAATTTTGCTCCAATCGGCACTCTAGGTTTGTCTTTTCTGTCTTGTCTTGCCCAACCGAAATAAGGAATTACAGCAGTAATATGTCTAGCTGATGCGCGTTTTGCCGCGTCAATCATCAATAAAAGTTCCATTAAATTATCCGCAGATGGAAAAGTTGAACATACTAAAAATACGCGTAACCCTCTGATGGACTCTTCGTATGAAGGTTGGAATTCTCCGTCACTATAGTGTGACATAGTCATTTTTCCTAATGGAATTCCATACTTATCAGCAATCATCTCTGCTAGATAGACACTTTGTGAACAAGCAAATATTTTAGCTTCTGGTTCTTTATGTGACATTTAATTTGTTGTTTTATAATTAGTTAGTGCCTCTTGTTTTTACGAGCTGCAAATTTAGAAAAAATAATCCACTATGAAAGGGAATTTTTTAGTTTTTTTATTAGAATGTTTTGATTTTTTTTATACATTTGCACCGTGTTAAAGGAATAGGGGTTGCAAGATTTCTATTTATTGCGTTAAAGAATGACTTTTTTAGTCTGCTGCGCCCGGATGGCGGAATTGGTAGACGCGCTGGTCTCAAACACCTGTGGGAAACCGTGCCGGTTCGACTCCGGCTCCGGGTACAAAAACCGCTTCGAAAGAAGCGGTTTTTTGTTTTTATACTATTTCTTTTTTCTGAAAAAAGAATTTCCAAAACGGTTCAAAATAATGAATTGTTGATTGCGAGCAATAATAAAGCAATAATGCGGAACCTATAAATTGCCAATTTTGGTTTTTACTGATGTTTTTCCGGTTTTAGTTGGTATTTATTCTTTTTTTCTAGAAGAGTTTCTGATGATTAATTCAGGTTTTAATATTTTTGTATGATTTAGTCCCTTGTTGGTTTTGTTTTTTATCTGTTCAAATAACAAACTGGCTGCTATTTTTCCCATTTCAAAATCGGGCTGTTTTACTGTTGTCAATGAAGGTTCTATTACGGCTGAAATTGGTTCGTTGCTAAAGCCAACAAAGGCAATATCTTCAGGAATGCGAATGTCGTTTTCTTTTAAATATTGCATGGCGCTAATCGCCGAAGTGTCATTTGATGAAAAAACCGCGTCTACTTGAGGGAGCTTGAGTAATTTTTTTGCCATTTCTATTCCGTCTTCTCTCATTAAGTAGGATTCAAAAATATATTCTTCTCGAATTGGAATATTGTTTCTTTCTAAAGCTGCTTTGTAGCCGTTAGTTCTGTTTTGATACAGCTGTGATTTTTGTGGCCCTGAAAAGTGTACGATATTGGAACATCCTTGTTTGATTAAATGTTCAGTAGCTTCCATGCTAATTTTATAATCGTCAATGATGACATTAGTGCTGTTTTCTATGCTGCAAGGTCTGTCAAAAAAGAGAATAGGGAAGCCTTGTTTTTGGTATTCTTTAAAATGATTGTACTCTATGGTTTTCATAGAAACGGATATCAGTATGCCGTCTACCCTGTTAGATAGCATGGTGTTCATGAGTTTTTTTTCTCTTTCAAAATCATCTAAGGATTGACAAATAATTACGTCATAACCAGCATCAAAAGCAGTTTCTTCTATTCCTGCAATGACTGAAGAGAAAAAATGACGTGAAATTCTTGGGACGATAACGCCTATAGAATAGGTTTTGTTTGTTCTTAATTTTGAAGCTAAACTATTGCGTTGGTATCCTAATTCATTGGCCATGCTTAGGATTTTATCTTTTGTTTTTTGAGAAACTCGTGGGCTGTTGTTGAGTGCTCTTGAAACAGTTGAACTGTCAATTTCTAATGCCTTTGAGATGTCATGAATGGTGACGTTATTGTTTTTCATGCTTGTTTGTTGCGTTCAAAGATAATTGTTTGTTTTTTTAAAAAAAACAGTTGGTAACATTAAGGAGTTGTTTTGCAAATGTAGTCAATAATAAAAAACAAAATACAATCGATTGTATTTAAGAATAATTATTTATATATTTACACCGAAATTTTAAAATGAAAAAGATGAAAAATAAATATGAATCGCGTTATGCAGCTGCTCCTCAGGATGTAAAGTCTTATGATACTGCTAAGTTACGTAAGGAATTTTTAGTTGAGAGTTTGTTTGAGGATGATAAAATCAATTTGGTGTATTCTCATTATGATAGATACATTACAGGTGGTGTAAAACCTGTTGGAACAACGGTGCAATTAGAAACTATAGATCAATTAAAAGCTTCTTATTTTTTAGAGAGAAGAGAGTTGGGGGTAATTAATGTTGGTGGAAAAGGAACAGTTACAGTTAATGGCGAAGCATATGAGTTGGATCATAAAGAAGCTTTATATATAGGACAAGGAAATGAAAAGGTTACTTTTAATAGTAGTGATAAATCAAATCCAGCTTTGTTTTATATAAACTCTACTCCAGCACATAAGGCATATCCAATTAAAAAAATTGGAATTGATGATGTAGAGGTAGTAGAATTAGGGACTCCAGAAACAGCCAACAGACGTACGTTAAGAAAGTATATTGTAAATAGTGTTGTTGATGTTTGTCAGTTGCAAATGGGAATGACCACTTTACATAGTGGAAGTGTTTGGAATACCATGCCAGCTCACGTTCATGATCGTAGAATGGAAGTTTATTTTTATTTTGAAATTCCAGAAAACCAAGCAGTTTGTCATTTTATGGGGCAACCTGACGAAACAAGACATATTTGGATGGGTAATAATCAAGCGGTGATTTCACCACCATGGTCTATCCATTCAGGTTCAGGTACTAGTAGTTATTCTTTCATTTGGGGAATGGCAGGAGAAAACCTAGATTATGGTGATATGGATTTTTGTAACATAACCGATTTAAGATAATATAAAAAAACTAGAATTATGTCAATTAATTTATTTGATTTAACAGGCAAAGTAGCGCTTGTAACAGGTGGAGTTCATGGGTTAGGAATGTCTATGGCTAAAGGATTAGGTCATGCAGGAGCTAAGATTGTTGTTAACGATCGTTCTTCAGAAGAATCGGTTAATAATGCAGTAGCAGAATACAAATCAGTTGGTATTGAAGCTTATGGTTACATTTTTGATGTAACTGATGAGGCGGCTGTGATTGCGAATATTGCTAAAATTGAAGCAGAAGTTGGACCTATTGATATTTTGATTAATAATGCGGGTATTATCAAAAGGATTCCAATGGTTGATATGGAGGTGGAAGATTTTGAAGCCGTGATTAAAGTTGATTTAATTAGTCCTTTCATTGTTTCTAAGAATGTTGCTAAAGGAATGATTAAACGTGGCGGAGGAAAAATTATTAATATTTGTTCTATGATGAGCGAATTGGGTAGGGACTCTGTTAGTGCTTATGCCGCAGCTAAAGGCGGATTGAAAATGTTGACTAAAAACATGGCTACAGAATGGGCTAAGTTTAATATTCAAACTAATGGAATTGGACCAGGTTATTTTGCAACGAGTCAAACAGCTCCAATTCGTGTAGATGGGCATCCATTCAATGATTTTATTATTAGCAGAACTCCTGCAGGACGTTGGGGTGATCCTGATGATTTGCAAGGTGCAGCAATCTTTCTAAGTTCTAAAGCAAGTGATTTTGTAAATGGACATGTTGTTTATGTTGATGGTGGAATTTTAGCTACTATCGGTAAGCCATCAAACGAAGATTAATTAGTCAATAATAACTTTAAATATGAAATGCGCATAAAGTACTTTGGTTTTTGATGTCAATGTTGTTATGCGAATGGAATAGGGGGGTTAGAAATATAAAATACCAACGTATGAATGCTTTCAAATTATTTTCTGGTGCTATTTTAAGTATGTTGTTGTTTTCTTTTGGAACAAAAGAAGACCCAATAACGATAAAAGTGAAAAACAGCTTAAATAAGCAACGCTCGTTTGAAACCGTTACTTTGACCAAAGAATTTTTAAAAACCAATGACTTGTCTGTCTTAGGTGTTAAGGATAAAAAAACGGGTAAATTATTGGTTACACAAGTAGTCGATACAAATGGTGATGGCGTTATGGACGAATTGTTATTTCAACCCGTAGTTGCAGCTAAATCGACCCAAGAATTTGAAGTAATCAAAGTGTCAGATAAAGTAAGACCAAAGTCGATTGAGTACTGTTATTCTCGTTTTGTGCCTGAACGTACAGATGATTATACCTGGGAAAACGACAAGGTTGCTTTTAGAGTGTACGGTCCTGTAGCCCAAAAAATGATTGAAGATAAAATCCCAGGAGGAACACTTTCTAGTGGAGTAGATGCTTGGTTGAAAAGAGTTGACTATCCAATTATCAATAAATGGTATAAGAAAGTGGTCGATAAAACGGGAACCTATCATGAGGATACTGGCGAAGGACTTGACAATTTTCACGTAGGTTCTAGTAGAGGTGTGGGTGGAATTGCCGTAAAAAATAAAGGTCAGTTTTATATTGGAAAAAATTATACTGAATATAAGACCATAACCACTGGGCCAATACGTACGAGTTTTTATTTGAAATATGCAGATTGGGATGCTAATGGCAATAAGATTATTGAATCTAAAATTATCAGTTTAGATTTAGGAAGTAGGTTGTCTAAGTTTGAAACCTCTCTGAAAGGCACCAAAACTATTGCTGCTGGATTGACACTTCACGAAAAGAAAGGAAAAGTTACTGGGAATAAAAAAAGGGATGGGTAAGTTATTATGAGCCTATTGGGGATTCTGAAATCGGAACGGCAATCGTGGCTACTAAAAAGTACTTTTGTGATTTTGAAACCTATGATACTAAAGCGGTTGATTTAAGCAATGCTTATGCTAATTTAAAAGTGAAAAACAATATAGTTGTTTATTACGCTGGTCATGCTTGGAAAAAACAAGGTGATATTAAAAATGCAAAAGAATGGCAGGATTATTTGGACCAATTTTCAGAAAACATCAACAATCCTTTGGAAGTTTCATTAGTTAAATAGTTATTATTTAAAATAAACATAAATCCTTTTGCATTTGAGTATTCATTTGTAAAAGGATTTTTTTTGGCTTTATTTTTTTATTTTTTTACAAATTGATTTTGCATAGATTTTAATAAATACCCTTATTTTTGCGGCATGATAAAATGGATACAACAATTGTTTTCCTCATCAACCATCGAGAACAAAACGGATAATATGAAGAAATTTTTAATAGTAGGTCTGGGGAACATTGGTGCAGAATATGTGAATACGCGTCACAATATTGGCTTTAAGGTTTTGGATTTCTTTGCTCGAAAAGAAGGACTTTCTTTTGAAACTGTAAAATTGGGTGCTTTGGCAGAATATAAGTTCAAGGGAAGAACATTTTTTCTTTTGAAACCTAATACCTATATGAATTTAAGCGGTAAAGCAGTTAAATATTGGATGGACAAAGAGAATATTCCAGTTGAGAATATTTTAGTGATTACCGATGATTTGAATTTGACTTTTGGAGCCATTCGAATTCGCTCAAAAGGGAGTGATGGCGGACATAACGGCTTGAAAAATATCAATTTGGTATTGAATACCAATATGTATCCACGTTTTCGATTTGGAATCAGTGACGAATTCAAAAAAGGAAAACAGGTGGATTATGTATTAGGCGAATGGACTGCTGAAGAAGAGGCCAAGTTGCCAGAGCGTTATGAGATGGCAGCAGAAATCATAAAATCTTTTGGAACAGCAGGCTTGGAACTTACCATGACTTCCTATAATGGAAAGTAATCATTGGTTGAATTATGTCATTACTAAGTACAACTACTATCAGTAGCTCACTTAATTTACCGTTTTTATATAGTTTGTATTTACCATTAAGCAATTAAGAAAATTTATTCTTAATTGCTTAATGGTTTAAAAAAATAACATTTTTTTATTTTGATTAATATGCAAATTAGATGGTATGACTTTGTTTGTTAGGGTCTTAATGGTAAATGAAACTAGTCGCAGCCCTCTATACCGCAACTATCACCTTCTTCATTGTTTAAAAGAGTTAGTTGTGGACTAAAATCGCCTTCTTCCCATACTTTTTCAAGTGTTTTGACAAAAGTTTCCACATGTTGTGCACCTGAAATAGCATATTTATTATCGAAAACAAAAAACGGTACTCCTTGAATTCCGATTTGCTGTGCCATGGAAATATCTTTTTGTACTTCATTAGCGTAGGCATCCGAATTTAAAACGCCTGCTACTAGCTCTTTGTCCATGCCTACTTCTTGTCCTAGGGCAATTAGCGTATTTTTATCGTCTATATTTTTTCCGTCGGTCATGTAAGCTTTAAAAAGCAATTCTTTTAATTCATTAGCTAAATGATGTTTTTTAGCTAAATGTAATAATCGGTGCGCATGATATGAATTGGCTAATATAGCTTTGTCAAAATTAAACTCCAATCCAGAATTTTTGGCATTTTGAGTCATGTTTGCAACCATTTCTATAGCCCAATCTTTGTCTTTACGGTATTTTTCAGCTAGGTGATCGTAGATATTGTCCTCCGCTGAGGCTATAAAATTGGCGTCCAGTTGAAAGCTTTTCCATTCTATTTCTATTACGTCTTGGTGTCCAAACTCTGCTATGGCGTTTTCAATGCGTCTTTTTCCTATATAACAATAAGGGCACATTATGTCCGACCATATTTGAATTTTAAGTGTGTTTTTCATTTTTTAAATGTTTGTATATACAAATGTAATAAAGACTTTTTGGAAACTAATGGGGTTTAGGGTTTTATTATGATTTGAATTAGAAATATTATAGGATTGGCTCTTTAGTGGGTTAATAGCTTTTATTGCCTTTTGGATTTCAACTGTTTTTTCGGAAGGTTTTTGATGAATTCTAGAGTTTTTAGGCTTATTTTTTAGTAGTAAAGAATCAATTTTGGACTAAAGACGAAATCGTAATAGTGGAATTTTCTTTCTTTTCGGATTATAAAACGTATTTTTTACGTAATATAAATATTTTGCAAATCCCTTGATATATATGGTTAAATGATAAAAAATAACGTTTTTAATTGAATTAAGTGTTTTTTTAAATGAAAAAATTTTTAGTAATATCAAAAATAGTTATATCTTTGTTTTAATAAAGCGTAAGAAATACGTTTTATATTAAAACCAAAAAATTAACTAACTAACAAATTTAATCATGAAACAATTAATCAAAAGTGCAGTTGCTTTAAGTAATGTAAAGCTTGGTAAAAAACTAGCGTTAAAAGCATTAGCTTTAGGGGTGCTTTTTGGGGCAGGCAGTATGCAGGCACAAGGTGTAAAAGTTAAAAGAGCTGCCGAAGAAACTATGGTAGAGGATAATTATGAGCCATTTACTTTTGGGCTTCATTTGAAAAACATGCACCTATGGCATGGTTTTACAGTGACTCCAGGTCCAATGGCTGCAACTAATTTAGAGTATAACACTCGAAATAAGAAGTTTACATTTGGTTTTTGGGGTGGTGCTGGTGCTGCTTCAGATGTAACTAATAAGAATGGAGACCAAGTAGGGGCGCACTATAAAGAATTTTCCCTTTATACAGTATACCGTTTTTCAGATAAATTTTTCGTTGAAGCGGTTACTCACAACAACTACACAGGTGTTGAAGAAAGAGGTGATGTGTTACGTTATTGGAGTTATGATAAAACACAAGGATATAATTTCGTAGATTTAAACATTGGTTATCAGGTTTCTAAAAGTACTTTGTTGTATTTAGCTACTATTATAGAAGGTGGTTCTGGAGATTATCAAGTGCAATCTGATGGTTCTTTGAAAGATTCGTACACGCATTATTTAGAGGTTAAAAGCAAAGTATGGGAAAAAGGAGATAGTCATCTTTCGCTTTTTGCTGGTGGGGCTTGGTCTTTTATAACAGACAAAACTTTTTATACAGAAGGTAAAGGTAATTTTATCAATGTAGGAGCAACACTTTCAAAAAATGTAAAATTAGGAAGCTATGTTTTACCAGTGGATGTTACCGCAATGTGGAATCCAGAAAAACAAAAAACTGTACTACAAGTTGACTTGAAAATATTTTAATTAAGTAAAAACATATTAACAATCTAAACTAAAAACGATGAAAACATTATTGAAAAAATTGGTTAAGCCACTATTGATGTTGGCAATTATAGTAAGTGCAGCAAGCTGTATCGATAAAGACAAAGGTGGTCAAGACAAAACAGAAGCTACGGAATCTACTGGGGAAAAAATTGAAAGTGCTAAAGATTTGACAGGTTTGAAAATTGGGTATTGTACGCCTTCATTGGATGCACCCTACTACCAAGCTTTATTGACAAGTATTAAAGAAACTACAGAAGCAAACGGAATGGAATTCTTGTCTGCAGATGGTCAAGGAGATATCAATAAACAAATTGCGGCTTGCGAAGATTTGATTACTAAAGGAGTTGATGCTTTGTTATTGAATCCAAAAGATCCAGATGCTTTAGTAGGTGTAACACAAGTTGCGAAAAAAGCGGGTATCCCAGTATTTATTATTGACAGTTCAATCAGCCCTTCTGCAGATTATGTAACGACAATTCAATCAAACAATTTGGCTAATGGTGAATTAGCTGGAGAATGGGTAGCGAAGAAATTTGGAGCAAAAAAAATGAAAATAGCCTTACTAAGTGGAAATGCAGGAAATCCTGTTGGAAAAACACGTAAACAAGGACTTTTACAAGGAATTACTGAAGAGCAATTGAGAAGTTTAGGATACATTGATCTTAATGTAAAAACACAAATGTACACAGACTGGACTTATGCAGGAGGTATGAAAGCTATGGAAGATGTATTAGTAGCACATCCTGATGTAAATGTAGTAATTACTGAATCTGATGTTTGTGTATTGGGAGCTATTAAGGCGATTGCTCAGGCAGGAAAAACAAATGATATTTTAATAGTTGCTGCGGCAGATGGACAAAAAGAAGCAATCAAATACATTATGGATACTAATTTCTATGGTTGTACTGCCATGAATAGTCCAGTTCAAATTGGGAAAAATGCTGTAGAAGCTGCAGTGCAATATATAAATGGTAAAAGAGATTTTTCTAAAATTTCATACACTGATCCATTGTTGATTACAAAAGAAAATGCAGCTAAATATTACAACCCAAAAGCATTGTTTTAATCTAATAAAACTATAGTAGTATGGAAAATAGGATAAGTGAATACCGAGTTGAAATGACTGGAATAACCAAAAGTTTTGGAGTTGTTTCTGTTCTCGAAGGAGTTAATTTGAAAATAAAGCATGGAGAAATCCATGCTTTACTCGGGGAAAATGGAGCAGGAAAATCTACATTAGTTAAAATTCTAAGTGGTGTGCATCAAAAGGACGGTGGTAAAGTCCTTTTGAATGGCACCGAAATTAATCCAAAAAACACACACGATGGTCAGGTTTTAGGGATTAGCGTGGTGTATCAAGAATTGTCATTAGTGAATGATTTGTCTGTGGCTGAAAATATTTATTTGCACAAGTTAGGAGCAAGTAAATTTTGGATGAATTGGAAAGAAATTACTAAAGACGCTCAAGATTTAATTGACTCTTTGGGTTTTGAAATTGATGCATCAGCAACGGTTAGAGATTTGAGCATTGTTCAAAAACAAGTGGTGGAGATAGCTAAAGCCCTATCTGAAGACACAAAGGTGTTGATTCTAGACGAGCCCACTACAGTTTTCGACCCAAATGACGCAAAGAAATTGTTTGAGAATCTATTAAGACTTAAAAGTGAAGGGATGTCTATTATCTATATATCCCATCATTTAGAAGAGATATTTAAGATTGCGGATACAATTACAGTGCTAAAAGATGGGGTGGATACGGGTAGTATGGCTACTAAAGACATCAATAAAGACAATGTAATCAAGTTGATGATTGGTCGTGAGCTAGAGGATTTATATCCTACACGTAATACAGAGGTGGCTGAGAAACCTGTTTTTGAAGTTAAAAATCTTTATGGTAGTGATGGTTTTGTAAAAGATGTTTCTTTTTCAGTGCGACCAGGGGAAGTTTTAGGAATCGCTGGGTTAGGAGGTAGTGGAAGAACCGAAATGGCAAAGCTGATTTTTGGTGCCGATAAGAAGAAATCGGGAACCTTAATTCTGAACGGTAAAGAAATTAGAACGGATTCGCCTTTTGAAGCTGTTAAGCACGAAATTGGATTTGTTTCCGAAGATAGAAAAGAAGAGGGAGTGTTTTTACCACTTTCAATCAAGCGAAATATCAGTATTACAAGTTTTAAGCCTATTTCAAGTAAGCTTGGATTTATAAATAATCAAAAAGAGTCTGATAATGTTAATGGTTTGATTACGAAATTAAATATCAAGACTCCAAGTAGTGAGGTTGATGTTAAAAATTTATCAGGTGGAAATCAACAAAAAGTAGCCTTAGCCAAATGGTTGAGCATTGATAGTAAATTAATTATTATTGATGAACCTACAAGGGGAGTTGATGTAGGTGCCAAAATTGAGATCTACAACCTAATAAATGAAGTTGCAAAAAAAGGAGTTGGTGTTGTTGTTATTTCTTCAGATATGCCTGAAATTATGGGAATTGCAGACCGAATTCTAGTAATGCACAAAGGAACTGTTTTTGGCGAGTTGTCAAAAGATCAATTTACTGAAGAAAATATTTTAAGATATTCCATCGGAGAAGAATTAAAAGCATAATCAATAACTAACATTAAAAATAAATAAAATGAATACATCTATAAATAAACAAGCAACTGGTCTGGGTGATATACTAAAGTTTATCATCAAGCATAATACAATTTTTATTTTTATCCTTCTGGTAATTTTTTCGGCATTAATATCTGATGTCTTTTTTACAGAAACCAATCTTTCTAATTTATTAAAACAAGTTTCTGGAATTGGTATTGTAAGTATCGCGATGTTAATTGTGATTTTGACGGGCGGAATCGATCTGTCGGTTGGTTCGGTAGTGGCCTTATTAGCTGTAACTTTTGCCATCTTAGTAAATACGGTGATATTACCAGTAGCTATTTTGATAACTATACTATTAGGGTTTGCTTTGGGAAGTTTTTCAGGTTATTTGATAGCCTATCGAAAAATGGCCCCGTTTATCGCAACCTTGGCTTTAATGACCATTGCTAGAGGTTTAGGTTTTATTTATTCTAAAGGGTCTCCAGTAACTTTTGAAACACCAGGAGGTGCTTTTATGTCTGATTTTGCTAATAATTCAACACTTTGGATTCCAAATATTGCTATTGTGTTTTTTATTATCGTTGCCTTAGCTTCGGTTATGTTGCGATTTAATGTTTTTGGTAGATTAATTATTGCCATGGGAAGTAATGAAGAAGCTTCGCGTTTGTCTGGAATTAGAGTAAATAAATATAAGTTTTTAGTTTACGCTATCTCTGGTAGTTTGGCTGCTATTGCTGCAATCATCACCGCTTCAAGAACTAATCTAGGTTCGCCTAATATGGGTGTGGCTTGGGAGCTAGACGCTATTGCTGCTGTAGTAATTGGTGGAGCAAGTTTAAATGGAGGAAAAGGAACAGCAATTAATACGCTGATGGGTGTCCTTATCTTGGGATTAATTGGAAACATTTTGAATCTATTAAATGTCCCTTCTTATCCACAACAAGTTGTAAAAGGGGTAATCATCATCTTAGCCGTATTATTTCAAAAAATCGAAGGTAAAAAATAATCATCATGGAACATTATAAATTAAATAGCGGAAATTTAAATAAACTTTCTGCAGGGGTTTCTATTCCCAAATACAATAGAGAAAACGTAAAAACAGGAATTGTTCACGTAGGTGTTGGTGGGTTTCATAGAGCGCACGAAGCCATGTATTTAGATCAATTATTACATGACGAATCCAATGCAAATTGGGGAATTTGTGGAGTGGCTTTGTTAAATTTTGATCAAAAAATTTACAACACTTTAAAAGACCAAGACGGTTTGTATACCCTAGTGGTAAAAGAATTGGATGGTACTTTGACCAAACGTGTTATTGGATCTATTGTAGAGTATTTGTTTGCTCCAGATAGTCCTAAAGCTGTGATTGATAAAATGGCACATCCTGATGTGAAAATTATAACGCTTACCATTACTGAAGGAGGTTATAATTTAAACGAAGCAACAGGTGGTTTTAATTTTGACAATCCTCAAATTATACACGATAGTAAAAATACAGATAGCCCAATAACTATTTTTGGTTATTTGACACAAGCTTTAAAATTACGTAAAGAACAAAATACAGCTGGGGTTACCATTCTTTCTTGTGATAACATTGAAGGAAATGGTGATGTAACCAAGAAAATGCTTTTGTCTTACATAGAATTTGCACAACCTGATTTGTTGGATTGGGTTAAGGATAATGTTTCTTTCCCCAATAGTATGGTGGACAGGATTACACCAGCTACGATTCCTGCTGATATTGCAGAACTGAAAGAGGTTTCTGGGATTGAAGATCAATGGCCGGTGGTTTGTGAATCTTTTCAGCAATGGGTCATCGAAGATGAGTTTATTGCAGGAAGACCAAATTTAGAAGCTGTAGGAGTACAGTTTGTAAAAAATGTTGCTCCATACGAGAAGATGAAACTGGGGTTGTTAAATGCAGGGCATTCTGTAGTTGGGATTTTAGGGAGTTTGATGGGGTATTCTACTATCGACGAAGCCGTAACTGATCCTAATATTGGGACTTTCTTAGCAAATTATTTGGATGTAGAGGTTACGCCTATTCTTCGTGATTTAGAAGGTATGGATTTAACAGCCTACAAACAAACATTGATAAATCGATTTAGCAATATTTACATCAAAGACCAAATTGACAGAATTTGTTCTGAAACTTCGGCTAAGATGCCAAAGTTTATTTTGCCAACAGTACAAGAGCAATTAAAGGGAGATAAAGCAATTAGTTTAGCTTCATTTGTAATTGCAGCTTGGGCAGTTTATAGTTTAGGTTTCAATGAGAAAAAGGAAGCTATAAACATTAAAGATGCTTTGCAGGAAACACTTTTAGCACAAGCCAAATTAGCACAAGAATATCCAAAGAACTTTTTAGAACTAGAGGAAGTTTTTGGAAACCTAAGTAAATCAGAAATTTTTAGTGACGCTTTCGCTAAAGCTTATCAGAATATTGTAAGTTTTGGGGTTGAAAAATGTATAATAGAGTTGAATAACAACTTGCTAATTGAGAAATAATGGTAAAAGCAACCTGTTTTGGAGAGGTATTGTGGGATGTGTTTCCAACGCATAAAAAAATTGGAGGCGCACCACTGAACGTTGCTGTTCGGTTGAGGTCAATGCAGAATGATGTGGCCATAATCAGCAGTATTGGAATGGATAAGAAGGGGCAATTATTGCTGGACTTTTTAAAAGAGAACAATGTTAATGATCAAGGTGTTCAGGTAGATACTAATTATAAAACAGGTAAGGTCAAAGTTGTCTTAGATGAATCAGGTTCTGCCTCTTATGATATTATGCAGCCACGTGCCTGGGATAATATTCAACTGACAGATGTAGCAAAAGAATTGACACAAACAGCTGATGTTTTTATTTATGGAAGTTTAGCAGCTAGAGATTTGGTCAGTAGGACCACTTTGTACGAACTATTGAAGCTTGCAAAATATAAAGTTTTTGATGTTAATTTGCGTAAGCCATATTACTCGGCTGATGTTTTATCCCATTTGATGAACGAGGCTGATTTTATTAAATTCAATGATGACGAAATCTTTGAAATTGCGGGATTACTAGGTTCAGAGACGCAAAATTTAGAAGAAACCATTTTGTATATCGCTCAAAAAACAAAGACTGATTGTATTTGTGTGACCTTAGGTAGTAAAGGAGCTGTTTTGTATTTTGAAGGAAACTTTTATTCGAATCCAGGATACAAGATTACAGTGGCTGACACAGTAGGAGCAGGAGATTCTTTTCTAGGCACTTTGATTAATAAATTAGTCAAAAAATCTGACCCACAAGAGTCTATTGATTATGCTTGTGCAGTGGGCGCTTTGGTAGCAAGTTATGAGGGTGCCAATCCAATAATAGAAGAAGATACCATAAGAAATTTAATGGGTAAAGCCGTTTCTTAAAAAAGAGTGCAAAAAATAAATAAAATAGATGTGTTCTCCATTAAGGAATTTTGAGGATAAAGGCTTGAAGAATCTTAATTTCTTAATGGTTTACATTTTTTTAAAGTTTGAATAATGTTAAAGAGTAATCTTATTGTGTTAAAGGATTATTAGTTCATCGTCTTACAATTTTTAACTTGAACATTTTAGAATTTGTCGTAAAACTTCATAATGCAGATTATGAAGTTTTTTTATGCGCTAGAGTTCGAGTTTTTTGAATGGGAATTAGTTTGCATTCCAGTTCTGAATACAAGTTTTTACCTTATTTTCTCTTAGTAAAGCAAGGGCTTCTAAATAATAGGAAGTAAATACTTCGTTCTGGCTTAAATCATCAAAAATAGATTTGATTTCAAGGAATTTTATCGGGTTTTGGATAGATAGCGCTGCCGTTCTAATCAAAGTACCGCTCAAAGTGTCAATGATTTCATAAGGATTGTCATTGTCGTCCACCCCGTCATTGTATTTCGTCCAAGCAGCGATTACAAATGCCGCACTCTTTACTTTCTTTTCGTTTTCCAGTTGGTGTTTGACTGTAGGTAAAATAAACAAAGGAACCTTAGCTGAACTTTCTTGGCAAATACGAAATAATTGGTCATTAATATGCGGATTCAGGAATCGGGAAACCAAGCTTTTTTTGTAATTCTCAATGCTCTTTTTATCGGAATCGGTAAGTGTTGGTGTTACTTCTTCGTCTAAAAATGTTTTTAAGAAAAACATAAAATCAGTGTCATTTGCTGTTTCATATACGGTTTTGTAGCCGTGTAAGGTTCCTAGGATTCCTAATATGGTGTGGCTCGCATTTAGCAAGCGCAGTTTTAAGTTTTCAAAAGGAGCAATATTTTGAGTGTATTGCACGCCCACTTTATCCCAACTAGGTCTGTCGTGAATAAACTGATCCTCGATTATCCATTGGGAAAAAGATTCGCAAACTACTGGCCATTGGTCATCAATAAAAAAATCTTCCTTTAATGTGTTAATGTCTTTTGAGTTGGTGATAGGCGTAATTCTATCGACCATGGTATTGGGGAAACTGGTGTTTTTTGCAATCCAATCTAAAAGATCTGGTTCTATTTTACTCACGTATTTTAATAGTGATTGCTTCATGGTATCTCCATTCGACTTGATGTTGTCACAAGATATGATGGTGCAACCTGGGAGGTTTCGAAGTTTTCTTAACTTGAATGATTGGGTCAAATACCCAAAAACAGTTTTAGGGCTAAAAGGGTTTTTGATATCTTCAGTCACTCCTGGGTGATTGATGTCAAATTCACCTGTAATTTCATTTAAATGATAACCGTCTTCGGCAATGGTCAAAGAGATAATTTTGATGTCAGGATTTGCCATTTTTTCAATTACCGCCAGCGGGTTTTCTGGGCCGTAAAAATATTCTACAATTGAGCCAATGATTTTGGCTTTATGAGAACCATTTTTTTCTTTGGTATACAAAGTAAATAATCCATCTTGGTCTTTCAGGATATTGTATATTTTTCGGTCAGAATCCAATAAATCTACACCGCAAATCCCATAGTTCAATTCGTTGTATTTATCAATAAGTTCATGAATATAATAAGCTTGATGAGAACGGTGAAAATTGCTTACTCCAATATGCACAATGCTGGTGCTGATGAGGTCTCGGTCATAAGAAGGTACCGAAATGTCTTTTGGCAATAAACTTAAGTTTTCTGCATTAAGGTAATAAGATTTTGCCATAGTTTTGGGTAATCATGAAATGTAATTAATAAGCGTTAAAATTACGTAATTAAATTATATTTAAAATGAAAATCTTGTGTTTGAAAAGAAAAATGTAGGTAATAAAGTTATTAAAACAGTTATATTTGTGTAATGGACCTATGGGAGGTAATTCCAGTTTAAATTATGGACTTTAGAAAAATAAATAACTTATCGGTAGATTGTGTGATTTTTGGTCTAGGGACAGATAATCTTAGTGTTTTACTGCAAAAAAGAACCTTGAATTTGTACAATGACAATTATCCTTTGATTGACGATTGGGTTTTGCCTGGTGAAAATGTTTTAAAGAGTAACAATCTAGGACAATCAGCAGAGCGAATTTTAAAAAGAGTCACAGAAAAAAACTTTCCCAATAAAAAGCAGTTTAGAACCTATGGAAGTCAAAACCGTATCCATTCGGATAAAGATTTATTGTGGGTTAGAAGTCAAGGCGCTGAAACCCGTACGATTACCGTGGTTTATTATTTGACCATACCAAAAGAAAATATTGCACTAAGAGATGGTAGTGATTTTAAGTGGTTTCCTGTAGAATCGTTACCTGAAGTGGGTTATGACCACAAAAGGATTATTAATGATGCTTATGAAGACTTAAAATCAAAAATCACAACAGAGCCGGTAATGTTTGATTTGGTTCCAGTTGAGTTCACGTTAAATGAACTGCAATCAGCGTTTGAGATACTTTTAAACATCGAACTGGATAACCGGAATTTCAGAAAAAAAACCCTTAGCAAGACTTATATTGTTCCTCTAGATAACAAACGCAAAGTAGCAGGTTCCAAGAAGCCTTCGAAATTATATATGTTTAGCAAAGATGTCTATGATAAAATCGCCGAAAAAGATTTTATGATAGGCACCATTTTGGTTTTAATGTTAAAATTATTCCTGATCTAAGTTTGCTTGATTTGTGAACTAAGTTTTATTACTATCATCTTATTAAGATAGCTATTAGCATCTCTGCTAATGTCCAATAAATCAATAAGCACAACGCAAGCTGTGCTTATTGATAAAAGTTTTGGGGTTGTAATTAGTTTTTGAAATCTTTGTCTTTTATAGCTGTTTTTTGATTATTCTAATTCAAGAATTAGATCGTCAGCATTGACCATCTTTCCGGGTTGTACGGCTATTTTTTTGATGGTCGCATTTTCAGTGGCAGTAATAGTTGTCTCCATTTTCATGGCTTCAATTATAAATAAAGGTTGGTTTTTTACGACTTTTTCTCCAGGGTTTACAAAAATAGTCGACAATAGTCCTTGTAAGGGAGTTCCAATTTGAGCACTATTGTTTTTGTCTACTTTTACATTTGCTACCGTTTCTACTTTTATAGATTGGTCTTTTACTTCAATAATTCTACCTTGTCCATTTACTTTAAAATAAACGGTTACAATTCCTTCAGAGTTCGGTGTTCCTACAGAATCCAAAGTAATCAATAAAGATTTGCCCTTGTCAATTTCTATGGTTATTTCTTCGCCAATTTCCATTCCGTAGAAGAAATTTTTAGTAGGTAGATTTGTTAGATTGTCATATTTTAAATGTTTGTTGTAAGCATCTATAAATACTTTTGGATACAATTTATAGGATAAGAAGTCTGTAAAATCAATTTTTCGTCCTAAGTCATTTTCGAAAATTTTTCTAAAATCGGCATATTCTTTTTCAAAATCTATTGGGGGAATATGAGCATTCGGCCTGTCTGTAAAAGGCTTCTCGTCTTTTAAGATTAACTTTTGCAGTTTTTCAGGAAAACCATTTACGGGCTGCCCCAATTCACCTTTAAAGAAACTCACTACAGAAGCAGGGAACGAAATGGTATCGCCTCTTTCAAGGACGTCGTTTACCGTTAAGTTGTTGCTCACCAGGTATTGCGCCATGTCTCCAACCACTTTAGAACTCGGGGTTACTTTTATAATATTACCAAATAAGGTGTTAACCTCTGCATACATTTTTGTAATCTCGTGAAAACGATCTTCTAGTCCCAACGATTGTGCTTGCGGTTTTAAGTTGGAATATTGTCCACCCGGAATTTCGTGCTTGAAAACTTCTCCAGAACCACATTTTAACCCTGATTCAAAGGGATAATAATACTCTCTTACGGTTTCCCAATAATTAGAATATTCGTTCAAGGATTCGATATTGATTGGGTTTTCACGTTCGTGAAATTTCATCATCTCTACTACAGAATTGAAATTAGGCTGCGAGGTTAATCCAGACAAGCCTCCTAAAGCCACATCTATAACATCTACGCCAGCTTCAATAGCTTTTAAGTAGGTCGCGGCTTGAATTGAAGAAGTGTCATGGGTGTGCAAGTGAATCGGAATGTTCAATTCGGACTTTAAAGCCGAGACTAATTCAGATGCAGCATAAGGTTTTAGCAAACCAGCCATATCTTTAATTCCTAAAATATGAGCTCCTGAATTCTCTATTTCTTTGGCTAAATCAATATAGTATTTTAAGTTGTATTTGGTATTTTTTACGTCCAGTATATCGCCTGTATAACAGATGGAGCCTTCGGCCAAACCTTGGGTTCTGGTGCGAATTTGTTCGATACAAGGACCAATAGATTTCATCCAGTTTAGAGAGTCAAAAACTCTGAATAAATCAATGCCGTTTTCCCACGATTCTTCTACAAATCGTGCAATCAAATTATCTGAATAAGCAGTATACCCCACGCCATTAGAACCTCTGATTAACATTTGGAGTAAAACATTAGGCATCTTTTTTCGGAGTAATTGTAAACGTTCCCAAGGATTTTCTTGAAGAAAACGCAAACAAACATCAAAAGTAGCACCACCCCAAACTTCCATACTGAAAATATCAGAATGGTTTTTAGCATAACCTTCGGCTACTTGGAGCATATCATAAGTACGCATTCTGGTGGCCAACAAACTTTGGTGCGCATCGCGCATGGTCGTGTCAGTATAATGGATTTTTTTTTCATTTTTTAACCATTGTGCAAATTGCTCAGGACCTAATTTGGTTAATAAATCTTTTGTCCCTTTTGGAAAAGCAGCGTTGGCATCAAAAGCAGGAATTTTTGGTTTTATAAATGTTTTGGAACGGTCTAGTTTTTTTACGTCAGGATTTCCATTAACTGTAGTGTCAGCCAAATAAGTAATTATTTTATTGGCTCTGTTTCTAGGCGCTTTAAATATAAATAAATCGGGATTTGATTTGATAAAATTAACTGTTATCGCTCCTTTTTTGAAAGTGTCGTGTTTTAAGATATTATCCAAGAAAGGCATATTGGTTTTGACACCTCTAATCCTAAATTCTCGCAAAGCTCTTTGTATTTTTCTTGAAGCACCGTCCAAGGTTCTGCCACTAGCAGTTACTTTGACCAACATGGAATCAAAGAAAGGAGAAATAGTAACCCCCTGATAAACGCTGCCAGCATCCAAACGGATTCCGAAACCTGAGGCACTTCTATACGTAGATACAGTTCCGAAATCTGGTTTGAAATCGTTTTGAGGATCTTCAGTTGTGATGCGGCATTGCAAAGCATATCCTGAAATAGTGACCGCTTCTTGATTTGGTATTTTTATTTGCTGATCTTCTAATTTGTAACCTCCTGCAATAAATAATTGTGTCTTTACCAAATCAATATTGGTTATCACTTCGGTTACGGTGTGTTCCACTTGGATTCTCGGATTTACCTCAATAAAATAAATTGAATCATCGTCATCTACTAAAAACTCTACCGTACCAATATTGTTATAATTAACAGCCTTACAAATAGTCGTAGCGTAGTTGTACAAAGCTTCTCTAGTTTCTTCTTTTAGACCATAGGAGGGAGCAAATTCAATTACTTTTTGATAGCGCCGCTGTACCGAGCAATCGCGTTCGTATAAGTGAACCGTATTTCCGTAATTATCGGCTACAATTTGAATTTCGATATGTTTAGGATTTTCTACAAATTTTTCAAGAAAAACGGTATCATCACCAAAAGCGTTTAAGGCCTCTCTTTTGCTTTCGGGGTAGGCTTTTTTTAGTTCTTCTTCCTCTCTAATCACGCGCATTCCTCTACCACCTCCACCAGAAGCGGCTTTCAACATTACAGGATAGCCAATGATAGCTGCTTCAGAAAGTGCAACTTTGATGTCGTCTAATGGTTTGGAATTGCTTCTAATAATAGGAATGTTATTTTCAATAGCTACCTTCTTGGCCGCAATTTTATCACCTAGTGATTGTAAAACGGACACTTTTGGACCTACAAATATGATATTGTTTTCAGCACATTTTAGGGCAAACTCTGGGTTTTCTGATAAAAAACCATAACCTGGATGTATCGCATCTACATCATTATCCAAGGCTACTTTTATAATCGTATTAATGTCCAAATATGGTTTTAGAGGTTGATTGTCCTCGCCTATTTGATACGATTCATCGGCCTTATAACGATGTAAAGAATAGCGGTCTTCATAAGTGTAAATACCAACCGTTTTAATGTTGATTTCGGTACAGGCTCTGAATATTCTAATAGCAATTTCTCCTCTATTTGCGACAAGTACTTTTTTGATTTTCATATTTGATGTAGAATTTGAGTAAATGTGATGTTTGCGATTAAATTTACAAATTACATTTAAGAAGTTGTTAGTTTTTATGGATTTTGTAATGAAATATGTTTTTCGATAATAACAATAGAGGTTATGCCACAGATAAGTGGGAGATTTGTATAGTTTGGAGTTTCTTTTTGAAAGATGCCAATGGAACGAAATAGGTAATCTTTTTTAGGAGCAGAAAGTAGAGTGGTTTCAGTGAAGTTGGGTTCCCGCTTTTCGTTTTATCTTGTAGTGGCAGCCCGTAGTTTCGGGCTACCACCACAAGGATGTCACTTCAATCGGGGCTAAAGAGGGATGAGTGTCTTGTCTTTGAAAATCCTTTGAGCAGAACTCTTATAAGTTTTTTTCGTTCGTTCGACAAAAAAAGGATTTTTCAATCGTTAAGTGATCGGTACGATTGTGCCAATTAGGGATATAGCATAGTAAACTGTTTTTTTGCAGTAGCCCATTGACTCGTTTCCGGACAAGTTTTAATCGAGTTGCTTTTTATTTTGTTATTGCAAAGCTTTAATTCGAGAAACTAAAAACGCAATGACCAAACCAAATAATCCAATAAAGGCAAATGAAAATCGGAGCCCAAAAATTTCAGCTATATACCCAATAACAGGAGGTCCCATCAAGAAGCCTAAAAAACTAACACTAGTAACCATGGCGATGGCTTCACCAGGCGGGATATGGGGAGTCTTGCCAGCGACACTGTAAATCGTTGGGACAATAGTTGAAACTCCTAAACCCACTAGCATAAAGCCTGCGGTAGCAGGGATTAAAAATGGGAAGAATACTGCTGTAAATAGTCCAGTCGAAATCATTATGCCGCTGATTTGGATAACCGTTTTTCTTCCAAATTTGGTGATTAATCCGTCGCCCAAAAAGCGTCCCGTTGCCATCATAATCATATACGAAGTATAGCCCAGCACAATAAGCGGTCCAGGTGCTTTTACGATTTCTTCAAAATAGATACCGCTCCAGTCAAACATAATTCCTTCACTCGCCATGCAACCAAAACCGATAATTCCCAACCAAAGCAGTGCAGGGTCAGGCATGGTAAACAGTTTTCTTTTTTCAGTTGACTTTGATGATTCTTTGGCTTTGACAAGGTATTTGTAGTTAAAACCAACGAGGATAAAGACGATTAACGCCACTACCAAAAAATGTTGGTATGGTGTCATTTTCAGTGCCAGCATACCAATCCCAATTAAAGCACCCGTAAAACCTGCAAAACTCCATACCCCGTGGTAGGAAGACATAATATTTTTGTTGAATAATTTTTCGGTATAAACACCTTGCGTGTTCACCCCAATATTATTCATGTTTCCGAAAAGTCCAAAAATATACAATCCAATGGCTAGTTGCCAGGCGTGTGTTGCCAAGCCCATATTGGATAAACTAACCGCATACATGATTAATGAAAATACTATCAAACGGTGACTGCCATATCGAGTGACTAGTTTACCTGAAAAAGGCATCATGGTCAATTGGCCAAAGGGTAATGCTAATAAAATACTTCCTAAATCGGCTGGACTCAAATCTAAGGCTAGTTTGATATCTGGAATTCGGCTTGCCCAAGTGGCAAAACACAATCCCATTCCGAAATAAAAAGAGGAAACTGCCCAGCGAATTCGCAATAAGTAAGATTGTTTGGCTTTTCTAAAGCTTTTTTTAATTTTTCCTTGCGCACGGTAGTTTCCTATAAAATTTAATCGAATCAAAATAGTGGTTTTGCTGTTTAAAGATGCAAAAATACGAAAGTTAACTTGGAGAGGAGGTTGTTGTTGAATTGGATTTTGGATTTTAACGTTTGAGTTTTCGATAAAACAAAAAAGTTGCAACCGTTTTATGTTGTTACAATTTCCGACGATAGGAGGGCTCGAGCGATAGCGAACAGGCGAAGCAATCTCAACAAGTAACTAAAGTACTGTACTTGCCAATCTTTGTGGCGCAAAGTTAGAGACATTTGTGCAGCAGCTACGCTTTGCGGAGCTAGGGTTCGCAGACAAAATACTAAGAGTCATAAAATTTATAAAGCCCAGTAACCACAATCTTGTCTTTCCGACGGTAGGAGGAACCTCCACAAGCAACTAAAGTACTGTATTTGCCAATCTTTGTAGCGCAAAGTAAGAGACATTTGCGCAGCAGCTACACTTTGAGGAGCTGGTTCATATATAAAAAAAACAGCCTAAATCATTTTCGGCTGTTTTAGTATAGTTGAGTTTCTGTTCTAAAAACAGAATAAGACGTTTTAAGCTAATAAATCCAATACAAGTGAAGGGAAGAGTCCCAGCGCAATATTCAATACGATTGCGATAACTGCAACGGCATATATAACTACAGGAGTAGCTGTTCTATCTTCGTTTGGTTCTTTGTTGTACATCGCTAGGATTAGTTTGAAGTAATAGCCCACACTGATGATAGAGTTGATTACCGCTACAATCACTAAAGATAGAAAACCGGCTTGAATCGTTTGGTTGAATAAAAACAATTTGGCAAAGAATCCTGAAAAAATAGGAATACCTGCCATAGACAATAATGACGCAGTCAATATAGCGGCCAATAGTGGGTTTGTTTTTCCTAGACCGTGGAAATTGTTGATGTCTTCGTTATGTTTGTTGTAGCACACGTATAACACCACGCTGAAGGCTGCAATACCTGCCAACGCATACGCCGAAGTATAATACAATAAAGTTCCTGCTGCGTTTTCGGTATTCAATAAAGTCATTAACATAAAACCAGCATGTGAGATTCCAGAGAACGCCAACATACGTTTTACGTTCACTTGACGCAATGCCATAATATTCCCCACGGTCATCGAAGCCATAGAAACGATAACAATAATCAATTGAAATTCAGTAGAAATCTCAGCGTTCATAGCTGTGAGTAATTTGAATAGAGTTGCAATTGCCACTACTTTTGCCAACGTACTCATTAAGGCAGTTGTCAATGCTGGGGAACCTTCGTAAACGTCAGGCGCCCAAAAGTGGAAAGGTACTGCAGCGATTTTGAAGAACATTCCGATAGTTACCAAGATAATCCCAATAGGAAACCAGATAGGCAACTCGGCTGAATACGATAATTCGCTAATTTCGATAATATCAAAAGTTCCCATTGCTCCGTAAATCATACAGATTCCGAATAAAATAAATCCTGAAGCAAAAGATCCCATTAAGAAGTATTTCATTCCCGCTTCATTACTTTTTATGTTTTTTCTATCGCTTGAGGCTAGTACGTACAAAGAAATAGATAAGATTTCGATACCTAAAAAGAACATCGCTAAGTTTCCAAAAGAAACCATCGCAACAGCTCCCGCTAATAAAAATAATTTAATTGCAATAAAATCAGAGATTTTAGATTGGTGAAACTCATAGAATTTATGACTCAATCCAATTAAGAAAATCGTTAACACAATAAACAAAGCTGAGAACGAAGTTGAAAACTTGCTCACTACAATCATGTTATTGTAATAGGTTTCAGGAGAATTAAACTCGGAAACGTTCAATCCTAAAACAGCCAACAATCCAATAATACTGATTGGAATAATTGCTTTTCTAAAGTCGAAAATTTCCAATATTAGGCATAAAATACCTAGTCCTACTATAGCTATTAATGTACTCATTATAAATATTTATGATTATTTCATTTAGGATCTAAAATTAAGGATTTAGGAATTTTGATTTAGGATTAATTACCTAAACGGATATTTCTTTTTCCATAATAAAAATCGTTAATCTGTTTATTGTTTTTTATTATTTCGTTCTTTTATTGTTCTAATTCCTGCTGAAAAAATAGCTGTCAATTCGTCGGCTTCTTTTATCAATTTTTCTAATTCTATTCGATCACATTCAATGTCCAAATCTTTAATAAATTCTAACCAAAATAAACTTTCATCCGACTCTTCGTCAACAATTTTTAATTTGTTTAAAAAATCAGCATCTGATTTTCCTCTGCAAACTGCACGATAATTCGCAGCAACCGATGAAGATGATTTAAAAAGTTGATAAGAAACCACATCAACGGCTTTACTTTTTTCAATAGCCATTAAAAACTTAAATACGTTTACCGCAAATAATTTCGTTCGTTTTTTTAATTCTTCTTTAGTCATTGTTTATTTAAGATTAAGGATTTTTTTTTTAGGATTTGTTGTTACGGTTAAAAAATAATCATCTAATATTCACAAGTCGACATTCCTAAATCCTAAATCCAGAATCCTTAATTTTTATTAATCACATTTAAAATATTCTGCAAACTCGGCGTAATCAAATCATTAATCGGTTTTGGATACAATCCGAAAATAAACAAGACTGCTACAATGAGAACCAATGCTAATCCTTCATTGAAATTTACTTCAGCAAAAGGCTTCGAATTTGTTTCTCCTAACATCACCTGTTGGTACATTTTCAACATATAGTAAGCTCCCAAAATGATAGTTGTTCCACCTAATACCGCGAACCAAATATTGATTTGTGACAAACTATATAAAACGGTAAACTCACCCACAAAGTTGAAAGTCGTAGGCAATGCTACAGATGCCAACACTAAAATCATGAATAAAGACGCAAATTTTGGTACTTGAGTACGAATACCGCCCATTTCTGCAATGGTTCTGGTTTCGTATCTTCTGTAAATGATTTCAGCTACAAAGAACAATCCAACTACTACAAAACCGTGAGCAATCATTTGTAAAACGGCTCCACGCAAACCGTCAAGGTTCAAAGCATAAGCTCCAGCTGCAATTAACCCCACGTGTGCTAGTGAAGAATAAGCCAATAATTTTTTCAAATCTTTTTGACGTAAAGCTACAATCGAACCATAGATTACACCTGCTATTCCAAGAGCAATCATAAGATCCGAATGCCCTTTTGCTGCTTCTGGTGCAATAGGCAATTGCCAACGAATCACACTGTACAATCCCATTTTTAACATGATACCCGAAAGTAACATGGTACCTACGGTTGGTGCTTTTTGGTACACCTTTGCTTGCCAAGTATGAAAAGGAATCAACGGAATCTTAATCGCATACGCTAAAAAGAAAGCCGCAAAAATCCAGATTTGTTCGTCAGCAGTTAAGTCTAAAGCATACAAATCTTCGATTAGAAAACTTCCAGCTTTTTGGTACAAATACACAAAAGCAATTAGCATGAATAAAGACCCCGCCAAAGTATAGATAAAGAATTTTACCACTGCATTTTTACGGTCTTCGGCATCGCCGTTACCCCAAATTAAAGCGATAAAGTAAATCGGAATCAAAGCCAATTCCCAAAAGATATAATATAAAAGTCCGTCAGCTGCCAAGAAAGTTCCCGCCATGGCAAAAGTCATAAACAAAATCAAACTGTAAATGTTTTTGGCATTTTTGAATTCTGTTCCAAAAGAAGAAAAAATAATAATTGGGGTCAAAGCCGTTGTCAATAACAACATCGCGATTGCCAATCCATCCGCAGCCAAAGCAAACGAAATTTTAGGTTGATTAATCCAAGGAGCAACAAAATTAATGTCTGTTCCAAGATTGAAATTGTTTAGCAAAACAACACTGAAACCTAAAGCTACTAAGCTAAAGAACAACGCTACTTTTGACGCTAATTTGTCTCCTGATACATAGGTTAAAAAGGCACCAACTAAGAGGATTATTAATAGAAGAGATACGTTCATAGTGTTATAATTATTGTGCTAAAAATAAGTAGGTTAGTATGGCGCTAAGTCCCAAAACAAAAATAAACAGATACAATCCAATACTTCCGCTCTGTACTTTTTTACCTTGAAAAGCTAATTCGTTCGTTATTTTTCCGAATCCTAAAACTAAAGATGATAATCCAGTTTCTACTTGGTCTCTGAAAAAGTTAGATAAAGCATTTGTAGATTTCACGAAAACAAAATCATAAGCTTCGTCCACATAATATTTGTTGTATAACGTTTTCGCAAAACCAGTAATCGCCTCATCCGCTTCAGGGACTTGTTTGTGTTTCAAATATTTATTAAAAGCAATTCCTATTCCGACCAATCCACCAACAACTGCAATCGCCATAAGTGCATATTCTTGTGTTCCAAAGTGGTGTGCTTCGTGTACTTCTTTCGAAAATAAGGGAGCTAAATATCCGTTCAACCAGCTATTGGTTGGCAAACTAATCAATCCACCAATTGCTGCTAAAATCGCCAAAACAATTAGAGGGAAAGTGATTAAAGCAGGACTTTCATGTAAGTGACTTTTTTGATTGTCTGTTCCTCTAAAATCGTTGAAGAATGTCAAGTATAACAAACGGAACATATAAAAAGCAGTTAATAGCGAGGCCAAAGAAGCAATAAACCAAAGTACTTTATTATGTTCGAAAGCCACCATCAAAATTTCATCTTTCGAAAAGAAACCTGAAAATGGAGGTATTCCTGAAATTGCTAATGAAGAAATTAGAAAAGTAATAAACGTAATTCCCATCCATTTTTTCAAACCACCCATATTGCGCATGTCTTGCTCTCCGTGCAAAGCGTGAATCACAGAACCAGAACCCAAGAACAAACAAGCTTTGAAGAAAGCGTGTGTGATTACGTGGAAAACGGCTACTTCATAAGCACCTAAACCTAAAGCCAAGAACATTAACCCTAATTGAGAAACGGTTGAGTAAGCCAATACTTTCTTGATATCTGTTTGTACCAAAGCAATTGTCGCAGCTACTAGAGATGTAACAGCACCTACAATCGCAATAATATTTTGTACTTCTGGCGCAAGGTCGAATACATAGTTCAATCTTGTAATCATAAAGATGCCAGCAGTTACCATCGTAGCCGCGTGAATCAAAGCAGAAACCGGTGTAGGTCCCGCCATCGCATCAGGCAACCAAGTGTATAATGGAATTTGCGCTGATTTTCCACATGCTCCAATAAACAAACAGAAAGCAGCAACAGATAATAAAGTCAAATCTAAGTCAGAAGCTGAAATGATTGCCGTTTTTAAACTGGCATAATCCAATGTTGAGAACATAGAACCTAAGATGAAAATCCCGATTAACAATCCTAAATCTCCAATACGGTTCATGATGAACGCTTTCTTAGCGGCATCGTTAAAATCTTGGTTTTTATGCCAAAATCCAATCAATAAGTAAGAACACAATCCAACACCTTCCCAACCAATAAACAATACCAATAAGTTGCTACCCATTACCAATGTTATCATGAAGAAGATAAACAGATTCAAATACGCAAAAAACTTGTGCATATTCTCATCATCGTGCATATAACTGATAGAGTAGAGGTGTATCAAAGAACCAATTCCCGTTACAAACAATAACCAAAGTACAGATAGTTGGTCCAATAAGAAACCAAAATCAACTTTGAAATTGCTAATCTCAATCCAATCAAACAGCTGAATCTGAATCGCTTCTTGCGTAGCATTAATGCGAGAGAAAAAGCATAAAGTAACAGCAAATGAAAGCGCAACGGTTAGTGTTCCTATTATTCCTGATGCTGTTTTGCCTATGTTTTTTCCGAAGAAGATATTAAATAAAAACCCTATAAAAGGAGCTAATAATAAGAGTAAAGCTAAATTTGTATCCATTATAGTTTATCCTTTTAAATTTTTTAATTTATCGATACTAATCGTACCCATGTTCTTAAATATAGAAACCAATATTGCTAGTCCTACCGCAACTTCTGCAGCCGCTACTGCCATCGAGAAGAATACAAAAATTTGACCTTGTGCATCTTGATGGTAAGTAGAGAACGCAACAAACAATAAGTTCACGGCATTCAACATAATCTCAATAGACATAAATACAATAATAGCATTTCGACGGTACAAAACTCCACAAACTCCAATACTAAAAAGTATCACAGCAAGGAAGATGTAATTTTCGATTCCTATTTCGTTTAAAATATTACTCATCTTATTTTTCTATTTTTTCTTTCTTAGACAATAATACTGCTCCAATCATTGCTACCAACAAGAGTACAGAAGCAAATTCAAAAGGAACCATGTATTCGTTCAACAATACTTTTCCAAGTACTTTTATCGATTGGTAATCTTCGCCAGTAGTTGTGTATTCACCTACAATTGGTTTCGAATTGATGAAAATCAATATCAAAACAATACAGATTAAACTAAAGGCTACAATCGCTCCCAATCTAGTAATCCTTGGTCGATGAACTTCTTTCTTTTCGTTCAAATTCATCAACATGATGGTAAACAAAAATAAAATCATAATCGCTCCCGAATACACAATCACGTGTACAATTGCCAAAAATTGAGAATTTAATAAAAGGTAATGACCTGCAATCGAGAAAAAACAAATTACGAGGTAAAGCGCACTGTGAATAGGGTTTCTGCTAAAAACCGTCAAAAAAGCGGTTGACAAAGTAATAGCAGCCAAAACACAAAATATAATAAGTATTGTTGACATTAATTAGCGTTTTTAAGTTGAGTATTTTGCATCGCCACATCAAGAGGCATCACCAATCTATCTTTTCCAAAAATAAAATCTTCTCTTTCGTAGCTAGACGGTACCAAAACTTTTGAAGTCGTCAAGTAAATGGCATCCTTAGGACAAGCCTCTTCGCACAACCCACAAAAAATACAACGCAACATATTGATTTCGTAGATTTCAGCATATTTTTCCTCACGGTACAAATGTTTTTCATCCGGCTTACGCTCCGCAGCCTTCATCGTAATGGCTTCAGCAGGACACGAAAGCGCACACAACCCACAAGCTGTACAATTTTCTCTCCCTTGCTCATCGCGTTTCAACTGGTGTTGCCCACGGTACACAGGACTCATCGTACGCACCTGCTCAGGGTACTGAATCGTAACTTTTCTTGAAAACAAATGCTTTAATGTAATCCACAATCCCTTAAAGATTGCAATGATGTACATCCGTTCTAAAAAACTCATCTCTTTGTGAGAGACTTGCTTTTTTCTTCCCGATAAGGATATGGTTTCTATTGCCATTTTTTAATTTTTATTTTTTGTAGCTAATCCTGCTATCCGCTCTATCTTGTGGGGGCCATAGGCCAGCCCCCACAAGGATGCCGCTGCTATCAGGGCTAGGGTATTCTGCTATTATTTACTATTTCTTTTTAATTTGAAGCTTTAGCTTAAAACGTAAATGAACTTGTACTTCTTCTATGTGCTAAAAGCTTCTATTTAATTTTTTTATAAACTTATATGTCTTATATGTTTATAAAAATCTTTATGTTCTATTACATTTTCAAAACCATCCAAAAACATTCCCAGCTTAAATGCTCTTAAATGTCTTATATGGTTTAAAAAACTTAATTCTTAATGGTAAAAAAATCTTTATGTTTTATCTAAAAACCTAAGAACACCGCAATCTCCGCTCTCAATATGACAATTCCCGTGATGATGATATTGAATATCGACAACGGAATCAATATTTTCCATCCCAAATGCATCAATTGATCGTATCTAAATCTTGGAATCGTCCATCTTACCCACATATAGAAAAAGATGAAGAAACATATTTTGGCAAACAAAACACCAATTCCAATTACGTTTCCAATATTTACTCCCCAGTTTTCAATTACCCATTCCATTCCAGGATAGTTGTAAGCTCCAAAGAACAATACCGCCAATATAGTTGATGAAATAAACATATTCGCATATTCAGCAAATAAGTAGAAACCCATTTTCATCGAAGAATATTCTGTATGGTATCCTCCAATCAATTCCGTTTCACATTCCGCTAAGTCAAAAGGCGTTCTATTCGTTTCTGCAAAAGCACAAATCAAAAAGATAAAGAACGATAAGGGTTGGTAAAACACATTCCAACTCATTCCTGATTGTTGTGCTGCGATTTCTTTCAAACTCAAACTTCCTGTCATCATCAACAAAGCAATGATAGACAATCCCATCGCTACCTCGTAAGATACCATTTGCGAAGCCGCACGTACCGCACCAATCAATGAAAACTTGTTATTGGAAGCCCATCCCCCAATCATGATGCCGTAAACCCCTAAGGAAATAATTCCGAAAACGTATAACAACGCCACATCAATATCGGTAGCTTGCAAGATTACATCACGACCAAAAACGTGTAATTTATCTCCCCACGGAATCACGGCGCTCGTCATCAAAGCAGTAGCCATCGCAATCGCAGGTCCTACATAAAACAAAAAGATATTAGGCGTATTCGGTTCAAATTCTTCTTTAGAGAATAATTTTAATCCATCAGCTAGTGGTTGTAACAATCCCCCTTTACCGGCTCTGTTCGGGCCAATACGGTCTTGCAACCAAGCCGCAACCTTACGTTCTGCTAGTGTTGAATACATTGCCATGACCATCGTAATGGCAAAAACAACAAGAATAACAATGCTTTTTTCTATAATAATTGCTGTATCCATTTCTTATGCATTAGTGTTATTCGTTTGCTCTTCTTTTCCGTTTTGCAAAGGAATAGCCGACATACTTATTTTTTTACGGTCTTGCTCTCTTCCTTTTAAGATACCTTCTTCAGTATTGATAGTAACCGTTTCTAACTTTCTGGTGTAGTTGTTTTGATTGATAACCGAATCTTTATCAAATTTTCTTGGGCCTTCAATCACCCAATCCGCTGGGTCTTTGTGATCAAAACGACATTCGTTACAAATGAATTCTTCTACTTCGTGGTATTGGTCTTTACGACCAGTCACTCTTTGGATTTCGTTACCAAACATCCAAACCGTAGTTTTTCCACAACATTTGTCACAATCTCTGTGCGCATTGTAGGGTTTGTTGAACCAAACTCTCGATTTGAATCTGAAAGTTTTATCAGTCAACGCCCCTACCGGACACACATCAATCATGTTTCCAGAGAATTCATTGTCAATCGCTTTTGAGATACAAGTCGAAATATTCGCGTGATCGCCTCTGTCCATTACACCGTGTACTCTATTGTCAGTCAATTGATCAGCCACTTGCACACAACGTTGACATAAAATGCAACGGTTCATATGTAATTGAATGTTCGGACCGATATCTTCTGGTTCAAAGGTTCTTTTTTCTTCAATAAAACGGGTTTTTGATTTTCCGTGCTCAAAGCTCAAATCCTGCAAATCGCATTCTCCCGCTTGGTCACATACTGGACAGTCTAGAGGGTGATTTATCAATAAAAATTCCGTCACCGATTGACGCGCTTCACGCACACGGTCAGAGTTTTTACTGTTCACTTCCATGCCGTCCATACAACCTGTCACACACGAAGCCATTAATTTTGGCATCGGTCTTGGGTCAGCATCACTACCTTTAGCTACTTCAACCAAACAACAACGGCATTTTCCACCGCTCCCTTTTAGTTTTGAGTAATAACACATCGCTGGAGGAACTGATTCCCCACCAATCATACGCGCTGCTTGCAAGATGGTTGTTCCTGCTTCAACTTCAATTTCTTGACCGTCTATTGTTACTTTCATTTTTTCCTCTCCCCAACCCTCTCCAAAGGAGAGGGAGTCATTGGGTTAATTATTAAGTTATTACTTTCTCCAAAATTCCTCCCCCTTGGGGAGGTTAGGTGGGTATTATACTGTTTGTTTCGCCACCAAATGCTTTACGCTTGAAAACGGTTCAGCTACAAAGTGATTTCTATTTTTAATTTTTTCAGGGAAACGAACATGATATTCAAATTCGTCTCTAAAATGACGAATCGCAGATGCTACTGGCCAGGATGCGGCATCACCTAATGGACAAATTGTGTTTCCTTCAATTTTTGATTGAATGCTCCACAACAAATCAATATCTTCTTCACGTCCTTGACCGTTTTCAATACGCCACAACACTTTTTCTAACCATCCTGTTCCTTCACGGCAAGGCGTACATTGACCACAACTTTCGTGGTGGTAAAAACGAGCAAAATTCCAAGTATTACGCACAATACAAGCCGTATCATCATACACAATAAATCCTCCTGAACCTAACATAGAGCCCGTAGCAAAACCACCATCACTCAAGGATTCATAAGTCATCAAACGATCTTCACCGTTAGCAGTTTTGAAAATCAAATCAGCTGGTAAAATTGGCACAGAAGAACCTCCTGGAACCAATGCTTTCAAAGGCCGGTCTGAATACATTCCTCCTAAGTATTCGTCAGAATTCATGAATTCGTCTACGCTTAACCCTAATTCAATTTCGTAAACACCAGGATTTTTGATATGACCTGAAGCTGAAATTAATTTGGTTCCAGTAGAACGCCCTACTCCAATTTTCGCATAATCATCACCCGAATTGTTTACAATCCAAGGCACTGCTGCAATGGTTTCTACGTTGTTTACTACGGTAGGGTTTGCCCACAATCCCGAAACTGCTGGGAAAGGTGGTTTGATACGTGGATTCCCTCTTTTTCCTTCCAAAGATTCAATCAAAGCTGTTTCTTCTCCGCAGATATATGCTCCAGCACCACAATGAACATGAAGTTCTAAGTCGTAACCAGAACCTAAGATATTTTTTCCTAACCATCCTGCCGCTTTCGCTTCAGCAATAGCTCTTTCTAGTATTTTAAAAACCCACATATACTCTCCACGAATGTAGATGTACGAAAGGTTTGCTCCCAAAGCAAAACTAGAAGTAATCATTCCTTCAATCAATAAATGCGGAATAAATTCCATCAAATAACGATCTTTGAAAGTTCCTGGTTCCGATTCGTCGGCGTTGCAAACTAAATGTCTTGGTTTTCCTGATTTTTTATCAATAAAACTCCATTTTAATCCTGCTGGGAAACCCGCACCACCACGACCACGAAGTCCCGATTTTTTTACTTCTTCTACCACTTCATCAGGCGTCATTTTTTTCAAAGCCTTCTCTACAGAGGCATAACCACCTTCTTTACGATAGACTTCGTAGGTTTTGATTCCCGGAACGTTTATTTTGTCTAATAATATTTTTTTTGACATCTTATTTATCGTGTAATATTATTTTATTCTCTCTACAATCGTCAATGATTTGGTCGATTTTCTCTTTCGTTAGATTTTCTTTATAAAAATCTCCCAATTGCATCATTGGAGCATAACCACAAGCACCTAAACACTCGACACCACGAACTTCAAAAAGTCCATCAGCAGTAGGCTCGCCAATTCCAACACCTAGTTTTTCACAGGTATAATCCATCAAATCCTCTGTACCTCTTAAACAACAAGAAGAAGTTTGACAAAATTCAAACATGTATTTCCCAATAGGACGACGGTTGTACATCGTATAAAAAGTAACCACTTCATATACTTCTACGGGTTTGATATTCAATATTTCAGCTACTTTGTCTTGCAATTCAATACTCAACCAGTTGTCGTGAGCATCTTGAACCTCATGCAAAACAGGCAATAAAGCGGATTTACGTTTGTCTGCTGGGTAATGACTGCACAATTCTTCAATTCGCGTCATCAACTCAGGAGTCATGTTTATTTCTTGTTTGTAATGTGTTTTTTCCATAAGCCCCACCCCAACCCTCCCCAAAAGGGAGGGAGGTTTTACGTGAATTTATATGTTATTAATTTTTTTCAATTCTATATTTTTACCCTTTATAATATTCCCCCTTTGGGGGTTAGGGGGCTACGCATCTAATTCTCCTGCGATTACATTCAAACTGGACAAGATAACAATGGCATCGGATAACATTGCTCCTTTAATCATGTCAGGATATGCTTGGTAATAGATAAAACAAGGTCTTCTGAAATGCAATCTATAAGGAGTGCGACTTCCGTCTGTTACCAAATAAAATCCTAGTTCTCCATTTCCACCTTCTACAGGATGGTAAATTTCAGCCACTGGAACTGGAACTTCTCCCATTACAATCTTGAAATGGTAAATCAAAGATTCCATATTGTGGTAAACATCTTCCTTTGGAGGAAGGTAATAATCGGGAACTTCAGCATGGTATTCGTTTCCGGGAGGCATTTTAGCCAATGCTTGACGAATGATGCTTAAACTTTCCCAAACTTCGGCATTACGAACGCAAAAACGGTCGTAAGTATCGCCTGATTTCCCTACTGGAATATCAAATTCGAAATCTTCGTAAGAGCTATAGGGTTGGGCCACACGAACGTCATAATCAACACCTGCTGCACGCAAGTTTGGACCTGTAAATCCGTAAGCCATTGCTTTTTCGGCTGTTATTGGACCTACATTTACGGTTCTATCGATAAAAATTCTGTTTCTTTCGAATAGGTTTTCGAATTCTTTCCAAGCTGGTGGGAATTCTTCAAGAAAAGTATTTAGTAATTCGAATACTTTAGGTGTCCAGTCTCTTTCGAAACCACCAATTCGACCCATATTTGTTGTCAAACGAGCACCGCAAATTTCTTCGTAGATTTCGTAAACTTTTTCTCTAAATTGAAATACATACAAAAAGCCAGTATAAGCACCAGTATCAACGCCCAAAATGGAGTTACAAATAATATGGTCTGTAATACGTGCCAATTCCATTACAATAACGCGTAAATATTGTGCACGTTTAGGTACTTCAATATTTAGTAATTTTTCTAAAGTCATCCACCATCCCATATTGTTGATAGGAGAGGAGCAGTAGTTCATGCGGTCTGTAAGTGGAGTGATTTGGTAAAACGGACGATTCTCGGCGATTTTTTCAAATGCACGGTGAATGTAACCAATGGTTGGCTCTGCTTCTAAAATTTTTTCACCATCCATCAACAAGATATTTTGAAAAATACCGTGAGTAGCTGGGTGAGTAGGTCCTAAATTCAGGATCGAAAGCTCACTTCCGTCTTCGTTTAGTTTTTCCTTCATTATTTTAGCATAGCGATGCTCTGGTGGTAATAATAGTTCTGACATTTATAGTATGTGAAAAATTATAGTTTTTATTTCTAGCAATTGCTAGGTGTTCTTCCAAAGAAACGGTCGTCTTTATCCGTTCGTCCGCCATCTTCTAATGGGAATTCTTTTCGCATTGGGAATGAAACCATTTCATCCATGTTCAAAATCCTTTTTAATTGAGGATGTCCTATAAAATTAACTCCATAGAAATCATAAGTTTCTCTTTCCATCCAGTTTGCTGTTGGAAAAATAGTAGTTATTGATTTTATTTCTGGATTTTGTCCGTTGATGAATGCTTTGATTCGGATTCTAGTATTTTCATACCAGTTATGCAGGTGATATACGATTACCATTTGTCTGTCAGCTTCATTTTCAGGATAATGCACGCCGCATAAATCTGTTAAGAAGTGAAAACGCAATTCGGGATCGTTTTTTAAGAAAAGAATAATGGCGCTTATTTTTTCAGCAGGAACTTCAACTGAAAGAATGTCTCTTTCTTGTTTAAAAGTAAAAGTGATATCGCTGAAAGTAGCTGATAATTTGTCTTGAATTTGAGCTGTTTCTAATGCCATTTTCTTATTTGATATTGTATGAAGCTAATAATTCTTGATATTCTGGAGAACTTCTTCGTCGAACAGATTCTGATTTTACTAATTCTTGTAATTTCATTACGCCATCAACAATTTGTTCTGGTCTTGGAGGGCATCCTGGTACATAAACATCAACTGGAATCACTTTGTCAATTCCTTGTAGAACAGAGTAAGTATCGAAAACACCACCAGATGATGCACATGCTCCTACGGCAATCACCCAACGAGGTTCTGCCATTTGTTCATAAACTTGACGTAAAATAGGTCCCATTTTTTTAGAAATAGTTCCCATAACCATCAGCATATCTGCCTGACGCGGAGAAAAACTCACACGCTCAGAGCCAAAACGAGCCAAATCATAGTGAGAAGCCATGGTTGCCATGAATTCAATACCGCAACAAGAAGTTGCAAAAGGTAAAGGCCAAAGTGAATTTGCTCTTGCTAGTCCTACCACATCATTCAATTTTGTAGCAAAAAAACCTTCGCCAACAACACCTTCAGGAGGTGAAACCATATTTACTTTTGAATCAGACATTTTAATATTTTAGATTTAGGATTTTAGATTCAGGACTTGCCTCAACTAAAATCTGTATTTTAAATCATTTTATCATTTTGAAAATCTCAAATCAAGAAATCTCAAATGCTAAATTTTACTATTCCCATTCTAATGCTTTCTTCTTGAGGATATAGAAAAAACCTACTAAGAGTAAAAGCATGAAAATTATCATCTTAATTAATCCTTCGATTCCTAATTCTTGGAAGTTGATCGCCCAAGGGTATAGAAAAATAACTTCAACATCAAACAATACAAACAAAATAGCTACCAAGAAATATTTTACTGAAAAAGGGATGCGGGCGTTTCCTACAGATTCAATTCCGCACTCAAAATTTCTATCTTTTGTTTCTGACCTTCTCTTAGGTCCTAATTTTCCGGAAACAACTATTGTTCCAGCTACAAACCCTACTGCTAGCAGGCATTGCATGAATATTGGAATGTAATTTAATTGGTCAGTCAGCATCCTTTATTGTTATAAAATTGTTATTTACGACAAAGATATAATTCGATACACTAAATCACAACATAATTTAAACAATAAGTTATAATATTTTCTTAAAAATTTACAGTCTAAATAGTAATTTTTGGGAGTTTTTTTCTTGCTATTTTTTTAGTTATGCAAAAAAAAGACGTTCCAACTAATGTTGGAACGTCTTTAAACATTCGATGGTAATAAAAAAAAAATTTTATTCTTAGATAACTGCTACTTGAGCTGCAACTTTACCTTTTCTTCCTTCTTCTTCTTCGTAACTTACTCTGTCACCTTCGCGTAATTCTTCCGCGTTGATTCCTGAAGCGTGAACGAAAATGTCTTTTCCTGTTTCTTCGTCTGTAATGAATCCGTAACCTTTAGACTCATTGAAAAATTTAACTGTACCTGTACGCATTGTAATAGTAATAATAATTTATAATGAGGCAAATGTAATATTTAATACAATACGAATACTAAAATTGTGTGTTTTTTTGTAAAAATAATTGATATTCAGCGTTTTCGCTTATTTTTTTACGTTTAAATTAATATGTAACTCGTTTAATTGAGAAGGATCAATTGCCGATGGAGCATCAATCATTACGTCTCTTCCTGAATTGTTTTTAGGGAAGGCAATAAAATCTCTAATCGTTTCTTGTCCACCTAAGATTGCTACCAAACGATCCAATCCAAATGCTAATCCTCCGTGTGGTGGTGCTCCAAATTGGAAAGCGTCCATTAAGAATCCAAATTGTGCTTTGGCTTCTTCTTCAGTAAACCCTAGGTATTTGAACATTAGTTGCTGTGTTTCTTTGTCATGAATACGAATCGAACCGCCACCAATTTCGTTTCCGTTCAATACCATATCGTAAGCATTGGCACGTACTTGACCAGGATTGGTTTCTAATAAATGTATATCCTCAGGTTTTGGAGAAGTAAATGGATGGTGCATAGCATGATAACGACCGCTTTCTTCATCAAATTCCAATAATGGGAAATCAACTACCCATAATGGAGCGAATTCTTCTGGTTTTCTAAGTCCTAAACGAGTTGCCAGTTCCATACGTAAAGCAGAAAGTTGTGCTCTGGTTTTGTTAGCTGGACCAGATAATACAAAAATCATATCACCTGCTTTGGCTCCGGTAACTTTTGCCCAGTTAGCCAAATCTTCTTGATCGTAAAACTTATCTACTGATGATTTGTAGGTTCCGTCTTCGTTGCATTTTGCATACACCATACCTGATGCACCCACTTGTGGACGCTTTACCCAATCAATCAAAGCATCTATTTCTTTGCGGGTATAATTGCCAGCTCCTGGAACGGCAATTCCTACTACCAATTCGGCTGTATTAAAAACTGGAAATTCTTTATGTTGTGCAAATTCGTTCAATTCACCAAATTCCATCCCAAAACGGATGTCCGGTTTGTCATTTCCGTAGGTTTTCATTGCATGCTCGTAGGTCATGCGTGGAAATTTGTCTACTTCAACTCCTTTGATTTCTTTAAGTAAATGACGTGTTAGTCCTTCAAAAATGTTTAAAATATCTTCTTGTTCTACAAATGCCATTTCGCAATCGATTTGTGTGAACTCGGGTTGTCTGTCAGCACGTAAATCTTCGTCGCGGAAACATTTTACTATTTGGAAATACTTATCCATTCCACCTACCATAAGCAATTGCTTGAAAGTTTGTGGTGATTGCGGTAAAGCATAAAATTGTCCTTCATTCATTCGAGAGGGAACAACGAAATCTCTGGCGCCCTCAGGAGTTGATTTAATAAGGTAAGGTGTTTCCACTTCGCAAAAGTCTAAATCAGAAAGATATTTGCGAACTTCCATGGCTACTTTGTGACGGAATAACAAACTGTTTTTTACAGGATTTCTTCGAATGTCTAGGTAACGGTATTTCATACGGATGTCTTCACCGCCATCGGTTTCGTCTTCAATGGTGAAAGGAGGCGTGATAGCGCTATTTAATATCGTTAGTTCTGAAACTAAAATTTCAATTTCACCCGTTGGGATATTTTTGTTTTTGGCTTCACGTTCAATAACAGTTCCTTTTACTTGAATGACAAATTCACGTCCTAAGGTTTTGGCTAATTCAAAAACGGTTTTTTCGGTACGACTTTCGTCAAAAATAAGTTGGGTGATACCATAACGATCTCTTAAATCCACCCAGTTCATAAAACCTTTGTCTCTAGATTTTTGTACCCAACCCGCTAAGGTTACTTCTGTATTTATGTGTGATGCGTTCAGTTCTCCGCAATTATGACTTCTATACATATCCAAAATTTTATTATTTCGTCTTTTTTTAGACTCGGCTGCAAATTTAGGACTAATTATGAAGAATGGATTGAGAAATGTATTTTTTTGTTTAGGTTTTTGTTTTCCAATGTTAAGTTTTCTTCAATGTTACCAAATTGTTACCAAATTGTTTTTTTAATGTAAAGCGGATGCTTATCTTTGTAGTATTAACCCCTAAAACTTTTCAAAATGAAAAAATATATAATAATTACTTTAATGTTAGTATCGGGAATGCTATTCTCTCAAAATATTCAACCTAAGTTGGAAGTAGTAAATAAGATGGTAAAAGCCACTTATTACCATGATAATGGACAAGTTATGCAGGAAGGTTTCTTTAAAAATGGAAAACTACAAGGCGAATGGACTTCTTATGATGTCAACGGAGCAAAGACTGCCATTGCTAATTATGACCAAGGAAAAAAAGTAGGCAAATGGTTTCATTGGAATAGCAGTTCGCTAAATGAAGTGGATTATTCTAATAATAGAATTGCTTCAGTAAAAAATTGGAAAAGAGAAGCTATTGCTGATGATAACTAGTAGAATAGTTTTTATAATTTAAATTTTAAGGCTTTCGAATTGTTTTCGAAAGCTTTTTTTAGCGTAAAAAAAATCCAATGTTAAGTTTTTAGCAATGTTACGAAATTGTTACCAAATAGTTTTTTTAATGTAAATATTGTTTTTACATTTGGAAAACAAATCATTAAAACTTTATCACCATGAAAAAATATATCATCCTAGGAGCAATGCTAATTTCAGGAATTTCATTTGCAAACGAAACAAAACCAAAATTAGAAGCAGGTGCAAATAATACTGTTGTGGCTACTTATTATTATGATAATGGTCAAGTGCAACAGCAAGGTGCATTTAAAGACGGTAAACTTCATGGAGAATGGGTTTCATTTGATGCAAATGGAAAAAAGATAGCAATAGCAGAATACAACAATGGCGAAAAAGTTGGGAAATGGTTCCATTGGTCAGAAGGAACATTAAATGAAGTAGATTATGCTGCTAATAAAATTGTAGCGGTTAAAAACTGGAAAAATGAGAGTTTGGTAAATAATTAAATTTTAGATAAATTTAAAAGAGAACCCCGGAAGTCTGTCGATTTTCGGGGTTTCTTTTTGTGGTATAGAAGGTTGGTATTTGTAATGTCATTAAGGAGGAGTTATCAACAACAATAAAAATTAACTTTTGGAGTGTTACTCCATGGTTGTTGATTGTGTAATTTTGTAGCATGTATGCATTAGTCGATTGTAATAATTTTTATGCTTCGTGTGAGCGGGTTTTTCGTCCAGAATTGAACGGAAAGCCTATTGCTATCTTGTCTAATAATGATGGCTGTGTGATTTCTCGCAGCAATGAAGCTAAGGTAGTAGGAATTCCTATGGGAGCGCCTGCATTTCAAATTAAGTCCATTGTACAACAACATCAAGTACATGTTTTTTCTTCTAATTATGCTCTTTATGGTGATTTGAGTAGGAGAGTCATGGCGATTTTAGAGCAATTCACACCTCATGTAGAAATTTATAGTATTGACGAAGCTTTCTTAAATTTTGACGGACTGCATATTACAGATTATCATGATTATGGTATTCAAATTAGAAAAAAGGTCCAAAAATGGATTGGAATTCCTGTGTGTATAGGGTATGCACCCACTAAAGCCTTGTCTAAGGTAGCCAATAAGATTGCCAAAAAATTTCAGGAACGAACAGGAGGGGTGTATGTTATTGATACTGATGAAAAACGAATCAAAGCTTTAAAGTGGACAAAAATAGAAGATGTTTGGGGAATTGGTCGGCGTTTGTTAACAAAAGTAAAAGCCCGAAACATTCATACGGCCTATGATTTTATCCAAATACAACATGAAGCTTGGATCAAGAAAGAAATGGGAGTAATAGGGATGCGGTTAAAATACGAACTCGAAGGACAATCTGTTCTCGATTTAGAAACTACTGTAGAACAAAAAAAGACCATTACAGTCACCCGAAGTTTTCCAAAACAAATTACAGAATACGATTTGTTGCGCGAACGAATTACGACTTTTGCTGTAGTCTGTGCTGAGAAACTTCGCCGACAAAAATCTTGTTGCCACACCATTATAGTGCTGTTATTGATAGATAAGCACAGTGTAGAAACGTCTAAATATTATTTTAATGCGGCAATTCATTTGCCATTTGCTACCAATTCGAGTTTGACAATTGCCAATGCAGCAGTAGATTTGTTCAAAAAATTACACAAAGGTAATGAACAGCTCCGATTTAAAAAAGCTGGAGTGATATTGGGGGAACTCATTGATGAAGACAAAAAACAGTTTCAACTCTTTGAAGACGAAAATCCGAAACACTTGGCATTAATGAAAACAATTGACCAACTCAATAAAAAAATAGGCTATTCACAAGTCAAATTGGGAACTCAAAATTTGCGTTTGACTTGGGATATGAAACAAAATCATTTGTCGCCAAAATACACGACTAACTTTAACGATATTCTTGAAATCAATGTCTGCTAAAAAACAATCCAAACTAATCTTCTATAAACCCGATTATGAAAGTGAATTGAAGATTCCTTTTATTCCGGATGGGGTTTCGGCAGGATTTCCTTCGCCTGCAGCTGATTTTACAGAGAATAATATCGATCTTAATAAAGAACTCAGCGAAAATCCATTGGCTACTTTCTATATTAAAGTCAAAGGCAACTCTATGGTTGATGCAGGAATTGAAGACAAAGACGTTCTTGTAGTTGACAGAAGCCTAGAGCCTACTAACAATAAAGTTGCGGTTTGTTTTGTAGATGGGGAATTTACTGTTAAACGAATTCAATTGGATCAAGATTGTTTGTATTTGATGCCTGAAAACAAAGACTACCCGCCCATAAAAATCACCGAAGAGAATGAATTCATCATTTGGGGAATTGTGACTTATGTGATTAAGAAATTATAAAGTAGTTTTAATGCGTTATTTGGGTTTATAGACACTAATAATTTGTTTTTTAAATCTAAAGGATGGAGGACTTGTTCCGCTGAAACTTCACAATACAATATAAACAGCAGCTTAAAAAATAAGGGACTATTTTTTCACACTGTTCTGTTTTTAATCTTCATACTTTATTTCTTGCCTTCGGCTGTTTCTAATCAAGGTTAGAAGTTATATTGCATCAGGAAAATAAGAATTCAAAATGAATCTCTCGAGTGCTCGTTATAAATATTTATATTTGTAAGACCTTTGAATTTTTATTAAAATTAGTATAATACAATGCGACAGCTACTCTTTGTTTTTTCTATGTTTTCGTTTCTTAATTTGTGTGCGCAAGAGGAGCTTAAAGCCGAAAAATCTCCAATCATAGCGATTGATTCGTTATATCGAGAGGATCAGTTTTATTTTGGATTTACTTTTAACAATTTGAAAAACAAACCTGCTGATTTGTCTCAAAATAAATTCTCCACTGGTTTTTCGGCGGGTTTTTTGAGAGATATGCCAGTAAATAAAAAAAGGACTGTTGCCATAGCTTCAGGTGTGGGATTTACCTATAATAATTACATCCAAAATTTAGCTATAGAGCAGATTGGTGAAACAACAAATTATAGTCTTTTTTCCTCATCAGCTGATTACAGTAAGAACAGGTTTTCGCAACTTTTTGTAGATGTTCCAATTGAGTTTCGTTGGAGAACATCAACTTATGAATCCTATAAATTTTGGCGTGTTTACGGTGGTGTCAAGTTCAGTTATTTGCTCTACGATCGCTATGTCTCTCAAGTTGACGGGAAAAGAACGGTCCTTACAAATAACAGCGATTTCGATAAATTGCAATATGGTATTTATGCTGCAACGGGATATAATACATTTAATGTGTATGCCTATTATGGTTTGAATGGGCTTTTTAAGTCGGCTAAACTGAATAATGAAAGTATCGATATGCAGGCCTTCAATGTAGGTGTTATTTTCTATATTTTATAACCATAAATACATCAAGAACATTTGAGGAATACTTCCTAGTAGAAATCCTATAATCAATTCTTTACGGCTATGCGCTTTCATTTCTAGTCTAGAGGCTGCTACTGCAGCATTCATTACAATTAAAAAAGTGACTAGAATAGTGTTGTGTGTTTGAAAATGCATATTCAATCCGAATACAAATAGTGTCAAGGCGCTGATTCCCATCATGTGAAGGCTCACTTTTGTCTTCGCAAATAGTAATAGCAAAGCTATAAGTGTACTTAATAAAGCTCCCAGAAAGAAAAAATGAAATTCGGGATATTGTTCAATGGTAATCCCTTTTTTGACTAATAAAATGATCAAAAAGCACTGAATCACTAAGGGCATTTTTCGCTCTGCTAATCTCGGTGCCATCGCTGAACTAATCTTGCCTATAGAGCGCAGGAGATAAAAAACAATCAAGGGAAAAAGGATAGTAATTACAATAACTTGCAAAAAGACGATTGCTTTTTCTTTGGTTAAACTATATGAATGATTGGCAAATACATAAAAAAAAGTGGCGTATAGAGGAACAAATAGAGGGTGAAAAATATAAGAAAAGGAAATTAGAAACTTTTTCAAAATGGTGGTTTAGTGGTTAGAGAAACAAATATAATAAAATAGGTTAAGGATTTAAAACCCTTGTAATTTTTCAATCCGCTTAGGATACAAGAGGTTAGAAAATATATAGTTGTCTATGTTAAGAAATGATTTAGAAATGTTATTTTTGAGAAAGATTATACAGTAAATGAGTATTCCATTAAAAACTATTATTGCCGTTTTTTCGGCTCGTTGTCATGGGGATGACTCCTCAGCGATTATCGAACATGTTTCTATCGACAGCCGTTCTTCTCATAACGGTGTTAACACTTTGTTTTTTGCCCTAATAGGTCCTAATAATAATGGTCATGTTTATATTCCAGAACTGATCGAGGAAGGGGTGCGTAATTTTGTGGTAAGTTATATACCTGAGGGGTTAGAGGAGAAAGCTAATTTTTTAGTAGTCGAAAACACCTTGGTCGCTTTACAAAAATTTGCCATTTACTACCGCGGCTTGTTTGATTTTCCAGTAATAGGTATTACAGGGAGTAATGGTAAAACCATTGTGAAAGAATGGCTTAACTTTTTGTTGAGCCCCGACTTTAATATCATTCGTTCTCCCAAAAGTTTTAATTCGCAAGTGGGAGTGCCTTTGTCTGTTATTGCCATCAACGAAAAACACAATTTAGGTATTTTTGAAGCTGGGATTTCGACTGTAGCCGAGATGGATAAACTAGAGCCTATCGTGAAACCTACTATTGGAGTTTTGACCAATATAGGAACTTCACACGATGAAGGTTTTGAGAGTACAGCGCAGAAGATTTCCGAAAAATTAAAACTCTTCCAAAATTCAGAAATTTTGATTTATAAAAGAGACAGTCGGGTAGACTCTTTGATTTTTCCTCAAATTAAAACGTTTAGTTGGAGTTTTGAAGACAAAACAGCGGATGTTTATGTAAGCCAAGTTAAAAGTAGCAACCATAAAACCAATATTTGGTATCAGTTCAATGGAGATACCTTTGAAATAGAAATTCCATTTGAAGACATGGCTTCTATTGAGAATGCTATTTCATGTTTGTTGGTTTTATTGTATCTGAAATATGATAATGCGACGATTCATTCCCGAATGGCGTTGCTGTATCCGGTTCAAATGCGATTAGAAGTCAAGAACGGAATCAATAATTGTAATTTAATTGATGACAGTTACAGTTCCGATTTTCAGTCTTTGAAAATTGCTTTGGACTTTTTAGAAAGTCAGAATAAATTTCAAAAGAAAACGCTCATTCTGTCAGATATTTTTCAAAGTGGACTTTCAGACGAAGAGTTGTATGGACGTGTGGCAAAGTTGGTAGTGGCCAATAATATTGAACGTGTCATCGGTATTGGTGAAACAATCTCGGCCTTTAAGGATCGATTTGTGAACTGTATAACCTATAAGCACACGGCTGATTTTTTAGCTGATTTCGAAAATTTAGATTTCGCCAATGAAACGATTTTAGTAAAAGGTGCTCGTTCTTTTGAATTTGAAGAAATTGTTGCTGTTTTGGAACAAAAAAAGCACGAAACGGTGCTGGAAATCAACTTAAATGCTTTGAGTTACAATTTGAATTTTTTTAAAGCCAAGTTGAAACCAAAAGTGAAAATCATGGTTATGGTCAAAGCTTTTGGATATGGCAATGGTGGTTTGGAAATCGCGAGCTTGCTGGAACATCATCAAGTGGATTATTTGGGTGTAGCTTTCGCCGACGAAGGTATTTCGTTAAAAAATGACGGTATTAGGTTGCCGATTATGGTGTTGAATCCGGAAAGTACCAGTTTTTCGTCTATTATTCAGTACCAATTAGAACCTGAAATTTATACATTAAGAGGACTAAATAACTTTTTAAAAGTAGCCGAACATAAAAATCTAAGTCATTTTCCAATTCATATCAAAATTGATACGGGCATGCACCGTTTAGGTTTTGAGCGAAATGATATTCCAGAATTGATTCAGACTTTAAAAGGAAACAGCCGCGTGCAGGTCAAGAGTATTTTATCGCATATGGCAACCAGTGACGATGAAGCACATTATGATTTTGCAAAAAGTCAGATTCGACTTTTTGACGAACTCTCTTTACAAATAATGACGGAGTTGGGAATTAATCCTATTCGACATATTTTAAACAGCTCGGGAATTAGTAATTTTCCAGAAGCACAATTTAATATGGTGCGTTTGGGAATTGGAATATATGGAGTTTCTAATGATCCTGAAGAACAGAAGTATCTTGAAAATGTAGGGACTTTGAAATCAATCATTTCGCAAATACGAACCATTCCGGCAGGTGATAGTGTAGGCTACGGAAGACGCTTCATGGCTCAAAAAGAAACCAAAGTAGGTACGATTCCTATTGGGTATGCTGATGGAATTTCGCGTGCATGGGGCAATGGAGTAGGCTATGTTATGATAAAAAACAAAAAAGCTAGAATTCTGGGTAGTGTTTGCATGGATATGCTCATGGTGGACATTACTGAAATCGACTGTGTGGAAGGTGACGATGTGATTATTTTTGGCGAAAGCCCCACTGTGGTCGAAATAGCAAAAGCGCTTCATACGATACCATATGAAATTTTGACGAGTATCTCGCAGCGTGTCAAACGTGTGTTTTATCGATAAAAATGAATTTCTAGGAATTTTGTTAATTATTGTTAATTATTGTTAAAAAATACTTACTTTAGTGTTTAAGTTTAATTAAATAAATAATAGATATGGGATTTTTTAGTGATTTCAAGGCGTCATTAATGAAAGGTGATGTGTTAAGTTTGGCAACAGCGGTAGTAATTGGTGCTGCATTTGGTAAAATTGTTAGTTCAGCCGTTGATGATGTAATTATGCCAGTAGTAGGTTTAATTACAGGTGGCGTTGACTTTACAACAAAGTTCATTACCTTAGACGGTAATAGTTATGAAAATTTGGATGCGGCGAAAGAAGCTGGAGCTGCCGTGATTACTTATGGTAACCTTGTTCAAGCAACTATTAATTTTGTCATTATAGCCTTTTTTGTTTTTGTTGTGTTGAGAGCTGCTGAAGCGGCTAAGAAAAAAGAAGAAGCTGCTGCTCCTGCACCTCCAGCGGGTCCTACGCAAGAGGAATTGCTTATTCAAATTAGAGATTTGTTAAAGAAATAATTACCGCTACATTATATATTCTAACTAAACCGCTTCTTAAATGAGGCGGTTTTTCTTTTTTATAAATCTAGTAACGATAAATCCATATTTAATAGATCGTATTTACTGCTTTTGTGACCTCAAAAGCAATCCAAATGGGTAATGATTCCTGACTAAAACCTGTTCTGAACCTAGTCGAAGTGCTGTAACAGTGTGCGCGATTTATGGATAGTCATTATTGGTATAATTACAAAATGTTATATATGTAACAGTTTGTTATTTTTTGTTATCACCCTTGTTTTGAATTGGATATTACTTACTTTTGCAATTCAAAAAAACTAAAATTAAAATTTAATAATAAAATATACGATGAGAATAGCAGTAGTAGGAGCTACCGGTATGGTAGGTGAGATCATGTTAAAAGTATTGGCCGAAAGAAATTTTCCAGTTACAGAATTAATTCCAGTAGCTTCTGAAAAATCAGTAGGTAAAGAAATTGAATTCAAAGGATCAAAATACAAAGTAGTAGGTTTGCAAACTGCTGTGGATATGAAAGCAGATATTGCTTTGTTCTCTGCTGGTGGAGGAACTTCATTGGATTGGGCACCTAAATTTGCTGAAGCTGGAACTACAGTAATTGATAATTCATCTGCATGGAGAATGGATCCTACTAAAAAATTAATAGTTCCTGAAATCAATGCTTCTGAATTGACAAAAGAAGATAAAATCATTGCTAACCCAAACTGTTCTACAATTCAAATGGTGTTGGCTTTGGCTCCATTACATAAAAAGTATAACGTAAAACGTGTAATCGTTTCTACTTACCAATCGATAACTGGAACTGGTGTAAAGGCAGTACAACAATTTGAAAATGAAGTAGCAGGAGTTCAAGGAGATATGGTATACAAATACGAAATCAACCGCAACTGTATTCCTCAATGTGATGTTTTTGAAGACAATGGATACACTAAAGAAGAGATGAAATTGGTAAAAGAAACCAAAAAAATCTTAGGTGATGATAGTGTGAAAGTAACAGCTACTGCGGTACGTGTACCTGTAGTAGGAGGACATAGTGAGGCAGTAAACATTGAATTTGCTAATGATTTTGATGTAAACGAAGTAAGAACAATTTTAAGTCAAACAGACGGAATCACAGTTCAAGACAATTTAGATACATTTACTTACCCAATGCCAAAATATGCAGAAGGTAAAAATGATGTGTTTGTGGGAAGAATTCGTCGTGACGAAAGTCAAGCGAATACTTTAAATATGTGGATTGTAGCAGATAACTTGAGAAAAGGAGCTGCAACTAACACAATTCAAATCGCAGAATACTTAATCGCAGCTAAATTGGTGTAATCTAATTGGTAAACAATTAAGTTTTGTTTTTTAAACCATTAAGACATTGAGAATAGTTAAGTTTAGGCTTAATGAAACTTAATTTCTTAATGGTTTTTATTTTTGAAATTCTTACTAGGAAGTGGTTTGAGACTTTAAATTTTTAATTGTTAATTAAAGTCAAGTGTAAAGTTTATTGTTTTCCTATATTTGCACTGCGTGAAAAAGAAACAGATTCATATTGCCTTTTTTCTTGGGTTGACCTTATTGTTGTCAATATTGGTGCAGTCGTATCATGCGCATATTCATCATTTTGAGCAATTAGAACAGTCGTATTGCCATCATGAAAATGAAGGGAGTAAATCCCAAATTACGCACCATCATTACAAAGAAGAATCTTGTAACGTTTGTCATTTTTCATTTGGTAATTATATTGCTTTAGAAATACCAAACTACCAGTTTTGTTTTAACTATAAACTGATTCCTTATTTTTCGGACACTTCCGACAAAATAATTTCTTTTTTAGGAAGTCTGTATTCTCTTCGAGGGCCTCCTTTTGTTTAATAATTTATATTTTAAGTTTTTTTATCTATTTAAAACACAGCATTCGTTGCGTTTTTACAATAGTCTAATTGGAATATGGTTCGAAAGTTATTTCGAATCTGATTTCGTTATTAGTTGCAATCTTTCCTATCTCAGTCAAAATATTAAATGTGAAATAGAGAACGAACTGCTAATGTAGTCTACAATTATCTATAAAAAAATCTGTTTTAATCCGTGTTTTCGCGATAGCGAATCCGTTTAATTCGTGTCTCTTTTTTTTACCTAAAGGGAACAATAGTTTACATACTTATAAAATCAAAAAATGAAAAAATACATACTAGTCCTATTTCTGGGATTAAGCACTTTGTTACAAGCACAACAACGCCTTTCAGGAATTGTAAGCAACAGCCAAAAACAACCCCTTTCTGGAGTTTCAGTTTATATAGCGGAATTGCACAAAGGGACTAAAACTAATGAAAACGGTGCTTTTTCCTTTTCTAATTTGCCTAAAGGAAATTTAAAATTACGCTTTGTGCTCGTGGGCTTTGGGACACAAAACATTGAAATCAATTCGCTTGACAATAACGAATCACTTACTGTGGTAATGAATGAAACCTTATTCGAAATGGATGAGGTTATTGTTTCCACTGCTTTTAGTAAAATTCAGTCACAAAATGTGATGAAAGTATCGCACGAAACCATCCAATCTCTTCAAGAAAAAGGGACATCAACCTTAATCGAAGGTTTGGCAACGATTCCAGGAGTTTCACAAGTTTCTACAGGAACCTCTATCGGGAAACCTGTCATTCGAGGATTGAGTGGCAATCGTGTTTTGGTGTATTCGCAGGGAGTGCGTATCGAAAACCAACAGTTTGGTGACGAGCATGGTTTGGGACTCAATGATTCAGGAGTAGAAAGTGTTGAGGTAATCAAAGGACCTGCTTCTTTATTATATGGTTCAGACGCTTTGGGAGGGGTTTTGTATTTCAATCCTGAAAAATTTGCCGATGCCAATACTTTTAAAGCCAATTTTAGTCAAAAATTATTCTCCAATACTCTAGGTTCCAATACTTCTTTAGGGTTGAAAAGCTCGACCGAAAATTGGAAATACTTAGTGCGTGGTGATTTTTCTACACACTCTGATTATACAATTCCCGATGGCGACAGAGTAACCAATACACGTTATAATGAAACCGATTTTAAAACAGGAGTGGGATACAGCAATCATAGTTTTTCATCGGTATTGCGTTACAATTATAACAAACTGGATTTGGGAATTCCAGAAGAAGGAATTGAAGCTCAATCAACTTCAAAAAGTACCGATTTTCCAAGTCAAGGAATAGACAATCATTTGTTGAGTTTGAATTCGGTGGTGTATTTAGGCAATTCTAAATTGGATGTTGATTTGGGATATATTGCAAATAACCGTAAAGAATTTGAAGACAGTCCAGAAGCTATTTTGGACATGCAATTGAATACGTTTAATTTTAATGCCAAATATCATTTGCCTAAAATAGGATCATTCGAATCTATTTTTGGAATGCAAGGCATGCGTCAAACCAATACCAATTCAGGAGAAGAGTATTTGATTCCAAATGCGAAAACCAATGATTTTGGAGTTTTTGGGACGGCTAATTACCAATGGAATTCGAATGTAATTCAAGGAGGTTTGCGCTATGATAATCGTAAAGTTGTGACCGAAGAATATGGAGATTTTGGGGATGAAGGCTATTTTCAACCCATTGACAGATCTTTTGATAGTTTCAATGCTTCTTTGGGATACAAAACCAATTTGGCTACCGATTTAATTATGAGGCTGAATGTGGCATCAGGATTTAGAGCTCCCAATTTAGCCGAGTTATCTTCTAACGGAGTGCACGAGGGAACGTTGCGCTATGAAATTGGAAATGCTAATTTGAAAAACGAGCAAAACATTCAATCCGATTTAAACATCGAATATAAAAACTCCCATTTTGAATTCTTTGTTAATGGTTTTTACAACCACGTTAGCAATTACATTTATATCAATCCAACTGGGGCAACTTTGGATGGGAATTTAGTTTTTGAATACATTCAAAACGATGCCAAATTATTTGGAGGGGAAGTTGGACTACACTTTCATCCGCATCCTTTGGATTGGTTGCATTTTGAAACCAGTTTTGAAACTGTAACGGCTAAGAAACAAAACAATGACTATTTGCCTTTGATTCCTGCCAATAATTGGAATAATACCATTCGAACCGAATTCCAAATCAGTAATTGGTTGAAAGACGGATTTGCAACGGTTAGTTGGAACGCTACTTTTGATCAAAAAAATGTCAGTGGTTTTGAAACTGCAACAGCGGGCTATAGTTTAGTGAATTTAGGTTTGGGCGGAAAGCTAGCTTTGGGTAAAACCCATTTTAAAGTGAACCTAAATGCAAACAACCTTTTTAATAAAACTTATATCGCGCATCTTTCCCGCTTAAAAACGGATGGAATCCCGAATATTGGAAGGAACGTTGTTTTTGGATTCAACTTCGATATTTTTTAAACATATAAGTCATATAAGTTTTTTTGTTTTAAACCATTAAGAGATTAAGAAAGGTTAAGTTTAGGCTTAATGTAACTTAATATCTTAATGGTTTTTTATTTAATTAAAAAAATCTGCGCTTATCTGCCTAATCTGCGTGCTTATTATTTTACCGCACAAGGTTTTTTTAGCTAAATATAAAATCTGTATTTATATGTGTTTTGGTATTAGTCAATCCGTTTTATCAGTGTCCTATTTTCCACTAAGCACTTCAAATTTTTTATATTTCTCTAATTTCTTAAATCCGTGTTCCAAAAATACAAATGCACCATTCGTAAATGAATAAATAAGATACTATTTTCCTATTTTTGTGAAGCTTACTAATTACCCACATGAAAAAAATATTCTTTTTAATGACAGCAATTTCCGCTCTAGGACAAAATAACATCCAATACCCAAAAACACAAAAAGGTACAATTACTGATACATACTTTGGAACCGTTGTACCCGATCCTTACCGTTGGCTTGAAGACGACCGTTCTGCAGCAACCGCTGCTTGGGTCAAGGCGCAAAATGAAGTGACTTTTGGGTACTTAAACCAAATTCCGTTTCGTGCTCAAATCAAAACGCGTTTAGAGCAGTTGTGGAACTACGAAAAAGAAAGTGCTCCTTTCAAAGAAGGGGACTTTATCTATTATTTTAAAAATGATGGTTTGCAAAACCAGTCGGTCTTGTGGCGAAAAGACACAAAAGGCAAGGAGGAAATTTTTCTAGATCCCAATACGTTTAGCGAAGAGGGAACTACTTCTTTAGGTGAAATCAGTTTTTCTAAAGACGGTTCTTTGCTTGCCTATTCCATTTCTGAAGGTGGAAGCGACTGGCGCAAAGTCATCATCATGAATGCGATTACCAAAGAACAAATCGGTGATACGTTGATTGATGTCAAATTCAGCGGCTTGTCATGGCTAGGCAACAAAGGTTTTTATTATTCCAGTTATGAAAAACCAAAAGGAAGCGAATTGTCTGCCAAAACGGACCAACACAAACTGTATTTTCACAGTATAGGAACGCAACAAAAAGAAGACAAAGTCATCTTTGGCGAAAGCCAAAAACGACGCTATGTAAGTGGAAATGTAACCGAAGACGATCGTTTTTTGGTTATTACTGCGGCTAATTCTACCTATGGGAATGAGTTGTATGTGCAAGATTTGAACGCAAAAAACAGTCCGTTGATTACTCTAGTGGCCAATTTTGATAACGATAACAATATCATTGATAACCTTGGAGATACATTATTCATAGAAACCGATTGGAAGGCGCCAAACAAGCGTGTCGTAAGTGTTTCTATAAAAAATCCAACTCCTGAAAACTGGAAAGATGTTATTCCCGAAACGGAAAATGTCTTGAGCATTAGTACCGGCGGGGGCTATTTTTTTGCCCATTATATGAAAGATGCCGTTTCGGTGGTAGAGCAATATGATGAAAAGGGGACAAAAATCAGAACGCTGGAATTACCAGATTTGGGAACGGCTGATGGTTTTAAGGGGAAGAAAAAAGAAAAAGCAGTCTACTATACTTTTACCAATTACACCACACCTGGGACTATCTATAAGTTGGATGTGGCAACTGGTGTATCAGCACTGTATCGAAAGTCCAAGGCCGATTTTCAGTCTGATTTATACGAAACGAAACAAATTTTTTATACTTCCAAGGACGGGACCAAAGTACCGATGATGATAACCCATAAAAAAAGCCTACAGCTCAACGGTAAAAACCCAACGATTTTGTACGGTTACGGAGGGTTCAACATCAGCCTAACGCCAAGTTTTAGTATCGCCAATGCCGTTTGGATGGAAAACGGCGGCATCTATGCCGTAGCCAACCTTCGTGGTGGGGGCGAATACGGCAAAAAATGGCACGATGCAGGAACCCAACTCCAAAAGCAAAATGTCTTTGATGATTGCATCGCCGCAGCTGAGTACCTAATAGCCAACAAATACACTTCCAAAAATTATCTCGCCCTCCGTGGTGGGTCAAACGGAGGTTTGCTTGTAGGCGCTGTCATGACCCAGCGTCCAGACCTGATGCAAGTGGCCCTGCCCGCAGTTGGCGTGCTCGATATGTTGCGCTACCATACCTTTACCGCAGGCGCAGGCTGGTCATACGACTACGGAACCGCCCAAGACAGTAAAGAAATGTTCGATTACCTCAAAGGCTATTCCCCTGTGCATAATGTAAAATCTGGAGTGCACTATCCCGCCACCTTAATCACCACCGGCGACCACGATGACCGCGTAGTACCGGCACACAGTTTTAAGTTTGCCGCCGAGTTGCAAGCCAAACAAACAGGCACCAAACCAACCCTCATTCGCATCGATGTCAAAGCAGGTCACGGCGCCGGAAAATCAGTAAAAGCCACGATAGAGGAAAATGTCGACATCCAAGCGTTTACGCTTTACAATATGGGGATAACGCAATTGCCCCAGTAAAATAGCCGTTTGTCAGTTCGAGCGCAGTCGAGAACAATAATGCATCTCGACTGCGCTCGATGTGACATAAAGCAACAATTTGTATGTATTCGATTAGGAGCAGAATTACCCCGTTTTACAACAACACCTCGTCCCGCTATTCGTTACAATCTCTTGTATTGGCTATCGCCATACAAGAGGATTTCCACTGCTATCGGGGCTATTTTTAACGAGTCATTTTCATAACAACATTAGAAACCGTTAATCGATGAGATTAGCGGTTTTTTTGTGTCCTATTTTGTTGAAAACTAAAAAATCATGCGGTCAATTGTAGGCGGGTCAATTGTAGGCACAGAACTAATTTTATAAGCTATGGATATCAAAGAAAAATTCGGTAATAAAGTCAAACAATTGCGAGAAGAGAAAGGCTTCTCTATCGAGCAACTTGCTAATATTTCGAACGTTGACAGAAACTACATCTCCGACATCGAAAAAGGAAAAAGAAATGTTTCAATTGAAATAATTGAAAAAATAATCACTGCATTAGATACAGATTTAGCCAATTTTTTTAACGACAAAGGATTTAAGAAATGAAGAAGTTGAAAAAATATTCGGAAATAAGAAAAAAATTGAAAATTGAAATTGATAAAAAAACAGATAATGGTTTAGCTCAATTAACTCATTATTTTCAAAATCATATAAATGGAGTTTCTCAATTTTATAAAGAAGATGCTAAAAAATACTTGTTTGATGTTCATGAGAGGTTGCATATAGTTGGTGAATCAGATATTCAATACTATTTGCCAATCAAATGGGATGTTCCGTTTCCTCCTCCTGAAAATCCAGAATTCAAATTCATTGATTTGTTTGCAGGGATTGGAGGTATTAGGCTTGCGTATCAAAATTTAGGTGGGAAATGTGTTTTTACAAGTGAATGGGATAGCTATTCAAAAAAAACATATGAAGCTAATTTTGGAAAAGTTCCTTTTGGAGATATAACTAAAATAGATGAAACTACAATTCCAGATCATGATGTTTTGTTGGCAGGATTTCCTTGTCAGCCTTTTTCAATTGCTGGTGTTTCTAAGAAAAATGCATTAGGTAGAAGTCACGGTTTTTTGGACGAAACTCAAGGGACACTTTTTTTTGATATAGCACGAATTCTTAAACATAAAAGGCCAAAAACTTTTATGCTAGAAAATGTAAAAAATCTTATTTCTCACGATAAAGGGAAAACATTTAAGGTTATCCAAAATACACTAAAAGAGTTAAATTATTCTATTTATTTCAAAGTTTTAGATGGTAAACATTTTGTTCCTCAGCATAGAGAAAGAATAATTATTGTTGGATTTGATAATGAATATTTCAAAGGGAAAGAAGATTTTAGGTTTCCAGTTATGAGTGATATTAAATATTCTTTAAAAGATATTCTTTTGCCAGAAGTTGATCCAAAATACACTTTGTCGGATAAATTGTGGAATTATTTACAAGAATATGCTAAAAAACATAAAGCTAAAGGAAATGGTTTTGGATTTGGCTTGGCCGATTTAAATGGAATTTCACGTACTATGAGTGCCAGGTATTATAAAGATGGGGCAGAAATATTAATTCCACAAGTAGGTAAAAATCCAAGGCGATTAGTTCCTAGAGAATGTGCGAGACTTCAGGGTTTTCCAGATAATTTTATTATCCCTGTTTCTGATAATCAGGCATATAAGCAATTTGGGAATTCAGTTGTTTCTCCTTTGATGCAAGCCGTAGGGGAATGTTTAATTAAAGAAATAAAAGCATCTTATGGAAGACATACTGAATAAAGCAATTGAAGCAGTTCAAAAATCTGAGGTTGCATTTTGTAAATTTATTACAGCAAATGATACCGGGTCAACTGGTGGTCATCAGTCTGGATTTCATATTCATAAGAATTCTTGGCAACTTTTTTTTGACAAACCAGGTCAGAAAGGAAGTAATAAGGATAAATTCATAACAATCAAGTGGCAAGGTGATTTTGAAACTACAAGTCGTTTTATTTATTATGGTACTGGAACTCGAAATGAATATCGTCTGACCAGATTTGGTAAAGGCTTTCCTTTTTTAAAAGATGATAATGTTGGAGATTTATTAATTATATCTAACAAAAGTGATGAATTTTATGAAGCTTTTGTGCTGTCTAGTGACGAAGATATTGATGGTTTTCTAAGTAATTTAAATATTTCTTCAACTGATATAAACGGAATTATCCCAAGACAGAATCAACTTACCTCTGAGGAAAGGATTCTAAATTGTTTTTATGCATACATGAAAACTTTGAAAATAGATTTTCCTTCAACGTATGAATTAGCATTAAATTCTAGAAATTGTTATTTGAGCTCATATAATATTACTAAATCAATTATACAAAAAAATCCTGATCAAGAAATATTAAATTGGTTGAGAACTGAATTTAACTTGTTTAAGACTATTGAAAATGACAGGTATAGTAATATTATTGAGAATCGCTTTTCATCTGTAGAAGAACTTATTAATACAGCAAATACGATTCTTAATAGACGTAAAAGTAGAGCAGGAAAATCACTTGAACATCATCTTTCTGAAATTTTTAATAATTTTGATATTAAGTATAGTACTCAATCAATAACTGAAGATAATAAAAGACCTGATTTTCTTTTTCCTGATTTAGATTCATATCATAATCCTCATTTTGATAATAAAAAAATAATTACTCTAGCATCAAAAACAACTTGTAAAGACAGGTGGAGACAGATTTTGAATGAAGCGGATAAAGTGAAGACTAAGCACTTATTTACACTTCAACAAGGTATTTCTAAAAACCAGTTACAGGAAATGTATAAATATGATGTTTGTTTGGTTGTTCCAAAACCTTATTTAACAAGTTTTCCAATTGAATATCGTGATAAAATTATGACTCTTAATAATTTTGTGGAGCATGTGAAGAATACTCAAAAATAGAAAGGGAGAGATTACTTCGTTAAAAATATATTTGCTCGAAATACTACGCGCAAACTTGTCATCTCGACGTAGGAGAGATCTCCGCAAACTGTATCACGTTTTGAGAATCAAGTACTTTTTGTTATCTACTTTACGGAAATACTAACGGAGGTTCCTCGTTCCTCGGAATGACAAGTTTGGGGTTACTGTGTGGATTTTGATTGCGAAAAATTGGTCTCTTTTTCATTAGCGTGATTTTACTTTTTATCCGCAATCCTCCACTCAAACTTGTCCTCTCGACGAAGGAGAGATCTCCACAAGCTGCATCACGTTTTTGAGAATCAAGTACTTTTTGTTATCTACTTTACGGAAATACTAACGGAGGTTCCTCGTTCCTCGGAATGACAAGTTTGGGGTTACTGTGTGGATTTTGATTGCGAAAAATTGGTCTCTTTTTCATTAGCGTGATTTTACTTTTTATCCGCAATCCTCCACTCAAACTTGTCCTCTCGACGAAGGAGAGATCTCCACAAGCTGCATCACGTTTTTAGAATCAAGTGCTGTGTGTTATTTACTTTGTGGAAATACTAGCGGAGGTTCCTCGTTCCTCGGAATGACAAGTTTGGGGTTACTGTGTGGAATTACTTTGTGGAGTTTGATTGCGAAAAATTGGTCTCTTTGTCATTAGCGTGATTTTAGTTTTTCCCGCAATCCTCCTCGCAAACTTGTCATCTCGACGTAGGAGAGATCTCCACAAACAGCGTCATGTTTTAAGAATCAAGTGCTATGTGTTATCTACTTTGTGGAAATACTAACGGAGGTTCCTCGATCCTCGGAAAGACAAGTTAGGGGTTACTGTGTGGAATTACTTTGTGGAGTTTGATTGCGAAAAATTGGTCTCTTTGTCATTAGCGTGATTTTAGTTTTTCCCGCAATCCTCCTCGCAAACTTGTCCTCTCGACGAAGGAGAGATCTCCACAAACAGCGTCACGTTTTTAGAATCAAGTGCTGTGTGTTATTTACTTTGTGGAAATACTAACGGAGGTTCCTCGTTCCTTGGAATGACAAGTTTGGGGTTACTGTGTGGATTTTGATTGCGAAAAATTGGTCTCTTTTTCATTAGCGTGATTTTACTTTTTATCCGCAATCCTCCACTCAAACTTGCCCTCTCGACGAAGGAGAGATCTCCATAAACAGCATTACGTTTTTAGAATCAAGTGCTGTGTGTTATTTACCTTGTGGAAATACTAACGGAGGTTCCTCGTTCCTCGGAATGACAAGTCTGGGGTTACTGTGTGGAGTTTCTGTGTGGATTCTGATTGCGAAAATTTACTGTATTTATTATTTGTTTGATCTTAATTTTTATCCGCAATCCTATCCGCAAACTTGTCATCTCGACGTAGGAGAGATCTCCGCAAACTGCATCACGCTTTGAGAATCAAGTACTTTTTGTTATCTGCTTTATGGAATTACTAACGGAGGTTCCTCGTTCCTCGGAAAGACAAGTCTGGGGTTACTTTATGGAGTTTCTGTGTGGATTCTGATTGCGAAAATTTACTGTATTTATTAATTGTTTGTTCTTAATTTTTATCCGCAATCCTATGCGCAAACTTGTCCTCTCGACGAAGGAGAGATCTCCGCAAGCTGCATCACGTTTTAAGAATCAAGTGCTATGTGTTATCTACTTTGTGGAAATACTAACGGAGGTTCCTCGTTCCTCGGAAAGACAAGTTTGGGGTTACTGTGTGGATTTTGATTGCGAAAAATTGGTCTCTTTATCATTAGCGTGATTTTGGTTTTTCCCGCAATCCTACCCTCAAACTTGTCATCTCGACGAAGGAGAGATCTCCACAAGCTGCATCACGTTTTTAGAGTCTAGTACTTTGTGTTACCTACTTTGTAAAATTACAAACGGAGGTTCCTCGTTCCTCGAAATGACAAGTCTGGGGTTACTTTATGGAATTTCTTTGAGGAGTTTGATTGCGAAAAATTGGTCTCTTTGTCATCAGCGATTAGCAGGATTTTAGTTTTCCCCGTAATCCTCCCCGCAAACTTGTCCTCTCGACGTAGGAGAGATCTCCACAAACAGCGTCACGTTTTAAGAATCAAGTGCTATGTGTTATCTACTTTGTGGAAATACTAACGGAGGTTCCTCGTTCCTCGGAATGACAAGTTTGGGGTTACTGTGTGGATTTTGATTGCGAAAAATTGGTCTCTTTGTCATTAGCGTGATTATTTTAGTTTTTCCCGCAATCCTCTCCGCAAACTTGTCATCTCGACGTAGGAGGGATCTCCACATGCTAAGTCACATTTTTAGAATCAAGTGCTGTGTGTTATTTACTTTGTGGAAATACTAACGGAGGTTCCTCGTTCCTCGGAAAGACAAGTCTGGGGTTACTTTATGGAGTTTCTGTGTGGATTTTGATTGCGAAAAATTGGTCTCTTTGTCATTAGCGTGATTTTGGTTTTTCCTGCAATCCTATGCGCAAACTTGTCATCTCGACCTAGGAGGGATCTCCACATGCTAAGTCACTTTTTTGAGAATCAAGTACTTTTTGTTATCTGCTTTGTGGAAATACTAACGGAGGTTCCTCGTTCCTCGGAAAGACAAGTTAGGAGTTACTATGTGGAGTTACTATGTGGATTTTGATTGCGAAATTTTACTGTATTTATTAATTGTTTGTTCTTAATTTTTATCCGCAATCCTATGCGCAAACTTGTCATCTCGACGTAGGAGAGATCTCCGCAAACTGCATCACGCTTTGAGAATCAAGTACTTTTTGTTATCTGCTTTATGGAATTACTAACGGAGGTTCCTCGTTCCTCGGAATGAGAAGTTTGGGGTTATTGTGTGGAATTACTGTGTGGATTTTGATTGCGAAAAATTAGTCTCTTTGTCATTAGCGTGATTTTATTTTTTATCCGCAATCCTTCACTCAAACTTGTCCTCTCGACGAAGGAGAGATCTCCACAAACTGCATCACTTTTTTGAGAATCAAGTACTTTTTGTTATCTACTTTGTGAAAATACTAACGGAGGTTCCTCGTTCCTCGGAATGACAAGTTTGGGGTTACTGTTCGGGATTTCTTTGCTATTTTTTTTCTCACTCAAACAGTTCATTCAAGAAATTCAAATCGGGATTGATGGTTTTAATCAAATTAATTTTCTTTTCTCTGCGCCAACCTTTGATTTCTTTTTCGCGGGCAATGGCTTCTTGAATCCAAGTAAATTTTTCAAAGTATAACAAATAATGTACTTGATAGCGTGAGGTAAAACTAGGATTGTTGTATTCGATATTCTCAGTGTGCTGTTGTAGTCGAACCTTCAAATTATTGGTCACACCAGTGTATAAAACGGTTTTCGCCTTATTGGTGAGAATGTAAATGTAATAGGTGTGAAATCCTTCTTGTTGTTGCATGACACTAAAATAAAGAATTTTAGAATAGTTACAACTTTCACCCCTTCCTCAACCATCCTGTCACGCTCATTCTTCTTTCGTTAGTCACTAGCACCTCGTGTTCGAGTTCGTTGCTTTTAAAGAAGACGGTTTTGCCTTGGGTGGGCGAGATACTTTGGTTATGGTCAAGTTGATGAATGAATAGCTCGCCTCCGTCTTGAATTTTCCAATTGGGGTTGAGGTAGCTAATCATTGAGAACTGTCGGCTCGCGTTGTCTTTGAACTGGTCGAGGTGTTTTTTATAGAAATCTCCGGGTTCGTATAAAGAATAATGAAATTCATAATCAGTGATGCCAGCGTAACAACTCTGGTTGAGGTATAATACAAAAGCGTCCATTTGTTCAAAAAAACTATTTTCGTGAGCATCATTGTGTTTTTTGTCCAGCCAGAAAATCGTGTCACGACGAATCTCTGTATTTCGTTGTAGTTTAGTATCGTTTCCTATTCCTGCTTCTTGTAAAAGTTTGTTTGCTTCTAGTGTCAGGATGTTTTGGGCTAGATTTTGGCACAATTCAGCACTCAGGAAATCATTGGCAATACCTACTTTGGTTTCAATGTAACTTGAAATCAGGGATTCAAAAGAATTTTCCATTTGGATTTTGGGCTACGATTATGGTTTTTGTTTGTAAAAGCCTTCTACTAGCATTACTTATCAAAAAATCGTTTTATATTGTTTTTGTCAAGGTAGTTGTTTATCATGCAATTAAATTTTTTTATCTTAAATAAGAATCATAATCTTTTATTAAAGCTTTGTTTTTTATAAATTAAGAATACTAAATTTGAGAGATATCAAAAAAATAAATAAATATGAAAATACAATTCAATACCGACAAAAACATAGAAGGACACGATAGATTGGAAACTTACTTTTCTGCTGAATTAGAAAAGAATTTAGCTCGTTTTCAAGACAAAATCACACGCTTTGAAGTGCATTTAGGAGATGAAAACAGTTCTAAATTTGGAGTAGACGATAAACGTTGCATGATTGAGGCACGTCCTGCTAAATTACAACCTATTGCTGTTACAGCTCATGCCGATTCAATCGAGAAAGCTTTTTTCTTAGCTTCGGATAAAATTAAGAATGCATTGAGCACCGCTTTTGAAAAGCAAAAAGCACATTAATTAAGAGTATTTAAGGTCAATTATAAATTCGGAGAAAAGCAGTCTAAAGTTATTTTAGGCTGCTTTTTTTATTTCATGCTTTTTTGAAACAGATATAATCCTAGGTTTTTCTTTGAGTAGAAATAGGCGTTTCCCCTTCAGTGGACACATAGACAGGGTTTTCTCAGCCTATGGAGCAATTATTTTCATACATTTCTTTAATTTCTCAAATCTGTGTTCCACAAAAAAATATCTGTTTCATCCTTGTTTCTGCGAAAGCAAATCAGTCTCATCCGTGTTCCAATGTTTAGGCTATGAGAGAAGTTGTATTCCTGATTTTACTCTCGTTTTTCGAACAGTAAGTCAGCTAGAGGTTGGTCACGTTCGTACACATCTTCGTAAAAATGCATGTTTCCATTCACGTCAACCCAAGCTGTAAAATAACCGATATAAACTGGGATTTTGTTTTTGAGGGTGTACCAAGATTCCACTCCTTTGTTCATGGCTTCTTCAATTTTTTCGGGAGTCCATTTGGGGTCGTCTTTTAGGAGTAGTTCGGCTAATTCTTTCGGTTTTTCCACTCGAATGCACCCATGACTAAAGGCGCGGTCCCGACGGCTGAACAAATGCTTGGACGGGGTATCGTGTAGGTAGATCGAATTAGAATTGGGGAACAAAAACTTGATTAATCCTAAGGAGTTTTTAGGGCCAGGTCTCTGACGTACTTTGCCGTCGTTCCACTCCATGTTGTGTTTGGCTAGATAGTTCGGGTCTTTTTTTATCGCTGGGATTATTTCGTTTTTGATAATGCTTTGCGGTACATTCCAATACGGGCTAAAGACGATATAGCGCATCGGTGCACTGAAAATCACTGTTTTGTTTATTGTTTTTCCAACCACCACATTTGATTGAAAGCTGGGTTTGCCATCTTTGAAATAAGTCAGTTGATAAGCAGGAATGTTTACGGCAATTATTTCCTTGGCTTTGGTGATGTCCTTTGAAATCCATCGGCAACGTTCCATATTTACTATCAGTGTTTTGATTCGTTCAGAAACCGGAACATTTAAAACTTTAAGATGTGATGGCAAGATTATGGTACTTGAAGCATTACGATTTGTTTCTTTGAATTTTAACACTGCTTTGGCTAGTTCTTCATCATAGATGGCACTTTTAGAGTCTGACTTTAATTCGCCAGTGAGATGAAGTCTGGTTCTTAGTTGTGCAATGGTACGGGAGCTATCACCTACGTTTAAAGATTTGATGGCCGAGTCCATTTGGATGGTTGGCCAACCTCCATTTTTCTCGATTTGGCGATAGGTTTTTAATACGTTTTTCAATAGATAGTATTGGTAAAATAATTCTTTGTCGTTCTTTTTTAGCAACGAAGGATTGACAAGTAAGGAGTCAAGGTATTTACTGTAGGATTGTTTTTCTCGGGGTAAGAACCATTCCATTTGGTTGGTACTTTCGGTGTCAAGTCCTTGGTATACTTTGTCCACATAATAAAAGTACATCGATGTGTTGAGCAATTCTGTTGTTGGGTTAGGAGTTTTGCCGTTGGATGCACTTTCGTATATAGAATCTAGTTTTTGTCTGTAAGGAATGCTGGTCAATACGCCTTCTTCTTCGATATTGATGATTTTGTTATGTAGTAAATTTCCAAATTCATTCACGCCATTTTTGTCGTACCAAATGTAGTGGAACTGGTGTTTTTGATAAAGCATTTTCACTTCATCTTGGTATTTGTCTAATAAAGGGTGTTTTTTGAAAAAAATGCTAACAAAGGAACTGTCAAAAGTCATTTCTTTTTTTTCTATAATTTTTTCAAGAGGAGTCACTCCTGCTTTGTCTTTGAATTTTTTACAAGAAATTGTAAAAGTTAAAAAGAGGATCGTTGATAGGAAAAGAAATAAAGAAAACTTTCTCATAAGACGGAATTTATAATGCAATAAACCTAATGTAAAAATACGCTAAAAAAAGCTATAAATGTAAAAAGCTGTTTTGAGAATAGCTGTAGGTTTTTTATGCGTCACAAGAACTATACCTCTTTTTTAAATTTCATAAAGGGCTGTTTTTTTGTTCCATTGAGATTGTTCTTGGAGTTTTTGTTCAAAAGTTGAAAATGAGATTCTTAAAAAAATTACAAAATGTTTGTTTTTTAAACAGCTGAAATGGGTTTGAAGGCTAATCTTTTGATAATTTGATGTAAAAAGCAACTTTGTGGTCAAAATTTTAGCCTATGATTGAAAAAAAATAAATTATTTTTAAATTTGCCCCCTGAAAATAACGGGGTAAAAAATATAAAATGAAAATAGAAAGACGTTGGATTATTTCCTTTACAATAATTAGCTTGGTGTGTGTTGCAGGATTATTTTGGCCTGTTTGTACAAATACTAACGAAATTTTATCTCAATTTGGAAGTTTGGACCAAATCGTTGCGGCTGATGTGGCTTGGATGTTAACTTCATGTTGTTTAGTATTGATTATGACCCCTGGACTTTCCTTTTTTTATGGTGGAATGGTAGGGAAGAAGAATGTGATTTCGACCATGTTACAAAGTTTTATTTGTATGGGAGTAGTTACCTTAATCTGGGTAATTGTTGGATTTAGTTTAGCTTTTGGTGAGCCTATTGGTGTTCGAATAGGTGATGGATTTTACAGTTTGGTTGGAGATCCTTCTTCTTTTGCTTTTTTAGATTATGTCAATATTTTGCCTCATAAAAAGATCGCAGCTACGGTTCCTTTTATGTTATTTGCTTTGTTTCAAATGAAGTTTGCAGTAATTGCCCCTGCGATTATTACGGGTTCTTTTGCTGAGCGTGTTCGTTTTATCTCGTATTTATTGTTCATCTGCTTATTTACTATATTTATCTATGCACCTTTATGTCATGCAGTTTGGTATCCTACAGGGATTTTAGGTTCGTATTTTGGAGTAAAAGATTTTGCAGGAGGAACGGTGGTTCATATGAGTGCTGGTTTTGCGGCCTTAGCAGGAGTAATGGTTTTAGGGAAAAGAAATAATAGCAATCATGTACCAACCAATATTCCGTTTGTGTTGTTAGGAACAGGAATGTTATGGTTTGGATGGATTGGTTTCAATGCGGGTTCGTCTTTAGAAGCTAATGGAGTGGCAGCAATGGCTTTTGCTACTACAACTACCGCTTCGGCAGCAGCTATGTTAACATGGATCTTCTTTGATAGAATAAACGGACGTAAAGTATCGGCTCTTGGCGCTTGTATTGGTGCTGTTGTAGGGTTGGTTTCTATAACACCAGCAGCGGGTTATGTTTCGGTTCCAGAAAGTATGTTTTTTGGATTCATCACCGCGATAGTGTCCAATGCATTAGTACATTCTAGTTTGTTGCGAAAAGTTGATGATACGCTAGATGTTTTTGCTTGCCATGGTGTGGGCGGGATTATGGGAATGATCCTAACAGCTGTTTTTGCTCATGGAGAAGATGCGAGTTTACTACATGGTGGTTGGGGGGTTTTTGGTCACCACATGATGGCATTGGTATTGGTTTCTATTTTTACTTTTTTTGGTGCCTTTTTACTGTTCAAATTAACGAATTGGATTATTCCGATGCGTGTTTCTCATGAGTCTGAAGTAATAGGTTTGGATATTTCCCAACATGATGAAACGCTTTTTCCTATTGAATGCACTGAATAATTACTGCTGGTCTGTATCATGATTTGCTAAGGTACAGTCGTTGGTTATCAAAAGTCAAAGTTAATTTCGAAACTCACAAAAAAGCTTTGTGAGTTTATAGCGCTTTGTGGTTAAGTTAAAAATCGTTTATTAAAATCTCATCGGTCTTATATATTTGCTTAAATTTGCAGGCCAAAAGCTTTAGGTACAAACTGTACGAAGTAAAATATTATAAAAAACCGTGGGTAGCAAAAATAAATTAAAAAGATTCAAGGAAAACGAAACCTTCAATAACGTTTTTCAACCAACTAGAGAAGAAGTAGTAGGCGAATTGTTCCCTTTAAAGGGAAAATGGAATTCAGATTTTTTCAAAAACGATAATCCTATTGTTTTAGAATTGGGTTGTGGTAAAGGAGAATATTCTGTAGGTTTAGCCGAAAGATACCCGAATAAAAATTTTATTGGAATTGATATCAAGGGGGCTCGTTTTTGGCGTGGTGCTAAAACAGCTGTGGAAACAGGTTTGCACAATGTAGCTTTTGTACGTACTCAAATTGAATTAATCAACCACATCTTTGCCGAAAATGAGGTGGACGAAATTTGGATTACTTTTCCAGATCCACAAATCAAATACAAGAGAACGAAACATAGAATGACGAATTCTGAGTTTTTGAAATTATATAAAAAAATCCTTAAAAAGGATGGAATTATGAATTTGAAAACTGATAGTGAATTCATGCATGGTTATACTTTAGGGTTATTACATGGTGAAGGACATGAAGTTTTATATGCCAATCATAATGTGTATAAAAATGAAGGTAGTCCAGAGGAAGTGACTGCTTTTCAAACTTTTTACGAAAAACAATATCTAGAAATTAATAAAGCGATTACTTTTATTAGATTCAAAATTAAACCTTAATCAAGCGTTCATCCTGATTGGCCGCTTTAAATACGCTAAATGAATTTTATAACTCCTTTATTTTTAGGATTTGTTTCTGCTGTTATAGGGATTATTCCGCCGGGACTAATTAATATGACAGCTGCTAAGGTGAATCTCAAAGAAGGGAAGAGAAATGCGTATTGGTTTGTTTTAGGAGCGGTTACAATTATCTTTTTTCAGGTTTATGTGGCTATTTTTTTTGCACGGGTTATCAATGCCCGTCCGGATATTATACTGTTATTGCGCGAGATAGGTTTTGTTCTTTTTGCATTAGTTACTATTTATTTTTTGTTCATTGCCAAGAAGCCCAAAATAAAGAAGGCTAAAATTGGTAAAAAAAGTAAAAAGAAACGTTTCTTTTTAGGGATGTTGCTTTCCGGATTAAATTTCTTTCCAATTCCGTATTATGTTTTTGTAAGCATTACTTTAGCCTCCTACCAACTTTTTTCCTTCATGAATAGCTCGATTTTGACTTTCGTAAGTGGCGTTGTCCTAGGTTCGTTCTTAGTATTTTATTGCTATATCGCTTTCTTCCAAAAAGTAGAGTCTAAAGCTCATTCTCTTTTAAAAAATATGAATCTAATTATTGGGAGTATTACGGGATTGATTTCAATAGTTACTTTGATTAATATTTTGGAGTATTATTGGGGGTAGGCTTTTTCTTGAGCGTTAATCTGTCAAGCTTAAGACAACAAGAATGTAATAGGAAGGACTGAGACCTAAATAAATTTTGTCACAACACTATCTTCAAGGTTCGTTATTTAACTAATTGATTTTTCCGTTTTCAGAAACTGGATTAGCGGAACCTTTTTTTCCGTTTTTGTCAATCTGAATCGTATTCAATTGCGTCTTTTCTCCATATGCTGAAATCCCCCATTTTAATACATTAAAGACGATTAATGTGTATGGAATAGCTGTGGTGTTCCAAATGGTGCCGTCTGTGCCAATCAGATTACTATTTGCATTTGTCGGGTTGAATGTGCCATTAGATACATAACAATTTAAAAATGAATCTCCACCCATCATGAAATCGGGATGGCATATTCCATTTGCATCTGACCCGCTTATAGTTCCATTAGCATAACAGTTGCTAATTTTACTCGCTTGATAATTGTTTGTTGCAGCAATTCCGGCCGCATAACTTCCTGATATATTTCCCAGACTGTAGCAATTTGAAATAGTACCGTTCATAAAGGCATTTCCAAGAATTCCGCCTGAACCATCATTAGTTATATTTCCTGTTGAATAACAGTTTGTTATTGTAAATTCTTCTCCGTTTCCATATCCCTGTTGACCAATCCATCCACAATATTCTTTTAGAGTGGAATTGTTACTGATTACGCCAATATTTTTTACAATAGAACCTGAGAATGCGCTAACATTAGCATCTAAATAATTTCCGTTATTAGATATTCCTCTGTAATTGGTAATATTACTTAAGGTTATTGTCTTTGCATTTCCATCAATTGTAACGCCTGTACCCCGAATGGCAAAATACATATTTGCGTCATTAAAGGTTAAATTTTCTGCAATAGTCAGGGTTACATCGGTGTTCAATAAAATTGGTAAATTGTGGATTCGATTGTCAATCCATGCTTGGGTTATGGTAGTATCTGATGTAATTGAAGTGGCAAATGCAATTAATTTGTAGGGGCTTGTAATAGTATTCCACACCGTACCATTTGTTCCTGTTAAGATACTATTTGCAGTTCCATTATTCCAATTCCCGTTTGCACTATAACAATTGGTTGCGGTACCACCAGAGGAATTCCCTCCATAAACTCCCCCGGCATTTGTGCCGATTGTTCCCAGGCTGTAGCAATTGGAAGCGTTGCAATTTGAAGAAAAACCTCCAAATATACCCCCTGAATTATCAACAATAGTTGATAGCGAATAGCAATTTGTGGCTGTGGCATTTACAGCATTGCCACCAAAAATACCACCACCTCTATTTCCAAGGTTAGGTGCTGCGGAGTAGCAATCAATTGCAGTTCCGGAACTTCTTTCTCCAAATATCCCTCCTGCATATCCACCTATTTGTGTTCCTAAAAAAGAGGATTTCTTAACGGTTACGCCTGTTCTTTCGCCAACTATTCCTCCCGATCCTTGGCGAATTGGACCATTTGAACGGCAGTTTTCAAAAACACCATTTGTGGCGTTTATTGAAAATGCACTTTGCCCAATCCAGCCTGCGCCAGAAGCCAAATCACTATTGATAGCATTAATTGTCAAATTATAAATGTAAATATTTGAAAAGCCATTTACTATGGTTATTTGCTGAATGTAATTAAAAGGGTCATTAGGATCTTCTACCCAAGACGATTCATAGGAACCATTTTTGATCAATCCATTGTAGAAACTAACTCCTGAAATGTTAATCTTATAATCATTGCCGTTAAAGTTGATATAATTTCCATTTAAGATAAAATAGTTAAGGGAACTATTTAAAGTCACATCTTCCCCTAATGTAATAACAATCGGGGAGCCAGAAGTTCCTCCGTTAATTGTTACGGGCCAAGTATAAGAATTTAGTGTACTTTGCGTCAATACAATCGAATTATTAATCACTGAACCTGCTTTTATTTCATTAATAAATAAAGCAAACGTAATCAATACTATATATTTTATTTTTTGTGACATCCTATCGTTTTTAATAATAATAATCAAACTGAATTCTGTCATTTACAGAAAGGTTATTAGAGCCGTTATTTGCCGGAATATAGGTTAGAGTGGTTCCGGAGATGGAATAAGCCGTATTGCTAATTCGAATCCCATTAATGTACATTTTTACTTTACTATTAGATGAAGGGGTTTGCGTAAGTGTGAAAATTGTCTGTGATGCCGTTGCTGAAAACTCATCGGCTACTTCTGTAACCGGAGCAGCTCCTGTAGATACAGAACCATTTGCCATTAGGTATTGTGATGAAGTGCCAGTTGGAGTTTTAAATCCAGTTGCGGTAACAGTACCACTGGTATTGACAGAAGTAATGCTGGTGTTTCCTAATTGAATAGTATTTGATGCTGTTACAACGGCATCAGCCCCAATAACAGTAGAATTCGAAATTCCGTCAAAAGAGACATCTGCATGCTTCCCGATGGCGGTATTTCCAGAACCTGAAGTGTTGGTTTCTAAGGATTGACTTCCAATGGCGACATTGTCATTCCCAGAAATATTGTTTGATAATGCAATATAACCAAGTGCGGTATTGCCTCCGCTATTAACGTTATTGGCTAAAGTTCCACGTCCTATTGCCGTATTTGCATAGCCAGCATTACTGCTTAAAGCTCCCAGTCCTATTGCCGTATTTGAATTTTCATTAAAATTACCTCTTCCTACAACAAGTCCGTTTATAGTAACATCCGAATTAAATGTCTTATCACCGCTAATAGTTTGGTTAGTGGTTAAGTTTACATAGTTGGTTGTAGCAGTACTTTGTGTTAAATAGCTATTTGAATCCACACTACCATCTGCTTTTAAAAATTGAGAGGAAGTGCCTGTAGCTGTTTTAAATCCTGAAGACTGAATGTGCCCAGTTGATTTTATATTGCCTATGACATCTAAAGCTTCTGTAGCTGAAGCTTTTCCTAATGCTAATTTACCAGTAGCATCAAATACAGATAGAGTTGAGTTGCTGCTGTTTCTAAATTCAAGTAAATTTCCAGTTTGTGCATTTTGTCCTTGAATGATTAATCCAATTTTGTCTGCTTGTTGGTTAGGAATGATAACTGAGAAATCATTGTTTGCCCCAATGTTTATAGGAGTATAATCAACAACATCAGATTGTGTGTTGCCTACTAATTGTAAACCGTGCCATGACGCTAATACGGATTGTCCGTCATCTATAGGGTTTAGCGACATATCTGTTCCAAGTACAAATTTATTTGAGGTTAATTTACCTGTGAAAGTTCCCGATGTACCGTTTAGAGCTCCAGTTAAAGTGCCACCTGTAATCGGTAAGTAGTTTGCCTCTGCAATTTCATTTTTGACAAAGGCGGTCGTTGCAATTTGTGTTGTGTTTGTACCAGCCGTAGCTGTTGGAGCTGTTGGGGTTCCAGTAAGTGTTGGGGAATCTATATTAGCTTTTAATGCATCCGCAGCAGTTCTGTTGGTAGTTTCTGTTGCTAAGTTGGTAGCTATCGTATTTTCTGCAGTGGTTGCTCTGCTTACTTCGGTCGCCAAATTGGTTGTCAAAGTCGCATCAGCAGTAGTACGATTGGTTGTTTCTGTGGCTAAGTTCGTAGCAATCGTATTTTCCGCAGCAGTGGCACGATTTATTTCATTAGTTAAAGCAGTCGAACCAGCCGTTGCCGAAGCATCCACATAGGTTTTTACCGATTTCACCGATGGGTATTTCGTGTCAGAAGTCGCGTCTGTAGTGACGTCTGTAGATTTGTTGGCCAAATCTTCTTTTAGGGCATCAGTAGCAGTTCTGTTGGTAGTTTCTGTTGCTAAGTTGGTAGCTATCGTATTTTCAGCAGTGGTTGCTCTGCTTACTTCGGTCGCCAAATTGGTTGTCAAAGTCGCATCAGCAGTAGTACGATTGGTTGTTTCTGTAACCAAGTTCGTAGCAATCGTATTTTCCGCAGCAGTGGCACGATTTATTTCATTAGTTAAAGCAGTCGAACCAGCCGTTGCCGAAGCATCCACATAGGTTTTTACCGATTTCACCGATGGGTATTTCGTGTCAGAAGTCGCGTCTGTAGTGACGTCTGTTGATTTGTTGGACAAATCTTCTTTTAGGGCATCAGCAGCAGTTCTGTTGGTAATTTCTGTTGCTAAGTTTGTAGCTATCGTATTTTCTGCAGTGGTTGCTCTGCTTACTTCGGTCGCCAAATTGGTTGTCAAAGTCGCATCTGCAGTAGTGCGATTGGTTGTTTCTGTAGCCAAGTTCGTAGCAATCGTATTTTCCGCAGCAGTGGCACGATTTACTTCATTAGTTAAAGCAGTCGAACCAGCCGTTGCCGAAGCATCCACATAGGTTTTCACCGATTTCACCGATGGGTATTTCGTGTCAGAAGTTGCGTCTGTAGTGACGTCTGTTGATTTGTTGGTTAAATCTTCTTTTAGGGCATCAGTAGCAGTTCTGTTGGTAGTCTCTGTTGCTAAGTTGGTAGCTATCGTATTTTCTGCAGTGGTTGCTCTGCTTACTTCTGCAGTCAAATTGGTTGTCAAAGTCGCATCAGCAGTAGTACGATTGGTTGTTTCTGTAGCTAAGTTGGTAGCTATCGTATTTTCAGCAGTGGTTGCTCTGCTTACTTCGGTCGCCAAATTGGTTGTCAAAGTCGCATCTGCAGTAGTGCGATTGGTTGTTTCTGTAGCCAAGTTTGTAGCAATCGTATTTTCCGCAGCAGTGGCACGATTTACTTCATTAGTTAAAGCAGTCGAACCAGCCGTTGCCGAAGCATCCACATAGGTTTTCACCGATTTCACGGTTGGGTATTTCGTGTCAGAAGTCGCGTCTGTAGTGACGTCTGTAGATTTGTTGGCCAAATCTTCTTTTAGGGCATCAGCAGCAGTTCTGTTGGTAGTTTCTGTTGCTAAGTTGGTAGCTATTGTATTTTCTGCAGTGGTTGCTCTGCTTACTTCGGTCGCCAAATTGGTTGTCAAAGTCGCATCAGCAGTAGTGCGATTGGTTGTTTCTGTGGCTAAGTTCGTAGCAATCGTATTTTCCGCAGCAGTGGCACGATTTACTTCATTAGTTAAAGCAGTCGAACCAGCCGTTGCCGAAGCATCCACATAGGTTTTCACCGATTTCACCGATGGGTATTTCGTGTCAGAAGTCGCGTCTGTAGTGACGTCTGTTGATTTGTTGGACAAATCTTCTTTTAGGGCATCAGCAGCAGTTCTGTTGGTAATTTCTGTTGCTAAGTTGGTAGCTATTGTATTTTCTGCAGTGGTTGCTCTGCTTACTTCTGCAGTCAAATTGGTTGTCAAAGTCGCATCAGCAGTAGTACGATTGGTTGTTTCTGTTGCTAAGTTGGTAGCTATGGTGTTTTCTGCAGTGGTTGCTCTGCTTACTTCTGCAGTTAAATTGGTTGTCAAAGTCGCATCAGCAGTAGTACGATTGGTTGTTTCTGTAGCTAAGTTCGTAGCAATCGTATTTTCCGCAGCAGTGGCACGATTTACTTCATTAGTTAAAGCAGTCGAACCAGCCGTTGCCGAAGCATCCACATAGGTTTTTACCGATTTCACCGATGGGTATTTCGTGTCAGAAGTTGCGTCTGTAGTGACGTCTGTTGATTTGTTGGACAAATCTTCTTTTAGGGCATCAGTAGCAGTTCTGTTGGTAGTTTCTGTTGCTAAGTTGGTAGCTATCGTATTTTCTGCAGTGGTTGCTCTGCTTACTTCGGTCGCCAAATTGGTTGTCAAAGTCGCATCAGCAGTAGTGCGATTGGTTGTTTCTGTAGCCAAGTTCGTAGCAATCGTATTTTCCGCAGCAGTGGCACGATTTACTTCATTAGTTAAAGCAGTCGAACCAGCCGTTGCCGAAGCATCCACATAGGTTTTCACCGATTTCACCGATGGGTATTTCGTGTCAGAAGTTGCGTCTGTAGTGACATCTGTAGATTTGTTGGCCAAATCTTCTTTTAGGGCATCAGCAGCAGTTCTGTTGGTAATTTCTGTTGCTAAGTTGGTAGCTATCGTATTTTCTGCAGTGGTTGCTCTGCTTACTTCGGTCGCCAAATTGGTTGTCAAAGTCGCATCAGCAGTAGTACGATTGGTTGTTTCTGTAACCAAGTTCGTAGCAATCGTATTTTCCGCAGCAGTGGCACGATTTATTTCATTAGTTAAAGCAGTCGAACCAGCCGTTGCCGAAGCATCCACATAGGTTTTCACCGATTTCACCGATGGGTATTTCGTGTCAGAAGTCGCGTCTGTAGTGACGTCTGTTGATTTGTTGGACAAATCTTCTTTTAGGGCATCAGTAGCAGTTCTGTTGGTAGTTTCTGTTGCTAAGTTGGTAGCTATGGTGTTTTCTGCAGTGGTTGCTCTGCTTACTTCGGTCGCCAAATTGGTTGTCAAAGTCGCATCTGCAGTAGTGCGATTGGTTGTTTCTGTAGCCAAGTTCGTAGCAATCGTATTTTCCGCAGCAGTGGCACGATTTACTTCATTAGTTAAAGCAGTCGAACCAGCCGTTGCCGAAGCATCCACATAGGTTTTCACCGATTTCACCGATGGATATTTCGTGTCAGAAGTCGCGTCTGTAGTGACGTCTGTTGATTTGTTGGACAAATCTTCTTTTAGGGCATCAGCAGCAGTTCTGTTGGTAGTCTCTGTTGCTAAATTAGTAGTGATTGCGTTTTCTGCAGTGGTTGCTCTAGTAACTTCGGTCGCCAAATTGGTTGTCAAAGTCGCATCAGCAGTAGTGCGATTGGTTGTTTCTGTAGCCAAGTTCGTAGCAATCGTGTTTTCCGCAGCAGTGGCACGATTTACTTCATTTGTTAAAGCAGTCGAACCAGCCGTTGCCGAAGCATCCACATAGGTTTTCACCGATTTCACCGATGGGTATTTCGTGTCAGAAGTCGCGTCTGTAATGACATCTGTAGATTTGTTCACCAAATCTTCTTTTAAGGCATCCGCAGCAGTTCTGTTGGTAGTTTCTGTTGCTAAGTTGGTAGCTATGGTGTTTTCAGCAGTGGTTGCTCTGCTTACTTCGGTCGCCAAATTAGTTGTCAAAGTCGCATCAGCAGTAGTACGATTGGTTGTTTCTGTAGCTAAGTTTGTAGCAATCGTATTTTCCGCAGCAGTGGCACGATTTACTTCATTAGTTAAAGCAGTCGAACCAGCCGTTGCCGAAGCATCTACATAGGTTTTCACCGATTTCACCGATGGGTATTTCGTGTCAGAAGTCGCGTCTGTAGTGACATCTGTAGATTTGTTCACCAAATCTTCTTTTAGGGCATCCGCAGCAGTTCTGTTGGTAGTTTCTGTTGCTAAGTTGGTAGCTATGGTGTTTTCTGCAGTGGTTGCTCTGCTTACTTCGGTCGCCAAATTGGTTGTCAAAGTCGCATCAGCAGTAGTACGATTGGTTGTTTCTGTAGCTAAGTTCGTAGCAATCGTATTTTCCGCAGCAGTGGCACGATTTACTTCATTTGTTAAAGTAGTCGAACCAGCCGTTGCCGAAGCATCCACATAGGTTTTCACCGATTTCACCGATGGGTATTTCGTGTCAGAAGTTGCGTCTGTAGTGACGTCTGTTGATTTGTTGGACAAATCTTCTTTTAGGGCATCAGTAGCAGTTCTGTTGGTAGTTTCTGTTGCTAAGTTGGTAGCTATGGTGTTTTCAGCAGTGGTTGCTCTGCTTACTTCGGTCGCCAAATTGGTTGTCAAAGTCGCATCAGCAGTAGTACGATTGGTTGTTTCTGTAGCCAAGTTCGTAGCAATCGTATTTTCCGCAGCAGTGGCACGATTTACTTCATTTGTTAAAGCAGTCGAACCAGCCGTTGCCGAAGCATCCACATAGGTTTTCACCGATTTCACCGATGGGTATTTCGTGTCAGAAGTTGCGTCTGTAGTGACGTCTGTTGATTTGTTGGACAAATCTTCTTTTAGGGCATCAGTAGCAGTTCTGTTGGTAGTTTCTGTTGCTAAGTTGGTAGCTATGGTGTTTTCTGCAGTGGTTGCTCTGCTTACTTCGGTCGCCAAATTGGTTGTCAAAGTCGCATCTGCAGTAGTACGATTGGTTGTTTCTGTAACTAAGTTAGTAGCAATCGTATTTTCCGCAGCAGTGGCACGATTTACTTCATTAGTTAAAGCAGTCGAACCAGCCGTTGCCGAAGCATCCACATAGGTTTTCACCGATTTCACCGATGGGTATTTCGTGTCAGAAGTCGCATCTGTAGTGACGTCTGTAGATTTGTTGGTTAAATCTTCCTTTAAATTCAGTGCTGCTTGTGAGGCTAAAGATATTGGTTTGTTTGCGTCAGCCGTATTGTCAATATTGTTAATCCCTAGATTAATCTTGGCTCCATTCACCGTATTTGCTCCTGTTCCTCCATTTTGAATATTGACAATTCCAGTTACATTTTCTGCACTTTTAGCTGAATAAGCAAAAGGAATATACGAGAATTCTTGATTGCTGATCTCGATAAATGAACTGCAAGAGCCACTAGCATTTAAGCCAACCGTTAATGTTTTTATTAAAGAATCCCAAACTATACTTCTGAAATTTACTGCCGAACCTCCTGTTTGAGTTCCGTTACCAATAGTTAAATTTACCATACCATATTCATCTGTTGACGTGGAAATAGTTTCTTGGTATTCTATCTGATTGAAAGCATCTTTAATTTGAAAACGCAAACAAATCGATTGATTCATCAATGGAATTGTGGTTGTATTTGCGCCTGGTATTTGTTGTACGTTCGGATTAAGAATTAAAGCTTGGTAACTAATGCCAGTTGTTTGAGAAAATCCAATTGTAGTGATCAATAAAACTAGTAGGAAGATTATTTTTTTCATAATTAATTTTGATTTGGGGAGATAGGGAATTGGATGCCAAATTGCAATTGACTATTCGTGAAATGCAAACTTTCATTGGAAGTTTTAGAAGTTTTAACAACAGTTGATAGATTATATCCTAAGGTTAAAGAGGCTGAATTTGTTATTTTATAATTAGCACTGACTCCAACAGAAGATTGCAAAAGCAAACCTGAAAAATCTTTTTGGTCAGTCAAGTTATAGTAAATTCCGTTTGCATTTTGTTCCCCACTAAGTAAGGATGATAGACTAATTCCAGCCTTGATACTGGTATTGAATTTACTTTGTGAATTAAATAAGCTAAAGGAAGCTAGATTTTGAATTCCAATATATTTTGTTTTCCAAAAATACACCTCAGTAGTAGTTGGTAGAAAATATTTGGCATTAAATTCGTTAAGAGTGATGCTCCCAATATATGATAAATTGCTTTTCTCAAAATGGTGTATGTATCCTAAATCGTAATGTTTACCACTCTCAAAATGACTTTTGTTTTGTTTACTAATGATTGGATTAGCATTTCCAAAAGAGTCTTTGTAGTGATAGTGGGTGAAGTTTTCACCTGCAAATAAAAATAATTCTTGTGCATCTATGGATTGGAATCCAAAAAAGAAAATACAAATAAGTAGTTTTTTTATCATAAGGATTTTATAATTTTTGTGTAATAATCGAGCTGGGAATTATACAGTCTCAACAGAAAAACAGAGCCTGGTAAATAGCCTAATTGTAGGTTGATGATTAAGTTCACTGGTTTTTTCTTTTCTTGATATATGAGATGTCCGCTAATGTTAAAAATGCTTACCGTTACATCTTCGTCTGTTGCATTCGAAAATTGAAAATTGATATTGTCAATAAATGGATTGGGGTGTGCCTGAACAATAATGTTGTTTTTGCTGGATGAGGATGAGATTAATTTTGACCAGAAATTTTGTTGAAAGCCCTGTAGTACTACATACTCTTTTTTGCTGGTTCCTGAAATAGTTTGTTGACCTATTGTTTGTTTGACAATGAGCCCATTGCTTAAATTGGAACTGCTTCCTTGTGAAGAAAGCATATGATGGTGTAAATATTGGCCGTAGAAACTAGAGTAAAAAAGTAAAAAAATGTATTTCATATCGCCTTAGTTTTATGCAATAGTATTTAATGTTACGATATGATTTTAAACGGATTCGATTCTGCGCTTTGATTTTATGCATTTAATAAGAGTTTTTAAGGTTTTAGTAAATAGAAATTAGTTTCTGATTCTTATTAATGTAGTATTTGGAAGATTAAAAATACATGATATTGTATTTGGTCGATTATTTTAGCCGTTCACGGGATTGGTTTTTTGCTTGAGTCCAAACGGGCTAATTTTAGCATTGGTTTTAGTGATTATTAAGAAAAATAATATAATATGCTCGTGATGATACTGTATTTTATGACTGGATTGTTAGGGTTTATTACTTTAATAATTATCTCTACACAATACAAATCAAATAAATTAGTTAATGTTTATTTACTGATTTTGTTTTTTCTTCTTTCTGCAAGGTTTTTTATTTCTGGCTTTATCGAGTTAAATCCTGATTCCATTTTCAAAAAAAGTATACCAAGTTATTCTCCTTTTTTAGCGGTCATTTTCCCTTGTGTCTATTTGTATTTTCATAAGCTCATTCAGAATAGTAAAGGGATGAACTATGTAGAAATGAAACATTTTATTCTTCCAGCCTTTTTAGGGGTTGCGAATATTTTAATAAATAGTTCTGAGGAATATATGAACATTATATATCATGTTGTCTTTTCGGCTATAGCCATATTTTATGTTTACCTGAGTTATGTTGAATTGCGAAATAGTTTGTGGGTCACTAACCCCAAGATTAATGTACTTGAAAAACAGTTTGTATTACTTAAAGATTGGACAGTCTTAATTTTGATTATTTGCATATTGGCAATAGTCCGTTTATTGGTGTGTCTTTTTATAGATTTGTTTTCAGGTACCGTCTCTTATGGAAACAATTATTTGTGGATTACTGCTGTTTTTTCATGCGTTTTATTTTTCAAGGTACTTTTGACGCCTGAGATATTGTTCGGCTATCAATTGCTGAACGATAAGCTCATAGAACAAAGAACTGCTGAAATAGTATTTGGTGAGTTTTGGATTTTTTCCAAAGAAATTAATGTTTCGAATATTCAAGATTTAAAATTAAAAGAAAAAATTGACGATCATTTGTCAACTTATATTGATAATATTGAAATGATTGCTTTTAGTCAAAATTGGTTTCGAAATCCTTCGGTTACTTTGGGAGATCTAGCCTTGAAATTAGGTGTGCCTAAAAGTCATTTGACGTATGTTTTTAAATACCATTCTAAAATTAGTTTTATTGAATTTAAAAAGATGGTTAGAATTCAGGATGCAGTTCGATTAATTGAAAACGATTATCTATATTCCAATACCTTAGATTCCTTGGCTAAAGAAGTTGGATTTTCATCCTATAACCCTTTCTTTACGAGCTTTAAAGAAATTGTTAGAGTTGTACCACAGGATTATAATAAAAAATTAAAACAAATTTAGGTCTTAGTATTGCGAAATAATTCATTTCCTATGAGTAGTAATACAAGTAATTTTTTTGAACGCGTTTATGAAGTAGCCCGCCAAATCCCTTTTGGTCGAGTGACTTCCTATGGCGCTATTGCCAAAGCTTTGGGAGCAAGTCGGTCTGCTCGAATGGTAGGCTGGGCGATGAATGCATCCCATAACTTAGAAGATGTTCCTGCTCACAGAGTTGTAAACCGTAAAGGGTTATTGACTGGAAAATTTCATTTTGAAGGGACGAATCTCATGCAACAACTCCTAGAAAGCGAAGGAATCAAAGTGGTCGATAATCAAATAGTGGATTTTGAAAAGCATTTTTGGGAACCTTCTGTAAGTGAGCTGTAAACAGTGTTTTGTATTGGGATATGTTGATTATAAGAACGAGTTTTTACTAATCTAATCCGTTAAATTCTGTATTTTTTTATTTCAACTTGTATTTGTTGGTAAAATTCCTGCTTAGTATAGTTGATTTTGTTTTAATCAATCTTTGTTTTTTGTAAATCTTTTTGCGATAATTAGGGTTCAAAAAAGAGTGTAATTCCGTAACAATAAATCCAATTTAAATGCTTTATAATAAGAACTTAATCACTTATCTTTGCAATCTGAAATCAGTTTAAATAAACACAATGTTTTCGGCTGAAATTACCAATAGAAATTAGGATACAGAATGAAATTAGATAGAAAAGAAATTCTAAAAGCTTTAGAAACCATTACTATAGCTGGTGAAGGAAAGAATATGGTGGAAAGTGGTGCCATTGCTAACGTGCTTACTTTTGGCGATGAAGTGGTAGTAGAGTTGGTTTTAACAACACCTGCCATGCACATCAAAAAACGTGCAGAAGACGACATCAAGAAAACCATTTTAGAGTTAGTTTCGCCTGAAGCTAAAATTAAAATTAATAGTAAAGTTCAAGTTCCTGAAAAAGCAGAAGTGAAAGGGAAGTCCATTCCTGGAATCAAAAACATCATTGCTGTTGCTTCTGGTAAAGGAGGAGTAGGGAAATCTACTGTAACGGCTAACTTAGCAGTATCATTGGCAAAAATGGGATTCTCAGTTGGAGTTCTTGATGCCGATATTTACGGACCATCCATGCCAATCATGTTTGACGTAGAAAATGAAAAACCTATTTCAGTTCAAGTAGATGGGAAGTCAAAAATGAAACCAATAGAAAGCTACGAAGTGAAAATGCTATCTATCGGATTTTTTACCTCACCAAGCCAGGCTGTAATCTGGAGAGGTCCAATGGCTTCAAAAGCTTTGAATCAAATGATATTTGATGCTGATTGGGGGGAATTAGACTTTATGTTAATCGACTTGCCTCCAGGAACAGGAGATATTCACCTTTCAATCATGCAATCCTTGCCAGTAACAGGTGCTGTAGTGGTGAGTACGCCACAAGCAGTAGCTTTGGCCGATGCTAAAAAAGGAGTTTCGATGTTCATGTCAGAAGCGATCAATGTTCCTGTACTTGGAATTATAGAAAACATGGCTTATTTCACACCCGAAGAATTGCCAAATAACAAGTATTACATCTTTGGCCAAGAAGGAGCCAAAAACCTAGCAGAAGATTTACAAGTGCCATTCTTAGGTGAAGTGCCAATCGTACAATCTATTCGCGAAGCAGGTGATTACGGTCGCCCTGCAGCCCTGCAAACGGGTTCTGTAATCGAAACGGTTTTTGAAGGCATAACTCGAAAAGTAGTCCAAGAAACAATCAATAGAAATGAAAATTTACCTGCTTCCGAAGCTATCAAAATTACTACTATGGCAGGTTGTTCAGCAGTAAAAAAATAAGCTAAAATTGAATTTATAAAATTCAGTTTTTTTAATCAAAAAATTATGACAACAGAAGAATTAACTAACAATGTGTTATTAGCGCTAGAAGAAATTCGTCCTTTCTTAAACTCTGACGGTGGCGATATTACCCTAGTTTCCATCGAGGATGATAAACATGTCAAAGTTCGATTAGAAGGAGCATGTACCAGTTGTAGTGTGAACCAAATGACTTTGAAGGCAGGTGTAGAAACGACCATCAAAAAATTTGCCCCACAAATAGAAACCGTTGTCAACGTAGCATAATATAATAGTGAGGGCGTGACCATTTTAAGGAACAAGGCCAAATGTAGTTTGCGCTCATGGACCTTATTCCTTAAAATCGTCGGGCTATCCCCGTCCGCCGCGGCGGACTGCTTCTATCCCTCACGCATAACCCAATCCCCTAAAAAATGGATGTATTAATTAAAATTAAAGACAGAGAAGGAGTTATACACGAGTTACAAGCTCCTACTGACATGGCCATGAATATCATGGAATTGTGTAAAGCATATGAATTGCCTGTAGAAGGTACTTGCGGTGGAATGGCGATGTGTGCTTCTTGCCAATGTTATGTGATCAATGGTGTAACATTGCCAGAAATGGGTGAAGATGAAGAAGCTATGCTTTCAGAAGCATTCTACGTAAAAGCAAACAGCCGTTTGGGATGTCAAATTCCAATCACACCTGAATTAGAAGGATTAGAATTAGAATTGGCTCCAGAGAGTTAATCTATTTATTTTCATACAATACAAAAGCCTCCACTTTCAAAATTGGAGGCTTTTGTTGTTTTATATATTATTTCACGATGCCCGTCGAAGCTTGCATTCAAGTCATAATTGATTTGCTTAATGAACTATCGGTAACTACAAAATTTCATTGAAAAATTGAAGCATTGCTTTCCATGCGCGATCTGCGGCTTCTTTGTTGTAGGCCAAACCTTTACTGTTGTCACTCCCAGCATCTTTATGTGTAAATCCATGAACCGCATTAGAATAATAATTCATTTGCCAATCAGCTTTAGCAGTGCGCATTTCACTTTTGAAATCTTTAATTTCTTGTTCTGATACGAAGGGGTCGTCAGCACCATGTAATACCAAAACTTTGGCGGTAATTGGAACAATAGTCCGACTAGTATTCCTGCTTAATCCACCATGAAATGAGACAATGCCTTTTATTGGCATCTGTGATCGAGCGGCCTCAATAGCACCAGTGCCGCCAAAACAATAACCTATTACCACAATTTTATTAGGATTTGCCCCGTTTTTGATCAATTCGGCAAGGGCCAGCTGTATTCTTTTGTGGTAGTTTTCAATGTTTTGTTTGTAAAAACTTGCAATTTTTGCAGCCTCTTGCGGAGAGTTTGGTTTGTTGCCTGCTCCATAGATATCAGCTACAAAAGTATTATAGCCTAATTTGTTCAAAGCTACAGCAGATTCTATAGAATGGTCGTCAATACCCATCCATGCAGGTAAGATTAAAACTCCTGCATTGTCATGTGTTTTTGTTTTGGCTTTGCCATAAAAGCCAAATAGCTTTTGAGAGTCGTCATTATAAATTACAGATTTTAACTGTGAATATGTTGATTGTGATACCGTTATTAAAGTAAAAAGTACAAATAGGGTCAGATTTTTCATAATAATCGGATTTTGTGTTGACAGTTTATTGTCTTAAACTAAAGAAACCCTTTCTGTAATTTGTTCTTCGATAGCATTCCATAGGCCAATGCGTTTTTCTAAGGCAAGAATGGAAACCTCTTCTACTTCTTTCCATTTAATAGGGTCGTTTTCGCAAAGCTCCGTAATCATTTCCATTGCCATTGGTCCGTGTTCGTCTGCATCTAATTCGATATGTCTTTCAAAATAGTAAATCAACTTGCTTAAATCTGTTTCAGGCAAGTTTTCTTGAAATTTTTTAATAATTGAAGTAAACATACTTGGAATTAGATCTTCTCTGCCAAAGGTAAATGCCGCTGCAATTTCGTGAGGTTTTCCGTGTTCAATAACGGTAAAAGTGAAGTCTAAAAACGCTTTGATTCCTGGGTGTAATTGACTGGTTTTAATCGCGACAAAAATATTTTTTAGTGAATTAATTTCGTTTAAGAAATTACCAATTTCATTAGTGTTAGCGCCACAATTTTGCATTGCTTCCACATACATTTCATAATGACTTTGACGACGACCATCGATGGTCAAGTCGGTTTCTTCAGCCAATACAATTTCGTTGATCAAATATCTAGTTTGTGGATTCTTAGTAGGAAACCATGGGGTGGTTGTACAAGTCAACTTAGATTGTAAAGCTTTTAATAAAGACATAAAATCCCAAACAGCATATACATGACCTTCAAGAAATGCCTGTAAGTCTTCAATAGTTTTTACTTTGCCGTAAAGGGAATGCTGTAAGAGTATGTTTTTTTGGCTCTCAATGCGGTCGTTGATATGTTGAATGTTCATTTGGAATAAATTTGTTGTAAATATAAAAAAGCTTCGTCTGACTTAGAAGGATTCGATTGATTTTATTATTACTTTAATAATTGTTTGAAATGGCTTGTCTATTTCTATTTACGAATTTAATCAATATTTGGTTTTTTGAATCACTTAATCGATGAGTACCTTAAAAGTTTCGTTAAAAAGAGTCAGACCTGATTTCGAACTTGTTATAGCGATTATTTAAAAGCCGAAATACCAGTGATATCCATCCCCGTAATAAGCAAATGAATATCGTGTGTTCCTTCATAAGTAATTACGGATTCGAGGTTCATCATGTGACGCATAATCGAATATTCGCCTGTAATTCCCATTCCTCCTAGAATTTGTCGTGCTTCTCGCGCTATTTCAATGGCCATATTTACATTGTTTCGTTTTGCCATAGAGATTTGTGCAGTGGTGGCTTTGCCTTCGTTCCGTAAAACTCCTAATCGCCAAGTAAGCAATTGTGCTTTGGTAATTTCGGTAATCATTTCAGCTAGTTTTTTTTGCTGCAATTGTGTACCTGCAATGGGTTTGTCAAACTGAATGCGTTCCTTGGCGTAGCGCAAAGCAGTATCATAACAATCCATCGCCGCTCCAATGGCACCCCAAGCGATTCCGTAGCGAGCCGAATCCAAGCAGCCCAAAGGCGCACCTAATCCAGATTTGTTGGGTAAAATATTCGCTTTGGGAACTTCAACGTTGTCAAAAATCAATTCGCCAGTAGACGAAGCTCTGAGTGACCATTTGTTGTGGGTTTCGGGAGTTGTAAAACCCTTCATCCCACGCTCAACAATGAGTCCGTGAATGCGTCCCGATTCGTCTTTGGCCCAAACAATGGCAATGTCTGCAAAAGGGGCATTGGAAATCCACATTTTAGCACCATTTAAAACGACATAATCACCTTTGTCCCTAAAATTGGTTATCATGCTTCCTGGGTCTGAACCATAATTAGGCTCTGTTAAACCAAAGCAACCCATCAGTTCACCTGTGGCTAATTTAGGGAGGTATTTCATTCGTTGTGCTTCGTTTCCATATTTCCAAATTGGGTACATGACCAAGGAGGATTGTACTGAAGATGTGGATCGAATGCCTGAATCGCCACGTTCAATTTCTTGCATGATGAGTCCATATGAAATTTGGTCTAAACCCGCACCACCATATTCGGTTGGGATATAAGGCCCAAAACCGCCTATTTCACCTAAACCTTGTATGAGTTCTTTAGGGAATTCGGCTCGCTGTGCATAATCTTCTATAATGGGAGAAACCGCTTTTTTAACCCAAGCACGTGCCGAATCCCGCACTAATTTGTGTTCCTCAGTCAATAAATCATCTAATTTATAGTAATCAGGGGCTTGAAATAAGTCTGGTTTCATGGGGCATTAGGTTTGAATTGGTTTCAAAACTAAATTTAAGGAAAATATACCAATTTTGAGATGAATTAAATAGAAATTACAATCGTTTGAATTTTAGTTTTAAAAATATATTTTTCAACAATTATATGTAGGAATTTATATATTTGATTTTTTATTGATATAATATAATTCTAAAATATATTAGCCATGAATATTTTTAAAAATCTAATTTTATTTCTTCTTATTGTAACAAGTACATTTGCTCAAAAATCTCCAAAATTTGATGATTTAATTGAAGTAAACGATAACGGAATTGTAAAATTTTATTTAAGTTCTTTTTGTAAATTAGAAAGAAAAAGTTGTGCAGAATATTACTTGAAAACAAAATTTGATAAGCAATATTTCCAATTTCAGGATACTGTTAATGTTTATTATAAAAATGATAAATTATATATCAAAGGTAACTATGAAAAAGGTTTAAGACATGGTGAATTTATTTGGTTTTATGATACTGGAATAGTACAAACAAAAGGACATTATTTATATGGAGATAAATCAGGTATATGGGAGTTTTATTTTCCTAATGGTAATTTGCATAAAAAAATTGAATACAAAAATAATGTTGAACACTTAATTGTTTTATTTGATAAAAAGGGGAAAGAGTTAGTAAAGGATGGAAATGGATTTTTTAGCAATGAGGTGTTATTGTCGATTTCAAATAATTCATACAGTAAATTAAAAGGTGAAGTTGTAAACGGCTTACCAAATGGAAAATGGGAAATTTCATTGTCAGGTAGCAATATAGGAACGGAATATTTTGAAAATAATGTTTTTGTTAGAGGGATTTCACATTCAGAAGTTTTAGGTGATACTGAGTATAAAGATAAGAGTTTGGTTAGTTTTGCTGGTAGAAATAATATCGAACGTCTTCGTCTTTATGGACCTTCCTCTTGTGGAAATAATTATGGAATGACCCCAAATGCATCATACAAAAACAAACTTAAAATGTTGTTTGATAATTCTGAATTAAAGAATAGTATTTCAAATGCTTGGTTTTTAGCGGGTATAAAATCTGATTATTCTGGAAACATAGTTGATGTTGAGATGTGTTCAAATGCGGAACAAAATATTGTTGACAAATTTAAAAAGATGATTTTAGAAGTTAATATGGGTAAAGTAAAGTTATTTAATTTAACCCCAAAAGGTAAATTCGGATATCTTTTTGCACCAATAGTTGTTTTAAATAATGAGTTGCATTTTACGTCAGATGAAACAATTGAATTGCTGAAGTACAGGTATTAATTACTCATTTTACAACGACTATTTTTAAATGGTTGTCAATCGTAATAAGCAAAATCGTATATACAATTGTATGCCTTTTATTAAAATAGACGACCTAATAGATTGATTTTTAAATGTAAAATTCTTTGCGTTATTCGTCGTTTTTGAAGCTTTCATAATCTTGTAGGAGCTCAAATTCTACCAAATAAATTTCATAAGGTTTCTCTATGCTTCGCTCGATAATGGCATTTTCGTTAGTTTAATTCTTAGCGTCAGTGACCATTGTGTTTTGATATAATTGGAATAGCTAGCGATTCAAGTTGATGGAATATTTCTTCTTGACGTTCAAAAACGTATATTAATTGTGGATATATCATTGCTAGTCAGTTTTTAATTTAACTTAAAATTGATTTGCATTTTTTCCAATTCCACCAGTAGCTCGTTGGAGATATTGATTTTGAGGCGACGGCTTGGCATACTTAATTTGGTAACAACTTTGATTTCTTCTACTTCAGTGACTTCAGGAGTTTTAGTGGTGGTGATTTCGATATCGTCATCATCGTTTAGCTCCTCTATAAATTCATCATCGTTTTCGATGGTTGTAGGAGCAACCTCGACTAATTTCTTAATGCGTTCGAGTTCCATGATTTCAAAAGTGACTTGGTGATCGCCTTTATTGTCTTGAAAAACACGATTCAGGTGGTGGATGAAATCTGTTTGTAAATCGGTAATATTCAGGATTACTACTAGTTTTTTGGCAAAAGTCGAAAGTACATCTTGCAATTGTTTGATTTCGGTGAAGGTAATTCTGGGATCGCTTTTCTTACCCGTATCTTGGTTAACCCAGCCATCTTTGATCATTATTTTGATGTACACAAAGTTGTTTTGCAAGAAGAAATGACGGAATTTAAGGTATTCTTCACCGAAGATTTTGAATTCATAACTTTCGTCATAACCCTCTAAGGTAAAAATCCCCCAGCCTTTACCGTTTTTGGCAACTTTATGCTGTACGTTATTCACGATTCCGCCCACAGCGATAGGTTTGCCAACAAATTGTTGTGGTGTTTTGAGTGCTTCCAGCTTGGTGTTACAAAAGTATTTCATCTCAAATTTATAATCATCCAAAGGATGCCCAGAAATATAGATTCCGACAACTTCTTTCTCCTTGGCTAGTTTTTCCATCGTGCTCCAGTCCTCGCAAGGCGGTACAACAGGTTCGGCAATTTGCACTTCTGAGGCTTCACCAAACAAACTTACTTGAGAAGAATTTTCGTTTTCTTGGAATTTTGCGCCATAGCGAATGGCTTTTTCATAAAAGGTAATTCCGTCACCGTCATCGTGGAAATATTGTGCACGGTGAGTGTCTGTAAAACAGTCAAAACCACCTGCTAAAGCCAAGTTTTCAAAGGCTTTTTTATTGGCGGCACGCAAATCGATACGTTTGGCTAAATCAAAAATAGAACGGTATTTGCCGTCTTTTCTGTTCTCTACAATCGTAGCAACAGCTCCTTGTCCTACACCTTTGATGGCTCCCATCCCAAAACGAACTGCATAGTCTTCGTTTACGGTAAATTTATAGTAGGATTCATTTACATCTGGTCCCAAAACTTGAAGTCCCATGCGTTTACATTCCTCCATAAAAAACGAAACCTGTTTGATGTCGTTCATATTATTCGAAAGTACCGCTGCCATATATTCCGCAGGATAATGCGCTTTCAAATAGGCTGTTTGATACGCAATCCAAGCGTAACAAGTAGAGTGAGACTTGTTGAAGGCGTAGCTTGCAAAGGCTTCCCAATCTTTCCAAATTTTTTCGAGCACAACTGCATCATGTCCCTTTTCGGCCGCTTGTTTGACAAATTTGGGTTTCATTTTGTCCAATACGTCCTTTTGTTTCTTACCCATCGCTTTACGCAATACGTCGGCTTCACCTTTGGTAAATCCAGCCAAAGATTGAGACAAAAGCATCACCTGCTCTTGGTAAACGGTAATTCCGTAGGTTTCACCAAGGTATTCCTCGCAGGCATCGAGATCGTATTTAATTTCTTCTTCGCCATTTTTTCGACGAACGAAAGAAGGAATATATTCCAAAGGTCCCGGACGGTAAAGTGCATTCATGGCAATTAAATCCCCAAAAACGGTGGGTTTCAATTCCTTCATGTATTTCTGCATTCCAGGTGACTCGTATTGGAAGATACCCACGGTTTCTCCTCGTTGGAAAAGTTCATACGTCTTGACATCATCGATAGGGAAGGTGTCAGGGTCGAGTGTTATGCCACTTCTGTATTTTACCAGTTTAACGGTGTCTTTGATTAAAGTCAGGGTCTTCAGGCCCAAGAAGTCCATCTTTAACAATCCAGCACTTTCGGCTACCGAGTTGTCAAACTGTGTGACATATAAGTCTGAATCTTTGGCGGTGGTTACGGGTACATAGTTGGTAATGTCTGATGGGGTAATAATCACTCCACAGGCATGGATTCCGGTATTACGCATAGAACCTTCCAGAATTTTGGCTTGTTGAATGGTTTCTCCGGCTAAATCACCCTCGTTAGCAATGCCGATTAATTCTTTGACCAATTCAAATTCATCAGGGCCTTTTAAAGCTTTTTTGACATCCTCTTCAGATTCAGAGAGGAAACGTGCTAGATTCCATTTTCCTGGCATCATAGCGGGAATCAACTTCGCTATTCTGTCGGCTTCAAATAGTGGTAAATCCAATACACGAGCAGTATCACGAATCGCTGATTTGGTGGCCATTTTACCATAAGTGATAATTTGTGCCACCTGATTGGCTCCATATTTTTTGATTACATAATCCATTACACGACCACGACCTTCATCATCAAAGTCGATATCAATATCGGGCATGGACACACGGTCAGGATTTAAGAAACGCTCAAAAAGCAAATCGTACTTGATAGGATCAATATTAGTAATTCCTAAACAATAGGCTACGGCAGAACCCGCTGCAGATCCACGTCCTGGTCCTACGGAAACGTCCATTTTTCGAGCCTCAGCAATGAAATCCTGTACAATCAAGAAATAACCAGGGTATCCTGAGTTCGAAATGGTCAATAACTCAAAATCCAGTCGTTCTTGAATGGCTGGGGTAATTTCGCCATAGCGTCTTTTTGCCCCTTCCATAGTAAGGTGACGCAAATATGCGTTTTCCCCACGTACACCGTTGTCAACATTGTCTTCGGGGTCAACAAATTCTTGCGGAATGTCATATTTCGGTAGCAATACATCGCGATACAGCGAATAGGGTTCTACCTTGTCAATGATTTCCTGAATATTGATAATCGCTTCGGGTAAATCGGCAAACAATTGCTTCATTTCGTCACCCGACTTGTAATAGTATTCTTGATTCGGTAAACCATAACGATAACCGCGACCACGACCAATGGGCGTAGCTTGTTTTTCGCCGTCTTTTACACAGAGTAAAATATCGTGCGCATTGGCATCCTCTTTGTTAACGTAATAAGTGTTATTCGTGGCGATTAATTTTACCTCATGTTTTTTGGCAAAAGCAATCAAAGTTTGATTAACACGGTTTTCGTCTTCTTGGTTGTGACGCATGATTTCAAGATAGAAGTCAGAACCAAATTGCTCCTTCCACCAAATCAAAGCTTCTTCGGCTTGGTTTTCACCCAAGTTCAATATCTTACCTGGGATTTCCCCGTATAAATTCCCCGACAAGACCATAATGTCTTCTTTGTATTTCTCGACAATATTTTTATCGATACGAGGCACGTAATAAAAACCATTAATGTTGGCTATCGATGCCATTTTGGCCAAATTATGGTAACCTTTTTTGTTTTTGGCTAATAAAACTACTTGATAGCCATTGTCTTTTTTGGATTTGTCCAGATGATTTTCACAGATGTTGAATTCCAATCCTACAATAGGTTTGATTTCCGTTTCTGTTGGTTCTTCGCCATTTGCAATTAATTCCTCATTTTTGGCTTTGGCGGCTTTGGTGTGGTTCATGACGGCGCTCACAAAATGAAAAGCACCCATCATATTAGCCGTATCAGTCATAGCGACTGCAGGCATTTTAAATTTAGCAGTGGCTTTTACCAAATCAGCAATTCCGATAGTCGATTGCAAAACTGAAAACTGTGTATGATTGTGCAAATGCGCAAAAGGCATATCAGTCAGTACGGCTTTGTTTTCTGATAATTCTTCTTTGGAAACTGATTGGGTGTTTTTCTCTCCAAACTGCTGGCGAATTTTATCCGAAGCTTGTTTGAGGTTGATGTGTTTTAACCCAATAAGTTGAATTTCTCTTGGGTTTTTATTTTGGAATTCCTCAAAGTATGAAGCAGGGACATCCAGTTCTTCTTTGGTGAAAACTTCTTTTCTTATTAATTCTAAAAAACAACGTGTAGTGGCTTCAACGTCGGCAGTAGCATTGTGTGCTTCTGAGAAAGGAACGTTGAATAAATATTCGTGTAATTCAGTTAAGGTTGGTAACTTGAACTTTCCACCACGACCTCCAGGTAATTTTAGTAACGAAGCTGTCACTTCGGTACAAGTGTCTAAAACAGGCATCGATGCCATCGGACTTTCTACTGCCAAACGGTGGAATTCGGCGCCCATAATATTTACATCAAAACCCAGATTCTGCCCTACAATAAATTTGGCTTTGCTTAAAGCAATATTGAATTTCTCCAAAACATCCGCCAACGGAATTCCATCATGCTGCGCCAACTCGGTCGAAATTCCGTGGATACGCTCGGCATCATACGGAATGTTAAACCCGTCTGGCTGTACCAAGTAATCCTGATGTTCTACCAGTTTTCCCATTTCGTCATGTAGCTGCCACGCAATCTGAATACAACGAGGCCAGTTGTCTGAGTCGGTAATGGGTGCGTCCCAACGCTTAGGTAATCCAGTAGTTTCCGTATCGAATATTAAGTACATATCTGTAATTGAGGGGTTTGAAATTTATCGGTTTCCCGAAAAATGAATTTCAAATTTAGGTTTTTTTTAGGCTAAAGGAAAGGGAAGTTATCAACAATTTAGATTGTATTTGTAATATTTAAAGAGGGAGTGATTATGTTGGTTTAAAAAAAGAATTTTGTAAATAATTATATTTTCAAAATCATAAAAATCCCCTGTTTTTTTGTTTTAAACAAAACAAATTTGTTTTTGGATGTCGTAGTATTTTAGCATAAAAATAGCTGTAAAAATTCGATAAAAAGCCATCAATTTAGGTTATGTTTATAAATAAAAGAATGCTTTTTGAGAAACCTACATTTATCTAAATGGAATCGAAATATTTTGTTTTTTGAAGTATATAGTAGAATGTGTTGCGTTATTTTTCGGTTTTTAAACGATATGATGCAAAAACTGTATTTTTTTTAAATTTTAAAACTGCTAAAATGAGATAGTATTAACAAGGCTAAAAACAAGATTAAAAAAACGGATTAAAACGGTAAGTGAATGAAAGTAAGTTGGATTTTGATTCAAAATAGTTTTGGGTATCGTATATAATGTATAATCCTAATTGACAACATGGTTTCTTTTTAGTAGTTTTGCGTCCTTGTTATTACAATTACAGTTCGTTAGCTGGTATTGTGAATAGAATTACACTTAAAAAATATTAAAAATGAGTACTACATTATTTGACAAAGTATGGGATTCGCACGTGGTGCGCAAAATTGAAGATGGACCAGATGTGTTTTTTATTGACCGTCATTTCATCCATGAAGTAACGAGTCCTGTGGCTTTCTTAGGTTTAAAATCTAGAGGTGTATCCGTTTTATACCCTGAGCGTACTTTCGCAACAGCGGATCACAATACCCCTACTATCAACCAGCACTTACCAGTTGAAGATGCTTTGTCTGCTAATCAATTGAAAGCATTAGAAGATAACTCAGCTGAATACGGTATTTCTCACTGGGGATTAGGACATCAAAAAAATGGAATTGTTCACGTAGTAGGTCCTGAAAACGGAATTACATTACCAGGAGTAACGATTGTTTGTGGGGATTCACATACGTCAACTCACGGAGCTTTTGGAGCGATTGCTTTTGGAATTGGTACTTCTGAGGTAGAAATGGTGCTTTCTACACAATGTATCATGCAACCAAAACCAAAGAAAATGCGTATCAACGTAAATGGTACTTTGAGCAAAGGAGTTACTCCTAAAGATGTTGCTTTGTATATCATTTCAAAATTGACAACTTCTGGAGGTACTGGATATTTTGTTGAGTACGCAGGAAATGTATTCGAAGAAATGTCTATGGAAGGACGTATGACTGTTTGTAACCTTTCTATCGAAATGGGTGCTCGTGGTGGTATGATTGCTCCAGACCAAAAAACTTTCGATTACTTAGAAGGTAGATTACATGCTCCTAAAGGTGAAGCTTGGGATAAAGCCGTAGCTTACTGGAAAACGTTGAAAACTGACGAAGGTGCTAAATTTGATGCTGAATTAAACATCAATGCTGAAGATATTGAACCAATGATTACTTATGGAACTAATCCAGGTATGGGAATTGGTATCACTAAACATATTCCTGCTGCTAATCAAGTTGAAGGTGGTGAGGAAACTTACAAAAAATCGTTGGCATACATGGGATTCCATGAGGATGATGTAATGATTGGAAAACAAATCGATTACGTTTTCTTGGGAAGTTGTACTAACGGACGTATCGAAGATTTTAGAGCTTTTGCTGAAATTGTAAAAGGTCGTAAAAAAGCTGATAACGTAACAGCTTGGTTAGTTCCAGGTTCACACGTTGTGGAAGCGCAAATCAAAGAAGAGGGTATCTTAGATATCTTGACTGAAGCTGGTTTCGTATTGCGTCAGCCAGGTTGTTCAGCTTGTTTGGCAATGAACGATGACAAAGTACCAGCTGGGAAATATGCAGTAAGTACTTCAAACAGAAACTTTGAAGGTCGTCAAGGTCCAGGTTCAAGAACTTTGTTAGCTTCTCCAATTATGGCAGCAGCAGCAGCAGTTACTGGAAAATTAACTGACCCTAGAGATTTGTTGTAATTGAATTTCAATCACAATAAAAATTTCAAAAAAGAATTAAAAATAAAAAGGTTATATGATTTTAATTTCAGTCTTAATAGGGAAATCCTAAATCAATAATCCTAAATAATAAATAAAAAATGGCATACGATAAATTTAATATCCTTACCAGTAGTGCAGTGCCACTACCTATTGAAAACGTAGATACAGATCAAATCATCCCTGCTCGTTTCTTGAAAGCTACAAAACGTGAAGGTTTTGGAGACAACCTTTTTAGAGACTGGAGATACAACGGAGACGGTACTCCAAAAGCTGATTTCGTATTAAACGATGCAACTTATTCAGGGAAAATCTTGGTTGGAGGAAAAAACTTTGGTTCTGGTTCTTCTCGTGAGCATGCTGCTTGGGCTGTATACGATTACGGATTCCGTGCTGTAGTTTCTTCTTTCTTTGCAGATATCTTCAAAGGAAACTGTTTGAACATTGGTGTTTTGCCAGTTCAAGTAAGCCCTGAGTTTTCAGCTAAAATCTTCGCTGCTATTGAAGCAGACCCAAAAACAGAATTGGAAATCAATTTGCCTGAGCAAACCATTACTTTGAAAGCGACAGGTGAAAAAGAATCTTTTGATATCAACGGATACAAAAAGAACAATATGTTGAATGGTTTTGATGATATTGATTATTTAACAAATATCAAAGAAGACATTGTTGCTTTTGCAGACAAATTGCCTTACTAAATAAAAAAAACAATTAATAAATACGCAGTTACTAAGCTTGATTTTACAATCAAGTTTGGTAACTGCTTTTACGATTTTATACTGCTATTCGTTAGAATAGATAAAATAAAACCGCATTAGTATCTAATAGATAATGGAAAAAAGAAAAATTGAAATAATGGATACCACACTTCGTGACGGGGAACAAACCTCAGGAGTGTCTTTTTCTGCTGCAGAAAAATTAACCATTGCCCAATTATTGTTAGAAGAATTACATGTTGATCGTATCGAAATTGCTTCGGCACGTGTGAGTGAAGGAGAATTTGAAGGCGTGAAAGGGATTATGACTTGGGCTGAAACCAAAGGATATGCCGACAAAATCGAAGTTTTGACTTTTGTGGATAAAGGGCTTTCTATCGAATGGATGAAAAAGTCGGGTGCCAAAGTTCAAAATCTTTTGACCAAAGGCTCTTTGAATCACCTAACCCATCAATTAAAAAAGACTCCTGAGGAACATTTTTTAGCAATTGCTGAAAGTATTGCCTTGGCTACTGAAAACGGAATTGCTACCAATGTTTATCTAGAAGATTGGAGTAACGGAATGCGTTTTTCTCCTGAATATGTGTTCCAGTATTTAGATTTTATCAGTACACAACCTGTTAAAAGAATTTTACTTCCAGATACTTTAGGAGTGTTAATTCCTTCGGATACATTCGATTTTATTTCGACCATTACCAAAAAATATCCTTCGATTCACTTTGATTTTCATGCCCATAATGATTATGATTTAAGTGTTGCCAATGTAATGCAAGCTATTAAAGCGGGTGTGCATGGTTTACATGTTACGGTTAACGGAATGGGAGAAAGAGCAGGTAATGCTCCTCTTGCTAGTACCGTTGCTGTGATTAATGACTTTATGCCTGAAATCGAAATTGGAGTAAAAGAATCTTCACTATACTCGGTGAGTAAATTGGTAGAAACCTTTACAGGATACAGAATTCCCGCTAATAAACCTATTGTAGGAGATAATGTGTTTACCCAGACAGCAGGTATTCATGCGGATGGTGACAACAAAAAGAATTTGTATTTTAATGACTTGCTTCCAGAACGTTTTGGAAGAAAGAGAAAATACGCTTTAGGGAAAACTTCTGGGAAAGCTAATATTGAAAAAAATCTTCAAGAGTTAGGTTTACAACTCAATGACGAAGACTTAAAATTAGTCACTCAAAGAATCATTGAATTAGGCGATAAAAAAGAAACGGTTACCAAGGAGGATTTACCTTATATCATTTCGGATGTATTGGATAGTCAGACTTATGAGGAAAAAATTACCGTGGAATCGTATTTATTATCTCATGCAAAGGGAATGCGTCCTTCAACAACTCTTTGTCTAAAAATTGACGGAGAAATCATCGAAGAGCACGCTCAAGGGGATGGTCAATTTGATGCTTTTATGAATGCTTTGGCGAAAATTTATAAAACCAAAAAAATGAGCTTGCCTAAACTGATTGACTATGCGGTGAGAATCCCTCCAGGAAGTAGCTCTGATGCCTTATGCGAAACCATCATCACTTGGACAAGCGAAGGAAAAGAATTCAAAACAAGAGGATTAGATTCAGATCAAACGGTTGCAGCGATTATTGCGACGCAGAAAATGTTGAATGTAATTTAATAAAAGTAGCTAAGTTACTAAGGTTCTAAGTTGCTTAGGGCCTCAGTAACTTAGAACCTTAGTATCTCAGAAACAAATAATAATATAAAAATAGAATAATGAAATTAAATATCGCGCTTTTAGCAGGGGACGGAATCGGACCAGAAGTAATTGAACAAGCAGTAAAAGTATCAGATGCAGTTGCACAAAAATTTGGACATGAAATCACTTGGAAACCAGCTTTAACTGGTGCTGCTGCCATTGACGCAGTAGGTGAGCCTTATCCAGATGCAACACATGAAATTTGTAAAAATGCTGACGCTGTTTTGTTTGGAGCTATTGGTCACCCAAAATACGATAACGATCCTTCTGCACCAGTACGTCCAGAGCAAGGTTTGTTGAAAATGCGTAAAGCTTTAGGCTTGTTCGCTAACGTAAGACCTACTTTTACTTTTCCATCTTTATTAGACAAATCTCCATTAAAAAGAGAACGTATCGAAGGAACTGACCTAGTATTCTTAAGAGAGTTAACTGGTGGAATCTACTTTGGAGAAAAAGGAAGAAGAGACGGTGGAGAAACAGCTTATGACAACTGTGTGTACACACGTGAAGAAGTACAACGTTTGGCTAAAAAAGGTTTTGAATTAGCAATGACACGTTCAAAAAGATTGTGTTGTGTTGACAAAGCTAACGTATTGGAAACATCTCGTTTATGGAGAGAAACAGTACAAGCTATGGAAAAAGATTATCCTGAAGTAACAGTTTCTTATGAATTTGTTGACGCTGTAGCGATGCGTTTGGTACAATGGCCAAACTCTTATGATGTATTAATCACTGAGAACTTATTTGGAGATATCTTAACTGATGAAGCTTCTGTGATCTCTGGTTCTATGGGATTAATGCCATCTGCTTCTATGGGAGCTGAGGTATCTTTATTTGAGCCTATCCACGGTTCATACCCACAAGCTACAGGTTTAAATATTGCAAACCCTATGGCAACTGTTTTATCAGCAGCTATGATGTTTGAAAACTTCGGATTAATGGAAGAAGGAAAAGCAATGAGAGCTTCAGTAAACAAAGCTTTAGAAGCTGGAATCGTTACTGAAGACTTAGCCGATGGTGGAAAAGCTTACGGTACTAAAGAAGTGGGTGACTGGTTGGCTGCTAACATCTAATAATTGTTTCAGGTTTAAAGTTTCAAGTTGATTAACTTGAAGTAATAATAATAGCTATAGGAAAGCTGTCAATCGTAAGGTTGACAGCTTTTTTTGTTTTATTAGGAGCAGAATGATTGTGCTATCAACAATGGCAGTTCCCGCTATCCACTACAAACGAAGTTCACGGAATTCCGATGTAAATAAATGTTAAGTGAAGTAATCTTGTGGTGGCAATCCCGAAGCTTCGGGACCAGCCACCACAAGGATTTCCGTTTTTATCGGGGCTATGATTTATGACTGTGCTTCTATTGTATTTTTGAATGTTTTTTTCAAGAAAACAACTCTTTCTTCACCAATTCATAATAACTATCACTCACCGGAATTTGAATTGTTCCTAACGAAAGGTCGGTATAAATCAAAAAAAAGGGTATCAACGTAAATTGACACCCTTTTTGTTATATTGTAGAAAAAAATATTAATATCCTCCTCTGTTTCCGCCACGGTCATTTCCACCACGGTTTCCACCACCATAACTTCCGCTACGGTTGTTGTTGTAACTTCTTCTTTCGCCTTCTGGTTTTGGCTCAGATTTGTTAACAACAATTGAGCGTCCTTGAACAGTCGCTCCGTTCAATTCGTCAATTGCTTTTTGAGCATCAGCATCGCTTGGCATTTCAACAAAACCAAATCCTTTGCTTCTTCCTGTAAATTTATCTGTGATAATTTTAACAGAATCAACTGCTCCATAAGCCTCGAAAGACTCTCTTAAATCTGCTTCCTCAATACTGAATGGAAGGCTTCCAACAAAAATATTCATATATACTTATTTATAATAATGTAGCAAATGTAGTCTAATTTTTTTCTAATCTACTATAAATAAGCTTATTTAATAATAATATTTTTAATTGATGAAAAAGGTTGGTTTTGTTGAAATGCCAATAGGTGAATTGGTTATGAAGGCTTAAGGCGTTACGGGAACTTTGTAAAAAACACCTTGTTGAAAATTTAAAGTAGTTCCGGCTACAGGATTGCTAGAAGTATTGATAGCGTTAAATCTAAAAGTGCCAGAAATTGTTTTATTTGCGGTGTCGTATTCTGTGATTGTAATTTGCCCATCTCCTTTTCCTGTGCTGGTAGCAAATGTGCTGTTTCCGTTGGAATCAGTTAATATGTAGGTAGCAGTATTATTGTTGTTAACTCCTAGATTGAAGGTGTTTGCGGCTGTTGTACTTGTTTTTAAGATTATTTGTTCGTCACGAGTATAGGCATTTATGGTGAGTGCGCCCCCAGAACCTACTGTTGCAGTTGTGGTAACGGCTCTCCAAAAAACATTTTCTTTAACACCTTGAAAAGAAGGGTTGTTGAATTTTACGTTTTCTTCACAGGCGAGAACAGAGAGCAGGAGAATGCTATACAAGAAATATTTTTTCATAAAAAACAAGCTTTTTAGACTAACAAAAGTATGATATTATAGGTAGAAAACAGAATTATAAATGAAAAATGTATGAGAATGGTGTAATTAATATAGTAAAAATCAGTTAGTTTTTTTAAAATAAAAAGTGTATCTTTGCGCCCTCAATTAACAGAGGTCGAGTACCTCAAAATTTAATCATAAGATTATGTCAGTAAAAATTAGATTACAAAGACACGGTAAAAAAGGAAAACCTTTTTACTGGGTAGTAGCTGCAGATGCACGCTCAAAAAGAGATGGTAAATACTTAGAGAAAATCGGTACTTACAATCCAAACACTAACCCAGCAACTATCGACTTGAACGTTGATAGCGCAGTACAATGGTTGCACAATGGTGCTCAACCTACTGATACTGCTAGAGCTATCCTTTCTTACAAAGGTGCTTTATTGAAACACCACCTTGATGGAGGAGTTCGTAAAGGAGCCTTAACTCAAGAACAAGCAGATGCTAAATTTGCTACTTGGTTAGAAGCTAAAGCAGGAACTGTTGATGCTAAGAAAGATGGTTTGTCAAAAGCGAAAGCTGATGTTAAAGCAAAAGCTTTGAAAGCAGAACAAGAAGTAAACGCAAAACGTATCGCTGCAGCTGCTCAAGCAGAAGCTGATGCTATTGCTGCTGCTGCACCTGCTGAAGAAGTTGCAGAAGTTGAGGCTGAAGAAGCTCCAGCTGCTGAAGAATCTAACGAAGAAACTCAAGCTTAATTCAACTGCGATAATGCGTAAAGAAGATTGTTTCTATTTAGGTAAAATCGCTAAAAAATTTAGTTTCAAAGGGGAAGTTCTTGCCTATTTAGACACAGACGAACCTGAGTTATACGAAAACTTGGAATCAGTGTTTGTTGAATGCAACAAACACTTGATTCCTTTTTTATTGAGAGTTGTTCGCTTCACAAAAACGATTTTTTACGAATCCGTTTTGAAGAAGTTAAAAATGAAGAAGATGCCGATGCTTTAATGGGCAACGACTTGTATCTTCCTCTTAATATGTTGCCCAAACTTAGTGGTAACAAATTTTATTTTCATGAAGTAATAGGATTTGAAATTGAAGACCAGCGCTTAGGTGTTTTTGGTATAATTCAGTCTATAAATGATACTTCTGCGCAACCTTTGTTTGAAGTGTTGAATGGAAATGTCGAAATATTAGTTCCAATGATTGACCAATTCTTAGTAAAAGTCGATCGAGAAAATAAAAAAATCATCATGAATCTTCCTGAAGGTTTGGTGGAAATGTACTTGTAAGTTAGAATTTAGAGTTTTTGACAGCTTTTAAAGTACTGTTCCATATAATGGTAAATCCTTATTAATTTATCTCTAAACTGCATTTTTTGATATCTTACTTTAAATAAAAATCATAGTTCGTTAATCAATAATCAAAAATCTTTTTCATTTTGTTTCAATTCAAACAATTTTCTGTTGCGCAAGATAAAACCGCTATGAAAGTCGGTACCGACGGTGTTTTATTAGGTGCATGGGCGCCAATTGACCATCGGCCATTTAATGTTTTAGACATTGGTGCGGGCACAGGTTTGATTGCTTTGATGTTGGCGCAGCGATCTCATGCCGAGCAAATTGATGCTTTGGAAATTGACGATCTAGCTTATGAACAAGCTGTAGGTAATTTTGAAAACTCGCCTTGGGGTGACCGTTTGTTTTGTTTTCATGCAGGATTGGATGAGTTTATTGATGATCCTGAAGGCGAATACGATTTGATAGTTTCCAATCCGCCATTTTATAGTGAGGATTATAAGTCAAATACAGACCAAAGAGATTTGGCTCGTTTTCAAGACGCGATGCCATTTGAGGAATTAATTGAAGCGGCAGATTTGTTTCTGTCTGAAAATGGAGTATTTGCTGTGATTATTCCTTTTAAGGAAGAAGAAAAATTTGTGGCTTTAGCGAAAGAATTCGAATTGTATCCTTTTAAAATAACTAGGGTAAAAGGGACGGCTCAATCGGAAATTAAAAGAAGTTTGTTGGCTTTTAGTCGTGTTGAGTTAGTTGAAATTGCTGTAAATGAATTGATAGTGGAAAATGCAAGACATGATTATACAGATGATTATATTCAATTGACCAAAGAATTTTATTTGAAGATGTAGCATTTTTAGACTTGATGGTTCAGAAGTGTCGGGCTAGGATTGACTTCAAATAAAATTTATCAATAAAGAAATAGTTAAAACTAATTTAAGAATGGTGTTTGGTTTATATTTAATTTCTAAATTTGTAACCGAGTTTGAAAACTCATAATCATTTACCCTGAATGAAGTGCAGGGATAACTTTTAAAAGACAAACGATATGGCATTAGCAATAACAGATGCTACTTTTGATGAAGTAGTTTTGAAGTCAGATAAACCAGTTTTAGTAGATTTTTGGGCAGCTTGGTGTGGACCATGTAGAATGGTTGGGCCAATCATTGAAGAATTAAGCAATGATTACGAAGGTAAAGTTGTGGTTGGTAAAGTAGATGTAGATGCAAACCAAGAATTTGCTGCAAAATATGGTGTAAGGAATATCCCTACAGTATTAGTTTTTCATAATGGAGAAGTAGTAGGAAAGCAAGTGGGTGTAGCTCCTAAGCAAACTTACGCTGATAGTTTAGATGCTCTGTTGTAATCGTAAGATTTATTTAAGTACAATCTGAAATTATTAAAATTTATAAGGTTTGACAATCGTCAAGCCTTTTTTTGTGGTTTTTTTAGCCAGGAACCTTTCTGTTTATGATAGGTAGTGTAGAATCAGTTGTTTTTGTTTTGTAATTGCTGCAAACCTTCAAATTATTAATAAATTGGTCTGTTTTTTTAGATTTTCATTAATTTGTCCTTAATCTGTTTAATTTGTGACAAAAAATTAAAGACTCATGCCTTTCCTTTGGTTGTTTTTTTATTTTTTTTAGTTTTCCAAAGTTTTTAAATACATTTGAGAGATGAAGTTAGAATCACAATTAGAGAAGATAGCTCGTTTTCAGCATTTGGAACTTTTGGCGAATCAAATCGTTGAGGGTTTTATTTCGGGTATGCATAAGAGTCCGTTTCATGGGTTTTCGGCTGAGTTTGCTGAACATAAGTTGTATAATGTAGGTGAGAGTACGCGTCATATTGATTGGAAACTTTTTGCGAAAACAGATAGGTTGTATACTAAGTGTTTTGAAGAAGAAACTAATTTACGCTGTCATATAGTTATAGATAATTCTTCATCTATGCATTATCCTACGCTAAAATCTAATCAGAGTTTTTATGAGAATAAGTTAGGTTTCTCAGTAATGGCTTCGGCTGTTTTAATGCATATGTTGAAAAAACAGCGCGATGCGGTGGGTTTGAGTGTTTTCTCAGATCAATATGATTACTATGCACCTGAAAAAGGAAGTGATCGACATTACCGAATGATATTAAATCAATTGGAATATGTTTTGGAAAAACCAAAAATTAGAAAATCGACAGATGCTGTTTCTTTTTTACATCAAATCGCTGAGAAGATGCATCGTCGTTCGATGATTGTATTGTTTACAGATATGTTTCAGTTGGAAGAAGATGAAAAGTTGTTTGATGCTTTGCAACATTTACGTCACAACAAACATAAGGTGATTCTTTTTCATGTCATTGACCGTAAAACAGAGTTTAATTTTGATTTTGATAATAGGCCAAGGAAGTATATTGATGTGGAAACTGGGGATGAGGTAGTGCTATTTTCTGAAAATGTAAAGGGTTTATATGAAGAAAGTATGAAATCTTATATTAAGAAATTGGAATTGAACTGTGCGCAGAACCGAATTCGGTATGTCCCTGTGGATGTTGGAGAGGATTTTGAAAAAATATTATTGACTTATCTGGCTGAAAAACAAAAGTTTGGGTAATGACAGTAATTTTTTTTTAAAATATTTTAAAAAAACACTTGTGGAAACGGAATTCTGTTGTATCTTTGCCACCGCAATAACGCAGTAGGTTTGGTAGTTCAGTTGGTTAGAATACATGCCTGTCACGCATGGGGTCGCGGGTTCGAGTCCCGTCCAGACCGCGAAATTGGGAAAGCCTTTCAGAGATGAAAGGCTTTTTTTTCCAATAGTCGGTTTTGAATTTTATAGTGTTATAATCAGTTGGGTTAACTGATTCTGGTTTAATAATTGGAGCAAGTAAACGGTTCTTAGTAAGAGTGGTTTTTAGCCTGTATATATAGTAGTGACCCGTTTTGATTTCCAAAAAGAAATTAAAATAAACATATTGGTTTGGTAGTTCAGTTGGTTAGAATACATGCCTGTCACGCATGGGGTCGCGGGTTCGAGTCCCGTCCAGACCGCTAAATTGAGAAAATCTTTTAATCTCATTAGAGATTTTCTTATGAAGCTTATTTAAGATTAGTTGTGTTGTGATCAGTCTAGTTAACTGATCCTGGTTTAGTAGTTAGACCAATGAAAAGCTTTCCACTTTTTTCTGAATTTCAGAATCGAGGGATGGCTTTTTTAATTTCTGTCTTATTTAGTTTTGATTCTGTTTTCTCAGATCAAGTTAGGGTCAAGTTCAAAAGTTGGGGATTAGGCAAAAAGATTGGGTAATCTAAACAGGAAAAAATCAATTTTTCTAACTCCTCTAAATTGCGCTCTAAAAGCTTTGATTTTTGCATTAAAAGACTCTGCTGAAGCATTCGTACTTCTATTATCAAAGTAGTTTAGTATTGATTGGTAGTTAATCTTTATGGTATTGAGTGCAATGTTGAGGTTTTCAAGGATCATGTTCAAAAGTTGGGGATTAGGCAAAAAGATTAGATTGACTACGGATCGATCCTAAAATCTATGGAGTTATAAAATTTAAGTATAAATATTAGTAGTTGGTGTAAAAAGGAAAAAGTCAATATCTCTTATTCCTTTATATTGCAATCTAAAAGCTTTTGTTTTTGAGTTGAAGAATTATTTTGATTTAATAAGGTGTGATTTTTGATTAAAAGTGTTGAATTAGTGCCTTAATGTAATGAAAAGTGAATTGAGAGTCTAGAGAGGTTAAGTGTAAAGCTGAATAACGGTTCGTGAATAGGAATGATGTTGAGTTTGGTTTTGGTAAGCAGAATGTAAAAACTCCAAATTCCTACAAATATAAAAACATAAACAATGCATTTTCAGCATATTGTAAAAAAGATTAAAAAAAGGTTGTTGTGGGGTATTGTTTAATTGGGAAGACTCACTACTTTTGCACCCGCAACAGCGAATGCGTTCATCGAAATACTGACAGGTTTTAAGAGAAATAAAGAGGGAGAAATTCTTCTAGAAAAAATATCAAAAAAAGCTTGTGAGATTAGGATTTACGTTTTACATTTGCACCCCGCAAGAATAGAGAAGTTCATTGAGTTATTGATAAGAGAGGTTAAAGAAATAGAAATAAAATTCTAAAAAAAAACTTTAATTTTTTCTTGCCAGAAACAAAAGAGTTTTTTACTTTTGCACCCGCTTCGAGAAACACATTAAAATGTGGTTAACGAGGATGAAAAAAAGAAGAATACGTTCCTAGACATATTGAATTGACAGCCGTTTTAACAGAGATGTTAGAACAAAAGAATAAGAGTAATAGAATCGATAGATTCGAATAAAAACCGATAGATACTGAGTCGACAATTAATAGTCCGCCACGGCGGACGCACAATATACGATGAAGAGTTTGATCCTGGCTCAGGATGAACGCTAGCGGCAGGCTTAACACATGCAAGTCGAGGGGTATAGGTTTTCGGACCTAGAGACCGGCGCACGGGTGCGTAACGCGTATGCAATCTACCTTTCACAGAGGGATAGCCCAGAGAAATTTGGATTAATACCTCATAGTATAGCAGTTTCGCATGAAACCACTATTAAAGTCACAACGGTGAAAGATGAGCATGCGTCCCATTAGCTAGTTGGTAAGGTAACGGCTTACCAAGGCTACGATGGGTAGGGGTCCTGAGAGGGAGATCCCCCACACTGGTACTGAGACACGGACCAGACTCCTACGGGAGGCAGCAGTGAGGAATATTGGTCAATGGACGCAAGTCTGAACCAGCCATGCCGCGTGCAGGATGACGGTCCTATGGATTGTAAACTGCTTTTGTACGAGAAGAAACACTCCTACGTGTAGGAGCTTGACGGTATCGTAAGAATAAGGATCGGCTAACTCCGTGCCAGCAGCCGCGGTAATACGGAGGATCCAAGCGTTATCCGGAATCATTGGGTTTAAAGGGTCCGTAGGCGGTTTAGTAAGTCAGTGGTGAAAGCCCATCGCTCAACGGTGGAACGGCCATTGATACTGCTAAACTTGAATTATTAGGAAGTAACTAGAATATGTAGTGTAGCGGTGAAATGCTTAGAGATTACATGGAATACCAATTGCGAAGGCAGGTTACTACTAATTGATTGACGCTGATGGACGAAAGCGTGGGTAGCGAACAGGATTAGATACCCTGGTAGTCCACGCCGTAAACGATGGATACTAGCTGTTGGGAGCAATCTCAGTGGCTAAGCGAAAGTGATAAGTATCCCACCTGGGGAGTACGAACGCAAGTTTGAAACTCAAAGGAATTGACGGGGGCCCGCACAAGCGGTGGAGCATGTGGTTTAATTCGATGATACGCGAGGAACCTTACCAAGGCTTAAATGTAGTTTGACCGATTTGGAAACAGATCTTTCGCAAGACAAATTACAAGGTGCTGCATGGTTGTCGTCAGCTCGTGCCGTGAGGTGTCAGGTTAAGTCCTATAACGAGCGCAACCCCTGTTGTTAGTTGCCAGCGAGTCAAGTCGGGAACTCTAACAAGACTGCCAGTGTAAACTGTGAGGAAGGTGGGGATGACGTCAAATCATCACGGCCCTTACGCCTTGGGCTACACACGTGCTACAATGGACGGTACAGAGAGCAGCCACTGGGCGACCAGGTGCGAATCTACAAAACCGTTCTCAGTTCGGATCGGAGTCTGCAACTCGACTCCGTGAAGCTGGAATCGCTAGTAATCGGATATCAGCCATGATCCGGTGAATACGTTCCCGGGCCTTGTACACACCGCCCGTCAAGCCATGGAAGCTGGGGGTGCCTGAAGTCGGTGACCGCAAGGAGCTGCCTAGGGTAAAACTGGTAACTAGGGCTAAGTCGTAACAAGGTAGCCGTACCGGAAGGTGCGGCTGGAACACCTCCTTTCTAGAGCCTTAGTGTTAGCTTTTAGCACGCTAGGGAAAAAGACGAAGAATCTTTCGGATTTAGAATATTGAGAATTTATTACTCTTGCTGTTAATTTAAAGAAATTGAAAAAAGAATTAAGTAAAAACAGAGTCTCGTAGCTCAGCTGGTTAGAGTACTACACTGATAATGTAGGGGTCGGCAGTTCGAGTCTGCCCGGGACTACTATTTTATACTTAAGAGGAAATTTTAGAGGTTGAGTTACACGAAAAGTGAACCGTTTCAAAAAACTGTTAACTGAATACTGTTAACTGACAACTAGATACGGGGGATTAGCTCAGCTGGCTAGAGCGCCTGCCTTGCACGCAGGAGGTCAACGGTTCGACTCCGTTATTCTCCACAAAGGCCCCTCCTAACCTCCCCAAAAGGGAGGAATACAGAGCAATCGGCTCTCCCCCTTCGGGGGAGCTGGAGGGGGCTTAAAGTTCATTGACATATTGAGATAAGAAAAGTAAAAAATAAGTAGAAAGAGTTTTTTGCTAGTGATAGTAAAAGACAAAAAATAACGGTCATAATTAATTTTATGATTGGTACAATAAGCAAAATAAGGGCGTATGGGGGATGCCTAGGCTCTCAGAGGCGAAGAAGGACGTGATAAGCTGCGAAAAGCTACGGGGATTGGCACACACAAATTGATCCGTAGGTATCCGAATGGGGCAACCCACTATGTTGAAGACATAGTACACCGATAGGTGGGCAAACCCGCTGAACTGAAACATCTAAGTAGGCGGAGGAGAAGAAAACAAAAGTGATTCCGTAAGTAGTGGCGAGCGAACGCGGATTAGCCCAAACCAATGTTGTTAAGGCAATGTTGGGGTTGTAGGACCACGAGATTTTATGTACAAGGAACCGGAAGTTACTGGAAAGTGACGCCATAGAGGGTGATAGCCCCGTATGGGTAACGAGTATAATAAATAGTGGTATCCTGAGTAGGGCGGGGCACGTGAAACCCTGTCTGAATTTGGCGGGACCATCCGCTAAGGCTAAATACTCCTGAGAGACCGATAGTGAACCAGTACCGTGAGGGAAAGGTGAAAAGAACCGTGAATAACGGAGTGAAATAGATCCTGAAACCATACGCTTACAAGCGGTCGGAGCCCTTTGGTGGGGTGACGGCGTGCCTTTTGCATAATGAGCCTACGAGTTAACGTTGCTGGCAAGGATAAGTGGTTAAGCCACGGATCCGTAGCGAAAGCGAGTCTGAATAGGGCGCTTTAGTCAGTAGTGTTAGACGCGAAACCGTGTGATCTACCCATGGACAGGTTGAAGCTTTGTTAACCCAAAGTGGAGGACCGAACCCGTTGACGTTGAAAAGTCTTGGGATGATCTGTGGGTAGGGGTGAAAGGCCAATCAAACTCGGAAATAGCTCGTACTCCCCGAAATGCATTTAGGTGCAGCGCTGGTTATAAGTTATATAGAGGTAGAGCTACTGATTGGATGCGGGGGCTTCACCGCCTACCAATTCCTGACAAACTCCGAATGCTATATAATGTTTACCAGCAGTGAGGGCTTGGGTGCTAAGGTCCAAGTCCGAGAGGGAAAGAACCCAGACCATCAGCTAAGGTCCCCAAATATATACTAAGTTGAAAGAACGCGGTTTGTCTGCCCAGACAGCTAGGATGTTGGCTTGGAAGCAGCCATTCATTTAAAGAGTGCGTAACAGCTCACTAGTCGAGCGGACGAGCATGGATAATAATCGGGCATAAGTATATTACCGAAGCTATGGATTTTGTAGCAATACAAAGTGGTAGGGGAGCATTCTAACAGGGTTGAAGGTTTTTCGTAAGGAGAGCTGGACTGGTTAGAAAAGAAAATGTAGGCATAAGTAACGATAATGCGGGCGAGAAACCCGCACACCGAAAGACTAAGGTTTCCACAGCTATGCTAATCAGCTGTGGGTTAGTCGGGACCTAAGGCGAACCCGAAAGGGACAGTCGATGGACCACGGGTTAATATTCCCGTACTACTAATTACTGTGATGGGGTGACGGAGTGATGAAAGCGCCGCGAACTGACGGAATAGTTCGTTGAAGTACCTACCTATAAGAACCGCAGGCAAATCCACGGTTTTTGGGGAAATACGATAGTACTCGGAGTCTTCGGACAAAGAGATAGTGCGCCTAAGGGCTTCCAAGAAAAACCTCTAAACTTCAGGTAATTAGTACCCGTACCGCAAACCGACACAGGTAGTCGAGATGAGAATTCTAAGGTGCTCGAGAGATTCATGGCTAAGGAATTAGGCAAAATAGACCCGTAACTTCGGGAGAAGGGTCGCCAGCAGCAATGCTGGCCGCAGTGAAGAGGTCCAGGCGACTGTTTATCAAAAACACAGGGCTCTGCAAAATCGTAAGATGAAGTATAGGGCCTGACACCTGCCCGGTGCTGGAAGGTTAAGAGGAGATGTTATCTTCGGAGAAGCATTGAATTGAAGCCCCAGTAAACGGCGGCCGTAACTATAACGGTCCTAAGGTAGCGAAATTCCTTGTCGGGTAAGTTCCGACCTGCACGAATGGTGTAACGATCTGGACACTGTCTCAGCCATGAGCTCGGTGAAATTGTAGTAACGGTGAAGATGCCGTTTACCCGCAGTGGGACGAAAAGACCCTGTGCACCTTTACTATAGCTTAGTATTGACCTTGGATAAATGATGTGTAGGATAGGTTGGAGACTGTGAAGTGGCGTCGCTAGGCGTTGTGGAGTCATTGTTGAAATACAACCCTTTGTTTATCTGAGGCCTAACTCCGCGTTGCGGAGGACATTGCTTGGTGGGTAGTTTGACTGGGGTGGTCGCCTCCAAAAGAGTAACGGAGGCTTCTAAAGGTTCCCTCAGTACGCTTGGTAACCGTGCGAAGAGTGCAATGGCATAAGGGAGCTTGACTGAGAGACATACAGGTCGATCAGGTACGAAAGTAGAGCATAGTGATCCGGTGGTTCCGCATGGAAGGGCCATCGCTCAAAGGATAAAAGGTACGCCGGGGATAACAGGCTGATCTCCCCCAAGAGCTCATATCGACGGGGGGGTTTGGCACCTCGATGTCGGCTCGTCACATCCTGGGGCTGGAGAAGGTCCCAAGGGTTGGGCTGTTCGCCCATTAAAGTGGCACGCGAGCTGGGTTCAGAACGTCGTGAGACAGTTCGGTCTCTATCTACTGTGGGCGCAAGAAATTTGAGTGGATCTGATTCTAGTACGAGAGGACCGAATTGGACAAACCTCTAGTGTATCTGTTGTCACGCCAGTGGCACTGCAGAGTAGCTACGTTTGGAAGGGATAAGCGCTGAAAGCATATAAGCGCGAAACCCACCACAAGATGAGATTTCTTTTAAAGGTCGTGGGAGATGACCACGTTGATAGGCTATAGATGTAAAGGCAGTAATGTCATAGTCGAGTAGTACTAATAACCTGTAAGCTTATGTACACCTTTCCAGTCCGCCACGGCGGACTGGGGAAACTTTCTAGTAATGAATTATTATTTTCTTTATCTCAGTATGTTAAGATATTGTGTAATTGTTCCCGATAGTAATCGGGACCCATTGCAAAACGACCTTAAGGTGGTTATTGCGGCGGGGCTCACCTCTTCCCATCCCGAACAGAGTAGTTAAGCCCGCCTGCGCAGATGGTACTGCAGTTATGTGGGAGAGTATGTCGTCGCCTTTCTTTAAAACCCTGTTTCTAACGAAACAGGGTTTTTTGTTTTATAGCTTTTTTGTTTTATTTTTTTTCAATCCTGTCCTAAATAAAATGGATCAAGTTCAAAAGTTGGGGATTAGGCAAAAAGATTGGATAATCTAAACAGGAAAAAATCAATTTTTCTAACTCCTCTAAATTGCGCTCTAAAAGCCTTTATTGATAATTTTTCCACATCAAATACTATTGACTGAGTTTTATTGCAACCGTTTTATATTTATTATTATTTCTTTCCTATAGATAATTTTATTTGGTCTTTCCTGTGTATTTTGGATAGCTGGGTTTATTGTGTAACTAGTTCAAAAATTTAGTTTCTAGATATAAAAATGCAATTATTCTAATTAGAATTTATCGTTAATAAAGATGTTTTTTAGTTGTGATTTCCATTAGATCGTAAATAAATCTTATTGGTTGTTTGAGACTTTTTTCTAGGTTTAAGACATACTTTAGACAGTTAGCAGTATGATCTTCTAAAGTGCTCTGTAGTGTCAAAAAAACCTGCTTAAAAAAGCAGGTTTCATGTTATATTCATTTGGGATTAATTGGATTGTTTTTTAAGTCGTTTACATATTGTGTTAGTTTTTTACCATAAAGTGATTGTGCTACTTTTTTGGACATGGTTTTTTGAATGGTATCGAGGTATTTGATGTTGATGTCATGGATTTTAGATAACACAATATATGGAGTAGCTTCTGCTTCTGGATAACTTAATGCGAAATTAGCGGTGTACAAGTATTTTCGTTTTGTGTTTTGATCTAATTTTTGATTAATACTATCAAGTTTAGATAAGTTTTTATACTTAGTGACATAGAATTTTGCTTCTATTATAGTTGAGTTTTAATTGTCCATTTTTTATCGGGAATACTATATTTTAATATAAAAGAGGAGGTATTAAGGGTAGAAAAAAAATACTATTTCAGCTTCACAAGGAAGTTGGTTTTTATATTCAAAATTTTATCTTTAACAGTATCATGTATTTATTAGCAAATAGAAATAGCGAAAAAATGGGAAATAAAAGAATTGAGAATTATTTTTAACACTTATTTTGTTTATATTTTTTATTTCGGAATGACCTTGTCTAGTACAAAAATAGAAACCCTCACATTCAAACTGAAGTTATTTCAGTTTCCTGCAAGGGTTTCTCTAAATCTGCAATTGTTAATCAGAAATGAACAATCAAAAATCTTTCTAGTATCTGTAATATTCTGGTTTGAATGGGCCTTCAACAGCAACACCAATATAAGCTGCTTGGTCTTCACGTAGTACTTCCAATTCAACACCTAACTTAGAAAGGTGTAAAGCAGCTACTTTTTCGTCAAGGTGTTTTGGTAGCATATAGACTTCATTTTTATAAGCAGCACTATTTTTCCACAATTCGATTTGAGCCAACGTTTGGTTTGTAAATGAGTTACTCATTACAAAACTTGGGTGACCAGTTGCGCAACCAAGGTTTACTAAGCGACCTTCAGCCAAGATGATAATGTCTTTACCCTCGATTGTGTATTTGTCAACCTGAGGTTTGATTTCGATTTTAGAAGCACCGTGAGTTTTGTTCAACCACGCCATATCAATTTCGTTATCAAAGTGTCCGATGTTGCAAACAATCGTTTTGTCTTTCATTTGCTCAAAGTGCTCACCTAGGATGATATCTTTATTTCCAGTTGTTGTGATGATGATATCAGCATTAGCAACGACTGTGTTTAGTTTTTTTACTTCAAAACCGTCCATTGCAGCTTGTAAAGCACAAATTGGGTCAATTTCAGTAACCGTAACGATAGAACCAGCACCTCTAAAAGAAGCAGCAGTTCCTTTACCTACGTCACCATATCCGCAAACCACAACTCTTTTTCCAGCCAACATAATATCAGTAGCACGACGCACCGCATCAACAGCCGATTCTTTACAACCGTATTTGTTGTCAAATTTAGATTTAGTAACCGAGTCATTTACGTTGATTGCCGGCATTGGTAATGTTCCCGCTTTCATTCTTTCGTATAATCTGTGAACTCCAGTAGTTGTTTCTTCAGATAATCCTTTAATTCCGGGAACCAATTCCGGGAAACGATCAATAACCATATTGGTCAAATCACCACCATCATCCAAAATCATGTTCAATGGTTTTCTGTCTTCACCAAAGAATAATGTTTGCTCAATACACCAGTCAAAAGATGCTTCGTCAAGACCTTTCCAAGCATATACTTGAATTCCAGCAGCAGCAATTGCGGCAGCAGCTTGATCTTGAGTTGAGAAGATGTTACAAGATGACCAAGTCACTTCAGCACCAAGAGCGATCAAAGTTTCGATCAAAACGGCTGTTTGTATTGTCATGTGTAAGCATCCAGCAATACGAGCTCCTTTAAGCGGTTGTTCGTCTTTATACTCAGCACGGAGCGCCATTAATCCTGGCATTTCTGCTTCTGCTAATTCAATTTCTTTTCTTCCCCAATCCGCTAGAGAGATGTCTTTTACTTTGAAAGCCACAAAAGGCGTAGTTGTAGTACTCATTTATAGTATATTTGTAATTGTAAAATTTTGTGCAAATTTACATAATAAGTTATGATATAAAAAGGATTCACAAACATTTATGAATTGTTTACGAGTCTAAGTTTTTAAAAATCAATAAAATAAAAAAACAAGAACCTATTTGTTTAGGAGCTATTTCCCGCTATTCGCTACAATCTTGTGAGGGCATCCCGATGCGTCGGGACCCGCCCTACAAGGATTTACGCTGCTATCGGGGCTAAAGAACCCAGCAATACCAACAAAATGCCGTTATATAAAAACTTTTTTTTCGATTCTCAAACACAAATTTTAGTTTGGAAAATCACGGAAACTTTTGAAGAACTTTTTCAAGGAGTCGTACTTAATATGAAGAATCGAGAACGCCTAAACGGAATGAAGTCACAATTGCATCAGCGTGGTTTTTTAAGTGTACGCAAACTCCTTCAAGAAGCAGGTTACAATGATTTAGAATTGTATTATGACGAATTTGGTAAGCCTAATTTAAAAGATAACAAGTTTATTTCGATAACGCATTCACACGAATTCTCAGCAATAATTATTAGTGACAAACCTGTAGGAATCGATATCGAATTACACCGAGAAAAGATCATTCGTATTGCAAATAAGTTTATTACTGCTGAAGTGAAATTTTTAACCATTGATGACCTTAGCGAGTACATTCAAAAACTCACCGTCATCTGGGGTGCCAAAGAAGCAATTTTTAAAATTCAAAATGAAAAAGGAATTAGCTTTAAAGATCATATCGAAATACTGCCTTTTGAACTCGAAGAAATTAAGACTACTGCGCAACTCAATTTTGGGAATATTCAGAAACAGTTTCATATTTTTTACGAAGCCGTAGAAAATTTTGGATTGGTATATGCTTTTGAGAAAGAGCTGTAGTGTTATAGGTTATAAGTTTAAGCCGCAAAGCTTAGGTGTTCTTGTCTTTTATATATTTTATGAATAATCAAGTTCTATGTTACCTAGGTAAGTAGCCCCTTTTTTTATGTTCAGGGGAAAGTTTATGAATCTATGTGTTTGAAAAAATAGCGGTTTGAGGAAAAAGTCAGCTTCTGCTTTTAAACATTGCCATATAGATAAATGTCCCCATTTTTCTGGCTCTACGTTTTAAGATTTCTACATTTTCGCCTTCAAAAAGTTCGTCTAAAGTTTGCGCCCAATGATTCAACCAAATACCAAATTCATTCGGGCCAATTTTTCCTCCAAAATGTTTGTCTACTTCGATATGCGCTTTTAGAGGATCGCCTTTATAAATTTTGCCTCCAAAAAGATTCATCTCCCAAAAATCAGTCAGTTTTTCCAGATGTTCCTCCCAATCTTGAATCAACTCGTTAAAATAGAAGCCAATTTCTTCATCGGCTCTAATTTTACTGTAAAAAGTATGAATCAAGAGTGAGAGGTCTTTTCTGTTACTGATGTCTTTTCGCATTTTTAAAAGTTGTTTAATACAATAAGTAGCAAGTTAATAATTACGCTAGCAATAAGCGTATTAAAAATCACTTTATGTTTCATTTGCGCTAGAATAAAAGTATTAGCTAGCATGCTGATTAATACAATTAAGGTGAGTTGAATCATTTGTAATAATGAAGTTCCATGTGATAAAACAGTCATAGCTGCTGCTCCTCCAATACAGCTTTGTCCTAGGATTCCCATTGTAGCATACCCAAAAAAACCGTTGTCAAAATACTCGAATGTTCTGTTGTAAAGTGTCATAATTGTTTCGTTTTATTACAGCAAAGTTAGGGTGCTATAAGATGTTATTTTATGATTTATATCATGTGGAAGTAAATTTGTTTTAGCTATAATGGAATGTACTGAGAAGTGGAAAATTTAGAAAAAAACCTATACTTTTACAGCCCTATGAAAAAGAAGAAAAAGATTTACCGTGATATATTACAATGTAAAACTAATAATATAAAATTATTAGCAATCCTGTTGGATCCAGACAAAATTGAATGGGAGAATTTAAGTTCTTTATGTGATAAAATTAATCAATCTCCTGCAACTCATATTTTAATTGGCGGAAGTGTAGTAACTTCGACTAGAATTGACGAATTGATAATTCGATTAAAAGAGAAAATTAATTTGCCAGTGGTGTTATTTCCAGGGAATCCTTCGCAAATATCTAAAGAAGCTGACGGAATTCTGTTTTTGTCATTGCTTTCTGGGCGAAATCCTGATTTTTTGATTGGTCACCAAGTTACAGCGGCTCCAGTTTTAAGACAGAGTCAGCTCGAAATTATCTCTACAGGCTATATTTTGATTGAAAGTGGAACAGAAACGGCAGTAGAGAGAGTGTCGCAAACCGAACCTATGCATCGTTCCAATCACGACAAAGTGCTAGCAACGGCTTTAGCTGGCGAAATGTTAGGAAATCAACTCATGTATTTAGAGGCAGGTAGTGGTGCAAAACAAACTGTTCCTATTGAAATGGTACAATTGATATCTCATAATTTAGAAATTCCATTGGTTGTAGGAGGTGGAATCACATCTTTGAACAAAGTAACAGAAATGTATAAAGCAGGTGCTGATATGGTTGTCATAGGTACTGCTTTTGAAAATGATAATCTTTTTTTTGAAAAACTTTAAAACTTTATAATGTTAGATTTTTTTTTAAACGCCTATCAAGATACTCCACTATATCAGATAGTGTTGGAATTTATAGCTTTTGTCTGTGGAATTTGGAGTGTAGTATTAGCTAAAAAAGAAAATGTTTTGCTTTATCCTATTGGTTTGATTGCTACCCTAATTACCATGTATTTACTCTTTTTGGCAGGCTATTTAGGGGATATGTTGATTAATGCTTATTTTAGTGTTATGAGTATTTACGGTTGGTATAACTGGTCAAGAAAGGGAGAAACAGGAGCTGTTTTGTCTATTTCGAGAACGAATCTCAAAGAGAAGTTGATAGGTGTGGTGTTATTCGTCTTAACGATTGTTGTTGTATATGCTGTTTATGTAATTTTTGATTATACCATTCTCTGGGACAATTATGTAGATATTTTTACATCGGGCTTGTTTTTTACGGGGATGTGGTTTATGGCTAATAAGAAAATTGAAAATTGGACGCTTTGGATTATTGGTGATACCATTGCTACACCACTTTATGGGTATAGAGGTTTAGGAATGTTGGCGTTACAGTATTTGATTTTTACTTTTTTGGCGGTTAGCGCTTATAGACAGTGGTGCCAAATTATAAAAACTAAATATAACACAGTAAATAGTTAAGAGTTTTGTTGAAAAGTTTAAATTTGGAGTAATTATTAAAAGATATAATTGAGTCAGATTTTTAGGAAGAAATAATAAATATGGAGAACATAGTAAAAGGTCAGGTTTTGGGAGGAATGGATGTTGATTCAGATTTTTCGGTTGCAGATAAGATGCAGATTGCTTCTTATGGCATTTCGATTGAAAGTGTTAAAAAGCAATTATTTTTTTTGCAAAACGGAATAGCAAAAACAAATTTAGTTGCACCAGCTACCTTAGGTAATGGTATATTAGAACTATCTGGAAATGATTTTGAAAACTACGCCTTGTTTTTTGATGCTAATAAAACGAATCTAAAATTATTAAAGTTTGTTCCTGCTTCTGGTGCTGCCACAAGAATGTTTAAATTTTTGAATACTTTTCTAAATAAATTTGATGTAGAGAAAGATTCGATTAACGCATATGTAAATCGCTACATGGCTTATGATTTGGCGATTTTTATTGTCGGGATGGATAAATTTCCTTTTTTTGATGAGGTTTATGCTAAGTTAAAAGAAGTATATCCAAATTTTGATTCTCTAAGTCGGGATCAAAAGAATTATTATTTTATTAAAATTTTATTGTCGCCCGATTATTTTGATTATGCAAATAAACCAAAAGGTATTCTCCCGTTTCATGTCTATCTAAATACTATTGCAACCCCTATTGAAGAGCACTTATACGAATGTGGTTATTATTCAAGTGTAAACGGATTATCAAATTTGCACTTTACAGTATCTGAAGAGCATCAATCTCAGTTTGAAAATATTATCAATACGGTTAAGCATTTGGTAGAAAAAGAAACACAAACTTCAGTGAATGTATCTTATTCTTTTCAAAATAAAAGTACCGATACAATCGCGGTGGATATGGATGATAATCCTTTTAGAAATGCTAAAGGAGAATTGGTTTTCAGACCCGGAGGACATGGAGCGTTGATAGATAATTTAAATCAATTTGATGCTGATATTATTTTTATAAAAAATATTGATAACGTCATTTTGCACAATAATGAAAATGTTGCTTTGTATAAAAAAGCTTTGGCGGGAGTATTGTTAGATGTTCAAAAACAAGTTTTTGAATATTTGAATTTAATTGAAAAAGGGCAATTAACTAAAGCACATATTCCTGAAATTAAAGCATTTTTCAAAAAGAAATTGTATCGGGAAATGGAGCCTAATTTTGATTCATTTACGTTTAAAAACCAAATTAAATCCATCCAAAAAGCTATAGATAGGCCAATGCGTGTCTGTGGAATGGTAAAAAACGAAGGCGAACCAGGTGGTGGACCTTTTTGGGTTCGAAATGAAAAAGGAGAAATCTCTCTACAAATTGTAGAGTCTAATCAAGTCGATACCACAAGTCGCCGACAAACTAAAATTCTTCAAGAAGCAACTCACTTTAATCCAGTAGATTTAGTTTGTGTTATCAAAAATTTTAAAGGTGAAAAATTTGATTTAAACCAATTTGTAGATCACAATAGTGGTTTTATAGTTGAAAAAAATGTTTCTGGTACTGCTATTAAAGCCTATGAGCTCCCTGGATTGTGGAATGGTGCTATGGCTGAATGGTTGACTATTTTTGTTCAAGTGCCTCTGTTGACTTTTAACCCTGTAAAAACGGTAAACGATTTGTTGAAAGAAGCGCATCAAAGGGGATAAAGGAATGGATGTTCAAAAAATAATTTCAGAATTACAATTCAAAGCCGTAAGAAGTAGCGGTGCTGGAGGGCAAAATGTGAATAAAGTTTCTTCAAAAGTTATATTGACTTTCGATTTAAGCCAGTCACAAGCATTATCTGAAGAAGAGAAATTAGTTTTAGAAACAAAATTACAATCGAGATTAACCTCTGAAAATATTTTGAGCTTGCAATGTGATGAAGATCGTTCGCAATTAAAAAACAAAAGTATTGTTATTAAGCGATTTTTGAATCTTATCGAACAAGGATTAGTGATTCCAAAACCTAGAAAGGCAACCAAAATTCCTAAATCAGCCATTAAGAAGAGGTTAAAAGATAAGAAAAACACATCGGAAATTAAGAAAACAAGAGGGAAGTTCGGTTTTTAAAGTATTGTTTTCTAGTGGGTTGTGTTTTTTTATTGGGAAATAATTAAGAGTTTTGGGATGATAACCTTTTTCTTTTTTTACCTTTGCGCCGTCTCAAAGGGGTGCTTTAATCTGAATAAATCAGATTCTGAAATGAGTTCAGAATAAAAGGCTGAGATTATACCCAACGAACCTAGACGAGTAATGTTGTCAAGGGAATTAGTGATAAGAACAATTGCATTTGGGTAATTATCATAAACAAAAAATAACTACAGAATAATTGCCCCTTTTATTCGTGAAATCTTTACGAATGAAAACTAATTTTAATTTTTATTGCCCAAAAAGCATTAAGACAGAGGGGAAGCCTTTGTTTTTCGCTATTATCTTTTCTCTTTTTTCATGTTTTACTTTTTCACAAGTGAAGGATACTACAAAAGTGAACAAACTTGATGAGGTTTTGATTTCTGCAGTTCGGGCTACTTCAAAAACGCCAGTAAGTTTTAGTAATTTGGATAAAAAAGAAATTGCTCCACGTAATTTAGGGCAAGATATTCCAGCTTTAATGAATTTTATGCCTTCAGTGGTGTCCACTTCTTATGCCGGAAATGGCATTGGTTATTCTGGAATCAGAGTTCGTGGTAGCGATGCCACCCGTGTCAATGTAACTATAAATGGAATTTCCTATAACGATTCAGAAAGTCAAGGTACTTTTTGGGTAAACTTACCCGATTTTGCTTCCTCCGTACAAAGTTTGCAATTACAACGTGGTGTAGGTACTTCGACTAACGGTGCTGGAGCTTTTGGAGCCAGTTTGAATTTGTTAACAGATAACTATGCGAATCAAAGCAATGGTGAAATTTCCAATTCCTACGGAAGTTTCAACACGCATAAACACACGATAAAATTCAGCACTGGTTTGATGAATGACCATTTTGAATTAGCAGGACGTTTATCAACTTTAAAGTCAGATGGTTATGTGGATAGAGCTTCTTCTGACTTGAAATCGTATTTCTTACAAGGAACTTATGTAAGCGGAACTACCTTAATTAAAGCCTTAGTATTTGGTGGATTTGAACGTACCTATCAGTCTTGGAATGGAGTTGATGCAACTACATTAGCATCCAACAGGACCTATAACTCTGTTGGTGAAAAGTACAGTGACGCAGGAGATTTTGAAGGTTTTTACGAAAACCAAGTGGACAATTACAATCAAGACCACGCCCAATTGCACTGGAATGAAAAAATTTCAGAACATTGGAACACTAATTTAGCTTTTCATTATACAAAAGGAAAAGGATATTACGAAGAATTTGTAGATGATTGGCTTTTTACTAATTTGTTTGGAAGTGACGAATCACAATATAGTTTTTTAGGATTAAATCCTATCACAGTTGATGGAAACACCATTACTTCTACAGATTATACAAGAAGAAAATGGTTGAGTAATGATTTTTACGGAACAACTTTTTCTGCCAATTATAAAAAAGACAAATTGGATTTGGTATTAGGTGGCGGTTATAATAAATATGATGGGAAACATTTTGACCAAATTCTTTGGGCGCAATATCCATCCAACAGCCAGTCGGGAGATATTTATGATTCAAGCGATGCAGTGAAAAAAGACGGAAATATTTTTGCGAAAGCGAATTACCAACTAACAACGCAATTGAGTTTGTTTGGGGATTTGCAATTGAGAAATGTACATTATACGACCAATAGTGTGGAAACAGGAAATGTAAATGATAATTTTAATTTCTTTAATCCAAAGGCTGGTTTGACGTATGCGATTAATCCGCAAAACAATTTATACTTTTCGTATGCTAGAGCCAATCGCGAACCAAATCGAAGCGATTACAAAAATGGAAGTCCAAGACCAGAAAAATTAAATGATTTTGAATTGGGCTGGAGATTAGCCAATAAACAACTCAAGCTGAATGCAAATGTCTATTATATGGCTTACAAGGACCAATTGATTCTAACAGGTGAATTAGACAACGTAGGCGATCCTATTCGTAAAAACAGTGGGGATAGTTACCGTTTAGGATTGGAATTAGATGCAACAATCACGGTGATGGACAATTTATTTATTAGTCCCAATGTTACTGTAAGTACCAATAAAAACAAAAATTACATTGAGGATAATGGTACTGATTTAGTCAACCTAGGGAATACTAATATTGCGTATTCACCTAATTTGATATTTGGAAATAACATTAGTTATTTACCTGTGAAAAAATTGCAATTTGCATTGCTTACAAAAGGCGTAGGCGAACAATATTTGTCTAACAACGATACGAAAGAATCTAAACTAAAATCCTATTTTGTGAATGATTTTAATCTTTCTTATGAAATAAATCCAAAATCTATTTTCAAATCCATTATTATTTCAGGATTGGTTAACAATATATTTGATGTTGATTACATCTCAGATGGAGCTGATTATGGAGGAGGTTATGTCGTGTATTTTCCACAGGCTGGAATTAATTTCTTAGCTGGAATTAGTTTGAAGTTTTAAGATCTAAATTGTAAATCAAAAAAGCCTGAAAAAATATTTTTTCAGGCTTTTTTGATTCTAGTTAAATACTCTTATGATGCTTCCACTAACCTCCACACGGTATTGTTTAAGAGGGTATTTTAATGAGCTTAAGCCCGTGAATAAATTGTACTCTTCGCTGTCACAGGCACAGACTGCATTAATGCCATTGATAGTCATAGTAGAGCAGGCACTTATAGGTTGGTTGGGACAAGCGGCATCAAAGGCATTGAAGCCACTTCCTGTATTAAACACGATAATCCCTTTGGCTCCTACACCAGAATAAAATATACCATTACTGGCAAATTTTAAATTGTTGTAAGCAGCTAAGTCTGTGTTGATGGAAATACTGAAAGAATAATTAGGTATATAAGGGTTGTTATTGTTAATGCTGTTAGTGCTACAGTTCGTTAATAGTAGGCTGATAAGTGATAAAAAGAGGATTTTTTTCATTATTTAAAATAAATTGAAACTATTAGTGAAACAAAATTAATTTATTTAACTTTGAAATTCATGCTGATTGACATATTTTATTAATTTCACTGTGAATTCAATTCAAATTGTTTTTAATAAAATACAAAAGTTATATAGAGATTGTACAGCCTTTAGAGCTAAATCGAATATAAATCAGTATAATTTTAGACTAAGAAAAATAATAGTATCTTTGTGGAAAGAAATCCCGTCCTGATGGGATTTTTTCTATTTATATAAATGACATAATTATGAGTGCAATATCTTATTATACAGCTGAAGGATTAAAAAAATTAAGAGAAGAGTTAGATTACTTGAAGACTGTCATGCGTCCAAAAGCTTCTCAAGACATTGCTGATGCAAGAGACAAAGGTGATTTGTCTGAAAATGCAGAATACGATGCAGCCAAGGAAGCGCAAGGAATGCTAGAAATGCGTATCGCTAAGTTGGAGGAAATCCATGCTAATGCGCGTTTGATTGATGAGTCTAATTTGGATCTATCTAAGGTTTTAGTTTTGTCGAAAGTAAAAATCAAAAACCAAGCTAACGGGATGGAAATGAACTACACCTTAGTGGCAGAAAGTGAAGCCGACCTGAAAACTGGAAAAATATCAGTTACTTCACCTATTGGTAAAGGTTTGTTAGGGAAATCTGTTGGTGAAATAGCCGAAATTACAGTTCCGAATGGTACTTTGAAATTCGAGATTATTGAAATATCTAGATAATAGATTGTTTAAACAATTAACCGATTAAATAATACTACTATGAGTTCTATTTTTTCTAAAATTGTAAAAGGGGATATACCATGTTATAAAATAGCTGAGGATGAAAATTATTTGGCTTTTTTAGATGTCAACCCCAATGCTAAAGGGCATACACTTTGTATTCCAAAGCTAGAAGTAGATAAGCTTTTTGATTTGGACGAAGAACAGTATATGGGATTGATGCGTTTTGCTAGGAAAGTAGCTTTAGCAATTGAAAAAACAGTTCCTTGTAATAGGGTAGGAGTTTCTGTAATTGGACTCGAAGTACCTCATGCTCATGTCCATTTGATTCCGATAAACGGCATGGACGATATGCGTTTTTTGTCCAAAGTGCAAATAACCAAAGAAGAGTTTGAAAATTTAGCGTTAGCTATTCAAGCTAATTTATAGTTTATCAAATATGAAGATTAATTTCCTGCTATTTTATTTACTAGTTTCGTTAGCTGTTTTTAGTCAGGTTAATCCAAAATACGATCTGGTTGACAAAAAGATGGTGGCAATACCTTCTGATTTTACAACTACCACGGCATATATAGCCAATTATATAAACGCAAATTTTAAAACGGACGAAGACAAACTTCGGGCCGTTTTTTTTGGACGGCATCCAATATCAGTTATGATGTTAAAAAGATGTTGGTGGAAAATAGTCCCGAATCAAGTCAAGAAAAAATAACCAAAACTCTAAGAACGCATAAAGGGGTTTGTATTGATTACGCTGAGGTTTTTCATGCGATTACAAATGATTTAGGGATTAAGAACTATATTATTGAGGGTTTTACCAAACAAGAAGGGAAAGTAAGTCCTATAGCGCACGCATGGTGTGCAGTTCAGTTGGATGGTAAATGGGTTTTGGTAGATCCTACTTGGGGCGCTGGAGGTGTGCGAAATGGAGTTTTTGTCAGGAAACTAAATAATGCTTATTTTAAAGTAACTCCAATACAAATGGTAAATTCCCACCTACCGTTCGATTATTTATGGCAGTTTTTGTCAAATCCGCTTACTTTTGACAGCTTCATTTCAGGCAAGAACCAGCAGCTCAATGCTCAGAAGAAGTTTGATTTTGAAAATGAAATTATGAGATATGAATCTTTGTCTGAGATGGATAAATCTTTAGAAACAATCTCCAGAATTGAAGGTAATGGGTATAAGTTGCCTTTAATTTCGTCTTATTTATCAGTGCTTAAAAAGAATGCGACCTTGTACAGACAAAATACTGCGGTTGAAAAAATGAATACCATTGTTTCCGACTATAATCAAGCTATAGTATTCTTGAATGATTTTATTTTTTATCGAAACAAAAAGTTCAAACCGACGGTATCTGACGAACAGCTTGAAAAAATGGTGGTAGAGTCTAAAGACAGGTTGTTAAAATGTCAAAACGATGTCTATAATCTGGGTAATGTTGGTACAGACAATTCAGGAAGTTTGTCAAGTTTGAAATCTAAAATCAATGAGGCTTTGAAAAATAGTGAAACGCATTATCAATTTGTTCAAGAGTATTTGAAAAAGTCTAAATTAGGTCGCAAAATGATGCTTACTCAAATTTCTTGGATGGGAATCCCCTTGAATTAAATATTGGTTTTGAAACTAATTTGAATCGTAGTACCCACGCCAATTTCCGATTTTAAGACCTTGATTTTTCCTTTATGGTATTCTTCTACAATTCGTTTGGTGAGTGACAACCCTAGACCCCAGCCTCTTTTCTTGGTCGTAAATCCAGGTTCGAAAATGGTTTGAAACTGATTTTTTTGAATGCCACTGCCCGTATCTGAAACATTTATTTTTAAAGTTCCTTTTTCCTCTTCTATGCTTAGGGTTAATTTTCCTTTTCCCTTCATAGCGTCTATGGCATTTTTAACCAAATTTTCAATCGTCCAGCCGTGTAATGTGGGGTTGATAAACGCAAAAACTTCTTTGTCGGGAGCTTCAAAATGAAATTCAATTTGTTTTGAAAAACGAGATTGTAAATAGGTATAAGCTTGAAAGGTTTCTTCAATAATGTTTTTGTTTTCTAAGGTTGGAATCGATCCAATTTTAGAAAAACGTTCGGTAATGGTTTGCAGGCGTTGAATGTCTTTTTCAATTTCCATCGTAATGCTTTCGTCCACGTCATCAGCTTTAAGGATTTCGACCCAACCAATTAAGGACGATAATGGTGTGCCTATTTGATGAGCAGTTTCTTTGGCCATTCCTGCCCACAATTTGTTTTGGGTTGCGACTTTAGTGCTTTTGTAAAAGTTGTATACTAATAAACCAAATAGGAAGATGATTAACAATAAAGCAATTGGGTAGTATTTTAACTTGTTTAATAAAGCCGAGTCGCCATAATATAATTTTTGAAATTGTCCAGGAACATATTCAATAACTATAGGGTCATTTTCGCCTTTTAATCGCTTTAGAATTTTGTGGGTAGAAGGACTGTTTAGACCAAGGTCTTCGTCAATATTAACCGTGTTAATAATTCTGTCTTCTTCTGTTAATATTATTGGAATGGAGGAATTGTTGCTTAAGATTTCAAGAGGAAGGTTGACATCGGTATTTTCATCGGCATTGATTAATGTTTTTTGAGCATTTGCCCAAAGGTTCATTTTTAGTCTTTCCTCGTTTTTAAAAATTTGAAAAAAAGTATAGGTGTTCCAAAGAATTAAGGAGACAATCAAAAAAGAGATGAATATAATAATCCAGCGAGTAGTATTTCTTCTTTCGGAAAACTGCATACTTAAAGTTTAAAGGTATAAATATAGTAAAATATACATTGGAACAATATTTTTGGTAGTTGGGCATTAAACCTTTTGATGATAAGGCAGTCCTAGGATACCTTAAGGTGTTGTTTTGATATTGTTTTTTTTCGAGACGAATATACCAACTTGTTTTGGTAATCAATAGGAGTTAAGAAGCATTAAAAGTGTAGCAGAAATCAATTGTTTTCCTTAAAATCAGCATTTTTACTATAGTAGTTAATAGGATTGTCTTATTTTTGGCATTCAAAAAAAAAATTAGAATGAAATTAAATCAAATTATTTTAATGGTTGTCTTTTTGGCAACCAGTTCAATATTTGGTCAATTGACCGGAAAAGTAAAAGATGGAGATTATCCTTTAGAGTATGCAACAGCAACTTTGTTCTCAAGCCAATCAAAGACCCTTGTGGCTGGAGTTGTAACCGATGCTATGGGAACTTTTAAAATTGGGAATGTAAAAGCAGGTAGTTATTATTTGGAAATTTCTTTTATAGGTTTTGATAAAAAGATAATTAAAGATATTGTTATAAAAAATAGAAATGCCAAAATTGATGTGGGAACCATCCAATTAATTAGTGGTGGGAACAATCTAGAAAACGTAACGATAACGACTGAAAAAAGTACCGTAGTAAGTAAGATTGATCGTCAAGTTTATGATGCAAAGTCTTTTCAAAATAGTCAAGGAGGAACAGCCACTGATGTGTTGAGAAATCTACCTTCTATTTCAATTGATGGTCAAGGGGATATTAGTGTACGTGGTGCTACTGGTTTTATGGTTTTATTGAACGGTAAGCCAACTCAAGGAAGTATTACAACTATTTTAGGACAATTACCAGCCAATGCGATTGATAAAGTGGAAGTAGTTACGGCTCCTTCCGCTAAATATGACCCTGATGGGAAAGCGGGTATTCTAAATATTATTACCAAAAAAGGGGCAACAAACGGTGCTTATGCGCAAATTAATGTAAAAGGAGGTTTTCCTTCTATTGAAAATTACGATAACAAAGACAATGCGCAACGTTATGGAATTGACGGAACTTACAATGTGAAAAAAGACAAATGGGATATTTCCTTGGGGGGTAGTTTTGGACGAAATGACATTCAAGGTCGTAGAGAAGGCGATGTCTTTACAAATAATATAACTGAAAACTATAAAACACAATTCCCATCAGACGGAGAACGTAGTACGGATGAATTAAACTATAGCGGACGCTTTACTGTGGATTATACGCCAGATGCAGCTAATAATTTTTCGGTAGGTTTTTATGCAGGAAAACGTAAAAATGAAAGAACGGCTGATATTTATTACAACAACAAAAGAACTTCATTAACTGATGGGAGTACACTAAAAACCTTTGATTATTACAATGAAAACCTAAGAGTACGCGATGGCGATTTTGCTTTAGGAAGTTTTGATTATTCGCATATATTCAAAAATAAATCCAAATTAACTTCTTCATTTTTATACGAATACACACTGTTAGGTGGGCCAACAACCAATTTAAATCTAGGTTTTTCAGATCCTTCAATTGTGTATCAAGACGAATACAATACGAATGATAATCCATTGTACGGAACGAGAGCGCAATTGGATTACGAATTTAAACCTTTTTCTTTTGGGAAATTAGAAGCGGGTTACCAATTTAGAAAACTAAAACATAACGGTAATTTTATCTATGAAAGACGTAATCTAACATCAGGTGAATTCGAGATTGTTCCAGAGTTTACCAGTGTGGTGAATTTAGATCGTTTGTTGCATTCAGGATATTTGCAATTGAACGGAAGTAAACAAAAATGGGAATACGCAGCAGGTTTACGATTGGAATCCATGGATCGTGATTTTTATTTAAAAGGATACAACGAGCCAGCTGAGAATTTATCATACGATTATGTGAAATTATTTCCTTCGGCTTCGGCGCAGTATACCATGGACAACAATGTAAAAGTAAAAGTAGGATATAGCAAAAGAGTGGATCGTGCGCCAACCTACAAAATGAATCCATTTAAGGAAAGAGAGCACTCGGAGACATTTGAACAAGGGGATAAAAATTTACGTCCAGAGTTTACAGACTTAGTGGAGTTAGGTATCAGCAAAAATTTCAAAAATGGAAATTCTGTTTTTGCAACTGCGTATTACAGAGATACACAAAATTTGATTAACCGTGTCAATACACTTTCTTATACCACAGCTGAAGTGTTAAATGATACCATTTTAGATAGAATTTATACGAATGTGGGTCGTGGAAAAGCAATTGGTCTTGAAATAGGAACCCAATTCAAGCCTACAACCAAATGGACAAATTTTGTTGGTGCAAATGTGTACAATTTCAATATTGACGGAAGCTTTGATGGTAAAAGAATCAATTCGAATGCCATTCAGTATTCTATCAATGCCAACAGTACTTATAATTTTTCAGGCACAACTTCTTTGCAGTTTACATTGAATTATTTGTCTGAAAAAATCACAGCACAAGGAGAAGATTCCCGTTTTTATTCGCCTAATTTAACTCTGAGAAAAACCTTCTTAGACAATCAATTGGTGGCAACTTTGCAATGGCAAAATATAGACATGGGATTGTTAAATACCAATGAGCAACGCATTACGACATACAATCCAGGCGAATTTTATACCACTACGAATTATGTGTATGAAGTCGATATGGTTATTCTAAATCTTTCTTATACTTTTAATAAATCCAAAAACAAAGCGAAATTCATTGATAGTGAATTTGGTAAAAAAGAATTTTAGATTTGTTTAATGTCTATTTTATAAGCGCATTTGGGAAGAATCTCAAATGCGCTTTTTTATGGTAATCTGTTGAGAATAAATCCGTTTGTGATTGTTGATAATTTTTTAAATTTAGATTAAGTCGAATTTTGTCCACTACTAAAGAAGTTGTTATATTTGTAAAATAGAAGTTTCCCTTTCGGGGATTTTTTTGTCTTAGAACAAAGGCTTCTAGTCAAAAAAACGAATATAAATAACAATTAAAATAGAGAAGATGGAAGTTATAGGCAGAATTAAAGTGATTAATCCAGAGCAACAAGTAAGTGCCTCATTCAAGAAAAGAGAATTAGTTGTTACCACTGAAGAACAATATCCACAACATATATTAGTTGAGTTTACTCAAGATAAATGTGATGTATTAAACAGCTACGGAGTAGGAGAATCTGTAAAAGTTTCTATCAACCTAAGAGGTAGAGAATGGGTAAACCCACAAGGTGAAACTAGATATTTTAACAGTATCCAAGGATGGAGAATTGAAAAAGTAGGTGCTGAAGCGCCAGCAACTCAAGCTCCAGCAGCACCAGCGGCACCAGTTTTTACACCAGCAACTAATATCAATGATGAAGAAGCTGACGATTTACCGTTTTAATCAAAAAAGATATAAAATGCAAAAAGGCCTTGAATGATTTCAAGGCTTTTTTTATGATTAAAAACTGGGCTGAATCAACATTTCAAAACCAATTTTATTTCCAATTTGAGGATAAACAAAAGCAGTTCCCTTTTTCTTTTTTCCAAAGCGAAGCTTTTGTAAAGGATTGTAATGGGAAACAAGAATCCCCGAAGCCAATCCAATTCCTGCTCCTGCCAATACATCCGAACTAAAGTGTTTGTTGTTGGCAATACGCAATATTCCGGTTGCTGTAGCAAATACAAAACCGCTACTTGCATACCAAAAATTAGCATCTTTGTATTCTTGGTACAAAAGCGCTGCATTAGTAAAGGCAATCGCCGTATGTCCCGAAGGGAAACTCAACTGGTCCGAACCATCGGGTCTGGTAGATTTTACACTGTTTTTTAGAATCGTAACCAAAGTGTAACTCAAAGTATTGGCTGTTATGACATCAATTGTTCTATATTTTATGGTATTTTTTGGTGTAAAGCCCAAAAGTTCTCCTGCGTAGATTTGTATCAAAGGCACAAATATCGTTACATTATCAGCCTGAGTATGAAAATTAGAGCCAAAAAGAGAATTCGATTTCTCTTGATTGTCACGATTGAATTGACTGTTTAATAATAGCGCTCCTGAACCTATCAAAGCGCTAGGTAGGATAAACGATTTGTAGCTAAGCTTTTTGTGATTTGAAATAGAATCCAGTTGTTGCCCGTTAATATTAGAAATAAAAAAGAAGAGCAGTATAAAAGGAAATGTTTTTTTCATTTCAATAAAAATTGGTAGTTTACGAAGGTAACCAAATAAAGTAAATTACTTTTGCCAAAAATAAAGGTATCACGTTTTAGTGTCATATTATGGTTCATTTGTCTCAAGAATTATTTTTTCCACCCGTTTCTCAGGCTAATTACGACGGAATCGTAGCTATTGGTGGTGATTTATCAGCTGAAAGATTGCAACTCGCCTATAGGAGTGGGATTTTTCCATGGTTTGAGGATGGAGATCCCATTATTTGGTGGTCACCTAATCCTCGTATGGTGCTTTTCCTGGACGAACTTAGAGTAACTAAAAGTATGCGAAACATCCTCAATCGCAATATTTTCAAGGTCACATTTAATCAGGAATTCAGAGCGGTCATTTCCAACTGCCAAAAAGTAAAACGCAGTGGTCAAAACGGTACTTGGATTACGAACGAAATGATTGATGCCTACTGTAATTTGCATGAATTAGGAATAGCTAAATCAGTTGAGGTATGGCAAAATGATGAATTAGTAGGCGGTTTGTACGGCGTGGACATGGGACATATTTTCTGTGGCGAAAGTATGTTTTCCAAAGTATCGAACGCTTCCAAAGTAGCCTTTATAACTCTAGTCGAAAAATTAAGAAATGAAAATTACCAACTCCTAGATTGCCAAGTGTACAACGAACACCTAGTAAGTTTAGGTTGCCGTGAAATTGAACGAGGAGAGTTTATGAAGATACTTAAAAGTGATATTTAACCGCAAAGAGCACAAAGGTTTTTCGCAAAGAGAATCACAAAGTCACAGAGAGAGATTTTAAAGATTTCTTTAATTTCTCAAATCTGTGTTCCTAAATTTTAAAGGTAACAACTAAAAATTCAACTTAGTAAAACTCCAATTCAACGTACTATACAAAATCAATTCATTGTTCAAACTCGGCAATCCAATAATTAATTTCAACGTCTCATGTGCCATCATCGTGCCAATCATTCCTGGTAATGTACCCAGGACACCATTAAAACTACAATTAGGAACATCTTTAGGGTTAGGCGGTTCTGGGAACAAATCACGCAAGTTTTTACTGCCTTGATGATTGAACACAGCTAGTTGTCCTTCAAAACCTAAGATGCTACCATACACCAAAGTTTTTCCTAACGCCACACAGGTATCATTGACCAAATAGCGCGTACTGAAATTATCCGAACCATCGACCACCAAATCATAATCGGCAATAATTCTACTAGCATTTTCAGCTGTGAGTTTTTCTTCAAAAGCCTGAACCTGAATTAACGGATTGAGTTTTTCAACTGTGCTTTTGGCCGTTGTAGCTTTTGGTAATCCTATTTGGTCTTCCGTATATAAAATTTGTCGGTGTAGGTTGTGAATTTCGATTTTGTCAAAATCAACAATCCCTATCGTTCCTGCACCTGCGGTTGCAATGTACTGCAAAATAGGACAGCCCAAGCCTCCAGCGCCAATAACCAACACTTTGGCTTTTTTTAATTTTTCTTGACCCTCATCACCTATTTCAGGTAAAATGACTTGTCGGTTGTATCGTAAAAAATCTTGAATTACACTCATTTTTTAAGTTTCTAAGGTGTTGAGTTGCTGAGGTTCTGAGAGATGTAAAATTGTTTTTTAAAGTCTTAGCCTCTTAGCGACTAAGAGCCTCAGCTCCTCTAAAAATAACTTCTTTCCCAATCTTTCCAAACAGGTTCATATCCTTTATCTGTAATGATTTTGGCGATTTCAGCCACTGAACGTTCATCACTAATTTCAAATTGTTCCAAGGATTGCGGATCCACGACATAACCACCTGGATTGGTTTTGGAACCAGCACTCATGCTTGTTGTTCCAATAGGAATAATGTTGTTTCGGAATTTTTCATTCTCACGAGTTGAAATCGAAATTTCCAAATCCTCATTCCACAAACGGTACGCACAAATCAGTTGAGTCAAATCCTTATCGTCCATAATGAAATTGGGTTCGATAATCCCTTCGGCAGGACGCAGTCTAGGAAAAGACACCGAATACTTAGTTCTCCAATAATTTTTTTGCAAATAATCCAAATGCAAGGCGTTGAAAAAACTATCGGTACGCCAATCTTCCAAACCTAATAAAACGCCTAAACCAATCTTGTGAATGCCCGCTTTTCCAATGCGATCAGGGGTGTCTAAACGGAAGTCAAAATTGGATTTCTTGCCCTTGGTATGGTATTTTTTATAGACTTCCTGATGGTAGGTTTCTTGATATACCAAAACCGAATAGACTCCCGCCTCATGCAAACGCTCGTATTCTTCTTGCGATAGCGGTTGCACTTCGACCGAAATAATTGAAAAATCATTTTTTATCAGCTCGATAGCATTCAGGAAATAATTGATGTTTACCGTATAATTTGCTTCGCCAGTAACTAATAAAACATGGTTAAATCCTAGTTTTTTTAAGGCTTCAACTTCTTGTTTGATTTCGCTATCCAGTAAGGTTTTGCGTTTGATTTTGTTATCCAAACTAAAACCGCAATAAGTACAGATATTTTGACACTCATTGCTCAAATACAAAGGCGCATACATCTGGATGGTTTTCCCGAAACGTTTCTTGGTCAATTCATGACATTCTTGTGCCATTGGCTCCAAGTATGGTTGCGCCGCTGGGGAAATCAACGCCAAAAAATCATCCAAATTGCGTTTGGTCTTCGCCAAGGCTTGTTCTACTTGCTTGGAAGTAGTTTGGTAGATTCTGTTTTGAATTTCGTCCCAATTATATTGTTCAAAAACGGATTTAAATGTTGTCATTGGATTGTTTTTATTGTAATTTTTTTACCGCAAAGGGCACTAAGATTTACGCAAAGTTCGCAACGCTATGGTTTTTTATTTTTTTGAAAAGTTCGCTAAGCTTTGTGAACTTTGCGAAAAAACCTTGCGGACTTTGAGGTTAAATAAATTACTCATACAAAAATGCGGTCAACGGACTCGACGCCACGGCTTGTTTGTATTGCTGTCCTAGTTTCGCTTCGTATGCTTTGCGTCCTGCAATGACCGCTTCTTTAAAAGCTTCGGCCATTAATTTAGGATTTCCAGCAACGGCAATGGCAGTGTTTACCAATACCGCATCGGCTCCTAATTCCATGGCTTTGGCAGCATCAGAAGGCGCTCCAATTCCCGCATCGATAATCACAGGAACATTCGATTGTTCGATGATAATTTCCAAAAAATCAATTGTTTTTAGTCCCTTATTACTGCCTATAGGCGAACCCAATGGCATCACAGCGGCTGTTCCTACATCTTCTAATCGCTTGCACAAAACAGGGTCGGCATGGATATAAGGCAAAACGATAAAACCTAGTTTAGCCAATTCTTCTGTAGCTTTTAGCGTTTCAATGGGGTCAGGAAGCAAATACCTTGGATCAGGATGGATTTCGAGTTTCAGCCAATTGGTTTCCAAAGCTTCTCTTGCCAGTTGTGCTGCAAAAACAGCTTCTTTGGCATTTCGAGCGCCTGAGGTATTGGGAAGCAAATTGATTCTAGGGTGTTTCAAATGCGATAATATTGCATCGGTGTCTGTTTCTAAATCCACTCGCTTCAAAGCTACTGTTACTAATTCACTTTCAGAGGCCAGAATAGCTTCTTCCATTTGGATATTCGAACCAAATTTTCCTGTTCCTAAAAACAAGCGAGATTCTAATGTTTTGTCTCCTATTTTAAACGATGACATAGCCATATAATTTTTCATTAAGTTGTGTGATTAATTTTGTTTTGGAATCGCTGTTGGTCAGCAATCCTGAAACGGCAATCCCATGAATTCCTGTTTTGATGATGGATTCGACATCCTCAAGTTGAATGCCACCAATGGCAAATACAGGTATTTTGATTTGCTCTTGTTGGAGTTGGTCAAGGATTTTTTGATAGCCTTCTAAACCTAAAATAGGACTTAGTTTGTCTTTGGTTGTTGTAAAACGAAAAGGTCCTAAACCTACATAATCGCAACCATTCGCCACATGGCTAAGGATGTTTTCGTAGGTATTTGCGGTGCCTCCAATAATTTTGGCCTCGCCCAAAATAGTTCGTGCTTCAGGAATTGCCATATCAGTTAAGCCTAAATGAATTCCATCAGCATCTATTTCTTTGGCTAGACGCACATTGTCATTGATGAATAAGGTGGCTAGGTATTCTTGACACAGTATTTTTGTGGCTTCGGCCAAGGTTAAAAGGTCTTTTTCAACCGTGGTTTTGAATCGCATTTGAATCCAGTCACAACCATGGTCTAAAGCCTGATGGATGTTGTATAACTGCTCTTCGACAGTGTTTCCTTGCGAGATATATTGTAAACGATTAAGCATGATGGTATCCTAATTGATTTTGAGTTGATACTAAAAAGTTTTCGGTGTACTCTTTGCCTTTGATGCAGGCGGAAAGTAAATTTTGTCCCAAGGCGATTTGGGCCGTTATCGCAGCAGATAAGACACAACCCGAACCATGTTTGGGATAGACGACAGTATTTTTTGGCGAAAGCCTATAAAAACGGTCTTTGATGTATAAAAAATCGACTCCAATTTCAGAAGGGTTATGACCTCCTTTTAATAAAACCGAACAATGTTTGGATAGGTTTTCGATGCTATTCTCAATGTTTTTTTCGGTGGGGACCAATTTTTGAATTTCCTCATAATTGGGCGTTATCAATTCTATTTTGTCTAAAATGGAGGCCAAATCATTTTGATTTTCAATAGTTAAAAAATGGAATTCGGTGGTGGATTTTAATACCGTGTCCCAAATTATTTTGGTCTTTGGCGAAAGCCTATGGAGAAGCAAAACAATTTTTTTTAAATAGTCCAAGGACGGAACAATGCCAATTTTTACGGCTTTTATGTCATATTTTTGAAATAGCGTTTCGATAGACTGTAATACGAATTCGATAGCAGTCCACTCGATGGAAACAAAATCCGTTTCGGTTTGAATGGTATTGGCGGTATTTATCGCAAAACCATACACCTGATGTTGTTCAAAAGTTTTAATATCAGCCAGAACGCCCGCCCCTGCTGATGGGTCAAAACCTGCAATGCTTAGTACGAAAGGGCGATTTGTTGACATGATTTGAAATTTTGAATTGAATTTTCGGTGTTCCAGATAGTTCCTAAAAGTGCAATATCGTCAAAACCAGCCTTAATAGTTTTGTCAATGTTCTCAGATGATATTCCTCCAAGCGCTACTAATTGAGTTGAAAAATTGCTTCTGTTTTTAATATCTTCAAATAAATTGGTTTCGGATTGGTAATTGGATTTTGAAATACTCGGAAATACGGGACTTAAAAACGCATATTGAAAAAAGAGTCTTAAATGATTAAAGCCTTCGATAGAATGCGTTGAAGTTGATAGACGAATTCTTCTTTCATTGTATTCGTATAGCTTTTCTGTGCTGATTTCTTTTCTTTCTTTTTCAGATAAATGAAGGCGAATGATTCCTAAATCTTCGGCTAAATGATGATGATGGTGTACAACCAGTTTATTTAGAAATTCCAATCCAATTGCTTTTACAAATTTTTCCATTTCTATAGCTGAAAATTCAGGCTTGCGAATATGTAACAACTCCAGTCCATGCTCAAGAAGCTCATGGATGGTGTTGATTTCATTTGCTACCGCAGTTGGATGGGTGATGACAATCATATTGTAAAGTATTAAGTAGTGAGTATTAGGTATTAAGATTTTTTGGTCTTGATACTTAATACTCTATTCTTAATTCTATGAATAAATTTCTTTTCCTTGTTCGATAAACTCTTCTGATTTCTCTTGCATTCCTTTTTTAGCCTCTTCGACATCGCGAATTTCTTGTGAGATTTTCATCGAGCAGAATTTAGGACCACACATCGAGCAGAAATGCGCTACTTTGGCACCATCCGCAGGTAAGGTTTCATCGTGGAATTCACGAGCCGTGTCTGGGTCTAATGATAAGTTAAATTGGTCTTCCCAACGGAATTCAAAACGAGCTTTACTCAAGGCGTTGTCACGGTATTGTGCTCCCGGATGTCCTTTGGCCAAGTCGGCAGCGTGGGCTGCAATTTTATAGGTGATTACACCGTCTTTTACGTCTTTTTTATTAGGTAAACCAAGGTGTTCTTTTGGAGTTACATAACACAACATCGCACATCCGTACCAACCAATCATCGCAGCACCAATAGCTGAAGTAATATGGTCGTAACCTGGTGCAATATCAGTTGTTAATGGTCCTAAAGTATAAAATGGCGCTTCAGAACAATGTTCTAATTGCTTGTCCATGTTTTCTTTAATCATGTGCATTGGTACGTGACCTGGTCCTTCGATGAATACTTGCACATCGTGTTTCCAAGCGATTTTAGTCAATTCACCAAGCGTTTCTAATTCGGCAAACTGCGCAGCATCATTGGCATCGGCAATCGAACCCGGACGTAAACCATCTCCAAGTGAGAAAGCCACATCGTATTGTTTCATGATTTCGCAAATTTCTTCAAAATGTGTGTACAAGAAGTTTTCTTTGTGGTGGAACAAACACCATTTAGCCATAATCGACCCTCCACGAGATACGATTCCTGTAACACGATTAGCAGTTAAATGAATATAACGCAACAATACCCCAGCGTGAATCGTAAAATAAGAAACTCCTTGTTCCGCTTGTTCGATAAGTGTATCGCGGAAAATTTCCCAAGTCAAGTCTTCGGCAATACCGTTTACTTTTTCTAAGGCTTGGTAAATAGGCACCGTTCCAATTGGCACTGGTGAATTACGGATGATCCATTCTCTGGTTTCGTGGATGTTTTTACCTGTCGATAAATCCATAATCGTGTCAGCTCCCCAACGGCAAGCCCAAACTGCTTTTTCTACTTCTTCTTCAATAGAAGAGGTTACAGCACTGTTCCCGATATTAGCATTAATTTTCACCAAGAAATTACGTCCTACAATCATCGGTTCGCTCTCAGGGTGGTTGATGTTGTTTGGGATGATGGCGCGACCCGCTGCAATTTCGCTACGAACAAACTCAGGAGTGATTTTGTTTTTAGGGGTATTGGCACCAAAACTATGTCCTGCGTGTTGGCATTGCATCGCTTTTTGAGCCGTTTCTAATTGTTCGATACGTTGGTTTTCACGAATCGCAATGTATTCCATTTCTGGTGTGATGATACCTTGTTTTGCATAATACAATTGGGTAACATTAGCCCCTTTTTTTGCACGCATCGGTTTGTGTAGGTATTCAAAACGCAAATGATTTAATTTGTCATCATTCAAACGCTCTTTACCATAGTTCGAACTGATTTCAGTTAATTCTTCCACATCACCACGGTCTAAGATCCATTGCTCACGGATGCGTGGCAATCCTTTGCGCACATCAATTTCGATATTCGGGTCTGTGTAAGGACCAGAAGTATCGTAAACCGTTACGGGTGGGTTTTTCTCTACACCACCTTTAGCAAGTTTAGTGTCAGAAAGGTGAATTTCGCGCATAGCGACTTTTATCGGGTGAATGTCACCATCGATATATACTTTAGTGGAATTTGGAAAGGGCTGTCTTGAAATTTCTTGTTCGTTTGTCATGATTTTGTAATTAGATTAGACACGGATTAAACGGATTCGTCAAAGCGAAAACACATATAAAACGGATTTTATTTTTGAATTGAATTTTTGTTTCACTAATTCTCATTTTTGAGATTGAATACTGAAAACTGCGACTGAAAACTGAATACTATCCCCCCTGCGTAGCCGAAATAATCAAAATATCGTCAGTTTCGGATAGGAGGTGTTGGTTCCAATTGGATTTTGGAATTACGGTTTGGTTCACCGCTACGGCGATACCGTTTTGTTTTTGTGGAATTTCAATATCAAGCAAGGCTTGAATGCTGAGAGCATCTGCTTGAAATTGTTTAGTTTGATTGTTGATTTTTAGTTCCATTCCTTTAATTTTTTTGAATTAAAATTACTTTAGGAATGGCTACAATTACCCAAAAATGGGACTACGGAAGTCATCTTACTTTTCCCTACGCTAGTATGAACTAGATCAGGTTCAGAGGGTAAAATCTCAGCCTACAATTGTAGACACCCCTAAAGTGAGCGACAAATGTAGTGAAAAAGTTAGAAATAAGATTTTAGAAACTAGAAGTTTAACAATTTTGTAATCAAAACTGTTAAAAATCAACACTTAAACCTAGATTGCGCAGTGGAACGCAGATAGCACAGATGAAGCAGATTTACACGGATTTTTTTATAGCTTCTTGCATAATATCTGCGACAATCTGCGTGAAAAAAATCAACAAAACCTAATGCGGTTTCTGAGTTAAAACTGATTACTGAATACTAGTCTCTCGTCCAGCAATTCTCAACGTGGTCATTCACCATGCCAGTAGCTTGCAGGTGTGCGTACACTACGGTTGAATAGTTAAAACTTTATAAATTGATAGTTTCAATAATTTTTTTTGATTGTTTAAAATTCAGTTTTTCTCTTAATGAATTTAAGTATGTTTCTTTAGAACTTTCAATTAGGTGATTAATAAAGAAAGTTTTTGAATAGTTTTCTTTGTAAATGTTTTTTATTTCATTTAAAATGCTTTGTATGTATTTATAATTTTTTTCATTTCTAGAAAAGAGATTTACTAAACTGTTAAGCATTTGTTTAGAATAATGAAAGTCAAATGTATCTTCAGATTTATCGTTATAAACAATATCAAAAAAATCTTTTATTCTATGAAGTTCTTCAATTTGATTATACTTTAATAAATCTTCGATTATATATCCATCAGCTCGATGCTTGCTTGGATTTTGATTAATTTTGATCAATGATTTAATGTAAATTTCTAAAGCATTTTTTTGATTAGTATAAAATAAAATATTTATTGCTTTCTGTAGAAAGTTTTCTTTTTCAGTTTTAATATATTTTCTCGCTATTTCTAAAATAAATTTATCATCTAAATTTCTTGTTTTGAGTATATCAATCGCATTCCAACATAAATATGAATCAATGTTGTTGCAACATGATTTTAAAAAATCTTTTTGGTTTTCAATTAAATCACAATATTTAATTATTAAATTACTATCAGTAAAAGAATTTTTGTCTTCAATGATGATATTTCCAATTTTTTCATATGTCTGTACAAGTTTGTTTTCTAAGGAATAGTAAATATGATTTTTTAAAGGGAAATAGCTTAGCCTTTTCTCTTTAATATTTTTAATTATTTGATTATTTAATTCATCTTTATTTATTCTTTGACTAATAAAAGTTAAAATATCGTTTTCTTCTGAGTTTTCAATGATATTGTAGTACTCTAATGTGTTTAAATAAAATATGTTAGGGTAAATAAAGTCAAATTTTTGATCAAAGAAATAAAGTGTTTTTAAGATGTAATAGTTTGGATATACTGAAAAGCTCCTGTTGTCTTCGTCAGAAAATTCTATTACTTGGCTATAATTAAAGTTTTCTAAAATTTTAAAGCATTTATTTTTTATGAAATCTATTTGTTCATTTTTAATGATAAACTTTTCGTATGTATCTCTCTTTATTTTATCTTTTATAATTGAAAGAATAAAATAATCATCTTTCAGAAGGTAGGATATACTTTCAAAAGTTTGGCTGTTATAATCTCTAATAGCTTTCGAAATTATCTCATGAATTGTATAAGAAATACTATGGTAATTTGTTTCTTTATACCATTGCATATTAATTTCATGATATTCTGCCCAAGAAATTTTTTCTTTTTCATTTTGTACAAAAACATTTCTAATCTTATTTAATAGATTTGAAGCGTCAAATAAAACATCAAAGTTTTCTTGAATAAATTTTTTATACTCTTTTTTTTCTCTTTCAATATCTGCTTGTGTTGGTAATTTGTAAGTGAATTTAAATCCAGATTCAATCATCTCTTTTTCAAAATAATAACCTAATTCGGTATTGTTATTATAAAGATTCCATTTTAGTCTATTTATTTCCTCTGTATCGTTTACTTTTAAAAAGTTTGTTTTAAAAAGTTCTAAGATATTATCAATTGTTGCTTTTGAAGAAATAAATGAAATTAATGGTAAAGTTTTTATATCCAAATTATGATTTTCAAGAATATATTTTGAAGCGAAATATTCTGTTTTGGAAAATTTTATTAATTCTGGTAAAAATTGATCTTTTCTATAGATGTAATTATTTTCAGGTTTTATAAATGCATCAATAATCTTATATAAAAAGGAAATGTCTTCTTTTATGAAATTTGAAATTTTTTGAAATAGTTTTTGTTTAAAATCTTTTTTATAAAAATCAGAGAGTTTTAAAGCAAATTGGTCATTGAAAATTATGTTTAAAATTTGAATAAAGTTTTTAGAAGAATTAATTTTAAAAATTAATTCTTCTAAAATCCATTCAGTTCCTCTTATTGTTTTATCTGAAATTCTTTCTTGTTTAATTTCATATAGTTTGTACAAGGAATTTTTAAGAATTTTAAAATTATTATCTAAGTCGTTAATATCATTTAACATCAAAATAATTTGATGATTTATTTCTGGAGAATATTCGTTTTTGAAAAAATCAGTAATTTTTATAAATACGGCTTCTTCTTTATGGAATTTATGAGAAATAATGACTCTTAAAATATCTTCTTTATATTCTGTATTATATAAAAAACCAAGTAGTTGTGATTTAAATTCAGTTTTTCTGTTGTTAGGTATAGGAACAAAACTTAAAATATCAATTGCAGATTTTACGGATCTGAATGGATTTTTTTCATCTTTAATATGCGATATTAAAAAATCTAAATTTGCAAATCGAGCAATCGTATTGACTGAGAATCTTCTATTTTTGCCTATCCAAAATGTTTTCTCAATACAAGTTTCTTTGAAATATTTTTCAAAAATTTTATTTTTTGTTTTTTCATCTAAACGGTCTGGTTCTGAATGGAATAAAATCTCATATTCGTTTTTTAAAAGCCATTCTTTTATTTCTTGATATTTATCACTTTTTAGAATGTTTAGTAAAAAAGTTATTGTATTAAATAATGTAGGTTTTGTTAGATTGATGTCTTTATGAATTTTTATTGTTTCAATAATTTTATCTGAATCTAATCCAGATAAAAATTTTGCTGCAAAAAATTCTTGATAATTTTTATGCCTGAAAATTAAATTCTCTGATTGTGGTAATCTTTCTATAAAAGTGATTTGTTCAAAAGTGTTTTTATCATCTTTTCCAATTAAACTTAATAAATCATCATCAATGATGTAGTTTTGTTCCATTAATTCGTTTATAAAGGCAACTTTTTCAATGCATTTTGTTATGTGAGAAATATCTAAGTTTTCTCGCTTATTTAATTTTTCTTTATTTAATTTTTTTAATTCTGTTTTAATAAATAAATCCCAACATTCTTGTTGTGTTTCTGGGAATCGGTTGTTCTCAATAAAAAAATTAGCAAATAGGTCTAGATTGAAAGGGTTTTCTAAATAGACTTTGTATTTTTCTAGATCAAAATTTGACAATTCTAAGGCATAATTTTCCTTTAAAATTTTAGTTATCTGTTTTTCATTTAAATTTTCAAGGTAGAAATACTTAAACTCAGTAATATTGATTAAGTATTTTTCATAGATATTAGTTCTACAGCTTAGTATAACATTAATTGTTTTTTCTTTATTTTTTGATAAAAAAAGTTCCAGTTCTGATACAAAATCTTGAATTTTGGCGATTTCATCTAATCCGTCTAAAATAAAAGTGATTATAGGTAATTCTGCCCATTGTTTGAATGGTATTAATTCTTCAAACTTTGATCTTTCTCTAAAATTTTTGATGTTAATATAAAAAGGGATATTTCCTGTTTCAGATTTTGAATCCCAAAGTTTCTCAAAGATGTTTTTTAGTTCTGTTGTTTTTCCAATGCCAGGATTACCAAGTAAAACAATTTTTGGTGTATCTCTAAAAGCGTCTAATAATGTTTTATTGTTTTCTTCTTCTTTAGAAAAAAATGAATTATAGGTAGTATTTAATTTATCAGAGACAAATCTTGGTTGGTAATGATTAGTCTTCATTTTCAAAATTATTTATGAAATTGTTTATATTGGTATAATCGTTTATGAAATTGTTTTTCGAATTATAAATATTTTTTAATTCATTTTCATTAATATTTATTTCGTAATCATATTCAGTAAAGGGTTCCTCGTTATCTAAATCGACATCAAATAGATATCTATTTTTATAATATCTTCTAAATAAATTTGTGATTTTTTTAGTATTAAAGTCGATATCGATTATTGAGTAACCAGAGATGTATTCAGAATCTTTTTCATAAGGCTTGTCAAATGCTGATCGACCACTAATGGTTACAAATCTTTTTTTGTCATGTCCAATAATTGAAACCCTATTTGAATGTTCATGTCCATTTAATAAGATTTGAAATTTTTTATTTTTTAATATATTTTCAATATTTTTTTTTTCATCATGATTAAAGATTTCTAAAGGATGATGCATTACTGCAATATTTAAAATAGTGTTGTTTTGTTCAAATATTTTTAATGCTCTCATGAATTGATTACTCCCCATAAAATGATTTTCCACTTTATTTTGAGTGCATCTCCATGAATCATTTGCTAGCATAATTCCAATGTTGAAGCCTTTAAAATTATAAATATATGTTGATTCAAAATCTGAATAAAAATAAGTTCCTTTTTTAATTGATTCTGCATGGTAATTTTCTTCAAAATTTAGAAAATTTTCTAATTTATTGAAATTTAGAAATTCTGAATTCTTGAATAGATTACAAATTCTGTTAACTTCTTCTGATTTTGTAAAAATTGATTTTAAGCCAGCATCTAAAATTTCATTTGTTTTATTGCCCTGAATATCATGATTGCCACTTATAAATAAAATTTGTTCTGGGATTATTGGCAGTTTGTCACATACTTTATCTATAAATTCTTTTCTAAAAATATCGAATGGATTATTAAATATTCTATATTCTTCAATATTAATAAGAGATACTCCACCTCTGTCAACTAAATCTCCAGTTATAATTATTAAATCAACTTGTTTATCATTAATTTGTTTTTTTAAATCATTAATCAAACAGTCTAAGTAATAAAGTTGTAAATCCTCAATGTTTATAGAGGACAAGTGTATATCAGAAAGATGAATTATTCTCATTTAATAAATTAATTAATGACATGATTTACGAAAGTAAGATATTTGTATTACTTATTTGTGGAAAATTTTAAATCAAATGTTATTGGTTTACTTTCTCGTCCAGCAATTTTCAACATGGTCATTTACCATGCCGGTAGCTTGCATGTGCGCATAAACAACCGTAGAACCAACGAATTTAAAACCTCGCTTTTTTAAATCTTTGCTAATAGCATCCGAAAGTGGGGTAGTGGCAGGCACATCTTTGAGCGTTTTGGGTTTATTGTCAATAGGTTTGCCATCTACAAATCCCCAAATGTATTTGGAAAAACTGCCAAATTCTTCTTGGATTTTGATGAAATTTTGAGCGTTTGTGACCGCCGAATAGACTTTGAGTTTGTTTCGAATGATACCTGAATCTTGTAATAATTCTTGGATTTTTTCATCCGAGTATTGGGCTATTTTTTTGTAGTCAAATTGGTCAAAAGCTTGGCGGAAATTTTCTCTTTTGTTCAGGATGGTAATCCAACTCAAACCCGCTTGGAAGGTTTCGAGTAATAAAAACTCAAATAGGGTGGCGTCATCATAGACGGGTTTGCCCCATTCGGTGTCGTGGTATTCTCGGTATAAGTCACTGGATAAACACCAGCTGCATCTTGGTTTGTCGTTAATGGGATTCATCTTGAGCGATGTATTTTTTGATTAAAAAATGACCTAAGTAAATCATAGGAGTAAGCAGGATGGCGACAACCAGCTTGAAAGTGTAACCTGTGAGCGCTGAGGAAATAAAGGTATCCAAATTAATTTTTCCAGGTAACCAAAAAGCGATACCTAGTACAATAAAGGAATCGAATAATTGAGAAATGACGGTAGAACCTGTAGTTCGGAGCCATATTTTGCGGTCACCCGTTCTTTTTTTGAAAAACCAAAACATACTCACATCAATCAATTGTGAGATTAAGAAGGCGGTGATGCTTCCTACGATAATCCACATGCTTTGTCCAAAAACGGCTTGAAATTGGTCATCGTTCACGGGTGAAATCCCTTTTGCGGCAGGAATGCCAATGGCTAAAAATAAAACGATAAAAGAGTAGGCAATAAGGCAGGCGGTGATTAAGGAGAGTTTTTTAACTCCTTTTTCGCCAAAATATTCGTTGATTAAATCAGTAGTCAGAAAAACTATAGGCCAGGGTAAAATTCCGATACTCATCACAAAGGGACCAATTTGGATTAATTTTCCGCCTATGAGTTCGGCAGTTACAGCGTTGGTGATGAAGATTCCCGCCAGAATGATAAAGATGAGTTCTTTTTTGGTTTTAAACATATATTTGAGATGAAACTCAAAAATACTATTTTATTTGAAATGAAATAGAAACTTATATAAACTTGATTACGCATTGGAATACAGACCTGTCTGCTGACAGGCAGGTAGTACAGATGAAACGGATTTACACAGATTTTTTTAATAGTTTATAACATAAAATCTGCGAAAAAAAACAATAAAGTCCTAATGCGGATTTGGGTTAAAATCATAAAAAAAATCCCATTCGAAACCGAATGGGATTTGATGTGAAAAGTTATATTGGATTATCCTAAAGTAACTCTTTTGAAACCTGTAATTTCAACGTTGAAACCTTTAACATAGTCACCTACTTTTTTACTGTCATCTTTGATGAAGTTTTGATCTAGTAAAGCTTTTTCTTGATCTAAAGTAGTGTTGTCAGAGATGAAACGTTGTACTTTTCCAGGAATAATTTTGTCCCAAATTTGCTCTGGTTTACCTTCTGCTTTTAATTCAGCTTTAGCATCTTCTTCAGCTTGTTTCAATACTTCTTCAGTCAATTGAGCGTAAGAGATGTATTTAGGAACGTTTTTCAACGTTTTTCCTAAACGTTTTGCTTCTTCATTTTCTTTTTCAATTACTGCAATGCGAGCCTCTAGTTCAGCAGCGATGAAAGCAGGGTCAAAATCTTTGTAAGATAATGTGTCAGCTCCCATAGAAGCAACTTGCATAGAGATGTCTTTTGTTAAAGTTTCTGCATTCGCAATTGGAGCAGAAATAGCTGTTAATGCAGCAATTTTGTTCACGTGAACATAAGATCCAATGTAAGCACCTTCTAAAATTTCGAAACCACCGATTTCAATTTTTTCACCGATAACTCCAGTTTGTTCGATTAGTTTCTCAGCAACTGTAATTCCGTTGAAATCTGAAGCTAAGAATTCCTCTTTTGAAGAGAAGTTAATTGCTTTTTCAACTAATTCTTTAGCTAAAGCAACGAAAGTTTCATTTTTACCAACGAAATCTGTTTCACAGTTTAATGTGATAATAGCTCCTTTAGTTTTGTCAGCATTGATAAAAGAAACAGCAGCTCCTTCAGAAGACTCACGGTCAGAACGATTAGCAGCTACTTTTTGTCCTTTTTTTCTAAGGTTTTCAATAGCTTTATCGAAATCTCCTTCAGCTTCAACTAAAGCTTTTTTACAGTCCATCATTCCTGCTCCTGTAGTTTGTCTTAATTTGTTTACGTCTGCAGCCGTTATAGTTATAGTTGACATAATGTTTTATTTTTAATGTTAAAAGTAAAAAATTCCAATTTATAAATCCCAAATTCCAGTTTTAATAAATTACTAACCTAAGGTTATTAATCGTTTGGGGAATTTGGAATTTAAAATTTGGAATTTAAAATTTGATTTATTCTTCAGTTGCAGGAGCTGCTTCTTCAGTTGCAGCAACAGCAGTTTTGTCAGTAGCTTCAGCTTCTTTTTCAGAACCTCTTTCAGAAAGTCCTTCAGTAACAGCAGCAGTAACTAAAGATAAAATTTTATCAATTGATTTAGAAGCATCATCATTTGCAGGGATAACATAATCTACCTCACGTGGGTCAGAGTTTGTATCAACCATTGCGAAAACTGGAATGTTTAATTTTTGTGCTTCTTTTATTGCGATGTGCTCAGCTTTGATATCTACTACGAATAAAGCAGCAGGTAATCTAGACATATCTGCGATTGAACCTAAATTTTTCTCTAATTTAGCACGAAGACGATCTACTTGTAAACGCTCTTTTTTAGAAAGAGTCATGAATGTACCATCTTTCTTCATTTTATCGATAGTAGCCATTTTTTTAACAGCTTTACGGATAGTTACGAAGTTAGTTAGCATTCCACCTGGCCATCTTTCAGTGATGTAAGGCATGTTTGCAGCAGCTGCTTTTTCAGCTACGATGTCTTTTGCTTGTTTTTTGGTAGCTACGAATAATATTTTTCTACCTGATGCAGCGATTTTTTTCAAAGCTTCGTTAGCTTCTTCAATTTTTGCTGCAGTTTTATATAGATTGATAATGTGAATTCCATTACGCTCCATATAAATGTAAGGAGCCATGTTTGGATCCCATTTTCTAGTCATGTGTCCAAAATGAACACCTGCTTCTAGTAATTCTTTTACTTCTACTTTGTTTGACATTTTTGTACTAGTTTACGTTCGTTGATTAGCAATGTTCCTTTTACCTTTTGGTGTTAGGCTTCATTTAGATGCTAAACTAATCTCTCACCTCAGTGAGACATCACAACATTGTTTTAAATTCAATAATAAATTCAATAAGTCTTGTCCCATTTGAACAAGACAGGCAATATTAACGTTTAGAGAATTGGAATCTCTTACGAGCTTTCTTCTGACCGAATTTCTTACGTTCAACCATTCTTGGGTCTCTTGTTAATAATCCTTCTGGTTTCAAAATCCCTCTGTTTTCAGCGTTAACTTCGCACATTGCACGAGCTAATGCCATTCTTACAGCTTCTGCTTGACCAGTTGAACCACCTCCATAAACATTTACTTTTACGTCAAAGTTTGAAGCGTTCTCTGTCATAGACATTGGTTGCAATACTTTGTACTGTAAAGTAGCTGTTGGGAAGTAAGTTGCGAATTCTTTTTTGTTTACAGTGATTACTCCTGTTCCTTCTGAAACATAAACACGTGCAACAGCGGTTTTTCTTCTACCGATTTTGTGAATAACTCCCATTACTTAAGATCGTTTAGGTTAACAGTTCTTGGTTTTTGAGCTCCTTGTTTGTGCTCAGAACCAACAACAACATTTAAATTTCTGAAAAGTTCAGCACCTAATTTGTTTTTAGGCAACATTCCTTTTACTGCTTTTTCTACTAAGGCTGCAGGGTTTTTTGCTTGCAATACTTTAGCAGTTAAAGTTCTTTGTCCTCCTGGGTAACCTGTGTGACGCATGTAAATTTTCTCGTCCATTTTGTTACCTGTAAGGTTGATTTTTTCTGCGTTGATAACAATTACGTTATCTCCACAGTCCACGTGTGGTGTATAACTTGGCTTGTACTTACCTCTTAAAATCATAGCGACTTTTGAAGCAAGACGTCCTAAGTTATGACCGTCAGCATCTACAACGATCCACTCTTTTGTTGAGTTGGCTTTTGTTGCTGAAATTGTCTTGTAGCTTAATGCGTTCACAATAATATATTTTAATTAAACATTCCATCCCCAATAAAGGGGTTGCAAAAGTACAATTAATTATTTTAAATACAAATAGCTTAAAAGATTATTTTATTTGTGGTTTGGGCTGATAATCAATTGTCTATTTATTTCAGATGGTTGAAGTAGTGATAGCTGTGGTGGGATATGGTTTGAAGTGTGTGTGTTTTTTGTTTTTTATGAGGTGTTTTAGGATTTTGGATCTGAAGCTATTCTAGGTCAATAGTGTTGTTTTAACAATAGTTTTTTAGCTAAAATGCTGATTTCTTAGGGCTCATTTTTTTGAGTTATATTTTTATAGTCGTCTTGATTTTCAAAGTTTGGGAGTTCAATTGTTAAAATTAGTATTAAGTGTTTTTGTCTTTTTTATTGGTGTTGTTTAATTCATTATCTTGCGCTTTGGAATTAGAATTTTGGTATTTGCTGTAAAATTGTATTGGTGATGCTTTTATATTTTTTACAGCAAAATATTAGATTAAAAAAAATGAATTATGAAGGTAAAAGCAACTCTTAAACAAATTGCAAAAGAACTTAATGTTTCCGTTTCTACCGTATCAAAGGCGCTAAATGATAGCCCAGAGATTAGTGAATTAACTAAAGTTAAGATTAAGGAGTATGCGAAACTTAAAAATTATAAGCCTAATGTAATTGGGTTGAATCTTAAGAATAGGAAAACCAAAACCATTGGAGTAATCATACCTAATATATTGAATTCGTTTTACGCTAAAGTTTTTAGTGGTATTGAAAAAGTAGCCGATAAAAAAGGGTATAATGCTATTACTTGTATTTCGAATGAATCTATTGTAAAAGAGGTGAATACTTTAGAGATGCTGAGTAATGGAACAATTGATGGGTTTATTTTGTCTGTTTCAGAAGAGGCTCAAAAACTACAAGACTACTCTCATTTCTCTGATATTATTAATGAAGGAACGCCAATAGTGATGTTTGATCGTATTGCTGATGAAATTGATTGTGACAAGGTAATTGTAGATGATTTTGATTCGGGTATCAATGTGACGCAACATTTAATTGATTTAGGATGTAAAAATATCGCTTTGATTTCGTCTATCGAAAATTTGAGCGTGGGTAAATTACGAACCGAAGGCTATTTAAAAGCCTTAAAAGATAACGGAATTCCAATTAACGAAAATATTATCCTTAGAACAGATTGTGAAGAGGATATGAAGTCGAAGTTGGAAGTTATTTTTGCAAACAATAAAATTGATGCTGTTTTTGCTTTAGACGAAAATGATTCTGTTGCTGCTTTGAGAATTGCAATCAAAAATGGATACAATGTACCTAAGGATTTATCAATTATAGGTTTTGCTGACGGAATTTTAGCATCACGTAGATTGTCGCCAAGTTTAACCACGGTTAGTCAGCATGGAGTTGAAATTGGAGAAGTTGCGGCTAAGTTATTAATTGATCGTTTAGAAAACGAAGACGAGATTGAACCTCCTTACGAAACAGTAGTCATCAAAACGAAACTGAAAGAAAGAGAGTCTTCTAGAAGTAAGAAGAAAGGCAGTCGAAAGAAATAAATACTAGTGATACTAACCTTTACAGATAAAAGAAAACCATTCTTAGAAATTTAAGAATGGTTTTTTTATGTAGGTCAAAAAACGTTGAATTATTGTAACTAGTCTGGGTGAATTTTTTGACGACTAAAAAGTTAAACTAAACAGTTTTGGTTAATGCGCTTCCAGCCAATCTTTCCCCATTCCTAAATCAACTACTAGTGGTACTTCTAGTTTAAAAGCATTTTCCATTTCGTGCTTAATCATCGGTTGGATTTTTTCTAGCTCATCATTATGCACATCAAACACAAGCTCATCATGTACTTGCAGCAACATTTTTGATTTCCAGTTTTCTGATTTCAGTTTGTTGTGAATGTTAATCATCGCAATTTTGATAATATCGGCAGCTGAACCTTGAATTGGGGCATTGACCGCATTTCGTTCGGCACCACCACGAACAATGGCGTTTTGTGAATTGATGTCTTTTAAATAGCGGCGTCTTCCTAAAACGGTTTGGACATAGCCGTTTTCTCTGGCAAAATCAATTTGCTCATTGATAAACGACTTCAATCTAGGGTAGGTTTTGTAATAAGCCTCAATCAAATCAGCGCTTTCTGAGCGGGAAAGATTGGTTTGGTTCGAAAGTCCAAAAGCCGAAACCCCATAAATAATTCCAAAGTTGACCGTTTTAGCATGGCTACGCTGTTCGCGAGTTACTTCTTCCAAAGGCACGTTAAAAACCTTAGAGGCAGTTGATTTGTGGATGTCTTCGTTGTTTTGGAAGGCTTTAATCATGTTTTCTTCGCCACTTAAAGCTGCAATCACACGCAATTCTATTTGAGAGTAATCGGCAGAAACCAAAGTGTAGTTTTCATCACGAGCAATAAAAGCTTTACGGATTAAACGTCCTCTTTCGGTACGAATCGGGATGTTTTGTAAGTTGGGGTTATTCGAACTCAAACGTCCTGTTGCGGCAACAGTTTGCATATAATCAGTATGAACACGTCCCGTTTTTTCGTTTACTTGTGTGGGTAAAGCATCAATATAGGTGCTTTGTAGTTTTACCATTTGTCGCCATTCGAGGATATCGCGTACAATTTCATGCTCGTTAGCTAAATAGCTTAGGACCTCTTCGCCAGTAGCGTATTGTCCTGTTTTGGTTTTCTTTTGTTTAGGGCCGCCAATTTTTAACTTGTCAAATAAAATATCACCCAACTGTTTTGGCGAAGCCAAATTGAATTTCTCACCAGCGGTTTCGTATATTTTTTGTTCCAAAGCTTGGCTTTCAGCTGCCATTTCAGTTGACATGGCGTTCAAGAAAGGAACATCAAGGTTGATACCTTCGGTCTCCATAGCTGCCAAAACTGGTACGAGCGGAATCTCGATTTCGTCAAACAATTTTTGAGTCGCTGTTTTTTCGAGTTCTACTGCAAACAACTCTTTCAATTGGTAGGTCACATCAGCATCTTCAGCAGCGTATTCTTTGATGTCTTCAAGCGCTACATCGCGCATTGATTTTTGGTTTTTGCCTTTTTTGCCAATCAAATCTTCAATGGATTTAGGCGAATATTTCAAATAGGTTTCACTTAAAATATCCATATTATGACGCATATCCGGATTAATCAAATAATGCGCAATCATCGTATCAAACAATTTTCCAGCGACATTAATTCCGTAATTAGCCAAAATCTTCAAATCGTATTTTATGTTTTGTCCTATTTTTTCAATGGCTGGATTTTCAAAAAACGGACTAAATTTCTCCGCCAACGCTTTGGCTTCGTCTTGATTTTCGGGAAAGGGCACGTAAAATGCTTTTCCTTTTTCATACGAAAACGACATACCCACTAATTCTGCATGTAAAGCATCCAGTCCAGTAGTTTCGGTATCAAAGCAAACCGAAGTTTGTTTTTGTAAATTTTGCAACAGCAATTTAAGTCCTAAATCACCTTGAACAATTTGGTACGAATGAGCTGTGGTTTCCAGTGTTCCGTAAAATTGCTGGTGGACTACTTCGCTATCGTGAGTAGGTAAGGTTGCGGAGAACAGGTCAAATTGTTCTTCGTTCTTTGGTTGTGGTTTTTTATATAGTTTGGCGTCATCTACAGCAGTGTTTTCTGTTTGCGTTGCTTGTGATGACGGACTTTTGAAAATAGCATCAAACTGCTCTGCCATTCTACGAAACTCTAGTTCGTTGAACAAAGCATCCGTTTTCTCGACATCAGGAGTGTTCAACTCATAGTCCTTTTCGTCAAAAGTCACAGGACAATCCAGTAAAATAGTGGCTAATTTTTTAGACAATAACCCCAATTCCTTATTGGCTTCAATCTTGGCTTTCATGGCGCCTTTCAGTTCGTGAGTGTTGGCCAATAGGTTTTCCATAGAGCCATATTCGGCTAGGAATTTTTTAGCAGTTTTCTCGCCCACACCAGGTAATCCAGGAATGTTGTCAGCAGAGTCGCCCATCATTCCTAAAAAGTCAATCACTTGCTCAGGTCTTTCGATTTCAAATTTTTCCAAGACCTCAGGAATTCCCCATATCTCAATGCCATTCCCCATTCGGGCAGGCTTGTACATAAAAATATTTTCTGAAACCAATTGGGCAAAATCCTTGTCAGGAGTCACCATATACACCTTATAATTTTCCTTTTCGGCTTGTTTGGCAATAGTTCCTATCAAATCATCCGCCTCATAACCCGCTACTTCTATAATCGGAATGTGCATGGCCTTCAATAATTCCTGAATGTAGGGAACCGCAATTTTGATCGCTTCGGGTGTTGCGTCACGATTTGCTTTGTATTCAGGAAACATCTCGTTTCTTAAAATGCTTCCCCCTTTGTCAAATGCTACTGCTAAATGGTCAGGTTTTTCACGCTTAATCACATCCATCAGCGAATTCATAAATCCCATAATCGCTGAGGTGTCCATTCCCTTAGAGTTTATTCTTGGATTTTTGATAAAAGCATAATAACCTCTAAAGATTAAAGCATAGGCATCGAGTAAGAAAAGGCGTTTTTGAGCAGACATAATGAAAAATTTTGTCGTAAAAATAAACAAACCTTTTTGAAAACCTCGTTTTTCTCCCGTTCAAAATCCCTCTTTTTATTATTTTTTGGGCGTGCCACCAGTAAGCCAAAGGGCAATTGCATGAAGGAACGAAAATCCATTGGCTTCCTGCTGTCGTGCTATCCGTTACAAGTCCTCAACCCATTTCGCTAGCGCTACATGGTTTTGCGGGCTTTCCACTGCTATCACTCACGCGGGAGCAGCGGAATAATTACGATTTTTATCCTGCAAGGTCTTTTTTTTGACCTTGTAGGCGTCTAATTAAATCGAAAACAAACCTGCAAGGTTTTGCAAACCTTTTTCTGGGACGCTTTCAGCGTGACAAACGGGACTACTGCTAGCTCGTTACGTTTGTCATTTTGTAGGAATCCCAGGAATTGTGAGTTTCATAAATTAGAGTTGAAGTTGTCACTGAAAGTGTGTAAGTTGTAAAGTTTAGGTTTCGGGTTTTAAAATCGGATATTTTTTGATGTAGCATTTTTTTATTTAACAATCACTTTTATTCGGTTATTTTCTTTTTTTACTTTGTTTTGTTTTACAGCAGTGTCAATAGAGTATCGCAACAAAGCATCAATCTGTTTGCCTACTTTTGCAAAGCCGAATGTGCGGGCTAAGTAGCGAAGTAATTCATCTTCTTCAATACTTAAATTGTTTGATATAACTTCGTCCAATGCTACTATCACTTCTTCGGGAGCAATGTCCTCCATGTTTCGTTTTTCAATGTCGTTGCTTCGATAGCAGTCCAATGTCGTATTATTGCTCCAATAGAATGGTTGATGATGAGTTGTTTCAACTACATTCATCTCTTTGATAATTCCTTCTAAATGTTTGTCTAATCTTGCTCCTGCACGACTTGTGTTCCATGCTTGCAATATCTTTTTATACAACAAACTTTTGCTGATAGGGGCTTCTGTGTCTACCAAAGATTGTATTTGTTGTTTGATAGCATTCCGGTTTTGAAATTCAAAAATAGTCTCACTGTTCGCAGAGGAGACAGAAGCTAAAGAGGCAGCTACATAAGGTTTTTGTTTGCTTGTATTATTTTTTGTCTCCACTTCATCAAGCATCGCTTTTATGGGTTCAAATTTCGGTTCAACAATGGGTTCTACAATTAGTTCTTCTTTAATATCTGGCTGTGCTTGCAGATATTTTACCTTTTCTATTATTGCGTCAATAATTATGCTTGAATTTTCAAACCAATCCATTGTCCAAATGCGGTGAATATTCCAACCTAATGCTTTTAATACAGATGGCATTACCATTTCCCTGTCATTTGTTGTTTGTGCATTGTAATAATAATGTCCGTCAATTACAATCCCCAAAATGTATTGTTGTGGTTTGTATGGGTGCACAATTCCAATGTCTACTTTAAAACCAGAAGTTCCAATATTACATTTAACATTTAATCCCTTTTCCTGTAGTTTTTTGCTAATGGATGCAGATAAATGTTGTTTTTCCAACGCTTTCTGAATATCTTCGGGGCGAACACTTAAATGTCCCTTTTCAGCAAATTGTAAAAATGCTTTAAGTCCTGCCACGCCTTCGGCAGATGTACGGCTTAAATCTATTTGGTCTGCATGTAGTGTTGAGAACAGGTGCATTTCATATCTTGCACGAGTTATGGCTACATTTAATCTACGCCAACCGCCATCACGGTTTAAGGGGCCAAAATTCATACTCATTTTTCCTTCTTCATCAGGTGCATAACACACGGAAAAGAGAATTATATCACGTTCATCACCTTGCACATTCTCTAAGTTCTTTACAAATAGAGGTTCGTTACTTTCATTGGCATATTCTTCCAATTTTGTGTCGCTCATAAAGAGCTTTTGTAGCTTGTCTTCAATCAGGTTTTGTTGCGTTTGACTAAATGTAACAACTCCTATACTCAATTTTCGCTTTTGTGAATTGTTGTAGTGAGATTGGATGTATTTCACTATTTCATCCGCTTCAAACTTGTTGGTTCGAGTTTTTCCTTTGTCATAAAACCCCTTGATTTGGTGATACTTTACTTTTCGGTTCAAATCATCTGATGAAGGGAAAGTAAGTAGTTTGTTCTCATAATAGTTTACGTTGCTGAAAGCAATTAAACTTTCGTGCTTGCTGCGATAGTGTCGCAACAAATATTTTGAAGGAACTGATAAGGACAAACAATCATCCAATATACTTTCCAAATCTTCTACATCCATATTTTCTTCATCCAATTTGATTGTGCTGAAAAACGAAGTAGGAGGCATTTGTTTTGGGTCGCCCACAATCACCGCTTGCTTCGCTCTTGCTAGAGCACTTACTGCTTCACAAGTTGGTAATTGCGAAGCCTCATCAAAAATCAAAATATCAAAATGCTTTGTGTTTACATCAAAATACTGTGCTACTGAAATCGGGCTCATTAGCATACAAGGCGCAATACGTGGCAACAGAGTAGGAATTTGGTCAAACAGTTTTCTAATGCTCAATCCTCTGCCTCTGTTTTTAATGGCTCGTTGTAAAATACCAATTTCAGAACTTTGCATAGCCTCGGCTGTGGTGTTTGGTAATTGTGCAGCTAACTTTACTCGTAATTCCTGAATGGTGAGATACTGAAAGTCTTTTGCGATTTTTTTATACTGCTCAATTTTACTTTCAAACAGATCTGAATTAAACAAACTCAATGCCTCGTGTTGAGAAATAACACGTTGTGCAAAGGAAGCATGAACGGTGAGATGAAAATAATCTATCAGGTTTTCAGTATTGCATAATTTGTTTTCGTATGCGTTTATGAGCCAATGCAACAGTAATGTTTCTCCCTGCTTACGAAGTTGCACATAGTTCATCCAGTTTTTTAAATGGGGAAGATGTGTCTGAATGTTATTCAGTTGATTTACAGTTTCGGTATTCCAGTTTTCATTCTGTTGAAACAGGACACCTGTAAGTGTTTCGTAACTTTTGGCTTGTTGATTGAATGTTGTTGCAAGCTGAATGAAATCGGTAATGTCAGATTGGTACTTTTGTTTAATTTCATCAGAATACTGTATGTTTTTTTCCTGCCAAACTTGAACCCATTTGCCAAGAGCATTACGCTCCCAGCTATTTGTTGTATTCCCTAACTGCTGAACTAATGCAGCTTTATTCCCAATATCAGTTAAATCTGTTTGTTCGTTTTTGAACAAATTTTTCAATGCTTGTTGCACATTACCAAAACGACCTTGCTGCAATAGGTATTGCACCTCCTGTAACTGATTATTGTAAGAGAAAAGTTGTTCAACTTCGTTGTCATTATTGAATGGTGCATTTCTAAAAATAGATAACTGTTTTTTGATTTTTCGTGATTGCAACCACTTTGGCAAGAACCAACTTTGTTGTGCCTGTTTCCATTGAATTTCTGTAGCTGAAACATCTGTGGTTAAAATATTACGATTGTAGTCTTTTAAAATGCTGTTTAGAACTGTTAGATATTGATTAAATGCTTTACTCCATTCTTCATACACGTTGTAGTTTTCTTTATCGGATAAATACCGAACAAGTTCTAACGGAATGTCGGGTAGTTTTTGGAATGCAGTTACAACTTGAACAAATTGTTCCCACTCCGATTTAGTTTGTATTGAAAAAGGAAAATGTATTGCCTTCGCCAACGATAGATATTTGCTTTCAACATCAGGTAAAAGGTTCAAAAGTTTTTGAGTGTGTGCAGAAATTTCGTCATTTATTGAAGGTGAATATTGCGGCAAATTCAAAGCATTCAGTGGGTTTTCAGATGGATGAACAATTAAACTCGCAATAGATTGAAATTGCGGAAGCCAATCTGTCCATTGTTGCCATAGTACGGAATTTAGTTGTTTCAGAACAGCTTCGGAAATAAAATTCTTTGGGAACTTCTTATCGTGGTAATTTTCTAAAGCCGTTATACTGTCGTGCAAACTCCAACCAACTTGTTGTTTTTGATGCAATACGTTTACATAATCGCTGATGGCTTTTTTTGCTGTATCTAATCGTTGTGCTTCTTGTTGAAAGTCTGTTGTTCGTGAAAGTTTTGCAGTTTCTATTGATTTAGCTAACTGCTCTAACACATCCGATTTTTTTGATTTGTTGGAGTGTAATTCTAAGGTAAATGGAGCAAGTCCGATTTGCTCCAATCGCCTATGCACAACATCTAATGCGGCTTTTTTAGCAGCAACAAACAAAACTCTTTTGCCACGATACAACGCATCTGCAATAATGTTTGTTATTGTTTGAGATTTCCCTGTCCCGGGAGGACCGTGTAAAATGAAACTTTGTCCATTTTGTGCAGCAATAACAGCTTCCATTTGCGAAACATCTGTTGGAATAGGTAGTACTACCGACTCAGAATTAATGCTGTCAAAATCATTTGTAGCCTGTGGTTCGTGAATTTCATTAAATATTAATTTTCCATTAACTAAACTCCTCACCATGTCGCTTTTTAGTAAATCTTCTTGGTGAACTACAATGTCTTTCCATAGAATTAACTTGCTAAACGAAAAATTTCCTAATACCAGTTGTTCTTCAACATCCCATCCCTTTAACTGCATTACAGCCCTGCGGAGAATTCCCATTACTTTTGCTACATCAACTCCTTTCTCATCTGTAGGAAGTTGTTCTAAGGCACTTAAGTTCAGTTCATATTCTTGACGAAGAAATTCTACCAATGTAATATTTATCATAGTTTCTTCTTCACGGCTCTTTAGTGTAAATTTACTAATAACAGATCTTCGACTAATCTCAACAGGTATTAATAGAATGGGAGCATATCGTGGTTGTTCAGGTGTTTTTCTGTCAAACCATTTCAGAAGGCCTACAGCTAAATACAAAGTACTTGAGCCGTTTTCTTCAGTGGCTTGCTTTGCATTTTTGTGAATATAGACGAGAATGTTATCTAAGTCTTGTTGATGATAATTGGTTAATAACCTATTATGTTTGAATTCATCATTTGCTAATTGGTATAGTGGTGATGAATGATGTAGCGGCTGGGTAAATAAATTATACTTCCTTAAAACATCAGCATTAGGATTGGGCATTATTGAAAAACTTTTGCCTTCTGAAAGCGTGTCTTCCAAATGACTGATGTCTATATCGATCAATTGGAGCATATTTCGGGTAATATGCAAATTCAATAAATTATTACGAAGTGATAAGTCTAAAAGTTTTCGTTCCCATATTTTTTGCTTTGTTTTTGGCTGCTTTACTTGTAATAATTCATCATCGTATATTGTCCCGATTTCAAACTGTTTTTCCATTGCAGTTGTTTCTATCTGTTTTAAAGCTTCTTCGTCAAGCTGTATTCCAGTGGAGTTTGTTAGCAACGGCAATGGACGAATGCGAAGCGTTCTTGCACGTTTTATATCAACTGAAAGTAAAAAATCTTCTTTCTGTACTAACTGAGCTTCGGCTGCATTAAGTGCATCACTAAATTTAATACTAATGCCTTTACAAACACTTGTTGCTTCAATTACTGCCATTTCTCGAATGCCTTTAGAAAGACGTTTAGTAATAGCCGTTTTGTCATCATTTATTACTTCAGGAAATTTATCGTCCTGTAGCCAGCATCCAACAAAGGCGTGTCCGCGAACAATTATCAGAATTGGGTTTAAATCAACAGCTTCTAAACAAGCAGCAAATAACAAGCTAATATCAATGCAATTGCCAAATTTTTCTTGTTGTATAGTGTTTAACAAACGTAATCTTTGCCCTATTTCTTCATAATCAGGAGGTAACGAACTGTAAATAATTTCTTCACCTTGTATTGATGTGTAAATTGCTGACATAATCTGCAAAACACGTTCTTGATCACTACTTTGATATCCTTCAAAAGCCGTTTTTAAACCCTGATCTTCAAGTATATCAATAGCTTTTCGTTTTATGTGATAGATATATGGGTGATTGGGTGTAATGTAAGTGGCAATTAACTCTGGTAAAATTTGAAATCCCCCAAAATGCTCTAATGGATGAACATTTATTGAAATTACTTCTTTAATAACAACCTTTTCATTTTCAATGACTTCAATTGTGAAAAATACCTTTTCAGTTTCTGAAAGTTTATTTAAAAACTCACGGTTTACCTTCAAATTCTCTAAAGGAATTTTTACTTCTTTCTTTGCTGGTACAAATGAAACATTAAAAGAAAATGGTTCAATACAAGATAGGTCAGCAATTATTTTTACTTCAAGAGGGGCAGAATCAAAATCAGAAGAGTTTTCAATGCTCAATGACTGAACGGGTTTAATGTCGTTCAGATACAATGAAATGTTTAAAAGTGGCAGTGTTTGGTTATGTAGTACGAGGGTAGATTGTTCTTGCATGATTTCATTGAATTATTTGAGTTCGTCAAATTTTGCTTTCATTGTTGGATTCCCGTGAGTTAACTTTTTTATGGTTAGATCTTCTGCTTTTTGATTTGCGAGACGAAGATTATTGTCTGATGAGAGTAAAGCGTCTTTAGTTTTTTGCAAATGATCTATAGTTTTGTCTATTTCATCAATTGCCGTCTTGAATTTACGACTTGCCAACTCATAATTCCTTGCAAACCCATCTTTAAATGCGTTTATCTTTTCTTCAAAATTTGTAATATCTATATTCTGATTTTTGACTAAGGAAAGTTCTGCTTTATATTGCAGTGAGTTCATGGCGGCATTGCGGAGCAATGTAATTATGGGGATGAAAAATTGAGGACGGACAACATACATTTTATTGAATTTGTGTGATACATCCACAATTCCCGAATTATAATATTCGCTATCAGCTTCTAAAAGTGATACAAGAACTGCGTATTCGCATTTTTTCTCTGTGCGGTCTTTGTCTAATTCTTTTAGAAAATCTTCATTTCTCTTTTTTGTTGCAGTCTCATCACCTTCATTTTTCATTTCAAACATTATTGAAATTATTTCGTTTCCTGCTTCGTCTGTTTCTTTATAAATAAAATCGCCTTTGCTTCCAAATTTAGAATCATTGTCCTTTTCGAAATATGCTCTTTGAAAAGCTGTTGCCCGAAGTTTATTAAACTCCGTTTCGCAATGCTGTTCAAGTGTTTCACCAATCATTTTAGTTGATAGTTTCAACTTCATATCTTTTCTTAATGCAATCTCTTCATCCTTGTGTCTTATAATTGCATCTTTCTCTTTTAATGCAGCAGAATATTTTTCATTTAAAGATTTTTCAAGAAGTTCTTTTTCGGTGTCTTTAAGTTTTATGACGTTTGTCAAGTCGTCTCTCTCCTTTTCAACTTTTTGAGTTGCTTCTGTAATTGCCAGTTTTTTGGCAATTTCTGCGTTGTCAAGTTTTGCTTTAAGTTGAAGAAACTCTGTTTCTTTTTGAGCTTTGAGTTCAGTAAGTTCTTTGTCTTTTTTTAACAGTTGTTCCTGCAAAGAATTTTTAATATTTGCCTCTGCTAATTTTACAGCACTTTCTTTTTCTTTATCTGCGAGTGCTAGTCGTTTTAATAACTCCTCCTCAAATTGGTGGTCACGAACTTGTTTCAAAATGTCAGCAAAACCGGCTTCATCAACTTTAAATGCTTTTTGGCAACTAGGGCATATTATTTCATTCATGTCGTTTATTGTTAATTGTGTCAAATTCGTTATTATCTTCTTCGTTTAGTTGTAGCAGGGTTGTAAATAAAAAAAAGCAAATAGCTAGTTTACAATTGCATATGATCAATCTAATTTGTTATGATGTAAAATTTTTATTTATATAATATTGTTTTTATACCTTTTCAAATATATTAAAATATTCTTACAAATTAACTATGAAATAAATTTGTAAATCCTGTACCTGTTGGATTCGCAACTTTTTAGTTATCACTATATCCTAGAGAGCAATGTTATTAATTTAAGTGTGTTTTGTGTCCTATTTACGAAGGAGAAATCGTATCAAGAAGTTTCGTGATACTCGAGCAAGCCTTTGCTGACCTTGTGTGGGACGCTTTCAGCGTGACAAACCGGGACTACTGCTAATCCGTCTAGTTTGTCATTCCTTAAGAATCCCAAGAAAAGTGAATACTTTGTCTGTGACGCTTTCAGCGTGACAAACGGGAAAGGGCAGACTGCGTTATGGTTAATCCGTTTAGTTTGTTTCGTCCTAAAAAAAAATAAGTATTGAAGTTAAAGTTTATTTAAGATCTTCTTGTTTCCTTTGGATAAGTTGTTATTTTGTGTAAAAATGTAGTGTAATGGGTTTTAGGTTATTGTTTTTTTTTTCGATATTGTTGTTTGTGGAATTGTATGCCTACCAAGCAATAAAGACGCTGATTAGAGGAAAATGGTGGTTGATTGGATATGCGGTTTCAAGCCTAGTATTGTTTGGGTATATCGTCTATTCATTTCTAAGTTTTGATCGATCGGTGGGTCAAACAAAGCAGACTTTGCTGACAATGGGATTGATGTTGTTAGTGTATATTCCAAAAATTGTCTTGGCATTGGTGCTGATGGGTGAGGATTTATACCGATTGATTTCGGGCTTGTTTCGTGCTGCTGTGGGAGATTCTTCGGATGGTTTTTTGGCAGCCCGACGTACTTTTGTAAGTCAGATAAGTTTAGGTTTGGCTTCGATTCCATTTTTGTCATTGATTTACGGAATGACCATTGGGAAGTATAATTACAAAGTCATCAAACAACGCATTTATTATCCGGATTTGCCTGATGCTTTTGATGGTTTTAGAATTACACAAATTTCAGATGTACATTCAGGGAGTTTTGACGATCCTGATAAAATAAATTATGCCATTGATTTGATAAATGAACAAAATTCAGATATGATTTTGTTTACTGGGGATATTGTCAATACACATGCGACTGAAATGCATCCTTGGATTGAAACTTTCAAGCGTATTCATAAACCAGCTTTCGGAAAGTATTCCGTTTTAGGGAATCATGATTATGGAGAATACATTGATTGGAAGACTCAGGAGGAGAAAGACGATAATTTTGAAGGTATAAAAAAATTATACGGTGATATTGATTTTGAACTTTTGCTAAACGAACATCGTTATATTGAGAAAGACAATCAGAAAATTGCATTGATAGGTGTTGAAAATTGGGGACGTAGTTTTAAAAGAGCTGGCGATATCAATAAAGCTTCGTCTGGGGTAAATCAGGAGGATTTTAAGGTGGTGATGACACACGATCCTTCACATTGGGATTCTGAACTGAAACAACATGCTAAGAATTTTCAATTGACGCTCTCTGGACATACGCACGGAATGCAATTTGGTATTGAAATTCCTGGTGTTTTTAAGTGGAGTTTAGCGCAGTATATGTATCCGCAATGGGCAGGTTTGTACGAGACTTTGGGGCGTTATATCTATGTTAATCGTGGTTTTGGGTTTCATGCCTACCCTGGTAGAGTAGGAATTATGCCTGAAATTACGGTGATTGAACTAAAAAAAGGAGAGAAACTAGCATAATTCGTTAAAAATGCTACATTTGTAAATTAATATCTATTTTTTTTAGTAGATTTAAAATATTAAATTTTTGGTTTTATGTCAAAATTTGGAGAACTTATAAGCGCACACGTGCCTGTGTTGATTGACTTTTACACAGAATGGAATGAAGCATCATTGTCTATGCATCCTGTAATAAAGGATGTGGCTGCTGCACTTGGCGATAAAGCTAAAGTGATTAAAATTGATGTGGATAAAAATCAAGAACTAGCCGAGGCTCTACGAATCAAGGGACTTCCCACATTGATGATTTATAAAGAAGGACAAATGATTTGGAGGCAATCAGGAGAACTGGACGCTAATAGTATCATAGCGATTGTTCAAGAACAATTGTAATTAAGGCTATGGTATAGTTGCGTATTGGTATTTTTTCTGGTCAATAAATTCTAATACTTTTGGGAGTGTGTATTTCAAATTTTGAAATGCTTTGACACTGTCGTGAAATATAATAATACTTCCTGGTTTAATATTTGAAATTACGTTTTTAAGGCATTTTTCTTGTGAAATGCTTGTGTCAAAGTCGGCGCTTAGTACATCCCACATAATAATTTTATATCCTTGTTTTTTCAAAGCGTCTAATTGTGCGTTGTTCATCTTACCATAGGGTGGACGAAAAAGATTGGTTTTTAAACCAAATTTTGAAAAAGTTTTAGCGCAATCCTTTACATTTCTGAGATATTCTTTAGTTGTAGTTTTCCATCCATTCAAATGGTTAAATGTGTGGTTGCCAACGGCATGTTTGCTCTGTATTATTTTTTCAAATAATAAGGGTTGGTCTTCGATGTTTTTTCCTAGACAAAAGAAAGTAGCAGTGGCATTGTGTTTTTGTAATTGTTCCAAAACCCAATTGGTAATCTCTGGAGTTGGGCCGTCATCAAAACTGAGGTATATTTTGTTTTCTGCATTAGGAATGTCCCACACATATTTTGAAAATATCCATTTGATTAACGAATTTGTTTTGATCCAGTAAAAGCGCATTTTGTAGTTATTTTTAGAGACTTTAAGTTATAAAAAAGTGCAGCAATTTCCAAATGATTGCTGCACTTTTTTATAGGATTTTATGCCCTTTGATTTATTCCTTTTCTCTTTCGAAATGCTGGAATATTTCAATGTAATTGTTGAATGTTTTTTTATTCTTTTCGAAGAAAGTTAAATCTCCATTTTCTTTCATTACCTGTAATAAGCTTCTGTAGCGCTCAATGTCAGTTATAATGTCGATTGCAATTTCTGATTGTTCATTTGGACTTAATTTACTGTAGTAATTTAAGTTTTCGCGGTATTTTACAATCAATTGGTTTAATAAATCTTGTGCTTTGGTTACGTTATTAGTTTGGTAGTATCCTTTAGCAAAAGGTTCTAGTAAAGAATAATAGCCAAATTTCTCCAAAGGCATTTTAGTCATGGCTAAGTCGATTATTTTTTTAGCTTTGTCCATTTTGCCTTCTTCGATCAATTTGTCCATTAAGCGCGCCATATTTGTTCTGTAAGTGATACTTTCTCTTCTGGTTTCAGGGTCATGATAAATTTTGTTGCTATCGCTATTTCCCCAATCCCAAGACATGATGATGTTGTACATTTTTTCAGAATCGATTTGTCCCATATCTAATGGGCTACTTTCTTTAGGAATCGGTGTTTTAAGCGGGACAAGTCTGAAAACCATTCCGTCTAATTGTAGGTATTCTTTCATCCAAAGGTAATCTTCATTATCATAGGCTCCACCACTGAAATAGATAGGTCTTTTCCAGTTATTGTTAGCGATAAGGTCTAACATCATCAAGCGGTTTTTGTAAAGCGCGCTTCCTTTGATGTCAATGTCAATATAAGGGACAATAGAATCGTTGTATTTTGGAGCGACTACTTTGTTTTGGATGATTGCATTTTTATCTACAGGGATTCTTATTTTGTTAGTAGGGAAAAAGTGGATGGTTTGTCCATTTTGTAACCCAACAGTGGACTTAGGATTCTTAATGAATTCTATTAAGTCTTTTAGTTCCCATCTGCTTTCTGTTTTTGGAATGTAGGCCACATAGTCTAATTTATCTCCCACATATTGGTCGTGAGTAAAAGAAATAGGCAATGGGTCTGATTCATAGGTTTTCATTTTCATTTGGTCAATATACCAGTCAGTCATAAATAGACTAGTGTTGACAATCTTAATGTCAGTTCTAATTCCTTCTATTTCTTGGGCGTACCAAAGCGGGAAAGTGTCGTTGTCTCCAATGGTGAATAAAATAGCGTTAGGGTCGCAGGAGCTTAGGTAAGCTTTGGCCATAGCTAAGGCAGTATATTTGTCTGAACGATCGTGATCATCCCAGTTTTGTGCAGCCATTAATACTGGTGCGGTCAAAAGGCAAGCCGAAATGATAATAGGTCCTGCAATTTTTGGTGCTAAATAGGTTTGTAGGCTTTCATACAATGAGTATACTCCAAAGCCTATCCAAAGTGCAAATACGTAAAATGATCCTACTAGTGCATAATCTCTTTCTCTAGGTTCAAATGGTCTTTCGTTTAAGTAGATTTTTAAAGCGATTCCCATAAATAAGAATAGCATAAAAAGTACGTAAAAGCTCTTGCGGTCTTTGCTAGCATGATACATGATTCCAATCAAACCAAGAATGAAAGGAATAAAATAATAAGTATTTCTTCCTTTGTTGTTTAAAACATCCGAAGGAAGGTTTTCTTGAGGTCCCAAATGTGTTTCGTCAATAAATTTAATTCCGCTTAGCCAGTTTCCGTCTAAATGGTCATATCTTCCTTGATTGTCACTTTGTCTTCCAACAAAATTCCACATCAGGTATCTCCAGTACATATAGCCGAATTGGTATTCGAACATAAAACTGAAATTGTCTGTAGTTGTAGGTTTTTCTACAATTAGATATTCACCATAGCTTTTTAAGAATTTTACATAGCCATCGTTGTCAATTTGTTTTTGAGCATAAGCCAGTCTGAATTCTGAAACAGTTTTTTCTACTTCATTTTTCAATTGTGCAATAGCTTTGTTGTAATCTTCTTCGCTTATTTGATTGACGTCTATTCCGTATTTTGCTAAATCTTCCTCGTACGGATAGTTTGGATTGATCTTAAATGCGGGTGGATTGGTGAAATTAATATAGTTTTCAATATGTTCAGAGCTCCACATTCTTGGGAGAATGGTTTTGTGGTAGTCATCGCTATTTTGAACTGCATTTTTAAAGTTGTTTACGATAACATATTTTCCAGTTTTGTAATCTCGTTCGTAGTTGGGTGCTTTGTCTAGATAAGGTGTTTTAGGGTCTAAGCCGGCGAATGTTTCTGTATATTGAGGTCCGTAAAATAAAGGATTTACTCCGTATTGTTCGCGATTGTAATAGGCCAAAACTTCAGCCGCGTCCGAAGGTTTGTTTTCGTTGATAACAGTGTTGGCATTGGCGCGGATAGGAAGCATTAGCCAAGTTGAAAACCCAATTAATATGAATAAGACACATAATAGTAAAGTGTTGTAATGTACAAAGCCTTTTTCTTTGGTGTATTTCAAACTAAAATAGAAGAAGACAGCAACTAACAAGCCTACAAGGATGGTTCCAGAGTCAAATGGCATTCCGAAACTGTTCACCAAAAAGATTTCACTTTTACCAAAAAACGCCATCGTTAGTGGTAGTAATAGTTTGAAAATGAATAATAGAATGGAGATAACTACAATGTTGGCTATTGTAAAGTTTTTTACAGTAACGGTTTTGTAGTGTTTAAAATAGTATAAAAGTCCAATAGATGGAATTGTTAATAAGGCCATAAAATGCACCCCAAATGAAAGTCCAACTACTAATGAGATAACTAATAGCCACTTGTTTCCTCGAGGTTTGTCCATGTCTTGTTCCCATTTCAATCCAAGCCAAAAAAGCAGGGCGATGAATAAGGAAGCCATAGCATACACTTCGGCTTCAACAGCATTGTACCAAAAACTATCTGAAAATGTATATGCTAAAGCGCCTACAAAAGAACTTCCTAGTATGGCTATATTGTTTTCCTTAGTTAATTCTTCTTTTGATGTAGCTCCAATGATTTTGGCAAGTATTATGGTGGATGACCAAAACATGAATAATATCGTGAAGGCACTAGATACAACTGAAGTCATGTTGACCATTAAGGCTATCTGTTGGTTGTCTGTAGCAAACATAGCAAAGAAAGCGCCTATCATTTGGAATAATGGAGCTCCAGGAGGATGTCCTACTTCAAGTTTTGCTGAGGTTGCAATGTATTCACCACAATCCCAAAAACTCATAGTTGGTTCAACTGTCAAGCTGTAAGTGATTAATGCTACTGCAAATGTTATCCAACCTACAATAGTATTCCATTTATTGAAATTGAATGCTGCTTTACTCATGTGTCAATTTTTAGTTGTATTTTTAATGATGCAAAGAAAATGTTTTTTTGCGGAAACTGTAGGGCATTAACAAAAAATTCTAGGAAATGGGTGTCAATTGGTAAATCATTGATTTTTAGTTTCTTTTGTAGTTTTGAATTTGTTAATTTTTTAAATTGAATTTTTTTTTGATAAAAATTGCTAAAAAAGTTTGTGAAAACTAAATATTATTATAAATTTGCACCCGCAATAACGCACTATTGGTCTATGGTGTAATGGTAACACAACTGTTTTTGGTGCAGTCTTTCTAGGTTCGAGTCCTAGTAGACCAACGGAAAAAGCCTCTCAATTTTGAGAGGCTTTTTTGTTTATGTGTATTTCAGATTAAATTTTGAAAGTTAGCACGGGTTTGACTGCATGATTGACGAGGTCTTCGCTGATGCTTCCTGTGAAGAAATGAGTTAAACCTGTTCTTCCATGAGTGCAAAGTGCAATAAGATCTGCGTCTATTTCGGAAGAGAAATTAATAATTCCTTTTTCAACATTTGTATCGTTGTAGAGATGAGTGGTGTAATTTTTTAGATTGAAGTTTGCGATAAATTCTGATGTCATTTTTCTTGCTACGATTGTGCTTTTGAAACTGTTAGGGGTACAGATGGTGACTAAAGTTAGTTTTGCGTCAAAGATTTTTGAAAAATCAATCAATTTTTGGAACGGAGCTTTTGTTTCTGCAGAGAAGTCTGATGCAAATACAATATTTGGTTGGTCTAGATTGATTTTATTGTTTTTTACAACTAAGACAGGAACGTTGGATTGTCTTACTATTTTTTCAGTATTAGAACCTACAAGAATTTCTTCAATGCCTGAAATTCCTTTAGAGCCCATTACGATCAAATCAATTTCATATTTTTTCAAAAAAGTTAAAATGCCTTCAGAGGCTTTTTCGAATTTTACGTGTTTGGTGACCGTTATGCCTTTTAGGAATTCTCTCTGGGTGTTTTCTTCCAGTATTTCGTTGGCTTTTTTGATGAATAACATAATTTCGGGGATTCCTGCAGCACCTGTAATGGCATCGTTCATTTGACTAGGTATTTCTAGCATATGAAGTAGTAGTATTTCTGCATCGGTTTTTTTTGCGATTTCAGCAGCTGTTTTTAATGCGTTTTCAGCATGGGGTGAAAAATCGGTAGGGACTAAAATTAGTTTCATAATTTCAAGATTTGTATTATGGGAAAAATCTTTGTTTTTGGTTACAATAAAGATAAGAAATATTTTAACATCAATGTATTTTTTTTGATTTATAAAAAAAACACTATATTTGCATCGTTATTTATTAAAATCTAGATAATGAGGGGACTAATAGTCCCCTCTTTTTATAAAAATATGGTGTTTAAAGAGAAGGTAAATTTATTGTTGTTAGAAGCGTTATCCGAAAGACCATCATTGTTTTTGATTGATGTTGTGATCACGGATGCGTTTAAAATCATTGTGACAATTGATGGAGATAATGGCGTTGTTTTGCAAGATTGTATCGATTTAAGTAGGGCTGTTGAGGCTAATTTAGATAGAGAAGAGCAAGATTTTTCGCTAGAGGTTGCTTCCTTCGGGGTTGGAGCTCCGTTGAAATTTGTGAGACAGTACAAAAAAAACATAGGTAGGACGCTCATTGTCAAAACAGAAACAGAAAATATAGAAGCAGAATTAGTAGATGCTAATGATGATTTTGTAATTTTGTCATGGCAAGCTAGAGAGCCTAAGAAAGTAGGAAAAGGGAAAGAGACAGTTCAAAAGAAATTAGAATTGTCTTATGGAGATATAAAAGAAGCAGTTGTTACAGTAACATTTTAATTAAAGAATTCGCATGGAAAATTTAGCATTAATCGATTCATTTTCAGAGTTTAAAGATAATAAACTTATTGATCGTGTAACGCTTATGGCAATTTTAGAAGATGTATTTAGAAATGCATTGAAGAAAAAATACGGTTCAGATGATAATTTTGACATAATTATAAACCCTGATAAAGGGGATATGGAAATTTGGAGAAGACGAGTTATTGTTGCTGACGAAGATCTAGATTTTGAAAACGAAGAGATTACGCTTACTGAGGCAAGAAAAATTGAAGCTGATTTTGAGATTGGTGAAGAGGTGTCTGAAGAGGTGAAATTAATTGATTTAGGAAGGAGAGCTATTTTGGCTTTGCGTCAAAATTTGATTTCTAAAATTCATGAGCATGATAATACAAATCTTTACAAGCAATTTAAAGATTTAATTGGGGATATTTACACTGCCGAAGTGCATCATGTAAGACCAAGAGTGGTTATTTTAGTGGATGACGAAGGGAATGAAATTGTTTTGCCAAAAGAAAAACAAATTCCTTCTGATTTTTTCCGAAAAGGAGATAATGTACGTGGGATTATTGAAAACGTGGAATTAAAAGGAAATAAACCTCAAATTATTATGTCTAGAACTTCGGAGAAGTTCTTGGAGAAATTGTTTGAGCAAGAAATTCCTGAAGTTTTTGACGGTTTGATTATGGTTAAAAACGTTGTAAGAATTCCAGGTGAAAAAGCAAAAGTAGCCGTAGAGACTTACGATGATAGAATTGATCCAGTAGGAGCATGTGTGGGAATGAAAGGTTCTCGTATTCACGGAATCGTTCGTGAATTAGGAAATGAAAACATAGATGTTATTAATTATACTAATAACATTCAATTGTATATAACAAGAGCATTGAGCCCGGCGAAAGTTTCTTCCATTAAAATTAATGAAGAAGCTAAAAGAGCTGAGGTTTTCTTGAAATTAGAAGAAGTTTCTAAGGCTATTGGTCGTGGAGGTCATAATATCAGATTGGCCGGTCTGTTGACAGGTTATGAGTTAGATGTTATACGTGAAGGTGATATTGCTGGAGCAACTGCAGATGAGGACGATGTAGAATTAACAGAGTTTTCAGATGAAATAGAAGAATGGGTAATTGAAGAATTTGCTAAGATTGGATTGGATACTGCTAAAAGTATTTTGAGACAAGAAGTGGAGGATTTGGTTAGAAGAACAGACCTAGAAGAGGAAACAATTCTAGATGTAATGAAGATATTGAAAGAAGAATTTGATAGTTAGTATGAAATACTTCTAACAACACAACAAAAAAGGTAATAATAAAAAGGTTTTATGTCTGAAGAGAGAATTATTAGAATAAACAAAGTTTTAAGAGAATTGAATATTTCTTTGGAAAGAGCTGTGGATTATCTAAAAGATAAGGGGATTAACATTGAGTCTAATCCCAACACAAAGATTTCTAATGAGGAATACAATGTCTTGTGCGGTCAATTTGCGGGTGACAGAGGGAAAAAAGAAGCTTCGAAAGAAGTTGGAGAAGAAAGAAGAAAAGAAAAAGAAGCTTTACGTGTAGAGAGAGAAAATGAGTTAGAGGATAAACGTAAGCAAGAAGAAGAGGAGCGTTTGAAACAACAAGAAGTAATCAAAGCGAGAGCGGTTGTTACAGGTCCTGTTCAAGTGGGTAAAATCGATCTTAATCCAAAGAAAAATACTGCGCCACCTGTTTCTAAACCCAATAAAGCTGATGCTGAATCTGTTGAGGAATCAAAAGAAAAAGTGGCTGAGGAGAAAAAAGAAACCAAAGAAACCGTTTCAGAAAAACCTGTTTCAGATAAAAAAGAGCCTAAAAAACCTGTTGTTGAGTCGAAGGAAGTAAAAAAAGAAACTCCAAAAGAGGAATCTAAAGCAGCTCCAAAATCGGATGAAGCTCCGGTAGAGGAAGCGATTGCTACTCAGTATCAAAAATTGTCAGGAGCTAAATTAACAGGGCAAACTATTGATTTGTCTCAGTTTAATAAGCCTAAAAAGAAAAAAGAAGATCCGAAAATCACACCTAATAAACCAGGTGCTCCAGGAGCAAATGCAGGTGCGAATAAAAATAAACGTAAAAGGATTCCTTCTAAGCCAGGTACTCCAGGTGCTGCAAACCCAAATAAGATTACGCCAAATACTGGCGGAGGTGGTTTCAATGCGAATCGTAGTGCAAGACCAGGTTTTGTAAAAGGAAACAGACCTGCTATTGTGGCTAAAGTTGAGCCTACGGAAGAAGAGGTTAAAAATCAAATTCGTGAGACTTTAGAGAAACTTCAAGGTAAAAAAGGAGGGAAATCTAAGGCAGCGAAATATAGAAGAGATAAAAGAGATACGCACCGTCAAAAATCAGATGAAGAACAAAGAGCTTTAGACGAAGAAAGTAAAACTATCAAGGTTACCGAGTTTGTAACTGTTGGTGAGATTGCAATCATGATGGATGTGCCGATTACTAAAGTAATTGGAACTTGTATGTCTTTGGGTATCATGGTAACTATGAACCAACGTTTGGATGCTGAAACATTAACTATCGTTGCTGATGAGTTTGGTTATGATGTCGAATTCATAACTGTTGATATCGAAGAGGCAATTGAAGTTGTTGAAGATAAAGAAGAAGATTTAGTATTTAGAGCGCCGATTGTTACTGTAATGGGTCACGTTGACCATGGTAAAACGTCGTTACTAGATTATATTCGTAAAGAAAATGTAATTGCAGGTGAGTCTGGAGGTATTACGCAGCACATTGGTGCCTACGGGGTAACTTTGGATAACGGTCAAAAAATTGCATTCTTAGATACACCAGGTCACGAGGCGTTTACCGCGATGCGTGCCCGTGGAGCTCAAGTTACTGATATCGCTATTATTGTGATTGCAGCGGATGATGATATCATGCCACAAACCAAAGAGGCAATTAGTCACGCACAAGCAGCAGGGGTGCCAATCATTTTTGCAATTAACAAAATTGATAAGCCGAATGCGAATGTAGATAAGATTAAAGAGAAATTAGCTAGTATGAATTTACTAGTTGAAGACTGGGGTGGAAAAATCCAATCTCATGATATCTCTGCAAAAGTTGGTACAGGTGTGAAAGAGTTGCTAGAAAAAGTATTGTTAGAGGCTGAGATTTTAGATTTGAAATCTAACCCAGACAAAGCGGCTCAGGGAACAGTTGTTGAAGCTTTCTTGGATAAAGGAAAAGGATATGTTTCTACCATTTTAGTACAACACGGTACCTTGAAAATTGGAGATTATATGTTGGCTGGTAAGCACCACGGTAAGATTAAAGCAATGCATGATGAAAGAGGGAATGCTGTAGCAGTTGCAGGTCCTTCAACCCCAGTATCTGTTTTAGGTTTGGACGGTGCAGCTACTGCCGGTGATAAGTTCAATATTTTTGAAGACGAGAAAGAAGCAAAACAAATTGCTGCTAAACGTTCTCAATTAATGCGCGAACAATCGGTACGTACGCAACGTCATATTACACTTGATGAAATTGGTCGTCGTATCGCACTTGGTCAATTTAAAGAATTGAACGTGATTCTTAAAGGAGATGTTGATGGTTCTGTGGAAGCATTATCTGATTCGTTCTCTAAATTGTCTACTGAAGAAATTCAAATTAACATCATTCATAAAGGTGTTGGAGCGATTACTGAAACTGACGTTATGTTGGCTTCTGCTTCTGATGCGATCATTATTGGATTTAACGTTCGTCCTGCTGGAAACGCAAGACAATTGGCTGATAAAGAAGAAATTGATATCCGTTACTACTCTATTATCTATGCTGCTATCGATGACTTGAAAGATGCAATGGAAGGAATGTTAGCTCCAGAGATGAAAGAAGAGGTTCTTGGTACTGCTGAGATTAGAGAATTGTTCAAAATTTCTAAAGTTGGTACTATTGCAGGATGTATGGTTATGGATGGTAAGATTCAAAGAAATGCTAAGATCCGTATCATACGCGAAGGTGTTGTAGTTCACGAAGGTGAATTGGTGGCCTTAAAACGTTTCAAAGACGATGTTAAAGAGGTTTCTAAAGGTTACGATTGTGGTATCCAAGTAAAAGGATACAACGACATTGAAGAAAGAGATGTTATCGAATGTTACCATGAGGTAGCAATCAAGAAAAAATTGAAATAAAATTTCGATATAGTTTTTATAAAAAATCCCGAGCAATCGGGATTTTTTGTGTTTAAGAATGTTTGGTTCATTCAGTTTTTTTCAAAAAAAATCCGACTAATCGGGGTGGATATATCCGAGCTATCGGTGTCCTTCACCACTTGCAACTTGGCGTTTTTAAAACGGAAGGACTCGAGGCTGGTTTTTCTATCAATAACACGGTCTTTTTGTGTGTCTTTAAACTTTGGCTTTGTTAATAATGGTTGCTTTGAAGTTAATGGTGTCACCTTGTTGTTCTATAATAGCTTATTTTTTACACACAAAACCCTGCTAGAGTTCAAAACTCTAGCAGGGTTGAAATACAAAAAAAAGCTACAACTTTTTTTATCGTAGTAGTTTCTTGATACTTGCCAATCTTTGAGGGTACGGAATACAATTCCGCACTATCTAGCGTGGACATATCCGAGTCATCGGGTTTTTTAAAATTAATGTAGAAAAAAAGCTATTTCTGCTCCACTTGACGAACCACACGAAAGGATTCGTGCGGTAGCGGGGGATTTATGTTGCTGGCTTTTACAAAAAAAAGGTAGAGCCATATTGAATAATAGTTGTGGTATGTAAATTATATTCGGTTAATTGTTTTAATGAATTGATATAATAGAGTAGTACGAACAATACAAAAAAAGCCCAATTCATTGAATTGGGCTTTAGTGTAAATTGAGAAAATCAATTATGCTTCTACTTCAAACGGAAGGATTGAAACGTATGATTTGTTATCTCTTTTCTTTTGGAACTTAACAATTCCATCTACTCTTGCGTGTAGGGTGTGATCTTTACTGATGTAAACATTTTCACCTGGATTGTGTTTAGAACCTCTTTGTCTTACGATGATGTTCCCTGCGATAGCAGCTTGTCCTCCATAAATCTTAACACCTAAACGTTTTGATTCTGATTCTCTACCATTCTTGGAACTACCGACACCTTTCTTGTGAGCCATGACGTATTAGTTTTATATTGTTATTATTCTTGAGTATCTTCTTTTTTAGCTTTTGTAGCTTTTTTTGCTTTAGGAGCTGCTTCTTCAGTAGCTACTTCTGCTGGAACTGCTTTTTTTGCTGTTGCTTTTTTAGCGCCTGCTGCAGTGATTCCTTCGATTACAATTTGAGTAAGATATTGTCTGTGACCGTTTCTTTTCTTGTATCCTTTTCTTCTTTTCTTTTTGAAAACGATAACTTTGTCTCCTTTTAAGTGTTGTAACACTTTAGCTTCTACTGAAGCACCTTCTATAGCTGGGGCGCCTAAAGTTACATTTCCGTTGTCATCTAATAAAAGAACTTTGTCAAAAGAAACTTTTGATCCTTCTTCGCTAGCCAAACGGTGAACATAAACCTTTAAGTCTTTGCTTACTTTGAACTGTTGCCCTGCTATCTCTACGATTGCATACATACTAATTGATTTATAAATTTTTAAGGATGCAAATATACAATTTAAAATTTACTATCCAATTACTCTTTTGAAAAAAGTACTGTTTTTAGTTTATTCTTTGTTTTATAAAGGTTTAGGACTCATTGTTTCCTTTTTTTAGTAGTAAAAAATGGGGTTGTTTTCTTGTTGGTAAATAAAAAAAAGTAATTTTGACAGACTAATGATTCTTTATGCGTATTGTAAATACAGTTTTTTATTAATCCTTATGAAAAAATATCTAATGGCATTAAGTACTGCCCTTTTGGTTGGTGGAGCTACTTCAGCTCAAACAATTGCTTTTGAAGAATATACCCTTGATAACGGTTTGCATGTTGTCTTGCATCAAGATCACGACGCTCCTGTAGTGGTGACTTCAATAATGTATCATGTAGGTTCTAAAGATGAAAATCCTAACAAAACGGGTTTTGCTCACTTTTTTGAACATTTATTATTTGAAGGTACTAAGAACATTGAAAGAGGAGAGTGGTTTAAAATCGTTTCGTCTAATGGTGGGGTAAATAACGCTAATACCTCCGATGATCGAACTTATTATTACGAAGTCTTTCCTTCAAATAATTTAGAGTTGGGACTTTGGATGGAATCGGAGCGATTGATGCATCCCGTGATTAATCAAGTTGGAGTGGACACGCAAACTAAAGTCATTATTGAAGAGAAGAATTCCAGATATGATAATCAACCCTATGGAATGATTATAGCCAAAGTAAAAGAAAATTTATTTAAAAATCATCCCTACCGTTGGACGACAATTGGTTCAGTGGAGCACCTAAATTCGGCCAAGTTAGAAGATTTCAAAGATTTTAATACTAAATTCTACATTCCTAATAATGCAGTTTTAGTTGTAGCTGGTGATTTCGTTAAAAAACAAGCAAAAGAATGGATTCAGAAATATTTTGGACCTATTGAAAAAGGTAGTGCTATAAAAAGAGAAACATTTTTTGAAGAACCCATTACTGAAACAATTAAAGCGAACTACAAAGATCCTAATATTCAAATCCCGATGTTGGTAACTTCTTATAGAACTCCGTCTATGAAGACTCGTGATTCTCGTGTATTGGATTTGATATCGGCTTATTTAAGTGACGGAAAAAGTTCAAAATTATACAAGAAAATAGTTGATGATAAAAAAATCGCTTTGCAAATAGGTGCAGTTGGTTTTAATCAAGAAGACTACGGAATGTATATCGTATATGGTTTGCCAATGGAAGGTTTTACGTCTGATGATTTATTAAGAGAAATTGATGAGGAAATTGTCAAAATCCAGAATGATTTAATTTCGGAACGTGATTATTTAAAATTACAGAATCAATTCGAAAATCAATACGTCAATGATAATTCTAATTTAGAAGGTATTGCTGAGAATTTAGCCCGCTATTATTTATTATATGGTGATATTAATTTGATTAATACAGAAAAAGACATTTACCGCTCGATAACTCGAGAAGAAATTAGAGAAGTAGCTAAGAAGTATTTGAATCCAAATCAGCGTTTGGTTTTAGATTATATCCCTGCAAACGAAGTGAATCAAAATTAGTTTTCTTGATTATGAAAAAAACAACTTTTTTATTAATTCTAATGATTGTTACAGGCAGTATGTACGCACAAGATAGGATACAACCAAAACCTGGAAAACCTCCAGTAGTTCATTTGAAAAAACCGCAAACTTTTCAGTTGCCAAACGGCCTGAAGGTGATGGTGGTTGAAAATCATAAATTGCCAAAAGTTACATTTAACTTAACTATTGATAATCCTCCTTTTGCTGAAGGTGATAAAAAAGGAGTCGATGATTTGTGTAGCAGTCTCATTGGAAATGGGAGTACTAAAATTGCAAAAGATGATTTTAATGAAGAAATCGACTTTATGGGCGCCTCCATTAGTTTTACTTCACATGGTGCTAGAGCAAATACTTTGTCGCGATACGCTGTGAGAGTCTTGGAACTTATGTCTTTTGGGGCATTGCATCCAGAATTCACTCAAGAAGAATTTGATAAGGAAAAAGCTAAGATCATCGAAAGTTTGAAGTCAGAAGAAAAAAGTGTGCCAGCTATAGCGAGTAGAGTGGTAGATGCGCTTGCGTTTGGACTGAAGCACCCAACAGGAGAATTTGTAACAGTTGAAACTTTAAATAACGTGACGCTGCAAGATGTCAAAGATTTGTATGCTACTTATTTTGGTCCTGAAAATGCTTATTTAGTGATTGTGGGTGATGTTAAATTTGTTGAGATTAAGCCATGGGTGGAAAAACTTTTTGGTCCTTGGAAAAAAACAAATAGTCCTAAATTGACTTATCCCAATCCAGATAATGTATCTACAACTCAAATAAATTTTGTCGATGTCCCAAATGCAGTACAGTCTGAAATTTCTGTGGTGAATACCTTTATGTTAAAAATGAGTGATAAAGATTTTTTTCCTGCAGTTTTGGCTTCGACTATATTAGGAGGAGAGTTTAATAGTTATTTGAATATGAATTTGCGGGAGAAAAATGGTTGGACTTACGGAGCGAGTTGTTCTATTGGAGCAGGAAAATATGTAACGAAAGTTCGGTCTTATTCAGCAGTGAGAAATGCAGTAACTGATAGTGCTACCGTGGAGATTATCAAGGAAATTAAAAGATTGCGAACGGAGAAAGTTACCGAGGAGCGTTTGAATTCGGTTAAGGCAGGTTTTATAGGTCGCTTTGTGATGCAGGCACAAAAGCCTCAGTCAGTGGCTAGGTATGCTCTGAATACAGAAGTTGAGCAGTTGCCAAAAGATTTTTATGAAAATTATATAAAAACCATCACAGCGGTTACCCCTGAAGATATCATTGAAGCAGCCAATAAATATTTTCTAATTGATAATAGTCGAATTGTAATTGTAGGCAAAGGGGAAGAAGTGCTCCCAGGATTGGAAAAGTTAAATATTCCTATTCATCATTATGATAAATATGGAAATCCATTAGTTAGACCAATTTTAAGGAAAGAATAACAGAATATGTAGTTGTAAAACAGAGCAGTCAATAAGGAATGTGATTTCATTTTTTATGGGCTGCTTTATTTTTTAGCCGAAAGGTATACTCCAATTAAAATGATAAAAGCACCTATAAACTGAACAAGAGATAGTGATTCATGGTCTAGTAATCCCCAAAAGAAGGCTACTAATGGGATCAGGTAAGTAACAGATGAAGCGAAAACTGGTGATGCCATTTGGATTAGTTTAAAAAAAAGGATGTTGGCAATTCCAGTTCCAATGATTCCAAGTATTAGTATGTAGATGGTTGCTTTTTGTACTTTTTCAATCGGAATCATTTCTATATATCCTGATGAAAAGAGGATAAATAGGGCTGGAAAAAAGAGTACTGCAAAATTTCCAGTAGTAATACTTAATGGACTTAGGTCGGTTAGGTATTTTTTGATTAAATTGACATTGATGGCATAACAAAGGGATGCTAAAATGACTAAGATGGCATAGTAATAATTCTGTTCCGGATGGTTCATTGCTCCATTTAGAACCAATAATAAACTTCCAATTAACCCAATGATAACGCCCCATAGTTGGCGTCTTTGAAAACCGACACTAAAGGCTATGGTTCCAATTAACAGAGTGTTTAAAGGGGTTAAGGAGTTTAGTATAGCGGTAACGGCGCTGTCAAGTTCTGTTTGTGAAATAGCAAAAAGGTAGGCTGGTAAAAAGGTACCGCATACTGCTGTAAGCACGATGTATTTCCATTTGCTTCTTGGGATCAAAAACAAACTTTTGAAACCAATAGTGATGAGGAATAAGGAGGCGAAAATGATTCGTAAAGAGCCAACCTGAATAGCGGTAAGGCCTGTCAATCCTCTTTTGATTAAAATAAAGGAACTTCCCCAAATAAGTGCTAAGACGATTAAATAGTTCCACTTAATTTGTTTTGCTTCCATAGTTTGTATTTTAACCCAAAATTGTAATTATTTTATGAATTAACGATGGTAATTTGAGTAATTTTGTAATTATTTTTTAAACAATCATAAAATGAAAATTATAAAAACCATTGCTATACTAGTTTTTGCAGGGGCAGTTCTTTTGAGTTGTAAGCAAAACACAGAAGTAGCAGAGAAAATCATTCCTCATAATGAACAAAAGGAATCCTCTAAAATAAAAAAAGAAATAGCAGCCGAAAATATACAGTCTGCCAGTTTTAAAATCGAAGGGATGACTTGTGCTATGGGTTGTGCTAAAACCATTCAAGATGAGTTAACAGATTTAGAAGGAGTACAAACTGCAGAAGTCGATTTTGATAAAAAAATAGCATCAGTAACTTTTGATAAAACAGTTCAAAATCAAGAGTCTTTGACTAAAATTGTGCAAGCTACTGGAGATGGGTCGACTTATAAAGTGTCTGAATTTAAGTAATTCAGCTCTCGAAATTGTCTAGTCCTGAAAAAGTGATACAGGATTAATAATAAATAAAAGTACAATTTTTAGACAGTAGTAAGCATAGGTTTACTACTGTTTTTTGTTTTATAAGTTCTCATTTTGATTTTGTTTTGTTTATGCATCTGATTGGGTGTAAGCATGTAATTAGAATAATGAGGTCTGATTTCATTATAGATATTAATAGCTTCCTTTACAACTTTTTGCATGATTTCTGTTTTTTGATTGTATTTATCAATCTTAAATTCCTGCTTTAAAATACCATTAACCCTTTCTGCTACTGCATTTTCATAAGGGTCCGAATTTTGTGTCATGCTACATACAACTTTATTTTTATCAAGCTGTTTTTGGTATTCATGGGCACAATATTGGATACCTCTGTCAGAATGATGTATCAACGGTAAGTTTTTGTTATTTCTGTGTTTAAGAGCCATTTTTAAAGCTTTCAAACTGCTTTCTGTATTCATATTATCAGCAACATAATACCCCATGATCTTTTTAGAATAAGCATCTGTAACCAAACTTAAATAACATGGATTATCTCTTTTCCCTATATAGGTTATATCAGATACCCAAACCTGTTCAGGCCTGTTAATTTGTAAATCTAAAATCTGATTTTGATGTTTTCTAAATCGATGATGTGAATTAGTTGTTACATGATAACTTCGTTTAGGCTGTATTAATAAATGATTAGCTCTGAGTATATCAAAGAATTTATCTCTTCCTATTTTCATTAGTTGAAGTTTATCCAGCAGAAGATAATATAGTTTTCTTGTGCCTACTCTAGGCATTATCTCTCTGATATCATTTACCATTGAAATTACTTCTTTGGCTTTGCTTTGTTTGGATGCTCTTCTTCTAATTTTTCGATAATAAACCTGTCTGTCTATCCCGAACAAATAACAGGTAAACGCTACTGTTTTTTGTTCTTTTTTTCTGAAGTAGTCGATTGTTCGGGTGGAGAGTTTTTTCGTATATCGATGTGATATTCTTTCTCGGCTAGATCTATCATCATATCAAACAAGATCGCTTTTTTGTCTGCGACATAAGCTTGTCGTTCCAAAAGAGCCTTTTGTTTTTCTAATAACTTGACCTGAGCTTCAAGTTCCATGATCTTCTGTTGCTGTGACTTTGGCATATTTAAACGAGATTGGTTTTCCCAATCGAAGTTACCAAATTTTCGTAACCATTCTATAACAGTCTTTCTACATTGAATGCCGTATTTTTTTGTAGCCTCTGTTGCTGTGAGATCACCTTGTTCTATTTCTTGAACAACCTGAAGTTTAAAAGACATCGAATAGTCTTTTTGAGTTCGCTTTACATAATTAGTTTTTAATTCCATAACGATGTTTTTTGTGTATCGTTATTTCAGGACGGGACAAAATAAAATAAAAAAAACCATTAAGTGAATTGTTCTTAATGGTTTTTTTGTGTCTCTATAGCAACTTTATTTCCATTTTAAGGTTTCCATCAAACGCTGCATATCATTTTTTATATAACTGGCTGCTGGCATAATGGAGTCAAAATTAGGTTTGGCATAAAAATAAACGGAACCTGTAATGAAGTGTTTTGTGCTATCAGTAACATAAAATTGAGAATTGGTAGCGGCATCTCCATTGACTTGGTAAAACATGCCGTAAACTTTTTTCTCAGGGTTGATATAAGGTTGTTCGAGTATGTCGTCTGCTTTGATTACATGCTCATAGGTTAATTTTTGAGCGTCGCGCAAAAGAACATTGATGTTGCCATTTACAGGTTTGTAAGTTAAGTAAATGGTTGCTTTCATTTTTGGGTAAGAGATGCTAAAACCACAATTTTTATCTGCTTTAATGATAGCTTTTTCGTTTATTTCAAATCCAAAAGGGCAATTGTTTTCGAAAGTAGCGTAATATGCTTCCGGATAATCTAGTCTTAAATAACTGGAAGGTTTCGGTAATACATCGTCTTTGCAGCTCAATACTAATAGGGGGATTAAAAATAGAAATAGCTTGGTGCTCTTTATTTGTAACATTGTTTGTTTTATTTATAAATGCAAATGATTACGCTAAGGTTACTTTTATTTGTTTGATGCGTTTGTTGTCAACGGTTTCTACTTTGAAAGTGCAGTTTTCGTAAATGATTTTTTGTCCTTTTTTTGGGAAGTTACCCACGATTTCCAGCAAGAATCCTGCTAAAGTTTCAGCTTCCCCTTTTTTGGATTCAAAAAGGTCTTCGTCTACTTCTACAATTCGGTAAAAATCTCTAAGGTTGATTTTGCCTTCAAAAATAAAATTTTTGTCGTCTAGTTGAGAAAAATTAACGTCTTCGTCGTCAAATTCGTCACTAATATCACCTACAATTTCTTCGATTACATCTTCTAGAGATACTAATCCAGAAGTGCCTCCATATTCGTCTACAACAATAGCAAGGTGGTTTTTCATGTTTTGAAAATCCTTTAATAGATTGTCAAGTTTTTTGTTTTCAGGAACAAAGAAAGGCTCTCTGATTAAGGTCGTCCAGTCAAAATCTTTTTTGTTGATGTGAGGTAGTAAGTCTTTGACAAAAAGTACTCCTTCAATTTGATCAATATTGTCACGATAAACAGGAATTCGAGAATATCCTTTTTCGATTAATTTAGGGCAAATCTCTCCAAATGTTTCAGAAATTTCTAGTGCAAAAACATCAATGCGGGGACTCATTACTTGTTTAGTGTCGGTATTTCCAAAAGTTACGATTCCTTCTAGTATTTTTTGTTCTTCCGAGGAAGTGTCTTCTGAAGACGTAAGTTCTAGTGCCTGAGAAAGTTGGTCAACTGAAAAGTTAGTCTTTTGTTTTCCTAATTTATTATGTAAATAAACTGTAGTAGAACGCATAGGGACACTTATAGGTGTTAGAGCAGTATCTAATATTGAAATAGGGAGTGCTATAAATTGAGCAAATTTTACATTGTTTCGGCTGGCATATACTTTAGGTAAGACTTCTCCAAAGAGTAATAAAAGAAATGTAACTACAATTACTTCCAGAATAAACTTGAGAACTGGCGAATGCACGCTTGCAAATAAGTTGCTGCCAATAAAAGAGAACAAAATAACTACGCCAATATTGATGAAGTTGTTGGCAACTAAAAGAGTGGCAAGGAGTTTTTTGGGACGATTTAGTAAATCTGTAAGTATTTTTCCTTTAGAGTTATTTTCTTGAATGCTATTGTCAATGTCTTTTTGCGAAAGCGAAAACAAGGCTACTTCTGCACCAGAAATTATTGCGGAACAAAAAAGCAAAGCTAGTATTCCGATGATGCCAAACAATAGGTCACTGTCTATTGTGTTTATAAAATTCAAACTGGGGTCTGGGTCCAAATTACAAGAAATTAGTTAGACAATTAAAACGGCAAATCATTTATTGGTAAGTCGTTATTATTTTGTGCGTCAAAGTTAGTGTTTTTTGGTGATTCCGATGACGGATTTTGTTTGTTGTTTTCAGTGTCTTTTTTTGTTGATAAAAATGTAAACTCTGTAACCTGTATTTCTGTCGTGTGTTTGGTGGTTCCGTCTTCGGTTTGCCATTGACGTGATTTTATGCGGCCCTCTACATATATTTTATCGCCTTTGGATAGGTACTTCTCGCATATTTCGGCAGCTTTGTTTCTTACTACTAGGTTGTGCCACTCTGTAGAAGTGATTCTTTCATTAGTAGTTTTGTTAATATATACTTCATTAGTAGCCAATGAGAATCTGCCGATGCAGTTTCCGCCATCGAAATAATGCATCTTTACTTCGTCGCCTAGATGGCCTATTAGCATAACCTTATTTAGTGTTCCGTTCATAATTTGATATGGTATTTAACTCAAAGATACATTTTTTTTAAACTGCAATTTGTGCTTGCTCTATAAAATTATGAATAACTATAGGAAAAGGAAGGGTTTTTAATTCTTCGGGACTGATTCCCTTGTCGACTTTGCCTTTTATTTTAATTCCCCAAAATTTAATATGTAAGTGTTGATGCGATAATTTATGGATGATACTTTTTTCGTTGTGTTCCATAATACTCAGTATGCTTTTTTTGTCAAATAAGGTTTTGGAGATAGCATTGGAAACAAAATTAAAATCTTCCTCTTTTTCGGTTTCAATTAAAGGGAATTCATATAGATTATGCCAAATTCCTTTTAGGGTTCTTTTTTGTATAAGAGTTTGATTTTTTTCGTCAGTGACCACTATATAATTAAGGTAGCGTTTTTTGACTTTTACTTTTTTGGATTTAACAGGTAGTTGGTCGACTTTCTTTTTTTGTAAGGCTAGGCAACTATTATTGAAAATACAATTGTTGCAGTCTGGATTTTTTGGGACGCATTGAAGTGCTCCAAATTCCATAATGGCCTGGTTGAAAATGGCAGGATTGTCTTTTGGGATTAGTTCTGAAGCTAGAGCTGTGAATTCTTTTTTGGCGGAAGCCTGAGCGATATCAGTTTCAATGTCGAAATATCGTGATAATACACGAAAAACATTGCCGTCTACAACTGGTACTATTTCGTTATAAGAAAATGATGCGATTGCAGCCGCTGTATATTCACCTACACCTTTTAGTTTTAGTAAATCTTTGTAGTTATCCGGAAATTTACCATTTAATTCAAGGGCGATATGTTGGGCGGTTTTATGTAAGTTTCGTGCTCTAGAATAATATCCTAATCCTTGCCATAATTTTAAGACCTGTTCTTCATTGGCTTTAGCCAAGTCAAAAACCGTTGGAAAATGGGTTGTAAATGATAAAAAATAGGGTGTTCCTTGTGCTACTCGCGTCTGTTGTAACATGATTTCAGATAGCCAAATATGATACGGATTGGTGGTGTTTCGCCACGGTAAATCGCGCTTATTTTGTAAATACCATGAAATTAGTAAGTTATGAAAAGTCATTGTAAAATATTTGTCAACAAAAGTAAAAGTTTATATGATTAAAATTTAACGAATTAGCTTGATATATTGTTTTTTAAATTCCTATATTTGCACACTCAAAAAAAATTATTACAAAATAATAAATAGGAAAGAAAATGACGAAAGCAGATATCGTAGCGAAAATTTCAGAAAAACTAGGACTTGAAAAAGGTGATGTTCAAGCAACAGTTGAAACTTTTATGGAAGAAGTAAAAAATTCTTTAGAAACTGGTGATAACGTTTATTTAAGAGGTTTTGGAAGCTTTATCGTTAAAACGAGAGCTGAGAAAACAGGAAGAAATATTTCTAAGAACACTACAATCAAAATCCCTGCACACAACATTCCTGCTTTCAAACCTGCAAAAGTTTTTGTAGAAGGAGTAAAAACAAATAACGAAGCAAAATAATATTATTAATCATAAAAATCTAAACGATTATGCCAAGTGGTAAAAAAAGAAAAAGACATAAGGTAGCTACTCACAAACGTAAAAAAAGAGCGAGAGCTAACCGTCATAAAAAGAAAAAGTAGTTTATAACTACTTTTTTCTTTTTAAACGTTCATTGAAAATGAAAATTAGTATACAATCTTCAGTTTTTAACCTTCAGTTTGCTGATTGTTCTAAATTGAAGATTGCAAGCTGATTTTCTTCGGGTAAAAAACCTGTTTAAATTTATTGTTTAATCCATCCCTATTATTAATTTAGGAATTAGGATTTTTAGATTTAGGATTCAAAAATCCCAAATCCCAAATCCCAAATCCCGAATTGACAGTTCGGATAAAAATTTACAAATGAATAAAGAATTAATCATTCGATCTAGTTCTGATTTCGTAGATTTTGCCTTATTAAAAGATGGAAAACTAATTGAATTACACAAAGAAGAGGAAAAAAGCAACTTTCAAGTAGGTGATATTTTTATTGCCAAAATAAGAAAGCCCGTTGCTGGATTGAATGCTGCTTTTGTAAATGTAGGCTTTGAAAAAGATGCCTTTTTACATTATCACGATTTAGGTCCTAATTTATCTTCCCAACTGAAATTCATAAAACTTGTAAGCGCAGGTAAATTAAAAGATTTCTCCCTAAAAAACTTTCAGTTTGAAAAGGAGATAGAGAAAGACGGTACCATTACTAGTGTAATTAGTGCTAATCAATCTATCTTAGTACAAGTAGTCAAAGAACCTATTTCTACCAAAGGACCAAGGATAAGCGCTGAGCTTTCATTGGCAGGTAGATTTATTGTTTTAGTCCCTTTTTCTGATCGAGTTTCTATTTCTCAAAAAATAGAAAACAAAAAAGAAAAAGACCGTTTGAAAAAACTGGTACAATCTATCAAACCAAAAGGATTTGGTGTTATTGTTAGAACAGTAGCCGAAGGCAAAAATACAGCCGAATTAGAAAAAGATTTGCAGAACCTGTTAGACAGATGGACTGCAATGTGTAAAAAATTACCAACTGCTCAGCATCCGTCCAAAGTATTAGGAGAGCTCAATAGGGCTTCTTCAATATTGAGAGACGTATTCAATGATACTTTTAGTAGCATTCAGATAGATGATGAAGAGTTGTACAATCAAACAAAGGATTATCTGCAAGAAATTGCACCTTCCAAACAATCTATTGTTAAGTTTTATCAATCAAAAGACACCCCTATTTTTGAGAAATACAACATAGAGAGACAAATCAAAACTTCTTTTGGGAAAACGGTTTCCATGAGTAAAGGGGCTTATCTTATTATTGAACACACAGAAGCTTTACACGTAATAGATGTAAATAGTGGGAACCGTTCTAATAAAGCAACTAATCAGGAAGATACTGCAATGGAAGTAAATATGATTGCTGCCGCTGAAATCGCTAGACAATTACGTCTGCGTGACATGGGTGGGATTATTGTTGTTGATTTTATCGATATGTCTAATCCTGAAAATCGTAAAGTCTTGTTCGACTTCCTTCGTGAAGAAATGAGTGACGATAAAGCAAAACACAAGATATTACCTCCAAGTAAATTTGGATTAGTTCAAATTACAAGACAAAGGGTAAGGCCAGAAGTTAATATTAAAACTAGAGAAGAAGATCCAAACAATGTAAGTGGCGAAATTGAAGCGCCAATATTAATCATTGATAAGATCAATTCTGATTTAGAAAGAGTGTTAAAAAACCATAAGAATGTTGTGCTAAATGTACATCCATTTGTGGCTGCATACCTCAGTAAAGGTTTTCCATCATTACGTTCAAAATGGTTTTTTGAACATAAAAAATGGGTGAAAATTATACCGCGTGACGCTTACACGTATTTAGAATATCATTTCTTTGATAAAAAAGGGAATGCTATAAAAGATTAGATTCTGAATCAATCAGAATGAATAACCGCCTTTCGTTAGACTGGCGGTTTTTTTGTGTCTTGTTGTGAGGTTAATTTGCATGTTCAAGAGTCCATCTTGATATGCGTTTTTTTCTTTGTAAAAATACAATTGTAAATAGCACTCCAGTTATTGACATCAGGGAGCCGACCAAATTAGGTGAGGCGTAACTAAATCCAGCTACTAAGGGTAATCCCCCTAAGAACGCTCCAAGTGCGTTTCCAATATTAAATGCAGCTTGTATTGTTGCAGATGCAATCATTTCCGCTCCAACTGCTGTTTTGATCATTAGCATTTGTACAGGAGCAGCCAATGCAAATGAAAAACATCCTGAAGTAAAAACTAGGACTAAGCTGATGTATGGATTCGTTGAGAATAAGAATACGAGTATTAAGTCTATGGCAATGGTCAATAATAGGCAGATGATGGTTTTTTCAGGAGAGAATTTATCGGCCAATTTTCCTCCTAGAATGTTACCAGTAACCATACCTGTTCCCGCTAAAATTAAAATGTATGGAACGGTAGAGGCTTCAAAGCCTGAAATTTCTGTTAGTAGAGGAGCAATGTAGCTAATCCAGCAGAATAATCCTCCAGAGCCAATGGCTGTGATTAATATGACAAGCCAAGCTTCTGGTTTTTTAAAAAATTGCAATTGATTTTTTATTGTTTCTTCTGATTTGGCTTTGATGTCTGGCATCCAAAATTGAATGGAGATACAGGTAATGATGCCTATGATTCCAATAATGATGAAGGTATATCGCCAACTAAAATGGTGGCCAATGTAGGTGCCAATGGGTACTCCTATAACATTGGCTATGGTGAGACCAAGAAACATTACGGATATGGCTTGAGCTTCTTTGCCTTTATCTGCTAATCGGCTGGCTACTACTGCGCCTACGCCAAAAAATGCTCCATGTGGTAATCCAGATAGAAATCTGCTGAGAAATAGTAAATTGTAATTTGGTGCAACTATAGATAATGAATTAAAAAAAGCTAGTAAGGCTGCTAGTAGTAATAATGTTTTTTTTGGGGGTAAGTTACGAGTAATAATCACTAATAAAGGCGCTCCTATTACTACTCCTAGTGCATAAGCCGAAATTAAATATCCAGCTACTGGAATACTTATATTTAGATTTTTTGCAATGTCAGGAAGTAACCCCATCATGACAAATTCTGTGATTCCAATTGTTAAACCGCCTAGGGAAAGAGAAAGAAGGCTTTTTTTCATTTTGTTGTTCGTTTTCTTTGATAGTGTTGCAAACTTACCCATAATGAAATTATTATTGGGTGTATTTTGAATGAAACTGTAGTATACGACTAAATGTTGTTATTGTCTAGTCTTGATTTTTGTAGTTTTTAATAAGGATTGATCAACATGAAGATACTGTTGTAAGTCTGTGTAAATTTTGTAGCTTTTAGTTGAGTGTGTATTTGAATTTTTACCACGATGGAAATAGGGGAAAAGTAATGTGTGAGGATGATAGTTGTTTTTATTGCTTTTTATGGTCTAAATTTAGAGTGTGTGGATTAGTTTTAGCGAAGCTACTGGTGTGAAATAGATTGTCGCAGACATGGTAGGGGTGAGGAGATAAGCTAAATGAAAAGAGATATGTTAATTGATCTGTGGGCGTGAATATTTACTCAAAGGGAGACATATAATTGATATTAATATGTTTCCCTTGTTGTTTTTATTTCTGTGGTTTTATTAATAATGAATTGGGATATTTCTTTTTTATTTCAATTAAATGGCGCTCTGCTTCAATTCTAGTTCTGAAGTTTCCAATCCATACTTTAAAATTGGGTGTGTTGAAAATTATGGTGCCCTCAAGTTCTCTAAAATCTTGTTTGCAATCGGCTAATGTTTTTTTGGCACCTTCGCTACTGCCGCTAAACACTTGGATTTTATAGCGCTGATTTACAATGATGGAGTTGTTTATCTTTCTTTTTTCATTTAGTAATTGTTCAAATTTACCATCTTGTTTGAGGTTGGTATTTTGTTGTTGTCCCTTTGAAATTGTTGTTGCTAAACAAATAATAATAGTCAGTATTGTTTTATTTGTATTTGTTAAAATTCTCATAATGCAATGGTTTTTAGGCAAAAGTAGTATTTAATAAAAGAATGTGAAAGCGGATAATTATTTAGAATGGATATAAATTGGAATTAAGGTTATCTTATGGTTTTGAGAATAGTTCATAAGTCGTATTTTTGTCGAAATTTATAATAAAGGTGGTAGCTTTTTAAGTACGTTAGTATTAAAAACTATGCCAATTTTTAGTAGATAATCATTATACTATATGAAAAAGGTGGGTAACCATAATTCGATCTCAAGGAAATTATTTTTAAGTTTTGCGTTAACGCTAGCTTTTTCCTTAACTTCAATTGCTCAAGATGCTGCGCCTGCAGCTGCAACTGAAGCTCCTGCGGCCTCGCAAGGTGGCGATCCTGTAAAAGGGAAAGAACTTTTTAATTCAAACTGTGCGGCATGTCATAAATTGGATGCTAAATCAACTGGGCCTGCACTAAGAGGCGTTGCTGATAAGCATGATATGGCTTGGTTATACAAGTGGGTTCGTAATAGTTCTGATATGATTAAATCAGGAGATGCTGCTGCTGTGAAATTATTTGAAGAAAATAACAAATCAGTGATGACATCTTTTCCTCAGTTGTCAGACAGTGATATTGACAACATTATTGCTTATACATCTGAAGTAAAAGCGGAAGCTCCGGCGGCTGCTGGTGTTACAGCTGGTGCAGTTGCGCAAGAAGGTGCTATTTCTAATAATGTTATTTTAGGTGCGTTGGCGCTTGTAATGGCAATATTGGTTGTAATGTTGTTTATGGTTAATAAAGTATTAACTAAAGTGGCCAATGCTAACGGAATTGTAGTTGCTGAAAAAGAAAAAACAACTCCAATCTGGAAAGCTTTTGTTAAAAATCAATTTTTGGTATTGGTAACGGCTATCTTTTTGTTGTTAGCAAGTGGTTATTTTGTTTATGGTTTCTTTATGCAGGTAGGGGTAGACCAAGATTATGAGCCTATTCAGCCAATTCATTATTCTCATAAAATTCACGCTGGTGATAATGAGATAAACTGTAAATACTGTCACTCTTCTGCAAGAGTTAGTAAAACTGCAGGTATTCCTTCTTTGAATGTTTGTATGAACTGTCATAAAAATATTTCAGAGGTTGCTGAAACTACTGCTACACCAGAGTATAGTAAGGCATTTTATGATGAGCAAATCCAAAAATTATATACTGCTGTTGGTTGGGATAAAGCTACTCAGTCTTATACAGGGAAAACACAGCCAGTAAAATGGGTACGTATTCATAATTTACCTGATTTCGTTTACTTTAATCACTCTCAGCACGTAACTGTTGCAGGTATTGAATGTCAAACTTGTCACGGTCCTGTTGAAACTTATGAAATTCAAAAGCAATTTGCTCCATTAACTATGGGTTGGTGTGTAGATTGTCACAGAAAAACAGATGTTAAAATGGAAGGTAATGAGTACTACACTAAAATACATGATGAGCTTTCAAAGAAGTATGGGGTTGAGAAATTGACTGCAGCTCAAATGGGAGGTTTAGAATGTGGTAAGTGTCACTACTAGATTTGTAATTCAGTTCTAGTTAGGGCTGCAATTCAAATTGCTGATTAAAGAAAATAATAATTAAGATTCTAATATTTATATAAAATGTCATCAAACAAAAAATACTGGAAAAGTGTTGAGGAACTAGACGGAAATAGTTCTATTGTTGAGGCGCTTAAAAATAACGAATTTGTTGAAGCGATTCCTACGGAAGAATTCTTGGGTAACAATGAGGCTTTGTCTTCGTCTTCAACATCACGTCGTGATTTTTTAAAGTACGTTGGATTTAGTACGGCGGCTGCTACCTTAGTTGCTTGTGAAGGTCCTGTACACAAGTCGATACCTTATGTATTACAACCAGAACAAATCATTCCTGGTGTTGCAGATTATTATGCAACAACTATGTTTGATGGTTTTGATTTTGCAAATCTTCTTGTTAAAACACGTGAAGGGCGTCCTATTAAAATAGAAAATAACACCATTTCAGGGGCTAAATTTGCTGCAAATGCAAGAGTTCATGCGTCTGTATTGTCAATGTATGACAATATGCGTTTGAAAGAGCCAAAGATTGAAGGTAAATCTGCAACTTGGGCTGCTGTTGAAGCAAAAATTAAATCAAGTCTTGTTGATGCAAAAGCTAAAGGTGGTCAAGTAGTATTGTTGACTAATACATTGGCAAGTCCTTCAACTGAAAAATTAATTGCTGAGTTTGTTTCTAAAAACCCAAATGCGAAGCATGTGGTTTATGATGCTGTTTCTTCTTCAGAAGCTTTAGATGCTTTTGAGACTGTTTATGGCGAAAGAGCTTTAGTTGATTATGATTTTTCAAAAGCTTCTCTTATTGTTTCAGTAGGTGCTGACTTTTTAGGCGATTGGCAAGGTGGTGGTTATGATGCAGGTTATGCTCAAGGAAGAATTCCTAAAAACGGAAAAATGTCACGTCACTTCCAATTGGAAGCTAACATGACTTTGTCTGGTGCTGCTGCTGATAAACGTTTGCCTATGACTATTGCAAATCAAAAACAAGCATTAGTACATATATATAATGTTATTACGGGTTCTTCAGTTGCAGTTAATTTAGAAGCTTCAATCAAAGATGAAGTGACTAAAGCAGCTAAACAATTGAAGATGGCTGGAACTCAAGGAGTTTTAGTTTCAGGAATTCAAGATAAAAATGCACAATTGTTGGTGTTGGCTATTAACAATGCTTTGTCTAGCGAGGCTTTTGTTACTGCTGGTGCAAGACAAATTAGAAAAGGATCTAACGAAAAAGTAACTCAATTAATTTCTGATATGAAGGCTGGTAGCGTTCATACTTTGTTAATGAGTGGAGTTAATCCTGTATATACATTAGCTGATTCAACTTCATTTGTTGAAGGGCTTAAAAAAGTGAGTACGTCTGTTGCTTTTTCTTTGAAAGAAGACGAAACAGCATCAATAAGTACAGTTGCGGCTGCAGTTCCTCATTATTTAGAATCTTGGGGGGATTTAAGTTTGACAAAAGGTACTTATAGTTTAACTCAGCCTACGATTCGTCCTTTATTTGATACAAAACAATTCGAAGAAGTTTTGATGTCATTAAATGGTGTCGTAGGAGCTTATTATGATTATGTTAAGAGTACTGCTGCAGGATATACTGCTGGTACGTCTTGGAATAAAGTATTACATGATGGAGTATTTGTAAGTGGCTCTCCATCTTTATCTGCTGCTGGTGCTGATTTTAATGGAGCTGCTTCAGCTTTAGCAAAATCAAAAGCTACAGAAGGTTTTGAATTGGTTTTATATACTAAAACTGGTTTAGGAGATGGTCAGCAAGCAAACAATCCATGGTTGCAAGAGTTCCCAGATCCAATTACGAGAGTTTCTTGGGATAACTATCTAACGGTATCTAATGCTGATGCAAAACAATTAGAATTATCTAATGAAATTGTTGCTAATGGTGGTTTGAATGGTAGTTATGCTTCTATTACAACTGCTGATGGTGTTAAGTTAGAAAATGTACCAGTTATTGTGCAGCCTGGACAGGCAGTTGGTACAATTGGTTTAGCTTTAGGATATGGTCGTAAAGCTGCTTTGAAAGAAGAAATGCAAGTAGGTGTTAACGCTTACTCTTTATATAAAGGTTTTAATGAGGTTCAATCTGTTTCTTTAGTTAAAGCTAACGGAGAACACGAGTTTGCTTGTGTTCAAGGACAAAAAACCTTAATGGGTAGAGGAGATATTATCAAAGAAACTTCTTTGGAAATCTTCAATACTAAAGATGCTAAAGAATGGAATCCTGTTCCGATGGTGTCATTGGATCATAAAGAAGTTGAATCTACAACTGTAGATTTATGGGATTCTTTTGATCGTTCAATTGGACATCACTTTAATTTGTCTATTGATTTAAATGCATGTACAGGTTGTGGAGCATGTGTTATTGCTTGTCACGCTGAGAATAACGTTCCTGTTGTAGGTAAATCAGAGGTAAGAAGAAGTAGGGATATGCATTGGTTGCGTATTGATAGATATTATTCTTCTGAAAGTACTTTTGAAGGGGATAATGAAAGAAAAGAAGGTATTGCTGGATTGTCTAGTTCGTTATCTACTTTTAACGAAATGGAAAAAGCTGGAGATAACCCTCAAGTAGCTTTCCAACCGGTAATGTGTCAACACTGTAACCATGCTCCTTGTGAGACTGTTTGTCCAGTTGCTGCAACTTCACACGGTCGTCAAGGTCAAAACCATATGGCATACAACAGATGTGTGGGTACTCGTTACTGTGCTAATAACTGTCCTTATAAAGTACGTCGTTTTAACTGGTTCTTGTATAACGGAAACAGTGAGTTTGATTATCATATGAATGATGATTTAGGTCGTATGGTTATCAATCCTGATGTGAATGTTCGTTCTCGTGGAGTTATGGAGAAATGTTCTATGTGTATTCAAATGACACAAGCAACAATCTTGAAAGCTAAGAGAGAAGGTAGAGCTGTAGTTGATGGTGAATTCCAAACGGCTTGTTCAAGTGCATGTACAAGTGGTGCAATGATTTTTGGTGATGTTAATGATAAAGCAAGTCAAGTTGCTAAATTAGTTGAAGACGAAAGATCTTATCATTTGTTAGAGCATATTGGAACAAAACCAAATGTGGTTTATCACGTTAAAGTTAGAAATAGCTAGTAAAAATAATTATTAATTAAGAAACAGATAAAGGAATATGTCTCATATATATGACTCTAGCATTAGAAAACCTTTAGTTATAGGTGATAGAAGCTATCACGATGTAACAGTTGATGTAGCTGCACCTGTTGAAGGGGAGGCTAATAAACATTGGTGGATTGTATTTACAATCGCATTAACAGCTTTCCTTTGGGGATTAGGTTGTATTATTTACACTGTATCTACAGGTATTGGAACATGGGGATTAAATAAAACAGTTGGATGGGCTTGGGATATTACTAACTTCGTTTGGTGGGTTGGTATTGGTCACGCAGGAACGCTTATTTCGGCAGTATTATTATTATTCCGTCAAAGATGGAGAATGGCGATTAACCGTTCTGCGGAAGCTATGACCATCTTCTCAGTTATTCAAGCAGGTTTGTTCCCGATTATTCATATGGGACGTCCTTGGTTAGCTTACTGGGTATTGCCTATACCAAATCAATTTGGTTCACTTTGGGTTAACTTTAATTCGCCGTTACTTTGGGACGTATTTGCAATTTCTACGTATCTATCAGTATCATTAGTTTTCTGGTGGACTGGTTTGTTACCTGATTTTGCGATGTTAAGAGATAGAGCAATTACTCCTTTTAATAAAAGAATTTATTCTATTTTAAGTTTTGGATGGAGTGGTAGAGTAAAAGATTGGCAACGTTTTGAAGAAGTATCTTTAGTTCTTGCTGGTTTAGCAACTCCACTTGTACTTTCAGTACATACTATTGTATCGATGGACTTTGCTACTTCCGTAATACCAGGATGGCACACAACTATTTTCCCTCCTTACTTCGTTGCTGGAGCGGTATTCTCTGGATTTGCGATGGTAAATACCTTGCTTATCATTATGAGGAAAGTTTCTAATCTTGAAGCTTATATCACTTTACAACATATCGAATTGATGAATATTATCATCATGATTACTGGTTCTATTGTAGGTGTTGCTTATATTACTGAGTTATTTATTGCTTGGTATTCTGGAGTAGAGTATGAGCAATATGCATTTTTGAACAGAGCAACTGGACCTTACTGGTGGGCTTACTGGTCGATGATGACTTGTAATGTTTTCTCTCCGCAGTTCATGTGGTTCAAAAAATTAAGAACGAGTATTATGTTTTCATTCATAATTTCTATTGTTGTAAACATAGGAATGTGGTTTGAGCGTTTTGTAATTATCGTTACATCATTACATAGAGATTATTTACCATCTTCATGGACTATGTTCTCTCCAACATTTGTAGATATTGGAATTTTCATAGGAACAATTGGTTTCTTCTTTGTATTGTTTTTATTGTACTCTAGAACTTTCCCAGTGATTGCTCAAGCAGAGGTTAAAACAATTCTGAAAGGAACAGGAGATAATTATATTAGAGAAAGAGAAGCAAATAAAGATTCACACCATGAGTAATAAAGTAATACACGCCATTTATAATGACGATGATATCTTGATGAATGCGGTTAAAAAAACACGTGCAGCTCATCATCATATTGAAGAAGTTTTTTCTCCATTCCCTGTTCACGGTTTGGATAAGGCTATGGGAATAGCTCCTACAAGATTAGCAATTTGTGCTTTCTTATATGGATGTGTTGGTATTTCAGTAGCAACTGCAATGATGAATTTTATTATGATTCAAGATTGGCCTCAAGATATTGGTGGTAAACCTAGTTTTAGTTACATTCAAAATATGCCTGCTTTTGTGCCTATTATGTTTGAAATGACTGTGTTTTTTGCGGCTCACCTTATGGTTATTACTTTTTATATGAGAAGTAGATTATGGCCATTTAAAGAAGCTGAAAATCCAGATGTAAGAACTACAGATGATCATTTCTTAATGGAAGTGGCTGTAAACGAGAATGAAGAAGAATTAGTTTCTTTTTTCCAAGGTACAGGAGCTGTAGAAGTTAAAGTAATTGAAAAGCATTAATAAAGATATGAAAAGGGTATATAAAATAGCACTTTTATTAGGCATCACTATTTTAGTGGCATCATGTCAAAATAAAAAAGCACCGAATTATCAATACTTTCCTAATATGTATGAATCAGCAGGTTACGAAACCTACTCTGAATCTAGTGCATTCAAAAACGGAAAAGAAGGTCAATTGCCTGTAGATGGTACCGTGAAAAGAGGTTTTGAACCTTATGAGTATGAAAACTCAACTGCAGGATATGAGTTGGCAAAAGCTAACTTAAAGTCTCCTTTGGATTCTTTAGATAGAAGTTCAGAAAAAGGAAAAGAACTTTATGAAATTTATTGTATTAGTTGTCATGGATCAGCTGGTAATGGTAAAGGAAAGTTGGTTGAAAGAGAAAAATTTCTTGGTGTTCCAAGTTATAAGGACAGGGTAATTACTGAAGGAAGTATTTTTCATGTTGAAACTTATGGTTTGAATTCTATGGGTTCTCATGCTAATCAATTAAGTGCCCATGAACGTTGGCTAGTTGCTGACTATGTTCTAAAACTTAAAAGCCAATTATAATTGTTGAACAAACTGATCGTTATAGATATGTATACATTTTCAAGTAAATTAAAAACTTTTTCTATTATCCTTATGGCCGTTGGTATCTTGGGTATTGGGTATGGTTTTTTGAATGCACCTAAAGATATTCAAGAAGTTGAGGCACTTCTTGCAGCAGAAAGTCATGATGGACATGGTGCTGATCATCATGAAGAAACAAAAGTTGCTGATGAAGCTCACGCTGATGCACACCATGATAAAGCTGAAGTTGCTCATCATGATGCTGAGCACACAGAGCATTTAAATCATGTTTTGCATCAATTGCAAAACAAACCATGGGCTGCTTTATATGTAGCTTGTATTTTCTTTATGTTGGTTTCAATGGGAGTTTTAGCTTTCTACGCAATTCAACAAGTAGCTCAAGCAGGTTGGTCTCCAGTCTTGTTTAGAGTGATGCAAGGAATTACGGCCTATTTGCCTTATGGTTCAGTAATCTTCTTTGTGATTTTAATTTTATGTGGTTTGCATTTTAATCACTTATTTATTTGGTTAGATCCTGAAGTTGTTGCTCACGATGAATTAATTGCTAATAAAGCAGGTTATTTGAATTTTCCTTTTTGGATTGTTCGTGCAGCGATTTTCTTAATTGGATGGAATCTTTACAGATATTATTCAGCTAAAAATTGTGTTGCTCAAGACGAATCAAATGATGATTCTTTCTATAAAAAGAATTTTAATATATCAGCTGGCTTTTTAGTTTTCTTTATTGTTTCTGAATCTATTATGTCATGGGACTGGATTATGTCTATAGACCCTCACTGGTTCAGTACATTGTTTGGGTGGTATGTTTTTGCAAGTTTCTTTGTAAGTGGTATTACTACTATTGCATTAGTAACGGTTTATTTAAAATCTAGAGGGTTTTTAGAATATGTTAATACGAGTCACGTTCATGACTTAGCGAAATTTATGTTCGGAATCAGTATTTTCTGGACTTACTTATGGTTCTCTCAATTCATGTTGATTTGGTATGCTGATATTCCTGAAGAAATCACTTATTTTATTACAAGAATTCAGTTGTATAACCTTCCTTTCTTTGGAGCTGTTGTTATGAACTTTGTATTTCCTTTGTTAATTTTATTAAATACAGATTTCAAAAGACTGACGTGGGTTATTGTTATGGCTGGTACAGTTATTTTAGCGGGTCATTATATTGATTTCTTTAATATGATTATGCCTGGAACAGTAGGTGATCGTTGGTTCATTGGTGTTCCTGAAATTTCATCAGTTCTTTTCTTCCTTGGATTGTTTATTTTTGCGGTTTTCACTGCATTAACTAAAGCTCCTTTGTTGCCAAAAAGAAATCCATATATAGAAGAAAGTAAACATTTTCATTATTAATATTTAAAGAGATAAACAGATGACAAGTTTGTTGGTAATTATAGTTTTAGTTTTATTAGCTGTTGCTTTGTGGCAATTGACTAAGATATTTGATCTTACACAAGTAGGTTCAAGTTCTGACAATTCCCAAGTGGCTACTGATAAAGATAATAATCTGCAGGGGTACTTAATGTTTGGCTTTTTAGCTTTCATTTATATATTTACTATTTATGGATTATTAAAGTGGGGAGGTTTAGCGCTCCATACACCTGCTTCTGCTCATGGTGGAACAGTTGATAATTTGATGAATATTTCATGGGTATTATTGTTTACTGTTCAGGCAATTACTCAAGTTTTATTACACTATTTTTCTTTTAAATATAGAGGTAAACAAGGTCAAAAAGCATTGTATTTTGCTGATAATAACAAATTAGAGGCTATCTGGAGTATTATTCCTGCAGTTGTTTTAGCTGGTTTGATTCTTTATGGATTGTATGCTTGGACTAATATTATGTTTATTGATGATGAGGAAGATACCGTTGTGATTGAGTTATATGCTCAACAATTTAAATGGTCTGCTCGTTATGCAGGTGAAGACAATGTGTTAGGTAAAGCAAATGTAAGGTTTATTGAAGGTATCAATACATTAGGTGTTGATTTGTCTGATCCTAATGCTCAAGATGATATTGTAGTATCTGAATTGCATATTCCAAAAGGAAAAAAGGTTCATTTTAAAATGAGATCCCAAGATGTATTGCACTCTGCTTATATGCCTCACTTTAGAGCTCAAATGAACTGTGTTCCTGGTATGGTTACTGAATTCGCTTTTGAACCGATATATACAACTGCCGAATATAGAGAGTTGCCATATATGGTTGAAAAAGTAGCTCATATTAATGAATTGAGAGCAAAAAAATCAGTTGAGTTAATAGCTAAAGGTGGTACTGGATTAGATCCTTATACTTTTGATTACGTTCTTATTTGTAATAAAATTTGTGGTGCTTCTCACTACAATATGCAAATGAAAATTGTTGTAGATACTCCAGAAGATTATAAAAAATGGATAAAAGAGCAAGCGCTATTATCGCAACAAATCAAAGAGGCTAATGCTCCTGCTGATGCTGCAACACCAATTGATGCTTCAAAAGCTAAAGATACAGTTGTAGTTGCTAATGTAGTAGCAGTTAAATAATATTATTAAGAAAATTTAAAGTAAACATTTATGTCAGCAGAAGGTCACGATCACGGACACGATCACGAACACGAACATCACCATAAAGACACATTCATTACTAAATATATCTTTAGTATTGATCATAAAATGATTGCCAAACAGTATCTTATTACAGGTATAATTATGGGAGTTATTGGTGTAGGTATGTCTATGCTTTTTAGAATGCAATTAGCATGGCCAGAAGAATCTTTTAAAATATTTAATATTTTATTAGGTGATAAATTTGCTCCTGATGGAGTTATGGCTAATGATATTTACTTAGCTTTAGTTACGATACATGGTACTATTATGGTATTCTTTGTGCTTACAGCTGGTTTGAGTGGAACATTTAGTAACTTGTTGATTCCTCTTCAAATTGGTGCGCGAGACATGGCATCTGGATTTATGAATATGATTTCCTACTGGCTTTTCTTTTTGTCAAGTGTAATCATGGTTTGTTCTTTATTCGTTGAAGCAGGACCTGCTTCTGCTGGTTGGACAATTTACCCTCCATTGAGTGCATTGCCTCAAGCTATTCCTGGTTCAGGAATGGGAATGACTTTATGGTTGGTTTCTATGGCTATTTTCATTGCTTCTTCTTTAATGGGATCTTTGAACTATGTGGTTACGGTAATTAACTTGAGAACTAAAGGAATGTCTATGACAAGATTGCCACTTACTATTTGGGCTTTCTTTGTAACTGCAATCATCGGTATTGTTTCATTTCCAGTATTATTATCAGCAGCATTATTGTTGATTTTTGATAGAAGTTTTGGAACTTCTTTCTTCTTATCTGATATTTATATTGCGGGTGAGGTTTTACATTACCAAGGAGGTTCTCCTGTATTATTTGAGCACTTATTCTGGTTCTTAGGTCACCCTGAAGTGTATATCGTATTATTGCCTGCTTTAGGTATAACATCTGAAATTATAGCAACTAATTCTCGTAAACCAATCTTTGGGTATAGAGCGATGATTATGTCGATTCTTGCAATTGCATTTTTATCTACAATTGTTTGGGGTCACCATATGTTTATCTCTGGTATGAATCCATTCTTAGGATCTGTATTTACATTTACAACATTGTTGATTGCAATTCCATCTGCAGTAAAAGCTTTTAACTATATTACTACACTTTGGAAAGGTAACCTACAGTTGAACCCAGCTATGTTGTTTTCTATTGGGTTAGTTTCTACTTTCATTACTGGAGGTTTAACAGGTATTATTTTAGGAGACAGTACATTAGATATTAATGTTCACGATACTTATTTCGTTGTTGCTCACTTCCACTTAGTAATGGGGATTTCTGCACTTTACGGAATGTTTGCTGGTATCTACCACTGGTTCCCAAGAATGTTTGGAAGAATGTTAAACAAGAACTTAGGTTATGTACACTTTTGGGTAACTGCAATTTGTGCTTATGGTGTTTTCTTCCCAATGCACTTTATTGGATTAGCTGGTTTACCAAGACGTTATTATACAAATACTAACTTTCCATTGTTTGATGATTTGCAAAACGTAAACGTATTGATTACAACATTTGCCTTAGTTGGTGGAGCGTTCCAATTAGTATTTTTATACAATTTCTTTGCTAGTATTTTCTACGGTAAGAAAGCTGAACAAAATCCATGGAAATCTAATACACTAGAGTGGACTGCTCCAGTTGAACATATCCATGGTAACTGGCCAGGTGAAATCCCAGAAGTACACAGATGGCCTTATGATTATTCTAATCCAGGTCATGATGTAGATTTTGTTCCTCAAAATGTACCTATGAAACCAGGTGAAGAAGTTTTACATCACTAGGAAAAAATTTATAATTAAAAGTAATGCCTTTCTATTTTAGAAAGGCATTACTTTTTTATCTTAAGTTGTTTTATCTTTGTGTTATGAATGATAATTTAGATCCTACTACCAATAATTTTGGTGCAGAGGAATTCGATTTAGAAAAAAAATTACGTCCGCTATCCTTTAATGATTTTGCAGGTCAAGATCAGGTGTTGGAAAATTTGAAGGTTTTTGTTGCAGCTGCTAATCAAAGAAATGAAGCCTTGGATCATGCGCTATTTCATGGTCCTCCTGGATTAGGTAAAACGACCTTAGCGAATATTTTAGCGAACGAATTAGAGGTTGGAATTAAAATAACATCTGGACCAGTTTTGGATAAACCTGGTGATTTGGCTGGTTTGTTAACCAATTTAGAGGAACGCGATGTTTTGTTTATAGATGAAATTCACCGTTTGAGTCCGGTTGTGGAAGAATATTTGTATTCGGCTATGGAGGATTTTAAGATTGATATCATGATTGAATCTGGGCCAAATGCTAGAACTGTTCAGATTAATCTGAATCCTTTTACGCTTATTGGTGCCACTACACGTTCAGGTCTTTTGACGGCTCCTATGCGTGCACGTTTTGGTATTTCCTCTCGTTTACAATATTACACTACGGAGCTTTTGACAACGATAGTTGAACGTTCAGCTTCTATTTTAAAAATGCCGATATCTCTTGAAGCTGCTATTGAAATTGCCGGTCGTAGTCGTGGTACGCCTCGTATTGCTAACGCATTGTTGCGTAGAGTACGTGATTTTGCCCAAATTAAAGGAAATGGTACTATTGATATAGAAATTGCTCGTTATAGTTTGAAAGCGCTGCATGTTGATGCTTTCGGCCTAGATGAAATGGACAATAAAATCCTAAATACTATTATTGAAAAGTTCAAAGGTGGGCCTGTAGGCTTGTCTACATTGGCGACAGCCGTTTCTGAAAGTAGTGAAACCATCGAAGAAGTATATGAACCCTTTCTTATTCAAGAAGGTTTTATTATGCGGACCCCTCGTGGTCGAGAAGTGACAGATAAGGCTTATAAGCACCTTGGAAAGATGAAAACGAATATCCAAGGAGGTTTGTTTTAAATTTTTGTGGCTTTATCATGCGCCGTTCGCTATTTTTTTTATGGCTGAAATAGCCATAAAAAGGATGCCACTCCCATCAGGGCTACTAGAAATCCTAAATAATTATATTATTTCTAAAACAAAAAATACCCAATTCATAAAATCCGAAGCCAAACGCCTCGGGTTTTTGTCATGTGGTATATCCAAAGCTGGTTTTTTGGAGAAAGAAGCACCTAGGTTAGAAAGTTGGTTGAATAAGAATTCTAACGGTCAAATGTCCTATATGGAGAATCATTTTGACAAACGATTAGATCCAACGAAACTTGTCGAAGGAAGTAAGTCGGTTATTTCGTTATTGCTAAATTATTATCCCGATACCACTCAGATTTCCGATACTTATAAAATATCTAAGTATGCTTATGGTCACGATTACCATTTTGTAATCAAAGATAAATTAAAGGAGTTGTTGTTCTCCATTCAGTCTGAAATTGGGGATGTTTTTGGTCGTGCTTTTGTTGATTCTGCTCCAGTTTTGGATAAGGCTTGGGCTGCTAAATCAGGTTTAGGCTGGATTGGAAAAAATTCTAACCTGCTTACTCAAAAAGTGGGTTCCTTTTATTTTATAGCTGAACTTATTGTTGATTTAGAATTAGATTATGATCATGCGGTTACAGATCATTGTGGTTCTTGTACTGCCTGCTTAGACGCTTGTCCTACACAAGCAATTGTAGCTCCTTATGTAGTTGATGGTAGTAAGTGTATTTCTTATTTTACTATCGAGCTTAAAGAAAGTATTCCTTTAGAAATGAAAGGTCAATTTGATGATTGGGCCTTTGGTTGTGATGTCTGTCAAGATGTTTGTCCTTGGAATCGTTTCTCTAAACCCCACAACGAACCTTTATTTAACCCTGATCCTGAATTTTTAACCTTGTCTAAAAAAGATTGGGAGGAAATCACCGAAGAGACCTTTAAAAAGGTGTTTAAAAATTCACCAATCAAAAGAGCAAAATTTAATGGGTTGAAACGAAACATAAACTTCTTGAAACAGTAGGTTTTTTCTTTTTAGTTGTTCTTTTTAGTTGATTCTCTGATGACTATGTTGGTGTTAAGTTCAACTATTTTGGGTGTAAATGCGATGTTTTTCTTTTCAGCGTTAATTTCTTCTAATAGTAAGTTGAAAGATTCAACTCCCATTTCGTAGCTTGGTTGCTCTACTGTACTTAGTTTAGGTTGCACTACTTTTGACATAAACCAATTGCTAAATCCCATTAACGCTATTTGGTTTGGGACATTGATGTTGTTTTCATTAAGATAGGATAGGACACCTACAGCTACTAGATCAGTTGTGCAAAAGATAGCCTCTACATCAGTATGGTCCATTACTATTTGTTTGGCAAATTCTACTCCCTCTTCAAAAGTTACATTTTCGCAAGTGTAAACTAATTTTGGGTCAAAGGAAATTTGGTTTGTTTCTAGGGCTCTTTTGTAGCCAATAAAGCGGTCGATTGCATTTTGAGGGTTGATTGGACCTCGTATATACGCTATTTTTTTGAACCCACTATCAATTAGATGTTGTACTGCACTCATAGCAGCCTTCTGGTCATTGATTACAACTTTTGAGCTTGGAATTAGTTTAGAAATTTTATCAAATTGAACAAATGGTATTTTTCTTTTTAGGATTTCTTTTATGTGATCGTCATCATTAGAATCATTGGAAAGTGACATAATTATACCATCAACTCTTTTGTGGATTAAAAGGTCTACTTGTTTTTTTTCTAATTCTAATGATTCATTGGATTGTAAAATGATGACTAAATAGCCATTTTTTTCAGCTTCAGCAATTATACCGTTTATGACATTTGAAAAGAAATGATGTACTACTTCGGGGATAATTAGTCCAATAGTTTTAGACTCTTTGGTTCTTAGATTTACTGCAAAGCTATTAGGGCTATAATTTAATTCCGTTGCTAAGTCAATTACAGCTTTTTTTGTTTTTGAACTTACATCAGGATAATCTTTTAGTGCTTTGGAAACGGTAGTGATTGATATTCCAAGTTTTTCTGCAATTTCTTTTAAAGTAGTTTCTGCCATCGATTAAATATTTGTTTTGTCTAAATCGAAAACGTTTTCGGTATTTCGAAAACGTTTTCGATTTGGGTATATGTAAAGATTATACGTTTTAATTATACATTTGGTATAAATAACTAATTAAAACTATTAATCTAATAATTTAAAGCTATGAAAAACATTAATTTAATTTTTAAAAAAATAGGGCTATTTATAGCGTTATTATTTTTCAATTTGTCTTTTTCTCAAAACAACAGTTTGTCGGGTGTTGTTGTTGAAGCAAATGGCTCACCCATTCCAGGAGTGAATATTTCCATTTTAAACGCTAAATATACTACTTCTACTGATATAGATGGAAAATATTCTTTTCAATCTTTACCAAAAGGACCAACTACAATTATTGCTACCTATATAGGTTTTAAAACCTATCAAATGAAAGTTACTATAAATGGTAGTACTATACAAAATATTACAATGGCTGAAGATGCCAATGTTCTAGATGATGTTATTATTACCGGTGTGATTAATCCTAGAGCAAAAGTTAAATCTAGTGTGTCCATTACATCTATGAATGTTAGTCAAATTGAGCAGTCAGCACCAAGATCAACAGCGGAAATTTTTAGAACTATTCCTGGTATTCGTTCTGAGTCTTCAGGAGGTGAAGGTAATTCGAATATCGCGGTTCGTGGTGTGCCAATTTCCTCTGGGGGATCTAAATATTTACAAATTCAAGAAGATGGTCTGCCAGTATTGTTGTTTGGAGATATCGCTTTTGCTACTGCAGATATTTTTACAAGATTTGACAGAAATATTTCAAGAGTTGAGGCTATTCGTGGAGGTTCGGCTTCTACATTAGCGTCTAATTCTCCAGGAGGTATTATCAATTTCATAAGTAAAACAGGTCAAAAAGAAGGAGGTTCTTTAAGTACTACTTTTGGATTAGATTATAATAATTTTAGAACAGATATTGATTATGGTTCTAAAATAGGTGATGGATTGTATTTTCATGTTGGTGGTTTTTACAGAGCTGGTGAAGGTGTTAGAAATACAGGTTTTACAGCTAATAATGGAGGACAGGTTAAATTTAATATTACAAAAGAATTTGAAAACGGATCTGTTACCATTTTTACTAAATTTTTGAATGATAGAGCAGCAGCTTATATGCCAATGCCAGTTAAGGTGACAGGGACTAATGCTAATCCTACATGGGGAAGTGTTGATGGTTACGATGCTACAACTGGGGCATTACAATCAGTGTATTTAGATCATAATGTTGGTTTAGGGGCTGATGGTCAATTGCGTAGAGCTAAGGTTGCAGATGGAATGCATCCAGTTTCTACATCAATCGGCGCGAGTGCTAATTTTGATTTAAATGAAGGATGGAAAGTGTCTGATAATTTTAGATATTCTGCAAATAGTGGAGGTTTTATTTCGCCTTTCCCAGCAGAAGTAGGAACTGCAAGTTCAATTGCGAACTCTTTTGGAGCAGGTTCAAAACTAACTTATGCTAATGACGGAACTCCATTTAATACTCCTAACGGGCTGGTTTCAAGAATTCATATGTTTGATGTTGATTTAAACAACATGAACAACTTTATGAATGACTTAAGGCTGACTAAGAAATTTGGAAAATTAGGAATTACTGCGGGTTATTTTAAATCTATCCAGAATATTTCAATGACATGGGTATGGAATTCATATTTACAAGAAGTGTCGGATAATAATCCTCGATTGTTGAATGTATCAGATGCAACTGGAAATTCTTTGTCAGATAACGGATTATATGCATATGGGACACCATTTTGGGGTAATTTAGCTAGAAATTATGATACACAATACAATGTTTCTGCTCCATATATGAACGTTTCAATTGATGCAACAGATAATTTATCTATTGAAGGAGGTATTCGTTATGACAAAGGTAGCGTGAGTGGTTCATTTGCTGGAGCTTCACAAACTCAATTTGACTTGAATAATGATGGTATGATTTCAACTCCAGAGTCAAATGTTTTTGCTGTAAATACGGCTAATGCTACGCCTGTGGATTACGATTATGATTATGTGTCTTATACTGTAGGGGCTAATTATTTATTGACTGCAAAACAATCTGTGTTTGCTCGTGTTAGTAAAGGTGCCTCAGCTAAAGCGGATCGTATTTTATTCTCTGGTTTGAACTATTTAGATGGTGATAAAATTAATGCTTTGGATTTCTTGACTCAAGCAGAATTGGGGTACAAGCAAAAATTTTCTAACGGTTATGTTTATGCAACAGTTTTTCAATCTAAAACAGATGAACAAGGTGGATTTGAGGCTTCTTCTAATAGTATAATAAAAAACAACTATAAATCGTTCGGTTTAGAGTTAGAAACTGCTTATAAAGTTAGTGATAATCTAAATTTGATGGGTGGATTGACTTATACAAAGGCTGAAATTACTTCAGGTGATAACAATGGAAATCAACCTAGAAGACAACCTAAATTAATGTATAGTTTTACGCCAACTTATAAATTCTCAAATGATAAAAATACTTTTGGTTTGAGTTTTATTGGACAAACTAAATCATATGCTCAAGATTCTAATCAGTTAGTAATGAACGGTTATGTGATTACAAATGGATTTGTGGAAGTTGAAGTTGCTAAGGGATTGTCTTTGAATTTATCTGCTAACAATTTGTTTAATACTTTAGCGATTACCGAAGCTGAGGAAGGAAGTATTACTGAAAATTCAGTAAATTATGTTAGAGCTAGATCATTAACTGGAAGATCAGTTTCGCTAGCTTTGAACTACAGATTTTAATAAATTTTGAATATGTGTTGGTTAAATAATTCCCAAGTCCGTAGTGATTTGGGAGTTATTTTTAAAAAAGTAAATACACACATTTATCGCATAAAATATTTTAATTAAATTTTTATCTCTTGTTATTTGCTTTCATTTTCCTTTTTCAAATTATAATGGAAATGAAGAGTCTAAAAATGAAAAGGTCATAAGTGCTAAGTTAATTGTGATTTACAAAAAGTTCCGATTTTTAGTGTGTTGATTTGAAATGAGTAAGAGAACAAACACAAAGATTTTGATTTTAAGGTATCGTTAAGAGTCAAATAACCTGAATGTAATTGTAACTAAACTAAAAAAACAAAGTACTTATGTTTAAACCTAAACTTAGTTTTTGGCAAATATGGAATATGAATGTCGGGTTTTTCGGGATCCAGTATAGTTTTGGTCTGCAGCAAAGTGCAGTCAATCCCATTTATGATTTCCTTGGGGCAAGTCCAGATGAAATTCCAATTTTAAATCTTGCTGGACCAATTACGGGACTATTAATTCAGCCTCTCATTGGTGCACTAAGTGATAAGACATGGAGTCCAAGATGGGGCCGCCGTAAGCCTTATTTCTTAATAGGAGCCTTGCTTTGTAGTTTTGCCTTACTGTTGTTTCCATTTAGTAGTGCGTTATGGATGGCAGCGGGGTTGCTTTGGATTTTAGATGCAGGAAACAATACAGCGATGGAGCCCTATAGAGCTTTTATTGCAGACAAGCTTGACGATGAACAATTGCCTTTGGGTTTTCAAATGCAAAGTTTTTTCACAGGCTTTGGTCAAACGTTAGCTAATTTATCTTTGTTTATTTTTCCAATGATTTTTATTGGTAAAACAGGCTCGCTACCTACTTGGGTATATGCATCCTTCTTTTTAGGGGCAGTTTGCTCCATAGGAAGTATCTGGTGGAGTATTAAAACAACAAAAGAAATCCCACCTTCTCCAGAAGAATTAGAGCGTATAAGGTCTAATAAAAGTGGTGTTTTTGATCCTCTAATCGAAATTTTCTCCGCAATTGGAGATATGCCTAAAGTGATGTGGCAATTAGCCCTAGTTTATCTTTTTCAATGGTATGCCTTATTTTGTTATTGGCAAAATTCTTCAAAAAGTATTGCTTTATCCGTTTGGAATGCCAGTCCCAAAAGTAATCCTACAGCTTATGAAGAAGCTGTTTCTTGGACAGGACTAGTTAATGGTTGGTACAATATTGTAACCTTTTTAGTTGCATTTGCCCTAGTGGGTTTTGCTAAAAAATTTGGCCCCAAATACGTACATGCATTCTGTTTGCTTTTAGCTGCGATTGGATTTTTATATTTCCCGCACATACAGGATAAGAATTTATTGTTTTTTGCCATTACTGGATTTGGTATAGGATGGGCGAGTATGATGGGTATTCCTTACTTGATGGTTGTGTCAGAGATACCGAAAGAACGATACGGTGTGTATATGGGAATTATTAACATGATGATTGTCATTCCGATGATTATTCAAAATGTTACGTTTGGTTACATATTGAAACATTTTTTACATAATGATTCTCGATTGGCCATATCTTTTGCAGGAGTTTTATTGCTGTTAAGTGCTGTAGCGACTCTTTTAATTAAAAATAGAAAAGTGACAGGAGAGATTAAAATTAATCCAGTTAGTCACTAAAAAAAAACATATAAAAATGAAGAATATAGATATCCTTTGTGTAGGTGAAGTACTTGTCGATTTTATTGGGCATCAGCATGGTGTTCTTATAAATGAAACTAGGGATTATCATAGGTATCTTGGTGGCTCACCTACCAATGTAGCCATGAATGCTTCTCGATTAGGATTAAATGCAACTTTAGTTGCTGCAGTTGGGAATGATGGTTTTGGGACTTATATTTTTGAGAGGTTGTCAGAAGTGGGTGTGGATACTAGTCAAATTAAAACCTTAGAGAATAAATCTACTAGTGTTATTTTCGTATCAAGGTCGGAGGGGACTCCAGATTTTATTCCGTTCCGAGAAGCTGATTGTTGCCTTGATGAAGAGCAAATTACAGATGAAATTTTATCTAAAACTAAGATATTTCACACTACTTGCTTTGCATTAAGCAAAAACCCAGCCCAGAAAACAATTTTAAAAAAGGCTGAAGCTGCATATAACTTAGGATGTCAACTAAGTATTGATGTTAATTATGCTAAAAAACTATGGAAAAGTCAGAAGAAAGCTTTTAAGGTGATTAAAGCATACTGTCAGTTCAACCCGCTTATAAAAATAAGTGAAGATGATATGTTGCGATTGTTTGAAAAAGAGCTTCCTCATGATGATATTTTTCAATTTTTTCATGACCAAGGAGTTGATACTGTTTGTTTGACTTTAGGTAGTAAAGGGGTTAAATTATCACAAAAAGGAAAAGAAGTAATCCAATTACCAGCCATTAAAATAGAGCAAGTAATGGATGCAACTGGTGCGGGTGATGCCTTTTGGTCTGGTTTTTTGTTTGCTTATATTAAGAAAAAAACAATTCAGGAATGTCTTGATGTAGCCTTGAAACTAGCGGCTTTAAAATTGCAAAATGTAGGTCGATTACCAGATAATATTAATGTTTTATCTCAACTTTTATAAATTATCATGAAGCAAAATAATAAAACAATATCAAATGGTGTTATGCTTAATGCTTATCCAGATAGCATTGGAGAGAAATTAAAGGATACCATACGGATGCTTGAAAAGACAGAGTTTAAAGATGTTTTCTCTTTATTCTATGTGTTGCCTACATTTTTCAATAGTGATTTAGATAGGGGATTTTCAATTATTGATTATGACATCAATAAGGAGCTAGTGGATAGTGAAGATTTAGATGCTTTGAAGAAACTCAATATCAAATTGAAATTTGATATTGTACTGAACCACCTTTCTGTTGCTTCTCCTCAGTTTAAGGATTTGCTTAAACTTGGAAATCAATCTAAGTATAAAGACTTTTTTATTAATTGGAATGAGTTTTGGGAGGGCAATGGAACTCTAAATGAAGAAGGTATTATGATTCCGAATGAGGAGTTTCTGAATAAACTTTTCATGAGAAAATCTGGATTGCCGATATTAAAAGTACGTTTCCCTGATGGTACAGAACAGCCATATTGGAACACTTTTTACCAACAAATCACCTACAATGAAATCGTTAAATCAGATTTAAAATTTATAAAAGGATTGTCAGAGTTACAATGCTCTTTTATTTGTGAAAAGGTTAATAAGGCTATAGCCCTTGATCAAGGTTTTGAAAATATAAACTTTGAAGATTGTATGCCTTTTAAAGCAGCTGTTTTAGAAGTTGTCGAGCAAAAACGTTCCTATCTAGGGCAAATGGATGTTAACGGTGAATCGCCATTAGTATGGGAATTTTACGAAGAAACACTCAAAAAGTTAAATGGGTATGGATGTAATATTCTTCGTCTAGACGCCTTTGCTTATTTGCATAAAGAAGTGGGGGAGTCCAATTTCTTTAATGTTCCTGGGACATGGGAGTATTTGGAACGAATAAAAAAAATTGCGGACAACAACAGCCTGATGTTGTTGCCAGAAATTCATGCAGAATACGGACTCCATTTGCACGATGAAGTAGCAAATGAAGGATATACTATTTATGACTTTTTCCTGCCCGGATTAACGATTCATACCATTGAAAATAAAAGCAGTACAGCATTGCTTCAATGGGCAAAAGAAATTGTTTCCAAAGGATATAATACCGTAAACATGCTTGGTTGTCATGATGGTATTCCGGTTTTAGATCTAAAGGGGAAAAATGTTAATGGGATTTATAATAAAGGTTTGTTAGAAGATGATGAGATTGAGGTTGTCATGAATACTATCATGGAACGTGGTGGCCGAGTGAAAAATTTATACGATCCATCGGGTAAAAAGATTTCGTATTACCAAGTTAATGCTACTTTTTTTAGTGCATTAGGTGAAGACGAACAGAAATTACTTTTGGCGAGAGCTATCCAAATGTTTATGCCTGGAATTCCTCAAGTTTGGTACCTGGATATTTTTGCAGGCAAAAATAATTATGCTGCCGCTGATAACGGAGGCAGTGCAGGTCATAAAGAAATTAATCGAACAACATTGACCATGCAAGATATTGAAGATGGACTGAAAACCGATGTGGTCAAGAAGCAGTTGGAGATTATTCGTCTTAGAAATACTTCAAATGCATTTTCAGGTAAAGTAGCTATTAATGATGCAGTTGAAGATATAATTGATATTAAGTGGGAAAACAATGAAACCGTAGCGCATTTAATAGCAAGTCTAAAGACTTATGCGTTCACAATAGATTGTAAGGAAAATGGAATTACTAAAACTATGAGTTTTTAAGAGGTATTTGGATTGTTAGCTATGCGTTTGGGCATTAAAGTACTTTGGTTGTTTAGGGAATTATGAATTGATTACGACTAGATTCAGATACTAATGAAGTAAATAGAAGTTTCTTTTATGCTCAATACCGCTAGCAATAAAAACGATGCAATAGCCTAGCTTGGCTAGGTGGAGAGATTTTTATTTAAAACTTTTTGACACTTATTCATTAAAGACAGATTGTTCCATTTGTTAAGTATTCACATTCCTGAGTTTTAAAAATTGGCCCTATTAATTTAGAGTATAGTTATCGTGATAATAGTGTAAATACTTCAAATGTTTTCAATAGATTTTATTTTTTCAAAAGTTAGATGAAATTTTGATTTATAACTTGATCTTGTTTAAGATTAGCTTTTTTAAAATTTGAAAATATCAGTTGACGACTTCAAGATAATATGGGTTTTACTTGGGTTTTAGGGAATAATAAGTAAAAGCTTGAAATTAATGAGAATTTATGACTTTATTCTTGATTATGATGGGTATTATGATTGTTAAAAACGATTTTATTTGAAATATTTGAAAAATTTGTATTCTAATTCATTTTAATTCTTTAAATTTAAATTCTTAAAATTTTTTAGATATGACTGTAAATCAAATATTAAGCGTTAAAGGGAATAATGTTTTTTCTATTGTTTCCACCATTTCTGTTTATGAGGGACTAAAAGTGATGGGTGAGAAAAATGTAGGGGCATTGTTGGTTATCGATGATAATGAAATTGTGGGTATTTTGTCTGAAAGAGACTATGCGCGTAAAATTGTTTTAAAAGATAAAACTTCTAAAGGAACTCTAGTAAAAGATATAATGGGGACGGGAATAATAACGGTAAAACCAACAGATGATATTAATTTTTGTATGGGTTTAATGAGCGGTAAAAGGATTCGACATTTACCTGTGGTAGATAATGGTTCTGTTTTGGGTGTTGTTTCCATTGGAGATATTGTAAAAGCGGTCATCGAAGACCAACAAGAAATAATTCATCATTTAGATTCCTACATCAATGGAACTCAAATTTAGTTTTAAAAAAGAGATACTGTATTGATATAAAAAGCCACAATTTATTGTGGCTTTTTCTTTGCTATTTTTTTCTAAATTGTTTTTTAAGAAAAGATTAAGAGAAAAGCTTCTATTTTAAACCAAGACTTATATCTTTGTAAATTAGGATAAAAATCAAAAAATATGAACAAGGACAGCAAAAGAAGAGAAGCATTATTGTATCATGCAAAACCCACACCTGGAAAAATACAAGTAGTTCCTACTAAAAAATACGCAACGCAAAGAGATTTGTCTTTGGCGTACTCACCAGGTGTTGCTGAGCCTTGTTTAGAAATTGAAAAAGATGTAAATAACGTCTATAAATATACTGCCAAAGGAAATTTAGTTGCTGTAATTTCAAACGGTACGGCTGTTTTGGGACTTGGTGATATCGGACCTGAAGCTTCTAAGCCTGTAATGGAGGGAAAAGGACTGTTATTTAAAATTTTTGCTGATATTGATGTTTTTGATATAGAAGTAGATACCAAAAATGTTGAGGAATTCATTCAGACAGTCAAAAATATTGCTCCTACTTTTGGAGGAATTAACCTTGAAGATATTAAAGCGCCAGAATCTTTTGAAATAGAAAGAAGGTTAGTAGAGGAGTTGAATATTCCCGTAATGCACGATGATCAACATGGAACCGCCATTATTTCGGCTGCAGCTTTGATTAATGCTTTGGAATTAGCTAATAAAAAAGCAGAGGATGTAAAAGTAATTGTTTCAGGGGCAGGTTCAGCGGCAATAGCCTGTGCCGATTTATACCGATTGTTAGGGGTTAAGTTTGAAAATATCTACATGTTTAATAGTAAAGGACTATTGACAAAAGGAAATACGTCATTGTCTGAATTGCAACTAAAGTATGCAAGAGATATGGAGCCGATAAGTCTAGAAGAAGCAGTCGTAAATGCGGATGTTTTTATTGGATTGTCTTCTCGTGATGTGTTGAGCGCTCAAATGCTATTGACCATGTCAGATAACCCAATTGTTTTTGCGATGGCAAATCCTAATCCCGAAATTGATTATAATTTAGCCATTTCAACAAGAAAAGATATTATCATGGCAACGGGACGTTCAGATCATCCTAATCAAGTGAATAATGTTCTTGGGTTTCCTTATATTTTTAGAGGCGCGCTTGATGTTCGTGCTACCAAAATTAATGAAGCTATGAAAATGGCTGCTGTAAAAGCATTGGCTGCCTTAGCAAAAGAATCGGTTCCAGAGCAAGTAAATGTAGCTTATGGTGCGACCAAGTTAATTTTCGGAAAAGAATATATCATTCCAAAACCTTTTGATCCGAGATTAATTGCTATAGTGGCTCCCGCTGTTGCTAAAGCAGCTATGGATTCAGGTGTGGCGCAACATCCTATTACCGATTGGCAAAAATACGAAGATGACCTATTAGAGCGTTTAGGAAACGACAATAAAATGCTTCGTATGATTACTAATAAAGCCAAAATGGATCCTAAACGTATCGTATTTGCAGAAGCGGAACATCTAGATGTTTTAAAAGCAGCTCAAATTGTTTACGAAGAAGGTGTTGGAATCCCAATTTTGTTAGGGACAAAAGAAGTGATTTTAGAGTTGAAAGAAGAATTAGGTTTTGATGCCGATGTCGAAATTATAGACCCTAAAGAAAAAGAAGAAGAAGAAAGAAGAAATCGATTTGCAACAGCTTATTGGGAAGCAAGAAAACGCAGAGGTATTGTTTTGTATGATGCTCAAAGATTAATGCGTGAACGAAATTATTTTGCCGCCATGATGGTAAATGAAGGAGAGGCAGATGGATTGGTTACAGGACATTCTAGAAGTTATGCAACTGTTTTGCGACCGATGTTTCAGTTAATAGAAAAGGCACCAGGAGCTTCGATTGTTGCAACCACTAATATGATGATGACGGCTAGAGGACCTATGTTCTTATCTGATACAGCAATTAACATCGATCCTTCAGCGGAAGAATTAGCCAAAATAGCTTTGATGACCGCTAAAACAGCAAGGATGTTTGGAGTAGAACCTGTTATCGCTATGGTTTCGTATGCTAATTATGGTTCTTCTACCAATGAAAGAGCTTCCAAAGTTAGAGAAGCTGTGGCTTACCTTCATAAAAATCATCCCGACTTAATTGTTGATGGCGAAATTCAATCTGATTTTGCTTTGAACCCTGAAATGTTACAGGAAAAATTCCCGTTTTCTAAATTAGTTGGAAAGAAAGTCAATACTTTGATTTTCCCAAATTTAGATGCGGCTAATATTACCTATAAGCTTTTAAAAGAGTTGAATAAAGTAGAATCTATCGGTCCTATTATGATGGGAATGGGTAAGCCAGTACATATTTTTCAATTGGGTGCAAGTGTTGAAGAAATGGTCAATATGGCTACAATTGCGGTATTAGATGCGCAAGAGAAGGGGAAAAAGAAAAAATAATTTGAAGTTCTTATCACTGAAAATTTTTGAATTTTTGGTGGCATATTATAAAATAAATGATAGCACATTTACAGGGGAAATTAGTTGAAAAAACACCAACTGACGTGGTGATAGACTGCAATGGTGTTGGGTATCAGGTGAATATTTCATTGCATACCTATTCTTTATTGCCTAATTCTGATTTTATAAAATTATTTACTCATCTTCAGGTAAAAGAAGATGCCCATACTTTATTTGGGTTTATTGAAAAATCGGAAAGGGAAATTTTTAAATTATTATTGTCTGTTTCAGGAATTGGAGCTAGTACTGCTCGTACAATGTTGTCTTCTTTAAATCCAAAACAAGTTATTAATGCCATTGCCTCAGGTGATGTTTCTACTATTCAATCTGTAAAAGGAATTGGTAGTAAAACCGCGCAAAGAGTAATTTTAGATTTAAAAGAAAAAATGCTAAAGCTCTATGATATTGATGAAGTTTCAATTTCACAAAGCAATACAAATAGAGATGAAGCGTTATCTGCATTAGAAGTCTTAGGGTTTGTACGCAAAACATCTGAAAAAGTTATTGAGAAAATCGTAAAAGAAGATCCTGAAGCATCTGTGGAATCGATTATCAAACAGGCTTTGAAAAATTTATAAAAAAAATTAAAAAATAACACGAATTGTATGTGTAGGATTTATACTTTTTTGCTGGTTTTATTTTGTGGTTTTGTATCGCTGGCTCAAGAAAATGAAGTCGTTCAGGATACCGTAAAAACGGGCTATTCTCTTGGGAAAGTTCAGTTAAAAACGCCTCAAAGTATTTTATCAGCCTATACTTATGATCCAGTAACGGATAGATATGTTTATACAAAATCAGTAGAAGGTTTTTCGATTAGCTATCCTATTATTTTGACACCTAAGGAATATGAGAGCCTGGTGTTAAAGGAGTCGATGCGGGACTATTTTAAGCAAAAATCAGATGCTATTGATGGTAAGAAAGAAGGAAGTGAAGAAGCAAAAAAAGATTTACTTCCCAAATATTATGTGAATTCTGGTTTTTTTGAATCCATTTTTGGAGGAAATACCATTGACGTAAAACCTACCGGTTCTGTAGAAATGGATTTAGGAGCTCGCTATACTAAACAAGACAATCCCTCTTTTTCTCCAAGAAACAGATCCAATCTTGCTTTTGATTTCAATCAACGGATTAGTATGAGTTTAATGGGGAAAGTAGGAACTAGAGTAAATGTTAACGCGAATTACGATACCCAGTCTACTTTTGCTTTTCAAAACTTATTAAAGTTGGATTATACACCTACAGAGGACGATATTATTCAAAAAATAGAGGTGGGTAATGTCAGCATGCCTTTGAATAGTTCTTTGATTCGAGGAGCGCAAAGTTTATTTGGGGTGAAAGCGCAATTGCAGTTTGGGAAAACCACCATAACAGGGGTGTTTTCAGAACAAAAATCACAAACCAAAAGCGTCGTGGTACAGGGCGGAGGAACGATTCAAAATTTTGATGTTTTTGCTTTGGATTATGATAATGACAGGCATTTTTTCTTGTCTCAATACTTTAGAAATAAATATGACGCTTCCCTTAAGAATTATCCGTTTATTGATAGTAGGGCTCAAATTACGCGATTAGAGATTTGGGTCACGAATAGACAAAATAGAGTTACCCCAAACTCAAATAATCTAAGAAATATAATTGCATTACAAGATTTAGGTGAAGCTCAGTTAACGGGGATTCCTGATAATGAAGTGGTTGTTTTGGATCCATCAACGGGAATGTTCAATAGTCCAATTGATTCGCCTGCTGATAATAAAAACAACGATTATGATCCAAGTCAAATTCAAGCAGGAACAGGATTGTTAAACAATAATATTAGAGAAATTGCTACTGCTAATTCTGGATTCAATGGTATCACACCTAGAGAAGGTCAGGATTATTCTAAGTTGGAGAATGCAAGAAAGTTATTGCCTAATGAGTATACTTATCACCCGCAATTAGGGTATATTTCACTACAACAACGTTTGTCAAATGATGAGGTTCTTGCTGTTGCTTATGAATACACAATAGGAGATAAGGTTTATCAAGTGGGAGAATTTGGAAATGATGGAGTAGAATCAACCGTTGTTACTGGTACGGCTAATTCTAATCAAGCTGTAATTACGCAGAGTTTGATTTTGAAAATGCTAAAAAGTAACTTGACCTATGTCAAAAATCCTATTTGGAATTTGATGATGAAAAATATTTATCAAATCCCTGGAGCCTACCAAGTGAAACAAGAGGATTTTAGATTCAATATTTTATATACAGATCCTTCTCCTTTGAACTATATTACTGAAGCTAAAAATACTGCTGGAGTTCCAGTGCCATTTCCTGCTAATCCTACAGTGGATAACAAGGTAGCTGAAACACCATTGTTGAAGGTGTTCAATTTGGATAAGTTAAATTACAACAATGATCCACAAACAGGTGGGGATGGTTTCTTTGATTTTATGGAAGGCCTAACAATGGATTCTCAAAATGGACGAATTATATTTACAACTAAGGAACCTTTTGGGGAGTTGCTTTTTTCTAAATTAAAAAATCCAAATAGTGCGGAGAATTACAATGACCCTGCTACCTATAATGAAAATCAAAAGAAGTACGTTTATAGAACTATGTACCGTAATACACAAGCGGGTTCATTAGAAGATAGCGATAAAAATAAATTCTTATTAAGAGGTAAGTACAAGTCTACAGGAAGTGATGGGATTCCCATAGGCGCCTTCAATGTGCCACAAGGTTCAGTTGTGGTTACCGCGGGTGGTCGTAAACTGGTAGAAGGAGTTGATTATAGTGTGAATTATCAATTGGGACGCGTGCAGATTTTGGATGCATCCTTGCAAGCTTCTAATACGCCCATTAATGTATCCCTAGAGAATAATTCCATTTTTGGTCAACAAACGACTCGTTTTATGGGGGTAAATGTAGAGCATAAAATTTCGGATAAATTTGTGGTGGGAGCTACATTGTTGAAAATGTCTGAAAGGCCCTTTACAACCAAATCTAATTACGGTCAAGAATCGGTAAATAATACCATTTTCGGTTTTAATACTAACTTTTCTACCGAAGTACCTTTGTTTACTCGTTTAGTCAACAAGTTACCAAATGTAGATACTGATGTTCCTTCGAACTTGTCTGTAAGAGGTGAAGTAGCATTTTTGAGACCAAATGCATCTTCGATTGATAGTTTTAATGGGGAATCAACTATTTACGTTGATGATTTTGAAGGTTCACAATCTACTATTGATATGCGTTCGCCTTACGCTTGGAGCTTGTCTTCTACTCCAGACCGAAGCGCTACAAGTACTTATGATTTTGGGGCTAGTGCCAATGATTTAACTTATGGTTATAAAAGAGCAAAATTAGCTTGGTATTCTATTGATCCAATTTTTTATACTTCTAAACCTGATGGAGTATCTAACAATGATTTGTCATTAAATAAAACAAGAAGGGTTTACAGTGAAGAACTGTATCCTTTGACAGATATTGCCTTAGGTCAAACTCAGGTGGTAAACACGCTTGATTTAACATACTTCCCATCTGAAAGAGGGCCTTATAATAATAATCCAAATTATGCTTCGAATCCTCAAGATAATTTTGGAGGGATAATGAGAGCTATCAATTCAACTAATTTTGAACAAGGAAATGTAGAATACATTCAGTTTTGGGTTCAGGATCCTTATGTTGGTAAAGGAGAGGTTGCTGCTAGTAATACTGGAAAAGTGTATTTTAACTTAGGTGAAATATCAGAAGATATTTTGAAAGACGGTAGAAAGCAGTTTGAAAACGGATTAGGTCCTGATCAAGTATTAACGAATCCAAGACCGCTTTGGGGGGATGTTCCTGCTTCTCAATCTTTGATTTATGCTTTTGATACTAATGAAAACAATCGTTCAAATCAAGATTTAGGTTTAGACGGTTTGCCTAACGGAAAGGAAGCTGAAGTATATACGAACTTTGCTTCTGAAACGGATCCTGCTGCAGATGATTATACATTTTATCTGAATACAACGGGAAGCGTTATCAATAGATATAAGAACTATAACGGTGTTCAAGGGAACTCAGCAGTCAATATTACAGATGCCAATAGAGCTTCTACTGCTGTTCCTGATGTTGAGGATGTCAACCGAGATAATACGATGAATACCATAAATGCGTACTATGAGTATAGTGTTGAAGTAAAGAAGAATATGCAGATTGGGGAAAATTATATTACTGATATAAGGGAAACTCAAGTGACTTTGCCTAATGGAGAAGTTACACCTGCAAGATGGATTCAGTTTAAAATTCCAGTGGCGCAACCACAAAATAAAATTGGAGATATCAATGATTTTAGATCCATTCGTTTCATGAGAATGTTTATGACTGGGTTTAATGAAGAATTGACTTTGCGTTTTGGTTCTTTAGATTTAGTGCGAGGGGATTGGAGAAGATATACAAGCACTCTTGATTTTAATGATACCAATGTTACTGATGACGGGACGGAACTGGATGTAATAGCTGTGAATATCCAAGAGAATAATACGCGTTGTCCGATTAATTATATCCAGCCTCCGGGGGTTGTAAGGGAGCAATTGTTTAATAATAATACCATCATTAATCAAAACGAACAAGCCTTGTCTTTAAGAGTTTCAGGTGATGGATTAGAGCCAAAAGATGCAAGAGCAGTATATAAAAATGTAAGTATTGATATGCGTCAGTATAAAAGACTTAAAATGTTTTTACATGCTGAATCATTGCCTAATCAAGCCTTGTTGGCCGATGATAAAATGGTAGGATTCATCCGTTTTGGAAATGATTTCAATCAAAACTTTTATCAAATTGAGATTCCATTAAAGGTAACGCAACCTTCTAATTGTTCCCCTTTGAGTGCAGAGTTGGTTTGGCCAGAAAGCAATCAAATTGATTTGGCTTTGTCATTATTGACTAAATTGAAAATTCAATCCACTAGTGTTGACCCTACCACTTTGCCTTTGGATGGGATTTACTATCAAAATGAAGATGAATTAGATGGTTCAGCCAGTTCCAAAATAAACAAACTCCGTTTAGGGGTAAAGGGAAATCCTAACTTCGGTTTAGTGCGAACATTAATGGTTGGGGTGAAAAGTGCTGCTGAAGATGCCGAAGGGAAGATTAAAGGTGAAGTTTGGTTTAACGAACTCCGATTGTCTGAAATGGACAATGCAGGAGGAATGGCCGCTTTATTGAATATAGATACCAATATGGCTGATTTAGCAACGGTTTCTGCTACTGGTAGAAAAAGCACAGTAGGTTTTGGCGCTATTGAACAAGGGGCAAATGAACGTAGCCGTGAAGATATTCAACAATACAATATTGTGACAAATATTAATTTAGGGAAATTATTGCCAAACAAATGGGGTGTTAATTTACCGTTTAATTATTCAGTAGGAGAGGAAACCATTACTCCTTTGTACGATCCTTTCAATGCAGATATCAAAATTAAAGAGTTGTTAGATAATACTGCTAGTCAAGCTGAAAAAGATAATATTATCAATAGAGCTGTTGATTATACGAAACGTACTAGTATTAATTTTATTGGTGTAAGAAAACAAAGAAGTCCAGAACAAAAACAGCATGTTTATGATCCAGAGAACTTTACCTTTTCACAGTCAATTAATAAAGTAGAGCGTCATGATTATGAAATTGAAGATTATTTAGACCAACAAGCAATGACCGCAGTTGATTATGCATATAGTTTTCAATCCAAACCAATTGAACCTTTCAAGAAGACTAAATTCATGAAGAAAAGTAGCTATTGGAAAATGTTGAGCGATTTTAACTTTAATTATTTGCCGTCTAATATTACATTTAATACCAATATAAATCGACAGTACAATCGTCAACAATTTAGACAGGTGGATGTAGAAGGTATTGGTCTTGATCCGCTTTATAGAAGGAATTTCGCATTTAATTATCAATATGGAGTGAACTATAATTTGACTAAATCATTGAAGTTGAATTATACTGCATCCTCTGCTAATATTGTCAAAAACTACTTGAACGAGGATAATGAGCCTCTTTCTAATTTCTCTATTTGGGACGGTTATTGGGATAGTGGTGATCCATTCAATCATACACAACAATTGGTTGTGAATTATGAGTTGCCTATCAATAAGATTCCAGTGTTTAGTTTTGTCAAGGCTAATTATACCTATACAGGGAATTATAGTTGGCAACGTTCTTCTACGTTTTTATCAGAATTAGAAATTGATGGCTCGGTTTATAATTTAGGAAACACCATTCAAAACGCTAGGGCTCACACTTTGAATGGTAGTTTTAATATGGACATGCTCTATAAATATTTAGGACTCACTAAAAAAGCAGCTACAGGTGGAAAGCAATTGATGAAACCAAAAACAATTCCTAAGCCAGGTGAGAAAGTAGTGAATATAGTTGCGGCTAAGCCTGAAGCTACTCGTAGTCCATTTGTAGAAGGAATGATAGGTGTTTTGACAAGTGTGAAAAACATTCAATTAAATTATACGGACAATAGTGGGACTGTTTTGCCTGGTTTTACTCCTGGTTTAGGTTTCTTCGGGTCCTCAAAACCTAGTTTAGGATTTATTTTTGGTAGTCAAGACGATATTCGTTTTGAAGCAGCAAAAAATGGTTGGCTGACAGATTATCAGGATTTCAATCAAAACTTTACACAGGTGCATAATAAGGCCTTTAAGGGAACCGCTAATATTGATTTGTTTCCAGATTTAAAAATTGATTTGAATATGGATAGGACCTATTCTGAAAATTTTTCTGAACAATACGATGTATCAAATGATGGTGCTTATAACTCGCGATCGCCTTATACGTATGGAATGTTCTCTATTTCAACAGTTATGATTGGGTCCGCTTTTTCTACTAGCGATGAGAATTTCTCAGAAGCATTCAACGAATTTAGAGCTAATAGGATTACTATAGCAAATCGTTTGGCTACTGAAAGAGGGATTGATATTAATAATACAGCTAATCTTGATGCAGAAGGCTATCCAATTGGTTTTGGAAAAAATAATCAGGCGGTTTTGCTGCCAGCATTCCTAGCGGCTTACACTGGTGGAGATGCCTCTAGTACTTCTTTAGGAGCTTTTAGGAATTTTCCAATTCCTAACTGGTCTGTGAAATATAATGGGCTCATGCGTTATGAAATGTTTAAAAAGAATTTCAAGCGTTTTTCATTACAACATAATTATAGGGCCTCTTACACGATTAATCAATATCGTTCGAATTTTAAATATGATGAAAACCCTAATGGAACTGATGATAGTGGAAATTTCTTTAACAAGACTTTGATTTCTAATATCAATTTAGTGGAGCAGTTTAGTCCACTTGTTAGAGTTGATTTTGAGTTAAGAAATGCATTTAAATTCCTTACTGAAATTAAAAAAGACCGTGCCTTATCTATGAGTTTTGATAATAATTTATTGACTGAGGTTAAAGGTGTAGAATATATTGTTGGTTTGGGATATCGATTTAAAGATGTAATTTTCTCTTCCAGATTGGCAGATAACCCTACTGGTGTTATAAAAGGAGACATCAATATGAAGGCGGATTTGTCGTATCGAAACAATCAAACGATTGTGCGTTATTTGAATTATGATAATAATCAATTGGCTGCAGGGCAAAATATTTGGTCATTAAAGTTTACTGCAGATTATTCGTTCAGCAAAAACTTAACAGCAATATTTTATTATGATCATTCGTTTTCTCAAGCTGTAATATCAACTTCGTTTCCTTTAACAAATATTAGGTCTGGTTTTACGTTACGTTATAATTTTGGTAATTAATTTTATAACTATTAGAAATTGTATAGAAGATTGTTACATTTGCAAAATAAAATTCAATTATCAATTATCAATTAATTTAAAATGAGCATACCATCAAATTTAAAGTATACTAAAGATCACGAATGGATTAGTTTAGAAGGAGATATAGCAACTGTTGGGATTACGCATTTTGCACAAAAAGAACTAGGGGATATCGTTTATGTCGAAGTAGAAACTTTAGATCAAGTTCTTGAAAAAGACGAAGTATTTGGTACTGTTGAAGCAGTAAAAACCGTTTCTGATTTATTTCTTCCTTTAGCTGGAGAAGTAATTGCTTTTAATGAATCATTGGAAGATACACCTGAAGCTGTAAATTCAGATCCTTATGGAGCTGGATGGATGATTAAAGTAAAAGTATCTGATGTCTCAGGTTATGATACTTTACTTTCTGATGCTGACTATAAAGCGTTAATCGGTGCTTAAGAAATTATTATTGTTTGCGGCTATTTCTTGGACTTCTATTGTACTTGTGTTATGTTTGATAAGACTAGATGGAGCGCCACAAATTGATGTCGTGAATATTGATAAATATGTACACAGCATTTTTCATTTTGTCTTTACGATGCTTTGGTATTTATATTTAAGATTGCAATTTAAAAATGAGAATAGATATAAACCATTTATAGTTTCATTTGCGTTTTCAATATTGTTTGGAATCCTGATAGAGATACTGCAACAATGTTGTACAGCAAGTCGCTCAGGAGATGTGCTAGATGTTCTAGCAAATCTGTTAGGAGCATCTATGGCAATTGGATTGTTTTATGTGTTAGATAGTTTTAAGATTTTGAAAAAAATAAGATAATAAAATCCCACCTTGGTGGGATTTTTATTTTATATGTTTGTAGGAATCCTTAGATTTGATTTCGCTGTCGTACATCAAATCAATAATGTTCTAATAATGAATGCAATAATTATGAAAAAAGTTTTTTTTACAGCTACACTTCTATTGATAGCAATTGTAGTGGTGTCTCAAAATCCAACTGCTGATTTTCAAGAACGTTTTCCTGTGTTTGACGCCTGCCAAGATGCAGACAATACAAGGTTAGAGAATTGTTTTTATACAGAAGTACAAGAGTTCTTGTTTCAGAATTTTATAGTGCCTGCTAATTTAGTTTCTAATAATTTTCAAGGTACAGTTGAGGTACTTTTTGAGGTGGATGTGCAGGGAGAATTTAAAGTAATTTATGTCAATGCTATAAATCAGGACCTAATTAAAGAGGTTAAACGGGTTTTTAGTAAGTTTCCAAAAATCCAACCAGCTACCTACAATGGGAAAGCTACTTACTCTAAGTATACTATATCTATCTCAATTCCTTTAAGAAAAGAAAAAATTGCTGAAACTAAGGTGGTAGCAAAATCTGGTTTTCATTCCACTATGGAAAAGGAAGAGACAGAGTTGGATCGTATGGTATATCAAAAGTACGCGAATCCAGAATATGAAAGTCATTTGAATATTCCGTTTTCACATAGTTATTATGCGCATTTTGATGGTGCGATGAATCAGGTAGGGAGCAACAGTCATACTGGATCGAAACCGTACACTTATGCAGAGGTTGCTAAATATTACAATCTACAAGAAGCCAATGAAAAGTTGCAGAAAAAAGCTTCGGGTTGGTGGGCAAGAAAGCTGTGGAACGAAAACATGGTTGCTATTCAAGGCGAAGATTATTGGTTTAATGTAAACCCAATTTTGGATTTACAATTAGGAAAAGATAGTAAAAGTGATGCCTCGTATACATACGTGAATACACGAGCGATTAACTTTAGAGGAGGTCTAGGCAGTCAATTGAATTTTACTACCACCATTTTTGAAAGTCAAGGACGATTTTCGGATTATTTCAATCGCTATGCCGAATCGATGAAACCTGCAGGTGGTAATCCAGCTATTATTCCAGGGGTGGGTATTTCCAAGGATTTTAAAACAGATTCCTATGATTTCCCAATGGCAGAAGCTAATTTGACTTTTACCCCCAATAAATTTATCGATTTGCAATTGGGTTATGGTCGCAATTTTATAGGTGACGGCTATCGTTCTTTGTTGGAGACTGATGGAGCGAGTCCTTATCCGTATTTTAAAATCAATACGAATTTTTGGAAAATAAAATATACCAATACTTATATGTGGCTCAAAGATGTGCGTCCTGAGGTGACTATCGAGCGTACCTATGCCACTAAATTCATGGCGAATCACTATTTGAGTTGGAATGTATCGAACCGATTGAATCTAGGCTTTTTCGAATCGGTGATTTGGACTAATACGAATGATCGCGGATTTGATGCGAGTTTTGTGAATCCAATTGTGTTTTATCGCTCGGTAGAGTTTGCTTCTTCGGCAAGAACAGGAAATGCTTTGTTAGGAATGACAGCCAAGTACAAATGGAACAACAGCATTAATTTGTATGGACAATTTCTGTTAGACGAGTTTGCTTTAGGAGACATCAAAGAGGGGAATAACAGTTGGCGAAATAAATATGGATACCAATTAGGAGCCAAATATTATAATGCGTTCAAGATTGATAATTTGTTGTTGCAATTAGAGTACAATCATGTGCGTCCTTATGTGTATTCGCATAGTGACCCTATTACGAATTACGGACACAACAATCAAAATATTGGTCATCAATGGGGCGGGAATTTTGGAGAGTTTATTGCAATCGCTCGTTATCACAAAGAACGTTATTTTGCTGATGCCAAGTTTACCATGGGTAAGCGTGGATTTGATTTTGCTACTACAGGAGCCAATTCAAACTATGGAGGAAATATTTATAGAGATTACGATTTAGAGCGGTTTGCTAATTCAGGGGTCAAAGTAGGGCAGGGAAACAAAACTTCTGTTTTTATTGCTGACCTACAAGCGGGTTATTTGGTGAATCCTGCCACCAACTTAAAGTTGTTTGCTAGTTATATTTTCAGAGATTTCAACCCTACACAAAATACGGCAACAGTATTCAAAGAAACCACCAATTGGTTTAGTATAGGATTACGTGCTGATGTGTTCAATTGGTATTTTGATTATTAGAAGATAGAATTTATAGGTTATGAAATTAAGGAGCAGGATGAGTCGTTATCTCAATAACGTTTCGTCCTGCTCTTCGCTTTATCTCTTGTATTGGCTATCGCCATACAAGAGGATGCCGCTGCGATCAGGGCTAAAAATCACGTTTTAATTTCATAATATCGTTTAGCGAAATATCTTACAAATACTGTTTTATTGTGCTTCGTTGTAAGAAAAAAAGAATATATTTGAAATTATAAATAATACGCAATTATAAATACAAAAAATTGCGCATAACATGCCATTTTAGAATAAAACTAGTATAGTTTATGCGCCTATAAAATAGTTATGCGGGAGTTGTGCCGAAATTACGCAGAAGAAATCAATCAGAAGACAAACATTTGTTTCCGCAAGAAGTTTACAAAGCAGAAGCGTGACAGTTGGAACTTGCCAGCGGAAACTTGAAAAGCGGAAACTTGAAAAGTGGAAACTAATAACAAATATAAACTAAAAAAAATGCACATAATTTTAATTATTTTACCACTATTATTTCAAATTATTTTTGGCAGAAAAGCTATTGGAGGCGATATTAAATTGAGCTTTGGATCGGTAGCTTAATTAGTTTTTTAGGTCAAATCATATTGACAATTTCTGCTTTTAAGCTAATTGTATATTATCTTGAAAAGAATAATAATGCTTGTGGAATGCCATTAGTTGGACTTGTAATGTTGTCGTTACTTTTTTCAGTAATCTTATTTATAACAATGCTTGTTCAAGACCGTATTAGAAAGTCATATGAAGATGATAAAATTGAAGATTATAGAAATGAAGAAGATGAATTTTAAGAATATGAAATTCATTGAAAAAAAAACAATTAGAACTAACATCAATAAGTTGGAATTTGCCAACAGAAGCGTGAAAAATTTGCGGTTTAATTGCAATTTCGATAAAACAACCCCTGCATAACAGCCGTTTGTCGTGATTGGGGTTTTAGTGGAATTATCGGTTTTATTCATATATTCGTTTAGCAGAAAATACTCTGCTTCGAAATCCCCAACCACGACAAGCGTCAGAACGTCAGGCTGTGAAAAAACCTCGATTTTTCACAAAACTTCACAAATTTTACGATACTACAACTCCAATAAAGCCTTTTTGAGAAGGCTCTTTTTTTAGGCTGCAAATTTCAGTTGATAAAAATTGGAGGCTGTATTTAACTTTAAATAAGCCGTTTTTAGTAAAAACAAGGTTTTTGCCTTGTAAGGTGACTTCCAGTTCTTGATTTTATCAATCAAATCGGGAACGCTAAGAATATTTATCGTGCGTTTGATGTTATAGACAAGCATAATTAGACTATGTTCGCCATTTACTTTTTCCAGTCCCGTTAAATTGGTGTGGTTATACCCCCATTGTCTCTTAATAGTCCCGAAGATATGCTCGTTAATCTCCTGCCTAGTTCGGTACAGTTGTGGGTTTTCTTGATAACGTTGGTTGTTTTCTTCTACGACATCGGCATATTCGCTTCGGTCTATTTCCCGTCCTCCCGCTCTACTGGTACAAAGGTGTTTTACGGGACAATCCTTGCAGGCTGGTGTTCGGTATTTCTTAAATAGGTAACCACTTTGCCCCAACTGGCGCTCGTTTATCCTCACAACTGGTGCTCGTCTGCGACGAGTACCTACTTAAAATTGGAAAAAGAAATCGTAGCGTTTGCAACGCGGTTAGCTAAAATAATAGTGAATTAAGAATAGTTGTAGTTTTTAAAAAAGCAATGTCAGAGAAATACAAAGTTATTGATAGTACCGTACCTACTTTTGTTACAATAACTATTGTAGATTGGGTTGATTTATTGGTTCGTCCTGTTTATTGTAATATCATAGATGATTCCTTGAACTATTGTATTAAGGAGAAAGGTTTAAGTGTACATGCTTATGTGTATATGTCGAGTCATATCCACTTGATTGTATCCGCTTTTGATGGTGAATTGCAGAATGTTATTCGTGATTTTAAAAAATTCACATCCAAAAAATTAATAGATGCTATTCAAGAATATCCTGAAAGCAGACGGGAATGGCTTTTGCGTAAATTTAGTTTTGAAGCTCAAAAATCAGGAAGAGCTAAAAATTATAAAGTATGGCAGGATGGATTTCATCCCGTTATTTTAGATACTTTAGAAAAAATAGAGCAACGGGTAAATTATATTCATTATAATCCCGTAGATGCTGAAATAGTTTTTCATGAAAGAGATTATGTGAATAGTAGTTATAGGAATTATGAAGAAGATAACAAGGTGTTTTGTAATGTATATGTCGAGCCTTTGTGGTGATGTGCTAAGGAGTCGCGTTGCAAACGCTTTGATTTGTTTTCATAATTAAAGTAGGTACTCGTCGCAGACGAGCCCAGGGGGGTGTAATGTAAATGTAGAACCTTTGTGGTGATGTGCTAAGGAGTCGCGTTGCAAACGCTTTGATTCGTTTTCATAATTAAAGTAGGTACTCGTCGCAGACGAGCACCAGAGAGGAGGGGAAATCTGAAACAATTTCGTAATGAGAGAGTTCAAAAAATACTTAAAGATAATAACAATGTCATTTGTTGTGTGCACATTATCGAGTTGTGACAAATTTGGCCGAGCTCGTATTTTCAATAAATCAAATGAGAACATACCCAACTGGCGCTCGTTTATCCTCACAACTGGTGCTCGTCTGCGACGAGTACCTACTTAAAATTGGAAAAAGAAATCGTAGCGTTTGCAACGCGGTTAGCTAAAATAATAGTGAATTAAGAATAGTTGTAGTTTTTAAAAAAGCAATGTCAGAGAAATACAAAGTTATTGATAGTACCGTACCTACTTTTGTTACAATAACTATTGTAGATTGGGTTGATTTATTGGTTCGTCCTGTTTATTGTAATATCATAGATGATTCCTTGAACTATTGTATTAAGGAGAAAGGTTTAAGTGTACATGCTTATGTGTATATGTCGAGTCATATCCACTTGATTGTATCCGCTTTTGATGGTGAATTGCAGAATGTTATTCGTGATTTTAAAAAATTCACATCCAAAAAATTAATAGATGCTATTCAAGAATATCCTGAAAGCAGACGGGAATGGCTTTTGCGTAAATTTAGTTTTGAAGCTCAAAAATCAGGAAGAGCTAAAAATTATAAAGTATGGCAGGATGGATTTCATCCCGTTATTTTAGATACTTTAGAAAAAATAGAGCAACGGGTAAATTATATTCATTATAATCCCGTAGATGCTGAAATAGTTTTTCATGAAAGAGATTATGTGAATAGCAGTTATAGGAATTATGAGGAAGATAACAAGGTGTTTTGTAATGTAAATGTAGAACCTTTGTGGTGATGTGCTAATGAGTCGCGTTGCAAACGCTTTGATTCGTTTTCATAATTAAAGTAGGTACTCGTCGCAGACGAGCACCAGAGAGAAAACAAAATGACAATCAATAATTGAAAAAATATGATTTTAGAAGTAGCAATATTAAATGTAAAAAGTGGACAAGAAAAACAATTTGAAATCGACTTTGCAACTGCTGGACAATTTATCAGTTCTATTAAAGGTTATTCGAAACACTCGTTACGTAAATGTTTGGAGCAAACTAATAAATATATTCTACTTGTGGATTGGGAAAATTTGGAAGACCATACTATTGGGTTTAGACAATCAGCAGAATATTTGGAATGGAAAAAGATTTTGCATCATTATTACGAACCGTTTCCGACAGTTGAACATTACGAACTAATAATTGAAAAACGAAAATAAAAACAACAATTAATAGCCATTTTGATATTGCTTGAATTTAATGTAATTAAAGTTTCGCCAATTGAAGTGTGTACTAGCGTGACGCTCGCACAAGCCGAAAGGATGTATTAATGAGTCGCATTGCAAAAGCTTTGATTCGTTTTCATAATTAAAGTATATACTTGTCGCAGACGAGTGCCAGAGGGGCTTTGTATGGTTTTGTCATTTATATAAAGTAGTTGTAGCACATTTGAAAAACTGAAATCTTGTATGGAAAAAGTAATAATAGTTGGTAGTTCGAGAAACGATGGAGATGCTGCAAACCTAACAAAGCAACTGATTGAAAAATCGAAATGGGATTTGGTAAATTTAAATGATTATGAATTTAGCTATTTTGATTACGAACACAATAATCGGAACGATGATTATCTGATTTTAATGGAAGAAATTGTGGGAAAATACGAAACGCTAATTTTTGTAACACCAGTTTATTGGTACTCAATGAGCGGAATAATGAAAGTATTTTTTGACCGATTTACAGACTTATTAACTATAGAGAAAGAGCTTGGACGAAAATTGCGTGGAAAAAAAATGGCTGTAATGAGTTGCTCAATCGGAGAAAACCTTGGAGAGAATTTTTGGCTTCCATTTTCGGAAACAGCAAAATACTTGGGAATGGAATATATTGGAAACTCACATTTAATAACAGGTCAAAACAACGAAATGAAAATTATTGAATTTATAAAACAGATTGAAAAATGAAAACCCAGGCTCGCGCTAGAAAGGATGTGTTAATGAGTCGCGTTGCAAACGCTTTGATTCGTTTTCATAATTAAAGTAGATACTCGTCACAGACGAGCACCAGAGAGGGGGTAGAAACAACGTTGATTTTAGAAATAATAAATATTGAAAAAATGCACATAATTCTAATTATAGTACCACTATTATTTCAAATTATTTCTCGACTGGCGCTCGTTTGACCTCATAACTGGTGCTCGTCTGCGACGAGTACCTACTTAAAATTGGAAAACAAATCGTAGCGTTTGCAACGCGGTTAATGTAAAAATAAACGTCATTAATAAAACAAATTTATTATCGCAGATTACTTTTCTCTGTTGTTTTAATCATTCCTTTCGTCTAGTTTTTTTGATTTTTATTAAAAACCATTTTTTATGAATTGTTTTTTGCCAAATCCCTTTTGTTAAGTTACTTTTGCACCAGTTTTATAAAACTTAATGAAAACGGCATTGAATACGGCTACAAATACATTTTCCCTTAAAACGGTTTTTACGGATTTTAAAGAAATCACTAAAGCAGGATTAGCTATTAGTGTTTTGTTTTCGTCGATTGCGGGCTACCTATTGGGATTCAGTGATTCGTATCCTTTTCAGTGGTCGGTTTTGATTATGCTTTGTATCGGTGGGTATTGTATGGTTGGAGCTTCCAATGCTTACAATCAGGTGATTGAGAAAGACCTGGATGTTTTGATGGATCGTACTAAGAACCGTCCCGTGCCATCAGGAAGAATGTCATCGCGAACGGCTTTGGTGGTAGCTACTTTGTTAACATTAGTAGGCTTGACCTTGTTGTATATGATAAACCCTAAGACGGCAATGTTTGGGGCGATTTCAATTTTTTTATATACTAGTGTTTATACGCCTTTAAAAACCGTAACTTCGTTATCTGTGTTTGTAGGTGCTTTTCCAGGAGCGATTCCGTTTATGCTTGGATGGGTAGCAGCTACAGGAGATTTTGGGATTGAAGCGGGGACTTTGTTCTTGATTCAGTTTTTTTGGCAATTTCCGCATTTTTGGGCTATCGGTTGGTTTTTGTATGAAGACTATGAAAAAGCAGGTATTTTTATGCTGCCTACAGGTAAAAAAGATAAAGGGACGGCTTTGCAAGTTATTTTATATACCGTTTGGTTGTTGATAGCTTCCTTATTGCCTGCATTAGGGTATACAGGTCAGCTGTATATTGGTTTGTTTGCTACAATTGTTGTTCTTTTATTAGGGCTTTGGATGCTGTATTTTGCAGTTCGATTGTATAAGTTGAGAACTGCTAAAGCGGCTAGGACATTGATGCTGGTTAGTGTGTCTTACATTTCGTTGTTGCAATTAGTGTATATATTAGATAAATTTTTAAGATAGTTATGGAAATGACAATGACAAGAGATGAACATCAGTCAAGAACAGCACGTTCGCAAAAAATGATTTTGTTATTTGCCATTATTAGTATGGTAATGATGTTTGCGGGGCTTACTAGTGCTTTTATTGTGAGTAAGTCTAGAGTAGATTGGTTGAAGGATTTTGCTTTTCCATCTGCTTTTTTTGGGAGTACTGCGGTGATTGTGGCGTGTAGTGTGGCGATTCATTTGGCTAAAAAAGCCATTCAAAAAGATAATCGCCAACAAACAACGGTGTTTTTATTGGCTACATTGGTCTTAGGATTATTGTTTGTGGCTTTGCAATTTGCAGGATTTTCACAACTTATAGAAATGGGCTATTATCCTACAGGGGCTTCTAGTGTTATTACAACTACTTTTTTATATGTGATAGCTGTTGTGCACTTGTTACACCTTGCGGGTGGTGTAATTTCATTATTAATTGTAATTTATAATCATTTTAAACAAAAGTACAATTCAACTCAAACTCTTGGAATAGAACTAGCTGCGATGTATTGGCATTTTCTGGATTTATTGTGGGTGTGTTTATTTGTATTTTTATATTTCTTTAAATAAGAAAAAAACGTAAATTTGGGAACTTTTTAACGAATAACTTTTATGGAAGCGACAGTTACTACTGCAAATAGTCAAGAGAAAACTTGGGGAGGCGGCGCAAACGAGCCAATGGGAGCCAGTTATGGTAAATTAATGATGTGGTTTTTTATCCTATCAGATGCTTTAACGTTCTCTGGTTTTTTAGGAGCCTACGGTTTTTCTAGGTTTAAATTTATTGAAACTTGGCCATTGGCCGATGAGGTGTTTACACACTTTCCATTTATGCATGGAGTATCTGCTCCTATGTATTATGTGGCATTAATGACTTTTATTTTGATTTTTTCTTCTGTAACAATGGTATTAGCTGTTGATGCAGGGCACCAAATGAAGAAAAATAAAGTTATTCTTTATATGTTTTTAACCATTATTGGTGGTTTGATATTCGTGGGCTCTCAAGCTTGGGAGTGGAAAAACTTTATCAAAGGAGAATATGGTGCGATTGAAACACATGGTGGTAGTTTGTTGCAATTTGTTGATAAGGACGGAAAACGTGTTGCTTTAGCTGATTTTGCTGTAACACTTCCTGAAGAGAGAGAGCAATTAAAACGTAATAAGGCTACTTGGTTTATGAGTGAAGGAAGTCTTCCTTCGTATTCAGTAGCTGAAGTGCAAGCTGGTTTTAAAGCGCATCCAGATGTATTGATAAGAACAGAGGTTATCAACCCACAAACAAAACAAAAAACAATTCTTTCAAGAGCCGAGTCTGAAGCTCGTTTAGCTCAGGCAAGTTATGTTGTAGAAGGTGCTAATTTAATTAGAAATGAATACGGAAATAAATTGTTTGCTGATTTCTTCTTCTTTATAACTGGTTTTCACGGATTCCACGTTTTCTCAGGAGTTGTAATAAATATTATTATTTTCTTCAATGTTCTTATAGGGACTTATGAAAAGCGTAAGAGCTATGAAATGGTAGAGAAAGTTGGTTTGTACTGGCACTTTGTAGATTTAGTTTGGGTATTTGTATTTACAGTTTTCTATCTAGTTTAATTTTTTTAAAAATATTATTATGTCACACGCACATGAATCTAATACAGGGAAAATCTGGAAAGTTTTCGGGATTTTATCTGTTGTAACCATTATAGAAGTAATTTTAGGAATTGTAAAACCAGATGGTTTGTATTTTACTCACTTCTTAGGGTTGAATTTATTGAACTGGATTTTCTACATCTTGACTGTGTTTAAAGCGTACTACATTGTATGGTCGTTTATGCATATGGAAGGAGAGACTTCTTGGTTGAGAAACTCAGTGGTAATTCCATTAATTTTCTTAGTATTGTATTTACTTTTTATCCTTTTAACTGAAGGAGATTATATTTATGGGGTTTTTAAGGATTCTACAATTAAGTGGAATTTTTAACACTATATTAATTCAAACTAAAGGTATTCGTTTTTCGGATACCTTTTTTTTTGCGTACTTTTGTCCTTTTAAAATTTAGACTTAATGAAGAAAAATGCAGTTCTTTTCATTCTTTTTATTTTACCAATAGTTGCTTATCTTTTTTTTGCCTCTGGTGTTAATAGTTTTACTAAGTTACCCGTCGTAAGTCAAGGTGTTCCTGAATTTGGTGATTGGCAATCTTTGAATGGTGAAAAAGTGAAACTTGAAAATAAGATTACTATTTTAGGTTTTGGTGGTTCTGAAATTTTAAAAAATCGAGGAAATCTTTTTAACCTTAATGAAAAAATTTACCAACGTTACCATACTTTTGAAGATTTACAATTTGTAATGATTTGTCCTTTGGGTACTGAAAATGATGTAAAAAAAATCATGGATGCCTTGGATGAATTTACAGATGTTTCCCAATGGAAATTCTTGTTTACTTCTCCTGATATTATTAGCAAATATTATAGTCAATTGGGGTTGCAAGGTAATTTAGATAAGTATGCAGGTACACCCAATGTATATATAGTGGATAAAGCTAGAAACATTAGAGGTCGTAAGGATTCTGATGAATATAAAGAAGGATACAATACCTTTCATCCTGCAGATTTAAGTAATGAGATGCTTGATGATTTTAAGGTGATATTGTACGAATATCGTGCAGCACTCAAAAAGAATAACAATGCTTCAAAGCAACTTTTAAAATAGTAATATGTTTAAAAATAAATCTTATATAGGAATTTCATTCATAGTGCTGATTTTTGGTATTTATGCTGTTCCTAAAATTGTCGAACGTTTGCAAACTGGCGGAGTGGTTAAAGGCGGACGCTTAGATAAAGTGACAACTACAGCTAATGCTGATGAAAAATTGGTTGCGATTGGTCCAGCTCCTGAGTTTAAATTAACCAATCAGCATGATGTTTCTATTAGCAATGATAGTTATAAAGGGAAAGTATATGTATTGGAGTTTTTCTTTACTACCTGTCCTTCAATTTGCCCAAAGATGAATCAAAACATGTTGGTTTTGGAACAAAAGTTTTTTGGAAACCCTAATTTTGGTATCGCTTCGATTACTATTGATCCAGGTCAAGATACAGCTGAAGTGTTGAAGAACCATGCTGAATTACTAGGTGTAAAATCTTCTAATTGGCATTTTTTGACTGGAGACAAAGCAGAAATTATGAGTTTAGCCAATAAAGGCTTCAATCTTTATGCTGCCCAAAATAAAAATGTAGCAGGTGGATTTGAACATTCGGGACTCTTTGCTTTGATTGATAAAAACGGAATGATTCGTTCGCGTAAAGATGAATTTGGAAACCCAATTTTATACTACGATGGATTAGATAAGAATGGTATTATGGATTTACAACAAGATATTAATATATTATTACGAGAGTAAGTAAGATGAAAGAGCAAAATTTAGAACAAAAATACAATAAATGGATTGTTTTACTATCGGTAGCAATACCATTAGTAGTGGCTTTATTGTTTGGTGTTAATTTGAGAAAATTGGGTTTTGATGTGAAACCACTTTCTTTTTTGCCTCCAATCTATGCAACCATAAATGGCATTACAGCTGTTGTGCTTATAGCAGCTGTGATGGCGATAAAAAACGGCAGGGTAAAGTTGCATGAAAATTTGATGAAAACGGCTATAGGGTGCTCTATAGCATTCTTAGGAATGTATGTTGCCTATCACATGACCTCTGATTCGACAAAATTTGGTGGCGAAGGATTAATTCAATATGTGTATTATTTTATTTTGATTACACATATAATTTTATCCATAGCGATTATTCCTTTGGTGTTGATCACCTATGTAAGAGCCTTAGCTCAGGTTTTTGATAAACATAAAAAAATTGCTAAAATCACTTTTCCTATTTGGTTGTATGTTGCCATCACGGGCGTGATTGTGTATTTAATGATTGCTCCTTATTATGTTTACTAAAGTAAAAAGTCAGAGGTCAGAAGTTAGAACTGAAAAAGGTATAGTGAAAATTTTATTTTCTATTTTCTGTTTTCTGTTTTCTGTCGGTATTAATGCGCAATGTGCTATGTGTAGAGCTTCGCTGGGAGGTGATGCTAACAAAGCGCAGGCAGAGGCTGTAAATGATGGTATTGTCTATTTGATGGTTATCCCTTATTTATTGGTTGCTGGTATTGGTTACGCAATCTATAAAATGCGTAAAACTAAAAAGTAAATTTTATTTCAGTCCGTCAATGTTGATGTCGATCTTTCCTGTTATTTGTAAATTGGCTAGTACCGCATTGTTTGTCAACTGTATTTTTTGAAACTGGATGTCATCTATTTTTCCATTTACATAAACACCTGGCATTGGTGAATAATGAGTTAAATAATTCATTATTGTTTTTTTACCTTCATCTAAGTTCGGTTTTATGGAATAGCGACAATTTTCTTCAATTTTTTTCAAAACGATTCCTTGTGCTAACCAGTTGGCTGTTCGCATCAGTTTGCTTTTGGTGTCTAAAACGTAGTCTAAGTTGTCAAAGTAAATTTCTTTTTTAGGTTCGTCATATTTTGGAAAACCTATTAAATAAATTGTGCCGTTTACAGAGCCCAGTAGGTCGAGGGCGATGACCATTTTGCCATTTTTATGCCATAAGTTTACATTTTGAACTTTTATTTTTCTATTTCCAGTACCAAATTCCTGTCCTTGAAAATTCTTTGTCATAATCTTTGAAGCATCATTGTAACTAGAAACCGCAACGATGTTGGTGGTAATTTGGTTTGGTATTCTGGAGACAGGTTTGAGGGCGATTTTTGAAGCATTAAAAATAGATTCAGGTTTTCTTCCAATCAGTGTTTCCATTGTGCATTTTAGCCCCATGTCTACTTGAACAGATTCTTTTTTGAATTTTAAATCGCTAGTGTATAATTCAATGGGATTGATTCTTAGCCAACTTTCGTAGGATTCATTTATTTGAAACGGACTGCTTATTTTTTCTAAAGCTTCTAAAACATTGGGTTTAAAGTCGGTTGACTTTTCTATTGCTTCATCAATTTTGCTTTCAATTTTAGATTTAAATAGTTTTAGGGTAGGATTGATTAGATAGGTAATAGGCATGTTGCGCCCCATAACAGTCATAGTAGGGGATTCATTCCAATCTAATGATTTAATTTCTGTTTTGGTTTTAAACTTCCAGTTGTGTAAAGCAAAGTTGCTGGATAATGTGAGGATTCCATTTAAGTTGAATTCACGAATATCATACATTTCAATCCCTAATTTTTTAGTTCCAATTCTATATTTTATTTGTGTTTTTAAAGGTAGAATTGTAATTATTTTATTGTTCTCAGTTCGAACTTTTATAGGGCCTAGTTTCCATATTTTCATTTCGATGTCGTCGTCTTCAATAGTGTTGTCCTCATAGATTAATCCCGTTAGAATAGAGTTGGTTTTGTTTTCAATATCATGGATGTTGATTGTAATTGGAAGATTGATAAACGAGGGAGTAGCTTCATATACAATAGGTGTTGCGTCATCAGCTTCAGGTTTTAAAGCATTTATTTGTTGTAAGTTGCTACATGATGTAAGCGTTATTATTACAAGTGACACGAAATATAGTTTGATATTTTTGGACATGTTTACATTTTTTTAAGGACAAAAATACTCAAATATTGCTTCGGGAGGGTTTGGGTTTTTTAATATTTACGTTTAGTTTTTTCTTGATTTTTAAGCTGTTGTTTTTTTATTAGGGTATATTCTTATAGTTTGAAATCTGCTTGTGTTGATGGATTTTTGTAACATTTTGAACGTTATTTGTTTAAAATAAAAATATTGAACTAGTATCGTTACAGTTGGTCGGTAAATCTTGTTTCTTTATCGAGTTTAGTATATTTCTTTCAAAATACTATTTGTGTATAAGTATATGAATCTTAACCTTTGCACTGTTTTTCTAGCTGGGAAATTCTGTTTTATGAGGGTAATTTACTAAATTTAATGTCTCATCTTGTTGTTATCCAGCCTTTGTGCTTTTAGTGTTTGAAAATATTTTAAAACCATTTTGAATTAGTAAGCATTATAAATGTCGGACGTTTTTATATAAATTGAAGATGTTTTTTGGTTTTAACTTCCGTTTGTTTTTTCAAACGGAAGTTTTTTTTTAAAACAATGAAATTGGTAGGGATAAAAAAATGAATATTTGATGGATTCTCAATCTCTCCGTTATAAAATTGCTACATTTGTAAGCAAACCTTAGCTAGTTTTGTTTGAAACTCATGAGAAAATTAATTAGGATTATTACGGGAATTAGTATTATTCTCAGCCAATCGTTATATGCGCAGTCTAAATATTGGTCTTTAGAAGATTGTGTACAATATGCGATGGATAATAATATTTCGATTCAGTTGACGGAATTAGAGTCCAAATCAGCTGCTATTGATATTAAACAAGCTTTTGGTAATTTTCTGCCTTCAGTAAATGCTGCTGCCTCTCATTCATGGAACATAGGTTTAAATCAAGATATTACAACTGGAATTCTTCAAAATAAAACCACTCAATTTAGTTCCGGTAGCGCAACAGTAGGAATTGATATTTATAAAGGATTACAAAACCAAAATAGCCGTCGAAGAGCTAATTTATCGCTAGTTGCTGCTCAATATCAGTTGTTGAAAATGAAAGAAGATGTGGCTTTGAATGTAGCCAATGCTTATTTGCAAGTACTTTTTAATATTGAAAATTTAAAAGTTCAAAAAGAACAATTACGCATTGATGAAATGCAACACATTCGAACGGAAGAATTGGTAAAAACAGGAACGATTCCGCGTGGGGATTTATTGGATAGCAAAGCTACGGTGGCTTTGGACAATCAAAAAGTTGTAAATGCAGCCAATTTGCTATTGATTTCTAAATTAAGTTTGGCGCAACTTTTACAGTTGGAAGATTTTAAAAATTTTGAAATTGCTGAAGATAATAACCTGAGTTTGCAATCTAGTATCTTAATGGAAAATCCAGAGTCTATTTTGGATGTAGCCAAAGAGAAAAGAACAGAATTGAAAATAGCGCAAACTAATTTGGCTATGGCAGAGAAGAATATAAGTATTGCCAAAGGAAATTTGCAGCCCTCATTGAAAGGTTTTTACAATTTTAATACCCGAATTTCGTATGCTGATATTGCGCTCAGAGATTCCAATGGCGCTATTATAGGTGTGCAGTCAGCGCCCCCATTTGTGGATCAATTTAGTGATAATAAGGGGCAGTCTTTTGGAGCGCAATTAAATATTCCGATTTTTAACGGTTTTTCTGCTCGCAATGCTATTGAACGAGCCAAAGTTGATTATGAAAAATCCAAAATTGCATTAGAGCAACAAAATTTGGATTTGGAACGTAATGTATATACTGCTTTTACAGACGCTAACGGTGCTTTGAAGTCCTACGAATCTGCAGTAGAATCTTTGGAAGCCAGACAAGAATCTTTTCGTTATGCCAAAGAAAAGTTTGAAGTGGGTTTGATGAATTCTTTCGATTTGAGTCAGTCGCAAACATTGTTGTCAAATGCGCAGTCTGAGGTTTTGCGCACCAAATACGATTATATTTTTAAAATTAAAATATTGGAGTTTTATTTTGGAATTCCAATTGTCAAATACCAATAATCATGTCAAAGAAAAGATTGTACTATCTAATAATTATTGTAATTGTCGTTGTAGGAGTATTGGTTTTACTCGTTAAAAAGGGAGTGATCGGCAATCGTAATGATGGAAAAGAAGTAGAAGTTGCTACTGTAAGAATAAGTACTATTGTGGAGACGGTATCTGCTACAGGTAAAATTCAGCCCGAAATTGAAGTGAAAATTGCTTCGATGGTTTCGGGTGAAATCACTGCGCTTCCAGTAAAAGAGGGTCAATTAGTAAAAAAAGGAGATTTGTTGGTAAAAATTAATCCAGATTTATATACTTCAAGTTTGGACAGGGTTAAAGCTGGTTTGTCTAGTTCCAAGTCTAATTTAGCTCAAGCAGAAGCGCAATTTAAAGAGTCAAAGTTGAACTATGAAAGGAATAAAACCTTGTTTGACAAAGGTATTATTTCTAAAGCCGATTGGGATAAATCAGTTGCGACTTTTGAAGTAGCTAAAGCAACCAAGCAGTCTTCGTATTTTAATGTGCAAAGTGCGCTAGCTTCTGTGAATGAAGCTCAGGATAATTTAGAGCGTACGTTAATTTATGCACCTGCTGATGGCACAATATCTATGCTTAATGTAGAATTGGGTGAAAGAGTTTTAGGGACCCAACAGATGGCTGGGACTGAGATTTTGCGTGTGGCGAATTTGAATAATATGGAGGTGGAAGTTGATGTCAATGAAAATGATATTGTTAAAATAAAAGAAGGGGATATGGCAACTATAGAAGTAGATGCCTATTTGAAAAAACAGTTTAAAGGTGTGGTGACAAGTATTTCTAATTCGGCAAGCAATGATTTAACCGCAGATCAGGTTACGAATTTTAAAGTTAAGGTTCGGATTTTAAAAGAATCTTATCAAGATTTATTAGTTGGTAAACCGAGTACTTACTCTCCTTTTAGACCGGGAATGACGGCAACAGTTGATATTGTTACGAAAACAAAGCCCAATGTTCTGAATGTGCCAATTAGTTCGATAGTGGTTAAATCAGATACTGCCAGTACAAAAGATGTAAAGGAAGAAGCAGCGGTAAGTATGGATAATGTGGTGAAAAAAGATAAGAAATTTGAGTGTGTTTTTGTAAAAGTAGGAGAAAAGGCAAAGATAAAAATCGTAAGGACAGGTATTCAAGATGATTCAAATATTGAAGTTGTCAGTGGACTCTCTAAAGGAGATCTGGTGATTACAGGGCCTTACAATACGGTTTCTAAAGAGCTTAATTCAGGTGATAAAATTGTTTTGAAAAAAGAGAAAGCGGCTAAATAACTTTATATTTGCACGGCAATCTATTAAAATGCATGATTAAATGAGTTATATCTTAAATATTGAAACGGCTACCAAAAATTGTTCAGTGGCTATCGCCAAAGAAGGAATAACAATTGTTTGCCTTGAAGTGTCTGAAGAAGGCTATTCTCATGCTGAAAAATTACATGTGTTAATTGAGCAATCATTATCAGAATCAGGATTGTCATTTCAGGAATTGTCAGCTATTGCAGTTAGTCAAGGTCCTGGTTCTTATACAGGCTTGCGCATTGGCGTTTCGGCAGCAAAAGGCTTGTGTTATGCATTAAATATTCCGTTAATAGCTGTTGATACTTTAAAGTCACTAGCATCAGAAGTTAAGGTGGATAAGGGAATCATTATTCCAATGTTAGATGCTCGTAGGATGGAAGTCTATAGTGCCATTTTTTCGGCCGATTTACAACAGCTACGTGAAACACAAGCAGAGATCATCACTGAGGAATCTTATGCTGAGATTCAAGAGCCTGTATATTTTGTAGGTGACTGCGCTTTAAAATGCAAACCAGTTTTAAATAAGGCTAATTTTTCTTTTTTAGAAGCGTATTTCTACCCTTCGGCGAAAGGAATGGGTGCTTTGAGTTTTGAAAAATTTCAAAATAAAGATTTCGTTGATGTTGCTTATTTTGAACCGTTTTACTTGAAAGATTTTATGGTGACCACTGCCAAAAAATAAATAATTAATTCTTGTCGGCTGATTTTTCTTTTACAAAAGGTTGAATAGTGATTCCGGCTTTGTCAAATGCATTTTTACAACTTTCTAAGGTGTCTGTAAATACACTCCCATAATTTTCATTAGTAGCCCAAGGACGTACAGCTAGTTCTATGGCGCTGTCAGTTAGGTTTTTTACAAAAACATCTGGTTTAGGGTTTTGTAGTACTTTAGGGTTGTTGTTTAGTAAATCCAGTATGATGTCTTTAGCTTGTTTTATGTCGGAGTCATAAGAAATAGAAAAAGTGAGATCCGCTCTTCGATTACCTTTCATAGAATAATTAGTAATGATGCCGTTTGATAAAATTCCGTTGGGAATAAAAACGACTTGATTGTTTGCAGTGATTAATTTGGTTACAAAAATTTGAATTTCACTCACCGTTGCAATCATTCCCTGCGCTTCAATTAGATCGCCATCTTTAAAAGGTTTGAAAAGGATAATCAACATTCCTCCAGCAAAATTGGATAAAGATCCTTGCAGTGACAAACCTACGGCAAGTCCCATGGCTCCTAATATAGCTACAAATGAGGAAGTTTCGATGCCAAGTTTTGATATAAAGGTTACAAATAATAAAATGCGTAGTCCCCACAATAAAATATCTCCCAAAAATTGAGTTAAAGTAACTTCAAATTTTCTTTTTATCATTATTTTTCGAACCAATCTATTGATTACTCTAATAGCATAGAGTCCCACAATTAGGATCAAAAATGCCGAAATTAATTTAGGCGAATATGCAATGATTTCCTTGATTAAATTGTTGCTGTAATCGGCAATGTAATTTGGGTCTAGATTCATAATGGTAATAATAAAAAACCTTCTACTAGAGAAGGTTTTATGTTTGTAATACAAATGTATTAATTGATTTGTTTTCTATAAGTTAAATCTAAAGTATTCTTTAAGATTACACAGCTTCTACATTTATTTTTTCATCATTCAACATACTTTTTAGCATGTTTTCGATACCACTTTTTAGTGTGAAGGTAGAAGAGGGACAACCGTTACATGCTCCTTGTAAAATTACTTTAACCGTTCTGGTGTTTTCGTCAAAAGAGTCAAAAGCAATATTTCCACCGTCAGCAGCTACAGCTGGTCTAACAAATTCTTCAAGGATGTTGATGATTTTTTGTGAAGTTTCATCAAGTGAATCAAAATTAGCTTCTTTAGTTGCTTCGTCTTTTACTTCGTTTGGAATAAAATTTTCGTCCAAAACAATACCGCCATTTTCAATATATTGTTTGATAAAGGTTCTTAATTCTAAGGTGATTTCATCCCAACTGTTTAGGTCGTATTTTGTTACAGAAATGTAATTTTCATCAATAAATACTTCCTTTACAAAAGGGAATTTAAACAATTCCTTGGCTAATGGAGAAGCAGCGGTTTGGTCAATATTTTTAAATTCTACGGCGTTTTTAGTTAGCATTTTACTTACTACAAACTTTAGAGCTGCTGGATTTGGTGTCGTTTCACCATAAACAGTGATTGGTTGTTTTTTTGTTTTGTTTTCCTCAATGTTGATGATGATTCCTCCATTGCTAACAAAGTTTTCAATTTGTTCGGCAACTTCTTCTTTTACATCGCTCCATTCTACTATGCTGAATTTTTCAATTGCGACAAAATTTCCAGAAATGTAAACTGTTTTTACAAATGGAAGGTAGAATAATTGTTGTGCTAAAGGTGAAGCCTTAGCTTCGTCAATATTTTTGAATTCGAAACTTTCGTTTTTAGTGATAAAATCTTCAAATTCAAACTTTAATATAGTTGGGTTTTGCGTTTCTTTAATAAGAACTTTTGTCATGATTATTTAAATTTTTACAAATTTACTAAAGTTATTTTCTATGATTAACTATATTTGGTATATTAATAGATAAATTAACTTTATTTTAAATGTTTACTGTCTTTTTTTCGTCTTAAGTAGTTTTAAATTATCATTTTAAATATTTTCAATGTTTGTAAAATTTAAATTCCTATTCGTTTTTGTTTTCTTTGCGACTTATACTTTCGCTCAAGAAGGAGTAGCTGTGTATTCAGATTATTTGTCGGACAATTACTATCTGATACACCCTTCTATGGCGGGAGCGGCTAATTGTGCTAAAGTGAGATTAACCTCTAGAAAGCAATGGTTTGGTCAAGATGATGCTCCTCAATTAAGTACGTTGAGTTTTAATGGAAGAGTTAGCGAAAAAGCAGGTGCTGGTATTATATTGTTTAATGATGTAAATGGCTATCATTCTCAAAAAGGGGTAAAATTGAGTTACGCTTATCATTTGATGTTTTCAAGAGATGAAGTTGACTTGAATCAATTGTCGTTTGGTTTAAGTGCAGGTTTGATTCAGAGTCAGTTAGATGAAACGCAATTCAGGCAGTCGGGTAATTTTGATCCATTGGTAAACGGGACAATCGTACAAAAAGATTCATATCCTAATTTTGATGTTGGTGTTTCTTATAATTACTTAGATTTTTATGCACACGCAACGATTAAAAATCTCATGGAAACGAGAAGAGATATATATACAGAATTTGAGAGTGATAATTTAAGGAAATATCTTTTGAGTGTTGGGTATATTTTTGGGAACGAAGACGGGATTTTATGGGAGCCCTCAGTGCTTTTGCAATCTGTAAGTAGAACTCAAGAGCGAACTTTTGATTTGAACATTAAAGCCTATAAAGCTATGGATTTTGGAACCTTATGGGGGGGATTATCCTATCGAAGAAGTATTGATGGAGCGGAATATTCTAATGCGGGTGCTATTTCTACGCAACATTTGCAATACATTACGCCAATCGTTGGGTTGAATTATAACAATTTTATGTTTGCTTACACGTATTCTCATTTATCTGGGGCTGTTAAGTTTGATAATGGAGGATACCACCAAATTACTTTAGGTCTTAATTTATTTTGTAAAAGAGCTAAATACGAATGTAAATGTCCCGCAATTAACTAATCTGTATTTATTATGTTGATTAAATCTGTTAATGGTGTGAATCCACAAATTCCTGCTGACTGCTATGTGGCCGAAAACGCTACCATAGTTGGCGATGTTAGTTTTGGGGAATCCTGTAGTGTCTGGTTTAATGCAGTGATTCGTGGTGATGTAAATTTTATCAAAATAGGCAATAAAGTAAATATTCAAGATGGAGCAGTGATTCATTGTACGTATCAAAAACATCCCACTATTATTGGGAATAACGTTTCAATAGGTCATAATGCAATTGTTCATGGTTGCACCATTAAGGATAATGTTCTAATAGGTATGGGGGCCATTGTAATGGACAATTGTACGGTTGAAAGTCATTCCATAATTGCAGCAGGTGCAGTATTGACTCAAAATACTGTAGTGACCGCTGGTTCTATTTGGGCTGGTGTCCCTGCTAGAAAAGTAAAAGAGATAAGTCAATCAGAGTTTGCTGGCGAGATAGAACGCATAGCAAACAACTATGTGTTGTATTCCAGTTGGTTTAAAGAAGAGTAAATAAGTTACAAATTTATTCTTGCAAAGAAAGCCGTTTTGTAACTTTTACTAATGGGGACTCTTTTGTCTTTAATTTTTATTATAATTAAGGATTGACTTTATTTGCTCATATATAAGACATTAAGGTCTTAGAAATCTTTTTCAATAACTTCGTATTCATTTTTAAGTATTTCTTTCAATACTGTTGAGTCAGTATTGGTATAAAAAACAGGTTTACTATTTTTTAAATTGGTAAAACCAACTTCTTTATTGAGTAGGTTTTGTGTTTGTCTAGCAACAGCTTGTCCTGAGTCGATAATGTGAATGTGGTCAGGAAGTATCTTTTTTATTTGTGGAATGAGGTAGGGGTAGTGGCTGCAACCCAACACTAAATAGTCTATATCAGCTGCAATCATTGGTTGCAAATAGGAGTGAAGTAGTTCCGTCATTGCTGGGGAATTAATTTGTCCTTTTTCGATTAATTGTACTAGTCCATGCCCTACTTGTTCTAGTATTTTTGTAGTATGAAATTGTTCTGCTGTTTTGTTAAATAATTCACTAATCAGAGTTCCTTGAGTAGCTAATATGCCTATTTTTTGAGTTTTGGAATTTAAGGCTGCAGGCTTGATTGCTGGTTCGATTCCAATGAATGGAACCTCATATTTTGCCCTCAATTCTTTAATAGCATTTGTAGTTGCAGTATTGCAGGCAACAACAATTAGTTTGCAGTCCATTTGGAGCAACAAATCTGTGTTTTTCATGCATAAAGCAATGATTTCATTTTTAGATTTTTGTCCGTAAGGAGCATTTTTGCTATCGGCTAAATATATGGTTTGCTCGTCTGGTAGTAAATGATGAATTTCTCTCCATATAGAAGTTCCTCCAATGCCAGAATCGAATATGCCTATAGGTTTATTGTTGTTCATCAAAACAAAGTTAAGTGCTCTAGATTAATTTTCCTAAATAGTTTTCTAAAAAAAACGTTCTATTTTCACTGGGAAAATAGAACGTTTTGAGATTTTTTTAAGTGTTTTTTAGAAACCTAAATCTTTTTTTACATCAGCAGTTACATCTGGACCGTCTGCAAGTAAAAGTGTAGATCCGTCAAGGATGTATTGGTATCCTTTCGCTTTTCCTACCTTTTGGATAGAAGCTCTTACTTTTTCCATTAAAGGTTGTACAATGTCAGATTCTTTTTGTTGTAATTCTTTTTGAGCATTGTCTCTAAAGTCAACAATTCTTTTTTGCATGTCTTGCACCTCTTTAGAACGATCTCCATTCACAGCATCAGTTACGGTAGCTGATTCGGCTTCGTATTTTTTTAATTTTGATTGGTACTCTTCAACCATTTTCTTGTAATCGGCATCATAAGTACCACTTAATTTCTCAAGTTGTTTTTGTGCATCAAGCATTGCAGGCATTTTTGACATAATTTCACTTACATTCACATGAGCTGTTTTAGCTTGAGCATTGATTGTTTGGTTTGCTCCTAAAATAAATATTGCAGCAATTAATAAAGTTTTGATTTGTTTCATCGGTTTAAAAATATTAAGTAATTATATAGTTATTGTTTTAATTGTAATTCTCTTGCTTTTTTAATTGAATCTCGAACTTGGAGTGCTTTTTCTCTTTTTTCTTCCAATTCCTTTTTGCGTTCCTCAATTAGTTTTTTTCTGTCTTCTAATGCTTTTGCTCTTGGGTCAATTACTTCTTCTTTTGGCGCTTCTACTTTAGTTGCAGCAGCCTTAGTGACAGTTTTATTTGTTTCCGTTTTTGTCTCCTCTACTTTAGTAGGGGCAGAAATCGTGCCAGTTTTTTTGGCTTCCCTTTCTTCTAGTAATTCTGCTCTTTTAGCTTCGGCTTCTTTTTTTCTGTTTTCAACGGCTTGTTTGCGTTCTTCTAAGATTCTAGCTCTTTCTTCAGCTTGTTCTTGTTTTTTAGCTTCAATTTCTGCCGCTATGTCTTTCTTGTCTGAATTTGGTTTTGCTGTTGTTTCAGAGTTGTTTTCTTGTTTTTTAGCCTCTCTTTCTTCAAGCAGTCTGGCTCTTCTGTCTTCCGCCTCTTTTTTCTTTTGTTCAGCAGCTAGTTTTCGTTCTTCTAATATCCTGTCACGTTCTGCTTTTTTAGCTTCCAAGGCTTGTTGTCTTTCAGCTAATGCGGGGTTTACATCCACAGCATCTTCTTTCTTTTCTTTATCTAATTCTGCTTGAAGCTGTTTTTTAGATAACTGTTCTCTTTTGTTAGAACGATTTATGATGCGTAATACTAAGTCGCTGATGTCGTATCTTTTTGCTGCAAAAATCATTGTGAAATCGGATGTTTTGTCAAAAATGAAATCATATTTTTGTTGTTCTGCAATGTCTTGTATTGCAGTAAAAACTTGGTCTTGAATTGGTTTTATTAAGTCAGTTTTTTGAGTCGTTAAATTTCCGTTTGGACCAAAGCGTTGTTGCTGTAGATTCAATACTTCGTTTTCTAGAAATTTTATTTCAGTTTCTCTTTCCTCAATTAATCCTTTTGTAAGTAATGCTTTTTCAGCTTTTAGGGCTTCTTTTAATTTGTTTACGTCATTTTTTTTAAGCTCAATTTCTTGTTTCCATTTTTGGGCTTTTTGTTCTAGTTGTGTATTTGCATCAATATAATTAGGAACGTTTTGTAAAATATACTCCATATCGATAAAACCAATTTTAGTTCCTCGAGCTTGAGAATAAATGGTGCTGATATTCGCCAAAATTATAACTAAAACTAAAAAATATTTTCTCATAGCCTAAATGTTAGAAATGATAAGTTTTTTAAAATTGTTGTCCGATAATGAAATGCGTTTGCCATCCACTTTTATCCGTTTGACCCGTTGCTGCATCAAAACCATGTCCGAAATCAATACCTAATAATCCAAATGCTGGCATAAATACACGTAACCCTACACCTGCTGAGCGTTTTAAGTCAAATGGGTTGTAGGTGGTGAAACTTGAAAATGAATTACCAGCTTCCATAAAAGCAAGTGCGTAAATAGATGCCGCTGCTTTTAGAGTAATTGGATAACGCAATTCCATTGAGAACTTGTTGTAAATAGCTCCTCCAATTTGTTGTCCAAATCTACTATCGTTTGTATCTTCGATAATTGGAGTTAAAGAGTTGTTTTGATATCCTCTCAATTGAATAGTTTCTCTACCATCCATTGAAAAGTTAGCTAATCCATCTCCACCAACATAAAATCTTTCAAAAGGAATTACCCCTCGATCTTGATTGTATGCGCCTAAGAAACCAAATTCACTCAAAGTTCTGAGTACTAATTTACCATAAATTTTGGTGTACCAATCTGCTTTGAATTTAATTTTGTAGTATTCTAACCAATTAAATCTCTTTTGATCCACTTTTGAAGGATCTGCAGCCGCATCGGTATAGTCAGAAACTTTATTTGGTGTAGGATTTGCTGTAGTAGGAATGGCTTCTACATAATCTCCAGGGTTAACTATTTCTCCATTTGTACCTTCATACGCTGTTCCATTGTAGATGTATTTATTTTCTTTTTTATCGCCTAATGTAGCATAGTCAATACCGTTTAACAAGGAGTAGGGTAAAGTGAATTTACCAGTTAAGCTGAATTCTGAGCCATAAGTTGGGAATATTGGATTAACTCCTTTGTTGTTACGAGTAATTCCAATGGTGTAAGCCACGTTTCTTGAAGTCCCATCTCCAAAGGTAAATAATCCAGTATTGTAATTATTTAAGTCATAATGTTGGTAACTTAAACTTTGTGACAATACGAAGAAGTCGTCAGGCACTGTTAATCGTTTTGCAAGACCTACAGATAGTGTCAAGATATTAAAACTTTTACTTTTATCTACGCCTGATGCAGAAAGGAAGTTCGTTAAGAACTGCTTACTGTATGATAATGATGTGCTAAATTGAACTGGTTTTTTTTGTCCGAACCAAGGTTCTGAAAAAGATAAACTATAGGTCTGGAAATAGGTACTAGCTTGTAATCTTAAAGATACCTTTTGTCCGTCACCCATTGGTAATGGTTTGTATGCTTCTTTGTTTCCTAAGTTTCTAGCTGAGAAGTTATTGAATGATAGTCCTAATGTTCCGATGAATCCACCACCACCATAACCTCCTTGGAGTTCGATTTGGCTAGATCCTTTTTCGACTAAATTGTATTCAATATCTACTGTACCTGCACCTGCATCAACATTTTTAAATTTAGGGTCAATAGCTTCAGGGTCAAAGAACCCTAATTGTCCAATCTCACGAATGGTTCTTACTAATAGTTCTTTACTGTATTTTTCTCCTGGTTTGGTTCTTAGTTCTCTGTAAATGACGCGGTCATTCGTTTTGTCATTTCCTACTACTGTGATTTTATTGAAATACGCTAATGGACCTTCTGTAATTCTAATTTCAAAATCAATACTGTCATTAGCTGTTCTTACTTCTACGGCATTGATGTTAGAGAATAAATAACCGTTGTTTTGGTACAAATTAGTTATGTCTTCTCCGTCAGGTTTTGTTTTGTCTGCAATTCTTTTTTCAAGAAGTACACCATTATAAGTTTCTCCTTTTTTAACACCTACAATTCGGCTTAAAAAATGATCTGGATAAACTGTGTTTCCAAGGAATTTAATGTTTCCAAAGTAGTACTTGTTTCCTTCTTCAACATTAATTTTAATAGATAAAGCGTTTTTTTCTTTGTTGTAAGTGACCGTGTCTGATACAATTCTAGCATCTCTGTATCCTTTTTCTTTATAGGAAGCAATCACTTTTTCTAAATCTTCTTTGTATTTAGATTTTATGAATTTTGAGGCTTTGAAAATACGAATAGGATTTTTTTGTTTAGTATCTTTCATCGCTTTACGCAATGTTTTGTCTGATAACTTAGTGTTTCCTATAAAGTCAATTTCGTGAATTTTTATTTTCTCCCCTTTGTCAATAGCAACTACCATATTTACTTGGTTTAAAGCAGTAGTATCTACAACGGTATTGATGTTTACTTTAGTGTTAAAGTAACCGTCTTTTTTGTATTTATTTTCAATGTAATTTTTGGTAGTTGTAATTAAGTTTTCGTTAACTACTTTTCCTTGTGTAAGTCCATTATCCTTAATAAGTGCATCGACTTTGCTTTTCTTTATGCCAGTAAATTTTACCTCATTTAATTTGGGTAATTCTTTAATGTCTAAATCTAGATAAATGCTGTCTCCTTCAATTTTATTAATGTAAAAGGAAATTTCATCAAAAAGCCCTAACTTTCCTAGTTTTTTGATGGCGCTACTGATTTCTTCTCCAGGAACAGTGATGGTTTGCCCTTTTTCAAGACCAGCAAATGTGACAACAGTTTGATCGTTGAAACTTATTTTATTGGTAAGCGAAACTTTTGCAATGATATATTTTTTACCATTATCAAAATCGGCTCTCTTTTGTGCTTTGATTTGTGAAAAACTTATCAAAATTAAAAAGGTTAATACTGCTTTTATGTTTTTATTTAACACTAAAAAATTATTTAATTTGTTCACTTGTTTTTCCAAATCTGCGTTCTCTTTTTTGATAACTAATGATAGCCTCATATAAATCTTGTTCTTTAAAGTCAGGCCATAAAATATCAGTAAAGTATAATTCTGCATAGGCAATTTGCCATAATAAGAAATTACTCACCCTGTGTTCTCCGCTAGTACGAATTAATAAATCTACATCAGGTAAATTATGCGTGTAAAGATGCTTATTAATAATCGAATCGTCAATAGCGTCAATTGAAATTATATTATTTTTAACTTTATCACTAATGGTTTTAATGGCTGTGACAATTTCTTCTCTAGCGCCATAACTTAGTGCTAAAGTAAGTGTCATTTTAGTATTGTTTTTGGTTTTTTCTTTTACAGCATTCAATTCAGCTTGGACTGAGTTTGGAAGTTTGTCAAAGCTTCCAATAGTATTTAATCGAATTTTTTTATCTTCTAGTGTAGCTAATTCTTTTCTTAGTTGTTTTACTAATATCTTCATTAGGGTGTCTACTTCTAGTTTAGGTCGATTCCAATTTTCTGTAGAAAAAGCGTATAAAGTTAAGTTTTGAACTCCTAATTCAATGCAAGAGCGAATGATTTCTTTAACAGATTCACTGCCTCTTTCGTGTCCTAGAGCTCTTAATAAGCCTTGTTTTTTAGCCCAACGTCCGTTTCCATCCATGATGATGGCTATGTGTTCTGGTAGTCGGTTTTTATCTATATTATCTCGTAAATTCATTTTCTTATTCTGCACAATAGCAAGGTTTTTCGCCAAAGGTATAGGTTAGTGTTACCCCTGAAAAAACATACCAATCATTATTATTTATATTCCCAAATTTTAGTTGACTTAAGTTTTGATTTTTAGGTAAGCTACCGTCCAAATCATCTGCATATGTATATCTTGCTCCAACTTCTAATCCAATTATAAAGCTTCGGCTCAACTTTGATTTTATTCCTACTGTCATCGGAATGGCAATAGTGCCACGTCTTGAATCTTCTCTCGCTTCTCCACCGCTAAAAAACAGGCTGCTATAACGTGTATAGCTCAATCCACTGTATATATATGGTGTTGTTTTGTTCCCTAATTGATGAAGGTTGAAATCGAAAAAATTAAATTCAAGGCCTAAAGATACTTCTTTTAAGTTATTTTCAAAATGATATCCTCTCAGGTTTCTGCTGGCTTCATTTGAATCTAGGTCATTTGAGGTGATATTAGACTGTGTGTAACTAATTCTATAACTATGTCTAGGACTTTTGTTCCATTTGTAAATCAAGCCTAAAGCTAATTCGTTTGGGGAAACGTAGGTGGTTGGGCCTAGGTCACCAATATAATTACTACCTCCAAGAAAAACACCTACTTCGTGAATCTGCGAGTACATGGTAGAACTTAATAAGAAGTAAATGAATATGCTTATTTTTTTCGTCATTTTTAATTGAAAATAGCCTGCAAATATAATAATTATCAATGCTAATCAAGATTGAATATGATAATTGTCGTTAATATTTGGTTATTAGGCGTTTTTAAATGTTTTCTATTACTTTATTAATAGAATAAAAACGAAAAACTACTGGGATTCGTATACTGTATTCTGAAATTGGTATGGTTAATTTCTTTTGTCTTCGCCCCATAATAATTTGGAACGTAAAGTTTTTAAGAAAGTTTCCTCAGGGATTTCAATCATATTGATTTGAAAAGGAGTCTTTTTTATTGTTAAAATGGACTCGTTTCCTACTGATGTAATTCTGGAATCTAGTGATACTAGGTAATTTTCTTCTCTACCAGATACTTTTAAGCGAATTTCAGTATCATCCGGAATTACTAATGGTCTTGCGTTAAGGTTGTGAGGAGAAATAGGTGTAATTACGAGACTTGTGGTGTCAGGAGTCAAAATAGGCCCTCCACAGCTTAAAGAATAACCTGTAGAGCCTGTTGGAGTTGAGATGATTAATCCATCAGCCCAATAAGAATTCAAATACTCCCCGTTTAGATAAGTATCTATAGTGATCATCGAGGTGGTGTCTTTACGACTGACAGATACTTCATTCATAGCAAAATTAATGTCTTGTAAGCTTTCGTTTGTTGGAATACAAGACAAGCTCAATAGTGTTCTTTTCGAGAGGCTGTGTTTATTGTCGATTACAATTTGTAAAAATTCGCTAATATTTTCTTTTTGAACAGTCGCCAAGAATCCTAATCTTCCAGCATTGATACCTAAGATTGGTACACCAGAATCTCTAATGTAAGTTGCTGCTCTTAAAATAGTACCGTCTCCGCCAATGCTTACAAACATGTAGAAACTGGAATCAATTTCAGAATGAGTTGAAAAAGTTTTGTATTCTGATGAAATTATATTTTCTGCTAACAGAATCTGATAGTAGGTAGCTTCAATTACTAATTCAATGTTGTTTGTAGTGAAGTATTCTAAAATCTCTACAATGATTGGCTCAGTGCTATCTTGATAATATTGACCGTAAATGGCTATTTTCATTCTTTTTGATGTCGTTTAGTAATTCTCATTTGTCGTTTGTTGTCTAAACGATAATTAAATATTTAGATATTTGTCTAAATAGTCGGAACGTTCTTTTAGGTTGTTGATGTAGTTGTCTTCATGATGTTCTGAAGTGATCTCGTAATTGTATCTTCTAAAGGACTGTACAATTTCATTAATAGCTCCAAGACTAATTTTTAATGTAATTTCTACGGTGCTTACATCCGCTTCAGAAATAAATAAACCTAGTAATTTCCCATTATTACTTTCTACAATTTGGGTAATTTGGCTCATAGAATAATCTAGTACACCTTTTTTTATTTTGATGACTCTTCCTGGCTCTTTTAAGAAAGGAGTTTGATGAAAAAAAGTCATGATTTCTTCTATCTCGTAATAGCCCACATATTTATTTTCTTCGTCTAGAACTGGGATTAAATTGCTGTGATTTTTAGCAAAAATCTCTAGAACTTCAAGCCAAATAGCATTAGTTCTAGTGAAAAAAGTTTCTAAGGTATATTTGTAATCAATTACTCTTTTGTCGTCGTCAAAAGTTTCAATGTCATCAGAGGCAATGCTGCCTATATAGATGCCTTCTTCCACAACAGGAAAATGTGAGAAATGCAATTCCGCAAAAAAGTCCTTGACAGTCCCTATAGTTTCCTGACAGTCAATCGCTTTGTGGTCGTTGGTTATGTAGTCTGTAATTTCCATCGTAATAATTCTCAAATTTTATGCAAAATAATCAAAAAAAGACAAAATCACCTACCTTTTACTTCGTATTTTTGCTGCAATTATTGCGTATTAATTGATAAACAAAAAGTATTCCAATGACAAAGTTAAGTGTAAATATTAATAAAATTGCAACTTTGCGTAATGCACGTGGTGGGAATGTGCCTGATTTGCTAAAAGTGGCCACTGATATTCAAAAATTTGGAGGTCAAGGAATCACCATTCATCCCCGTCCTGACGAGCGTCACATCCGTTATCAAGATGCTCGAGATTTAAAAGCAATCGTGCATACGGAATATAATATTGAAGGAAATCCACAACATAATTTTATAGATTTGGTTTTGGAGTGTCAACCGGATCAAGTTACTTTAGTGCCTGATGCGATTGGAGCTATTACTTCGTCTGCAGGTTGGGATACAGTGAAAAATCAAGCTTATTTGACAGAGATGATTCAAGAGTTTCAACGCCATAACATTCGTACCTCAATTTTTGTCGATCCACAATTGGATATGATTGAAGGAGCCAAAAAAACTGGTACAGACCGCATTGAATTGTATACTGAGGCTTTTGCGCACCAATACAGTTTAGGAAATGAAAATGGGATAGACCCCTACATCAAAGCAGCTGAACTGGCAAACGAACTTGGTTTAGGTATCAATGCAGGGCACGATTTAAGCTTGGATAATATTCAGTTTTTTAAACAAAATATTCCAGGATTATTGGAGGTTTCCATCGGTCACGCCTTAATTGCCGAAGCCTTGTATTTAGGACTTGACAATGTGGTCAATATGTATTTGCAAAAATTAAAGTAGTCTTATAAATAAACCATTTTGAGTTTTTAGATTGCAATTTTATAATCTAAAATCCTTAATCTAAAATCCTTAATTTAAATGCTATACTCAAAAATAGAAGGAGAAGGAAAACCACTTTTAATTCTACACGGATTTTTAGGAATGTCTGATAACTGGAAAACATTAGGAACGCAATTTGCTGCCGATGGTTATCAAGTTCATATGTTAGACATGCGCAATCACGGACGCAGTTTGCAGTCCGAGGATTTTAGCTATGAGTTCATGGCGCAAGATATCTATGATTATTGTCAAGGAAATAATTTGACAGAAGTTGATATTATTGGTCATTCAATGGGGGGAAAACAGCAATGCTTTTTGCTACTACTTATCCTGAAAAGGTTAATAAGTTAATCGTAGCAGACATTGGCCCTAAATTTTATCCACAGCACCACCAAACAATTTTGGCTGGATTAAATGCTGTAGATTTTTCAAAAAAACCAAGTCGTAGCGAAGTCGAAGAAATCATTGGGAATTTTATCACCGATTTTGGAACCCGTCAATTCTTGATGAAAAGTTTGTATTGGAAAGAGCCGGGGCAATTAGCATTCCGTTTTAATTTGGCTGTTTTCAATGAAAAGATTAGCGAAATAGGAGTAGCGTTACCTGATGAAGCCCTTTTTGAGAAACCAACACTTTTTATAAGAGGAGGAAATTCTAATTATATTTTGGATAACGATATTGAAAATATCAATGTGCATTTTCCTCAAATGCAATTAGAAACCATTCCTAACGCAGGACATTGGCTTCATGCAGAAAATCCTAAAATGTTTTACGAATTTGCCAGTTCGTTTTTTAACTGAGCAAGGCAGTCAGAAAAGAATTATCTTTGTAAATAAAAATTGATATGAAATTATTATTCAGAATGCTTATTACTGCTGTTTTGGTAGTAATCTTATCACATGTGATGAAAGGGGTGCATATTGCTGGTTTTACGACAGCATTAATCGTGGCTTTTGTTTTGAGTTTGTTAAATACATTTATCAAGCCACTTATTTTAATTTTCACACTTCCTATTACCTTACTAACACTAGGGTTGTTTTTACTAGTAATTAATGCCATAATCATTTTATTGTGCTCTGCTATAGTAGGCGGTTTTGCAGTGGATGGTTTTTTTGTAGCCTTATTATTTAGCGTAATTTTGTCTGTTTCACAGTCAATTATGTTTGCTGTTTTGGGTAAAAACTAGTAATGTTTTAACAGATATTTTTAAGTTAAAACAAAAATGTTTTGTTAATTTTGTTTCAAACACTGGTTTTTCAATGAAAAAAATCCACATCTATATTATACTGTTATTAGGCGTCTTTTTGATGCCTAATGCTGTTTTGGCTTGTGGAAAATCAAATGATTCAAATGGAAGTTGTTCAATGGAAATGACCTCTAAGTCGGATTCAAAGAAAAGTTGTTGCGGAACGAAATCGTGTTCTAAAAATGAAAAACAAAAATCTTGTGACGGGAAATGTGGACATTCTTTATGTACTACCAGTTCCGTTAGTTTGAGTTATTTGATGAATTCAAGTTTTGAAGCACTTATTAATGTTTTTGATTTTTCCATCGAAAAACAAAAATTCTATCCATCAGTTACTTTTACGTCTGATGGTTACTCTTCTATTTGGCTTATCCCTAAAATAGGCTAAAAACTAGTCTTGACAGCCCTAATTATGTCAAGTTTCTAAGTCGTTGAGACTTTATAATCACTTTTTTTCGGTTAATAAATTGTTTGTTACTAGCGATGTCTAGTAATAGATGCTTTTGACCATTTATTCAATTTTTTTAAAAAAACAACAAAATGAAATCACTTATAAATAATGTGATGGCAATGTTTCTATTGCTATCAGTGACTTTTGCAAGCGCGCAAATAAAAAATGCTAAAACCGAAACCGTTAAAGTTTACGGAAACTGCGGTATGTGTAAAAGAACAATCGAAAAAGCTGCTACTGTCAAAGGAGTGGCAACGGTCAACTGGGATGTTGATACTAAAATGGCAACACTTAGTTATGATTCTACCAAAACCAACCAAGACGAAATTCTAAAGAGAATTGCAGCTTCGGGTTATGATAGCGATAAGTTTCCAGCATCTAATACTGCATACAATCAATTGCCAAAATGTTGCCAATATGATAGAGCAGTAAAAACGAAAAAGGCTAATTAAGATAAATCTATAAAATTATACAAAATGAAAAATATCATAAAAATACTAGTAGTCGTAGCCCTTTTCTCTTTTGCTTCATGTAAAGAAAATAAGACTGAAATTAAATCAATGGATAGCACTAAAAATACCAATGAACAATTGTATTTCTGCCCAATGCATCCAGAGGTGACAGGTAAGCAAGGGGAAGATTGTTTAGAATGTGGGATGAAATTAACTGAGGAAGTTAAATAAGATGAAATGGTAGAAAAATTAATAACATTTTCACTCAAAAACCGCTTGGTAGTATTGCTGGTGTCAGCAGTGTTGTTAGGATGGGGAGTGTATAGTGTGCAGCAAAATCCTATTGATGCAATTCCTGATTTGTCTGAAAACCAAATTATTGTTTTTACAGAATGGATGGGGAGAAGTCCTCAGGTTATTGAGGACCAAGTTACTTATCCGTTGGTGTCCAATTTACAAGGAATTCCAAAGATTAAGAACATCCGAGCGTCTTCGATGTTTGGGATGAGTTTTGTGTACATCATTTTTGAGGATGACGTAGATGCGTATTGGGCTAGAACTCGTGTTTTGGAACGACTCAATTATGCGCAACGGTTATTGCCTCAAAATGTAGTGCCTACTTTGGGACCTGATGGAACCGGAGTAGGACATATCTTTTGGTATCATCTTGATGCAAAAGGAATGGATTTGGGTGAACAACGTGCCTTGCAAGATTGGTATATCAAATTTGCTTTGCAAACTGTGCCAGGAGTGGCGGAGGTAGCTTCTTTTGGCGGTTTCGAAAAACAATACCAATTGGTTCTTGATCCTTTAAAAATGCAATACTACAATGTGAGTATCATGGAAGTTATGGACGCAGTAAAGTCGTCAAATAATGATGTGGGTGGACGAAAATTTGAAATGAGTGATATGGCCTATGTAATACGAGGCTTGGGGTATTTGAAAAACACTGCGGATATCGAACAAATTGCTATCAAAAACTACAATTCGGTTCCGGTAATAGTCAAAGATATTGGTACGGTACAAATGGGCGGTGATTTGCGTTTGGGGATTTTTGATGCTGATGGAAACGGCGAAGTCGTAGGGGGTATCGTAGTGATGCGATACGGCGAAAATGCTAACGAAGTAATTGATGCTCTTAAATTAAAAATGAAAGAAGTAGCCAAAGGATTGCCTCCTGGAGTGACTTTTAAGACTTCTTATGATAGAAGTGAATTGATTAAAAATGCAATAGAGTCTGTAAAAGGAACTTTAATCGAAGAGATGATTGCAGTTTCGATTGTAATTCTGCTTTTCCTTTTTCATTGGCGCAGTGCCTTGATTATTTTAATTCAGTTGCCTATATCGGTTGCCATTGGATTTATTCTGTTGGAAGCTTTTGGGATTTCCTCCAATATTATGTCGCTTACCGGAATTGCATTGGCGATTGGAGTAGTAGTCGATGACGGAATTGTAATGGTCGAAAATGCTTATCGAACCATTTCTGAAAAGCAAGAAGAAGTATCCGAAAATCAAGAAGAAGCATCATGAAAAAAATAATTCAAAAAATATTCAAAAAAGAACAGGATCCACTGTCTGCCGAAGAAAGAATGAAATTGATTTCTTCCTCTTCTAAACTCGTTGGTCCAGGCGTTTTTTATTCGACCTTAATTGTAATTGCGTCTTTTTTACCTGTTTTTCTATTAACAGGAATGGAAGGGAAGTTGTTTAGTCCTTTGGCTTGGACCAAATCATTTATCTTAATTGTTGATGCTTTTTTAGCGATTACCTTAACGCCAGTGTTAATTAGTTATCTGTTAAAAGGAAAATTAAGACCCGAAAATAAGAACCCAATCAATAGAAAGTTAGAAAGTGTTTATACGCCTATTTTGACTTTTTGCTTGAAATGGCGTAAAACTATTTTGGGGATCAATATGGTGGCTTTGTTGATTGGATTGATGATGTATGGTAGATTGGGATCTGAGTTTATGCCGCCTCTGGATGAAGGCTCGGTTTTGTTTATGCCTGTAACTTTACCCGATGTTTCCAATTCGGAAGTAAAAAGAATTTTGCAAGTCCAAGACAAATTGATTAAATCGATTCCCGAAGTTTCCCATGTTTTAGGGAAAGCGGGTCGTGCCAATACAGCTACAGACAATAGCCCGATTAGTATGATTGAAACCATTGTTTTGTTGAAGCCACAAAACGAATGGCGTGATGGAAAAACCAAAAATGATATTATTACTGAAATCAATACCAAACTACAAATACCTGGTGTAACCAATGGTTTTACCCAACCTATTATCAACCGAATTAATATGTTGGCAACGGGTATTCGTACCGATGTGGGCGTCAAAATCTACGGAGCGAGTTTAGATACCATTAATGTATTGGCACAAAAAATAAAGCAAACTCTAGAAGGAACATCAGGAGTAAAAGATTTATATGCTGAACCTATTACGGGTGGAAAATATATTGACATCGTAGCCAAACGGGAAGCTATCGGAAGGTATGGGCTTTCAGTTGATGATGTTAATTCAGTAGTGGAAACTGCTATTGGAGGAATGACTTTGACCACCACTATCGAAGGACGCCAACGATTTTCGGTTAATGCACGGTACGCACAAGAATACCGTAACAGTATAGAAGCACTTAAAAAGTTACAGGTACAAACCATGGATTTTGGTCCTATTCCTTTAGAAGCGGTTGCCGATATAAAAATTAGCGATGGTCCACCGATGATTAATAGCGAAAATGCGATGTTAAGAGGAAGTGTACTTTTTAATGTTCGAGATCGAGATCTAGGCAGTACGGTCAAAGAAGCGCAAGAAAAATTAAACGCTATGATGTCGCAAATGCCCAAAGGCTATTATCTAGAATGGAGTGGGCAATGGGAAAACCAACTAAGAGCCAATAAAACCTTAGCCCTGATTTTGCCTATTGTAATCGTGATTATATTCTTGATTTTATTTTTCACCTATCATTCGTTAAAAGAAGCTTTGATAACCATGATTACCGTTCCTTTTGCCTTGATTGGCGGAATCTTTATGGTTTATTTCTACGGTATCAATGTGTCTGTTGCTGTTGCAGTTGGTTTTATCGCTCTTTTTGGAATGGCGATTGAAACAGCGATGTTGATGACCATTTACCTTAACGAAGCGATGAATAAAATGGTAACCAAACTCGGAAATAGTGCTGAAACACTTAACGAATCCATTATTAGAGACTACGTTATTGAAGGTTCAGCTAAAAGATTGCGTCCTAAATTGATGACTGTATCAGTCTCTTTGTTTGGTTTAGTTCCCATTCTTTGGTCTACAGGAACGGGAGCCGATGTGATGATTCCAATCACTGTTCCATTGATTGGAGGAACGATAACCTCAGTGATTTATGTATTATTTGTAACCCCAATTGTTTTTGAAATGACAAAGCTTCATGAATTAAAAACAAAAGGAAAAATTGAATTGATAGATGTTAAAGAATAAATATATACTCGTACTCAGTGGTTTGTTATTAATGATTACTCAAGGGTTTTCACAAACGCTGTCTTTGGATGCAGTTTTGATTGCCATCAAAAACAATAATCCACAATTAAAGATGTATGATGCGGATATCCAAAGTATGGATGCTACTGCCGTGGGAGCCAAAAGTTGGATGGCACCGCAAGTCAGTACAGGCTTTTTTATGACACCATATAATACTGAAATGTGGAAAGGGGATGAAATGGGGCCGGGAATGGGAATGTATATGATTGGAGTCAGTCAGATGTTTCCAAATGGGTCAAAATTAAAAGCCGATTCGGATTATATGAACGCCATGTCTTCCGTTGAAAAGGAGAATAAAAATTATACGTTGAACCAGCTTAACGCTATTGCGAAGACAAATTACTATCAAGGATTGGTATTAGAAAAAAAATTGAAAGTAGCCAAAGAGAATTTGTCGCTTTTGAATTATATGATTAAAAGTATGGAAATTCGTTACCAATACAATATGGATAAGCTGCCTACTTACTATAAAGCCAAATCACAATGGAGTGTTTTAGAAAGTATGATTGTTATGTTGCAAAATGAAAGTAATCAAAAAAGAATTGTGCTCAATACCTTGATGACTAGGGATAAAAATACAGCTTTCGATTTGGATATGAACTATCAGTTGAAGGAGTATGATGGGATTCAAAAAGATACGGCTAGCTTGTCTGAAAACCGTTCAGATTTAAAAGCCATTGAAAAAACGATGAAATTAAACCAACTGAAGGTGGCGATTGAAAAAGCTAAACTAGCACCCGAATTTGGTGTTAAATACGATCATATGTTTATGCTTGGTCAGCCACAACAACTTTTTTCATTAATGGGAATGGTGACTATTCCGATGCCTTGGTCCACGAAGATGAACAAAGCAACTATCGAAAGTTTAAAAATCAAAAACGAAAGTCTCGCTTGGCAAAAGCAGATGATTTTGAATGAAGCGACTGGAATGATTTCGGCTATGAATACGGAATTAATCAATTTGAACAAGCAATACGAAATTGCAGAGAAAAGTATTATCCCCGCTTTAAAACGAAATTATGACACTTCTGTTTTGGCTTGGCAAAATAATACAGGAGATTTGTTTGCCGTACTTGACGCTTGGGAGGCTTTGAATATGGCACAATTGGATGCGTTGGATAAGTTACAAGCTATTTTAACTACGCAGGTAGAAATTGAAAAACAACTAGAAAACAACTAATGATGAACAAGAAATTAAAATATAGTTTGTGGTTTTTAGGGTTCTTGTTGGTGGGAATTAGTCTTTTTATGGTCAATAAGAAAATTTCATTTTCTAATGCAGAGACCGTTTATACCTGTCCTATGCCTCAGGATTCTGTTTTTAGTGACAAACCTGGAGATTGCCCGAAATGTGGAATGAAATTAATTCCAGTTGTAAATGAACCAAAAGAAGAAACTACAGCATCAGCTGCTATTTACACCTGTTCGATGCATCCTGAAATTGAGCAACACGAGCCTGGAAATTGTCCCATTTGCGGTATGACATTGGTTCAAAAAATTACAGTTGCCAAAATAAGCGAAAATCATTCTATCGATTACTTATTGCAAAATACTAATGAATTTGTGGTAGGAGATTATCCTGTGATTCATCCAAAAGATTCTGCTTTGAGTACCCAAATTAAAGTACCAGGAATTGTGATGTATGATCCCAACGCTACAGTAAGTATAGCTGCAAGAATCGGTGGGCGAATCGAAAAAATGTATGTGAATTATAAATTTCAAAAAGTTGTCAAAGGACAAAAACTTTTTGATATCTACAGTCCAGAATTGGCCACAGCCCAACAAAATTTCATTTATGTATTGACAAATGATGCCCAGAATCATTCGATTATAAAAGCTTCTCGACAAAAATTAGCGCTTTACGGAATGACGCTCGCACAGATTAACGCTTTGGCTACAGCCAAAAAAGTAAATCCTGTAGTTACGATTTATAGTCCTGAAAATGGTTTGGTACAAGGGGCAGAGGAAATGATAGAGAATAGTTCTGCTAAAATGAATGCTTCAGCGACAACTACTTCCCCATTGCCCATTAAAGAAGGGGATTATATTCAGAAAAACCAACAAGTTTTTAAGTTGGTGAATACGACCAAAGTTTGGGGTGTTTTTAATGTGGGACAAAGTCAAAGTAGTTTGGTCAAAGTCAATCAGTCCATTCGAATCAAAACCGAATTAGATGATACTGAAATTGTCGCTAAAGTAAATTTTGTCGAAACACAGTTAAATCCTTCCGAAAGAACCAATAGAATCCGAGTGTATTTGAATAATGAAAACGGACGATTGCCTGTTGGTTTGCGATTGGAAGGGCGAATTGAGACCCATTCGATAAAAGGAATTTGGCTTCCAAAACAAGCATTGGTTTCTGTGGGAACTAAAAAAGTAGCCTTTGTAAAAACACCAAAAGGTTACCAAGCCCATTCCATTAATACTGGAATTGAATTAGCTGATTTTATCCAAATTATTGATGGAATTACGATTCAAGATGAGGTGATTGAAAATGCACAATATTTGATGGATAGTGAAGCTTTTATTAAAACGGCAAAAACGCACTAAAAGAATTCTAGTGATGATTTTAAAAATTAAACCATTAAGAAATTAAGGTACATTTAGTCTAGCTTCTTAATCTCTTAATGGTGAAAAAACAAAAGTGTTAGTTTGTACAAATTTGGGGTAAAAAAATAAAAAATTAGTGATGAAAATACTAAGAAATATAGGTTTTGTAATGTTGTTTTTCGTGGCATTGGCTTGCAATAATAAAAAAGAAGCCAATCAGGAGGAACACAACCACCAGACCGAAGAAGGAATTTATTACACCTGCTCGATGGATCCGCAGGTGAAAGAAGACAAGCCTGGTAAATGTCCGATTTGTCATATGGAGCTGACTCCTATGAAAAAAGCATCGGGTAATAGCAACGAAATTACGTTGAGCGAACAGCAAGTGCAATTGGGAAATATTACGACGCAATCGGTTAGTGAAACTGAGAATAGTGTCGCTGAAAATTACACGGCAGTTTTGAGCTACAATCAAGAAATACTCAAAACCATTTCGTCTAGAGCGATGGGACGATTAGAGAAATTGTATTTTAAAACGGAAGGTGATATTGTGCATAAGAATCAACCGCTCTATCAGTTGTATAGCGAAGATTTGGCTATAGCCAAGCAAGATTATTATACGGCTTTTAAGCAACTTGATATGCCTGGGGATTTTGGAAAAAATGCCAAAACATTATTGCAGGCTGCCAAACAAAAATTGGTGTTTTACGGATTGTCAGCTACTCAAATTGATGCAATTAAAAAAACAGCTGATGTCTCGCCTTATACCACTTTTTACAGTCAGATTAGTGGAGTGATTTCGCAAATAAAAGTAACTGAAGGTAGTTATTTGATGGAGGGAATGGGGATTGTCGAATTGGCAAATTTAAGTTCGCTTTGGTTAGAAACACAGGTTCCCGTTCAGTATGCTAAAAGTTTAAAACTAGGTCAAACAGCTCGCGTTCGTTTTGTGGATTATCCAACCAAAGTTTTGGATGCCAAAGTCAGTTTTATTAATCCTGAGATAAATCCCGATTCTAGATTATTAGCCGTACGAATGGAAGTTACAAATTCCGATGGACAGTTAAAACCCGGAATGCAAGCATTGGTACAAATAACACAATCGAAAGTGAAAGGATTGTTTGTGCTTACGGATGCTGTTATTCGCGAAGAAAAAGGCGCTTATATTTGGTTAGAAAAAGCAAAAGGGGTTTATGAAAATAGAATGATTGAAACGGGATTAGAACGCAACGGGAAAATAGAAATAAAAACGCCTATTGATGCCAATGAGAAAATTGTCATTACTGGGGCTTATGGAATCAATAGCGAATTCAGGTTCAGAAAAGGAAGCAATCCGATGGAAGGACACAAAATGTAAATAAAGATGAAGATTTATATCAAAAATATGGTTTGTAATCGTTGTATTGCAGCAGTGGAAACGCTTTTGGAAACGCAAGGAATTTTATTTTCTCATATTCAATTGGGTGAGGTGACACTGCTACGTTTACTTACAGAGAGTCAGAAACAACAATTGTCCGAGGAATTAAAGAAGCTAGGTTTTGAATTATTGAATGACAAAACAACGCAGCTAATGGAACGAATCAAAACCTTGATTATTGAAAATTTGTATTATAATCAGGAGAAACTCAAAGTAAATTTGTCCGACTATCTAGTCGAGGCGTTACATCAGGATTATAGTGCGTTGAGTAAATTGTTTTCCGAAACGGAAGGCATCACGATTGAGCACTATTATATTCTTCAAAAAATTGAGCGTGTCAAAGAATTGTTGGTTTATAATGAATTAACGCTGAGTGAAATTGCATTTCAATTGAATTACAGCAATGTGGCGCATTTGAGTAATCAGTTTAAGAAAGTGACTGGATTTACGCCAACTTATTTTAAGAACTTAAAGGATAATAAAAGGAGACAAATTGATGAATTATAAGTTTAAAAACACCGCTAATTCGCAAATTTAAATGTTGATTTTGATAAAAATATTTTAGCCAATCTTCTGTGAGAATCTGGGTAATCTGCTTGAAAATTATAGCATCCAAATTTATCACTGAATAATACAGAATTTAAATCATACAAATCTTTTCCATAATTCTGCAATACATAACAGTGCTATCATTCGGAAATTTGTAGCAGTAGTTTTAAATAACATAAAAATGAAACATACGTATAAAATAAAAGGAATGTCTTGTGAGGGTTGTAGAACCAAAGTGGAAAATACGCTCAATGAAATAGCTGGAGTGGAAGCAAAAGTAACCCTTCTTCCACCACAAGCAGAAATCACAATGGTAAGTCATGTACCTACGGAACAATTAAAAGAAGTATTAGCTGCTGTTGGGGACTATTCTATTGAAATGATAAAAGGCCATCATGCATATGAAAATAAACATTCAAATGAAAAATCATGTTGCAGTGTTGGAGGAGCTCATAATCATAAAACAGTAGCTACTTCTAATGTAGCTGCAGGTAAATATTATTGTCCGATGCATTGTGAAGGTGACAAAGTTTATGATCAAGCTGGGGATTGTCCCGTTTGTGGAATGGATTTGGTACAACAGCCTGTATTCAATCAAAAAACACAATATACTTGTCCAATGCATTCAGAGATTGTAAATGACCAACCTGGAGATTGCCCTATTTGCGGAATGGATTTAGTTCCCATGGAGACTTCGGAATCGGTGGAAAACCAAACCTATTTAGATTTGGTTCGTAAAATGAAAATAGCGGTGGCTTTTACAGTTCCTGTTTTTATAATTGCCATGTCTGAAATGATTCCCGGAAATCCATTGTATAAAATGATGGATATTGAGAAATGGAATTGGGTACAGTTCCTTTTTTCTATTCCAGTAGTTTTTTATGCCTGTTGGATGTTTTTTGAAAGAGCTTGGAAATCAGTCGTAAATTGGAATTTAAACATGTTTACCTTGATTGGGTTAGGAACGGGAGTTGCTTTCGTTTTTAGTGTTATCGCTATGCTGTTTCCAGATATTTTTCCTGTGGAATTTAAAACGCATAGCGGAACGGTTCATTTGTATTTTGAAGCGGCGACTGTGGTGCTAACTTTGGTTTTATTGGGGCAATTGCTAGAAGCCAGAGCACATAGTAAAACCAGTGGAACAATCAAAGAATTATTAAAATTAGCACCTACTGAGGCTACTTTAGTCAAAGATGGGGAGGAAAAAGTGATTACTATTCAGGACATTCAAAAAGGAGATAGTATTAGAGTAAAACCAGGAGAGAAAATTCCAGTGGATGGCCAAATTACCGAGGGCAATAGTACGATTGACGAATCCATGATTACAGGAGAACCCATTCCAGTGGATAAAAAGAAAGGCGATCCAGTAAGTTCGGGAACTATTAATGGTACCAAATCTTTTTTGATGGTGGCCGAAAAAGTAGGTTCTGAAACTTTGCTTTCGCAAATAGTACAAATGGTGAGTGATGCCAGTCGTTCTCGAGCACCAATTCAAAATTTGGTCGATAAAATTGCCAAATATTTTGTGCCGATTGTTGTGGTAATTTCGATTATAACATTTTTCATTTGGTGGCAATTCGGACCAGAACCTAGTTTGGTATACGCCTTTGTCAATGCTATTGCGGTATTGATTATTGCTTGCCCTTGTGCTTTAGGTCTGGCAACCCCCATGTCGGTTATGGTTGGAGTAGGGAAAGGAGCGCAATCAGGGGTTTTAATAAAAAATGCTGAAGCCATTGAGAAAATGGACAAAATTGACGTACTCATCACCGATAAAACTGGGACTATAACTGAGGGCAAACCTTCAGTAGAAAAGATAGTCGTCAAACAGGGAGAAGAACTAGAAGTTTTAGGGCAAATAGCTTCCTTAAATCAAAGTAGCGAACATCCGCTTGCTACTGCAGTTGTTCAATTTGCAAAAGAAAAAAAAGCAAGTTTTATATCGGTAGAAGATTTTGAATCCTTTACAGGAAAAGGTGTTTATGGAAAACTGGGCGGACATGAAATTTATTTAGGAAACAAAAAACTGTTGGAACAAAAAACAATTAGAAACTTTTCAGAAATTGAAGCTGAGGTGGTAGCCGAACAAAAACAAGGAAAAACAGTTTCTTATATTGCTATAGATCAAAAAGTGGTGGGTTATATTGTGATTACTGATGCCATTAAAGCTACTAGTTATGAAGCGATACAAGGTTTGAAATCACAAGGTGTTTCAGTGGTAATGCTTACTGGAGATAATGAAAATACCGCCAAATCTGTAGCCAATCATTTGCAATTAACCGATTTTAAAGCCAGTTATCTGCCTCAGGACAAATTAGAATATATTAAAAAATTGCAAGCGCAAGGCAAAGTTGTGGCCATGGCTGGGGACGGAATCAATGATGCGCCTGCCTTAGCACAAGCAGATATTGGAATTGCCATGGGAACTGGAACTGATGTGGCAATTGAAAGTGCTAAAATTACTTTGGTCAAAGGCGATTTACAAGGAATTGTAAAAGCGAAGGAGCTAAGTCATGCCGTGATGAAAAACATCAAACAGAATTTGTTTTTCGCTTTTTTCTATAATGCGCTGGGAATTCCTATAGCGGCGGGAGTTTTGTTTCCTGTTTTTGGTTTATTGCTGTCTCCCATGATTGCGGCGTTGGCAATGAGTTTTAGTTCGGTTTCAGTGATTTCAAATGCGTTGCGATTACGTAGCTTAAAATTGTAATAGATGGAAGTTCAAAAACTTTATAAAATGGCATTAAACATTGCAATATTTGTAATGGTATATAATATTCTTGAAAGTATTCTAGCAGTACATTTTGGTTATGAAGAAGAAAGTTTAACGCTTTTTGGGTTTGGTTTTGATAGCGCTGTAGAAGTTGCGTCAAATCTAGGGGTAATTTATATGATTAAACGAATTCAGCAAAATCCGAAAAGTAATCGAACACAATATGAAAAAACGGCGCTCAAAATTACAGGCTATGGTTTTTATATTTTAAGTGTCATCCTTTTTATTGGAGTAATAATAAGCCTTATGGAGAATCGTTTGCCAATGAATACTTTGTTTGGTGTAATTATTTCTATAATTTCTATTGTAATCATGCTTTTTGTAGTTACTAAACAAATGCAAATTGGGAACAAATTGAATTCAAAACCAATAATTGCTGATGCGAAATGTACCTTGGTTTGTGTGTATATGAGTGTGGTGTTGTTAATTTCAAGTGCATTGTATTATTTCTTTGGATTTCAATATGCAGATGTATTAGGAGCTTTAGGATTGGTTTATTTTTCAATAAAAGAAGGAAGAGAGTGTTTTGAAAATGTTAAAAACAATTCTCATTGTAGTTGTTAAATGATGATTAAAAAAAAACATTTAAAATGATTGGAAAAACTATTTTTAAAAATCGGTTGTCAATTGGGATTTTATTATTGACGACAAATATAATTTTCTCTCAAGATATTCAAAAAAATTCTGGTAAAGTCGTTCGCTATGATCTTTATATTAGAGATACGATTGTGAATTTTACAGGAAAAGAAAAAAGAGCCATTGCTGTCAACGGACAAATTCCAATGCCAACCCTAACTTTTACTGAAGGGGATATCGCCGAAATTCATGTGTATAACGAATTAAAAGAAAGCACTTCCTTGCACTGGCACGGAGTCTATTTGCCTAATAAAGAAGACGGGGTGCCCTATTTGACGCAAATGCCTATCAAGCCAGGGGCGGAGCATGTATATCGTTTTCCAATCATTCAATCTGGGACACATTGGTACCATAGTCATAGTGGTTTGCAAGAACAAATAGGAATGTATGGCTCTATGATTTTAAATAAGAAATCAAACGATGCTAGCTTTCGAAAAGGCATAGACGATATTCCACAAGTACCAATCATTTTGAGCGAATGGACCGATTATAAACCTGAAAATGTGCATCGAATGCTACACAATGCAACCGATTGGTTTGCGATTAAAAAAGGAGCTACTCAAAGTTATGCAGAAGCCATCAAGGCAGGACATTTTAAAACCAAAATTAACAACGAATGGAAGCGCATGTTAGCTATGGATGTCAGTGATGTCTACTATGATAAATTTTTGATTAATGGTTCAAACGAAAGCCAACTTTCACAATTCAAAGCTGGGGATAAAGTTCGGTTACGGATTTCAAATGGTGGAGCGTCTTCTTATTTTTGGTTAAACTACGCTGGTGGTAAAATCACAGTTGTGGCCAATGACGGGAATGATGTAGAGCCTGTTGAAGTAGACCGATTGATTATTGGTGTTTCTGAGACTTATGATGTTATAGTCACGGTTCGTGAAGAAAATACAGCTTATGAATTTGTGGCAACTCCAGAGGATAGAACTAAATCGGCTTCAGTCTTTATTGGTGAGGGAACTAGAAAACATGCGTCTCCAATGCCAAAGCTGAACTATTTTGAAGGTATGAAGATGATGAACAGCATGATGAAAATGAATGGTACCATGGATGATATGGGAATGGATATGAGTTTGCAAAAAATGGATATGAATGCCGTGATGTATCCTGAATCCTCCCCCAGTCCCTCCAAAGGAGGGGAGAAAATCAGTAAAATGAATCACGGTGCCATGAAAAAAGTAGACGACGAAACAACAGAAATGAATTCTACGGACATGGATCATTCAAAAATGGATATGAGTTCCGAAAAAAACAAGATAGTAACGTTAAATTATGGGATGTTAAAATCTCCCACTATAACCACTTTGCCAATTCCCCCTTTGGGGGTCGGGGGGATTCGAGAACTGAAATTTGAACTAACTGGAAATATGAACCGCTACGTTTGGAGTATGGACAACAGAGTCTTTTCAGAAACTGACAAGATTTTAATTAAGAAAGGAGAAGTGGTTAGGATTACCTTATATAATAATTCCATGATGCGCCACCCAATGCATTTGCACGGTCACGACTTTAGAGTAATCAACGGAAAAGGTGATTATGCACCATTAAAAAATGTGTTGGACATTATGCCAATGGAAACAGATGTAATTGAATTTGAAGCTAACATTGAAGGAGATTGGTTTTTTCATTGTCATATTTTGTATCACATGATGGCGGGAATGAATCGGGTGTTTAGTTATGAGAACCAATCGCCCAATCCTTATTTGCCTAACAAAACTAAAGCCTATAAAAAATTACAAGCCGAAAGTAATAAACTTCATTTTATGGTTGAAAATGATTTTGCTACCAACGGTAATGATGGAATGGCAATGGTGCAAAATGCCCGTTGGAGTTTTGGAACGGAATGGCGATTGGGCTATCAAGATCATCATGGTTATGAATCAGAAACGCATATTGGGAGATACATTGGAAGGAATCAATGGTTCATGCCGTTTATTGGACTTGATGCACGTTACAGAAAGTTAGAACATGGTGAAATCGAAGAGAATTTATTTGGTCAAACCAGCACCAAAGACAAACGTATTCAAGCCAGTTTAGGGTTTAATTATACCTTGCCAATGTTGGTCGTTTTTCAAGTTGAAGTTTTTCACGATGGAAATTTAAGAATGCAATTAATGCGTGAAGATATTCCTTTAACCAAGAGATTGAGAATGGCATTTATGGTGAATACAGATAAAGAGTATATGGGAGGTTTAAAATATATTCTTGGTAAAAATATAGGGTTGACAACTCATTATGATAGTGATATGGGAATTGGTTTTGGTGTGAACCTAAATTATTAATGAAGTCGTAAATAGTTTTGTTATTTTTGAAAATAAAAAGATGTTACAACTTTTAGAAATTTGGGTATACCCTATAAAATCATTATCAGGGATTTCTTTAAAGCAATCGCAAGTGACTTCGCGTGGATTAGAACTGGATCGTCGTTGGATGTTAGTTGACGATTCAGGCATTTTTATTACACAAAGGGAATATCCTCAATTGGCTTTATTTCAGGTCCAAATAATAGATGGATTTCTATTGGTAACACATTCAAACTTTATAGGTGAGCGAGTTAAAATTTCGCTTTCGCAAAAGAATGATAACTCAAGAGTAAAGGTAGTAGTTTGGGAGGATGAAGTAGAGGCCATATTAGTCGATGAAGGTATTTCAAATTGGTTTTCAAAGATTTTAGGTTTTTCAGTTCGGTTGGTGTATATGCCCGAAGAAAGCCATCGAAAAGTAGATTCTAAATATGCAGTTAGTGTTGGTGATATAACTTCTTTTTCGGATGGATTTCCTTTTTTAATTATTGGACAAACGTCACTAAATGATTTGAATTCACGCTTAGATAATCCTATTTCCATAAAGCGCTTTCGGCCTAATTTTGTTTTTACAGGAGGAAAGGCTTATGAGGAAGAATCTTGGAAAGAATTCCATATTGGCTCATTGATTTTTTATGGGGTCAAGCCTTCAGGGAGATGTGTAATTACAACTGTAAATCCTGAATTGGGACAGTTTGCAGGAAAAGAGCCTTTGTTGACTTTGTCAAAATACAAAAAAGTGGAAAAGAAAGTGATTTTCGGTCAAAACGTTATTGCAAAAAACCAAGGCATTTTAGAAATTGGACAAGAAATATTCGTAGTACGAAAGTGAAAAAGCAATTTTGATTAAATAGAAGCCTCTTTCGATTTCTTGATTAGAAATGAAAGAGGTCTTTTTAAATAGGTTAATTGAATTCTGCTAAAATAGTTTTGATTTCTTCAAAAGTAATAGGTTTGACCAAGTATTTTCCGTTGAGATTAAATTTTGCAGCTTGAATTCGGTCCTCAAGATTTACTGAACTTGTCAGGATAAAAATATTAATTTTTGATTTGATTGGGATTTTAAGGAATTCTTCCAGAAACTGCCAGCCATCCCAAATGGGCATGTTGAGGTCTAATAATATGATTTCAGGGAGTTTTTGAGAGGCAGTAAAAATAGCTTTTAATTTATCGTAAGCCTCTTTTCCGTTCTTGTAAATCATAATGTTTTCCACTAAACCGGATAGCTCCACGTATTTTTTGGTGATAAACAAGTGAGTTGGATCATCTTCAATGATGCAAATTTGATCAATTTTTTTCATAGTCTAAATATATTTTAAAAGTAGTGCCTACGTTTATCTCGCTTTCTACTTCAATTTTACCATTCATGGCTTCAATTTGGTTTTTTGTGATAAACAAACCAATTCCTCTAGAGTCAGCGTGATTATGAAATGTTTTGTACATTCCGAAAAGTTTGTCACCATGTTTTTTTAAATTAATACCAAGGCCATTGTCGCTAAATTTTAGTATAATGTAGTCATTGGTTTTTTCAGTATTTATTCTCAAATAACTATCCCTTTCATTTGAACTGTATTTGATAGCATTGGTCATGAAGTTCATTACGATACTATCTAGATAAGCGGGTACGGCTTGAACCATTGTTGAGGTGTCAACTTCATTAATAATTGTGATATTTGCTTTTTTTGCTTGCGTTATTAAACTATTGATGTTGTTCTCTAATACTGGATTCAATAAGGTTGAGGTTAGTTTTTCTTTAGAGGATAAATTAATTTGAACGACTTCTGTAAGATGAATGATTGTTTCAGTGAGGTTGTTAGAAGATTTTTTTAAATATTCAAAAATTTCAGTTTGACTAAAATCGGGAGCCTCTGATTCAGTTAATTCTATTAATGAAGAGATTCCGCCTGAATGCGATCGTAAGTTATGAGAAACGATGTAGGCGAAATTTTTTAGTCGGTCGTTTTGGGATTGCGCAATTTCTAATAGTTCTTGTGTTTCTTTTTCAGATTTTTTAGTTTCCGTAATATCAGCTGCTACTCCTAGAAATCCGGTTATGTTTCCGTTATGTTTTACTGCAGTAATTGATAATAGAGTAGATAAGAGGCTGCCATCTTTTCTTCTTAATGTCCATTCTCGTGTATCAGGGATTCCTTTTTTTGCTTTAGCTGCAAATATTTGCGTTCCTTCAAATTTTTCATTGAGCTCTTTTTCTAATTCTTGGGCTACTTCTTTGATTTCTTCTTTAAGGTTGAAGATAAAAGGAGTAGATTTATTGATTAGTTCCTCGGCATTATAGCCTAGCATTTGTTCAGCACCTTTATTGAAAAGTGTAATGGTTCCTTTTAAATCTGTTCCGATAATTGCTACTTGAGTGTTTGCATCTAATATTGCTTGAGTATTTGAAAGTGAATTGGCTAGTTTATGTTCAATATTTTTTACCTCGGTTATGTCTACAATTTGGGAAACAAAGTAAAGTATTTTACCTTCTTCATTAAGAACCATAGAAACAGCCAAAATAATGTAGATTATCTGGCCATTCTTGTGGATATATCTTTTTTCTAAAGTGTAACTGTCTCTTTTTCCTTGGATTAATTGTTTTAATAAAAATAAATCAGAAGCCAAATCATCTGGATGTGTGATGTCTTGAAAGGTAAGCTCCATGAATTCTTTTTTTGAATAGCCTAAGATTTGACAAAGTTGTTTGTTTACTTTAATCCATCTGCCTTTTTCGTCTAATAATGCCATACCAATTGCGGCAGATTCAAAATTACCTCTAAAAGCTTGTTCGCTAATACGAAGTTGGTCTTCGGTGTTTTTGCGTTCTGTAATGTCTTGAAAAACACCAATAAGTTTTGCTTTTTTGCCTTCTTCTTGCCAAAGCCTTCCTGAAGAACGTACCCATTTTAAGTTGTTTTTAGCCGAAATGAAACGACAGACAACATCATAAGGTTCCCCCGTTTTTAAAGTCGTTTCGATTGCATTTACGATAAGGTGTAAGTCCTCAGGATGGTAATAATTTATCGCTTTTTCTTTGTTATGGTCAAAATCTTGAGGAACCTCATAAATGGCATATATTTCCTCTGTCCATAGTGTTTCGCCTGTTTCTAGGTCTAATTCCCAGGCACCTACATGATTGATACGTTGACTTTCTTTGAAAAGTTCGGTTATCTTTTTTAAACGTGTGTTTTGTTTGTTGAGAACTAAAGTCTTGCGGTGTAGATCAAGCAATTTCATTACCTGATTAGAAAGCATTTTTAAGGAGCTAATCTGTTCGGTAGAAAGTTTTTTAGGTTTATTGTCAATAACACATAAGGTTCCTAATGAATAACCATTTTCATTCACTAAAGGCATTCCAGCGTAAAAAATAACATTTGGCTCATCAATTACTAATGGATTGTCAAAAAAACGTTCGTCTTTGGTTGCGTCTTCAACAAGGAATAGTTCATCTGGTTTGTTGATTGCATGACCACAAAAAGCCAATTCTTTAGGTGTTTCTCTAACTTCAATACCGTGATGGGATAAAAACCATTGTTTATCTTCGGTGACTAAACTGATTAAAGAAATCTTTGTTCCACAAATTTCAGCGGCCATTCGGGTCAAAAAATCATAATCTGAATTTTCAAGTTCTCCTATTATTTTGTATGATTCAAGTTCATTTAATCTTTCCTTTTCGTTTTTTGGGATACTAGGTTCTTTCATAGGTGCTGTCGTGGTATCTGGAAGAGCTACTGTTTTTGTGGGTTCAAAACAAATAGTCTTGTGATTCTAGGTTAAAAGTAAGATTATTAATGTATAAAACAAATTGTTTTATGATTTTTATAGGTATTTTTCAGTTTAGAGCTGAAGTTTTCAAAGCGGTTTAGAGTTGAGTTAGCCACAGTAGATATTTAGAGAAGAAATTGTTGAATCCTGTTTTAAGATGACTAGGTTTCGTGTAGAAATTTACTGTAGTATGAATAATGATTGCATTGATTGCAAGTGCGGTATGTTGTAGTCAAGTGAAAGTTGGTAGAACTGCCTGAAACCCAATAAATAAAAAAGCTTGTTTGGGTTGTAAAAATTTTATAATTTTGCAACCCAATTTTATTATGTAAATTAAAGAAGAAGATGGATATTAAAAGAGTAGCAATAGACGCTGTGACAGAAACAATTGTAATGAATGTGGTTCACATGGATTATAAAGGTCAAGTAGCAAAAAGAATCAACGAAAAAATGCCTTTGGCGCAAGTAAAAGGTTTTAGAAAAGGAGCTGTGCCAAAAGATCTTGTTGAAAAGCAATATGGTAAAGCAATCAAGCAAGAGGAAGTAAAAAAAGTTGTTGATTTAGCTCTTGAGCGTTACATTCAATCAGAAAGATTGAATCTTTTAGGAACTCCACTTCCTGTTGTAAACGAAGATTTGGATTGGTCTGCTGAAGAATTGACTTTTGAATTCGAAATAGGTTTAGTGCCAAATTTTGAATTGGATTTAGATGCAGAAAACGAAATCGTAAAATACGTAGTTACTGCAGATGATAAATTAATTGACGGACAAGTGGAGCGTATCCAAAAACAATTTGGTACAGCAATTCCACAAGAAACTGTTGTTGAAGGAGCTGATTTGAAAGGTGTTTTTACAAATGAAGCAGAAGGTATTGGAAATACAACAACTATTTCATTGTCAGTTTTCAAAGATAAAGCTACTGCGGATAAATTTATTGGTAAAAAAGTAGGTGACGTTATTACTGTAAATACTAAAGGATTGTTTGAAGACGATCACCAATTGATGGATTACTTAAAAGTAGGTCATGATAACGTACACGATTTAGCAGTTGATGTTGATTTTACTATCGAAGAAATCACTACTTCTGAACCAGCAGAATTGAATCAAGAATTGTTTGATAAATTATTTGGTGAAGGTAAAGTAGCTTCATTAGAAGATTTGAAAGCAAAAATCAAAGAAGATGCTGAGTCTCAATTTGCACAACAAGCAGATCAAAAATTATTAGGTGATGTTACTGAATTCTTAATCGAAAACACAAAATTCGACTTGCCAGAAACATTCCTTAAAAAATGGTTGCAAACTGTAGGTGAGAAAAAATTATCTGCTGAAGAAGCAGAAGTAGAATACGCTCGTTCTGAAAAAGGATTGCGTTTTCAATTAATCGAAGGTAGAGCAATGGCTCAATCAGATATTAAAATCACTTTCGAAGATTTGAAAGCTTTCACTACTAAGAATATTCGCCAACAAATGGCTCAATTTGGTCAAACAAATCCAACTGACGAAGAGGTTCAAGGTATTGTAGCTAGAGTTTTGTCTAACCAAGATGAAGTGAAAAGACTTTCTGAGCAAGTAGTAGCTGAAAAATTATTGGAATTGTTCAAAGAAAAAGCAAAACCAACTACTAAGGAAGTGACTTACGAAGAGTTTATTGCAGCTTCTTACGGAGAATAATTTAAAGTTAGAGGTAAGAGGTTAGGGGTTAAGTGTTGATATAGATTGATTTGAGAAAATCAAAAACACGAAATAACTTTATGATTTTATTACTAAAACTAAATAATAAAAATTAAGTATATTTGAGCGTCAGAAAGATTTTTTGGCGCTCTTTGTTTTTTTAGTTTAAGGTTTTATATTCACATTAGAACAATCTTAAACTTTGAACTTTAAACTTTAAACTTTTTTTAAAAATGAATTACGGTAAAGAATTTAAAAAATTTGCTACAAAGCACCAAGGCGTAAACGCAATGTATTATGATAAGATCATTGCAGCTATGAATCCTACTAATATGACTCCTTATATTATTGAAGAACGTCAATTGAATATTTCTCAATTGGATGTTTTTTCGAGATTAATGATGGACAGAATTATATTTCTTGGAACAGGAATCGATGATCAAATTGCAAATATTGTACAAGCACAATTATTGTTTTTAGAAAGTGCAGATGCTTCTAAGGATATTCAAATTTATTTGAACTCTCCTGGAGGAAGTGTGTATGCTGGTCTTGGTATTTATGATACCATGCAATACATCAAGCCAGATGTAGCAACTATTTGTACAGGAATGGCAGCTTCTATGGGGGCAGTATTACTATGTGCAGGTGCAGAGGGAAAACGTTCTGCTTTACCACATTCAAGAGTAATGATTCACCAACCATCAGGAGGAGCACAAGGTGTGGCTACTGATATGGAAATCAATTTACGCGAAATGTTGAAATTGAAAGACGAATTATATAAAATTATTTCACACCATTCAGGGCAAACTTTTGATAAAGTACATGCAGATAGTGAGCGTGATTATTGGATGATTGCTGATGAAGCAAAGGAATATGGAATGATTGATGAAGTGTTGAGAAGATAACTAAAGTTAGAGGTTAGAAGTTAGAAGTTAGAAGTTGAGAAACGAACTAACTTTTGACTTCTAACTCCTGACTTCTAACCTTAAAAGATGGCAAAAGAAAAATTAGAATGTTCATTTTGTGGACGAAAAAAGCCTGAAACCAATTTGTTGATTGCTGGGATTGATGCACATATTTGTGATAAATGTATCGAGCAAGCACACGGAATTGTACTCGAAGAAATCAAATCGAGTAAAGGCGCTAATGTAGTAGGGGATTTGATTTTGCAAAAGCCAAAAGAAATTAGAGCTTTTCTAGATCAATATGTAATTGGACAGGACCAAACTAAAAAAGTTATGTCTGTAGCGGTTTACAATCACTACAAACGTTTGATGCAACAGCAACAAGACGATGAAGTAGAGATTGAAAAGAGTAACATCATCATGGTGGGGCAAACAGGAACCGGAAAAACATTAGTGGCAAAAACTATTGCCAAAATGTTAGACGTGCCATTGGCTATCGTAGATGCTACTGTTTTGACTGAAGCGGGTTATGTAGGTGAAGATGTGGAGAGTATATTGACGCGTCTTTTGCAAGCCGCAGATTATGACGTAACTAAAGCAGAAAGAGGAATCGTGTTTATCGATGAGATTGATAAAATTGCTCGTAAGAGTGATAATCCATCTATTACACGTGATGTTTCTGGTGAAGGAGTGCAACAAGCCTTATTGAAATTACTGGAAGGAACAGTTGTGAATGTGCCACCTAAAGGAGGCCGTAAGCACCCAGATCAAAAGTTTGTTGAGGTAAATACGCAAAATATTTTGTTTATCGCAGGTGGAGCGTTTGACGGAATTGAAAGAGTAATTTCAAAACGTTTGAACCGTCAAGCAGTAGGGTATTCTACTTCAAAGAATGAAGATAATATTGATAAGGAAAATTTATTGCAATATATTATTCCAAAAGACATCAAAGATTTTGGATTAATTCCCGAAATTATTGGTCGTTTACCAGTGTTAACCCATATGGATCCTTTGGACAGAAAAACGTTAAGAGCGATTTTGACCCAGCCTAAAAATGCGTTAATTAAGCAATATCAAAAGCTGTTCTTAATGGACGAGGTTGAATTCAGTATCACTGATGAAGCTTTAGATTTTATTGTAGACAAAGCCTTAGAGTACAAATTAGGAGCTCGTGGATTGCGTTCGTTATGTGAGGCAATCTTAACCGATGCGATGTATGATTTGCCAAGTTCTGATGAAAAAGTTTTAGAAATTGATAAAGACTACGCCAGCGAAACCTTGAATAAAAATTTATTGAAGCGTTTGGAAATTGCATCTTAATTTTTAAGTCTTTAAAATATTTTTAAAAGCCTGTTCATTAATTTGAGCAGGTTTTTTGCCTTATAGTATTTACAACTAACATCACCATAATAAAAAATCACTTAATATCCTTTTATATCAACAATAGAATGCCGATTTTTGCCCATTCGAAATCAATAGAGATACAAAAATGGCTATAGAAGATAAAGAGATTATTTTATTAAAGGTTTCTGGACAAGATAAACCAGGGGTGACAGCTGGATTAACCTCCGTATTGGCAAATTACAATGCCATCGTTTTAGACATAGGTCAAGCGGATATTCACGACACTTTGTCGTTAGGGATTTTGTTCGAAATCGAAGCGGGTTCTTGCTCTGCTCCAGTATTGAAAGATTTGTTGTTTAAAGGGTACGAATTGGGAATTAAAGTGAAATTTATTCCAATCACTATTGAAGACTACGAAACTTGGGTGAAAACACAATCCAAACAACGTTACATCATTAATATTTTAGGAGAAACCTTAGCGGCTAAACAATTAGCGGCCGTCGCTAAAATCATGTCCGATCAACAGCTGAATATTGATTCGATTAAAAGATTAACGGGAAGAACATCTGTTATTGAAATAGAAGAATACCCTCGTTCTTGTGTACAATTGTCTGTTTCTGGAAATATTGTAGACAAAAAAACAATGACTGCCAGTTTTATGGAAATTTCTAGAACCTTGGATGTTGATATCTCATTTCAAGAAGATACTATTTATAGAAGGAACCGTCGTTTGGTGTGTTTTGATATGGATTCTACTTTGATTCAGACTGAAGTAATTGATGAGTTGGCTGAGTTGAACGGTGTTGGAGATAAAGTACGAGCAATAACGGAATCAGCCATGAATGGAGAAATTGATTTTAGTGAAAGTTTCAAACAGCGTATGGCTTTATTGGAAGGATTAAGTGAAGAAGTGCTGCACAATGTAGCTGTCAATTTGCCTATTACCAAAGGAGCACACCGATTGATGAAAGCCTTAAAATACTACGGATATAAAACAGCGATTCTTTCTGGAGGATTTACCTATTTTGGCGAATATTTACAAAAAGAATTAGGAATTGATTATGTTCATGCCAATCAATTGGAAATTATAGATGGTAAGTTGACAGGGAACTATTTGGGTGAAATTGTTGATGGTAAAAAGAAAGCAGAATATTTACAAGCTATAGCAGACAAAGAAGGAATCAATATCAATCAAACTATTGCTGTAGGAGATGGAGCGAATGATTTGCCAATGATTAACTTGGCAGGTTTGGGAATTGCTTTTCATGCGAAACCGACGGTAAAAGAAAGTGCAGAGACTTCGATTTCTAGTTTAGGATTGGATGGCGTTTTATACTTATTGGGATACCACGACAGACATATTGATATGATGGACCAGATATAATTTTGAATCAAATAAAATACTGAACGGTAATGCTTAATTGTGTTACCGTTTTTTTTATGCTTTCGTTGGGTTTCTTACGCTGATTAAACAAATTTTCAAAAAAAAGTTATGACTTTAAGGAGTGTTTTTTTTAGAACACAGATTTTAGAATTTATTAGAATAAAAAAATAATCTTTCTACTAAAGTTGCTTTCCGAAATTCAAAAAAACCTAAGGCTTGTTTTTTATATGATTATTGATTCTGTGGTTTAAATCAAAAAACGTTAATCCATTTCTTTATGATCGTTATGTCATTTTGTATTCTTGAATAACTAATTAAAATTTAAAATTCGTTCATGGACAACCGTTGATTAATTCTTTAAACAGCAGCTTTAACTTGCATGCTCTTCAGTTGTTCTAGATAATCTCTATTATTTGATAATCTCGGAATTTTATGCTGACCACCAAGTTTATCACGTTCTTTGAGCCAGTCGTAAAATAAATTTTTACGCGCTACATTGATGACAAGGGGGTTCAAAGTCATGTTGTTGTGACGTTTGGCCTCGTAATCTGAGTTAATGTTTTGCAAACTTTCATCCAGAATTTTTTGAAACAGTGACAAATCTTGCGGTGCTTTTTTAAATTCAATCATCCACTCGTGCGCCCCTTTTTCTTTGTCTTTCATAAAAACGGGAGCCACGGTATAATCGATCATTTCACTCTGTGTGGCTTTACAAGCTTCAGCCAAAGCTTTGTCTGTGTTTTCAATCATCAGCTCTTCCCCAAAAACATTGATGTGGTGTTTGGTACGACCGGTTACTCTTATGCGGAATGGACTCAAGGAAGTGAAACGTACGGTGTCACCTATTAAGTAGCGCCACAATCCAGAATTGGTGGTGATGACAATTGCATAATTTTTCTCTAATTCTACATCTGCCAACCGGATAGCATATTGGTTTTCGGTGCCAAAAACATCCATTGGGATGAATTCGTAAAAAATACCATAATCTAGCATGAGTAACAATTCATTGGAATAATTCAGGTCCTGAATAGCAAAAAAACCTTCCGAGGCATTATATATTTCGTAGTATTTGAAATCTTTTTTGGGTAAAATATTTTGGTATTGTTCGCGATAAGGTTCAAAACTCACGCCTCCGTGAAAATACACTTCGAGATTTGGCCACAATTCTAATAAGTTTCCTCTGCCAGTTTCTTCGAGCATTTTATTCATTAAAACCAGCATCCAAGAGGGGACACCAGCGAAGCTAGTGACATTTTCATTTTTGGTTTCGTTGATGATTGCAGCAATTTTGGTTTCCCAATGACTCATTAAGGAAATACGACTGCTAGGAGTACTGCTGAATTCAGCCCATATAGGCATGTTTTCAATCAATATAGCCGATAAATCACCAAAGTAGCTGTTGTTGTTCTCATAGATTTGAGAGCTGCCTCCTAAGCGAAGACTTTTGCCTAAAAACATTTCGGAGTCTTCATTGTTATTCAAATACATACACAATAAATCCTTACTTCCTTTATAATGACAATTTTCTAGCGCTTCGTTGCTTACTGGGATAAATTTGCTTTTGGCATTGGTAGTACCGCTAGATTTTGCAAACCATTTGACAGTTGTGGGCCAAAATAAATTTTGCTCTCCATTGCGTGTGCGTTCAATAAGGGGTTGTATTTCCTCGTAACAACTGATGGGTACTCGATTACAAAATGTCGTATAGGATAAAATAGAATCAAAACCGTGTTGCTTACCAATTGAGGTGTATTTAGCAGATTGAATCAAATTCATAAGCAGCTCTTCTTGAACCTCATTAGGATACTTCAAGAAAAGTTCAATTTGATGGATTCGTTGTTTTAGAACCCATGAAGCAAATGCATTGATGATGGTTAACGGCATTTTTTTATTGTAGATTAAGGATTTCAGAATTAGGATTTGAATATCAAATTACAAATACTAACTTTACATCGGTATCAAAAATACTAAAATTATGATATAAAAAATCCTAAATCGTAAAAATCCTAATTCCTAAATTCTTATGACGTACGAAGGTGTACTGACAAAAATGCAAACTGAATACGGAAATCCTATCCAGTATTATTTAGTTTTTGAAGATAGTTTTCTCAATATGAATCAGATTTTGAATCAAGAAATTGAAATTCAGTTTGTTGGTTATCAATGTTTGAATTGTGGGAAAAAGAAAAAAATATTTCGTCAAGGCTTTTGTTATGACTGTTTTTATTCCAGTGCTGCAGTAGGGGATTGGATTATGAGACCCGAGTTAAGTACAGCTCATTTAGGTATTGCCGATAGAGATTTAGAATACGAACAAAAAGTGCAATTGCAACCCCATATCGTGTATTTAGCTCTGTCTAGCGAAGTCAAAGTAGGAGTTACACGTAAAACACAAGTGCCAACCCGTTGGATTGATCAAGGTGCTAATGAGGCAATTACGATTGTAGAAGTTCCTAATCGTTATCTAGCAGGAATAACAGAGGTGGCGCTTAAAAATCATTATGCTGACAAAACCAATTGGCGCAAAATGTTAACAAATTCTATTGAACCAATTGATTTAATTGCAGAGCGTTTAAAATTAGAAAGTTTAATACCTGACGAAGTTCGTGAATATTTTATTTTAGATAAAAATGATTTGTATCAAATGGATTATCCAGTGCTAACCTATCCGTCGAAAGTTAAGAGTTTAAGTTTAGATAAAACCCATTCATTTCGAGGAAAGCTAATGGGGGTAAAAGGACAGTATCTTATTTTTGAAGATAATACGGTTTTTAATATTCGTGGGTCTGAAGGGTATATCGTTCAGATTACGGTTTAAAAAAAGCAAAGCCTAAAATTCACTTCATTTTTTCAACGAAAAGTAAAAAAAGCCGTCTCAAATTAAATCTGAAGACGGCTTTGTCAATTCTTATTCTACTGGTTTCGCTTCCTCAGCTGGTTTGTTTTTGTTTAAAAAACCTTTGAGCAGGTTACTCGCTTTGGCTTTGACCTCTTCTTTGGCTTTTTCTTGAACTTCTGCTTTTGTGGTTGGGATTACTGTTTTAGTTGTGTCAGTTGCAGGTTTATTTTTATTGATAAGGTCTGTCAATTTTGATGTTCCTTTGTTTATTAAAGCTGCTTTTTGTTGCTGTACCAACTGATTGGTCAGATTGGTTACCGCTGTTTTCATATCAGTAGAAATTTTAGGGTTTGAAAAATTCCCAGTCATCACTGCGTTTATGGGAATGTTTTCTAGTTTGGCAGCGTCAGCAGGAGTTAATTTAGCGATTAAAGCATTTGCTTCTGTTCCTAGATATTTAGCAGGCACATCAAATTTTAAACTGTAGTTCATGCTTTGGTCAAATCCATGTGAACCTCCTACGGTGGCCTTGATGTCTTTGTATTTGATATCAAATGGTCTTATGTTTACTTTACCTTCTGTGAATGTAATGGCAGCTTTTAAATCGTTTAAGTTGATTTTGTCCATATCAATGAACTTAATATTAGAAGTTAAAGCTGTTAACAAGGTGGACTTTTCGGCATTGATAGTAGATGATAATAATTGCCCTATCAAATCTCCTGTAATGGTTTTTAAATCAGGGCTCATATCATTAGTTAGGTTTCCGTTGAGTTTGATAGAAGAGTTTAATTTTCCATTGATTATTCCTGCTATTGGAGCAATTTTTTTCAACATATCCAATTGTGTGAAGGATTGAGCAATATCTACTTGGTTTAGTCCTAGGTTCATATCAAATACAGGAGTTTTTCCTTTGGTTGAAACCGAACCATTCAAACCTATACTTCCTCCAAAAATGGATGTTTTTACGTTTTCCATAGTTACTTTTTCATCTTTGACAATTAGTTTTCCCGATACCTCTTTTAGGGTTAGATTGTCATATAAAACGGTATTGGCTTTTGCAGTTAGGGAGCAATTTAAAAACGCAGGAATTTTCATGGCTTCAGCCGGTTTTTTTGCTTCTGTTTTTGCAGGTTCTTCGGCTGTCATGAAGTCACTAACGGAGAGTTGATTGGAAGTTAAATTGAAATTTCCTTTTAACTCTTGGTTTTTGAATACAAAACCATAGAAATTGTCTAGAATTCCAGTGACAGCTATATCACTTTTTCCAGTAGTGGCATTGAATTGTTTTAAATTTACCTGACTTGGATTGAACTGTACCAAAGCATTGCTAATATTCATTCCTTTGCCATTTTCATCTGTATACTTAAATCCAGAAAGACTCATTGTTCCTGCATTTCGAATGTTTTGATATTCACTTTTCTCCACAGATTGCATGTCAAATTTGGTCTCTACATCCGCTTTCAAAATTCCGGATAATGGTTTGTCTAATTTGATTGGATAAGCTTTTGATAAATTTCCTAAATTGATAGTGCCCTTCAACATCGCATCTATCAGGGCATTTTGGGTGATATTTCGAATGTTAGCTTTGGCATTAAAAACATCTTGGTCAATCTTGAAGGAAAGCTTGTCTAAATTGACATAAGTATCGTTTAAGACTCCTGTGGTATTGATGATTTTTGTGTCAATAACAATGTTTTGAACGGATTTTGGTAGATCTGGGTATTGAAAAGAGGCATTGTGAGATGCAATTTCAATGTTGAATTTTGGAACTGTTGTATCGGTATAGGTTCCTTTGGCAAATCCTGAAACCGTAAAATCTCCAGTTGTTTTTACATTGTCTAAACTTGCAGCGTATGCAGCAGGAATTAAACCTAAGAAGTTTTTGAAAGATGAAGTGGGGGTTTTGAATTTTAAATCATATACTTGTCCTGCTTCCGCCAATTGGATAAATCCATCGAACTCTAATGGTAATTGATTGATTAAAGCTTTGTTTTCTTTAAAAGTATACTTGCTTTGGTCTAAATCAATTCCAAGAATGGCGTCTAGAGTCAAAGCTACCTTGTTCATATAATTTACCTTGTCCATATCTAATGAAATCTTGGCTGTCGATTTGGTATTTAAATCCAATTTAGAAGCTGCAAAATCACCCGTTCCTTCATGATTCAAGCTGTCAATGACCATTTTGATTTTTGACGCTTGGTCTGTGTAGCGAAATCGAAAGTTTTCAATTTTATAGTCTTGAATTTTCAAGGATAAAGGCTCGCTTTTTTTGTTGTCAGAAGGCTTGTCGTCTTTTAAGGCAATGTCGTAATTACCTATTCCATCTTTGTTGAAAATGATGTTGATTAATCCGTTTTTGGAATTGATACTTTGGATGTTTATAGCTTCGCTCTTTTCTTTGAAAAGTTCTTTGACAGACATTTTTAAATTGAGTTCACCTAAAGCAACTAGAGTGTCTCCCTCAAACGGTGCTTTGTTGATTATTACTAGAGAGTCTATTGTTACAGTTGCATTTGGAAAACTTTTAAACAAACTCAAATCAGCGTCTTTGAAACTTAGCTTGGCATCTACTTTTTCGTTGATGGCTTGTGCGATTTTAGCTTTGATTTGATCTTTGAAAAAATACGGAATTGCAAACAAACTCCCTGCCATGAGAAGTAGAAGGGCTAACACAATGATTGAAATTTTTTTGAGCATATCTGTTTATTTTAATTTTAGTAGTAAGTATCAAAAATGTTGCCGTTATTGAATTATAAATTTACGATTTTAAGATCTTATGGAAAATTGTCTGTGTAAAAAAAATCCGTTTTAGTTAAAAACGGATTTATAAGGTTTTTATTCAATAGTAATTTCGTAAGGCATTATAGCTTGTATACCTTTGCGATTCTGAAGCCTTTTGATTTGTTGAATAATTTTATAATTCTCTGTTCCGATTTCCTCTTTAATAAAGGCAGCTTTGGACTGTCCAAATGGAATTTTACTTAAAATATCGTCAAAACTTTTTTCGAATTCAGGAAAGTTTTTTGTGGAATAGTCCTCTGTTTTTGCCAGCTTAGCAGCGGCTTTAATAGCATCATTTAAATTGCCAATTTTGTCGACTAAACCAATTTTTAAGGCTTGGGTTCCAGTCCAAACTCGACCCTGCGCTACTGCATCTACTTCTGCAAAAGTCATTTTTCGTCCTTGTGCTACATGGGTTACGAAGGTTTTGTAAATATGTTCCACATTTTCGATGGTTACAGCTTTAAATGTTTCGTTTATAGGGACAAATGGACTGTACTCAGAAGCATTTTCGTGGGTTTTAACTTGCTCGACATCTATTCCTATTTTTGTAGATAATTGATGAAAATTAGGTAGAATTCCGAAAACACCAATTGAACCTGTGATGGTGTTTTTTTCTGCAAAAATTTGGTTGGCATTACAAGCGATATAATAACCACCCGAAGCGGCGTAATTCCCCATAGAAACTATAACGGGTTTGACTTTTTTAGTCAGTTCAATTTCCCTCCAAATTAAATCAGAAGTTAAGGCGTTTCCTCCGGGGCTATCAATTCGTAAAACAATTGCTTTGATTTTTTTGTCTTTTCGAGCTTCTTGTAAAGAGCGGTTCATTGATAACTCTCCAATAGTATTTACGTCTCCTTCACCAGATTGTATTTCGCCTTGAGCATAAATAACAGCAATTTGATTGTTTTTCTCTTCAAATTCTTTATCGAGATTTACTTTTTTGGTATAATTTATAATTGAAATGGAATTGTAGTCCTCGTCTTTTTTGACTTTTAAAGTTTTCTTTAAAGCATCATGATACTCGTCCTCATAGCCAATTTTATCTATTAACTTGTTTTCTTTGGCTAGAATTGGTGTTCTTGCTAAGAGGTTATTGGCAATTTCATTCAGTTTAGTTATGGGAATGTTTCGGCTTTTGGAAATATCTGAAACTATTGTGTTCCATACTGATGATAATAATTCGGTGATTTGTTCTCTATTGGCCTCACTCATTTTGTTGTCTAGAAATGGCTCAACAGCACTTTTGTATTTTCCATGACGAATCACTTCCATTTTGACGCCTGTTTTTTCCTGTAAATCTTTGAAAAATAAGATTTCAGATGATAGTCCTTTGAAGTTCATTTCTCCCACAGGATTGAGATAAATGGTATTGGCGACCGAATTTAAATAATATTCTTTTTGAGAATAGGTATTGGAGTAGGCCATGATGAATTTCCCGGATTTTTTAAAATCCTCCAAAGCATCACGTAAGCTTTTGCTTTGTGCTATTCCTAGTGAAGAATTGTTGTTTAAAATGGAAATCCCTTTGATGTCATTGTCTGTCTTGGCAGCTTCAATGGCGTCAATGATATCGGTTAATCCTATTTCATTATTGTCGGAAAAAAAAGTCATCAAAGGGTCTTTGTACTTTCCTCCATAATCGTTTTCAATGTCTGTTAAATTTAATTCGATTACCGAGTTTTTCTTCACAGTAGTTAGATCCGAATCACCACCAAAAAGTACAGAAATAAATACAATTCCGAAAAGGAATAATAAGCAAAAAACAAATAGTCCCACAATGGTGGCTAATACATTTCCAAGAAATTTCATAGTCTAGTTTTTTATAAGAAATCAGAATATTATACAATGATACAGAATGCCTAACTTACTTTATGCAAATATATTCTTAATTCTAAAATTGTTTTAGTTAATTTGGGGTTAATTAATAGATATGTCTAGAAATGAATTTAGAACAAAAAGTTATTTTGTCCTTAGGAACCAATCAAGGAGATAAATTAGGGAATATATTGTTTTGTATTCAATTGATTAAAGAGCAAATAGGAGAAGTAACTCAGGTTTCTAAATTGTATGAAACGCCGTCATGGGGGTTTGAAAGTGATGCTTTTTATAATTGCGCTTTAGAGGTTGCAACGATTCAAAGTCCATTGGAAGTTTTGAAAAAAGCCTTGTCCATAGAACAAGAAATGGGTCGTGTACGTCAGCAACAAATAGGGTATCAATCTCGTATTATTGATATTGATTTAATTTTTTATGGGGAGCAAGTAATTCATACAGAAGAACTTCAAATTCCACATCCTTTGATGCAAGACAGAAAATTTGTTTTAATGCCTATTTTAGATTTGAATATCCAATGGAAACATCCTGTTTTGAATAAAACTATAGAAAGTTTAGTCGGAAATTGTAAAGATTCAAGTGAATGTTTAGTAGTGCAAGACATTGATTTTGTATAATTGCTACAATATGCAAATTCTCAAATTTAGCTAATCATAATTTTAAAGTTTTAGAATAATTCCAAAGAATATTGGTTGTTAAGGTGTGATCTGTGTAAAATTGAGAAATAGATGTTTCTTATGAATTTAGGTGCTTTAGTTTTTGAAACAAATCCCAAACCACAATTCCTGCACTGACAGAGATATTCAAAGAATGTTTGGTTCCTAATTGAGGAATTTCGATACAACCATCACAAAGGACCACTGCTTCTTGAGAAACTCCAAAAACTTCATTTCCAAAAACCAAAGCGTATTTCTGGTTTTTTTCTACTTGGAAATCCTGTAAAAAAGTTGCGCTTTCTACTTGTTCAATGGCAAGGGTAGTGATGTTTTTCTTTTTCAAATTTGAAATTACCTCTAGTACGTTTTCGTGGTGTTCCCAATCAACAGTTTCAGTTGCGCCTAGAGCAGTTTTATGAATTTCTTTATTAGGTGGAGTGGCGGTGATGCCGCACAAATATATTTTTTCAATCAAAAAAGCATCAGACGTTCTAAATACTGAACCAATGTTATGTAAACTACGGATGTCGTCCAAGACTATTATAAGAGGTGTTTTTTCTGAATTCTTAAAGTCTTTAATGGATTTTCGTTCTAGTTCACTGTTTTCTAGCTTCCTCATTTTTTTTATTTTTAATGCCGCAAAGGCACGAAGGCGCAAAATTAATTATTCTTTTTTAAACTCTTACGAATTACAACGGTAGAGTTTGGGTAAAAAAAAAGCTTCCAATTAGGAAGCTTTTATAAAATATGTGGTAAAATTAGCTTTTTTTATTGTCATCAGCTAATACCGTACCTTTTATCGTTAAAGTTTTTGTAGGTTGACCTTCTGCGTTAGAAGTAACAGTTACCGTTTTTGTAAATGGACCTACTCTGTCAGTAGCATATTTTACACCAATAACTCCTTTTGCACCTGGAGCAATAGGTTCTTTAGGTGTAGTAGGTACTGTACATCCGCATGAACCTTGAGTATTAGTGATGATTAACGGTTTAGTTCCATTGTTTGTAAAAACAAATTGACGGTTACCATCAGAGTTGTGTGCGATTGTTCCATAATCAATAGTTTCATTTTCAAAAACCATTCCTGCGCCTTCTACTTTTGGTAGTTTTGTTGTAGTGGTTTTATTAACTAATTTTAATTTCTTTGAAGTTTCTTGAGCATTAGAATTGGTAATTCCAAATACAGTCAGCAAGGCTAGTAAAATTATTTTTTTCATTTTTTCCTATTTTTAAATTTATAAACAAATCTAAAGAAAAAATCATGCCATTTCCCTAAAATTTACTTAAATGTGAAGTTTATTTTTTCAACTATTTACATTTTCGCATTAAAATCTATAAATTCGCTCCTATTTCCAATTAATCACAAATCAAACAATTATATTTTGGCAACTAAAGATAAAGTAGTAAAAGAAACTCCGTTAATGAAGCAATACAATGAAATCAAAAGGAAGTATCCTGATGCTTGTTTGTTGTTTAGAGTAGGAGATTTTTATGAAACTTTTGGTGAAGATGCAATTCGGGCCTCCAAGATTTTGGGAATTACACTTACCAAGCGTGGTGCGGGTTCTGATAGTGAAACAGCGCTTGCAGGTTTTCCGCATCATTCTATAAATACCTATTTGCCAAAATTAGTCAAAGCAGGTTTGCGTGTGGCAATTTGTGATCAACTCGAAGATCCTAAAATGACCAAAACCATTGTGAAGCGTGGAGTGACTGAATTGGTAACTCCGGGGGTTTCGATGAATGACGAGGTGTTGAGTTCTAAATCGAATAATTTCTTGGCTTCGGTTTATTTTGCTAAAAAAAATATTGGGGTTTCTTTTTTGGATGTGTCTACGGGAGAGTTTTTGACTGCTCAAGGAAATGGAGAATATATTGATAAATTGTTGCAGAATTTTAGTCCATCTGAGATTTTGGTACCAAAAAACAATAAGAATGATTTTAAAGAACAATTTGGAAGCGATTTTCATTGTTTTTATTTGGAAGATTGGTTGTACAAAGAAGATTATGCTTTTGAAACCTTGACTAAGCACTTTCAAACGGTTTCCCTGAAAGGATTTGGTTTAGAAGAATTACAAGAGGGAATAATTGCCTCGGGGGCTATTTTGTATTATTTGTCGGAGACACAGCATAATAAAGTACAGCACATCACCTCAATTCAACGCATTGCTGAAGATGCTTATGTGTGGATGGATCGTTTTACCATTCGAAATCTTGAATTATATCATAGTTACAATCCAAATGCAGTGACTTTATTAAATGTGATGGACAGAACGCTTTCGCCAATGGGTGGGCGTTTATTGAAACGTTGGTTAGCATTACCGTTAAAGGATGCCAATAAAATTAAAAGTCGCCATCAAGTAGTAGTATATTTGACCGAAAACCAAGAAGTTTTACAAAAGATGCAGTACCAAATCAAGCAAATTTCAGATTTGGAGCGTTTGATTTCGAAAATTGCAGCGGGCAAGGTTTCACCTCGTGAAGTGATTTATTTGAAAGAATCATTAGACGCTATTATTCCAATGAAAGTCTTAGCGTTAGAAAGTCCACAAGAAGCAGTGAAAGTGATTGGGGATAGTTTGCATAGTTGTGAGTTACTCCGCGAAAAAATAAAAAAGACTTTAAATCAAGATGCGCCGGTTGCAATTTCGAAAGGAAATGCGATTGCTAAAGGAGTAAGTGCTGAATTGGACGAACTGCGTGCCATTTCGACTTCGGGTAAAGAGTTTTTAGAAGGGATTGAAGTCCGAGAATCAGAACGAACAGGAATTACATCTTTGAAAATATCCTTCAATAACGTATTTGGGTATTATATTGAAGTTCGAAATACGCACAAAGACAAAGTGCCTTCGGAGTGGATTAGAAAGCAAACTTTAGTGAATGCTGAAAGATACATTACAGAAGAATTAAAAGAATACGAAAGCAAAATTTTAGGTGCTGAAGAAAAGATTCAGAAAATTGAATCGGATTTATTTGAGCAATTAGTCGCTTGGATAACTACTTATATAAAACCAGTGCAGTTGAATGCTAATTTGGTGGCACAATTGGATTGCCTGTGTTCGTTTACGCAATTAGCAGTAGAGAATAAATACGTTTGTCCACAAATAGATGAAAGTTTTGAGCTTGAAATTCAAAACGGTCGTCATCCCGTGATTGAAAAACAACTACCAGTGGGGACTCCTTATATTGCTAATGATGTTTATTTAGACAGAGAAACACAGCAATTGATTATGATAACAGGTCCTAATATGTCTGGTAAGTCAGCAATATTGAGACAAACGGCATTGATTGTATTGTTGGCTCAAATGGGAAGTTTTGTTCCTGCTGATAGCGTTAGAATGGGAATTGTAGATAAAATATTCACAAGAGTAGGAGCAAGCGACAATATCTCGATGGGGGAGTCTACTTTTATGGTCGAAATGAATGAAACCGCTTCAATTTTGAATAACCTTTCAGATAGAAGTTTAGTGTTGCTTGATGAAATTGGTCGTGGGACTAGTACTTATGATGGAATTTCAATTGCTTGGGCAATAGCGGAATATTTGCACGAGCATCCTACGAAGCCTAAAACGCTTTTTGCAACCCATTATCATGAGTTGAATGAGATGAATGAATTACTGCCTCGTATTCAAAATTTTAATGTTTCTGTAAAAGAGTTAAAGGATACCGTTTTATTTATTCGAAAATTAGTAAAAGGAGGAAGTGCACATAGTTTTGGGATTCATGTGGCTAAGATGGCTGGGATGCCTCAAATTGTGATTCAAAAAGCACAAAAACTGTTGAAAAAATTAGAAAAAGATCATTCGGGCGATGCGTTGAATGGAATTAAATCAGAAAAAGAGGAAATGCAAATGAGCTTTTTTAACCTTGATGATCCTTTGCTAGAGGAGATAAAAGAGGAAATATTAAGTTTAGATATTAATTCGGTTACCCCTGTTGAAGCTTTGATGAAGCTAAATGAGTTAAAAAGAATGTTGACTCGAAAATAATTTCGTTTTTAAAGTTTAGGTTATCAGAAGGTTATAAAATAATTTAAAAAAATATTCAAAAAGCGCTTGTTTAACTCAATAAAAGTCTTAAATTTGCATCCGCAATACAGAACAAGTATCGCGGTTCTTTTTAAGGATTGAAAATGCGAAAATAGCTCAGTTGGTAGAGCGCGACCTTGCCAAGGTCGAGGTCGCGGGTTCGAGCCCCGTTTTTCGCTCAAAGCGTTAAAAGCTCGAAAGAATTATGTAAATTGTTCTTTTTAATATAATGCTCTGATGGTGAGTCATTGATTAATTTTGATAAAAATTAAAACCATCAAAAAAGTCTATTACGCTCGGATGGTGAAATTGGTAGACACGCTGGACTTAAAATCCAGTGAACAGCAATGTTCGTGCGGGTTCAAGTCCCGCTCTGAGTACTAAAGCCTCTTCTTTTGAAGAGGCTTTTTTTTGTTTATAACTCAGAAGGTTTTTGTGTGTTTGTTTTTGATAAAGATTGTATTTTTATTTTTTATAGTAATTTGAAGTTTTAATATGGGGTCTTTTGTTATTAGCAAGCGTTTTAGTGGGGATTATAAGTTTGAATATACTTCGAGAAAAGGGAAGCCTATTTTTACGAGTAAGACTTATGAATTGCGAATGGATTGTGAGGCTGATGCGGAATTATTGCGTTCCGAGTTTGGAGCTTGTTCTTTCTTGAAATATAAAACGGCTAAGGGTAAGTTTTATTTCAAAGTGGTGCTGAATGATGTTTTGATGGCAGTTAGTCGTAAATATAGTACCGTATTGATGGCGGAAAAAGGGATTAGCGAAATTGTAAAATACGGTTCTAAAGCGGAGATATTGGACTTTGCTGCTAGTGAAGTGATTTTTGAAGATTAGCTGCTTTTTTAAATAAAGTAAAATGTCTTGATGTGTATGTTAAGACTTTTTTTGTTTTAGGGTATAAAAAAAGCCATCACGAAGATGGCTTTGATTTTTTTAGAATAAATTCTGATTAGTGAGCAGCAGGAGCTTCAGCTTCAACAGCAGCAGAATCAACAGCTACAGCAGCAGTATCAACAGCTACAGTATCAACAGCAACAGCAGTTGAATCAACAGCTACAACTTCTTCAGCAGCAGCGTCAGCTTTTTTACAAGATACAACAGTTAAAACAGCAACTACAGCTAAACTTAAAAATACTTTTTTCATCTTACTTTAATATAAAAGGTTAATTATTAATTCGAGGCAAAGATATAAAATTTTTGATATGTAAAATATTTTTTCAATTTTTTTTTAAAAATATTATTTGTTTTGTGTTTTTTGAACTTAATTTTTATGCTAAAAGGCTTTATTTTAGTGGTTAAGCGGTTATTTGTCTTGGTTTTATTAGTTCTTTGTTGAGAATAATAATTTTGGTTTTTGTAGGATATTAGGATAGGTTTTGCTTGGTTTTTTTGTTGAATTAAAACGGAGCATCTCTAATTGTTTTAGTTTTTAAATGGCCTATGTTGTAAATCTTTGTTGTTTTGAAATTGTATCTAGAATAAGTGTAGTGGCTCCTTTGTTATTTGCTATAAATTTACTGCAAATGACGCCTTTTTCTTTGCGTATTGAATGATTGGTAATCAATTCATCGAAAATGGATTTTAACTCGTTTTTATTATTGATAGATATGCATCCTTTTATGGTAACTAGAGCAGTAGCTTCTGCAAAATGGGAATAGTTATGTCCAATTACTATAGGTACGCCAAAGGTGGCGGGTTCTAGAATATTGTGTACACCAGGATTTCCAAAGCCTCCTCCTACGTAGGCTATGTCAGCATAGCTATATATTTTAGTTAGGATTCCAACAGTGTCAATAATAAAAACATCATAATCTTGTAATGATTTGTCTTTCATGTCCGAATAGAGAACTGTTTTTTTGTTGATGCTGTTTTTTAAATGTTGAATTTGTTCAGGCTTGATGTTATGAGGGGCTATTATGAATTTTGCCTTTTGTTTTGTCGTATTGATGTATTGTGACAATAATTCTTCGTCTTTAGGCCAAGAACTACCTATGACGATAGTTGTTGTGTCATTTTTAAATGTGGCGATAAATGGAAGACTGTTGTCTTTCTCTAAAATGGTTGCGACTCTGTCAAAACGGGTGTCGCCAGAAACTAACACATTATTTTTGCCTAAGTTTTGAACTAATAGTTTGGAGGCTTCGTTTTGAACAAAAAAATAGGTAAAACTATCTAGTGCTTTTCTGTAAAATCCCGCATACCATTTGAAAAATAGTTGATTTTGTCTAAAAATACCTGAAATTAAATAGGTTGGGATCTGGTGTTTTTTTAGTTCTGTTAAGTAGTTAATCCAGAATTCATATTTGATAAAAAATGCCATTTCGGGATGTGCTAAGGAAATGAATTTTTTAGCATTGGATACACTATCTAATGGTAGGTATAAGGTAACGTCTGCAACTGTATTGTTTTTACGTACCTCGTATCCTGAAGGAGAGAAAAAGCTGAGTATTATTTTGTGAGTTGGAAATTGTTCTTTGATTTTTTCAATAACCGGCAGTCCTTGCTCGTATTCTCCTAAAGAGGCGGCATGGAACCATATTGTTTTGTCTGTAGGATTGATTTTTTGGGCTAGGGTGTCAAATACAGTTTTTCTTCCTGATACAAATAGTTTGATTTTAGGATTGAATGTAGCGATAATGCTCAAAAAAAAGTGACTAATTGAAATGATGGTATTATAGAGAAAATGCATTCGAATGTTTTTTGGGGCTAAAATACATTTTCTTTGGTTTAAAATCATTGGTTTGAAATCAATAATACCTATTTTTGTTTCCGTTTTATGAAAGTCTAGCGGTTTTTTTGATCTCAAATAAAGGCTCCTTTCTAATTATAAATTATAGTGTGATGAAGAAAATTCAAATGGTTGACCTAAAAAGTCAATATGATAAAATTGCAGCAACGGTAAATGCTTCTATTCAAGAAGTTTTAGATACTAATACTTATATTAATGGTCCTCAAGTACATCAATTTCAAAAATCATTGGAAGATTATTTGGGGGTAAAACATGTCATTCCTTGTGCCAATGGTACTGATGCACTGCAAATTGCCATGATGGGGTTAGGATTGCAGCCAGGTGATGAAGTTATTACTGCTGATTTTACATTTGCGGCTACTGTAGAGGTAATTGCTTTGTTGCAATTGACTCCTGTTTTGGTAGATGTGGATATGCATAACATGAATATTTCTATCGAAAGAATTAAACAGGCCATTACGCCAAAGACAAAGGCTATTGTTCCAGTTCATTTATTTGGTCGCGCAGCCAATATGGATGCGATTATGGAATTGGCAGCAGCACACGATTTATTTGTAATTGAAGACAATGCACAAGCTATTGGAGCTGATTTTGTTTCAACTTCTGGTGCTAAAAACAAAGTAGGGACTATTGGTCATGTGGGAGCCACTTCTTTTTTTCCATCTAAAAATTTAGGTTGTTATGGAGATGGAGGTGCTATTTTTACGAATGATGATGCTTTGGCACATACTATTCGTGGAATTGTAAATCACGGAATGTATGAGCGTTACCATCATGATGTAGTGGGAGTGAATTCTCGTTTGGATAGTATTCAAGCGGCTGTTTTAAACGCAAAATTGCCATTGTTAAATGAGTACAATCATGCTCGTCGTGAAGCAGCGGCCAAATACAATACAGCTTTGTCTGGGCATACTAAAATTGTCACTCCTTCATTTGAAAATGATCAAAATAATCATGTTTTTCATCAATATGTATTGCGAATTATCAACGCGGATAGAGATGGTCTGATGAAGCATTTATTAGACAAAGGAATTCCATGTGCTATTTATTATCCAATTCCGTTGCATTCTCAAAAAGCATATTTGGATTCAAGATACAAAGAAGAAGATTTTCCTGTAACCAATCAGTTGGTTACAGAAGTAATCGCCTTGCCAATGCATACTGAGTTGGAGGATGAGCAAATTCAGTTTATAACAGATAGCGTTTTGGAATTTTTGAAATAAAAAATCAAAATAAACAAAGAAAAGGCCTCGTGAATAATTGATTTATTTCCGAGGCTTTTTCTATTTCTTTAGGAATTGAATTGTTTTGGCTATTTTATTTTCGTGGTATAATTGAATAAAATAGTTTCCAGTCTTTAGATGGGAAACATCTATGTTGTTTGTTTTTATTTTTTCAGAGGTTATTGTTTTTCCACTAGTATCAATGATTTTATAATGTTTAAATGAATTGACAATTGTTTCAGTAAATGATAAGTTGTTCTCAACAGGATTAGGAAATACAGTGAGACTTTTTAGTGTATTCTCAAATCCATTGACACTTAAAACCGATAATTCTTCAATACTAAAATCTGAAAAGCGAATACTTTCATCACGCAAATCTGCAGGTGTGGCTATACTTCTGTAAATGCCCCATTTTGGGCGAATAAAACTGTTGTCTGGACGAATCGTTGCAATGTTGTTATTGGTGTAAGAGAGTATCACTGCATTATCGCTTATTTTTTTTATAATGATAGCATAGGTTCCGTTTGGGCCAATTGTTATGGTTTCGGTTGCTTCAACCCAATTGCCTTCAAATAAAGATAAATTCACTATGACTTTCTTATCGGTACCCGAGAATTCATCCTTTACATATATCAATTCTAATTTATTAGGTGTTCCTTTTCTTGGTGTTAAAGTGAATATGGGGTCTGCATCATCTCCATCAACTGCTTTTATTTGGTGAATATGGGTAAACGTTGATGAAGGTTGGAAGCCAATAGGAATTTTAAAACGCCATTTATACCTTACAATTTCTCCCAAAGTTCCTTTTAAGTTAGCAGGAGAGGAAGCATAGGTCTTGATTTCATTTCGTTGTCGGTCTGTTTTTAGAGTGGAAATATCATTGTCAGGGGTTAGATGAATAAAAAAATCAAATACAAATTTGTTTAACTCGGAATCAAAAACTTCCGTGATATGACGGCCAAAATCATTGTGAATAATATCTGGCGTTTCAATGACATTGTATCCTGGAGCCAAAACACTATTGATTAATTCATAAGTATTTCCAGGTCCATCTGCATTAAGAACTGTTTGTCCATAGGTGAAAATTGAACAAGTCAGCAAATAGGTAACAACAAACAAATTATTTTTTTTGGTTCTCAATTTATATTAATTTAAAAGATTGATTTCAGTCAAAAACTGAATCATGACTTTGTTAATTTCGTCATTTTTTTCTTTTTCAAATTTTCCATGTGCGCCACCTGGTACAGTAATGAATTGTGATTTTACCCCTGCTTCTTGAAATTTTTGATATAAGTCAACCGATTGCTGATATGGAACCGTTGGGTCGGCATCTCCATGAACAATAAAAGTGGGAGGACTGTTTTTATTTACATAAAATATAGGAGAAACTGATTGAATGAATTTTTTATCGGATACTTTGTCGCCTAACCATTGCAAGGCCGATTTGCTTTTGAGTTTGCCAAAAGACCAATCAGATACATCAGTAATTCCGTATTTGTCGATGATAGCCGCTACTTTTACATTTTCAATTCCTTTGCAGTTGGTGTCAAATCGAGAGTCATTAGCAAGTAATCCGCCCATTAATGCTAAATGTCCTCCAGCGCTACCGCCCATGATAACAATTTTGTCTGGATCGATGTTAAGTTCTTTGGCGTGTTGAATCAAATATATAAGCATGCATCGAGTATCTTCGACTGCGGCTGGTGCTGTAGCTTGCTGAGATAAACGGTATTCCATATTGGCAACAGCAAAACCTGCTTTGAAAAAAGTGTTATAGCCTGTTTGAGATTCTTTTACCCCTTTGTTCCAGCCTCCTCCATGAATGTTAATAACAATTGGAGTAGGTTTGCTGGCATTAGCATTGTAGTATAAATCAGCTCTACCTTCCCAGTTTCCTACTTTTGTATAAATTACGTCAATCTGTGATGTATATCCTTTTGGAAATTCAACAGCTTTGTAAGTTGGTGTTTCTTGTGCTTCGGAGTTTATTGTGCATAAGAACCAAGCGATTAGAAGGATGTAATTTTTCATTTTCGTTTTTTTTGGATAACCAAATTGGATAACCAAATATAGCCTTTTTTTATAATATAAATTAAAAATTCTCAAAAAAGGTTGGTGGATAAATGAGATAGTAAAAAATATCCCCACAAGAATAACTTGTGGGGACATTTATATAAACTAATTGCTGTGACTGAATACTGAGTTATGCGTTTGCGGTGGCGGCTTCTTTATTGATTTTTCCAATTAAACCAGCCAAGACTTTTCCAGGACCCACTTCCGTAAATAAAGTAGCACCATCAGCAATCATTTGTTGAACAGATTGTGTCCATTTTACAGGAGCAGTCAACTGAATGATTAAATTTTTCTTGATTTCATTAGCGTCCGAAACAGCCGATGCTGTAACGTTTTGATATACTGGACATATTGGATTGGAGAAAGTAGTAGCTTCAATTGCAGCAGCTAATTCTTCACGTGCTGGCTCCATCATTGGTGAGTGAAAAGCTCCTCCAACAGGCAATAACAAGGCGCGTTTGGCTCCAGCTTCTTTCATTTTTTCGCACGCCAATTCTACTGCTTTAAATTCTCCTGAAATTACTAATTGACCAGGACAGTTGTAATTAGCAGCAACCACAACACCGTCGATAGATGCACAAACTTCTTCCACAATATTGTCAGCTAAACCTAAAACAGCAGCCATAGTAGAAGGCTTGATTTCACATGCTTTTTGCATCGCTAAGGCTCTTTGAGAAACTAATTTTAATCCGTCTTCAAAAGACAAAGCACCGTTTGCAACTAAAGCAGAGAATTCACCCAATGAGTGACCTGCTACCATTTCTGGATGAAAATCTTCCAATGTTTTGGCTAAAATTACAGAGTGCAAGAAAACCGCTGGTTGGGTAACTTTGGTTTCTTTCAATTCGTCGGCAGTCCCTTCAAACATAATGTCTGTGATGCGGAAACCTAATATTTCGTTCGCTTTTTCAAATAATTCTTTTGCCAAAGTCGAGTTCTCATATAAATCCTTACCCATTCCGGTAAATTGCGCTCCTTGCCCAGGAAAAACGTATGCTTTCATATTATGCTGAATTTATTTCAGCATCACGATAAATGCTGAAAGGTTATTTAGGCTGCAAAAATAGTATTTTTTTTAGGAGCAGCAACATTTGTACTTTTTATGACGAACTGTCCTGCTGTTCGCTACAATCTTTATAGCTGAACCCCAGCTATAAAGGATTTTCGCTTCCATCAGGGCTAATAGATTAGTTTTAGTGATTTTAATAACGAAAAAAAGGTTGTAAAATCAACGAGATAGTATATATGGGAGTTTATTTTTTATTCATGTAAAAAGATAATGCTCCCGAAGGACATTTGTTTACCGTATCAATAGTCTTCTCTGTTGTAGAAGCATCGATTTTTATCCAAGGTTGTTCTTTTGGTTTGAAAACATCGGGATTATTGCGGACACAATTTCCGGAATGAATGCATTTCCCTGATTGCCATATAACAGTAACTTCTCCGTTAGTATATTCTTTTTTGATGTCTTTTGGATCCATAATTATAAAGTTGTGTTGATTAGTATCTTATTCTTTAATATTTTAGAAATGGGGCATTTTTCAGCAATTACTAAAAGCCTCTTTTTAATGTCTTCATCAATAAAAGTTGAAAAACTGATAGTCCGACTGATGGTTGTTGTTAATTCCGAATCTGTTTCTTGAGTCAAGTTTAACGAAATATTTATCTCAGGAATGTCCCAACCTTTTCGGTCAATATACATTCGTAAAGTTGATAAAGTACAACTAGCTAAGGAAGCTAATAGTGCTGTAAACGGATCAGGTCCTAAATCTTGACCTTCAATAGATGGTGGTTCATCCATATAAAATGTTCCCTTTCTCCATGTAATAGTACATTTGTATTTTTGAGTACCAATGTGACCCTTAATGTCTTCTTCTAATAGTTTTTCCATAATTATAAAATTTCTTAAAATTCAATAGCTTTTAGAATTAATGTTTTTTAATTATCCCTCGAAGGGTTCCAAACCCTTCGAGGGATAATTAACTATTTACATTTCCATAGGAATATCCATAATTAAGAATTTAGCAGCTGTCTTTGCAGTGATTTCTAAAGTTTCAAAATCGGTAATTCCGATAGCGTCTCGGGTATTCAATAGTTGTCCGTCTACCATGATTGTTCCAGAAATGACCATGATATAAACTCCGTTTCCTGGTTTTTTTATTGCATAGGTTTTGCTGAAATCAGCGTCAAAATCGGCTAAATAAAACCAGGCATCTTGATGAATCCAAACGCCTTCATCTTCTGCATTTGGGGATAAAATTTGAGCAAAATTATTTTTTTGTGCTGCCTGATCCAACGTTATTTGTTGGTAACGTGGTGTGACATCTTTTTTGTTAGGAAACAGCCAAATTTGGAATAACTTTGTTTGTTGATCAGCATTTGGGTTGAATTCAGAATGTTGAATTCCAGAACCTGCACTCATCACTTGAATGTCGCCACTTTTGATAATTGAGCTGTTTCCCATACTATCTTTGTGTGCCAAATCTCCTTCAAACGGAATCGTGATAATTTCCATATTGTTGTGTGGATGTGTTCCAAAACCCATTCCACCTGCAATGGTATCGTCATTCAAAACACGTAGGGTTCCAAACTGAATTCTATCTGGATTGTACCAATTTGCAAAACTAAAACTGTGAAAAGCATTAAGCCACCCGTGGTTTGCATTTCCTCTTGTATCTGCGGTATGTAAAACTGTTGTTGCCATGATTATAAATTTAGTGATTATTATAATACAAATTTACGGCAGGAGGAAAGGTTGAGCACTTAATGTAGATTAAGAAATTAGTGTTCAGTTATTTAGATTGGGTATATTCAGTTTCCAGTTGTTGTTTTTTTTTTAAAATAAAGTTCAGTCTTTAGTGTTAAAATTTTAAAAAAACTTTTGAGGATAGTGGTTTATCTGGATACTAAAATTCTGATTACTAAATTACTGATCACTGTCTACTTTTTCAAAAGCCTGCTTTTCATCTTACTAAAAAACTCGGGTGTTACCCCAATAAATGAAGCAATTTGTTTTTGAGGAATTTTGTATTGTAGGTCTCCATATTTTAACTGGAATTTTTCAAAACGTTCTTCGGCAGAAAGACTTAGATTGTCCATCAATCGTTCTTGATTGGCAACCAAGGAGTTTTCGATTAAGATTCTAAAAAAACGTTCAAGTTTAGGGATTTCGTGGTATAAAATTTCTTGATTTTCTTTTGACAAAACAATTACTTCGGCATCTTCTAAAACTTCGATAAATAAGTTACCAGGCTTTTGCGAAAGCAAACTATACATATCACTTATCCACCAACCCGCGCAGGCAAAACTCATAATATGTTCTACAATGTTATCATTAATTGTGAAACTTCTCAAAATCCCCGAATTGACAAAATAGGAGTCTTTGCAAATTGTGCCACTTTGGTGAATAATGGTTTTCGTTTTGAAATGTTGTGTTTTCGTTTTAGATAGGAAGAGTTTTTCTTCTTCGGGTGTAAGTGTAATTAGTTTGCTAATGTTATCAAGAATAAGCATGGTTTTTATTTTGGATACAAATTACACAATTTTTGATATAGTAAATCAGTAGAGCTTATTTATAATATTAAAATTTTAAGAAATGGGAAGAATTGGTATAGAACAAAAAAAAACAGCACTTGTAAAATGCTGTTTTTTGTTTAAAAATAATTTAGAGTTTTACTTATCTGGTTGATCGTAATGCTCTTTTTGTTCCAATTCTTTCTTGCGAGGAGGTTTTTCCTCGTACCCCAGATTTGTTTTTCCCTCTGTTAAAGGATCAATTTTATTTTTTTTAATATCATCAATCAAATCTTCAGGGATTGGAACTTTAACAGGATTTTCAGTTGACGACTTTTTTCCGTGCTTTTTATCTTGATTTTTCATAATAATATTTTTAATTTTTATAATTAGAAAAAACTAGGTTAACGTTTTTTTCTCCATTTCAATTTTGGCAAGAGTGGTTTTAATACTTGCTAATTGCTTCAAAATTAAAGGACGTAAAGAAGTGTTTAGGTGCTCTTCGTTTAAAGCATCTTCATATTCTTCAATTGCTGCTTTTTCTCCCGTGATACAAGCATTAATAATTGCTTCTTTGTCTCCTCCAGTTACAAGTGATTTAATGTCAATCCATGCTCTGTGTATAGCGCCCATTGGTCCGCCTGCTGTATTAGTTGATTTTCCTAGTTTGTTGATTTCATCCTGTAGTTCAACAATAAAAAGTGCTCTTTCTCTCGCATATCCTAAAAAATCAGTTTTTGCTTGATTGCAATCTACATCTTCAGCGGCATTAGTATAGCCTAATTTTCCATCATCAAGAATTGTGATTAATCTATCTAAAATTTCAATTGTTTTTTCGTTTGTTTTACTTGTATTTTCCATGATTATATTCTTTTTAAAAGTTATAATACAAAGATGGTACAGTTGTCAATGTTTTGTCTTACAGAATTTAAAGCGATTTTTATAAAATTTCAGTTGCGGGTGAATTTCGTATAAAACAAAAAAAACTGCTTCTATAAAAAAGCAGTTTTTGTAATATATGGTTTTGATTAAACTTCTTCGATTTCAAATTCAGCGTCTTTTTCCCAAATTTCCATTTCACAAGGTTTGCAGTTGAATTTTAGTTTGTATTCTAATTCGCCTTGTTTCAATACTAAAGGTTCTTTGAGCTTTTCGCCCATTGTTTCTTTTTGGTGAATTGGACATTTTCCTAATTCATATTTGATGCAATATTTGGTGGTCATTACACGTGATTTTCCAGGATCCCATTGCAGTTCAAATGCTTGTTCAATTTCGGTAACACCATGACGTTCGTAAAATTTACGAGCCGTTTTATTGGCAACATTGTACATGAAATCCAATTTGGTTTCAGGGTAAGGATGTGAGGTTTTTACAATTTGATATTCCTCACGATGGTAATTAGCCAAACGTATTTCGGTCAATTGCTCAAAAACTGTTCGTCTCATTTCGTTGATTTTCGAAATAGGCATAAACCAGTTTTTAGTAAACATTACATTAATTCCGTCAGCTGTATAAGGCGTGAAACCTGTTTTTGCCAATTGCGTTTTGATGTTGTCTTCCATCGAAAGTCCTGTTTTAGTCTCTTCCTTAGGCGATTCTAATTTTACAGTACTTACATAACCATCTTCATCGGTAGCGATTAACTCAAAGCCAGTTTCGTTTTCGGTCAATAATAAACTTGTGCTAATTTTACGTACAGCACTATCTTCACGTTCAACCAATTTGATAAAAGCAGCATCGTTATTTCGGTAGATAAAAGTACCTTCTTTGATTTCTTTAAAAACGTTAGGATAAGCCAAACCATTTTCGGCTTTGTTTACATAAATTCCTTCGGCTTCGTTTTGTTCGTTGATAAAACAAAGACCATCACCGTTATTCAATAATTCACCGTTCTCAATTTGGTAAGCATTCCCAATTGTTTTAATTAGTTTACCAATGTATTGCCCTTTCGATTTTGGACTTTCCCATGAACCAATGGATTGGTCTCTTCCGTTTACAAAATAATCGGTATAGCCACGGTTGAAGCTTTTGTTCAAAGCCGAATCAAAAGTATAGGTACATTTTCCAGAAGATGCTTTGGTGTATTTGTCACTTCCATCCAAGAAAGCGTCTAGTTTTTTTCGTAAAAACGAAACGTTATTTTTTACATACACCACATCTTTCAAGCGGCCTTCAATTTTGAAGGAAACCACTCCAGCTTCAACTAAATTCGGAATTTGGTCCGAAACATCAAAATCTTTGATCGAAAGTAAATGGCTGTTTTTAATCAACGTATCCCCGTTACCGTCAATCAAGTTGTACGGCAAACGACAGTTTTGTGCACAAGAACCACGGTTGGCAGAGCGTTCTCCGTTGGCCACACTCATATAGCAGTTTCCGCTAAAGGACACACAAAGCGCTCCAGTCACAAAAAACTCCAATTCGACATCACTAGCCGAACTGATTTCTTTGATTTGGTGTAAATTTAATTCACGCGCCAAAACCACACGTTTGATTCCAGCATCTTTTAAGAACTTAATTTTGTCGGCATCGCGGTTATTGGCTTGTGTGCTGGCATGAATCACGATAGGAGGCAACTCCATTTCCATAATTGCCATGTCTTGTATGATCAAGGCATCCACGCCTATATCATATAATTCGTAAATCATCTTGCGACAAGATTCTAGTTCATTGTCGTACAAAATCGTATTAATTACCACAAAAACTTGAGCGTGATACAAATGCGCATATTGTACTAATGCCGCCACATCTGCTATGGAATTGGTTGCGTTAGAACGGGCACCATACAAAGGTGCGCCAATATAAACAGCATCTGCACCACTATTGATGGCTGCCATTCCGTGAAACAAATCTTTTGCAGGGGCTAGAATCTCTATTTTCTTTTTCATCTTTTGATGATACTATTTTAATTATTAAAACTTTAGACTTTCGTGGTTCACGAAAAAAAGTCTGCAAAGGTCTAATAAATTATTCAAGATTTCTAATTATAAGAAGATTTTTTTGGGCGTGTCCCTCCGTAAAAACTACGGGTCGGGCTATTCGCTCTATCTTTTTTGGGGCAAAAAAGCCCCAAAAAAGGATGCCGCTACTATCCCTCACGCAGCACACGAAAATAAAGAAGAGTTCAAGAATATTGATAATCTTGTCTAACAGCTTTTAAACCGAATAATTTTTAAACATATAAATCCATAACAATCTTGAAAGCCGAATGTTAAACGAAGCTAGTCCAATGATTACCAAAGCTATTATGGGAATAATACGCAAGTCAAATCTTTCAGTGAAAAATTGTTGTGCTATCACATAAGTTGCAATAGATTGTGCCACTGTAATACCATAATTCATGTACATCGCTCCAAAAAAATACCCAGGTTCTTTTTCAAACTTGTAATTACAGTGAGAACAATGCGCATTCATTTTTGGAAAACCCACATTGAAAATAAGAGATTTTTCATCAAAAACTTTGCCTTGATGACAATGTGGGCAGTTGTTACTCAGTATGTTTGTTAAAGTATTTGCCATCGTTTTTTAATTTTAAACAAAGGTAAACCAATGGTTCAAAATAGATTTTTTCTATCTTCGCTACTTATAGCACAATAAAGACATTTTGAGGTATGGCGAAGTATCCTATTTATTCTATTCAGCGTTTTAATTGCAATTCAGTTCAGTCGGATTTTTATGTGAATACTTTTCAAAATCATTTGGTTACGCATCCTTTTGTAGAAGAGCCACATCGTCACAATTTTTATCTGTTGGCCTTTTTTACAAAAGGTTCAGGAATCCACGAAATTGATTTTGATAGATTTGATGTGCAACCTGGAAGTGTTTTTATGTTGCAACCCGGACAAATGCACCACTGGAGTTTGTCTGAAGATGTTGATGGATATGTGGTGTTTTATTCGCAAGAAATGTACAATCTTTATTTTGGTGAAAAAAATCTGGCAGCGTTCCCGTTTTATTTTTCGAATGCTACCCAACCAGAGATTTTGTTATCTCAAGAAGAAATGAAGGGTTTGTTGCCTTTTTTTGAAATAATTTTAAAAGAAAGTGTGTCAAGCGAACTTTTTAAAAAAGACAAAATTTTGAATCTACTCGATATTATTCATATTGAATTAGCTAGAAAGTACCAAGAAATTGTAGTGCCAGAATCCCATTCTTATAATACCAAGTTAAAACAATTCAGTCAGCTATTAGAAAAGAATTTTACTGTGGAAAAATCGGCGGCTTTCTATGCCGATGCACTACACATTACGCTCAAACACCTTAATCGAATTTGCAATGAAATGGTTAGTAAAACCACTTCTGAACTTATTAATGAAAGAGTAGTTCTTGAAGCCAAACGGATGTTGATGGATAAAAATTTATTAATTCATGAAGTAGCTGCAAATTTAGGTTATGATGATAATTCGTATTTCGTACGTTTTTTTAAAAAAAATACGGGCATGACTCCCAAAGAATTTCGGTTGCGTAAGGGGAGGTAAATTAGATTTAGAATTTTGCCAAATCAAAGTTTGTTGTGATTCTTTCCACTCTTTGAATAACTCCTGCCTCTTTTTCTTCTCTTTATACCCAAATATAAATAGCTAAAGCCATTTTTAATTTATCTCTTTATTATTTGTTTAGTTTCGCGTTTCAATCGAAACCCTAAATCTTAACCAAACAAATTCAACATGAAAACATTTAAAAAGGTATTAGTTTTAACTGCCCTAGTTATTGTCAGTGCGTGTAAAAAAGAATCAAAAGAAAATTACGCGACTTCGAGTACAGCTTCAACTTCAGATTGTTTAGCTCCAGCAAATTGGTTTACGACAGTAAACAACACCCGACAAACTCCTCCTCCCAATGAAGGTCCAACTAGTGTTTTTGCAAATAATGCTACTGTGTCCAATTGTGATTTTCACCAATGGTCTTGGCAAAAGTTTCTTTGGCTGACCAATGATGTTAATGGAAAACCCTTGTTTATGGAGCAGTTAATTCAAGTGAATTCGTTAGGTCAAAAATTAGACGCTACCAAAGGAATTGTTTTAACTGATACGGCTCAAGCAAGTTCGCCTACAGATATTTTGAAAACACCAAATTATCCATCGGGTATTCCAGCAGCTACTACGGTTTATTATTCTATTTTCATGGATAAATTGCTTTATGAAACCATGGTTAAATATGCGCCAATCGCAAAAAATGATCCTACAAAAATAAAAGATGTAGCTTTTCCTGTAGGTTCCTTAGAATTAAAAACGTCTTGGATTGAGGCTACAGCTCTTAAAGATACCACTTCCTATTTTATCACTAAAGGAGAAATTAATGGCGTAAAAACGAGAGTGGCTCTTTTAGGAATGCACGTTGTAGGAGTTGTAGAGAATCATCCCGAATTTATTTGGGCTACATTCGAACACGAAAATTTAGCTCCTGCTTATGATTGGTCTAAAGCTACTCCCACAACTGATGCGCCAGTAACAAGTACAGTTGTTTATCCGTTTTTCAATAAAAATAGTACTGTTACTGTTAAGAATATCACTTCTGGTAATGGAGTTTATACTGATGTTTTTTCGGTTTACAAATATGGTGTTCCAGTAGAAAAGGCAATAAAAGGTTCTTTTGATGTGCAACTATATATGAAAACGAGCCAAGATGGTTCTCAGAATTTTAATAACATTCGTACCCTTAATGAAAGTGTTAAAAAGCAATTGAAAGGGATTTGGAATAATTATTTTTACAACGGTTCAATTTGGATTGATACTGAAGGTTATAAAAATACCCAATCGCAAGCGGCTTTATTGGATTCCTTAAGCTATAATCTCTCTAATTCCGCACCTGGTAAACTTACACGAGGGTCTGTAGCAGCATACAATATCACAATGGAAACTTATGTTCAGGTAGGTTTTAATCCGAAATCAATTCATGGAACAACGGTTGATAGCTTAGCAAATTGTTTCTCTTGCCACAATGCCAATTATAAAAACAATGCTTCTCCTCTTTATATTAGCCATGTTTTTAAAGGATATTTAGGAAATTTAAAAGGATTAAATGTCACACAAATAAAACAATCCCATGTTGATGAATTCCTAAGGCAGCATCGTCTACGTCTAAAAGAGAAATCAGCAAAATAAAAAAGAAATTCAGTAATTCGAAAAACCACAAGCGATTGTTTGTGGTTTTTTTTTGGCTGCTATTGAAAGTTTAATTTCATAAATTTGAAGCAACTAATAGAAATACTAATCACCTTATAAAATACAGTTATGATTCATCACTCTGTTTATTTCAAGTTTAAAATAGGTTTAAGCACTCTAGAGACACAAGATTTTTTTAAAGCGGCCAATTTGTTGTCTGCTATTCCAGGGGTGCAAAATTTTGAAGTTGTGAAAGAGATTAGTCCCAAAAATGATTTTGAATTTGGCTTGTCAATGGTGTTTGAAAATGCCAAAGTTTATGAAAACTACAATCTGCATCCCCATCATGTTTCGTTTGTTCAGGAGTATTGGTTACAAATGGTGGAAGATTTTTTAGAAATAGATTACGAGGCTATTGTTGGGTAAGTTTTGTTTTTAAACCAGATAAGGCATATAAGTTTTTTTCAGCGTAGTCCTCCCGAAGCGTTGGAAGAATTTTGCTGTTTTTCGATTATCCCAAAAAAACGACATAGGTAAACTGTATTATTTCAGAGTAAATTAGACTAATTTATATATAATATGATTGTGTCAGATTGTAGTTTGTTTACTTCTTTAATTCTACTATGTCTGTACTTCAATCTGACGTTTTTGGTTTACTCACTATTTTTATTTCATTGAATGTATTCCAATCATATTTCCTTCTGTGTCGCTGGCAAGAACTATAAAGCCATATTCTCCAATTGACATTTTTGGTTTAACAATTTTACCTCCTGCTTTTTCGACTCTACCCTGTTCTATACTGCAATCTTCACTCATAAAATAGACAACAGTACTGTTGTTACCCGCTTTAAATCCTTCCATTTGGACAAGGGCTCCAGTTGCTCTGTTTTTAGAGTCCATATCTCCTGGGAAAAATAACATCTGCATATTTTCACCAGTGTCAGGCATTGGTATTTCAGACATTGTAAATTTAAAAACGTTTTCATAAAATGTTTTTGCTCTCGCTAGGTCGTCAGTATAGATTTCGAACCAAACTACTGGATTTTCATTTTTCATAGCAATGTTTTTTTAATGAATAATTTTTTTCTTTGATCTAGGAATTGTGGAATTCTTTCTTGCGCTATAGTTAGGAATTAGTGTTACGCTAATTTACAAAATAATATTTGAATCTAATTCTTTACTGATTTGATTGTCTTTAGATTACGTGAAAAATAAAGTTGTGATTTATGTTTTGTGTTTTGTTGGAAAGCTGAGGGAGTCTGTGAGTGCATGAGCGGGACGCTTGAGGGAGCGTAGGGTATTGGTGGCAATCTAAGATATTGATTTGGTTTAAATGTTTGTTTTTCGCTATTTTATTTTCTGTTTATGCATTTTTTTGAAATCACAAACTATAAAAAAAACATTGTATTCGAATAGTACCACAAAGCCCGCGTGAGGGATTGAAGCTAGCTACCGTAGTAGCGCGTAAAGCCCGACAGCAGTAGCAAAAGGGGCTTTATGACCGCAAACAAAAGTAAGCCCCTTTTGCTAGTGGTGGCACGCCCAAAAAAAAAGCCCCAAGTTTCCTTGAGGCAATTTTATAATTTAAATAGAGCGTTAGTTTTTTGATTCCTAACCTCTGCTTTCTTATTTCTAACTTTAGACTATCCTGCTAGAGCATCTTTGATTCTTCTTAAAGCTTCTATCAAAATATCGTCGCTTGTTGCGTAAGAGAAACGGATGCAGTTTGGGTTTCCAAAAGCGTCACCTGTTACGGTTGCAACGTTAGCTTCAGCCAAAAGGTACATTGATAAATCCATAGCATCTTTGATTTCAGTTCCTTTCAATGTTTTTCCGAAGAAAGAAGAAACGTCTGGGAATACGTAGAAAGCTCCTTCTGGAACGTTGATTTTGATTCCTGGAATTTCTTTCAACAATCCAACCACTAAATCTCTACGAGAGTGAAATGCTTGTACCATGTGTTTCAATACAGATGGGTCGGCATCAACAGCAGTGATGGTAGCACGTTGTGCAGGAGAGTTGGCTCCAGAAGTTACTTGGCCTTGAATTTTAGTACACGCTTTCGCAATGAATTCTGGTGCTCCAATGTAACCAATTCTGTATCCTGTCATAGCAAATGCTTTGGCAACTCCGTTTACGGTGATGGTTTTGTCTAACATTCCTGGGATTGATGCAATACTGCAAAAAGTTCCAGAGAAGTTGATGTGCTCGTAAATTTCGTCAGCTACTACATAGATGTTTGGGTGTTTTTCTAAAACTGCTGCAAGGGCTGTTAATTCCTCACGGCTGTAAACAGATCCTGAAGGGTTACATGGAGAAGAGAACCACATCATTTTTGTTTTTGGTGTGATTGCAGCTTCTAATTGTGCAGGTGTGATTTTGAAATCACTTTCAATAGATGTAGGAACTTCAACCGGTACACCACCAGATAATTTTACGATTTCGAAATAAGAAACCCAGTAAGGTGCTGGCAAGATTACTTCGTCACCATCGTTCAACATTACTTGAGCAATGTTGTACAATGATTGTTTTGCTCCTGTAGAAACCACAATATTTGCTGGTTTGTAATCCAAGTCATTGTCTCTTTTGAATTTTCTGCAAATAGCATCTTTCAACTCACCGTATCCATCTACTGGAGAGTAGGTACTGTAGTTTTCATCAACAGCTTGTTTAGCTGCTTCTTTGATAAAATCGGGTGTATTGAAGTCAGGTTCTCCTAAACTTAAACTGATAATGTCTTTTCCTTGTGCTTTTAATTCGCGAGCCAATGCTGCCATTGCTAATGTTTGCGAAGTAGCCAAATTGTTAATTCTGTCTGAAAGAATATGGTTCATTAAAGTTGATTTAAAAGGCTTTGATTTCTGTAAAAAATCGAAGCGGTTAATGATTTATTTTTGTTTTATTATTGCGTGATTTCAGGTTGCATACCCAGGTCTTTTAAATGTTTGACATGAGCGACAACGGCGCTAAACATGGTTTTGTATTCAAAATAGGGTAGGTTGCATTCTTTGGCGGTTTGTTTGACAAATTCAGCAATTTTTCCATAATGAATGTGACTGATATGCGGGTATAAGTGGTGTTCAATTTGGTGATTCAATCCTCCTGTATAGTAGTTCAATAGCCAGCTTTTTGGGGCAAAATTGGTCGTGGTGTACAATTGGTGAATAGCCCAAGTGTTGTCCATTTCGTTCAACTCATTAGGTGTTGGATTGTCAGTTTCTTCAACTACGTGAGCCAATTGAAAAACAATACTCAAAATTAATCCAGCAGTGTAATGCATGATGAAAAAGCCAATTAAAACTTTCCACCAAGTGATTAATAGAAAAGGAATAACCAGCCAAAAAGAGAAATAAATAATTTTAGAAATGACCAGTCCTGTCCATAATTTTTTTGGATTGGCAGGACCGCCGTAAGATAATTTTCTTTTTAGGTAGTCGCGCATTTGCTTGAAATCGGTTGTCAAGCACCAATTGATGGTTAATAAACCGTATGCAAACAAGGCGTAATATTGTTGGAATCTATGAAAACTGTACCATTTGGCATGTTTGGTAAAACGGATAATTCTTCCTGCTTCAAGATCTTCGTCATGTCCTGGAATATTAGTGTAAGTGTGGTGCAATACATTGTGCTGCACTTGCCAGTTGTAGACGTTTCCTGCCAAGATGTAAATACTACCACCCATGATTTTGTTAATCCAAGGTTTGGATGAATACGAACCGTGGTTTCCATCGTGCATGACGTTCATTCCTACGCCCGCCATTCCTACGCCCATGATGAAACTTAATAAAATATGGAGCCCAAAGTGTATACCAGGGACTAATAATAATACAAAATAGGGAACAAATAACAAAGAAAACATGATCACTGTTTTGATGTATAATTTCCAGTTACCTGTTTTTTTTAGGTTGTTTTCCTTGAAATATTCATTCACTCGCGCGTTTAAAATCTTGAAAAATTTTAAAGCATCATGTCTTGGAAAAGTAGGCGCATTCGAATTCATAAATAGTTTAAGTTGTAATAGTTTGCAAAGGTAATTATTAAAATTTTCTATTTGCAAAATTCAACTACTATTTAAGATTTAAAAATAGTACTTTTGTTAAAAATTTAAGATAATGGACGAGATTTTGAAGTATTTCCCTGATTTGACGGATATTCAAAAACAACAATTTGCACAATTGGATTTTTTATACCACGATTGGAATGAAAAAATCAATGTAATTTCAAGAAAAGATATTGATTCTCTTTATACTAAACACGTTTTACATTCTTTAGGAATTGCCAAAATCATGAAATTTGAACCGGGAACTTATGTTTTGGACGTAGGCACTGGCGGAGGATTCCCTGGGATTCCATTGGCGATTTTGTTTCCTGAAACTCGTTTTTATTTGATTGATGTAATTGCCAAAAAAATAAAAGTAGTGCAAGGAGTTGCTGAAGCTTTAGGGTTGAAAAACGTCAAAGCAGAGCAAATAAGAGCCGAAAATGTAAAGGGCGATTTTGATTTTATTGTAAGTCGTGCCGTGACCAATATGCCTGATTTCGTTTCTTGGGTAAAAACCAAAATCAAAAAACAACACAAGCACGAATTGAAAAACGGAATTTTGTATTTAAAAGGTGGCGATTTGACTGAAGAGTTGAAAGATTTTCCAAAAGCAACCTTATACGACTTGGCTACTATTTTTGAAGACGAATTTTTCGAAACTAAAAAAGTAGTGCATTTGCCATTGAAGTTTGTGGTTTAAAAAGGTTAATTGTTTTGAGGTTTAAAGTTGAAAACACGGATAATGTACTGGTAGAAAGTTTATTATGTTTTCGAATTAAGGTTTTTTAAATTAGATAAAAGAAAGCCCACAAATTCACATTTATTTGAATCTTGTGGGCTTTTAAATTGGTGCCTAAGTACTTCTCCTCGTACTTCAAATTATTCTCCCAAAAACGGATATTTATAACTTTCTGGGCTTACAAAAATTTCTTTAATTGTTCTTGGGGAAACCCAACGCAATAAGTTTAATGGTGAACCTGCTTTGTCATTGGTTCCCGAAGCTCTTGCTCCTCCAAAAGGTTGTTGACCGACCACAGCTCCTGTACATTTATCATTGATGTAGAAGTTACCCGCTGAATTTTGCAATTTTACGGTGGCTTCTTCAATCGCATAACGGTCTTGGCTGAAAACGGCACCTGTTAGGGCGTATTCTGAAGTTTGATCTACTAATTCCAAAGTTTCTTGCCATTTGGAATCTTCATAAATGTAAATCGTAACTACAGGCCCGAATAATTCGGTTTCCATCGTGGTGTATTTTGGATTTGTGGTTACAATGACTGTAGGTTCTATAAAATATCCAACCGACTTATCGTAGTTTCCACCCAAAATGATTTCAGCATCTGTATCTTTTTTGGCTTGGTCGATGTATTTTGCCAATTTATCAAATGAACCTTCGTGAATAACCGCCGTAATAAAATTGCTAAAATCTTCGGGAGTACCCATTTTTAAAGATTGTACATCTATTGTCAATTGCTCTTTGATGGCTGGCCATAGGCTTTTTGGTAAATAGACTCTCGAAGCTGCGGAACATTTTTGACCTTGAAACTCAAAAGCCCCACGTACAATTCCAGTAGTGGTTTGTTTTACATTGGCACTTGGATGGGCAATGATAAAATCTTTTCCGCCTGTTTCCCCTACGATTCTTGGATAGGTTTTGTAGTGGTGAATGTTGGTGCCAATTTTGGCCCAAATATCTTTAAAAACATGTGTCGAACCAGTGAAATGTACTCCAGCAAAATCACGACTAGCCAAAACGGTATCTGTAATCATCAAAGCATCTCCAAAAACAACGTTGATAACACCATCAGGAACTCCAGCTTCTTTGAAAACTTCGATAATGATTTTTGCCGAAAAAACTTGGCTGTCACTTGGTTTCCATACCACTACATTTCCCATCATCGCCGCACTTGCTGGTAGATTAGCAGCAATGGCTGTAAAGTTAAAGGGGGTAATGGCATATACAAAACCTTCAAGAGGGCGGTATTCTAGTCGGTTCCAAGTAGAGGAATCAGAATTAGGTTGGTCTGCATAAATTTGGGTCATGAACTCAACGTTGAAACGTAAAAAGTCAATCAATTCACAAGAAGCATCAATTTCAGCTTGATGGATATTTTTTGACTGCCCAATCATAGTGGCAGCATTGATGCGAGCTCTGTAAGGACCTGCGATTAATTCTGCTGCTTTTAGAAAAATGGCCGCACGTTGTTCCCATGCCATATTTGCCCAAGCTTGTCGTGATTCTAATGCATTAGCAATCGCTTTTTCAATATGCGATTTTTCCGCAAGATGGTATGTTCCTACACAATGTTGGTGGTTGTGTGGAGGGGTTATTTTTCGAGTATTACCAGTTTTGATTTCTTTACTTCCAATGTATAAAGGGACATCAATTTTCGAATTCCACATTTTGGAATAAGCCTCTAAAACTGCTTTTTTTTCTGGAGAATTTGGCGAATAATTTTTTACTGGTTCGTTAATTGCTTTTGGTGTCTTGAAAAATCCTTTTAACATAGTAATGTGTTTTTTTTAATGTCTATTAGTATAACTTAAAATAAGTTAGAATGTAGAAAATAAATGATTTATAGAAAATGCAAATCAAATACGTGAATCACAAAAATACGTAGATTTATCTGAAAAGACAGTGCTTTTGGTGTGAAATAAAGGTTTTTAGTATGTTTTGTAGGTGTTTCTTAATTCAATGCAAAGGGTGCGCAAAGTTTGAATGTAGGAATGTAAACCTTGAAGTTTTTGGCGTTACTAAAATTAATCATATTGAAATGTCCTTGCATCGCGCCATAAGGAGAGGCTAACAAGCATCCTGAGCTATAGGTGTGTTGTTCTCCAGGTTTTAATACTGGTTTTTTACCAATGATTCCTTCACCATCTACAATTTCTAAATCATTTAAAGAGTCAAATATTTCCCAGTGACGAGAAGTCAATTGTACAGAATCTTTACTGTGGTTTTCTATTGTAATCTCGTAACTAAAGGCAAAGTGAATCTTATAGTTTTTGAAGTAGGTACCTTCAAAACTAGTCAAAACTGAAATTTTTATGCCTCTTGTTATTTGAGAAACCATGCTGAACTAATAGATAGTTATGTGATTAGAAAACAAAAATACAAAAAAAAAGGATTCGTTTGACTGTTTTAGCAGTTGGTTTTTTTTAATTCACAACATTTATAGAACTAGCAGTTCCTTTTCCGATGACTCTATCGTATCTTGCAGTGTTGTCTCTGTAGTAAACGAGTATAGTGTATTCGTTTTCAGTTTGATAAAAATTACCGTCTATGGCATTTTCATGATCAATTGTTCCTTTGTTGTCGGCCACAACGTACTTATAATTCGTGAATCCTTGCTTGATTAGGATGGCTTTTTCGTATATTCCTTTTTCAGGATTATAGTCCATTTTGTTTTCAGGACTCATAGTGTAATTGTTAAACATTCCTACGACATAAATATCTTTTTTAAGTCTAAAACTAGGTGCTGAAAGACTGAAATATACCCAAGAATAATCGGATTCAATTTCGCTATTTTCAGCATTAGCATTTAATACTACAAAATTCCCATTGACATCTTGGTAAAAAGAATACGGGAAATTAGCTCTAGCCTCATTAGTAAAAAGGTGGGTGCTGTAGATATCGGTGCTTGAATCTACTTTGGATATAAAATTAGAAGGGAAACGGATGTTTTTATTCTCAAAATACATGAATTCGTTGCCTGCCCAAAATTGTGTTTCAGTATCGTATTTGTAAACTAAATTGTTGCCAATGGTATATTGTGGAGCAATATTTTTAATGGCTTGGTTGAAAACACCGTTTTGAAACAAGGCCACCTTTACATTTTTGATAGGATTTTGAAAAGTTATGGAGTTTGAGTTTATTGAGAAATCTAAATTGTGTTTGTATGGTAGATTATTGATTGTTCGAGCTCTTTTAACTTGTAAGGGCACAGTAGCTAAGTCTTCAAAAAGGATGAACCTTCTACTGAAAACAGTTTCTCTACTTTCATTTAATATTTTCAATATATAATTCCCGCTTAATTTTAAACGTTGTGTATGCTGATTAGGAATTTGTAAGCTAAAATGCGAGTAAATTTGCAAAGTATTAAATGAGGTTGTAATGTTTTGAAGTCGTTGATTGTCAAAACCTGCCAAATATTCAATTTTAGGAATTTCAGAAGGAATCCAATTGTAGTCACAATGTGTAATTTCATAAAAATAATCCCCGTTATTGCCATACAAATCATCAAATTGTAATTGAAACCCAGAACCTAATTCAAAAATAGGAACTACATTTCTGTTGTTTTGGATAAATGAAATTGTTTTGATGTTGAAAGGTGGCGCGATTTCTTTTTCTATATTTTGAGCGAATAATGAAATATTCAATAAAAGAAAGAATAGAATTTTAGAGTTGATTTTGAGATACATAGTAATTAGTTCAATGCTAAAGCGTAAATATAACGAAATATTTTTTACATTGTTTTTGTTTTAATTTGAATGTCCTAACGTTCCAGATAGTTCCGTTTTTATTTTCAAAAAGACAACATAAACACTTCAAGTAATTGCAAGTTCAATCTGAAAATTGTAATTTAGAAACTTAGTGCCTTTGTGTCTTGGCGGCAAACTCACTCCAGTATATAACTCAAATTTGCTTCAATATCAGGACTGATGCTGTTTTCTTCTAAAAGTGAATCAGATAAAAGTTTTTTGTTTTCTTGTAAACGAATGATTTTCTCTTCGACTGTATTTTTTGAAATGAATCGAATGACATTTACTTTGTTTAATTGTCCCATGCGGTGTGCGCGTCCTATACCTTGTTTTTCGGCAAATGGATTCCACCAAGGGTCTAAAAACAGTACATAGGATGCTTTGGTAATGTTCAGTCCTACACCGCCTGCTTTTAAGGATATGAAAAATACTAAAATATCATCTTGCTCTTGAAAACGGTTCACGGCAATTTCACGGTTCTTGGAATCGGTGGCACCTGTGAGTTCGCAAAATTTAATATTGTTGGCCATGCACCAGTCTTTATAAAATCCTAAGTTGGATACAAACGAACTAAAGACAATTGTTTTCTGTTTGGACTGAATCAAAGTTGTTAAATAATTTGTTACCGCATTGTATTTACCGGAGTCCAAACTAGATTTGGCATCAATCATTTTAGGATGATTGCTTAGTTGGCGTAAACGCATCAAAGTGTTGATAATATTTATTTTGTCGGCCTTGGTTCCGTCTGTACGAAGTAGTGCGTTTCGAGCTTTGGATTTTTCTTCTTCGTACAGTTTTTCTTGTTCATTTTCCATATCGCAGTAATAAATCTGCTCGGTCAATTCAGGCAAATCGTCCAAAACTTGTTCTTTGGTACGCCTTAAAATAAATGGGCTAATTAAAGTTTTTAATTCTGCCAAAACCGTTTCATCTTGGTTTTTCTCTATCGGATTTTTATAATTTTGAACAAAAAAAGCATGACTGCCTAAAATATCAGGATTGATGAATTCCATTTGCGACCACAAATCATCTAGTGAGTTTTCAATGGGAGTACCACTTAACGAAATTCGATTTTGTGCTTGAATTTGGTTAATCGCCTTGAATATTTTGGAGTTTTTGTTTTTAATGTATTGACTTTCGTCTAAAATTAAATAGCGAAATTGATACTTTTCTAAAATCGCAATATCTCTAGATGCGATTGCATAACTGGTAAAGACCAAATCATAACGGGCTAGTTTTTTGGCTATCAACTTTCGTTCATTACCTACATATTGAATACGGCGCAAATGTGGGGTGAATTTGCGAGCTTCATTGTACCAATTGAATACTAATGAAGAAGGCAAAACGACCAATACTTTCAAATATTCCTTGGCTTGCGGAATCAGATTGCCAAACAAATCCAATTGCTCGGCTTCACGTTGTTGGTTCTCGAGTTGTTCTTGAATTGCGACCAAAGTTGTCAAGGTTTGGAGTGTTTTTCCCAATCCCATATCGTCTGCAAGGCAAGCTCCCATCCCATTTTGATAATGTTCTAACAGCCACTTTACACCACTTAATTGGTATGGTCTTAAAGTAGCTTTTACCAAAGGAGAAATTTTGAATTCTGGGATAGCTTCAGGTTTGATCTCCAATTGTAATTCGGGAATGGTATTAAGAATGGCAAAATTGCTTTTGGGTAATTGCAATTTGTCTTCTTTTATTTTAGCCAATTTAGCTAAAGGAGCATAATGCATCATCCATTCTTTCGGGATCAAAAAACAACTGCCATCGGCTAAGGTATAGACTTGGTTTTGCTGTTTTAGATTGGGAATAATTTCGGTGAAACTAAATTCAAATTCCCCACAACGAATCATGATTTTAATATCAAACCAGTCATTTTGAATTTGGTTCGAAAAAGAGATAACAGGTTTTTTAGTTTGGATCTTTTTTCCTTCCAAAGTAAAATTGTCTAGCTGTAATCCTAAAGATTGCAATTTTTCTTGATTTTCTACAACCCACTGAATGCTATCGTATGTCGAACTATTTTCTGCTTTTGACGAAAGCCTAAAGAAACCATTATCGGTTTTTTCGAGTCCTAGGTTGGTTAATTTTTGCTCGAAAATTAATTCAGAATCCAAATTGCGTTTGTATTGAATGACTTTGATTTGCTCAGGGTTCTCAATGTCAATTTCAGAATGGCTGTTCTTGTTTGTAGAACAGTCAAATAAATGTTCGTTGTAACCAAAACGTAAATTAAGGTAATAACAGTTTTTGAAGAAATCATGCACTGTTTCTAATTGACAAGAATCGACTTGGTTGTATTGAATAATTTCAAAACCATCAGCGGTCACATCAACCTTCTTGACAATGTCTTTGATGAATTTCTGAAAATAATCCGTTACCATTCGTGACGGAATCTCGATTGTTTTTTTGGTTAAAAAAGGTTTTAATTTTTTGGCATCAATAGCTTTTAATTGTACAAGTTCTTGATTTATAATTAACCAGGCTGGGTTGTTTAAAAGTATTTCTATCTTTTTGTCTGAAGGATGAAAAGTATGTTTTTCGTCCTGAAGTTGTAAATTGTACTGAATTCCATTTTCGGTTTTAAGAAAATGAATTTTAGTTTCCAAAGGGGTATTTTGAGTAGTAATTTGACTTTTTCTAAAATCTTTGTCTTTCCCTATCGAAAAGCAAATGGGGAAATTATAGGTGTTGACTAATGTTAAAAATTCAGTCAATTTTAAATTTTGATAATGCTGAATCCCAACAGCTACTTTTACATCTTTGAATAGTTCTTCAAGGTTTTTTTTTGTTTTGCCAGAATTGAATTTTTTAGTCAAAATTTCAGTTTGTAAACTTTCGCAAATAGAAAGAGCATTTTGTATTGTCTTATCTAGCGACTTGATTTCTATTTGGTAGCTTTTGAGTACCTCAGTAGTTGCTTTTTTGCTGAGATATCCGATAGGTAACCCTTCGTCAACCACATAAGCAGTTGGGATGTAAAAATTACTTTTAACGTCCCAACTTAAATCAAAACAAAAAGGGTGTTTTGCAATTATTTCCAAAATCTTTTATTTGAAACATACAGGAATAATTTCGCCTTTGGCTAAACAATATTTTTCGACTAATTCAGGAGCAATTTTATTAGTGTAATCTTCCTCAAGAACGGTAAAACCAATAGTTCTTAGTTTGTCAAAATAATCACGTCCATAAATACGTACGTGATCGTATTGACCAAAAATTTTAGCGCGCTCTTTTTGGTCAGTAATGGTGTCATCTGCAAATGTATTCTCGCGATTCAAATCTTGTGGAATTTGTAAAATCGCCATTCCGCCAGGTTTTAATACACGATACAATTCCTGCATTGCTTTGGTATCGTCAGGAATATGTTCCAAAACGTGATTACACAAAATCACATCGTATTGATTGTCTTCAAAAGGCAAATTACAAATGTCTGCTTTGACATCAGCCAATGGCGAAAACAAATCGGTGGTGGTATAGTCTAAGTTTTTTTGTTTTCTAAAACGCTTGTAAAACGCTTGCTCAGGAGCAAAATGCAAGACTTTGTGAGGTGCTGTAAAAAAGTCTGTCTCTTCATTCAAGTACAACCATAATAAACGGTGTCTTTCAAGAGACAAAGTACTTGGTGAAAGCACATTGTTTCGCTGTGTTTCATATCCATAAGGCAACATCGATTTAAAACTTTTCCCATCAATAGGATCGGTGAATTTATTTCCTTTTAACGAAAAAGCAATTATTGGTCGTGCCACATAACTTAAACGAATAAGGAATGGACGAGGGATGGTATTGAGTATAAGTTTAAAAACAGATTTCATTTGAATGTGAATTACACAGAGATTTCATTAAAAAGAACAAACACAGATTTCACAGATTAGCACAGATTATTTGTGGTTAAAATGTATTTCACAAAGTGGATGTTATAAAATTATTCGTTTGTATTTTAAGCTGTCTTCACCAAAATTGACTAATAGTCCAATTTTGTTTTTTGAGGCAGCTAAGTAATTTAATGTTTGTTTGATTTCACTTGACGACAGTAATTGTATTGCTTTAATTTCTAAGATAATTTTGTCAAAAAGAACAAAATCAGCAAAATAATAAGTTGGTAGAATGATTTCTTTATATTCGATATTGTATTTAACTTCTCGTTTATAATCGATTTCATTTTTATCAAATTCATATTCTAACGCATCTCCATATACTTTTTCACTATGTCCTTTGCCTAGAATCTTATGAACTTCCATACAAGCACCAATTATTTTGTATGTTTCTTCTTTAAGATAATATTCTTCCATATTTAAATTTGATTAATCATTTTTTTTAAATATTTAGAGCGGCTTAATTTACAAAGTTATTTTGTGAATTAATCTGTGATAATCTGTGAAATCTGTGTTTAAACTACTAGTGGCACTTTACGAAACTCATCTTCTTCATTAGTTACAATACCTAAGGCTTTGTTGATATACGCAAAAGTGGATAGTAACTCTGGTTTTCCATCTACTAAGGCAATATCGTGTTCAAAGTGAGCAGATGGTTTTCCGTCTGCGGTTAGGATTGTCCAGCCGTCTTTTAGCTGTTTGATGTTGCGAGTACCTTGGTTAATCATAGGTTCTAGTGCAATCACCATTCCTTCAACAAATAATTTTCCGCGACCACGTTTTCCGTAGTTTGGCATTTCAGGGTCTTCGTGCATCTTTTGGCCAAGACCATGACCAACCAACTCACGAACCACTCCGTATCCGTGGCCTTCAGTGTATTTTTGGATAGCATTACCTACGTCTTCCACACGGTTTCCTGCTTTGAATTCACGGATTCCTACATATAAAGATTCTTTGGTAACTTGTAATAATTTTTTGGTTTCAGGAGCTACTTCTCCTACTTCAAAAGTATAGGCATGATCTCCATGGAAACCATTTTTGAACGCACCACAATCTACAGAGATAATATCACCACTTATTAAGGGTGTATTGTTTGGAATTCCATGTACTACTTGAGCATTTGGGCTCATGCACAAAGAATTTGGAAAGCCATATAAACCTAGGAAACTTGGTTCAGCACCATGGTCACGAATAAACTCTTCGGCTAGTTTGTCTAGGTACAAAGTGGTTACACCTTCTTTTATTTCAGAAGCAAGCATTCCTAATGTTTTGGATACAATTAGGGCACTTTCACGCATTAATTCTATTTCTTCACGAGATTTTACTATAATCATGGTTCTAAATTTTGAGTTGGCAAAAGTACAATATTAATTGATTTAATCAGGATTTGCCATGATTTTATACAGTTCTGAGTTGGAAATACAAAATTCATTTCGCAATGCAATTGCAGTCAATTGTGCTGTTATTAAACTGCTTTCACGGCTATTGATAAGAAACAGGGAACTTTCTCCAAAAGAAAACAAGCGTTCTTCTGATTGCAACATGGTTTTGTAATTGCCAACCAATTCATTAGCCATTAATCGTTGCTTGTTCAAGGATTGGATGACTTCTTTTTGCGCTTTAATTTTGTTAGTAAGTTGCAAGCGTTCTAGAGTGAGGCTGTTGGTCGTTTCTTGAATTTTGTATTCAGCTAGTTTCAATCCTCCTCTTTCTTTTCTTAAAAAAATAGGATAAGCAAAGTTTACTCCAATTTTATAATTCTCAAATTTGTAACTATCGATGTATTGTGGTTCTGATAAATAAGAGTACGAAAGGTCAATTTTGGGTAATAGTAAATTAGCCTTGAGTTTACGTTCTACTTCCAGTATTCCAATTTTATTTTCCAGAGCGTTTATCTTCGGGTGATTCTCAATGGTGAAATCTTGCGCTAGTAAGTCATTTGTTTTTAAGGTCTCTTGGATGGTATTTTCTAATTGAAGTTCAGGGAATAGCATGTCTGAAAGTTCCATAGGAATGTTGTTTTCTAACCATAGAAAGTTAGATAAATCCAATTTGGCTTTCAATAATTTCAAACGAGAGTTTTCTAAACTCAACTGACGACTTTTAAAACTGATTCCAGCTTCGACGCTGTCTATAGCTCTTTTATCTCCTTGTTTAATTAAGGTTTGAATGGCATTAAAACGTATTTGAGCATTGGTGTTGTACTGCGAATACATTTGAAATTCTTCATAGTTTTTTTTCCAATTGAAATAAGCGACTGAGGCATCGTATAAAATAGCTACAGCTTGTAGTTTACGCTCAGCTTGGCTTAGTTGGATTTGTATTTTTGCTTTGCGCAAATCCGCCATTCTTTGGTTGATAAACAACCCTTGACCTATAGGTACAGATATTCCAAAAGAAGTTAATCCTGGATTGGGAACCGTATTTTCAGGATTCAGGTAATAGCCTTCATTTTGCTCAAAACCAGCTTTGATTTCGATTCCGTACCAAGTTGGGATTTTGAAACTGCTATTTAAAATCGAATAATATTCGGTTCCTTTAAATTGCTTTTTATCAAAATCCACTCCAATTTTTGGGTCGAATGCTCCTCTAGCGGTCATCAAAGTAGCTTGCGCTTTATTGATTTCCAAATTGGCGGTTTTTACCAAAGGATGGAATTTTTTGACATAACCCAAATATTCGTTGAATGTGAATTCGGATTTTTGTTGTGTTGCCGTCTCAACCTTCGTTTCTTGAGCTTGAAGAATGAAAGCGAAAGGCAGGAAAAATAGAATGAGATATTTCATTATTTTTTTTCTTTAGTTTTGCTAGATTTTTCAGTGGCTTCATAATAATCTGGAGGGAAACCATTTAAGATTCTCCATATTTCAAACCATACAGGTACCGTGTTTAATAAAGCAATAGTTTGTGCGCCAGAACCAATACTGATCTGTTTTGGCCAAGGGATGTCTGTTGGATCAGGAGCAATCAATACCCTGAATTTTCCATTGTCACTAATGAAGTTTTCTACTGCTACAATTTGGCCTCCAAATGTACCATAAGACATATCTGGCCAGCCGGAGAATACGATAGTAGGCCAACCGTCAAACCAAATTCTAACTTTTGCTCCTTTTGAAATTAAAGGCAAATCCAATGGATTGACGTAGGTTTCTACAGCAATATCATATTCAGAAGGCATGATGGTAGCAATAGGAGTTCCTTCTTTAATGGTTTCTCCAATACCTGCTTGCAGCGCTCTATTAATATAACCATTTTGGGCAGCCTTGATGTAATACATTCCATTACGGATGCTGTAATTGGTGTGTTGGTTTTTTAGTTTGTTAACCTGTGCATCGGTATCGTATTGGTTGCTTAATGCTGTAAATTGATCACTTTTTGCTTTTGCAGTTTTTTCACTGTATTCGGCGTCAATACGGTTAAGTTCAACCTTGGCGTTAATCAATTCGTTTTTACTTGTTAATAATTTATTTTCTTGTGTAATTATTTTAGCTTCAACTTCTTGTAGTTTTAATCTTTTTTCTTCTACATCAGTTAATGGCTTTAGTCCTTCGTTATTCAGCTGTACGGCACGATTGAATTGGGTGTTGGCGATTTTTAATTGTGTTTTAACAGCAACTAAATCGATGGAGTCACTTTTTATTTTGAATTGTGCTTGTTTTAGTTTGTTTTGTGCTTGTTCAAGTTTGAGCTGTTGTTCCATTTGAATGGCTTTAATCTGGCTGTTTAAAGCACCAACCTTCGAGCCGTATGATTTCAGGGCTTGTTTTTTGGCATCCAATTGGTTTTTAGTGTTTTCAACCAAATTAGGGTCCATGTAATCTTCCTTGATTTCAGAAATAAATAAAATAGTGTCTCCTTTTTTGACAAAATCTCCTTCTTGAACGTACCATTTTTCGATACGTCCTGAAATGACGCTTTGTATAGACTGTGGTCTTTGATTGGGTTTTAAAGTTGTAACAGCTCCTTTTCCAGAAATGTTTTGAGTCCATGGCAAAAATAAAGCTACCAAGGCAAGGATGGAGACAATGGTTATAATACGATTTAGTATTTTATAATGTGGTCTCGTTTCCAGCCCTTTAACAGTCTTGTAACGGTCCAAATGTTCTAATGCGTGCCTATTGTTGTTTGAAATATTAAGCATAATTTTGATTTTTAGTATCTAAAATAATTCTTCCTTTTTGCATGGTAATAAGTCTGCTGCATTTTGTTTTCCAGTATGGATTTTTGGAAGAAACAATAATAGTCCATTGGTGTTCTTTTGAAGTTAGGAAGTCTATAATTTCATTGGCTGCTTTTTCGTCCATGGTGTCCGTTGGGTCTTCATAGAATAAAATTTTGGGCTTGCTTACGATACTTCGAGCTAGTAATATCTTTTGTGCATTGGAGGATGATAGTTGTTTCCCTTCTGGAAAAATGGAGGTATGTAATCCTTGAGGTAAAGATTTGATGAAATCTTTTAACTGCATAGCATTAATAGCCCACTTCAAGGTGTCGTCGTCAATTGATTTATTTTTAAATGTGATATTGTCTAAGACACTACCTTCAAAAGGAGTTTCTCCGTAGACGATACTTTCAATTTGGGAACGGTATTGGTTGAGGTTTATTTTTTTGAAACTATCGTCGTTAATAGAAATAGCTCCTTGAGTAGGCTGCATTAATCCTGATAATATTCGCGCCAGAGTTGTTTTTCCAGAGCCATTTTCACCATCAATAAAGATGCGCTCTCCTTGTTCAATGGTTAGTGTAATATTATCTAATATTTTATTTTTAGAATCTGGGAACTGAAAACTCACTTGATCGACATCCAATGTAATTGAAGTATAACAATTGTCGTAATCTACAGGGAATTCTTCTTCTAATGCCATATCAGTAATAAATCCTATTTTTTCAACAGAAGTGAGTACATCATATAAAGTTTCTAAGCCTAAAACGATTTTTTCAACAGAATTAATAACTAATAATATGATGATTTCCGCTGCCACGAATTGACCTATATTCATTTGTTGGGATAGTACCAAGTACCCTCCAATAGAAAGTAAACTTGCTGTGATGATTATTTTGAAAACAACCAGTTGACTAAACTGTGTTTTGATGACATCAAAATGTTTTTCTCTATTGTATAAATAGTCAGAGACCAGACTGTCATTTTTGCTTAAAGCATAATCATGATGCAATTGATTTCTAAAACTATAATTATTTCGAGCCAGTTCTTGCAACCATCCTGCAACTTTGTATTTGTATTTTGATTCTTTCAAACTGGATTCTAAACCTGGTTTATAAGAGAATTTAAAAATAAAGTATAATAAAACTAATAACAACATTCCAAAAATTATGAAGTAGTTGTGGTAAAGTGATAGCAGAATTATTCCGAATATAATTTGTAATAAAGCGGCTGAAAAACCTACAAGTAGTTTTGCTGTTCCTTTTTGAATCATCAAGGTGTCAAAAAAACGGTTTGCCAGCTCAGGCGGATAATAATTGTAATATTCTTCAAATTTAATTTTTGGGAGTCTCACGGCAAATTCGAAAGAGGAACGAATGAATATTTTTTGTTGTAAATTTTCCATGATTCTTAGTTGCATAAAGGAGAGTATGCCTACTAATGCCACACCAAATACTACTAAAACAATTAATACAATCCAAGAAACACTTGCTCGTCCTGATTGTATAAAGTTTGTGATGGCTTGAATTCCTAACGGAAGCGATAAACTAATCACTCCAGAGAGAATACCATAGAAAAACAATTGATAGACATCTTTTTTGTCTAATTCTAAAAGATTATAAAATCGTTGTAATGGTTTCATATTGATTTATTTTTTTAAAACAGATGTTATGAGATTCAAATAGAAATCAGTGGGAGACACATGTTCGTTGCAATTGGTAATTGTTTTTAAATGGTCTTTTAAAAAGTATTGATGCAGTCCACCTTCAATAATAGAAGACGCTAAACTTTTTGGATAAAGATAGTCGGGGTTGATTTCTATAATTAATTGTATCAGCCTATTGATGACACTTTTGTAGATTAAAAAGAAACCTTCTTTGTTTTCATCGTCTACTTCCTTGGTGTGAAGTGTTTTTGTGAATTCGGATACAATAATTGTGTTTAAAACCGCTTCATTTATATGAGGAATAGATAAGTCTTCTTCCGCTTTTTCAGTTACGACTATTATGGCTCGTTTTAAACGTTCCATAGGGTCCTCAATATTGGTTATTTTGAATACCATTTTGTGTTCAATCCAGCTCCAATACCAAGAACATAAGTAGACTAATAATTTGTGTTTGTTTTCAAAATAGCGGTAGATAGAGCTCTCATTAGAGCCAATTTTTTCGCCTAATTTTTTGAAAGTAAAATTGTCAAAGCCTATTTCGTCTATCAGAAAGATGCTTTCTTGGAGAATTTTTTTTCCTAAAGCTGATGTTTCTGGGTCTTTGACATAGATCTTCTCATTGACTTTAATACTTATATTTGAAAATATTGATTGCATAACGAGAGTTTTTTATGCAAATATAATAGTATTACTATCATAATTTTTATTTTAACTTTTTTTTATATAAAAAAGCTACCTGAATAAGGTAGCTTTTGGTTGTGTATAGATTGTATATCGGTATTATAGTAAGGAGTGTTGTGTCATTACTTTTGGTTGTGCTACTCCCATTAAGTCAAGTATAGTAGGAGCAACATCCCCTAAAACACCATCTTTTACTTGCTTAATTTCTTTGTCTACTAAAATAAATGGAACTGGATTTGTGGTATGAGCTGTATTTGGACTGCCGTCAGGATTAATCATGGTTTCACAATTTCCATGATCTGCAATTACAAGTACAGAGTAATCGTTAGCGACTGCTGCTGTGATTACTTTTTCAACACATTTGTCTACTGCCTCACAGGCTTTTATAGCGGCTTCCATGATTCCAGTATGGCCTACCATGTCTCCATTGGCAAAGTTCAAACATACAAAATCAACTGCTCCTTTTTCAATTTCTGGAACTAATGCATCAGTTAATTCGTAAGCACTCATTTCTGGCTGTAAATCGTAGGTAGCTACTTTTGGAGAGTTTTTTAATATTCGGCTCTCACCAATAAAAGGCTCTTCGCGACCTCCTGAAAAGAAGAAGGTTACGTGAGGGTATTTCTCAGTCTCCGCTATACGAATTTGTTTTTTACCTGCTTTTTCTAATACTTCACCTAGTGTTTCTGTAATGTTGTCTTTGTTGTAAACTACTTTTACGTTTTGATAAGTTTCATCGTAGTTTGTTAAAGTAACATAATACAAGTTCAATTTGTGCATGTTTTGCTCGTGGAAGTCTTGTTGCGAAAGCGCTTCGGTTAATTCACGACCTCTATCGGTTCTAAAGTTGAAGAAAATAACCACGTCATCTTCTTCAATTTTAGCAATAGGTTGCTTTTCTTCATTAATTACGACAATAGGGTTGATGAATTCATCCGTAATATTTTCGTTATAACTCTCTTCGATTGATTTTACTACGTTTTGAGAAGCTGTTCCTTGTCCGTTAACGACTAAGTCATAAGCTAGTTTTACTCTTTCCCAACGTTTGTCACGATCCATTGCGTAATAACGTCCAATTACAGAAGCAATTTTTACAGAGGTTGGAGCGATGTAGTTTTCTAAATCTTGAATGTATTTTTTTCCTGATTTAGGATCTACATCACGACCGTCAGTAAAGGCGTGTACAAATACGTTTTCTAAACCGTAATCTTGTGAAGCATCAATTAATCCACGTAAATGTGATGTGTGAGAGTGTACCCCTCCATCAGAAACTAACCCTAAAAAGTGCACTTTTTTGTTATTAGTTTTTGCATATTGAAATGCATCCTTTAGAACTTGTTCTTTAGCTAAAGTTTTATTAGCTACAGCCAAATTAATTTTAGCCAAATCCTGATAAACAATTCTTCCTGCTCCAAGGTTCATGTGTCCTACTTCACTGTTTCCCATTTGTCCTTCAGGAAGACCAACGTGTAAGCCGTCTGTACGAAGTTGTGCGCTAGGATATTTTTCGTAAAGACTATTTATAAAAGGTACGTTTGCGTTGTCAATTGCGGATACTTTTGGGTCAGGAGATTTCCCCCAACCATCTAATATCATTAAGATTACTTTTTTGTTCATTGTTTCTTTAGTTTTGTGCAAATATAAAACTTTTATGAATTTAGAAGGCAATCCTTAAGGGTATAATCACTATTATGAGGTAGACCTCACAAACTTAGAATATTTTGTTGTAGAATAGATTTGTGTTATTTAGATATCGAGTTGTAATCAATAAAATAGCGCACTCTAATGGAGAATATATCTGTCATGTTGCCAGTAAAAACATTGTGAAAGTTTTTGTTTAAGTTGTATTCTACAGTATTGTTGTCTATTTGAGTATAGTTTCTGTATAAAAGGGATATTTCGCTTCCTGGTGCAAACCACCAAGAATAAGATAGATCAAAATTCCATGAATTGAAATTTCGGTTTTTATTCATGGCAAAACTGTTGTTATGAATTAATTCTCCATTATCTTGTAATGTTGAGAATTCGTGGATGTCTGAGTAAGCCCAATAATGACGTGCTGTTAAGTTTAAAGTCATTCTGTTATTGATAGCATATTTTCCAACTAAGTCGTTTTGTAGTATTTGACGTTTTCTTTTGCCGTAAATAATATCATTGCTATCAAAGGCTGCCCAGCCTCTATCATTTATTTTATTCTGATATTCTGAAGTGAGAGACAAGGATAATCTTGTGTTAAATCGGTATTTGAAAACTGAAAAAAACCAATAAGTAATACGGTCTTTTTCGTTGTATTTTGTAATTGAGGGTTGTAAGACAATAGAAAAGGGTCTATTTTGATTGGAGCTATAGTTGAAAAGAGCAAAAATATTTTCAGGAACATAGGAATATCTTCCTATTGTGCGCGGTTCATAGAAATCATAAGTTTTTATCGGATTGATTTCAGTAATTAATTCGAAAGTATCATTTTTTAAATTGGATGCAATTACTTCTGTAGCAAATGTAGTATTTTGTAGTTTTCCTGAAGTATTTTCTATTTCAATATTAGCGTATTCTTTAACCTTGAATGTGTTGAGAATTGATGTTGGATTGATGATTCTGTAACTTCCTTCTACATATCCGCTGTGGTAGTTGGTAAAATAGAGCAGTCCTAAGTCATTAGAGTCAAAGTTTTTAGAAACATATTTGGATAGAAAAGCATATCGATATTGTCCGCTGGTTTTGGCAAACCCTAATTGAGATCGAAGTCCATTGGTATTTTCGTCATCGTTGATAGAGCTATACTTAATATCTCCATATAAATTATATGTGTTTTCCTTGGTGTTCAAATCGAACAGTAAGGCAGAAACATTTGCATCTTTATAATTGCCGTTTCTAACGGTGTTAGTGTTTAGAAGTGTAACTGATGAATTTTGTCTAAACCTTTGGTCAAGTACTAATATGTTATAATTAGTTATAGGCTGTACTATTGTTTCTCGGTTTTCGTATGTCCTTTTATTTTGAATTTTCGCTACTGTTTTTTCAGTTATTGCGTTCAGTAAGCCAATTCCAAGTCCTTTTTTAGTTCTACCAGTAACCTTGACTGCATTAATTAAATTAACTGCGCTAGGATAGTTTGTGATTACTTCGTCGTTAGAAATCTGACTTTCTAATGTTTCTTTCTGAATAACTGGACTTCCTCCAATTCTTCTAGAGTAGAATAAGTTTCCGGTGCTAAATAGGTTGGTTCCTTCTGTGAAGAAAGGTCTGTTTTCAGTTAGATTTTGTTCAAATGGGTCAAGATTTAATATGGCATTGTCAAATTTAGTTTGTCCAAAATCAGGCACTAGTATTGCATCAAGCGTAAAAGAAGCGTTGATACCGTATTTGATATCAAGTCCAGCTTTTACGATTCTATCAGAAGTGGTATTGTCTTGTTGGTAATAAGCTGAAGTGTAGGGTATTAAAAAGAGTCGAGTAGGAGGGGAAATGTCGTCAATTCCTTTTAAAATTCCAGCTTGATTAGTGATGACGCCTACTCTGGTATCAATATAGTTCCAAGTATATTTTTGAACGTTACGCTTTATTTCGCGCATAAAATTAATACCCCAAATTTGTTTTTTAACATCTGTAAAACGTATAGCTGCATAGGGTATTTTCATCTCTACGACCCAGCCAAAGTTGGTGATTCTCACTTTACTTTCCCAAATAGCATCCCAACTAAAATCTTCTGACTCTTTGGTTGCAAGGCAGTCCATTTGTACGCCTGCAGCACTTACATAAAACCGAAAGTCTTGTTGTCCATCATTAAAACCGTTTATAAAAACCGAAAAATGGTCTGAAGCACCAAAGACATCACGATTGGTAACCTCTCTTAAAATTTTATGAGGTTCATTATCGTAAAGAATTGCTGAGATGTATATGGCTGAATTGTCATGCAAGACTTTTACTTCAGTTTTTTTTTCGTTTGAAATAAGTTTGCCGTTGTCGGGTTCATACATGATGAAATCAGAGGCGATATTATTATTTTCAAGCCATGCATTTTCAATAATTCGACCATCTATTGAAATGTCTGATGTTAGAAATTGAGAACTGATGGATTTTTTTTGACTATAGGTACTACTGCTTATGACCGAGCAGATAAAAAAGATTATGAAATAGTTTTTTGTCATAAAAAGTAGTCTTGTTCCAGCAAAAATAACATAATTTTAACTACTGGCAAATATAAAGAAACCTGGTTTTTGTAGTAGTTGAATTGTAAAAAGTTGTTAATTGTTGATTTACATGTAGTTGTGTTTTGTTTAATTGAGAAACATATGTTATATTTGCAATCCCGTCTCTATTATGTAATTTAATCTAAATCAATGCGTTATAAGTTTTTTATCAGTTTTTTATTGCCCTTTTTTTTAATACCAATCGGAAGTCTATTTTTTATTGAAGCTAAGGAGGTTAAGGATGTCAAGGTTGAAAGAATAGCTTCTGTTAGTCCTGTTACCAATGAAGAAAGAGTTTATGAAAGTTTGCAATCCAGTAAATTTGATTTACCAAAATTTGAGATCTTCACAAAAGCTTTAAACGGTTTCTATCTTTTGAAAGAAAAAGGATTGATACAAAAAAATATTTTAACACTAATAGATTTTAGTCTTTCTTCCAATACCCAACGACTTTGGGTAATTGATTTGGATCACAATGTCATATTATTTAATTCATTAGTAGCACACGGAAGAAATTCTGGGGATGAATTTGCGGCAAGCTTTTCAAATACGCCAGAATCTTTTAAGAGTAGCTTAGGGTTTTATGCTACAGCTGAAATCTATACAGGTAAACATGGGAAATCATTACGTTTAGATGGATTAGAAAAAGGAGTAAATGATAATGCTAGAGAAAGAGCTGTTGTGATGCACGGGGCTAGTTATGTTTCAAAATCATTTATCGCTAATAATAGAAGATTAGGAAGAAGTTTAGGTTGTCCAGCAATTCCGGTGGAGTTGACAAATGAAATTATCCAAACTATAAAAGATAAATCTTGTTTGTTTATCTATCATCCATCAAATAATGAAGAGATAATGACTCATTTGATATCTTAAAGATAAAAATTAAAAAAAACTGTTTAGGTATTTAAGGATATTTTAATGATGAAAAGATTATTTTGTATTAGTAAATTGAAAATATTAGTAAGCTAACAAATTAATTATAAAAAGATTAGCTTTGAATATTATTTTTTTATTAAAAACATCAAAAAAAATTTGTTTCAAATTGAAGTTATTATGTATATTTGCACCCGTAATGCGAAAGTAGCTCAGTTGGTAGAGCTCCAGCCTTCCAAGCTGGTTGTCGCGAGTTCGAGCCTCGTCTTTCGCTCTAGGAGTAATTTTTGAATTACTAGAGTTCTTATAATTTTAATGCGAAAGTAGCTCAGTTGGTAGAGCTCCAGCCTTCCAAGCTGGTTGTCGCGAGTTCGAGCCTCGTCTTTCGCTCTTTAAAAAACCGAAACAGAAATGTTTCGGTTTTTTTATTTTAATTCACTTAAATCGGTTCCGCTTTCAATTTCTATTGCAGATTGTCCTTTTTTGAAAAGGCGAGCGCTTAATTTTCCTTTTAAAATAATCGTATTGTTTTTTACCACCAACCAGCTTCCTTCACGTAAGCCAAGTACAGGTAGGTTGTTGAAGGCGAGAAATTCATTGATTCTGGTTTCACGAGTTTCACCCATATGTATTGAAGAAGGTTCAGGATCGAGGTAGTGCGGATTGATGTTGAATGGGATAATCCCTAAGGTCTGAAGACTTGGTGGGTAAACAATAGGCATATCATTAGTGGTTTGCATGGATAGTCCGCAAATGTTGCTTCCAGCGCTGGTTCCTAAATAGGGAGTGCCGCTTTTTACTGCTTCTGATAAAACAGTCATAATTTTATTGGAATACAATTGAGAAACCAACAGAAAAGTGTTGCCTCCACCTGTAAAAATCCCTTCCGCTTCTTTAATTGCTTCAATAGGGTTGTTAAATTCATGTATTCCTCTGATTTTGATGTTTAGCTTATTGAAAATACTTCTGACTCTTGAGGTGTATTCTTCATGTGTGATTCCGCTGGGTCTGGCATAGGGGATGAAAAGTACTTCTTTAGAGTCTTTGTATAAATTTTTAATTTCTTGAGATAAATAATCCAAGGGCTTGCCTTGATGTAGGGTGGAGGTACTTGCGATTATTAAGTTCTTCATTGTATTTTTATTTGAGGGTAAAGATAAAGAAAGCTTTTTTTGTGGTAAAAATGAATTTATAGAATCTTTTTTGAGTTGTTTTATAGATTGTATTTGAAAATAGTTTAGTTTTGTGTAATCGATTGCATAAAGTTGTAAAAGTATGTACTTTTATGCCAATCAGGCTAATACTGGTTTGCTGATTTGGAATGATTTTGAATTCGATAACTATTACTAACCAATTAAACTATTACGAATGTTTAGAAAATTACTCTATTTATGTACTGCAGTTTTAATGTGCAATACTGTTGCTTTTGGGCAAAAAACTGATGTTTGGGATTTTGGAGCGACACAGTTAGATCCTAATTTGTACAACAATAAATTAACCGTTGATGATATAAATACTTGGTACACTTATAGTGGAACTATAGTATTAGGGACTTCAAGCGGAACTAATACATTAACGAATTCAACTGTTCAAACACTTACTTCTGGAGTGTTGACACTTAAAACTGGGAATAACGATAGGTTATACACAACAAATACCGCTATCACTCGCTATGGGAATAGTCTTGGAACTACTGATTCTAATTATTCAGCTAGATATTATTGTAATGGTAATGCTTCATCTACTACTCGATTTTTTACTTTGACACTGAATCAGGATGATGAAGTAACCGTCGTATCAAGTATAGAATCTGGATTTTCAAATAATAATTTAACGGTTGTTAATACCACTACAAATACACAAACAGAATTAATTCCTTTAGCAACATCAGGAACTGCTGTAACATTAGCTAAATTTCAAGCAAAAGCAGCTGGGGATTTTAAAATATCATGTTTAGGAGGTAAAGGGAATTATTATAGAATTTATAGAAAACCAGCTACTTATGTTAATGTTACAGGTGCAGTTGACCAGACTCTAGCCTCAGGTATTCCAAGTATATACTCCGTTTCTTTTACAAACGAAGCTGGTAAAGTATGGACTGTACCTGTCAACTCAGGTTCATACAATGTAAATCTTCCTGCGGGATATACTTACGAACTTAAGCTTATAGGTGCCGATGGGTATATTATAAGTAATGGTAATTCATTACAGGTCTTAGAGACAACAACAAATCATAATTTTACCGTTCTTAAAGTAGATTTGTTTACTGTGAGTGGAGCTATTACTGGATTAGGAACGAATATTTCTAAATTATCTTTAACTTATACTCCCAATCCATCTGCAAATAAAATTTTTATACCTAAACCTCTTATTAATACTTCTAATTCCACATATACTGTTGAATTAGAGTCGAACGTGGAATATACTATTTCAGCTCAAGGGGTTAATGATTATACTATCCCGTCAAATAAAATTACCATTACAGGAACTACTTCTGCAGATGTTGTCTTTAATTCAAAACCAGTTTATCCTATAACTGTCAATACTACGGGATTGAATGTTACACAACAAGGAAAATTAAGTTTGATATTTACTAATTTGAATGAAAACGGATACGGGTACAATTTTAATTATGGTTCGCCAATCTCTTTAAGAGATGGAACTTATGTTGTTTCCTATACTGGATTATCAGGTGAGCCAGTTGAGTTGAAATTAATTTCTAATTTGCAAGTCAATGGAGTGGCTACTTCAAAAACACTAAATTTTAAACCAGTTGCTGATACAAGTCCAATTGCTTATGTTCCTGTAATTACTGTAGGTACAGATAAAGATTATTCAACTATAAACAATGCTCTTTTTGCTGTTTCAAGAATGACACGTACTAGTACTGATCGTGTAACTATTATGATTGACCCAGGGAATTATGAAGAAATGATTGTAATTAAAAATGCAAACATAACACTGAAAAATGCTTCCAGTAATCCTAGTATTGCTCTTCAAAACAAAGGGGTTGATATAAATTCTAATGCCGTTCGTATTACCTCTTATTATGGTGTTGGGTATAATTACTTTAGTCAAGGAACAGATAATAAATGGAATGCAGAAGTGTTAGCAGTAAATAAAGAAAATGGATATACTACTTATGAAAATGTAAGTGGAACTACAAATGGCTCTTATTGGAATGCAACCGCAGTAATTGCTGCAAATGGTTTTGAAGCACATGATATCATTTTTGAAAATTCATTTAATCAATACATATCCAAAAAAGAATCTGAAGATGTAATCGTACTTTGGGAATCTGGAAACAAAGGGGTTCGTCCCACTACCATTGGTGATGTATCTGTGCAAAATAGATCTTTTGTAGAAAGAGCAGCCGCTATAGGGGTGCCTAATAATATTGACAAAGTAATTTTATACAACTGTAGAGTGGTAGGTCGTCAGGATTCGTTCTTTGGAGGTTCGGGTGCAAGAGTGGTGGTTTATAAAGGAGCCGTGATGGGTGCAGTTGATTACATCTTTGGCGGAATGACAGCGGTATTTTATAAAACGGATTTTGTAATGAACGTTAGTGATGTCAGTAGTGATGCAGCATACCTTACCGCTCCTCAGCAAAGTAGCGGTAGAGGATTTTTATTGTACGAGTGTAAGGTGACTTCGGCTATCCCTGGAATTGAAACAGCTTCGGTTTATCGTGCTAAACCAGGATTTTTTGGTAGACCTTGGGCGGCGACTACTAGTGAAGTGGTAGTATATAAAACAACTATTGAAACTTCTAATTTCCCGGGTTCAGAAGGATTGTCATTGATTTCGCCTCCAGGATGGACAAATTCGTTAGGAGGAACTTCAGATAAAATTTATGAATATGGAACTATTGAAAATTCAGGTGTAAATAATGCTGTTAATCGTGTAACTTGGTCAAAAGTATTGACTTCACCAACATTAACCGATGGTACCGCTATTACCACTTTTAATTTTACAAAAGGCAATGATAATTGGGATCCCATTCCGCAATTAATTAGTCTGGGGGTAAAAAGTTATAAAAAAGAAACAGCTGTAAATCTTTATGCGCTTGGAAGCAATCTTTATATCTCTAACGTTAAATCTATTACGGATGTGAATGTATATGATTTTACAGGAGCTCTAGTAAAATCAGTTCGCACTAATGGAGATACTAATTTAGCATTTCCTAGCGGGTTATGGATTGCCACCATTAAGGCGGTTGATGGTCAAAAAGTAGTTAAGTTCATGATTAACTAATTTTAATTCTTTAATGTTAATCGACTAAAAGCCTTCTGCAGTTGCGGAGGGCTTTTGTTTTAAAAAGTAAACTTGTGATTAGTCAAAAATAAAAACTCTTCTCATTCAATTTGTGGCTAATAAAATAATTGTATTTTTATACGCAATTTAAGTTTAATTGAAAATCAATCCCTTGAAGTATTTCACTCTTTTTTTATTTATAATATTTTTTAGTTCCTGTCAATTTTTTGACAAACAAATTCCTTCTGAAAATGAATTGTTGCAAAAGGAGCTGAAATCTATTAACTGGAAAGAAGTGGACGAATATCCTTCTTTTGTAGATTGCAATCAAATCGAAGGCAAGGCCGAACGTCAAAAGTGCTTTTTTCAGTTCTTGACGGAGATGATTCAAGAAAAAATCCGTATTGATACATTGGCGTCTTTGTATCCTGAATTGGATACTATTGAAGTGAAAGTAACTGTTTTTCCAAATTCTAGAATTCAGTTTGAACCGCTATTTTCTAAAGATTCGGTTGCTTATGATAAGGTGAAAATTGACAGTATCCTTAAGCGAAGATTGGTTGGTTTTCCTAAAGTGAATCCTGCTATCAAACGTGGAATCCCAGTAAAAACCCAATTTATTTTGCCTGTAATCCTTAAAGTAGAGTAATGCCTTTTACATTTTCACATCCTGCTGTAGTTTTCCTTTTTTAAAAAATAAAAGACTTTCTGCATCAGCCTTGATTGTAGGGACAATTTCTCCCGATTTATGTTTTTTTTTTCTCAATGAGCCTGGCAGGGGGAATAAGTCATACCCTTTTAGGAGTTATTATTGTTGATTTACCTAACGTAAAAATGAAATACTAACTTTACTTTACTAGTAGTTATGTTTTCATCTATGAATATTTGTCTTATAAGTGTTTCATTAATTTTTAAGAATAAAATCACTATTTAGTAAATAATCGACCCTTCCATTCGTATTTTCCAAAGAGACTGTACAAAGCTACAGTGACTGACCAAAAAGGATATACAATTGTACTCATGACTAAGAATTTGGTTTTGTTATTACAAAAACGATTGGCTTGTAAAATTAATATAGTATCAACTATCGATTTAAATAGAAATAGAGTAACAAATATCCAAAAATTCAAAAAAAACAATCCTAAAACAATAGTTAGATTTCCTGTAAAAACGATTATACTCAACCCCTTTCCGAAACTACTTTTGTACGAACTACTTTTGGCTGCCCAGCGTACTCTTTGATAAAAAACTGATTTCCAATCATTCAAAGGTTTTGTGTGTACAATAGTTTCAGAAGATTTTAAATAATGAACTTGTTTTGGAGTATAAGCAATGGCTTTTTGTAATAGAAAAACATCGTCTCCGCTGGCAATTGTTTCGTTGCCTTCAAATCCTTTTAATTCGTAAAAAAAAGCTTTTGAATAAGCAAAGTTGGCTCCATTACACATAAAACCTTTTGCAATTCCAAAACTCCCAATCGTTGCCCCTTGTAAGCTTGCCAAATCCAATTGCTGAAAATGATGTAAAAAATAATTTTGACAGTCGTATTGCACCGCTCCCGCAACCATTTTTACAGCATGCATTTGAATATAATGGTCCAGAGTAAGCAACCAGTTTTTAGGGACAATACAGTCGGCATCAGTAGTAACTACCCAATCGGTTGTGACAAGATCCATGGCCGTTACAATCGCATCCTTTTTGGGAGAATTAGAAACACGGTTGTTTGTAACCAATTGAATCTTGAATCCTAAATCCTGAATCCTAAATTTTTCTGAAGATTCATCATCGACCAAGATCACTTCAAATAAATCCGTAGGATAATTGAGTCTCGATATGCTTGCTAAAAGTTGCGGTAAATTTTCAGCTTCATTTCGAAAAGGGACAATGATACTGAATTTGGTTTTTGGTTCTAAAGGGGTTGGTGTAAATTTTTTAATTCGTGTAAAACCAAAACTTAATCCCGCAATTGCAAGACAGTAAACAACTATGGAAAATACAGCTATTGTCATTTTCAGGCGTTACGTTTCAGTTGGTGCAATAAGTGAACTCTTGAAATTCAACACAAAAAAACTACCCATTATTACGGGTATCACCACATTTAAAAACCACATTAAGGTAGAGACAAAAATAATAATCCATTCGTTTACCCCTAGAATTCCAAAGAAAAATAATGCTACACTGCCTTTCACTGCAAATTCTAAAAACTGAAAGCTAGGCAAAGAAGAGGCTAGAAAATAAACGCTAGTTACCGCTGCCATCAATGTGAAATAAGGTAAATCTACATCAAAACCCAAGAACAAAAAATAATATTGATGCGAAAAAACAATATAACGGCAGCAGCCTAAAAAGAGATTTCGTTGGTGAATGGCTTTTGGAATCGCATTGATTTTTTGGATTAATTTTTCAATCGAATAGCCTTTGATAGTAATTTTTTTAATTGAACAAAGTAGCGTAATGAAACTTATGAGGCCAAAAAGAATGCAATAGACGGTTAGTGTCGGAATTATATCAAATAAATAATTAAAATACAAAAGACCAACCATACCAAAAATCACCGTTAAAACCATTTGGATACCGTTGCAAATTAGGTTTAAGAAAATAATTTTTTTAGTGTCTTTTTTATCAAAATACAAAGCTTTGCCAGCATATTCGCCCACGCCATTTGGGGTAAAAACGCCTGCTGTCAATGCCGCCAAAACTTGTTTTGTGGCTTCGAAAGTGGAAATAGATTGTAGGTGAGAAGCCAAATTCTGCCATTTTAAAATCTCAAAATAGCGATTCAAAACGCTTAACAATAAAATAAATCCGACTCCTGTTACCGACTGATTTTTCTCAAAGATTGCAGTGAATTGCAGCCAATCTAGTTGGTCATTATTGGCTAGTTGGTCGTAGATAAAATAAAAAGCGCTGCCTACAATCAAAAGTTTGACTAGAAGTACAAGGAATTGCTTAGTTTTGTGTGAAATCGAATTCATGGCGCAAAGAAACAAAAACTTTGAATTTGAACCGGTTAACTTGAAATAAAAATTTTGGCAAACGAACGCATCATATTAGGAATTGATCCAGGGACCACTATTATGGGTTTTGGATTAATTCGGGTTATCAATAAAAAAATGGAATTTGTACAACTCAACGAATTGCAACTTTCCAAATATGATAATCATTATCAAAAATTGAAAATTATTTTTGAACGTACCATTGAGCTAATTGACACCCATCATCCAGATGAAATTGCTATTGAAGCACCTTTCTTTGGCAAAAATGTCCAATCGATGTTGAAGTTAGGTCGAGCCCAAGGCGTTGCTATGGCAGCAGGACTTTCTAGAGATATTCCTATTACAGAGTACGAACCCAAGAAAATAAAGATGGCGATTACTGGTAACGGAAACGCCAGCAAAGAGCAAGTTGCTAAAATGCTCCAACAATTGTTAGGATTGAAAGAACTTCCCAAAAATCTTGATTCTACTGATGGATTGGCAGCTGCGGTTTGTCACTTTTTCAATTCAGGGAAAGTGGTGGCTGGCAAAAGTTATTCGGGTTGGGACGCTTTTGTGAAACAAAATGAAGATAGAGTTAAGAAATAGTGGGCAGTGATCAGTTTGAAGTTTTTTAGGATAAGTAATCCGCTTCATCTGAATACTTTTTAACTATACTCTGACCATTTCTTTAAAACTGAATATTTAAAAAAAACTGAAAACTGTCCTAAACTGAACACTATGAGTGGTATCTACATCCACATCCCTTTTTGTAAACAAGCTTGCAATTATTGTGACTTTCATTTTTCAACTTCGATGAAGAAGAAGGATGAAATGGTTTTGGCAATTGCCAAAGAAATTCGCCTGCGTAAAAGTGAGTTTGAAAACGAAGAAGTTGAAACCATTTATTTTGGGGGTGGAACGCCTAGTGTATTGCAGGTTTCAGAGTTGAAATTTTTGATTGATACGGTTTGCGAAAATTATAAAGTTGTAGAAAATCCGGAAATCACCTTAGAAGCTAATCCAGATGATTTAACAGGCTTGTCAATTCGAGCAGAATCGAGTAGTATTTTTAAGGGATATCGTGAAATTGGAATCAACCGATTAAGCATCGGAATTCAATCTTTTTTTGAGGAGGATTTACAAATGATGAATCGGGCTCATAATGCTGAGGAAGCCAAAAAATGCCTAGAAATAGCGACCCAATATTTCGATAATATCTCGCTGGATTTGATTTACGGAGTTCCGGGAATGAGCAATGAAAAATGGAAACAGAATATAGAAACGGCTTTGAGTTTTGGGATTCCACATATTTCCAGTTATGCTTTGACTGTTGAGCCTAAAACGGCTCTAAAAAAACTCATTCAAACTGGAAAAGTAGCAGCCCCTAATGATGAAGTTGCTCAGGAGCATTTTATGATTTTGGTTGATACACTACAGAAAAATGGATTTGTCCATTATGAACTGTCTAATTTTGGAAAAGAGAATTATTTTTCCAAGAACAATTCGTCTTATTGGTTGGGGAAAAAGTACATTGGAATTGGACCTTCGGCACATAGCTATGACGGGAAATCTAGAAGTTGGAATATTGCCAATAATAGTTTGTATCTTAAATCCATTCAGAATGATGAATTGCCTTCTGAAATGGAAATTTTGTCGGTAGCCGATCGATATAATGAATATGTAATGACGGGTTTACGAACGATTTGGGGCGTTGATTTAAACCGAATTGAGTCCGAATTTGGGAAAACCTATTTGGATTATTTGCTCCAGCAAGCACAGAAATATCTTCATGACGATTTAGTTTCCATCCAAAACAACATCCTAAAACCAACCAAAAAAGGAAAGTTTTTGACGGATGGGATAGCAAGTGATTTGTTTTACTTAAATTTGGAGTAAATGTTTAACCGCAAAGCTCGCAAAGGTTTTACGCAAGGGGCGCAAAGTTTTAGTTTTGATAGGAAGAGGATAATACTAGTTAAATGTGAGATGTATGGATTAACCGCTAGGTTCGCTAATGTTTACGCAAGGAGCGCAAAATTTTTACTCGATTATGACAGAAAATGAATTATCCAAGATTGTGTTTGATTGTGCTTTGAAAGTACATAAAGCTCTAGGTCCTGGTTTACTTGAAAGTGCATATGAAGAGTGTTTGTACTATGAATTGAAAAAAAATGGATTAGACGTTGTTAAACAAAAACCATTGCCATTGGTCTATGAAGAAGTTAAGTTGGAAATTGGTTACAGAATTGATATTATCGTGGAAAATAAATTGATTCTGGAAATAAAATCGGTAGAAGTCCTGAATGAAGTTCATTTTGCTCAATTGTTGACCTATTTGAAATTGACAGATTGTAAATTGGGCTTACTAATCAATTTTAATGTTGTATTAATCAAAAATGGAATAAAACGAATTGCAAATAATCTTTAGTGAATTTTTTAATCCTTGTGTAAACCTTTTCTAACTTAGTAATTATATAATTCGAATAGTAATAATAAATTTTTATTGAGAGCTTTACGTAAGCCTTTGCGCCCCTGCCTGTCGGCAGAAAGGTTTGCAGTAAAAAAAACATTAGTAATTAGTAATAATAATTTTCATTGCGAACTTTGCGTAAAACCTTTGCGCTCATTGCGGTTAAAAATATATGATAACAACAATAAACAACATCCAAGTCGATTTATCAAAGCCCATTGATATTTCAATTCCGATTACCAATACGGATGAAAATCCTATTGCTTGGTATTTAGAAAAACCAAGTATTGAACCGGTACGTGTGGGAGCATGGGTTGGCAAGGTTTCAGAAGGTGAGTCATCGACCAATTTTAATAACATTCAGTTCAATCCACACAGTCACGGTACACATACTGAATGTTTGGGACATATTACTGAGGATTTTTATAGTGTCAATCAAGCCTTGAAAACTTTTTTCTTTTGGGCAGAATTGATTTCGGTTCCTTTGACCATTAAAGGTGATGACTTTGTGATTACCCAACTAGCGATTAAAAAAGCATTGCGAGGCAAAACCCCAGAGGCTATTGTTATTCGGACTTTGCCCAATGATGCTAGTAAACTTTCAAAAAAATATTCCCATACCAATCCGCCCTATATGACGGAAGAAGCTGCGAGTTTCCTTTGCGAAATCGGAATCCAACATCTTCTAATCGATTTGCCAAGTGTGGACAAAGAGCATGATGAAGGAAAATTATTGGCACACAAAGCTTTTTGGAATGTGAAAAATGTACAGCAACTAAATACTGATGCACGCTTGGACGCCACCATCACTGAAATGATTTATGTTTCAGATGAAGTGCCAAACGGAACTTATTTATTGAATTTACAAATGGCCTCATTTGAAAATGATGCAAGTCCTAGTAAGCCTGTTTTATATGCAATTAAAAGTTAAAGTGAAAAATGAATTTAGAAACTTACTATGAATATTGTTTGTCAAAAAAAGGAGTGACGGAACATTTTCCTTTCGATGAAAATACTTTGGTGTTTAAAGTGGGTGAAAAAATGTTTGCACTAAGCTCCTTGAAGCAATGGGAGGAAGGCAACCCTTCGGTAAACTTAAAATGCAATCCTGAACGAGCTCTTGAATTACGCGCTGAGTTTGGTGCCGTTCAGCCTGGCTATCATATGAGTAAAGTGCATTGGAATACAATTAGTTTTAATGAGGATGTTTCTGATGAAATGATGAAAGAACTAATAGATCATTCTTATGATTTGGTTTTTAAAAGTTTAACTAAAAAAAAGCAAAAAGATATTGGTCAATAGTTTAATTCGTTCGTCGATACTTTTCGTCTTTTCAGCTTAAAAATTTGATATAATAACGATTAATGTGTCGTTTTATTCGAAATTAATGTTAATTTTATAGTTTAACTTTTATCCAAAAAAACAATATGAGAGCATTAAACATATTATTAATAGAAGATGATGAGATTGAAGTAATGAAATTCAATCGTGTGTTAAATAATATGAAAAGCAACCATAAAATTATTGAAGCTAATAATGGTGAAGAGGCTATTGAAATTCTCAAAGAAAAGGAAATCGTTCCTGATATAATTGTTTTGGACTTGAACATGCCTAAAATCAATGGAATAGAGTTTTTAGGAATGCTAAAATCTGATGAGTATTTAAAGTATATTCCTGCCATCATATTGTCCACCTCAAGTAATCATAAAGACATTTTAGAATGTTACCGAATAGGTATTGCAGGATATGTAATTAAGCCCTTGAAGTATGAAGATTATGTAGATAGAATTCAAAAATTAATTGGATATTGGAGTGTAAATGAATTAATTACCAATTAATAATTTTTGAGATGTTTTTTTGATAGGAAGGCCTAAAGTTTATGGATTAATGATAGTCTTTCTAAAAGGTTATTTTTTTTTTGAATATTAATTAGCCTTTTTAGTATGAAAAAGATTCTCGATATATCAATTTTAAAATGAAATTCTAATGTTAGTTTTTTGTTTTGTTTTTTCAAAAACAACAGCAAAGTTAGTATTAGCAGGAATGTTTTGTGATAAAACGGTTAGTATATGGCAATGATAACTCTCAATTTTGATGAAAAAAAATTAAATAAATTATTTCCTTTTTATATTTTAATTTCTTCTGATTTTTATATACAGAGTTTAGGTACTAGTCTTACAAAGCTATGTCCCAATTTAAAAAAAAACGAATCTTTTTTTGCTAATTTCGAAATTGAGAATCAAGATGGCCAGCAATCTGATTTTGACACAATCATCGCTAATAACAATCAATCAGTCGTACTTAAATATATAAAAAAAGACCTTCTCTTCAAAGGTCAGTTATTGTCGGTCGGCAATTCCTTGCTTTTTGCGGGTACTCCATGGTTTACGTCACTAGACGCTCTTATTAATGAAAACTTGTCTTCTGATGATTTTGCATATAATGATCCTTCATTTGAATTGTTAAAAGTGCTTAGTAAGTCTGAAAAAAACACAGAAGAACTAACTTTATTGTTGGAGTTAATAAGCAGTCAAAAAGACGAATTAAAAAAAGATAAAGAAGAGCTTAATAGACTTTCTTATGTAGCCAGTGCCAATAAAAATGGTGTTGTTTTTACAAAATTAGACGGGACTATATTTTGGTGTAATGATTCTTTTTTAGATTTAACAGGTCTATCTAAGTCAGATGTAATTGGTAAAACGCCTATCGAAGTAGGGAGGACAAAGGAGACTAGTAAAGAGGAGCTTAGAAAAATGATTGATGCTTTTTTTGCTGGAAAAGCATTTGAGGTAGAGCTCTTGCATGCTCATGAAAGCGGTATCCCGTTTTGGTCACGCGTGAAAGGGCAGCCTATTTGTGATGTCGAGGGGAAAGTATCTCAATATTTTGCCATATTAGAAGACATCTCTTTTAAAAAGCGTTATGATGAGGCCATTCAAATGGAGAAAGAAAAATACCGTAGTATTATTGCTAATATGAATTTGGGTTTGCTTGAGGTGTCATTAGATGAAACTATTACTATGGTTAATCAGAGTTTTATAGACATGTGTGGTTATGATAAATCAGAGTTAATAGGGACTAAAGTAGATGGTCGTTTTCTCTCTGAGGAAGCTAAGGCTTTGATTCATGAAAAAGTAAAATTAAGAAACGAAGGTAAAACCGACTCTTATGAAATAAAAGTTTTTAATAAGAATAAAGAAAAAAAAACATGGTTAGTGAGTGGTGCCCCTCATTACAATCATAATGGAGAAGTGATTGGTTCAATAGGGATTCATCTAGATATTACGGAGCAAAAACAACAGGAAGAGCAATTGTATTTACTATCATTAATTGCAGAGAAAAATATTAATGCCGTAATAATCTGTAATGCAGCAGGTGAAATAGAATGGGCAAATACGAGTTTTTTAAAAATGTCCGGTTATACTGAGGAAGAGATTGTAGGTAGAAAACCAGGAAGTTTACTTCAAGGTCAAGAAACAGATCCTAAAACGATTCAATATTTAAAAAATCAAATAGCTAATGGATTGCCTTTTAATTGTGAGATAATAAATTATTCTAAAACCAAAAATAAATATTGGGTTCGTATTCAGGGACAAGCATTATATAATAAAAAGGGACAAATTTCACGATTTTTTGCCATCGAAGAAGATATAAGTACTCAAAAAGAACTAGAATCCCAAAAAGAAAATCTATTAATAGATTTGGCCAAAACCAATAAAGAATTAGAAGAATATGCTCAGATTGTGTCTCACGATTTAAAATCACCTTTGCGAAGTATTAATTCTTTAATATCTTGGATTAAAGAGGAAAACCTTGAAAATTTTGATGAGCAAACTATGAAGTATTTTTCATTGATGGAAAATAAAGTTGAAAAAATGGATCATCTTATTGAAGGTATTTTAACGTATTCTAAAATTGATAAAGGAGAAGTTAAACAAGAAAGAGTGAATACTAATGAGATAATCAATAGTATCATTGAGATTATCCATTTGCCTAAACACATTACCATAACTGTTCATAATGAATTACCCATACTCCGAGCAGATCGATTTAGGATACAACAATTGTTTCAAAATCTAATAGGAAACGCGGTTAATTATATTGACAAGGATGTTGGACAAGTGGAAATTGCTTCAGAGGAATTTGATTCTCACTATGTTTTTTCAATTAAAGACAATGGTGTGGGAATGAAAAAAGAAATCCATACTAAGATTTTTGAAACCTTCCAAGCGTTTACTAATAGCAAACACTCAACAGGTTTAGGATTATCAATTGTAAAAAAAATTGTCGAGTTATATAAAGGTGCTATATGGCTTGAAAGCGAAGAAGGTATTGGGACTACATTTTTTATTAAACTAAACAAATAACTATGAAAGTTGTTCAAGCTTATAAAAAAGCAAATACGAATTGGAGTTATTACCAAGATAAAATCATGCTTAACAATCCTTTGGTGTTGGTTTTTGGTAATCGATATTTATTAGAAGACCCAAATATTATTGCTGATATCCGAAAAGAATTTCCTTATGAACACCTTGTTTTTGGTTCTTCTTCGGGGGAAATTATTTGCTGTAATGTAAATGATGAAACAATCTCAGTGAGTGCTATAGAATTTGAAAAAAGTACCTTTGTTATTGAAAATGAGAATGTAATAGATTATAATAAAGATGCTAAACAATTAGGTGAGGTTTTGTATAATAAAATACCAAAAGATAATTTAAAACATTTATTTGTTCTATCGGAAGGTAGTTTTGTAAATGGTAGCTCTTTGATTAATGGATTAGAATCAGCGATTGATTCTTCTATATCAATCACAGGGGGTATGTGTGGGGATGATGATCGTTTTGAAAAAACTGTGGCTGGATATAAAGAAAATCCAAAAGAAGGTGAGGTTGTTTTGATAGGGTTTTATGGGAAGAGTTTAGAAATATCGTATGCTAATTATGGCGGATGGGTGTCATTTGGGCCGGAAAGGGTGATTACAAAATCAGAGGCAAATATTCTTTATGAGATTGATGGGCAACCGGCGTTAGATTTATATAAAAAATACCTTGGAGATAAATCCAAAGAATTACCCCAAGCGTCATTATTGTATCCTTTAAATGTGACTCCAGCTGAAAAAAGTGAACCTGTTGTAAGGACAATTTTAAATATTAATAATGAAGATCAATCGATGATTTTAGCAGGTGATGCACCTGTAAATTCTCGTGTTCAATTGATGATGGCATCAGTAGATGGTATTGCTGAAGGTGCTCAAAAAGCAGCTATTTGTGCAATGAAGGATAGAGAAAATCCACCTGAAATAGCCATCTTGGTTAGTTGTATTGGACGAAAATTAGTAATGAACCAACGTGTAGAGGAAGAAGTTGAACAAGTGCGTGACGTGATAGGCGAAAAAATCCCAATGACAGGATTTTATTCCTATGGAGAAATGGCGCCTTTTAACGGAAGCAAATCATGTGAACTTCACAATCAAACAATGACTTTAACCTTAATTAGTGAATAATGAATTCATTATTGAAGAGACAAATTGAAAAAAAACTCAAAGGAGGACTAAATGATTTAGATATCTTTTTGGAAGCCGTAAATGAATCCTATGAAAATTACGATAGCCAAATAGAAATGTTGCAACGTGCAATGAGAATCAGTTCGGATGAGTTATTTGAAGCAAATAAAAAATTAAGAGATGAGGCCGAGAGCCTCAAGGAAGTTAATAAAAACTTACAATTTATCCTTGATTCCATGAATCTTGATAGTAAAATGAATCAAAAATCAGAAGATTTTGATTCTCATGAATATATCAAGCAGCAATCCATTGAAATCGTTAAAATCAATAGACAGAGAGAGGAATTATTGGCTAACTTAGAAAAGCAAAATCAGGCATTGAATGAATATGCACATATGGTTTCACATGACCTTAAAGCGCCTTTAAGAAGTATTGATACGCTTATTAACTGGTTTATTGAAGATAATGTTGAAATGATGAATGAAAATAATTTAAATTCATTGAATAAAATATTATCAAATGTAGAAAAGATGGATTTGTTAATCAAGGGAATTCTGAATTATTCCTCTGTTCAGGATCAAAAATCAGAAACTCGATTAATTGATCTTGATCTTCTTACTAAAGAATTGATACAAACGATGGCTATTCCAGCTCACGTTGAAGTGCGTTTTGATAGTTTGCTACCTAAAATTCATGGTAATGACTTTAAATTTAAACAATTATTTCAAAATCTGATTCAAAATGCCATTAAGTTTAATGACAAACAAGATGTTAAGATAGCAATTGGTGCTAATGAAAATGAAAACGAATTCCTGTTTTATATCAAAGATAACGGTATTGGAATTCCATTAGTTTATCAAACAAAGATTTTTAATATTTTCTCCAAATTGCACAATGATTCTAAATCATCTGGAATAGGACTGTCAATTGTTAAAAAAATCATCGAATTTCATCAAGGAAAAATTTGGCTTGAAAGTCAAGAAAAATTTGGTACAACTTTTTATTTTACAATACCTAAACACTATGGAACAGCCTAATCTAGATTATATAAACCAACTTTCAGGTGATAACGAAGAATTCAAAAATAAATTGATTGGTATATTGAAAAAAGAATTACCCTTAGAAATCGCTGGTTACAAAAGTGATCTTCTAACGGATGATTTAGCTCTGGCCTCTCAATCTGTTCACAAAATCAAACATAAAGTTTCTATCCTAGGTCTGGAAAAAAGTTATTATATTGCTTCAACTTATGAAAATAATTTGAAGCTAAACTCTTTTGATTTGAAAGATGAATTTGAAAACATTTTAAAGATTATGCAGGAGTATGTTGATAGCTTGTAAAACCTTTTGAAAAATGAATTGCATTATTGTCGATGACGAGGAAATGGCTAGGACAATTATGGCCCAATTTATTACTAATCATACTGAGATAACCATAGCGGGAGAGTTTCCTAGTGCAATTCAAGCTATTAAATACTTGAATCAAAATCCAGTTGATTTGGTTTTTTTAGATATACATATGCCTAACTTTACTGGGTTTGATTTTATTCAAACCATTAAAAATCCGCCTCATATTATTCTTGTAACCTCTGATCGTGATTTTGCAATTGAAGCATTTGAATATTCTTGTATTGTGGATTATCTAGTTAAACCTATTACTGAAAACCGTTTTTTGAAAGCAATAAAAAAATTAGATACAATACATATCCCTATTACTGCAATATTACCTGATGAAAAACGAGGTTTAGCTGATAATGGTGGCGATTTTTATATAAATGTGGATAGACGTTTTATAAAAATTGAATATTCAACTGTCAGTTTTATTGAAGCTAAAGGGGATTATATACGAATCAAAACGGACTCCCAAAACTACACAGTACATTCGACTCTAAAAAAAATTGAAGATAAATTACCTAATAATTTATTTGTGAGAGTACATCGCTCATTTATTATTAACATTAGGAAAATTATAGACATTGAAGATAATAGCGTTTTAATTGATAAAGATGTAATACCTATTAGTCGTAGTAATCGTAACGAATTACTAAAAAGAATTAATGTTTTGTAATTAATATAAATCTTACTTTTTATAACTTTTTGTGCATTTGGTCGGTTATTTAGTGTTTTTTGACTGGTTTTTTGTATTTTAGTGTTGAACTAAAACGAAAAGCTATGGAAATTAACTTTACCTCAAAAAATGTAATAGATAATAAATCCTTTCTTGAAGACATTTCTGGGTATTATTTGATTTCCTTAAAATGGTCCATGTTAAATGATCCATACATTACATTCGTACGACAAAATGCATTAGCATATTGTTACGATATAAACTGGGCTGGTCCTCTGACAAAATTTGAAATTGATAGAGTGGTTAAAAGTGAAAAAATTATTGTAATATCACACCAAACAATAAACAAGTATATTGTAAAAGTAAATGATAAATTATTTTTACCCAATACAATTGAAGTTCGAAAACTTATCGGATTAAAAGATGATATGTTTCAGATGGCAAACTAATACTTTGTTATAGAACACAATTCAAACTGGATATTGCATGAATTTTAGGATTCTATTTGACGTTACTACTAAATTAATTTAACCTGCCAACTTAGGAGCCTTTCTTAATAGTTTTCTTGTGGTGCTTTTTTTTGGCTTTTATTCTCCAATTTTAATAAGCAAATCTTTTTATTAAAATGTTCATCCTTACATTTGGTTTGTTCATCGATAGAAAAACCTATTCTGTCTAAATAAAAATTATGGACTGTAGTTTGTTTGTACCTTTCAATCATAAAATAGATTAGTATTCACTATGGATAGTTTAAGTGCTATTCCACATCAATAATATTCATAGTGAATAGTAATTGGATTTTATATTCTCTGACTTCAATTTTTTATAATAAAGACAAACAAACAATTCCAAAAACAAATATATTGTTATTAATTGTTTAGTTGGAAAAGGCTGCTACCACGGGCAGTCTTTTTTAAAGAAAAAAGCTATTATTTTTTGTAATAGCTTTTTTTTGTTTTTAGGTGAATTATTTTAGTTTAAAAAAAGGTTCTTTAGTTAGGTTCCATTTTAATCGTAGCCCAAACTCGTTAAACGTAAATCCCGCTGCTGTTGTTGATGCTATGTTACTTCGGGTTCCATAGAGATTTGTTAATAATCTTTCGTTGAATTTATAGCCAATTTTAGCTTGAATACGATAGGTCCATTGTTTGCTGTTGTCTTCAATAAATTGAAACCCTGTTGCTAAATTGGCATTGTAAAACCAAGAATGAGAGGTTGTGATTTTTTCGTCTTTTAATAGTTCTAAAAAAAGTTCTATTGCATTGAATTTTTTAGGACTAAAATAGTCCTCAGGAACGCGATTCTTAAAAGAAATGTATTGATAGTTAAAACCTCCTTTCAAGACAGGATTGGTCATAAAATTATAATAAAAGGACGTAAACAATAGGTTTCGGTTGTTATTATCAGTTTGTGAAGTAAAAAAATACTGTGTAAACCACCCAAAATTGAAATTTGTACCCAAATTGTAATTCAAATAATAATTATTTGTAGCTATTTGTTTATCAATCAAGTCAGAATTAAAATTTTGCATTTCTCTCTTAAAACCCACTTCTAAATCTTGAAGTTTTAGAGGTTTCGTTTTGAAAAAAGTATGAATTAATAATTCATTGTAATTAGTAGTGGCTGAATTAGCTGCATTGATACCAGCCTCAAAAACATAATTTATTTTTGGATGTAATTGGTAAGCTACTCCTAAAATAAAATCATTACTTCTTGCACCTACATTAGTTTTTTGATTTTCTGTTTTACGATATTGATAAGTAGTGTTTATAGTCCATCTAGTTGCTAAAGGGATATTAAGTGAAGTTTTAGAAGCAAGGGCAGTATTATCACCGTTATCAAATGAATAACTCAGTTTTTCTTCTACAAAAGGGGTGAATTCTTCGTTTAGTTTTTTAATAAAATTTAGAGCATCTCCTTGGTTGTTAAATATACTTAAAGTTGTGAGAGCTGCCTGATAGGCATCAGATTTTCTTCCTGATGCATAGTAGGCGTTTGCAATCCCTAGATTTCCATCGAATGATTTACGGTCATTTTGTAATATGTTTTGATAATGAATAATACTCTCTGGGAAATCACTTTTGTAAATAGAAAGTGTAGCTGCTAGTGCTGACACCCAGTTTTGATTTGGGTATTCATTTTGTAAATAATTGATTTCTTGAGCCGCTTCTTTATATTTTTTGTTCCAAATTAAGGCTTGAACATAACGCTCATGGGTTTGTTTTATTAGGTTTTCGTCTGTAATCTCTTTAGATTTTTTAAAAGATGCAATTGCTAATTGAAGGGCTTTTTTTTCTTTTTTGTCAAGGTGTTCTAATAGTGATAATCCGTTTAGTGCTAGCAAGGGATTGTCTTTTGAAAGTAATTGGTAAACGGCTTTTCCTTTCTCAATTTCTTTCATAATTAGGTACATATTGGCCTTATTCATTAAGGTTTCTTTGTCCAAAGGGAAATCAACTAAAATTTCATTATATAAGGTATCGGCTTGGGTAAATTTTTTTTCATTAACATATTGGTAGGCATATCCTAGTTTGATGTACTTTCTTGAAACTAAGGCGCCAGGATTCGCTGGTGATAATTCCAATGCTTTATTAACATTTTTCAAAGCATCTTCGTATTCTTTTAAATTGGATAAGGTATTTGCAAAACCTAAATGGGCTACAAAATTAGTTGGGTTTTTGGTTACCAGAGTATTATAAAATGCTTTTGCTTCGGTATATTTTTTATTCCAAAGTAAAGATTCAGCATAGTTCAATTCAATTTCTAAATCGTTAGGAAATTCATTTTTTAGTTCAATGAAGTTTTCAAGTGCTTTTTCGGCTTGTTGATTCAGTCCTATGGCTCGGGCATAACAAATACGGGCAGTTTTGTTTTTAGGAAATTCTTGTAAAATACTTTTAAAAAAAACTTCTGCTTGAGCGAATTCGCCATTTTCAAGATGACCAAATCCGACTTTCATATCCTGAGCACTCAAAGTGGTTCCAATAAAAAGAAGTCCGAGTAAGAAAATCAGCTGTATTGCTTTCATAGTTATTCAAATCTGGGGTTTGTGGTGGCAAGTTAAGGATTAAATCGTAATATTTCATCTACAGAAACGGTTCGTTCGTCTAAGTTATAGTACCGAAACCGCATTAAAAATAGATATTTGTGAGGAAACCAAGGATGAATTGCAATTGGACTTGAGGTTGGCATTAATGAGGAGGATATTTTTTTGGCAGAAAAAACCCGATTAAAATTTTAAAAAAATGTATATTTAGAAATTATAGACTGGTCTATCAATACGGTGAATTTTTTGAAAAATACCGATGAAGAAATTCAAATCCTATCGAAGCTAAAATCATGATAAAGCGTTTATAAACAATATTTTACAGATGAAGATGTCTCCCAAACTATTTTCTTCTATTTCAAAAAAAATAGGACCTGAACAACTTTTTATGTTGACTATTTTACTAGTCAATGGTGGTAACTATCTCTATAATTTATTGTTGGGGCGCATATTAGGACCTTCGGAATTTTCAGATGCAGCTATATTAATTACGCTCTTATTGATTTTATCTTTCGTAGGGATGACATTTCAAATCGTGGCTGCAAAGTACGCTGTTCTTTTTAAGGAAAATGAATTGTTAAGTTTTATTAGGTTTATTAGTAAGTATGCAGCATTTTTGGGGGGCTTTTTTGGAATTGTCATCATGCTATTTTACCAAGAATTACAAACGCTTTTTCATACAGAGACCGCTTCAATGTTTTTTATATTTGGAATTGGGATTCCATTGTATTTTATGATGAGTGTTAATCGAGGATTGTATCAGGGTACAAACGTATTGAATAAACTTGCTACGACCTATCAAACTGAAATGGCAAGTAGGTTGATTCTAACGATTGTAGGGCTATTATTATTTCCTAATTTCCCAAGTTCAATTGTAGTAGCATTAGGGATTTTATTATCCTTCGTTTTTGGCGTTTTCCCATTTCAAACTATTATTTTTAAAGGTTTAAAAAGGGCGCATTCAGCCGTAATTGACACTCGATCAATAACTACTTTTTTTGCACTTACCGCCTTTTATGAGTTAACTCAAATCATAATTAATAATAGTGATATAATTCTAGTTAAGCATTTTTTTGACAATCAACAAGCAGGATTATATGCTTCGTTGGCTTTGATAGGTCGTGTGGTGTATTTTGTAGCTTGGATGTTTGTGATGCTCTTATTGCCCAAAGTGATTCAAATGAAAAAAGACAATCAAGATACACTCCCCGTTTTGTTAAAATATGTTGGTTATATTGTTATGCTTTCGTCGTTGATTGTTGGATTTACTGCGTTGTTTCCTGAGTTTGTTGTATCTGTTATGTTTGGAAAACAATATGTTTCTATTTCTTTTTTATTATGGAAATACGCTTTAGCAACTTCTCTTTTTGCAGTTGCCAATATTTTTGCCTACTACTATCTTTCACTCAATCAGTATTTACCAGTGGTAGTTTCAGCGGTGTTAGGTACAACTCAAATAGGATTGATTATTTTAAATCATGAAACACTTGAACAAGTTGTCCACATGCAAATTATAGCCATGGTGCTTTTGCTTTTTTTTCAACTTTGTTTTTTCTTTTATAAAAATAAATAGTATTAAAATTCTTAGTATATTTAAGTCCCCAAACCAAATTTGATAAATATGAAAATAGCTGTAATAACTGCTTTTCCACCAAGTAAAGTGACTCTTAACGAGTATGGTTACCATCTAGTTAAAAATTTTGTCCAAAAAAAAGATGTCACAGAGGTAGTGTTATTAGCTGATCGTACCGCTGAGCCTAAAGAACTTGATTTTGAAAATAGCCATAAAGTAAAAGTGAATGAATGTTGGTCTTTTAATAGTTATAGTAATTTATGGTCAATTAATAATGCTATCAGGGAGGAAAATCCAGATGCCGTTTTAATTAATTTACAGTTCATGAAATTTGGTGACAAAAAAATACCAGCAGCTCTTGGATTAATGATGCCTATGGTTTTGCGCATGAGTGGTGTGCCGACGGTTTCATTATTACATAACATTCTGGAACAAGTGGATCTAGAAAGTGCTGGTTTTACTAAAAATAAACTAGCTCAAAAGATGTATAACTTCATAGGGACTACTCTTACTCGATTTATATTAAGATCTGATGTAGTTGCTGTTACGATTAGTAAATATGTTGCTGTATTAGAAAATAAATACCATTGCAATAATATTAAAGTAATCCCCCACGGAACTTTTGATAGTATTGAGGAACCCTCTTTTGATTTAGTCCCAGGACCCAAGAAAGTTATGGCTTTTGGAAAATTTGGTACTTATAAAAAAGTTGAAATTTTAATTGAGGCTGTAATTCGTATGAGGCAAAAGTCATCTGAACCTATAGAAATTGTTATTGCAGGTACAGATAGCCCTAATACGCCCGGTTATTTGGCATCGGTTCAACAAAAATACCAAGGGGTCGAAGGCATTCATTTTACAGGTTATGTGGATGAGAAAGATGTACCCAAAATTTTCAATGATTGCACTCTCGTAGCCTTCCCATATACTTCTACAACGGGAAGTTCAGGGGTGTTGCATCAAGCTGGAAGTTACGGCAAAGCTGTAGTGATGCCTGATTTAGGAGATTTGGCTTTACTAGTTGAAGAAGAAGGGTATAAAGGTGAGTTTTTTAACCCAGAAAGTGCAGAGTCTTTAGCGCAAGCAATTGAGAAAATAGTTAATAATGATGCGTATCGAAAAGAAATTGCAATTCAAAATTTTAAGGCTGCCAGCGCATTATCTATGGATAAAATTACTGACATGTATAAAGATACTTTTGATAAAATCATTCAATTAAAAAAAAGTATCTAATTAGAAATATACTTAAAAGCGGGTTTTTTGATGCCTTTTTCATCAATGAACCCGAATTTTTTTTGTCTTGTTTTTTGCCATGGCCACTTTCCTGCTACTTGATCGGGAACATGTGGAAAATCATAAAGTGTCCAAGACAGGTAAGAGTAGTTGTTTTTTTTGAAATAAGTTTGCATTTTTTGATGATAAGAAGCTTGTTTTTCCAAACTTCCTTCCCATAAGTTCCATATACCTCCGTAGGAAGGTATGCCGTATTCTTCAATTACGACGGGTTTTTTTGTTTGTTTGAGTAAGTCATTCGTTTCATATTCTAAATGCTGCATATCATTGTAAAAATGATAGGAAATAAAATCTAGTTTTGAGGCTAAATAAGTAGCATCAACCGAGTTAGACCAGCCAATAGTTACTAAATGATTGGGGTCATTTTCTTTAATAACTGCAATCATATGATCTAGCCACTGAAGAACATTGTCTTTATCCCTACTTTCAAAATCCAAATTGGGTTCGTTTTTAATATCCCAGCCTAAGATAGCTTTGTGTTCCCTAAATGTGCTTACAATTTGTTCAGCATGACGATGAGTAAGCGTCCAGCTTGGAATTGTGTAATCGCTATAAAAATCGAATAAGGTCACTATGACCGCTAGTTTTTTTGCTTCAGCCAAGTCTAAGAGTTTTTTTAATTTTTCTAATTTCAGAGCATTAACCTTGGCTTTGCCAAAATCTTCGTATTGAATAAATATACGAATGGTGTTGAGGTTGGCTTGTTTTATTATGTCAAAATCATGGGCTAGGGTATCTTTATTGAAAAATTCACCAAAGGTGTCCCAAGCTGAATTTTTAGGGTAATAATTAATTCCTTTGATGATGTAAGGGAGTTTGTTTTTTAGGATTTGATGTGCTTTTGTGGTGTAAACAGGTTTGGACTTAAGGCTGTCTTTTTTAAAAGCCTCGGCTTCCATTTTCACAAGATGACGCACTCTCCAAAAACCGTCTTCTAAGAGCATCATCACTCGATAGGTTGCTGTGTCCTGAATAGTGGTTAGGACATGATTATTTTGAGAAATTTTTTGAAATTCCACTACATTTTTATCTGTAAATACGACTTGTTGGCCATCTTCACTGTAGAATTCTAGCTCAGGAAAGTGCTTCAGGGTAGTACTTGAAATGGCAATTTGGTGTAACTGATTGTATTTTATAGTTCGGTATAGATTTCTTCGGGTATTTTTGGTATAAAAATCTTCAATCCCTTTTTTTGTATTTTTCTCAAGGGCGTTATTTTTAACATACCAGGAAAAGAGATAATCTCTCTCAATCTTGTGTAGGGTGTTTTTTTCCATTTTTCGCGCTGGATTCTCTATTTTTTTCCACACGACTTTGGGCAAATAAGTATCTTCACTGTTGAGTTCTAGATGAAGCATGCTGCTCCGGTCTGCTCCGGTGTTGAGGTATTCTAAAATGCGATTAACTCCTAATAAGCTCAAGAGGCTAATCAAAACAAAGAGAAGGATAAGCGCAAAGCGATACATGTTTCGATTGTTAATGAATTTCATAGGATATAATTTTTGTTTTTTGAGTAATGCCTAAAGTGGTGATTTCAAATTGATATTGTTTTTCCTTGTAAAAAGAGGGGGATAATGTAAAACGAGCTTTGCCTTCGTAGCTATCTACTTGTTTGGTTTCGATAACTTGGTTGTTATGTATGATTTTCAATTCTACTTTGATACCATTAGGTACAATTTGATTCATAAAACTAGTAAGGGGCCCTACAGTAATAGTTCGGTTATTTTTTGAAAAAGTATAGGGGAATTTTTCAATTAATGGTTTATAATTAATGGTAATAGAGGGGCTTTCTGCAATACCTGTTACGTAGGCCTTTATTCTATAGGTTTCTTTGTGGTCAGGATGCAATATTTGACCAATGGCAACTCCGTTAATAGTGGCAGCATAGGTTTTTAAGACAATATTGGAACTGTTTGTAATATAAAAAGTCACTAATGTGCCATCACTCACCTGGTTTCCGTACTGGTCAGTAATGCTAGTTGTAATTAGTTTTGTAATTTGATTTCCGTCAGCAAAATCATGATTTCGTTCATACCGAATGTTAAAATCAGTTGCTATAGAGGGGTAAATGTCGGTTTCAATTTCTCTGGTAGAGGTTTGTTCGCATTGTGAGGAGACCAGCATCTTTCCTGCTTGTGTTCGCGAATAAATGTTTTTCCAAGCAATGAAGTGAGCTGTTTTTATGGATTCAGTGGTAGTGTTTTCTAAAAATTGGTCTTTGATCAGAACTAAGGTGTTGTCCTCTTTAGGATTGTCATAGCCATCAGTAGGGACGGTAACAATCATTGTAAAGTTTTGATTTCCAGTTAAGATAGTTCTGGGGCCTAAATAATTTTCGATTTCTGTTTGAGTGTTGTTATTAGGTGTTATTTTAAAATTCCCAAAACTTTTTTTTTCAGAATTACTAATCAAATACCAATTGACGTTTCCTGTCTTTTCAGTAAACAGTAAGGGAAGTTTAAAGACGAGTTTCCCATTTTCATTTTTAGCATTGACTATTATTTTAGAATAAGAATGAATGAGATACAAATCTGCCGAGGCAGTTTTTGATGAACATTGAAAGACTAACGTAATGGGATTACCAGCTACAAAACTCTTTGTGTTTTCAATTAATTTAAACTGAGCTGTTTTTTTAGTTGATTGTATTCCTGCAAACACAAACAATGTAAAAATAAAAAAAGGCAATATGTAGAAACTTATTTTTTTCATTATTTAGGATTACCAATATAGTTATTCATTTCGACTTTAATATAACTAAATCCTTTTCCTTTTAGGCTTTGTAATTGGTCTTTAGCATGTTGGTGGTTTCTGTTGGGGACTATCGTTCTCGCTAGAGCACCATTTGGTAATCCATTTACAAAACAATTTTGAAGAGAAGACTGTATGAGTTCGCATTCTGTTAGATCTAATAATTTGTAATCAAAATATTGTTTGCGTTGTACTCGTATGCCTTCGCGAAGGAAGTAGTGGTCTACATATATCAATTCTTTGTTTTGGTTATAATAAGAAATTAATAATTCAGGCACAGTAACTTCTTGGATGCCATAATTAAATAAAGTGCCTTTGAGATGATAGTTTTGAATAGTTAAATCAGATAAGGCCACTTGGGTGTAAAAATCGGTAATGGCCACATTTCCGGCAGATTGGATGTCAAAATTAGTTGGTTTTTCACTAATATCTTTTGGAGAAAATTCGTTTGGATTAAAAGTAGGAGGACGTACGACATCTTTCTTAATCCAAGCAATTTCTTCAAAATTAACCCTGTAACTTGTGATTTCTTTGGGCATTAATTTGTGTTTGATGACATATTTAGCATTAAAACTAGCCAATACTTCATCTTTCTTGTTGTATAAAGTTGATTTTAAAATTACGTCGGCAGGGCTGTTGTCAATATTTTGCAATTCGCCAATAATAATGTATTCATTTTTATATCGAATCAATTTAGCTGAAAGAATTTCAAGTTCGGGTTGTTTTAACACATCATCATGATAGGTTTGCTGTGTTGATATTTTACGGCGACCATGTTTGAAAAATTCAGTTGTGTTACTTGATAAAAATTGGTCAGGAGGGATATCTAAGTCCAATTTTTGAGGTAAAATGAACCATTTGCCATTGCGTTTAATTGCTTCGTGATAATAGTCTTTGTTGATAATTTCAAGTGGAGTAATCCATTTGGTTTTGGCAATTAATTCGGCTCTGTTTTCTGAACTCTTTAAAACTTTTACATCAATCGCATCTAATTTAGCATACGAATTCAAGATACCATCAGCTACTGAGGTTTCTAACATAAATTGCGAAATAGTTAATTTGCTTTCAGGATCAATAAACGAATGAGCTTTTTCATAATATTTAAAGTCTAATGCATCGTAATAAGAACGGACAACATTGACAGAACTAATTTGAGTGGCATTATGCATATAAAAATCATACAGATTATAGCCAATTAATCCAATTAAAAACAATGCCCATACATGAAGGATGACTATGATACGGGCTGAAAAACGCTTGTAGGGTATAGCAAATTTAAAAAAATCAGGTTTACTAAAATCTTTTACTTTTAAGGCCCTATAAAAAATGATTTGAACGTTTAAGATAAAAGCGATGATAATAGTTAAAAGTGGAATAATGCCCCACATTAATTTTTGGTAACGTGGCACATCTTCTTTAGGTAGTACTTTAGACAATGGGGGTACATTTAGTTTTTCCCAAACCATAATCCCATTTTCTAATTGTGACAGTCGGTGCCAGCCACAAAAGTAGAGGATAGGGTCGTAGAACTTATCATTAGAAAACACATATTTCAGGTTATATTTCTCGGGAACCGTTAGGAATTGTTGCAACGAACCAATACCTTCTAAACCTCTAAATTTTGAGTTTTCAAGTCTTTCAATTGCTCGGGAGGTCAATTCAGGAAGTCTCCGAGCTGAATGGTAATTACCATCAACTGTCATTGCTTTGGTCTCTGATGATAATGTAGCCATTTGATCACCAAAACCCAAAGGCAAATAGCGCCATTGGTCGTGTTGGTCTTGATTTAAAAAGTTTACAAGGGGTAAGGTGTTTATTTTTTGAGGCTGAAAAGGCCTAAAATACCCCAATGTTATAGTGAAAACTGCAAATAGTAAAAAAGAAACTGCAAATAAGGCACCCAATACCCGGTGATAGACTTCTCCTAAACTGTTTTGGATGGCGATTTTAAAATCACCCTCGGCTAATCTGTATGTAAATTCTCCAAAAATAGGTAAACTCATGATGGATGCCCAAAGTGTAAATCTGTCCAAAGTGAGTATGTTAAAAGCATTTTCACCTAATACTTTAATAGGAATAGGAGTAGTTCCTCCAGTACCTAAAATTGTCAGTAAGGTAATTGATAAACCAAAGCAGATGTATCTCTTACTGTAATAACGGTAAAAAATATAGGGCAAAATAAAAAATAATATTCCCCAGGGTATGACGAAAAACATTAATCCGGATGAAGTGACTTCTAGGAAATTATCTCGGCTGCCGTGTGGAATAGGTACTTGTGTAATGGGGTTCTTTTTTGAATTGACCCAGTAAGGAAAGATACAAAAAATGATTAATGCTAATGCTGGTAGGCCAAACAGTACAATACGCTTGAACAATGAGGTTAATGTTTGCACAAATAGTTTAAGTTTTACTTCTTTGTAAGAGTTTACCTTTTCGCGAGAAGCGTCCATAATAACCATTCCAATTAATGGAAAGATAAAAAAGACCATACCAAAAATGGGTGTAACATGATGAGATGTAATGGTAACAGCTAGTAGAGATAGCGCTCTAAAAAGATATTTGTATTGACCTGTTTTTATCCAAAGATAGATTTCAGGCATACAATGCATTAATATAGAAACACCTACAATACTTGGTAACTGTCCAAAAATATGAAGCGTTTCGACAAATGAGGAAGAATATACTGAAACTAATGCGGCATAACCCGCCACCTGACGATGACCTGTCATCATTAAGGTGTAGCGATATACTCCAGTGATAAATAAGACAATTGCAATGATGGCTACAGTAAATAAACCAAATTTTAATCCGCCAACTAGCGATAATAAGCCAATCACTTGATGTACTAACGGAGGATAACCCATTACAGTAAATCCTGTATACCAACTGTAATTCCATGGTTCAAACCAGCTTGTAGCATAATGGTTTGCAAAAAACATATGAATTAAGGCATCATAAGTGCTTTCTAGTGTAAAAAAGATGGCACTTGAGTGAAAGACAACCCCAATAAGTAAGGCAACGATTAAATATTTATTTGTTTTTTCTTTCACAAAAAATAGGGATTGCTTAATATAATTTCACGTAAAAGTAACGATAATACAACTTATTATAAATTTTCATAATAAATAGACTGTAAATTATGTATTTCCATGAAAATAATTGCAATGGAGTAGGATTATTAATATATTTACTTTTCCCAAATTTAATAAATAATATACACTATGAAAATTTTAATTATAGATGATCAAGAATTAGTAGTGCTTTCTCTTGAAAAATGCCTTTTAGACTTAGGCTATGATGTCATTAGTGCTAAAAATGTATCTCAAGGGATAAGCGTTTATGACCAGGAGGCTCCAGATTTAGTTATTGCAGATATTAACATGCCTTTTGGAGAGGATGAGGTCATGGCTGATTTAAATGATAAATCTATAACAGAAGGCAATGGTCTTGAAATTGCCAGGTATATCAAAATTAAACTAGGGCATACAACCCCAGTGATGATATTATCAGGCAATACTAATGAAGATATTATCGTTAAAGGGTTTGACCTCGGAGTGGATGATTACATGAAAAAACCCTTGAGTTTGAGTGAAATTGGAGCTCGAGTAAAGAGGTTAATTGGGGCAGGAGATAAAACCATTACCGGTACAAAGAAAAATCAAATTATTCAAAACAATTGTATAGGCGTAGTAATTCCCTGCTACAATGAGGAGACACGCTTATTGAGCGATGAGTTTAAAAACTTTGTAGGGAGTAATTTAGGATACCATCTCTGTTTTGTAAATGATGGAAGCAAAGACAAAACTTTAGAAGTCTTAGAAAAATTACGAATAGGCAATGAAGATCATATTAGTATCTATGACTGTGAAAAAAATGGAGGAAAAGCAGAGGCTGTTCGTTTAGGGATGTTACATTTGGCAAAACAAGAACAATTCAATTATATTGGCTTTCTAGATGCTGATTTATCTACGGATTTTGAAGACTTCAACGATTTAGCAACCACAATTTCCAATTCAAATTTCAAAATCGTAAGTGGATCGCGTATGGCGCGTATGGGAGCAGATATTACTAAAGAATCAGCTCGAGCAATAATTAGTAAAATGATTAATTTTATCATTCGAAAAACAATTGGTATGGAATTTAATGACACTCAGTGTGGCGCTAAAATCATGACCAAAGATGTTATTGATAACACTTTTCAAACGAAATTTTTAACTAAATGGCTCTTTGATGTAGAAATTTTCATGAGAATGAAAAAAATATATGGTGATGAAGAAACAAAAAAAATGGTTTGCGAGCAACCTTTAAAAAGATGGATTCATGCTGATGGCTCTAAGTTGTCTTTTAAAGATTCTTTGAAAATTGTTTTTCAAATTGGACAAATTGCTGTGTCTTACCGATAAAAATTACCTAACAATAAAAAAGTAGCTTTTGCTTATATGAAAGATCAAATAAAAAAGTTTTTGAACGAAGATCAAGATCCTAAAGCGATTGAAAAAATCACTACCAAATTACAGGATTTATTGATGAAAAATGAGGAAGTAGGATATATTGGGGTTCAAAAAAAGCCTGCTATAACCGTTTTTCCGGATAGTATTGTATTGACTAACAAACGTATTATTTTGTGCAAACCTAAAAATTTAGGATTGTCGATGGACTTTGTAGATTACGATTGGGAAGATGTGGCGGGGGCTTTTGTAAAAGAAAATTTGTTGGGTTCGGAGTTTTCATTTGCTACCAAGACGGATTTGACAATTTCTATTGATTACATCCCGAAAACACAAGCTCGAAAACTATATACTTTTGCCAAAGAGCAAATGGATAATTTGAAAAACATTTCTAATGCTACTACAATCTCTGTTCAATCAGCAATAGAAGAAGATGTAGAGGAGCTAGAAACAGAAGAAGTAACTCATTTTGCCGAGATAGTTTCAACTGAACCTCCTGTTTTTCATACTCCTGTTTCAGGAAATTCTAATCAAGAAAAATTATTGAAAGATTTATCAGCAGACGAATTATTTGAAAAACTGCAGAATTATAAAAAACTCTTAGATAACGGTTTGATTTTGCAAGGGGAGTACGATGCGCTCAAAAAAGAAATTATGAGCTATATGTAGTTTATGGTCAATATGTGGGAAAACCTTACTTCTAAATGAAAATTTATATAAGTAAGGCTTTTTTATTTGGGTTCAGTTGCTGTTATAAGGTAGGTGCGCCACTTAAAATTTCCTCATTGGCATAAGCTGAAAATTGTTTGAAATTGGCTTGGAATTTTTGGGCTAATTCGACGGCTTTACGATCATACAATTCTTTATCAGTCCAAGTGTTTCTTGGGTTCAAAATTTCGCTTGGAACATTAGGGCATGATTGTGGTATTGCTACTCTAAAAACCGAATGTTGTTCATAATTCACTTGGTTAAGTTCTCCATTTAGAGCGGCATCAATCATGGCTCGGGTATATTTCAATTTCATTCGGCTTCCAGTACCATATGCACCACCTGTCCATCCAGTGTTGATAAGCCAAACGGTTGCGTCGTCTTCTTTTATTTTTTGGCTTAACATTTCGGCATACCGAGTAGGGTGTAAAGGCATAAACGGAGCGCCAAAACAGGCCGAAAAATTGGGTGTAGGTTCTGTAATACCAGCTTCTGTTCCAGCAATTTTGGCGGTATAACCTGAAATAAAATGATAAGCTGCTTGACCCGGAGTTAGTTTTGAAATAGGAGGGAGTATCCCAAAGGAATCTGCAGTTAAGAAGAAAATATTTTTTGGATTACTACCGATGGAACCTGGTTGGATATTGTCAATATGCTCAATTGGATAACTTACTCGAGTATTGGGAGTTATGGAAATATCTGTATAGTCAACCTCATTTGTTCCTTTTTTGTACACAATATTTTCTATTAAAGCTCCTTTTTTAATTGCTCTAAAAATATCAGGTTCATTTTCTTCAGTTAGGTTGACTACTTTGGCGTAACAGCCACCTTCAAAATTAAAAACTGTGTTTTCTTTTGTCCAACCGTGTTCATCATCGCCAATTAATTTTCGTTTGGGGTCAGCTGATAAAGTAGTTTTTCCCGTTCCTGATAGTCCAAAGAAAATAGCAGTTTCATTATTATGCCCCACATTGGCACTACAATGCATTGAAAGTACATTGTGTTCAACTGGTAAAATAAAATTTAAAGCAGAGAATATTCCCTTTTTCATCTCACCCGTATAGCCAGTGCCACCTATCATAGCAATTTTTCTATTGAAATTTAAAATAGCAAAATTGCCTTGTCTGGTATGATCAGTAGCAGGGTCAGCAAGAAAACTTGGAGCGCAAATGACCGTCCAGTCGGATTCAAAATGCTCTAATTCTTCTTCATTAGGCCTTAAGAACATATTGTGACAAAACAAATTAGCCCAAGCTGTTTCAGTGACTACTCTAATGTTTAAGCGGTATTTTGGGTCAGCGCAAACATAGGCGTCCCTTACATACAGTTCCTTTTTAGATAAGTAAGCGGTGAGTTTGTTGTATAAGGCATCAAAGTGTTGGGGTTCAAATGGGATGTTGATTTCTCCCCACCATACTTCGTTTTTAGTTATAGAATCTTTGACAATAAATCGGTCTAAAGGAGAGCGTCCTGAAAATTTTCCAGTATTTATAGCAAGTGCTCCTGAAGAAGTTTCTGTTCCTTGACCACAGGCGATGGTTTTTTGATGTAATTCGTCGGCGGATAGTTGATAGTGAATTTGCGCTTCAAGGATGCCCATATTATCAAGTGAAATAGGCGGATTAGAGATATTGTTTTTCATAAACAGTACAATTTAGTGTTCAGCTTTATTTACACTAAAGATAACCATTTATAGCCGAAAAAGCTTAGGATTTAGACTTAAAATAATGGAGAAACAGGACTCCCCAGCCCAAAATTATCAAGAAACCACCAATTGGGGTAACAAAACCAATTGTCTTAAAATCAAAAGCCGTCAAATAGTTGGTTGCCAGTCCATAAATAGAGCCCGAAAACAAAAGAACTCCAATTACAATAAGATAAAAAATAGTGTTTTTTGCTTTTTCTGAAAGAATCTTAAAACTAGGTAATAACAATAAAAAAAATGCCTGATACATTTGGTAGCGTACCCCTGTTTCAAAAGTTACGAGTAATTCAGGAGTAAGTATTTTTTTTAAGGCATGAGCTCCAAAAGCGCCCAAAATGATAGCGACCATTCCCATTAATGCGCCCGTATAGATTATTTTTTTATCCATTTTTAATTTTTTGAAATACAAAAGTATTGTATCTCAAGCTAATTTTAGTCAAATCCGACTTGGAATTTTGTACATTTTGAAGAATTATTTGAGCCCGAAGTGTTGAGGTCATCCTGAGAAAGGTTCTAAACACAAACTCGTGTATAATTCCTGTTTTTATTATCATTAAAAACACAGTATTCAAAGTCTCTTTTTGTAAATTTGTTAAAATCCCCATTCGCATGAGAACCATATTAATTATAGGAGCTGGACGATCTGCTTCCTCTTTGATACGATATTTGTTGCATAAATCAGCTACAGAACATTTGCAATTAATTATTGCTGATTTATCTTTAGAATTGGCGCAAAATAAGACACTCAATCACCCAAATGCGAGAGCGATGGCTTTGGATATTTTTGACAAAGGACAAAGGCAAAATGCGATACAACAAGCTGATTTGGTTGTTTCTATGTTGCCAGCGCATTTACATATTGAAGTGGCTAAAGATTGTTTGTTTTACAATAAGCATATGGTTACGGCTTCTTATATCAGTGATGAATTGCAAGCCTTGGATAAGGAAGTGAATGCTAAAGGTCTTGTCTTTATGAACGAAATAGGTCTCGATCCTGGTATTGACCACATGAGCGCTATGAAGGTTATTGATGAAATAAGGGGAAAAGGCGGAAAAATGTTGTTGTTTGAGTCTTTTTGCGGGGGATTAGTAGCACCTGAATCAGATACTAATTTATGGAATTATAAATTTACTTGGGCACCTCGAAATGTAGTTTTAGCAGGGCAAGGTGGTTCGGCTAAATTTCTTCAGGAAGGAACTTATAAATACATTCCCTATTGTAATTTGTTCCGTAGAACAGAGTTTCTGGAAGTAGAAGGCTACGGAAGATTTGAGGCTTATCCAAACAGGGATTCATTAAAGTATAAAAGCGTTTATGGTTTGGATAATGTATTGACACTCTATCGAGGTACCATTCGAAGAGTTGGTTTTTCCAAAGCATGGAATATGTTCGTACAACTTGGTATGACAGACGATAGTTATGTGATGGAAGATTCCGAAACCATGAGTTACCGTCAATATGTAAATTCTTTCTTGCCTTATCATCCTACAGATTCAGTGGAAATCAAAATGCGTTTCATTTTGAAGATTGATCAAGACGATATCATGTGGGAAAAACTAGAAGAACTAGATTTGTTCAATGATAAAAAAATAGTGGGTTTGCCAAATGCGACTCCAGCCCAAATTCTTGAAAAAATCCTAAAAGACAGTTGGACACTGGAACCCTCCGATAAAGATATGATTGTGATGTATCATAAATTTGGTTTCGAACTCAATGGTAATAAACAACAAATTGATTCTAAAATGGTTTGTATTGGTGATGATCAAACCTATACAGCAATGGCTAAAACGGTAGGCTTACCTGTTGCCATAGTTAGTCTGTTAATATTAAACGGAAAAGTTACAACGCCAGGAGTACAACTTCCCATTCGAAAAGAAGTATACGAGCCCATTCTAAAGGAATTAGAAGATTATGGGGTGAATTTTAATGAAGTATTGACGCCTTATTTTGGATACTCCATCTAATTTGTACCACATTATTATTTATTTGGAAACCGAATGGATTCTTAAAAAGTAACGTCTAAAGGATAGTTACTTTATGTTTTTAAAGAAATAGATAAATAGGTAAAAGTTGTTTTATGAGTACATTTAGAAAAAGAGGCCTTCTGTCGTTGTTGTTTTTGTCTATTCTTTTGTCATGTGGCAGTACTGATTCCAGTTTAGATTCAGCTTTAATAGAAACTACTACTCAATCTACCAATATTGTATTTATCATCGCTGATGATATGGGTTGGGATGTTTTTGGGAAATATGTTGGTGATTCTGGAAATAAAGCGAAAACGCCTATTCTTGATTCTTTGATGACTAAAGGGGTGACTTTTACTAATTTTTGGGCAAATCCAGAGTGTTCCCCAACAAGGGCTGCAATACTTACGGGTAGATTTGGTTTTAGAACCAGTGTAGGTGGGGTTGAAGTTCCGCAAGTTGGGTATTTAAAAAGTACTGAAGCCGTAATTCAGAAATACATCAACGATAAGACTTCTAATGCTTATTCGACTGCATTAATTGGAAAGTGGCATGTGAGTTTGAATTCTCAATTAGATGCTCCTGAGAGCTTTGGGATTCAATATTTTTCGGGTTTTTTAAATGGTAGCGTACAAAATTATTACAATTGGACACAAACCAGTAATGGTGTTCAGTCAAATGTAACTACTTATACAACCACACATTTTGTCAATCAATCTGTGGATTGGATGAAAAAGCAAACCAAACCTTTCTTTTTATGGTTGGCATTCAATGCACCACATGCCCCTTTTCATAGGCCGCCACTAAATTTAATTTCTGATCAAACATTAAGTGATAATGCTTCTGCGATAACTGCTAATCCATTCCCGTATTATTTGGCTGCGATTGAAGCCACGGATAAAGAAATTGGGCGAATGATTCATTCTATGAGTCCAGCGCAGAAAGAAAATACTGTTTTTGTGATTATTGGCGATAACGGAACGCCGCCGAGAGTAGCCAAAACACCTTATACTTCTTCAAGAACCAAAAGTACCTTGTATCAAGGTGGCGTAAATACCCCGATGATTATTTGTGGTAAAAACGTAAGCCGTAAAAATCAGATTGAAACGACTTTGGTACAGGCACCAGATCTGTTTGTGACTTTTGCTGATATCGCAGGGACAGGAACGACTACTTACCAAGATGGTGTAAGTGTTAAACCTTTTTTGTCGAGTTCATCGGTGGCCAAAAGAAATTTTGTGTATAGTGAGTTGTTTACTTCTTTAGGTAATTCTAATGAAGGATATGCTCTGCGTAATGAGAATTATAAATTAATTCATTTGAGTTCTGGAACCGAATATTTTTATAAAATAGATACCGATCCTTTTGAACAAACTAATTTATTATCTGGAGATTTGTCTTCAGAGGCACAACAGAATTTGGATAATTTGCGCCAAATTAAAACGGGATTGTAGTTTTGTCCTTTTTTGAGTTAGGGAACCCCATAAAAATAAGTCCGTTTACTGATAGTGGACGGACTTTTTTTGGTTTTTCTATTTTGATAATTCGACAAAATATTTATAAAATAACGGAATGGTTTCGATTCCTTTAAGATAATTGAAGATCCCGAAATGTTCGTTTGGCGAATGAATGGCATCACTGTCTAGGCCAAATCCCATCAAAATAGTTTTGCTGTTTAATTCTTTTTCGAACAAAGCGACGATTGGGATACTTCCTCCAGATCGAACTGGAATGGCAGGAGTCCCGAAGGTTTGGGTGTAGGCCATATTTGCGGCTTTGTAACCAATGCTGTCGATAGGTGTTACATAACCTTGTCCACCGTGATGAGGCTTCACCTTAACGGTTACGCCTGCAGGTGCAATGGCTGTAAAATGTTTTGTGAATAATTTGGTGATTGCAGACCAATCTTGATTAGGAACCAAACGCATGGATATTTTGGCAAATGCCTTGCTTGCAATAACGGTTTTGGCACCTTCGCCAGTATAACCGCCCCAGATTCCGTTGACGTCAAGTGTTGGTCTAATCGAATTACGCTCGTTAGTGGTATAGCCTTCTTCGCCATAAACAGCATTTAAATCCAGTGCTTTTTTGTATTCTTCGATATCAAAAGGGGCTTTGGCCATTTCGATTCTTTCTTCGTTTGATAATTCTTCTACATTGTCATAGAAACCAGGAATCGTAATGCGGTTGTTCTGGTCATGAAGCGAAGCAATCATTTTGGATAAAATATTAATCGGGTTGGCGACGGCTCCACCATAGAGACCAGAATGCAAATCACGGTTGGGTCCTGTAACTTCGACTTCAACATAACTCAAGCCACGCAGTCCAGTGGTGATTGAGGGTTGTTGATTGGAAATCATTCCAGTGTCGGATATCAAAATGACATCGTTTTGGAGTTTTTTGGAGTTATTCTCAACAAATTTTTTGAGGTTGACACTGCCAACTTCTTCTTCGCCTTCAATCATGAATTTGACATTGCAGGGCAAACAGTCGTTTTTAATCATGTATTCAAATGCTTTGACGTGCATGTACATTTGTCCTTTGTCATCACATGCGCCACGAGCAAAAATGGCGCCTTCGGGATGAGTTTCGGTAATTTTTATTTGGGGTTCAAATGGGGGAGAAGTCCACAATTCGATTGGGTCAGCGGGTTGTACGTCATAATGGCCATAAACAAGAACAGTGGGTAAGGAGGGGTCGATTGTTTTTTCAGCATAGACAATTGGGTAGCCATCAGTCTCACAGATTTCAACAAAATCGCAACCTGCTTTTTCTAGGCTTTCTCTGATGGCTTCGGAGGTGTCAATGACATCTTGTGAAAAGGCAGGGTCCGCACTAACGGATGGTATTTTTAATAATTCGATAAGTTCCTTGATAAATCGTTCTTTGTTTTCTTGAATGTAGTGCTTAAGGTTGTCCATATTTTAAGTAAACTTTAGGTACTTTCAAAAATACAAAAAAATGATAAATAATTTTTTTCAAAAATTACTTTGTATATTCGAACTTATGATTATATTTGCACCCACAATAACGCGCGGATATGGCGAAATTGGTAGACGTGCCAGACTTAGGATCTGGTGCCGCAAGGCGTGTAGGTTCGAGTCCTATTATCCGCACTTTTAAGAACTCAATTATCTTTCATAAGATAGTTGAGTTTTTTGCTTTTAGAAGTTAGCAGCTGGTTTTATTGAATCAATAATTATCTGTGATGCTTCTGCTTTTATCTGTTTATTTGTAATATCCTTTTGGAGTTGATCCTGTTTCTAGTCCTTTTTTATACGAAGTTAATTTAAAGTATTCCACTATGATTCTAGGTGATAGCAACTTGAGAAGGTTGGCTAGAGGATGTTAAATTTTGGGTTATTTTAAAACACAAAAAAACTACATTTAAATATCTGCTTCAGTATTTTGGCTTGACCTGTTTTTAAGACATTATGATGTTATTAACATATTATTGTTAATATTTAACAGGTTTTTTTACTATTGAATTAAGTTTTTAATAAAAATAATGCTTTACTTTTATAGATATAATTTCTTTTTTATTAAAATAAATTTTTTTTTATGAAAAAAAAAATACTCATTGTCTTACTGATAAGTTTATTTTTAGGCGAACAGTTAGCTGCTGAAAATTTAAATGACCACATTTATAGTAGTATTATTAAAAAGGAACTTGCTTTGAATAGTGTTCTTTCAGATACTGTTAAAAGAAAGAATATTACAGCAAAGCCTTCAGGTGTTAAAGCTATAATTCCGCCACCGCTAACTACAGCTGGGAGTACTTGTAAGGATGCTTCGCAAGGGGCTGTTCAGGTTTTTCTTAATGCTTCTGGAGGAAGTGGCGATGTGCTGGAATGGTATGCAAGTCAAGATTCTTCTATTTTGTTACATTCAGGTTCTATTTATGCACCTGTAATAAGTAAAACAACAACTTTTTACGTTAGAACTCGTTCAGGATCTGATTTTAGTATTAGGGTCCCTGTAGTAGCTTCTGTTTATACAAATCCACCGCCGGTTAGTTTGTCAGTTTCTCCTTCGACTAATCCTATATGTCAAGGTACCATGGTTACGTTTACAGCTTCAGGTGGTGCAGATTTTTTTGAGTTTTCAGTGGATGGTATAGTTGTTCAATCTATGTCTGCAAGTAATACTTATTCTACTAATACCTTGGCAAGTGGCCAAACTGTTAAGGTTCGAACTCGTTATGGTGTTGGTTATGATGGTCAGATGGCGGAAACAGCTTGGGGGACTGGAGTTGTGGAAGATAATATTCTTTCTGCAGCATTATCGCCAAATGCACAAGATGGTTATGTTAACTCAATTAAAGTTAGTTCAACTGAGGACAGCATCGTTTTTGGTGTTTCGGGTAAATTAAATAATAACAGAAGTATGTTGTTGTTTTTAGATACTAAACCAGGAGGTTTTAATATTGCTAATTATGGTGATGAACCAATCACATCGCAAAATGTAAAGGGATTTAATTATTTTAATAAAAGCACTCTAGGTGTTTTTAATACTTTTGATTCCTATTTTTTTCCTGATTACTGTTTAGCTATTTCATCTAATGATGGAGGAATTACTTATTTCGCTGATATTATAGAGTTGAAAACAGGTACTTCTACAAAAGTTAATTTAGGGACAGCCTCAACAGGTAGTCCTTCAGCTTCGTTTGGTGTTAATTCGGGTAATACGGGAATTAATGATTTTGATTTAGGTTTTGAAGTTGGTGTTTTGAAATCACTAATTGGATATGTAGTAGGAGATATTAAATTTTTCGCTTTAACAATGAGGGATGATGATTTGTCTAATTACAGTGTGTCTAATTCATTTTTGAGTCCTGAAAGAACTAAAAACACTGATTTTGGAAGTGTTCCGGTCGATTATAATTTTGAGAATCCTAATCCTGTTGTTGTTTCTGGTGATGCTTTGAGACCTTGTTATAGAGAAGATTCAATAACAATGACTTTTGTTGATCAGCCTACTACTGCTACTGTGGGTTCTGATCAAAATGTTTGTACACTAACCAGTAATTCATTAGGAGGGAACGTCCCTACGGTGGGAACTGGTAAATGGAGTTTGAAGTCTGGTCCCGGTACTGTTGTTTTTAGTGATGATACCAGTGGCTCTTCTACTGCTACTGTAAGTGTGCAAGGTTCTTATGTGTTTACTTGGACAATATCTAATAGTGTATGTACTCCTTCGACTGCTGATGTTTCTGTTAATTTTCAAGATCCCTTAATTATTCCTACAGCAGTTAACGTGACGCAGCCAACTTGTGCTATACCATCAGGTAGTATTAGTATTGATACTCAATCAGGAGTTGATTATAGTTTAGACGGGATAATTTTTCAATCTTCAAATGTGTTTTTAGGCTTGACACCAGGTAATTATACATTGTATGTTAGAAGTCTTGCAAATACTTCATGTGTTACCGCATCTAGTAGTTCAACAACTATCAATGTTGTTCCTGTTCCTCCAGCTGACCCTACGGCTTCTAGCGTAGTTCAGCCTACTTGTGCTAGTCCATCAGGTGTAATAACGATAACTGCTCAACCAGGAGTTGAATATAGTTTGGATAATGTAATTTTCCAATCTTCAAATGTTTTTTCAGGTTTAAATCCAGATAATTATACTTTATATATTAGAAGAATTGCTGATAATAGCTGTGTCACTTCCTCGACGTCACCAACTGTTATTAATGCAGTGCCTCTTCCTCCTGTTGAACCTACTGCATCAAATGTCGTACAGCCTACTTGTGCAGTACCTACGGGAAGCATTACAATAACTTCTCAATCTGGTGTTGAGTATAGTGTCGATGGCGGTACTTACCAGTCTTCAAATGTATTTACGGGATTGCCACCTAATAGTTATACTTTATATGTTAGAAATGTGGCTGATAATACATGCTTTGCGGTATCTCCATCAACTACTACTATAAATTCAATACCACTTCCTTTAGTGGTGCCAACTACGTCTAATGTCACTCAGCCTACTTGCGCAGTGCCAACAGGTAGTATTTCTATTAATACACAAGCAGGTGTAGAGTATAGTTTGAATGGTACAGTGTATCAATCGTCAAATGTTTTTTCAGGCTTAGTACCTAATAACTATACATTATATGTTAGAGGTATTGCAGATAATACATGTGTAACTCCTTCTTCTGGTGTAATAACAATTAATGCAGTTCCGCTTCCGCCTGTTGTTCCAACAGCTTCTAGTGTAACACAACCAACATGTGCGATTCCAAGTGGAAGTATTACTATTGCTACTCAATCAGGCGTAGAGTACAGTGTTAATGGCTCAACTTATCAGGCATCGAATGTATTTTCTGGGCTGGTACCAAACAGTTATACACTATATGTTAGAAATACTGCAGATAATACTTGTGTTTCTAGTTCTAGTACTGCTACTACGATAAATGCTGCTCCAATTCCACCTACAGCTCCTACAGCATCTAATGTAACACAACCTACTTGTGCAGTTCCAACAGGAAGCATTACCATTACAAGTCAGTCAGGAGTGGAATATAGTTTGAATGGAACGGTGTACCAATCTTCTAATGTGTTTGCTACTTTAGCTCCGGGTAATTATACGTTATATGTTAGAAGTATTGCTGATAATACATGTATTACAGCTTCTGCAACAACAACTTCTATAATTACGGCTATTCCACCTACTGTTCCTACTACATCAAATGTTACGCAGCCTACATGTGCAGTGCCATCAGGAAGTATTTCTATAACTACTCAAACTGGTGTAGAATATAGTTTAAATGGAACAGTGTATCAATCGTCAAATGTTTTTTCAGGCTTAGTACCAAATAACTATACTTTATATGTTAGAAGAATTACAGATAATACATGTGTTACTCCTTCTTCTAGTGTAATAACAATTAATGCAGTTCCGCTTCCGCCTGTTGTTCCAACAGCTTCTAGTGTAACACAACCAACATGTGCGGTTCCAAGTGGAAGTATTACTATTGCTACTCAATCAGGCGTAGAATACAGTGTTAATGGCTCAACTTATCAGGCATCGAATGTGTTTTCTGGGTTGGTGCCAAACAGTTATACACTATATGTTAGAAATACTGCAGATAATACTTGTGCTTCAAGTTCTAGTACTGCTACTACGATAAATGCTGCTCCAATTCCACCTACAGCTCCTACAGCATCTAATGTAATACAACCTACTTGTGCAGTTCCAACAGGAAGCATTACCATTACAAGTCAGTCAGGAGTGGAATATAGTTTGAATGGAACAGTGTACCAATCTTCTAATGTTTTTGCTACTTTAGCTTCGGGTAATTATACGTTATATGTTAGAAGTATTGCTGATAATACATGTATTACAGCTTCTGCAACAACAACTTCTATAATTACGGCTATTCCACCTACTGTTCCTACTACATCAAATGTTACGCAGCCTACATGTGCAGTGCCATCAGGAAGTATTTCTATAACTACTCAAACTGGAGTAGAATATAGTTTAAATGGAACAGTGTATCAATCGTCAAATGTTTTTTCAGGCTTAGTACCAAATAACTATACTTTATACGTTAGAAGAATTACAGATAATACATGTGTAACTCCTTCTTCTAGTGTAATAACAATTAATGCAGTTCCGCTTCCGCCTGTTGTTCCAACAGCTTCTAGTGTAACACAACCAACATGTGCGGTTCCAAGTGGAAGTATTACTATTGCTACTCAATCAGGCGTAGAGTACAGTGTTAATGGCTCAACTTATCAGGCATCGAACACTTTTACAGGTTTAGCGTCTAACAATTACACCTTGTATGTGAGGAAAATTGCAGATAATACTTGTGTGGCTCAAAGTGCAATAACTACTGTAATAGATCCAAGACCAGCTTTGCCAGCAGTTCCTACAGCTTCTCAAATTGTTCAAACCAGCTGTGATCAAGCTGGAACTATTAAGATAACACCACAGTCGGGTATTCAATACAGTGTTGGTAACGGTTTTCAAAATAGTCCAGATTTTACAAATTTATCTCCAGGTAATTATATTTTGAGTGTACGATTTGCCGCTAGTCCTGCTTGTATAACAAATGGGCCTTCAATAACGATTAATCCGGTTCCTTCACAAATACAGTTTGAATCTAAAAATGAATGTGAAGATAAAGATTATATAGTGTCAGCTTCACCGTTGAATAATTCTTATGATAGGAATGCGGTAGATTATGAATGGAGGGATAATTTGGGTAATATCGTTGGTACTAATTCAGAGGAATTAAATGTGACTAACGTTGTGAATGCCATGACTGGTATAGTTAGTTATCCTTTAACTTTCAGCTTGAAAGTAAGCTCTAGTGCTACACAATGTTCAACTACTAATAATATCGTTATTGAATCTGTTTTTTGTAACATTCAAAAAGGTATTTCTCCAGACGGAAATGGATCAAATGATTTCTTAGATTTGAGAGTTATGGATGTCAAATATTTGCAAATTTTTGACAGATATGGTAAACGTGTTTATGACCAACATAATTACAAAGATCAATGGAAAGGGCAGTCTGATAAAGGCGATGATTTACCAAGTGCAACCTATTATTATGTAATTGAATTTAATAATGGAAAAATGAAAACAGGTTGGATATATCTAATAAGGTAACGGAGAATTAAATAGAGTTATGTCAATTGTGAGAATTGACAAATCAAAAAACTAAAATGATATGAACAAAATATTTTTAACCTCTTTATTGGTTCTGATCAGCTATATTGAAACGATAGCACAGCAAACTCCTCATTATACACAGTATATGTATAATATGAACGTTATGAACCCAGCTTATGCAGGCTCTAAAGAATCGATTTCTCTTGGGATGTTATACAGAAAACAGTGGGTGAATATTGAGGATGCTCCTACATCATTTACTTTTGCGGGTCATGGTAAAGCTGGTCGTAATGTAGGTCTTGGTCTTTCTTTTATTTCTGATAAAATTGGTCCTATTGAAGAACAAAACGTTTATGGAGATTTCTCATACACTATAAATCTAAATGAAACACATAGGCTGGCCTTGGGTTTGAAAGCTGGTGCTACTTTTCATAAAGTGGGATTGAGAGATATTCAGTCTACTTTACCAGATCCTTCCGAAGGAGTATTTGGACAAGATATAAATGATGTGACATTTAACTTTGGTTCAGGAGCATTCTATTATACGGATAAGTATTATTTAGGTTTTTCTATTCCCAATATGATGGCTTCAAAACATCTAGATTATAATGGGAGAGAATATGGATCTGATGTTTTGCATTATTTTCTAACAGGGGGATATGTTTTTGATTTGAATAGCAATCTCAAATTTAAACCTTTTTTTATGTTGAAATCTGCATTTAATGTGTCACCTTCTTTAGATCTTTCTGCCAATTTTTTGTTTAATGAAAAATTTGAATTGGGAGCAACCTATAGATTGCAGGATAGTTTTGGAGCGATGATTAATTTTGCCGTTTCTCCAGAATTACGAATTGGCTATGCTTACGATCATATTATATCTGACATAAAGACGACTGCTCCATCATCTCATGAGTTTATTATTCTTTATGATATATTCTCAGCTAAAAAAGTATCTCGTTCTCCTAGATTTTTCTAATATTAAAATTCTATTTAATGAAAAAAAATACGCTATTATTGTTTTTTGTACTGCTTACGGTTACCGTTTCAGCGCAAAATAAAGATACAAAGACTGCAGATAAATTATTTGACAGATACGAATATGTAAATGCAATTCAGGAGTATCTTAGTTTAACTGAAAAAGGACATTCTGATAGCTATATCTTTAAGCGATTAGGAGATTCCTATTATAATATTTACAATACCGTTGAAGCTGAAAAGTGGTATGCCAAAGCTTTGCAATCCAAGCAAGATGCTGAAACTTATTACAGATATGCTCAGGTGCTAAAATCCAACTTAAAGTACGGTGAGTCTAATCAGCAAATGAAAACTTTTGCATTAATGAAACCATCGGATGAGAGGGCTATAGCATTTATGAAAAACCCTGATTACTTGCCAAAGTTAATCGATATTAGTAAGTTGTTTGATGTTGAGAAACTTAGTGTGAACTCAGTAGATAAGTCTGATTTTGGGGCTTTACTTTTTGGAAACACCTTATACTTTGCTAGCTCTAGAAATGAAAACAATGCTGTTTATGGGTGGAAAAATGAACCTTTTTTGGATATTTATCAATCCAATTACAATGAAGATGGTTCACTAGGGGAACCTACTCTAGTTAACGATTTAAATACTAAATATCATGAAGGTCCTGTTTCAATCTCAAGTGATGGAAATACCATTTATTTTTCAAGTGAAAGTTTTAAGGATAATTTATTTGTAAAAGATAAAGTAAAGAAGTTGAAAATTGGACAAGTTAACTTGTTTAAAGCTACTAAAATCAATGGGAAATGGACTAATATAGAGCCATTACCTTTTAATAGCAAAGAATATTCAACAAGTAATCCATCGATTTCTAAAGATGGAAAGACCTTATATTTCTCCTCAAATATGCCCGGATCAATTGGAGGTATTGATATATGGAAAGTGGCAGTTAACGAAGATGGTACTTATGGAAGTCCAGAGAATTTAGGCGCCAAAGTTAATACTGTAGGAGATGAAAGTTTTCCTTTTATTGCGGAAGATAATGTATTGTATTTTGCTTCAAATGGATTGATTGGTTTTGGTGGTTTCGACGTTTTTTCTTTTGATTTAGGGAAAAATGATCAACCGAGTAATGTTGGGAAACCTATAAATTCTGAAAAAGATGACTTTGCATTTACTTTTAACAAAGAAAAAAACATAGGATTTGTTTCTAGTAACCGATTGGGTAATGATCATATTTATAGTTCTATTCCAGTAAAAACAGCTAAGATTTTGACCATCGTGACGAACGCTAAAACTAAAGAACTTCTGTCAGATGTTAAAGTGGTTATTTTAGATGAATATAAAAACGTTTTGGATACTAAAAACACAGATACCTTAGGTGAGGTTTCCTATGACGTTGAAAACAATAAAGCATATATGATTGAAGCTTATAAGGATGGCTACGTGTATAAATCAGTGACTGTTGATAAATTCAAAGAATCTAAGACTACTGTTCGTGTTAGTTTAGATCCAATTGATATGATTGTTACAGAAAATGAAATTGTTTTGAATCCAATTTATTTTGAATTCGATAAAAACAATATTACACGTGAAGGTGCTGCTGAACTTGATAAATTAGTTTACGTAATGCAAAATAATAAAGATTTAGTCATTGCTGTTAAGTCTCATACTGATTCAAGAGGTTCCAAAAAATACAACGATGACCTTTCTGAAAGAAGAGCCATATCTACAGTGCAGTATGTAATTTCAAAAGGTATATCCTCCGATCGAATTTCAGGAAAAGGTTATGGAGAAACAGAATTAAAAGTTAATTGTAAAGAATGTACAGAAGAAGAGCACGCAATAAACAGACGCTCAGAGTTTCTGATAATTAAGAAATAGATTTTAATGTTTTACTTGTCCAAAAAGGCGAATTCTATTAGAATTCGTCTTTTTTTTGTTTATCCGTGAACAGTTTCGTTTTTGCCGTAATTACTAATGATGGATGTTTCATATTCAATCCAAGCGGACCAGCGTTTGTCAACATCCACATTGTCGGCATATTTTCTAGCAAAGCCTAGAAAGGTTGTGTAATGTCCTGCCTCGCTAATCATTAAATCACGATAAAATTTAGCTAATTCGGGGTCTTTAATATTCTCAGATAAAACTTTGAATCTTTCACAACTTCTGGCTTCTATCATTGCTGAAAACAGTAAACGCTCACACAAAGCATCGTTTCGGCTTCCATCTTTTTTCATAAATTTAAAAAGTTCGTTTACATAGCTGTCTTTGCGTTCACGACCAAAAGTCAGTCCTCGTTTTTTGATAAGGTCATGCACCATCTGAAAATGTTCTAGTTCTTCTTTGGCAATCACCATCAATTCAGTAACCAATTCTTCTTTTTCAGAATTTTGCGTAATTAAACTTATCGCGTTCGAAGCAGCCTTTTGTTCGCACCAAGCATGATCGGTCAAAATTTCTTCAATATTTGATTCTACGATATTTACCCATCTTGGGTCGGTGGCTAATTTTAAACCTAACATATTTCTGAATTTAGTTTTACAAAATTAATGTTTTCTAATAGAATAATGGTTCAAATTATGGTAATGCAATATAAATAGCATTATTTTGCAATAGAAATCATAGTAATGAATCAAAACAACAAGCTTTTAGTTATCGGTTTTGTATGGCCTGAGCCTAATTCTTCAGCGGCTGGGGAAGAATTTTGCAGTTAATCTCTTTGTATAAAGAAATGGGCTTTCAAATTACTTTTGCCAGTGCTGCTCAAGACAGTGATTTTATGGTAGATTTAGAATCATTGGGTGTTGATGAAAAATCCATTACACTAAATTCTGCCAGTTTTGATGAATTTATAAAAGATTTGAATCCTGCAATTGTATTGTTTGATCGATTTATGATTGAAGAGCAATTTGGATGGCGCGTAGCTGAAAATTGTCCCCAAGCATTACGGATATTAGATACTGAGGATTTGCATTGTTTGCGGTTGGCTAGGCAAAAAGCTTTTAAAGAAAAGAGAGAGTTTGAACTTTCAGATTTATTAGTGGAAGAAGTTGCCAAACGTGAAATTGCCAGTATTTTACGTTGTGATTTGTCATTGATGATTTCGGAATATGAAATGGAATTGCTCAAAACGACTTTCCGAATTGATACTGCTTTATTGTATTATTTGCCATTGCTTTTAGAATCGAATGCTATTCCTGATTTAGAAAAATTGCCTTCTTTTGAAGAACGTCAGGATTTTGTTTTTATCGGTAACTTTCTTCATGAGCCTAATTGGAATGCTGTTCAGTATCTCAAAGAAACAATTTGGCCACAGATAAAAAAACAATTACCAACGGCAGTTTTGAATGTTTATGGTGCTTACCCTTCGCAAAAAGTATTGCAATTGAATAATGCTAAAGAAGGTTTTTTTATTAGAGGTCGTGCTGCGGATGCAAATGATGTGGTTAGAAAAGCAAGAGTAGTTTTGGCTCCTTTGCGTTTTGGTGCTGGTATAAAAGGAAAATTGCTCGAAGCTATGCAATGTGGAACGCCATCGGTTACAACTGCTATTGGCGCCGAATCTATGCAAGGTGTTTTGCCATGGAATGGTTTTGTAATTGACAATCCTGAGTTGTTTTCGGAGAAAGCAGTAGAATTATATCAAGATAAAAATCTTTGGCTACAAGCTCAAAAAAAGGGTGTTGCCATTATCGAACAACGTTATTTAAGAGAATTGTTTGAAGAAGATTTTGATAAACAAATCAAGTTTTTAGTTTCAAATACAAAGCAACACCGTTTGAATAATTTTATGGGAGAGTTATTACAGCATCATACTTTGAAAAGTACCAAGTATATGTCGAAGTGGATTGAGGAGAAAAATAAAAGTTAATGTTTTTTTATTGCATGAGGGATGGGAGCGGCATCCTTTTATGTAATGTAATGGAATAAAAGATAGAGCGTACAGCCCGACCGCACTGTAACGATAGTGGAAGTGGGGACATGCCCAAATGTCTAGTCCTGAAAAAGTGATACAGGATTAATAATAAATAAAAGTACAATTTTTAGACAGTAGTAAGCATAGGTTTACTACTGTTTTTTGTTTTATAAGTTCTCATTTTGATTTTGTTTTGTTTATGCATCTGATTGGGTGTAAGCATGTAATTAGAATAATGAGGTCTGATTTCATTATAGATATTAATAGCTTTCTTTACAACTTTTTGCATGATTTCTGTTTTTTGATTGTATTTATCAATCTTAAATTCCTGCTTTAAAATACCATTAACCCTTTCTGCTACTGCATTTTCATAAGGGTCCGAATTTTGTGTCATGCTACATACAACTTTATTTTTATCAAGCTGTTTTTGGTATTCATGGGCACAATATTGGATACCTCTGTCAGAATGATGTATCAACGGTAAGTTTTTGTTATTTCTGTGTTTAAGAGCCATTTTTAAAGCTTTCAAACTGCTTTCTGTATTCATATTATCAGCAACATAATACCCCATGATCTTTTTAGAATAAGCATCTGTAACCAAACTTAAATAACATGGATTATCTCTTTTCCCTATATAGGTTATATCAGATACCCAAACCTGTTCAGGCCTGTTAATTTGTAAATCTAAAATCTGATTTTGATGTTTTCTAAATCGATGATGTGAATTAGTTGTTACATGATAACTTCGTTTAGGCTGTATTAATAAATGATTAGCTCTGAGTATATCAAAGAATTTATCTCTTCCTATTTTCATTAGTTGAAGTTTATCCAGCAGAAGATAATATAGTTTTCTTGTGCCTACTCTAGGCATTATCTCTCTGATATCATTTACCATTGAAATTACTTCTTTGGCTTTGCTTTGTTTGGATGCTCTTCTTCTAATTTTTCGATAATAAACCTGTCTGTCTATCCCGAACAAATAACAGGTAAACGCTACTGTTTTTTGTTCTTTTTTTCTGAAGTAGTCGATTGTTCGGGTGGAGAGTTTTTTCGTATATCGATGTGATATTCTTTCTCGGCTAGATCTATCATCATATCAAACAAGATCGCTTTTTTGTCTGCGACATAAGCTTGTCGTTCCAAAAGAGCCTTTTGTTTTTCTAATAACTTGACCTGAGCTTCAAGTTCCATGATCTTCTGTTGCTGTGACTTTGGCATATTTAAACGAGATTGGTTTTCCCAATCGAAGTTACCAAATTTTCGTAACCATTCTATAACAGTCTTTCTACATTGAATGCCGTATTTTTTTGTAGCCTCTGTTGCTGTGAGATCACCTTGTTCTATTTCTTGAACAACCTGAAGTTTAAAAGACATCGAATAGTCTTTTTGAGTTCGCTTTACATAATTAGTTTTTAATTCCATAACGATGTTTTTTGTGTATCGTTATTTCAGGACGGGACAAAATAGAAATAAAAAACCCGTCAAGATTATTTCAAGACGGGTTTCTAGTTTTGTATTGAATCAGTAATTATGCAAGCATCGTTACAGGGTTTTCAATGTATTGTTTTAATGTTTGTAAGAACTGTGCTCCAGTTGCTCCATCGATAGTACGGTGATCACAAGCAAGAGATAACATCATTGTGTTTCCAACCACGATTTGTCCGTTTTTAACCACTGGTTTTTCTACGATTGCTCCTACTGAAAGGATAGCAGAATTAGGTTGGTTGATGATAGAGTTGAATTCAGTGATTCCAAACATTCCTAGGTTCGAAACAGTGAAAGTACTTCCTTCCATCTCTTGTGGGCCTAGTTTTTTGTTTTTAGCTCTTCCAGCAAGATCTCTTACACTTGCACCAATTTGAGATAAACTCATAGCATCAGTGAATTTCAATACAGGAACAACTAATCCGTCTTCAACAGCTACGGCAACTCCAATGTTAACATGGTGATTGATCGTGATTGCATCAGCTGACCATTGAGAGTTGATTTTTGGATGTTTTTTCAACGCTAATGCACAAGCTTTGATTACCATATCGTTGAAAGATACTTTGGTATCTGGAACGCTATTGATAGTAGCTCTAGATTTCATCGCTTCATCCATAGTCACTTCAATTACTAAGTTGTAATGTGGTGCAGTGAATAAAGATTCAGATAAACGCTTAGCGATGATTTTACGCATTTGCGAATTCTTAATTTCTTCAGTGTAAACTTCTCCTGCAGGTACAAATACTTGAGGTGCAGCAGTAGTTTCAGTTTTTGCAGCAGCGGCTTGTGGAGCAGCAGCAGGTGTGAAGTTTTCGATATCGCTTTTTACGATACGTCCGTTTTCTCCAGTACCTTTTACTTGAGCTAAGTTTACTCCTTTGTCACTTGCAATTTTCTTAGCAAGTGGTGAAGCGAAAATTCTTCCACCATCTGCAGATGTAGCAGTAGCTGGTTCTTGCGTTGTGGCAGTCGCAGCAGCAGGTGCAGCGGCAGTAGTAGTTGGTTTAGCTTCTTCAGTTGGTGCAGCAGGAGCAGATCCTCCAGCTTTGATTCCTTCAGCAATTCCTGAGATGTCAGTTCCTGCAGGTCCGATGATAGCTAATAAACTATCAATTGGAGCTGTATTCCCTTCTTCAATTCCGATATATAAAAGAGTTCCTTCATTGAAAGACTCAAATTCCATAGTAGCTTTATCAGTTTCAATTTCAGCAAGGATATCCCCTTCACTAACTTTATCACCTACTTTTTTCAGCCAAGTAGCTACGGTTCCTTCAGTCATAGTATCGCTCAAACGAGGCATTGTTACTACAACTACGCCAGCTGGTAATGTTGCAGGTGCAGCAGCAGCTTTAGTTTCTGTTGGTTTCGCTTCTTCAGTTGAGGCAGCTGGAGCTGGAGTAGCAGATTCACCACCAGCTAAAAGTGCTGAAATGTCTTCGCCTTCGTCTCCGATGATTGCCAATAAAGAATCGATAGGAGCAGTTTCTCCTTCAGGAATTCCAATATGTAAAAGAGTACCTTCGTTGAAAGACTCAAATTCCATTGTTGCTTTGTCTGTTTCAATCTCTGCTAGGATATCTCCTTCGCTTACTTTGTCACCTACTTTTTTAAGCCAAGTCGCTACCGTTCCTTCCGTCATAGTATCGCTCAAACGAGGCATAGTTACTTTAATTGCCATATTTTTTATAATTTATGAGGTAAAAATGGATAATCTTCTTGTGCGTACACTACATCGTACAATTGTTGAACTGGTGGGTAAGGAGAGTTTTCTGCAAAATCAACGCATTCTTGAACTTTGTCCTTAACTCTTTGGTCAATAATTTCGATTTCTTTGTCTGTAGCGTATTTTTTATCCTTAATTACATCTAAAATTTGAGTAATTGGATCTATTTTTTTGTATTCTTCTACTTCTTCTTTAGAACGATACAACTGTGCATCAGACATTGAGTGTCCTCTGTAACGGTATGTTTTCATTTCTAAGAAAGTTGGTCCGTCGCCACGACGAGCTCTTTCGATAGCCTCAGTCATTGCTTCAGCAACTTTTACTGGGTTCATTCCGTCAACAGGTCCACAAGGCATTTCGTATCCTAAACCTAATTTCCAAATGTCAGTATGGTTTGCTGTTCTTTCTACAGAGGTTCCCATAGCATATCCGTTGTTTTCAACGATAAAAACTACTGGTAATTTCCATAACATAGCCATGTTGAAAGCTTCGTGAAGCGATCCTTGACGGGCTGCACCATCACCAAAATAAGTCATGGTTACTCCGCCTGTATTGTTGTATTTGTCTCCAAAAGCCAATCCAGCTCCTACAGGAATTTGTCCACCTACAATTCCGTGTCCACCATAAAAACGGTGTTCTTTAGAAAAGATGTGCATCGAACCTCCCATACCTTTAGAAGTACCGGTTTCTTTTCCTAAAAGTTCCGCCATTACTCTTCTAGGGTCAACACCCATTCCGATAGGTTGTACGTGATTTCTATAAGCAGTAATCATTTTGTCTTTTGTCAAGTCCATTGCATGTAATGCACCTGCTAATACCGCTTCTTGACCATTGTACAAGTGTAGAAAACCTCTAACTTTTTGTTGAATGTATAATGCCGCAAGTTTGTCCTCAAACTTTCTCCAAAGTAGCATGTCTTCGTACCACTTCAAATAAACCTCTTTTGTAACTTCTTTCATCTAGATTATTCTTTTGCTAAAGTTTTTATTGTATTGTCAATTGTAATCTTATCGCAAAATAGTGTAATGGAACAAATTTGCGAATTGCAAAAATAGAACATTACAATTAAGAACTAAAATTTTAATGCTGATTTTTAGTATTATTACAAGAGGTTTTTGTTAAATAATAGCGGTAATAAGTTTTTTATGGAATCAGATTTGTATATGTCGCCAGATTCTCCTGTAAAATAGATTTCGATAGGCCTGTCTTGTTTAAGTTCGTATTCTGCGATGGATTGTCTGCAGGCTCCACAAGGAGGGATGGGGGTTTTTGTTGGGTTTAAGTCTGAAGCGGCTGTGATGAATACTGTTTTTATTAGAGTGTTAGGGTATAATGTACCTGCTTGAAAAATGGCAACCCTTTCTGCACACAATCCCGATGGATATGCTGCATTTTCTTGATTTGTTCCCAAAATAATCTCGCCGTTTTCTAATAATATAGCTGCACCTACTTTAAATTTTGAATAGGGAGCGTAGGCTTGAGATCGGATTTGAATCGCCTTTTGCATCAAATTCTGTATTTCGATAGGTAATTCGGCTGTTTTGGAATAAATTGTAAACTGATTGGTGATGGTAATTGTTTTCATTTTTCTTTTGTTATATAAAAAATCCAAATTTCATTTTTTTGAAATTTGGATTTTTTATATGCAGTATTATTTATTCTTAGTAGCGTTCGTATTTGTCACCGAAATTAAGAGTTAGAGAAAAACGCAACGTGTTTTCAAGCGGGTTTTTTACTTTTGATGCGGAAAATAAGTAGGATACGTCGATTTTTACAGTAGTGTATTTAAAACCAGCTCCTAAAGAGAAATATTTTCTAGCTCCTTTTAATGCGCTTTCGTTAAAATAACCTAATCGCATAGCAAAGGAATCTTGGTATAAGTATTCGGCTCCTAAGGCATAAGTTACTTCTTTTAATTCTTCACCAAAGCCATCAGGTGCGTCTCCAAATGATTTGAATATACCAGATGCCCATCCGATAGAACGGTATTCTTCTTTTGCGATAGCTGTATCGTCTCCATTGACAACGTTATCACCATTTAAATCAACGCCAAACTGTGGTGTAGGTACTAGTAGTTTATTTATTTCAGCGTTGACAGCAATTTTATTGTAATCATCAAATATGAAATCAAATCCAGCCCCTAGTTTTAGATTAGCTGGTAGAAAATTTGAACTGATTTCGTCATTATCATAACTGATTTTTGGGCCAAGGTTTTGGATGTTAAATCCTGCTCTCCATCTTCCATTGAAGTCTGTGTAGGCAACTTCATCAGATTCGTAAAATCCAGCCACATCAATAGCAAAGGAGTTGGCTGCAGAAGCATCGTTGTTACTATCGGCAACCTTTAAATTAGAACGAATGTATCTTCCAGCTACAGCCATTGAGAAAGTTTCACTTAATTTTAGAGAGTATGAACCATCAATGGCGAGCTCGTTTGGTGAAACTTTATTGGTTATTTCATTTGGCTCTCCAGTTTGTCGTAATTCAATTTCTCCAAAACTGAAATAACGTAGGCTGGTTGCAAAAGCAGAACGTTCGTTAATTCTATTATAGTAGGTTAATTGTCCTAGTGCGATATCATTTGCCAAGTCTGTAAGATAAGGAGTGTAGCTTAGCGAAACGCCTTGCTTATCTGTTGCAAATGCGTATTTAGCCGGATTCCATTGTTGTGAAAATGCATCTGTAGAAGTTGCTACACCAATATCTGCCATACCGGCAGCTCTAGCATCTGCTGAAACCAATAAAAAAGGAACACCTGTAGTGATTACCCTGTTCTCTTGGGCTTTTGCGAATGAAAATACTAGTAAACAGCTAGTAAAAAGAATTATTTTTTTCATTTTTAACGTAAAGTTTATTTGACAAATATAGTATTTTATTAAAGTATGACAAGTTTTTCGATTTTTTCAGCCTTTTTATTGGATAGATTTGATTTAACTGTAAGTTTGTACACATAGACTCCTTTTCCTATTTTATTTCCAAAATCGTCTTTGCCATCCCAAGTGATTTCTTTTGATAGAAAACCATCTGTTGTTATGATTTGATTTTTTGTCCAAACTACTTTACCTGTCACCGTAAAAACTTGTACTTGTACTTCTAAGGGTTCAAATGGTCTATTATGGGTGAACCAAAATTCGGTATAGTTTACAAATGGATTTGGATAGTTTAATACATTGGTTAAAGTAATGGATTCGTCTCCTACGACAATGAATTGTATTTCAGTTGTCGTGGGGTTGTTGTAAACATCCCAAGCTTTAAATGTAATGGTGTGTAGTCCAGGGGAGATATTTCGCAATGGAAAACGCACGGTTCCTTTGGTGTAGTCATCTAAATTTGTTTGGTAATAATCATTTAATATATAAGGATTGCTCACATCTCCATCTAGTACAGCTGTGATGTCGTGTCCAATACCGCTCGCTGTGTTTATTCCATTTTCATCTTCTAAGAAAGCTAGAAGAAAGGGTGAAGCATTTGTGATACCTCCTGAAACAAATGTTTCATCATTCATATATAACTTAACAATTGGATTAATATTGTCTTCTGGAGCGTTTTCATTTACGCCTCCAATTTTAATATTTGTATCAAGGCCTGTATTGTCTTCAAGAACCTGGCTTTTTTTGGCGTAAAAACTGATTTTTCCGTTATCAATTGGGATTCGAATGTCTCTAGGAACAACAAAACTAAATTCAAATTCACCGTTAGTGACCGTGGCATTTCCTCTAAAAATAGTCTCACCTAATGTGTTGAAATCAATTGAAGGACTGTTGCCATCGTTATTTAATGTTTTTTTAATAATAGTTTTGTCGAAAATTTTGGTAAAAACTTCTCCGTTATAGTTTGTGATTCGAAGGTTGTTTTCATCGGTTATCTCTCCACTTAGCTTTATTTTTGATAATGATTTGAAATTATCGATTGTTTGATTTACAGGAACATCATTTACTTTAGTAAGTCTAATTTGAGGTTTAGGTATTGCAAGCATAATTGCAGGATCTCCAATGTAAAAAACCACATTAGAAGAAGAGTTAGGATTACTGTTTTTTGCTAATCGTAAAGCTTCTGCTATGCTTGGATATTGGTTGGAATCATAACTTAAGAGATATTTAGATAGGATATCGTTGAAGTTTTCAGCCGAGCTTTGAGAAATAGCACGTACGGTAGTCAACATTGAGATAGCACCCCCTTTAGGGTTCCAAAAAGTAAATTCGCCCGCTGTTTGTTTGTAGGGGTTGTCAAATCGAGAAAAATCACATGTTATTGTAATGAAAAGAGGGTATTTGTATTGATTGTTCATGTTTTCTCCATCGGATTTTTCCCAGATTCTTTCTGAAGCAAGACCGTCTTCACCACCATGTCCTAAATAGTTAAAAACAAGTGCCCCTTTTTCAAAAGAGTTGAAAATGTCGGCGCGTGCCTTAATGTACCTGTTTCCACCTGCAGATGTTTCTTGCGTATATGAGTCCAAGAATATTTTTTCAACATTTATAAAGGGTTTTTTTGATGTGATTTCATCACCCAGTCTGTTTTGTTTAAACTGTAGGGTTGCATCTGTTGTCTTATCTGAGTCATCACTTATGAGGACATAATTGTTTCTCCAGCTACCGTATGATTTCTCGTCATGATATTCTAAAACTTTGTTGACCATCTCGTCGGCTTTTTTGGTGTCTGACATAATCATTCTTCCAACGGCGATATCAATTCCACCATACGAATTGGTAATATTACCTTCGTTATTGTCCATGTATCCATAAAAATCATCAGAAGCAAATGATGATTCCCCAACTGTGTTTCCACGTAGTGCGTGATATATTGGGACAATATTGGTGTTGTTAGGGATCCTGTTTTTGTAATCGAATGAAGCGTCACCGAATAAATTAATATATTTAATTCTTTTGTCGTTTGATGAGCTATTTTGATAAATATATTTAATGCAGTTTCTGATTGCAGCTATGTCTTGTTTTCCTGAAGCAAATTCTTGATAGATGGATTCTAATGTTATTACTTTTGTGTTTAAATTCGAATTAGAACGATGAAAGCTAGCTAATTTTTCGGCTTGATTGATCAGGAAATTTGGAGTGATAATTACATAGTCTATATCTTGAAATTGTCCTTGATTGTTTTTGAAAATAGTACCCTTGATGTTTTGATTGGCTATTTTAGAATTATTTTCTTTTAAAGGGGTAAGAAAATCGGAATTATCTAAGGCGATGTATTTTCGTAAGTCTCCTAAATTAGTTTTGAATGCAAAATTTTCTTGTAGAGGGTTTGTGTATTTAGCTACATTGTAGATGTCTGTAATGTCCCATACTTCAGCAATTGATCTTGCATTGGTTAGGGTGTAAGTTGCGATTCCAATATTGGAAGCGGATATGTTTAACTGAAAGTGAAATTGTTTACCGTAACCTTTTAGGAATCTTTTAGATTTAATTTCAATATAGTCTAAATATCCTTTTGATCCTGGTACTCCATTGTTGTTGTAGGTGAGTTTTACTTTAATGTTTTCTGCTCCAGTGAAGGTTGAATTAAACGTATTTGAGATGTATTTAGTACTGCTAGAACTTGTAGGTAATTGAGAAAAAGTTAGTGTTCCTGTTTCTAAATCATTTACGGCTATTTTTAATGAAGTAGGTGTGGATGCAGCAGCGGCAGCAACAATTTTGATGCTTGGAGCTGTCGAAATATCAATGTTCGGAATTGTAAATGGAAATTCCTGAGTGTTTTTTATTTCGAAAGATTCACCAAACCATTGTCTTCCAAGGTTGGCAATATTGAATAAATCAAGCTCGTGAAATTGGGTATCGTCAAAAGTATTTACAGATAAGGTACTTGCTCCAGTAGGTTGTGTTTTTTCAGGAATTCTTTTTCCATCTTCAGCTTGTATGGATAGGTAGTAATAGGATTTGTTGTCGTAGAGATTAATTGAAGTTTGGCTTTCTGTGTTCCATGTGTCGGTACCTTCTCCGTAAAACAATATGAAATCGTCATTATCGAATTTCCCGTCATTTTCACCTATTACTTGTATTGCATTTTCAGCCAAATCAATAGGGTATTCCGTCGCATTTGATAAAGGTAGCATTCTTCCTCCATTGCCATATAGTTTTATTTTTTTTGGATTTATAGTGCTGGTGTTGATTCCGAGTTTTTGTAGGAAGTTTTTGTCTATTTTGTAAATCCCTGATTTTTCAATATAAAAACGATACCAGTCTCCAGTTGCTAATACTGAATTTGTAATTGCTTTGGAGTTTAAACTTTTGTTTGTGAATTTGTTTGAGGTTTTGCTATTGATTTTTTGGTTAATGAGGTAGCTAAACGAAATAATTTTTTTATAACCAAAGTTGTCTTTTATTATAGGGGATAAAGAAAGGAATGATTGAGGGATATCTCTAGAGTATGTTGTTGCTATTTTAGAAGATATATTGCTTGATATGTTTTCGGGATTAAGATCGCCTAATTGCGTTGGTGTTAGGTTTTCATAAATGATATTTGTAACTTGAAAATTATTCTCATCAAATTCAATATTTTCGGGAAGTTTTATAGTTAATAGAATGGTTCTGTTAAAATCATCGTATTGGAAAATGTTATCCGTAAATTGAGGAATGTTTATTTTTGATTGCCCATAATTCATCTCTGTTTTGTCTAGCCAGTTAATGCTTATGTTACCTCTAGTTTGTGCATTTAGCAGAAAAGGAATAAATAGTATTTGCAAAAAAAGTAATTTTCTCATTTTTTATTAAATTGAGATTGGTTTTAACGAATAATAATGGGTAAAAATAAATCATTTAATATGAAAATAAATAATAAATAGTATATTTTTGCGTTTAAATATCGTGATTGCTTGTTGGTTATGGAACAAGAATTATTTTTTTTATTGGTGTTGTAGGTTAATCGTTAATTATTATATTGCATCACTTTAAATTATTACCTTTAAAGAGTATGAAAGTAAATAAAAATACAATCTTGCAATTTATGTTGTCAATGACAATTATTATTGTAAGTTTTTCTAGTTGTAGTAAAAAATCAAGTTCTAGTAGTGCTTCAAGGGCTACTGGCTGGGATGTTAGTGGGAAAAAAGTCGCTAGCAAGAAAGTTCAAACTGCAGGACCAGGTTTGGTGTTTGTAGAAGGGGGAACTTTTACTATGGGAAGGATTCAAGATGACGTAATGCATGATTGGAATAATACCCCAACGCAACAGCATGTCCAATCTTTTTATATGGATGAGACGGAAGTAACTAATTTTATGTACTTAGAGTATCTAGATTGGATGAAAAATGTGTTTCCTCCAACAGAAGAAAATTACAAGCACATATATGCAGGTGCTTCTCCTGACACTTTAGTCTGGAGAAATAGATTGGGTTATAATGAAACTATGACAAATAACTATTTGAGACACCCCGCTTATGCGAATTATCCTGTAGTTGGAGTGAATTGGATTCAAGCTGTTGAATTTAGTAAATGGAGAACCAATCGTGTAAATGAAGCAATCTTAGAGAAAAACGGGTATTTAAAAAAGAACGCAAAGACTGAAGAAGTGGATGCTGAAAGTATTTTTGATACGGAAACTTATATTAACAGCCCTACATCCGCATATGGTGGTAAAAATGATGCTGTAGTTCTAAAAAGGCCACAAGGAAGGCAAACAAAAGGAGCTGAACAAAAGAATGTATATGCGCAACGTACTTCTGGTATTGTGTTGCCTGAATACCGTTTGCCTACAGAAGCTGAGTGGGAGTATGCTGCAGCTGCAGACGTAGGACAAAGAGAATACAATATATACAAAGGTCAGAAGAAATATCCATGGTCAGGCAGTTATACGCGTTCAGGAAAGAGACAGTCCAAAGGAGATCAGTTAGCTAACTTTAAGCAAGGTAACGGTGACTACGGAGGGATAGCAGGATGGTCTGATGATGGTGCTGATATTACAAACGAAGTTAAAAAGTATCCAGCTAATGATTTTGGATTGTATGATATGGCAGGTAACGTAGCCGAATGGGTTGCTGATGTCTACAGGCCTATCATAGATAATGAAGCTAATGACTTCAATTACTTTAGAGGTAATATGTATACTAAAAATAAAATCGGAAAAGACGGTAAAGTAGATATCGTAACAAAAGAAAATATTAAATACGATACCTTGAGTAATGGTAAAATTATTTCTAGAAATTTTCCAGGGCAAATTGTTCAAGTGCCAGTTGATGAGCAAGAAACTTATTTGAGACAGAATTTTGATAAAAGTAATAATGTCAATTACAGAGATGGTGACAAACAGTCCTCCATTTATTATAATTTTGGTTCTTCTGAGTCAAGTTCTGAAAAATCAAAAGACGAGAGGAATATGTATAATTCTCCAAAACATAATGTGACAACTGATAGTCTTGGTAGGATGGTGAGAAGATATGATAAGTCAAGTAAGAGAACAACTTTGATCAATGATGAAGTTAGAGTTTATAAAGGTGGTTCTTGGAGAGATAGGGCGTATTGGTTAGACCCTGCTCAGAGAAGATATTTTCCTCAAGATATGGCTACTGATTATATTGGTTTTAGATGTGCAATGTCTAAAGTAGGTCCTAAAGCTGAAAAAAGAAAAACTCCAAGAAATTAATTTCAAAACATATTATTTTAAAAGCCCTTTGATTAGGGCTTTTATTTTTTTAAACTCTTTTTCAAATGAATATTAGTGCTATTCACAGTTTGTTTTTGCAATGTAGTTCAGTTTCAATAGATACAAGAAAGATCGAGGTTGGTTCGTTATTTATTGCTATTAAAGGAGAGCGATTTGATGCTAATACTTTTGCTCAAGAAGCTTTAGATAAAGGAGCTTCTTATGTTATTATAGATAATGAGGCTTATTTTATTGATGCTAGAACCATCTTAGTGGGAGATAGTTTGAGCGCTTTACAGCAGTTAGCGCAATTCCATAGACAATATTTGGATTTGCCTATTATTGCCCTTACAGGGAGTAATGGTAAAACAACTACCAAGGAACTTATACAGGTTGTTCTGTCTCAGAAGTATAATACAAAAGCGACGGTAGGAAATTTAAATAATCATATTGGCGTTCCTTTGACGCTGCTCTCATTTACTTCTGAAACTGAAATTGGTATTGTTGAAATGGGTGCCAATCATCAAAAGGAAATTGCGTTCTTATGTGAACTGGCAACTCCAAATTATGGTTATATAACCAATTTTGGAAAAGCTCATTTAGAAGGCTTTGGAGGAGTTCAAGGGGTTATTAAAGGAAAAAGTGAAATGTATCAATATTTGCAAAAAAGTGATGGATTGGCTTTTGTAAATTATGATGATCCTATTCAATTTGAAAAGTCAATGGTTCTTCGTCATTATTCTTTTAGTGCAAATAATGCTGATGCAGATATTAAGATTAGTTCGGTTTCTGCTAATCCATTGGTAGAAACGCGATACGATGATATCGTTGTAAAATCGCAATTGATAGGTCTTTATAATGGTAGTAATCTTTGTGCAGCTTTGGCAATAGGGAAATATTTTGAAGTATCTAATTCTTTGATTAAAGAAGCATTAGAAAGTTATGTTCCAGAGAATAATCGCTCTCAACTACTTTCGAAGGGGCGAAATCAAATTATTCTGGATGCGTATAATGCTAATCCAAGTAGTATGTTGGTAGCAATTCAAAATTTTGTGCAACTTGAGGGGCAAAATAAAATAATGATACTTGGGGACATGTTTGAGCTCGGAGAGGAAAGTAATGCAGAGCATAAAGCCATTGTGGAGTCTAGTTTGATTAATAATGATGTTAACTGTGTTTTTGTTGGTAAAGCTTTTTACGATAATAGAATTGAGCAGTCTAATTTTAAGTTTTATGAGAATTTTGATGATTTTGCCAAATCATTTAAAGGTCTTTCATCTGATGATTGTTTGATATTGATTAAGGGTTCTAGAGGTATGGCTTTAGAACGAACACTTGATTTTTTGTAGATTCAAGAAGGAAACCCAAGATAAAAAGCACAAGCCAATTCATTTATTTGAATTGGCTTGTTTGGTTTAATAAATATATTTTTTAATCCGTTACATTTTTACAGCGTTTTCTTGAACAGTTTTATCAATGAACGTTCTTTGGGAAAGATTCGTTTTTTCTGTTGAAATCAGTTCGATATTTTTGCAGGATTCACCTTTAATATTAATGGCTTTTGTAGATGCCGAGTTAAAATCTGTGTTTTTTATGGATATATTTTTACTGTTGTAGATGTCTAATACTGTGCTGTTTTTAATGTCAAGATTGATGTTGTTTAGTTTAAGTCCATTTGCGTCAATTATGGAAAAACCTTTGTCTGCCTTAGCGGTTAATCCTGATATTTCAATATTTTTAAGATTCATTTCGGGGAGTCCTTGTAAAAAAACAGCTTGTTGTGCTCCATTTATATAAATATTTTTAATGGAGATATCTTTAAATTGTGGGGTTTCTTCATTAACTGGAACCATTGCAGTACTGATGGTGTTTCCTCCTTCAGCTAAGGTTTCTGCAATGGATTTGCCTCCATAGTATAAATCGAAAGAAATGGCTTGTGAAGGAATGTCAATCATCCAGATATCGGAGATAAAAATATTTTCGACAATACCGCCTCTTCCACGAGTACTTTTAAATCGAAGACCAACATCGGTCCCGATAAATGTACAATTTGAAACATGCAAGTTTTTTATTCCACCTGACATTTCGCTACCTACTGTAACTCCGCCGTGTCCGTGATATACTACGTTATTCCTAATTATGATATTTTCACAGGGTACACCTCGGTCACGTCCGTCTTTGTCTTTGCCAGATTTTACGCAAATGGCGTCATCTCCTACGTCAAAACTAGAGTTTTCTATCAATACATTTTTACATGATTCTACGTCAAGACCGTCACCGTTTTGAGAGAACCATGGGTTTCGTACAGTTGTGTTTCGGATAATTAAATCTTCAACTAGAAATGGGTGTAAGCACCAAGCTGGTGAATTTTGAAATACAGGTCCGTCAAATAAAACTCTTTTGCTGTTTTGGATGCTTACTAATACGGGTCTTAGGAAATCATGTATAGCTTCAAATTCTTCTTTCGTTTTTAAATCATGTCGTACATTCTGATCGGCATTTTGATTTCCGATGCGATATTGTTCAGAGGGGTACCATACGTCTTTTTTGTCATTGAGAACTCCTCCAGATTCAATAAATTTTTTCCATTGACTGGCTGTTAGTTTTTCTTTTTTTACCAATCTCCAAGCTTCACCTGAGCCGTCCCAAATACCTTTTCCTGTAAACGCTACGTTTTCTAGGTTCTTGCCATAAATAGGGGAGATGCAACGCCAAGTGTTTAGTCCTTCAAAACTTGTTTCAATAATAGGGTATAAACTCTTGTCAGAAGAGAACTTGATTAATGCACCGGCCTGTGCGTGTAGCTCAATGTTGCTTTTTAATATTATTGGCCCTGTTAGCCAAATTCCTGGAGGGATAATTACTTTTCCTCCTCCTTTTTTGGATACGGTCTCAATGGCGTCAGCAAATGCTTGTGTATTTAATTCAAAACCTCCGTTTATTGCGCCAAAATCGGTTATGTTAACGGTATTGTTAGGGATGATGGGTTCTTGTATTTTAGGCATTTTAAATTCAATTGCCTTTGTTTGTAGTTGTTGAGTAATGTTTGAATTGAGTATTTGTTTAGAGCAACCCCAAAGTGTTGTTGCTAAGGTAAGGACGCAAAGCTGTTTTATTTTCATTTTCATCTTTTGGTTAATTTCTTTTAGTTAGTATTTGTGTCGAAATTGTTATTTGAACCAAATAATGTAATCGATTACACAAATGTATTTAATTTAGAAGTTATAATCAAATAAAAAGTGGTTAAATAGTAAAAAAAAGTATGGGAGGAATAAGTGCAAAAAAAAACTTCAACATTTCTGTTGAAGTTTTGTGGGCGATGAGGGGTTCGAACCCCCGACCCCCTCGGTGTAAACGAGGTGCTCTGAACCAGCTGAGCTAATCGCCCTATTTGTTAGGTTGCTGTCATTTTGTGATTGCGAGTGCAAATATAAGACTCTTTTTTGAATTCGCAACTATAAAATTGATTTTTTTTTAAATTATTTCTGCAACTACAAATGTACTGCCTCCTATGTAAATGAAATCGTTGGGTTTTGCATTTTGTTTTGCATTTGTATAAGCTTCTGTTATTGAAGTAAATGTGTTTCCTTTGAGTCCGAATTCGGATGCTTTTTGGTGTAAAATAGCGGTGTCCAAACCTCGCGGATTATTTGGTTTAGAAAAATAATATTGTGCTGATTTTGGTAATAAAGGTAGAATAGCCTCTAGATTCTTATCATTGACCACGCCAAAAACTATATGAAGAGTATCAAAATTTTCTTTTTTAATTTGATTGAACACAATGGTAAGTCCTTCTTTATTGTGTGCGGTGTCGCAAATTGTTTTGGGGCAATCAGCTAATTCCTGCCAACGACCTAGTAATCCTGTGTTTTTAACTGTATTGGCTAGTCCAACGCTACAGTTGTTACTTGTAACACTAACCGCTCCTAAATTGTTTAAAACCGCTATAGTTTGTAAAACCGTTTTTATATTGTGTACTTGATAGTCGCCTAATAAGTCTGAAGGGTAGGTTTCGGATATTATTTCGGAAGCAAAATAGATGTTGCTGTTGTTTTCGATTGCTTTTTGAATAAAGACTGGTTTGGTTTCAGAGGTGTATTCTCCTATTACTACCGGAATATTGGGTTTGATGATACCTGCTTTTTCGGTTGCTATAAGTTCTAAGGTGTTGCCTAAAAATTGTGTGTGGTCTAATCCAATATTAGTGATGACTGAAATTAGAGGCGTGATAATGTTTGTGGCATCAAGGCGTCCACCCATACCGACTTCAATGATGGCAAAATCTACCTTTTGCTGTTTAAAATATTCGAAAGCTAGTCCAACGCTCATTTCAAAAAAACTGATGTCGTGGTTTTCAAAGAAAGGCTTGTTTTTGGCTATGAATTCACAAACAAAATCCTCACTAATTTCTTGACCATTGATTTTGATGCGTTCACGGTAGTCTTTAAGATGCGGTGAGGTGTACAGTCCTACTTTGTAACCTGCTTCTTGTAAGATGGAAGCAATCATATGAGAGGTAGAGCCCTTACCATTGGTTCCAGCAATATGGATGCATTTTAAATGATGATGAGGGTTGCCTAGATGAGCAATAAGTTGCTTGGTGTTTTTTAAATCTTTTTTGTAGGCTGTTGCTCCTTGTGTTTGATACATTGGGAGTTGGTTGAACATCCATTGGGTGGTTTCGTGGTAATTCATTAAATGAGATTTTGAATTCAAAAGTACAATTTCTTTTTTAGTGTCAATTTGAATGGTGTAGGGTTTTGCGTGAGAGATGGAAGTAAAAAGCCCGCAGACAAGTGTCGCGATAGCAGAACTTGTTGAGGACTTGTAACGGACAGCTCGACACCAATACAAAAGGCTAGGCGTTGGCTAGATTAGCCTTTTGTATTGGTGGCACGCCCAAATTATTTTTGAAAATTTTATTCTCCCAGTTTGAAGTTGACAGTGATGAACCCGATTTGAGTTTCGGGAGCATTGCTGTCAGGCTGCCATTTGTATTTTCTAGCAGTTGCTAGGGCGGGTTCAATTAGGCAAGGATTAGTGTTGGTAGTTCCTTTGGTATACTTTGCTGCAATTACATTACCGTTGCGGTTCACTGTGATTTGTACTACTACAGTTCCTGACTCGTTGCATTTTTGTACTTCTTTGCCTCTGGAGCTGATGGTTCTACCGTTAAGTCCCCAGCCACCAGTACCAGCACCCGTTCCCGAGCCGTAGTAAGAATTAGCATAAGGGTCCCCGTTTAGGCTGCCTTTGTCGCCAGCTTGACTATCGTTTCCTTCACCGCCTTTGGCTTTACCATCGGATTTGGGTCCGTTGATAAGGCTAGAGAGTGCGTCGGTCGTGCTCTTGGAAGGTTTTGGGCTTTCTTTAGGTTTTGGTTTTACTTCCTCTTCAGAGATTTGTTTGGTGGGTTGTGTTTTTTTGACTGTTTTCATCACCACAGCTTCTTCTACATCTTGCGAAAGGACCTCTTCGTTATTGGAAGCACTTTGTTTGGCTGTTGTAGGCTGCGGTGCTGACTGAATGGTTTCGGTAGGTTGGATTTTACCGCTGCCAAATTCGGTTGTGCCAAAGTTAATGGCAATTCCGTTTTCAGGTGGTGGATCAAGTGAAGTCAAACCCAAATAAAAGAATAAAATAAAAAGTATCACAAAAATAGTAGTTGTGATAGCAAATGATTTTTTTTCTTCCTCTGTTTCTAAATATTTCATGTAAAAATGAATCTTATGGAGTGAAAAGCGGTTATTTTGGTCTTACCGCTAAAACAACTTTAATTTGATTTCGATTGGCAATATCCAATACGTTTACTGCTTTTTCTATTGGGACTCCTTCTTCGGCTCTTAGGATGATGGCTTTAGAATTGTCCGCAGTGAATAGTCCGAGTAATTTGCTCTCTAATTCTAATTCTTGTACAGGTTCTTTGTCAATGAAAAATTCTAACTTTTTATTGATGCTTACTGCGATGTTTTTATTGCTATCTGTTTTTCCTTTTGCTTTAGGAAGTACTAAATCCAATGCATTAGTGGTTACCATTGTGGAGGTAAGCATGAAGAAAATTAATAACAAGAATACAATATCTGTCATGGATGACATATTGAATTCGGCACTTACTTTATTTCGTCCTCTTATATTCATAATTAAGCTGGGTCATTTAATAAGTCCAAGAAATCAACGGCATTAGCTTCCATTTGGTGTACAATTTTATCCGTTTTTACTACAAGATGATTGTAACCAATATAAGCAATCAGACCAACAACTAGCCCCACAACAGTGGTTGTCATAGCGGTGTAAATCCCTTCGGATAAAGCGCCTACTTCAATTTGTCCGCCAGAAGTAGCCATTTTGTGAAACGCTTGAATCATTCCGACGACCGTTCCCAAGAAGCCTGTCATAGGTCCCGCTCCAGAGATGGTTGCTAAGATGCTTATGTTTTTTTCCAATTTGTAAATTTCCAATTTCCCTGCGTTTTCAATAGCTGTGTTGATATCGTCAAGTGGTTTTCCGATTCTAGAGATTCCTTTTTCAATCAAACGTGCTACAGGTGATTTGGTGTGAGCACAAGCCATTTTTGCATTATCAATGCGTCCGTTACGAATGTTGTCTCTAATTTGTCCCATGAAACTAGTATCCATTTTGGAAGCTTCATTGATGGCCATCAATCTTTCAAAGTAAAGATATAATGCTACAAAAAACATTAGAAAAAGTGCTGTCATGATTATTTGGCCAGCAAGTCCACCGCTGGATAATAATTCAATAATTGATAAGGTTTTTTCTACTGGAATCGCTTCGGCTACATTTTCATTTGCAACAGCTAAAGTGTCTGCTTGTAACAATAAACTCATATTATTTTTTCTTTTTTATTGAAACGCTAAGATATTATAAAAATTGTAAGTTGAAGATGAAATGCGAAAACAAATCCGAGGCTTTATTTTTATAATCTGTTATTATAGTTTCTAATTTATGAATCGGTTTTTTAAATTTAAATTTTACAAAACGCTATTCTCAGTTCACATAAACTATGCCAGAACTATGATTTTCTGAAGCTCCTGTGACACTACTCAAAACATTTATTTCATTTCGTAATTTTAGGACACCTAATAGCGCGAAAATTAAAGCTTCCTTGTATTCTAAAATTTGTTTTTCAGGAATGATTATCTGCATTTCAGCTAAGTAAAATTGGATTCTTTCTACTAAATATTGGTTGTATGCGCCTCCTCCTGTGGCCAGAAGTGTTCCTTTTTTTGTAGGCAAAGCCAAGGCAGTTTGGGTTGCCACATGTTCAACAAAAGTAGCGAGTTTGTCTTTTATAGAAATTTCATAACTTTCCATGATAGGTAGTACTTCCTCTTTTACAAATTCAAATCCTAGTGATTTTGGATGTTTTTGTCGGTAGAAATTCAAAGCGTTCAGTTCTTTCAATAAAGCTTCATTAATTTCTCCAGAACGTGCGATCTTTCCGCTATCGTCATAATCTAGGCCCATTTTATTGGCATAAAAGTTCAAAATAGTGTTGACTGGTGAAATGTCAAAGGCAATACGTTTTTCCTTTTCTTCAAAAGAGACATTCGAAAATCCACCCAAATTCATGCAGTAATTGTAGTTTGAAAATAGAAGTTTGTCGCCAATAGGAACCAAAGGTGCACCTTGACCTCCTAATTTTACATCCTGAACCCTGAAATCACAGACAACCATTTGTTGCAACAGGCGAGCTAATTCAGGTAGGTTTCCAATTTGTAGAGTAAAACCATCCTGGGGCTGGTGTAAGATGGTATGTCCATGAGAGCAAATAGCATCTAAATTCTTGATTTGGTGTTTCTGGATGAAATCATTTATGATAGAGGATAGCAGTAAAGTATAATCACGGTTTAATTCTTTCAATTGGTCATGTGAAAAAGTAACAGCATTTTTTAAAATAGAAAGCCATGAACCATTATAGCTGATCGTTTCACTTCTTAAGATTTCAAAATTCCATTGGCTGTTTTGGATGGTAAACTGTATTTGTGCTATGTCTACTCCGTCAAGTGAAGTGCCAGACATAATGCCTAGTACGTGATAGTTATCTTTTTTTATCATACTTACAAGTGGTTTTTTTAGAAAATTAAAATATTATGCATGCATAATTGTTTAAGTTAAATAAATAGGTTAATTTTCTGTCGGGTAAAAATAATAATTCTATTTGGGTTTTTGGGATTTTACTTAAAAACCATCATTTCAACTATTAATTATACATATATGGATTTCAATTTATCAGAAGAACAGTTGATGATTCAACAAGCAGCCAGAGATTTTGCTCAAACCGAATTGCTGCCGGGAGTTATTGAGAGAGACGAACATTCGAAATTTCCAACAGCACAAGTCAAGAAATTGGCCGAACTGGGTTTTTTAGGAATGGTTGTGGCTCCAGAATATGGTGGGGCAGGATTAGACAATTTGTCCTATGTGTTGGCTTTGGTTGAATTGGCAAAAGTGGACGCTTCTGCAGCAGTTATAATGTCTGTCAATAATTCTTTGGTTTGTGCTGGAATGGAAAAATATTGCAATGAGGAGCAAAAACAAAAGTATTTAGTGCCATTGGCAAAAGGGGAAGTTTTGGGGGCTTTTTGTTTGTCTGAACCGGAAGCGGGATCAGATGCTACTTCGCAGAAAACAACCGCTATTGATAAAGGTGATTATTATTTGTTGAACGGTACCAAAAACTGGATTACTAACGGTTCAACTGCTTCTACTTATTTGGTCATGGCTCAAACAGATGTTGAAAAAGGACACAAAGGAATCAATGCTTTTATTGTTGAAAAAGGTTGGGCAGGTTTTGATATTGGTCCAAAAGAAAAGAAAATGGGGATTAGAGGTTCCGATACCCATTCGCTTTTATTTAATGATGTTAAAGTTCCTAAAGAAAATAGGATAGGTTCAGATGGTTTTGGATTTCAGTTTGCTATGGAGGTTTTGAATGGAGGTCGTATTGGTATTGCGGCACAAGCATTAGGAATTGCGACTGGTGCTTATGAATTAGCTTTAAAATATTCGCAGGAGCGAAAAGCTTTTGGGAAAGAAATCTTCAAACATCAAGCGATTGCTTTTAAATTAACCGATATGGCGACTCAAATTATGGCAGCCAAAATGCTATGTTACAAAGCAGCAACCGAAAAAGATGCTGGGCAAGATATTACCCAATCTGGTGCGATGGCCAAATTATTTGCTTCCCAAACCGCTATGGACACAACGATTGAAGCGGTTCAAATTCATGGTGGGAATGGATATGTATCCGAATATCATGTAGAGCGAATGATGCGCGACGCTAAAATTACTCAGATTTATGAAGGGACTTCTGAGATTCAAAAAATTGTGATTTCGAGAACACTAATTGCATAAGAATGAAAAGAATTGGATTCTAACTAAAGACAGTTTTTCGAATAGGAAGATTTTTTATTTGGATTAATAGAAAACTAAGGATGATTTTTTTACGTAAGTAAGAATATGCGAAATGATAATTTCTAACTAAAATAAATGTAATGAAAAACCTCTTCCTACTGTATTCACTGATTTTGATTGGCAGTTTTTCATTTGCACAAAATGAATCGAATAGAAAGGCAACTTTTAATATTGAGGAATCTGTTGGGATTCAAGGTTATGACCCAGTGGCTTATTTTGTCCAATCGAAAGCAGTAAAAGGGAAAAGCGAATTTAGCGTCAATTATGAGGGAGTGAAATATTATTTTTCATCTGCTGAGAATAAGGAAATGTTCTTAAAAAAACCATCAAAGTACGAACCAGCATACGGCGGTTGGTGTGCTTATGCGATGGGAGAAACTGGAGAAAAAGTATCTGTAAATCCAAAAACTTTCAAAATTGTAAATGGCAATTTGTATTTGTTTTATAATGTATTTTTTAATAATACTTTAAAAGATTGGAATAAGAACGAAACTCAATTAAAGTTTAAAGCCGATAAAAATTGGAAGAAAATTGCGCAACATTAAAACTTAGAACGATAATGCGTTTAACTAGGATTTTTTTCTTGAAAACTGTCAGTTTTTTGCTTTTGGAAAGACTATATAGATTCATTAGAATAAATATTTAATAAACAAACCTCAATATGCTTGTACAATCTGTAAAAAATAGTTTAGTAGAATTAGTTGATTTGTTGCTCGAATTGTCAAATGAAGAATATACAAAAACTTGTGCTACATTAAGTAATTCCAGTATTGGAGAACATACCAGACATATTATTGAGATGTTTCAATGTTTGCAAAATAACTATGAATCTGGGAAAGTGAATTATGATCAAAGAGCCCGAGATTATAAAATACAAACAGATACTAATTGTGCTATTGGGAAAATTAATCAGATTATTCAAAATGTAGACAAAACGGATAAAGTAATGCATTTGCAGCAAGTAATTGATGGATCGGAGCTTTCAATTGAAACCAATTACAATCGTGAATTATTGTATAATCTAGAGCATTGTATTCATCATCAAGCTTTGATTAAAGTAGGAGTCATTCAGAATTGTACCATTCAATTGAATGAAAATTTTGGAGTAGCTAGATCAACAATTGAATATAGAAAACAATGTGCACAGTAAGTTTTGTAAAAACAGGAGATAAAGTGATTGTAACTTCCAATCGTGATGAAAGTGTAATCCGATTGAATGCTTTACCTCCTAAGCAATATATCCTCAATGAAAAAATGGTTGTTTATCCTAAGGACCCAAAAGGAGGTGGTACTTGGTATGTAGTGGATGAAAAGGGAACTATTTTGGTTTTATTGAATGGAGCAGACGAAAAACACCATCATCAACCACCATATCGAAAGAGTAGAGGGGTGATAGTATTAGAAATTATAGGAAGCAGTTCGCCAATTGAATTTTGGAACCAAATAGACTTAGAAAACATCGAACCTTTTACTTTGGTTTTGTACCAAGAAGAAAAGCTTTATCAATTGCGTTGGGACGAAACAAACAAGGAAACACTATTTTTAGATACCAATAAAAAACACATTTGGGCTTCATCAACCCTGTATCCATTGGAAGTAAGAACAAAGAGATCCGAATTATTTCATGTTTTTTTAGATAAAAAAGAAGTAATTTCTGAAGACGAATTGTACCAATTTCACCGTTACACAGATTCAGATAATCTGGAAAATGGATTAGTGATTAATCGCAATGAGGTTTTGAAGACTTTGAGTATTACTCAAACAATACTGCAGGAAAATATATTGACCTTGAAACATTATGATTTGATTCAGGAACAAGAGTCTCAAATTTCATTTGAAACGAAATAAACAATCTTAGCTTTGACAATACAAAACCGCATCCAGCTTTCTTTTCATAAATTAACCCATTGGGAATATTGGCCTTATCAAGTAGTCTATATCCCGATTTCGTTTTTGTGGATTTTTTATGCTTTTAAATCAAAGTCTTTGTTCTTTTTTAGTGCTTCCAATCCAACGATGAAGAATGGTGGTTTTGTTATGGAGTCTAAAAAAGAAATTTATGATCTTATTCCACAAGATTACTATCCCCAAACAGCATTGATTAAAAAAGGATTTTCTTGGGAAGAAATTGAAAAATTGAGACTTACCTCAGGGATACAATTTCCCTTTATTGCCAAACCAGACATTGGGTTGCGAGGTTCGGCAGTAAAAAAAATTGATTCCATCAATGCGTTGTTTCAATACAGGCAGAAAGCTGATTTTGATTTTTTAATTCAAGATTTGATTCCGTATGAAAAGGAAGTGGGCATTTTTTATGTACGTTATCCCAATCAAACAAAAGGTAAAATTACAGGAATTGTTTCCAAAGAATTCTTGATCATTACGGGAGATGGTAAGTCTAGTATAGCGCAATTAATTCTCAAAAATCCACGTTACGCTCTGCAGTTTTCAGTTTTGAAAAAAGAATATGGAGATCAATTAGAAACTGTTTTGCCAAGGGGAGAAAAACAAAATCTTGTGCCTTACGGGAATCATGCTCGAGGAGCAAAGTTCGTGGATGGAAGCCACTGGGTTACCCCAGAATTAGAGCAAGTAATTGATGCGGTTTGCGTTCAAATCCCAGGTTTCTATTTTGGAAGATTAGATGTGATGTATCGGTCATTAGAGGATTTACAACAAGGCGAAAATTTCTCTATTGTGGAACTCAATGGCGCTGCTAGTGAACCTACGCATATTTACGACCCTAAGCATTCCTTGTTTTTTGCATGGAAAGAATTAGCAAGGCATATTACTTATATGTATGAAATAAGCAGGATAAATAACAAAAACGGAATTCCTTTTTTGCCTCATAAAATCGGTATGAAAGAAATGCGTTTGCATTTTGAGCAATCTGCTAAAATTGTAAATTTCTAAGTCATGCAAACTTTTAAAAATATTGCAGTCGGTTTTACAGTCAGTTTTCTGGGTTCTTTGCCTTTGGGTTTTTTAAATATAGTTGGACTTGAAGTATATACAACTTTAGGCCTGAAAGCAGTTTCATTATTTATTTTAGGAATTATTGTAATTGAAGCTGTTGTTTGCTATTATACTTTGATTTTTGCAAATGAATTGGTGAAAAACAAAAAACTAATGAAATGGATAGAGGTTTTTGGAATCTTCTTTTTTCTAATCATTGCTTTGGTTTTTTACAATCATTCTACAGACTCTTCGCATGGAGGAGGCTTTTTATATAACTATAGGGGGTGGAATATGTTTTGGGTTGGGTTGTTCTTAAACTGTCTTAATTTTTTACAAATTCCCTTTTGGTTGGCTTGGAATCTCTATTTTATTAATGGAAAATACATTAAGGTCAAAAAAAAATTGAATTTTTATTATGTAGGAGGAACTATGGTCGGAGTATTTTTTGGGATGTTGTTTATTATTTATTTTCTAGAAAAAATTTCGAAACAAATTACCTTCTTAACCGATTACTTAATTCCAGTTATTTTTCCAATATTCTTTGTTGTAATGGCAGTTATTCAATCCTATAAAGTGTTTAAAAAGTACTTTTCGAATAAAATTCATTTAGGATTTTAAGAAAAGGTTCCATATGAATTTATTCTAACATTTAAGTGTCATTATAAATGGCACTAGTTATTATGGTTATTTTTTGTGTAAATATTTTGCAGGCTATTATTTAATAATAAAAGGTTTGTTTGCTAAATATATAGTTCCGATTTTGATCCTCTTTTTCATTATAGTTTTCGCTGATTATCAAACACGGAAAGTGTGTAGGGGATTTTTTTTACTTCAAAAGAATAAATTATAAGAAGAATGAAATAACAAAGGTTGTATTTGCAATCCGTTATTTTTTATACGGTTATGTTGAATTTTGTTCCTGTTTTTTTAACTGATAATAAAAAACATTTGCTCTAAAAATACCTATTTGTAGGTATTTTTTTTGAATTACAATAGACTTATTTTTACTACAAAACAAGCTACTGCAACACTGTAGTGACTAATGAGTAATAATTTAAACAATGTGCTATGAAAAAACTTTACACAACTATTATTTTAATTGTCTTATCGATTATCGTTCAGGGACAAAACAAATTAAGGTCTAGTATTAATGAATATTATGATGGTGCCAATTGGGTACAGAGTTGGGGCCACAATTATGAATATGATAGCAACAATAATTTAATTTCCGAAACCTATTTAAATAAGTCAAACGGTCAGTGGGAAATTCAAGACAAAACAACCTACACTTATGATGCTAATAACAAAGTTATTTTAGAATTAGGACAGGAATGGAATGCAACAACTAGTATGTTTGAGAATTCCTATAGAGATACTTATAGCTATGTAAATGGTAAGTTTTCAGGTCAAATAGCGGAAATTTGGAATAATTCAAATTGGGTCAATGAATGGAAAATTGAGATAAGTTATGGGGGAAACAATTTACCTTCTAGTTATTTGTCTTATGAATGGGATGGCTTACAATGGGGATTAGAATCCCAAGGGACTTTTGATTACAATGGCAATAGTAGAGTAGCCTCTGAAACTTCTCAAGACTGGAGAAACTCAAGTTGGATTAACTCTTATAAAACAATATATACCTATAATGGAAATAATAAGATTTTAAATAGTAGAGGCGCAAATTGGGATGACTTTAATAATCTTTGGATAGAAAATGATAGAATTGATTATGAATTAGATCTTGTAGGTAATAGAACCGTTGAGATTAATACATACGTATATAATAACATTACTAGTAAGAATAAAACGGAGTATGCTTATGACGGATCAAGTCTTATGAATGATTTTGCTCATCCTTATAAAGATAAAAATGGGGTTGATTATCTAACTGAAGATTTTCCGCATGTAAATAAACTTCTTACCGCAACTAACTATTATTTTAATAGTAATAATAGCAGCTATGTGATTAATAATAGAACCACTTATAATTATAATGAATCTATTGTTTTGTCAACTGAAATCCCTGAAATTTCTGAATCTAGTTTGAAAATCTTTCCAAATCCAGCAACTTCAGTCTTGAACCTTGATTTTTCAGTATTGGACAGCGTTGATAAAGTTATTATTACTGATATGACAGGAAAGGTAGTTAAGCAACAACAAACGAGTTTAAGTCAAATAAATGTTGAAAATTTAGTGCCGGGATTGTATATCTTAGAAGTTTCTACTGGGAATAAAAAAACTCAAACAAAGTTCTTTAAAAAGTAATTCTGTAAGGGTTGTTTTTTATTTTTTTTTTCAGCAAACAACTACAAGTGCTAATTTCAAATTAAAAAATCCATTAGATCTCAGGTTTGATGGATTTTTTTTAATTTAGCAAAAATATCAGGATGAAGAACATTATTATCACAGGAACCAGTCGTGGTATTGGTTATGAATTGGCCTTACAATTTGCAAACGCGGGGCATCAAGTTTTAGCACTTTCGAGAAAAACACCTCGTATTTTAATCGAGCATCAAAACATTACCTGTTTATCAGTCAATTTATCGACCGAAGATGATTTGGATAAAATATCCAATTTTGTAAAAACTACTTGGAAAAATGTAGATGCTATTATCCATAATGCGGGAGGTTTGATTCTAAAACCATTTGCAGAGACCACACAAGCTGATTTTGAATCCATCTACAAAATCAATGTTTTTGCGGTAGCTAACCTGACCCGAATTTGTTTACCTTACCTGAAAAATGGAAGTCATGTAGTGACTATTAGTTCGATGGGTGGAATTCAAGGAAGTTTGAAGTTTGCAGGATTGGCTGCCTATAGTTCGAGTAAAGGAGCAGTTATTACGCTTTCAGAATTGCTTGCTGAAGAATACAAAGCGCAAGGAATCTCATTCAATGTTTTGGCTCTCGGAGCTGTGCAGACTGAAATGTTGGCAGAGGCTTTTCCAGGCTATCAAGCACCGCTTTCAGCAGAGGAAATGGCTAATTATATTTATGATTTTACCTTAACAGGGAATAAATATTTTAACGGTAAAGTAATTCAAGTATCTTCGTCTAATCCATAATTTAAAAAAAGGTCGTGATTTATTTAACTATGTTTATTTTTGTAAAAGAAGGACAAGAAGCCGTTTTTCAAGAGTTTGAAGAACTAGCCCTTCCCCTGCTAGAGGATTACAATGGAAAACTAATTTATAGGTTAAGACCTTCGTCAGAAGCGTTTGTTTCGAACGAGGATAAACAACCTTACGAAATACATTTTCTTTCTTTTGAGTCTGAAAAAGATTTTTTAGATTTTGGTAGAGATGAAAGAAGAACTGCATTTATGCATTTGAGAAATCAATCTATCGATTCTGTTTTTATGACAAAAGGGATAAAAATATAAATCAAAATTATTTTGTCAGATACACTATTGAAATATCTTCCAGAGCATGCAGTCAAGCCGATTTTTGAATTGATTGTAACGCATGGTGTGCACTTAAAAATCGTCAACGAACGAGCCACTCGCCACGGTGATTACCGAAAAGGAATGAGCGGTAAACACGAAATTACCGTTAACGGAAGCTTGAATAAGTACCGATTTTTGATTACCCTCATTCATGAAATTGCCCATTTGGTGGCTTTTGAAAAATATGGTCGCAAGATCAAACCACACGGAAACGAATGGAAACACACCTTTCAACAATTAATGGTTCCTTATATTCGTCCCGAAATTTTCCCCAATCAGTTGTTGCCGCTTTTAGCGCGACACTTCCGAAATCCCTCCGCTAGTAGCGATACGGATACCACTTTGTCATTGGCACTCAAACAATTTGACCAGCAAAATGACGACAAAAATTATGTTTTCGAAATTCCTTACGGTAGTGTTTTTCGCATCAAAAACGGTAAAGTATTCAAAAAAATGGCCGTGCGCACCAAACGTTTTGAATGTATCGAAATCAACTCTGGCAAGACTTATCTTTTCAACCCCAACGCTGAGGTAGAAATTATACAGGTTTAAATTTTGGAGCGAAAGATTAGGCTGTTTCAGCCAAGTTGGGTTCCCGTTTTCGGCTTTATCTCTTCATCCATCCCGAAGTTTCGGGATCGGGATTACGAGGATATCGCCTCAACCGGGGCTAAAGAGTGATTGTAGTTTTCTATTTGCATTTACTGTATTCTATTCCTGCAAGGTCTTTTTTTGATCTTGTAGGTGTCAATTTTTATTTTTTAATACCTACGGTTTTTAAACCTTTCAGGCAATATCGTAACAACTATTTATTAATGTTAAAATAAACTTGCAGGGATATTGATGGAATTTTTATCAGGGTTGGAAATATAAAATCTAAATATTGTATTTTAGTGAATCAAGTAAAATCTTTTATAATATATCATGAAAAACAACCTAGGCTCCATATCACTACTAATAGCTTTTTCAGGATTGGTGCTTTTCGAGCTACTAGTTCGAACAGATATTCTAAACCATCAATCTTGGAAAATCGTTATAGCAGGTTTTGAGGCGGCGACTATTGGAGGTTTTGCTGATTGGTTTGCGGTAAGCGCATTGTTTCGGGAAATTCCGATTCCGTTTGTGCGGAAACATACGAATATCATCGCCAAAAATAGAAACAAATTGACCGATGGCATTGTTGATTTGGTGACCAATAAATGGCTGTCAGCTGAGGTAATTTCGGATAAACTTAGTGAAATCAATCTGTCTGAAAAAATCATCCATTTTCTTAAAAAGCCTGAAATTCAAAAAAAGTCCATAGCTGTCGTACAAAAATTAGTTTTAAAGCTAATCACTGAATTAGACAATCCAAAATTGGCTTCAGGTCTAAAAAAGTTGTTGACAAATGAGGTTGAACAATTGGATTTGGCTACCACTTTGGGAGCATGGTTGGAAAAATCCATTAAAAACGGAGACCACCATCAGATTTGGGAATTGGTGATTGAAGCCAGCGCAAAGGCAATTGAAAATCCAGAAACGAAGAATTTGCTATTGGATAAATTACAATATGCCGCTGCGGAATACGGGGATAAAAGCATAATGAAGAAGTTTGCCGTTTTTCTAGCAAAAAAAACAGGCGGAATTGATTTGGAGGTAATGGCAGAGGATTTGCTAAAAAAGGCGAATGAATTTATTGTGGAAGCCAAAGCGAATTCTGAACATCCTATTCGTTCCAAGTTTGATCTTTGGCTACTCGACTTTGCTCTTAAATTGGCTTCAGGAGAGGAAGAAAGTAAAAAAATGATTGACAATTTTATCAGGGGTTTTTCTGAAAACGCTGATGCGGAAAAGGTCATTCAAAATCTATTGGTAGGTTTTAAACAAACCTTAATACAACAACTTGAAAATGAAGATACCGCTTTAATGCAATATGTCAAATCCAAATATAATTCCATTTTGTCTAACTTAGAAGAGGATGCTGAGATGCAACAAAAAATAAACCGCTGGATAAAAGATACTGTTTCACAATTACTGTCTGAATTTCATAGTGAAATCGGGAATATGGTACGAAATAGTTTGGCTAAGTTGGATAACAAGGAATTAGTAGAGCAAATTGAGGATAAAGTAGGCAATGATTTACAATACATTCGGCTGAATGGCGCTGTTGTGGGGGGGCTGGTTGGTATTTTAATTGCCTTGATAAAGTTATCTTTGGGATAATAAAAAGGTTCTCTACTGTTCTCGAATGCAAAAAAAGCACAGTTGTTAGTTACGAACGGTGCTTTTTTGGATATAGAAATGATTCGTTGTCATATAGTCCCGATAATCCCGATAGTCCCGAAGCGTCGGGAGCGGGAGGAGTGGTAATCTTGAAAACAGGTTTTTTGCTCCTGAAAGTTACCCCTTCAAATGCGCTTCTCTTACTTTTTTAAACAAATTAGAAGAATAGACAAATGCTGTTACGGCTTCGTTATCGGTATAAAAGATTTCGTCTTTGTTGCCCTGCCATTCTTTCAGTCCGTTTTTAAGAAAAAGAATATTGTCCCCTATTTCCATTACAGAGTTCATATCGTGTGTATTGACTACAGTGGTGATATTGTATTCTTCTGTAATTTCTTTGATGAGGTTGTCAATTAAAATGGAGGTGTTTGGGTCTAAACCAGAGTTGGGTTCGTCACAAAAAAGATATTTTGGATTATTAACAATTGCTCTAGCAATAGCTACCCTTTTTTGCATTCCTCCTGAGATTTCCGAAGGTAGTTTTTTATGAGCATCTGTTAAGTTTACCCTTTCCAATACAAAATCAACGCGCTCTTTTATTTGAGCTCTGTTATTACGGGTAAACATCTTTAACGGGAAGCCTACATTTTCGGCAACGGTCATGGAATCAAATAAAGCACTTCCTTGAAAAACCATTCCGATTTCAGTACGTAAATCCCTTTTTTCGTCTGGTTCTAGTTCAGAATAGATTCTTCCATCAAAAATAATTTGTCCAGATTCGGGCGTGTGAATTCCCAAAAGGCTTTTGAGTAAAACTGTTTTTCCAGAGCCACTTTGTCCTATGATAAGATTTGTCTTTCCAGTTTCGAAAACAGTCGAAATCCCTTTTAGGATTTTATTTTCGCCAAATGACTTTTCTATGTTTTTTATTTCTATCATGAACCAAGTAATAATTGGGTTAGAATATAATTGAATAAGATAATACAAACCGAAGTCCAGACAAAGGAAACGGTACTGGCTTTCCCTACTTCGAGTGCGCCACCTTTCATATAGTAACCATGAAAAGACGGAATAGTAGCGAGTAAAATAGCAAAAATAAAGGTTTTGATAAAGGCATAAGTAACGTGGAAGGGAATAAAATCCATCTGGGCACCTGTAATAAAGTCGTCAGCAGAAGTAAAACCTCCATAAACGCCAGCGACCCATCCGCCCATAATGCCAAGAAACATGCTAATGCCGATTACGAAAGGATATAAAAGCAAGGCAATAATCTTGGGGAAAACCAAGTAGTTTAAAGAATTGACTCCCATTACTTCTAAGGCATCAATTTGTTCTGTAACGCGCATAGTCCCAATACTGGATGTAATAAATGAGCCCATTTTTCCTGCCATAATCACAGAGATAAATGTAGGAGCAAACTCTAAAATTACCGATTGTCGAGTAGCAAATCCGATGAGGTATTTTGGGATTAGAGGATTCGTTAAGTTCAAAGCTGTTTGAATAGCAACAACTCCACCAACGAAGAAGGAAATAAAGGCCACAATTCCCAATGAACCGATGATTAAGTCGTCAATTTCTTTGAAAATAAGGTTCCGCATAACAGACCATTTAGTCTGTTTGTTGAATATTTCCTTGATCATTAAGAAGTATTTCCCTATCTGAGATAAATATCGAATGAGCATCATTTTATTAGGATTCAGTGTTCAGTTTATAGTATTCAGTAAAAATACTATAATTTTATTTGAAAGATGTCTAAAAAAGGTCAAACAGTTTTTCTTTCATTTTTTTTAATCGATAATTGCGAATGAATAGGGCTTGTTCTTTAGTAACCAATAAAGGTGTTTCGGCTGATTTGGCTTTTAGAAAACCTTTGATGTAGTCGATAAAGAGCAATGGCTTTCCTTTACGCATGGCCAATTTAAGAGAGGCAATAGATGTGATTAATAATCCGTAACCTAAAGTGTAAAAAGCTTCGCCTTGTTTGTAACGTGCTGTTTTGTTGTAGTTGGCTCCTGTGGGTTTTAAGTGTTTTACATGTAATGATTGGTCAGTAACTATTTTCCAGTTGTAAAATTTGCATAATAGTTCGTCTACAGTGTCCCAACCCATAGCTGGTTTTAATCCTCCAATTTGTTTAAAAGTCTCTTTTCTATAGGCTTTCAAAGCGCCACGAATATGGTCTTTGTCGGTTAAGTTTTCGAGAACCCATTCGCCATTTTTTTCGATATAGCAAAATCCGCCTACCATTCCGATGCGATCATCTGATTTGAAATGGGTAATAATAGTTTCAAAATAATTGGATGGAAAAATCAAGTCGGCATCAATTTTTACCAATATATCGTATTGTTCATCAAGCTGTTTTTGACCTTCGTGAAAAGCCTGAATGACTTTGCTTCCTGGTAAATGTATAGCAGATGAGGTTTTGTTTACTAAGCTAATAAACGGATGCTCTTTGGCGTAGGCCAAAACAATTTCTTCGGTTTTATCAGTGGAGTTGTCATTAACAATCACTACTTTTTTAGGTAAGACCGTTTGCGATAGTAATGAGTCCAAGGTCAATGAAATAAGCGCTTCTTCGTTATGAGCAGGGATAACAATGTAGTAATTCATTTGTCTTTTTTTACGATAGGCAAATTTATATTATTGTGGGGATATAGGGCGTGAATTTATTCAAAAATAATTACCATATTTGTGTGCTATCTTAATCCTATTACGATGAAACTTTTAAAATGCTGTAGCCTTGTTTTTTTGGTAGTTTTGTTTTCCTGTAGTAAGGATGATACTATAGAGGAGGTGGTTGATCAAGAAAAGGTTGTTGTAGACGGAACTAAGATAGATGAGGCTAAGTTTGGAGATTCAGGTGTGGTTTTGACCTTTGATGATGATTATGTTGAAAATTGGAAAATGGCAGATACGATACTCAAGGAATTTCATTGGAAGGCTACTTTCTGTGTTTGTAAAATTAGTCAGATGAATCCAGAAAATGTAAAAACGCTTCAGTGGTTTCAAAAATGTGGTCACGAAATTGCAGGACACGGTGCTAATCATGTGAACACCTTGGATTATATAGCCGCTAATGGTTTTGAAAAATTTTATGAAGATGAGATAGTTTCAATGATGGATAAGATGAAAGAAAACGGTTTGAATGTTAGTTCTTTTGCTTATCCTTATGGAGCAAGGAATCCTCTTGTTGATCAGAAGTTGTTCAATACATTCAAAGTGTTACGTGGTACAACCTATGGTGCTCTGAATCCAGTGAATCAAGCTTGTTATTTCGAAAATTCAAAAAAAGTAGTTTTCGGTTTAGGAATTGACAGCCATTATCCTCATTTTAGTTTGCCTTACATCATTAATCTTATAGATTATGCTGAAAAGAATCATAAAATATTAATACTCTATTCTCATAGAACTGTTGACGTGGTAACGGATAATTATCAAACAAAAATGGAGAACCTAGTCTCCATTTGTAAATATGTGCAAAAAAAGCACATGAAATTTTATACGTTGTCTGATTTGTCTAAAATCAAAGCTTAATTATTTTATTTTTTCGGCATAAACCAAATAATAACGGTTAGTGAAAAATCGCAATAAAGGTCTTAAGCCAATTTTTTTCACGGGATGAGTGAATTGAATACTATCTATAATTTTGAATCCTGTTTTTTCTAATAACCAGTCGAGTTGCCAGTCTTCAAATTCGTGGTAATGCCTGTCCCATTTGTCGGTTTTACTTCTATAAGCTGACGAAAACCACAGTCTCATAGGTATCGAGATTAACAACTTATCGGCTTTTACACTTTGTAAAACAGTATAAGGGTTTAGTAGGTGTTCGAAAATTTCAAAGGCAGTAAATACGGAATAGTTTTCAGTTTGCAATGCGGTTTGGTCATTGTCAAGGTCTTCTCCTTTCGTATTGAGGACTGTATAGCCGTTTTCAATCATTATTTTGGAAAAAGGATTGGGAACGCCTAAATCAAATATAGTTTCAGAGGTTGGAATGTGTTTTTGTAAAAATTCAAGTGTGAGTTTGAATCGTTTATTCGGAAACGTTTTTTCGTACATGATTTAATTTGTTTAATCCAAGGCGCAAATGTACAAAGATATCTGTAATGCTAAGCAAGTTTATGGTGAATAGAAAGGAATAGATGGCGAAATATTTTTTATGCAAATATCCCTAGCCCAGATAGAAACGAAAAGCCCACGACACTAAAAAGGTAGTTTTTATTGCCTCATAAAAGCGACTGAAAGAAGCTCTTTATGGGGTTTATAAAAACACCTTTTTAGGGTGTGGACTTGTAGTGGATAGCTGGAAATGGCTTCTAATATCGATATACAAAAGCATTGATGTTCATTCCTGCTCCTACAGAAGCAAAAATTACGACATCACCTTTGTTGATTTCGTGGTCTTGAATTTGTCCATTTACTAATAAATCAAAAAGTGTTGGAACCGTTGCCACACTGCTGTTTCCTAATTCATGAATACACATGGGCATAATGTTTACAGGAGTATTTTTGTCGTAGAGTTTGTAAAAACGATCTACGATAGCTTCGTCCATTTTTTCATTAGCTTGATGAATCAATATTTTTTTGACATCTTCGATAGCTACGCCACTTTTGTCAAGGCAACTTTTCATAGCTAAAGGGACATTGGTCAATGCAAATTCGTAAATTTTACGACCGTGCATTTTGATGTATCTTGTGTCTGGATCTAAGTCTGTATTGTATGATTTTCCGAAAAATAAATAATTAGCTTCGTCTATTGCGTAGGTAGCACTTTCGTATGAAAGTAAACCAGTTTCGTCATCTGAGGCTTCTATGATTGTAGCTCCCGCACCATCTGAATAAATCATCGAATCTCTATCATGGTCATCCACAACGCGCGATAAAGTCTCAGAACCTATTACAAGGCACCGTTTTGCCATTCCTGATTTGATAAAAGCATTGGCTTGTAATACACCTTCAATCCAGCCCGGACAACCAAAAAGCAAATCATAAGCCACACATTTTGGGTTTTTAATTTGGAGTTTGTTTTTGACACGAGTCGCTAAGCTGGGGAGCATGTCTGATTGAACAGTACCGTGTTTTACATCGCCAAAGTTGTGTGCAAAAATGATGTAATCAATCGTTTCAGCATCTATATTGGCAGTTGTAATAGCCTTTTGTGCAGCGAAAAAAGCCAAATCAGAAGAAGTATATTCGTCCTCGGCATAACGTCTTTTTTCGATTCCTGTAATTCCTTTAAACTTGTGTATGATTACATTGTTAGGATATTTGAAAGGGCTACCATCTTCGTTTAGAAAAGTATGTTCGGAGAAGTCGGTATTGTGTATTTTGTTTTCAGGGATGTAACTACCTGAACCAGTTATTTTTATTTTCATAGATGTGTTACGAAATTATTAAGCGAAATTAAACAAAAAAAAGGACTATTTTGAATTAAAATACTATGTATGCATATGATATGAATGCTAGGTTTTTTGAGGTTAAAAGCGAAAATATTTTATGGAATTATTTATGTTTTAATGTTTTTGCTAAATAAAATTAATTTTTATAGAAGTAAAATAATTTAGCCAAATACTGTTAAAGAAAAACACTTCTTGATAATAGAAGAGAGGTTGCTGAATTGGAATCTTTGTTTTTAACTGGTGGCAAAAGTACGGAATTCAAGGTAATATCCCATTACTTATAAATATCTTAAATAGAACTTATATTTAATCTGAAATTTTTCTTTTTGATATTGTTTTATGACGGATTGCGGATTGAAAATAAAATATTTTTATGTTGAGAGATTTACTAGATTAATTATTTTTTTGGGGTATTTAAAAATGAATATCAGTTGTTAGTACTTGTTTTTACTGATGTGTGCAACATTTGTCTTACAGGATGCTTCAAAATTGTTGCGTGAAATTATTCTTTAAAACTACTTTTACATTTGTCTATTCTGATTAAATATGTCATTCTTTTTTTTGGCAGTATTATTTGAAAAGATAACAGTTAAGAACAATTACTATTAAAAACTAAACCAATGAAAAAACAAAAATGCATCCCACTATTTTTATTGCTTACTCTTTCATTTTATGGAGTAGCGCAAACGAAAAAGCATTTAGATAAAAATAAAAACATAGAAGAACGCATTTCTTTATTAATGAAGGAAATGACATTAGATGAAAAAGTAGGTCAAATGAATCAATATAATGGTTCTTGGGATTTTACAGGTCCAAAGCCAGAAGGTGGCTCTGAGGAAGAAAAATACATTCACCTTAAGAAAGGTTGGGTAGGCTCCATGTTGAATGTGCGTGGTGTAAAAGAAGTTCGTGCGGTGCAAAAGATAGCGGTAGAAGAATCACGTTTAGGGATTCCTCTAATTTTTGGTTTTGATGTCATTCATGGATATAAAACGTTGAGTCCAATTCCGCTGGCTGAAGCAGCAAGTTGGGATTTAGAAGCTATAAAGAAATCAGCTAGTGTGGCGGCAGATGAAGCATCGGCATCAGGATTGAACTGGACTTTTGGTCCTAATGTTGATATTTCTAACGATGCCCGCTGGGGAAGAGTGATGGAAGGCGCTGGTGAAGATGTTTATTTAGGTACTAAGATTGCAGCAGCCAGAGTAAAGGGTTTTCAAGGAGAAAAACTAGATGCTAGAAATACAATTGCAGCCTGTGCAAAGCATTTTGCAGCTTATGGATTTGTTGAAGCAGGTAGAGAATACAATACCGTAGATATGAGTCATTCCAAGCTTTACAATACAGTATTGCCACCATTTAAAGCAGCTGTTGATGCGGGAGCGAGAACGTTTATGAATTCCTTTAATACTTTGAACGGAATTCCAGCTACTGGAAATAGTTTTTTACTCAGAGATATTTTAAAAGGCGATTGGAAATTTAATGGATTTGTAGTTTCGGATTGGGCTTCAATCAAAGAAATGATTTCTCACGGGTATGCAAAAGATGGTGCTGATGCATCTAGTAAAGCAGCAATTGCGGGTTCAGATATGGATATGGAATCGCACTTATATGTGAAGGAATTAGTAGGATTAGTTAAGAATGGTACTGTAAAAGAATCTGTTGTTGATGATGCTGTACGTAGAATTCTTCGTGTGAAATTTGAATTAGGCTTGTTTGATGATCCTTATAAATATTGTGATGAAGCACATGAAAAAGCTACTATAGGTAACAAAGCAAACAATGATGCAGTGCTAGATATGGCAAAAAAATCGATTGTGTTGTTGAAAAATGACACTAATTTATTGCCCTTAAAAAAGTCAGGATTAAAAATTGCTGTTATTGGTGCTTTGGCTAGTGATAAAAATAGTCCATTAGGAAGCTGGAGAATTGCTGCTGATGATAATACTGCCGTTTCTGTTTTAGAAGGGATACAAAAGTATAAAGACAATAAATTAATGTATGCTAAAGGAACAGATGTCTCAATAGGGGAACAATTATTTGTTCAAGAATTAAAAATTAATACCACTGATTTTTCTGGATTTGAAGAGGCTAAAAAAACGGCTAAGGATGCAGATGTAGTGGTTATGGTATTAGGTGAAGTAGGTTTTCAGAGTGGAGAAGGACGCAGTAGAACAGAGTTAGGTTTACCAGGGAATCAACAACAATTACTTGAGGAAATATATAAAGTAAACAAGAAAATTGTTTTGGTTTTAAATAACGGTCGTCCGTTAGCTTTGCCTTGGGCTTCAGAAAATATTCCAGCAATTGTTGAGGCTTGGCAATTGGGAACACAAGCGGGTAATGCAGTTGCAGAAGTGTTATATGGTGATTATAATCCAAGTGGAAAGTTACCAATGTCTTTTCCTAGAAATGTAGGGCAATGTCCAATTTACTATAACAACTACAATACAGGAAGACCTGAAAATACTGAGGCTAATGTTTTCTGGTCGCATTATAGTGATGTTGAGAAAACGGCATTGTATCCGTTTGGTTTTGGATTGAGTTATACTACATTTAAATATTCTAATCTAAAAATAAACAATCAAAATCCTAAAAAAGGGGAGTCAGTTGAGGTTTCTGTTGATGTATCAAATACTGGTGGATATGATGGTAAAGAAGTGGTGCAATTGTACATTCGTGATGTAGCGGCTAGTCTTGCAAGACCCGTAAAAGAGTTAAAAGGTTTTGAATTGATTTCTTTGAAAAAAGGGGAGACTAAAACCGTTCGTTTTACTTTGACGGATAAAGAATTAGGTTTTTATAACAATAATGGGGAATTCCTAGTGGAATCAGGAATCTTCAATATTATGGTTGGAGGTAATTCTAATGAAGGATTAATATCTAAATTTGAATTAAAATAAAACATTTTAAGAATAGATTCAAGTTGGTCTTGGATCAAATAAAAGAGTTGGATTTGGTTTCTTAAACAAGAAACGATATCCAACTTTTTTTATTGATAGAAAATATTTTTTTAAGATTGCGAAAAGGTTAACTAAAGTTTGCTTTTTGATTGTTTGATGAAGTTTTGTCTTTAAATAACAAGTCTCTTTTGTAGTTATTTCAGTATGTATGGTGTTATTATGCATCAATATTTTCGTAATCTGCAACAATTGTTGCGTGATTTTTCAGTGATCTCAAGTAGTTTTATGACACTAACAATTTAAAACTTATTTATGATGAAAAAATTACTAATCATGGCTTCTGTTATTTTATTTGGAGCCACTACACAAGCGCAAATTACAATTAACGGACAAAGTACGCCAGCTACTATTCAGCAAAATTCAGCAGTTACAGTAAGCTTAACGTATACATCAACTGTAACGGTGGGCGAATGGCAAATTCAACTATTTCCTGTAAACCCAGATGGTAGTATTAATTACGGAGGGCCGAGTACTCAAATTTATATAGGGAATAATTATACGGGTTCAAATCCTCCAATTTCAGGTAGTAGTTTACCTATAGCAACTAGTCCAAGTACATTAACTTTTAATTCTTATTGTGATGGTGCTATTGTTCCTGTTGGAAATTACAAATGGTTTGTGAAATTAAAAGAAAGTACCTCAACGCCTGAAGGACAAGCAGTTTATGGTAATAATGATATTAATGTAACTGTTACTTCTCAGTCATTAAGTGTTTCAGATTTTAAAAAATTGTCTGATGTGGTGTTTGTTAACTCAGCAACTAAAACTTTAAAAATTTCAGATAAAATTGGTGATGTCAACACTGTCGCTATTTATAATACCTCTGGGGTCAAAGTGAAGACAATTCAGGATGTTACAGCTAACTCAACTCATGATTTATCTACGCTAGCAAATGGCTTATATATGTTGGTTTCTTCAGACAATCAAACAGTTAAATTTGTTTTGTAATCTGTTAAAAGGTTTTTTTAAAACTAAAAAAATTCAAGTAAACAACTTTGCTTGGATTTTTTTTCATTATTATTAATAGTTTATCAAGTAGGTAAGTCTTCATGAAAAAGTACTTCTTACTTTCCTAATATAATTTCATTTTTCTAATTGACTGTTTAAAGATATAAGTCAGCAAATTATTTATATTTGATATCTCTATTTAGATGAATAACAATATTATAATGACAATTCATAAATCAAAACATTTTTTACTTTTATTTTTCACTTTTGTGAATTTGTTATTTTCTCAAAACAAATTTGAAAACTATCAGTTTAGGGTCATTAAAGAAGCTACCTCCAAACGTGCTATTTCCTCAATTACTCAAGACAGCTATGGTTTCACTTGGATAGGTACTAACGGCGCGGGTTTGTATCGTTATGACGGAGTTAATTATGTAGGCTATGAGTATAGTCCTCAAAAAAAAGGTACCGTAAATAGTAATTTGATTTATGCAACTTATGTCGATAGAAGTAATAATTTATGGATTGGTACTGATGAAGGACTGAGTTTGTATAACAGAAATTTAGATACATTTACTAAAATACAGATTGGAGATGTCGTTGCAAAAGGTTATTCTGAACCACTAACAGTTAAGTCTATCATTCAGGATAACAAGGGGAACTTGCTTCTTGGAACCTTTGGTTATGGCTTAATACAATTAGATTTGAAGACTTTAAAAGTCAAACTAATTGAGTCTAAATTTATAAAAGGGGTAAATTTTCAAATTAATGGTTTTGCTAAAAACAAAAAAGGGATTGTGTTTTTGGGAACCAATTATGGAATATTTTATTTGGATTCTCATAACCAGGTATTCCCAGTATGTAAAGATAGGTTTCGAAAAACCCCCATCACAACCTCGATTGAATCAATCACAATAGATAAGAATGACTTTATATGGGCAGGAACTACATCTGAAGGTTTGTTCAAAATTAAAATAGATAACGATAGTTATTTGTTTCAAAATTTTCCAGTAACTCAAAAGAAGGTGCTATCCATCATTTCAAGTAAACGAGATGCTATTGTGTGTGGTACTGAGAATGACGGATTAATAACGTTAGATAATTCAGGAACAGTAATCAAAAGGTATTTGCATAGTAAATATGATAATTACAGTTTAAAATCTAATTCTGTTTGGGCATTATATGAAGATAAAGACAAACGAGTTTGGATAGGGTATTATAATAAAGGATTAGGCATTTTTGATAAGCCAAATAATAAGTTTAAGGCTGTAGAATCTTTGTTGAATAATGATAATTCATTGCAAACAAGTTCTGTAACCTCAGTTGTGAAGGATAAGTCAGGCAAGGTTTTGATCAGTACTGAAGGAGGAGGATTGGACGTGTTTAATCCTGTTGACAAAAGCATTGTTCATATTAACAAGAATAATCAAAGCTATTATGCAGGGTTAACGGCTAATGACATTCAGACCATTTTTATTGATAGTAAACAAAATGTTTGGTTAGGAAGTTGGAATCAAGGAATTTTTGTGTTGAAATATGGAACTAAAAACTTTGTAAATTACAATACCACTAATACTAAAGGATTAAAATCGAATCGAATTTTTAGCTTTTCTGAGGATTCCATGGGCCGAATTTGGATAGGTTCTTTTGTTAGTGGATTGCATTACTACGATGCTACTACCAATAAATTTGTGCATTGCAATTTTAATTCGTTATTTAAAAACGATGAAAGTTTGGCTTATGTTCGAAAAGTTTTTGTTGATTCAGATGATGTTTTGTGGTTAGGAACAATCATGGGGTTGTACCAGGTAAACATTAATGCGGGAAATGCATTTAAGGTGATCTCCTTGAAAAACCAAATGATTAGGAATTTTAAAAGACACAATAGCATACAAACCATTCTTTCGATCTATGAATCTAATGATAAAACGATTTGGATAGGGACTGATGGAGGAGGATTGTTTAGTTATGACAAAAAAAAGAAACAATTTTATAGCTATAACGAGTTTCCTAATTTTAAAGAAAAATCCATTCGTGCTATCGTTTCGGATGCTAATGATTGTTTGTGGGTTAGTGGTGGATCAGGATTATCAAAGTTAGATTTGAAAAATAAGTCATGCGTAAATTTTACGGTTGATGATGGACTTTTAGTAAATGAATTTAATAATAATGCTGTTTTTAAAGATGGTTACGGAACCTTGTACTTTGGGAGTTATGAGGGGATGAATTATTTTGATCCCAATCAAATAAAAAAAACAGAGAAAGAACCTTCTCTTTATTTTAGCGATTTCAAATTGTTTAATAAATCAATGATTCCTGGAGAGGAATCCTCACCACTTCAAAAAGTAATCCTTGAAACAAAGTCTATTACATTAGATCATTCTCAATCGGTATTTACCATTGAATTTGTAGGCATAAATTACAATTTTCCAAGTAAAAATGAGTATGCTTATTATTTAGAGGGTTTTGAAAAAGAATGGAACTATGTCGGAAATAGCAGGACGGCTACGTATACCAATCTGGAAGCGGGTAATTATGTTTTTAAAGTAAAAGCAGCCAGTAAAACGGGTAGTTGGAATCAAGAACCGTTGGAATTACATATTAGGGTCTTGCCTCCTTGGTGGAGAACGTATTTTGCTTATGTAGTATACATCGGTCTAGTGGTGTTTTTGATTTTATATTTAAACAAAATTTATCAAAACAGATTTAAGGCAAAGCAAGCTATTGTTTTAGAAAGGGAAAAAGCTATTCAGTTAGAAAAATTAAATAATAAAAAACTCCAGTTCTTTACCAATATTTCACATGAGTTTAGAACTCCACTTACATTGATTATTAATCCTTTGGAGGATGTTTTGAAAAACAAAAACAAAGATTTGTCCAAAGAAACCTTCAACAAGCTCAAAACAATACACAAAAGTTCTGACAGACTTTCTAGGTTGATCAATGAGTTAATGGATTTTAATAAATTACAGTTCAATAAAATATCCTTACAAGTTAAGAAAATAGAGGTGGTGGATTTTACCCAAGAAATTATTAGTTATTTTGATGAGGAAGCAAAAAGCAGGAACATAACAATCAATTTTGAATCTTCATTCCAAAAAATTACGGATTGGTTGGATCCTAAAATGTTAGAAAAAATTATTTTTAATATTATTTCTAATGCCTTTAAATTTACACCAGATAGCGGTACTATCAATATATCAATTGTCAAAAAGGAAGAAGCTTTGAAAATTGAAGGAGCTTTTGTCAGTAGTTTTTCTATCATTGTAGCTGATACAGGATCAGGAATTGATAAAAAAGATATAAAAAAGATTTTTGATCGTTTTTATCAAGTGAATAATCTAAATAAAGTTTATTACGGAAGCACCGGCATTGGTCTCGAAGTGGTCAAAGAATTTGTCGAATTGCACAAAGGAAAGATTGAAGTAGATAGTAAAGTGAATGAAGGGACGAAGTTTACAGTGACTTTTCCTATTGGAAAATCATATTATGATAAAGCTGAGGTTACTAATGAGTCATTTGTATTATCTTCTCTCAAAAATAACAAATTTGAAGAGCCTGAAGATACAGATGTAGATACCGTTGAAGAACCTGAAATTGATAAGGTTTATACCGTTCTGATTGTTGAGGATAATTCAGGACTACGCAATTATCTGAAGCAGGAACTCAAAAAGCAGTACAAAGTTATTGTTGCTGAAAATGGAAAAATAGGGTACGAATTAGCCTTGCAAAAATTACCAGATCTAATCATTACGGATGTAATTATGCCAGTGATGGATGGTTTAGAACTATGTAAAAGCATTAAAGGAAACTTGAAAACAAGTCATATTCCTTTGTTAATGCTTTCAGCTAAAGCCATGGTCAAGGACAGATTAGAAGGGATAGACTCAGGTGCTGATATTTATTTAAGCAAACCTTTTGATTTAGATATTTTAAAATCCAGTCTTGCTCAGTTGATTTCTAGCAGGCAAATTATGTTTAATAAATTCTATACAGGAATTGCTAATCAAGGGAAAGGTAAAACCACTACGCTTGACAATGAATTCATTCAAAAAACTTTAAGTTTTATTAATGAAAACATCAGCGACTCACAATTAAGTGTCGAATTGTTGTCTTCAAAAGTGTTTTTGAGTAGAAGTCAATTGTATCGAAAAATAAAAACACTTACAGGAGTGTCCGTGAATGAATTCATCAGAAATGTGCGACTAGAACAAGCACGAAAACTGATAGAAGAAGGAAATAGTAATATCAACGAGATATGTTTTAAAGTTGGCTTTACTTCCTCATCCTATTTCGCTAAATGCTATAGGAATAAATACGGACATTTGCCAACCCAAGGGATGGATCATAAGGAATAAACTAATGTCAGTATAGGTATAAACAAGAGAAACGATTTATGGTCCTTTCTCTCATTAAATCTTTAGGTTGCTTTTTTTGAAACAACTCCACCACTAGAAATTTAACTTCATTGATTTAGGATGTTATCAACTCATATAATCAATTGTTCTCTAGATGTTCTCCAAAATTAAAATCACAAAAACAACAATCTAATTCACAGGATTAACCTTAATAATGTTTATCTAGATGCCTTTTATAATATAATTATATTTTAGTTAATAAAATAAGCCAGCCACTACGCAGGAAGTACTACGAAGCTTAAAACAAGTTTAGACACAATCAATACAAACAAATGCTAAATATTAATTACAAATTTTTACTCATTTTAATTTTATGATATAATTAAAATAAGCACGGAATGATTTTTCTTCAAGGCAACCGTTTTGTTAACTTAGAAAAAGAAAAATAAAGGCTTTTTTTTCTTAATACACTAATAAATGATCATTTTTTAACGAAAGCAAAATATAAAAGCCTTGTTTTTAAGAAAATAATAGTTGCGTAGTTGTTTTTATTAGAATGCTAAAACTACTGTTTTCAGGCCTTTCGGGTTTTTGTGCATCAAATGTTTTGTATAATGCAACATCTGTTTTGTCAAAATCGCTCTTACCAACGTAATTTGGATATGAAGATTTTAACAAAATCATTTTTTTACCGCATAGTGACAATTAGTATGTTGGGGAACTTGTTTTTTAGTTAAGATTTTTAACTAATAATTTACAATTAAATATGAAACTAACTCAATTTCAAAAAACCAATTAAACCAACAAATTTTATGAAGAAAAGAGCATTTAAAAGATTATTATTTCTCATAATAGTCATGTCAGGGAATCATTTCTTTGCGCAAACTGTTAAAGGTATCGTTACATCAAGCGGTTTGCCTCTCCCAGGTGTAAGTATTATAGTCGAAGGGACAAAAAATGGAACTAATACGGATTTTGATGGAGGCTTTGTTCTAAACAATGTGCCTGAAAAATCAAAACTAGTTTTTTCTTATATAGGATTCAAAACAATCAGCTTAGCAGCCTCAAATGGTATGAAGGTTGTTATGATTGAAGATTCTCAAAAACTAGATGAAGTTGTAGTAATAGGATATGGAACCTCTAAGAGGAAAGATGTGACAGGAGCGATCTCTTCTGTGAAAGCATCTGAGCTACAAGACAAACCCTTCACCTCTATTGATCAAGCTTTGATCGGGAAAGCAGCGGGGGTTAATGTAACTCAAAATTCTGGAACGCCAGGAGGAGGTATTTCGGTGCAAATTAGAGGAATTACTTCTATCAATGGTAATGAACCTTTGTATGTAATTGACGGAACGCCAGTTTTTGCTGATAAGAATAACGATTCTTTTTCTTTCAGTTCTTTAGGTGGAGGAAATGGACAAACAAAAAATTCGGCACTTTCAAACATTAATATTTCGGACATTGAATCAATTGATATCTTGAAAGATGCATCGGCAACTGCTATTTATGGTGCTAACGGTGCTAATGGAGTGGTGTTAATTACTACTAAATCAGGTAAAAAAGGAAAGTCAATCATTACTTATGAAACTTATTTAGGAACGCAAACAGCAACAAAATTTGTTGATGTTCTTGATTTGCCACAATATGCAGCCTATCAAACTAAAATTCATCAGCTTAATGGCGAGCCGATTCCTTTTCAATACCAAAGCCCAGATTTACTAGGAGAAGGTACAAATTGGCAAAAAGAACTTTTCAGAAATGCATCTGTTTATAACCATCAATTATCTTTTTCAGGTGAAAAGGATGGAACAAGATATTATACTTCATTGAACTATTTTGACCAAGAAGGTATTGTAATCAATTCTGATTTTAACAGATTGTCTTTGCGTCTTAACGTTGATGCTAAAATGAAATCATGGTTAAAAATTGGTAACAACATGTCCTTGAGTAAATCAACTCAAAGAGTAGTTCGTAATGATGACCGAGGTGGTTTAGTAATGAATACCCTAAGACAATCACCAGAATTACCAGTGAGATATCCTGATGGATCATTTGCTGGGCCTGTAGGTAATTTAGGCTCTTCAGGTAACGAAGCTTCAAATCCAATTGCACTTGCTGAACTGAATAATGCAACAACAGAGCGTTATAAAATTAACGGTAACTTATTTGCTGACTTTACAATCTTGAAAGGTTTGGTGTTTAGAACTGAATTAGGATATGACTTGAACTTTGGTAAAAACAGTTCATTTGCTCCTAAATATACTCTAGGAAACGTGTCAGAACTTTTAAACAGATCTTATAAACAACAAGAACAAAGTTTTTATTGGAATGTGAAAAATTTTGCTACCTACAATAAGACCTTGAACGACAAACATAATTTCACAATATTATTGGGACAAGAGTCACAACAAAGTCAATATGAATATTTGAGTGGATTTAGATCAGGGGAATTCTTATCAAGTGATTTTACTAATTTAGATGTTGGAGATATTGATACAGCTATTAATGGAAATGGATCAGGAAGATGGGCTATGACTTCTTATATTTCAAGATTTAATTATGGATATTCTGATAAGTATTCCTTTTCAGCTTCATTAAGAGCTGATGCTTCATCAAATTTTGGACCTAATAACAAATGGGGTTACTTTCCTTCATTTTCAGGAGGATGGACTGTGAGTAATGAAGATTTTCTTAAAGATAGCAATGTTGTTAATTATTTAAAATTTAGAGCAGGTTATGGAGCGGTAGGAAATCAAAACATTCCAGCTAACAGATACCAAACAATCTTATCCTTAATCGCATCTCCTTTTGGAGGAACATCACCTACTATTGATAATTTAGGTAACCCTGATGTAAAATGGGAATCACTTAAATCTTCAAACTTTGGAGTTGAGGTAGGACTTTTTAATGATGCTATAAAATTAGATGTGGATTATTATATCAAAACATCTTCTGATTTCTTAACTAAACAAATCAACGACGAGTCAAATCAAAGTGCCTTGAACTTTTTCCTAAACACAGGTGAAATAAAAACCAATGGTATAGATGTTTCTTTAAACACCAGAAACATTTCTAATGAAAACTTTCAATGGGATACCTCAATTATTTTTTCTAAATATACTAATGAGTTGACCAGTTTTCAAGGACTTGGCAAATCATTGTTAGGAAAAGTTCAGTTTGATCAATTTACAGTTACAAGAACTACAGAAGGGCAACCAGTAGGGCAGTTTTATGGTTATGTTACTGATGGATTATTTAGAAATAGCGATGATATAAAAAATGGCCCCATTCAAGAAACAGGTACAGCAATAGGCGATATTCGTTTTAAAGACATCAGTGGTGATGGTAAAATTGATTCTAAAGATCAAGCGCCTATAGGAAGTGCAATTCCTGATTTTACGTATGCTATTACTAATAATTTTAAATATAAAAATTTAAACTTAGGTATTGTACTTCAAGGAAGTCAAGGAAACGAAATTTATAATTTCACGCGTCATTATACAGATGGTATTTTTCCTGGATTTAGTGACAGATACTCTAATGCAAGTACAGCTGTGCTTAATTCATTTGAAGCTGGTGTGAATGAAAATACAAATACACCAAGACTTACTTTTTCAGATCCTAACGGAAACGGTAGAATCTCAGATCGATTTGTTGAAGATGGTTCTTACCTAAGAATTCAAAGTGTTACCCTAGGGTATAATTTGCCTACTAAATTATTAGATAAATCATTTTTTACTAAGGCAAAAATTTATTTTAATGTTCAAAATTTATACACTTTCACAAATTATTCAGGCTTCGATCCGGCTCTAGGTAATTTGGATCAAAATGTAACTTTAAACGGTATTGATTTAGGTAGATACCCTGTGCCGAGAACTACATCTATAGGGGTAAATTTAGAATTTTAATAAAAGCTGTAAAATAGCTAACTCAAAAAGATAGTAAGACACTTAAAATATATGTTATGAAAAAAATAATGAAATCTTTTATGATACCACTGCTTATGGCAGTCTTATCTTTGTTTTCTTCGTGCTCAAATGAATTTTTAGATGCACCTTCAGAAAACCAATTAACACCTGCTGATTTACCAGAAGGAGTGACTCCTTTTGACGGAATAGCCGAGAGTATGTACTTCAAACCATGGTTTGCTTTCAATGATAAATTCTTGATTGCTGTAGGGGATATGTATGCCGGAAATGCATTTACATTTGATGGAGCTTACCAGCAATTTAAAGATGCTCAAGTAACATCTCAAAACCCTATTTTGACAGAAGGATATACTTCATTGTTCTCTGTTGTTGATCAAGCTAATAATTTAATGAGTTTAGTTGAGGAAAGAAAAAGTGAGCTTCCAGAGGCTTCTTATAAAAACTCTATTGCCATCTCTAGATTTATGAGAGCCAATGCTTATTTTTATCTTGTAAGAATTTTTGGGGCGGTGCCTATCGTTGCTAAAGCAGGATCAGCCGCACAACCAAAAAGAAACCTTGTGGCTGATGTTTATAAGTTCATCAAATTAGATTTGCAATATGCAGTGGAGAATCTTCCTGAAACATCTGCTAAAAAAGGATATGTAAATAAAACAGTAGCCAAAGGGATATTAGCCAAAGTACATTTGACTTTAAAAGAGTATTCAGAATGTGCAGCTTTGACACAAGAAATAATTAGTAGCCAATATTCTTTAATTCAAGATTACGGAAAATTATTTAGTAGTCCTGAATCTAATAATAGTGCCGAAAGTATGTTTGCTTTACAATGGAAAGCCATCGCAACACAATGGGGAACTCAAAACACAAACCAAGCTTATATTGTTCCTGCAGGAACCGGTATTACAGGTGGTGCTGACGGATGGGGAGTTTACTTGCCTTCCATTTCTTTAATTCAAGGCTTTGAAGCTAATGATAAAAGAAAAATAAATACCATTATGACTGACGGAGATTTTTATCCAGAGTTGCTAATCAATTCAGGAGGATTCAAATACAAAAAAATCTACTCTGCTACTGGGGCTAATTTTAGAAAATACATTGTAGGTTCTGCAGCAGAAAGAAATGATGTGTTCTTTATGAGAACATCACAAAACACAAATATTTTACGATACGCTGATATCTTGTTAATGCATGCTGAGGCTAAGTTAGCTGGTGCAAATTCAACTACTGATGCATCTGCTTTAAAAGCGTTTAATGAAGTAAGAACAAGAGCAGGTTTACCTACTAAAACGGTATTGACAAGAGATGAATTGTTTAATGAAAGAAGGATTGAGTTTGCTCTTGAAGGCCAATACTTTTTCGACCTAAAACGTAGAGGATTAAGTGAAGCAATTAGTATTGTTTCTAAACAAGAAGTAGGTTTTTATTCTGATGATGCAAGAACAATATTGTTGTCAAGAATGATTACACCAGGTGGTAATTATTTTGAATTGCCTTTGCCACAGTCCGCAATTGATACAAACCCTTCGTTGTTAGAAGCAGCTGTACCGTTTAATTTTAATTAATTTTTACTATGACAAATAAAATAAAAAATAGCATTCTTATATTTTTGACTTTAGTTTCCTTTATGGCGTGTCAAAAAGATGATATTGTTGCTTCACAAGTGGATGCAATCGTAGGTGAACCAGGAGATTTGTTAAATCAATCTTTTCCTCTCAAAAAAGTAAGGGTAGAAGGACAATCTTTATCGGGATTAAAACAAATCATTATTGATAATAAAGTGGAGGTAAGTTTTAATCCAGCTTATAACTCTGATAGATCATTCATTTTCACGATTCCATTTGATGTTAGTAAAGGAAGTCGTTTTGGCAAACAAACCATCACATTTATTACTCAAAATGGCACAGTAGTTAAAGATTTTGAAATCTTACGTCCACTTCCTACGATCTCGAGCATAGCTCCTGAAACACCATTAGTGGGAAAAACGGCTGAGGTTACAGGAGATTGGTTTTATGATGTGACTAGTGTGACTTTTAAAGGAAGTCCTATTGGATATTCTGTAAGTTCAGCTAATTCTTTGTTGATAAATATTCCTGCAACAGCAACTTCAGGGGGTGATTTAATTATCACCACACCCGCTGGTTCCGTAAAACGTACTATTGAGGTGAGCTTAGGTTTTACAATTGTTAATGTAACTGATTTTGATGGTAATGGTGTAAGACCTGGTTCAGGATGGTTTTCTTATGGTGATGTAGCTTCATTCAATGCTTCAGCAACAGGTGGTCCAACGGGTAATTTTGCACAGTATTCATGGGCAGGTGCCACTGCAAATGGCTATAATGGTAGTAGTGGTGGTGAAGGAACAGCCTTTTTTGCAGCCAATCCAAGCTATACTGATGCTACTAAAACTTATCTTGACATTGATGTGAGTGCTAGTGTTGCCAATGCTCATTTTGCTATCCAATTAAACACTATTGACGGGAAAAATTACGGATACAATTTCAAAGTAGCTTCTACTGATTGGACAACTAAATCAATATTAGTTGCTGACTTTAAAGATAATTATGGTTATGGAGGAAACTCAGCAGGTACTAATTTAGATGTTTCTAAAATTAAAGAAATCAAAATAGCAATAGTACAAGGTGACACACCAAATCCTACCACAATAAAATTTGATAATATTAAATTAAAATATAAAATTTAAGTTGACACCTTCTTCAATTTAAAATTAAAAAAGGTTGTAGTGAACCTACAGCCTTTTTCTTAAAAAAAATATTTATGAAAAATAAAATTTTGCTTATTTGCACCATGATTTTGTTCTCTTTTACTTCTTGTTCAAATGAGAATGAAGGAATGAATAATGGCCTGAAAATACCCATGGCTAATGCTGCCGCTGATGTAACTAATACGAGCTTTAGAGCCAAGTGGAATTATGTTTCCTTATCGAAAACGTATCTTTTGGATGTTTCATTAAGCCCTGATTTTGCCACTTTTGTACCTAATTATAACTCAAAAGTTGTTACAGATTTAAATGAAGTTGTAACAGGACTTGATGGTGGAACTAAATATTATTACAGAGTAAGAGCCCAAAATGAAAGTCAAATTTCGGTTTATTCTAATGTAATTACTGTAATCACAACCGGCTCAAGTGTAATTCCTGAAGATCCTACTTTCCTTAAAGTGAAAGCGAACAAATTGGCTAATCCATTTTTTGTAGGAGTAGCTATTAAGGCAAATCAATTAACATCAGGAAGCGCTTATGATGTGGTTTTGAAAAACGAATTCAGCAGTATTTCGGCTGAATACGAAATGAAAATGGATCCTATCTCTACTGCTAGTGGTGTTTACAATTGGTCTGCAGCTGATAAAATTGTAAAATACGGAAATGACAACGGAATTAATGTTCACGGTCATGCCTTAGTTTGGCATAATGCCGTTCCAGCTTGGTTAAAAAACTTTAAAGGGACAGATGCTGAATTTGCACTTGAAGTAAAAAAATACATTACTGATGTAGTTACAAGATATGCTGGAAAAGTAAAATCTTGGGACGTAGTCAATGAAGCAGTAGCTGATAACGGCACTATGAGAAGCACCGTCTTTCTTACCAGAATGGGGCCAGATTATGTGAAAGATTGTTTCAAATGGGCACGCGAAGCCGCAAACGCAGCAGGTGACAAGGATTTGTTGTTGTTTTATAATGATTATGCCACATCGGATAATTTACCTAAACAAAATCAAGTATATGTAATTGTTGATGCTCTAAAAGCAGCTTCTTTAATTGATGGTGTAGGTTTTCAAATGCACAATACTTATTTAAGCCCAACCAAAGCTCAAATAGAAACGGATATTAATAAGGCTGTAGCCAAAGGATTGAAAATTCATATTTCGGAATTAGATATGGCAATGAACCCGAAAGGAGATATTACGACTTTTACAAACGAAAGGAATTTGCTTCAAAAAGCTAAATACAAAGAGATTGTGAAAATCTACAACGCTTTACCAAAAGCAAATAAATATGCCTTAACAGTGTGGGGATTCAAAGACAATGAATCTTGGATTCCATTCAACTCAGTTGATTTAAATAGACCATGGAATGATTGGCCATTACTTTTTGATGCTAATTTCAAAATTAAAAGCGCACACACTGGTTTCTTAGAAGGTTTAGACTAGTAACAAACTAAACCTGATTTCTAAAGTAATAAAATGAAGAATAGATGATGAATAAAAAAACAATGCTATCAATATTACTATTGGTAGCAATTGTTTCTTGTCAAACACAACGACAATTAACAATATATAAAGACACAACTAAATCATTTGAAGAAAGAGCGAAATTTATCGTTTCTCAAATGACACTGGAAGAAAAAGTCTCACAAATGTCTTATGAATCTCCAGCTATCGATAGGTTAGGGATTCCTGAAATGAACTGGTGGAATGAGTGTTTACATGGTGTTGCTCGCGCTGGTGTTGCAACTGTATTCCCTCAAGGTATTGGGATGAGTGCTATGTGGGATAGAAAACAAATGTTTAAAATCTCCGATGCCATTTCAGATGAAGCTAGAGCAAAACACCATGATTTTGCCTCCAGAAATAAAAGAGGTATTTATCAAGGATTAACATTTTGGACACCCAATATTAATGTTTTTAGAGATCCTCGTTGGGGTAGAGGTATGGAAACCTACGGTGAAGATCCTTATTTAACAGGAGAATTGGCAGTTCAATTTGTCAAAGGGTTACAAGGTAACGATCCTAAATATTATAAAATTATAGCAACCGCTAAACATTTTGTAGTACACAGCGGACCCGAAAGTGAAAGACATAGCTTTAACGCAGAACCAGATGACTTTGATATGATTAATACCTATAGTCCGCAATTTGAAAAAGTGGTCAAAGAGGCTAAAGTGTATTCGGTGATGTGTGCTTACAATAGCTTTAAAGGATTGCCTTGTTGCGGAAACAAAGACTTGAGTGATTTGCTTCGTAACGATTGGGGATTCAAAGGGTATATTGTTTCTGATTGTTGGGCTGTAAAAGATTTTTACGACAAAGGAGCGCATGAAGTTGTTGCTACTAAAGAAGAAGCTAGTGCCATGGCGGTAAAAGCAGGTACTGATCTAAACTGTGGTGATTCTTATCCTTCATTAGTCAAAGCAGTTCAGCAAAAATTAATTACTGAGGAAGAATTGAATGTTTCCTTAGAACGCTTAATTGTTGCTAGAATGAAATTGGGTCTTTTTGCTCCTAAAGGGGATGTGATTTTTGAGAAAATACCTTTTAGTGTTGTAGATTCTGAGGTGCATCGATTGTTAGCACTTGAATCTGCTAGAAAATCATTGGTACTATTAAAAAATGAAAATGACCTTTTACCTTTAAATAAAAATCTTAAAAAAGTAGCTGTCATTGGACCTAATGCTAATGAATTAGATGTTTTATTAGGAAACTATAATGGCTATCCATCAAACGGAATTACACCATTCAAAGGGATTCAAAATAAATTGCCTAATGCACAAGTGCAGTATGCACAAGGTTGTAGTCTAGCAGATGGCTTACCAACTCTAGCACCTGTTCCTGCTACTGTTTTGTTCACTGACGCAAGTTGTAAGACTAATGGATTAAATGCGGAATATTTTTCAAATGTGAAAATGAACGGTGAACCTTTGCACAAGCAGGTTGATCAGCAAGTTGATTTTACTTGGAAGACAACGCCTCCTTTCAAGGATTTGAGTTATGACAAATACAGTGCAAGATGGACGGGTTATATTTCTGTTCCGGAGTCAGGAAAATATGCATTGGGTGGTGAGGCTTTCTCAAGTATCAAAGTCTATTTAGATGATAAATTAGTAGTAGAAAGAGAAGACGTTCACGAACCAAAGAAAATTTATGAATTTGTTGAACTCGAAGCTAAAAAAGTTTATAAAATTAGACTAGAGTATGTTCAAAATAATACGGAGCGTGCCATCATGCGTTTCTTGTGGGATACACCTAATAATAATCTTGAAAAGAAGCTTTGGCTATAGCCAAAGAATCGGATGTGGTGGTTTTATGTATGGGATTAAGTCCAATGCTTGAAGGAGAAGAAATGAAAGTACATGTTCCTGGTTTTTCTGGAGGAGACCGCTTGGATATTAAATTACCCGATGCACAAACCCGATTGATGAAAAAAATTAAAGAACTAGGGAAACCCATGGTATTAGTCATGCTTAATGGAAGTGCTCTTGCCATCAATTGGGAAAATCAAAACATCCCTGCAATTATTGAAGCTTGGTATCCAGGTCAAGCAGGAGGAACAGCTATTGCAGATGTACTTTTTGGCGATTACAATCCTGCAGGACGTTTGCCTCTTACTTTTTATAAAGATATTAATGATATTCCTGCTTTTAACGATTATAGTATGAAAGGAAAAACATATCGTTATTTTAAAGGAGATCCTTTGTATGATTTCGGTTTTGGACTGAGTTATGCTGACTTTAAATATTCTGATTTGGCTATCAAAGAATCAGTTAATGCTGGTGATGAAATCAAAATAGAAGTAGCTGTTACCAATACCTCCAAAGTGGATGGTGATGAAGTCGTTCAAGTGTATTTTACCAATGTAAAAGAGGATGAAAAACAAACCAATAGAACGTTAATCGGTTTTGAAAGGGTTTTTGTGAAAGCATCTGAAACTAAGAAAGTGTCTTTTACCATTCAGCCTAAACAGTTAGCACAATTTATAACCAATAGTGGTTTAGTATTGTCTCCTGGTGAAATAGTATTTTCTGTAGGAGGAATGCAACCTAATGAAAAGCGAATAAAAGAGCGTACAGTTATTACTAAAAAAATCAATGTAACAGGAATCCCAGTCGTGTTTTAAGTACAAAGAGTAGAATGATAAAGCCCCAAATTCTAAATAAATAGAATTTGGGGCTTTTTTATGTGTTCTCTAAATTTGAAAAGCTGATACATTCTAGCTTTCCATATAAGCTTCAATAGGAGCACAACTGCACACTAAATTTCTATCTCCAAAAGCATCATCGGCTCTACGAACTGTTGGCCAAAATTTATTTTCGGCAATGTATTCTAATGGAAAAGCAGCTTGTTCTCTAGTGTATGGGAAGTTCCATGTTTCGGCAGTTAGCATTGCTAATGTATGCGGTGCATTTTTTAGAACGTTATTTTTGTCTTCAATTGTAGCAGCTTCAATTTCTTTACGAATTGAAATCATCGCATCACAAAAACGATCTAATTCATCTAAGTTTTCACTTTCTGTAGGTTCAATCATTAAAGTTCCAGCAACTGGGAAAGAAACCGTAGGAGCGTGGAAACCGTAATCCATCAAACGTTTAGCAATATCAGTAACTTCAATTCCTTTTTGTTTGAAAGGGCGACATTCTAAAATCATTTCGTGAGCCGCACGCCCCATTTCTCCAGAATATAAAGTATCGTAATGACCGCTTAATTTTTCTTTAATGTAATTCGCATTCAAAATAGCGTGTTCTGTTGATGATTTTAAACCTTCAGCACCTAACATTTTGATGTATCCGTATGAAATTAAGCAAACTAAAGCAGAGCCCCATGGCGCTGCAGAAATTGCTGTAATAGCATTTGAACCACCTGTTGGAATAATAGGATTGTTTGGTAAAAATGGTGCCAATTGTGGTGCTACGCAAATAGGTCCTACACCTGGTCCACCACCACCGTGAGGGATAGCAAATGTTTTGTGTAGGTTTAAGTGGCAAACGTCAGCACCGATAGTTGCAGGATTTGTTAATCCTACTTGGGCATTCATATTCGCACCATCCATATATACTTGACCACCGTTATCATGAACGATTTTAGTAATTTCTTTGATAGCACTTTCATAAACACCGTGTGTTGATGGATACGTAATCATTACACATGATAAATTGTCTTTGTGTAAAATCGCTTTTTCACGTAAATCTTCTACGTCAATATTTCCATTTTCTAGTGTTTTGGTAACAACGACTTTCATTCCTGCCATAGCTGCTGATGCCGGATTGGTACCGTGAGCCGATGAAGGAATCAAAGCAATATTTCTGTGGTGATCTCCTCTTGATTGGTGGTAGGCTTGAATCACCATCAATCCTGCATATTCTCCTTGTGCGCCTGAGTTAGGTTGCAAAGTAGTTGCTGCAAAACCAGTAATTTCATTTAAGTACTCTTCTAATTTTGATAACATTTCTTGGTATCCTTGCGCTTGGTCTAGTGGAGCAAACGGGTGAATACTGTTCCAACTTGGAGCACTTAATGGCAACATTTCGGCAGCAGCATTCAATTTCATCGTACAAGAACCTAACGAAATCATTGAGTGATTTAATGCTAAATCTTTGCGCTCTAACATTTTGATGTAACGCATCAAAGCAGTTTCAGAGTGGTATTTATTGAATACTTCGTGTTGTAAGAAGCTTGAAGTTCTTATTAAACTTTCTGGGAAATGAAGTGTTTCTGATAATTCACTGATGGTGATGGTTGCTAATTCTTTTGCTGCGGCAAAAATAGAAACAACTTTGTTCAAATCTCCAAAACCGATGGTTTCATTCAACGAAATAGAAACGGTATTTTCGGTTGGATAAAAGAAATTTACCTCATTAGCTTCGGCAATTTCACGTATTTTTTTAGCGTCTGCTTTAATAACAATCGTGTCAAAGAAAGCCGTATTGGTTTGCTCATAACCTAATTTTGCCAAAGTATTTGCTAATGTCACTGCTGATGCGTGAACTTTTGTAGCAATATATTTCAATCCTCTAGGTCCGTGATAAACAGCATACATACTTGCCATAACCGACAATAAAACCTGTGCTGTACAAATGTTGGAAGTTGCTTTATCACGTTTGATGTGTTGTTCGCGTGTTTGCAATGCCATACGTAGCGCACGATTTCCGTCAGTATCTACGGTTACACCGATGATTCTTCCTGGCATACTACGTTTGTATTCTTCTTTGGTAGCAAAATAAGCAGCATGAGGACCACCATAACCTAACGGAATTCCGAAACGTTGTGTTGTTCCCAAAACTACTGCAGCTCCCATTTCTCCTGGAGGTTTTAATTTAGCCAAACTCAGAATATCAGCTGCAACTGCTACTTTGATATCGTTTTCAGCTGCTTTTGCAATGAAATCAGTGTAGTCGTTTACTTGTCCAAATTTCCCTGGGTATTGTAAAATAGCTCCGAAAAATTCTTCGGAGAAATCAAATTCTTCGTGATTTCCTACTACTAATTCTACGCCAATTGGAGTAGAACGTGTTTGTAAAACAGATAAGGTTTGTGGTAAAATCTCTTCAGACACAAAGAATTTGCACACATTTGCTTTCTTTTGTTCGCGAGTTCTAACATCTAATAACAATGCCATAGCTTCGGCTGCTGCTGTTCCTTCATCAAGAAGGGATGCATTAGCAATTTCCATTCCTGATAATTCGATAACCGTAGTTTGGAAATTCAAGATAGCTTCTAGACGACCTTGAGCAATTTCTGCTTGGTAAGGTGTGTATGCTGTGTACCATCCTGGGCTTTCAAAAACATTTCTTTGGATTACGGCAGGAACAATCGCTTGGTTGTATCCTAAACCGATATAGGTTTTGAACATTTTGTTCTTGCTTCCTAACAACGTAATATGTTTTAAATATTCATATTCCGTCATGGCTGGATCCAAATTTAAAGGTGCTTTTAGACGAATATCATCTGGAAGTGTCTCGTAAATAAGTCGGTCAATTGACTCAACTCCGATTGTTTTCAACATCTGTTGTAGGTCTGATTCCTCAGGACCTATGTGTCTTAAAGCAAAAGCATCTGTTTTCATTTGTAGATAGTATCTGTTTTTAATCGGAAAATGGAATTAGCATAGCACTTCATTCGTTTCATTTAGAAATCCAAGTTCATGCTTATTTCATTTAAATGTAAAAAGGTTGTTTTTTTGTGGCGCAAAAATAAACATAATTCCGTTTTAAATCGTTGTTTTTTAGGATTCATTTTATTTGGGTAAAAGGATTTTATAAACATTTTGGTGAAATGATTATTTTTGTTAGATGATTCGTATTCAGGCCCTTTTTGATTTTTACCTCAAATCCAGTATTCACGTGGCTTTATCGGTCTATGCATTGGTACGAATGACACAATTCATGTTTGGGATTCCATATGATGTCCCCATTGCCTTATTTTCGTTTTTTGGAACTATAGTGGGGTATAACTTTGTGAAATACGATGCTTTGGCTCGTGCCAAAAAAAGAATGATGCGTAACGAATTGAAATTGATTGCTTTTTTGAGTTTTATTTCGTTTTTGGCGGTTGGTTATTATTTTTTCAAGTTGGAACGCAATACGCAGTTGGTAGCAATAGGGGTTTTGTTGTTGACTTTGTTGTATACCTTACCTTTTTTTCCAAACCGTAAAAACGCTCGCAACTGGGCGGGAGTGAAGATTTATATAGTGGCTTTATGTTGGGTGGGAGTGACTTTGCTATTGCCCTTGGTGAATGCGCATCAGGATTTAGGATTTGATTTTTTTATCAAATGCATTCAACGGTTTGTATTAGTCTTTAACTTGATTTTGGTTTTTGAAATTATCGATTTAACCAAGGACGACCCACACCTCAAAACGGTTCCGCAACAAATAGGAGTGAAGCGTACCAAAATTCTAGGTTTGTTATTGTTGCTTCCGTTTTATTTTTTAGAGTTTTTAAAAACTAATTTTATCCAAAAGCAGTTAGTCGTCAATGTGATATTGGTTGTTTTGCTGGCTTTATTTTTGATTTTTGCCAACGAAAAACGCTCTAAGTATTATTCGTCCTTTTGGGTCGAAAGCATCCCGATTCTTTGGTGGTTGATGGTAGTTTTACTTTAAAAAGACTAATATTGGTGAACATAATCACCAAATAATACCTTAAATTGGTGAACATAATCACCAAATAATACCTTAAATTGGTGAATAGAATGTTTTTTTTGTACATTTGTTTTAAAATTAAACAAATGATACATAGGTTTTTAACTTCTAATATAACATCGCGACTCAATAAAGGGAAAGCAATTGTACTTATAGGACCTCGTCAAGTAGGAAAAACTACTATGGTTCATGAGTTGTTAAAAGGGATTCCTTTTTTGTTTCTTGATGGAGATGATGCTGTTGTGGTAGAAACTTTGTCGAATGCGAATACCGAAACGTTAAAAAATATAATAGGTGACTATAAATATGTTTTTATTGATGAGGTACAACGCATACCCAATATTGGTTTGAAATTAAAAATCATTGTTGACCAAATCAAAGATGTTCAGGTGATTGTAAGTGGTTCGTCTGCTTTTGATATCAATCATGTGACACAAGAACCGCTTACAGGACGAAAGTTTGAATACCATTTGTATCCTATTTCGTGGAATGAATTTGAAAAAAATGTTGGTTATATAAAAGCGCAACAACAATTGGAAATTCGAATGTTGTATGGGATGTATCCTGATGTGATTAATAATCTAGGAAATGAATATGAAATTCTTAAAAACTTAGTGTCGAGTTATTTGTATAAAGATATTTTGAGCTTGGCTGGGATTCGGAAATCCGAAGTTTTGGAGAAAATTTTACAGGCTTTAGCGTTTCAAATAGGAAGCGAAGTGAGTTATAATGAAATCGCCCAACTTGTAGGAGTGGATAAAAATACAGTTAGTAATTATATTGATTTACTCGAAAAAAGCTTTGTGATTTTTAGACTAAATAGTTTTACCAGAAACCATAGAAACGAGATTAAAGCCAATAAAAAAATCTATTTTTATGATACTGGGGTTCGTAATATGTTGATTGGAAATTTTAATTTTTTAGAGTTCCGACAAGACAAAGGGGCACTTTGGGAGAATTTTTTAATTTCCGAAAGAATTAAATTATTAAGTTATGAAAATCGGAATGCCAAACCATATTTTTGGCGTACTACCCAGCAACAAGAAGTGGATTATGTAGAGGTGGTTGCCGATGAAGTAAATGCTTTTGAAATAAAATGGAAAGCTAAGAAAGCAAAACTGCCGAAGGCGTTTTCAGATAATTATTCAGGGAATTTTACTGTTGTTACAGCAGATAATTTTAGGGAGTTTTTGAAATAAAAAACCCGAAGCATTTCTACTTCGGGTTGTATTCTGTATTTAATTTCTATAACAACCCCGCTCTTTTCAACAAAGCATCTGGTTTTGGTTCTTGACCTCTAAAGCGTTTGTATAATTCCATTGGTGGTTCAGTGCCTCCTTTAGAGAGAATGTTTTCTTTTATATTAACTGTTTTCAACTAATTGATTTACTGTTTCAATTGGATTGTTATTGTCTAAATCATTAATTAAATTTTCGGCAATTATTTTTACTAAATTAGCATTTACAGCATTCCCAAGAGCACCAAAACAACTACCCAAATTTTTTGGTAAAGAGATTCCATTTAATGATTGAATTCTAGCTCCTTCGGATGAAGTGATATATCTATTTTCCCATCCTATTATTGGTATTTGAGTACTAACTGTTACTAATGAGGGGAAAAAATCAGTTTTTTTAATTCTAACTCCAGAACCTCTAAATTGTATTATATATTTTGATAGATCTCTTTCTCCTCCTTGAACATTCCATTCAAATTTTTGCCAACTTGATACCCCTAGTTTTTTTATTTTTTCAACTACGGGTTCTAATTCAGTTCTGTATTTTTCGTAAAAGGCTCTATTACTTCTAATGTAGTGTTTTTTCCAATTTGGAAAAGGTATTGGTTTTTTTGTTTTTTTGTCAAGTTGATTTTTTTTAACATAGTTAGGTAAATTGTTAAATTTTTCTTCACGAGTCATTCCTTTTAATGGAATTCCAAAATTCCCTTTTGAATTTTCTAAAGTATAATCTGGAGTTCTAAAAGGAATTTCATCTTCAAAAGGATAAGTTGCACCAAATTCCATACTCCAAATAGGAAAACTAGGAAGGTTGTCGTTTAATGGGATGCAGTTAATGAATTCTTGCCATAATTTTAAAACTTCAATTTTTTCATCTTCAAGTTTAGTAAAGTTTGAAGGTGTTTTTTCTAAAAAATCTAAAACGGATTTTGTAGAATCTTTTTTTTCAGGCCAATTAAAGTGATTTAAGCCATTTTTTGAACCAATTATGAAAATTCTTTCTCTATGTTGAGGAATTCCAAAATTATGTGGGGATAAAATTTTATCATCAATATGATATTTTATTTTATTCTCTAGTTTATCCTTTATATACTTCCAAGTATTGAAATTATCATGACTTTTTAAGTTTCTTACATTTTCTAAAATAAAATATTTTGGCTTGTGATAATCTATTATCTCTACTAATTTGTCAAAAAGGTTGCCGTTTCTTTCATCTTCCAGGCCTAATTGATCCCCCGCTTTTGAGAATGGCTGACATGGAAATCCAGCACACAAAATGTCGAAATGGGGTATTTCTTCAATTCTAACTTTTGTAATATCCCTGTTTACATCAATGCCAAAATTTTGTTCATATAGTTTAGCTAAATGTTCTTTTTTTTCACTGGCAAATACACACTCATGTCCCAGTTCTTCTAAGGCAACATGAAATCCTCCTAAGCCAGCAAATAAGTCAATAAACCTCATATTCCCTCATTAATTTTATCACTGCACCATTTGGATACTTCTTCTCTTAAAGCAGTATCAACATCTTTTTCATATAAAAAATTATATATCCTAAGTCTGTCAATTAACATTCCAAAGGCAGAAGTGCTTTTTTTCCATGTTGTATTCTCGACAAATTCCACTGTCGAAATTGACTGAATAATATTTTCTCTATACCATTTAATGTATAGTCCCCAATTATTCATATTGATAGGTTTTTTAGCTCCCCAATGTTTGCCCGCAGCACATTGTAATAATACATATAAGTTTGAACTTCTATTATCGTCAAAAAGCTTATAACCAATAACATCCACTCCGTCATCTTTATAAGTGTGATGTGCTTGTAAAACTCTATCTTCATAGCATGTATTTCCTATATCGTCTAAATAATCATTGAAACTTTTACCTGAAGGAAAACCTAAAATAAAAACTTCTCCATTTAAAAAGTTTTTTAATGCTTGTGCGGATATTTTTTCAAATAAGGAAGTGCCGTTAGTTTTATCTTTCGCACCATTGTAAGAATAATATAGGCACAAAAAATATTCAGGAATTTCAGACCAAGAGTAATTTGGTGTTATTTTGTTGTTTGAAATAGTATAAATAGGTTTTTTATATAAATAAATTCGTGATTCTAATATACTTATCCATTCATCAACAATTGTTTCGTCTTCACCACTTAGGCTACAAATTAGTGATTTACTTAAAGTTTTATTGTTTTTAAGTAAATTTAACTCTAACCATTCAATTTCTCTACCTGTTTTAAAACCAATATATTCAGACATAACTATGATAAATTAGATTTAAGTGCTTCAATGAGGTGTTCAATTTCAGAAACTTTATCTAATAATTCTGTGTCATTTTTATATTTGTAGGCAAATTTTAAAGATTCTTGCATTGCTCTACTTGCATCGGTTAATTTTTTTGATAGATATTCTCTTTCTCCATTTGTTCTCTCATATGCACCATTTAAATCTTTGTATTTTATCAAATATTCAATAGCCTCTTGTTTTTTAACTACATGGCTTAAAGTATTTGTGATATTTCTAGAATCAGTTAAAACGGGTTGTTCATTGGTGTCTATATTACCATATATCCAAGTTAGTATATTTTTGAAATTCTCAGATTTATCAGAAGTAATTAATTCTGAATCCAAGTCTACTTTAGAATAAGCTTCAACTCCTAGATATTCTCTTATTGAAGCTGAATTATATGCAACAGTTAACAATGAAAATTTATTAATAATTGGGCGAACATTGAATTCTAAATTTTCCTTAGCTTCTAAGTATAATTTATAGGTTATATATTGTTTTCTCAGTTTGTCTGATCTGTCACCTACAACTTTTTGAACTTGTTTTATAGATTCTGCAATTGAAAGCCCATTTTCAAGTTCTTGTTCTATTACAGTTGCTGTATAAGCAGCTTGAGCAAAAGCTTCCCACTTAAGTAACCCTGCTATATGTCTTACTCCAAGATAAGATGATACATCTTTTCTTTTTTCATAAATAATACAAGGAATATTTGAAATATCGAATATTATAGATTCATTCTCAGTCTTAGGGTAAAATTTATCTATGCCTAAGTCTTTTCTTAATTTTATATTTGTTATTAGTTTTATTGCAGATGTTCTTCTGTTTCCCTCAACTACAGTAAAACTAATCTCATCATTGTCGATTAAATTTTTTAATGCACCAGCTAAATCATCTGGGTTTGGATAATTAGAAAAAGAAAATGTAGGAGGAATTTTATTTGGTACTACAATTATCGGTTCTTCATCAAAGTATCCGTTTTCAACTAATGACATAGCAACAACTTCAGTGTCAAAATTTTCATAGAGCACTGAAATCAAATCAAATTGAGAAGATTCATTTGGGTTTTCTAAATACGGAACAAGTCTAGGGTTTTTATTATCAACCTCTATTAGATTAATATTTATATCTAGTTGTGGTCTTCTATTACCTTTACCTGCAAAATCACTCATATTAGTAGCTTTTTTTAAATACAAATATACATATTATAGCTATATGTACTTTGGTTATAATTAATTTCTACAACAATCCCGCTCTCTTCAACAAAGCATCTGGTTTGGGTTCTTGACCTCTAAAGCGTTTGTATAATTCCATTGGTGGTTCAGTGCCTCCTTTGGAGAGAATGTTTTCTTTGAATTTGGTAGCCACTTCTTTGTCAAAAATCCCTTTTTCTTGGAAAAGTTCAAAGGCATCAGCATCGAGAACTTCGGCCCATTTATAACTGTAATAACCTGATGAATAACCTCCTTGAAAGATGTGTGAGAACGCTGTGCTCATGGCGTTTTCGGCTACATCTGGATATAATTGAGTGTTTTTGAACTGTTCGGTTTCGAATGCTTTTACATCTGTAATCGCTGTTGGGTTTTGTCCGTGCCAGCCCATGTCTAGTAATCCAAAACTCAATTGGCGTAAAGTAGCTAAACCTTCTTGGAAACTTGCGCTTTCTTTTATTTTTTCAACATATTCTTGCGGAATCACTTCGCCAGTTTGGTAATGCGTGGCGAATAACGCCAAGGCTTCGGGCTCGTAACACCAGTTTTCCATCACTTGGCTTGGCAATTCTACAAAATCCCAATATACCGAGGTTCCAGATAAACTTGGATAAGTGGTGTTGGCCAACATCCCGTGTAAACCGTGTCCAAATTCGTGGAACAAAGTCGTTACTTCATTAAAAGTTAATAAAGACGGTTTGGTTTCGGTAGGTTTGGTAAAGTTGCAAACATTCGAAATATGCGGTCTTTCGTTTACGCCATCTTTCACATATTGCGATTTGAACGAAGTCATCCAAGCACCGTTACGCTTTCCTTTTCGAGGGAAAAAGTCAGCGTAGAAAATAGCCACTAGATTGTTGTTTTCGTCGGTTACTTCATAAGTCATTACTTCTTCGTGGTATTTGTCAATATCAAATACTTCAGTAAAAGTGAGTCCGTATAATTTTTCGGCAATCGTAAAAGCTCCGTTCAAGACTTTTTCTAATTGGAAATAGGGTTTCAATTTTTCGTCATCCAAATTAAACAATTGTTGTTTTAATTTTTCCGAATAATACCCGCCATCCCATTTTTCCAAGGTTTCGATTCCGTCTAGTTTTTTGGCGAAAGCCGATAATTCAGCAAACTCTTTTTGGGCTGCGGGTTTGGCTTTGGCTAACATATCATTCAAAAACGAAGTCACTTTTTTTGGACTTTCAGCCATACGCTCCTCCAGTACAAAATGTGCATGCGTAGCATAACCTAATAATTGGGCGCGCTCAAAACGAAGTTTGGCAATTTTTAAAACAATTTCTTGATTGTCATATTCGTTTTTTTGAAATCCTCTTGCGCCAAAAGCAATCGCTAATTTTTTACGTAAATCACGATTATCCGCATAGGTCATAAACGGAATATAACTGGGGTGGTCTAAGGTAAAAATCCAGCCTTCTTTGTCTTGGGCTTTCGCCAAAGAACGTGCGGCTTCGATGGTCCCTTCAGGTAAACCAGCTAAATCTTTTTCATCAGTCAAATGCATTTGGAACGCATTGGTTTCAGCCAATACATTTTCGCCAAATTGCAAACTCAATTTCGACAATTCCTTGTCGATTTCGCGTAGTTTGTTTTTTTTGTCTTCAGGTAAATTAGCCCCGTTGCGAGAAAAACTTTTGTATTTTTTATCTAATAAAGTAGTTTGTTCAGGAGTTAAGTCCAAGGAATCTTTGGCTTCATAAACCGCTTTGACGCGAGCAAATAATTCAGGATTCAGTCGGATGTCATTGCCAAATTCAGATAACAAAGGCGAAATCTCTTGAGCGATTTTTTGCATTTCGTCATTGGTCTCAGCCGAATTCAAATTGAAGAAAATACTAGAAGCTCTGTCCAAGATATCTCCAGAGTAATCCATAGCCTCGATGGTGTTCTCGAAGCTAGGCGCTTCAGGATTGTTTACAATGGCTTCAATTTCGGCTTTCGCCAAAGTAATTCCTTCTTGAATAGCAGGCAAATAATCGCCGATTTTTATTTTTGAAAAAGGAGCTGTATTGTGTTTGGTGTCGAAATGTTGGGTTAAAATGCTCATTTAGTAGTTTTTTAAAGTGGTCAGTGTTCTATTTTTAGTGTTCACACCTAATTAGAACTGAATACTAAAAACTGAACACTGAATACTATTTTTTTATTTATTTCAATCCTTCCGAAGCCTTGATAACCGCTTCTTTTAGGCTTAATTTATAAGCCACGATTTTGTTTAAAATTTCCGTATTAGCACTTCCTATAATTTGAGCAGCTAAGATTCCAGCGTTTTTAGCACCGTTCAAAGCGACTGTTGCTACAGGAACACCGCCTGGCATTTGCAGAATGGACAAAACCGAATCCCATCCGTCAATAGAATTGCTTGATTTTACTGGGACACCAATAACAGGTAGTGGCGACATCGAAGCCACCATTCCAGGCAAGTGGGCAGCGCCACCAGCACCTGCAATAATTACCGAAATACCGCGTTTGTGGGCATTATTGCTAAAATCGAATAATTTTTCAGGAGTTCTATGTGCGGATACGATATCCACTTCTACTTCAATATCAAATGATTTTAATATATCGATGGCATCTTGCATTACGGGCATATCGGAGATGCTTCCCATGATTACGGCTACTTTGCTCATGTTTTTATTTTGTTTATTTTGGTTGTGGGATCATGTCCCAAATGTTGATATTAAATTCTTCTTGGATGGCTCTTAAATATTTTATAGAATCTATTTCGTAGTTTATTTTTTCTTTGAAATAATCTTCAGCTAGAATATTTCGTTCATTGATTCGGTCTTTTCTTCTTTCGATATATTTTTTTCTGTTTTTTACAAAAATTTCATCGTTAAGATTTAGTAAATCGATTAGATTTTTAGTTTCAATGTCTTCAGGTTGATGTAAAAAGTAACCGTCAAAATAGATTAAACGAGTTTCAAAATCTTCTGCTGTTGGGTATAAAATAGGTTCAATCCAATTGGTTCTTTTTAAATTGTTAGGTTTATGTTTAACCATAAACCAATTTTGGTAAGAATCTTTATTGGTATATTTTAAGTTTGGATTAAAATGTTCAATATCAACAGCATCATTATAACCAATATATTCTTCTGTATAAGCGCAGAAGTTCTTTTGCTCTTTAAGAAGAATAGCACTTAGATTTTTATTATCTGTTTTTTTGTAGATAATTTTATTTTGAATAATTTCAGAATTAGGATTTTTAAAAATTCGTTTCATAGTTTAGAAATTATATTCTTCTCCTAATTTTTCTAATTTCTCTGAAATCTTCTTCTTTTTAGTTTCGTCCTTTTCAAAATAGATTTGTTGCTTCAATTCTAAATATTCTTCATACTTTTCTTGCCCAAACTTATTAATGTAATTAATGCCAAAATCATTTTCAAGCATATCATTTGGATCATCACCAATTGGTGAACTTCCTCTGCGAACAGCTACTTTTCCGTCTTCATCAAAATACAAAATAAAACGTTCGTCGGCTTCAAAAGAAGCAGCTATAAATGGCGAATGAGTAGCGACGATAAATTGGGCTTCAGGCGCAAGATTTTTATAATGATCCATTAAGTCCATTTGCATGTCAGGATATAAGGAACGTTCAGGTTCGTCAATTAGAATAATGGAATCTTTGGTGTCTAATTTGAATAAAGGCAAGAATGACAATAACAATCCTTTGGTTCCCGTACTAGTGTTTTGGATAGGGATTATCTCGTCAGTCTTTTTGTTTTTAATTGGAATAGAATATTCGGTATTTACTAAATCAACTTCTAAATTTAATTTTTCAAGAATGGGATTGAATTTTTCTGCAAATGATTCTAAAACATTTGTGTTTTCTTTTTGCCATTTTTGAAATTCAGTACTTAATTTTTTTGTATCTGCAAGTAAACCTTTATGAATCAATTCAGACATTTTTTGAGTAAAGTTTTTTCTATATTCAAGAATGTCTTCAATGAGAGAAATCCAAATTTTAGTATCGACTTCATCGTTAAATATTGTACCGAATTCGGTAAGGTCAATTTTTTTTTGTCCAATTTTTTTTAAAAAAATATTTTTATCAGAATAATATTGTTCAAAAAGATCAATAGGGCTTTTTGTAAATATCTCAATGTTTTTGTCTGATATTAAATTAGCTTTAAAATAAAAAATATCATTTTGATCTTGATAAGGAATTAAGGGAGTTACTGTTCCCCCTTTATTTTCAAATTTGTATTTTTCACCTTTGAAAATAATTTGTTTATTTTTTAGGCTAAGAACTTCATTGCCAAATAAAATGTTAATTTCTCCATTTATGTTTTTTACAGGATTATTTAATCCTGCTAAATACATATTATCGATTAATTCTAAATTTTTAATATTTGAGATGTGTTCATAAATCGATTCTAATAAACCAGTTTTACCAGTAGCACTTTGTCCAATGAAACATATCTTGTCTAAAATTTGACCTTTTCGTTTGCCAGTTTGATATGTAAAATCAAAATCTAGATTTTCTAAATGTCTAAATTGATCGATATGTAATTTTAAAATTTTCATGTATTGTGTTTTTACAAATCTAATTAAAAAACATTTATGCTTTTAAACTGAAAACTGTGACTGAAAACTGATTTTACTAACCACTAATCACTCTAATCGTATTCTTCACTTCCTCAGCTATTTTTCGGGCTTCGGACATGTTTTCGTTGACGATGGTTACGTGTCCCATTTTTCTAAAAGGGCGTGTTTGTTTTTTACCGTAAATATGAGGAGTTACACCGTTCCATCCTAAGATAGTTTCGATGTTTTCATAAACCACATTTCCAGAAAAACCTTCGGCACCCACTAAATTTACCATGATTCCAGCGACTTTACTGTCGGTATTTCCTAATGGTAAGTCTAATATGGCGCGTAAATGATTTTCAAATTGGGAAGTATAACTCGCTTCGATAGAATAATGACCCGAATTGTGTGGGCGAGGAGCCACTTCGTTTACGATTACTTGGTCGTCTTCGGTTTGGAACATTTCAACGGCCAATAATCCCACATGGTTGAATTTTTCTGACACATTCAATGCGATGGCTCTGGCTTTTTCGGCTACGGCATCGTCTATACGAGCAGGGCAAATCACATATTCCACTTGGTTGGCTTCTGGGTGAAATTCCATTTCGACCACTGGATAGGTTTTGATTTCGCCAGACGGATTGCGACACACAATAACGGCCAATTCATTCTTGAACGGAACCATGTCTTCAGCAATACATTCTACGTTAGGCATATTCTCAAAATCCGAAGTAGCACGAATAATTTTTACACCGTTTCCGTCATAACCAAATTCGGTACATTTCCATACAAACGGAATCAAGACTTCTTCTCTTTCCACTGCTTTTTGCAAAGCTTTTAAGTCAGGAAAACGCTTGTAGTCTGCTGTTGGGATACTATTTGCAGTATAAAAATCTTTTTGAACCCCTTTATTTTGAATCAAACGAAGTGTTTTTGGTGAAGGATAAACAGGCAATCCTTCGGCTTCTAATTTTTCTAAGGCTTCTAAATTGACCAATTCAATTTCGAAAGTCAATACATCGACTTTTTTTCCAAAATTGTAAACGGTTTCAAAATCCATCAAATCTCCTTGGAAGAATTGATTGCAAGCTACTTTACTTGGGGCGTCTTCACTAGGGTCTAAAACATAGGTTTGAATGTCAAACTTACGTGTGTCAAATAACAACATTTTACCTAGTTGTCCACCACCTAGAATTCCCAATTTAAAATCAGAAGAAAAATAATTCATTTGTTTTATTGTTTATTAACGGTCTAATGCAGTCGCTAAGCTCGTGTCATTGTAATATCGTTTCTTGCGCGCAAAGATACTTTTTAATTGGGAATATTAAAAAGAGTTAAAACTCAAAAATTGTTTAGTGTCTTACAATGATTTTTTTGTTCAGTACTCCAGCACTAGTTTCAATTTTTAAGAAATATATTCCTGCTGAAAGATGATGAGTTGGGATAGTGAATTGATTGGTAGTTAAAGGATTGATATAACGATTTAAAGCACGTCCATCAATTGTGACAATTGAAATGGCTTCGATGGAGTAATTTGCGGTATTAACGGTAATGTTTTCTGATGTTGGGTTGGGGAAAATGACGAAATTGGTTTCGGTTTTAAAGTCTATGGTGTCTAGTGAAGTACTGCTGTAACATTCGGGGCTAATGGTGTGACTGGCTTTAATTACTTGGGCAATCTTATTGTTGCTAAATCCTGAGTTTTTATTCTTGTCATAAAAGGTCAGGTCAAGGACATCATTATTTGCGCCAAGCCAATCTTGCAGAATGGTGCTGTAAACTCTTCGGTAATCGTGTTGTACGGTATAAAGTTGGTAATCATTAGTTGATTTTGCCTCGTCTAAGTTGACATTGGTTCCAGATATGCCTGGATTAATAGATTTTCCAAAAACAAACATAGGTGCAATTTGGCCGTGGTCTGTTCCTAAGCTTGCATTTGCCCCTGCTTTTCTTCCAAATTCTGAAAAAGTAACGGTAACAACTTCATCTCCTATGTTTTGATTGTTCAAGTCAGTGATAAAATTTTTAATCGCTTCTGAAAGTTCAGATAACAAATCTGCATGTTTGCCTAAATGCGTATCCGAGCTATTTGATACCTGACTAGCGTGGGTGTCAAATCCACTTATTTTAACTAAATAAATTTTGGATTTTAAGCCGCCTGAAATAAAACGTGCTACTGATTTTAATTGGTTCGATAAATTGGAATTAGGGTAAGTGACAGAATTGGAACCGTTATTAAAAGCTGCTGATATGGTTTCGGCATATGTCTTTGTTGTGGTATCATTGTCTAAAATATACTTAATCAAATTGCCGTACTCTGAGTTGGGAATATTGGTAGGGGCAGCTCCGCCTAATCCATTAATTACCGAATAAAACCCAGCTGGATTTTGACCATTGATGTTAAGTGATAAGGTGTTGCCACTGGTGTCATGAAAACCTAAGGAATTGTCATTACTGCCTAATTGAATCCCTAACGGAAAAGACGCGTTTAAAAAATCAGCGTAGAAATTTTCTATAAATCTTGCCATCCATCCGTCTTGAATGTTTGAATTGGCTTGAGTTCCATCGCCTCCTCTAAGCCAGTTGTCTGTTGAGCCAAAATGGGATTTATCTTGATTGGGATAACCAACTCCCTGGATGATTCTCATGTATCCTTGGTCGTATAAGCTTTTGAATCCTATCAATGTGGGGTGTAATCCTACTTGATCGTTGAGTGCTAATGTGCTGTCAAGTTGAATGATACTGTTTGCACCTGAGTTATTGAGTTTAATAGAAGGACGAAGGCTAACATATTTGTCGTATTGATTAATAGGGACAATAGTATTTAGTCCATCATTGGCACCTGATAATTGTATAAGAACTATTTTTTTAGCGCTAAGATCAGGGCAAGCATTCATACCTGCTGATTTGAAAAGAGCAAAAACCTCAGTTGGGAGCATTGATAAAACACTCGCTGATGAGGTCAATTGTATAAAGTTTCTTCTTTTCATAATAATAGATTGAAGGTGAGATATAGGATTGAAGGAGTCTAGAATAATTGCGATTCAGGAGCGCGTAAAATCTTGATTAGTAATGATTTTAATCGAGGTTCTACTACAGTGGCGTTTCCAGTGTTCAAATATTCAGTCCAAGCGGATTTCCAATAATAAGAGGGTAGTTCTTGTAATAAATAGGAATTCATAAAGTAATTTATCCTATCATTATCGGGCTCTTGTCCAAACAAAGCAATGCAAAGTTCGGAAGTTAGAACGAAGGCATCACTTGGGTCGGTAACGAGGTTTGTATTTTTCAAAGTATTGACGATGTCAATTTTTGCATAGATATTAGCATTCCCGCTAATTAAGTTTTTTCCTTCTACCAAAGATTCTCCTAATCGGTATCTCGAAATTAAAGTAGCTGCTGAAATCCAATTTTTGTCAAACTCGGGTGCTTTATAATACGCAAAATGCCCCGCAACATTTTCAGGACTAAAAATCAACATGTCTGCTAGCGTTAAATAGGTGTTGTGGACAAAGTTGTTCCAAAAACGGGTGTAGTAATCGTATGGGTTAGTATTGGGATTTGGGATAGAAGTACCCAGAAAACTACAGATCTCAGAAATTTGTTGGATAGGAGATTTTACAATTCCGCCAATGGTTTCGTCAGTGCTGTCGCTATCATCTAAATCGTAAAAGTGCAAACTTTGTAACAGTCGTCTTACGGTAGGTTTTAATTCGTAATTGTTTGTTTTTAATTCGTTGGCCAAAGGAATAATAATATCTGTTTCTACTTCGGGAGTGATGGTTCCTTTGACGAAATAAATGTACAATTTGCGGCATATATTTAAAGCTGTAGCTTGTTTGCTAAAAACCATTTCCACAAAATCATTTAATTCCCTGTCCATGTTCGCAGCATTGTTAGCTGGTAAAATAGTAGTATTGTTAAACGCACTGCTGAAGGTTTTTGTGCTAATATCGTGTCTGGTGAAATCATTATAGCCCTTTGGGATATTTGTTTCGGGATCATTTACATAAGTGTCTGTTTTAGGTCTGAATCCTGTTAGAACTTTAGCAGCTTCAACAATGTCATTTTCTGTGTAGTTTGTGTAGTCTCCAGGGCCTAGTTGTGGACCTTTTCCAATTGTAAATAGCTCTAGGAATTCTCGGGCATAATTTTGGTTTGGAGCTGTTTTGGTGTTTGAGTTATTATTGAGGTAGTACAACATGGAATTGTCCAAAGACATTTTCTGTGCCAATGTTTTGTAGTTTCCAAAGGAGTAGTGTAGTAATAATCTCAAGTGATGAAAAAATGAAGTAGATCTTTTGCTTACAGCATCTACCTTATTGACCGTGAAACGGGTAGATAGAAAATAGGCTAATTTAAATTTTAAATTTGGACTGTTAATGGCATTGTACCACCACCAGCCAGCAACGATTCTTGATTTAGCATTTTCATTGGTATAGTTGATTACAGGTTCCGTTTCAGTCCAAAACCCTGCTTCGACCCCGTTATATAATGTAGTGTCATAGGGTAGCTGCACTGCCAAAGGTTTTTCTTCAAACAACAAGTCCAAAGCTTGTGAGGGGGTTAGTTGGGCAAATTGTTCTATTAAATTTTTGTTGTATACAAATGTAGCTCGCCTTAATAAATGTCGGGCATTTTTTTTGCCTAGAACAGCGGTATTTGTAGCTAGTGAGGCCATGGTTCAAGTGGTTGGTTAATAGTATTTTGTGTTTTTGGTTATCCAAATATAATTAAAAGACAAATACCTTTTTGAAAAAAAATGTTTAGCCTGAAAAGTGACAGGCTATATGAAATAAAAAAAACAGACATAAACCATGTTGTGGTAATCATATTTTCTTCAAAATATGCTTTGATACTGCTTTGTATGCTGGGGTATGTGTGCAGAAATCTTTTTCTAAAATGGTTTTTAATTCGGGATGAATCCAATCGTATTCTTTTCCTAGCAAATACAAACAACGCATGGCATATACTTTGGCTGCCACCTTGCAATCGGTTATCAGCCAATCAAAATGGAGTTCAATCATTTCTTGAAGTTGCTCTTTTGTAAAATGAATAGCATGCGCAGTTTTTTTGTAATGGGATTCTAACAATAAAAAAAGGACTTTGGAAAGCGGGCGAATGGCACTTTCGTTTGTTAGAATTTTGCTTCTCGTACAAATTAATGGTAAATAGTCTTGTAGCCATTCCAGTTGTTCGATTGCTATTAATTCTAACGCCCAGCAGGCTTTGTAATGATCTGGATTTTCAGACTGGAAACAAATAGATATAAATTCGTTCAGCAATTCAGGATGTGCCAAAACATAGTCAGCGGTGTCTTGTCTGCTGTTTTTGTAACCTGTGGTATGAGCGATGATTGTTGTTAATTCGTTCATTTTTTTGACGTAATTGGCTTTAAAAATACAAATTAAGAATCAATTGCAATACTCAAATCCGAATTCTGTATCTTTGCTCATTATTTCAAAATCCAAACAATGATTCAACTACAGGACAAACAATTTGTGCCTTTTATTTCTGCACAAGAAATAGAATTTGCAATAGCACAAATAGCTAGAATGATAGAAAATGATTTTGTTGGCGAAATCCCCGTGTTTATTGGCGTACTTAATGGTTCGTTTATGGTGGTTTCTGATTTTATGAAACAGTATAAAGGCGCTTGTGAATTGAGTTTTGTAAAAATGTCTTCTTATCAAGGTACTACTTCTACTAATGAAGTTACAGAACTTATTGGCATTAATCAAAATCTTGAAGGACGTAGCGTGGTCATTATTGAGGATATTATAGATACAGGTAATACTTTGGTTGAACTAAAAACGATGCTCAAAAAGCAAAATCTCAAACATTTGAAGATTGCTACACTTTTTTTCAAGCCTGATGCATACAAACAAGAAATAAAAATTGATTATATCGGCATTCGCATTCCAAATAAATTCATTGTAGGCTACGGATTGGATTACAACGAATTGGGACGTAATTTGCCCGAAGTATATCAGTTAAACGAATAGAAATTAAAAAATAATTACACGAACCATTATGATTAACATTGTTTTATTTGGGAAACCAGGAGCAGGAAAAGGAACTCAAGCTGAATTCTTAAAAGAAAAGTACAATTTGACACACTTATCTACAGGTGATATTTTTCGTTTCAATATGAAAAATGACACTGATTTAGGAAAGTTAGCAAAATCATACATTGATCAAGGAGAACTAGTTCCAGATGAGGTGACAATCAAAATGCTCGAAGATGAGGTGAATAAAAACCCACAATCTTCTGGATTTTTATTTGATGGATTCCCAAGAACCATTGCTCAAGCTGATGCTTTGGATGCTTTCTTACAAACCAAAGGTTGGAACATAACAGCAACTGTAGCGCTAGAGGCTGATGACAATATCCTTGTAGCTCGCTTATTAGAAAGAGGAAAAACTTCAGGGAGAGCTGACGATCAGGACGAAGAAAAAATCCGCAACCGTTACCAAGAATATAACGAGAAAACGGCACCGCTTATTGGGTATTACCAAGAACAAAACAAGTTTCACGCCGTGAACGGAATTGGATCTATCGAAGAAATTACACAAAGATTGACACAAGTTATTGATAATTTGTAGCCATTTCCAGTTGTACGTTACAAGTCCTCAACCTAAAAACTATTTTTCTACAGCCATAAAAGGAGCTTCTTACAGTCGCTCTTTTCTGCCGAGAAAAATTAGTTTTTAGGTTTCCGGGCTTTTCACTTCCACCTGGGCTAAAAAAAAACGAGTTGCCGTCAAAAGATGATTTTTGAATAATTAAGTACTTTTGTCGTTAGACTTATAAAAACATAAAATTGGAAATACTTATCATATTTTTTCTGATACTGCTTAATGGACTGTTCTCTATGTCCGAAATCGCATTGATTTCAGCCAGAAAAAACAGATTAGAAACCTCTGCTAAAAAAGGAAATCAAAGTGCTAAAATGGCATTGAAGTTGGCCAATTCACCTAATGAGTTTTTGTCAACAGTTCAAATCGGAATCACACTAATCGGAATTCTTACAGGTATCTATTCTGGAGATAAAATCACTACCGATGTAAAGTTGTTTGTGAGCTCATTTGAAATTTTAAAACCTTATGCTTCCTCGATTGCTGTTGGACTAGTAGTAGTGGTTTTGACCTTTTTCTCTTTAGTGTTAGGAGAGTTAGTTCCTAAACGCATCGGATTAAATTACCCAGAGAAGATTGCCAAATTGGTGGCTATGCCCATGAAAATGGTTTCGATTGTAACGGCACCATTTATTTGGTTACTAACAAATTCTACTGAATTTTTATTGAATTTCTTTCAAATAAAACCTTCTGCTGACGGTCGAGTAACCGAAGAGGAAATCAAAGCCATTATCAAAGAAGGAACCGAAGGCGGTGAAGTACAGGAAATAGAACAAGATATTGTGGAGCGTGTATTTCACATTGGAGACCGAAAGGTTAATTCGCTAATGACACATCGCAAGTCGGTTGTTTTGTTACCTTTGCATGGAAATAAAAACGAAATTAGAGCCATTGTTCTTGAAGATTTACATTCTTTTTATCCAGTATATGGTGAGAACTATGATGATATAGTTGGAGTTGTAGAGTTGAAGAATATTTTTGCAACCATTGAAAATGAAGATTTCAGTTTGCAAAATAGTATGAGTCAGGCGCATTATATGATGGAATATACATCAGCTTATAAGGCACTTGAAAAATTTAAGAAGTCTAGTGTTCGTTATGCCTTAGTATCTGATGAATATGGTGTTTTTCAAGGAATGATTACCTTGAATGATATATTAGAAGCCTTGGTTGGAGACGCTTCTGAATTTCATAGTGAAGAATTTCAACTGATAGAAAATGCAGATGGATCTTGGCTAGTAGATGGACACTATTCCTTACATGATTTTCTAACCTATTTTGAGTTAGACGAATTAATAAATGATTATGAGGTCACCACTTTGAGTGGATTAATCATGACCGAGTTGACACACATACCCAAAGAAGGTGAAATCCTAATTTGGCAAAAAATGGAATTGACGGTCATCGATATGGATGGCGCAAAGATTGATAAAGTAATGGTGAGATCTATTAAACATTAAAATAGTTTCTGGTTACCGTTTTCAGTGGCAATATGTGCTGAAAACCGTAACTGTGACTGAAAACTTAAAATTATGACAGAAGGTAACTTCGTAGATTACGTAAAAATATTTGTTTCATCTGGTAAAGGTGGAAAAGGATCTACACATTTACATAGAGAGAAGTTTATTGAAAAAGGTGGTCCAGATGGTGGTGATGGTGGACGTGGAGGTCACGTAATCTTAGTGGGAAACAAAGGTTTGTGGACTTTGTTTCATTTAAAATTTGCACGTCATATCAAAGCAGGTCACGGTGGTGACGGTGGAGGTGACCGTAGTACGGGTGCTGATGGAGACGATAAATTTATCGAGGTGCCATTAGGAACGGTAGTAAAAGACAAAGAAACAGGCGAAGTTTTATTCGAAATTACAGAACACGGTGAAAAACAAATTCTAGCTCGTGGTGGAAAAGGTGGATTAGGAAACTGGCACTTTAGAAGTTCGACCAATCAAACACCACGTTATGCTCAGCCTGGATTGTTAGGAATTGAGATGGATGTGATTTTAGAGTTAAAAGTTCTAGCTGATGTAGGTTTGGTAGGATTTCCAAATGCGGGTAAATCGACATTACTATCTGTTTTGACTTCTGCAAAACCAAAAATTGCCGATTATCCGTTTACGACTTTAAAACCTAATTTAGGAATTGTAGCTTATAGAGATTTTCAATCCTTTGTAATAGCAGATATTCCTGGAATTATTGAAGGAGCAGCTGAAGGAAAGGGACTTGGACATTATTTCTTGCGTCATATTGAACGCAATTCTACCTTGTTGTTTATGGTGCCTGTGGATACACCAAATATCAAAGAAGAATATGATATTTTAGTCAATGAATTGACCAAGTACAACCCTGAAATGCTGGACAAAGAACGATTGTTGATTATTACCAAATGTGATATGCTAGATGATGAATTGAGAGCGGAGTTAAAAGTAGAACTTGACAAAGATTTTAAAGATATTCCCTATATGTTTATCTCATCTGTAGCTCAACTAGGATTGACAGAGTTGAAAGATAAACTCTGGAAAATGTTGAATGACTAGTACTAGTACTAGTTCGTTTTTAAAAATAAAAAAGTCCGTTTCTGGACTGCACCCAAAAGTTTGGACAAATTTATAATTAATTTTGATAATAATGAGCTCGGTATTTTATCGGGCTCATTTTGTTTAAATTTGATTTAATCCTTTCATTATTATAATACAATATATACTCTTTGATTTCTTGTTTTAACTGATTTATCGAATTAAATTTTTTAAGATAAAATAATTCAGATTTTAGAATTCCAAAGAAGTTTTCAATGATAGCATTGTCTAAGCAATTTCCTTTTCTTGACATACTTTGTTTAATTCCTTTTTCTTTTAATAATTGTTGATATTGTCGCATTTGATAATGCCATCCTTGATCAGAATGTAAGGTTAAGCTCGTGTTGTTTGGTATTGTTTTAAAAGCTTTTTCTAACATCACTTTTACTTGTGCAAACACAGGTCGTTCCTTCAATTCGTAGCTAATTATCTCTTGATTAAATAAATCAATAATTGGTGATAAATATAATTTTTTGCCTGAGACATTAAATTCGGTAATATCGGTTGCCCATTTTTGGTTAGGTGCTGCTGCTTTAAAATTTCTGTTTAACAAATTAGGAGCTATTTTTCCTTGTTCTCCTTTGTATGATTTGTATTTTTTAACTCTAATAACACTTTTTAATCCTAAAGATTTCATTAGTCTTAAAATTGTTTTATGATTAATTATTACTCCTTGATTGTTGAGTTCGTCTGTAATTCTTCTATAGCCGTAACGGCCTTTATGTTTGTGGTAAATACGTTTTATAAACTCTTTGATTTCAAGATATTTATCAATCGATTTACTTCGTTTTTCATAATAATAAAAACTACTCCGTGCCATATTTGTTTGATTCAAAAGTAAATTTAAATCGTACTTATGCCTTAATTCCATTATGGCTTGCGCTTTTTGGCTTGCTCTTCGGCTTGAATTAAGGCCTGGAACTTTTTTAGTAAATCATTCTCGCAACGAAGAAACTCTATTTCTTGTAATAGCTTTTCTTCTTTAGTTAATGGTTTATCAGACTTACGTTTTTTACGTTTAAAATCACTCATCTTCTTGGGTCTACCTCTTGGTTTTTGTTTTAATCCTTCAAAACCAAAGTTAATAAAATCTCTTTTCCATTTTACTATAATTGCTGCATCAGGTATGTCAAATTTTACACAACAATCTCGAAGCGATAAAGATTCTTTCTGAATGTACTGCAATATCTTAAATTTAAAATCAGAACTATAACTACGGTTCTTTCTCGGTACTAAACCATTTTCACCATAGTGATTATAGAATCTCACCCATTTTTCAACATTTGACTTACTAACCCCTTTTTTATTACCTACAGATTCACAAGAATAATGCTCGTTGATAACTAATTCTACACATTCAAGTTTAAATGCATAATCATACTTGACTTTTCTTTCCATAAAAATACCCCCAAATAGTGTCTAACTTTTTGGGGGCAGTGTATTTCTTGATAGAAACGGACTTTTTTACTTTACTGTGATACGACTTTGGCGTTGAATTTTTCATAATAAAAGAATATTTGTAATTTACAAAATCGAGCTTACCAACCAAAAATCTAAATTTTCTTAATGCTTTAATGGTGAAAGAAACTATTTAAAACTGTGAATTTAAGTTTGAAATTTTATAGTGTAAGAATAATAAACGGTTCAAGTGGCTTACTCTTTCACGTTTACTCTAATTCCTTTGGTATGGCTCGAAAATTCAGGAGCATACATACTTTGAATAGTAGTTATTCCATTCGAAAAATCACCTTTGTTGTTAACTCGAATATCATATTCTAGAACATAAGTCCCTTTATTTATTTTATCGAAAAAGAAGTGTGTAGCGACATCTTTGGTACTTTTGTAAAATCCCAATCCACTTTTGTATTCATAACCCGAAAGTACATCAATAGGTTCAAAACAAGAAGCTCTCATGTCTTTGAGATGTACAAATTCCATATCTTCTTTGGTTGAAATGATCAATCGCACAGTCACCAAGTCGCCTATTTTCAAAGTATTTGTCGCACTAATTTTTTGCAGTTTGTCACCTTTATCAGTTGCTTTTTTGAGGTACAACTCTTTGCTAACAGATAGGCTCGCGTTGGAGTTGCTTTTTATATTGTCTAAATCTTCAAAATACTGCCAATAGACTCCGCCATAACCCGGTACTTTCGATTTGTTTTCGATGGCAATCGTTGCCATGTCTTTTTTGATTTCGTCGGCTTTCCAGTTAATTTTTAAATATCCTGTTTCGGCCTCTTTTTCGTTTGTAGCTAGTTTTTTAGAGATGATTTTTTCGTTACCAATAGTTATTATAGTATTGTCTTTTACACTCAACCAATCGTTGCCTTGCAGTAACAACGCATAAACGGCCTCTGTAGTTGCTTTGGTTGTAGGCCAATTTTTGGTTTGTTTGTTTTTGAGTAACCAAACTTTCATAGCGTCTATTGATTTTGTGTCGTTGGCTACTTCATCAAAGGCTTCAATCAATAACGCTTGTGTTTCTATTGGCACTTGATACCAATACCAACCCGACTTATTTTCTATCCAATACATGCCCCAATCTTCGTTGTTCGATGCGGTTTCTTTCAGGCTAGTAATAATTTTTTTGGCAGTTTCCTTGTCTCCAAATCGGTTAAGTGCCAATGCTGCCATTCCTTTTTCGTATAAGGAATACGTAAGCCAATCTTTTTTGACTACTTCAAGAAGCGATTGTGTTGCTTTTTGATGTTCTGCAGAAAGTGTGTGTTTTTTTAAATAAAAACTACGAGTGTACAAATAGTGCAAATCGGAATACGGATTATACCAAATTAATTTTTCGTTTTCTTTTAGATTTTTGGTTCGCGATTTAAAAAGCGTCATAAATTTTGAATCTATAAACGGTATACCGTTTTTGGCAATGGTTGCAACTCTATTGCCTGTGATTTCATCGGTACTCAGTTTGCTAAGATGTCCCAAACCAGCAAGAATATGTCTAGTGATGTATTCGTTTTCGTCGCTGCCGTCAAACCAAGGAAAACCACCTGAAGGTTTTTGTTTTTGTTGTAATTTACTAAAAATGGTTTCTTGTGAACTCTTCATTTTTTCTAAATCAAAAAGAGTGGCCAAGTGCTGTTTCTTTTCGTCTTCACTTTTAGCATCGTTAACCCAAGGTGTTTCTGCCAGAAGGATGGATTTTAATTCTTCGTTTTCTTCGAGTTTTGAATTTAGTTTTCCGTTTTTTCGCCAAGATTCAAATACAGTAGCGATTTTCGGATTGCTATTGATAATGGTTGTCGCCAAAGCATTGGCATAAAAACGCGCAAAGGTTTGTTCTGCACATTCATGCTCGTATTCCATTAAATACGGCAAAGATTGGATTGCCAACCATGTCGGATTTGAAGTGTATTCGAAAGTAAATTGATGATTACGAAGCGAGGTAGAAGTATTGTTTTTTAGGTTTTCAAAAGTGTATTCCTTGGTCGAATTGTCACGCACCCAAATTGGTCTGCTCTCGGTCACCAACATTGAATTGGTCAATACTGGAATTGCATTTTCTTCACCATCTGAGTAATTACCAGCTTTTGCCACCACTTTGTATTGTACGCCCTGCAATCCCTCGGGGATGAAGATTTTCCAACTCACTGTTGTATTTCCCATTGCATCAATGGTGAAGTTTTGGGTTGTTTTTATGTTCATCATTTTCCTGTCAACGGCTTGCATGGTGGTTGCGTCAAAAAGTTGCAAAACAGCTAGTCCTGTTTTTGGATCTTTGGTCATGTTGTTGATTTTGGTGGTTATGGTAATGCTGTCCTTTTCTCTAAAAAATCTAGGAAAGTTAGGTACTACCATCAACTCTTTTTGAGTAATGACATTTTGTTCCATATAACCCGAAACTGCATCTTTATTGTGTGCCAACAAACGCAATTTCCAAGCAGTCAAAGCTTCAGGTGAAGTGAAATTAAAACTTAGATTTCCTTTTGAATCTGTTTTTAAATGCGGAAAAAAGAAGGCTGTTTCAGAGAGATTGGTTCTTGTTTTTACTTGCGATAATGCGGCTAGTCCTTTTTTGGTTGTTATGAAGATGACTCCGTTCTCTCCTTGTTTGCCATATGATGCTTGTATGTTTTTGTCTTTAAGAATTGAAATATCAAGAATACTGGTTGGGTTGAGTGTTTTTACATTTTCGGGTGACATAATATCACCATCAACAACATATAGTGGGGGATTACTATTGGTGGAATTTGTACCGCGAATTGAAATATCCATTCCTACCGTTTTACCTGCGAGTGCCATTTCAATTCCAGCTGTGTTATAAATCGTATTGTCCTCTTGGGTTTTTACAGAACCAAGTAGTTTTGATCTTTCTACTTTTTGATACCCAACTACAACTACCTCTTCTAATAAATCTCCACTTTCTTCCAAAATGATGTGCATTTCCTTTTCGGTAATTTTTTGTTCTTTGTTTTTAAAACCTAAATAGCTAAAAGTGAGTATGTCACCTTTGTTAGCTTCTATTTGGTAATAGCCATCAAATTCTGAAATAGTGGCTTTGTCAGTTCCTTTTATAGAAATTGTAACACCAGAAATTGGACCGTTTTTTTTTGAAACTACACCATAAACCATCTTAGATACTGGAGGTTTAGGGCTCATTTTTGCCAGTTGTTTTTGATACTCTCTTAATGTGTAAATATTGTTTTTGTCATTAAAATTAAATCCAAACCACATTAATTTAGCACCTTGATTTTCGTTTTCTAAAGAGATGAAGTTTAAAAAAGTATTTAAATGATTCATATTAGAATAGATTTTTTGGAATCCCAAAGTGGTGAATTCATTAGAACGGTAATAACTATTTTCATGAAAACTTAAATTACTCCAACCTTCTTTTGTAAACTGATCTAATGATTGATCATACATGGACGCTAGAACTTCTGACTCTAATTTGGTTTTGGAAGAAGAGAGTTTAAAAGACCAATTTTCTGATTTGCCTGGTTCGAGTTTGTTTCTAAATGAAGTGATTTCAAAATTTAGTTTTGGCTCTTCTTTTTCGAGAATAACATTTAAATCTTGTTTGAATATTGTGTTTTCAAAGATACTTGTGAAAGTAATTTTTAGTTCATTTTCAAATTCTTTTGGAATTGGAAAAGTTATAATTCTTTCATTATTTTTTAAAGACACAGCGGGGTTGTTAATAACCCAATTTTTGTAATACGTCTGTACTTTAATATAAATTTCGGGAACAATAGTGCGGATTTTCACCTTTACAAAACCATCTTTTTTAGGATTTGTGTTTAATTGTTCTACGGTAAAAAGCTCATTTGGTTTGGTCGTGACACTACTTTGTTTAAGTTGAAAATCAGAAACGTTTTCTATTAGATTGTTGTATTTATCGGTTGCAGAGTAAACTACTTTGTATTTTCCTGATGGATAATTTTGCATAAAATCTAAGGAAAATTCTTTGTTTTTTGCTGTGTTTACTTTAGTAGAATAAACCAATTCACCTAATGTATTGCTAGTTGTTGGTTTTTGATTTTGTTCATAAGGAAACAATCTTTCAAATTCTGATTCTGAAATTGTTTCGATTTCGGGTTTGTTCCAAACTCTTGGTTTGAATTTAGTATCTGTTTTTTGGACACAATAAAACTTAAGTTCTCCTTCTGCAGGTTCAAAAATATCGTTGAGGTTGGTGCTTTCTAGTTTTATAGTGTTTTTGTCTTTGGTTTCTACAGTTTTTGGTAATACTGCTTTTAGTTTTAGAGCATGATAACCCACATTGGTTATCAATTGTTCAATAGAACGAGTTTCTCCATTTAAATCTGTTACCGAGGTTTTAACACGATAACCAAAAATCGGTAACTCCTTAATTTTGGCCTCGGGATCTGGTTTTGCAATAAAGTCAATAGCAAAATTTCCCTTAGCGTCTGTTTTTGTTTCAGCTTGTGTAATGATTTGCGATTTGTAATTCCTGTTTACATATTGCCCTCCGTAATACTGCATGAATGTTTCTCGAGTTATTGTGTAGCTAACTTTTGCATCTGCAATAGCAGCTCCTGAGAAAGAAGAGGCTTTGCCCGTGACGTCAATTTCTTGGTTCACAGCGTATGTTTTAGTTATGGGGTCTACTTTGATTTCAAATTTTGGTCTTTTGTACTCTTCGACTTTAAATCCTAGTCTAGAATATTCAAATCGTGTATCTTTCCAAAATAAATCTTGTTTTGAGTTTATTGCTTCAATCATAAAACTTCCTGTCAAACCAGTAGTTGGTATGATAAATTCACCTGAGAATGAACCAAATTCATTGGTAGTTGCCTCAAATTCTTTTATAATTTTGTTTGAAGCATCTTTAATGTTGATTTTTAAAATAGCATTGGGAACGACATTCGATTCGGTATCCTTTTTTTGAAAAGCTATTCCTTTGTAATACACCGTTTGTCCAGGGCGGTAAATGGCTCGATCCAAAAAGAATTCAACTTTGCTTCTTACTATTGATGTAGCGTTTTTATCAAATTCATTAGTTAGGCGAACAAAATTCTTGTTTGTTTGAATGGTATCTGTATCTGTAGTTATTTCAATTGGCGAATAATCATGTCTGTTATTAAGCAATTTTCGTTTAAAAACAGCAACACCGTCAGCTCCTGTTGTCAAGTTAAAATCTTTTGATTTCAGGGTTGCATTTGCTATTGGTTGTCCTGTTTTTCGATTTACGACTGTATAAAATTCAGTATCATCATTCGCATTGACCAAAACAGAAAGATTTGAAACCGTTATCAATTCTTGAGCAAATCCTTTGTTGTCTTTTATTTCTGAATCGCTTTCGAAATAAACAAAGTAACTTCCCGTTTCCATTTGAGGCAAAAGCAATTCTGTGGTGTATTCAAAATAGTCTTTATTATTAGGTAAATCATAATTTTTGGTCACCAATGGCTTGGTGTTATTTATTATTTTGTATGCTATGCTATCTTTTTTATCTTGGGAGATTTGATATTTCGTAAGAATGCTATTGTTTATTTTAAAGTACGAAATACTAAGTTTAGAGGCATTTTTATACCTAATCAAAGCTCTGGTATTTTGATTTGGATAAATATATTTTTCAAGCTGAACGGTTATGTTTTTTAGATTCAGTTGGTGTTTTTTTTGATATGCTTGTTTGTAGGCATTTGAACGATTTTTTATAGAAAGAATACTGTCCAGTAATTTTATTCCTTTTATGTTATAGTCTGGATGCGTTTCTTTGGAAGCATTTTTAATGTAAATTGATGCTTTTTCTAATTGTATTTTTTGGATTTGAATTGTGTCTTTTGTCTTTTTTTGCAATAAATTATAAGTTTTCAAAAGATCTTCGTCTGATTTGACGAGGTAGTCATTGCAAAACTGAATGCGCTCGAATTGGTTCTCAAAGGTAGGATTGTCTTGTTCTAATTTTTGATAATAAGAAAGGAGTTTTTCGAGTTCGATATTTTCAATAAAATCAAGATTTAGTTTTGTGAATTCGTTAGCGCTTCCTAAAAGTTCTTTTGTATAGTTCTCAAATTTTTCAGAATCAAATTGATAGGTGTTAATTTTAGATTTGTAGAAAGCAATATTTTCTTTTAATAAAAAATTGAACAGACTATTATTTTTATTTTCCTGTGAAGGAGTAAAGTCAAAAAGGATTTTATAGTCGTTTAAATTTATTTTTTTTAAGGAGGTTTCGTTTGCAATACTTTTGTTAAAGGCCAGTTCTATTTGTTTTTCTAATGTGCTGTTTGACCAAGTTAAAAAGCTACTGACTTGTGTGTTTGTTTTTGTATTTGTAGTTCTTCGATAGCGATTGTTATTGTAATATTCATTCAAACATTTGGCATAAATCAAATTCAAAATCGCTTTTGCTGGAGTAGATGCATTATCTATTTCTGTTTTTAGATTTGCGATAATTTTGGATTGAGCATCTTCTTCTAAAGTTTGCAGATACTTTGATTTGTAGAAAAAAGTTTTGATTATTTCTGGTTCGTTATTTTTAGAAGCTGCTTTTTGATAAATCCCATCCACAATAGCGTCTGCTGATTTTATTTTACCTTCTTTTTCGAGTGCTACAACAGCATCCCATTTTTTATCAAAATTTTGTCCCAAGAGACTATTGAAAATAAATAGAAATACCAATATTATTTTTTTCATGACAAAACCGTTTTTTAGATATAGAGCTTATAATTAGATAAAAGGAGGGGAGAGATTTGAAATTATTTTAAAGTTTTAAAAGTAAGGTTTTTATTAATATTGTTGCAAAAAAAAACTCATCGTCAGAAAATAATTTCTGATAATGAGTTTTTAATGGAGAGGAGTGTGATTTTACTTCTTATACGTATCAAACAAATATTCCAAGGTTTCAGGAATGTTATTGGCTTGCATTTTTGGATAAACAATATCCATATTGAGCCAGTTTTCTATGATTTGTTCAAAATCATTTCCTACTTCGTATAAAACAGGAACTCCTAATTTCTTTAAAGCAGCGGCATTGCATTCTTGTTCGTAATGATCTTTGATGGGTATAGATAATATTTTTTTTCCAAGGTATAAAGCTTCGGCGGGGGTTTCAAATCCGCCACCAGTGATGATACCGTCACATGAAATCAAGCTCTTGTTGAATTTTTTTTGATTGACGGGGAAGTAAGTGATGTTGTTAATAATATGTTCTTTTTCAACGCTGTCTAGAAACCAATGAAATTGTACGTCAGGAACTGATTTAAAAGCTTTTTCAAGGCAATCTTTGTCAAAGGAAGGAAGGTAAACCGAGATATGGCCGAGATTTTTGGGTATAGAATTGACAATCTCATCTTTTATGATAGGAGGACGAATAAATGAATCGTAATTCTCAAAATGCAAGCCTAAATTTTGAGGGGCTGGAGCATAATTCTTAAAAATAAACTCACCCATTGCACTTCTCTTTTCCGGTCTTGGTGTTTTGGCAGAAATGAAACTTGCTTGATGTCCAAATTGCACCGAATGGACTTTTTGCATCCTGCAAGCCAAAGCAGTAACCGAATCAAAATCATTAATCACAACATCATAATCATTAAGAGGTAAGCTGTCGGCATCCTTGTAGATTTGTCTAGGCTTGATGTTTTTTGCAATATTCCAGTAATGTAGTCCGCCACATTTGCTATAATACAAACTACAGCCTTTACTTTTAAATTTTACTGGTAAATCAATGTTTAAGCTGGCATTATTTCCGCTTAAGAAAAAATCTACTTCTCCAAATTTTTTCAAATAAGGATAAAGTTGAGTGGCTCTACTGATGTGTCCATTGCCAGTAGCTTGGATGGCATAAAATATTTTCATTTAGTTTTGATAATAGAAGCTAAAAAGGAACCTTTCGATTATGAATTTAGTTTCTAAATTGATTGTACTAATGTAATGGCTAATTGTTAGGGTAAGGTTTTTTAAAGTTTTTTTTACTGTTATGTTTTGGACGTTAATTTATCATTGGGGTTCGTAAAAAAATAACAATAGGTGTAATTTTTTCTTTATTTTTGAAGAATGAAATGGATTTTATTTTTACTATTCCCTGTGCTGCTATTTTCTCAATCCAATTATGAGAAGGCTAAAAGTGCTTTTGATAAAGAAACTACCGAGAAATTAAGATTGAAATATGAATCAATTTTAAAAACAGATCCTAATAATCTCAAAGCATTAGAAGAGTTAGGCGATGTTGCTGGTTTAAACAAGTTGTGGGACAAAGCCTTGGCTTATTACGGGAGACTTAAAAGCTTGAAGCCAAATGAGGCAGACTATCATTATAAATACGGAGGGACACTAGGAATGAAAGCTCTTGAAGTAAATAAATTCAAAGCTTTGGGGATGATTGGTGATATTAAAGATTCTTTTGAAAAAGCTATAGCTTTAGATTCAAAACACATTGAAGCCAGATGGGCTTTGATTGAATTATATTTGAAATTACCTGCTTTGATTGGCGGTAGTGAATCAAAAGCCATCGTATATTCGAATCAATTACTGACTATTTCTCAAGTGGACGGCTATCTGTCTAGGGGGCATATCGAAGAATATTATAACCGTTTTAAATCAGCCGAACAATATTACAAAAAAGCTATTGAAGTAGGAGGGTCTAAGCACAGTTATCAACTTTTGGCAGATCTCTACAAAAACAAAATGGGTGCACCTGATAAAGCACGTACTATTTTAGAAGAATATAAGGGGAAAAATTCTTTGAATTAATTTTAGAAAAATTCCAATTGAATATAAAAAGTAAAACAACTAAATGAGAACACATTTTATTGCCATTGGAGGTAGTGCAATGCACAATCTGGCTTTGGCTCTTCATAATAAAGGATATCAAGTTACAGGTAGTGATGACGCTATTTTTGAACCTTCTAAGTCACGTTTGGAAAAAAAAGGTATTCTTCCTGCCGAATTAGGCTGGTTTACTGAGAAAATAACAGAAGATATTGAAGCTGTAATTTTAGGAATGCATGCCAAGGCTGATAATCCTGAGTTACTAAAAGCACAAGAATTAGGTCTGAAAATTTATTCGTATCCTGAATTTTTATACGAACAATCCAAAAACAAAACCCGAGTGGTTATTGGTGGTTCTCATGGGAAAACAACCATTACTTCGATGATTTTGCATGTGATGCATTATCATAATATTGAAGTGGATTATATGGTGGGAGCCCAATTAGAAGGTTTTGATACCATGGTACACCTAACTGAAGAAAATGATTTTATGGTATTGGAAGGTGATGAATACCTGTCTTCGCCTATAGATAGACGTCCTAAATTCCATTTGTACCAACCTAATATTGCACTTATTTCAGGAATCGCTTGGGATCATATCAATGTGTTTCCAACTTATGAAAATTATGTAGAACAGTTCGAGATTTTTATTGGTAAAATAACCAATGGAGGGATTTTAGTCTACAATGAAAATGATTCAGAAGTAAAACGTGTAGCGGAAGCGGCAACAAATCCAATTCGTAAATTAGGATATTCCACTCCAAATTACAAAGTGGAAAATGGAACCACTTTACTAGAAACTCCAGAAGGCGATATGCCAATCGAAGTTTTTGGTGCACATAATTTAAATAATTTGGCTGGTGCCAAATGGATATGCCAAAACATGGGCGTTGATGAAGCAGATTTTTACGAAGCGATTGCTAGTTTCAAAGGAGCTTCTAAACGTTTGGAAAAAATAGCTGAGGGTAAAAACAAAGTAGCATATAAAGATTTTGCTCATTCGCCAAGTAAAGTAGCGGCTACTACCAAAGCTGTTAAGGAACAATATCCTGATAGAACACTTGTGGCTTGTTTGGAACTTCATACGTACAGTAGCTTGAATGCTGAATTTTTAAAAGAATACGAAGGTGCATTGGAACATGCTGATCAGGCTGTGGTATTTTATTCTCCTGATGCGGTTAAAATAAAACAATTGGAAGAAGTGTCCTATGAGCAAATTGCGATGGCATTTAATCGTAAAGATTTGATTATATATACTAATCCAGTAGCATTCAAAGAGTATTTGTTTGGACTAAATTTGGACAATTCTGCTTTATTGTTAATGAGTTCAGGTAATTACGGTGGTTTGAATTTTGATGAGATCAAAGGATTGATGGAATAATTTGTAAGATTTTTGCAAATAAAAACAAAACCTATTTTAAAAATCAGTAGTTTTATATTAGCGTGCTAAATATATTACTACTGATTTTTTAAGTTATGGAAAACAATCATTTTTCTATTAAACAATGGGCTGAGGACGATAAACCTCGTGAGAAATTAATGCTCAAAGGAAAAAATGCTTTAAGTGATGCAGAATTAATCGCTATCCTCATAGGATCAGGAAGCAGGAATGAATCGGCAGTTGAATTGAGCAAGCGGATTTTAAATACTGTTGATGGGAATTTAAATGCATTGGGAAAAATGTCTTTGCCCCAACTAATCGAGTTCAAGGGAATTGGTGAGGCCAAAGCGATTTCGATTATAGCCGCTTTAGAATTAGGTCGTAGGCGGAGAGCAGAGGAAGCGGTGGAATTGATTAAGATAACTTCAAGCAAATTGGTTTTTGAACTCATGCAACCCATCATTGGCGAATTGCCACACGAGGAATTTTGGATTTTGTATTTGAATAATTCGAATAAGATTATTTCCAAAAGGCAATTGAGTATCGGAGGAATCACGGGAACTATGGTTGATGTACGTTTGGTGTTTAAAAATGCACTTGAACTTGGGGCTGTTTCATTAATTTTGTGTCACAATCATCCCTCTGGAACTTTAATTCCGAGCTGAAGCCGATAAAAGTATTACTCGAAAGCTAAAAATCGCTGGAGACAGCTTAGAGATAAAAGTTTTGGATCATTTGATTGTTACCGAGAATAATTACTTTAGCTTTGTAGATGAAGGCATATTTTAATTAATAATGAGAGGAAATACGATTACAGACGTTTTTTTTGATTTGGATCACACCCTTTGGGATTTTGATAAAAATTCGGCTTTGGCTTTTGAGCGTATTTTGGGACATAGTCATCCATCGGTAGAATTGAATGCTTTCATAGAGGCCTATATTCCGATCAACCAATCTTGTTGGAAGTTGTTTCAATATAATAAAATAAGTCACGACGAATTGCGTTATAATCGTTTGAAGTATTCGTTTGATGCGTTGAATTATTCCATCTCGGATCAAGAGATAGACCGTATATCTGAACAGTATATCGAAATACTACCCGAAAACAATCATCTTTTTGATGGTACTTTTGAGATTTTGGACTATTTAAAATCAAAGTACAAGTTGCACATCATTACCAATGGGTTTGCAGAGGTCCAATACAAGAAAATGCACAATGCACAATTGACAGCTTATTTCACCACAATAACAAATTCAGAAATGGCAGGGGTCAAGAAACCAAATCCGGTTATTTTTGAATACGCTTTGAATTTAGCGAAAGCCAAAAAAGAAACGAGTATTATGATTGGGGATTCATTAGATGCTGATGTACAAGGCGCTTTGGATATTGGTCTAGATGCCATCTATTTTAACGAAACAATTTCTGAAAATAGTGCACATTTCAAGCAGATAACACATTTGCTAGAATTAAAACAATACTTATAATTAACACTAACTGCACGTTTTTTTAATCAAACAATCGTTCAGTTTATAAATTTCAACAGATGAGAATAAAAATAATCTTAGCTTTTTTTTTAATTACAAATGCATTGATAGCGCAATCCGTTAATGACTATGCTGCTGTAATTGTACCTATTAAATTTAGTTTTCAAAATGAAGAAAACGAATACAGGCTATCTACTATTACGAAATATAATTTGGAACAAGCTGGTTTTGTGGTATTTTATTCAAATGTAAATTTTTCAAATGAATATCCTGATAGATGTAGTGTTCTAAATATTGACGTTGTTAAAGATTCTGGTTTTTTGACTACCAAATTATATGTGGAGTTTAAGGACTGTTTCGGAAAAGTAATTTACACTTCGGAAACAGGTAAAAGCAAAGAAAAAGAATTTGGAACGGCTTACAAAGAGGCACTTAACAATGCTTTTGAATCTATTTATAAATTAGAATATAAATACAACGGTTCTACGGCAGTCAAAACACAACCAGCAACTGCAAAAGTGGAAACGGTGAAGGAAAATGGAAATAATGCTCCAGTTTCATCTGTAGTTTCATCAGTTAATGCAGAATTACTATATGCACAACCTACCGAGAACGGTTTTCAATTAATTGATAAAACACCAAAAGTGGTGATGAAATTAATGAAAACAGGAACTCCAAATTCATTTATAGCGTTTAAAGGTGAGCTTCAAGGTGTTTTAAACATGAAAGACAATCAGTGGGTTTTTGATTCGTATCAAAATGGAGTTTTAGTTTCTGAAGTCCTATTGATAAAGTTTTAATTTTTTAAATTTTCACATTTCGATCTTATAATACCATCAAAACATATAAAATCCGGCCATTTCATAACGTTAAGATAATGAAATGGTCTTTTTTTTTTTAGAAGAAACTCTTGTGTGTAGTTTGGAGGAGCTGCTTTAGGTTATTCCAATATCGAATAAGGCAATTTTTTTCAAATCAATTTTTAACGAAAAGATTCAGTCGAATAAATGCTGCTAAATTGGATGTGTATAATTCAATTTTGATACTGCTTTTAGAATTACAATGATTGTCAAAGCAGTACCATATCTGAATCATAACGGTATTTTTGAATGACTCATAAATGATTTGAAGAGGAACACTTTTAAGTCTGTTGTTAGGCAACCCATTTTCTTTTTATGTGTTGGAGCATGTGTACTGATGCTATAATTTCAGAAAAAGAACTACAGAGGTTTATGATGATTTAATATTTCAATGAAAATTTCTAATAGTAATTTTGTAATTCAATACAACTATTTGAGGATAATTTTTTGTAAATAAATTTTCTCAAAAAAGCGTTTTTTAAATTAACAAAACAATAGACTCGTCCGATTTTTATCTTATTTTTGCTAAAATTTAAGAAATTTTTATGACATTAAAATCGCTTATTACGCCAAGGTTTAGCCTGTTAAAGCACGTTCTATCGTTATTACTTTTGACGTTAATTCCAAAATTAAATGCACAATGTGCAGGGAATGATAATTCTATTACCGTTTGTGATGTTTCAAATGAAACAAGTAAATCTGTAAATCTTTTTAGTTTACTGGGATCTTCAGCAATTACTGGAGGAGTCTGGATTGATAATTTAAAGACAGGAGGTTTGAATACTTCTTCTGGAGTGCTAAATGTTCAAGCTATCCGTAATAGTGGTGTTTTTACCTATACCTATATGGTGAATAAAGGAGGGTGTGTGGATTCCTCAATAGTTACTGTGACGGTGGGAGGCTATACAGGAGTAACGAGTTCTAATGTGACTGTCTGCGGAGATGATGATAGTTTTAATTTATTTCAAGCATTTGATGGAAATTTTCTTCGACCACAATTTGGAGGTGTTTGGACAGATAATAGTGGAACGGGAGCTTTAAGTGGAAGTTATTTTGATGCTACTAGAGTCCCTTATGAGCAAATTTATTCTTTTACCTATACGATTCCTGCAATTGGAACTTGTGCGCAACAATCAGCTACGGTTTTTGTTAAAACAAAAAAGCCAGCGATACCAGGTAGTTCATTAGCTTTGTTGTTGTGTAACACGGATGATTTGTCATTATATAAAAGCCTTGATTTAGATACTAGATTATCTGGTCAAGATGCTGGTGGACTTTGGTCAGAATCAGGTACGGGTCAGCTGTCAGGAATCTTAGACACAACAATTGATGTACAAGATATTTATAATAGATTTGGAGCAGGAACTTATAATTTTACTTATACTGTGATTCCTGAAAGTCCTGTATGTGAACCCAAAACGACTGTTTTTACTATAATTATTGAAGATCGTCTTGACTTTACGGGTTCTAAATTAGAGGTAAATTCGGATATATGTGAAAATGATTTACCAATTGCTTCTTATCAAGCGGTTTTGAACAGAGGAATTATGAGTATTCCAAATGGGAGTTACGTAGTGTCCTATAAAGTAGATACAGGCACATCAACAAATTCGTACACAACCCTCGGTTTGTTTTCTGGAGGGATTTTGACTTTTAATATAGATAAAACAAGTATAACTAAAGCTGCTGATTATACCGTTAGTATTTCAAATATATACAAAGAAAATAGTTTAAGACTTTGTACGAATATTATAGGCTCTATCATAGATGTACTTCATGTAAATCCCATCCCTAAAATTAATAATGCTACAGTAGCGGTTTCTTCAGCTTGTAAAGGTTTTGATATTCCTGTTGTTATTTCGGGAAATACAAATTTATCAGATGGGGATTATACTATTATTTATGGTTTGTCTGGAACAAATACCATTGCAAATCAAACGGCTACAATCAATGTTATAGGAGGAGTGGGGTCTTTTTTAATTCCGTCCAATATTTTACCTAGTATAGGAAATACAACTCTTTCGATTACAAGAATAACAAATGTTGTTACTGGTTGTACAAATACGGTTAGTTTGAATAAAGTGTTCGATATAAAACCCTTGCCAGATGTTTCGACTCTCAAAATAAGTATTCCTTCTATTTGTAAAGAGGCAATGGTGAATGTAAGTTTATCAGGTTTAGGAACATTGACAAATATTAATGTTGTTTACAAAATTAGTGGAGCAAATGTTATAACTAATGAATCAATAGATTTAGCGGTCTCATCTGGAAACACGTCATTTACGATTCCAGCATCTTCATTAAACACTATTGGGGACAATGTTTTTACTATAAATTCTTTAGTAGATAATACTAATGGATGTCAAGCAATTGTTGTTAATGCGATGGCTAATTTTAGTGTTTTTAATTTACCTGTTACACCCACATCCAATAGTTTTTCTGTTTGTAAAATTGATAATCCGGCTATTGGAGATTTAAGTCCTAATGGAAATCAGTTTCAATGGTTTGATTCGGCTACAAGTACAACTCCATTAGTGTCAACTACTCCTTTAATTTCGGGAACTTATTATGTGAAAGAAGTAAATCTTACTACGGGTTGTCAATCAAGTTTGGCAACAATTAATGTTGTCGTTCATGAAGTAGCGAAACCAATTTTAAATCCAAATGGTGAAAAGTTTTGTGGTATCGATAAACCTACGATTCAAGAATTGACAAATAATGTGACTTATTTAGATCAATTGGTTTGGTATGATGCTCCAATTAATGGAAATCAAGTTGTAGCAACTGAATTATTAAAGGAAGGTACTACTTATTATGGGTATAATTACTCATCAAGTAAAAGCTGTTTTTCTGAAGTTTTGGAAGTAACCGTTAGTTTAGCAAATTGTGAAATTGTGGGGGATATTTTTATTCCAGATGGTTTTTCGCCAAATGGTGATGGCATAAATGACACTTTTAGAATCAAAAATATATCCTTTATTTATCCAGATTTTAGCTTAGAGATTTTCAATCGTTATGGAAATCTGATGTTCAAAGGAGATAGGAATAAACCAGAGTGGGATGGCAATAATTCCGATTATAAAGTAGGAATAGAAGGAACTGCTCCAAATGGCGTTTATTTCTATGTCGTTAAATTCAATAAAGGAACTATAGCTCCTAAGCAAGGTAAACTTTATCTAAACAGATAATTAGAACTTCATTATTTTATAAATATTTTCAAATGAAAAAAACAATATTAATTGTAAGTTTTTTATTTTTTATAATAACTATCAATGCCCAACAAGACCCACAGTATACTCATTATATGTATAATATGAATGTGGTCAATCCTGCTTATGCTACAGGAAGTCAGTCATTGTTGAATTTAGGGATGCTTTACCGTTCTCAATGGAATGATATTGAAGGAGCTCCTAAAACTATGACCGTTTTTGGACACATGCCCGTTAATAAAAAAGTAGAGTTGGGTTTCTCTTTGATTTCTGATAACATTGGTTCGGGAGCCAAAAAAGAAGATAATTTTTATGCTGATTTTGCTTATGTATTGGATTTGAATAACAACCATAAATTATCGTTAGGACTAAAAGTGGGAGTAACCACTCTTAAAACTAATTTTGATGGTTTTATGTTTGATAGTGGTGATACTTCTACTGATCCTGCTTTTGCACAAAATAATAATATCATAAAACCTAATGTAGGTATTGGAGCTTATTATTTTACTGATACTTACTATGTGGGATTGTCAGTTCCTAATTTATTAGCCTCAAAACATCTTGAAAAGAAAGAAGGCCTAAAGGCATTTGGATCTGAAAACACTCATGCTTTTTTGACGGCAGGCTATGTTTTAACACTATCGAATTTATGGAAATTGAAACCCGCTTTCATGACTAAATATGTTAAAGGAGCACCAGTTACTTTAGATTTGTCTGCAAATGTTTTGTATAATAATCAATTTGAGTTGGGTGCAGCTTATCGAATAGGTGATGCAGTGAGCGCATTGATGGGAATAAGAGTTTTGCCAAGTGTGAGAGTAGGTTATTCTTATGATTATACCTTGTCAAATCTTAGTCAATATAATTCAGGAACACATGAAATATTCGTATTGTTTGATTTGGATTTGCTCAAGAAAGGATTTGATAAGTCGCCGAGATTTTTCTAAAACTTAAAGAAACAAAAAGCATATAATTAGAATGACCGCCGGTAAATAAATTTCGCATTTATGAAAAAAATAATATTATTGCTAATTGTATTTTCAGTACAATTGATTAACGCACAAGGGCAAGATCAAGAAAGAGCCAAACGCTTTTTTGAAAGAACATATTATAGCGAAGCTATCTCATTGTATGAAAGTATAGCCAAGCAAAATAATTCATTAGAGGTGTTGAGGAATCTTGCGGATTCCTATTATTTTATTAATGATTATGTCAATGCTCAAATTCATTACCGAATGTTGCTTTCGAAATATGGTAAGGAAGTTGGACAAGAATATTATTTTAGATATGCTCAAATGTTAAAAGCTTCTGGGAATTATGACGAAGCTAATAAAATTATGAGACATTATTGGAGTAGTCAAAATGATAAAGTAGCTCTTTTAAATTTAGAAAAAGAAATCAAACAACTCGAAAATATCTCGGCTATTGGTGATCGTTATGAAATCAAAAATTTAGCTATAAATACGGATAAATCAGAGTTTGGAGCAGTTAAGTTGGGGCAAAATTTAATTTTTTCAAGGGTTTCAAAAACAAATTTATTTGATAAAAAATTCAAATGGAATAACGAAGGTTATCTGGATGTTTTGGAAATCCCTCTAGATAATTTAAATAGAAAAGACTCCATTGCCAAATCATTTTCGAAAGATATAAATACCTCTTTACATGAGTCTAATGCTGTTTTTACCAAAGACGGAAAAACGGTTTATTTTACCCGAAATAATTATAAAAACGGGAAACGAGGAAAGAATAAAGACAAAGTTTCTAATCTTCAAATTTTTAGAGCTGAATTCCTAGATGGGAAATGGTCAAATATTAAATCGCTACCATTTAATAGTGAAGATTTTTCAGTAGAACATCCTGCTTTGAGTCCTGATGAGAAAACCTTGTATTTTGCCTCTGATATGCCAGGAACATTAGGCTCTTTTGATATTTTTAGTGTCCAAATTCTAGGGGCAGATTATGGAGACCCTGTTAATCTAGGAAGTACAATCAATACGAATAGAAAAGAGCAATTTCCTTTTGTATCCAATGATAATAAATTGTACTATTCATCCAATGGATTGCCAGGTTATGGCTCATTAGATGTTTTCGTTTCTCAAATAAGTGGAAATGGATTTTCTAGTCCAATTAATGTAGGGCTTCCAGTGAATTCTGGCTATGATGATTTTTGTTTTACTATTGATTCTGATACTCGTCAAGGCTATTTTTCTTCTAATAGAAAAAACGGAAAAGGCAGTGATGATATTTATGAGTTAAAAGAAATCAAACCATTAATTGTTGAAGATTGTTCTCAATTTATTACAGGTGTAGTAACTGATTTTGACACAAAATTACCTTTTGATCAAGCTGTGGTTCTTTTGCAAAATTCTGATAAAGTGGAGTTAGAGAAAGTACTAACAACTGCTGATGGAGCATTTCATTTTATTGTTCCTTGTGAAGCTTCTTATGTAGTTTTGGCGTCAAAAGAGGGGTTTACTAATGATTATCGAGCTTTGAAATTAAATAAAGAAAGAAAGAAAGTAAATGATGCTTCTATGTCATTGCGTTCTTTGGATGTTGTTAAAAAGGAGAATCAAGCCATTATTGCTGAAAAACAAGCACAAGCACAAGCGCGTCTTGAGAGACAAAAAAGAGATAAAGAAGTAGCCGAAAAAAGAGCGGTTCAAGAAGCTGAGATTAAGAAAAAAGAAAAAGTAGCCAATATTATCGCCGCCGAAAAAGATGTGGTTAAGGATAAAGATCGATTGATCATTAAAACAGATCCTATTTATTTTGATTATGATTTATGGTACATTCGAAAGGAATCAAAGCCAATTTTAAACAGAGTGGTGGACTTGATGAAAAAGTATCCCGAAATGGTGATAGAAATCGGTTCGCATACGGATAATCGAGGGAATGATAAATACAATTTGAATTTATCGGCCAATCGTGCTAATTCAACAAGAGATTATTTTTTACAACAAGGCATTGATAAAAATAGAATTTTTGCCAAAGGTTATGGGGAAACAGTTCAAATCGTCAAATGTCAACCCGAAGAATCTTGCTCTGAGGAGCAACATGAATTAAATAGAAGAAGTGAATTTGTGATCAAGAATTTGTAAAATATAATGCTAAAACAGAAAAGCTCCCAAAATTGAATTTGGGAGCTTTTCTGTTTTTTAGTTATTTTTAAATTAATAGCAAGTCAGTTTTTTCAAATCTGCTACTGTAGCTATTGGATCAGCTGCGCCAAAAACGTAGCTTCCAGCTACCAATACATCAGCGCCAGCTTCTGCTAATTGTTTTGCGTTTTTATTGGTAACTCCACCGTCAATTTCGATAATCGTTGAAGCTCCTTTTTTGTTGATTAAAGCTTTTAGTTTTCTTACTTTGTCATAAGTGTTTTCGATAAACGATTGTCCTCCAAAACCCGGATTCACACTCATGATACAAACTAGGTCGATATCATTAATGACGTCTTCCAGCAAGTCAACGTTCGTATGAGGGTTCAAGGCTACTCCTGCCTTCATCCCTTCCGCTTTAATAGCTTGTAATGTTCTATGCAAATGCGTACAAGCTTCTAAATGTACCGTAAGAACGTCTGCTCCTAGTTTTTTGAAAGTCGAAATGTATCGATCTGGATCAACAATCATCAAATGTACGTCGATTGTTTTGGTGGCATGTCTTTTGATTGCCTCTAGAACTGGCATTCCAAAAGAAATATTTGGAACAAATACACCATCCATAATGTCAATGTGAAACCAATCAGCCTCACTGCTATTAATCATTTTAATGTCTCGTTCTAAGTTGGCAAAATCAGCAGCTAATACTGATGGAGCAATAAGTGTGTTTTTCATTCTAGTTGTCTATGGTGATTTTTTGCAAAGTTACAAAAAAAAACTCCAGCGTTAAACTGGAGTTTCAAGGTGGCTAATACGGAGATTAACCTAGGTATGTTTTTAAAATTTTACTTCTAGAAGTATGTTTTAATCTTCGGATTGCTTTTTCTTTAATCTGACGTACACGCTCACGTGTTAAGTCAAAAGTTTCTCCAATTTCTTCTAGAGTCATTGGGTGTTGGTCACCAAGACCAAAATACAAACGAACTACATCAGCCTCACGTGGAGTTAATGTTTCAAGAGAACGCTCAATTTCGGTACGTAATGATTCGTGGATTAACTCTCTATCAGGGTTTGGAGACTCACCAGAACGTAAAACGTCATAAAGGTTAGAATCTTCACCTTCAACAAGAGGCGCATCCATTGATAAGTGACGACCAGAGTTTTTCATAGACTCCTTAACATCATTTACCGTCATGTCAAGTTCCTTAGCAATTTCCTCAGCAGATGGTGGGCGCTCATTAGATTGCTCTAATAAAGCATACATCTTGTTGATTTTATTGATAGAACCAATTTTGTTTAATGGCAAACGAACGATACGTGATTGTTCAGCCAAAGCTTGTAGGATCGATTGACGAATCCACCAAACAGCATACGAGATAAATTTAAAACCACGAGTTTCATCAAAACGTTGTGCCGCTTTAATCAAACCTAAGTTTCCTTCGTTAATCAAATCGGGAAGGGTTAGACCTTGGTTTTGGTACTGTTTTGCTACCGAAACTACGAAACGTAAATTGGCTTTTGTCAATTTTTCTAAAGCACGTTGGTCACCCGCTTTAATGCGTTGTGCTAATTCAACTTCTTCGTCAGCAGTAATAAGATCAACTTTACCTATTTCTTGTAAATATTTGTCTAATGATGCGGTTTCACGATTGGTAACCTGTTTGGTAATTTTTAGTTGTCTCATGTGTTTATCTCCTCAAATTTAAATGTGTACGTGTAGTTATACGTATAGAGTTCTATAAAAGTTACAATCGAGAGAGATAAATTTTAATATTTTTTGTTATTTGAGTCTAATAGTTTAATTTTTAGAGTATTAACAAAATTAGTTGTAAATTTAAAGTGACTTACTGCAATAGTTAGTGTCTAAATAAATACAAAATTTGGAAAGTTTAAATAATATTCAGCGATATAACAATCTATCAGATGAGGAATTGGTTTTGCTTATAAGTAAGATCAAGGATACGGTTGTGTTTGGTTATCTCTATGACAGATATGAGCATCTGGTTTTCAACAAATGTTATGGCTTTGTGCATAGCATAGACGAAGCCAAAGATTTGACTCAGGATGTATTTTTGCATGTATTTATTAAACTTTCATCTTTTAAAGGGAAATCTCGTTTTTCAACTTGGCTGTATTCCGTTACCTATAATTTTTGTGTTAATTATTTAAATAGAGATAAGGAACGTAAAATGGCAAGTCAATCTAAAAGTATCGATAAAGAATACAATTTAGCAATTGAGATCAGTGATTATAATTTGTACCAATTGCAAATCAAGAAAATCAAAAAAGCTATGGACGAAATACCGCCCGAAGATAAAATTGTTTTACAAATGAAATACCAAGACGATGCCTCCATTAAGGAACTGCAAGAGGTGATGTCCTTGTCTGAAAGTGCTGTAAAAATGAGAATTTCTAGAGCAAAAGTAAAATTAGTAGAAGCGTATAATAGATTAGAGTAGTAATCATGGAAGATGGAAATCCATTTAAAAGTATAAGTGTGTCAGATCAAGAAGTGCCTAAGGATTTGAGAGAAAAAGTAATGGATGATGTAAATACAATTAAATTATTATTAGAATTGGCAGACTTATTTTCATTGAACTATGCCAATATAATTGAGGGAATGTTTAAAACTAAAAATAGGAATATAGATAAGAATACTGATACCTAAATAACTTAGTACATCATGATAATAGTTGCTCAGATTCAAAAAGACGCTTTTGTAACTTTAAACTCTTTGTTCGATAGAATGGGTGAAGGTTTGATGAATTTTTTGTTCGCTTTGTTGGTGTTGTTAATAGGATGGGTGATAGCAACTGTCGTCCATTATCTGTTAGAAAAAGCATTGAAAATAGCCAATATTGATAAGCTTACAGCTAAGCTGACCAGTTTAGAGCTTTTTGGTAAGTCTAATATTAAATTTTCGGTTTCCAATATTATACTTGGGTTTGTACGCTGGATTTTAATGTTGATATTTTTGATAATTGCTGCAGACGTCATGAAATGGAATGTCATTTCTATTGAGATTAGTAACCTATTGCGGTATTTACCTAAATTATTTAGCGCCTTAGTGCTTCTTATGATTGGTTTGTATATTGCCAATTTTGTCCGAAAAGCAATCTATGCATTGTTTAATTCTTTGGATTTTAGTGGTGCTAAGATTATTAGTTCTCTCGTTTTTTACGGAATTGTAGCTTTAGTAGCCATTACGGCATTAAATCAGGCGGGTGTCGATACTGGGTTAATTACCAGTAATATAACCCTTATTTTTGGTGCTTTCTTATTAACGTTTGCATTGGCTTTTGGACTTGGTTCAAAAGAGGTGATACAAGGTTTACTATTGACTTTTTATGCTAGAAAAAATTATACAGTTGGAGATGTGATTAAATTGAAAACGATGGAGGGCCAAATTGTGGCTATTGATAATGTGAGTATGACACTAAAAACCGAAACGGGGAAATTTATTATTCCGATAAAAGAAGTTGTAGAGAATATTGTTGAGGTAAAAAAGGCCTGATTTTTATAGCTTTTGTGGCTGTAGTAAATTTTTAATATGAAATCGGTGACTTTTTTTAATACTTGGTGTCTAAACTGTATAACCTAAAACTATTTATTATGGAACAATCTAAAATTGATGCAATAGAGAGTAACTTTCATAAACTGGAAGATATTAAGAATTCATGTGAGAGTTTAATTCAAAAAATAGGACAATTACAAGTTGATTTGTTTAATAATCCCGATGCTAAATTGGAAAAATTCTTAGGAAAGCTAAACGGTGCGTTAAGCGGATCACATGGAGAAATTGTTGAAGTGACTTCGACCTATGAAACTGAAATTTATATGCCTGCAAAAGGAATGGAGACATTCAACTCTGCGCAAGAAGAAATGGAAGAAAATGAAAAAGACAACTCTTAGTCTAATGGATATAACTAAAGTGTGACTTCATAATCTATAATATAAAAACGGCTGTCTAGGCAAGACAGCCGTTTTTTAGTGTCTCTATTTTCGAATCATAAATTTAATCTCAACTCTTCTAGCGAGTGATTCATCTTGAACAGAATAATCAACGCCATGATACTGTGTAAGAATTCTACTGGGGTGGATGCCTTTCAAAATCAGATGTTTTTTTACATTTTCTGTTCTGCGCATAGAAAGTCTTTCATTATAAATAGGACTTCCTTTTTGACTGGCATAGCCGTGGATATAAAAATCAATTTTGTCGGTGCTCTCGCTGATTGTTTTGAGTTCATTTAATACTGAGTGATAAGATGAATCAATAACGACAGAGTTATTTTCAAAGTAAATTGGCTTGGTTACGGAACCATATTTTTTAACAAGTTCAGGATAATTGGATAGTTCTTTTTTTTCAACTACAATCGTGTCCTTTGATGAAACAATTATTTGTGAAACAGTGGGAGCTGTCGCAGCGGCTTGGGTGATGACAATCGGTTTGGCATCGGGAGCTAATTTTTGTGTTTCAGATGCCTTTTTAAGTTCATTTATCCTTTTTTCTAAGGCGATTATTTCATCTTGGTATTTTTGATTGATTTCATTGGAAGATTTATTATCTGTATTAGTTTTTATCACAGTTACGCTTTCTTCTTTTTGGGTGCTTCTTTTTTGGTTTTGGGAAACAAGAGCGTTTAGCTGATTGATTTCTTTTTCAAGCGTATTGAGTTTAGTGTAAATCGCGTTCAGTTGACTTTGATTGATGGGATTTGTTGTTTTTGCTTGTGCTTGTGGGCTACTGATGTAATAGCTGTTTTCCTGATTCAAAACTTCTTGATGTACTTGTTTGGACTTGTCGGTTGAGGTTTCTTTGAATAAAGCTGCTCGTTTTTCTTGAATACGTTTTATTAAGGATATTAAATTTTCCTCGGAAATAATGATTTCACTAGTCGTGTTTTCCTGACTGTAAGCCATTACAGTATAAAGAATGAAAAAAAAGATAAAGCTAGTTTTCGTTTTCATAATAGTGTCTTTTATAAGGTTAGACACTATACTTGTTAAAAAGTCACAGTCCGAATTGTGACTTTTTAAAGAATTGAGTGTCATAATTATAGTTTGTTGATGAAAATCAAAGTTTTTTCGACAATAGTATATATGAAATTTTAAGAGTTCTAAAAGTACTATTGAGATATTTTAGAAAATTGAATACTAACCAATCAAAATACTAATCATGAAAAAAAAATTACACATTTTCTTGTTTTTGATGTTATCTAGCTTTTGTTTTTCCCAGGTAAAAGACATCAGTTTTACATTTTCGCCTTCGGCAGAATATACTTGGTGGGATAATCAGGCGGGTCTTAAAGATGGAACATTAATTGGTGGGAAATTAGGCTTTGGCTTTGGAGAGTTTATTGAGTTAAGAGCTACCTATTCGCAATCAGTAGATTTAAAAACTAATTTTGATGATTATGGAATAAGTGGTTTTTCAAACAGTATGTTTCAGCCTCGTGATATAAATTTAAGTCGCTGGGGCGGAGAATTTAAAGCTAATATTGGATCTGGAAAATTGAGTCCATACTTGGTAGTGGGTACAGGTGTTCAAAATATTGAAATTGAAGGAGGAGAAGAATATGAGCAAATCTACACAAGTCTTGGTTTGGGGATTAAAACTAAATTGTCCGACCGCATTGTTTTTACCGTAGAAGGGAAGAATACTTTGTACAATTTTAATGCAGGCCGATACCTTTTGACTGACGCCGACAAAACTAATTTTGGAGTAACTAATGCTGACTTTTCAAGTGGATTGCTTTCCAATTGGTCCGTCCAAGGAGCCTTGCAGTTTTACCTAGGAGGAAGAAAACCAGGAACTTTATCTGAATTAGATAGAGCTTATTTGCAAAAATTTAGAGGAGGTTTCAAAGGACTACGTTGGGTAGTAGAACCAAGTTTAAATTATATGAAGTTTGATGATAAGTCTGCCTTTAGAGATACTTGGTTATTGGGTGGTTATGCTGGTTTAGATTTTAATCAGTTTACTGGAATTAGGTTTTTTTACTTGCATGCTATGGATGATGATCAAATCTCGACCAACTTTGATAAATTTTCTATGTACGGATTAGAGTTCAGAGCGCGACTCAATGATGGAAATGGTGTGACGCCTTACCTTATTTTAGGAGGTGGTTATATAAATACTTCTAGTCAGTATCAAGGAGTAAATAACGTGAGTGTTCAGAGTGAAGAATTTGCCTCGGCAGGTCTGGGATTGAATATTCCATTAAGTAAAAACTTCCTCATAACGGGTGGCGCCAGAGGAATTTTGACCTCAAGTCAAGATGTTGAGGATTTGTCTAATCCAGATCAATTGCAAACGCATATGATGTATAATGCGGGTGTGAAATTAACATTTGGAGCAAAATCCAAAAATCCAGATGACATCTATCAGTCTCAAATGGATACCGCTTTAGAACGTCAAGATAAGATTTCTCAACAAGAATTTAAAACGAGACTGGAGCAAGAAAGAATGAATAATAAGATGAAATTGAATAAGCTTCAGTCAAAGTATCAAATGCAACTCGATTCTTTACAAGTTGAATTGGAAGCCGCAAATAAAGTGAATAATGTTGCCAAAGCAGTTACTGTCCTGGAACAAAAGGAGAAAACTCAAAAAGCCTTAAATGAAGTAGATGAGGTGGTTAAGAAAAATCAAGTTAGTCCTGACGAAGCTGAGAAAGTAGGTCTGCCAACTAAAACGGTTCAGCCTAAAGAGTTGATTAAAATGACTCCTGCTGAACTAGAATTGCTTATTGATAGGATTTTGGACAAAACAGAAAATCCTCAAAGGGAAGAATCGAGTTCAGAAAAGAGTACCATGGAGCAAATGAGTAAAAGGATTGAGTTTTTGGAAAAGTTGTATTTGGAACGAACAAATACTACAGCTCCCGACAAAAAAAAAGTAGAGGTCAATAAAGTGATCGAAGACAAAGTGACCACGAATAAAATGGATGTACTAAAAACTCAAGTAGAGTCAAACGAAAAAAAGATTGAAAAATTGGATGCTGCTGCCGATGAAAAAACAAAAGTAGTGGTGGTTGAAAAACAAGCCGAAGCTGTTCCAGTAGAGTCTGTACCTACTGAAAAAAGCTCAGAGGGTTTTCACAGTAGTGAAGAGTTGTTAAAAGAGTTAGGTGACAACAGTCGTTCAGAAAAGAGTTTGAATTATAAGGGCACGAGTCTTTTTACGGGAGTTAATTTTGGAGATCAAACTGCCTTTAATACTGGGCTGCGAATGAACTATGGAATCAGAAACACAGGAATGGAATTCATGCCCGAACTGTATTATGGTTTTTCAGACCCAGAATCTTTTGGGATTTCTGGAAATGTAGTTTACACATTCAATCCCATAGGTACTTCAGGATACGTAGCCCCATATTTTGGAATTGGAGCAGGAGTGATGAAGATTGATGGCGACACTAATTTTAATCACAATATCATCATTGGAGCCAACTTAAAAATAGCCAATGGCCGACTTTTCACCGATTTTACGCTTAGAGATTTCTTTAATAACGTACAATTTGCAGTGGGATATCGTTTGCCTTTTTAGCACAATATAAAACAATGATAAAAAACTTAATCCCCAAATCATAATCTGGATTGGGGATTTTGATGTTTATCTATATATGAAAAATAAGTTTTTTTGGGCATTCCCTTCGGTCGGGCTGTCCGCACTCGCTTTATTGTGGAGTCCCAAAGTGTTGGGACTCCACAATAAGAGCTCAAACAATTGCTCCCATCCCTAATGCAAACAAGGAAATAAATAACGTTTGTATTATTTTACGCTTCTTCGATTAATTCACCTTCAAATTCAGAGGCAATCAGGTTAGAGCGATCCAACCAATATTCTGAAGTAATCATTTCGTAATTTTCATTGTCCTGTGTATGGAGTTCCCATACAATTCCATCTGCGTCCGGAAATTCTGCGGCAGTAGTCATTGGTTCGTCAAAAAGACGTTTGATGAGGTTGTTTTCGGCAAGTCCGTTGTTGAGTATTTTCAAGAACTGTCCTTTTGTTAAATGCTTTTTTTCTTCAGAGCTAATCTTGCATTTCAAAATTATTGCTTTAGCATTGGGGAATTTCCCATTGTAAGCGTGATATAAGAGTTGGTTGCAGTGGAATAAAGGAGCATGAAGTTTTATTACAGGGTATTCTTCACAAATTTTATCCAATAGCATTTCGTTTGAAATTTGGTCAATCTGGCCTTCAGTGAGTTCATCAGATAATTTGAAATTTAGTAAAATAGCTGCTGCCTCATTAGGTTCGTAATCACTAATTGCCATAAATAAGAGTTCACGTAATTCATTATTATCTCTGCTTTTAGCGTCTGGGAATCCAAATGCATCGAGTAGTTTAACGTAGTCGTCAGTGGACCAGTATGAATGTAATTCTTCTATTGTTTCAATATTATCGATGGTAACTTGATATTTCATAGGGTTTGATTTAAATTTTGAAAGGTAATTTTAAATATACGGCTTTTTAATGAGAATCAACTAAAAGAATAGTTGTTCTAAGGGAATGGTATTAGAAGCAAAAATCCCGTTCGCCAAGGCGAACGGGATATGTTGAATTTAATAAAGAACATGCAAACAATCGTATTACTTAATGTTTAAGCTTCCAATCTTCAGGATGTAGTCGTTTATTGTTCCATTCCATTGCACAATAAGAGCTCAAACAATTGCTCTCCTCCCTAAGCGGTTATAGAGTCAATTAAAGTTGTGTGTTCTTATAGCACGATTTCTTGCAATGTTTTTTTTGACCTTGTGGGTATTAATTGAAAGTTTACATTTGCTGAATTAAGGAAATTGCTTTGTCAAGATTATAAGCTCCATCAATGGCATTCTTGTCAAAAACCATCATATATAAATAATTGGAACCAGAAGCTGTTGACCAGGCTTTTCCTAATCGTAATTTAGCGGAGCTGTCTGAATTGTCTCTGTCGGAACCTTTAGTTTCTACTACAATAACTTTATTGTTTTTGGTCACGATAATAAAATCAGGGTAATGGTTGGATTTGTAGCCATTTAATGCAAAACCTTTGCCTCTTCCTAAGTTGCGATGCCAAAATGAAATATTTGAGAATCCTGAAATTTTAGAAATAAATTCTTGTTCCAAACCATTCATATCTCCCTCATGGATATATAATGAGTTACCGATATCATTCCCTAGTTTTGAAATGATAATGGATTCGTCAAATTTCCAAATAGGTTCACTTTTAATTTTGTTGATTGCAAGCCAATCATTAAATACTTCTTCAGCACAGCTGTCTGCCAAATCATTGATTTTTTTCTTAATCAAATCTGCATACGATAATTTGTACTGATTAAAATCAATGAGCTCCTGAGCCGACATGTTTTCTAAAATCCTTGTAACATATTTTTTAATTTCGGTATGTGCAATAGGAGGCATTTTGTCAATCTGTTTCACCACAAAGTGAACTAAATCTTTGATTTGCCCTTCTTTCGGTTTTGCTAATATATAGTTGGTAATCTGCTCTTGAACCAAATTGTTTTCTATTTTAAAAGGAGACATTTTGTATTCACCTTTTCCAATTTCCTCTGTGTCAATTTTATACAATTCGGATGAAATACTTTTAAAAGCAATTTGAATATCTTTGTCTGATAGCTTGAAATTTTTCAATAAGTTTACTCTATCCAATATTACCGTTGCACCATCTTCCATCAGGAGGAATTCGTTTTTTGGGGTTTCAATAACAAATTTTGGGAGTCTGATTTCTCGTGCTTGTTTTGCTACGTTTTCACGCATTTTGTATTGTTTCACTTTTATTCCCACTTCTGTATATGTTTGTAAGGCGAAATCACTGTTTTCTTGATTTTTAATTTGTTGTTGAAATTCTTCGTTTTGGGCAATTGCTATTTCTTCAATCTCAAAAACGGTGGAGTTTGTGGCACTTATATCTTCTGGGTTGAATAGTATTTTTTTAGTGTCAAATCCGTTTTCGAAGGCGGTTGTTTCATTGTTTTGCTCTGGAAAAAGGAAACTGTCTAACGTTTTTTGTTCTACCTCTTCTTTTGCTAGTTGGGGCATTACATCTTTATCTCGGTAATCTTTTTCACTAAATCCAGATTGCTGTAGTCCCTTTATAATATTTTGTAGCGTATTTTGAAATTTGGCAGAAGCAGTGATTACATAAGATAGGTTTAACATCGTACTATCATGTTTCATTACATACGGCTGACGCAAAACACGACCCAATATTTGTGTCACATCAACCTCTGATGATTTGTCTGCTAATGATGCTAGGATATAAGCAAAAGGACAATCCCAACCTTCTTTCAAGGCGTTGATGGTAATGATATAGCGCACAGGACAATCGGGACTCATCAAATCAATACCTTTCAATTCATCTTTGTTTGCCGTTTTTATTTTGATATGATCATCAGGAATTCCAATAGAGATTAACTGTGCTTTTAGTCTGTCATAAGTAGTGTTGTCTTCCTTTCCTTTTGATTGTGCTTGAAACAAAACTATAGGACGAATGTATTTTCCGCCTTTACTTTCTAATATTTTAGCCTCGTTTTCTAGTTTGTGCTGCAAGTGCAATGCACTTTCAATTACGCTTTCTATATTTTGATGGTTGTACACAATCACAGGCAATTTGACCATGTGCTCTTTTTTGAGTTCAATGGCTGAAACCAAACTTACGATATTTGCATTTTGCTTGGGTGTGGCGGTCAAATCTAGAATGAAACTAGGATTGAGGTTGTTAAGCATTTCGACACTTAAATCACTTTCAGCATTATGGCTTTCGTCAACAACCAAAATAGGATTCAAACTTCGAATGACATTAATTAAAGCTTCTTTTTCAGTACCTTCAAGAATGTCTCTCTCGTCAATTTGAAAGTTTGCTAGGTTTGAGTTTTGTTCATTTATTTTACGGTCTTCCTTGTTTTTGGCTCGTATCGAAGCAAAATTCATAACCATAATGCTCAATTGTTCTTGGACTGACGATGGATTAAAACCTGCTCCTTGTAGTAGATCTCTTTTTTCAAAAATTTGCACTCTGTTGTTGAATAATGAATTCAACTTTTGGCAATAAGGATGGTCAGGATTAGACAAATTACGAACTGTTTGATCTAGCAGGTTGCTCCAAGGTACAAGCCAAACCACAGCTCTAGTTTTGTTATCGGGCATGGCGTCAAAAATAGTTTTGAGCGCATTACAAGCAATAAATGTTTTTCCTCCTGCTGTGGGAACTTTTATGCTCAAATGGACAGCGCCTGGAACAGTGTTTTGGTACGGTCTCATTCCCTCGCTGGTTAATGGATTGTAGTATCCTACTTTGTCCTGCCAAAAAGAATTAAAAGCGGTAGCTGCTTTTTTGTGATTTTGTAAGTACTCAAAATAGTTTGCTAAATCGTCAATGACTTGTTTTTGATAGCCTTTTAATTCCATGATTTTATTTGTTCTAAAAAAAATACTTTAAGAAGATTTTTTTACTCTTAAATTTTATATTTACTCTATTTAACTTAGATAAATTAACATTATGATTGAAAACGATATTTCATTTAAAATACGTGGGGCGATTTTTAGAGTTTATAATGTTTTAGGTCCGGGACTATTAGAGAGCGTATATGAAATTGCTTTAGCCCATGTTTTAACCGAAATGGGATTAGATGTTAAACGCCAAGTTGAGCTCCCTGTAATTTTTGAGGGAATCAAATTAGATAGCGCATTCAGAATAGATTTGCTAGTTAATGATTTGGTTATCATTGAACTTAAATCTGTTGAAGATTTGAGATCAGTGCACCATAAACAATTAATAACATATTTAAAACTTTCTAAACTAAAACTTGGCATACTTGTTAATTTTAATACTAATACTATTTTAGATTCAATTTTTAGGAAAGTAAATGGGTTGTAAATTTGTCCCGCAGATTCCGTAAATTTTGCAGATTGTAAATGCAACAATAAAAATCTGCTAAATCTGTTAGATCTGCGGGAAGCTTTCCTATCATCTAAAACCTTGTTATGTCTCTTGGTATTTTTTTGAATTCTATATTTTTTTCTCTTAAAAATGTTTCAGGCAATAGACAGTTGTCTGCATAGATGATGTATCGTTCTGCTTTTTGTTGTACATATGTGGCTAGGGAATCAAAGTCCAAAGTTGTTAGATTATCTTTGTCATAAATGAAATAATAACCAGTGTCGTTGTAGTTGCCTAGAAATACTTCTTTATCTTTTAGTAAACTTTCTGAAGAAGTTGAATAGGTTGTGCGTGTTTCTGTGTACCATACGTATTCTCGGATTTTATCAATAGCAATATTTTCATTTAGATTATTATTGTCGTCAAATAAGGGTTCGCCCAAAGTGTAATAATCGAAATTTCCTCCCGTGCCTTCGACTGCTTTTGAGTCTTCACCATAGCCTTTTATCACTCTTTTGACACGTTCAGCAGTGATGGTTTCGGCATAGTCCTCCATTTCAATCAAAATGAATTTTCTGTTACCGCCGTCTTGTTTGTTTAAATTCAAAACAGCATGCGCTGTTGTGCCTGAGCCAGCAAAGCTGTCTAGGATTATGGAGTTTTTATCCGTCGAAAGCTTTAAAACCTTGTCAATTAGTCTAGGTGGTTTAGGAGTGTCAAATGGAAACTCTGCATCCGAAAAGATGTTTTTCAGAATTTGTCGTGCTTCTTGATTGTCCCCGACTTCATCTCTAAGCCAAATTGTAACTGGAACTGTACCGTTTTGTACTTCTGTCAGGAATCTTTTTATGGAAGGAACGTTATTGCCCTTTTCACCAAACCAAATTCTGTTTTCTTTTAGTAAATCTGTGAAATTTTGTTTTGAAGTTCGCCAACATCTACCTTGTGGCGGTTTTACTAATCTACCCGACGGAGTAGTTATTTCATAATCATATTCTTTTGAATATGTTTTAACTGAAAAATCGCTAGATTTCCATGGACCTCGTATGTCATTGTCTAAGTTTTTATACCTACTATTTGCTTCATTACTTCTTGGAAGTAAATTCCTTACCCATCCTACTTCTTCATTATTGTTTTTGTTTTTTGCAAAACAGATTATAAAATCATGCATATCTGAAAAAAATCGTGCATCATTTTGAGGACTATATTTTTTTTGCCAAATAATATTTGCGACAAAATTACCTGCTCCAAAAATCTCATCCATCATTAATTTTAAATTGGCTTGTTCATTGTCATCGATCGAAATAAAAATTGCACCATCTTTCGCTAAAAGCTTGTGCAGCAGTTTTAATCTTGGGTACATCATACACAACCATTTGTCGTGGCGTGTTAAATCCTCACTTTCTTTACCAACAATTTTACCTAACCATTTCTTGATTTGTGGAGAGTTTACATTGTCATTGTAGACCCAGCTTTCATTTCCTGTGTTGTAAGGCGGATCAATGTAAATACAGTTCACTTTTCCTTCATATTTAGGCAATAATGATTTTAAAGCTTCGAGATTGTCACCATTGATAATGAGGTTGCCTGCATCGATTACAGTTTCGGTTTTTCCATTTTCTGAAAAACCATATTCATGATTCAGCACTTTGTATGGAACTTCTTGATGGTGATTGATGATTTTGTCTTTACCGATCCAGTGTAGTGTTGGCATTTTATGATTGATTTTTTCCAAATATAAATCTTTCGGACAAAACTCCGAACACTAAAATGAAATATTTTATTTGTGTTGGGTTTATTTGTTACGTGCAAAGCGAATTAGATAAAATAAAGGAAATCCTTACCGAAAGAATTCGTGTTCTCTTTATGGAACAACATAATGGGAATAAGCTTCAGTTTGCCAAAAAAGTTGGGTGTGATGAGAAAACTTTACGATTAATTTTTGATAGAAATCAAGGAATGACTATGAATTTGTTTTTTAAAATAGCTCATGCTCTCGATGTAGAACCCTCCGAACTCATTAAAGGATTAAAAATTGATTTAGAAAATGATATTTGATTTTTAGAAGTAGAAAATACTAAAAACCCAGACTTTGCTCTGGGTTTTTTTACTTGTGATTGAAATGTGATTATAATTTAACCTGGTGAGAGAGTTGTTCAAAACTATACTTTATTGTGAATAAGTTTGACTTTTTATTCTTGTAAAAAAAACACAAACTTTGTAAAAAAAGAAAATGGCAGGTATAGCAACCAATGTTGATAATCAGGTTTTAAAGCTTCAAGAACGTGGAATGATTTTCGACTTAGAAATTGAAAAAGTAAAAGAAATTTTACTCGATATTGGGTATTATAGGTTAGGATTTTATTGGAATCCATTTGAAATAAATTCAGACCATCAATTTCAAGAAGGCACATTGTTTTCTAACGCTGTTACTTTATATTATTTGGATGTGGATTTAAGAAATCTACTTCTTAAATATTTAAATAGAATTGAAATTAATTTTAGAACCAAACTGGTTTATTATGTATCTAATAAATACAAGTCTTCGCCTACTTGGTTTATAAATCCTAGAATAATAGATGTTCGGTACATTAATACGATTGGGAAGTATTATAATGAAGATTTTAAAAGAACAAACAAGACAATTAAATTGCATCATTTGAATAATATCAATGATTTATACGCTCCAGCATGGAAAACATTAGAATTTTTTACTTTTGGTGCTGTACTTAAAACTTTTAAATCTTTAAATGATACTGAGTTAAAGATGAGTATAGCAAATTTGTATGGTGTTTTAAATTTGTCAAAGTTTATTAATCTATTTGATACAATTGTGTATGTAAGGAATACTTGTGCACATGGTGGTGTCTTGTTTGATTTTAAAACCCCTAAAGGGATTGCTTCTTTACCAAATATTTGCTTTAATAATAACAATAGGCACTCTTTGGATTCTTCTATAAAAATAATTTCTTTCATTTTGAAATCGATATCTAATGAAAGGGCAAATGATTTGGATAGAGATTTGAATCAGTTATTTATGAAACATTCAGAAAATGAGATAATTAAAGATATTATTGCAAATAAAATTGGATTTAATTTTTGAATTAGTCATCTGATCTCCTTTCTTATGTTTTTACTTTAAAAAGTAAACTTTTCTTCGTATCTTTGTATGATAATAAGTGCCCTGCTTTTCTTTGCATTAGTGCTGCACTCTAAAAAAATAATATAAACCCAGACTTGCTCTGGGTTTTTTTGTTTAAAAGCTGTTTCTATTCTAGTCCTATGTATTTTTCTCTACAATTTTTAGTACCAGTTTGTCACGCTGAAAGCGTCTCAGTAAAGTTACTTAGCTATCTTGGTACTCTTTGAGTGTGACAAGTTGGAGGTTCTTGGATTGTGTGACGCTTTCAGCGTGACAAACTGTGAGGAACTGGTGTTGTTGTTTATACTAATCGTTTGGCTAATACGAATCCGCATGAGGGATAGAAGCAAGCTACCGAAGTAGCGCGGATAGCCCGACGGCAGTAGTAAAAGGGGCGACTACCAAGCTGCTGAGTTTAGCCCCTTTTTCTACTGGCGGCATGCCCAAATAAAGCAAAAATCCCGTTTCAACTTAATGAAACGGGATTTTCTATAAATAAACCTTTAGTAAACTAAGATGGATTACTCTTGTTTTGCCTCGCGAGGAGGTCTAGCGATAAGTGCTTTTCTTGACACTTTCTCTTTTCTAGTTTTAGGGTCAACACCTAAGTATTTTACTTGGAATACATCTCCCATGTTCACTACATCGGTTACGTTTTCAGTACGTTCCCAAGCCAATTCAGATACGTGTAATAAAACTTCGTTTCCTGGGGCTTCAGTATATTCTACTACTGCACCAAAATCTAACATTTTGATTACTTTCACTTCGTAAGCTTCTCCCATTTGTGGTTTGAAAGTGATTGACTTAATTTTAGCCAATACCGCTTCGATTCCAGCAGGATCCGTTCCTAAGATTTCGATAACCCCTTGCTCGTCTACTTCGTTGATTACGATGGTAGTACCGGTAGCTTTTTGTAATTCTTGAATTACTTTACCTCCAGGACCGATTAACGCTCCAATGAAGTTTCCAGGAATAGTTCTTGTAATGATTTTTGGAGAGTGTGCTTTAACATCAACTCTTGGAGTAGCAATAGTTTCAGTCAATTTACCTAAAATGTGTAAACGTCCCTCACGAGCTTGACTCAAGGCTTGTTCCATAATGTCATAACGCAATCCATCAATTTTGATGTCCATTTGACAAGCTGTAATTCCGTCGGCAGTTCCAGTTACTTTGAAGTCCATGTCTCCTAAATGATCTTCGTCTCCTAAGATATCTGAAAGTACAGCGAATTTTTCACCGTCAGTAATTAATCCCATAGCAATACCAGAAACTGGTTTTGTCATTTGAACTCCCGCATCCATCAAAGCCATAGTTCCTGCGCAAACAGTTGCCATAGATGAAGATCCGTTAGATTCTAATACTTCAGAAACAATTCTGATAGTGTAAGGACAATCAGCAGGAATCATATTTTTTAACGCTCTTTGCGCTAAGTTTCCGTGACCTACTTCTCTTCTTGAAGTTCCTCTAAGAGGTCTAGCTTCACCAGTTGAGAAAGGAGGGAAGTTGTAGTGTAAATAGAATTTCTCTTCACCTTGTTCAGATGGAGAGTCAATTTGGTTAGCTTCTCTAGAAGTTCCTAAAGTTACTGTTGCCAATGCTTGTGTTTCTCCACGTGTAAATAATGAAGATCCGTGTACAGATGGTAAATAATCTGTTTCACACCAAATTGGTCTGATTTCAGTTGTTTTTCTACCGTCCAAACGGATTCCTTGTTCAAGAATTACGTTACGAACCGCTTCTTTATTTGTTTTGTAGAAATATTTCCCTACTAATCCAGCTAAATCTGCATTTTCAGCATATTCTTCTTCTGTAAACAAAGCTTTTACTTCTTCTTTTACAGCAGCAAATTTTTCACTTCTTTCGCTTTTTCCAGATGCTTCGGCTGCAATAGCGTAACATTTGTCATAAGCAGCAGCTTTTACTTTTGCATAAACCGCTTCGTCTTCTACTTCGCCATCATACGTTCTGTATTCAGGAGAACCAACAGCCGCTCTTAAACGTTGTTGTGCTGCAATTTGTACTTTGATAGCCTCGTGAGCAAATTTAATTGCTTCAATCATTTCAGCTTCTGAGATTTCTTTCATCTCACCTTCAACCATGGCAACTGAGTCCATAGAAGCACCAATCATCATGTCAAGGTCAGACTTAGCTAACTCTTCTCTACTTGGATTGATTACTAATTTTCCGTCGATACGCGCTACACGTACTTCAGAAATTAAGTTGTAAAAAGGAATGTCAGAAACCGCAAGGGCTGCAGAGGCTGCTAAACCTGCTAATGCATCAGGCATTACTTCTTCGTCATGAGACATTAACTGAATCATAACTTGTGTTTCAGCGTGGTAATCGTCTGGGAAAAGTGGACGCAATACACGGTCTACTAAACGCATAGTCAATACTTCGCTATCGCTTGGACGCGCTTCTCTTTTGAAGAAACCTCCTGGGAAACGTCCTGCAGCTGCAAATTTTTCACGGTAATCTACCGTTAAAGGTAAAAAGTCAATACCAGGATTTGCTGTTCTTGCTGATACCGCAGTAGCTAGTATCATACAGTTTCCTAAACGCACCACTACAGATCCGTCAGCTTGTTTGGCTAATTTACCAGTCTCGATTGAGATGCTTCTTCCATCTCCTAAATCGATAATTTCTTGTTTTACTTGTGGAATCATAAAATTTTTCCTTTTTTGGTTAATAAAATGGGTAACTAGTTGTGTTGTAGTTGCTGCGCGTAGTTAATGCGTAAAACCCAATGAAAAACCAAAACTTTTTATATTACTGTTTCCCTTTTGAGAAAAGGGACTTAAAAAACAAAAAGAGGTACTTGCGCACCTCTTTTATATATTGATTATTTTCTGATATTCAATACTTTGATAATTTCACGATATCTGTTGATATCTTTCTTTTTCAAGTAGTCAAGTAAAGATCTTCTTTTACCTACTAATAATACTAATGAACGCTCTGTATTATAATCGTGACGATTTTTTTTCAAGTGCTCTGTTAAATGTGCAATTCTGTGAGTGAATAATGCAATTTGTCCTTCTGCTGAACCAGTGTTTGTTGCAGCTCCTCCGTGTTTAGCGAAGATCTCTTCTTTTACTTCTTTAGTTAAGTACATGCTAATATTAATTAATGATTATTATGTATGTCTATACAGTTGTTGTACGACGGGTGCAAAAGTAAAAAAAAAATATGAGTTATAAGATATAAGTTGTGAGTTATTTTATGGATTAGAATAATTTTGAAACTTCAACCGTTAATTCTTCTAGAAAACGTTCATCATCAGTAGTAAATGCATCGATTGTGTGGCTGTCAATATCGATTTGTCCAATGTTGATACCGTTGACAAATATGGGGATCACGATTTCAGATTTTACAGTGATGCTACAAGCAATGTAATTCTTTTGACTGCTAACATCTGGTACTATAAAATTAGTATTAGAGACGGCTACTTGTCCGCAAATTCCTTTCCCAAAGGGAATGATAGTGTGATCTGTTTCAGCTCCTACATATGGGCCTAGGTGTAGCGTTTGGGTTTGATGATTGGCAAAGTAAAATCCAACCCAATTGTAATGCGGAACGTTTTTATGTAATAACTGGCAAACGGCCAAAAGTTTTTCGTCTCGATTTGAAACTGAATTTGTTAGTATTTCCTGGGTTTGTGATTTTAAATCTTGAAAATTCATCTTTTTTAAATTAGTTTTACACAAAAGTAGCAACTGTTCTTTTGAAATTAATTGATTTGGAATCTAAAGTTTTATTTTGAAAAAATATTTTACCCTATACAAACCCTTTTTAATTTTTTTAGCCAAGTTTTTTTTGACGTATATTAGTATGACTTTTGTTTATCAAAGTTATTTGGGGAGTTTTGAGGAAGGTAATTTAGATTCGATAACCAAATTAGTGGCCCGAAATACAGAACAGTTTTTGAATATGTTTCAGGTTAATTTTCAAACTGAACTGGGAGATACGGGATTGTACATTAAGTTGATTTATAATCAAAAGTATGTCGCTCGAATGGTAGAGGGATGCAATGCCATCAGTATTATTATTTTGTTTGCTGCTTTTGTAGTTTCATTTTCTAAGAAACTATTGGTAACTTCACTATATGTATTTTTTGGTTCTATTGCAATATTTGTTTTGAATGTGGTACGTGTTGCTGTTTTATGTGGTTTGTTGTATTTTTTTCCAAACCAAGAAATCATTTTACATCGAGTGTTTTTTCCGCTATTTATATATGGTTTTGTCTTTTTGCTCTGGTTGATATGGATTAATAATTTCTTTTTGAATGCTAAAAAAACTACTGAAACATAAATTAAGAATAGTAATAGGAGGAATCTTTGTTTTTCTACTGGTTTTGGTTCGTGTTTTTGAAAGCGATTTATTTTACGACCCATTCCTGAGTTATTTTGAAGGGGACTTTATTAATGCGCCGTTGCCAGATTATAATGCTTTTTATCTGTTCTTGGGCTTGCTCTTTCGTTATTCCTTAAATACTATTATCTCGCTTGGACTTATCTTTGTTTTGTTTAGGAAAATAGAATTCGTAAAGTTTGCTTTTTTTCTGTATGTGTTGTTTTTTGTTTTGTTGGTTAGTTGTTTATTTGGACTAATCTATTTTTATGGAGCCAGTCACAATTGGTTGCTTTTTTATATACGCAGATTCTTGATTCAGCCCTTATTTGTATTGTTGTTTATTCCGGGCTTCTATTACCAACGAATTGTGAAGTAATTTTTAAATTATATCGAAAAAATCTGCCCTTTAAGAACCATCTCAAAATTAGAGTGATTTTTAAAAGAGCAGATTTATATTGGATGAACTTCAATTAGTTTTTAGCGGTCCAAAAATGCCTTAAATCTAAAGTATAAGGGTATTCAGGGTTGATGAGCTCTATAGGAGTATCGTGTTTTAAATCTGATTTGGATTCTACTAAAAATCGGGATGTTGCGGTGCTATTTGTAGCAGTTTCTGTTTCTGTTTCTTTTTCTTCTATTGTTGTTATAGGTGTGTGTCCAAAATCCCAAAAACGACTCATTTTTCTAGATTCGGCTTCAAAGCTATTTACAGGGTAAGTGTCAAAACTACGTCCTCCAGGATGGGTTACAAAATAAGTACAGCCTCCAATAACCTTGTTGTTCCAAGTGTCTACCAAGTCGAAAACGAGAGGAACGTCAATACCAATATTAGGATGTAAAGCAGATGGCGGATTCCATGATTTGTATCGAATACCAGCTACATATTCTCCTTTTATTCCGGTATTTCGTAACGGAATTCTACAGCCTTTGCAGAGTAAAATATGTCTTTCTGGAACAATTCCAGAAACTTTGACTTGTAAACGTTCTAATGAAGAATCTACAAATCGAGAAGTTCCTGAGCTTGTTAATTCTTCACCAAGTACATGCCAAGGTTCAATACCTAATCTGATTTCCAGCTGGATATTGTCTATTGTTACTGTTCCATGATGTGGGTATCTGAATTCAAAGAAGGGGTCAAACCATGAAATATCAAAGTTATATCCTGCGTCCTTTAAATCATTCACAACATCTATCATGTCTAGATAAGCAAAATGTGGTAATAAGAACTTGTCATGCAGTTCTGTTCCCCAACGAATGAGTTTTTTCTCGTAAGGATTTTTCCAAAATTTAGCAACCAAGGCACGAACCAATAAATTTTGAACCAAGTTCATGTGTTTGTGTGGAGGCATGTCAAAGGCACGAAGTTCTAAAATTCCTAGTCTTCCTGTGGAGGAGTCTGGTGAATAAAGTTTGTCGATGCAAAATTCGGTTCGATGAGTGTTTCCTGTAATATCCGTCAAAAGATTTCTGAAAATCCGATCCACCATCCAATACGGAACTTCTTTGTCTTTTGGAATTTGTTCAAATGCAATTTCCATTTCGTACAATTTCTCATCTCTTCCTTCGTCAATACGCGGGGCTTGGCTGGTTGGGCCTATAAATGGACCTGCAAATAGGTAACTCAATACAGGGTGGTGTTGCCAATATGTAATTAAACTACGCAGTAAGTCGGGTCTTCTTAATAACGGACTGTCTTCGGGTCTTTCGGCACCAAGAGTTACGTGATTTCCTCCGCCAGTTCCTGTGTGACGGCCGTCTACCATGAATTTGTCAGTGCCTAGTCGAGAAAGGAAAGCTTCTTCATACAAAGCTGTTGTATTGTCTACAATTTCTTGCCACGATTTGGCAGGATGCACGTTGACCTCAATTACGCCTGGGTCAGGAGTGACCATCATTTTTTCCATGCGATAGTCTGATTTAGGCTGGTAGCCTTCAATTCGAACAGGCATTTGTAATTTTTCAGCCGTATTTTCGATGGATGTTACTAAATCAACATAATCCTCTAAATAATCAGTAGGCGGAAGAAAGACGTAAATGATACCATCACGTTCCTCAATACACATAGCTGTGATGAAGGTGTCTACATCAAACAGCAATGGGTTTTTCTCTTTTTCTTTAGCTTCTTTTTTGGTTAAGATTCGTTTGGCAGCTTGGAAAATTTTCGATATTGTGCCGTAACGTTTTTGAACTTTTTCATTGTAATCGCCCAATGGAGGTAAGTCTTCAAAGGGGCTTCTATCAACTACCGTTTCTCTTTTGTTTTTGGATGTTTTTGGCAAAGAGTCTAGTGGTAAACGCAAGCCGATAGGAGAGTTTCCGGGAATTAGAAAGCAATTTCCTCTTCTGAATTCCCAAGCACAACTTTCCCAATTGTCTTCGGAATAGTTTTTTCGCAAGGGTAAAACAAAACCTGAAGGATTGTTTAAGCCTTTTTCAAGTGTTTTAGCCAAATTATGGCGTTGGATGGAATCTTTTAAATCTACAGCTAAGGGATCTAGATTGACTGGGAGTTTTCCTTCTTCTAATGCCCAATAAATGGGGTCTTCATAGGTTGGAGTAATATTTTGAGTGTCGATGCCGAGATACTTGGTGAGTTCTGTTGCAAATTTTTCGGCATCGTGAAAAGTAAAGTTTGTTTCGCCTTCTTTGGCTACTAAAGCGTCATTTTTCCATAAAGGCAGTCCATCTTTTCTCCAATATAATCCGTATTGCCAGCGTGGAAATAATTCTCCAGGATACCATTTTCCTTGACCAAAATGTAGTAAGCCCCCGTGAGCAAAGCGTTGTTTTAGTCGAAGCGCTAAATCGTAAGCTAATTTTCTTTTTAGTGGTCCGTCAGCTGTAGTGTTCCATTCAGCAGATTCATAATCGTCAATGGAGACAAATGTGGGTTCACCTCCCATAGTCAAACGTACGTCTCCAGCAATCAAATCTTGTTCGACAACATTCCCCACTTCCATGATGTTGTTCCATTGTTTTTCAGAATAGGGTTTGGTAACCCTTGGGTCTTCATGGATGCGAGTGACTTTGTTTTCAAAATCAAAACTTACCTCACATTTTCCAGTAGCACCAGTGACAGGAGCGGCACTTTCATAATGTGGTGTACAGCATAATGGAATATGTCCTTCACTTGCAAAAAGCCCGGATGTAGGGTCAAGTCCTATCCATCCTGCGCCAGGGAGATACACTTCTACCCAAGCATGTAAATCGGTAAAATCATTTTCTGGTCCCGATGGTCCGTCAAGAGATTTGATATCTGGAGCTAATTGTACAATGTATCCTGATACAAATCGAGCTGCCAGACCAAAATGGCGCAAAACATGAATGAGCAACCAAGCAAAATCTCTACAAGAACCACTTTTGATTCGTAATGTTTCTTCGGGTGTTTGCACACCAGCTTCCATGCGTACATTGTATTTGAGTGCTTTGTAGATAGATTGGTTGAGGTAAACTAAAAAATCATTGGTTTTTGTGCTCTTATTGAGTTTGATGTTTTCGATAAACTTCAAGAATATAGGGCTTTCTTCGCTTATTTTTAAGTAAGGGATTAATTCTTGTTCAAGGGTTTTGTCATATTTGAATGGGAATTCCTCTGCATATTCTTCAACAAAAAAATCAAATGGATTGATGACTTGTAGTTTGGCAATTACTTCTACCTCTACTTTAAGTTCTTGAATATTTTCAGGGAAGACTATTCGAGCTTGGTAATTTCCAAAGGGGTCTTGTTGCCAATTAATGAAATGATTGTCGGGGCTAATTTTAAAAGAATAACCCTCTATGGCGGTTCTAGAATGTGCGGCAGGGCGAAGTCTAAAAACGTGAGGGAATAATTTGACACTACGGTCAAATTTATAGGTTGTCTTGTGTGAAATGGCAACTTTAACAGACATAAATATCGAGTTTTTAGTTTCTAAAATTTTACTAAAAATACGAGATTAATATTGTTAACGTATAAAAAAAAGATGACTAAATTGATAAATGTCAGAATGATAATTTAGGTGCTGTAAAGTTGTAGATAATGTAAATTTAGCTAATTATAAATAGGAAATAAAAAATGTCTCGGAAGGAAAAGATTCGCTGTTTTCCTCATTTAGTAGCTCGCATTCTATATTCATTTGGGTACAAAAGGCATTTCCAAAGATGGTTGCTACTGCAATTTCGGAGCCGTCTTTACCGTCAGCAATTTTAACCAATTGATTTAAAGAGGCTAAACGAGTAGGGTCAAAAACAATCCAATTGTTGCCAAGATAAACTTCAAAACAGGCATGAATATCTGGCGGATAAATGTTGCTAGCATAGCAGGTAAAATAACGCGCTGGAATATTCAAGGCTCTACATAAAGCGATGCCTAAATGTGCAAAATCTTTGCAAACCCCTTCACGTTTATTAAGTGTGTCAAAGGCTGTGGTGTTGGCATCAGTCGACCCACTTACATATTGAATGTTGTTGAAAATCCATTCATTGATGGCTAAGGTTTTTTCTAAATCTGTTTGAATGTAGCCAAAAAGATTAAAGGCAAAATCCATTAGTTTATCTGAAGGACAATGTCTAGTAGGCGTGAGATAAGGGATTATTTCATTTTTCAGATCGAAAATAGGAGTGTTTGTTAAAAGTTTCTTTTTTGCAATCAACTTAGGTTTTACGGCTACTTTTGCTTGGTAATGAATGCTAAAAGGGACGTATTCAGTGGCTTGAATTTTGAAAAATCTTGCTTTGGAGTTCTTTAAGTTGAATTCTTTGAAAGCTAAACTAGGTTTGATTTGGAGAGATTCAGAAAGGATTTTTTGGTTTTTGGAAATATTTAAGGCCTGGATATTAAATACGAATGTTGAGGGAGTGTATACATCGTAATAAATAGCTGTTTTAAGTGTGAATTCCATAAAGTAAAAGTACTAATATTGAGGATAATCGAACGGCTTTTCTTAAAAAAAAATGTAGATTTGTTTCTACCTTTAAACACCCCAAATGAGCACCCCTTTATCTTTTTTAGAATCTTATCAGGAAGCGATTAAATCATACGATGAAGTTATTGATAAAAATGGCAAAGTAAAACCCTACTGGGAAACGTTATTTCAGACCCTAGAAGCCGTTGGGATGGAGGAGATAGCCATTCGAAATAAAGAGATTGTTCGTAAGCTTAAAGAAAATGGAGTTACTTATAATGTATATGATTCCGAAAATGAATTGGTTCGCCCATGGAAACTTGATCCAATCCCTTTTGTTATTCATCAATCAGAATGGGAGATTGTTGAGAAAGGATTAGTTCAGCGAGCAAAGTTATTGGATCTAATTTATAAGGATATTTATGGGGAACAACTTTTAATCAAAAATAATATCATTCCTGCAGAATTGGTTTATGATAATACGGGGTTTTTAAGGCCTTGTTTTGATATTGGTCAAAATGATTTACATCAGTTAACCATTTTAGCCTGTGATATAGCAAGAGGTCCTGATGGTAAGATGTGGTTGCTTGATAATCGGGTGCAATCTCCATCGGGTTCGGGATATGCATTGGAAAACCGTATTGTCATGGCAAATGTTTTTCCAAAACTGAATAAAAATATTCACCGCAGTAAATTAGGGCCGTATTTTAATGAATTGCAAAAAACGGTTGGGAAATTAGGTGGAAACACGGATAATCCTAATGTCGTGTTTTTGTCTCCTGGTGAAGGAAATGAAACTTATTTTGAGCATGTTTATCTTTCGTCATATTTAGGATATACCCTAGTCGAAGGTAGCGATTTGTTAGTGCGAGAAGGCTATGTTTGGCTAAAAACTATTGATCAACTAGAACGTGTAGATGTGATTATTAAGCGTGTCGACGATGTTTGGTGCGATCCTTTGGAGCTCAATAGTAATTCACTTTTGGGGATTCCAGGTTTGTTACAAGTCATGCGTTTGGGCAATGTAACGGTGATTAATCCTCCAGGAATAGCAGTTTTAGAAAATCATGGGCTAATGGCATTTATTCAAAACGCTTGTAAATTTTTGCTAAAAGAACCTTTGCTAATGAATTCAACCGCTACCTGGTGGTGTGGGCAAACGAAAGAATTGAATTATGTTTTGAATAATTTACCAAAACTGATCATCAAGAAAACCAATCGAAATTTGGGTGTAAAGTCAGTTTATGGACGAAAGCTAAATGAAAAAGAATTAGCCGAATTGAAAGCGGCCATCATTAAAAATCCAAAAGAATATGTCGCTCAAGAAGAAGTAAGTCTTTCTACGACGCCGTCTTTGATTGATGGTGAAATTGTTCCTAGATTGGCGGTAATCAGAGCTTTTTTAATTTCTGATGGTAAGAATTACAAAGTCATGCAAGGTGGATTGACTCGTAGTTCTGTAGTGGAAGATAAATTTCAAATATCCAATCAATTTGGAGGGATTTCTAAAGATACTTGGGTCATCACTGATACTTTGCCTGAAATTAAAGAACAAACCTCATTTCAAGAGCAATTAATTGATGTTAAAAAATCAAGTCAAATTTCTCGTAGTACAGCATTGACCAGTAGAAATGCTGAGAATTTGTTTTGGGTAGGAAGGCTATCTGAAAGAACGATGGCATTGACCAGTTTCCTGAAAATCATTTTTAGCAGATTAAATGAAAACGTGAACAGTCATGGAAAAAAACAACCAGAATTTTTGATTGTGTTGTTAAAGGCCGTGACGCATTTGACGCAATCTTATCCTGGATTTGTAGGTGAGGATGGAGAAGAGGACGAAACTGTTTTTGAAAAACCATTGGCCGAGTTGATTTCATTGATTAATGACCCTAAGAAGGAAGGTTCTGTTACTTACAATGTGCAGTCATGGTTGTATTCGATTAATCATATTAGCGAAAAATGGAATCAGGATACTAAGAGAATTATCGGACTTATAGAAGATAGTTTGACAGGGTTGAAAGAGTCTAATGTGGTTAATATCAATCAAACTACACATGGATTAGATAAATTGTATATTAGACTGATGGCTTTTTATGGGAATACGTATGAGACTTTGCCAAGAGAAAATGGTTTCTTTCTTTTTGAAGCGGGAAAAAATATTGAGCGATTTTTGTCGCTGATTTCGGTGATACAAACTTTATTTTGTTTCAAACGGAGCGAAGATGTCGAGCAGTTGTTATTAGAATCCGTTCTTGAAAATCATAATCTATTAGCGCAGTATAGGAGCGTTTATAAGTCCCAAATAAATCTAGTGACAGTTATAAATATGTTGTTTTTAGAGAAAAAATCGCCCTATACGCTAGCTTATATTTTAGATACACTTTCCTATAATATTGGGCAACTGCCTAAAAAATCCGAATTCAATCAATTGAGTATAGCTGAGAAGAAGGTGTTGGAAGCCAGTACCATAATAAAATTAATTGACCCTGAAGAATTGGTTCAGGCTGATGGTGCAAATTATAGAGAGTTGCTTGATGAGACCATTAATTCGGTTTCAGGGCTTATATCATCTGTTACTAATGCATTGTCAAGCTTGTACTTTAACCACTCGGTAATGCAACTTTCATTTTTAGAAACTGAAAAAATTGATTCAGATGAAGTATAAATTAATTCATAAAACTACCTATACTTATGTAAATGCTGTTCATAATTACCAGTGTATTGTGTGTTTACATCCTGTAAATTCAGACAAACAAGTATGTGAAGATTTTAAATTAACGATAGAACCAAAACCACAAAATTTATACCCAAGAACAGACTATTTTGGAAATATCAAGTATTATTTTTCTATTCTAAAACCTCATAAAATACTTCAAGTAGTAACGACAAGTATTGTAGAAGTATTTCCTCCAGAATTATTATTTGTCAATTCCATTACCTGTTCGGAAACCTTAGAGTTATTTAGTTCCAAATTGCATTTAAAAAATGAATTACTTCAATTTCAACTTCCTAGTCCTTTTATATTTTGGGATGATGAAATCAAGGCATTTGCAGAAAGCTGTTTGGTTCCTGATTGCTCCTATTATGAAGCAGTATCTAATTTATCATCAAAAATATTTACAGAATTCGAATTCAAATCAGGTGCTACCAATTTGAATACCCCTTTGAAAACGGTATTGAAAGAACGCAAAGGAGTTTGTCAAGACTTTACCCATTTGATGATTGCTTGTTTACGAAGTATGGGCTTTGCTGCCCGATATGTAAGCGGTTATTTGGAGACTTTGCCGCCAAAAGGGAAAGTGAAATTACAAGGTTCTGATGCTTCTCACGCTTGGGTCTCTGTATACGTTCCTGGCATGGGTTGGTGTGAATTTGACCCTACGAATAATATGATTCCTGGAGAACGTCATATCGTGACCGCTTATGGTCGTGATTATGCAGATATTTCCCCGCTTAAAGGAATTATTTTCAGTTCGGGTGAGCATCGCGTTAAAGTTGAAGTTGATGTGATTCCTTTATTGTAATAGTTTCGATTTCATTTCTTTGTACCATTAATATTTTAAATGGCTAGCGGATAAGCACTTTTTTTCCTATCTTTAAGAGAACGTTTTTTTTCAAGAATCAAAATAATGGTGATATGAAAGTAAAAAGTCAAACTGGAGATAGTGTCGATTTTGACCCCGAAAAATTAAGGCGATCTCTTTTGAGTTCAGGCGCAAGCATGTCTGTTGTGGATGATATTTTGCAAAGATTAACAGAGGAGGTTTATGAAGGTATAACGACTCGTAATATCTATAAAAAAGCATATAGCTTACTAAAGAAAAATGCAAACTTCCATGCGGCGAGATACAATTTAAAAACAGCGATTCATTTGCTTGGACCTACAGGTTTTTATTTTGAACAATACATTGCTAAGATATTTGAATCTGAAAAATATGAGGTCAAAATGAATGTAACATTACAAGGAAGATGTGTTTCTCATGAAGTGGATGTATTGGTCAAAAAAAATGATCGCATCGCTATGATTGAATGTAAATTTCATGTTAGTCAAGAGGCTGCTTCTGATGTAAAGGTACCAATGTATATTCTCTCCCGATACAATGATCTCAACCAAGTGAATCATAAAGTCTTTTCGCAAAAAGACGAAATCTCAGAATGTTGGATTGCCACCAACAATAGATTTACTACAGATGCTATAGACTTTGCTGCTTGCTCTGGAATAAAATTGCTCAGTTGGGATTATCCTAAAGACAACAGTATTAAAGTGAAGAACTACAGAGATTGTCTGTATCCTGTGACATGTTTGACCACTATTACTTTGGCAGAAAAAGAAAAATTATTAGCACTAGGTGTAATTCTGGCCAGAGATTTAACAACCAGTCCAGAACGGTTAGCGCAGATAAAAATAAGTCCCAAACGTGTAAAAAACATTGTTAAAGAGGTTACAGAACTTTGTAAATGTTTTTGAATTATAATTATTGTTTCATCTAAGTTTAAGCAAATGAAAGTAAAATTTATAGGAGGTGCGGGTACTGTAACAGGATCTAAAACCTTAATTGAGACTGGTACGATGTCCATTTTAATAGATTGTGGACTTTTTCAAGGGATTAAGCCTTTGCGGGAACTTAATTGGGAACCAATACCTGTTTTGCCTTCGTTAATTGATGTGGTTTTGCTAACGCATGGTCATTTAGATCATTGTGGTTGGTTGCCAAGGTTAGTAAATCAGGGTTTTCAAGGAAAAATATATTGTACTAGTCCTACTGCAGATGTTGCAAAACTAATTATTTTGGATAGTGCCAAGATACAGGAGGAAGAAGCTGAAAAAGCACTTAAGGAGAATTATTCCATTCACGAAATTCCAGAACCATTATATACTGTAGAACAAGCCAAGAAAGTATTGCCTTTGTTTAGAATTGTCAAACCAGGAGAGCCATTAATTTTGGAGGATGGGAGTGAGGTAGTTTTTAATCCTGTAGGGCATATAATTGGGGCTTGTAGCATTAGTTTAAATGCTGAAGGTAAAACATTGGTTTTTTCGGGTGATGTAGGTCGAGAAAACGACTTTTTGTTGTATCCACCTATCAAACCAAAAAAAGCAGATTATATTTTCCTTGAAAGTACGTACGGCGATAGATTACACCCCGATACAGATGTAAAGTTTGAGTTAGAAACCTATATCAATACTACTTTTCACAATGGTGGTACGGTAATCATTCCAAGTTTTGCAGTCGAAAGGGCACAAACAGTGATGTATTTGATATGGCAATTAAAGAAAGAAGGTCGCATTCCTGATATTCCATATATTATTGATTCTCCGATGGGAGCAAGTGCCTTTGAAGTTTTTTTGCAAAATAGCAAATGGCATAAATTAACACCAGAAATATGTCAATCGATGGGTAATATGTTTACTATAAATGCTGACTACGAAGAAACCTTGAGTGCCATCTATGATAAAGGTCCCAAAGTGGTAATAGCAGCCAGCGGAATGGTAACGGGAGGTCGTGTCTTAAGTTATTTAGAGTATTATATTGGGATTCCAGAGACTACGATTGTTATTGTAGGCTATCAAGCAGAAGGAACTCGAGGCAGGAAATTGTTAGAAGGAGCCAAATCGATAAAAATTTATGGTAATTATTACAATGTAAAGGCCAAGATATTACAAATTCAAGGATTATCTGCACATGGTGATCAACAGGATTTGCTGGATTGGCTTTCTGACTTAGAGGAAAGACCAACAAAGATTTTCTTAGTACACGGCGAAAATGAGCCTGCTGATGCACTTAGAATCAAAATCAAAGAAGTATATGGTTATGACTGTACAATTCCGCTTATGGGACAAGAGCGAAAGTTGTAAGTTGTTTTTATACGTTAATAATGTTTTAAAAAGTAATAATAAATTGTTGTTGAACTAAATTATACTTACTTTCACGGCAAATTATAGTTTTAAAATAAACAGACAATGAACAGCTTTGATTGGAAGAATTTAGTAGATCCACTTTTTTATATTCATTTTGATATAAACGGAATAAAACTAGGAATTTATATTGTATTGTTTATTGTTTTTGCTGAAACAGGTTTGTTTGCAGGTTTCTTTTTACCAGGAGATAGTTTGTTGTTTTTGGCAGGGATTTATAATAGAGAATTAGTTGAAAACATACTTTTTCTTGAAAGTGATTTTCTCAATGTTTTTATCTTGGCAACACTTATTGGAATAGCTGGGATATTAGGAAACATAGTAGGTTATTGGTTTGGTGCTAAAAGTGGTTATTATTTGTATAACAAAGAAGATAGCTTTTGGTTTAAGAAAAGCTACTTAATTCAATCCAAAGATTTTTTTGAAAGGCATGGTGGGCGTGCTATAATTTTTGCTCGTTTTTTGCCTATTTTTAGAACATTTGCTCCTATAGTTGCAGGGATTGTAACTATGGACAAAAAGAAATTTATGTTTTATAATGTGGTAAGTTCTTTCCTTTGGACCTATACTTTAATTTTTGCGGGTCATTATTTGTACGGTTTTTTATTAGAAAAATTTCAAATTGATTTGAAAGACCATATTGAATTTATTGTAATTGGTTTAGTTGTGATCACGCTTTCTCCTGTGATTTTAAAATTAACCAAAAAGAAAAAGACCAACTTTGAAGAATAGAGTACAATTGCCTTTTATATTTTTAAATTTCTTGTAAAAAAGTCATTTAGAGAGGTAATTAAAAATATCTATTTTTTTAATTCAACAATCACCTATGAAAAAAACAATCCTCTTTCTCTGTTTGGGAACACTTGCTCTTGTTCAAAATAATTTTGCACAACAAAAAACAGGGACTAACAATGTATGGCTTCAGCTATGTAGGGAAAAACATGTTGACAACCAAAACCTCTTTCACTTTTGAAGGCTCCATGCGTTATGCTGACGGTTTTAATCAAAAACAACAATGGTTTGTTAGGCCAAGTATCGATTATCAATTCGCTAAGAAATTTGTAGGTAGTATTGGTTTTACGCAGTATAAAACTTATGTGTATGGCGAAGTTCCATTGAATAAAATTGATTCACCAGAATCACATGTTTGGATTCAGGGAACATATACGCATACAAGCGGCAATTTTAAATTTGTCCACCGTTTGCGTGATGAAAACCGATTTGTGGGGATTGCGATCAAAGATCCTGTTACTAATGAATATGAAATCGATCGATATGATTACAGGAATAGAGTGCGTTATATGTTTCTGGCGAATTATGCAATCACTAAAGAAAACGAGAAGACCAAGCTTTTTGGAGTGGTAGGTGATGAAGCCTTTTTGAATATTGGTGCTAATGCAGGAAAAACTTTGTTTAACCAAAATAGAATTATTGCAGGACTTGGTTATAACTTTAATCCACATCATCAAGTACAATTAAATTACATACACCAACAGATTTGGAATTTTGGGAATACCATTCAAGAAACAAATCCAACAGTTAGATTGACTTATGTGACCAACTTGGATTTTTATAAAAAGTAAAAGTAAGGTTGTGTTAAATTAAAATCCCGATTAAATGCTATTTGTTTAATCGGGATTTTAGTTTGGTATATTTTATTCTTGTACCGTAATTGTTTGGTATATTTTATTCTTGTACCGTAATTGTTTGGTATTCAGAAATTAATTGACCATCATCTGTAAACCCTTCAATGAGTACTTTGATTTCCTTTTGGCCAACTTTAGGAATTTTAAGCTCGTAATTTGGGTTGTCTTTGATAGTTAAATTAGGAGTCCAATTAAGTGTTCCAAATTGAAAGAATTCTTTTTGAGTTTCGAAAGCAGCGTTTTTAAAGTTAATATCTTTCGTGAACCCAGTGGTTACAATCAATGAAGTGTGCTTTGCTCGGAAATAATCATTTTTACTTCCTCCTTTTTTAAGGAAAATTAGAATAGAGCTACCTGCATTTACAGATATATTTGAAGAGCCTGTTTTATCAATATAGATTTCATCTACTTCCGAAATATCCATGCTAAATAGAAGATTAAGGTCAAACAGTTGGATATTGTCAATAAGAACTGCTGGGGATTCGTTTGAAAAAGAATCTCTCGAACCTCGAATGTAGACTGTGTTTTCCTCAGGATCTACTCCAGTTCTAAATCCTTGTCGTGAAAGGAAATCTAGTACTGAGCCAAAATCTGAATCTTCAATTTTAAAACCATTAGCCATAAGTCCTACTTCTTTAGCATGAGTTAAAACCTCTTTTTTGAAAGTGTTTTGGATTGTTACCCCGGCCAGGTTTACGATGTCTTCTTCAAAAGGAGATTTAGCAAATGTGAAATTGTTTTCTGGTTTCTTTTCAATAGGACATACATTCTTCTCAAATTGAAGAGGTAGCATAAATTGGCTCTCATTAGGTTTTACACGAGCTTGCATTTTGGTGTATTTTACAATATTCTTTTGGTTGACCATTTGCAAAATGAAAACTGTAGAGTCTTGAGCAAAAAAGTTTTCGAATTTAAAATCTCCATTAGGCTCAATAGTTGTGTCTTCAAAAACATTGTCTTTTAATGAAATGAGTGAAATTTTATATTCCGACTTTGTTCCGACTTCTTTTTCTACTTTGCCACTTATGGTAACTCCTTTGTTGTACGTAAAGTTTATTTTAGGGGGTTTGTTTTTTAAGTTGTCCCATGAAAATTTACTTCTAACTTGGTTTAACATTAGTGCTTCCATGTCTTGTTTTCTATTTTCGTTGGTTGGGTCAAAATAGAAGTAATTGTCCTTTATAGGTTTTTCTAAGTAGGCATCAAGATAAAATGTTCCTTGAATCGATTTTTTCTGTTGAACACAATTGTTGTTTCCTGGAAGTATACTAATGCTTAAATTGGCCTGTTTTAAATTTGTTTTTCCTGATAAAACAATACTGTCATTTGCAATGGCTTTGGCTTCAAGTGTAGTGATTGGTTTTTCATTACCATAATGGTATACGAGTCTTTCGGTTATTTCATTAAGGTTTTCGTCGATAAGGCGGATGCTGTTTACACCGTTTGCCAAATATTTTTTGTCAAATAACAAAACTTGTTCCGTTTCGTTATTTTTGAAAGTGAATTCTTTTTGAACGGATTGAGCATTTTGGTGAATCATTAAGATAAACTTTTTGTTATTGTACGATTCTAATCCTTTTTCATTGGTTTTTACAGCTACAGCCAGAATGTTTTTTGGTAGGTTATTATTGTAGCTCAATGTAATTCCTGTGTCCTTTGTAATAGGCAAAGGTTGGGAAATTTTGAGCTTGTCGTTTGTAATTTTTAGTGTGTAGGTTTCGTTTGTGTCTGGGATGAAATAAAAAATTCCATTCCCCATTTTGTTTGTATTAAAACGAGAAATCTCATTGGATTTAGAATCTAATATGAGTATATCTTGTAATTCGATACCTTTTTGATTGCAATCTACTATTTTGACACCTACAGTATTACTTATCTGGCCGATAATATTGCCTCCTTCAGGGAAGATTGATACTGTTGCAGTTTTCCAATTAGGTTCATTAGATTTTAGGTTGTAAGGTTCGTCTTTGTTAATGATTTCAACAGCTTGAGTAAAGGAGTCGTCTTCATTAAAATTATTCATCCAGTTTGTGTAAAAGTGAAAGTGGTAAGTTCCAGATTTGAATTTGTTATTCAAATGGATTCCGCCCGAAAAAGTACCTTTAGTGGTGTAGAGTAATTGTTTTTGAATTATTTGGTCTTGATCATCATAGATTACTAATTGTACATTGGTAGTATTTGCATCAGGGGCATCGTAATTTTTATTTAAAACATAACCTTTAAAAGCGATGTCTTCATTGGTTACATATACGTCCTTGTTGAACTGTACATGGATGTTTTCTCTGTCGTATTTGAAATACGTTTCTAAAATGCTTTTAATTTTCTCATGAGTATTTGAGGTGGTCTTGGTTTGAGAGTATGATTGTGCAAACAGTAGCATGCAAAATAAGCTAATATTTAATTTCATAAGGTATAAATGGGTATAGTTTATATTGGTAGTTTTTTTATTTTCAGAGTAAATTTAAATTGATTTAATCGGTTTTCTTGTTAATGTAATCTTAATATGATTTATAGTGCTAAAAACTAATAAGGTAAGATGTGTAAAATGATAAAAGGTTTAAATTTAAAGTCGTTGTTTTTAGGATAAAAAAAATCCGTTCAATTAGTAAAATTGAACGGATTCTATTATTTAGAAAGAGATGTTATTACATCATTCCTGGCATGCCACCACCGTGAGCATGACCAGCTGGTCCTTCTTCTTTAATGTCAATTAAAGCACATTCAGTTGTTAGGATCATTCCAGAAACCGAAGCCGCATTTTCAAGAGCAACACGAGTTACTTTTTTAGGGTCAATGATACCTGCTTTCAACATATCAACATATTCGTTAGTTTTAGCATTGTATCCAAAATCTCCTGAACCTTCAGCAACTTTTGCTACCACTACAGATCCTTCAAGACCCGCATTTTCAACAATAGTACGTAATGGAGCTTCGATAGCACGTGAGATAATTTGGATTCCAGTAGCTTCATCAGCGTTCTCAGCAGTAATGTCTTTCAATACATTTTTAGCTCTTAATAACGCTACACCACCACCAGCAACAATTCCTTCTTCAACAGCTGCACGAGTAGCATGCAATGCATCGTCTACACGGTCTTTTTTCTCTTTCATTTCAACTTCAGAAGCAGCACCAACATAAAGAACAGCAACTCCACCAGCTAATTTAGCCAAACGCTCTTGTAATTTTTCTTTGTCATAATCAGAAGTAGTTACTTCCATTTGACCTTTGATTTGGTTCACACGGTTTTTAATCATTTCCGCTTCACCAGCACCGCTTACAATAGTTGTGTTGTCTTTGTCGATAGTTACTTTACTTGCAGAACCTAACATCTCAAGAGTTGTGTTTTCTAATGTGTATCCTCTTTCTTCAGAGATTACAGTTCCGCCAGTTAAGATAGCGATATCTTCTAACATTGCTTTTCTTCTGTCACCAAAACCAGGTGCTTTTACAGCAGCAATTTTCAAAGCTCCACGCAATTTGTTTACAACCAATGTAGAAAGTGCTTCACCGTCAACATCTTCAGCAATAATCAATAATGGTTTTCCTGATTGAGCTACTGGCTCTAAAACAGGTAATAATTCTTTTAATGAAGAAACTTTTTTGTCATATAAAAGGATGTATGGGCTTTCTAGGTCTACTTCCATTTTTTCAGAATTCGTTACGAAGTAAGGAGAAAGGTATCCTCGGTCAAACTGCATTCCTTCAACAACATCTACAAAAGTTTCTGTTCCTTTAGCTTCTTCTACAGTAATAACGCCTTCTTTACCTACTTTTGCGAAAGCAGTAGCAATTAATTCACCAATTACTTCGTCATTGTTAGCAGAAATAGAAGCAATCTGTTTGATTTTGTCTGAATCGCTTCCTACAACTTGAGTTTGAGTAGCTAAATTAGCAACAATAGCTTCAACAGCTTTATCGATTCCTCTTTTTAAATCCATTGGGTTAGCACCTGCAGCTACGTTTTTCAAGCCTTCTTTTACTATAGCTTGAGCCAATACCGTTGCAGTTGTTGTTCCGTCTCCAGCTAAATCATTAGTTTTTGAAGCTACTTCTTTAACCATTTGAGCTCCCATGTTTTCAAGAGCATCTTTTAATTCGATTTCTTTAGCAACTGAAACACCATCTTTAGTCACTGTAGGACCTCCAAATGATTTTCCAATAATTACGTTACGACCTTTTGGCCCTAAAGTTACTTTTACTGCATTTGCTAATGCATCAACTCCACGTTTTAGTCCGTCACGTGCTTCAATATCAAATTTTATATCTTTTGCCATCTTAAATTTTGTTTAATGTTAAAGTTCTTTGTTTAAAGTTTCGCGTCAGGTTTACAACTTGGAACCTGAAACTTGAAACAAATTTTAGATTATCGCAAGAATATCATCTTCTCTCATAATCAAATAATCTGTGCCTTCTAGTTTTAGTTCGGTACCTGCATACTTGCCGTAAAGAACAGTGTCTCCAATTTTTACGGTCATTTCATGATCTTTTGTGCCATTTCCTACGGCTACAACGGTTCCTTTTTGTGGTTTTTCTTTGGCAGTATCTGGAATAAAAATCCCTGACGCTGTCTTGGTTTCAGCTGCAACTGGTTCAATCAGAACACGGTCTGAAAGTGGTTTGATGTTTAATGTCATGATTTTTTATTTTAAATTAATTATTGTTTGCCTTTCGCTATTCAGAAATTATGCCAGTCCATTTTGACTGACAATTTTTCTTAAAAAAAATGCCAGCTTTGACAGGCTGGCATTTTCTATATTTTTTTGTTGTTGCAAATGGATTATTTTGCAGGGCTTGCTGGTGCACTTTGAATTGGAGCAGGTGCAGCTGTTGCTGGCGTATTGTCAATGATTTTAGAATCGGTATCACTTAGGCTTCCAGTAAAACTCAAACTAGATAACAAGATTAATGCAATCAAAATTGTAGCTAGTGTCCAAGTAGACTTGTCTAAAAAGTCAGTAGTTTTTTGCACACCACCTAGCATTTGGGATCCGCCAACAGTAGAAGATAATCCACCTCCTTTAGGGTTTTGAACCATGATTACTACTACCAATAGAAAACAAACTATTGTGATTAAAACTAAAAAAATTGAAAATGTGCTCATTGTATGTTTAATTATTTTGTTGTAAAATTTTAATATCCGAAATACGGTCTGCAAAGAAACTACTTTTTTCTGGATATTTCAAAATTAATATTTCATAAGCTTGTATGGCTTTTTGATATTTTTTTTGCTCCAGATAAACTCTTGCCAACGTCTCTGTCATCAGGTATGTATGGTCTTCCTTATTAATGTCAATTTGAACATTAGGACTGCTTCCTGATTTTACCGGAGATATTTTAGGGCTGGCTTCAATAAACTTATCAATTAAAGCTGCTTTTTTCTTCTTTTCAGGAGAAATTTCAGTGGACTTTGGCACGTCTTTTTCTTCTTTTTCTCGGGCAATAGGTTGAATTCGTGATAATTGAAGCCATTCTTGAAAGGAGTGTTTCTCTGACTTTGAAAAATCTAATGGCGCTCCAATGGAAAGCTTTTCTTCTACCGAAGTTGTTACAGTGTCAGTTTCTTTTGGAGACGCTTCTTTAATAGAAGTTATTATAGAGTCTTCAATTGTATTTGTAGAAATAGCATTCTCTGTTTCTACTGTTTCGAAATCAACAACGGTCATGTTTAGCAATTCTGCTGTTTTTTTGTCAAATAACTCTCGTTGTATTGATGTAAACGAATCTGAAGTGATAAAGTCAAACAAAACAGCTCGGTCCGTGGTATGGGCAGCTGTTACTTTCAAGGCATAATTATACTTAAAGCTATTTTGGTTGTAGAGTCCTTTTAATCGAAGGGCGCGGGCACTTTGAAAATAAGGAAACTCATCCAAGACATTTTCCAAAGCAGAGGTGTGTTTCTCTGAAATGGAATTGGGCTTGTTTAGTAAGTAAGTATAATCAGTGATGTTCATAGGTTGTTTTTCTGTCTCTTTTTTTAGCTAGATAAAAAAATCAGCTATCATTTTACCATTTGGCTAATGATTCATTAAATATGTCTTGTGTAATTCTTTCAAATATATCTTTTAAGGCATTGTCCAAAGTAGAACCCGTTAATTGTTGGGTTGCTGGATAATCGTAGAAAAATTCAAATGTTTTTTCAAAATTATCTTTTTCTTTCTTCTTATTGAAAAAGCGAACGTTAACTCTTATTTTTAATCGGTTTTGTGAGGCCTGTTGATCGGCAGTTGCAGTCATTGGACTGATGCGGTAATCTACAATCTCTCCTTCATAAGTGAGATCGCCACCATTTTTTACCAAATTTAAGTTGGTTTGATTCATAATAAGATCCTGCAATGCTAGCGTAAATCTACGATCAATTCCAGGTTCTACTAAATCAGCATTGTTAGGAAAAAAGTTGACTTGATAAGTTTTAGCGTCAATTTTTCCGGTGCCCGTAAAGTTGTAAACAGAACAGCTACTGAAACTAAATAAAATAAAAAGAAGGGATATCAGTTGTGTTTTTTTCATTAGAACGGCAAAAATGTTTTTTTTAAAATGAGATTTCAAATATATGAATTTAGGTTTTGGGAATCACAATTAGTTTTAAAGATCAAATTGTTTGATTTTTCGGTACAAAGTTCGTTCTGAAATCCCAAGTTCTTCCGCAGCAGCTTTGCGTTTTCCTTTGTTCTTTTCTAATGATTTTTTGATCATTTCAATTTCTTTTTGTTCTAATTTAAGAACTTCCTCTTCTTCTATTGTTTCGGCAAATAAATAATTGTCTTCAGGCTCTTGATACTGATTTTCCTTATTTGTTGTTGTAATTAATGAGGTATTAGGACGTTCTTCGAAATCAATTTCACTTTCATTTTCCTGTGAGCCATATATTTTCTGAATCAAATTAGGGTTAATGTCTTGGGCTTTAGCAGTGCCACTTTTCATTAATTCTAAAGTGAGTTTTTTCAAATCATTTAAGTCACTTTTCATGTCAAAAAGCACTTTGTATAAAATGTCTCTTTCGGTACTGAAATCGCTTTCTGCTTTTTTATCACTAATTACTGATGGTAAATTGCTTCCTTCAGTAGGTAGATACGATTGTAAAGTCAAAGCATTGATATCTCTATTTGTTTCTAGAACGGATATTTGCTCGGCTACATTTCGCAATTGACGAACGTTACCGCTCCAACGAAATTTTTGTAAAACATCAACGGCGCCTTCATCTAATTTTATAGGAGGCATTTTGTATTTGTGAGCAAAGTCGGCTGCAAATTTCCTGAAAAGTAAATGAATATCGTCTTTTCGTTCGCGTAAAGGAGGTAGAGTGATATCGACAGTACTTAAACGATAGTACAAGTCTTCACGAAATTTCCCTTTCCCGATAGCATCAAATAAATTGACATTGGTTGCCGCTACAATACGAACATCTGTTTTTTGGACTTGAGACGAACCTACTTTTAAAAATTCTCCGTTTTCAAGAATTCTAAGTAAACGTACTTGGGTGGTAAGGGGTAATTCGCCTACTTCATCTAAGAAGATAGTTCCGCCATTGGCTACTTCAAAATAGCCTTCACGGGTGCTGGTAGCCCCTGTAAAAGCCCCTTTTTCGTGACCAAAAAGTTCACTGTCAATTGTCCCTTCAGGTATTGCGCCACAGTTTACAGCAATGTATTTGCCGTGTTTGCGATGGGATAGGGTATGTATGATTTTTGGGATACTTTCCTTACCTACACCGCTTTCTCCCACAACTAAAACGGTAATGTCTGTTGGGGCAACTTGTATTGCTTTCTCTATCGCACGATTGAGTTTTGGTTCGTTACCAATAATCTCAAATCGTTGTTTTATATTTTGAACTGATTCCATTAAAATAATTGTTTAAAGTTTTTTAGTTTAAGGTTTAAAAGTTCTCCTGATAACATTAACCTTAATATTTAAACTTTTTTAATTCATCTCTGAATATCCTATTGCTTCACCTTTCAATGTTCCACTAGTACAGGCAGTGATTTTTACATTTACAAAGTCTCCGATTTTATAATTTTCTTTTGGGAAAACAACCGTGATGCTTTGTGAATTTCTTCCAGAGAATTCTTCTTTTGATTTTTTAGAAATTTTTTCAATTAATACTTCAACGGTCTTGCCAATGAATTCTTCAGAGCGAAACCAAGCATGTTTTTGTTGCAAATCCACGATTTCTTGTAAACGTCGGGCTTTGGTTGGTTCTTCTACATCGTCTTTCATTTTTCTTCCTGCCAAAGTTCCTGGGCGCTCAGAGTAAGAGTACATGTATCCAAAGTTGTATTTTACATATTCCATTAAGCTCATCGTGTCTTGATGGTCTTCTTCAGTTTCTGTTGGGAAACCTGCGATCATGTCTTGAGAAATAGCGCAATCTGGAATAATAGTTCTGATTTTATCTATCAAGTTCATGTATTCTTCTCGGGTATGCAAACGATTCATTTCTTTCAGAATGCGATTGCTTCCTGATTGCACTGGTAAGTGTATGTGTTTGCAGATATTAGGGTACTTTGCAATGACGTGTAAAACACTTTCATGCATGTCTTGTGGATTCGAAGTCGAAAAGCGAATACGCATTTTTGGAAAGCTTACCGCTACCATTTCTAATAATTGGTCAAAATCCACCGCAGTAGCTTTTTGCATTTCGGAGGCATTCTCAAAATCTTTTTTCAGTCCGCCGCCATACCATAAATAACTATCTACATTTTGGCCTAACAAAGTGATTTCTTTAAAACCTTTGTCCCATAAATCTTGGATTTCGGCCATAATGCTTTGTGGCTCACGGCTGCGTTCACGACCCCTAGTGAATGGCACTACGCAAAACGTACACATATTATCACAACCACGAGTGATAGAAACTAGGGCAGTAATACCGTTGCTCATCAAACGAACGGGGGAAATATCCCCATAAGTTTCGTCTTTCGATAAAACTACATTGATGGCGTCACGACCTTCTTCGACTTCGCTTAATAAATTAGGTAAATCTTTGTAAGCATCAGGTCCTACAACCAGGTCAACAATTTTTTCTTCTTCTAGAAATTGACTTTTCAATCGCTCCGCCATACAGCCTAAAACGCCTACTTTCATTTTAGAATTGACACGCTTAACTGCATTGTATTTTTCTAAACGTTTGCGAATAGTTTGTTCTGCTTTGTCTCTAATAGAACAAGTGTTTACCAAGACAAGATCAGCTTCTTCAAGGATTTGAGTGGTGTTGTATCCGTTAGTAGATAATATAGAAGCCACAATTTCACTATCCGAAAAGTTCATGGCACAACCATAACTTTCTATAAATAATTTTTTTGTGTTTTCGGGTTTATTTTCAAGAACAAGACTTTCGCCTTGTTTGTTTTCATCTATAATCTTTTCCATAAGTCACTTTCAAAAGTGTGTTTTAATAAGACTGCAAATGTACAATTATTTGGGGGAATATGACAAGATGTCATATTGAGAATTAACAGTATTTTTTGATTTCTTAGAAAGCTGATGCTGCTTTTAGATTTAAAAAGAATATATGAATGATTTATTAAAGTTTTGAAATGAAATTTTTGATGTTATTTAAGGAGGTTTTTTAAAATTTTAGACAGAATCTTTAAGTTTTTTTACAATCAAAAATATGTAATTTCTTTGATTTTAGTATAGAAGAATGGAGTAGAAGAGCAATGGTTATGATGTTGAAAATCAGTACTATATATTTAAAAAAGCTAGTTGGGGAAAAATCCAGTTTTGTTAAGGTTATTAATTTGAAGACTAAAGGAATAGGATAAATTGGTAAGAATAGTGTCGTAGTTAAATAAAGTATGAGTCTTTCTAAGTAATTGAAATCTTTAGAATCGCTTTATGAGTTAGGTTTTTAATTTGGTAGAGTTGAAGAGGTATTTGTTAAGTTGAATTCTTGGGGTTGCAGTATTATCTGTGATGAAATTGTTAACTTGTTTGAGATTTAATATTTTATGGGTTAGTGTTTTGTACTCTATTTTGTCTTAGACTCTTTGTGTTGCTAATTGGGAAATAATTATAACAGGCTTTTATTCTTAAATTATAATTCACCAAAAAATAATTGTAAATTAAAGTCTTAGTGTTGCTAAGATGAACTCAATATTGGATATATATATAATTAAGGTAGTTGCCAAATCACTCAAAAAATATATCAAAAGCCCTTCTATTTAAAAAAATCTTCTACTTTTGCCTTAGAAAAATAGAGCAATGGCAAAGAATTTAGTTATAGTAGAGTCCCCTGCAAAGGCGAAAACAATCGAGAAATTTTTAGGAAGTGATTTTCAAGTGGAGTCAAGTTATGGGCATATTGCCGACTTGCCTTCTAAGGAAATTGGGGTAGATGTAGAGAATGGTTTCAAGCCTAAATACGAGGTTTCCCCAGATAAAAAGGCCTTGGTGACTAAACTTAAATCGTTGTCTAAAAAAGCTGAAATGGTTTGGTTAGCTAGTGATGAGGACCGCGAGGGAGAGGCTATTTCTTGGCACTTAGCGGAAGAATTAAAATTAGATTCAAAAAAAACAAAACGTATTGTTTTTCATGAGATTACCAAGAACGCTATTTTAAAGGCGATAGATAACCCTCGCGAAATTGACTATAATTTAGTTAATGCACAGCAAGCACGTCGTGTCTTGGATCGATTGGTAGGTTACGAATTGTCACCTGTTTTATGGAGAAAAATTAAAGGCGGTCTTTCAGCGGGACGTGTACAGTCAGTTTCTGTGCGTTTGATTGTAGAAAGAGAACGTGATATTCAGGAGTTTAAAGCTGTGGCAACCTATTCAATTGTAGCTGAGTTTACCAATGAAGCTGGAAAAACGTTTAAAGCTAAATTGCCAAAGAATTTCAATACTAAAAAAGAAGCTGAAGATTTTTTAAATAAAAATATCGGTTCTACTTATAAAGTTTCTGATTTAGAAACAAAACCAACCAAAAAAACACCAGCAGCACCATTTACAACTTCGACATTACAACAAGAAGCAGCTCGCAAATTGTATTTGCCTGTTGGAATCACAATGCAGTTAGCGCAACGTCTCTATGAGGCGGGATTGATTACGTATATGAGAACGGATAGTGTGAACTTGTCTAAAGAGGCGATGGACGCAGCACAAGCTGAGATTGTTAATTCTTATGGTAAGGAATTCTCTTTTCCTCGAACGTTTACTAATAAAAGTAAAGGTGCTCAAGAAGCACACGAAGCTATTCGTCCTACTGATATGTCACGTCATACGGTAAATATTGATAGAGATCAAGCCCGTTTGTATGATTTGATTTGGAAACGAACTTTAGCTTCGCAAATGAGTGATGCAAAGTTAGAACGTACCAATGTGAAGATAGAAGCTAATAATCACAGTGAATTATTTACGGCTTCAGGAGAAGTGTTGTTATTTGAAGGGTTTTTAAAGGTCTACTTAGAAGGACACGATGACGATGAGGAAGAGCAAGAAGGGATGTTGCCAGTTTTGAAAGTGAATGAAAAATTAGCAAACAACTTTATAACAGCAACGGAACGTTATTCAAGACCGCCAGCTCGTTATACCGAGGCGTCACTAGTTAAAAAATTAGAAGAATTAGGAATTGGACGTCCCTCAACTTATGCGCCAACGATTTCTACAATTATCAACAGAAACTATGTTGAAAAAGGAAATTTAGAAGGGCAGGAACGCAATTACACCCAATTGACTTTGCAATCTGGTAAAGTAGTTGAAAAGGGATTGAAAGAAAATACAGGTTCAGATAAAGGGAAGTTAGTGCCAACAGATATAGGAACCATTGTAACAGACTTCTTAGTTAAGAACTTCGGGAATATCTTAGATTATAATTTTACTGCCAAAGTAGAACAGGATTTCGATGAAATTGCAGAAGGAAACATAGAGTGGGAAGCGATGATGAAGGAGTTTTATGATAAATTCCATCCCAATGTAAAAGATGTTGAAGCAAATGCTGATAGAGAAAGTGGAGAGCGTATTTTAGGTACCGATCCAGCAACAGGAAAGCCAGTTTCTGTTCGTTTAGGAAAATTTGGTCCTATGGCTCAAATTGGAGATGCTGAGGACGAAGAAAAGAAGTTTGCGAGCTTAATGAAAGAACAAAACATTGGAAATATTACTCTTGAAGAAGCTTTAAATTTATTTTTGTTACCAAAAGATTTAGGGACTTATAAAGGAGAAGAAGTAGAGGTGAATAATGGTCGTTTTGGCCCTTATGTACGTCACGGAAGCGTTTTTATTTCGTTGCCAAGAGGTGAAGATCCTTTAGCGGTTTCTAAAGAAAGAGCGCAAGAATTAATTGATGAAAAAATCAAGGCCGATGCGCCTATTGCGACCTACAAAGGTGAAGGTGTGCAAAAAGGGACAGGACGTTTTGGTCCATTCATAAAATGGAATGGTATTTTTATCAATGTAAGTAAGAAATATGACTTTGATAATTTATCACAAGCGGATATTGAAGCTTTGATTGAAGATAAGTTGCAAAAAAATATTGATAAAGTACTCCATAATTGGGAAGAAGAAGGGATAAGGGTTGAAAAGGCAAGATGGGGACGATCCGTTATTTTGAAAGGAAAAATCAAAATTGAATTAGGTAAAGAAGTAGATGCAGCTAAATTAACTTTGGCAGAAGTTCAAGAGATTATTGAACAGAAAGCACCAGCAAAAAAGACTGCAGCCAAAAAAACAACAGCTAAGAAAGCGCCAACTAAAAAAGCCGCTCCAAAAAAGAAATAAGAAAGTATGGAATTTGAGTTTTTAACCCCTTTGAATAAGAATTTTGCTGCTCAAGTAAAAGAATTTTCGGCTCAACAATTAGGGAGTAAAGTCGTTTTTCATACTAAAGATCAGTTTCCTGATATTGAAAAAGTTGACATTGCAATTCTTGGCGTGTTAGAAAATAGAGGCGATAGGGTAGCGTTTTCTAATATAGATTTAGAGCCACTTAGAAAACAGTTGTATTCCATGTTTCCAGGGAATTGGCATGCTTCGATAGCTGATTTAGGTGATATTGTTGCAGGAAATAGTCTTGAAGATACGTACTTTGCTTTACGTAAAGTTGCAGCTTTATTAATCAAAAATAAAGTGATTCCAATTGTTATTGGTGGATCGCAAGATTTGACTTATGCGATGTATCGTGCCTATGATGATCTAGAGCAAATGGTAAATTTGGTGTCTATAGACAGCAAGTTTGATTTTGGGAAAGAAGAAGAATCTGCTTTGGTCTCGTCGTATTTGACAAAAATTATTATTGATGAACCTAATAATCTCTTCAACTATTGTAATATTGGATATCAGACCTATTACAATGCTCAAGAAGAGATTGATCTAATTGAGAAACTTTTTTTTGATGCCTATCGTTTAGGAGAGATTTCAAATAATATTGCATTAGCGGAGCCCGTTTTTAGAGATGCTGATATTGTAAGTTTGGATTTAAATGCTGTCAAGTCTTCCGATTCAGGTAATTTTGTTTCTTTTGAACCTAATGGATTTAATGGAAAAGAAATTTGTTCGTTGTCTAGATATGCTGGAATAAGTGATAAAGTTTCTATGTTCGGACTGTTTAATCATAGCAGCTCTATACAAGAGTCAACTCTTATGGCTCAGATTGTCTGGTATTTTATTGAAGGGTATCATTATCGTTCGAACGAATACCCTTTTGGAAGTAGAGAAAGTTATATTAAGTTCATCGTTCCGATTGATGAGGAAACTTTAGTTTTTTATAAAAGTAACAAGACTGATAGGTGGTGGATAGAGATACCTTTTGTTACCAATGGAGGCAATAAACTAAAAAGAAATACGTTATTACCTTGTTCTTACGAAGAGTATTTGGGAGCTTGTAATCAAGAATTGCCAGAAAGATGGTGGAAAGCGCAACGGAAAAATATTATTTAATCTTAGTTTTGGTAGTTTGATTTTTGTATTTTTAAAAAAAATATTTGTTTTCGTAAAATAATTGTTTTTTAAAAAAATAATAAATACGTTTACACATTGAAAAATAATGAATATATAACCCTATTTTATATGAAGAATTTCATTGCATTTATGGCAATTGTGACGCTATTAATTGGCTGTGGTAAATCTAGCGATAAAGGTGAGTTGGTGGGTGTTAAAGGATCTAAGTGGCATCCAGAGAAACCTTATGGTATGACTTTAGTGCCTGGAGGTTCTTTTATCATGGGTAAATCAGATGATGATGTAGCGGGAATTCAAGATGCACCAACTAAAACAGTAACTGTTCGGTCTTTTTATATGGATGAAACAGAAATTACAAATAGTGAATACAGACAGTTTGTAGAATGGGTTAAGGATTCAACTATGAGAGTTCGTTTAGCTATTTTAGCAGATGAAATGGGAATTAAACCTGGTTCTGGTAAAAATAGCAAAACAGGAAGTATTGGTGATTTTGCTTTTAACGATTCAGATCCTGCTAAAATGACGGCATACGACAAGTATATGTATGATAACTATTACAGTATTGGTACAGATGACGATCCTTATGCTGGAAGAAGACTCAATAGAAAAGTAAAGTTGATTAAAGATCCTAAAAAATATCCAGATGAATATTATGTTGAGGTAATGGACTCGATGTATTTACCTATAGAAGCTTCTTATAACGGATTAAGAACGATCGACGTAAATAAATTGAAATTTCGTTATTCTTGGATGGATATTCAAGCTGCAGCTAAGGCTAAAGTAGGAAAACGTCAAGATTTTATTAAAACGGAAGAAGTAAAAGTATACCCAGACACAACAGTTTGGATTAAGGATTTCTCTTATTCTTATAATGAGCCAATGCATAATGATTATTTTTGGCACAAAGCTTATGGTGATTACCCAGTAGTTGGAGTGAAATGGACTCAAGCCAAAGCTTTTTGCGCTTGGAGAACTTTAAATAAAAACACTTACATCAAATCAAAAGCAAAAGGTCGTGATTTGATTAACTCTTTCCGTTTACCAACGGAAGCTGAGTGGGAATATTCAGCTAGGGGAGGTTTGCAGTCTGCTACTTATCCTTGGGGAGGGCCTTATACGAAAAATGATAGAGGTTGTTTCTTGGCGAACTTCAAACCAAGCAGAGGGGATTATGCGGCTGATCAAGCTTTGTATACTGTTGAGGCTAAATCATACGAGCCAAATGCTTATAATCTATACAATATGGCAGGAAATGTTTCTGAATGGACTGATTCATCTTACGATCCTAATGCCTATGAATATGTGTCCTCAATGAATCCAAACGTTTTAGATTTGTCTAACAAACGTAAAGTTGTGCGCGGTGGTTCTTGGAAAGATGTAGCATACTTTTTACAAGTAAGCACAAGAGATTATGAATATGCTGATTCAGCAAGAAGTTATATAGGATTCCGTACCGTTCAAGATTATATGGGATTGCAAACAACTGGAAATACATCAACCAGAAGAAGATAATAAAAACCAAAACCTACTAAATTAATAAAAATCAAAAATTATGGCATTACTAAGTAAAAAAGCAATGAATTTTGCATACGGAATGGGAGCTGCGGTAGTAATCGTGGGAGCATTGTTTAAAATTACTCATATCGAGTTAGGACCTATTACTGGTAACTTGATGTTGACTATTGGATTGTTAGTGGAAGCTTTGATTTTTGCTTTGTCAGCTTTTGAGCCAGTAGATGATGAATTAGACTGGACACTTGTATATCCTGAATTAGCCAATGGTAAAGCTCAAAAAAGAGAAGTAAAACCAAAACAAGAGTCTCCAACAGAAGCTCAAGGTTTGTTATCTCAAAAATTAGATGCAATGTTGAAAGACGCGAAAATTGATGGTGAGTTAATGTCTAGTTTAGGGAATAGCATTAAAAACTTTGAATCAGCAGCAAAAGGAATTGCTCCTACAGTAGATTCAATTGCGTCAACAAAAAAATACAGCGAAGAATTAACTTTGGCAGCTGCACAAATGGAATCACTAAACAGCTTGTACAAGGTGCAATTGCAAAGTGCTTCTAGAAATGCACAAATAAATGAAGAAGTTCTTGAAAATAATGTGAAATTGAAAGAACAAATGCAATCCTTAACTGCTAACTTATCATCTTTGAACAATGTTTATGGTGGAATGCTTACTGCAATGAGTCATAAAGGATAATTAGTTTCAAACTATTAATAAAAAGAATTAATTCAAACTAATTAGAAAATTACCACTATGGCAGGAGGAAAACTAACCCCTAGACAGAAAATGATTAACCTAATGTACTTGGTTTTCATTGCGATGTTAGCATTAAATATGTCCAAAGAAGTATTATCTGCTTTTGGAATTTTAAATTTAAAAATTGTAGAATCAAACCTTATTTCAGATACGCGTAATGAGTCTTCCTTTCAACAATTAGCTCAAAAAGCAGTTGACCAACCAGGTCAATTTGGTGAGAAAAAAGTAAAAGTTGAGAAAATTAGAGCTGTCTCTAAAGAATTTAATGATTACATAGAAAGCATAAAAGTTTCCGTAACAAAAAACTTTGAAAGAGACGAAGAAGGAAATCTTCCTTATGAGCAAATGGATAAAGGAGATTTGATTGATAATATGTTCTTTACAGGAGATAAAGCTTCTGCTAAAGGAAAAGAGTTTTTAGCTAAAATTAATGGTTATGCAGCTCAAATTAAGCAAATTGGAGGGAGTTCAATTGCGGAGTCTGAAATCAAAAAAATAGAAAATAGATTTGCAACTAAACCTGTTTATTCAAAAAAAGCGGGTGCAAATTTACCTTGGTTAGATTACAACTATAGAGGATTTCCGGTAATTGCAACCATAACTAAATTGTCTCAAATTCAGGCAGATATTAAAACTACTGAAAGTGATGTAATGACGGGAATGTTTCAATCTGATTTAGTTGCTGCAGCTTCACTTACGGCTTACCAGCCAATTGTAGTTTTAGATAAATCGGTTTTCTTTCAAGGAGAAGCTGTGTCTGGTAAAATTATCTTAGGAAAATTTGATCCATCATTGAAAGCAAAATCTGTGGTTGTTAATGGTTCAAGTATCCAAGCGATGGCAGGTCAAGCTAAATTTTCTTTTGGAGCTGGAAATATAGGAGAGCACGCTATTTCTGGTTCTTTCAATTTTGATGAAAATGGAAAAGTCGTTAGTTTGCCTATTAAAGATAAGTATGTAGTAGTGGCAAGACCAAAATCAGCTACAATCTCTGCTGATAAGATGAATGTAGTGTATAGAGGTGTTGTGAATCCAATGACAATTTCATTTGCTGGTATTCCTGCGGATAAAGTGTCAGCTTCTGCTCCAGGTTTAAGTTCTGCTGGAGGTGGTAAATTTAATATGAGTCCTTCAAGTGGTAGCCAAGTTGTGATTAATGTGACTGGAACATTACCAGATGGTTCTAAAGTTTCAGATAGTAAAACTTTTAGAATTAAAGGAATTCCTGGCCCAACAGGTACAATACGTGGAGAAACTGGTGTTGTAAAAGGACCAAAATCAAATTTAGAGATTGCTACAATTGGAGCTAAATTAGAAGATTTTGATTTTGAAGTTGGTTTAGATGTAGTTGGATTTAATATGAAATTAACCGGACAACCTACTGTTGTAGTTCAAGGTGATAAATTAAATGCACAATGTAAATCAGTGCTTTCAAAAGCAGTGAGAGGTGATCAAGTAACTATTTCTGAAATTAAAACAAAATTAGTAGGAGCAGGTAGTTATTTATTGCCAAGAACATCTCCTGTTATTTTTGAAATTCAATAATAATTAGTAAAAGGAGTTCATTAAAATTATATAATGACATCATGAAGAATGTAAAAAAAGGTTTATTGGTAATGTGTTCAGTACTTTTGGCTGTGTCATCTTTTGCGCAATCAAATTTACTTAATGCAAAAACGCCATCGCAAATAGGACTTAAAACCGCAGCTCAATTAATTTCTGATAATGATAAACCATTAGCTTATGGCTATGTGCACGATAGAGATATCTTAATGGGTAAAACGGTTTGGGAAGTTATTGATTTGAGTGAAAGAATTAATTTTCCGTTGTATTTTCCAATAGACGAAAACATTGGTTCAGATAGAAGATCATTGTATACAGTTTTAACGACTGCTATCAAAAATGGTAAAATTACTGAGGTTTATTCTGATAGCTATTTCAATACAAAGAAGACATATAGAGATATTGAAGCTTCTTTGTCTAGAATCGATACCACTGATGCAGGTAGAGAACAAATTAACGCTGGTATGAAGCGTGTTTCGCCTGAATATATTTTACGTTCTGATTTAACAGCGCAAGATGTTACTCAATATAAGATAAAAGGTTTTTGGTATTTTGATAAACGTCAAAGTGAATTAAAGTATCGTTTGTTAGGTATTTGTCCAGTTACACCAGATGTATATACGATGAATAGTGATGAGAAAGATTATATCGAATTATTCTGGATCTTCTTTCCTTCGGCTAGAAATGTGTTGCATGAAGCGAAAGCTTTTAATGATAAAAACTCTTCAATGCCTATATCTTTTGATCAAATTTTGAATTCAAGACGTTTTAATAGTGTGATTTATAAAGAAGAAAATGTATATGGAGATCGTGAGATTAAAGAATACATGAAGGATAACGCACAAAAACAGTTGATTGAATCTGATAGAATTAAAGAGAAAATTAGAAATTTTGAGTCTGATATGTGGAATTATTAATAGCTAATTCTTTGTTGAAAATATAATAAAAAGAACTCTTACTTTTAAAGTAAGAGTTTTTTGTTTGAATGTGTTTTAGTTAAATATGGTATTATGGTAGATTTTTTGATTATTGGTTCTGGCTTAGCAGGTATTTCCTTTGCGGAAACCGCTTTATTAAACGATAAAACAATTTTCGTAATGGATGACGACTCTCAGAATTCATCTAAAATAGCTGGAGGTCTATATAATCCTGTAATCTTAAAGCGTTTTAGTGAGGTCTGGCACGCTAAAGAACAATTAGATTTAATGGAGAGTTTTTATCCTAGATTAGAGGCTAAATTAAATGTACACTTTGATTTTAAGAAACCCATTTTAAGAAAGTTTTTTTCGATTGAAGAGCAAAATAATTGGTTCGCAGCCTCAGATAAGCCTAATCTTGCTTCCTTTTTATCTTTAGATTTGGTGACTAAGAAATATTCGGGTATTAATTCTCCTTATGATTATGGAGAAGTATTGAGAACGGGTTTTGTGGATACTGCAATTTTGGTTTCCTCTTACAGGGCTTATTTAAAAAAAAATCAATGGTTTGTTAATGAATCTTTTGACTATGCTAAGTTGATTATTAATGATGATTGTGTTGTTTATAAAGATATTCAAGCGAGGCATATCGTTTTTGCCGAAGGCTTTGGTATTCATTTGAATCCTTACTTTAAACATTTGCCTTTGGACGGGACAAAAGGAGAATTATTTATAATTAAAGCACCTGATTTGGATTTAGATGTAATAGTTAATACAAGTGTATTTATTTTACCCTTAGGTGATGGCTTATTTAAAGTAGGTGCTACTTACAACTGGAAAGACAAAACTGCTGAGCCCACTGAAGATGGTAAGGCGGAATTAATTGAACGAATTAATGAAATCCTTAATTGTGAATTTGAGATTGTTTCTCATTTTGCTGGAATTCGACCTACTGTTCGTGACAGGCGACCTTTAGTAGGGACACACCCTGAACATGAGAGATTGCACCTTTTAAATGGTTTGGGCACCAGAGGTGTAATGTTAGGGCCTGAAATGGCTAAAGCGTTATATGATTCTGTTGAAAATAGAATTCCATTGGATAAGGAAATTGATTTTAACCGTATAAAGCCTAAAAATTTTAGAGAAAATAATTAGTCTATTGCTGCTTCTTTTTTTGTGTTTTTGGATCGTAAGAAATAAACATATTGATGTATATATTTCTAGACCATCTTAATACAAATGGAAACAAGAAAATTAATGCTGCAATGATAGCGATAAAGGAAGTCTTTACAGAACTATCGAAGATCACATAGGATATAATAAATGTGGCGATGCCCACGGCAACATTTAATCCATAACTCACATACATAGCGCCGTAAAAAAAGGAAGGCTCAATTTGGTATCTAAGTCCACAATGACTGCAAACTTCATTCATTTTTAGAATCGAGGTCAAATGAAGTGGGTTTTTATCCACATACATGCTTTCATTTTGGCATTTAGGACAACTTCCTGTTAAAATACTATTTAGTTTGGATCCTTTTTTTAACATTTGCAAAAAATTTTAGCAAAGGTACAATTTTAGGATTGTTGCCTCTGTAACTATAGTCACAAAATATGCTTAATATACACAATTTATCCGTTTCATTCGGAGGGACTTATTTATTTGAAGAAGTAACTTTTAGATTAGGAGCTGGAGATAGAGTAGGTCTTGTAGGGAAAAATGGTGCTGGAAAATCGACCATGCTTAAAATGTTAGCAGGTGATTTCAAACCCGATTCAGGTGTGATATCACAAGAAAAAGACATCCGTTTGGGATTTCTGCGTCAAGATATTGATTTTGAACGAGGAAGAACAGTGCTTGAGGAAGCTTATGAAGCTTTTACGGATATTAAGATAGTTGAGAAAAAACTTGAGGAAATCAACCATCTTTTGGTAACTCGTACGGATTATGAAAGTGAAGCCTACAGCCAAATTATTGAAGATTTATCTGATTATACCCATCGTTTTGAACTTTTAGGAGGTTACAACTATGTTGGGGATACCGAAAAAATTCTGTTAGGTTTAGGTTTTAAAAGAGAAGTGTTTAATAATCAAACAGAAACATTTTCTGGAGGTTGGAGGATGCGTATTGAATTAGCAAAGTTATTATTACAATCTAATGATGTGTTGCTTTTAGATGAGCCTACTAACCACTTAGATATCGAAAGTATTATTTGGTTGGAAAGCTTTTTACGTAATTATCCTGGAGTAGTAGTTATTGTATCGCACGATAAGATGTTTTTGGATAATGTTACAAATAGAACTATTGAGATTTCATTAGGGAAAGCATACGATTTCAATAAACCTTATTCGCAGTATTTAGAATTACGTCATGAGATTCGGGAAAAGCAATTGGCAACGCAAAAAAACCAAGCTAAGAAAATTGAGGAAACAGAAAAACTGATTGAGAAATTCCGTGCCAAAGCATCCAAAGCTTCTATGGCGCAGTCCTTAATTAAGAAATTGGATAAAGTAGAACGTATTGAAGTCGATGAAGATGACAATTCAGTAATGAATATTAGCTTTCCAGTGTCTAAAGAACCAGGAAGAGTCGTAATAGAAGCCGAGCATGTTACGAAAAGTTATGGTGATAAAACCATTTTGAAAGATATTAACTTATTGGTTGAGAGAGGGAGTAAAATTGCCTTTGTTGGGCAGAATGGTCAAGGTAAATCGACATTTATTAAAGCAATAGTAGATGAATTTGAATACGAAGGCAGTATCAAATTAGGACACAATGTTCAATTAGGTTATTTTGCTCAAAATCAAGCCGAATATCTTGATGGAGAAATTACTTTACTTCAGACGATGGAAGATGCAGCCATGGATACCAACAGGAGCAAAGTTCGCGATATGTTGGGGTCTTTCTTGTTTCGTGGTGATGATGTCGAAAAAAAGGTAAAAGTGCTTTCTGGAGGGGAACGCAATCGTTTGGCACTTTGTAAGTTATTGTTACAGCCTATCAATGTTTTGTTGATGGATGAGCCTACCAATCACTTGGATATTAAATCTAAGAATGTCCTAAAAGCTGCTCTACAAAAATTTGGGGGCACCTTACTTTTGGTTTCTCACGATAGGGATTTCTTGCAAGGGATGTCAAATATTGTTTACGAATTCAAAGACCAAAAAATCAAGGAATATCTTGGAGATATCAATTACTTCTTAGAGCAACGCAACCTTGAAAACATGCGAGAAGTAGAAAAAAAAGACGCACAAAAAACGGCTGCACCTAAGGAAAGTAATAAGGCCTCCTATGAGGATCAAAAGAAAAGTAAAGCCCTAAATAACAAATTGAGTAAAATTGAAAGTCAAATCAAGCAATTAGAAAAAGACATTCAAAATGACGATAAAATGCTTACTTCAAATTATGATAAACATATAGAAGATGCCTCTTTTTTTAAGGCCTACAACAAGAAAAAAGCCGATTTAGATCAATTGTTACTAGATTGGGAAATTGTTCAAGAGGAGATTGACAACTTGTAGCTATTCCAGCGCTTCGTTTCAATCTTTTACTCAAAACACTTTTTTTGTAAACTACTGTCAGGAGCTTCCTTCGGTCGCTCTGCCAGTAGCACAAAAAAATAGTGTTTTTCATAAAAGGATTTTCACTACGATCTGGGCTAATGTCATTAAGCAATCATCCCAATTGCCTTAGAGTGTTCAATCGCTTCGGAACTATCTTTAAAATAGCATACTTCTACATTTAAAGTATTAATGTTATTTAGAATTTTAGTCACATACTCTTTTTGAGTACTTCCAGTTTGACGAATGTAAACTGCTTTAATACTCAAAGGGAAAATTTTGCATATAGCCTCGTATAAACGAGCGTCTTCTTGTGTGTCATCACCTAATAAAACATATTTTAGATGCGGATAAAATTCTAAAACATGTTTTATTTTTTCAAATTTATGGTTATGTTTTTCGGGCTTAAACGACCAGAAGAACTGTCGCAAGTTGGTTTTAATGTCTTTAAGTAATAGTACGGCTTTGGGTAATTGATGTATCTCAGTAAACTTTATGATAAAGCGGTATAAATTCCACTCACTACTGGAAACATAAAAGAAGGTATTGCGTTCTTTTTGGTTTTCTCTTCCTGCTAAGCTCAGTGCTTGGTAGTGTAGCACCACATCTTCAAATATCTTTCTGTTAGTTACATTTTTAAATAATAGGTGGTATATTTTTTTTATCGGATTCTTAGTGTAAGAAACCAAAAAGGTATCGTCAATATCGGATATGATTCCCAAATCCCCCTGCTTTGGTCTGTTATAACTTTCCTGTGTTTCTATTTTTTGATTTTTATATACGATACTAACTTTGTAGTTTATCCAGCCATATTCATTTTGCATTAAAGGGATACAAAACTTAAAATAACCATCGTCTAGGGTTTTCGTATGTATTTTGGTATTATTATGTTCAAGGTACACATCAGCATTGGCTTGTGTTTTGATGCGAAACATGTTGATGGTTGCTGTTGCATTTTTGAACTTCTTGGATAAAAAATCGTAATCTTTTTTATTTGTAGGTTTAAAAACGTGTCCCATGACAATCAATTCTTGTTCATTGGCGTAACCACGGTATAGTTTTAAAATTGGCTTCATGATAGGGAATATTTTTGAAGTACAATGAAATTTAGTTATTTTTAAGCAATTATAGAAATGAAATAGTGAAAAAGAATGTATTATTGGTGGTGAATCCAGTTTCAGGTGGAGTAGATAAGGAGGAGTTTATTGAGGCGGTAAATGATTTTGCTTCTCATAAAGCGATTCAAGTAATTGTATATTTGACCACTGGGGTCGAAGATAAAATAAGAATTAAAGCCTTATTTACCGAATTTCAACCGGAACGAGTTATTGTTGCAGGAGGGGATGGCACCATAAAAATGGCTGGAGAAGCCTTGGCATATGAAAATGTTATTTTTGGAATCTTGCCTTTAGGTTCTTCCAATGGATTGGCAGTGGAATTGGATTTACTCAAAACCTTAGAAGAAAATATCCAAATTGCCTTTTGTAACGACTATGTTGAAATTGATATGGTCGTTATTAATGGGAGGAAAAGTCTTCACTTGAGTGATATAGGATTGAATGCGGTATTGATTAAGAATTACAAGAATAGCAAGATTCATGGGAAATGGGGTTATGCACTCCAAATCTTGAATACACTCCTACGTTCAAAAGGAAAATTTATAGCAACGATTTCAACCGAAAGAAAAACAATGGAATGTGAGGCTAATATGATTGTTATAGCCAATGCACAAAAGTATGGGACGGGAGTTGTTATCAATCCGCTAGGAGTGATTAACGATGGTAAATTTGAATTAGTAGTATTGAAAAACTTGAGTCTTTCTGTTTTTATTAAAATTGTTCTTGGAAATATGCCTATTAATTTCAAAGATGTTGAAATTATTTCTACAAAGTCAGCTAAGATTCTAGTTAATAAACCCATAAGTTTTCAGATAGATGGGGAGTATGTTGGTGAATTAACAGATTTAGAAATGGCAATTTCAAAAGAAAAAATGAGAGTTGCAGTAGGTTGATTTATTGGAATGGATTACGTTCTTGCCATGCTATTTTAGGTTCAAAGTAAGCAAAACTTTTTGCCATTAATTGATTTAAAAAGTAGTTTTCATGTTTAATCAGTCCAATCATCTCAATGGGCTTAGCTCCAACAGAGCTCTTGATTTCTAATGCTGTACGCGCAAAAATAATTCGTTTGTATTTTTTATTAATAGAATAGCCTATCATATCATACAGCATATTCAGATAGAGCATTTTATTTCGTTGGTGTTTTTCATCATATCCTAAGAAGTAAGTGTCAATATCTTCATGGTTTTTGATTAACGTATTGAATCCTATCAGTTCTTCATCAATAAAGTATCCGTAGAATAAAAAGTTATCTTTGAGTGTGGATTTAAATTCTTCGAAATGATTTTCAGCTAAATAAAAGGTATTGAAAGGGGCATTCTGAGCAACATTTAAGTATAATTGATTAATTTGTTTGTGGTATTTTTCAATTTCTGAAAGGGGTAATTTTCTTTTCGTTATCGCATCCGCTTTTTTACGGGCTCGTTTGTATTGATCTCGGTATTTCTTTGTCAAATCACTAATGTAATCATCAATAGTATGCCAAGAATCCTTAATAGGGAATACCATGTTCGGTTGGGTGTTGAAGCGGTAGTACGATTTGAAATTAGGAGTTTCGAATAAATTTGCTTTGGTTTTCAAGAAATCTTTGAAAACAGTCAAATGAATTTTGTGGTTCTGTTTTCTTAATTGAATTTTGAGCTCTTTTGCGGCTTCATTTAACGCAAGGATTCCATCGGTAACTTTTATTTGGGAACTAAATTGATAGCAATTTTGCCCCGTAAGCATGTTGTTTCCAATGATTAGAACATTTGAAATAAGTCGTTTAAAGATGAAATTCTTCAACATCGTTTTAAAACAATGATCTCGATCTCCTAATGAATTGACATTAGTCAAATTAATATACTGTGCTAATGAAACGCCTACCAATTTTTCTTTTTCAAAAATTCCTATAAAAAAGCAGACCATATTAATAGGAGCCGATTTCTCCAATATACTCAAGTAATCTTGGCTCAGAAAAATATTATTTGAAGCAATTAAGTCCCAATCAGTTGGGAAATTTTTTGTAGAAGAATAGGTTTGAAAAGTTAAGTTTGGTTTCAAGAAGTACATCTTTTATTAATGGTCTAAATTACTATTTAAAGTTAATATAGCATTCAGCTGGCTAAATTTTAACTAATTTTATAGTAATAAATATTTAAGCAATGGAAACATATAATGAGAATACCGCGAAACCTTTATTGGAAAAATTAAAAGACTGGGAATTCCACAATAACGGAATAGAGAAGAAATTTGTTTTTAAAAATTTTAATCGAGCACTAGGGTTCATAGTCCAAGTAGGTTTATTAGCTGAAAAAGCAAATCATCATCCAGAGTTATATAATGTTTACAATAAAGTGAATATAAGATTGTCTACGCATGATGCAAATGGACTAACAGATAAGGATTTTAATTTAGCGCAAGCTATTGAAGGAGTTTTGTGAAAGTAACTCGTTACCAGTTGGGTAACGAGTATAAAATTTGAAGATAGTTTATGCCCATGCACAAATAATCCCCCCCATTAACATAAAACTGACAATCCAATATCCTGCAGTTACGAGAGTATATTTCCAACTTTTTCTTTCGTACAATGCATTTGTTCCTACAATTGGCAATGCCATGAATATTCCTGTTATTGTTCCATGAAATACTCCATGTTTAAAAGTTCGGTATGTGGTTCCGTAATCTGCCATAAAAGCTTCATAGGATGGCTTGGCAATTGCTGGATCACCTCCTACCATACTAACAGCTCCCCATTGATGAATGGTAAGCATTTGAAGAACCATGGCAATTAGAAAAGCATAAAATACAGATAAAATAAATATAAGGGGCATATTAGCACCTTTCATTTTTTCTTCTGTCATTCCCGATTCTTGCATCCAGATGGTTCCAAATACTTTTGGATTGTACCAAATGAATCCAATGACTAAGGTAGAGGCCGCTGCAACTACTAAAGCAATGAAATTAATTTCCATATTGATTTGATTTAAAGGTTAGTATATCAAATATAGTTTTTTTTTAATAAGTTTGAATAGTAAGTTATTATTGAAAGGTAAGGATTACATAATTGGTTAAGTTATGCATTTCATCGATTTTTTTAGCGCATTATCTTTGTTTGTTTCTATATTTGAATATAATTAAAAAGTAAAATTGATTTGCCATGAGAAACTTATTTACATTTATTTTGACCGCTTTTGCTTCCTTATTGATGGTTGCTGAAGTTTCCTCTTCAGATAAAGCGACTTTGGTAAAATTGTATCATGCAACTAATGGAGCCAATTGGAATACTAAATGGGATATAACTACCCCAGTAAGCACTTGGTTTGGTGTAAAATTAGAAGGTGATAAAATTGTTGCAATCAATTTAAAAAACAATAATTTAGTAGGTGAGATTCCATCTGAAATTGTGACTCTTGCCGATTTACAAGTTTTAAATTTACACAAAAATAAAATTTCAGGTAAAATTCCTTCTGAATTAGGAAATCTAAAGAAACTACAAGTTCTTGATTTGTCTTTCAATAAACTTACAGGTGCAATTCCCGTCTCAATAGGAGAGAATGTGAATTTAGTAAATATTAGTTTGTTTATGAATAGACTATCTGGGGAGTTGCCTTCGCAAATTGGGAATTTAAAAAAATTAGAAGTCCTATCTCTTTTTAATAATGAAATCGAAGGGCAAATTCCAGCATCTTTATATAGTGTTAAAACTTTGAAAACTTTGCTTTTAAATAGTAATCAAATGACTGGAAATTTAAGCCCTAAAATTGCTGACCTAGTCGCACTTGAGAATTTAAGTTTGTTTGAAAATAACTTTGTTGGTCAAATACCATTTGAATTAGAAAAATTGAATAAACTGAAAGAAATGAATATTTCATACAATAAGTTTAGTGGTTTGACATCAAGAAAATTAGCAGTATTGGATACCTTGAATATGACAATGATGAATGAAAAGGGAGTGGCAGTGTTGTTAAATGTATCAATGGATATGAATAAAAGTGTAGCTGCAGAAGATTAAAAAATGTTTTTTCATAATGTTAGTAAATAAATTAGTTGAAAAAGCTGTCTTTTTAAGGCAGCTTTTTTTTTGCTTTTACCTGAGTTTTAAAAAACGGAAAAATAATCTGATAAAGTATTGTTCAAGTATTTTTGCCTGTAATTGATTTCAAATCTATTTTTTTAAAGAGGAATTCGTAGGTTTTATATAATAGGAACTTTTTTGTTTTATTATTGGTTTCATTAAAAATATGTCTAATAAATTTGTATAACCAATATTTAACCATATATTTGTGCAATCGATTACATTTTTGAATTTATTTATCATTTAAGATAATTGATGCTACTTTTTGAAAATATATAATTAATTAACTATGAACCAGGGTACTAAAAAGATTGGTAACTATCGTTGGACAATCTGTTCTTTATTGTTTTTTGCAACAACTATAAACTATTTGGACAGGCAAGTTCTTTCGTTAACATGGAAAGACTTCATCGCTCCAGAATTCCATTGGACAAATAATGATTACGGTAATATTACTGCTTTATTTTCAATATTTTATGCTGTTTCATTGTTGTTTGCAGGTCGATTTGTAGACTGGCTAGATACTAAAAAAGGTTTTTTATGGGCTATTGGGATTTGGTCTGTTGGAGCATGTTTACATGCTTTTTGCGGAATTGCTACTTCTGGAATTATTACAGGGAATTGGTTTGTAGGTTTTGAAGGTGCGAAAGAAACTTTAGAGACTGTTAATGATACTGGAATGGTGATTTCAGTGAGTGTTACCTTGTTTATTTTTGCTCGTTTTGTGTTGGCATTAGGAGAGGCAGGGAATTTTCCGGCAGCCATTAAAACAACAGCAGAGTATTTTCCTAAAAAAGACCGAGCATTTTCAACTAGTATTTTTAATGCGGGAGCAACAGTTGGTGCTTTGGCGGCTCCAATTACAATCCCTTTTATTGCTAAATGGTACGGTTGGGAGATGGCTTTTATCATTATTGGTGCTTTAGGATTTGTTTGGATGGGTTTTTGGGTTTTTATGTATGATAAACCAGAGAAGCATTCAAAAGTAAGTGCAGCTGAATTAGAATACATCCAACAAGATATTATCGCAGATAGCAAGATTGAAGGATATGTTCCCGAGAATACGGATAAAGTGTCATTAAAAGACTGTTTTAGATACAAACAAACATGGGCCTTTGCTTTTGGTAAGTTCATGACTGACGGTGTTTGGTGGTTTTTCCTATTCTGGACGCCAGCGTATTTAAGTTCGGTCTACGGAATGGATTCTGCTGAAGCTGCATTGCCACTGTTTGTACTGTACATGATTACTTTGCTATCTATTATTGGTGGATGGTTGCCAACTTATTTTGTAGAGAAGCAAGGAATGAACCCATACGAAGGTAGAATGCGATCGATGTTGATATTTGCATTTTTTCCATTGTTGGCTTTAGTAGCACAGCCTCTAGGTCATATTACTTATTGGTTGCCTGTAATCATTATTGGAATTGCAGGAGCTGCACACCAAGCTTGGTCTGCTAATATATTTACTACTGTGGGGGATATGTTTCCAAAAAAAGCCATTGCAACCATCACAGGTATCGGTGGATTAGCCGGAGGTGTTGGGTCTACTGTAATTAATAAGGGATCAGGGATGTTGTTTGACTACAGTAAAGAAACGAATATGTCTTTTATGGGATTTGAAGGAATAGAATCTGGTTACTTTATTATTTTTTCGATCTGTGCTGTTTGTTATTTAATAGGCTGGACTGTGATGAAATTGCTAGTTCCAGTATATCGTCCTATCACAGATTTATAAATAGTAAAAAAGGAGTAAGATCAATTCTGTCAAAATAGGAGCTGTAATTTTTGTTAATTTTTAACTTAGATAAAGAATTATAGTGATTTAATGTTATTTGTTTCTCTTTTGCTTTGTTTATGTAATCGATTGCTTTAATCTGATGGATTGTTTTTATATTGTTTTTGAAAGTATGTAATATGTAATTAGTGCTGTATGTTAAAGTACCAAATGAAAGTTGAACGAGAAAAATTATCTGATTGCAGAAAGGACATGCCTATTCTAATTAATAAACTAAAATAGTTGACTTAATGAATTTATTTAATTTAAAAGGAAAAACAGCGCTTATAACTGGAGGTACTCATGGGCTTGGATTAGCCATGGCCGAAGGTTTAGCTATAGCTGGAGCACAGCTTGTTATCACGGGGACAACTCCGTCTAAAATGGAGGAAGCTATTGCGTATTACAAGAGCAAAGGTTATCAAGCATCGGGTTATCTGTTTGATGTTACAGATGAAACAGCTGCAGCAAAGAATATGGTGTTAATTGCTCAGGAGGTTGGAGATATCCATATTCTTGTAAATAACGCTGGTATTATCAAGAGAGAATTAGCGATTACAATGCCTGTCAATGACTTTCGTAAAGTGATCGATGTTGATTTAGTTGGGCCATTTATTATGTCTCAATTAGTTGCAAAGCAAATGATTGAAAGAAGAGAAGGGAAGATTATTAATATTTGCTCTATGATGAGTGAGTTGGGGCGCAATAGTGTTTCCGCTTATGCCGCTGCAAAAGGAGGATTGAAGATGTTAACTCGAAATTTAGCCACAGAGTGGGCTAAGCACAATATTCAGGTCAATGGTATTGGTCCAGGCTATTTTGCAACTACTCAAACAGAGCCTATACGTGTTGATGGTCATCCATTTAATGAATTTATTGTAAATAGAACTCCTGCCGCACGATGGGGTAATCCCGAGGATTTAGCAGGTACAGCAGTTTTTTTGGCGTCAAAAGCAAGTGATTTTGTTAATGGTCAAATAGTTTATGTGGACGGAGGTATTCTAGCCACTATTGGGAAACCTTCAAATGAGAATTAATTTTTAAGAATTTTAAAATGAGTACAAAATTTATCAATGACAATTTTTTATTGGAAAATAAGTATGCTGAGGAGTTGTATCATAATTACTCTAAAAACCAGCCTATAATAGATTATCATAACCATTTATCTCCTAAGCATATTGCTGAGAATACAATTTTTAACAATATTACTAATGTGTGGATTGAAGGCGATCACTACAAATGGAGAGCGATGCGTACTTTGGGTATCAATGAGCAGTTTATTACTGGAAATGGATCTGATAAAGATAAATTCTTAAATTGGGCTAAGACTGTTCCGTATACAATGCGTAACCCTTTATACCATTGGACACATTTGGAATTGGCCCGTTACTTTGATATTTATGATTTGTTAAACGAAAAGTCGGCGGAGAAGATTTATACTGAAACTTCTCAAAAAGTCAACTCTCCAGCTTACAGTACTCAAAATTTACTTCGAAAGGTCAATGCCGAATTTGTTTGTACTACTGAAGATCCTATTGATACTTTAGAATACCATCAACAAATTGCCAAAAGTGATTTTGAAATTAAAGTAAGTACTGCATTTAGACCAGATAAAGCTATCTTAATTTCAAATGATGGGTATAATGAATATGTTGATACATTAGGGCAAATAGCAGGAGTGTCTATCAATACGTATGCAGATTTATGTACCGCATTACGCAACAGAATTACGTATTTTGATGAGAATGGTTGTAAACTTTGTGACCATGGATTAGACCAAGTTTATTTTGAAAACTATACAGAAAGTGAAGTAAATGCTATTTTCAAAAAGAAAAGAGCGCATCAAGAATTAAGCAATGAGGAAGCATTAAAATTCCAATCGGCTATTTTATTCTTCTTATTTGAAACGTATCATGAATTTGGATGGGTACAACAACTTCATCTGGGGGCCTTAAGAAATAATAATGCACGGATGCACCGTATTTTAGGGCCTGACACAGGTTGGGATTCTATTGGGGATTATCCACAAGCACAGAAACTTTCTGGTTTTTTGAATGCCTTAGATAGTAAAGACAAATTAACAAAAACAATTATATATAATTTAAATCCAGCTGATAATGAGGTGATGGCCACTATGATTGGAAATTTCAATGATGGTAGCGTGAAAGGAAAGGTTCAGTTTGGATCAGGATGGTGGTTTTTAGACCAAAAAGACGGAATGACTAAGCAATTGAATGCTCTTTCAAATATGGGGCTAATCAGCTGTTTTGTGGGAATGTTGACTGATTCAAGAAGCTTTTTGTCTTTTCCAAGACACGAATATTTTAGACGAATTCTTTGTAATCTTTTAGGTGATGAAATTAAAAGAGGAGAGCTGCCTAATGATATGGAGTGGATAGGAAAAATGGTGTCGGATATCAGTTATAATAACGCTAAAGAATATTTTAAATTTTAATTCATCGTATGAATAATGAAAAAGTTAAATAGAAAAAATACAGGGTTGGAGCAATTAAATCCAATAAAGGTAGTACAATTTGGTGAAGGGAACTTCTTAAGAGCTTTTGTTGATTATGCTTTTCAAAGATTAAATAATGAAGTTGATTTCAATGCTGGTATTGCAATGGTTCAACCATTGGCCGGTGGTATGGTAAACATGATTAACGATCAGGATGGTCTTTATACATTGTTTATGAATGGGATAAAAAAAGGCGAAAAAATACAAGATATTCAATTGATTACTAATGTTGTAAAAGGGGTCAATCCTTATACGGAATTTGCAAATTATTTAGCATTAGCCAAAGAAGAAGAATTGCAATTTATTGTTTCTAATACTACTGAAGCTGGAATTGAATACGTTGATACTGACACTCCAGATATGCAGCCACCAAGTTCATTTCCTGCAAAGTTAACGCTTTTATTATACGAAAGATTCAAACATTTCAATGGAGATGCTTCCAAAGGATTGACTATCATTCCTTGTGAATTAATTGATTATAATTCAGAAGCTTTGAAAAAATGCATCTTGCAATATTGCGAATTATGGAAGTTGGAAGAAGTATTTGTGACTTGGGTTTCAGATGCTTGTACATATCACAGTACTTTGGTTGATAGAATTGTTCCTGGATATCCAAGAGCTGAAATTGATGAATACAACAGTAAGTTAGATTATCAGGATAATTTAATTGTTGCTGCTGAGCCATTTTTCCTTTGGGCAATTGAAGGTGGGGATGATTTAAAACAAAAGTTACCATTCCATAAAACAAATTTGAATGTGAAAATTGTTGAAGATATCCGTCCTTTCAAAATGATTAAAGTGCGTATTTTGAACGGAGCGCATACAGCAATGGTTCCTGTTTCTCTTTTGTTTGGCAACAAATTAGTAATGGAAACGGTTAATGGAAGTTTTACTGGGCCGTTTGTAGACAATGTTATCAGTGAAATTAGCGAAACACTCCCTATGGATAAAAACGAAATTACTGCTTATGCTGAAGAAGTAATGGATCGTTTTAAAAATCCATTTATCAAACATGCATTGGCTGATATTGCTTTAAATTCAATTTCAAAATTCAAAGTACGAGTTTTACCAAGTTTATTAGGTTATTACAATACTAATAAAAAATTACCAACTAGTTTGACTTTTTCATTAGCTTGTTTAATTCAATTCTACAAAGGAACTTGGAAAAATGAAGTGCTACCAGTAAAAGACACACCAGAATTAGTTGAAGCGTTCAAAAATGCTTGGCAATTAGGAACTTTAGATTCAGTTGTAGCTGCTGTTTTAGCTAATGCGGAATTCTGGGGAGATGATTTAACAAAAATTAAAGGTTTGTCTGAAGCTTTAGTGGTAGCTTTAAATGAAATTGAAACCAATGGAATTGAAAATGGCTATGCTAATTTCGCTAAATCAGTACTAGTCTAGAACTTCAAAAATAAATATCATGCAAAAAAAATTAATAAAAGTAAATCCATCTGATAATGTTGCTGTAGCATTAGTGAATCTAGTTGCAGGTGAAGTTATCAGCTTCGAAGGTGAGGAAATCACTATCGAATCGGATGTAAAAATGAAACATAAAATTGCGATGTATCCTTTTGAAACGGGAGAACGCATTATTATGTATGGTGTTTTAGTTGGAAAAGCAAGTGCTCCTATTGCAAAAGGTGGATTGCTTTCTACTGCAAATGTGAAGCATGAGAGCGCAAAAGTATCTGGAAAAACAGATACTATTGGTTGGGAAGTGCCTAATGTTGACAAATGGAAAGACAAAACTTTTATGGGATACCATAGAGAAGACGGACAAGTTGGTACTGAAAATGTTTGGTTGTTCTTCCCATTGGTATTTTGTGAAAATAGAAATATCGAAATCTTAAAAGGAATTTTCGAAAAGGAATTAAAAAAACCAAAAGAAAACGATTACCAATTGTTATTACGTTCTTTAGTAAATTCTGAAAAAGGTGCTGATGAAGTTGTTGAAAAATCAACAGAAGTAGATTTGTTTGAAAATATTGAAGTAAAATTCATCCAGCATCAAGGGGGTTGTGGTGGAATTCGTCAGGATTCGCATAGTTTGGCTAAATTATTAGCTGGTTATGTCAACAATCCTAATGTGGCTGGTGCAACTGTTTTGAGTTTAGGTTGCCAAAACTTACAAATATCGATCTTCCAAGACGCTATGAAAGCGATTAATCCAGACTATAGCAAGCCTGTTTTAATTTATGACCAACAACAAATCGGAACTATCGAAGAAATGTTGAGTACAGTTGTAAAAGATTCTTTTGCTGCTATCAAGGAAGCTAATAAAATAGTTAGAAAACCAGCTCCATTATCTAAATTAAGAATTGGTTTGGAATGTGGTGGTTCTGATGGATTTTCAGGTATTTCTGCTAACCCAACATTAGGAGTGTTATCAGATAAATTAGTAGCTCTTGGTGGAACTACAATTCTTTCTGAATTTCCAGAATTATGTGGAGTTGAGCAAGAATTAGTTAACCGTTGTGTAGATGACAAAGACGGAAAACGTTTCTTAGAATTAATGCAATGGTATGAAAAAACTGTTATTGATGCCGGTTCTGGATTTGATATGAATCCATCCCCAGGAAATATCAAAGATGGCTTGATTACAGATGCAATGAAATCAGCTGGTGCTGCTAAAAAAGGTGGAACTTCACCAATTGTAGGTGTTTATGATTATGGAGAATATATCACTGAACCAGGTTTTACCTTGTTGTGTACGCCTGGAAATGATGTAGAATGTACTACTGCAATGGTAGGTTCAGGAGCAAATATGGTATTGTTTACAACAGGTTTAGGAACTCCTACAGGAAATCCAATTGCACCAGTTGTAAAAGTATCTTCTAATACTCAACTGGCTCAAAAAATGTCTGATATTATCGATTTTAACACTGGTGAAATCATCACAGGTGAAAAAACCATTAATGAAACGGCTGATGAAATGCTAGATTTTATTATTAAAGTCGCTAGTGGTGAGATTAAAACCAAAGCGGCTATCTTGAATCAGAATGATTTTATTCCTTGGAAAAGAGGGGTTTCATTATAATAATCTCGAACTAAAAAAAAACGTGAAATTTAAAATTTCACGTTTTTTTTTTAGTTTTTATTTTATTCTGGTGCTAGACTTCCTAATGTGTAATATGGGATTTAAAACAATTTTTTTCTCAATTTTAATGTCCTCTTTATTGTTGATTTGCTCCAAAAATACTTTTGCGGCCATTTTTCCCATTTCAAGAGGTGATTGATCAATTGTTGTAATGGATAGCTCCATAAATTTAGTAAAAGGCTCATTTCCAAATCCCATTACGCAAATATCTTCGGGTATTTTTAATCCTGCTTTTTTGATAAATTTGATAGCTCCTAAAGCAGCAAAATCACTGGCAGAAAATATTGCATCTGGTGGATTGGGGAGTTTTAATAATTTTTTTGCAACCGTAGCGCCATCCTCTTGATTACTTCTTGCACGAAGCACATATTCTTCGTTAAAATCTAATCCGTTATCTTCTAGTGCTTGTTTATATCCCTTAAAACGATTTTCATAGATTTCTAATGCTTGATCTCCGCACATATGTGCAATTCGGGTGCAACCTTGTTCTATTAAATGTTGTGTAGCAATATATCCAGCATTAAAATCATCTATAGAAACAGAGCTTACTCCATCTATGTTTTTTTTCCTATCGAAGAAAATTAAAGGTACTTTTTTTCGAAGAACTTGCTGAATAATCTTTTCATTTTTCTTAGACTCATTAGTGATTGAAATCATAATTCCATCCACTTGAGCATCAAGTAGCGTGTTGATGTTTTCAATTTCTCTGTTTTCGTCCTCATGAGTTTGACAAATAATAACATTGTATTTGTTAGGATGCAATTCTTCCTCAATCCCTCGAATAGTAGTTCCAAAAAAATTAGTATTTACACGTGGTACAATTACACCAATCATTCCACTTCGACCACTTTTTAGTGCAAGTGCAAGCCTGTTTTGTTTGTAGTTCATTTTTTCGGCCGTATCCATAACTAGCTTAATGGTGTTTTCGCTTATTTTAGGATTTTTATTCAAAGCCCTAGAAACTGTAGCAGCTGATATGTCAAGCTTTTTGGCTATGTCGTAAATTGTGGTTTTTTTACTCATTATGGAATAAGATATTTTAAAGTGCGTAAAAGTAGTTTTTTTTCTTTAATATGTAAAGTATAAGACATGTAATCGATTATCGATAAAAATAGAACTTACAGGTTTAATATTTTTTCTGTATTTAAATGTGTAGAATATGAATTTTTTAGTGATGTATTTAATAAGTGTTATAAAAATAAGTGTTTTTTTTATGGTTCATATAATTTTGACTGTTTTTTTTTGGTTTTAAGCTAATATATTTCTACTTTTGTGTAATCGATTGCATAACGATGATGTTTCGCTGGTTTTTTGTGTGGATTTGAGTAAGTTAATATTGTATAATGATGAAACGAAATTTATTTTTATTGTTTGTTTTGGTTTTAAGCATTTCCTGTAAATCTACGAAACAGCCAAAAGCTGTATCTAGTCCTTGGAATTTGATGAAAACAATTGAAGCTCAAATTGTAGTGCCTGCTTTTAAGAATAAAACCTATAATGTTATTGCTTACGGTGCCATTGGCGATGGGAAAACGGATAATACTAGAGCAATCAATTCAGCTATTTTAAATTGTTCCAATGAAGGTGGTGGAAAAGTTCTTGTGCCATCGGGGAAATATTATACAGGTCCAATCAATTTACAAAACAATGTTAATTTGCATTTGGCTGAAGGAGCTGAAATTTTATTCAGTACCAATCCTAAAGATTATCCTATTGTTCATACTTCTTTTGAAGGGACCGAAGTAATGAATTATTCGCCTCTAGTCTACGCTTACCAAAAAACAAATGTTGCCTTGACTGGCAAAGGAATCTTGAATGGTCAAGCGAGTAATGATAATTGGTGGTTTTGGTGTGGTGCTGAAATGTACGGATGGAAAAAAGGAATGCCAAATCAAAAAGAGCCTCAAAACCTTTTTCGCTTGATGGATATGGCAGAAGAAGGAGTTCCAGTTTCTAAAAGAGTTTTTGGCGAAGATCGTTACCTAAGACCAACATTTATCGATTTTTTTGAGTGTACTAATGTGCTTTTAGAAGGGATCAAAATAGTAAAGGCACCTTTTTGGGTCATTCATCCTATGAAATCAACTAATGTGACTATTGATGGTGTAACAGTAGAAAGCCACGGACCTAATAATGACGGTTGCGATCCCGAATATTCTAAAAATGTAATAATAAAGAATTGTGTTTTTAATACTGGAGACGATTGCATCGCTATCAAATCAGGCAGAAATGCAGATGGAAGACGAGTGGCAATCCCTAGTGAGAATATTATAGTACGAAATTGCAAAATGATTGACGGTCACGGTGGAGTGGTGATAGGAAGTGAAATTTCAGCTGGTGTTCGAAATGTATTTGTCGAAAACTGTTTGATGGATAGTCCCAATTTAGATCGTGCCATACGAATCAAATCGAATTCTAAACGCGGTGGACTAGTAGAGAATGTCTATGTTCGAAACCTAGAGGTGGGACAAGTAAAAGAAGCGGTATTGAAAATCAATATGTTTTATGGTATCTACGGAAAACAAGAAGGAAATTTTATTCCTGAAGTGCGCAATGTGTTCCTTGAAAATGTAAAAGTAAAAAATGGTGGTAAATTCGGAATATTAGCCAATGGCTATAAAGAATTACCCATTCAAAATATAAGATTTATGAATGTCACCATTGATAAAGTCGACAAAGAGTATTCGATAGATAATGTGGTGGGATTGCAATTTATAAATACTCGTATTAACGGGAATTTGATGCAAAGTCCATAATAAAGCATAACTTTTACTTTCGATTTGTTTGACATTCGAAAGAACTGTTATTTAGTTAATTTAATTTTTTTTTTTGGTTTTTTGAGTTTTTAAGAGGAGCTTGACTGGTTATCAAGCTCCTTCTTAAATTCAAAAGGAGAAGTAGGATATGAAAAAAACAGTGCTAATATTACTATTTATTGTAACCAATATTTTTGGTCAAGAACCGTATCCTATTGATACTTCATATACTGTAAAAAGTACTTATGCAAAACTAATTCGTAATTATCCCGACATCAAAATCCCTAAAAAAAGCACATCAAAAAACGTTCAAGAGAAATTCAATATTATTTATAAGAATGAAAATGCACGTGCATTACATTTGGATGCTTTTTTCAATACAACAAGAAACAACAACCCTGCAATACTGTTGATTCATGGTGGTGGATGGAGATCAGGGAACAAAGCGCTCATGCATATTTTAGCTCAAAAAATAGCGAAAGAAGGGTACTCTTGTTTTGCTATAGAGTACCGATTATCTTTAGAAGCTAAATATCCAGAAGGGATTTATGATATAAAGAACGCCATACAATTTGTGAAGGAAAATGCATCAAAGTATCATGTTGATGCCAATAAAATTGTCGTTTTAGGTTGTTCAGCTGGTGGACAAATGGCGGCTTTGGTAGGGACAACAAATAATAATGCAACTTTTGAAAAAAAGTCAATCAGTAAACAAAATACCAATGTTGCTGCTATTGTGAATATAGATGGAATATTAGCGTTTAAACATCCAGAATCACAGGAAGGTGAGATGGCTGCTTTTTGGTTGGGTGGAACTTATGAGGAAAATCCTCAAAATTGGGAGAACGCATCGGCTTTAAGCCATGTTAGTCAAAACACACCTCCTATGTTGTTTATAAACAGTAGTTTTAAACGGTTTCATGCTGGTAGAGATGATGTTATTAAAGTGTTGAACCAATTTAATATTTATAGCGAAGTACATTCGCTTCCTAATTCGCCGCACTCTTTTTGGTTGTTTGAACCATGGCTAGAACAAACAGTGACACATACCACACGATTTTTAAATAAAATTTTCAAATAAAATAATATTAATGAAAACAATACTATCATTATCAGTACTAGTTGTTTTAGGATTGTCCAGCTGTAAAACACAGAATAAAAATGAAATAAGTAAGGCTAAAACCTATGCTGAAATATCGGTTAAAGAAGGTGGAAAATGGGAAGGTAGAAAGTATATAGGCGGTACTTTTAAAAATGTACAGGAATTGCAATTGGCCCCTGAGCACACAGACCACTCGTTTGATATTCGCTATGAAGGTCCAGGTTGGGAAAGTGATAAAATTGGATATCGTTTGTATCTGGACTGGCGCAATGCCATTGATATTTTTGGAAAAAAAACCGAAGCTATGATTTTACCTCAGGTAGGTCAAGACGGGTTTGATTCCTATCACGAAATGAGTGACTGGGGCGCTGATATTTTAAAAGCAGGAAAAGGAATTGGTATTGGTTCTATCGATCGTTATTTGAATAATGAAAGACTACACTTCTATAAGGTGGACGCAACGAGTGCCAAGGTAATCAATGATAAATCAAAATCAACGGTTAAAATCAATTACAGCGGTTGGGAAACGGCTTCAAATAAAATTGACTTTAGTTCGGAGTTAACGATAAAACCGGGTCAACGTTACACCCAACATACTATTCAAGCCTCTAAAGCGATTGAGGGAATTTGTACGGGAATTGTAAAACAGAAAAATACCGAAATTTTAAAGAGAACCAGTACTAATAAAAAATGGGCGTATCTAGCTACTTATGGGACACAGTCCTTAGTCCCAGACAAGTTGGGAATGGCTATTTTTTATGAAATTAGTACTGTTGCTGATGTGGTGGATGCTCAGTTTGATCATTTATTGATTTTTAAACCAACTACAAAAGCCGTAACTTTTTACTTTTTAGGCGCTTGGGAACAGGAAGTTAACGGAATTAAAAGCCAAGAAGCTTTTGTGGATTATTTGAATGAAAAATTAGAGTTGCTGAACAATAAAAACAAAATATAATTACAGTTATAATGGTAAAGACAATAAAAAAAGGTGGTTTTATAGCTATCGCTTTGATAGTAGTTTTAGGATATACAAGTTGTAAAACAACCTCTCAAACAACTACAAAAAATGGAGGGATTTCTAAAGATTTAAAATGGTCTGAAAGAATGGCACAAACAGTGATGAAAAGTCACGAACAATCCTATATGATTGATGATGCCAAAGAGCCTAAATGGGATTATGTACACGGTTTGGTTTTAACTTCGATTCAAGTACTGAATAAGAAAATAAACAACCCAGCCTATCACAATTACGTGAAAAGCTATGCAGATATTTTAATTGACGAAAAAGGAGTTATAAAAACTTATGAAATCGAAAAGTACAATATAGACATGGTGGTGGCAGGTCGTATTTTATTTGATTTGTATGCCAGTACGAAAGACAATCGTTATTTGGTTGCCATGCAAACCTTGAAAAAACAAATTGAAAACCAACCGAGAACACCAAGTGGTGGATTTTGGCATAAAAAAGTGTATCCGAACCAAATGTGGTTGGACGGTCTTTATATGGGGCAGCCGTTTTACACGCAGTACACAGTTACTTTTGAAAATGGAAAAAATTTGGATGACATCGCCAAGCAATTTGAATTGATTCAAATGCATGCTACTGATAAAAAAACAGGATTGTTGTACCACGGTTGGGACGAAAGTAAAAAAATGCCATGGGCTAATCCAGAATCTGGAACTTCTCCAAATTTTTGGTCTAGATCGATTGGATGGTATGTAATGGCATTGGTAGATGTTTTGGACTATTTTCCAAAAGACCATCCAAAGCAAAAAGAATTGGTGGGTTATTTGAATAATGTTGCGAACAGTTTGACTCAATTTCAAGACCAATCGGGATTGTGGTACCAAGTAACGGATATGGGCGGAAAAGAAGGTAATTACTTGGAAGCTTCAGGAAGCGCAATGTTTGCTTATGCTTATGCAAAAGGAGCAAACAAAGGATATTTACCCGCTAAATTTAAAGTTTTGGCCAATAAAGCATTTGATGGTTTGACTAATGATTTGGTTAAATTAGGTGATAACGGAGAAGTAATTCTAACGCAAGCATGTGCAGTAGCAGGTCTTGGTGGAAAACCGTATCGAGATGGGTCTTACGAATATTATGTAAACGAAAGAAAAAAAGATAACGATCCTAAAGCGACAGGGCCTTTTATTTTGGCTGCTTTAGAATTGAATCGATAAGTTTAGGATGAAGTATCAATTGAAATATACCCTCTTTTTATTTTTTGTCTTTTGTCAAGGAACTATTGGACAGAAACAATTAAAATCATCAGTTTGGATATCTGACAATGCTGATGGAACCTATATAAATCCTGTTTTACATGCCGATTATTCGGACCCTGATGTGATTAGGGTAGGTGATGATTACTTCATGACGGCCTCTTCCTTTAATTGTGCGCCGGGTTTGCCTATTTTGCATTCCAAAGACATGATTAATTGGGATTTGGTCAATTATGCTTTGCCACGACAAACGCCACTCGACGTTTTCGCGCAACCGCAACATGGGAACGGAGTATGGGCACCCTGCATTAGGTATCATAAAAATGAATTTTATATCTATTATCCTGATCCTGATTATGGAATTTACATGATAAAGACCAAGAATCCTAAGGGGGTTTGGTCGACACCAATTTTAGTCAAAGCTGGAAAAGGATTGATTGACCCCACACCACTTTGGGATGATGACGGAAAGGTCTATTTAGGCTATGCTTTTGCAGGAAGTAGAGCGGGAATCAAAAGTTTATTGGCAATTTGTACAATGAATAGTGCGGGAACTTTGGCAAACCAAGATGATGTAATAATCATTGATGGTCATGAGGGAGAAACGACAATTGAAGGCCCTAAATTGTACAAACGCAATGGCTACTATTATGTTTTTGCACCTGCTGGTGGAGTTCCTACTGGTTGGCAAACGGTGATGCGATCCAAAAATATATATGGACCTTATGAAAAACGAAAAGTTTTGGAACAAGGTAGTACAGCGGTAAACGGGCCACATCAAGGAGCTTGGGTACAAACGCAAACTGGCGAAGATTGGTTTTTTCATTTTCAAGATAAAGCTGCTTATGGTCGAATTGTGCATTTGCAACCTATGAAATGGATCAACAATTGGCCCGTGATAGGAATGGACCAAGACGGTAATGGAATAGGGGAACCAGTGATGTCCTATAAAAAGCCAAATGTAGGGAAGCAATATCCAATGGTGACGCCGCCAGATTCGGATGAGTTCAACGAACCCAAATTAGGTTTGCAATGGCAATGGCACGCTAATCCGCAAGTATATTGGGGATTCCCGTCAACTATGGGGTATTATACCCTGTATTGCCGTCCCAAGCCTGAGAATTCAGTAAATTTATATGATGTGGGGAATTTGCTATTGCAAAAATTTCCTGCAGAGGAATTTACCGCCACAGCCAAAATGACTTTTAATGCGAGATTTGACGATGAGGAAGTAGGTTTGTTAATCATGGGATTGGATTACAGTTATTTGAAGGTTAAATTCTCAAATGGGAAATTCATTTTATCGCAAGTGGTTTGCAAAGACGCTGATAAAAAAGGAAGCGAATTTGAAAAAGGTAAGACAGAATTGCTAAACGGTACTTTTTATTTACAAGTGAAAGTGAGTAAAGGTGGTATTTGTAATTTCTTTTATAGTGAGGACGGTAAAGAATTTACAGCCATTGGAACCAATTTTAAAGCGAGAGAAGGAAAATGGATTGGCGCTAAAATAGGATTTTTGGCACTAAGAAATGGTACAATCAATGATGCAGGAAATGTAAATATTGATTGGTTTAGAATTACAAAATAAGATCATTAATATTCGATTTTTCGAAGTAAAAAAAATAAGAATGAAGAATTTTTGCAAAATACTAAGCGTACTTTTTTTAAGTATGGCATGGAATAGTTCGGCTCAGCTGTTGAATAAATCTTGGGGGAGTGTTACAGAAAAAGAAGAAGGTGCTTGGTTTGCTTCGGATGAGGCCAAAGCTATTGCCGAAAATGTTTTGTTGTACCAAAGAAATATTGGAGGATGGCCAAAAAATATTCAGATGCAAAAGCCTTTGACTGAGGCTGAAAAAAAAGAACTTTTGGATCTAAAACCGGACACGCATGACGTTACAACAGACAATGGTGCGACTTATCAAGAAATGGTTTTTCTATCTAAAATGTACCGACAAGTACCAGATGAACGATATAAAAAAGCTTTTTTAGCGGGTTTGGATTATATTTTAGAAGCACAATATGATAACGGGGGATGGCCTCAATTTTATCCTTTGAAAAAAGGCTATTATACACATATTACTTACAATGATGATTCGATGGTGAATATCCTGAATGTTCTAAAGGAAATTAAAGACAAAACAGATTATTTTTCGATTCAACCAAATGAAAAAACAATTGAAAAAGTTAAGGCCGCTTTTGATAAAGGCATCGATTGTATTCTTAAAACACAATACAAACAAAATGGAGTGTTGACAAGTTGGTGTGCGCAACATGACGAAAACACATTAGAACCTGCCAAAGCTCGGGCCTATGAATTACCTTCTTTGAGCGGGAAAGAGTCGGCTAAAATTGTCTTGTTGTTAATGTCGATTGAGAACCCTTCATCTGATGTCATTAACGCAGTAAATAGCGCCGTAGCTTGGTTCGAAAAAGTTAAAATTACTGGTTTAAGAGAAGACCGTACTGTTGAAAACGGGAAGATTGTAGATAAAAAAATAGTTGTAGATGTTACTGCAAAACCATTATGGGCGCGCTTTATGGAATTAGAGGACAATAAACCTTTTTTCTGTGATAGAGATGGAGTCAAAAAGTATTCTCTTGCTGAAATAGGTGCGGAACGTCGCAACGGTTATGCTTGGTACACTAACGAACCTAAAGAAGTTTTGAAATCCTATGATGAGTGGAAAAAAAAACTTCCAACAGAACTGAGTTCAAAAAAAAAAGTAGGTACTAAAACGCCTAGAGATGAGTATAATATGGTGGTAGCTCTTGATGGAAGTGGCGATTTTACCAGTATTCAAGACGCTATCAATGCAGCCAAGGCTTTTCCGCCACAACGAGTAATTATCAATGTAAAAAATGGTCTCTATCATGAAAAAGTAAAAATTCATGAGTGGAACAGCCATATTTCGATAATTGGAGAAAGTAGAGACAAAACAATAATTACTTATGACGATTATTTTGATAAAATTAATTTAGGTCGAAATAGTACTTTTTATACGTCAACCGTTCTTGTTGAAGGGGATGATTTTTATGCCGAAAATATAACGATACAAAATACTGCCGGTAAGGTGGGCCAAGCGATAGCTTTATCTGTCAATGCTAATAGAGTATTACTTTCTCGATGTAATATATTAGGAAATCAAGATACTTTATACCTAACAGGAAATGGAAGTAAACAGTATTTCAAAGATTGCTATATCGAAGGAACAACTGATTTTATTTTTGGACAAGCAACTGTTTTATTCGAAAGATGTGAGATTCATAATTTGAGTAATTCCTATATTTCCGCTGCTTCTACTCCAGATAATGTGGCCTTTGGTTTTGTTTTTAAAAATTGTCGTTTGACTGCTGCACAAGGAGTCAAGGAAGCTTATTTAGGTCGGCCTTGGCGCATCCATGCTAAAACAGTTTTTATAGAATCTGAGATTGGGAAACATATTAAACCAGAGGGTTGGAATGATTGGGACAAAGCTGAAACACATCAAACCGCCTATTATGGTGAATACAATTGTACAGGAGAAGGTTTTCAACCCAAACTACGTGTGAATTGGTCGCATCAATTGAAAAAGAAAGAAGCTAAAAAATATACAATTAAAAATATTTTAGGTACAAATTCAAAAGGGAAACAGTGGTATGAACAATTTAATCAATAGAACTATGTCTTATTTTAATTTTATCTTTTTACTATTTGTAATGCTGAATTGTTCTGCCCAAAAAGCAACTATTTACAGTATTGGAGACTCTACTATGGCTGATAAAGTGAACCCTAATGAAAATCCAGAATTTGGTTGGGTACAAGTTTTACCTTCTTTTTTTACGACTGAGGTTAAGATTCATAATCATGCTGTTAATGGGAGAAGCAGTCGTAGTTTTATTGCCGAAAAAAAATGGGAGGCGGTGTATAATTCTCTAAAATCTGGAGATTATGTTTTCATTCAGTTTGGACACAATGATGCTAAAATTGCTGATTCAGCACGTTACACAAATCCACATACGGCTTACCGTCATAATCTGATTCGGTTTGTTACTGAAAGCCGCAAAAAAGGAGCTGTTCCAATTTTGTTCTCCTCAATTGCAAGAAGAAATTTTAACGAAAATGGGGTTTTAGTAAGTACTCATGGAGATTATCCTTTGGAAGCGAGATTGGTAGCTCAAGAATATAAAGTACCTTTTATTGATTTAGAATATTTTTCAGAACAGTTAGAAATGCGTTATGGACCAGAAAAGTCTAAAGAGTTGCATTTGCATTTTGCGGCTGGGGAACATCCCTATTATAAAGAGGCAAAAAATGACGACACCCATTTGTCAAAATTAGGGGCAACTGAAATAGCTAAGATTGTTGCAGTCCAACTCAAAGAAACCAATCTAGAATTGAAAAAATACTTGAAGTAAATCAGATGAAAAAGATTATTATTTGTTGTTCGTTTTTTCTTTTTACAACCTTGATCGTTGCACAATCTGCGACAAAGAACACAACAGTTGAAATAGAAAATATTATCAAAAGGATACAGTTGCCTAGTATTCCTCATAATCGCTTTTTCGTAACTGATTTTGGTGCCAAGGGAGATTCGGTTACAAATTGTAAAAAGGCCTTTGACAAAGCTATGGTGGCTTGTGCTAGGAAAAAAGGTGGAGTTATTGTTGTTCCTAAAGGAGTTTACACTATTAACGGTCCGATTCATTTTGAATCTAATGTGGAACTGCACTTAGAAGCGGGGGCTCGCATTCGATTTGGGTCTAACCCAAAAGATTATCCATTGGTATTAACGAGTTGGGAAGGCACGATGTTGTACAATTACAGTCCATTGATTTATGGGAATACTGTTGAAAACGTAGCTATAACCGGTGAGGGTGTAATTGATGGTGAGGCAAATCATACTTGGATTAAATGGAAGCCGTTAGAGGAGGCCGACAAACTTTTAAGTCGGGAGATGAATCATAAAGAAGTGCCCGTAAAAAAGCGAATCTTTGGTCAAGGGCATTATTTGAGACCGCAATTGATTCAGTTTATTAATTCCAAGAATATTTTGATTGAAGGGGTTCGAATTGAAGACTCTCCATTTTGGTGTGTTCATTTATTGAAATCTAAAAACATTACCATTCGAAATATTAAATACGATGCGCAGAACTATAATAATGACGGAATTGATCCTGAATATTCCAGTGATATTTTGATTGAGAATGTACAGTTTAATAATGGTGATGATAATATTGCAATCAAGGCTGGTCGCGATACTGAAGGCCGTGTGAATAGCCATACTCCTTCAGAAAATATCGTTATCAGAAATTGTTTTTTTAAAGGATTGCATGCCGTTGTGATAGGAAGCGAAATGTCTGCGGGCGTTAGAAATGTATTTGTAGATAATTGTAAAGCAGTAGGATATTTAAAAAGAGGAATCTATATTAAAACCAATTCAGATCGTGGGGGGTACATAAAAGATATTTATTTTTCTAACCTTCAATTCGGTAAAGTGGAAGATTGTATTTATATGACGGCCAATTACCATGGTGAAGGTAGCGGTAATCATCCTTCTAAAATAGCTAATATTCATTTGTCCAATATAAATTGTGACGAAGCTACCCAAACTGCTATTGTTATTGAAGGTTTTCCAGAGTCAAAAGTAGAAGACGTTTTCTTGAATCAGATTACAATAAAATCGGCTAAAAACGGTATGACAGTGACGAATACTTCAAATGTTGTTGTTAACGAGCTAGTTATCGGAGATAAAATAGGCGTTCCTACTGCTGTGAAGTAGGTTTTCTCTAATTTAATGATTAACTTTAATTCAGATTATTGATTTTTCTATTGTAGTTGGAAAAATTATTAGTTACTTATCTTAATCTAATTCAAAAGAAAAATTGGGTTTCCACAATTGGATTTAATATCTGAAATTTAAATTATTACCTAATTATGTAATCGATTACCTTAGTTTATTGAATTTTATTTTGCTAATTGTTCTTTTTTTTAAAACAAATGATTTAGAATTCTTAGCTTTTAAGAGTTTATTGTGATGATATGTTTAATTTTTAAATCAAAAATCAGCAAAACGTTATGAATAATGAAAAATATAGTACTTTTTTTTATATGATGTGTTTTTTACTTGTTTTTTCGAAATTAATGCATAAATTTGTGTAATCGATTGCATTAGTTGTTTTGTTCGATTGTTTTTTAAGGTTGAGAGCTGCTATAAGAAAATGTAAATGGAGAAGTGAAAAATCTATTTATGTTGGTTGGGAAAAAAAAATAAAAAAAAATACATCTTAAAAATTAGCTTCTAAAGATTAGATGTTTGAAAACAAAAACACATAACACTAAACTAAATACTAACTATTAAAATTTAAACTATGATTATTAAACGTTTCTTCAACGGAAGGGCAAATTACAGTTTTGTCATCATTATCTTAATGACCTTGTTCATGAGTAATGGGGTAACGGCTCAAAATGATTTGAAAATTACTGGTGTGATAAAGGACGTCGGTAATTTGCCATTACCAGGAGTGAATGTATTGGAAAAAGGCACTAAGAATGCAGTAAGTACTGATATTGACGGGAAATTTGCAATAAAAATTTCAAAACCAAATGCCATCTTAGTAGTTACTTATATTGGGTTTAAAACCAAAGAAGTTGCTTTGGCTGGAAAAAAGACGGTAAGTGTCACTTTAGAAGAGTCTCTAGTTTCACTTAACGAGGTAAAGATTGTAAATATTGGATACGGGACTACTCGTAAACAAGATTTAACGGGTTCTGTGGTTTCAATCTCAGGTGATGATTTGAAAAAACAATCTATTTCTAACGTAGCAGAAGCTTTAACAGGTCGTATGGCTGGGGTTCAAGTATCATCTGCTGAGGGTTCTCCAGATGCAGATATTAAAATTAGAATTCGTGGTGGTGGGTCGTTAACACAAGATGCTTCTCCATTAATTATTGTGGATGGATTTCCGGTTAACAGTATGAACGATGTTACTCCTTCTGATATTGAGAACATTACAGTATTGAAAGATGCTTCTTCTACAGCTATATATGGTTCTAGAGGAGCTAATGGAGTTGTGATTGTAACAACTAAGAGTGGTAAAGATGGGAAAATTGCAGTAAGCTATAACATGTTTTATGGTGCTAAGAAGATCGCTAAAACTATTGATGTGTTACAGCCTGAAGATTTTGTAAAATGGCAATATGAGTATGCTGTTCTTAGAAACCCAAATGATATTAGTTCGTATGAAAAATATTTTGGTAACTATCAAGATATTGATCAATACAAAGGCTTGCAAGGTAACAACTGGCAAAAACAGATTTATGGTCGTATGGGCCAAGTACAAAGTCGTGATTTAGGGGTTCGTGGTGGATCTGAAAAAGTTAATTTCAACTTCAACTATGCACATTATGATGAAACAACCATCATGCAAGGTTCTGACTTTAATAGAGACAATATCTCTTTGGCTTTAAAGGCAAAAGCTACTAAAAAAATAGACTTATCATTTACATTGCGTTACTCAAATACAGAGATCAACGGAGGTGGTGCTAATGAGCAAAATGAAATTTCTTCTGCTGATGCTCGTTTGAGACATAGTGTGGGGTATTCACCAATTCCTTTACCAGGTTTAACAACAGATAATACTGACGAAGCACTTTCTAGTTATTTAGTAAATCCTTTTGTTGCTGTGGATGACAACCAGCGCAAGCAATTGAGAAAAAACTTTAATATGTTGGGTAGTTTTTCTTGGAAAATTATTGATGACTTGCAATTAAAAACAGATTTAGGTTTAGATAATTACAATAATTTAGATTACCGTTTCTACGGGCGTTCTACTTATTATGCAAATAACAGACCAGCTGCCGAAAATCAAGGATTGCCTGGTTTGGTAATGAGCGATGAGAAAAGAGAAAGATTTAGAAATGCAAATACTTTAAACTACGATTTTAAAAAATTAATTGGAACCAATCACCGTTTGAAACTTCTTGTTGGAGAAGAAATGATTGTTTTTCGTACCAACGAATTAACTAGTGAAATACATGGTTTTCCAAAGTTTTTTGACTTTAATACTTCAAGAAACTTGACTACTCAAGGGAAACCAAATTCAGTGGACAACTATTACAGTCCAGATGACAAATTGTTGTCTTTCTTTGGTCGTGTAAATTACGACCTTCACAATAAGTATTTATTTACTGCTACTTACCGTGCCGATGGTTCTAGTAAGTTTTTAGGTAACAATCGTTGGGGGTATTTTCCATCAGCTGCAGTAGCTTGGAAAATTAATGAGGAAGAATTTTTGAAGAATGTGGATTGGTTAAGCGCTCTTAAATTAAGATTGAGTTATGGACAAGCAGGTAATAACAATATTCCTACTGGACAAACGGTTCAAAACTTCCAATCATCTACAACTACTTTTATTAATAATGTTTCAAGTTATTGGGCAGCCTCTAATACTTTAGCGAACCCAGATTTGAAATGGGAAACTACAGTTACACAAAACTTAGGTTTGGATTTTGATTTGTTTAGAGGACGAATCAGTGGTTCTGTAGAGGCATATAAAAACACTACAAGTGATTTATTAATTAACTTCCCAGTTCCAGGTACAGGTTATGCTACTCAATATAGAAATATGGGGGAAACTCAAAATACAGGTGTTGAGGCTTCGTTAAACTTGGTAGCTTTGGATAAAGAAGATTATGGATTGAGTTTTGCTTTCAATGTTGGAGTAAATAAAAACCGAATTAATTCTCTTGGAGTTATGCAAAATTTTGGTCAAAACACAAACTGGGCTTCTTCTCAGATTGGAGATGATTATGTAATCAATGTAGGGCAGTCTTTAGGTCAAATGTATGGATTCCAAAGTGACGGTCGTTACGAAGTATCTGATTTCACCTATAATGCGACAACAGGTAGTTATACATTGAAGCCTTATTTTTTACCAGACGGAATTACCGTAAATCCAGAAGGAGTAGTTGATAACTCAGCTATTGTAGGAACAATTAGACCTGGTACAATGAAATTAAAGGATATTAATGGTGATGGTAAAGTAACTGTTGCGGATAACACGATTATTGGTAATGCTAATCCAAAACATACTGGTGGTATGGTAATTAATGCCAATGCTTATGGATTTGATTTGTCAGCTGCATTTAACTGGAGTGTTGGGAATGATGTATACAACGCTAATAAAATTGAGTTTACTACTTCGAACCAAAATGGTCAATATAGAAATCTTGCAACTGAAATGGCTGATGGGAAAAGATGGACTAATTTAGATGCTGCAACAGGTCAAATTGTAAGAGATCCAGCTGCTTTAACTGCTCTAAATGCAAATACAACGATGTGGTCTCCTTATATGCAAAACTTTGTTTTCAGTGACTGGGCTGTTGAAGATGGTTCTTTCTTAAGATTGAACTCACTTACATTGGGTTATTCAGTACCAAAAACGTTAGTTTCTAAAATCGGAGTTTCAAAAATGAGATTTTATGCAACTGCAAATAATGTTTTCATTATTACAAACTACTCTGGTCTTGACCCTGAGGTTTCAACAAGAAGAAAGACTCCTTTAACTCCTGGTGTGGATTACTCTCCATTTCCTCGTAGTAGACAATTGGTTTTTGGTTTAAACCTTAATTTTTAATTAAACATTTATTAGAAGATGAAACATATAATAATAATTTCAGGAATAATAATAGCTGGGCTTTTTAGTTCTTGTCAAGAGACGAATGGCGATTTCTTGGATGCACCAGCAAAATCAACCTTAGATGAATCTATTATCTTTTCAACGGCTGGATTGGCCAAAGGAGCTGTAGATGGCATCAAAGAACCAATGGGGCAAACAAACTCATACAGAGGGCGTTTCATTCCTTACTATGGATTTAATACAGATATTGAGTGGATTACTGCCTCTGAAACTACAAATGATGCTAAAACTGATTTGGCTCGTTATGACACTAAGGTGAATAATTCAGAAATGAATACCACAAATAATGCTTGGGCAATGATGTACTCTGGTATTGAACGTGCTAACATTTGTATCCGTGGTTTACGCAAATTTGGGAATCCACAACCAGGGACAGAATTAGGACAACTACTAGGAGAAGCTTTTAACTTTAAGAGCGATTTACTACGCTGATTTAATGAAAGCTTGGGGTGATGTTCCCGCTCGTTTTGAACCAATTAATTCCGAAACTTTGTATTTAGCAAAATCAAGTCGTGATGTGATTTACAAACAACTTATTGCTGATTTAGGAGAAGCTTCAACTTTAGTAGCTTGGCCTGGGGAAACTGCTGCAACTACATCAGTAGAACGTATTAATAAAGCATTTGTAAAAGGGCTTAGAGCTCGTTTAGCAATGGTTGTTAGTGGTTTTCAACAATATCCTGACGGAGTAAGAAGAAGTACTGATCCAGATTTGTCAGTGGCTAATATGTATAAAATAGCACTTGATGAGTGTAGGGATGTCATCAATAGTGGAAAAGCTAAATTAGAGCCTTCGTTTGAAACTTTATGGAAAAAATTAAACCAAGAAAATGTTACTGCAGGTGGAGAATCTTTATGGGAAATTCCTTTTGCTGATGGTCGTGGTCGTGTAGTATTTTCATTTGGTGTTCGTCATGCGACTAACAATCAGTTCCATAATAATGGTTCTAACCGTGGAGGAACTGCGGGGCCATTACCTACTATTTTCTATGATTATGACGTTGCTGATAGCCGTAGAGATGTTAGTTGTGTGCCTTACAGATGGGGAACTGCTGTTAACGGTATTGCACAACAAGAGCTTGTAGGTTCTAATACTTGGTATTTTGGAAAATTCCGTTACGAATGGATGACTCGTTTTGTAACTTCTAGTAATGATGATGGTGTTAATAAAATGTATATGCGTTTTGCTGAGGTACTTTTAATTGCTGCTGAAGCGGCAAATGAATTAGAGGGAACTGCGGCTGCGGCACCTTATTTGAAAGAAGTGCGAAAAAGAGCTTTTGCTCCAGCTTTGCACCCTGTAAAAGTAGAGGCTTATGTAAACGGTCTAACGAGTAAACAAGCCATGTTTAATGCAATTGTTAACGAACATAAATTAGAATTTGTTGGTGAAATGGAGCGTAAACAAGCACTTATCCGTTGGAACTTATTGAAAGCAAACTTAGAGTTGGCTAAAACTAAAATGTACAATTTCAAAAACCGTACTGGTGAGTATGCTGATGTGCCAAAAACATTGTATTATAAATATAAAACGGACAATGTTAGTCTTGATATTTATGGTTTAAATAGAGGTGAAAATGTAAGTCCAGGGGTTGATTATTCTTCTTTTGGGTGGAATTCATTGACGGATCTTAGAGTAGAATCTCTTTTTAAAGCAGGCGTAAATCCAGATAACAGACAGTTCTGGCCAATTTGGCAAGTGTTTATTGATGGAAGTAATAACACGCTGAAAAATGACTACGGTTACTAACAATCACACAAAATAATTATAAGTTATTAGGAATAGGTACTTCGCCATTAAATAAAAGGTAGTTTAACTAGTTATTTAGTGGCTATTACTTCCTAACGACAAATAACAATAAAATTTAAAGAGATGAAAACAATATATATATTTAAGGGTCTGCTAGCCGCAATATTACTTACTTTCACTGTCTCCAGTTGTGATAGTTATAATGTTGATTTGATTGACGAGTTATTAGTAGATAGAGTATTTGCTCCAACAGCTATTAAAGCAATACGAAGAAATCAAACGAGTGTTGAACTAAGTTGGGCCATCCGTGAGGGGGTTTCAAAATATGTCATCGAATTTAGTGCGGACGATCCAGATTTCACCACTATTTTTAAAAGAGTAGAAGTAACAGCGGCTGAGTTACCTGTTACAATTGCTCTTGAAGGAGAAACTCTTTATTCAATAAGAGTAAAAGCCATTAGCGCTACTGATTTAGAAGATTCTAAATGGTCTGTAACCACTGTTCAAACATTGTCAGAACAAATTTTCTTGGCGAGTGTGCCAGGTGATGTTAAAGCAAAAGAGGCTACTTTCAGATGGCCAGCAAATAGTGCTGTAACTAAAATTGAAGTTACTGGACCAGTTTCAAATCCAGGTCCGATTGTACACGTTATTACAGCTCAAGAAAAAGCAAATGGAATCGCGACAGTGACGGGATTAACAGGTGAAACGGCTTATACTGCTGTTTTGTATAACAACTTGAAAAAAAGAGGTACTGCTACTTTTACTACAGGTGTAGATATTGGTACAGGTATTTTAGTGAAACCAACAGATGATTTGGTACAAATTTTAGCGAATGCAAACTCAGGGGATGCATTCTATTTAGAGCCAGGAGATTATACAGTTGCGTCAGGACCAATTCAATTGACGAAGTCTGTTATTGTAAGAGGTTTGAGAAGTTATGACAAACCACGTTTGAAAACAGGTTTTTTAATCAATGCAGGAGCTGCTAATGTGAGTTTAATTGATTTAGATTTAGAAGGATTTGGCCCGTCAGTGGATTCTAATAATGATGTCGTTCGTTTTAACGAAGCAGGAACTTTTAACTCATTATTAATTAGTGGGTGTAATATTCGTAATTTTAGAAAATCGTTTATTGCGGGTGATGTTACATCTTCATTAGTAACAACCGTAACAGTTGAGAATACCATTGTGTCAGATGTTTACTGTAACGGAGGTGATTTTATTGATTTTAGAAAAACTAATGTTATTAACCTAGATGTTAAAGCGAATACATTTAGAAATTGCGGTTCATATGCGGTTACAGGCGAACGTGATTTTATTAGAATCGATGCTGCTGGTTTAACAGGTACTGGTTTAACAACGAGAATCCTATTAGATAGTAATACACTTTACAATGTTTCTAATGCTTCAGGCAAGAGAATTTTATATGTTCGTTTTATTTCTAATGCATCGACTGTTAAGAATAATTTATTTGCTGAAACTGTAGCGATCTATTCTAATCAAGCCAATACAGCAGATCCAGTATTTACAAATAACAACTATTTTAATGCTACAGGTTTCCATTCTACTGCAACTAAGTTTGACAATTCAGGAACCTTTACAACATTAAACCCTGGATTTACTGATGCAGCAGCAGGTAATTTTAAAATTTCTAATCAAACGCTAAAAGACAATAAAGTTGGGGATCCAAGATGGAGACTTTAATCGATATTGAAAAAATCCGTTTGTTTTAATAACTATAAAAGAGGTATGCATTGTGTGATGTATACCTCTTTTTGCAATAAAATCATAATTATAATTCCTGAAAAGGAGTTTAAAAAATAATGAAATGAAAAGAATCTATTTATTTATCATAGCGTCTCTGATTTCCTGTTCAAAAGATGAGACCACAACCCCAGAAGAAATAAAAGAAGTACAGACTTTAGTACAATCAATAGCTATCGAAGGAAGTAATATTAGTTCAGGAACCACTGGGCAAATGACTGCCGTGGTTTTACCTGCTGATGCCAGTAATAAAGCAATTACATGGACTTCGTCAGATATTACTATTGCAACGATTTCGGCATCAGGATTGGTTACTGCACATAAAAATGGTACGGTTATTATTCGTGCCACAGCAGCAGATAAAAGCACAGTGTCTGCCACCAAAACAATCACCATCTCAAATATTGTAGTTGTTCCTACTTACGAATATACCGTAGCGAATGCAACAGAATTTTTGTCAGCTTTAACGAAAGTGAAAGCTGGTGAAACCATATTTGTAAAGGCAGGTATTTATGTAATGAATGCTAAAATTACTTTGAGTAGCTCAGGTACTTTGGGAAATGAAATTAAAATCTTAGGACAAACGGAAGGAGGACGTGCCAAACTAGATTTTTCTTCCATGCCCGAGAATTCGGCTAATCAAGGAATTATTCTTACGGGTAATTTTTGGCATATCAAGGGGATTGATGTTTTTAAAGCTGGAGACAATGGATTACAACTTAAGGGAAGTAATAACTTGATCGAGTTTTGTACTTTTTCTGAATGTTCAGATACGGGTTTGCAAATTGACAATGGGGCTGCTAATAATACCATACTCAATTGTGATTCTTATTTTAATGCCGACTCAACGCTTGAAAATGCAGATGGATTTGCTTGTAAATTAACCGCTGGTACTGGAAATAAATTTATTGGTTGTCGTGCTTGGCAAAATCTTGATGATGGTTGGGATGGCTATTTACGTGGTACGGATAATATCACAACTACCCATATCAATTGCTGGGCGATTAAAAATGGTTATTTAAAAAATGGAACCAAAGGAGCTGGAGATGGTAACGGTTTCAAAACAGGAGGGAGTGATGACAAACTTTTAAAACATAATGCGGTGTATAAAAATTGTATTGCTGCTGGAAATGTTGCCGATGGTTTTGATCATAATAGTAATCGTGGCAACGTTGAAATTTATAATTGTTCAACCTATAGCAATGGTGTGAATTATAATTTTAGCAATACCAATCCGCTGGCCAAATTGACGATTAAGAATTCATGTGCGATTGGTGCTTATGGCAATACAAATGCAACGGCGGTCATAGCGACTAACAATGGTTGGCAAAACGGAATTATTACGGATGCTAATGATTTTCAAAGTATTGATATGAGCCAATTAATTCAAGCTCGTAAAGCCGATGGTAGTTTACCTGATGTTAGTTTTATGCACTTAAAATCAGATAGCGATTTGATTGACAAAGGAACTGATGTGGGATTGCCTTTTAAAGGTGTGGCTCCTGATATTGGTGCATTTGAATTGCAATAAGAAATTAAATATTTAAGATGTAGGAGTCTTGACTAAGAATAGAAAAAATATTTGATAAAAATAAGGTATATGATGAATTGGAATTTAGCCGTTAGACTAATTCTTTTAGTGAGCTTTGCCAGTAGTACATTGGCACAAAAAAAAGAAATCAAAAAAAATAAGTTGTACGATTTAGTAGTTGATGCAGGAGGGACTGGTGATTTTACAACAGTGCAAGCAGCTTTTGATGCAGTGCCTTTCAATAAAGAAACTGAAACGAAAATTTTCATCAAAAAAGGCATTTACAAAGAAAAGTTAGATTTGCCTCAAAACAAAAAACATATTAGCATCATAGGAGAAGATAGAGAAACTGTGGTGCTTACTTTTGATGATTATGCGTCCAAGAAAAATAGTCTTGGACAAAATATTGGTACAACAGGTTCTTCAAGTTTTTTTCTAAATGGAGACGATTTTAAAGCTGAAAATATCACTTTCGAAAACTCATCAGGAAATGTAGGTCAGGCAGTTGCTGTAAGGATTGACGGGGATAAAGTTGTTTTTTATAACTGCAAATTTCTAGGCTATCAAGACACTTTATATGCCCATGACAGTAGCAGCAGGCAATATTACAAGAGCTGTTATATAGAAGGAGCAACAGATTTTATTTTTGGTGCTTCAACCGCTGTTTTTGAGGATTGTGAGATATTTGCAAAAAAAGGGGGGACTTACATAACTGCCGCTAATACGACAGAAGGGAGTGCCTATGGTTTTGTTTTTATGAATTGCAAATTAACTTCAGACTCGGGAGCCAGTACCTATTATTTAGGCAGACCATGGAGGAATTATGCTAAGACTGTCTTTATCAATTGCGAGATGGGAATTCATATTAAACCTGAAGGTTGGCACAATTGGAGCAAGCCAGAGGCCGAAGAGACGGCATTTTATGCGGAATATCAATCAAAAGGAGCAGGAGGGAACACTATTTCTCGTGTGAGTTGGTCACGGGTGCTGAGTCCAGCACAATTTGAAAGCTATAATCTAAAAACAATATTTAAGGATTGGATTCCTGAATTGTAACGAATAAAAAACTTGTATAATTCCTGAGTTTATTTTTCTCTTTTTTTCCTTGGTTTTAATGCGTAAAAAAAGCTTCAGATTTCTCTGAATCTTTCTTAGTAGTCCGCTACAGCGGAGACTCGAACCTTTGTCCGCCGCGGCGGATATGAGCTTTCTTTATAAAGCGTTTTGAATTAAATTTTTGATAAATTCACGTCCGACTCCTGTTTTTAAATACTTTTCTCTTTTCATAGCTTCGGATTTTGAGTTAAAAAATTCAACATGAATTACTTTCCAAGGTCTAAATTTCAAGGTGTGGCCTTTAGTTTCCAGTTCGTTGTGAGATTTGAAACGTTCAATAAGGTTGGAAGTAAATCCAGTGTAGTTCTTGTCAAATTTTTCAGAATATAAAATGTAAACAACAAATTCCTCCATGATAAAAAGTGTTATAAACGAAAAAACACCAACTTTAATAAGTGGTGTTTTTTTCTAGTAGTCCGCTACAGCGGAGACTCGAACCTTTGTCCGCCGCGGCGGATATGAGCTTTCTTTATAAAGCGTTTTGAATTAAATTTTTGATAAATTCACGTCCGACTCCTGTTTTTAAATACTTTTCTCTTTTCATAGCTTCGGATTTTGAGTTAAAAAATTCAACATGAATTACTTTCCAAGGTCTAAATTTCAAGGTGTGGCCTTTAGTTTCCAGTTCGTTGTGAGATTTGAAACGTTCAATAAGGTTGGAAGTAAATCCAGTGTAGTTCTTGTCAAATTTTTCAGAATATAAAATGTAAACAACAAATTCCTCCATGATAAAAAGTGTTATAAACGAAAAAACACCAACTTTAATAAGTGGTGTTTTTTTCTAGTAGCGGGAACAGGACTCGAACCTGTGACCTTCGGGTTATGAGCCCGACGAGCTGCCTACTGCTCTATCCCGCGCTGTGTGTTTTGCAATCTTGGTTGAACCTTTGTCCGCCGCGGCGGATATGAGCCCGACGAGCTGCCTACTGCTCTATCCCGCGATGTGCGTTTGTAATCTCAATAAAATTAACTTAGTAGCGGGAACAGGACTCGAACCTGTGTCCGCCGCGGCGGATATGAGTTCGAAAAGCTGCTTCATGCTCTTAGTTTTAATCTCAATAAAATTAACTTAGTAGCGGGAACAGGACTCGAACCTGTGTCCGCCGCGGCGGATATGAGTTCGAAAAGCTGCTTCATGCTCTTAGTTTTAATCTCAATAAAATTAACTTAGTAGCGGGAACAGGACTCGAACCTGTGACCTTCGGGTTATGAGCCCGACGAGCTGCCTACTGCTCTATCCCGCGATATATTTTCAATTTGTATATTTAAGAACCTGTGTCCGCCGTGGCGGATATGAGCCATCTGAATTAGCCTACTGCTCTATCCCGCGATGTTTCGGGTGCAAAGATACATATAAAATCTAGATTTCCAATGCGTAATTTTAAAAAATGTTTTATTTCATCTATTGACTTGATATGACTACCTTTGCAGCATTAAATAAATAAGGAAATGGCACACAAAGCAGGTTTTGTAAATATTATAGGGAATCCTAATGTAGGGAAATCAACGTTGATGAATGCGTTTGTAGGGGAAAGATTGTCTATTATTACCTCAAAAGCACAAACTACTAGACACAGAATTCTTGGAATTGTGAACGGAGAGGATTTTCAGTTAGTACTTTCGGATACTCCTGGAATTATCAAACCCGCTTATGAAATGCAAGAGTCGATGATGAATTTTGTAAAATCGGCTTTTGAGGATGCTGATATCTTGATTTATATGGTGGAGATTGGAGAGCAAGACTTGAAAGATGAAGCTTTTTTTAATAAAATCATTCATTCTAAAATTCCAGTGTTGTTATTGTTGAATAAAATTGACAATTCTAACCAAGAACAATTGGAGCAACAAGTGGCTTTTTGGACAGAGAAAGTGCCTAATGCTGAAATTTACCCAATATCGGCTTTACAAAATTTCAATGTTCCTGAGGTTTTTGGCCGAATTCTAGAGTTGTTGCCAGAATCACCAGCTTATTATCCAAAAGATCAATTGACAGACAAACCAGAACGTTTTTTTGTGAACGAAACCATTCGTGAGAAAATATTATTGAACTACAGCAAAGAGATTCCGTATGCAGTAGAGATTGTGACTGAAGAATTTATTGAAACAGATAATATTATCAAAATTCGTTCGCTTATTATGGTGGAACGTGACACCCAAAAAGGAATTATCATAGGTCATAAAGGAGCTGCTTTGAAGAAAGTAGGGATGGAGTCTCGTGAGGATTTGGAGAAATTCTTTGGAAAACAAATTCACATCGAGTTGTATGTGAAAGTGAATAAAAACTGGAGAAGCAATGCCAATATGTTAAAGCGTTTTGGATACAATCAATAATATGCTGTAGGGACAGGTCGCGACCTGTCCGTACCAATAAAAAATGCAATCAATCTGTACAAACAGAATTTGATTAAGAAATGCCCTAGCCCAGATGGGAACGGCATCCTTTTATGCTGGGGTTCAGCATAAAAGATATAGTGGACAGCTGGAAATAGCTTCCAGAAATTGTAAAAATCATAGGTACTCAGAAACTTAGCGACTTAGCGATTTTTTTAACTACCTTTGCCGAATATTTGAAAAAAGATTATGAATAATATTGTTGCGATAGTAGGAAGACCTAATGTAGGGAAATCAACCCTTTTTAATAGGCTGATACAAAGAAGAGAAGCCATTGTAGATTCGGTTTCGGGTGTTACCCGTGATAGAAACTATGGTAAGAGCGAGTGGAACGGAAAAGAATTTTCTGTAATTGATACAGGCGGATATGTGCGTGGTTCTGATGACGTGTTTGAAGGAGAGATTCGTAAGCAAGTAGAATTAGCTATCGATGAAGCCGATGTGATTATTTTTGTGGTTGATGTTGAGGAAGGTATTACACCTATGGATGATGCTGTTGCTAAATTGTTACGTAAAGTAACGAAGCCAGTATTGTTAGCGGTAAATAAAGTTGATAATGCCATGCGCGAGAAAGACGCGGTGGAGTTTTACAACCTTGGATTAGGGGATTACTACACTTTTGCTAGTATATCAGGCAGTGGAACAGGAGATTTATTAGACGCTTTGATCGATGCTTTTCCTGAAAAACCAGTTGTTGAAGAAGTTTCAGACTTGCCTCGTTTTGCAGTAGTAGGACGTCCTAATGCTGGAAAATCGAGTTTTATCAACGCCTTGATTGGACAAGACCGTTATATTGTAACCGATATTGCGGGTACTACTCGTGATGCGATTGATACTAAATTTGACCGTTTTGGGTTTGAATTTAACTTAGTGGATACAGCGGGAATCCGTCGTAAAGCTAAAGTAAAAGAGGATTTAGAGTTTTATTCTGTGATGCGTTCAGTACGTGCGATTGAGCATGCTGATATTTGTATCTTGGTAATCGATGCTACTCGTGGATTTGAAGGGCAGGACCAAAGTATTTTTTGGTTGGCTGAGAAAAACCGAAAAGGTGTGGTGATTTTGGTAAACAAATGGGATTTGGTTGAAAAAGATACCATGTCAACTCGTGATTATGAAGAGAAAATTAAAAAAGAATTAATGCCATTTACGGATGTGCCTATTCTTTTTGTTTCGGCATTGACCAAACAGCGATTGTTGAAAGCCTTGGAGGCGGCAGTGAAGGTGTATGAAAGTAGACAAACTCGTATTCCAACTTCAAAATTCAATGAATATATGTTGAAAATTATTGAAGCTTATCCACCACCAGCGACAAAAGGGAAATATGTGAAAATTAAATACTGTATGCAGTTGCCATCGGCAACACCACAGTTTGTGTTTTTTGCTAATTTACCACAATATGTTAAAGAGCCTTACAAGCGTTACCTTGAAAATAAAATCAGAGAAAACTGGGATTTTTCAGGTGTTCCAATCGATATTTATATTAGAGAAAAATAAGTCTCAGAAACCATAAAAATAAATTACCCTCAAGATGCATTTTGGCCTTTGAGGGTTTTTTTTATTATCCAATTAAACCTTATAACTATTTTTAGGTCATACAATACTATTTAATTTGCCAAAAAACCATGTTCAAAAGCCATTTTTTAGTTCTGTTCTTGTTTTTATCATTTAGTTTTTTTGCCCAAGAGAGCTATTTTATTCAAGGACAAGTATTGGATATCAATACCCAACAGCCTTTAGAAGCGGCTAATGTTTATTTTTCAGTAGTCAAAGATTCTTTGAAGTTAGGAGCAACGTCAACCGACAATACGGGTCGGTTTAGAATTAGATTAAAAAAGTATGACAATCCTACTTTTTTGAATGTTTCCTTTGTAGGACATGAAAATTATAAAGATGAATTAGCGGGTATCACAGAGAATAAAGATTTAGGGACTATTTATTTATTCAGTACTGAAAATATTTTAAAGGATGTAGTGATAAAAACTACAGCACCTCCAATTGTCGTTAAACAAGATACTTTAGAATACAATGCGGCTTCATTTAAAGTGCGTCCAGATGATAATGTGGATGCAGTCTTGAAAGAACTACCTGGTTTTGTAATTGATGATGAAGGGAAAATTACAGTGAACGGCAAAGAAGTGAGTCAGATTTTAGTCAATGGAAAAGCCTTTTTTGGTAAAGATGGAGCTGTGGCCTTACAAAATTTACCAGCTGATATTATTAATAAAATTCAGGTTTCTGATTTTAAAACTAAAAAAGAAGAATTGGCAGGAGATGATGCCGCTTCTGATTTTTTGAGTCTGAATTTGACCATTGATAAAAAGAAAAATAAAGGTTATTTTGGGAAATTCCTAGGAGGTTATGGTACTGATGATCGCTATGAAGGAAGTTTTTTAGTCAATCAATTTGATAATAAACAGCGCATTAGTGCGGTAGGTTCTACTAATAATATCAATTTATCGGGATTCTCAATTGATGAAGCTTTTGGTGAGGATAAAAATAAATCCAATGGTGATGTGGGGGCAACAATTTCAAGAAAAGGGATTACTCGTACCAACTTGGCTGGATTTAATTATTTTAACGAATGGTCTGATAATCTAGAAACTACAGGAGATTATTCGTATGATAATAGCTTGAATAACAATGCGAAAAAGTCAACGCAAACCCGTTTTTTACCTACAGGAAACATCACGACAAAATCAGATTCAGATGCTAAAACAGAGAATACGAATCACAAAATAAATTTTGAAATAGAATACAAACCAATAGATAATGTTCAAATTGTCTTTGAGCCAAGATTTCGAAAAGCTAATTTTAAAAACAATGGTTCATCTTCAAGTGTTTCAACAAATGAAGTTGGAGATTTACTTAATGAAAATAAAGGAACTACCGAAAGAAGTACAGATTTGCTCAATTTTGATAATGTAATTTCGGTTAATAAAAGTTTCGAAAAAAGATCTCGTAATTTGATTTTTTCGATGACCAATAATAATTCTAAGAATGATTTATTAGGATTTAATAAAAATGAAATTAAATCCTATACTTCAGGAAAAACCAACCTGCGTAACCAGATGATTGACAACTCTGTGAAACGTGATTTTTATTATGCACAGGTTGAATTTACGGAGCCTATTTCGAAAGTTATCCGTTTTAGAGTAGGGGCAGAGTATAAATGGGACAACAAAATCACGGATGAAAAAACGTTTAATTTTGATACTACAACTGAGGGGTATTCTATATTTAATGCTGCACAATCCAGCTATATTTCTTCCAATCAGAGTTCTATAGCTCCAAAAATGGGTTTCTTTTATAATGATAATGTGTTTTCATTCAATGTTAGAAATACCACATCTTTGGTGCAATACGATAACTATTCTTTTTATCTTAATAATCAAACCAAGCTAAAGTCGAATTATTTTATTCCAGAATGGCATACACAATTTAAGTATAAGATTGACAAATCGAATTATGCGTTATTAAAATACGATTATAGAGTTAATTTACCCACTGCTTACCAATTATTGCCAGTTTTGGATATTAGCAGTACTGTGAATACAATTATAGGAAATCCAGATTTAGATCCTATAAAGAAACATAGTTTTAATTTTAGTTTTAGAAACTATAATATGCAAAAACGTTCTGGTTATAGCATTTATATGAAAGCAGACGTTGTTGATAGTGATATTATTTCTGCTAGGACGTATGCTGAGGATGGGACAAGTAATACAACCTTTATTAATATTAATAATATTTATAAAACAAGTTTGAGTATTTACTGGAATAATTATATTAAGAAAGAATTGAATACTTATCGCTATGGTTTTGGTTTTAAAACTGATTATTCTTTTGATAAAGGATTTGTAAATAATGTTTTCTATGACGCTAAAATTCTTTCATTTGCTCCAAGAGTCTATTTGTCTTATAATTATGGCAAACTGTTAACGATATCACCATCTTATAGTTTTCTGTATAATGAGTCTAGATATCGAAATTTCTCTATTGATTCTCGTTTGAATGCAGTTCACAAATTAAATTTAAGGGTAACAAACTATTTTGGAGAAAGTTGGGTCTTGAGTAATGATTTTGGATACAGCTATAACACTAATTCGGGTACTGGTTTTCAAAATCAGTACAAATTGTGGAATATGAGTTTGGGGTACACTTTCTTGGATAAAACGTTGACAGCAAGAATAAAAGTTTTTGATATTTTAAATCAAAACCAAGGATATACGCGATCGATTACAGAGACTTCAATTAGAGATGAGGAAAACACAGTTCTAAAGCGTTACGGAATGTTTTCATTAATATATAAGATCAAAAATTTTGGAGGAATGAAGCCTCCAGGACCTAATTCGGATAAAGATAAAAATTTTGGAAGGAATAAAGATTTAGACTCTAAAAGTAAAAATAGAGAAGATTAATAAAAAAGTACCTGCTGTTTTATAAACTAGCAGGTACTTTTATTTTTAGTTAAATCGAGTTTTGAATAGTGTAGGGGTGAATTTCACCTGGATATAGGCCCAAGTTGCGATGTTGTCAGCATTTCCAAAGTTTTTGATAGTTGTCATGGTGTCTGTTGGTAATGCTACTGAAAATCCGCTTTCAATATTCGTAAAATGATTTGGTTTGTATGTGACTAATAAATCATGTTCGTATCCCATGAATGGTTTTAGTTCTTGATTGGCGCTAGTAATAAATTTCCTTTGGGTATAGAACAAATGATTGTTCGAATGCAATTCTAATTTTTTAGATACTTTTTTGCTAAAAAAAAGGTAAGGATTGATCAATCCAGCATTATTTAAATCAGATGGGAATCGGGTAAAAAAGTCCATAAACCCATTAAATCGATGAGCAACTCCATATAATGGAACAAAATTATGGTCCGTTTGACCTACGGTTCCATTATCACCACTAAGTATTTCAGCGCCTAATCGAATGGATAATTGGTCATTTGAACTGTATTTTATTTCTGGCTGAATGTACCAAGCGTCAATAGTTTTTCCTGTGCTGTTGCGACCAGATTGTAAATAAGTAGTAGTAGTTACATACCAATTTTTATTTTTGACCTCTAGTCGGCCTCCATAAGTAAAACGCCAGTGGTTCAGTTCTTTTTGCACCTCATCCTGATAAGCATCACTTGCTATAATAGAAGTTGCGGTAAATTTAGAGTTGAAATTATATTTTAAATAATGAATTGCGAGTGCTTTGTAATTAGTCCAAGTTGTTGCTGTGCTATTTGCAGGAGTGATGCTTAATGTAGCAGGAGTATAATCGGTGCCAAAAATACGTTCTCCAGTTTGGTTAAAGGCGCCCACTAATTCAGTGCTTAGCTTTTTTTTGTAATAACGAAAGTTAATTGCATCATGAGCAGCTCCGTTAATCCGCCATTCATTTTCTGCAAAAAAGCGTTGGTTGTCGTATGCAATACGCTGTCTTCCTATTCGGATTGAAAGATTTGGATTGATAAACGGCTCTATATATCCTTCAAATAATTGTATGGTTCCATTTAAACCCCGTGGGTCATGTGAACCCCAAACTCTGGCATCTTGTAGTGATAGTAAAGTATTGAATGATTTACCCTGTTTATAATCAATATTCAGTCGGCTTCGTTGGTTGATAAATACAGCAGCACTACTGTTGTCATTTGGAATATTTCTGTATCCATGTCGATATTCTCCTCGATTTTTTATCTGTAAATCTACTTGGAAAGTTTTGTTTTTTACTTGTTCCGCTACATTAGACTTGCTGTGAGAACGAATAGAATCGGCTTCAGTTTGTTTAATGATTTTTCTTTGGATAAGTAAATTCAGGATATCATCTGAGTTTTGTGCAGTAATGGAATTAAGAGTAAAAAGGGTAATTATTGAAAAGATAATTTTATTTATTCTCATTAGAATTTAAATCAAATTTATATTGTAAATGCTGGTGTGTCTGTGTTTTTGTAATAATAAATAGCGTCTTTAAGCTATTTTGAGTGCAAATATATATAAATTCTATAAAATTAGTAGAATTTAAAAAAAAATATTTTTATTTATTTACTAATGAAGCAATAGTGATGCCCTTCATAGCATTTAAAGTTTCGTCTCTAATGGTGATTAAACCGTGTCGAAGCAAGCATTCTGATTCATCAGTACAGTCCGAACAACGTTCGTAAAAATTTAAAGAAGCACAAGGAAGCAAAGCGATAGCACCGTCAAATAATCGATGGATATCAGCCAATGTAATTTCGTTCACATGTTTTAAAAGATAATAGCCGCCAAATTTACCTTGTTTACTCCCAACAAAATGACCTCGTTTGAGGTCTAATAATATTTGTTCCAAAAATTTTTTTGGAATATTAGCTGCCTCAGCGATATCCGTTGTTTTGGATACAACATTTTGATCTTGTTTCGCTAAATAAAGTAATGCTTTAAGAGCATATTTTGCTTTGTGTGATAACATGTTTCTAGTTTTAGCCTCGGACTATATAAAAGACAAAGGGTTTAAAGATAGTATTTTTTACAAATACAATCTAAAAAGCTTTTAAACTAATTTTGAGGTTGAGTCTAAATATGCAAACTTATTTTCAGGTGTAAAAATAAGAAAATCAGTGTAAATGAGAACTGTCGGGGAATTGATTATTCTTCGTTTTCGTCTTTTTCTAGTGTGTTCATGGGGTGGTCTTCATACCATTCTTTAAAAGTATTGGTAGGATTGTAATTGTCTGTTAAGACCTTGTAAACCATAAGCGGTATTAAAAACACTCCAATAAAATGTAGTGCTAATAATATCCTCAAATCAGTGTCTGTTTGATTTAAAATAGCGAATACAAACACATATACCGTAGTAAACCATACGAGCTTAATTGCAAAATTTTTCATAACTGTTGTTTTCTCTTAAAGTTACGGAGTTTATTTTGTAATTGCTGTTAAAGTATTGGTAATCAGTTGTTAGTATTGTATTTGAGTTGGTTTTTTATGTTTTCACTTTGAGTTTACCAGTTATTGATCTATCTACCAACTTCCACCAGAACCTCCGCCAGAGAATCCACCTCCGCCAAAACCACCACCGAAGCCGCCGCCGCCAAATCCGCCGCCTGAAGAACCACCGCCAAAACCGCCGCCACGATGACCACTGCCAAGACTGCTTAGAATGATAACATCCAATAGGCTAGGGCCACCAGAACGGTTGCCTGAGTTTCCGCCTCCGCTACCGCCTCCTTTGTTTTTGGAAGCCAATATGATAATAAATACGATGATGATGATAAAGGGTAAAATAGGGAAGTCTTTGCTTTCCGTTTGTTTGCGTTGGCCTTTGTATTTGCCTTTGAAAACGTCGATAATTGCATCAGTTCCTTTGTCTAGTCCACGGTAATAACTGCCGGCTTTGAATTCGGGAATGATAATATTTCGGGTGATTTCACCGCCAATTCCCGCTGTCAATCGGTCTTCGAGTCCGTAACCTGGAGAAATCCATATTTTTCTTTCAGCTTTTGCCAATAAGATTAAAACACCGTTATCGTCTTTTTTAGTGCCTCCAATTCCCCATTGGTGTGCCCATTTGGGGGTTAAGATTCCGATATCTTCACCCTTTAAACTTTCAATAGTTATAATGACTATTTGTGTTGTTGTGGAGTCTGAATAGCGAATAAGCTTCTCTTCCAGTTGTGCTTTTTCGGTACTGCTCAATACATTGGCGTAATCATAAACCGAAGTTTGAAATTTTGGGATTTCAGGAATGGTAAATTGTGCTAATAGGAAACCGCTATTCAATAGAAAAAAGAGTGCCAATAAAACGCTCCAGTCTTTCTTTAAAAATTGAATTTTGTTTTTTGAATTTTGTTTTTTGAAAGTTGACTTTTGCATTATTATCCTTTAGAAATTTCGTTTGATAATTCGTTTGTGTCACCTTCTAGGTAAGGGAAGTACTTTTTAAGTTGTTCCCCAGCTCTGGTAATTCCGTCAATCAAACCTTGTTTGAAATTGCCAGTTTTGAATTGCGCTACCATGGCGTCTTTGGTACAATCCCAAAAATCATGAGGTACCACATCATTAATTCCCTTGTCACCACAAATTACAAATTGATGATCTTCAACAGCAAGATAAATCAGTACGCCATTTTTGAGTTCAGTCGCATCCATGCCTAGGTCATGAAAAACTTCTGTGGCCCTGTCAAAAGGAATTTTAGAAGTTGTTTTTTCGATATGAACACGAATCTCGCCCGAGGTTTTTTCTTCGGCCAAGCGAATCGTTTCTACAATCGCTTTTTCCTCTTCTTGGGTTAAAAAATCTTCTACTTGTGACATGCAAAGGAGTTTTAGTTTCAAGTGTAAATACACTCAAAATTAGAATAAACATTTTTTACCATTAAGAAATTAAGATTCATTAAGTCTACTTGAGCTAAATTATCTTAATTTCATAATGGTTTTTTTTTTTTTTTCAATGTTTTGAAAATTTCAGATTGATTTTAGAGGTGTAAATCTCCTATCAAAAATCGTTAATCAAAAATCAAAAATATTTTTTAGAATTTCACTTCTACGGGTTTTTCAGCACCTTCTACAGCATTGAAATAAGCTTTCTCTTGGAAACCAAACATTCCCGCAAACATAGAGTTTGGGAAGGTTTTGATATGTGTATTGTATGGTTTAACAGTTTCGTTAAAACGAGTACGAGCTGTTAAGATTTGGTTTTCAGTGCTTGCCAATTCGTCTTGTAATTTTAAGAAATTTTGATTCGCTTTCAAATCAGGATATTGCTCTACAGTTACTAATAAACGAGACAAAGAGCTGCTTACGCCACTTTGTGCTTTGTTGAAAGCTTCTAATTGTTCAGGTGTAATGTTGGCTGGGTCAACAGTTGTCTGAGTCGCTTTGGCACGAGCTTCAATTACTGCTGTTAAAGTGCTTTTTTCAAAATCAGCAGCTCCTTTTACAGTGTTTACTAAATTTCCAATAAGGTCATTACGTCTTTGATACGAAGTTTGTACATTTCCCCAAGATTCTTCGATATCTTGATTTAAAGTTACCGCTGTGTTGTTGATGCCTTTAACCCAACTATAACCAGCGAAAAGAATAACTGCTACAATAATCCAAGGTAAAAATTTTTTAAAATCCATGTTTCTATTTAATTTAAAGTTTGTTGTTTTTATTTACTATATATTTTTAAAATTGTCAATTTCAATTGCTTATTGATATTGTTTTTTTTTACTTTAAAGTTCGTTTTTAATATTGGTTAACTGCGTTTTGATTGCTTCCAGTTTTCGAATAATTTCAAATTTGTCCAAGGTTTTCTTTTGTCCTTCTTTCAGGTGAATTTTAGCACCTTCAAGAGTAAAACCTCTTTCTTTAACCAAATGATAAATCAATTGTAAATTGGTCACATCCTCAGGAGTAAACATTCTATTGCCTTTGGCGTTTTTCTTTGGTTTCAAAATATCAAATTCGCTATCCCAAAATCGGATGAGCGACGCATTTACATTAAAAGCCTTAGCGACCTCTCCAATGCTGTAATACCTTTTATCTTTTGAAAGTTCTATGTGCATTTTAATTTTTGTTTCAAGTTTAAAGTTTTAGGTTTTTTCCTGCAAGGTATAAAATCTGTTTTTTAATTTCAATGTTAATATTATAAGCTATTCTTAAATTTTAAATCCCAAATCTCAAATCCAAATTCCTTAATCCAGCGATTGATTCTCCTGATTCGCTAATTTAGATATCGCCACATATTCCACTGCCGAAATATTGCCGTAATAAAAATTCAACGGATTCACGACCTTACCATCTTTATGGACTTCATAATGTAAATGTGGCGCTTCCGATCTTCCTGTACTGCCTACAAACCCAATGATATCTCCTCTTTTAATCCTTTGCCCTGGACGGCAGTTGTATTTGCTCAAATGCGCATACAACGTTTCGTATCCATAACCGTGCCTAATGACCACATGATTCCCATAACCTGAAGCATTGGCATCTGCTTGTGACACTACGCCATCTCCTGTGGCATAAATGGGAGTTCCTGTTTTAGCTGTAAAGTCCATGCCTTCATGCATTTTTCTTGCTTTAGTAAATGGGTCGGTCCGGTATCCAAATCCAGAAGCCATGCGTTTCAAGTTTTCATTTCGAACTGGCTGAATGGCAGGAATAGCAGCTAATAATTTGTCTTTTTCCTTGGCTAATTTCAAAATGCCATCCAATGATTTAGACTGAATAGCGAGTTGTTTTGCCAAAACATCTATTTTTTGGGTAGTACTCAAAACTAGCTTGGTATTGTCGTACCCTTGCAGCTCGGCATATCGATTGGGGTCTTTAAATCCTGATTTGCGTTCCTCTGTTGGAATAGGGGAAATGTTAAAATAAGTGCGGTAAAGGTTATTGTCTCGGTCTTCAATAGCTGCCGCAACTGCTGATAGCTCTTCAATGCGTTTATTTAAAACCTCATAATTCAATTTTAAATTCTCAATCTGACGCATCAAGAGGCGGTCTTTTGGTGTGTCAAAATAAGGTGTATTCAATAAAGCTAGAAAACACAGGAAACCAAATAAGGCCGAAGCCACCAAAAACAAGACTGCATAAGCAAATTTGTGTCTTTTTTTTGTTTTGATCTTCCGATATGCCAGATTTTCAGAATCGTAATAATATTTTACTTTCGCCATATTTTAAAATACCCTATTTTTGCACGTCCAAAAAGGTTGGTCGAACAAATTTAATAAATGTTTCATTCGTAACACCCCTTTTTTCGGAATAAAAAAATAATTAGAGCCTATTCCAGCTATCCGTTGCAAGTTCTCGTTTAGCAATCTTTTTTTCTACCCTGTTGCAGGAGCTTCCTCTGGTCGCTCTGCACCATCAAGAAAAAAATAGATTGCCCAAACTCGAAGCTTTCCACTTTTATCTGGGGCAAAAAAGTTGATTCGTTGATTTGGTTTTTCGTTTATTCGAACAAACCATTAAACAATTAAGCAATTAACCGATTAAACATTAAAAATGAAATCACAAGACATTCGCAAAGCGTATTTACAATTCTTTGAAAGCAAAGGGCATTTAATCGTTCCTTCGGCACCTATCGTTCTTAAAGACGACCCCACCTTGATGTTCAACAACTCAGGAATGGCACAGTTTAAAGAGTATTTCTTAGGAAACGCCACACCCAAAAGCAATCGTATTACCGATACGCAAAAATGTCTTCGTGTATCTGGAAAACACAACGATTTGGAGGACGTAGGTTTTGATACCTACCACCACACCATGTTCGAAATGCTAGGGAACTGGTCATTTGGCGATTATTTCAAAAAAGAAGCGATTCCGTGGGCATGGGAATTTTTGACGGAAGTTTTAAAGTTAGACAAAGATCGTTTGTATGTTTCTGTTTTTGAAGGAAACGAAGCAGAGAATGTGCCTTTTGATCAAGATGCTTTTGATATATGGAAACAATTCGTTTCTGAAGACCGAATTATCCTTGGTAATAAAAAAGACAACTTTTGGGAAATGGGAGACCAAGGCCCCTGCGGACCTTGTTCAGAAATCCACATCGATTTGCGTACCGATGCAGAAAGAACCGAAGTTTCAGGTTTCAGTTTGGTAAATGCTGATCATCCGCAAGTAGTGGAAATTTGGAACAACGTATTTATGGAGTTCAACCGTAAGGCCGATGGTTCACTAGAAAAATTACCAGCACAGCACGTTGATACCGGAATGGGATTTGAGCGTTTGTGTATGGCAATGCAAGGCGTGACATCCAATTATGACACGGATGTGTTTACACCACTAATTGAAAAAGTGGAGCAAATCACAGGATTGAAATACACTTCAAACGAAATAAAAACCGTTTCTGAAGAGCAAAACAAAACGAATATCGCTATTCGTGTGATTGTAGATCACGTGCGTGCGGTAGCCTTCGCTATTGCCGATGGACAATTGCCGTCTAATACTGGAGCGGGATACGTAATTCGTCGTATTTTACGTCGTGCCATTCGTTACGGCTTTACTTTCTTGAATACAAAAGAGCCATTTATTTTCGAATTGGTAGCGGTATTAGCAGACCAAATGGGAGAATTTTTTCCAGAAATCAAAAAACAACAAACTTTGGTTACCAATGTTATTCGCGAAGAAGAAGCTTCTTTCTTGAGAACTTTGGATCAAGGATTGCAATTATTAGACAAGGTAATTGCTGAAACTTCAAGTAAAGAAGTGAATGGAGCTAAAGCATTCGAATTATACGATACATTCGGTTTTCCAATCGATTTAACGGCTTTGATTTTAAGAGAAAGAGGATATAGCTTGGATGAAGCTGGTTTTGATAAATCCATGCAAGAACAAAAATCACGTTCTCGTGCGGCCTCAGAAGTTTCTACTGATGACTGGAAAATTTTAGTGGACGGAAATGTTGAATCTTTTGTAGGCTACGACCAATTAGAAAACGAAGTTAAAATCACTCGTATTCGTAAAGTTGATTCTAAAAAAGATGGGGTGATGTACCAAATCGTTTTAGACGCTACACCATTCTATCCAGAAGGTGGAGGTCAGGTTGGGGACAAGGGAACCTTAGTTTCGGCAAACGAAACTATTGAAATCATCGATACTAAAAAAGAAAACAACTTGATTTTGCATTTTGCTAAAAAATTACCAGAAAATGTAAATGCAAGTTTTGTAGCCAAAGTTAATATCGATTTAAGAAGTTTGTCTTCTAAAAATCACTCGGCGACACACTTGATGCACTTGGCATTGCGCACGATATTAGGAACGCATGTGGAGCAAAAAGGGTCGTTAGTAAATCCAAATTATTTGCGTTTTGACTTCTCACACTTCTCTAAAGTGACGGATGAAGAAATTCAGCAAGTGGAGGATTTCGTCAATGCTAGAATACAAGAGCAATTGCCATTAATTGAAAGAAGAAATATCCCAATTCAACAAGCCTTGGACGAAGGTGCGATGGCTTTGTTTGGTGAAAAATATGGAGATAATGTACGTGCAATAAAATTTGGCAACAGTATGGAATTGTGTGGTGGAATCCATGTGAAAAATACCGCTGATATTTGGCATTTTAAAATCGTTTCTGAGGGAGCTGTTGCGGCAGGAATTCGTCGTATTGAGGCGATTACTGGTGATGCTGTTAAAAAATTCTTTGCGTCGCAGGAGGCATTGTTAGGCGAAATTAAAGCAACTTTAAAGAACCCTCAAGATGCTGTGAAAGCGGTGGTTTCTTTGCAAGATGAAAACGCCAAACTGAAAAAACAAGTCGAAGCCTTGTTGAAAGACAAAGCAAAAAATATGAAAGCTGAATTGGCTCAAGAGATTCAAGAACTAAACGGCATACAGTTCTTAGCCAAGCAAGTGGATTTGAATCCGGAAGGCGCAAAAGATTTGGCGTATGAACTAGGAACCTTAGGAACCAATTTGTTTTTGGTTTTGGCCACAGCCGACGAAGGAAAGCCAATGTTGACTTGTTATATTTCTAAAGAATTAGTAGCTGAGAAAAGCTTAAATGCGGGACAAGTTGTGCGCGAATTGGGTAAATTTATCCAAGGTGGCGGTGGCGGACAGCCATTCTTTGCTACTGCAGGTGGTAAAAACGCTGGAGGAATTCCAGATGCTTTGACCAATGCAATTGAATTCGTGAAGTAGTAGAAAAAAAATAAAAACCAAAGCTATAGTTTTTTTATATCTTTGGTTTTTATAATGTTAGAGATTGTAAGAATACCACCTTTATAGTTTTAATTTTTAATATCATTAAATGACAAAAAGAATATTTATATATTGGTTCTTGACAATTGCTTTTTTGTCGCTTTCTTCTTGTACGGATGATTTAGATGATAAAATTAAATACGTAAAAAATATTGTTGAAACTTCGGAGAGTGGAACAGAAAAAACAACTACCTTTTTTTATAATCAAGCCCAGCTTGTTAGAATTGAGAGCGCTGAAACGATAAAAGTATTTACCTATACTGCCGATTTGATTACCAAAATCGAAACGACGACCCTTTCAAACAACTCGAAAACCATTGTGAATTATTCCTATAACAACGGAAAACTGCAAACCGTTCAATCCGATGGGGATTATGTCATCAATTATACGCATAATCAGGACGGTACGATATCTTATGAAAAGTTTGATATCAGTTTATTGCCGTTACCTGTAAAATTACATCATGGAAAATTGTATTTTGATAATGGGAATATCATTAGAGAAGAACGTACCTTAGATAATGTAGGGGTAGGAGTGTTGTCACGCTATTATGTGAATTATGAATATGATTTAAAATCTAATCCTTTGCATCATATTCAAGGGTATGAAAAATTATTGGACCACGAAGGGATTATTTCTACAAATAATTATCTTATCAGTACCGTAGAAACCAGTGTTGAAAAAGATGGACAAATTATTTCGTCGGCTAGTTTTTATAAAAATACCTTTAAATACGACAAGAGGAATTATCCAGTGGAGAAAAACTCTTTAGTAAGTATTCCTCACAAAGGTATTTCCTATAATTTGAAAACAACTTATCATTATTAACCCTACAATGGATTTCAGACTTCAAGTTCCTATTTCAAAAAGTAAATTTCCTATTGATTATGATTCCAAAATACTATCACTAGGTTCTTGCTTTGCCGAGAATATGAGCCAGAAATTTGAGTTTTACAAATTCCAAAATACAGTGAATCCTTTTGGAATTATTTTCAACCCTGTCTCCATTGAAAAATTAATCCAACGTACGGTTCGCAAAGACTATTTTACCGATAACGATGTTTTTTTTCATAACGATTTATGGCATTGTTTTGAAGTACATTCTGAATTGTCTAATCCAGACAAACAACAACTTCTCGATCAATTGAATGGATTGTTGGATGGGTTTTGTAACCAAATCACACAAGCAACCCATTTTGTCATTACTTTAGGCACTGCTTGGGTGTACCGCAGTATTGAAAGCAATGCGATTGTAGCCAATTGTCATAAAGTGCCTCAAAAACAATTTACTAAGAAGTTGTTATCTGTTGAGACTATTGTTAGTAGTATTCAAAGAAGTATCGACTTAATTCAGTCTGTTAATCCAAATTGCAATTTCATATTTACCGTTTCACCAGTTCGACACATAAAAGATGGTTTTTTTGAAAACAATATAAGTAAAGCATCATTACTGCGAGCCATTTATGAAATAGTGAATACTGAACACTTTAAACTGAATACTGAATACTTTTGTAGCTACGAAATCATGATGGATGAATTGCGTGACTATCGTTTTTACGCTCCTGATATGTTGCATCCAAGTCAAGTGGCGATTGATTATATCTGGGAACGATTCAAAGAAGCCACGATTTCTGAATCTTCATTTTCCTTGATGAAAGAGGTTCAACAGATACAAACCGCCTTATTGCATCGTCCTATTAATCCCAATTCAGAGTCTCATCAGCAATTTGTTATCAAAAATCAAAAACGAATTGAAACTTTGACCCAAAAATATCCTTTTATGGTTTTTTAACTTTTGATTATGATTTTCTCAAAGGATTTTGTTTATTTGAAACTATGTTTTGATTAAAGTAACGCCTATGGATTCAAATATACTTTACCTTAATTGTTTTGTCATATTTATATTATCATTAATTGTAGTCTCTATCCTTATTACCAAAAAAGAAAATCCCAAAGCAAGATTATCGTTCTGCTTTTTCTTTTTGAACATTATTTTGGTTTGTTTTTCTAATTTAATCACTTACTATTACGGTAATTATCATTTGGTATTTATTCAGTTTTCTATTACTGGTTTTGCATTGTTGTACGGGCCTATGCTGTTGCAATACGTTTATTTTACCTTGGAACAAAAACTACCAAAATATTGGAGTTTAAATTATTGGATTGTATTATTGGTTTTTGTAGCGGGTCTATATTATTTATTTATACCTGACGAATTGCAAAAACAATATTTTGACGAAATGATTCAAGGGAATCACACGCCTACGGCAATTTTGAATAATTTGGTGTTGTTTCATTCCGTTTTTTATTTTATTTATCTACGAATATTTCTCAATAAATTTAAAGTCAGTGAGAACGATATCCAACTAACTTTAAGAAAGGAATGGGTTTCTGATTTTGTAAATTATATGATTTTCTGTAATGTGATTTTTATTTTCTATTACATAATCGCTACATTATTTTATGCTGAATATATTGTTTTTGGGGATTTAGTAATTGTTCCCATTATTATCTTGGCTATCTATTCTTTTATTGTTATCAAAAGCTCTCAAAAGCATAAAGAAGCCGAATACAAATATGTTTTGTCACATATCGAAAATCAAAATGAATTGTTGCAACAACGTTTGTCTATTTCGAGAGATTTGCATGATAATATAGGTTCTCAGCTTACTTTTATCTTATCCTCCGTTGAAAATATTCAATATGCGCATACTATTGAGGATGCACATTTAGGAACCAAATTGAATACGATTGGTCAATTTGCAAAGGAAACCATCGTGGAATTAAGAGATACGGTTTGGGCTTTAAAGAGTAACGAAATGCTATTTGAAGATTTAGAAATGCGTGTCAATGATTTTATAGCTAAAGCAAAAATGTCAAACGAAGCGATTCAGTTTAGTTTTGTGATTGACGAAAAATTAAGGGCTAAAAAGTTGAGTTCCATCGAAGGGATGAACATTTATAGGGTGTTACAAGAAGCCGTTCACAACGCTTTCAAACACGCACAAGCAAGACAGATTACAATAGCGGTTTCTGAAAAAGAAAACCAACTCCTAATTACCATTAAAGATGACGGAATTGGGTTTGACAGTGCTACTATTGTCAAAGGCAACGGACTGAATAATATGAAAAAAAGAATCCAACAAATAGGAGGGCAGTTCATATTGGATTCTAATTCGCAAGGAACAAAAGTGGAAATTAGGCTGTGATTTTCCTCTTTTTATTTAAAAATAGGGCAATTGCCTTATTTCCCATCAGCAATCATATTTAGAATTTTGTTTAAACTAATTTTAAATATGCAATATGAAAACCTTTTTTAAAAAATTATTTTTTCTATTCCTACTCACAGCCTTTCTAACTTCGAATGCTCAAACAATTAATGAGTTTAAGATTAAGAGTTTTGGAGGAACCAAACAATTAAAAAACAAACCTAAAAAAGTATTTGTAAACGATTTTGTGGTACATTATCAGTTTTACAATCAAAAAGAAAAGACTTCTAAAGGAGGAATGCTAGGAAGTGTACTGACAGGTGACGCCAAATCAAAACTTTTTTTAGGATTGGATAATTTAACCGAAGAAAATTTTAAAGACATTACCAATGATCTGTTTGCTGATTTTAAAAATCAATTGAAAACAAAGGGCTATGAATTTGTTGATGGGAAAAATTATGAAAAAACAGATGCCTTCAAAGGAAGAGAGCGCATAGAAAATTATCCCGTTTCTTATACCATTTTCCCAGGAGTTGCCTCTGTTCGTCCGAGTAATTATGCCTTTTATTCTTCAAACGAAAACTTCTTGAAAATGAATTACGGTTCTAAATTGTCCAAAGATTTGGATGATGCAGTGGTGGCCAATGTAGAATTGTTTGTGTTTTTTATTGAAGATAAAAACTCATGGGCTCAAAGAAATAAAAGTGCCAATATAAAAGTAGAAACACAATTGCGTATTGTTGCTTATGACAATGTCAAAGCCATCAATGAAAAAGAAATAAGCAAATTACAAGCCTTAACCATCGGGAAGAAAAAACAAGTGGATATTCCAGCACAAAGCCAAATTGACATCACTTGTGGACGTAACCCTATTGGAGGGTCGCCTGATGTTAGTTATATAGGAACGCTTAAAAATGATATTGTTATCGATGGAGCTTTCAAAACGCAAACTATTAAGAGTGAGGCAAAAAATGATGAAGATTACATAGGTACCAATACGGCTTTTGGGAAAGTGTATAGAGCCAACAATATTACGGTTTCTAACAGTTATGTTTTACCAGTGGATGTAGAAAAATACAAAGCAGGGGTGTTAAAAGGTGGAATAGCTTTCCTTAAATCACACATTGATGAAATGCTAAATTAAAACACCTAGATTTGATTTAAAAGCTGACTGAATGATAAAAAAGAGGTCAGCTTTTTTATTTTTAGGAATAGTGAAATTTCGTTATATGCAATTCAAAATGAATAGAATCCTTCCCGTTTTTATCTTATTGCCACTACTATGGATTTTATGTTCCAATGTTTCCCAACCCGGAGTGTATAATAGTGGTGGAATGGCATTTACCATGTTGTTTCCCGAAGATTCATTGGCTTACAAAAAAATACAAATGCGGGATGAGCGTATTTATATTCAGTTGTACAAAGGCTATGCTGTGGTCAAAGGAGTTTACCAAATGGTTAATACCACTTCTGAAAAGTTGAGTTTTAAAATGGGATATCCCATCAAAGGAATTTATCATGGTGGTGCAGTGGAAAGCAATGAAGTGAGTTTGGATTCGATTTATAAATTCAAAGTGAAGTCCAATGGCAATGAGCTGCCTGTCCTTACACATCAATTTGATGACACGAATGAAGTAATGACGTTTGCAAACCAAAATTGGTTAACATGGCAGATGGATTTTTTGCCCCAACAAGAAAATGTAATTACGGTTTATTTCATTGTAAACACCAATAACGGACAGGTTTCAAGAGGGTATTCTAAAGATTATTTGAATGTGTTTACCTATCTCCTTGAATCAGGCAAAGTATGGAAACAACCTATAGAAAAAGCTACTTTTATCATACAATTGCGAGATGGTTTAAGTTACAAAGCTATTCGTGGCTTATCTGAACATTTTCAGTTTAAAAAAGCTTCTAATGCTCCGATATTCTTGGGAGGGTTAACAGCTTTTTCACCTTTGCCTAAAGATAATTTGGTTGTTACTTACGGTCATCAAATCGAAAATTTTGATTTCGAAAAGGTATTGGAAAAAGAAACTATTTTATTTGAGGCAATAGATGATTTTTCCAATCAAAAATTACCTTCCACTTTTGAAAAAATACAACCTCAAAGTCCTTATGAGGTATCATTTGATATTTGGTCAACTTTTCCGTTTATGATTATTATTTTAGGAATAATAGCACCTGTTGTTCTTATTGTAGTGGTTGTTTTTTATATTTTTAAGCAAATTTATAACCGTAGAAAATCCAAATAATAGTCTTAATTAATCTGCTTGGTATGAATAGCAATAGCTGTAATTTAGAGTTAAGAAACAAGTGGAAGTACCTATTGCTGCTTTTAGGTTTTTGGTGTCATGGAATTTTGGCTCAAGAAAAAATACCTTTGCAACAGCTCAAAAAACAAGCGAATTATTGGATACAAAAAGCGAATGATTCCAGCGACCAAAACAACAATGAAGCGCTTGTTTATGCTAAAAAAGCATTGGCAATTTCTCGACAAATACCCAATGACACGCTTTTGTCAAAAGTATATAATACGTTAGCCAACGCTTACCAACACAAAACCTTATTGGATAGTGCTATTGTATTTCATAAACAAGCGTTGCAACTTCGTCAAAAAATAAACAGTCCAATAGAAATTGGGGACAGCTATAATAATTTAGGAATATGCAGTGAGTTTTTAGGTGATTTAAAGACTGCCTTAACGTATTATTTTAAGGCCTTGTCAATGTATGAACGTCAAGGCAATCCAAGCAAGAAAGCGATGGTTTTGGCTAATATTGGAATCGTTTATAAGGAACTAAAGTCGTATGCCAAAGCTTTGAACTACTACAAAAAAGCCAATGTTATATATACTAGTATCAACGATGATTTTGGGAAGACGGCAACCTATGGTAATATGGGTTCGGTATTGTTGAATTTAAAGCAATATGAAAAATCGATACACTATTCTGCTAAAGCATTTGAAGGATATCGAGCTTTAGGGTTTAAAAACTACCTTCCGTACCCAGTTTCGAACATGGCCATGGCGCTGGATAGTTTAGGGAATTATTCTCAAGCGGAAACTAAATTTAAAGAGGCTATACTTGGTCATAAAGAAACGGGTAATGCTTATGAAGTGGCGAATGTTTTGAATGCTTACGCCAAAAGTTTGTTGAAGCAAAAAAGATATACTGAAAGTATTCAAAAATCCAATGAAGCTTTAGTGTATATTGAAATGACAAATGCTGAAAAACTTAAAGTAGCCCAATTGCAAAACTTGTCTAAAGCTTATGCCGGCCTGAATAAATTTGATAAAGCCTATTGGTTTTCGCAACAATACAATGCGATTAAAGATACCTTATTTGAAAAAGAAAAAGCCAAAGCCGTTTTTGAATTGGAAACAAAATACCAAACAGCCAAAAAAGATGCTTTGTTAATTAAATCCAAAAATCAACTCGCTGAACGTGAGCGCCGAATTAAAGAGAAAAACAAATTGTTTTATTTTGCTTCGGGCATGGCTTTTTTGTTAGGGTTGATAGGTTTTTTAGTGTACCAACAACAACGACTTAAAAACAAACAAATTATCAAAGAAAACGAATTAAAACAGGCGTTAATCAAAATTGAAAATCAAAACAATCTTCAGCAACAACGACTGGCGATTTCTAAGGATTTGCATGATAATATTGGCGCGCAATTGACCTTTATTATTTCGTCATTGGACAATTTGAAATATTTTGATTTCACAAAGGAAAAATTGTACTCCAAGTTTGATGCGATAGGTACTTTTACCCGTTCCACAATTACGGATTTGCGTGATACCATTTGGGCCATGAACAAGGAACACATCACCTTTGAAGACTTAAAAATAAGAACGACTAATTTTATTGAAGCGGCACGAACTTCTTTGATTGGCATCGCTTTTTCATTCACACATCCTCCTCAATCAGAGGAAATATGTTTTAATGCTTTGATGGGTATTGATGTGTATCGAATTATTCAAGAAGCGGTGAACAATGCAGTCAAACATGCAAGAGCGACCCAAATTAGTGTTCGTTTTGAAAATGAAAATAACCAACTCGAAATCACCATTCAAGACAATGGAACTGGTTTTGACACCACTACTATTGAAGCAGGTAACGGAATGCTATCGATGAAAAAAGAGCTCGCGAAATAGGAGCAACATTACAATTAACGTCATCAGATACAGGAACTCGTGTTCAGTTGTGTTTGCCTGAACAATAGTCGAATGTGGTTTTTTATAGCACAACATAAAATGAATTCGAATACCCATTCCATAGCTACTTACTGTTCAATTGTCCTTATGACAGGATGTACCATTATGGAAATTATTCATAAACAAACCACTGTATTTTACATTTTGTACTTGTTTTGGTTTGACGAATTTATTCGGACTGTTTTTGATAGAATTGCCTACTATTCCAAAAAAGTTCCAACAGCTGATGCGGTTCAATTCCTTGGAAATAATAAAGAAAGGTTCTTTATGTTGGGTATTTATTTGGTGTTTATTATTGTCTTTTTTGGTATCATCATTGATTGGAAAGAACTCGATTTGATAGGATTGAATTTTGAAATTTTTAGTTTTAAAAACCCTTATTTTAATGGAAGCCTGTTCATTTTTACACTAAGAGAAGGCTTTCTTTTTTATACTAATTCGAAAGTAAGATACGCCAAAGATATTTTCTCGAATGGCATACTCACGCTGCATCTGTCGCTATTGCTAGGCATTTTGATTTGGTTTTTATCTGCTCAAAAATGGCAATTCATGGTCGAATATGCCAATGTTTTCGCTGTTATTCCTTTTTTGATTCTGAAAATTATCTTCGAATTAAAACTAAAAGAATAACTGTTTTTTGACCAATATAGGGCAATTGCCTTATTTATTCGTGTTTCCTGTTTGGTTTATTTTGTGATAAACAAATAACCCATTATGAGAGCGATACGATACTTGTTTCTTTTTTTTGTATGTAGCACAATAGCCCAAAACGGTTTGTTTACTAACATACAATGGAGTACTAAATTAAAACCCATACTCAATAAAGCAGAAACCCATTGCTTGCTTTGGAACGGCTCTAGCTATGGTTTAATCTATGATTTGACAACAGGAGAACAAGTAAAAGAAGTTATCCTAACAGGCTTTACTAAGAGTAGCAGTTTTGAAGCTCTTGTTTTTGATTATAGAAACGACAAAGCCATTATAGCAGGTTGGGACAATAGCGAACTAAAACCAGACCATTATTTCTTATGGGATGAAGCCTCAAATTCTTTTTTTCCAGGCAATAATTTTGCAAAACCCAATCATGGAAAAATTATCGATTTGATTGGAGATGAAATAGTTTTTTGTTTTACGATTTATAAAAAAGACAGCAAGGGGCGTCTTGATTTAGACAAACCCGAACATAGTTTTGTGCAATTTTACAATTGGAAAACTAAAAAATGGCGTGAAACCAAATACGACTACGAATTTGCCGTTGCTATTCCGTCTAAGAATTTATTGGGCTTTAAGGAAAAAAACAAAATAAAATACCTTGATATAAATACGCTTTCATTTCTGGATACCACGACTGATTCGTATGACAATATTATCACGCATTATCAAGATGGGAAGGTTTATGCTGCTAAATATAATAAAGGAATTGATAAAGTAGCCTTGCTAGATGAAAAGACCTTGACCACAGGAAAATTTAGCAAACCACCTTCAACAAATAATTTGGATTATTATTGGGGTGCTTTATGGAAATACCAAATCCAACTGTTGAAGACCGAAAATAAAAGTTTAAATGCTCAGGATGTTGATTTAGTAATCACCAATAAGCAAACCAAAGAGGAAAAGAAAGTAAGAATCACGGCCAGTAGTAAGGAAGAAGTAGCTTTAGTACGGGATAGAGTTGAAACAATCAAAAATGCCCGTTTGAATCAAACAAAGAATGATTTAGCTAAAAAATATGCCGGTCAAGCAGCTGATTTTAAGGAATGGGAAATCAATTTTCAGGACTTGCCTAAATCCTACGTACATAATTATCAAAACGCCAAAGGAAGAGATATAACTAATTTAAAAATGTCTCGAAGATTGTTCTTAACGCCTAATACCACGGTTTATGCGATTGGTAAAATATTTCAATGTGAGGAATCCAAAACCTTTTTGGTGATGCTCAGAGGGCCTCAGGCAGAAGGAACCGAATCAGTTTATGCGGTGCTTAAAACAGACCATTATGGCAATAGATTGCAATACCAAATCGTTGCAAGAACCCTCAGCAATAATTTAGGATATATCCAGATGGATGATTTTTCCATTTCGACCTATCTCAATAACAATACAACCATTGATGTTACTGAGAATTATATGGGAGAAAAAAAGAAAAAACAGTATAAAATATATTGTCTGAATTAACGAATAAACGCATTTATAAAACAAACTTCTTTTAATTTCAACTCACAAAATAAAAACCAATTATGATGAAAAAAATACTACCATTAGCCTTGTTGTTAGCCATTACAACCACTTGGGCACAATCCAATTTTAACAAACAACCAGGAAAAAAAGAGTTTAAAAAAGGAATGGTTACTTACGAATCGTTTACAGATTCTAACGGTGCTGTATCGTACGGATTTAGAATAAACGGACTAATTGTAGGACCCAATATGGTGTTGCATACCAATGGGAAATCCTCGTTTGTAAATTACAATCTTAGTAGCCAAATGGATGGAACTTTAATTGAAATGGATAAAAATTCGGGGACGATAGATTTGATTACCTACAGAGATGGCGAAAAAGATGGTCCGTCGTTCAAAATAACCAATGGAAAACCGAGCTCAAGTCAGCAATACAAGAATGGCAAAATTGACCCAAAAGGTTTTAATCCACCACCTCCTGGAAAATATGCCTTGCAAAAAGGAGATGGAAAAACAGGTTTGACGATGGAAAAATACGATAAAAGTTATGCTTTAGGCTATTTTATTCACGGATACAGAAATTTTCCGATGATTCATGTATGGAATGACGGAGATTCCTACTACGGACAATATATGTTTGGAGAACGCAGAGGGTTTGGCGTTTTTTTCTATAAAAACGGAAATAAATACGTAGGCTATTGGGATGAGAATTATAGAGAAGGACTTGGTTTTTTAGTGGATAAAAACGGAGTAGTCATTGAAAAAGGCTATTATGATGACGGAAAATTAGTAACTCCATTATAATTTCAATTCTATGATGTCTTTGAAAAAAATAGCGATTCTATTTGGATTTTTTTGGTCATTAGTCGTAAGTGCGCAAAATGATTTCAATGCCTTTTACAACACTTATTTAGAAGGTTATAAATCGAATGATTTGTCAAAAATGAAATCCGGTAGCGAAGGCTTGATGGTCAATTTTTCGGATGAGTTTGCTGGCTTTTATCTGAACTCGTATTACCAAATCCTAAAAGGAGATTTGAATCAGGCACAGTTAGCCAATACTCAGGCAATGAACATTCAGCCTTTGATGTCATATCCCTATTACACACAGGCCTATATTGACTATCTCAATGGCAATACAGCAACTGCCATGAAAAATTTAGAATGGGCTGCTCAGTTGTGTACGTTTCCTTCACCCAAAGACATTATTGATGATATCGAAAAAATTGAGGTTATTACCAAGAAAGATTTATCGGCATTGAAAAATCAATGGAATGCCTATTATCAAACGAATTTTATTCAGCCTAAAATAAATTCGGCCAATGCTTTAGACCAATGCGTAAACGGTATTTTGACAAAGGGACAAAAGTGTGACAATCTGGACGCTCAATTTGCTTATTTTTCGACTTTAAAAAATGCCAATCCGTTATTTCAAAAAATGCTGCCCTTACTCAAAGCGGTAACGTATTATTACGGAAGAAATACAACAGCCAGCATTAAACAATTTGAAACCTTTATCGAAGGCAGCAAAAACATTCCTCAATTATACTGGAAAAGAAGTTACGCACTACATTTTTTATCAACCATCAAGAAAAATTCCTTTGACAGCCGTGGGGCTTTGTTGGATATCAATGAAGCGCTAGCCGATTATTCAAAGTTGCATTTCCCTTCGGTGCATCAGGCGTATATGCAAATGCATAAAATTAATGTGATAGGGGATGTAGGCAGTAATGTGGAGGAAAAAGTTCAAATGGCGTATCAATTGGAACAAACCGCTAACAAAATCAACAATGATTATTATAAGGCTCGAGCCTATGGAGTCATTGGCGCTACCAATTTTTTTAGTCGTGACCCTGTTGAAAAACAAAAAGCCACAGATTATATTTTGAAAGCCTATAATCTGGCAAAGAAAATACAAGATGACGACTTGTCAAATTCGGTTAATACTAACTATGCGATGATTAAAGCCAAACAAGGCTTGTTTGCTGAAGCAGTGCGTTTGAACGAAGAGGTAGCTACTAATTATTTGTCAAAAAAACAATATCAAAAAGCGCAAAACAACTACAACAACCTTGGTTTTGTTTTCTACATGCAAAAAGAGTATGCTAATGCGATTGTTCAGTTTGAAAAAAGCATCGATTTAATTGATAAAGTAAAAAAAGATTTGAATGCCAAGCAAAAGTTGGAATACATGAATGCTGTTTCAGGAACTTTTGAGGCGATGATGATGTGTCTAAAAGAAACCAATAAGGTGGACAAACTTTTTGAAATGCAGGAGAAAACCAGAAGTGGTTATCTTAAAGAATTGCTTACCATAAATAATGTGGCAACCATAAAGGATGCGCAGGCTATGCTCAGTGATGATGAAATATTGCTCACCTATTCGATAGGGCGACCTGGGGAACTTATTATTACGGCGATTACTAAAAACAAAGCCGAAATACGTTACAATTATCCTGTTGAGAATTTAATTGCTTTAAAAAAGTTTTATACCGATCGCATCAAAAAAGTACCTTCTGAATTGAACAAATACATGCAGGATTTTAATGTGGATTACGTCAACGGAAAATTGGTGCGTTATGCAGATAAAAGCAGTAATTATACCAAAGACGATTTTGTTACTTTAGTGCAATGGACTCGTGATGTTTTAGAAAATTCAGACAAACCCGATTACCAAAAACCACAAGCCGATTTTTTACATTTTTGGTACAATCTCACCTTGCAACCCGTACAGGATTTGGTTTCACAATATAAAAATGTCATTATTAGTGTGGCTTCGGAGTTGAATTATTTGCCTTTTGAAGCTTTCATTAGTCCCAAAAACCAATACTTTGTAAGTACCAATAATGTGCGTTATATTCCTAACGTAACCATTTGGAAAAAAATCGCAAACCGCCATTATAGTAATGACCGAAAATCCATTTTGGCTTATGGAGGCGCACAGTTTCAACCCTCAGGAAATGTAAAAGGAACGGTTCGTAATATGGAAGATTTTTACAAAGTTTCGGATGCGGTAACCAAAAAAATCCAACAAGGGAATTACAATCTTAAACCAGAATTGGAAGCCGTAGGTTTTGGTGGTGCCAATTTCTTAGAAGGAACGCTCAAAGAAGTACAATTTATGGCTACGCTGTCAAAAGATGTTAAGGTGGTAACCGGCTTGAATATGAGTGAATCCAACTTTAAAAAAGCCAATCTATTGGGTGAATTAAAACAATACAAAAACATCCTTATATCTACTCATGGTTTTACTGATGATGTGATACCCGAATTTAGTGGCGTGATGTTTTCGCAACCCAATGGAGGCGACGGACAAGAAGATACTTTTTTGTTAGCTCCCGAAATTATGAAACTCAACCTCAATGCCGATATGACGGTTTTGAGTGCTTGCAGTACCGCGGTAGGCAAACTCTATGGAGGTGAAGGAATTAATGGCTTGAATAACGCCTTCTTGATTGCGGGATCCAATAGTACTTTGCTGTCGTTGTGGCCCGTAAATGATGCTAGTACGGCGATAACCATGCAAATGTTGTTTAAAAAAGTAGTTCAAGAAAATGCCCAAGCCAGTGTGGTCTTGAACGATATCAAACGTGCTTTTATCAACGGTGATATAGGTGAAGCAGCCAAATCACCCAAATATTGGGCGCCTTTTTTATACAACGGGAGATAGTTTTTGGAACCCAAACAAATAGGGCAATTGCCTTATGGTGTGTGACTTCCTTTTTTTTCAACTTTGATTGTACTTTAATTTTGATACTTATGAAACGATTTTTTACCCTATTCCTCTTATTCAGTCTCTCTTTGGTTAAGGGACAAAACTTCTCCAAAGTCGTATTAAAACATTATGATATTGTGACCAATGATGTCGTTGCAATAAATGAGATTTCCAGTTCTTACAATGGTGTTTCAAAAACATTTGGTGTTGAAAGAAAGACAGCGTACGAATTTGATGCAAACGGGTACAATACGGCGATTAAATATCCTTCGAGTGATTCCAAAACAATTATTTCGTATGATAAAAAATACACCCAACAAACCAAACAAATTAATGATAAAAAATATGTTGAATACCTAATCGTAACTCCAGAACGTTATTATATTATGCCCACAAATGACGTGGAGAAAAACAGCGATGGTTCTGTCAAGAAAATAACGTATAAGGATTTGACTAACAAAAAAGATTTCGATTATAATTTTAGTTATAAGGGAGGTATTACAACCATTACGTCAACAGGTAGTTTTAATTTGACTCAACGTTTTTCTTCTGATGGATTAATGCTTTCGGAAGCCACGGATTTATTAAATACGTATTGTTTTTATAATAATCCAAAGACTAAATTGCTCTCTCAAAAAATATCAAAATTAAATAAAGGCGGTTCGGATATTTATTATATATCGCTATATGAATACGATACACAAGGCAATTGGATAGTACGTTATAACTTTTCGACGATTCCTACGTATGGAACAATGGGGAATTTGATACAGTCGGTTACCGTTAGGGAATTGGTTTATAAAAAAGGCAATAAGACCGGCTATACGACCATACCTGAGAATACTAAAAATAAGGCTATCAATCTTCGAACGAGCATTTCGGTTACTAAATTAGAGACTAATAATTACGAGAGTTTTCCAGTTTATATTGATTTTGATAAAAATCTTAACTCTCAAGCAAGTCTTAGCAATCCAAGTACACCTAGTAGTCCAAGTACACCAAACTCCCCACAACCCATGAGTGTGGATGTAAAATGTAGAGGAAATTGCCAAGATGGTTGGGGAACTTATACGTATGACAATGGTTATTATGACGGTTTTTGGAAAAACGGCCAAAAAAACGGCTACGGTCTATATGTGTGGAATACAGGAGCGAAATATTTTGGAAACTGGGAAAACAATCAAATGTCGGGTTATGGTGAAACGATATTGAGTAACGGTGACCTTCATTTTGGGTTATACAAAAACAACAAATACGATGGGGCAGGAGTGTTCTTTAACAAAGAAAAAAACAAATACGAACACAATATTTACCAAGAGGGGAATTTTCTAAAAACAGCGGGTTATATAACCATTGCAGGCGCAACTACAGGTTGTACAGCAGGACAGTGTTATAATGGTTATGGACGCTATGTATTTCCAAATGGCGATCAATACTACGGACTTTTTGTAAATGGAGCGATGCATGTAGGAAGTTTTATTTTTAAAAATGGAGATGTTTACATGGGCGAATTCAATGATAAAAATCAATTCTCAGGCTACGGATTTTATAAATTCAAAGAATCTGGTGATTTCTATCGAGGCAATTGGGCTGCTGGTAAATATGATGGTTGTGGTTACGGTTTTTTTAACAAACAAACGAGCCGTGGCGAATTTAAAAATGGGGTTTTGGTAAACAAAATGTGATAAGACCATGGGGAAACTTAGTAAAATAGTGGCGGTTTCACCTTCCTGTCAAGGAGTGTATTGGAATGCCCTGTTTTTAATAGTGTTGTTGTTTCTAGGAAAAGCGAATCCTATGGCCATTGTTTTTGCGTATGTGTTAGAGACGATTATCATAGGTGTGTTTCATGTGGGAAAACTGGTTTTAATCCTTCGTAACAATCCTTTGGAGAAAACACAATCTGGGATTACGTCTTATTTCATGATTCCGTTTTTTTTGCTTCATTATGGTTTTTTTGTAGCTATTCAAAGTGTTTTTATTTATATCGGTTTTGCAATTAAAGACGAACGCTTTTCAACCTCTTTGCAAGCGAGTAACTTTCTTTCTATTCTATCTTTAGAAGGCTTTTATTGGGTGTTCCTTTCCTTGATAGCAACTCATTCGATACAGTTTTATTTCCATTTTTATAAAAATAAAAAATACAATGAGTATAGTTTGAATCGGTATTTTATGAAACCTTATTTGCGGATTGTCATTCAGCAATTTTTAGCCATTATACCGTTCTTTTTTTTAATCATTTATGACCATGTGGGAATAATAGCGGCTTTGTTACTCATTGGGATGCGAACATTTCTAGATGTTTATCTTAGTGAATTAGCACGTCATCCAGAGAAATTAGATAAGGTAGCGCGCTCTTTGATGAAAACCAATCAACCCGAAGAATTACCCGAAATCAAAAAGACATTGCAGGTTTTTTTGGAAGATTAAAATGAACGCAAAACAAGGATGAAAGATGAGTGTATTGTTAATTTTATTATTTTTAGTAGGTTTGGTACTAGTAATGTGTTGCATCCAAGCCATCGCTAAGTCCAAAAAAGAACACCAAGTTTTGATGGAACAAATTGAGGATCAACTAGGGCTTCAAAAAGAAACCCAGCAGGATTTGCAAAAGAACGCAAAACAAGATTGGGTGTCGATGATTTATTTTAAGTTAAAAATCATCCAACAACAAGTACATTTACTATCGGAAATTTCTAAAGAAAGGGAACCATGAAAATAGCCATTATAGATGACAATCACTTTTTAATTCAGTCAGTCAAAGAAAAATTATCTTTTTTTGAAGAAGTAGAAATCAAATTTACAGCTTGTGATGGGAATGATTTGATGGAAAAATTAGAAACCAATTACAACCTCGATGTGTTGTTAATGGATATCGAGATGCCCGTGATGAATGGAATCGAGGCCACCTTGTTAGTCAAACAAAAGTTTCCTCATATTAAAATTATCATGCTCACTGTTTTCGATAACGACGAAAATATATTTAATGCCATAAAAGCGGGTGCCGATGGCTATTTGTTGAAAGATGTAAACCCTCATACCTTGTTCAACGGAATCGTGGAGACTCTAAATGGTGGTGCTGCCATGAATCCTTCAATCGCGATGAAAACACTAAAACTCTTGCGCAATCCAGTCGATTTTAATCTTGATAATCAAGAAGATTTTAATCTTACCGCTAGAGAAATCGATGTTTTAGAACAACTAGCTCAAGGGTTAAGTTATACTGTTATTGCGCAAAATATGTTTTTGTCTCCATCGACCATTCGCAAACACATTGAAAATATTTATAGCAAATTACAAGTGCATTCTAAACTAGAAGCTGTACAAAAAGCCCAACGAAATAATTTGATTTGATTCAGCACGTTCGTTTTTCTTTAGTATCTTCGTTCTTGAATTCTAATATAATCACATGAATCGTCTTGCTGAAATCAGAAAATGGGTAATACTAATCATTATTGGTTTTTTATTATTTTGGGCTTACCAATATTTTTCGAAAAAAGAGGATACTTCTACTGTTGAATACAATACAGCACTAATACAACAGCAAATAAAGAATGTGGGTAAATTAGTTGTTACCGAAGGTCATTTTGCCGAAGTACTTACTTATAAAGACAATAAAAAATACTTAGGAAGTTTAATTTCCTTTGAGAAAAAAGCCTTGGTAGTAGTCAATGCTGATGTGACCGTGGGTTTTGATTTGAGTTTAATTGAGTACCAAATCGATTCAGTAAACAAAGTGGTGACCATTCTAAAAATCCCAAAAGAAGAAATTAAAATCAGTACCGACCTAAAATACTATGACACCGAATCCAGTCGATTAAACGAATTTACCGGGGAGGATTACAACAAAATTGCCAAAATTGCCAAAGCCAATATTGCTAAAAAAGTAGCCAATTCTTCCCTGCAGAAAAACGCTAAGAATCGATTGATATCTGAATTGTCAAAATTGTTGATAATCACCAAAACTATGGGTTGGAAATTGCAATACGACGGCGAAATTTTAGATCAAGAAACTGATTTGAATCGAAAGATAAAGGGTTGATTGTTATTTGGTTATATTTTACGTCCCTCGTTCCTGAAATACTCAATTTTATAATGAAACATTTCAGCCATATTTTTGGCTCTTAGTTTGGCTTCATCAGCAATTGTACCTTCAAATGATGTATTTACAGTATCTGTGAAAATCTCCATCCAACGGTTAAAATGCTCTTTCTCCACTGGTAAATGTTTGTGTGGAGGAAACGGACTCCCAGAATAAGAGTGTACTTCTAATAAGATAGTTTGCCAAAAACGGTACATTTTTTCCAGATGTTCGTCCCAGCGATGTCCAATCTTTTGATTGAAAATAGGGCCAATCAAGTCGTCTTTTTGAACTTTATCGTAAAAGGTATTTACAAGGAGTTTGATGTCGTCTAATGTAGTAATATCTGGTAATGGCATTGTTATAAGTTAGTGTTTTGCAAAAATAGCATTTATTGGAAATAAATATTACCCAATCAACTGCGTGAATAAATCAGGCATTTCGTTGAGGTATTTGAATTCAAAACCTTTGTTGGTCATATTGACTTTGATGGATTCGATATCTTTGCGGTTTTTTAATTCCAATCCCACGACCACCGTTCCCACCTCACGGTTGGTTTTTTTGTTGTATTGAAAATAGGTGATGTCATCATTGGGGCCCAAAATGTCGTTTACAAATTCCTTCAAAGCACCTGGTCGTTGCGGAAACTGAATCAAGAAATAGTGCATCAATCCTTCGTAGAGCAAAGAGCGTTCTTTGATTTCGGCGGTACGTTCAATGTCGTTATTACTCCCGCTTACCACACAAACTACGGTTTTTCCTTTGATTTTGTTTTTGTAAAAATCAAGTGCCGCAATGGTCAAAGCCCCTGCAGGTTCTACAACCATAGCTTCTTCATTGTACAAACGCAGGATGGTAGTGCATACTTTTCCTTCTGGAACAAGAACAACATCGCTCAAGTTTTTTTGACATATTTCAAAAGTGTGATGCCCTACTTGCTTGACGGCAGCCCCATCCACAAATTTATCAATGGTTTGTAATGGGATGTTTTGACCCGATGCAATCGAGTTTTTCATAGATGGAGCCCCCTGAGGTTCAACGCCTATTATATGGGTTTGAGGACTTAATTGTTTGAAAACCGTGGAGACACCAGCAGCCAATCCGCCACCTCCAATGGGGATAAATAAATAATCAATAGGTAAGGAGCATACGTCGAGAATTTCTAGACCTACAGTACCTTGCCCTGCAATTACTTTACAGTCATCAAAAGGATGAACGAATATTTTATCATTTTTTGTAGCATCTTCCATCGCGGCCGCAAAAGCATCATCAAAAGTATCGCCCGTTAAAACAATTTCCACAAATGATTTTCCGAACAATTGAACCTGCTTGATTTTTTGTTTTGGAGTTGTATTAGGCATGTATATCTTGCCTTTCAATTGAAGTAAATGACAAGAATAGGCCACCCCTTGTGCATGGTTGCCTGCGCTAGCACATACAATTTCTTTGGATTTATCTGTTTCAGGTAGACTGCTAATTTTGTTGTAAGCACCTCTTATTTTATAGGAACGTACAATTTGTAGATCCTCTCTTTTTAGTAAAATAGTAGCATCGTATTCCTCTGATAAGTTTAAGTTTTGTTGTAGTGGAGTAGTGGGGACTACATTTTCTAATTGTTGCTTGGCTGCTACTATGTCTGCGAATAAATCCATTTGTATCATTTTTGAATATAAAAAAAACCTCTCAAAGGAGAGGTCTAGATTTTGTAAGTTTCGTATTTACTGATCTAAATTACATTTCGTGACAACTCTGAGAAATAGAAATGTAGGTTCTCAATTCCTCGTAAAAATAATGATTAATCAGCAACTTGTGTGTGATGCTTTTATTTTTTTATATCCGAGGGCGGAAATTGGGCTAGTATTTTGGCAACAAAATTATTGATTTGTTCTTCTTTTTTGCTGCGGTTTTCAGTCAATACGCCTACTCCTTCGCCTTCCCAAACCAATTCTTTTTTCTTTGCATCAATTATATCAATGAATAGCGTGCCTTCTGTAGAGGAAGTTACAAATGTATTGCCTCCCCAGAAATAAGGGTTCCATCCCCATCCCCAACCATAACCCCATCCGGCGTTAAATTGGTTGACATCTAGACGTTCTCTTTCTTTGGTGAAAATATTCACTAGCATGTCAGGATTTTCACTTTTAGTAAATCCTTTTTTAGTCATTTCGGTATCAATTGCGCGTAGGATTCTTTTTTTATCGAGTCCTGATATTTGCGCTTTGTCAATACCATTTTTGTGAAATGCATAAGTTTTATATTGAGTAAAATCAGCTTTTGAATCATAATCTGCATTTACATGAATACTACTGCAAGAACTCAATATAAAAACCAGTAAAAGCGGTATAAGTTTAAGTGTTTTCATATTGTAGTATTTTTTGTTGAATTTATTTTGTTTTCCAATGCTTTGATTGTGTATGAAATAGCTCAAAAATCATGCCGATTGCGATGCGAAAATGCTAGTAAGGATTAACTATTGCTTTTTTTGATTGTTCCAGTGTTTTTATCATATCCATAAGGGCAATGTCTGCAACCATTTTTACAACAATAGCCTCGTTTAAGGTGGTATTTTTCAGTTAAACATTTATAGCCTTCGGGAGTATAATAAAAATCTTCTCCTTCAATTAATTTATTTTCATTACTTTGGTCAATCATATTTTTTGTCAGCTCTGTCTTAGTAGCTCAACTTTACAAATTTATAACTTTTATCAAGAATGTTTTTTGTTGTTACAAAATATTTAACGCCAAAGGGTTTTCGAGGATTAAGCCTGTATCCATTCGTGTTTATAAGATACGCAACTGATATACAAAATCCTGTTTTTGTCAATCATGAAAAAATCCATCTGAAGCAGCAATTAGAATTATTGATTCTGCCTTTTTATATTTGGTATGTTTTGGAATATTTTATTCGTTGGATACAATTTAAGGAAAAACATTTAGCGTATAGAAATATAAGTTTTGAACGAGAAGCATATACTAACGAATCGGATCTTAATTATTTAGCCAAAAGAAAATCATTTGCATTTATAAAATACCTCAAATAAGGAGGTATATGAGTAATAAGCTTTTAACTTTTACGTTTTGGTGATACCTTTGCACAAACACTTTCTATATTGAATCAATCCATAAAAATATCATTTCCCAAGAATATTTCTGTTTCGATCAAGCGTGAGGATTTGATTCACCCTTTTGTTTCTGGAAATAAATTTCGGAAACTGAAATACAATTTGCTTCAAGCTAAAGATGAAAAAGCTACTAGTTTGCTGACTTTTGGGGGGGCTTATTCCAATCACATTGCTGCAGTCGCTTTTGCTGGGAAAGAAAAGGGTTTTAAAACTATTGGAATCATTCGCGGTGAAGAATTGGCTAGTAAAATCAATGAAAACCCCACCTTGAAATTTGCCAAAGAGTGCGGAATGGAATTCGACTTTGTAACTAGAGAAAGATATCGTTCCAAGGAAGATTTGAAATTTATAGCCGATTTAAAACAAAAATGGGGTGATTTTTATCTGGTACCCGAAGGAGGGACTAACGACTTGGCAGTTCAAGGATGTGAAGAGATTTTAACAGAAGCTGATGCTCAATTTGATTACATCTGTTGCGCTGTAGGAACAGGAGGAACCATTTCAGGATTAATTAATAGTGCTTTACCGCATCAAAAAGTTTTGGGTTTTCCAGCTTTAAAAGGGGATTTTTTACAAGATGAAATTTGTACTTTTGTGAAAAATAGAAATTGGGAGTTGATTCAAGATTACCATTTTGGAGGTTATGGAAAAGTTACCCCTGAATTAGTTTCTTTTATAAATGATTTTTTCAATAAAACAAAAGTACCGCTAGATCCTATTTATACGGGAAAATTGGTTTTTGGAATTTTGGATTTAATCCAGAAAAATTATTTTCCAGAAAATTCAAATATTCTACTGATTCATACTGGAGGTTTGCAAGGGGTAGCAGGAATGAATACCAAATTGAAAAACAAAAAATTACCTTTAATACAAATTCATGATTAAGAAAATCTTTTTATTCATCATCGTAGCAGCTTTAGTGGGGTGCAACTCTAGTAAATCAACAACTGCTACTTCTAAACAAAATGGAGCTAGAAGAACTAATAAAAGTTCTCAAGCAGTATCAAGGAATCAAGTGGTAAGCTCTTATGTCGATCAATACAAAGATGTGGCGATGCGTAATATGAAAAAGTACGGAATTCCAGCCAGTATTATTTTGGCACAAGGAATTTTAGAATCAGGAGCTGGTCGCAGTGAACTGTCTGAAAATGCGAATAATCATTTTGGAATTAAATGCCATAACAATTGGTTAGGTGAAACGATACGACACGATGATGATCAGCGTCAAGAATGTTTTAGGAAATACCGAAATTCAGCAGATTCTTATGAAGATCATGCTGCTTTTTTGACCAGTGGTAGTCGTTATGCGAGTTTGTTTAATTTACGAAAAGACGATTATGAATCATGGGCCAAAGGACTTCGTGCGGCAGGCTACGCCACCGATCCAAGATACCCTAATAAGCTAATTGCTTATATTGAAGCCTATGATTTGGCTCAATATGATGCTCAAGTTTTAGGTAAAAAATATACTTCTACAATAGTAAATAATTATAGTAAAGGCGTTTTTCATGAAGTGCAAAAAGGAGATACCTTGTATTCTATTTCCAAAAAATACAATGTTTTGATTGAAGATTTAATGCGAAGAAACAACCTTTCTGATAATACAATTTCCATAGGACAACAACTAAAAATAAATTAAAATTTAAGTAATGTTATACCAAAGAAGCAGCCAGCTTTTTGCTGCAGCAGAACAAGTCATTCCGGGTGGTGTAAATTCACCTGTAAGAGCATTTAAAGCCGTAGGCGGGACACCTATTTTTGTCAAAAGTGCTAAAGGAGCTTATTTATATGATGAAGACGGAAACCGATTGATAGATTACATCAATTCATGGGGTCCAATGATATTAGGGCATGCTTTTGAGCCTGTTGTTGAAGCGGTTATTGAAAAAGCAAAATTGGGAACATCCTTCGGAATGCCTACAGAGTTAGAAACACAGATTGCAGCTTTGGCAGTTTCTATGGTTCCTAACATTGATAAAATTCGGTTTGTGAATTCAGGAACTGAGGCTTGTATGAGTGCCATTCGTTTGGCTCGTGGATATACCAAAAGGGATAAAATCATCAAGTTTGCTGGTTGTTATCATGGACATTCCGATTCTTTTTTGATTCAGGCAGGTAGTGGAGCAATTACTTTTGGTTCGCCTAACAGTCCCGGAGTTACAGAAGGTACTGCCAAAGATACCCTGTTAGCAAACTTCAATGATTTAGAAAATGTACGAACATTAATTGAAGCCAATAAAAACGAAATTGCTGCCATTATTGTAGAACCTGTAGCGGGTAATATGGGCTGTGTACCACCAGGGAATGGATTTTTGGAAGGATTGAGAGCGTTGTGTACTGAAAACGGCATCCTGCTTATTTTTGATGAGGTAATGACAGGATTCAGATTGGCTAAAGGTGGTGTGCAAGAATTGTTCAATATCAATGCTGATATTGTTTGTTTTGGAAAAGTAATTGGTGGAGGCTTGCCAGTGGGGGCTTTTGCAGCTCGTGCTGAAATTATGAATTATTTGGCTCCTCTCGGTCCTGTATATCAAGCGGGAACCTTGTCAGGAAATCCGTTGGCCATGGCAGCTGGATTAGCCATGTTGCAGACGTTAAATGAAGATGCGGAAATTTTTCAACGATTAGCTGATAAAACCGCTTATTTGGCAGCTGGAATTGATAAAGTTTTGAAAGCTAATAATGTTGTATTTACCATCAATACAGTAGGTTCAATGATATCTGTTCACTTTGACGCTAATCCAGTGGTAGATTTTCAAACAGCTCGAAATGGAGATAATGAAACTTTTAAAAAATTCTTTCATGGATTGTTGCATGAAGGTATTTATATAGCGCCATCTGCTTATGAAACTTGGTTTATTACGGATGCCTTAACCTATGATGATTTGGATTTTACCATTCAAGCGATTGATAAAGTAGCTAAAACTTTTTAAAAGGTTTTTGAATGAAATGAAAAACTTCCGGCAGCACCGGAAGTTTTTCTGTTTTAAAGAGTACTGATTGATTATTCTTCAGTTCCTGCTTCTTTTTTCATCTTAGCTTCTCCTTGACCTTTTCCTTTGCCTTTAGACATGTTCGCTTGCCATTTTTCGAATTGCTCTGGAGTAAGGATTTCTTTCAATTTTTTCCCAGTTTCTTTCATTTTAGCTCTATTTTCTTCTTTGCTATCAGGATTTTCTTTGATAGCTTTCTTGATAGCAGCTTGCTCTTCAAGAACTGGAGTTAATTTTTTTTGTTGATCAGCATTTAATGCCAACTCTTCTGTCATTTTTTTCAATCTCATTTCGGTGCTTACTTCTCCACCTTTTTTCTTTTTACCCTCTTGAGCAAATCCAGTTAAACCTACTGCTAATAACGCAATTATAAGTAATCTTTTCATTTTTATTTGTTTTTAAGTTGTTTTATGGAGATTAGATACTTGATTTTCTAAAAGGTTTAATTAACTGTCAAATATGATGTTTATTTGTAAATGATTATAGGGTAAAAAAAAATCTCGTAATAAACGAGATTTAATTTAATAATGAGAGGAACTAATTATTGAGCTGAAGCTTGTTCTCAGCTTTTGCTTTTTCTTGTAATTCCTTTCTTGTTTTCTTTTGTTCAGGAGTTAAGATAGCAGAGATCTGTTTACCTAGCTCTTTGTTTTTAGCTTGATTTTCTGCTTCGTGTTCTGGGTTTGCTTTTGTATCCGCTTTAAGCGCTACTTGTTCTTCAAACAAAGGTTTTAATTGTGTTTGTTGGTCGGCTGTTAATGACAATTCAGTAGTCATTTTATCCAACATTTTTTCTGCTCCGCTTTTCTTTTGAGCAAATCCTGATAAGCTTGCAACTAATAAAGCTGCAATAAATAATTTTTTCATTTTTATGTTTTTTCTTGAGTTAGGTTTTGTTTTATAAGATAGTAAACAATGGTCTAATGTCTTAGAAAACAGAATGTAAAAGTATCATTATTTTGATTTGAAAAATTATTTTTTTGTTAAATTTTTATTGAATGTTTTTTTGGTTGAATTGCTAATAAATGCGGTTTTAATGGAGAGTTTTTTTGCTTTAATTTAGGAAAATGTTTTTCTTTTTAAATAAATCATAAAAGTTTGTCTGAAGGGGTTTTAATTGTTGTTGCTGTTTTGGATAAAAATGAATATTTTGAACGAAAATTATTGGTTCAGAATTGTAATTATGGGAATGCAGATATAAATAAAGCTGTGGAAAATTTAATTATATAGGAATATCTTCTTTTGGAATTGTATTTTTGAAAACGAATTAATAAAATGTTATCATGGTTACCATTCAAGAAGCTTTTTCGATTTTAAATAATAATCTTCCAGCGCCTAAAGTAGAGATATTGCCTTTGGCGAAAGCCAAAAAACATGTCCTAGCCGAAGATTTATTCGCACCTATTTCAATGCCTCCTTTTCGTCAATCTGCTATGGATGGTTTTGCTTTTGGACTTTACGATGGCTTAGAATATGAAATTATCGGAGAAGTCAAAGCGGGTGACAACCATCAAGTTGTTTTAAATGCTGGCCAAGCGGTGAAAATTTTCACTGGTGCTCCTGTTCCTGATTCGGCTACGGCGGTCATGCAAATAGAAAAAGTAACAGTTTCAGGAACGGTTTTGAAATTAGCAGAACTGCCTAAACAAGAACAAAATATCCGTCCCGTAGGAGAGCAAAATTTAAAAGGAGATTTAGCACTTACAAAAGGAACTTTACTCAATGCGGCTTGTATTGGATTTTTAGCTGGATTAGGATTTACAGTAGTGAAGGTTTATCAAAAGCCTAAAATAGGGATATTGGTTACTGGAAACGAATTGGTGCAACCTGGATTGCCATTGGATTTTGGTAAGATATACGAAAGTAATTCGGTCATGCTTGATATTGCTTTGCAGGAGGCTTTTTATGAAAATACAAGTATTTATAACGTTAATGATGATTTTGAAAATACCAAAAACAAAATTGCCGAAGCTTTGGCTGAAAATGATGTCATTCTTATTTCTGGTGGAATATCAGTAGGTGATTATGATTTTGTTGCCAAAGCATTAGAAGTCTTACAAGTAGAAACTCTTTTTTATAAAGTCAAACAAAAACCTGGAAAACCTTTTTATGTTGGGAAACTAAACGACAAAAGAATATTTGCCTTGCCAGGGAATCCTGCCGCTTCACTGACTTGTTTTTATGTGTATGTGTTGCCGACCTTGCAAATAATCTCTGGAGTGAATACAGATTATGGCCTAACCAGTTCAAAAAAACTCACACATGATTTTACGGTAAGTAATGCCCGAAATCAGTTTTTAAAAGCGCATATTGTAGGTGATAAAGTCACTATTTTGACCCATCAAAATTCTTCTATGTTGAATACTTTTTCGATTTCAAACGGATTGGTGTATGTGGAAGATGGAGGCTATCTGTTGGCAAAAGGAGATGCCGTTGAGGTTTATGTGATTAATTAAAAAAATAATTCTATATAATTGATTAAATTATTGTGCCTCCAGAAGAGTTTTATCTTTTTGGGGGCATTTTTAATTGTAAAATTTATTTTTACTCCTTTGCTCAAAAGGAAATGAAAGACTCTTTTAAATAATGATTTACTAGATTTCAGCCTTGTTTTTTTCGAATTATATAGAAGTGTGTGTTGTGTTTTTTTATCAACCCCTCTTTCGTTATATTTGCAAAAGTATAACGTAAATTGTCCGCTTTGAAAATAAAAAGTAAAATCTGGATTGAAACTGATGAAGGCATCCTTATTAGCTGAAGGACGTGTAAAATTGTTGAAATTGATAGCAGAGACGGGTTCGCTCAACAAGGCAGCCAAAGCCATGGAGTTGTCTTATCAAAAAGCTTGGAAGTTAGTGGATGCTTCGAACAAAGTTGCAAAATATCCTTTGATAGAAACCCAAGTGGGTGGAAACAAAGGAGGAGGGACGGTTTTGACATCTTATGGTCAGTCTTTGATTGATGCTTTTGAAACCATCAATAGCAATTGTTGGGAGTTTTTGGATAGCGAATTTAAGAAGCACGAATTGTAATTATGATCGATTTATTAAACATGCCTTTGTTACTAGTATTATTGCCTGTTGTGGCATTTTTATATGCTAGTGTAGGCCACGGTGGTGCCAGCGGTTATTTGGCTTTGATGAGTGCTTTCGCATTTCCTGAAACCTTTATGAAACCAACCGCTTTGGTACTGAATATCTTAGTGTCGGGAGTTTCTTTTTATTTTTATTTTCGAGAAAAAGAATTCAGATGGAATTTGTTTTATCCTTTTGCGATCACTTCTGTGCCCTTTTCATTTTTGGGTGGATTTTTGACCGTTTCTGGCTATTACTATAAAATAATTTTAGCCACGGTTTTAATTTTTGCTGTTTTGAGATTAATGGGACTTTTAGGAAAGGAAAAGGAAGAACTTAAAAATCTGAATTTGTATGCTGCGCTTGTTGTTGGCGCGGTAATTGGATTTTTGTCTGGTTTAATCGGAATTGGAGGTGGAATCATATTGAGTCCCGTAATTATCCTAATGGGTTGGGGAACGATGAAGCAAACAGCGGCTGTTTCGGCTTTGTTTATTCTAGTGAATTCCATTTCAGGGATGACTGGTTTCTTGTCTAAAGGAGGTGTGTTGCCTGAGTCTTCATTACCACTTATAGGAATTGTTTTCGTAGGTGGTTTTTTGGGAGCCTATTATGGTAGTAAAAAATTCAATTCGATCGTGTTGAAAAATGTTTTGGCAACCGTTTTAGCGATAGCGATTTATAAATTATATGTTACGGCATAAATTAGAATTTAAAACTTATTAGGAATTAGACGGAAGAAAAAATGACTCACTCTTAATTTCTATCAAACAACCTAATAGCTAAGTTATAACTTTTAACTCATAACAGATAAACATGGAAAACAATTATACAGCATACATACTAGCAGGTGGAAAAAGCCAACGCATGGGGAGGGACAAGGGGTTGTTGCCTTTGAACGGTAAAACTTTTGTTAGTCATATTTGTGAAGCTTTAAAGCCAATCGTGGAAGATAATATTGTGATTGTTTCTGCAAATGTTAATTACGATTTTTTAGGTTATTCAAGAATCGAAGATTTAATTGATGATAAAGGTCCCGTGGGGGGCATTTATACTGCTTTGAAACATTCGAAAACCAAATTTAATTTTATTTTGAGTGTGGATGCACCTTTAATTTCGACTGATTTGTTGCAGTGGTTGGCCGATAAACACGAAGATTCTTATATGATGACGCAAGTGCAAGTAGGTGACAAAGCGAGTCCGTTAATTGCAGTATATGATCGATCTTGCAAAATTGCTTTTGGCGAACATATGGCTGCTAAACAATTGAAATTGCGTGAAGTTATAGAGGATTTGTCACATCAAACGCTTATTGTTCCAGACAAGTGGAGCAAACAAGTTCAAAATATTAATACACCCGAAGAATATAAAAAAATACAATAATGATAATCAATGCAAAATATTTTGGTTTGATTGCAGATATCACCAATAAGAAAGAAGAGCGGTTGCAATTAGAAGACAAGCAAATTTCTGTGGCTAAATTGAAAGCTATCATGGAGATGAATTATCCTGATTTGAAAACAACTACTTATACGGTAGCAGTGAATCAAACCATGGTTGGATCAGATACCAAAATTAATAAAGAAGATACCATTGCGTTCTTGCCACCGTTTGCGGGAGGTTAAGAGAAAATCAAAATTCAAAGGTCAATTTCAAAGGTCAAATTTCAAATAATTAAGAAACTTAGTGAACTTCGTGCCTTCTTCGAGCTCTTAGTGGTTAAATCAACATAAAAAATGAGATACAATCGTCAAATCATCCTTCCTGAAATAGGGCAAAGTGGTCAGCAAAAATTAGCTGAGGCGCGTGTCTTGATTATTGGTGCGGGGGGGTTGGGCTGTCCAGTTTTGCAGAATTTAGCCGCAGCTGGTGTCGGGACAATCGGAATTGTGGATGGTGATGTAGTTGAAGAAACCAATTTACACCGACAATTGTTATACAATCTTGATCACTGTGGTCAATGTAAAGCGGAAACGGCAGCTAATGTGATTGGTCAATTGAATCCAGATATAAAAGTTAATGTTTATAATCAGTTTTTTAGCAGTGACAATGCTTTTGAAATTGTTGATGATTACCAAATTATTGTAGATTGTACGGATACAATTGCTGTTCGTTATCTGATTAATGATGTAGCAGTCTATAAAAAAATCCCTGTGGTATATGCTTCTATTTATCGTTTTGAGGGACAAGTTTCGGTTTTTAATTATCAAAATGGTCCAAGCTATCGCTGTTTGTTTCCAGAAAAAGAAGGTTTGCAAAAAACACCTAATTGTGAAGTAATGGGAGTTTTAGGGGTATTACCGAATACACTGGGTGCTTTTCAGGCTACAGAGGTGTTGAAAATAATTTTGAATATTGGTGAAGTATTATCTGGGAAATTGTTGGTGTACGATGCGTTGCAATTTCAAACCCAAACGATTGATTTTGCCAGAAATCCAAAAGCTATTGAAAAAGGATATATAAATGGCACCCAACTTTTACATCGTAAAAAAGACATCAAAAATTTAAGTTCAGTCTCCTTTTTGGAAAAATGCAGTCAATTAGGAATTGTTGTGATTGACGTTCGGGAATTGGAAGAAAAACCAGAGTTTAAAGGAGAAAATGTAGTACAAATTCCTTTGGCAGAATTGGAAGACTACAGTAAAAAATTAGATAAAAATCAAGAAATCGTTCTGTTTTGTCAAACAGGTCAGCGAAGTCTAGCCGCTATGAATTATCTAAGAGATTCTGGGTTTGTAGGTGTCTTTCATTTAGGAAAGGGAATTGAATCTTTGAAAAATCAAATTGAATAAAATAAAAATAAACATACATTGCCATGGCAACAGATAAACCAAAAAAAAGTTCTTTTATTCAAGGACAAATTACATCGGATTTTATTGGGAATTCGATTGCAAAACACCAAACTAAAACCACTATTGGTGCTCACAATATTTTTTTAGGACAAGTTCGTGCCGATGTGATTGACGAAAAAATCGTTGCGGCGATTGAATATACCGCTTATGAAGAAATGGCTGAGCAATCTTTTTACGAAATTAGAGAAGCGGCTTTTGCTAAATATGATTTGACTTGTATGCATATTTATCACAGTTTAGGCGTTGTAAAAGCAGGAGAAATTTGTTTGTTTGTTTTTGTATCGGCTCCCCGACGTAAAGTAGTATATGAAGCATTAGAGTTTCTAGTAGAAGAAATCAAAAAGAGTGTAGCGATCTTTGGAAAGGAGATTTTTGAAGACGAGAGTTATAAGTGGAAAGAGAATTCATAGAATTGATTGCGTAAAGTTTCACAGAGAATCTCAGAGCAACGCAAAGAAGTGAAAAAGTTTTGTGAATCGCTGCGAAAAAATAATAAGTAAAAGCAAGTAAATGGTTGATATTATACATAAAATTATCACACAACGCACCGCAACGGCGCAGGCGATTGTGAAAGTAGGAACAAAAGCTACAATGGAAGCGATTTTGAATAAAACCGTTCCCAAAGGAGATGTGCTGGAAGTAGCCAGAACAGCGGGACTTTTTGCCGTAAAAAATACTTCCAATTCGATTCCGGATTGTCACCCCATGCCGATTGAGTTTACGGGAATCGAATATGAATTCTTGGATGATTCAATTTTGATTAAAGTAACAGTAAAAGCTATTTACAGAACAGGTGTTGAGGTGGAAGCCATGCATGGAGCATCTATAGTAGCTTTGACAATGTATGATATGCTGAAACCAATTGACAAACAGGTCGAAATTTCAAGCATTAAATTGTTACATAAAAAAGGAGGGAAGTCGGATTTTGGGAAGCATGATGTGCCTGATTTAGGTGTGTCTGTAGTGGTATGTTCAGACAGTGTTTCCAGTGGTAAGAAAGACGATAGAGCAGGAAAAGTGATTTCAGAAAAAGTTAAAAACTTAGGTTTGCGAGTGTCTAATTATACGGTAATACCAGATGAAGTTTTGGATATTCAAGCTACGGTTTCCAATTTATGCGAATTGAAAGTAGATTTAATTATATTGACAGGAGGAACAGGATTGTCTAACCGTGATGTCACTCCTGAGGCTGTCATCCCGATGTTGGATCGTCGTATACCCGGAATAGAAGAAGCCATTCGTTCCTATGGACAAGATCGTACGCCGTATGCAATGTTGTCACGTTCGGTAGTTGGGTTTAAGGGAGGGACTTTGATTATGGCCTTGCCTGGTTCTACGGCAGGAGCATCTGAATCTATGGACGCGGTTTTTCCATCTATTTTACATTTATTTAAAATTCTTAACGGATTTAATCATGGTGCCTAAAAATTTCTTGCAGGACACGCACGGACGCGCACACAATTATTTGCGCATCTCCATTACAGAACATTGTAACTTGAGGTGTGCCTATTGCATGCCTGCTGAAGGAATTGCTTTGACACCAAGACCTTACTTGATGACTGCGGACGAAATTGTGACTATTGCACAAACTTTTGTGGATGCGGGAGTAACTAAAATTAGACTAACGGGAGGTGAGCCTTTGGTGCGTAAAGACGCCAAAGAGGTGATGCTACGTTTAGGAAAATTGGGTGTTGAATTGACCATTACCACCAACGGAATTTTAGTGCATGATTTTATTGATACTTTCAAAGAAGCTGGAATTACGGGCTTGAATGTGAGTATTGATAGTTTGCAAAAAGAAAAATTTAACTTGATTACGCGACGCAATTATTTTGATCAGTTTTGGAAAAATTTAGAATTGCTAGAACAAGAAAATTTTAAATTGCGGCTGAATGTTGTGGTCATGAAAGGTTTTAATGATAACGAAATTATAGATTTTATCGAATTGACCAAAAACCGCAATATTATGATTCGGTTTATTGAGTTCATGCCTTTTGATGGGAATAAATGGAATAAAGAAAAATTAGTTTCCTATGCCGAAATCATGAATCAAGTTCATGACAACTTCGGAATCACCAATACAGAGCGATTAGTTGATAAACCCAATGATACTGCCAAAAATCATAAAATAGTAGGCTATCAAGGAAGTTTTTCAGTAATTAGTTCGGTTACGAATCCGTTTTGCAGTACCTGTAATCGTATTCGATTAACGGCTGATGGGAAATTAAAAAACTGTTTGTTTTCGAATACGGAAACCTCTTTGCTTGAAACTCTGCGTGCTGGTGAATCCATTGTGCCTCTAATTACACAAAACATACAATCCAAACATGCTATGCGTGGTGGCATGGATGATGATGCCAAATTTCAAAACCCAGCTTTGTTTTCCCAAAATAGGAGTATGATTAAAATTGGGGGGTAAATTAAAATTTCAATTCGTTATTGAAGAAATGCTACACCTATTCTGCGGTAATATCTATTGTTTTTGAGAAGTCAATATCAACTTGTGAAGTCTTTTTGGGGGGCAAGCGATATTAGGAGGGGCTGGTTCGTACACAATTTTAAAATCCAACAGATTTCTTTCTAAGGATTAAGTGGGGAATTAAGATTTAGTATGCTAAAAATAAAAAACAAATAGGGTTTGACTTAAATTTTAAGTCAAACCCTATTTGTTTTTTGATGATATTTATTGGTCACAGTTTCGGGTCTAAAACCCTGCAATTTATTGCAGTACTTTAGTAATGCGAAAAAATCTATATCTTTAGGTTATGGCTATAGATTTAAGAAAAGGTTCGCATACAGTAAGCAGATTAACATGTCATGTTGTTTGGGTTACTAAATATAGGTTTAAAGTATTGAAAGGTGATGTTCAAAAGCGTTGCCGTGAAATTTTGATACAAATTTGTGAAGCAGAAGGAATTGAAATTTTAAAAGGAGTTGTAAGTTCTGATCATGTTCACATGCATATTGAATATGCCCCCAAACAGAATGTCAGTTCAATTTTAAAAAGTTTTAAAGGGAGAACGTCTCGAAAATTACAGATGGAATTTCCTGAATTGAAAGAACGATATTGGGGTCAACATTTTTGGGCAAGTGGTTATGGAGTTTGGAGTACTGGGAATATAACTGACAAAATGGTAAATGAATATTTGGAGCATCACAGAAGAAAAGATAATGATGATAATTCAAATTTCATTCTCGAATGAAAGAAATGAGGGACTTTCAGTCCCTCGTCAAACAAACCTCTGCACTTTCAGTGCAGAGTGGTTTAGTTCAGAAAACAGAAACTATTTTTTCATTTCACCTTCTCTCATCATCCTTTTTTTATCTCCTTTTGAATGGTGTCTTTGCATTCCTTTATGGTGATGATCTTTTAACTTTTCCCATTTTGTAAATTGTTCTGGAGATAATATTTTTTTCATTTTAGCTTTCATTGCTATTTGTTCGTCAAGCATTTTGCTTTTCATTGCAAAAATCTCGTCCGATGTCGGTTTTTCTGTTTTCGCTTTTCTGTTTTTCATTTGAGCTTCTCTTTTTGCACTTTGCTCGCCAATGATTTTACTCATGTCTTTTTGTTGAGAAGTAGTCAAATCCAATTCTAATGTCATTTTTTTTAACATCAGTTCTTGGCGTTGTTCAGGTGTGAATTGCTCCATAGGCTGTCCTTCATGTTTTCCATGTCTCTCTTGTTTTTCTTGTGCGTAGCCAGTGATGCTTATTATAGCAATCAATGCAGTTGTGATTATTTTTTTCATAATTTAAAAATGTTTGTTTAGGGATAAGACAATGGTTTTCTTAAAAGGTTTATCTATTAAGATTAATTTGTGATTTTGATTATCTTTATTCATGATAAATTAACAGTAAGTTAAATTGTTATTGTATTGTTGCTAAAATAAAAAAGGAACTCCATTACGAAGTTCCTTTTTTAATATAATCTATGTTGATCTGTGAAATCGATGTTTTAATAATTACTCCACCAATTCTACAATTTTATCTTCACCAATTTTTGCTACCTTGGTCAATCCATGTTTGGACAATCCTTTCATGGCTGCATCCCATTTTTTACCGCTCAAATCAGTTTTTACTTTAAGTAAACCAAGATCCATTTTGTTCTCGTTTACTTTTAGTAAATCAATGATTAATTTTTCTTCGACAGTCAATTCAATTTGAATTTGCTTTTTCTCAGGTCTCATTTGTGGGAACAACAACACCTCTTGAATCGAAGCATTGTTTGTCAGGAACATCATCAAACGATCCATTCCAATTCCTAAACCAGATGTTGGAGGCATTCCGTATTCCAAAGCTCTTAAGAAATCCTCATCGATAATTCCGTTTGCTTCATCATCACCTTTGGCAGCCAAACGCATTTGATCTTCAAAACGTTCTCTTTGGTCAATTGGGTCGTTTAGTTCAGAATAAGCATTTGCCACTTCTTTACCACAAACCATCAATTCAAAACGCTCTGTCAACTCAGGATTGTCACGGTGTTCTTTACACAATGGTGACATCTCTTTTGGATAATCAGTAATGAATGTTGGTTGAATATAATTTCCTTCACATTTCGCTCCAAAAATTTCATCAATCAATTTTCCTTTACCCATGGTTTCGTCCACTTCGATTCCCATTCCTTTAGCAGCTTCGTACAATTCGGCTTCGCTTTTTCCAGAAATATCAAAACCTGTAAAATGTTTGATTGAATCGGTCATCGTTACACGAGCGAAAGGTGCTTTGAAGCTAATTTGGTGCTCGCCAAAAGTCGTATCACTAGTACCATTCACACCAATAGCGCAGTGTTCTAGTAATTTCTCAGTAAACTCCATCATCCAGTTGTAGTCTTTGTAGGCTACATATATTTCCATAGCGGTAAATTCTGGGTTGTGCGTACGGTCCATTCCTTCGTTACGGAAGTTTTTCGAAAACTCATAAACCCCATCAAACCCACCAACAATCAATCTTTTTAAGTACAACTCATTCGCAATACGCATGTACAACGGAATGTCAAGCGAGTTGTGGTGCGTAATAAATGGACGCGCTGCCGCTCCACCAGGAATCGCTTGTAAAACTGGTGTTTCTACTTCCAAATATCCAGCATCGTTAAAGAAACCACGCATAGCATTGAACAATTTGGTACGTTTGATAAAAGTTTCTTTTACATTTGGATTCACGGTCAAATCCACATAACGCATGCGGTAACGCAATTCGGCATCATTGAAAGCGTCATATACTTTTCCATCCTCATCTACTTTTGGCAATGGCAACGGACGCAAGGTTTTACTCAAAAATGTAAAACCATCCACACGGATACATTGTGCGCCTACTTTAGTAGTGAATAACTCTCCTTCAACTCCTATATAGTCTCCTAAGTCAGTCAGTTTTTTGAAAACCTGATTGTAAAGGGTTTTATCATCACCAGTACATAAAACATCTCGATTCACGTACAGTTGAATACGTCCTTCGCTATCTTGTAATTCAGCAAAACAAGCTTTACCTTGGTCACGTACACTCATCAATCGACCAGCTACAATCACGCGCTTTGATTCCTCAAAAGTTTCCTTTATCTGCTTTGATGTATGATTTACAGGAAAAAGGTTAGCAGGGTAAGGATTGATTCCTAAATTGCGTAGGGCTTGAAGTTTTTCTCTTCGGATGATTTCTTGTTCTGATAATGCCATTATAGTCTGATTTTTAAGTCTGCAAAGATAAAGTTTTTGCAATCAAGTTCAAAGTCTAATGTTGTGGTTTTTAAGTTGTAGAAAACCCCCTTTTTTAATCATGATTTCTCCCGCTATCCATTATAATCTAGTAGGGCAAAAAGCCTGTCTCCATAGGGATTTCCACTACTATTGGGGCTACATTAAAAAAAAAATCATTTTTGAAGGCCATTCAAAAAAAATAGAAAATAACATTTTATAGGTCTTAACTAATATGCTTTTAAATAACGTTCCTAATCTTTCTACAAACATAAAGGTCCGTTGTAATAACAGCAATTGGAAAATTCATCTTCCCTACAGAAGCTCCACTAGGCTAGCTGTTTGTAGTAACAAGAATTAGAGATGGTTTAAGCTCCTTAAGAGCGATCTGTAGAATGCATGTCCTAACAAAAACAATAGAATTTCAAATCTTTCTTTTAAACCTTAATGCTTTATTGTACATTATCTTAGGATAAAACTAATATTCTTCCTTATTATTAAATTAAACCTTTGTTCAGTATATGTAGTCCAATGGAGTATTTAACTATATAATTAATGATTTTAAATCAGGAACTTTTTCAAGAAATGTATCATGAATACAAGTCCCTCGTGTACAACGTGGCGCTGAGTTATGTTCAAAATGTAGAAGATGCCGAAGAAATCACCCAAGATGTTTTTGTGAAACTTTATCAATCCATAGACAGTTTTAAACAACAATCCACCTTAAAAACTTGGATTTACCGCATTACCATTAATAAAAGTCTGGACTTTTTGAAGCATAAAAATAGTCAGAAACGCTTTTTTATTTTTGGAAAACGCTCTGAAAACGAAAACGAAATACAAAACATTTCCAGTTTTGAGCATCCCGGAATTTTATTAGAAAACAAAGAAAAATCCAAACTACTCTTTGAAGTCATCAACCAACTGAATGAAAATCAAAAAACAGCTTTCATCTTGTCCAAAATTGACGGATTGAGTAATCCTGAAATTTCGACAATTATGGAGCTAAGTATCTCATCTGTAGAATCGCTTATTTTTAGAGCTAAAGACAATCTGAAGAAAAAATTAGGAAATAAATTTGAAGAATACCACAAGAAAAAATAAAAAATAGAGTCTAATAGTTATGGAGAAAGAAAATTGGATAAACGAAATTATAGACAGTACGAATCAAATCGTAAAAGTCCATCCAAGTGATGGATTATATGCTAGAATTCAATCCCAAATAAATGCGCAAAAAACAATCGATATCAAATGGGTTTGGTTAGCTGCGGCCTCAATTTTGCTGCTTGCAAGTATCAATATTAAAGTCATTTTAAACGAAATTCAATCAGAGAAAGAAATTCAAGAAACTGCTTTAATTGCTTCAATCAGCGATACAAATCAATTTTACAAAAACAATTATGAGTAAGCTAAAAATATTAACCTATTCTGTTATTATACTTGTCATTCTTAATCTAAGTATGATTGTTTTTTTTATGGTAGTAAAACCACGAGAATTTAGAAATCATCGAAATGGACCTCGTAAAATGATTATCGAAAAACTCCATTTGGACAAACAACAACAGGAACAATTCGAATCATTAGTAGAAAAACATATCGATAAAATCAAAACTTTTGACAAACAAATTCAACAAACTAAAGAAAGTTTGTATGCTCAGTTAAGTCAGCCAAAAGTAGATGTAAAAGTCAAAGACAGTTTGATTACTTCATTAGGAGATTTGCAAAAACAAATAGAAATCGCTCGTTTCAACCATTTTAAAAACATTCGTGAAATTTGCAATACTCCAGAACAAAGAGAAGATTTTAAAGAATTGTCAGTAGAATTATCTAAAATGTTTTCCCATAGAAGAATGTCCCATGCAAGAGACAATCAAAAAAAATAATTCCTCAGTAATTGCAAGAATTAATTAAAAAGACATTTTAAAAACAGTAGCGAAACTAATTTTAACACTATGAAAAAATCATTATTTTTAATCATTCCAATTTTAGGTATCCTATTGTTTCTAGCTTGCAGCAATTCTGACGACAATTCGGATTCAGGTACTACTTTAGCAACTAGCACAACGACCGTACCTGCTGTTTATCAAAAAATTTATGGAGCAACCAGTATCACTACTGATGGAACTTATGTAACTATCAAAACCAACGGACAACCTGACCATAAAAGTGTGTATTACCCAACAAACAATGTAAAATACGAAGCTTTTAGCGGAACTACTTTTGGCGGAGCTACTTTTCGTCAGAACCCCAACAGTATTAGTTTAACCAATTCGTTTACTTTCAAAATCCCTTTACATCCAGTTGTGGCCTCAACACATAGTGCCACTCCAATGGGAGCCATAGGAGTATCGATAAACGGCGTGCCTTTATTTAATCAATATGCCGCAGGCGGTTCTCCATTAACAAATGAAGTTGCCTCATTTGATCAATATAGAGGACATCCAACAGGGACCCATATGTATCATTACCATGTTGAGCCATTATATCTGACACAGACCAAAGGCAAAGAAGCCTTAATGGGTTTCTTGTTAGACGGATTCCCTGTTTATGGACCCGAAGAAAACGGAGCTGCTGTAACTGGACTCGATGTGTACCACGGTCACACAGGTGCAACAGTTGATTACCCAAACGGAATCTACCACTATCATATTACGAATTCAGATCCTTACATCAACGGAAATGGATTCTATGGTACGCCAGGAACGGTTTCGAACTAAGTTTTTTTTTAAGTGTTTTAATTCTAAATGCCTTTGAAAATTTATTCTTTTAATGAAAAATTCTTTCTGTTGATTACCACTTTAATAATGATAAGTTGTAATCAAAAGCAGAATGAAACACCTCAAAGACAAGCACAAAAGACACCCTCTATTTATAAAAACGCCTCTGATTCCAATTTCAATTTCAAACAAGACACGTTGTTTTTTAAAACCGAAAAATATTCAGGTAAACAGTATGCATTATATCCTAACAAGGACACGCTTTTTATAAAATCCTATTTGAATGGAATGTTAGAAGGAATTCAAAAACAATGGTATGAAAATAATAGACTAGCTGAAAAACGCTTATATATTGCCAACAAAAAAGAAGGCACACATCAAGGCTGGTGGGAAAATGGCAAACCCAGATATAACTATCATTTTTTCAACGATGAGTTTCATGGTGTAGTGGTCGAATGGTACAAAACTGGACAGTTGTTCAAGCGTTTTCATTATAACAAAGGTTATGAAGAAGGAAGTGAAAGATTGTGGTACGAAGACGGGAGTGTACGTGCCAATTACGTGATTAAAAAAGGAAAAAAATACGGACTAATCGGAATCAAACTTTGCAAAAATCCATATGAAACTAATAAATAATTTCATTGTACTACTTCTAGTTCTTTGCGTCGTTTTCTCTTGTAACAAAATAAAGAAAGAGGACGAAGAGGAAGCCCTGCCTTTTATCAATTCAGCGGAATTTACCCCAGAATGGATTAGTTCAGATAGTCCGCAGTATCCAGAAATCCATACAATTCCTGCTTTTTCTTTTACCAACCAAGACGGACAAACTGTGACTGAAAAAAACGTTGAAGGGAAAATTTACGTTGCTAATTTCATGTTTACTAGTTGTGGTAGTATTTGCCCTAAAATGACCGACAATATGAAGCTTTTGCAAGATAAATTTAGTAACGATGACTCCGTTTTGCTACTCTCTCACTCGGTAACTCCCGAAACGGATAATGTAGCGGTTTTAAAGCAATATGCTTTGGATAAAGGTTGTATTTCTGGAAAATGGCATTTGCTGACTGGGAATAAAAATGAAATTTATTCTATCGCTAAAAGGCAGTATTTCGCAGGAGACTCCATAGGCTATTACGGAAAACTCAATGATTTTCTTCACACCGAGAACTTTATCTTAGTTGATGGAAAACGTCGTATTCGAGGTGTTTATAACGGAACTTTACCCATTGAAATGGACCGAATTATAGAAGATATTTCTGTTTTGAAACGGGAAGATTAAGGCGTTTTTGGTCTAATTATCAAAAAACTACATGACTTTGTGAGGTCGTGGTATAAAACAAGAATTAGTGCTACCTTTGCCATTCTAATTAGTGAACAAAGTAATTACGACTTCGTTCCTTGCTATTTCAAATGAATAAAACTGTCCAACTTCAAGATTTAGGAATTAAAGATTATAAAACTACTTGGGAATTTCAAGAGGAATTATTCAAAGCAGTAGTTGATTTGAAAATTCAAAATAGGAGGGAAGAAACAAACCTTGCAACACCCAATTATTTATTGCTAGTCGAGCATCCGCATGTTTATACTTTAGGAAAAAGTGGAGACCTGGAAAATTTGTTGTTGTCCGAAAAACAGCTGGAGGCTAAAGGCGCAACTTTCTATAAAATCAATCGTGGCGGGGACATAACTTATCACGGTCCTGGACAAATTGTGGGTTATCCCATTTTGGACTTAGAAAACTTTTTTACCGATATTCACAAGTATTTGCGCTTACTAGAAGAATCTATAATTCTAACGCTACAAGAGTATGGCTTGGAATGTGGACGCAGTGATGGCGAAACTGGAGTATGGTTGGGTGTGGGAACACCTTTTGCTCGTAAAATCTGCGCCATGGGGGTAAGAGCATCTCGCTGGGTTACCATGCATGGTTTTGCACTCAATGTGAATGTTGATTTGGGATATTTTGACAATATAATTCCCTGTGGTATAAGAGGGAAAGCCGTGACTTCCCTAAACGTAGAGCTCGGCGTTGAAAAAGTAGATGAGCAGGAAGTAAAGGATAAAATTGTAAAGCATTTTAAAGCATTGTTTGAATGTGAAATTTTGGAGTCAGTTTAACCACAAAAGGCATCAATAAAACTATACTTTCAGAAAATAATTTGAATCACAAATCTAAAGTAAGTTGCTCCGGCAACAATCGAAAACTCATTCGGTGGTATTTAGTAGGGCCGTATTTTTTAATCGCCTCACGGTGTTCTTTGGTAGGATAGCCTTTGTTTTTTTTCCAATTGTACATTGGGAATTCTTCATGAATTCTATCCATGTATTCATCACGATAGGTTTTGGCAAGTACAGATGCCGCTGCAATACTCAGATATTTGGAATCGCCTTTCACAATACTTTGATTCGGAATCGATTTTAAAATTTCGATTTCTTTGGTAGTGAATTGTTTTCCAGTGGTGTTTTTCAATCCCAGTTTGGCATTCAATGCTCTATTGCCGTCTACAATAATGTATTCAGGACAAGGGTTCAATTTTAAAACTGATTCCTGCATGCCTTTCATTGAAGCATTTAGAATGTTTATTTCGTCAATTTCATTGGGGAATAAATGCGTAACAGCAAATGTAATGGCTTGTGCTTCGATTATCGGTTTGAGTTTAGCTCTTATTTTTTCAGATAATTGTTTACTGTCATTCAGTATGTCGTTTTCAAAATCCAAAGGCAATATTACTGCAGCAGCTGTTACAGGTCCTGCTAGACAGCCACGGCCTGCTTCATCGGTCCCTGATTCTAAAATAAAAGTAGAGAATTGTCTTTTGAGCATAGTTTCAAATTTTGAAAAAACAAAGATTGTGATTTTTTTAGAGAATTTCTTCTGAAAAGAGTTTCATTTTTTTTGAAATACGGGTTCTTTATTAGAGCTAAGATTTATAAGATATTTGATAGCTTACTTTTTAGATAGCTGTTTTTTTATAGCTTTATATCAATTACCTTTGCGCAAATTAAATGTCGATGCAGTCATCGCCTAATCTGTTGTACCCAATGAGAATTCTCTTTTATTTATACTTATTAATTGTGCCTACATTACTTTTTTCTCAGGATAAACCCAAAGAAAAACCATCACTTAGGCAAGAGGCTAATGGAGAGGATGCTAAAAAAGAAAAAATAGCCACAATTGATATGTATCGAATCATTTCACTGGAGCGCGATACGACTTATATAGATACTTCTTTGACTATTCAAAGGGAGTATAGCCATAATTATTTAAGAAGAGATACTTTTGGACTGTTAGCTTTTCCTAATGAAGGACAAACTTATAATACACTACAATATAGTTTAAATAATTTTTCGCCATACCCTGATATGGGACTCAAAGGGAAACATTTTAGTTTTATCGAGGCAGGAGACATTCGTTATGCATCGGTGGCAACTCCAGTAACGGAACTTTTTTTTAAATCAATTATCGGAAGAGGACAATTAGTAGATTCGTACTTTACCTTAAACATACATCCGCGACTAAATTTTTCTATTGCTTATAAAGGAATTCGTTCTGAAGGTAAATACATCAATCATTTTGCAAATTCCGGTCATTTTAGATTTACGACCAGTTATAGTACAGAAAATGAACGTTATTATGCTAATGCTCATTTTGTTTCGCAAGATATTCTAAACGAGGAAAATGGAGGGATAACAACTATTGATGATTTTGAAAGTGGAAATCCAAATTTTAGTAATCGTCAGAGTTTAGAGGTGTATCTTACAGATGCCGAATCGTTTTTAAAAGGGAAACGATTTTTTGTAGATCATAGTTTTAGAGTGAATCCTTCCAAAGGAAATAATAATCTCTTTGTGAATCATCAATTCAACTATGAGAATAAATTTTTCGAATACAAACAGCCTACCCTAACTTCAACAGAAGGGTCGTCAACGGTATTTCGTTTTGGAGATTCCTTTGTGAGTTCAGGTCTTAAAGACCAAATTCATTACAATCGCATGTATAACAAAGCAGGAGTGACTTATGAAAATACAACCTTAGGAAGGTTTCAGTTTTTTGTAGATGATTTTCGATCTAATTTTTATTACTACAAAATTCTGGTTCAAGAGGATGGTACCGTTGTTCCAGCGTCTTTTACCCGAAATATTAATGCCGCAGGTGGTCAATACGATTATCAAAAAAATAAGTGGACGGGTAAATTTTTGTACTCCAGATCCATATCTAATCAATCTTTGTCTAATCTAGATGCCAAAATGAGATTGGATTGGAACGATGATTTCCAGTTTGATTTTCAATACCAAAATATTAACAAATTAGCGAGTGATAATTATAATTTATATCAAAGTAGTTTTGTAGACTACAACTGGACCAATAATTTCAAAAATGAAAAAATCAATCGTTTATCGGCTAATGCAGTAACACCTTGGTTAAATGCCTCTTTGAATTTGATTACGCTGGATGATCATTTGTATTTTGAAAATGTAGCAAGTTCAAGTTCGCAACAAATCATAGCGCCTAATCAATACGATAAAACGATTAATTACCTTTCCTTAAAAGTAAATAAGGAAATCAATTTTGGCAACTTTGGTTTTGATAATACTATTTTGTATCAAAAAGTAGATCAGCAAGATGCTGTTTTAAATGTGCCTGAAATAGTAACACGCAACACTTTGTATTTTAGCAATTATTTTTTCAATAAAGCTCTTTTTCTTCAAACGGGGCTTAGTTTGAATTATTTTACAAATTACTACGCTAACGATTACAACCCAGTAACAGGAGAGTTTTTTGTTCAAAATCAAAAACAAATTGGGAATTATCCCAACCTTGATTTTTTTGTAAATGCTAAAATTCAAAGAACCCGAATTTTCATCAAAGCAGAGCATTTTAACTCCTCTTTGTCAGGGAATAATTTCTATTCAGCGCCTAATACTCCTTTTCGTGATATGACAATCCGTTTTGGATTGGTTTGGAATTTCTTCAATTAATTTTTTGAGGAGCAGAACATTAGTACATTAATTAAACATCGTTCCCGCTCTTCGCATTATCTTTTATACTGTGGCTTGCTACGCCGCCACAATATAAAAGGATAATTTGCTGCGATCGGGGCTAGAGAGCGCGCTTGTTTCTTTTAATTTAGAGTTTATCAAATTACGTTATCCTAGTTGAATCATCTTTTTTTTGTTGAACATAACGACATCGTTTGGCGTTATTCATAAATACGTTTGTTTAAACAAATAAAATGTTAATTATGGACAACCAAACGAAAACAGTTTTCACTACAGAATTAAAATTAAAAAATACCTCATTTGATATTTATGAGACAGGAGGAAATTACATCAATCAAATTCGCTTGTTTCATGCTTATTTTGAAACTATTCCTAATATAAAGTCTATTCGATTCATCGAAATTACAGCGATGAGAAAATGGATTCTTGCTGAAATGAAAAATGACATTCAACAGCAACATTACTATCAAACTTATGAAGAAAATGCTAAAAAGAATTTTTATTCCGATCATTTCTTTATTTTAAAAAATGGAATAGTAATCAATCTTTTTTATAAACAAGCTTATATCCTTTTTAAAATTGAACTAGAAAAAGAAGCCCAAGAGTTGCAGAATCAATTGTTACAGTTTAAGGTAAAGCCTAAAAAAACAACCCAAATAAGTTTAATAGTCAATAGTAACAAGGGATTCACATCTAAGAGTATTGAAATTAAAAAACCAAAATTAGATCTTAATTTACATTACAATGATGATTTTAAAAACATTCATCAATTAATCATTAAAAACATTAGAAAACCAAATACAAAAGGATTGTTTTTATTTCATGGATTACCTGGTACTGGTAAAAGTACATACATTAAATATTTAATCCATCAGCAAAAAAAAGATGTAATTTTTTTATCGCCAAAAATGGCAAGTAATTTAGATGATATGGCATTGACTGAATTTTTATTAGAGAATAGGAATTGTATTTTGGTAATAGAAGATGCCGAAGAGTTAATATTGTCTAGAGATAATCATCATAATTCTAAACTTTCTTTTTTATTGAATTTGACTGATGGTTTACTTGGAGAAAGTTTAGGCATACAAATTATAGCAACCTTCAATACAGATTTAAAAAATATTGACAAGGCACTATTACGAAAAGGAAGACTAACTTCTATTTATGAATTCAGACCACTTAGTGTTGATAAATCTAACATCCTTTTAAAAAGTTTGGGACATGAAATCGAGATTAATAATCCATTAGCACTAACGGATATTTTTAATTTTGAAATAGATAACAATTACCAACCTAAAATAAGAAAGGCAGTAGGTTTTGGTAATTAGTGTTATCACGTCATAATTTGGCGTCAATAAATAGTATTTTTGATTTAATAAATGAAGAAATGAAAAAGAAAATTTTATATATAGATATGGACGGAGTTTTAGCTGACTTTGATAAGGCATTAGAAAGTTACGATTCTGAAATCAATAATTTGAACCATGAAAATGATGCAGGTCAAGCAAAAATAAGAAACAATAAAGTGGATATGATTTGTGAAGCTAATGAAAACTTCTTTCATGAAATTCCACCAATAAATTCAGCAATTGAAAACGTGACTAGATTATTCGAAAAATTTGATATTTATTTTTTATCAACTCCTATGTGGAATGCACCTCATTCATTTACAGGAAAAAGAATTTGGATTGAAAAACATTTTGGAGAAATGGCTTCTAAAAGACTAATACTAACACACAGGAAAGATTTGAATATTGGCGAATATATAATTGACGACCGAATTTGTAATGGAGTAGAACATTTTACGGGAACACATATTCATTTCGGGTCAGATGAATTTCCGAATTGGGAGATTATTGCACGATATTTAATTAATAACAACTAATGTATAAAAATAATGGCCGATAAAATAATACATCCTTCAGATTCAGCTAAACAAAGAGAAATTGAGCTATTCATCGTAAATGAGATCGCTAAAAAAGAGAATTTAATATTTGAAGAAAAAAAAACAATTATTGAAGAAGTAGCCTTTGAATTTGATTTTTATCATAAAGAAAAAAAAATAATTGGAGAAATTTATGCAGGAATTGAAAAGATTAGTGCAGGTTCACGAAAAAAGGTGATTACTGATTGTTTTAAACTTGTTTATGCTGAAAAACTTTTGGGTTACCCTTGCAAGAAAAGACTTGTATTTATTGATGAAAATATAAAAAAAGTATTTACAGGAAAAAGTTGGGTAGCTAATGCCATTAAAGAATTTGGAATTATCATTGATGTCATTCCAATTTCACAAGAAATTATGAACGAATTAATTGAAATAAAAAAAATACAACAATGCAGTAATAAAAAAATACAATCCTAAAAAATATGTCAAAAAAACAATTCATAAAACGCCATCATTTAATAATCAATAAGTTGCGTATTAACCCTTGTTCATTTAAAGAGTTACAGAATTATTTGGAAAAGCATTCGATTGATGATGATGAGAATTATATGATTTCAAAGCGAACGTTTGAGCGTGACGTTAAAGAAATATGGGAAATCTATAAAATAGAAATTGGATATACCCGTTCGCAAAATGTTTATGAAATAATACAGGATGCTGATGAAGTAAAAAATGATCGTTTAATAGAATCATTTCAAATTTTCAATGCTTTAAGTATTTCAGATTCTGTATCAAATCATATTATTATTGAAAAAAGAAAACCACGTGGAACAGAAAATATGCATGGATTATTACATGCTATCAAAAATCAATATCACATACAGTTTAGACATGAAAATTTTTGGAATGACAATAATACCAAACAAATCCGTACTGTATTTCCTTTAGCATTAAAAGAAGCTCGAAATCGTTGGTACTTGGTTGCTCAAGACCCAAAAGATACTGTTTTTAAAACCTTTGGATTAGATCGAATTTTTGATTTACAAATTACACGTAAAAACTTTGAGTACCCTAAAAACTTTACTCCTGAAGAAAAATTCAAATACTCATTTGGAATAATTACTGATGGAACAAAACCCGAAAAAATCAAGCTTTGCTTGTCTCATAATCAAGCTAATTATGTAAAATCTCTACCTCTACATATTTCCCAAAAGGTAATCTCAGAAAATGCTACAGAATGCCATATAGAATTATACATGAGTCCCACATATGATTTCATCATGGAATTATTATCAATGGGAGCGGAGGTAAAAGTGTTAGAACCAAAAAGTTTGCAGAGCGAAATGAAAAAAAAGTTGTCGGAAGCTTTAAATCACTATAATCAAGATTAGTCTATATTTGTAAAATATTCTTTTTTCAATGAAAATCATTTCTAACATCCTCTTAGACGACTACCATAATATCTTTCCACATGGATTGGAAGCCAAATTTGGCACCTTACATGATGCTGAGATTTCTACGGATTCTTTTAGTTTTTATACTTCGGTAGCATCTGTTTTTTCAAGTAAAATCGAAGGAGAGGAAATTGAATTGGATTCATATATTAAACATAAAAGATTTGGAATCGAATTCCTTCCTGATTATACTAAGAAGATAGATGATTTGTACAATGCTTATTCCTTTGCTAAAAACAATTCTTTGAACTCAGCAAATATAGCTCAAGCACACATCCTCTTAGGTAAACACATTCTTGAAAAAAGTCATCAAGGCAAACACCGCATCCATTCTATGTTTGTTACAACTGATGAAGGTCGCATAGAATATGTTGCTGCACTTCCGCATCAGGTTGATGATGAGATGAAAGCTTTTTACGAAGACCTAGAAACTTTATTGCATACTGAACTTAATTTTCAAGAAGTATTTTATTATGCAAGTATGATTCATTTGGTTTTTGTTAAAATTCACCCCTGGAATGATGGTAACGGACGTAGTGGTAGATTATTAGAAAAATGGTTTTTGTCTGAAAAATTAGGAGAAAAAGCGTGGTTTGTTCAAAGTGAAAAAAATTATTACCAAAACCATCAATTGTATTATACAAATTTAAGAAGATTAGGTTTAGAATACGATTCATTAGATTACTCCAAAGCCCTCCCTTTTCTTGAAATGTTACCTAAATCATTGCTCATTTAGAAATGCCAATTCCTAAATTAAAAAATCCTTAATTCAAAATTCCCTTGACATTCACCGCTATAGATTTTGAAACAGCAACAGCTTTCCATCCTTGTTCGGTAGGGATTGTAACCGTAGAGAACGGTATTATTGTGGACGAATTTGTTACTTTGATTCAGCCTCCCAATAATCTATACAATCCATTTACAATCAAAGTGCATGGGATTTATCCACGGGATACGGCAAACGCAAAATCATTTTTACAGGTGTTTCCAGAAATTGAAAAAAGAATTCAAAACAGAGTGGTAGTTGCACATAATGAGAGTTTTGATAGAAATGTGTTGGCCAAATCCATGGCACTTTATGGGTTGGATTATAATGAACTCAATATTGCTGCCCGCTGGGAATGTACAGTAAAAATATACAAAGCCAAAGGGCTTAAACCAACCAAGTTAAGTGATTGTTGTCGTGCCAAGAATATTCAACTCAACCATCACGAGGCGCTATCCGATGCTCGTGCTTGTGCACAATTGTACCTTTTGAAATAAATTTATTTTGCACGGGAATTTTTCTTACTTTAGTCTTCGGTCTTAGATTATAGATTATGAAAGAAGATTTTCTGCACTACCTCTGGAAATTCAAGAAGTTCAATACGCTTGATTTAAAAACCACTCAGCAAGAGTTGGTTACCATTCATCACCAAGGACAGTATCTAGAACTGGCAGGCCCTGATTTTTTTAATGCTAACATTACTATTGGCAATCAAAAATGGGCTGGAAATGTCGAAATTCACCTCAAATCATCTGATTGGTACGTTCACCATCATGAACGTGATGCAGCTTATGAGAATGTAATTCTTCATGTAGTTTGGGAACATGATGCTGCTATTTTTAGGCATGACAATACAGAGATTCCTGTTCTAGAACTCAAGAATTATGTAGATAAAATCACCTTGGCAAAGTACCAAGCTTTAGTAACGCCTAAATCGTGGGTTTTTTGCGAAAAGGAACTTAAAGATATCGACCAGTTTTTATTCAAAAATTGGCAAGAGCGTTTGTTTTTTGAACGATTGGAACGCAAATCTAAATTTATATTTGAATTACTAGCAGCGACTAACAATGATTGGGAAGCTGTTCTTTTTTGTTTGTTAGCCAAGAATTTTGGACTCAATACAAACGGAGATTCTTTTCAGCATTTGGCACAATCCATTCCGTTTTCAGTTATTAGAAAAGAAAGTTTTGAAGTTGAAAATCTTGAAAGCCTCCTCTTCGGTAATGCAGGGCTACTTGATACAGATAAAGAAGATAATTATTTTAAAGATTTAAAATTTCGTTATTTTTATTTGTTACACAAATATCAATTGGATAAAACACATACCGTACCTGTCCAGTTTTTCAAACATCGCCCAGATAATTTCCCCACCATTCGCTTGTCACAATTGGCCAATTTGTATCATTTGCATCAAAATCTATTCTCAAAAATGCATGAATTGAGGACAGTTCAAGATTTTTACCAGTTGTTTCAAGTGTCTACTTCGTCCTATTGGGAAGATCATTATCAATTTGATAAGCAAAGTCCTAAAAAGAAAAAGAGATTGTCGGCTTCATTTGTGGATTTAGTCATTATCAACACTATTATTCCCATTAGGTTTGCTTATGCTAAAAGTCTGGGTCAGGAAGTTTCTGAAAGTTTGATACAATTGCTTTCAGAAGTCAAAGCGGAGAAAAACAGCATCATGGATAAGTTCATTTTTCACGGTGTCAAACCCCAAAATGCTTACGAAACCCAATCTTTGTTACAACTGAAGAATGAATATTGCAGTAAAGGTAAATGTATGGACTGTGCCATTGGTGGAGCCTTACTGAAATCAAACTAGGCAATAGGGAATAATATTTTTTTTGTAGTTTTACGCAATAAGTGAATAAATAGTTAAAATACTAGCATAAACTGTATTAATCAGAATGCTTTAAAATTAAAATAGGAATGTCTGCGATTGTTAAACTTAAATTTTTTATGGAAAAGCATGGTTTTCATGTTTCTTCTCGCCTAGCTGATAAGTTAGGAATGCGTGCAAACAGCGTCCGACTCTTTTTTATATATATATCTTTCGTTACCGTAGGATTGGGCTTTGGGGTATATTTGATTCTCGCCTTTTGGATTCGGTTGAAAGATTTGATTCGTGCGAAGCGAACCTCTGTATTTGACTTGTAAACATTTTCTAAATCATTAATTAATTCAATACAAATAATATTTTGGCCGTAAAATCAGATTCTTGGGGTTCACGTGTAGGTTTAATTTTAGCAATGGCAGGGAATGCTGTGGGATTAGGTAATTTTTTAAGATTTCCTGTCCAAGCTGTTCAAAATGGAGGAGGAGCTTTCATTATTCCTTATTTGATTTGTTTTGTGTTGATGGGTGTTCCGTTGCTTTTTATCGAATGGTCTTCAGGTCGTTTTGGAGGTAAATTTGGAAACCACAGTACGCCTTATATATTAGATTCGATGGTTAAAGGTAGGCTGTTGAAATACATTGGTGTTTTTGGAATCTTTACGAATATGGCTGTAGCGGCTTATTATTGCTATATCGAATCTTGGACAATGTCTTATGTTTATCATTCAATTATAGGAACATTTGAAGGAATGAGTCAGGCTGATGTTGCTGGATTTTTTGGAAACTATATTGATATAGCCCATTCTACAACTGGAATTCCCTATGAAGCAGTTATTTTTTATGTGTTTTGTTTGGTGATTAATACCTATATTTTATCCAAAGGATTAAAAGGAATTGAAAAAGTAGCTAAAGTTGGAATGCCTTTGTTGATTTTATTTGGAGCTATTTTAGCTATTAAAGGATTAACACTTGGAACCTCTGGAGCATCTGAAATTTTTCCTGACGCGAATGCTTGGGACGGACTTAATTTTCTTTGGACGCCACAGTACGGTTCATTGTTGGATTTGAAAGTATGGATGGCGGCAGCAGGACAAATCTTTTTTACTTTATCCGTGGGAATGGGTACGGTACATTGTTATGCAGCCTATCTGGATGAAAAGGATGATATTGCTTTAAATGCTGTTTCGGCAGGTTTTATGAATGAATTTGTTGAGGTAGTGTTAGGAAGTTTAATTGTGATTCCTATTGCAGCGGGTTATTTAGGGTTGGATTGGGTTATAGAAAATGCAGGTTTCGGAATGGCATTTCAAACAATGCCATATTTGTTTCAACAATGGGGAACTTTAATTGCTGTTTTTGCTGGGGTCTTTTGGTTTGGATTATTGTTTTTTGCTGGAATTACGTCTTCTTTAGCAATGGGAACACCCTGGATAGGTTTTATGAGAGATGAATTTGGCTGGAGCCAAAACAAAGGGGCATGGTCTTTTGGATTTATTGCTTTGATTTTAGGATTGCCTACGGTAATCTTCTTCCAAGAAGGTGTGTTTGATGAATATGACTATTGGGCAGGAACAGTCAGTTTAGTGATGTTTGCCATGTTAGAAACCATTTTGTTTTCATGGATTTTTGGATTGAAAAAAGGATGGCCTGCTATCACAAACGGAGCAGATATAAAGGTGCCTATAATTTTTAAGTATATTATTAAGTATGTGACTCCTGTCATGTTGATAATAATTTTTATGGGGTCTGTGTTTAAACCGCTGGATAATGATTGGTCAACTAATATGAATAATTTGGTTTCAGGAAAAGCTTGGTTGTTGGATAATGGTTCGATTATTAAAACCATCTCACATGCGGGACTTAAAGAACAACTTGCAATAACAACTGACCCTGTTTTGAAAATGCAATTAGAAGATAAAATGTTTTATCTTAATTTCGCTCGATTATTATTGGTAGGCTTGTTTGTTTTTATTAGTTCATTGGTGTACTTGGCATTTCAAAAAAGAAGAAAAGAAGGTCGTGTCACCTTATAATGACAGGTCTTAAAATTTAAAAATAAAAGTTATGAATACAGAAGCTTTAATTACAATGTTGCTAACTCAAGGGATAGTTGTCTCTTTTGCGGCTTATTTTTTCTATAAGGTGTTGACGATAAAGCCAAAGCAAGAACCAGATTCGTTTTCTGAAAATGATGATGAAAAAGAAAGACAATCCATCGAGTAGTTTTTTAATATTTATTCGTCGATTATGAAAGAAATAAAGTCCTTTTTCCTGTTTTCTAAAGAACAAAGAAACGGGATTTTTTTGTTAATTAGTTTGATTGTTTTCATTCAAGGGTGTTGGTTCTTTTATGGAAGAATGGAATTTATTGAGGCATCTTCTGTTGCTGAAAGACAGTGGTTGGCTTTGCAGCCTGAAATAGATAAGCTAAAAGAATCCTCTTCAGATTATAAATATGAATTAAAACCATTTAATCCCAATTATATGACAGATTATAAAGGGTATAAATTAGGGATGTCAGTGTTGGAGATAGATCGTCTTTTGAAGTTTAGAAAAACCAATCAATATGTGAATTCTGCTCAAGAATTTCAAAATATAACCAAGGTTTCAGATTCTCTATTAGCTGTAATTGCGCCTTTTTTTAAATTTCCTGATTGGGTCAGTCAAAAGAAAGAATCAAAATCCTATGTGCACTATGAGAAAAAGGGATTTGCAAAAGATACTAAAATTGCAGTCCTTGATTTGAATACGGCATCACAAGAGGATTTAATGAAAATAAATGGTATTGGGCCAGGGTATTCCGATCGAATTATAAAGTTTAGAGAAAGCTTAGGTGGTTTTGTATCGATGCAACAAATGGAAGATATTTGGGGCTTGCCGCCAGATGTTATCAATAAATTAAATGCCAATTTCAAAATTGGTACAACAGCGCAGATTCCAAAATTAGACATCAATAATGCGTCTTTGAAAGAAATAGCACAATTTCCCTATTTTAGATATACTTTAGCAAAAGAAATCGTGATGTACAGGAGTATGAATGGTGATTTTAAATCGGCAACTGATTTAACAAAAATTAAAGGCTTGTCTATTGAAAAAGCTAATATTATAGCCTTATATTTGACCTTTTAAAAACAATAGCTTTAAGATGAACTTTGATTATAACGAAACGCAATCGATGATTGCGCAATCCATAAGAGATTTTGCTGAGAAAAACATACGTCCTAATATCATGGAATGGGATGAATCTCAAACATTTCCAGTTCCTTTATTTAGAGAATTGGGTGCGATGGGGTTTATGGGGGTTTTAGTTCCTGAAGAGCTAGGTGGTTCTGGATTAGGCTATCATGAATATATTACCATTGTGGAAGAGATTTCGAAAGTAGATCCTTCAATTGGTTTGTCTGTTGCAGCGCATAATTCTTTGTGTACTAATCATATTTTGACTTTTGGAACTGAAGAGCAAAAGAAAAAATGGATTCCAAAATTAGCTAGTGGAGAACATATCGGTGCTTGGGGATTGACGGAGCACAATACAGGTTCAGATGCAGGAGGAATGAACACTACTGCCAAAAAAGATGGAGATTTTTGGGTGGTGAATGGCGCAAAAAACTTTATTACCCATGCTATTTCTGGAGAGATAGCTGTAGTAATTGTGAGAACTGGGGAAAAAGGTGATTCTCACGGAATGACTGCTTTTGTATTCGAAAAAGGAATGGCTGGTTTTAGTTCAGGTAAAAAAGAAAATAAACTAGGGATGCGTGCCAGTGAAACCGCTGAGTTGATTTTTGATAACTGCCGTATTCCGGATGCTAATAGATTAGGTGCGGTTGGAGACGGTTTTGTTCAGGCCATGAAGATATTGGATGGTGGAAGAATTTCGATCGGTGCATTGTCATTAGGGATTGCTAAAGGTGCCTATGAAGCGGCTTTGAAATATTCGAAGGAGAGGTATCAGTTTGGGAAACCAATAAGTAGTTTTCAAGGGATATCTTTTAAATTGGCTGACATGGCAACAGAAATTGAAGCTTCGGAATTGTTACTGCATAAGGCGGCTTTTTTAAAGCAGGAACACAAGCCAGTAACTACGATGGGGGCTATGGCTAAGATGTATGCCTCAGAAGTATGTTGTAAAGTAGCTAATGAAGCGATTCAGATACATGGAGGCTATGGTTATACCAAAGATTTTCCAGTGGAAAAATTCTATCGTGATGCTAAATTATGTACTATAGGTGAAGGAACTACTGAAATTCAAAAAGTCGTAATTGCTAGGAATTTGTTGAAAGACTAGCTAGTGTATAAAGAATAGTGAAAAGAGCCAAGAAGCAAGATGTTGCTATTTGGCTCTTTTTTTTATGGAAGTTAACAATCAGTCTTTTTCTTTGTTCTAGCTTCATTTATCTTTTTTAAAATAACTTAAAATTGATACTTCATAATTAAAATTAATTTTTACCTTTGCTGCCTTAACGAGAGGAGGTGTCAAAATTATGTTAATTATACCGATTAAAGACGGAGAAAATATCGATAGAGCATTAAAGCGCTATAAAAGAAAATTTGATAAAACAGGAACTGTTCGTCAATTAAGAGCACGTCAAGCTTTTATTAAACCGTCTGTCAAAAACAGAATGAAAATTCAGAAAGCGGCTTACATTCAAACATTGAAAGATGGATTAGAAAGTTAGTAGTTTTCTTTATAGAAAATAATTACCGTTAGTATTCAAAGTTTAGTAACTTTGGTGCTAACGGTTTTTTTTATGGCTACAACATTCGAATCATTTAAGGATTATCTTTTAAAAGAAAAACATTATTCTGTTCATACTTTAGTAGCGTATGAGAATGATATTGTTGGTTTTCAGTTGTTTGTAAAAGAGGTTTTTGAGCAACAATCTGTTGAGGAAGTAAATTATAGTCAAATCAGGAGTTGGATAGTTAGCTTGGTGGATAGTGGGTTGAGTGCTGTTACTGTAAATAGGAAGATAGCTTCTTTAAAAGCGTTTTATAAGTTTTTGTTGAAGACAAGACAGATTAGTGTGAATCCCTTATTGAAGCATAAATCTTTAAAAGTCTCTAAGTCGTTACAGATTCCGTTTTCAGAAAAAGAGGTTGGTGTGGTTTTAGGTGAGAATGGGTTAGAGGGGAGTTTTGAAGGGATTCGGAATCATTTGATAATTGAACTGTTTTATACCACTGGAATGCGGAGGGCAGAGTTGATCCAGTTGAAGTTAGCTGATGTGGATTTGGTGAATAACAGTTTGAAGGTGATTGGAAAAAGAAATAAAGAACGGATACTGCCAATTTTGCCAACTATAAAAAAAAACATCAATTGTTATCTTTCTAAAAGGGCTGAAATAGAAGGGGTTGTGGTTAGTGAATTTTTTTTTATAACAAAAAACGGAATTATGTTAAATAATTCGCTTGTATATCGCTTGATAAATTCGTACTTTGGTAAAGCTTCAGAAAAGGTAAAAAAGAGTCCTCATGTGTTAAGGCATACTTTTGCGACTCATTTATTGAATAATGGAGCAGATTTGAATTCAGTAAAAGAATTATTAGGACATTCTAGTTTGGCTTCGACACAGGTGTATACTCATAGTAGTTTAATGGAGTTAAAAAAGGTATACCAAAAGGCGCATCCTAGGAATAATGATAATGAAGATTAAGTTTAACCATTAAATAAGTATTGATTATGAAGGTAAGTATTCATGCAGTTAACTTTAATGTTGACGGAAAGTTAGTTAATTTTGTTCAAGAGAGAATGGATAAATTGGAAAAGTACTACGATAAAGTGGTGTCTTCTGATGTGTATTTGAAAGTGGAGAAAACAAGTGATAAGGAAAATAAAATTGTTGAGGTAAAGATAAATGTGCCTGGAGATGGTTTTTTAGTAAAAAAACAATGCAAATCTTTTGAAGAAGCGGTTGAGTTATCGGCGGAATCATTAGAGCGTTTGTTGGTGAAAAGGAAAGAAAAAATAAGAGCTCATGCATAATATGAAAATTTTTTAAAAAAATGTTTTGTTTGAGAGATAAAATCTATACATTTGCAGTCCGTTAGAAATAGCGGACTTTTTTTATTGAAATTGCCAGCGTAGCTCAGTCGGCTAGAGCAGCTGATTTGTAATCAGCAGGTCGTGGGTTCGAGTCCCTCCGCCGGCTCAAGTAAAACTTCGGTTTTAGTTATAAGAATTCAAATAGAAAAAGAGGGGAGATACTCAAGCGGCCAACGAGGGCAGACTGTAAATCTGCTGTGTGAACTTCGCAGGTTCGAATCCTGCTCTCCCCACAAAAAAAGAATTTAGAAAAGAGGGTTTAGATATTACTAGATTCTGGATTCTAACTTCTGGACTCACAAAAGCCGGTGTAGCTCAGGGGTAGAGTGCTTCCTTGGTAAGGAAGAGGTCTCGGGTTCAATTCCCGACATTGGCTCTTAAGAAAAATTTTGAACACTAATAAATTAATAAAGATTAAAATCTAAGTAAAATGGCAAAAGAAACCTTTAACCGTTCGAAACCACACTTAAATATTGGTACAATCGGACACGTAGATCACGGAAAAACTACATTAACTGCTGCAATAACTAAAGTGTTATCTGATGCTGGTTACTGTCAAGCGAAATCTTTTGATCAAATTGATAATGCTCCTGAGGAGAAAGAAAGAGGTATTACAATTAATACTTCTCACGTAGAGTACGAAACAGCTAACCGTCACTACGCTCACGTTGACTGTCCAGGTCACGCGGATTACGTAAAGAACATGGTTACTGGTGCTGCTCAAATGGATGGAGCTATCCTTGTTGTAGCTGCAACTGATGGGCCAATGCCACAAACTCGTGAGCACATCCTTTTAGGACGTCAAGTAGGTATTCCACGTATCGTTGTTTTCATGAACAAAGTGGATATGGTTGATGACGCTGAGTTGTTGGAATTAGTTGAAATGGAAATTAGAGACTTATTGTCTTTCTATGAGTATGATGGAGATAACTGTCCAGTTATTCAAGGTTCTGCTTTAGGAGGTTTAAATAATGATGCTGCTTGGGTTCCTAAAATTCTTGAATTGATGGAAGCTGTTGATGCTTGGATCGAAGAGCCAGTACGTGATGTAGCTAAGCCTTTCTTGATGCCAGTTGAGGATGTATTTACAATTACAGGTCGTGGAACTGTTGCTACAGGTCGTATCGAAACTGGAGTTGCTAATACTGGAGATCCAGTTGAAATCATTGGTATGGGAGCTGAGAAATTAACTTCTACTATTACTGGAGTTGAGATGTTCCGTAAAATCCTTGATAGAGGTGAAGCAGGAGATAACGTAGGTTTATTGTTAAGAGGTATTGATAAAGCTGATATCAAAAGAGGTATGGTTATTATTAAGCCAGGTTCAGTAAAACCACACTCTACTTTCAAAGCTGAGGTGTATATCTTGAAAAAAGAAGAAGGTGGACGTCACACTCCATTCCATAACAACTACCGTCCACAGTTCTATGTACGTACAACTGACGTAACAGGAGTTATTACTTTACCAGAAGGTGTAGAGATGGTTATGCCAGGTGACAACTTAACAATTAATGTTGCTTTGTTAAGCCCAATCGCGATGAATGTAGGTTTACGTTTCGCTATCCGTGAAGGTGGTAGAACTGTAGGTGCAGGTCAGGTAACTGAAATCGTAGCATAATTTAAATAAATACTAACCAGCAACTTCTTAGGTTGTTGCTGGTTAATTCTACGGGCGTAGTTCAAGGGTAGAATAGCGGTCTCCAAAACCGTTGATGGGGGTTCGAATCCCTCCGCCCGTGCAATAAAAAAATAAATCTAATGGCAAAAATTGGTAATTACATTTCAGAAGCATTTGAAGAATTAAAATCAAATGTAACTTGGCCAGACTGGGCTGAGGTGCAGCGACTAACTATTGTTGTAGCTGTTTTTTCAGTATTGTTTGCTTTGGCAACATGGGGAGTAGATGAAGTTTTTGCAAAAGCATTAGCAGGATTTTTTAACTGGATTAAAGCTTAATAATTGACATGGCAGATAATAATTTAAAAAAATGGTATGTCGTTAGAGCTGTAAGTGGTCAAGAGAATAAAGTGAAAGCTTATATCGAGACTGAGATTTCAAGATTGGGAATGGAAGATTTTGTTTCGCAAGTTCTTGTTCCTACAGAGAAAGTGGTTACTGTAAAAGAGGGGAAAAAATTAGTTAAAGAAAGAGTTTATTTTCCTGGTTATGTAATGATTGAAGCAAACCTTGTTGGGGAAATCCCTCATATTATTAAATCAATAACTTCGGTAATTGGTTTCTTAGGAGAGACTAAAGGAGGAGAGCCAGTTCCATTGAGAATTTCAGAAGTAAATAGAATGCTAGGTAAAGTGGATGAGTTAGCAGTTAACACTGACAATCATGCAATACCGTTTAATCTTGGAGAGACTATTAAAGTAATTGATGGTCCGTTTAATGGTTTCAACGGTACAGTTGAAAAGATTAATGATGAGAAGCGTAAACTAGAAGTAATGGTGAAAATTTTCGGAAGAAAGACACCTTTAGAGTTGAGTTTTATGCAAGTTGAAAAAGTATAATATTGTTACACTATAATAAATCATAACAGTTGCTTCTATAAATTGTTGTGTTAAATTTTTTAAAAAATGGCTAAAGAAATTAGTAAGGTAGTTAAACTACAAGTTAAGGGAGGTGCTGCGAATCCGTCGCCACCGGTTGGACCTGCTTTAGGAGCTGCTGGGGTAAACATCATGGAGTTCTGTAAGCAGTTCAATGCTAGAACACAAGATAAACCTGGCAAAATATGCCCAGTACAAATTACTGTGTATAAAGACAAATCATTTGATTTTGTTGTTAAGACTCCTCCTGCAGCAGTTCAGTTATTGGAAGCTGCAAAGCTAAAATCTGGTTCAGGTGAGCCTAATCGTAAAAAAGTAGCTAGTGTTACTTGGGAACAAATTAGAGCTATTGCTGAAGACAAGATGCCAGACTTAAATGCATTCACTATGGAGTCTGCAATGAGTATGGTTGCTGGAACAGCTAGATCTATGGGTATAACTGTATCAGGAGACGCTCCTTTTTAATTAAGAGAAAGACATGGCAAAATTGACAAAAAAGCAAAAAGAGGCTGCTTCAAAAATTGAAAAGAACAAATTATACACTTTGAAAGATGCATCTGCATTAATTAAAGTTATTGCTTCTGCAAAATTTGATGAGTCTGTTGATATCGCAGTAAAATTGGGTGTAGATCCAAGAAAAGCGAATCAAATGGTAAGAGGTGTAGTAACATTACCTCACGGAACAGGTAAAGATGTAAAAGTATTAGCATTAGTTACTCCAGATAAGGAAGCTGAAGCTAAAGAAGCTGGTGCAGATTTCGTAGGTCTTGATGAGTACTTACAAAAAATTAAAGATGGTTGGACTGATGTTGATGTAATTATCACTATGCCAGCTGTAATGGGTAAATTAGGTCCATTAGGTCGTATTTTAGGACCTAGAGGTTTAATGCCAAACCCTAAAACAGGTACGGTAACTATGGATGTTGCCAAAGCTGTTGCAGAGGTTAAAGCTGGTAAAATTGACTTTAAAGTTGATAAAACTGGTATCGTTCATGCAGGAATTGGTAAAGTTTCTTTTGGAGCTGAGCAAATTTATGACAATGCACACGAAATTATTCAAACATTAATCAAACTTAAACCAACTGCTGCTAAAGGTACCTATATTAAAGGTATTCACCTTACAAGCACAATGAGTCCAGCAATCGCGTTGGATCCTAAAGCAGTATAATTGGTAGTTAATAATTTTTAGTATGACTAGAGAAGAAAAATCAATCGCGATTGAAGAATTAACTGCACAGTTAGCTGGTACAAATATTGTTTATGTAGCAGATATTTCTGGATTAAATGCAGAAACTACTTCAAACTTGAGAAGAGCTTGCTTTAAAGCAGGTATTAAATTAGAAGTTGTAAAGAATACATTACTTGCAAAAGCAATGGAAACTTCTGAAAATAGTTACGGTGAATTACCTTCAGTTTTGGTAGGTAATACAGCTATCTTTATTTCAGATGTAGCTAATGCTCCAGGTAAAATCATTAAAGATTTCCGTAAGAAATCAGATAAGCCAGTTTTAAAGGGTGCTTATGTGAATGCTGAAGTTTACATTGGAGACAATCAATTAGATATGTTGTCTACAATTAAATCTAAAGAAGAATTACTTGGAGAACTTATTGGATTACTTCAATCACCAGCTCAAAGAATTATTTCTGCACTTCAAAACAAATTTGCTGGAGAAGAGCAAGCTGAAGAAGTTCAAGCTGAGGAAGCTTAATATTGATAGAGAATTTCTCTATATATTATTAAATAAGCGCATAATAAACAAAATATAATTTTACAAAATCATTTTAAAACGATAGAAAAAATGGCAGATTTGAAACAATTCGCAGAACAATTAGTTAACTTAACTGTAAAAGAAGTTACTGATTTAGCAACAATATTAAAAGATGAGTACGGAATCGAACCAGCTGCTGCAGCTGTAGTAGTTGCTGCTGGTGGTGGTGAAGGTGCTGCTGAAGAGGCTCAAACTGAATTTACAGTTGTATTAAAAGAGGCTGGTGCTTCTAAATTAGCAGTTGTGAAATTGGTTAAAGAATTAACAGGATTAGGTCTTAAAGAAGCTAAAGATGTAGTGGATAGCGCACCATCTAATGTTAAAGAAGGTGTATCTAAAGAAGAGGCTGAAGGTCTTAAAAAATCTTTAGAAGAAGCTGGAGCTGTAGTTGAGCTTAAATAGTTAAACTTAGTTTAAAGAATAAGGTTTAGGTCTTGGGTTTAGTCGCCCAAAGACCTAAACCATTTTTCGTATAACAAAAGTCTATTTTGTGTTACTATATTATAGTCTTTGAAATTATTTCAGTTTTACCCTTTACGAGGAAAAAAAATTAATAGATAATAAAAAAGTAGTTATCTTAAATTGATTTTTAAAAGATGTATTGGATGTAAAATATAAGTATAAAACTTTTATACTAAACAAATTACTTTTATAATCAAAATTTTGTCCATTGATGATAACAAATCAGACTGAAAGATTGAATTTTGCCTCTACTAAAAACATCCCGAATTATCCAGATTTTCTAGATGTTCAGGTAAAATCTTTTCAAGATTTTTTTCAATTAGAAACTAAATCAGATGAAAGAGGCAATGAAGGACTTTATAATACCTTCATGGAAAACTTTCCAATTACAGATACAAGGAATAACTTTGTATTGGAATTCCTTGACTATTTTGTAGATCCACCGCGATATACAATTCAAGAATGTATAGAAAGAGGTCTAACGCATAGCGTACCCCTAAAAGCAAGGTTAAAACTGTATTGTACAGATCCAGAACACGAAGATTTTGAAACTATCGTTCAAGACGTGTATCTTGGTACAATTCCTTATATGACGCCAAGTGGTACTTTTGTTATCAATGGGGCCGAACGTGTTGTTGTTTCGCAATTACACAGATCTCCAGGTGTTTTCTTTGGACAATCATTCCATGCTAATGGAACAAAATTATATTCTGCCAGAGTAATTCCTTTTAAAGGTTCTTGGATAGAATTTTCAACTGATATTAATAGCGTTATGTACGCTTATATCGACAGAAAGAAAAAATTACCTGTAACTACTTTATTCCGTGCTATTGGTTTCGAAAGAGATAAGGATATCCTTGAAATCTTTGACCTTGCTGAGGAAATTAAAGTATCGAAAACAGGACTTAAAAAATATATCGGTAGAAAATTAGCAGCACGTGTATTGAATACATGGCATGAAGATTTCGTAGATGAAGATACTGGTGAAGTAGTTTCTATCGAACGTAACGAGATTATCCTTGATCGTGATACTATTATCGATAAAGATAATGTGGAAGAGATCATCGATTCAAACGTTAAATCTATTTTGTTACATAAAGAAGATGCTAATCAAGCTGATTATGCAATCATCCATAATACGTTACAAAAAGACCCAACAAACTCTGAAAAAGAAGCTGTTGAGCATATCTACAGACAATTGCGTAACGCAGAACCGCCTGATGAAGAAACTGCTCGTGGTATTATAGATAAATTATTCTTCTCTGACCAACGTTACAACTTAGGTGAAGTAGGTCGTTACAGAATGAATAAAAAATTAGGGTTAGATATCCCAATGGAAAAGCAAGTACTTACCAAAGAAGATATCATAACTATCGTTAAGTACTTAATTGAATTGATTAACGCAAAAGCGGATATTGATGATATTGATCACTTATCAAACCGTCGTGTTCGTACAGTTGGTGAACAATTGTCACAACAATTCGGTGTTGGTTTAGCACGTATGGCTAGAACTATTCGTGAGAGAATGAACGTTAGAGATAACGAGGTGTTTACACCAATTGATTTGATTAATGCTAAAACATTATCTTCAGTTATCAACTCTTTCTTTGGTACTAACCAGTTGTCTCAATTTATGGATCAAACCAATCCATTAGCTGAGATTACACACAAAAGAAGATTATCGGCACTAGGACCAGGTGGACTTTCGAGAGAGAGAGCTGGATTTGAGGTTCGTGACGTTCACTATACACACTACGGACGTTTATGTCCTATTGAAACTCCTGAGGGACCAAACATTGGTTTGATTTCTTCTCTTGGAGTTTATGCTAAAGTAAACGGAATGGGATTCATCGAAACTCCGTACCGTAAGGTAACTGACGGAGTGGTTGATTTAGAATCTAAGCCTATCTATTTAAGTGCTGAAGAGGAAGAAGGTATGATGATTGCGCAAGCAAATATCGAAATGGATAATTCTGGTAAAATCGCATCTGACTTCGTAATTGCACGTCAAGAAGGGGATTTCCCTGTTATTACTCCATCTGAAGTTCATTATACTGACGTTGCGCCAAACCAAATTGCTTCGATTTCAGCATCTTTGATTCCTTTCTTGGAGCATGATGATGCGAACCGTGCGTTGATGGGATCTAACATGATGCGTCAGGCCGTTCCATTGATTCGTCCTGAAGCTCCAATTGTAGGTACTGGTTTAGAGCGTCAAGTAGCTTCTGATTCTAGAGTATTGATCAATGCTGAAGGGCATGGAACTGTAGAATATGTAGATGCTAATATCATTACTATCAAATACGATCGTTCTGAGGAAGAAAGAATGGTAAGTTTTGATGCTGATGAAAAGACATATAATTTAATTAAATTCAGAAAGACCAACCAAGGTACAAGTATTAACTTGAAACCAATCGTAAGAAAGGGTGATAGAGTTGTTCCTGGTCAAGTATTATCAGAAGGGTATGCTACTGAAAATGGTGAATTAGCTTTAGGTAGAAACCTTAAAGTAGCGTTTATGCCATGGAAAGGATACAACTTCGAGGATGCGATTGTAATTTCTGAAAAAGTAGTTCGTGACGATATCTTTACTTCAATTCACGTTGACGATTACTCATTAGAAGTAAGAGACACGAAGTTAGGTAACGAAGAGTTGACGAATGATATTCCTAACGTTTCTGAAGAGGCTACTAAAGACTTAGATGAAAACGGAATGATTAGAATTGGTGCCGAGGTAAAACCTGGTGATATTCTTATCGGTAAAATTACACCTAAAGGAGAATCTGATCCTACTCCAGAAGAGAAACTTTTAAGAGCGATCTTCGGTGATAAAGCAGGTGATGTTAAAGATGCTTCGTTGAAAGCTTCTCCATCTTTACATGGTGTAGTTTTAGATAAAAAATTATTTGCAAGAGCTGTAAAAGATAAACGCAAACGTACTCAGGACAAAGATGCTTTAGGAGCTCTTGAAATGGAGTTTGAGGTTAAATTTACAGAATTGAAAGATAAGTTGATTGAAAAACTTTTCTTGATTGTAAACGGAAAAACATCTCAAGGAGTAATGAATGATTTGGGTGAAGAAGTTTTACCAAAAGGTAAAAAGTACACTCAAAAAATGCTTTATGCTGTTGAAGATTTTGCTCACTTAAGCAAAGGTCAATGGGTAGCTGATGATGCAACTAATAAAATGGTGAATGATTTAATTCATAACTATAAAATTAAGTTGAACGATTTACAAGGTGCTTTAAGAAGAGAGAAATTCACTATTACTGTTGGAGATGAATTGCCATCAGGAATTTTGAAATTGGCTAAAGTTTATATCGCTAAGAAACGTAAATTGAAAGTAGGGGATAAGATGGCAGGACGTCACGGTAACAAAGGTATTGTTGCTCGTATTGTTCGTCATGAAGATATGCCTTTCTTGGAAGACGGAACACCAGTTGATATCGTGTTGAACCCACTTGGGGTACCATCTCGTATGAACATTGGTCAAATTTATGAAACTGTTTTAGGTTGGGCTGGAATGAACTTGGGTAGAAAATATGCTACTCCAATTTTTGATGGTGCTTCATTAGACCAAATTAATGAATTGACTGACGAAGCTGGAATTCCACGTTTTGGACATACCTATCTTTATGATGGTGGTACAGGAGAGCGTTTCCATCAAGCAGCAACTGTTGGTGTGATCTATATGTTGAAATTAGGACACATGGTTGATGATAAGATGCACGCACGTTCTATTGGTCCATACTCGTTGATTACACAACAACCACTTGGAGGTAAAGCTCAATTTGGAGGTCAGCGTTTTGGAGAGATGGAGGTTTGGGCATTGGAGGCTTATGGAGCATCTAGTACACTTCGTGAAATCTTAACAGTAAAATCTGATGATGTTATTGGTAGAGCTAAAACTTACGAGGCAATCGTAAAAGGAGAGTCTATGCCAGAGCCAGGTTTGCCAGAATCTTTCAATGTATTGATGCATGAGTTGAAAGGTCTTGGACTTGATATTCGTTTAGAAGAATAAATTTTTTGTTTCAAGTTTGAAGTTTCAGGTTACCAACTTGAAACTTTAGACTTGAAATAATTTTTAATATTAATTAGTTTTCAAGATTTAGCCCCGTAAACCGTTCCGATTTTTTATATAAAAACAAGTTTTTGTATAATTAGCACTTTAATCAAATTTAAAGTTTAGAGAAGTAATCCGAGGGAGGTAGAACATAGTAGGACTATGCGTAAGCCAAAATCAATTTTTCAATTGCAAATAAATCAATAGTAAAAACTATGATGAATAATAGAAATAATAAAGAGAAAAACCAAGTTAAAAGGTTTGACAAAATTTCGATAGGACTTGCTTCTCCTGAATCTATCTTGAAAGAGTCAAGAGGTGAAGTTTTAAAACCAGAAACAATCAACTATCGTACGCACAAACCTGAGCGTGACGGTCTTTTTTGTGAAAGAATATTTGGACCTGTAAAGGATTTTGAATGTGCTTGTGGTAAATATAAAAGAATACGTTACAAGGGAATCATCTGCGACCGTTGTGGTGTTGAAGTTACGGAGAAAAAAGTACGTAGAGATAGAGTAGGTCATATCAACCTTGTTGTGCCTATTGCTCATATTTGGTATTTCCGTTCACTACCTAATAAAATTGGTTATATCCTTGGATTGCCATCTAAGAAATTAGATATGATTATTTACTACGAAAGATACGTAGTAATTCAGCCAGGTATTGCTAAAAATGCAGATGGTGAATCAATTCAAAGATTAGATTTCCTTACTGAAGAAGAGTATTTGAATATCTTAGATACCCTTCCTCAAGACAATCAATATTTAGATGATTTTGATCCTAATAAATTTGTTGCCAAAATGGGAGCAGAGTGTATTATGGATTTATTAGCACGTATCGATTTGGATCAATTGTCTTACCAATTAAGACACTCAGCTAATAACGAAACTTCTAAACAACGTAAGACTGAAGCTCTTAAGAGATTACAAGTTGTGGAATCATTCCGTGAGTCTAACTTAAACCGCGAAAACCGTCCAGAATGGATGATTATGAAAGTGGTTCCTGTTATTCCACCAGAATTACGTCCGCTTGTGCCACTTGATGGAGGTCGTTTTGCAACTTCAGATTTGAATGACTTATACCGTCGTGTAATCATTCGTAACAACCGTTTGAAAAGATTAATGGAGATCAAAGCTCCAGAAGTTATCTTGAGAAACGAAAAACGTATGTTGCAAGAATCTGTAGATTCATTATTCGATAATACAAGAAAAGCATCTGCTGTTAAAACAGAATCAAACAGACCATTAAAATCATTATCTGATTCCCTAAAAGGTAAGCAAGGACGTTTCCGTCAAAACTTACTTGGAAAACGTGTGGATTATTCTGCTCGTTCGGTAATTGTTGTTGGTCCTGAATTGAAATTGTTTGAGTGTGGATTGCCTAAAGATATGGCAGCTGAGTTGTACAAGCCTTTCGTTATCCGTAAATTGATAGAAAGAGGAATTGTAAAAACAGTTAAATCGGCTAAGAAAATCATCGATAAAAAAGAGCCAGTAGTTTGGGATATTCTTGAAAATGTAATTAAAGGACACCCAGTATTACTGAACCGTGCTCCTACTTTGCACCGTTTAGGTATTCAAGCTTTCCAACCAAAATTAATTGAAGGTAAAGCTATCCAGTTACACCCATTAGTATGTACGGCCTTCAACGCGGATTTTGACGGGGATCAGATGGCAGTTCACTTGCCATTAGGACCAGAAGCAATCCTTGAAGCACAATTATTAATGTTGGCTTCTCACAATATCTTGAACCCTGCTAATGGTGCACCTATTACGGTACCTTCTCAGGACATGGTATTGGGTCTTTATTATATGACCAAAGAGCGTTTATCTACTCCAGAAAAGAAAATTTTAGGTCAAGATTTAACTTTCTATTCTGCTGAAGAAACAAATATTGCCTTAAACGAAGGAAGATTAGAATTGAATGCTCGTGTGAAAATTAGAGCGAAAGATTTTAATGAAAATGGAGAATTAGTTTATAAAATTATCCAAACAACTGCCGGACGTGTATTATTTAATGAAGTAGTTCCTCCAGCAGCTGGATATATCAATGAAGTATTGACTAAGAAAAACCTTAGAGATATTATCGGTCACGTATTAAATTCGACCAGTGTACCGGAGACGGCTGCCTTCTTGGATAATATGAAAGATATGGGGTATAAATTCGCCTTTAGAGGTGGTTTGTCATTCTCATTAGGTGATATTAGAATTCCAGAGCAAAAAACACAATTGATTGCTGATGCTAGAGAACAAGTTGAAGGAATTTCTGGTAACTATAACATGGGACTTATTACTAATAATGAGCGTTATAACCAAGTTATTGATGTTTGGACTTCTGCAAATGCTCAATTGACTGAATTAGCGATGAAAAACATTAGAGAGGACCAACAAGGTTTCAACTCTGTATATATGATGCTTGATTCTGGAGCTCGTGGATCTAAAGAACAAATTCGTCAGTTAACTGGTATGCGTGGTTTGATGGCTAAGCCTAAAAAATCGACTGCTGGTGGTGGTGAAATTATTGAAAACCCGATTCTTTCGAACTTTAAGGAAGGTCTTTCTATCCTTGAGTACTTTATCTCTACGCACGGTGCACGTAAAGGACTTGCGGATACGGCTCTTAAAACGGCGGATGCTGGATACTTGACTCGTAGGTTACATGACGTTTCTCAAGACGTTATTGTAAATATTGAGGATTGTGGAACTCTTAGAGGTGTTGAAGTTGCAGCATTGAAGAAGAATGAAGAAATCGTTGAATCTTTAGGAGAAAGAATCTTAGGACGTGTAGCATTACAAGATGTTATCAATCCTTTGACTAATGAAGTTTTAGTTGCTTCTGGTGAGCAAATCACTGAGGCTAAAATGAAACTAATAGAAGCTTCTCCATTAGAGAAAGTAGAAGTTCGTTCACCATTGACTTGTGAGGCCTTGAAAGGTATTTGTGCTAAATGTTACGGACGTAACTTAGCTACTGGAAAAATGACTCAAAGAGGTGAGGCTGTAGGTGTAATTGCTGCACAGTCTATTGGAGAGCCAGGTACACAGTTAACACTTCGTACGTTCCACGTTGGAGGGGTTGCTGGAGGTATTTCTGAAGAATCTAGTATTATTGCTAAATTCCCAGGAAAATTAGAAGTTGAGGATTTAAAAACTGTAAAAGGAGAAGATAGTGAAGGAAACGAAGTGGATATCGTTGTGTCTCGTTCTACAGAATTAAAATTAGTTGACGAAAAGACAGGTATTGTTTTAAATACACATAACATCCCTTATGGTTCTAGTATTTTTGTAAAAGACGGTCAGTCAATTGCAAAAGGTGATGTAATCTGTAAATGGGATCCATATAATGGAGTTATTGTTTCTGAGTTTACTGGTAAAATTGCTTATGAAGATTTAGAGCAAGGACAATCGTTCATGGTTGAAATTGATGAGCAAACTGGTTTCCAAGAAAAAGTAATTTCTGAATCAAGAAACAAGAAATTAATCCCAACATTATTAGTTTATGGTAATGATGGTGAATTGATTCGTTCTTACAACTTACCAGTTGGAGCCCACTTGATGGTTGAAAATGGTGAGAAGATTAAAGCAGGTAAAGTATTGGTTAAAATCCCTCGTCGTTCTTCTAAATCAGGAGATATTACAGGAGGTTTACCTAGAATTACTGAGTTGTTAGAGGCTCGTAATCCTTCAAACCCAGCAGTAGTATCTGAGATTGATGGTGTTGTTTCTTTTGGAAAAATCAAAAGAGGTAACCGTGAGATCGTAATCGAGTCTAAGTTTGGTGAGGTTAAGAAATACCTAGTGAAATTATCTAGTCAAATTCTTGTTCAAGAAAATGACTTCGTAAGAGCAGGGGTGCCGTTGTCAGATGGTGCTATTACTCCAGATGATATCTTGAGAATTCAAGGGCCAGCTGCTGTTCAACAGTACTTAGTTAACGAAATTCAAGAGGTTTACCGTCTACAAGGGGTAAAAATCAATGACAAGCACTTTGAGGTTGTTATTCGTCAAATGATGCGTAAAGTAAGAGTTCAAGATCCAGGAGATACATTGTTCTTAGAAGATCAATTGATCCATACAAAAGACTTTATCGTTGAAAATGATAAGTTATATGGTATGAAAGTGGTTGAGGACGCAGGAGATTCTTCTAATTTGAAAGAAGGTCAAATCGTTACACCGCGTCAGTTGAGAGATGAGAATTCATTGTTGAAACGTACGGATAAGAATTTAGTTGTAGCTCGTGATGTTATTACAGCAACAGCTACTCCAGTATTACAAGGTATTACTAGAGCTTCTCTTCAAACTAAATCGTTTATTTCTGCTGCTTCTTTCCAAGAAACAACTAAAGTATTAAATGAAGCTGCTGTAGCAGGTAAAATTGATTACTTAGAAGGATTGAAAGAAAATGTAATTGTAGGACACAGAATCCCTGCAGGTACGGGTATGAGAGAATACGATAATGCTATTGTAGGTTCTAAAGAAGATTACAACGATATGATGGCAAACAAAGAAGAATATATTTATTAGTAAATAATAATATTTTGAACTAAAATAAATAGAAAGATTACTTCGTGTAGTCTTTCTATTTTAGTTTATAATAGTTTGGTTTTAATTTTAAATAAAGAAATCATACATTTGAGTAAACATCAAATAAAAGCTGAACGACACGGTATATTATTTAAAAAACAAATAAAAAAATTATGAAAGATCAACAAGAACAAATCAATATAGAATTAGATGAAAAAACCGCTGAAGGAATTTATTCTAATTTGGCAATAATTAATCACTCCTCTTCAGAGTTTGTTTTAGACTTTGTGAGTATCATGCCTGGTATTCCTAAAGCAAAAGTAAAGTCAAGGATCGTATTGACTCCACAGCATGCTAAACGATTATTAAAAGCAATTGGAGAAAACATCCATAGGTTTGAAAGTGCTCACGGGGAGATCAAGGAAATGGAGCAAGCACCTATTCCTCTTAATTTTGGTCCAGCTGGTCAGGCTTAAAGATGTTACTAAGGTTTCCTAACGGAAGCCTTTTTTATTGGTTCTAACTGAGGTTAATTTATATACTTTAGAACACGATTTTGTATGCTGTCAGGCAGGAAACAAAAAAAAGTTTTATACAGATTTTTTAGAATATATAATCTGCGGAGAGCTGCAATGTCTGTCTGAAAAAAAAATAATAAAAACCCTAATGCTAATTTTGTGGAAATAAATATTTGACTCAAAGTAGATGAAGTGTTAAGGAAATTATTATTTAGTATAGGCTTACTCAGTGTGCTATTGAGTTCTATACTTTATATTGTTAGTTATATAGCGTTATATTAAGCTTTTAATGGCTCTGATTTTGTGTGTTAACGAGTATAATTGTTGTTTATCGAATATATTTTTAATGGGTATAATGTTGCTCTAAATTTGTTCAAAGATAAGGAGGACATACTTTTCTAATCTCATTTAAAACAAATTTTATGAACTATTCAGCTAAAAAGACCAATTTAAAAAAAGCATTATTTAATACATTGTTTGTATTTGTTTTGTTGTTTTCAGTGTCTGCTTTTAGTCAATCATCAATTGATTTATTAACCGAGGTTGAACCGGTTTCTACGACTAATCAAGGAACTACTTCTAGAGTTTCTTCCAATGTAGAATTTGTATTGTGGTTTATGGGGACTAAACAAAATCCTAATACTACTATTTCAACTGAAGGAAATAGCACTAGAAACGAAATCATAACTTCTGGTTTAGCTCCTAATCGTTTGTTAATTAAAGCTTTTTTAAAGAAAGCTGTAAATTTTGAAGTATCAGTAGCATAAATAAAAATAATAATTATAAAAAAAAGGTCAATTTTGAATTTTCAAATTGACCTTTTTTTATTCTTTTTGACGAATCTCTGTTTACGTATCTTTTGGCTTTAGTAAAATGCTGTGAATATATCCTCCTGTTTTTTCTAATTATACTTCATTTGTATTTTATTAGAAAACATATTCTATCTGGTTGTAAGTCTCTGCTTATAAATTGGTTGTCTTTATTTTTGATTTTTTGTTTTCACAGTTTTATATTTATGTAATCGATTGAATTATTCTGTTTTTTATTATGATATTTAGTGTGATTATGGTCTTTTTGTTTCTTATTTGGTTTAAAATGCTATTAATTATATAAAAATAACTAATTATCTAATTTTTTATTGAAAATAACACTTGACTATTTATCCTTTTTTATATTTTTATGTAATCGATTACACAAGGTGATCGATTTAACTAAATACTATAATATTATGAAAAAAATTACTTTAAAATGTTTTCAAGGACAAAGCTTACTACCTGTAAAAGGATTAGTAGCTATGTCAGCTCTGTTGTTGATGAGTACTCAGGTGAGCTGGGGTCAACAAGTAATCGGATCTTTTGGTGGAATGGACGGAGGGTTTGAAGGACAGGCTATTGGTGCATTGGATGTGAGTACAACTGCTGTTACGGGCAAGTGGACGGCAAGAGATGCAACTATTATTACAGATGTAGTAGAAGATGCTACTAATGCGCGATCTGGGTCTAAATATGTTAATATTAGTGCATTGACCTCAACTAATAAGTATTTGTCAAGTCCTCCGTTAGTTCCAATGATTACAGCAAGTACTTCTTATACAATACAATATTATATTAGAAGCACTGAAGCAGCGACTCCTGGTAGCGGTTTGCAATCACATCTGTCGACAACTTCAGGTACAGGTGGAGGAACTGCAACTGTTGCAAATTATGCTCAAAATACTTGGGTTAAGTCCGCTACGACAAGAAATTCAACTTCTGGTACGCCTACTGCTGATAACTGGACTGGTGCAAGGATTTCAAACATGGCATTAGATGTTGATGATTTTGTGCTTTATGCAGGATCTTTGGATGTAACGGCTCCTGATGCTCCTTCTGGACCATCGGTAAATGGTTTGAACGTAAGTTGGACTGCTCCTGCGACTGGTGTAGATGGTGGTGGATATATGGTAGTGCGTTATGCAACAATTCCGAATGCAGATAATGATCCTAATGTAAATGGAATTTATGCTAAAGGGAATACGATTAAGAATGGGACAGGAGCTTTAGTGGGAACTGTAGTTTATTTAGGTACAGGAACTTCTTTTACTGATGATGTAGCTGGTTCAGTTTCTGGTTCAGATTATTATAAGATTTATACTGTAGATAAGGCATTCAATTATTCAGATGAGGCACAAACTACATTAGGTATAAATGACCTTTCAGTGGCTAATACTGCAAATGTATCTTCTAATGGTAAAATAGTTTCAGTTTCTAATATTAGTTCAGCAACTACAGTTTCTGTTTACAATACAACTGGAAGTTTAGTGAAAAGAGTAGATACTAGTTCAGATACTTCTTTTAGTCTTCCTGCAGGGGTTTATGTAGCTAAAGTGAAATCGTCAGAAGGTGAAAAATCAGTAAAATTATTGATTCAATAATTTTAGTTTTTATAAAAACAGAAAAGGATATCCAACACGGATATCCTTTTTTTTATTCGTACAAAATTTTATTAATAACACAAACTTAATCAAATTCCGAAGTAAAGAATAATTTTACTGTTGGGTATTTGCTTTGTGTCATTTGAATTGTAAAATCAGAATCGGCTAAGAAAACCAGCTGTCCGTATTTGTCTTTGGCCAAGAATTTTTGTTTGATACGTAAGAATTCTTTAAACTCGGCGTTCTTAGCGTCATCAGGTTTTACCCAACAAGCCTTGTGAACCGGGAAGTTTTCATAGGTACATTTTGCACCGTATTCGTGTTCTAAACGGTATTGAATTACCTCGTATTGCAGTGCTCCAACGGTTCCAATCACTTTACGATTATTCATTTCGAGTGTAAACAACTGTGCCACTCCTTCATCCATCAACTGATCCACTCCTTTGTCTAGCTGTTTCGCTTTCATTGGGTCGGCGTTATTGATGTATCTAAAGTGCTCTGGAGAGAAGCTCGGAATTCCTTTGAAACTCATCAATTCTCCTTCAGTCAGGGTGTCTCCAATTTTAAAGTTCCCTGTATCGTGTAGTCCTACAATGTCTCCTGGATACGAAATATCCACGATTTCCTTTTTCTCAGCAAAAAAAGCATTCGGACTCGGGAATTTTAAATTTTTCTTCTGTCTTACGTGATAGTAGGGTTTGTTTCTTTCAAAAGTTCCCGAAACAATTTTGATAAACGCCAAACGGTCACGGTGTTTTGGATCCATATTCGCGTGGATTTTAAACACAAAACCAGATAATTTGGTTTCTGCAGGATCAACCAAACGCGTTTCAGATTCTTTAGGTCGTGGAGAAGGAGCAATGATCACAAAGCAATCTAGCAACTCACGAACACCAAAATTATTCAAAGCCGAACCAAAAAATACCGGTTGCAGTTTTCCATCCAAATATTCCTGACGGTCAAACGGAGGATAAACTTCATCAATCAATTCCAATTCTTCACGCAATCTTGCGGCAGGTTTTTCACCAATGATTTTCTCCAATTCAGGATTTTGAACGTCCGAGAAAGCAATTGTTTCCTCGATATTCTTACGGCTATCACCACTAAATAAGTTGATGTTTTGCTCCCACATATTGTAAATCCCCTGAAAATCGTACCCCATACCAATAGGGAAACTCAGCGGCGTTACTCTCAAGCCTAATTTTTGTTCTACCTCGTCCATCAAGTCAAAGGCATCTTTACCCTCACGATCCAGTTTGTTGATGAAAACAATAATCGGAATGTTGCGCATTCTACAAACCGAAACCAACTTTTCCGTTTGTTCCTCAACCCCTTTGGCAACGTCAATCACCACAATCACACTATCTACTGCTGTAAGCGTTCTAAAAGTGTCCTCGGCAAAATCCTTGTGACCAGGAGTATCTAGAATGTTTATTTTCTTCTCTTTATAGTTAAAAGCTAAGACCGAGGTAGAAACCGAAATCCCTCTTTGGCGTTCGATTTCCATAAAGTCACTCGTCGCGCCTTTCTTGATTTTGTTATTTTTCACGGCACCCGCCTCCTGAATCGCTCCTCCAAAGAGTAGCAATTTCTCTGTCAACGTGGTTTTACCAGCATCGGGATGCGAAATGATTCCGAACGTTCTTCTTTTTTGTATTTCTTCTAAAAAGCTCATATGTGATTCTAAATGGTCTGCAAAAGTACTAATTCTAAATCCGATTTAAAAACAAAGCCCAATTCTTTTATAGCCAACTTGTAATGGTCATTTTTAGGAGCAGAAAGATTCCGTATTTCAGTGGCATTTTGTCCTGCTCTCCGCTGTATCTCTTGTGTTTGCTATCGCCACACAAGAGGATGCCGCTTCGATCAGGGCTAGGAAGGACGTTTTGTTTTTCATAGTTGCGATTGTGGAGGAGTGCTAAAGAGGATGATTTGTTTTTTGTTGAACTATTTTAAATTTGTAAGAAAAAATAAACATATATTGAAAATATGTATAATATGGCGTTTGTTAGGCCTTTATATAAGTTGTAGGAAATTGTGAATAACTTTGCTAAAAACCAAATTTTTAAAACAAAAAGACTATTTCTTTTTTAAGTATTTTAGCAAACTTATTTTTAAAATTTCTACACTTTGAAAACTCTACCAATATATGATACCGAACAAATTGAAGGTGAAATAAAAATTCAATATTTATTTGCTAGTGTTGGCGAAATAACAATTATTAAAGCAATCGAATATTCTCCTGTTACTACTATGGGTGGAAGAACTATTTATAATTTAGGATTTGGAGATTATGATGAAGCTAATGGCACGATTATAGATGACATTAATAGTAATAATGGAGATATTTATGTTGTTTTTAATACTGTATTAAGTACTGTTCCTGTCTTTTTTGAAACTAACCCAGATGCAGTAATTATTGTAAGTGGTAGTGATAGTCATGACGAATTTATAAGTGATTGCCTTCCTTATTGTAAAAAAAAATGCACTGATAAATGCAAAAATCACCAAAGAAGAATAAAAACTTATAGATATTATGTAGATAAAAACTTTGATGAACTTTGTAAAGATTTTATTTTTTTTGGACGTAATAAAACAAAAGAAAATACTTTTGTACAATATATTCCAAAACAAGATTATGACGATATTTTGGTTTATAAGAAAAAATAATATAAATTTGCTGATAATTAGGCATTAATTTTTAATCAAATACTAATATTATGAAAACAATTAAACCAACTTTAAAGGCATCTAAAGTTATTGTTGCATCAACAATAATTAGAGAAAGAATTGCAACTGTTGCTAATAATCTTAAGGGGAAAGAATTGTTTACTGACAAGATAGAATTGGCAAAGAAAAGTTTAAGTGACTTAAAATCTTTACCTATTTAATATATAATATTTCAAATTAAAAAAGTCGATTTAGTTCCCTCTAAATCGACTTTTTTGTTTTACTCATTTTATTGAGCTCAAAAAACATTCCCACTGGTGCTCGACTATGACAAGTATCTACTTATAATTTAAAATGAGTCGTAGCGTTCGCAATTAGACTTAGTTGTAGAACCCTGACAGGGTTTTAAACCCTGTCAGGGTAAAATATATAAGTACGCTTTGTGTGTTTTCCTTTTATGAATCTCTGTGAAATGATTGTTTGTGGATTTTAAGAAAAGTTTTTCCATATTTAGGATGTAGAAAATCCGTGTGATCCGTGTCATCTGTGGGCTATTAGTTTTTTTGCGAAACATAGTTTCTTTTTTGGGTGAGGGATAGTAGTGGAAATCCTTTTATGAGGCTTTTTCAGCCTCATAAAATATTGAAGCGAATAGCCCGACCCGCTTTTTTCAAGCGGGGCACCCCCAAATAATTTCCGTAGATAATATTTTGTTAATAGTATTGGCTAAACTTGTAATATGTAGACGAATTGTTATTTTTGTTCGTTTTATACATTTTGGCAGTCTATAAATTTTTATTTACTGCTACTTATCACGTATATTTGGACGCGATAGGGGAATGTGATGAAAAAAGCGAATATAATAATTTGGTTTCGCTCCCTATTAATATTAAAATATGCCAATTAAAATACTACGAATGAAATTTGTAAATACTAAAATTGCCTTTTTGTTTTTCTTGATGTTGTTGTCTGGTCTTGGAATGAGTGCGCAAGAAATAATTAAAGAAGCAGAACCTGTTGTGAAAAATGTACCTGTGACAGGTAGACAAAAGATTGATGGAATTATTGCAACGGTAGGGGATTATATCATTTTGGATTCGGATATTGACAAGATGTTTTTGGAACTTTCAAGTCAAGGAAATTCAATTAAAGATATCAGTAGATGTCAGATGCTTGGGAAATTATTGGAAGATAAATTATATGCGCATCAAGCCATTCAGGATAGTATTAAGGTGACTGATGCCGAGGTGAAAGGGATGATGGAAGAACGTTTGAACTACATGGTAGAGCAGATTGGTTCTATTGAAAAAGTAGTTCAGTATTATAAGAAAGAATCAGTTGAAGATTTTAAGACTTACTTCTTTGATATTTTGAAGGAAAACAAATTGACATCTGAAATGCAGAAGAAAATTGTTGATGAAGTAGAAATTACCCCAGAAGAGGTTCGCAATTTTTTCAAAAAAATACCCAAAGACGAATTGCCAATGTTTGGTGCTGAGATGGAAGTGGCGCAGATTGTAGTAACTCCTAAAGTGTCTGAAGCCGATAAACAAAAAGTAATTGATAAACTCAACGAATTTAAAAAAGAAATAGAATCTGGACAATCTAGTTTTGCAACAAAGGCAGTATTGTATTCCCAAGATCCAGGTTCCAGAGCAAGTGGTGGATTTTATAAGATGAACCGTAAAACACCTTTTGTAAAGGAATTTAAAGATGTTGCTTTTGCTTTGCGTGAAGGAGAAATATCGGCCCCTTTTGAAACTGAATTTGGATTTCATATTATATATGTAGAAAAAATTAAAGGACAAGAGTTGGAGTTGCGTCATATTCTATTAGCGCCAACAGTTACTCAGGCTTCCCTAAATGAAGCTAAAGAGAAGATAAGTTTGATTAGAAAAAGAATAATAGACAAGGAGATTTCTTTTGCAGATGCAGCAAGAACCATGTCTGATGAAAAAGAAACGAGGGCTAATGGAGGAACATTGATTAATCCACAAACTCAAGATACTCGTTTTGAGTTGACTAAGATGGATCCAGTATTGTATGGTCAAGTGTCAAGTTTAAAAGACAACGAAATTTCACTTCCAATTATAGATGAAGAAAAACAAGGAAAGAAAAAATATAAAATCATTACGGTAACTAATAGAATCAATGAGCACGTAGCAGATTATGCTCAGGATTATATTAAAATTAAAGATTTAGCATTAAAAGAAAAGCAAATTAAAGCTATTGGAAAATGGTTTGATGAAAAAATTAAAGAGACCTATATCAAGATACTTGGAGAGTATAGAGATTGTGATTTTACAAACAATTGGTTGAAAAAATAATTTTTTCAGAATAAGTAAAAAGAGTTAGTTTTATGTTTTTGTATTACTAACTCTTTTTTTAATTTAAAAAATATTCAAAATGTCTGATGTAGCTGCCATACACAATTTGGTTCAAAAAAGGAATGAACTAAAAAAGGAAATAGCAAAAGTAATCGTAGGTCAGGATGAAGTAGTGGATCAAATTTTGATTTGTATTTTTTCTGGAGGACACGCCTTATTGATTGGAGTTCCGGGTTTGGCTAAGACATTGATGGTGAATACGCTTTCACGTGCTTTGGGGTTGGATTTTAAAAGAATTCAGTTTACTCCAGATTTAATGCCTTCGGATATTTTAGGAAGTGAGATTCTAGATGAAAACCGACAGTTTAAATTTATTAAGGGTCCTGTGTTTTCAAATATTATTTTGGCTGACGAAATCAATAGAACACCTCCCAAAACACAGGCAGCTTTGCTAGAAGCGATGCAGGAACGTTCCGTTACTATTGCGGGGCATAATTATAAATTGACTTTACCTTATTTTGTTTTAGCAACTCAAAATCCAATTGAACAAGAGGGAACTTATCCTTTGCCTGAAGCACAGCTAGACCGTTTTATGTTTGCAGTTAAATTAGAATACCCTTCATTTGAAGAGGAAGTTGAAGTGGTTAAAAGAACTACTGCTGATAGCACAAATGAGATAACATCTTTGTTTAGTGCGCAAGAAATAATCGATTTCCAACATCTAATTCGTCGTATTCCGGTTGCTGATAATGTGATTGAGTATGCCGTAAGATTGGTAAGTAAAACAAGGCCTAATAGCGATTTGTCTGACGCCTATGTGAAAACATATTTGGATTGGGGAGCAGGACCAAGGGCTTCACAGAATTTAATTTTGGCTGCTAAAACTCATGCCGCTTTTCATGGTAAATTTTCACCAGATATTGAAGATGTGAAAGCGGTAGCTGTTGGGGTGTTGCGTCATCGCATTATTAAGAATTATAAGGCAGATGCTGAGGGAATTACCGAAGAAATGATTATTGGAAAGTTAGTTTAATGCCATAGATTTTGATTTTTGTTGTATTTTAATTAAAATCAAACTAAGAATTTGCTATTTGATGTAACATTCCATTTATACTTTGTTAGAAAAAAGAACTCGCATTATTGATTTTTTAAAAATAGTAGTCGATTTGGTGTTTTTTGATAATTTTACACGGGCAAATCAGTTATTTTGCAATATTTTTTGAGTAAAAAAATCGCTTCTATTATATTTTTTTAAATCTCATCTTAAATAACTAAATTTGCGACACAAAAAATAAAAACACCTAGATATTCTGGCTTTTGATCTTGAATTTATCAAGAAAATCTGCCTTTAACTTTGTAAAGACTTCTATTATGAACACTTATAACGATTATCTACAAGAAATCGAAGAAAGAAAAGCTCAGGGACTTAACCCTAAGCCTATTGATGGCGCTGAATTGTTAAGCGAAATCATTGCGCAAATTAAAGATGTAGACAACGCAAATCGCGAAGATTCTCTTAAATTCTTTATTTATAATACTGTTCCAGGAACTACTCCTGCAGCAACTGTGAAAGCAAAATTTTTAAAAGAAATTATTCTAGGTGAATCTGTAGTAAAAGAAATTACTCCTGACTTTGCTTTCGAGTTATTGTCACATATGAAAGGGGGACCTTCTATTGAAGTCTTACTTGATTTAGCTTTAGGAAATGATGTTGCAATCGCAGAAAATGCAGCAAAAGTACTTAAAACTCAAGTTTTCCTTTACGAGGCAGATACAGATCGTTTAGAAGCAGCTTACAAGAGTGGTAACGCAATTGCAGCAGCCATTTTAGAAAGCTATGCAAAAGCAGAGTTTTTTACTAAATTGCCAGAAGTAGCAGAAGAAATTAAAGTAGTTACTTTTATCGCAGGTGAAGGAGATATTTCAACAGATTTACTTTCTCCAGGGAACCAAGCACACTCAAGATCTGATCGTGAATTGCACGGTAAATGTTTGATTTCTCCAGAAGCTCAAGACCAAATCGAAGCTTTGAAAGCGCAGCATCCAGATAAAAGTGTGATGTTAATTGCTGAAAAAGGTACCATGGGTGTAGGTTCATCAAGAATGTCAGGTGTAAATAATGTGGCACTTTGGACTGGGAAAAAAGCGAGTCCTTATGTTCCATTTATCAATATTGCACCAATTGTTGCTGGTACTAATGGTATTTCACCAATTTTCCTTACTACAGTAGATGTTACTGGTGGTATTGGACTTGATCTTAAAAACTGGGTTAAGAAATTGGATGAAAACGGTAAAGCGGTTTTAAATGAAAGTGGTGATCCAGTTTTAGAGGAGGTATATTCAGTAGCAACAGGTACTGTTCTTACAATTAATACAAAGACTAAGAAACTTTATAGTGGAGATAAAGAGCTTATAGATATTTCTAAAGCTTTTACTCCGCAAAAAATGGAATTTATTAAGGCTGGAGGGTCTTACGCAATTGTATTTGGTAAAAAATTACAAACATTTGCTTCCAAAACTTTAGGGATTGATATTGTTCCTGTTTATGCTCCTTCAAAAGAAGTTTCTATCGAAGGACAAGGGCTTACAGCGGTAGAAAAAATATTCAATAGAAACGCTGTTGGAACAACTCCAGGGAAAGTATTGCACGCTGGTTCTGATGTTCGTGTAGAAGTTAATATCGTTGGTTCGCAAGATACAACTGGTTTGATGACTTCTCAAGAATTAGAGTCTATGGCTGCCACTGTGATTTCTCCTATTGTTGATGGTGCTTACCAATCAGGTTGTCATACGGCTTCTGTTTGGGATAACAAATCAAAAGCTAACATCCCAAGATTGATGAAATTCATGAACGATTTCGGGTTGATCACGGCTCGTGATCCGAAAGGTGTTTATCATGCAATGACGGATGTTATTCATAAAGTATTAAATGATATTACTGTTGATGAGTGGGCTATCATTATTGGTGGTGATTCTCATACAAGAATGTCAAAAGGGGTGGCTTTTGGTGCTGACTCAGGAACTGTTGCTTTAGCATTGGCTACTGGTGAAGCTTCGATGCCAATTCCAGAATCAGTAAAAGTTACTTTCAAAGGAGATATGAAAAACTACATGGATTTCCGTGATGTTGTTCATGCTACTCAAGCGCAAATGTTGCAACAATTTGGAGGAGAAAATGTATTCCAAGGTAAAATTATCGAGGTTCATATTGGGACACTTACTGCTGACCAAGCCTTTACATTTACTGATTGGACTGCTGAAATGAAAGCGAAAGCGTCTATCTGTATTTCTGAGGATGCTACATTGATCGAGTCATTAGAGATTGCTAAAAGCAGAATCCAAATCATGATTGATAAAGGTATGGATAATGCTAAGCAAGTGTTGAAAGGACTGATTGCTATTGCTGATAAAAGAATCGCTGAAATTAAATCAGGTGAGAAACCTGCTTTAAAACCAGATGCAAATGCTAAATATTACGCTGAAGTTGTTGTTGATTTAGATCAAATTGCTGAGCCAATGATTGCAGATCCAGATGTAAACAATGCTGACGTTTCTAAGCGTTATACGCACGATACGATTAGACCTCTTTCTTACTATGGAGGAGATAAAAAAGTAGATCTTGGGTTTATTGGTTCTTGTATGGTTCATAAAGGAGATATGAAAATCCTTGCTCAAATGCTTAAAAACGTTGAGGCACTAAACGGTAAAGTGGAATTCAAAGCACCTCTTGTTGTAGCGCCACCAACATATAATATTGTTGATGAGTTGAAAGCTGAAGGGGACTGGGAAGTTTTACAAAAATATTCTGGTTTCGAATTTGATGATAATGCTCCTAAAGCAGCTGCTCGTACCTCATACGAAAATATGTTGTACTTAGAACGCCCGGGTTGTAACCTTTGTATGGGTAACCAAGAAAAAGCAGCCAAAGGGGATACTGTAATGGCAACATCGACGCGTCTGTTCCAAGGAAGAGTTGTTGAGGATACCGAAGGTAAAAAAGGTGAGTCTTTACTTTCGTCTACACCAGTGGTAGTTTTATCAACAATTCTTGGTAGAACTCCATCAATTGAAGAATATAAAACTGCCGTGGAGGGAATAAACTTGACTAAGTTTGCTCCATCTCACAAACAATTAGTGAAATAATCATCTGATTAATTTATACTTTAAAAAGCCTGAGTTCAATGACTCAGGCTTTTTCTTTTATAGCTGTTCTATTTTTTGTATATTTAAGGTTCAAAAATAATTTACAAAAATAATATACATAAAAATTATGGCATTTGATATTGAAATGATTAAGAAAGTGTATGACAACATGGCGAGTCGTGTTGATGCTGCACGTGATATTGTGGGGCGTCCTCTTACATTAACGGAAAAGATTTTGTATAGTCATCTTTGGGATGGTGTGCCAAAACAAGGTTTTAAAAGAGCTGTAGATTATGTTGATTTTGCTCCCGATAGAGTAGCTTGTCAAGATGCGACAGCACAAATGGCTTTGTTGCAATTTATGCACGCTGGAAAGAAGACAGTTGCTGTGCCTACAACAGTTCATTGTGATCATTTGATTTTGGCTAAAAACGGAGCTAAATCCGATTTAGAAATGGCTAACAAGCAATCTAAAGAAGTTTTTGATTTCCTTTCGTCGGTTTCAGATAAATACGGTATTGGCTTTTGGAAACCAGGCTCTGGAATTATTCATCAAATTGTGCTAGAAAATTATGCATTTCCTGGAGGAATGATGATTGGTACCGACTCTCATACCGTAAATGCAGGTGGATTAGGGATGTTGGCCATTGGGGTTGGTGGAGCTGATGCCGTAGATGTAATGTCTGGAATGGGATGGGAATTGAAATTTCCAAAACTAATAGGGGTAAAGTTAAGGGGGAAATTATCCGGCTGGACAGCTCCAAAAGATGTTATCTTAAAAGTAGCCGACATTCTTACCGTAAAAGGAGGTACGGGTGCTGTCGTTGAATATTTTGGAGAAGGTGCTACAAGTATGTCTTGTACAGGTAAAGGTACCATTTGTAATATGGGTGCTGAAATTGGCGCTACAACTTCTACTTTTGGCTATGATGATTCGATGAGGAGATATTTGACTGCTACAGGTCGTCAAGACGTGGTTGACGCTGCTGATAAAGTGGCTGATTACTTAACTGGTGATGCGGAAGTTTACGCTAACCCAGAAAAGTATTTCGATCAAGTAATTGAAATTAACCTTTCGGAATTAGAGCCACATATTAATGGTCCATTTACGCCAGACAGAGGTACTCCAGTTTCTAAAATGAAAGAAGAAGCAAAAGCGAATGGTTGGCCAATAAAAGTAGAATGGGGACTAATCGGGTCATGTACAAACTCTTCTTATGAAGATATGGCTCGTGCCGTGTCAATTGTCAATCAAGCTGTGGAACACGGAATTACTCCCAAAGCGGAATTTGGTGTTAATCCAGGTTCTGAGCAAATTCGTTATACTATTGAAAGGGATGGGATGATTGCAGCATTCGAAAAATTGGGCACCAAGGTTTTTACAAATGCTTGTGGACCTTGTATCGGACAATGGGATAGAGCAGGGGCTGATAAACAAGAAAAAAACACCATCGTGCATTCGTTCAATCGAAACTTTTCTAAAAGAGCCGACGGTAACCCAAACACACATGCCTTTGTAACTTCGCCAGAAATGGTTGCAGCTTTAGCAATTTCAGGTAGATTGGATTTTAATCCTATCACTGATACTTTATTAAATGACAAAGGAGAAGAAGTGAAGTTAAAAACTCCTTTTGGGGATGAATTGCCTTCTAAAGGATTTGATGTGGAAGATGCAGGATTTCAGGCGCCTGCGGAAGATGGTTCTAAGGTAAAAATCGTTGTGAGTGAAACCTCAGATCGTTTGCAATTATTAGCTCCTTTTGAAGCATGGGACGGGGAAAACATTATGGGAGCCAAATTACTTATAAAAGCCTTTGGAAAATGTACAACTGACCATATTTCTATGGCTGGACCATGGTTGCGTTTCCGTGGACATTTAGATAATATTTCTAATAATATGTTGATTGGTGCTGTAAATGCATATACCCAAAAAACAAACTCGGTTAAAAATCAATTAACGGGTGAGTATGATGCCGTTCCAGCTGTAGCTCGTGCTTACAAAGCTGCTGGTGTTCCCTCAGTTGTTGTGGGAGATCACAACTACGGCGAGGGTTCATCACGTGAACATGCTGCTATGGAACCACGTTTCTTAGGGGTTAAAGCGGTATTGGTGAAGTCATTTGCTCGTATCCATGAAACAAACCTTAAAAAACAAGGATTATTAGGATTGACATTTGCAAATGAATCTGATTATGATAAAATTCAAGAGGATGATACCATAAATTTTGTTGATTTGGTTGATTTTGCTCCTGGAAAGCCTTTAACTATTGAATTTGTTCATGCTGACGGTTCAAAAGATGTCATCATGGCGAATCATACGTACAACGAAGGACAAATTGGTTGGTACAAAGCAGGTTCAGCTTTGAATTTGATTGCGGCAGAAGCCAAAGCATAATTTCAGTTGTATCGTAGTATAAACGCTCTGTTCTAACAGGGCGTTTTTTTTATATCAGATTTTCTTAAAATGAGTACAAAGAGTTGTTAAAAATAGTGAGATATTTGCAGGAATGGGTTATTTTTACGGTCCGAAAATAGGATTTACTTATGTTTTTTGAATAAGTAGGAACAATAAGTTAAAATCCTGGTAAAAAAAAGATTGTTGGTAGAATAAGTTTTGTCTTGTTTTATGAAAAAAAATAAAATATATGAAGGGTTATAGTTATTTGATAGTTGCGATTTTGTTTTCTGGTTTTACAGTTTTTGCTCAGCAAAAAACTACGGAACATGTCGTTGCTAAAGGGGAAACTATTTCCAAGATTGCTGCCTTATATAATCTAAAAGCAAAGGATATTTATGAACTCAATCCCGAAGCTAAGAAAGGTATAAAATTCAATACCAAGTTGTTGATTCCAGTAACAGCTACTGCAGTTTCTAATGAGATTCTTCATGAAGTTTCAGCTAAAGAAACATTGTATGGTATTTCAAAAGAATATGGAGTAACCATTGAGGATTTGTACAAGTCAAATCCAGCATTAGAAGAGTCAGGCCTTAAAGTAGGTCAAAAAATAAGTGTCATTGGGAGTACTAAAATGCTAAAATCTGTTTCCAAAGCAGAGTCAGAAAGTTTAACGGCTGAAGCTGTCCCGCAAAAAGTAATGACCGAGGGGATTGTTTACGAAGTTTTAGCCAAACAGACCAAGTATAATATTGCTAAAGAACACGGAATCACAGTTGCTCTTTTGGAAAAAGCCAATCCAATTTTACAGACAGAGGAATTAAAAGTAGGACAGAAAATTATTATCCCTGTTCAAAAATACATTCCAGAAATAAATGAAACTTCAGAAACGGTTTTGAATAAGGAAGAAAAGCTTTTGATTAAAAAAGAGGATGAAGTCATTAGTGGAGTTTTTGCTTCAATTGTAAAGGATGAAGTTGTTTCAGGAATTATTGCAAATACTATTGTTCATGAAGTTTTGCCCAAAGAAACTAAATATGCTATTGCCAAACAACACAGAATTACAATTGCAGATTTGGATAAAGCCAATCCAATTTTGGAATCCGAAGGATTGAAAATAGGTCAAAAAATTTCTATTCCAGTTCAAGAATTAACTACTGAAAAGGAACAAGCCGTTTCAAATACTGATAATGTGAAATTGAAAAAAGATACGGTGACTTCAGATAAAGAGATTTTGGTTAAATCTAAGGATTCAATTAAGGTAGAACAAACCGAAATTACACATAAAGTATTGGTTAAAGAAACAAAATACGGAATTGCAAAAGAGTATGGAATCACTGTAAAAGAATTAGAAAAACACAATCCATCAATAATAAATCAACTTAGAGTAGGTACTGTTTTGACGATTAAGAATTCAAAAATATCAAACCCAGTAGCTGAAGTTAAGCAAGAACAAGTAGTTGAAGAAAGTTTGGATTCAAAATCCATTCATGACGAAAGATTTGTCGATCAATTAATTTCTACTGCTTCTGAAAATATTGGGACTCGATACCGAATTGGTGGTACTACAAAAGACGGTTTTGATTGCTCAGGCTTAATGTGTTCCACTTTTGGTGCCTTTGATGTGCAGTTACCAAGGACTTCCTTAGAACAATCGCAATACGGAACGGTCGTAGAAGTTGATAAAGCTCAAAAAGGAGACTTGATTTTCTTTAAAACAAGGGGGAGAAGCCAAATCAATCACGTAGGGATGGTAGTAGAAGTGGCCGATGGTGATGTTAAGTTTATTCATGCTTCTAATTCAGGTGTAATTATTTCCTCGATTAAAGAAAGCTACTATTCTAAAAGAGTGGTTCAGGTCAATAGAGTTTTGTAATTTATAGTATACTAGGTTTGTTGATAGATTTTATCAGAAAACCCCAATCACCCACATATAAATTCCTATTTTTGTTCTTCTTATTATCAAAATCTAATCTATGTTAATTATAGGGATTGCTGGAGGAACGGGCAGTGGCAAGACTACTGTCGTGCATCAAATTGTAAATGAATTACCAGACACCGAAGTAGGTGTGCTCTCTCAGGATTCCTATTACAATGCCACACATCATTTAAGTTATGAAGAGCGCTCAATAATAAATTTTGACCATCCTAGAGCGATTGATTTTGAGCTTTTAGTACAACATTTAAAGGACTTAAAAGCAGGAAATACAGTTCATCAGCCCATTTATTCCTTTGTAACACATAATAGGACGGACGATTATATTATTACGCATCCCAGAAAAGTACTGATTGTTGAGGGGATTTTGATTTTTACGAACCCAGAACTACGAGATTTATTTGATGTTAAAATATTTGTTCATGCTGATTCTGACGAGCGTTTAATCAGAAGGTTAAAACGGGATATTGCTGAGAGAGGACGTGATATGAACGAGGTTTTAAATCGTTATCAAAAAACGTTAAAACCCATGCATCAACAATTTATTGAGCCTACCAAAGCATTTGCAGATATTATTATCCCGAATGATCGACCAAACAATGTAGCAATTGAGGTAGTTCGTGCCTTAATAAATCAAAAATTACTATAATTTATTGTAATTTTATATCCACAAAGAACGTTTCTCAGGTTGTTAAATTCCATTTAGTAGTGCATTCAAATTGTTAATTTTTTTATTTTTCTAATAATGGCTAATCCATACAAAGACAAATCTTGGTTCAAGTTTATGAGTAATAAGTACATGTGGGTGCTCTTATTTTTTATTGCTTGGATGTTTTTTTTGGATAATTACTCATATTTTGATCATCGTGTTTTAGACAATCAAATAGATGAATTAGAAGAAAATAAAACTTATTATCAAGAGGAAATCGATAAGGATGAAAAGCAGATTAAAATGTTGCAAAATCCAGACCAAGTAGAAAAGTACGCTCGTGAAAAGTATTTTATGAAAAAAGACAGCGAAGATATTTATATTGTCGAATTTGAAGGTGATAGTATAGTAAAAAAGTAGTAACACTTTTTTTATTTAAGTACTAGAATTCAAAAGCCGTTTTTGTTTAATTGAAATTATAATACCATGGCAAGTCTAACTCCATTATTTAATGAATTTGATTCTGTTTCTTCCAAATTATGGAAACAGAAAATTCAATTTGAACTCGATGGAGCAGATTATAACGAAGCCATGATTTGGAATTCACCTGAAGATATTAAAGTAAAACCTTTCTATCATCGTGATGAAATGGGGGTTAAATATCCTGTAAAGACCAATGCTTCTCAATTTTCGATTTGTCAAAATATCTTTGTTTACGATGTAGATAAATCCATTGAAAGAGCTTTGGATAGCCTAAAACGAGGAGCAGAAAGTTTACGTTTTACTATAGAAAATGAAGCCATTGATTTTAATAAGTTATTAAATAGTTTGCCATTGGATGGTTTAATAATTTATTTCAACTTTAGCTTTTTATCTCTAAAAGTCATTCAGAAAATAGAAAGTATTGTTCAGAATAAAAGAGCTACTCTTTATTATAATTTAGATCCGATTGGGCAATTAGCAAAAGACGGAAATTGGTTTTCAACTCCTGGTAAAACTAATTTTGATAGTTTGATTTCAATTTCAAATACACTATCTCAAAACTCCTATTTGAGTGTCAATATGAGTTTGTACCAAAATGCAGGAGCCAATATTGTACAACAATTAGCCTATGGTTTGGGACAAGTCAACGAATACTTCAATAGAATTCCGTCGATTGATTCTAAAATTTTATTTGAGATTTCGGTGGGATCTAATTATTTTTTTGAAATTGCCAAACTGCGCGCTTTTCGAATTTTGTTTCAAGCCTTGGCTAAAGAATACAACCACAAACAAGATTGTCATTTATTGGTAACGCCATCCAAACGCAACAAAACCATTTACGGTTACAATGTTAATATGTTACGTACCACGACCGAATGTATGTCGGCCATTTTGGGTGGATCAGACAGTATTGCAAATTTAGCTTTTGATTCCATTTACCATAAAGACAATGAATTTGGAGATAGAATTGCTCGCAACCAATTACTGATTTTAAAAGAAGAAAGTCATTTTGATAAAGTCAACAATCCAGCCGATGGCAGTTATTATATCGAAAGTATAACACAACAATTGGCAGATAAAGCTCTTGTACTTTTTAAAGAAATGGAAACCAAAGGTGGTTTCTTAAAATTACTGAACGAAGGTGTTATTAGAAACAAAATCCAAATTAGTGCCGACAAAGAGCAACAATTGTTTGATTCGAAAGTATCCCCGTTAATAGGAACCAATAAACACGCTAGTAGGGAAGATGTAATGAAAACGGAACTTGAGTTGTTTCCTTTTGTGAAAATAAAGCCGAGAAAAACATTAATCACGCCCATCATTGAAAAACGATTAGCTGATCAATTGGATCAAGATCGTTTGGCTGCAGAATAACTATATATAAACAGTACCACAATTATTTCTTGTGAAAAGAAAACATATTCAACATATAACCCTTGACAATTCGATTCCAAAGTTAGAATCATCTCATGCCGAAGATTCCTTTATGACTTCGGAAGGGATTTCTTTGGCTTCAACATATTCCGAGTTGGATGTTGAGGAATTGAAACATTTAGATTTCGGAGCAGGTTTTCCGCCTTATTTGCGTGGGCCTTATTCCACTATGTATGTTTCGAAACCTTGGACGATTCGACAATACGCTGGTTTTTCAACAGCCGAAGAGAGTAATGCTTTTTACAAAAGAAACTTAGCTGCAGGACAAAAAGGATTGTCAATAGCTTTTGACTTACCAACACATCGAGGTTATGATTCGGATCATGTGCGTGTAACGGGCGATGTAGGGAAAGCTGGTGTTGCTATTGATACGGTCGAAGATATGAAACGATTGTTCGATGGAATTCCTTTGGATGAGATTTCGGTTTCAATGACGATGAATGGTGCTGTATTGCCTATTATGGCTTTTTATATTGTGGCAGCTGAGGAACAGGGAATTCAACCTGAACAGCTACTAGGTACGATTCAAAATGATATTTTGAAAGAGTTTATGGTTCGAAATACCTACATCTATCCACCCAAAGCTTCGATGAAAATTGTGTCAGATATATTTGAATATACGCATAACAAAATGCCGAAGTTTCATTCGATTTCGATTTCGGGCTACCACATGCAGGAAGCAGGTGCAACGGCTGATATTGAATTGGCTTACACCTTAGCTGATGGTTTGGAATACATTAGAACTGGATTAGCTACTGGGATGAAAATAGATGATTTTGCACCCAATTTATCCTTTTTCTGGGCTATTGGCAGGAATCATTTTATGGAAATCGCCAAGTTGCGTGCAGCTCGTATGCTGTGGGCTAAATTGGTGAAACAATTCAACCCTCAAAATCTTAAATCAATGGTTTTGCGTACCCATTGTCAGACTAGTGGGTGGAGTTTGACTGAGCAAGATCCTTATAATAATGTGACTCGTACCTGTATTGAAGCAGCGGCGGCTGTTTTTGGAGGAACTCAATCTTTGCATACCAATGCACTTGACGAAGCGATTGCATTACCAACTAACTTTTCGGCACGGATTGCTCGAAACACGCAGTTGTATTTAAGAGATGAAACCAAAATCACCAAAACGGTGGATCCTTGGGGCGGAAGTTATTATGTCGAAAGCTTGACTAATGAACTTGCGCAAAAAGCTTGGCAATTAATTGAGGAAGTAGAAGTTTTAGGAGGTATGACTAAGGCGATAGAAACGGGAGTTCCAAAGCAAAGAATTGAAGCTGCAGCTGCAAGAAAACAAGCTAAAATTGATAATAAAGAAGAAACAATTATTGGGGTAAATAAATATCGTTTAGCCAAAGAGGAATTATTACCAATTTTAGATATAGACAATCATAAGGTACTAAGTCAACAGTTAGAGCAACTGAATGCACTAAAGTCTACTAGAAATACCCAATTGGTTACTGAATCGCTCCAGAAAATTACTCATTGTGCCAATACTGGAGAAGGGAATTTACTGGAATTAACCATTGAAGCGGCCAGAAATAGAGCGACATTAGGTGAAATTAGTTTGGCTCTTGAAAAAGTATACGGTCGTTATGTAGCCAAAGTAAAATCAATTACGGGAGTATATGCTGCCAATATTCAAGACAATTCCTCCTATGATAAAGCCCGTCAATTGATGCGGCAATTTGTGGAGAAAAAAGGAGTAAGTCCTAGAATCATGATTGCAAAAATGGGACAAGATGGACACGATCGCGGTGCAAAAGTAGTGGCAAGCGCTTACGCCGATTTGGGATTTGAGGTCTATATCAGTCCTCTTTTTCAAACACCAGCTGAGGTAGCTAAGCAAGCAATGGATCATCAAGTCCATGTTTTGGGAATGTCTTCAATGACGGCTGGTCACAAAACCTTGGTTCCACAAGTCATCAATATTCTAAAAGAAAATGAAAAAAACAAAATTAGGATTGTGGTTGGAGGAGTTGTGCCACCTCACGATTATGATTACCTGACTCAGGCAGGTGTATTTGCCGTTTTTGGGCCAGGAACTGCTATTGGTGAGACAGCCATAGTGATTTTGGAAGCTTTATTGGTGGAGGAGTAATTTTTGTTGTTATCCCATATAGAAAATGCGATGTTTTCCGTTTCAAGGGTGCACATCGCATTTTTGTATTATAAGATAGTGGTTTAATTCAAACTCACTACTGCATTGTTGTCAGGAACAATAAATGAAGTGTCATATCCACCAAAGGCTTTCATATAACTTCTGATAGACGTTCCATAAGCGTCTCTAAGGTATCTAGAGCCATTGCTTTTGAAGAACTTCTTAACGGAACCGGCACCACCTAGATGAGCTGCTGCTAAGATACCTGATTCGGTTATACGAATGCCGCTCACAACTTTACCTTCGTATTTTTCGATAATATCACGCAAAAGCCATTTGTTCTTAGCTAATAGTGCCACGAATGCTTTTTCTTGCATTTTAGGACTGCTTAAAAATTGTGGGCTGTTTTTAATTCCGATTGTTTTTAAGGTTTCAACACCAAATTGGTATTTGCCTAAATATCCTAAGGAATTAATCTTTCTATATTTTCCTTGTGATTCTTTGAAGCCGATTGCTTCTTTGAAACCAATAAATAAATTTCCGGTAAAAGGGATATTCAAATTGGTGTAATCTTCTTGTTCTTGTGACGGATATAAGTACTGAGATCCGTCTGGATTTTTTATTAGAAACCAATGATTAGAATCAATTTTAAGTGGTTTGAAACCTGAGCTTAAAAAAGCTATAATAATCGCTAAAGTTGTATAAAAATACCATTTCTTTCTCATAAATTGTTTTTCTTCAGAAACCTGTCACCATCTGAAATTTCTACGGTGCAAATATACAACAATTTTTATAAAACTGAAAATCAAGCTGTTAAACTTAGTTAAAAGTAGAAAAGATGAAGCCTAACTGACTCGTTAGCTGTTAATTCTACTGTGGGTGCGGGAATTTTTAGCGTGTTAAAAACACTAAAAAAAGTTTTTAAAATATAAGATTTTGTCTCTATTTTTGTTAGGTCAACGTCTAGGCTGAGGTAGAATTGTCTTTTATTTTTGATGATTTCGTTGTTTAAAACATAGGTTTTTTCGTTATTTCCATACAGCATTCCATTAGCTCCATATCCAAAAGCAAGGTTCAGCCATTTGGGTATTTTTGTGTTTTTTGCAAAGGAATGTAAATTGATTGATAACCAATAGGTTTGACCATTGTAATCCTTTAGGAGTTGTTCGTTAAAAGATCTTCCTAAAACTTGAGGTCGTTCTGCTGCATATCGAGTTTGATGGAAAGAGAATTTAGGAATAATGCGTTGTTCTTTCCAGAGTAATTCTTGTGATACAAATAAGGCAGTTCCACTTGCATTGGCAATCACGTCACCAAGTGAAGCTCCCCATTCTGAGGAAAAACCATCCATTACTTCAACAGTTGTTAAAAAGGCAAAGCCAAGACCAGCTCCATATATAAGTTGATCTTTTTGGGAGGCGCCACTCCATTGAAGTAGCTCTGTGCCAAATCTTCCCATTTGGTAAGAAGAAAATATATGTCCTAATTTGTCCATTTGTAACCATTCTTGATTGTCATTGATGAAATGAAATCGAGAACGAGGATAATCAGCATACCACAATTGGTTCAAGCCAACTAAGGCTCCAGTAGACACTAGGGCTTCAGAAAGTAGAACTGTGTTCTTACGGGAGTTATTTAAACTGTCAGCGGGTTTTAAAAATCGATTGAGACTGTTTTGTGAGTAGGAAGAAAGGGTTAGGATTCCTAAAATGACAAAGCAAAACGATTTATTTTTACTAATCAAAACTATCTTTTTACTCCCTGACTGTTAATCCAATTAGAATATTTCTTAGCATTTTGATTGTGTTCTGAAAGCGTAGCTGCAAATTCATGGTAACCAAAACGCTCCACACTAGCACAGAAATAAATAAAATCGTGTTTTTCGGGATTTAGTACGGCTTCCATTGCGGTGATATCCGGCATGGCAATAGGTCCTGGAGGTAAACCGATGTTTACGTATGTGTTGTAAGGGGAACTCATTCTAAGGTCGTTATAAAACACTCTTTTGATCACTTGCTCAAAATCATTCGAGTTCTTTTTGATGGCATAAATTACAGTAGGGTCTGCTTGTAAGGGCATTCCAAGTCTTAAACGGTTTAAGTATACACCTGCAATACGTGGTCTTTCATCTTTTTTAACAGATTCTTTGTGAACAATCGATGCCAATATGGTAGCTTCCACAGGAGTTAGGTTTTGTTGTTCAGCTTTTTTTATTCGCTCATTCGTCCAAAACTTACGGTATTCCTTAATCATTTTATCTCTAAATTTCACCGCCGAAGTATTCCAATAAAATTCATAAGTATTAGGGATAAACATGGCAAAAACGGTCTCCTCATTAAATCCGTTTTCCTTCATGAATACTGAATCCTTAATTGCATTTAACAATGAAATACTGTCTGCTTCTATTTGTGAACTCACTCTTCCAGCAAAATTTTCCAAACGCTCTTGATTATTGAAGGCTAGTTTTACAGGAACGTTTTGACGTAATGTTTTTACTAATTCGTAACTATTCATTCCTTTGGTAATCAAAAAGCGTCCTGCTTTCACATTTTCAAGATAGTCTCTTTTGCTAGCAACCATCTCAAAACGATCCATGTTTTTGATATAAGGAGCGATAATTATTTTTGCTGTTTGATAGTTGGCATCTGTTGGAATATGAACAAATACTTCGTTTTCTTCAAACTTTGTGTTTTCGGAAAAGATTTGGTTTACTAATATAAAACCATAAATAATTAAACCTGAGATGATAACAATAGCTGAGATTGAAATGATTTTCTTGAAGTTCAAAGTCGTAGATTTAAAATTGTTACGTCAGTTCGCTGGCGTCCGTTTTTTGGTTGATGAGTTGATACAATCCTTCATCTTTGTAAATGCCGTTGACCAAATTCCAGTCTTTTTTGATGCCAATACATTCAAAGCCAAATTTAGTAAAAAGAGCTTTACTGGCGGTATTTTCTTCATCAATATTTGCATATAATTGATGTAAGTTTAAATGATAAAAAGAATAGTTGATTAAGAGTTCTAATGCTTCAGATCCAATGTTTTGTTTTCGATTTGCACCACCTTGGATAACGATTCCGATACCTGCTTTATTGTTTTTAGGGTCAAAATCAAATAAATCAATCAATCCCACAGCTGGAAAATCATCGTCTTTGCAAATGGCTAATCGCAATTGCTTAGCTTCATAAATATCCTGTTGGGCATTTTCAAGATATTGCCGAATCAAGAATCGGCTGTATGGAGTTTGTGTATTGCTGACTTCCCAAATCGTTTCGTCATTTTCCATGGCATACACAAATTCCAAATCATTGGGTTCTAATGCGCGTAGGTAAATATCTTTTCCTTTGAGGGTTATCATTTGGGAAGTATTAAAAAAAATGGCAATTATTAAATTGTAATGGTACCTGCAAAAACAAATTCAGCTGGGCCTATTAAAAACACATTGGTATATTGATTGTCTTTTTTGTCAAAAGAAACAGCGAGTTTACCACCTTCTACATTAATATTTAAAGCCGTGGCATCAGTTTGTCCAGTTGCATTCATTGCAATAGCCACGGCTGTTGCTCCTGTACCACAAGCCAAGGTTTCGTCTTCCACACCTCTTTCATAGGTGCGTAGCGCAAATGTGGTTTCGTCTATTTTTTTGACAAAATTAATATTGCTGCCTGCATTACCATATAATTTACCGTAACGAAGTGCAGCTCCATTTTCTTTGACGTTGTAATTTTCTAAATCGTCAACTAGCTGCACATGGTGAGGAGAACCTGTGTTTAAAAATGAATAGTTAGTCGTATTGTCGATTTTATCTACATCAATCATTTGTAAGGATACAATACCATTTGGACTGATACTGGCATGATGCAAACCATCGATAGCGTTGAAGGTAGCAGTATTGTCAATGACCTTCATTTGTTTTGCAAAAGCTACTAAGCATCTACCACCGTTGCCACACATAGTGCTTTGATTTCCGTCGGAGTTGTAATACACCATTTTGAAATCAGTTTCAGGGTCATTTTCAAGTAAAATCAAACCATCACCACCTATTCCAAATCGTCTGTCACACAAATGCGCGATGAGTTTGGTGTCTTCTTTTGGGAAGGTTTCATCACGATTGTCAATCATTACAAAATCATTTCCTGTTCCTTGGTATTTATAAAAATTCAGTAGCATTTTCTTATTCAATTTTTTTTGGAATACAAAAGTACAAATAATACTATACCAAATTATATTTCACCTCAAAGACTTGCAGGCAAATATTGATATATCATCAAAATAGTTAAATGATAGTAAATAGTGCAGGGTATTTAGTGAAAATACTAAGAAAAAGTTAATCCTTGTTAAAGGGCGTTAAACTGTTTTTGAGGAACTATTTTTATTATTAATTTTACTTTGTAAACCATAAAAATGACTTTGTAATATGAATAAATTATCACAGCTTTTTCTAGTTTCACTAATGAGTGGCGCTACTACTTTGGGGGCTTATAAATTATTTTTTGATAATAATGCTCCTTTTTCTTTAGATAAAAAACCAGTGACAACCATGGCTACAAGCAACTACAATAGTAATGTAGGTTTGTCTGCTACTGTCTTGGATTTTACTGAAGCAGCTGATAAAACGGTTCACTCTGTAGTACACGTTAAAAACGTGACACGTAGAGTAGTATCAAATCCGATGCTGGAGTTTTTCTATGGGTACAAAGGAGGTCAGTCTCAAGAGCAAATAGGTACCGGTTCGGGTGTAATTATTTCAGAGGATGGATACATAGTAACTAATAACCATGTAGTGAAAGATGCTTCTGAAATTGAGATTACCCTGAACAACAAAAAATCCTATAAGGCCAAATTGATAGGAACTGATTCTAAAATGGACATCGCACTTTTAAAAATTGATGCAGATGAGAAATTATCGTATACGCCTTTTGGCGATTCAGATAATGTAAAAGTTGGGGAGTGGGTATTGGCTGTTGGTAATCCATACAATCTAACGTCAACGGTTACGGCCGGAATTGTTTCTGCCAAAGCTAGAAATTTAGGAGATAACGGCATTCAGTCGTTTATTCAAACCGATGCTGCGGTGAATCCTGGAAATAGTGGTGGTGCACTAGTAGATACCCGTGGAAATTTAGTGGGAATCAATACCATGATTTCTTCCATGACGGGATCTTATGTAGGTTATTCTTTTGCGGTTCCTTCTAATATTGCTCGAAAAATTATCGAAGATATTATGGAGTACGGAAATGTGCAAAGAGGTATTCTAGGTGTTGAAGGTGGGGAATTAAATGCTCAAGCTTCTAAAGAATTAGGTGTTTCACAAACTGAAGGTTTTTATATTAATAGAGTGACAAAAAATTCAGGAGCTGAAAAATCAGGATTGCAAAAAGGGGATATCATCATTAAATTAGATGCTAAAAATATCTCAACTTTTGCTGATTTATCAGGTTATATTAATACGAAGCGTCCTAATGATAAGGTAGAAGTAACTTACTTAAGAGATAGTAAAATCAAAACCACTACAGTTACTTTGACCAAAACAGAATTTTATAGTACCGAATTCAAAGGAATCGAACTAGAGAATATTGATGCTTCAGACAAAAAGAAATTCAAACTAGATTATGGGGTAAAGATTAAGGCAATTAACAATGAAAATTTGGCTCAATATAGAGATGAACTACAAGGAAATATCATTTTAAGTATTGATAATGTTAAAGCAATAAATGTGGAGACGGTTTCTAAATTATTGAATAAAAAAGATGAAAATCAAAGTGTTCGTTTGGAGATGATCAATAAAAATGGGGAGTTGATTCGAATCATCATCTAATAACTTGTTAAATATCAGACTAAACCAGCTGTTTTTAACAGCTGGTTTTTTTATCAAAAAAAATCACGAAAACATTTTACGAAAACGTTTGAAATCACTATTTTTGCCATCGTTGTAAAAGGAAGTTATTTAATTTAAACTTTTGTTATAAATTAAATTGTTGATTTACAGGTTGGGGCTGCTGAAGTTAAATTTTTAGTTTTTAGTTTTTAGTTCAAGTTTCAGATTAAGATTTACAGTGGTTCCACCTGATTTTATAGAAATCCATCTCGAAAGAGGTGGATTTTTTTTTGGGGAGCATATTAAAGGCAAAACCAATTTTAAAAATCAAAGATCAAAAGACAAAAGTCAATTTCAATTAGCAATTGGGTATGACAGTGTTATTTATACACGGCTTTTATCGTTGTATGTTTTTTAAATAATAAAAAGTGAGTATTCTTAAAAACATAATCAGTTACTTTTTGCAGAAGAAAAGGAAGAGGTAAAGCTATTTGTCAATGGTTATAGAAATCGTTCAAACTATAGGTTTTTATTACTAACTATAGTCTTGAGGTGAAATATAGAGTATTTGTAATTTACCATTAAGAAATTAAGACTCGTTGAAAGGATCAAAACTTTAATTCTCTTAATTTCTTAATTGTTGAAAAAAAACAATATCTAAAATATTTGAAATTTTTAATTATTTATTCTTTTTCGCTTTAATCATGGCTTCGAGTTGGTCCCAGAGTTCTTCGGGAATGGCTTCGAGTAGGTTGAATTGTCCTGCTCCTTTGAGCCATTCGCCTCCATCAATAACCACGACTTCACCATTAATGTAAGCCGAAAAGTCGGAAACGAGGTAAGCCGCTAGATTGGCTAATTCTTGGTGGTCGCCTACACGTTGCAAAGGGACTTTTTTGGCCATATCAAATTTTTCCGCCAAATCCCCAGGAAGTAAACGATCCCAAGCGCCTTTGGTAGGAAAAGGTCCTGGAGCTATCGCATTGGTGCGAATGCCGTATTTTGCCCATTCTACGGCTAAGCTTCGGGTCATGGCGAGCACGCCAGCTTTGGCGGTGGCACTTGGCACTACATAAGCGGAGCCTGTCCAGGCGTAGGTTGTTACAATATTCAATACGGTAGCCGTTTCTTGCTTGCTGTCAATCCAATGTTTTCCAAAGGCTAGAGTACAGTTTTTGGTTCCTTTGAGCACGATGTCTATTACGGTATCAAAGGCATTGGCAGACAATCGTTCAGTGGGCGAAATGAAATTTCCAGCGGCATTGTTAAGTAAAACATCAACTTTACCAAAGCTTTTGAGAACCTCTTGTAGCATTTGCTCTACTTGATCGTAATGTCTCACATCACATTGAAGAGGCAAACAGGTGCCGCCAGTTAAAGATTCAAGTTCTTGTGCGGTATTTTTTAATTTATCTAAATCTCTTGAAGTGATTGCTACTTTAGCTCCCAATTCTAGGAAATATTGGGTCATGGCTTTGCCTAAACCGCTTCCGCCACCAGTCACAACAATTACTTTGCCTTGAAGAGCATCATCACGCAACATTTTATTTTTAAAGTTCATATAAATAGCTTTTTAGTAAATATAGGAAATTTAAAGTTACTATGCACGCATAGCAAAACCAATTTTGTGTTAAATTAAAGTCTAACTAGTTGTTGAGCGGCGGCTTCTAATGTTTCATCGGTTTTAGCAAAACAAAAGCGAATCAGTTTGAGGTCTTTGCCATTGGCATAAAAAGTGGAATTCGGTATAGCGGCCACGCCATATTCTTTAATCAGTCGTTTGCAAAAATCTACATCATTTTCATCCGATATAGCTGCATAAGACACCACTTGAAAGTAAGTGCCTTCAGCTAGGAAGCAAGTTAAAACGACTCGGTGCGAGTAGTTCTCTAAAATAATCTCTCTTTTTTTGATAAAAAGAACTGATTTCCTTGAAATCTACAAAATCCAAGAATTGACAAATGGCTGCTTGTGCTAGGCTGTTGACGCTGAAAACCAAAAATTGGTGTACTTTCTTGATTTCGTGCATCAGATTTTCGGGAGCAATGAGGTAACCTATTTTCCAGCCTGTAATATGAAAAGATTTTCCAAACGAAGAGGCTATTATAGAACGGGAGCGCAATTTTTCTCGGCTATTAGCTGAAATGTGTTTTTCTTCAAATGTGATGTATTCGTACACTTCGTCAGATAATAAAAGTAAGTCTGGGTTTTGATCTAAAATATTTTCTAAAGTCTCAATATCTTTTTTGTTTAGGATTTTTCCCGTTGGATTATGAGGATTGTTGATGATAATCATTCTGGTTTTTGGAGTACAAGCTTGAGCTACTGCCTCCCAATTCACGGTATAATCATCATATAGCGGAATCCGAACTGATTTTCCTGATGCCAGTAATATCGAGGGTTCATAGGAATCGTAGCTGGGGTCCAGTACAATGACTTCGTCTCCTGTTTTTACTAATGCTTGAATAGCGGTAAAGATTCCCTGAGTAGCGCCAGTAGTGATTAAGATTTCAGTGACTGGGTCAACTTTTCTTTGATAATGTTCTTGTGTTAAAAGTGCAATTTTATCCAATAGTGGTGGGTAGCCAGCCATAGGTGCGTATTGATGCACATTCTCTTTTGTGAGCTTGACGGTAATTTCGATTAGTCTTTGGTCTACTGGGAAATTAGGAAATCCTTGTGATAAATTAATCGCATTGTTAGCTGCTGCTAATTGCGACATGGTCGAAAAAATACTGGTACTGATATTTGGAAGCTTACTCATTGAGAAACCAAAATTACATTTTATGAATGATAAAAATAGTGGGGCGTTTGTGCAAATCAATTGTTTCTTTTTTCCAAGCCGAAATCTTTTTTGTTTTGATGTATTCGGTAGGTAAGGTGATATCAGTTGCGATGCATAAATGTGTTTCAGGATGTAGAGTCTGAATTAAATCTTCTAGTAATTTATTGTTTCGGTATGGTGTTTCGATGAAAATTTGAGACTGATTTTTTTCGAATGATGTGCGTTCTAAGGCTTTAAAACTCGCTTTTTTTTCGTCTTTTTCAATGGGTAGATAACCATGAAAAGTAAAGCTTTGTCCGTTCATTCCTGAGGCCATCATGGCTAGTAAAATTGAAGAAGGACCTACTAGTGGAATGACTTGAATGCCTTTATCGTGAGCCATTTTTACAATTACAGCGCCTGGGTCTGCCACTCCAGGACATCCCGCTTCACTCATTAAGCCCATATTTTTTCCTTCTAACAAAGGTTTTATGAAATCGCGATGTTCTTTGGTTTCAGTGTGTTTATTTAAGGTAAATAATACTAAATCGGCTTGCTTTTTTTCAGGCAAAACTTGTTTGATGGATTTACGTGCTGTTTTTTCGTTTTCAACAATGTAATAGTCGATCAAATCGATTGCTCTTTGTATGGTTTGAGGTAAAACATCCATTGGGTCACAATCACCCATCGTTGTAGGGATTAAATAGAGTTTTCCTATTGTATTCGTGGTCATTTTGTAGTGGTTTATTTGTAAACGAAATACAAATAACGGGATTTAATTGTGATTATCAATATAGCTATAACATAAACAGTTTGTCTAGGTTTCTTTATGAAATGAAAAAACCTATCTGAGTAATATTTCAAATAGGTTTTTTTGTAATGTATTGGGTTCTTATTTGTTTACTGGTTTAAAAATCCTAATCCAGTCTATTTTCATGGTGTTTCCGTCAATGTCTTTGATTTCTTCATCAGTTGGTGTGCATCCAATTCCAGCTCTCCAGTTTTGGTCTTCCATGGTAATTAGGATATCCATTGCTTTGTTAAGTCCAGTACGAGTGGCTTTGTCCTTTGTTGGTGAAGTGAAGCTTTTAGGGTCAATACCGTCTTTACTTCCAACTGTATCTAAATTATTTGTGGAACGAACAAGTTTTCCGTCGATATAATATTCTAACTCTGTTGGACTTTTCCAGTACACTCCATAACGATGATAAGCATCAGTCCAATCACCCACTTTACTGTCTGTGTACCATGTAGTGATGTCAGCTGGTTGATAATCTTCAAATGGATTTCGAATAAAAACGTGGTGACTCAAGTGGATTGTTTTAGAAAATTGTCTACCGCCTACAACATTGTTTCTAGCCGCTTTACCTCCCCATGCTTCCATGAAATCAATTTCTTGTGTATCGTCAGGGCTTAGCATCCATGCACCAGAGGTACAAACGGTATTTGCTATTTTAATTCTACTCTCAATATATACTGGATATACAATTTGTTTGCTAGAAGAGACTGCTCCTAAACGTGTCGCTTTCCCAGTTAGTGTGTTTCCTCCATAATCGTATGATTTCGTTTCTCCATCAACTCTTGTTGTTTTTAGTTCTAGTAATCCTCCAGAAACTGAAACATTTTCATGTTTCCATTTTGTTAGTCCTGGTCCATCCCATCCATTATGGTAAAAGTTAATCCATTTTCCATTTCCAAAAGTTGTTTTGGTAGTAACTGGGTTAAAAGTATATTCAAAGTCATCTGAAACGTCAGATTGAAATTCCCATTTTTTTCCTGTTCCAGCATCTGCAGGTACTGGTATTAATTTCCAATCGGTTATTTCTGGTACTGGTGTAGTTACAGTAGGGGGGGAATAGGTGTGTCAACTGAGTCTTTGCTGCAGGAAATTAAACTGATGCACAAGGAGGTTAATAATAAAAATGCGGTTTTTTTCATGGTTGTTAATTTTTTTTAAATTGTAATTCTTGAATCTTGATTTAAGTCTAATAATGGTGACTATTTTTTAAGAATCAATGGTTTGGGTTATTGTTTTAATATCTCAAACAAAATTACATATATGAAAAAAAAGTAAATAAAACTGTCGCAGTTTTTATGGTCTCTCTGGGGGCAGAATAACTAGATATAAACTAGACAAAATAGACTTTGGGTTGTTTTGTGGTCTTATAGTTGTTAAAATCAGTAAAAAACAACTAACTGTTGGAGTTGAAAAAGATTGGCTCTTGATGTGGAGTTGAGGAAGTTTATGCGTGTTTGTTTAGTAGCTTTTGTGAGATAGTTTCACAAGCTTCGTCTAGCATTTTGTATACTAAATCAAATCCATTATTTGCTCCGTAGTATGGGTCCGGAACATCTACATTTTCGTTGGGGAATATTTCGTTTAAAATCATATTGACTTTGGCAATATGTTCTGGTGTTTTTGCTAATTCTATTACGTCATTGTAATTTGAACTATCCATTACATATATATAGTCGAAATTGTCAAAATCAGAAGTTTTAAATTGTCTTCCTTTTTGTTTAGAAATGTCGAGTTTGTTTTTTTGAGCAACGGCTATAGAGCGTTTGTCAGGTGAATGCCCAATGTGCCATGAACCTGTGCCAGCTGAGTCTACTATGAATTTGTTTTTAGGTAGTTTTGAAGCTAAAATGCCTTCTGCCAAAGGAGAACGACATATGTTCCCAAGGCATACCATTAAAATTTTCACAGCCATTTGTTTTATAGCGTTAGTTTTTTGTGTATATCATCAACAAACTTTTTGAATTGTTTGTCGGTTGTTACTAGATTATCGACAGTTTTACAAGCATGTAGTACAGTAGCGTGGTCACGGTCACCAATCTGTGAACCGATATTAGCTAATGAAGCTTTGGTGAATTTTTTAGCAAAAAACATCGCCAACTGTCTTGCTTGAACAACGTGTCTTTTTCTAGTTTTAGATTGCAAGGTTTCTAAATCCAATTGAAAATAATCGGAAACAATTTTTTGTATGTAATCAATAGAAATTTCTCTTTTTACATTTTTCACGAATTTTTCAACGACACTTTTAGCTAGTTCGATTGTTACTTCTTTTTTGTTAAAGGAAGATTGTGCAATCAAAGAGATAATAGCTCCTTCTAATTCTCTTACATTGGATTTAATGTTTCTAGCTACATATTCAATAATGTCTTCAGGCATTTCAACACCATCACGATACAAAATGTTTTTTAGAATTGAAATACGTGTTTCGTAATCCGGTTGGTGTATTTCTGCAGACAATCCCCATTTAAAACGAGATAGCAAACGTTGTTCGATATCTTGCATGTCAACAGGTGCTTTGTCAGATGTTAAAATCACCTGCTTGCCGTTTTGGTGTAAATAGTTAAAGATGTGAAAAAACACATCTTGTGTTCCTGATTTTCCTGATAAAAATTGAACGTCATCAATAATTAATACATCGATTAATTGATAGAAGTGAATGAAATCATTTCTATTGTTCTTTTTGACAGAGTCAATATATTGTTGGGTAAAAATCTCAGCTGAAATGTATAAAACCGTTTTTTCAGGATATTTTTCTTTGATTTCAACTCCAATTGCGTGAGCTAAGTGTGTTTTTCCTAATCCTACTCCTCCAAAAATCAATAGAGGATTAAAGGAGGTTCCTCCAGGTTTATTGGCAACAGCCATGCCTGCTGAACGAGCCAGACGGTTAGAGTCTCCTTCAAGGAAGTTGTCAAAACTATAATTGGAATTCAGTTGTGATTCAATTTTTAAATTACGAATTCCAGGAATGACAAATGGATTTTTTAATTCAGGGTTTAAGTTTTTTAAAGGAGCATCAACATCTTGAGGCTTCATTGGAACTCTATTGGCACTTGGCAACTGTTCTGTAAACGGTTGTTTGTTGCCATAAGTGTTTTCCATCTTAATTTTATAAAGTAACTTTGCGTTTTTTCCAAGTTCTTTGGTTAGAGCCACTTTTAATAATTTTACATAGTGTTCTTCTAGCCATTCGTAAAAGAATTTACTAGGAACTTGAATGTAAAGTGCGTTATCGGTAAGCTCAACTGACTTGATTGGTTCAAACCAAGTTTTGTAGGCTTGGTCTTGAATGTTGTCTTTGATAAAAGACAGGCAGTTTTCCCATACTGATTGTGCAGTTTTGTTCATGAATTCTTGTAAATTATTATATTTTATACTAGGTATTTTATAGGAAAAGCAATGTTATTTTTGGCTTTCTTTTAGGTTAACAAATATGTGAACAATTTTCTGTAAAAAAAAATTATTGGGGGTTGAATTTGTAAAAATAATGTTGTAAGTAGGGCTTTTAAAATAAAAAAAATAATGTTAAAACTAATATGTTAATTAATGAAAGAATATGAGTTTAAGGTGCGAGTAAGGTATTCGGAAACGGACCAAATGGGAGTCGTGTATCATGGTAATTATGCACAGTATTTTGAGATGGGACGTGTGGAATGGCTAAGAAACATGGGGGTTTCCTATAAATGGATGGAAGAGAACGGTGTGATGCTTCCTGTAGTTTCTTTGAGTATGAACTATAAAAAACCAGCTCGATATGATGATTTATTGACTGTTAAAACAATTTTGAAAAGTCAATCTTCTGTCAAGATAGAATTTGATTATGAGATCTATAATGAAGCAATGGAGTTGTTAACAATTGCAAACTCAATTTTGGTTTTTGTAGACATGAAAACAGGTCGTCCTAGAACTCCTCCCGATTATGTGAAAGATCGTCTATTGATGATATGAGGATTTCAAGATATTGAAATGAATTATTCCTTAATTTGAATGTTAATTTCATAGAGAGAATTGAAAATGTCGAATATTATTTCGGCATTTTTTTTTCGTATTTTAATCTCTATTTTTCCAATTGGTAATCCTGTTTCAGGATTTATTTCCATTTCTTGATGAATGATATCGAGTTTTTTTTCTTTGATGACACGCATGGCTTTATTCATATTTTGGTAGTCAAAAGAAAGGATGTAGTGAGTGTCGATTGTTTTTTCGATAATTTCACAGGAGTCAAGGGTAATTTGTGCGGCAGTTTTGTAAGCGGATATCAATCCACCCACTCCTAATTTAATGCCGCCAAAAAACCGAACCACTAGAACGATTATATTGGTTAGTTCGAAGGATTGAATTTGTCCGTAAATAGGGATTCCTGCAGTATTGTTAGGTTCGCCATCATCATTAGTTCTATAGTGAATGGTTTCGGTTCCTATTTGGTAGGCATAGCAAATATGACGGGCGTTAGGGTGAACTTTACGTAAGTTTTCAATGATAGGTTTGACTTCATTTTCTGAAACTATCGGGTAGGCGTATCCATAAAACTTACTGCCTTTTTCTTTAAACAGGGTTTCTTTTGCAGGGGTTATTATTGTTTTGTACGTGTCGTTTGTATCCAAAAAACAGATTATAGTATATTTTTATCAAATAATTCTACGACATCTTCTTCTCCTACTTGAAGGTTCCATACGTGTAGCCCAATTGATTTAGCAGCGTCTGTGTTTTCTTTTTTATCATCAACAAATAAAGTTTTGGAAGCTTCAAGGCTATGGCTGTTTAAAACATATTCATATATATCAGCATTTGGTTTGCGCATTCCAATTTCGTATGAAAAATAAACGTGTTCAAAACAGCGATAAAAATCAGTATAAAATGTTTCACCTGATTTTTTTTGGAATCGATCAATGTGAATTGAGTCTGTATTGCTCAACAAAAACAATCGATACTTTTGCGAAAGCATTTGTAAAAATTCCAGTCGATACAAAGGAAAATCTAGTAAAATGGCATTCCAGATTTTTTGAATTTCAGTTGTAGAAGCATTCGGACAGTGTTTTTGGATTCCAGTCAAAAAGTCCTCTTTAGATATTTTACCCATTTCAAATTGATGATTCAAATGGTCTAAATCATCATTCCATTCTGAAAGACCTAATTTTTTTAATCCTTCAAAAGTTGCGGGTTTGTCTAGGTTGATGAAAACATCACCAAAATCAAATATTATAGCCTCAATCATGGTTTTTATATCTTTTAAATTCGTCTTCTCTTAGTTGTTCTTTTGAAAAATAGTTTTGAGCAAAAACAGGAGCTTTGATTCCTTCCTTGAAAATAATATTTCCTTTGAAAACGAATGCTTCGTCCCAAAGATTGTTGTTGATAAAAGCTTGCAAGGTTTGCAATCCCCCTTCAATAATTACAGATTGAATATCGTGTTTGTACAGGACTTCAATAATCTGACTTGTAATTTCTTTTTTAAAGTCAATACTCTCAAAGATACAATTTTCTGTGTTTTTTATAGCGCTTAAATCACAAATTACAATAGTTTTAACCTGATTGTTGAAAATATTACTGTGTTTTGGGATTCGGTTGTTTCGATCAATAATGACTCGAATAGGATTGTTTCCTTTCCAATCTCTTGTGTCCAGTTTAGGATTATCATCAATAACGGTCTGTGTTCCCACTAGAATAGCCTGTTCTTCACTGCGCCATTTGTGAACTAATTGTCGCGAATATTTAGAAGTAATCCAAACTGGCTTTTGTTCGTTTCGTTCTAATGGTGCGATAAAACCGTTTAGGGTTTCTGCCCACTTTAGAATGATATAGGGTCTTTTCTTTCGGTGAAAAGTAAAAAAACGTTTGTTGAGTTCGTTGCATTCTGTTTCTAAAACCCCAACAGTTACGTTTATACCAGCCTCCATTAATCTTTTGATTCCGGATCCTGCCACTTTGTTATTTGGGTCTACGGTACCTATTACTACATTGGGGATTTTATGCTTGATAATTAAATCACAACAAGGCGGTGTTTTTCCATAATGACTACAAGGCTCCAGACTAACATAAATGGTGGCCTCCGTTAATAAAGATTTATCTTTAACTGAATTTACTGCATTTACTTCAGCATGAGCTTCCCCCGCTTTTTTATGCCAACCTTCTCCAATGATGGTATTATTATGAACAATAACGCTACCTACCATCGGATTGGGATAGGTCGTTCCTAGGCCATTTTTAGCAAGGTCGATACAGCGTTGAATGTATTTTTTATTGGAGTTCATGCGGCAAAAATACTATTTTGGTTTTGGTTTTAAAGATAAAAATATAATTTGCGAACAACTATTGTTACTTTTGTTAATTCTTAAAAAAAAAAACATTCCTCGAATTAAGCACTATGAGCATAAGACAATACCGTGACCAATTTATTCAAAAACTAAGTTCACTTTATGGAGTAGAGGAGGCGGAAAGTTTTTTTTATTTAATTCTAGAAAATCAGCGTCAATTAAAACGGCTGGATTTAGCTTTGCAACCTGAGTTACTTTTTTCTGAACAAGAGATGGAATTTTGGGACGAAATTACAAGTCAACTTCAACTGGAGATTCCTATTCAATATTTACTAGGGACTACTCATTTTTACGGACTTGAATTTGAAGTAAATAATAATGTATTGATTCCAAGGCCAGAAACCGAAGAGCTGGTAGAATGGATTGTACAAGATCATCAATCAGGACTTAAAACCGAGAAGTTAAATCAAGAAAATAAGAATGTCAATATTTTGGATATTGGAACAGGTTCGGGCTGTATTGCTATTTCTTTGGCCAAAAATATTCCAAATGCTACTGTTTTCGCTATTGATGTGTCTCCAAAAGCTTTGGAAATCGCCAAAAAGAATGCCGAAATCAATCAGGTATCGGTTACTTTTTTAGAAAAAAACATTTTGGAAACCGATGATTTAGAACAAAAATTTGATATTATTGTTTCTAATCCGCCGTATGTTCGTAATTTAGAAAAAGAAGAAATTAAAAAGAATGTTTTGGAGTATGAGCCTCATTTGGCATTGTTTGTGGCGGATGATGATGCTTTGGTTTTTTATTCTAAAATAGCGCAGCTAGCCAAGAAAAATCTCAGGCCAAAGGGACAATTGTTTTTCGAAATCAATCAATATCTCGGTTCAGAAATGATTGCATTACTTCGAGAATTAGATTTTAAAAACATCGAATTGCGAAAAGATATTTACGGGAATGATCGAATGATTTACGGGGAAGTTTAAAAAATGAATGCTAATTGAAATTTCTATCTGTTTCAAAAAAAAAGATAGACTATTCATAACGCAATGCCTCAATAGGATCCAGTGTAGCAGCTTTGATTGCAGGGTACAAGCCTGAAATAATAGCCACAATAAAACTCGTCATAAAAGCCGCAAAAATAGCCAACCACGGAATCACAAAATCAAATTTTATAGCCGACGCGATTCCGAAACCAATCGAAATCCCAAAAATAATTCCAATAATTCCTCCTAATTGACCAATCAATAAAGTTTCGATAAAAAACTGAATTGCAACGGTCGATTTTTTGGCTCCCAAAGCTTTTCGAACGCCAATTTCCCGAGTACGTTCTGTTACCGATACAATCATAATATTCATCAAGGCAATTGAAGAACCAAGGATAGTAATTACGCCAATTCCCCATGAAGCCATGCCTAGGTACTTGGTTATTCCTAGAATTTTGTTGATTAAATCATCAGAGCGAACGACACCAAAATTATTGTCCTTGATAGGGCTTAATTTTCTAATGTTTCGCATGGTGCTGATGGCGTGGTCAATGGCTTGATCTAATAGTAGACTGTTTTGGGTCAATATACTGACCGTATAATTGATATTGGGAGCTGTAAATAGGGAACGTGCCAATTGAATCGGAATCAAAACCCGTAAATCTTGGTTGTTGCCAAAAGTAGCTCCTTTTTCTTTTAAGACCCCAATGACTTTAAATCGTGCGCCCCTAATTGAGATTGTTTTTCCAATGGGGTTGACATCTTTCAGTAATCCTTTCTCAAAATCCGAACCTACAATACAGGAGTAAGTGTTGTTACTAATGTCAAAATTGGTGAAATTTCTCCCTAAACTCGTTTCTAAACCCGAGTTAACTAAGAAATATTCATCCACACCCATAATGGTAATTTCGGGATCGGTTTTTTCGGTTTCAAATTTTACTTCTGCCGAACTTGTGGCTCTAAACGATAACGAAGTTTCTGTTAATGGGAAATCAAAATTCTTCTTAAATGCTACTGCTTCGGGATAGGAGATTACTGGATTAATGATTTTTCGAGACTCACCACGGCGTCTCCTTAGGTCATTTTCATATTGTTTTACCGAAAAGGTGTTGGCGCCCATGGAGGAAAAGTCAGTAGCAATAGTGTTTTCCAAAGCCGAAACTACAGTTAAGATGCCTACCAAAGCTGTAATTCCAATCGCGATAATAATCACCGTTAAAGTTGTTCTCAGGATTTGTGTTCGTATAGAACCTACCGCAATCCTTATATTTTCTCTTAGCAAATGAAGCATCTCGATTTATTTGCTACTAAATTACACTTTTAGATATAACTTTCATTAGAGATTTTTAAAGAACATTGATTAAAGGAGTTTCTTGTTCTAATATATATATAGTTCCACAATTTTAGATTAAATGATAAAACATCTTTGGAAAACTTAGAGTGTGTAAAATATAGAGCCTTCTCTTAAATGTTCTTCAAATTCTTAAATGGTTTAAAAAAAATATATGTTTCCTCTGCAAGTAAAACGCCTCTTTGTTTGTTCAAACAAAATCCTATGAATCTATCTGTTTCAAAAAAATCTTCTAAAATTTAATTTCCTTTTTTATAAACAGATTTCTTTTAAAAATAAGATATTTGCAGAGATTTTAATTTCTGGTTTTGAGTTACTCTTTAAGTTCTCAATCCTAAATCTATAATCCAAAATCCAAAATTATTATAATGGCATCAAAACCAAGTATTCCTAAAGGGACCAGAGATTTTTCACCTGCTGAGGTGGCAAAAAGACAATACATTATTCAGACTATAAAAACCAATTTTGAGAAATTTGGTTTTCAACCTATCGAAACACCTTCATTTGAAAATTCGGAAACTCTTATGGGGAAATACGGAGAAGAAGGCGACCGATTGATTTTCAAAATCTTGAATTCGGGAGATTATTTATCGAAAGCAAATGCCGCTCATTTAGAGACTAAAGACAGTACCAAATTAACTGCAAGTATTTCAGAAAAAGCTTTGCGTTATGATTTAACGGTTCCCTTTGCTCGTTACGTAGTTCAACACCAAAACGAAATAGAATTCCCTTTTAAAAGATACCAAATCCAACCTGTTTGGCGTGCTGATCGTCCACAAAAAGGACGTTTTAGAGAGTTTTTTCAATGTGATGCAGATGTGGTAGGCTCTAAGTCGCTTTGGCAAGAAGTAGAGTTGGTACAATTGTATGATGCGGTTTTTACCGATTTAGGTTTGTCAGGAGCAACCGTAAAAATCAATAATCGTAAAATATTATCTGGAATTGCTGAGGTTATCGGGGCTTCGGATAAGTTAATCGATTTTACAGTTGCCTTGGATAAATTAGATAAAATAGGCGAAGACGGAGTTAAAAAGGAAATGATCGAAAAAGGCATTGCTGAAGAAGCGATTGCTAAAGTACAGCCTTTGTTTAATTTTACAGGGACAATTGCAGAAAAATTAGAAAAATTAGCATTTTTGCTAGCTGATTCTCAAGAAGGAATGAAGGGGGTTGAAGAATTGCGTTTCATTTGTGAAAATGTAACTCAATTAGGTTTGTCAACGGCTATTTTAGATTTAGACGTGACTTTGGCTCGTGGATTGAATTATTATACAGGTGCTATTTTTGAAGTAGCTGCGCCAAAAGGAGTTGCCATGGGGTCTATTGGTGGCGGTGGTCGCTATGATGATTTGACTGGGATTTTCGGTTTGAAAAACATGAGTGGTGTGGGTATTTCTTTTGGATTAGACCGCATTTATTTGGTTGTTGAAGAACTGAATTTGTTCCCGCAAACTGTTACCGTTTCCACCAAGGCTTTGTTCATTAATTACGGTGAAAAAGAAGCTTTTTATGCGATGAATGCCATTAAGCAATTGAGAGCAGCAGGAGTGAAAGTAGAGTTGTATCCCGATAGCGCTAAAGTGGGGAAGCAATTTCAACATGCAGACAAACGCAATATTCCATTTGCAGTGATTGTTGGGGGTGATGAAATGGCCCAAGGGAAATACGCTTTGAAAAACTTGGTAACAGGTCAACAAAATTTGTTGGACTTAGAAGAATTGAAAGCCGCATTACAAGAATAGTACGCAGGTTAAACGGATTCGTCACAGCGAAAACGCAGATTAAAACGGATTTTGATAATATTAAGTTTAAAAAAATAATTAAACCATTAAGCGAGATTTAGACTTAATGAATCTTAATTTCTTAATGATGAGAAAATCTAATTGGTGAAAATTAAATCTTGATTTTAAAAGAAGATAAAGTCAAAAACTATATCGCATAAAAAAAGCTTTGTTTTATAAAACAAAGCTTTTTTTTGATATAAGGTATAGTGAATTAATAATATAGTAAATAACCTTAGAATCCCTAATTGAGGAGAATAGGTTACAAACATAATTAAAACAATTGATATAATTCATAAAATTGTATTAAAATTTAAATTAATAATGAAAAAATAACAGTCAATTTTGATTTATTCAGAAATCGAACTGACAATTTGACGTTTGAAGCGTTTTGGCAGTACTTTTGCTTTCCAAAAGAAAGTTCAAAATATGTTTAAGAATATTTTTAAAAATAAAGGTAATATGACTACTGAAAATACAGAAATCGATCAAAAAGTAGATGATGCGGCATTGGATAATAACAATGCAGGTGGAGAACAAGTTTCAGCTGATGAGGTAAATGCAGAGGAATTAAGTGTTGAAGAACAATTAGCAAAAGACTTGGCCAATGAAAAAGATAAATTTTTGAGATTATTTGCTGAATTTGAAAATTACAAAAGAAGAACAACTAAAGAGCGTATTGAGTTATTCAAAACAGCTAATCAAGATGTTTTACAGGCCTTACTACCTGTTTTAGATGATTTTGATAGAGCGGTTATTGAAATTGCAAAATCAGAAAATGAAGCAGTTTCTAAAGGGGTTGAATTAATTCATGAGAAATTAAAGAATACTTTAAACGCTAAAGGTTTAGAGTTAGTTGAGGTAAATGCAGGAGATGCTTTCAATGCTGATTTTGCTGAAGCGATTACACAAATACCAGCTCCATCTGAGGATATGAAAGGTAAAATTGTGGATGTTCTTGAAAAAGGATACAAATTAGGAGATAAAATTATTCGTTTTCCTAAAGTTGTTATTGGGCAATAATTAGGCGACAATACGCAATGCTGTAATTTTTTAACCTAAAAGAGTACAATGAAAAAAGATTATTACGAAATATTAGGGATTTCTAAAGGAGCAGATGCTGCAGCCATTAAGAAAGCCTACCGAAAAAAAGCCATTGAGTTTCATCCTGACAAAAACCCAGGAGACAAAACGGCAGAAGAAAAGTTCAAAGAAGCAGCCGAAGCTTATGAAGTGTTAGGTGATCCTGCCAAAAAACAAAAATACGATCAATACGGTCACCAAGCCTTCGATGGTTCAGGAGGATTTGGAGGTCACGGTGGCATGAACATGGATGACATATTTAGTCAGTTTGGAGATATTTTTGGTGGTGGATTTGGCGGATTTGGTGGCGGTTCAAGAGGTCCTCAAAGAGTCAAAGGGAGCAATCTTCGTATCAAAGTAAAATTGACATTGGAAGAAATTGCTAATGGTGTTGAGAAAAAAGTAAAAGTAAAACGCAAGGTGCAAGCGCCAGGTGTAACGTATAAAACTTGTTCTACTTGTAATGGTCAAGGACAAGTAATGCGTGTAACTAATACAATTCTTGGACGTATGCAATCGGCAACTACATGTCCTGCTTGTGGTGGTTCAGGCCAAATTTTGGATCGTAAACCTTCTGAGGCAGATGCTCAGGGAATGATTGTAGAAGATGAAACCGTTTCTATCAAAATTCCAGCGGGTGTTGTAGATGGCATGCAATTGAAAGTTTCCGGTAAAGGAAACGACGCGCCTGGTAACAGTGTACCAGGTGATTTGATAGTAGCGATTGAAGAATTAGAACACGAGTTCTTGAAACGTGAAGGAGAGAATTTACACTATGATTTATATGTAAGTTTCCCAGAAGCTATCCTAGGAGTTTCAAAAGATATTGAAGCTGTAAACGGAAAAGTAAGAATCAAGCTGGAAGAAGGAATTCAATCAGGTAAAATTCTACGTTTGAAAGGAAAAGGAATTCCTAATATCAACGGTTATGGTAACGGAGATTTGTTAGTGCATGTCAATGTTTGGACACCAAAAGAGCTGAACAAAGAGCAAAGACAATTTTTCGAGAAAAACTTAACGGATGATAATTTTATTCCAAGTCCTGAAAAATCAGATAAATCATTTTTTGAAAAAGTAAAGGATATGTTCTCTTAGAAAAAAAAGTTATGAGTTAATGGTTAAATCTTATTGGTTTTAGCTACAATTCATTTTTTTAACACAGAAGATGAAAAGAGCAATCTGACGTTTTTATTCTATAAAAAAACCCATTCTATCTATTTTAGAATGGGTTTTTTGATGGTAAAACACGAGAATTCGCTTTGATTTCTTTACTTTTACACAAATTCAAAATCAAGCATGAATAACTTACTTGAAGTCAACAAAGTTGTCAAACAATACGGGGATTATACCGCTTTGAATGAAGTTTCGTTAAGCGTGCCCAAAGGAAGTATTTACGGGCTTTTAGGGCCTAATGGAGCTGGAAAAACTTCTTTAATTCGCATCATTAACCAAATTACTCTGCCAGACAGTGGCCAGATTATTTTGGATGGTGAAAAATTACAACCTAAACACGTTCAGTATATTGGCTATTTGCCTGAAGAGCGTGGTTTGTATCAAAGTATGAAAGTTGGTGAGCAATGTTTGTATTTGGCACAAATGAAAGGGCTATCGAAAACCGAAGCCAAAAAACAACTAGACTATTGGTTTGATCGTCTTGAAATTCAAGGTTGGTGGAACAAGAAAATTCAAGAATTATCTAAAGGAATGGCACAAAAAATCCAATTTGTGGTTTGTGTGTTGCACCAACCGAAATTGTTGATACTTGACGAACCTTTCTCGGGTTTTGATCCTGTAAATGCTAATATCATTAAAGACGAGATACTGACCTTAAAAGAAAAAGGAACTACGATTTTGTTCTCTACCCATCGAATGGAAAGTGTCGAAGAGCTTTGTGATGAAATCGCTTTGATACATAAATCCAATAAATTAATCGAAGGAAAACTAAACGATGTCAAACGACAATTTCGAACCAATAGTTACGAAGTAGGAATTTTAAGTTCAGATGTCGAAGCCTTGATGTATGCCATTACGCAGAATTTTACGGTAAATCCAGCTAATTTCAAATCCTTGAATAACGAATTGAAATTAGAGATTCACATTGGCAATGCCACACCCAACGAATTGTTGAATGTATTAGTGCAAAAAGGACAAGTCACACATTTTGTGGAAAAAATTCCGTCAGTGAATGATATTTTTATCCAAACTGTTAGCGAGAAATAATTATTTGGGTAATCCTAAATCAAAAAATCATTAATCTTAAATTTGAAAATGAGTATCATTTCATTAATCATCAAAAGAGAATTTATTGCCAAAGTCCGCAATAAGTCCTTTATTGTTATGACTTTTTTGAGTCCGCTATTGTTCGTGGCTATTACTGTTTTTATCAGTTACCTTAGTGCAATGAAAGCGGATACTAAACGCATTGCAATTCACGATCCTTCGAGCTTTTTTGTCAAGGAACTTCTAGCCGAAAACAAGAAGGAGTCTGAGTATAAATATGTAGATTTATCAGCCATAGAGGTGCAATTTGTAAAAGACAGTATTGCCAATCAAAACTTTGAAGGTCTTTTGTTGATTCCTCAAACTGCGGACGCTACCACATTAGAAAATGAAATCCAACTCATTGCTAATACCAGTCCGAGTATTTCTTTTATAGAGAAAGTACAGCAAATCATTGGTAAAAAAATAACACAACTCAATCTCGAAAAAGCACATTTGGACACCTTAGCTATTCAAAAAGCCCAGTCCAAAGTCGTTCTTAATTTAGCCAAAACTTCTGGTGAAGAAACAGTAAAAGGCCTCAATGAAATTAAGATTTTCATTGGCGGTGCTTTTGGGTATTTGGTGATGATGTTCATCATCATGTATGGCAATATGGTCATGCGTTCTGTAATTGAGGAAAAAACCAATCGCATTGTCGAAATTATCATTTCCTCTGTAAAGCCATTTCAATTAATGATTGGAAAAATCGTTGGAACATCCTTAGCCGGTATTTTACAATTTGTAATTTGGGCGATACTCGGATTATCTATTATGATTTTTGCTTCCTACTTTTTTGGAGTAAATATGGGGCCTACAGCACGGTTGTCACCAGAAATGATGGACAATGCTACTAGCGAGTTTACAGGAACCATTCAAATGTATATTAAAGAATTATGGAGCTTGCCTATAGCTTCCATTCTATTAGGGTTTATTGTGTATTTCATCGGAGGTTACTTTTTATACAGTTCGTTTTACGCCGCTATCGGTGCCGCCGTAGACAATCAAACCGATTCACAACAGTTTCTTTTGCCTATTATAATGCCATTGATTTTGAGTGTTTATATTGGTTTTTTTAGTGTAGTTCAAGACCCTCATAGTACAATTGCTGTCGTCTTTTCGATGATTCCGCTTACCTCACCCATAGTAATGCTCATGCGAATTCCTTTTGGCGTACCTTTGTGGCAAATTGCTGTCTCGGTAACAATTTTATTTGCTACTTTTTTAGGAGTAGTTTGGTTTGCAGCCAAGATTTACCGAGTGGGAATTTTGATGTATGGGAAAAAGCCAAGCTGGAAAGAATTGTACCGTTGGTTGAAATATTAATGATTAAACAGTTAGCCAATTAATCAAGGAAATGGAGCGAATGGCTTGGTTTTTGTCAGTAGACATTGTTCCTGATCTCAACGCTTCGGTGTGCTATATCTCTTATGCTTTCTTGAAGCTTCGGAACAGCACAAGAGGATGTTGCTGCGATCAGGGCTAGATAGCCAAGATATTTTTTTGTAAAATAGTCTAAATTACCTGACAACGAAACGAATAAACTGTTAAACGAATAACCATTTAAACAGAAAAGCATGCCGAAAATATTAATTATTGAAGACGAAGCCGCTATCCGAAGAGTATTGTCCAAAATACTTTCAGAAGAGAATGACAGTTACGAAGTTGAAGAAGCTGAGGATGGAAGCATTGGATTTGAAAAAATAAAAAACAACGATTACGACTTAGTGCTTTGTGATATCAAAATGCCAAAAATGGACGGCGTTGAAGTACTTGAAGCAGTCAAAAAAATAAAACCAGAAATTCCGATGGTCATGATTTCTGGTCACGGTGATATGGAAACCGCAATTAATACGATGCGTTTGGGGGCCTTTGATTACATCTCAAAACCGCCAGATTTGAATCGTTTATTGAATACGGTACGAAACGCCTTGGACAGAAAACAATTGGTAGTAGAAAATAAAATTCTTAAGAAAAAAGTTTCTAAGAATTACCAAATGATAGGCGAAAGTGAAGCTATCGATCACATTAAAGTAATGATTGATAAAGTAGCACCAACCGAAGCGAGAGTTTTGATTACTGGAGCAAACGGAACAGGAAAAGAATTGGTTGCACACCAACTTCATGAAAAAAGTGAACGTGCTAGTTACCCTTTAATCGAAGTGAACTGTGCGGCTATTCCGTCAGAGTTGATAGAAAGTGAACTGTTTGGTCATGTTAAGGGGGCTTTTACTTCGGCAGTTAAAGACCGAGCAGGAAAGTTTGAAGCCGCTGATAAGGGAACGATTTTCTTGGACGAAATTGGAGATATGAGTCTTTCGGCTCAAGCTAAAGTGTTGCGTGCCTTGCAAGAAAATATGATTACTAGAGTGGGAGCCGACAAGGATATCAAAGTCGATGTGCGTGTGGTAGCGGCAACCAACAAAGATTTAAAAACCGAAATTGCCGAAGGTCGTTTCCGTGAGGATTTGTACCACCGATTGGCGGTAATCTTAATCAAAGTCCCATCTTTAAATGAACGAAGAGAGGATATTCCGCTTTTAGTAAGTCATTTTGCTAACAAAATAGCTTCTGAGAATGGAACGGCAGTCAAAAAATTTTCGGACAATGCTGTGAAATTATTACAAGAATACGATTGGACCGGGAATATCCGTGAATTGCGCAACGTGGTAGAACGATTGATTATCCTCGGAGGAGCAGAAATATCGGAGAATGACGTGAAGTTGTTTGCAAGTAAATAAAGCTATTGAATGTCAAAAAGGAAGAAAATTGTGTTAATAATGACACTTATAGTTCTATTATTTTTAGGATTTAAAATATTCCGATTTGTTCAAATTGATAATTGTTTAGATAAAAGTGGAAGGTGGAATTATGAAAGAGATGAGTGCGAAAACTATGAATCATCTTCTGGTAATTCCTAAATCCAATATCTAAAATCCTAAATAATGTTATGAAACTAAAAAAAATAAACGAAGGCTTGCAGCAGTCATTAATCAACTGCGGATTGACAGAAGCCAACGACTTGCAAAAAGAAACTTTTTCAACCATTAAAAGTGGCGCTGACTGTTTGATTTTGGCACCGGCTGGTTCTGGGAAAACAACCACCATTGTGTTGAACGTGATTCAACAATTGGTTAAAGAAGGGGAGCAGTCACCAAGAGCTTTGATTGTAGTACAAGACAAAGAAAAAGTTTTGGAAATGCTTTCGATTTTTGAAAAATTGGGAGCACATACAGACTTGACGGTTTATGGTGTACACGAAAAAGGCGATATGGATTATGATAAAAACTACATTTCGGGGGGAGTGGATGTGTTAGTAGGAACGCCTATCAAGTTAAGCGATATGCTGAGTACAGCGGGTTACAATGTCAATAGATTGAAAATGTTTATTATAGACGATGCCGACCCAATGTTGCGTTTGCGTCACGAAACTAGAATTGCTCGTATCTCGAGCAGTATCGCCAAAACCCAAAGAATCATTTTTGCAACTGAAATGACTGAACGTGTGGAATCATTAGTGGATAAAATCCTAGTAGAGCCTTTTGAGTTTGATTTTGAAGAGTATGATGAAGAGGACAACGAGGATGTGTAATTTTTAAGTGTTTCATTATTATAAATTTAAATTAGAAGGTAAATATGAAAAAACTATCTTTTGTTTTGGTTACAAGTTTAATGTTAACAAGTTGTTCTCAGGATTTATTTAATTTTACTCTTATATCCACTAAAAATATTGAACTTTCAAAATTGAGTTCGTTAGAAAAATCTTCAGAAAGAGTAAAGGGACAAGATAAAATGAGTTTGATTGTTTTTTTTCCTACCAAAAGAATAAAAATTGATCAAGCGGTTAGTAATACAATAGAGGCTGTGCCTGGTTGTGTAGCGTTAATAGATGGAACTGTGCATTCAAAATTTTGGTGGATTCCTTATATATATGGAGAGTCAAAATTTGTAGTTGAAGCTACACCATTAATTGATCCTACTACGGTTAAACCATCTAAGGAATTACCTAGGTATGGGAAATTGTTTCTTGATAAAAAAGGGAGGGTGAAATCTATAGAATCAATTTCGGAGGTTGTGTTTACTAATGAAAAAAATAAAATACAAGAAAAATAACAGATAAAATATAGTTATGGGATTAATGAAAATATTTTCAGGAAGTGAAGTTTTGGCTATTGCTCTGAAAGATAAAATTGAAGCAGCTGGTGTTGATGTTGTGATGAAGGACAATATTCAATCCGCTCGTGTGGCGGGTTTTGGATCCTACGGACAAGCGGTTGAGTTGTTTGTACAAGAAACCCAATACGGAAAAATTTATCCGATTATTGAGGAGTTTAAAATGAATTTGTAGCATTCATTTACTAGAAAATTAAACACAGATTTCACAGATTGTAACAGATAAAGTAGAGAGACTAATCTGGAAAAATTGTGGTAATCAGTGATAATAAAATATTATTATATGAAATACAAAATGCTGGTCTTGGACATGGATGACACCTTGTTGAATGATGACCATATTATTTCAAACGAAAACAGAACGATGCTTTCTAAAGCAAAGGAAAAAGGAGTGCATATTATTTTAGCTTCTGGGCGTCCAACTCCTGCGATGATAGAATTTGCCAAAGATTTAGGATTGATGGATTCGTATATGATTTCGTTTAATGGAGCTGTGATTACCGACTTGAGTACTAATGAAGTGATCTTCGAGCAAAGTTTGACTCAAGAGCAAATACATATATTGTATGATTACAGTCAAAAAAAGAAAACGCATATTATTACGTATTTAGACGGGAAAATAATAAGTGAAACCTATTCAGAATATATTGACGTTGAAAAGAATATTACGGGCTTAGAACATGAGGTAGTACCTAATTTCAAAGAGCGTGTACAATCAGCAGCAATAAAATGTATTTTATTGGAGGAACCGAGTTACTTGAAAGAAGTGGAAGAAGATTTAAAGGCGACTATGCCTCATTTGAGCGTATGCATGTCAAAACCCTTCTTTTTAGAAGCCGCTCAAACTGGAATTGACAAAGGTGCCAGCGTGAAATTCTTAGCCGAAAAATTAAATATTTTACAATCCGAAGTGATTGCAGTGGGGAATGCAGGTAACGATTTATCGATGATTGAATATGCTGGATTGGGTGTTTGGGTAGATAATGTAGATGCGCATTTAAGAGACAAAGGCGATGTGGTTGTCGCTTCAAATAATGACCATGGTGTTGCGGAGGTAATTGAGCGATTTATTTTGGCTTAAGATTTTTATAGTTTATATATTTTAAAAACCATTAAGGGATTAAGGAAAGTTAAGAGTTAATCTTAATTGGGCTTACTTTCTTAATGGTTTTTTACTCAATCTTGTCTTTTCGACGAAGGAGAAATCCCATCAATAAATTCTACAAAAGCATTGAAGTATGTATTTCTTAACTGAAGTAGGCGCAAAGTCATGAGACAATTGTTACCCTTTGCAGTGCAGGAGAAAGCCAAATGATTATCTCAATTTTTTCTTAGGATTTTTGCAGGTGTGGAAAATTGCCGAAATTAAAATGATAGCATCAATTTTAGTATAAATGATTACAAAAGGAAATTTTTTGACTGTAGCTCTGCGATACGTTTCAAAATCGAATGGGAAAGATTCTGGATGTAATAAAATGGATTGAATGCAGCTGTTAATTTGTTTTAAAAATTAGCAGCTACATTTGAAGAAATTAAATTGTAGAAATAAAATGCGTCTTCTAATTCGTTTTCAGCTTGAATAGTAAAAACCTCTTTCAATTTAGCCATTTCGTTTCGCAATTAATTTAGCTTTGATTTGGTCCCAAGATTTTCCTTTGTCTTTTTCTGAAAGATAATTTTCGGTGTTTTCTCTAACTAAATTTTGTTGCTCTTCACTTAATTTAAAATTTGAATCGTCATCGCTTAAGACGTTTTTTAAAAAAACCAAAGTTTTCTGATCATCAGTGTGAATAATCTTCTCAATTAACTCCAGTTTATCTTTTTGTAAATTAGAGGAATGCATGATTTTTAAATTTAAAATCTATTTACAAATATAATGATAATCGGATTTTAAATTCTGTAATTAATATGTAAATTTGCACACACTAATTTTTGACAACGATTTCATTATTAGTGACTACTTATGGAAAAAAGAAAAAAGGTTGCCTTTTATACCCTAGGATGTAAGCTGAACTTTTCAGAAACATCAACCATCGCACGCAGTTTTCAAGACGAAGGTTTTGACCGTGTGGACTTCGAAGATGTAGCAGATATGTATGTGATTAATACTTGTTCTGTTACTGAAAATGCCGATAAACAATTCAAACAAGTGGTAAAAAAAGCCATGAAACTCAACGACAAAGCTTTTGTTGCTGCCGTGGGTTGTTATGCGCAGTTGAAACCCGAAGAATTAGCTGCAGTTGATGGGGTTGACTTGGTTTTAGGAGCTACTGAGAAATTCAAAATCACGGATTATATCAATGATTTGAGTAAAAATGATATGGGCGAAGTGCATTCGTGTGAGATTGCCGAAGCTGATTTTTACGTGGGCAGTTACTCCATTGGTGACCGCACCCGAGCATTTTTAAAAGTGCAAGACGGTTGTGATTATAAATGTACTTATTGTACGATTCCGCTAGCGAGAGGTATTTCTAGAAGTGATGCGCTCGAAAATGTATTGCAAAATGCTAAAGAAATTTCAGCCCAAAACATTAAGGAAATTGTGCTTACGGGTGTCAATATAGGAGATTACGGAAAAGGGGAGTTTGGAAATAAAAAACACGAACATACTTTTTTAGATTTGGTTCAGGCGTTAGATGAGGTGGAAGGCATTGAAAGATTGCGAATTTCGTCTATCGAACCTAATTTATTGAAAAACGAAACGATAGAATTTGTTTCGAAAAGCAGGACTTTTGTACCGCATTTCCATATTCCGCTACAATCAGGGAGTGATGCTATTTTGAAATTAATGAAGCGTCGTTATTTGCGTGAGGTGTATACCGAGCGAGTGAATAAAATTCGCGAAGTGATGCCACATGCTTGCATTGGAGTTGATGTGATTGTAGGTTTTCCTGGTGAAACTGACGAACATTTCTTAGAAACTTACCATTTCTTGAACGAAATGGATATTTCGTATTTACACGTTTTTACTTATTCTGAAAGAGACAATACTGAAGCGGCTGCTATGGACGGAGCTGTGCCTTCAAATGTACGAGCCAAACGCAGTAAAATGTTGAGAGGTTTGTCTGTAAAAAAGCGTCGTGCTTTTTATGAAAGTCAGTTAGGGACACAACGAACGGTTTTGTTCGAAAGCGAAAATAAAGAAGGCTATATTCATGGTTTTACAGAAAATTACGTAAAAGTTAAAACACCATGGAATCCTGAATTAGCCAATACTTTACAGTCGATAAAGCTAACACATATTGATGAAGATGGCGCGGTTCGAATGGAGTTTGTAACGGAGGAAGTAGTTTAAATATTAAAGATTTTTGAAATTGACTTTTGAATTTTGGAATGATTTAACCGCGAATTTCGCTAAGGAAACGCAAAGAAGGCAATGCGTACGGATATCATTTTTGTTGCTCAACGGAAAGGATTTTCAATTTTATAAAGCACAAAAGTCACAAAGAATAAAAAAGACACAAAGGCTCAGCGAACTTTTGTGTCTTTTTTGTTTACGAATATCTTCCTAACAAGGTTATGGATTTGTTGACCAAATACTACTGTTTTTAATAAACACACGACGGTTTAATTTTAGATGCGCAATAATTAACTCGGCCATGTCTTCAGACTGCATTACTTTATCGGGGTTTCCGTCAGTAAGGTTGAGGTCTTTGGCCATGTCTGTAGCAACGGTACTTGGTGTTAAGGCTGTTACACGAATGTTGTGTTTGCGAACTTCTTGCATCAACGAATCAGTTAGTCCTAAAACAGCAAATTTAGAAGCGCTATAAGCACTTGTTACCGCATTTCCGTTTAATCCTGCTGTAGAGGAAATGTTGATGATGTCTCCAGTTTGACGCTCAATCATATTTGGTAAAACGGCACGAGTTACATAATATGTACCCATCAAGTTTACTTGGATAATACGCTCCCAATCGGTTACCTCCATCTGTAAAAAGTTACCAAAGGCTGCAATTCCAGCGTTGTTGATTAAAATATCGATTGTTTTGAATTCTGTTAAGGCTTTAGTAACCGCTTGGTTTACGGAGTTAATATCCGCTACATCAGCTGTTAAAGCTAATGTTTTTACCCCAAATGGAGCAATTTCTGCTGCTACTGTATCAATATCTGTTTGTGTGCGTGCGACCAAAATCACATTTACACCTTCTTTAGCTAGTGCAATAGCGACAGCTTTTCCAATTCCTTTTCCAGCTCCAGTAATTAGAGCGTTTTTATTTTTTAATTCTGTCATTTCTTTATTTTTAGTTCTTTAGCAAAGTTAGGATTTTGTGGTTGGTTAATGAAAGGTACTTATGTGAAAAAACAATAAATTTTCATAGCCAAAAATGTAAATCTGAAAATTTGACAACATTATAAGAAAATCATATAACAAAGATTTTTGGCTATCTTTTGATCTTTGTAATGTAAAATTAAAATTATGAAAAAGTCAATTATAGTTATATTAATTTTGGCAATCGTTTTTATATCATGTAAGAATAATGAAAGTAAAGAGGAACCAAATACTATTAACGAAGACACGGAAATCACGATTGAAACTCGAGAAAAACTGGAGGGAATTCAGTATCAAATGATGGAAGCGAAGTCTTGGTTGAAAGAAACTCAAAATAAGGAATCGGTTTTGCAAATTGCAATGGACGTGAATCGTACTGATAGAAAGAATTTAGCGAAAATGGATTCGATCATTGTTCCCAATAAATTGGATGGAAAAAGGGAAGACTATTTGCCTTTTCCATTGCAGGTTGAAAGTTTGCGAAAAGTAGATAAGATATTGTTTTTTTCTTATCCCACTCAAACATTTGCTGCGTATAAAAACGGAACATTGGTTTATACAGGGCCAACCAATATGGGTCGAGAAAAAGATCCCACTCCTACGGGTTTGTTTTTTACCAATTGGAAAGCTGAGGAAACCATCAGTACATTTAATGATGAATGGGAATTGAAATGGAATTTTAATATCGAAAATAAATTAGGTGTTGGTTTTCATCAGTATGAATTACCGGGTTATCCTGCTTCGCATTCTTGCTTGAGGCTTCAAGAAAAAGATGCTCGTTATTTGTATGATTGGGCGCAACAATGGGAGTTGATTGATGATGAAACAATTAAAACAAAAGGAACTCCTGTGATAGTGTTTGGAGAATACCCATTTAAGGGTAAGAAGCCGTGGTTGCAATTATTGAAAAATCCAGAGTCATTAGAAATTTCAGAAGATGAGATCGCAAAATTAGTTCAGCCTAAAATGCAATCAATTTTGAAAGAACAAAAAAATAGTAAGCTTGAAGCACAAGATAAATAGTTTAATTTAGTTTTTGGTTGATAAACGGCTTGTTTTTACACAGCCGTTTTTCTTTTTAGACATTGAGCTTGCTAGAGTAGATTTTGTACATACTGTGAATTTTGGAAATGAATTTCTAGCCCTGATTGCCGCTGAAATACTTTGAAAAGGATTTGTGTTTTTTTCTGGGAGAAACAGAGCGACTAACGGAAGCTCCTGTGGCGACCTAAGAAAAAAAACAAATCCTTGAAGAAGTATTGTAGCAGAAAGCAGGAAAATGCTCCTAAAAATGAGTATATTTACTAGAAATAAAATTTAATAGCATGAAATCCATAGATCCAAAAGACTTTAAAGTAGTAGCTCCAATTAGTTTAAAAGATTTACCAACAGATTTAAATTGTCGAGCGAGTGATGATGATAAGGAGGATAAATTAGATGGGGTGCGAGAAAAGTTGAGTGAATTACAAGATGTGATGTATGCGCACAATCGGTATGGAGTTTTGATTTGTTTGCAAGGTATGGATACCTCGGGCAAGGATAGTTTGATCCGGGAAGTTTTTAAAGAATTCAACTCTCGAGGGGTGGTAGTTCATAGTTTTAAGACACCCAATTCGGCCGAATTAGAGCATGATTATTTGTGGAGACATTATTTGGCTTTGCCTGAGAAGGGGAAGTTTGCGATTTTTAATCGAACGCATTATGAAAATGTTTTGGTAACGCGAGTGCATCCTGAATATATATTGAATGAGAATTTGCCTGGGATTGAAAAAGTGGAAGATATAACCCCGCAGTTTTGGGAAAATAGAATGGAACAGATTAATAATTTCGAAAAACATATTAGTCAAAACGGAACCATTGTATTGAAGTTTTTCTTTCATTTAAGTAAGGAAGAACAGCGCAAACGCTTGTTGCGACGATTAGAAAACGAAGAACATCATTGGAAATTTTCACCAGGAGATTTGCGAGAACGGGAACATTGGGATCATTACATGCAATATTATGAGGAAGCTATAAATAAAACGGCCAAAGAGCATGCGCCTTGGTATATTGTTCCTGCTGACGATAAAGATATGGCGCGCTATATAGTGGCTCAAATTATTTGGGAAGAAATGCAAAAATACACTGATATCAAAGAACCTGAACTGGATGATAAAGTTAAAATGAATTTTGCAATATATCGGGACCAGTTGAAGGATTAGTTAAGTAGTGAAATCTTCAACTGATTTAGATGTAAATTTTATCTTTTAAAATAAATTTTAATCACAAACAAGAGTCCAATAAAAATAAGGAAGCCCAGAAGGATTTTATAATTTCCTTTATAGTATTTTTTGTGTAGTGCTAAATCCTTTCGGTAGGAGTATATGGCTGCGATGACAAAAGCTACAAAAAAACAAGCGGCAAATAATAATTGTCCTGAACTAAACATGGTTTTAATTTTTTTGGCAAAAGTACGCAATTGTATAGAATTTGTTGCTAATTTGCCTTTTCAAATATAAGTTAAATAACCATGCGTAAACAACTAGACTCCGTTACAGAATTTCATACGGCCTTTAAGATAGGACATAGTGAATCTCCAATTGCTAATCTTGCAGAAGAAAAGAAAATCCTCCGTTACAACTTGATGAAAGAGGAAAATGAAGAATACCTTGAAGCAGTCAAGAATAATGATTTGGTTGAAATTGCAGATGCTTTAGGGGATATGATGTATATCCTTTGTGGGACCATAATTGAACATGGTTTACAACATAAGATTGAGGAGGTATTTGATGAAATACAGCGAAGTAATATGAGTAAATTAGGGGAAGACGGAAATCCAATTTATCGTGAAGATGGAAAAGTGATGAAAGGACCTAACTATTTTAAACCTGATTTTTCTAAGATTTTGGAACAATAAAAAAAGAGCGATTTTCAATTAGAAAATCGCTCTTTGGTTTTTGAGTTGTAATTTTATGAACTAAGAAACTTTCACCGTCCAACCGAAACTGTCTTCAGCTAGTTTGTGTTGAATGTTGGTTAGTTTATCTTTTATTTGCAATGCAACAGAATCAGAAACTTTTGGCAATTCAAAATACTCGTTACGGTAAGAAAAGCCACAAATAGGGCTTACTACCGCGGCAGTACCTGCACCAAATATTTCTTTTAAGCTTCCGTTTTTAGCAGCCTCAATAAGCTCTGCCACCAATACGGGACGCACTTCTACGTTGATGCCTTCTTTTTTAGCCATATCAATAATACTTTTTCGGGTAACTCCATCAAGTATTCTTTCGCTTACAGGAGCTGTGAATAAAGTATCGTTAATTCTAAAGAATACGTTCATAGTTCCGGCTTCTTCTAATTTTGTATGGGTTGCATCATCAGTCCAAATTATTTGTTGGAAACCTTCTTTGTTCGCTAAATTGGTTGGGTAAAATTGCCCTGCATAATTACCAGCTGTTTTAGCAGCACCAATACCGCCATTAGCAGCGCGACTATAGTGTTCGGCAATTAATACTTTTACTTCACCTGAATAATACGCTTTTGCAGGGGAAAGGATAATCATGAATTTATATTCGTCAGATGGATTTGCAATTACTCCTTCTCCAGTGGCTATCAAAAAAGGTCTAATGTAGAGTGAATTTCCTAAACCTTTTTTAATCCATTCGTGATCAAGTTTTAACAACTCGTTTAATCCCTCCATGAAAACCTCTTCAGGGACTTCAGGCATGGCCATACGTACTGCAGAAGAGTTGAAACGGTTGAAGTTTTCATCAGGTCTAAATAGCCAAATGGAGTCATTCTCGTCTTTGTAGGCTTTCATGCCTTCAAAAATAGCTTGTCCATAATGAAATACGCGAGCTGAAGGGTCTAACAAAAAAGGTGCATAAGGTTTAATGACGGGTTTTTGCCATTCGCCATTTTTAAAATCACACTCTAATAAATGATCTGTAAATACAGAACCAAAGCTTAAGTTGTCAAAATCAACTTGGTTAATTTTTGAGGTTGCTACTTTGTTTATTTCAATTTTGTTAGCTTGAGTTGTACTCATAATTGGGTATTATTTTGTTTTATTTTTTAAAAGTGAATCCTTATGACAGTTGTTTTATCTATAATATCAAAAGAAACTTTAATTGTAAGCAAAATTAAATAAAAAAGACTAAAAAAGGGAGAGGTATTAGTATTAAATGTGACAATAAATTGTTAATTGTTTATATTTTAAAAAATTTTGAGATTCGGAGTTGATTTATAGGGAATAGGCAAAATATCTAGTTTTTTTTCAATTATGTGTTTTTGTTTTGGTTATTTTTGGGCTGTATTCTATTTATGGATACTGAAAATTAAATAAATTGCAATTTTGGAGAGAGAAATTATACAAACCCTTGACGGTTCAACGACTATTCATATTAAAGATTGGAATGAAAGTTATCATTCTAAACATGGAGCGATTCAAGAGGCGCAACATGTATTTATCAAGAATGGATTGGCATTATTTGAAAACAAAAATATTTCTATTCTGGAGATTGGTTTTGGAACAGGACTAAATGCATTTATTACATATATCGAAAGTGAAAAAATGAATCAACAAATTGACTATACTGGTGTGGAGGCTTATCCTGTTTCTCCAGATGAGTTAGCTGCAATGAACTACATTGATGAATTAAAAGCGAGTGATTATATTGCTGTTTTTGATAAGATGCATGAATCAGCATGGGGAGAAAAGACGCATATTGATAACAATTTTGTTTTAACCAAAAGAAAGCAGTTTTTTCAAGAAATAGATGATGTGGAAAAATTTGATTTGATTTATTTCGACGCATTTGGTTATAGGGTACAGCCAGAATTATGGAGTACTGAGATTTTTCAGAAAATGTATCTGTCTTTGAAAAAGGAAGGTGTTTTAGTAACGTATGCCGCAAGAGGAGTTGTGAAAAGAAGTATGTTGGAAGTGGGTTTTGAAGTTGAAAAACTTGCGGGACCACCAGGCAAACGAGAAATGTTTCGTGCACGAAAAGCTTAGTATTTTTTAGTTATAAACACTGTGGTTTGAAAAATTATCGTTAAAATTTTTAGGAAGTATCGGTAAAAAATGTATTTTTACTCACGATTTAAAATTAAATTGTAAACCTCAAAATCTTAAAGTTATGTCTAAAGTAATGTTTGATTACACTAAATCTATTTTAGAGAGAGTAAGTTTTGATCCGTTATTATTTTGTAAAGAATTAGAAAAGGCAGTTAAAACCTTGTTGCCTTTTGAACTTGAAAAGCTAAAAGAATGGTTGTTTGAATATATAATTGAAAAGCCAGAATTGAAACAATGTTTAGTAGTTGTTGAAACGATATAAAATAGGAGCCTAATAAAGGCTCTTTTTTTATGCCGTTAAATTCTTAGATTAAGAGAAATGATTAATCTATGACGGGTTTTTGTTTAACCCTCCCTTCTTTTTATATGCAGTCTTTATCCTTCATATTTTTAATAAAAGTGTATTTAATCGATTATTTATTGCTTTTTGTCGTTATTTTGATTTTGTTTTCTACTTTTGGAATGAAATAAATTAATAATCTTTTAATACCTGCTTGTTATGTCTAGAATGATTTATGATTGTACAAAAGAGGTTCTCGAAAGAGTAAGCTTTAGCCCAGTTCTTTTTTTAAAAGAACTTAAAAAAGCAGTTAAGAATTTATTGCCTTATGAAATGGAGCATTTACGAATTTGGCTTTTATTTTATACAAGTAAGAAGCCTATTTTGAAAGAATGTCTCATTGTTATTAACGATTAGTTGCCCTATTTGCCCCCAAACTTAAAAAGGAACCCTTATTGAAAGCGTTCCTTTTTTTTATTTTTATTTCTTTTGCAGTGGGCTAATTATTTGTACGTTTTGAAAAACAATAGCTCCTTTAATCACTCCTGCAATGGTACTTCTTAAGGCGTCTATAATTTGAATTTTGAGTTCGTTCTTAGGGTAAATTAGGCTGACTTCTCTCGCTGGTTTTGGCTCTTTAAATTGGCGAAGTTTTAATTTGTCTGCATCTTTTAGGTCTAAAGTATGCAGATAAGGTAGTAAAGTAGTACCTAAGCCTTCGTCGGCTAATTTGATTAATGTTTCAAAACTTCCACTTTCAATTTGAAAACGATTGTTTTCACTGATACTCTCATTTTTGCAAAGGTTTAAAATACCGTCTCTAAAACAATGGCCGTCTTGTAGTAATAAAATTTCGTCTAAATTTAAATCGTCTATTTCGATTTCTTCTTTTTTAAAATGTTGGTGATTTTCGGGTATATAGGCAACGAAGGGTTCAAAATACAAAACAATTTCCTTGATTTTTTCTTCCATTAATGGTGTAGCGGCTATAGCAGCATCAAGATGTCCGTTGTTGAGCTTTGTGATGATTTCTTCGGTGTTTAGTTCTTCAATGATGAGTTTTACTTTTGGATATTTGTTGATGAAATTATTTAAGAACATTGGAAGTAGCGTAGGCATGATTGTAGGGATGATTCCTAATTTGAATTCGCCTCCTATAAAACCTTTTTGTTGCTCAACAATATCTTGAATACGATCTGCTTCATTTACAATGTTTTTAGCTTGTAGAACTATTTTTTGACCAATGTCAGTAAGTTGTATTGGTTTTTTGGTGCGGTCAAAAATCGTAATATTGAGTTCTTCCTCAATTTTTTGGATTTGCATACTTAGAGTAGGCTGAGTAACAAAACATTTTTCGGCAGCGAGGGTAAAATTTTTGTGTTCAGCTACAGCTAAAACATATTTTAATTGCGTAATGGTCATGGATGTTGTAATTTGGATGTAAATATAAAAACTATCCAACTAGATTGTCGATTGTTTTTTTTATTTTATTGTGTAAAATTAAAGTTTGGTATCGAGCTGTCTTTATTGTTCTTTATAATGAATCGTTTTGCTGTTTGATAAAGTTCAGATTGATAAAGAGATGAGTGTTGATAGTTAAAAATTGTGTTAATTTTTTTTTAATTTTGTTGTTTATTTATTGTTTTGTTTCACTTTAAACATATTTTTGTATACATGAAACTATTCGCAAAGTTATTTTTGGCTCTGTTTATTATTTTTTTGTTGACGCCAACTGTTGTTACGTTGATAGAGAAAAAATGCGATGTTTCAATGTTTTGTAAATACTCAGAAGAAGAACATTCTCATAGTAAAGAAGTAAAAGCTTTTGAGTATACAAGTGCATTTACTCAGGTTTTTTTAGTCATAAAAGTTGCTAAATCTAGTTTGATTCATTCCGAGAATTTATCTAAACATGATAATGTATCGTCACAAATTTTTTCACCTCCACCAGACTTTATATAATACATTCATTTTTAATTTTAAATAACTGTTTTTTTAATGGGTAGTTGTTTTTTATGTTTAATAATTTATAAAGTATTATGTCAAAAAAAATAAATCTTTTTGCCAATCTTAAGTCAGATTTTGCTGCAGGTTTGGTTGTTTTCTTAGTGGCGTTACCATTATGTTTAGGTATAGCAATGGCTTCAGGTGCGCCATTGTTCTCAGGTATTATTGCAGGAATTGTTGGAGGGTTAGTCGTTGGTTATTTGAGTCAATCTCATATTAGTGTTTCGGGACCAGCTGCAGGTTTAACAGCAATTGTACTGACTGCTATTACGGATTTTGGAGCTTTCGATATTTTTTTAACTGCTGTGTTCATTGCAGGATTAATTCAATTAGGACTTGGATTTTTAAAAGCAGGAAGTATTTCTAATTATTTTCCAACAAATGTGATTGAAGGAATGTTAGCTGGTATTGGAGTCATTATTATATTAAAACAATTGCCCCATGCTTTTGGTTATGATGCCGATTATGAAGGTGATCAGTCCTTTGTACAAAATAATGGTGACAATACATTTTCATCTTTATTTGAAATTTTTGATTATCTACAAATTGGTGCATTAATTGTTACGGTTGTTTCCTTAGTTATCCTTATCTCGTGGGATAAAGTAGCTTTTTTAAAGAAATTTAAATTGGTTCCGGGTGCCTTAGTTGCAGTAATTACTGGTGTTTTGTTAAATGAAATATTTATGGCTTCAGGGAGTAGTTTGGTTATTTCTAAAAGTCATTTGGTTTCTTTGCCAGTACCATCTTCTTTTGAGGATTTTAAATCAATCATCGTTACTCCAAATTTCACAGGATTTACTGATCCTAAAGTATGGATTACGGGTGTTACGATCGCAATTGTGGCTTCAATTGAAACTTTACTATGTATTGAAGCTGCTGACCGTATGGATTTCCAAAAAAGATTTACCAATACTAATGTTGAGTTAAAAGCTCAAGGAGTTGGAAATATGGTGAGTGCTTTATTAGGTGGTTTGCCAATGACATCTGTAGTTGTGCGTACTTCTGCAAATAATAATGCAGGTGCAAAATCTAAAATGTCGACAATAATTCACGGTTTGATGTTGTTGTTAAGTGTGTTGTTAATTCCGGTCCTGCTAAATAAAATACCATTAGCAACTCTAGCGGCTGTTTTGATTATGGTAGGGTATAAATTAGCGAAGCCAGCTACTTTTGTACATTTTTGGAAAAAAGGCAAATATCAATTTGTTCCTTTTGTAGCAACTTTAGTAGCTGTTGTAGCTACTGATTTACTCAAAGGGGTGATGTTAGGTATGATTATTAGTATTGGTTTTGTTTTAAGAGGAAACTTGAAAAGGGCTTACAGTTTTAAAAAGGACGAGTATGTAGATGGTGATGTAATCCATATCGATTTAGCTCAAGAAGTATCTTTTCTAAATAAAGCAGCTATTAAGTCTACTTTAAATAATATTCCTGAAAATTCTAATGTGATAATCAATGCCTCAGATACCGTTTATATAGCACATGATATTCTGGATTTGATAGAGGAGTTTAAAGAAATACGTGCTAAGGAAGATAATATTAAGGTAAAGTTAAAAGGATTTAAAGAAGCCTATGATTTAGAAAATTCTACTGATGCAGCAAATCATGTAACTTTGGAGCACGAATATGATGTGGCCAAACGTAAACTAATTAAAAAGCAAACGGCGCATAACGCATTCCTAGAAGAATAATATTTCAAATAATAGAATCGATTAACAATAAAAAATAATATTTCCATGAGTGATTTTTATAAACAAATAATAGACAATAATAAACAATGGGTAGAATCTAAATTAGCTATTGATGAAAATTTCTTTGCTGATTTGGCTAAAGGACAAAATCCACCATTATTATGGATTGGTTGTTCGGACAGTAGAGTTCCTGCAAATGAGATTATTGGAGCAAAACCAGGTGAAGTGTTTGTACATCGTAATATTGCAAACATGGTAGTTCACTCGGATATGAATATGTTAAGTGTTTTAGATTATGCAGTAAATGTGTTAAAAGTAAAACATGTTATTGTTTGCGGACATTATGGTTGTGGTGGTGTAAAGGCAGCTATGGGGAATCAATCTATAGGATTAATTGATAACTGGATTAGACACATAAAAGATGTGTATCGCATGCATAATAACTATCTAGATTCGATTGAAGACGAAACTACACGTTTTAATACGTTTGTAGAAATAAACGTAAAAGAGCAAGTGTATGATCTATGCAAGACATCAATAGTTCAAGGTGCGTGGAAAGCAGGTCAAGATTTGACTATTCACGGTTGGGTTTATGGATTGAATTCAGGATATGTAACCGATTTAAATGTGAATTTTAGTTCGAATGATGGACTAAGTGAAGTTTATCAATTAAAATTGTAAAGCATAAAAAAATCGCCGTTAAGGCGATTTTTTTTATTCACTATCTAAGTTTTCGTTAAACGCAGATGGAAGCATTTTAGGAATAAATTTGATTAAAATGGGAAGTAGTAAGCTGCCGCCTGGAAGTAAAAAAATAGTTAGTGACGGAATCGTTTTGCAAATTTCCAATAACTGTTTTTTTACTTTTTTCTTTTCTTTTTCATCTAAATCTCTTGTGGTAGAAATGGCCAACAGAATCATTAGTTCTTTACTTTCAGTGATTTCTTTAAAAAGCCGATTTTTATTCCGTGTGATTAAAGTTTCTACATTTTTAGTTGTTTGATCATAAAAATGTTTTACCGGATTAGAATAATTAAAATATGGGATTTCTTTTTTATGCCTTGAAATAAATGCATTTGTTTCGTGAATACTGTTTGTTACGAAATCATCAGAAACGCCTATTTTTTCTGCGAGTTTATACAGGAAATAAGCTTCTTCATTTTCGAGCTTACCGTCACTCCATAATGACATTCCAGCCATATCAATAATGTAATATTTCTCTAGTTGTGAATTGAAATTACTGAGGTTTAATTCGTCTATATTATGGATGCTTATTTTAGAAAATTTACTATAGCGAACAGATGCCTCAAACAACTTAATTAATAAATCGTCATATTTAGATTTATTAGTTTTGGTTTTCAGGGCTAAAGAAATAACACTAACGATAGATTCCTCAATTCTTTTTAAGTATTTGTCTGGTAACTCGCCTCGAGTAAGAAATTCTCTAAAAGCTAATATGTCTATGAAAAGTAAGGCATTGGTAACAATGTGAGAGAAATTTTTGCTTACAATGTCAATGTTTGTTTGTACCCGGCTATCTATGATTTTCTCTAAATTAAATGAGTCAGGGCTATTAGGAAGTACCTTTTTGAATAAATTGAAACCTTGGGGATGCATGGCATCATAAAATTCCAAAGCTTTTTTTATAAAATGTTCTGTGTTTTCGTCTTGATGATGTAATTTATAAGTGGCATGTAAAATATTGAGGAGAGCAACTTTTGGAATTTCATTCTGTACCCAGCCTTTGGTGTCAATTGGAGTCTCTGTTTCAAAAGATACTATATGACCATATATAAAACCAGTTTGTCTTACTTTTAGATAAAAGGCGTCTATGTCGTTTGAGTAAACGGCAGTAGATTTTTTTTGTTTTAAAAAGTATTTATCTATCCAACCTGGAGCCGAAGCGTTAATCATGTTTTCTTTTATGAGCTACAAATCTAGCTTTTTTTATGTTTTATTTGTAGAGATTGAATTAAATTTTGGTTAGATAATCTCAAAAAAATAAACATGACTATCTTTTGGTTTAAACTATTTTAGGAGTTCTATTAATTATAATTTAAAATTTATAGTTTGAATAAATCATTAGTGATTTTGTTTAAATCGTCATCAAATTTAGACTCTTCTGCAAGTATGCTTAATTTATAATTTTTAAAATCATTGATTTTTGAATCGAACTCTAAAAAGGATGTTTTAATTTTTTCTATAATCTTATTTTCATTTTGTTCGGTGTATTCAAATTTATATTCTTCCAGAATTGGTACATCTTGATAGAAATTAGCACTTCCTTTTTTATTTGTGATGATAATGCAACCACACATCGCGGCTTCTCTTGGAATGCGATCTTTGCCGGGATGGTTACCAAAGTCAATATAAACTTTAGCCCTTAATAGTAAGTCTTTTACTTCTTTTGGGGTCATGTTTTCAATAGGAATCCATGCTATTTCGGGATAGGTAAGAATTAGTTTTTGAGTTACTTCGAAACCTTTTTTTGGATTATAAGCAACAATGTTTTCTTTTGTTTGGTTGTTGAAAATCTTATCTTTTAGTTCAGTTAAAAAAATTGGATCAAGAAAATCAGAAAGAAAATCAATTTTGGATATGCCTCGCGAGCTAAGATAATTTTTTGCATAGTGCGACTGTACCCAATGAGAGTGTTTAGGCTGTTTTTTGTATAAAGAATATGTTTTTTTGATTCCTAAAAATCGTTTTAGTGAGAAGCTTCGTTTCCTGCCTTCAAAGCCAGGATAGTTGTCTACGCTTAACCACCAAATCACTTTGTTTATTGATTTGTATTTATAAACTAAATCGGGAAAAGATTCCGATATTATAATTAAATTATTAGAGTTGTCATCAATGTTTAATGTAAAAGGTAAGTTGAAATGTTTGTAAAATTCATGTACTGGATTACTATCTTTTTCACTAATTGGATAGAACATTTTTGCCCTAAATCCTAAACAAATGAGTTTATAAGCTAATTGGTGTAATAGAAAAGGGCCGCCAGTTGCAGCATTAGCAGGGCTAGCTATGTAAATAATACTATTATCTTTATTTAGTTTCATGTTCAATTTTTGATTTATTTAGGGCAGAAGCAATTATTTGATGCATGTCATAATACTTGTATTCTGCTAGTCTACCGCCAAAGATAACATCTTTTGATTTTAGACTTAATTCTTTATACTGAGAATATTTTTTTTGATTTACTTCGTCGTTGATGGGGTAATAAGCTTCTTTTTCTGACGTCCAGTTTTCAGGATATTCTTTAGTAACGATAGTTTTCTTTTGTTTCCCAAATTCAAAATGTTTGTGCTCAATGATTCGAGTAAATGGAATGTTTAAATCGTTGTAATTAACCACAGCATTACCTTGAAAATTTTCAGTATCCAGAATTTCAGTTTCAAATCGTAAAGAACGATATTCTAATTTTCCGAATTCATAATTAAAATATTCGTCAATTTTTCCTGTGAATACAATTTTATCGGCCAAAGATTCATAATAAGTTCTGTCGTCAAAAAAATTAGTATTCAATTGAACTTCAATTCCCTTTAGCAATCCTTCGGTGATTTTATTGTAACCACCAATTGGTATGCCTTGATATTTATCATTGAAATAGTTATTGTCAAAAGTAAATCGCACAGGAAGTCTTTTAATAATAAATGCAGGAAGTTCTGTTGCTTTTCTGCCCCATTGCTTTTCGGTGTATTCTTTGATAAGTGATTTGTAAATGTCTTTTCCAACTAAAGAAAGTGCTTGTTCTTCTAAATTCTGAGGGTTTTCTACTCCAAATTCTTTAATTTGATTGTCAATTTTCTGTTTAGCTTCAGTAGGTGTAGTGCATCCCCATAATTGATAAAAAGTATTCATATTAAAAGGAAGGTTATATAGTTTTCCTTTAGATAATGATAAGGGCGAATTGATATAATTATTGAATTCAGCAAATTGATTTACATAGTCCCAAATGTATTTGTCATTAGTGTGAAAAATATGTGCTCCATATTTGTGTACATTGATATCTTCAATATTCTCACAGTATATGTTTCCTCCAAAATGATTTCTTTTGTCGATTACAAGGCATTTTTTTCCTTTTTTTGTCGCTTCATGAGCAAACACATTTCCAAAAAGTCCTGAACCAACAATTAGGTAGTCATATTTTTTCATAGCTGACGTTTTCTTGTAATTTTATCGATTAGTATAAAGTATATATAAAGTAAAAAATTACTCTTTTTAATTTTGCTCAATGTCTCCTCGCAATCTTTTTTTGATGCTTGAATTAATGCTTTCTGTTTCACATTGTTTTGTTCCAAATCTATATCATAATGTAGATTTATGAATGTTTTGTATCGACTATATTGTTTAACGAACAAATGTCTTAATTCTATGGTGTTTTTAGGAACTTCAAGTCCTAGGGCAATTCTTTTTACTCTTAATTTGGCTTTAATTTTACTTTTTTTCTTGATACCTACTTGTTGATTTTGATGTATTCGGTAGGAGGTAAGATTTTCGGCGATATAACCCAATTTAGAATTAAAGGCAAGCTTTTTTGCAATCAACTCATCATGAAGATTACCTGTTTTTTTAATAATTGAAACAATCTCTTTTTTCCAATTACCCTTAAAACACATGGTTGCCCCCGTTGCAATGTTTCCATTCAAAGCAATTGTGCTTAAAAAAGCAATTGGTTTGGGTAGTTCTTTTTCAAAGAATGAAATAGCATCCCATAATGTGGCATTATTGGAAATTTTGTCGTTGTCATCAATTAAATCCGCATTGGTAAACACAGCCTCGATTTCTGGATGATTGTTTAAAAATGTGATGGTTTTTTTTGTCTTATCTTTTTTCCATAAATCGTCTTGGTCAGACAGAAAAATGTAGTCACCTGTGCAAAGTGATATCGCTTTTTTGAAATTTAAGTTACTTCCTAAATTGAATTCATTTTGGTGAATATTAATGATTTTAGGATATTTGGATTTATATCTTGAGAGAACTTCTATAGTATTATCTGTTGAATTATCATCGCAAATAATTATTTCATCGGGGACATAATCCTCTTGGTTTAAAATACTATCGAGTTGTTTAGCTAAGTATTTAGATCCGTTGTAAGTACATAAAGCAACTGATATCATTATACTTCAGTGTTGAGATTAACTATTTTTTGCTTCGTTTTAAGTGATTTTGACAATGGTGCACCAATAAATAGAACATTGAATATTTTCCAATATTTAGGTTTGAAAATACTTTTAAAAAAATAGTTGATTATTAAATGTATGTTTAAAACTTTGTATGCTAAATAGCCACAATGTTTTCTAATAACATAAAGATGTGAAATTTTTAGTTCAATTTTGATGTCTATTGAAGAAGGTGTGCTCATCCCGTGATAATGTATGTATTGTGCTTCAGGAATTAAGTAACAACTTTTGTTTATATTTTTTAGTCGTGTTGCTAAATCAGTTTCTTCGTGGTATAAAAATAGATTAGTGTCAAAACCACCTACACGATTAAAATCAGCTGTTCTGAGCATCATAAAACTTCCCTGTACATAACTCACTTGTAGAGGCATGGTATATTCAGATTTTCTTTTTGGGAATTTTTTCGGATTTATTTTTTCTATAAAATCCCTACCCATCAATGCTTTTGTTAAAGACGCAAAATGATCAAAAGCTTGCATTCTTTTTCCATCTTCAGTAAATGATTGTCCTCCCACCATGCCAATTGAGGGATTGTTGTCAAGTGTTTCTTTTAAAATGGAGAAACAGTCATTCTTGAGTAGACTGTCATTATTAACAAATGCGATATATTTACCCGTTGCATATTGAACTCCGTGCATGTTTCCGCCACCAAAACCAGTGTTGATTTTGCTTCTAACTAATAGTAAGTTAGGAAATGATATTGAATTGCAGCTGTTTGTCAAAGCATTGTAATCTGGTTCTTCAGAGCAGTTGTCAACTACAATAATCTCATACTTTAAAGAGGCTGAGGTTTTTTCTATAATACTTTCGATGCATTCTGTAGTATATTTACTAGAGTTGTAATTAATGATGATAACTGAAATGTCAAACATATGCTGTTTTTTTTATGATGGTTTATTCTAATTTTCGATACATCATCCACAGTTGGAGATAGCGTTTGAAAACAGAAAAGGAATGAATGTATGCTAAGATATAACCTTCTTTTTTGTCTATAAATCCGCCTCGGATAAAATAATGATAAAAAAAATAAGAGCAAGGTCTAACAATAAAATCATAGAAGCTAGGCTTCTTTTTTTGATCATAAAGTTCTTTTGCTTCAAGTTGGCTGTCTAGATTTAATTTTTGGTTGTATGCGTCAAAAGTTTCGTATCTGTTGTAGTCTATTTGGTTTTTCAAAACTCCTACAGAACCATTAGTTTGTAATCGTTCATGAATTAATTTACCGTCGTATATGTTATTTTTTTTATTGAAAACTCTAACAACATCGCGGTCATACCAAGCTCCGTATTTTATTTTTTTATTTTGAAAAATAAAATTTCTGTTGACTTTGAAAGCATTATGAATGTTGTTGGAGTCGGATAAAATAGATATAATTTCTTCTGCTATTGCTTTAGATATGTTTTCCTCTATTTCAAAGAAAACAATCCAATCGTGTGAAGCTTGTTGTATTGCAAATTTGCGTTGTGCTGAAAAATTGTCAAATGCTCTCTGAATTACAACTGCTCCTTTTTCCGAGGCAAACTTTACAGTTGCATCCTCACTGTAAGCGTCTATGATGATAATTTCGTCCGCAAAATGTAAGCTTTTAATATGCTTTTCAATAGTGGATTGATTATTATACGTTAAGGTTAGCGCGGTAATCTTAGGTCTCAAATTTTTAATTTCTATTTGTTAGAATATTGATGACAAATGTAATAATTTTACAGTGATGTTTTAGATTTAATATTTGACTATGGCAAGATTACCAATTTTGATGTACCACAATGTAAGTAAAATGGATGGTTTAGGGCAAGGGCTTACTATTTCTGAGTCAAAGTTAGAGGATCAATTTCGGTATTTGAAGGAGAAGGGATTTACTTGTTTTCATCTGTCAGAATTAGAAAAATTAAAAAACATTCCTTCTAAGAGTGTTGTTATTACCTTTGATGATGTTACATTGAATCAATTAGAGTTGGCTGTTCCTCTTTTAAATAAGTACAAGCTCAAAGCTACCTTTTTTATCCCTTTTCAATATATTGGGCAAGCTGATTTGTGGAACGAAGGAAAGGAGGCTATTATGGATGCAGAGATGTTGCAAAGTCTAGACGCTTCCATTGAATTAGGTTTGCATTCCTATGCACATCAAAAATATTCGACTTTGTCAGATGATGAAATTAAGTCAGATTTTGAGGGGTGTTACGGTAGTATTCGGGTAAATAATTTGAATGTCTATCCAGCATTAGCATATCCTTACGGGAATTTTCCCAAAAAAGAACCTAGGAAAAGTCAATTTCAAAAATTACTTCAGGATCAAAACATAAAAATGGGGTTACGAATAGGGAATAGAGTCAACCGATTTCCGTTTAAAAATCCATACGAAATTAATCGAATTGACATTAAAGGAGAAGATAGTTTGCTGAAGTTTAAATTAAAATTAAGACTAGGGAAACTGCGATTATTTTAATTCTTTTTCAATCAAAAGAATTTTGGCGTAACGAGAAAAAACGCCGTAAGCATTAATGCTAGCAAGTGCTAATCCAGGAATTCCATCCATAAATCCACGTTTTAAAATATAAGTTGAAAAAAAACGGTAAAAAGGTTTGAAAATCAAATGAAAGTAAGTCGCTTTTTTGCCTTTTTTGTGAGAAGTATGAGCTTGAAACCAAGCGTAAGAATCCTTTTTTTGTAGTAAATGAAACAAGCCTTTGTAGGTGTAATGAATCATGAAATTTTTCAAAACTCCCTCGCTACCTTTAAAATGTAATTTTTCATGCACATCTCCAGTAAATTTTAAATCTTGATTTTTGACCAATCGAACGACACGGTCCACTTTGTGGTACATAAAGCGGTTCATGAAAAAATGTGGGAAACTAATCTTGTAGCCCCCATGTTTACTATTTTGAATGGTTTTTAGAATTTCAGATTTTAATTTTTGAGTTACTCTTTCATCAGCATCAATAAATAATACCCAATCTCCAGTTGCGTAGCTGATAGCATGGTTTTTTTGACTTGAAAAATTGTCGAATTTTCGTTCTACTAATTGACAGCCTAGTTCCAAAACTTTTTCATGGGTTCCATCTGTGCTGAAAGAATCAATAACAATTATTTCATCTGCAAAATCCACCGATTTTATGGCGTCTTCAATATAATCTATTTCGTTGTAAGTAGGGATTATTACGGAGAGAGTTGTCATTTATTTTTCAATTTGAAGAAAGCAAAATTAACAATTTTAGGTTATCTTTGCGCCATTATGCAAAAGAATATTTCCGTAGTAATCAGTACTTATAATTCGCCCGAATGGCTTAAAAAAGTGATTTGGGGTTACAATACACAAACCTATCGTAACTTCGAAATGGTCATTGCTGATGATGGTTCCCGTCAAGAAACTATCGATTTGATTGAAACGATGAAGAAAGAAGTTTTTTACCCAATTATTCATGTTTGGCATGAAGATAATGGTTTTCAAAAATCTCAGATTTTGAACAAAGCGATTTTGGCCTGTACCACAGATTATATCATGATGTCTGATGGCGATTGTATCCCGCGTCCTGATTTTGTAGAGCAACATATTAAATATCGTGAAGAGGGTTATTTCTTGTCTGGTGGCTATCATAAGTTGCCAATGGAGTTGTCTCAAAAAATAACTAAAGAGGATATTTACGCCGATTTGTGTTTTGATGTTGCTTGGCTAAAGAAAAACGGAATGAAGGCTTCGTTTAAAAATAATAAAGTAGATGCTAAAGGTCTTAAAAGTGATATTTTGAACTGGTTAACTCCAACAACACCAAGCTGGAATGGGCATAATGCTTCAGGGTGGAAGAAAGATATATTAGCAATCAATGGTTTTGATGAGCGTATGCAATATGGTGGTCAAGATAGGGAATTAGGAGAGCGATTGGTTAATTACGGCATTAAGCCGAAACAAATTCGTTACAGTACCGTTTGTTTGCATTTAGATCATCCTAGAGGGTATGCTACTCCAGAATCGATTAATAAGAATAAGAATATTCGAAAAGAAACCAAATTAGAAAAAAAGAAATGGACTGATTTTGGAATCAAGAAGTAATAAAAAATGTAAAAGCAATTCGTAAAGAATTGCTTTTTTGTTATAAGTTGTTTTTTAAGAATTGATCGAGTTGTGGTAGAATAAGTTCTGGTGTTAACTGTAAATACAATTCTTCTGGATTAGCTTCTATTTTTTTTCGTTCTTCAAAGGTGAAGCTGTCAAATAAATCGGGTTTCATTTCTAGTAAGTGGACCGAAGTATGGAATTTTCCATCCTCAAAACTTGCCCAATGGTCTTTGTTGACATAAGGGGAGAAAATTGTAAATGTAGGTTTGTTTAGGGCTTTAGCAATATGAACGGTTCCGCCTTCGTTAGAAACTAAAAGTGCTGATTGATACATGAGTTTGATAAAATCCCTTATAGTAGGTGCGTAAATATCTAAAATGATGTTTTCTTTTTTTTGGCAAAGATTATATATCTTTTGAGCTTCAGCTTTTTGGTTTGGAGCATAGTTGAACATGATGTAAACATCATATTGGTTTGATATGAAATCAACAATTTCTGCCACGTATTCATAAGGCATTGACTTTTGTGGCGTGCTTCCTAGAATTCCAAAAACAATTACTTTTTTATTAGCATAGTGACCTAATAGATTCTCGTTTTTTTCGGCTTCAGACAAGAATAGTTTGGGTTCATAGTCAATCTTAGAAAAAGTATCAGCTTGTTGTAATAGATGGATGCGGTCTTCGATAGCTTTACCGCATATTTTAGTTTTTTCTTTGGAAATTGCTACTGGATGCGTGTAGAAGCCCAATTGGCCTATTTTTTTTCGGCTTTTGTGTCCAATGGTTTGTTTGGCGCCTGAGAATTTACAAATTAATCTACTTTGTGTTTTAGAATACGGATCTATGATGATGTCGTAATGCTCTTTTTTAATTTTTCGAATTAATTTTAATAAAACAGGTAGGCGTTTGAGCTCTTTGTCGTTAATACTAATGATTTTATCAATATTAGGATTGTTTAATAGTACGCCATGAGTGAAGTCATACGCCATAAAATGAATGGTGGCATCAGGATGTTTGGCTTTGTAATTGTTTGCAATTACTGAACTGATTAAAACATCACCAATTCTCTTGTTTTGTATGATTAAAACTTTCATGCAGTTTTTATTGATTTTATTAGAGGCATGTAATTCGCTATTTGAATAGTTAATAAACAATTAAATTCGACACGACACATTCCTTCCTAAAACTATTTCTTGTTGCAAAGTACTATTTTTTATACTTTTAAACCAAAAATAATATCCTATATCGTGCAAATCACTACTCATTCTCTTTATAAAGAAAAAGAAGCCCTTATCTCTCAGTTGGTTGATGATTTTTTAAGTAGTGGTGACTTGATTGTTCAAGGAGCGCGCAATACGATTAAGTCCAGTAATTTGGAAGGAGAAAAAATAAATATTAAGTTTTTTCAAAAACCAGGACTTTTTAAATCGATTATTTATTCTTTTTTTAGAAGCACCAAGGCTAAGCGGTCTTTTGATTATGCCAATTATCTTTTGGAGCATCAAATTCCAACTCCATTTCCTGTTGCTTATACCGAAGAAAAAAATGGTTTAGGATTACTTCAGGATAGTTATTATATCTGCAAGCATATAGATTATGATTTTACCATTCGTGAACTCATTCATAACCCTTTGTTTCCTGATCGAAATAATATTTTAGAACAATTTGCTGCTTTTACGTATAAGATGCACGAAGCAAGGGTTAATTTTTTAGACCATTCACCAGGCAATACCTTAATTGTAAATAAAGGAGCTGGGAAATATGATTTCTATTTAATTGACTTGAACCGGATGAAATTTGAAACCTTATCCATCGAGGCCCGTATGGATAATTTCAAAAAAATGTGGCTCTCCAAAACCATGGTCAAAGTTATTGCTAAAAAATATGCCGAATTAAGCGGGCAATCTGAAGAGAAGCTACAGCAACTACTGCTCGAAAAAACCAAAACATTCAAAGGTAAAATCACCAGAAAAAAATACTTAAAGCTGAAGCTGAAATTGATGAAATAAAAAAATCCCAAATTCTAAAGTCAAACTTTGGAATTTGGGATTTTAAATAGTAGCCTTTAAGATTTAAACCGCAACATCATATTCTCTCAACGCATTGTTCAATGACGTTTTCAAATCAGTAGATGGTTTACGAGTACCAATGATTAATGCACAAGGCACTTGGTATTCACCAGCAGCGAATTTTTTAGTATAACTTCCAGGAATCACCACTGAACGAGCAGGAACGTATCCTTTCATCTCAACTGGCTCATCACCTGTAATATCAATAATTTTAGTAGAGGCAGTCAAACATACGTTAGCACCAAGAACCGCTTCTTTACCTACGTGAACACCTTCAACAACAATACAACGAGAACCGATGAAAGCACCGTCTTCAATGATAACTGGAGCAGCTTGTAATGGCTCTAAAACACCACCAATACCTACACCACCACTCAAGTGAACGTCTTTTCCAATTTGAGCACAACTACCTACAGTAGCCCAAGTATCTACCATTGTTCCAGCATCAACATACGCTCCAATGTTTACATAACTAGGCATCATGATTACACCGCTAGAGATAAAAGAACCGTAGCGAGCAGAAGCTCCAGGAACCACACGAACACCTTTTTCAGCATAGTCTTTTTTCAATTCCATTTTGTCATGGTATTCAAAAATTCCAGCTTCCCAAGTTTCCATTTTTTGAATAGGGAAATACATTACTACTGCTTTCTTTACCCATTCGTTTACCTGCCAGGAGCCTGTACTGAGCGAAGTCGAAGTATCTGCTTTTGGTTCAGCAACGCGTAATTTTCCTGAGTCTAATAGTTCAATAACTTCTCTAATCGCGTTAGTGGTTGTTTCTTCTTGTAACAAAGCTCTGTTTTCCCAAGCTTGTTCTATAATTGTTTGTAATGCACTCATGATTTTAAAATTTTTGCGACAAAGATAATTGGATTTTTTTAAACAGCTCCATTTTTACTTTTTAAAATAGTAGATAGTAGGATGGAGAATTGTTGAAATTAGTCATAGAGATAAAATGATTATCAATTTCAAAAACTAAACTATCTTTGCAAAATCAAATTTGAATTATGGCGAGAATACTTTGTATCGACTACGGTCAGAAACGTACCGGAATTGCAGTGACTGATGAAATGCAAATTATAGCATCGGGATTGACAACTATTCCTAGTGCAACAGCCATTGATTTCTTAAAAGATTATTTTTCGAAAGAAAAAGTCGAATTAGTACTCATTGGTGAGCCAAAACAAATGAACGGAACTCCTTCTCAAAGTGCTTCTATTATAAAGGGTTTTGTGACGCATTTTACCAATCATTTTCCGGATATGAAAGTGGTAAGAGTGGACGAGCGTTTTACTTCTAAAATGGCTTTTCAAACCATGATTGATAGTGGCTTGAAGAAAAAACAAAGACAAAATAAAGGCTTGATTGATGAAATTTCGGCAACGATTATGTTGCAGGATTATTTGTCGCGCAAAATGTTTTAATAATTCTTTGTTAAATAGACTTATTGTAGTGATAAATGTAACTATTTAGCTTTGAATAGGTGTTTTAATTATGATAATATAAAGTATCTTTGCGCTTTATACTAAAATATTATGCCTGATACAACCATACGTTCGAATAGTGATGTAGTTCTAATTGGAGCTGGAATTATGAGTGCCACACTTGGCTTAATTCTAAAAGAATTACAACCAGATTTAACCATTGATATTTACGAAAGATTAGATATAGCTGCTGCTGAAAGTTCTGATGCATGGAACAATGCTGGGACAGGGCATTCTGCTTTTTGTGAATTGAATTATACACCAGAAGGGAAAGATGGTAGCATCGATCCTAAAAAAGCCATTAGTATTGCAGAATCTTTTGAAGTTTCTCGACAATTTTGGGCTTATTTGGTACAACAAGAAAAAGTATCTGCTCCAGAAAATTTCATTAAAAGAATTCCGCATATCAGTTTTGTTTGGGGAGATAAAAACGTAAAATACCTAAGAAAACGCTACGAAACCTTGCAAGCAAATCCATTGTTTAAGGATATGTTGTTTAGTACTGATTTTGCTGAACTGCAAAAATGGATGCCTCTTGTTATGGAAGGTAGAAAAGAGTCAGATAAGGTTGCAGGAACCACAATGGCTATTGGTACAGATGTGAATTTTGGAGAATTAACCAGAAATATGTTTGGTTATTTAGCTAAAATGGATGGTGTGAATATGTACTTTAATCACGAAGTTCAAAAATTAAAACAGCGTGAAGATAAATCTTGGAGAATTAAGATTACAGATTTAGGAACAGGTCAAAAAAGAAAAGCATATACTAAATTTGTATTTATTGGTGCTGGTGGAGGATCATTGCCATTATTAGAAAAAGCTGGAATTCCTGAAGGAAAAGGATTTGGTGGTTTCCCTGTTAGTGGACAATGGTTGAAATGTACTAATCCAGAGATAATTGCGCAGCACGAATCTAAAGTGTACGGAAAAGCAAGTGTAGGTGCACCACCTATGTCTGTTCCTCATATTGATTCTAGAATGATAAATGGTGAAAAACAATTGTTGTTTGGACCATTCGCTGGTTTTTCTACTCGTTTCTTGAAAAATGGTAAATATTCTGATTTGCCAAAATCGATTCAATTAGATAATATTGTTCCGATGGTGATTGCAGGATATAAAAATATTCCTTTGACTAAATATTTGATTGAGCAAGTGAGACAATCTCCTGAAGATAGGATAAAGGCCTTGAGAGAATATGTTCCTGGTGCTAAATCCAAAGACTGGGTTATTGAACGTGCAGGACAGAGGGTTCAAGTTATTAAGAAAGATGAAAAAGAAGGTGGTAAATTAGAGTTTGGTACTGAGGTGATTACTTCTGCAGATGGAACTTTGTCAGTTTTACTTGGTGCTTCACCTGGTGCTTCAACGGCTGTTTCAATTATGATTGACGTGATTGGAAGATGCTATAAAGATAAAATTAAAACAGCTGAATGGGAGCAGAAATTAAAAATGATGATTCCGTCTTATGGTCAAGAATTAAATAAAAATCCAGAATTGTTAGAACAAGTACGAAGCAATACGGCTGAGGTATTGAAATTAAAATAAATTTTTTGAAAAACTATTTTTAAAAGCGATTGACAATTCTGTCAGTCGCTTTTTTTTTGACTATTTTTATTCAGCAGTTAGTAACTGTTGTGTTGTCTTGACAATATTATCTGAAAGATTTGTTAGCCAAATAAGTTGTTCGATAACCAATTGTGCTTCTTGCATTTTATGAAGTGATATAGCTTGATTGGCTTCCATTCCTTGTTGGAACTCTTTGGCTCTAATACTCTTTAAATTATCGAAGTTATTGGAAGATATTGAGGTTTCGGTTGGCTCGCTAGTTTCTGTTTTGTTTTCGTGCAACAAAAAAATGGCGTAATCTAATTTTTGAATAATCTGATTAATGGCATCGTTGAATGTAGCAGAAGCATCTGTTGTTTTGTGAGATTGTGTATAAGTTCCTAAAGAGGCTGCAGACGAAAGGAAGGCATTGTTGAGTACTGTCAGTTTGTAAAAAAGAGGGAGTTTGTTTTGTTTGGACTTGGGTTCTTGTACCATTCTTTGAAATGACGCCATTAGATTTCCAATTTCAATAAAGGCTTGGTTTCTAGCTAGTCTATAAGAGGAAGAGACGGCTCCTTTGGAATTATACAGTGAGGAAAACTCTTTTAGATAATTTCTATTAGCTTGAATTGCTTTTTCTAAGTATTCAGGGATGTTCAGAAATTCCCAACTTGGCCATAAAAAATAATTAGCCATGAAGGCAAGAATCGCCCCAACGATGGTATCTAAAATTCGGTATTGAATTAGGTTTTCCATATTAGGAGTAAGAATAGCAAAGACAAAAATAACATGTACCGTTATAAAAGTTGTTCCTATTTTATAATTAGTAGGGTTAAAAGAAAATCCTAAAATCATACAGGCAATTGCGATGCACCCTAAAATAGTTGTATTAGGAGTAAACGAAAGTATTGAAAAAGCAATTACACCGCCAATTACCGTTCCTATAAATCGATGATAAGTTCTTTCTTTAGTTAATCCGTAACCTGGTCGCATGATCACGACTATGGTTAGTAATATCCAATACACATTTTGAAAGGGAAGAATCTTTCCTATAAAAAAACCGATTAGGATGGTTATGGTAATGCGAAGCGAATGGCGAAATATAGTCGAGGAGAAATTTAAGTTTTCAATAAAGGTATGGATGGGATAATAATGATGCTGAACCAGTTTTTCTAATTCTTTATCACGTCCGTTTAAGTCTTTGAGTTGTACGGTTTTGGTAAAAGCTCTTTCTAGAATTTTAATTTTTTCAACCTGCTTTTCTGCGTAATCTAACATGGTAGTCAACATCAAAACTCCTTCAATAGAATCGATTGGTCCTAAGTCTTTTTTGTATTCTTCAATAGCTTCTTCTAATTGATTTAAATCATCCGTTAAACTGTGTTTTGATTGATAAGCAGTTTTGTTTAAAATACTTTGAGATAAATGTTTTAAACTTCGACTCAGGTTGTATGCTAGATTTTGATAGGTGATTAAAACAAAAGGATGTGCGTCAAATTTTTGATGTAATTTGTTATGGTCAAATGAAGTAGCGATTGCTAATTCCATTATTTCAACTAATGAAATAAAGGATAAAAGCATTTTTCTATTTTGATTTGAAGAACCGTAGTTGGTGCGGTTTCGAATTAAAATTTCACGAATGTTTTCATGGATAGTGTTCAACTCCACTTGAAGGTAAAGCTGTTTTTTTGTTATCTCCTTTCGGTTAGAATTAAATTCCCATAAATCACCTCTTAATTTCAGATATTTAGAAGTGAGTTTCATGCATTCAACTAATTGTATTTCAATATATCGATTCGGACGAATGTAGTGAAACATAACTGAAATTAATAAGTAAAACAAGCCGCCGCTTAGTAACAATCCCGCATGTTTCATAATTTCAAACCAACCTGTATTGAGATGAGCAAAAGACAAGGAGACAGATAATAAACCTGAAAAAGCGACCATTGTGGCTCTTTGGTCATAAGCTGCCAACATCGAAATAAGGAAGATTAATCCAGTTAGTATTGGGTAAAAAAGGATGGGATAAGGATGAAAAAGATTGATTATTAAATTGGCTCCAGATACGATAAGGCTAGTCACTATCAATCCGTTAATCTTATGTTTTAAATTACTTGGGATGTCACTTGGAAAGACAAAAAAGGCGCCTAGAGCAATGGTGATTCCAGTGGCTATTTGACCAAGGTTTGAAAAAAATAAAACAGGAAGTACACCAGAAATAGTGACTTTTAAGGCATTAGTGAATTCGGTACTTTCTTTGAACTTATGTATATGAGCTATCATAGTATCATTTGTTAAACACAAAAATAGCAATTGTAAAGTGGAATTGAGCTACAATTTAATTTCGAAATTAGAGAATAAGTTAAAAAATAGGAATTGTTTGGCTTAGAATAGTCGTTGTCTATTTTTTTACTATTTTTGCCATCCATGGTAAATTCATGAAAAAGTATTCTTGAATTTACAGATGAAAAATTAATATAGAAAACAATGATTTTACCAATAGTAGGATATGGTGATCCGGTTTTACGTAAAGTAGGAGCAACCTTAACGCCAGAACATCCTAATTTAAAAGAAATAATTGCTAATATGTACGAAACGATGTACAATGCATCAGGAGTAGGATTAGCAGCGCCTCAAGTAGGCTTAGCGTTGCGATTGTTTGTGATTGATGCCACTCCTTTTTGCGATGATGAAGATTTAGCTGAAACAGAGCAAAAGAAAATGAACGGTTTCAAACGAACTTTTATCAATGCAAAAATTATAAAAGAAGAGGGTGAAGAATGGGCTTTTAACGAAGGCTGTTTGAGTATTCCTGATGTTCGTGAAGATGTTTATAGAAAGGAAAGGATTATACTTGAATATTGTGAAGAGGATTTCGTAATGAAAACAGAGGTTTTTGACGGATTGATTGCCAGAGTAATTCAGCATGAATACGATCATATAGAAGGAATATTGTTCACTGATAAAATTTCGTCTCTTAAAAAACGTTTGATTCAAAAGAAATTAAAAAACATCATGGAAGGAAAAACTTTCCAAGATTACCGAATGAAATTTTTTGGTAAAAAAGGAAGATAGTCCCTTGAGTTTTTAAAAGTTCAATGCCAAGAATATTTTAAGTTTAAAAAGGAAATCAAAAAAATTAGAAAAAAATATAAAAATGAATTTAGAAAAAATTTTATCTATTTCTGGTAAGCCAGGTTTATATGTTTTAAGAGTACAAACTCGTACAGGATTTGTAGCAGAGTCATTGTCTGACGGAAAAAAAATCACAGTTAACTTGAAAAGTAACGTGAGTTTGTTATCTGAGATTTCTATTTACACTTATGACGGAGAAAAGCCACTAGTAGAAATCATGGAAGCTATTGCTGTAAAACATAACTACGGACAAGCTATTTCTCATAAAGAAGATAATGCTACTTTGTTAGCTTACTTGAAAGAAATTTTGCCTAATTATGATGAAGACAGAGTTTACGCTTCTGATGTGAAAAAAATCTTGAACTGGTATAATACATTGCAGTCTAAAGGGTTAGTAGTGGAAGAGACTGCTGCATCTGAGGCTGCTACTGAAGCCGTGACTGAGGAATCGGTGGTTGCAGAGAAACCTAAAAAAACAAAAACAGTTAAAGAGTAATTATTTATTCTTTTTTAAATAAATCCTGTAATCTTGAATAGAGATTACAGGATTTGTTATTTTTACAAAGGAGAGACGTAGCCAAATTAATTTCAATTCTAATGAATACAAGAAAAACACAATTACAAGCCTTTGATCGATTATTGACCATTATGGATGAATTGCGGGCACAATGTCCCTGGGATAAAAAGCAAACCATGCAAAGTTTAAGGCATCTCACCATTGAAGAAACTTATGAGTTGGGAGATGCTATATTAGACGATGATTTGAACGAAGTCAAAAAAGAGCTTGGTGATTTATTATTGCACATCGTTTTTTATGCCAAAATAGGAAGCGAAACCAATGATTTTGATATGGGTGATGTGTGTAATGAGATTTGTGAAAAATTGATTCACCGTCATCCGCACATCTATAGTGATGCTGTGGTTGCTGACGAAGAAGAGGTGAAGCAAAACTGGGAAAAATTAAAATTGAAAGAAGGAAAAAAATCCGTTTTGGAAGGAGTTCCCAAAAGTTTGCCCGCTCTGGTAAAGGCAAGTAGAATCCAAGACAAGGTTAAAGGTGTAGGCTTTGATTGGGAAGAACCGCATCAAGTTTGGGATAAGGTACAAGAAGAACTGCAAGAATTACAGGAAGAGGTTAAAGTAGGGGATCAAGATAAAATGGAGGCTGAATTTGGAGATGTTCTTTTTTCGATGATTAACTATGCTCGATTTTTGAATATTAATCCTGAGGACGCTTTGGAACGTACCAATAAAAAATTCATCAAGCGTTTTCAATATTTAGAAAATAAAGCGGGAGAATTAGGAAAGCCGTTAATGGAAATGACCTTAGCAGAGATGGATGTTTTTTGGGATGAAGCTAAGAAACTGTAGCGAATAGATAGGGGGTGTATGGTAATGCAAAATGAACTAATAAATTCGATAACTCTTGTTACATTACTACGTATATGAAAATAGTCTTTCTGACCAATGGGTCACTTTTGTGCATGGAGCTGGCGGAAGTTCCTCAATTTGGTTCAAGCAAATTAGAGATTTTAGAAAAGAGTTTAACGTATTATTAGTAGACCTTAGAGGACATGGAAACTCAAAGGAAACCTCAGGAAATAGTAAACGATATACTTTTTCTGCTTTAGCAGATGATATTCTAGAAGTTTTGGATTTTCTTAAAATTACCAAATCACATTTTGTTGGGATTTCTTTAGGTACAATTTTAATTAGGCAATTGGCAGAAGCGCACCCTCACCGAGTGCAAAGTATGGTTATGGGAGGCGCTATTCTAAAGTTAAATTTAAGATCTCAACTATTAATTAAACTGGGTAATTTCTTCAAATATGTTCTTCCTTATCTCTTTTTGTATCGTTTTTTTGCTTTTGTGATTATGCCCAAAAGAAACCATAGGCAATCACGTGCTTTGTTTGTTCAAGAAGCAAAAAAAATGAATCAAAGTGAATTTCTAAAATGGTTTAAATTAACCAATGATGTTAATGCACTTTTGAAATGTTTTAGAGAAAAAGAAATAGTTATAGAAACACTTTATATCATGGGAGAAGAGGATTATATGTTTTTACCCCCAGTTATAAATGTAGTATCAAGTCACAATCAGAGTACTAGGTTAATTGTAATCTCAAGATCTGGCCATGTTGTTAACGTTGATCAGCCTAGCTTTTTTAATGAAGCTGTACTGGCCTTTCTAAACGATATAAAATAAAAAAAGCCGCTGTTTTGTTAAACAACGGCAATCTTTTAACTAACCAAAACCAAATAATAAATAACCAATTTATTACTCTGCAAAGATGCTACAGAAAAGCTTTTAAGCTTGTTAAAATTTAGTTATTACTTTCTGATAAATAAGTTAATTATTTCGTAAAACGGTGTAACTATTTGATTTTTAAGTAGTAGTATGTTTCGCTGTCTGGATTCAAAAATTAATATTTTTAAAATCTATTAATAAAATACAACGGTCTTATTGCAATACACCATCATTTTTCTTTCAGAATGTAGTTTGATAGCTCTCGCCAATACAATTCGCTCTAAATCTTTCCCCTTCATGATAAAATCTTCAACAGAGTTTACATGAGATACGCGGCTGATATCTTGGTCAATAATTGGACCTTCATCTAATTCTTCGGTAACATAATGACTTGTGGCTCCAATAATTTTTACACCGCGTTTAAAAGCAGAATGATAGGGTTTCGCGCCTGGGAAAGCAGGTAGGAAAGAGTGATGAATGTTAATGATTTTATTTTCGTACAATTCAATCAACTTTGGAGTAATAATTTGCATATAACGTGCCAATACGATAAAGTTTATATTGTATTCTTTTAGCAATTCTATTTGTCTTTTTTCCCCTTCTTCTTTATTGTCTTTGGTAAAAGGAACATGAAAGAAAGGAATGTTGAATTGTTCTGCTATTGGTCTTAAATCTTCATGGTTGCTAATGATTAAAGGAATTTCGACATTTAGTTCACCAGAGCTATTGCGGCCTAAAATGTCATATAGGCAATGCGTGTATTTAGATACAAATATGGCCATTTTTGGTTTAATGTCTTTATTGTAAAATTCCCATGCCATCTTGAAATCTTTGGCAATGGAAGTACTGAAGTCTTCTTTGACCGAAGCAACTGTATGAATGGAGTTAGTAAGTTCACATTCTAGTCGCATAAAAAACACATTTTGCTCAACATCCACATGTTGGTCAAGGTATATGATGTTTCCTTCTACTTTTAGAATAAAATTTGTTACTGCTGCAATGATTCCTTTCTGGTCTTTACAGTGAATCAATAAGGTGAAATGTTGCATTTTTAAGTCTTATATGTTTTAATGGTATATCAGCTAATTTTAAAAACGAGTTATTTTTTGTCTTGAATGGCAAAAACTCTTTGTAATAGGGTAGAAGTTCTTGCGTTTATATTGGTTCTAATTTCTTTTTCTTCTACAGCAATCATTTTAAATACCCCACTCATAGCTTGTTTGGTAACATAATCATTTAAGTCTGGGTTTACTTTAGTTACCAATGGAATACTATTGTATTTTGTAATGATATTTGACCATACTTGATCTGCTCCCACTTTACTGAAGGAGTTTTTTACAACAGGATTAAATTTTGTGTACAAAGCTGATGAAGTAGAATTTTGTAAATAGCTGGTAGCTGCCATTTCATTTCCCATTAAGATACCTCTTGCGTCAGTAATGGTCATGTTTTTAATCGCACTTATAAATATCGGGGTTGCTTCTTTCACAGCATTTTCGGCTGCTCTATTCAACATTTTAAGTCCTTCATCGGCTAGGGAACTCATTCCTATTTTTCTCAAACCAGAATCCACTTTTTGTAATTCAGCTGGTAGTAGAATTTTAACTGCCGCATTTTTGTAAAAACCATCAGTGGCGGTTAATTTACTTACTTGTTTACTGATGCCATTGTTTAAAGCTTCTTTAAGTCCGCTTGAAATATCTACAGCCGTTGTAGTCGTTTGAGGTAATTGTGCTATAACTTGTTGCATTTCGGCACAACTGGTTAAAGAAAATGATAGTATTAAAAGGAAGGCTTTTTTCATCGTTTGAGATTTTATTTAGTTTGTAAATTACAACTAGTCTTTGATAAGTTCAAAAATACTATATATTCAAAGAAAAAGCATTGTTTTTTTAGAGTTCTATTGGAAATCCTTTTGAAGTATTTTTATAGCTAAATAGGGTCGTTGTTTTGAAGCGTTAATATATTGGTTGTGAGTGTTTTATTTCAAATAGGGGAATATCTGCAGCTTAAGTAGTTATCATTTTAATATGTAGATTTTTTGTCTTAAATTTAATACTCTAATTTAATTGACAGGAAATGAAAAAGATTATTCTCTCTAATTTTCACCCTATTCAAGTCGGTAAATTAATCGATCAGGCGAAGCTAAATCAATATACAAAGTATTTATATTTTCATTTTCAAAACTTAGCTCTTCAACACGGTTTTCACGAACCCGTAACTTTTGAATCTGTTTCTGAACATGTGGATAAATACTCTGTTTCTAAAGAGGGAATTGGAAGTAGGCAATGTGTCATTTTTGAAGAAGTTGAAGATTATATTGAAAGAATTTTTGATGTTAGTTCACCTAATGATTATCATTTTCCCAAAGGATTTGAAGTTGTTGGAGGACATTCTTCAGGACCTAAAATTGAAATGAGGATGGAATGGTTTAAAAGAAAAATGAAATTTGTTTTCGATCATTTTTATGATAAAAATACTTCAAAACCCGAAAATTTAATTCATGTGACCTGTTCAGGTTATTCTTCTCCTAGCGTGGCACAAGAAGCCGTTATAAGTCGAAAGTGGGAAGATGTTCAAGTGACACATTCCTATCATATGGGATGCTATGGCGCTTTTCCAGCTATCCGTACAGCAAGAAGTTTAATTTGTGCTAGTGAAACCAATGGTCGTTCTGATGTTGTGCATACAGAATTGCTGTCCTCTCATTTGAATCTGACGGAATTTTCACCTGCCAATACGATGATTTGTTCCCTTTTTGCAGATGGATTTATTGGATATTCTCTTTATGAAGAAGAAGCCTTTTTTAATGATAAGAGTATCTCAGAAAAAAAAGGATTGCGTATTTTGGCCGCACATGAAGTAATTATTCCTGATTCTCTTGAAGATATGTCCTGGGATTTAGGCGAATATAATTTTTTAATGACACTTTCCAAAAGAGTGCCTGTTTTTATTCGGAAAAATATAAAGACTTTTTTAACTGTACTATGTCAAAAAGCCAATGTAGAGCTCGATGCATTAAAATCAGATATGCATTTTGCAATTCATCCAGGTGGCCCTAAAATCATAGATTATGTTGTAGGCGAATTGGGATTACAGGAAGAACAGGCCAGCTGGTCTTATGAGGTGCTAAGGAAACATGGTAATATGTCATCAGCTACTATTCCTCATATTTTTAATAAAATTATTAATGATGATCAAATTGAATCAGGAAAGAAAATTGTTGCGATGGCATTTGGACCTGGACTTACAGCAACGGGGCTTTTATTAGAAAAAATATAGTTTTAATTTTTATAGAAGTTAATCATACAGACAGTAGTAAATCTAAATTTACTGCTGTTTTTTTATATCAAAATTTTATGTTAAAATTTTGGTAATGGAGCTTTTTTTAATTTTTAGTAGCCAAAAATCTTCAATTATGAATTAGTAAGTTATTACAAAATATCCTAGTATCATATTTATTAAAATAGGTCAATGATAAAGATTAATTAAAATATATTTTTGCATTTTTAACAATAATTTTGCATTAACATTTTACATGTAGTTTTATTTGTAATAAACTAATAATCATGTAATTAACAGTCTATTTATTATGTTTGTTTTAAAAGTAGATTTAATTTCTTACCACATATTGTTCTTTATCGATATTAGATGTAATTAATCTTGTTTAAACCTTTTTTTTTCTTCTTATTTAAGAATCTAACTAACTTTGAATCAATAAGTAAAGGAATCGTTTCTTATTTAGAGTCCTTTATTTTTATCTGTAAATAAGCTTCGGTAGATACTATAACCACGAAAACATCTACTGTATTAATTAAAAAAGTTGATTGTCTAACGAAATCTACAACACGAAAGAATCATTTTTTAATCTTATTTATTGTAATTATCATTTTAATATTGATGGAGTACTTCAAAAAAATATTTTTTTGAAGAGATTTAGCTTTTACAAGTTTTCTCCCCAAGTTTGAAGACTATGGTACCAACCTATTTTATTACGTTTTATTTTTTTTAGTCTTTTTACATTGACTTATAAATATGTAAAGACTTAGTGTTATTCTCTCGATAGAATTGCTATTTCTTTGTTGACTGACAACTTTATTTTCTTAACGGAAATGAAGAGGGCTTACCCCAAGTCTTTTTTACTATTTACCTAATTATAGATTCTTATGAAAAAAAAATACTATTATTATGAAAAAAGATATTATTTACACGATAAAAAGTGTAAATGTAAAAGAGAATTGCGGGACCCGTTGCTGTTGTAGTGATGGTCGGAAGAGTTTTTTATGGACGCTATTGTGTTCTAAAAAACTCATTTTTTTCTATCCTTATTGTTTTTGACATTTACTATGCCTTATGGATACGGTCAGGATGTAGGTTCTTCAGCTGTAAAAGCTAATTTTGGGATAGATGGGGATGCGTATGCGAAAATACTTCAATTCCCTAATAACCTTGGAAATCCACTTCCAGATCCCCCAGCAGAACTTGCTACTGATGACTGGTTTTCGAACGCAGGTGAAGGCTCAGGTTTAGGAGTAATTGATGAACAGGGACTTAATCCAAGATCAGATGCTGTTCCAGCTACACCAAATACTGCTTATCAGCTAAGACAATCAAAATTCATTCCGACTGCTCCATTTCCATTTCCAGTAGTTGGTGATTATTTATGGTTAGATGCCGTTTATGGACGAGACAACTTCGTTAAGGGTGGTAGTGCTGAAAAATCCTATTTTGCAGGGACTGGTGATAAAAACGCAGATAACCCAACAACTTGGTCTCTAGGTACGGGGGGAAGTGTTCCTGCCAAAGATGATATTATTGATGTCTATGCACATATTAGGGGAGAAGGACTTAAATCGCCTACATTAAACGACCCTAGGCCATTTACGACTCTTTGGGCTTATGCAGGGGCTTCATTAGTTGTTACTAATGGTAATAAACACCTCGACTTTGAATTTTTTCGTACCGCACTGGAAACACCAGCGGACTTAAATATTCCTGGGAAAACAGGTCCAGACGGTGGACGTACTGCCTTTACATTTAACGATGACGGAAGTGTTAACGTACCTGGAACTATTATTATTTCTGTTGATTATATTAATGGAGGAAATGTTCCGTCAGTTAGAATTAGGGTATGGATGAGTCAAGCCACTTTTGATGCTTTTGATAACACCAAAGCAGGAAGACCTTTCAATGTAGATAAAAATGTAGCTTTTGAAAAAGGAACTGAATCAGGTGTATTTGGTTATGCCGCTATTAATCCAGTAGCAGGAGGTACAAATGTGTGGGGTAGAGTTAATGATGATTTTATAACCGATGCTAGCTCAATTACTATGGCACCTCCTTGGGGTAGTTTTTACGGACCAGGGCCAGATGCTATAAATGGATATGTACGATATCAATTTGTTGAAATCGGAATTAATTTGACTGCTTTTGGATTGGATAAAAGAGGTGAACAATCTCCCTGTTCAAATTTACTCGGAAGTTTATTAATCAAAACCCGTTCTAGTGGTGGTGGTCCAAATGAGAGTGCGTTTGGTAGTGAATTAAAAGACTTTGCAGGACCTTACTTGTTTGGTGATACAGGAAATCAACCAGTTGTAACTGTTACTCCTAAGGCGGCTTGCGCCGGTGTAGCTGTTAATCTGACTACAGGGGCATCTACAACAGCTGGTCCGATTGAGTACTTCAGAGATGCTAATTATACGGATAAAATCATTGACCCAACGGCATATACTCCAGGAGTGACTCATATTTATGCTCGTTCTGAGAGTTTGTCAAATCCTGGTTGCTTTGGTTTTGCGGAGCTAGATATTACGGTAAATCCATTGCCACAAGCGCCAACAGGTCTTGACGTGACAGCTTGTTTTGATAATACAGCAAAAACAGGATCAGCAACGGCAGCTGCAGGTGAGACCCTAATATGGTACACAGCAGCTACAGGAGGGTCTGTTACCACAGCGCCTTCAAGAACAGCAGTTGGAACTAGTTCAGCTTATGCAGGAGCCAAGATTACAGCCACTGGTTGTGAAGGTCCACGTACGCTGGTAACTGTTACTATCAATCCATTGCCACAAGCGCCAACAGGTACTAACGTGACAGCTTGTTTTGATAATACAGCAAAAACTGGGTCAGCAACGGCAGCTGCAGGTGAGACCATTGTATGGTATACAGCAGCTACAGGAGGATCTGTTACCACAGCGCCTTCAAGAACAGCCGTTGGAACAAGTTCAGCTTATGCAGGAGCCAAGATTACAGCCACTGGTTGTGAAGGTCCACGTACGTTGGTAACTGTTACTATCAATCCATTGCCACAAGCACCAACAGGTACTAACGTGACAGCTTGTTTTGATAATACGGCAAAAACAGGATCAGCAACGGTAGGAGCAGGTGAGACCCTAATATGGTACACAGCAGCTACAGGAGGATCTGTTACCACAGCACCTTCAAGAACAGCCGTTGGAACAAGTTCGGCTTATGCAGGAGCCAAAGTTACAGCCACAGGTTGTGAAGGTCCTCGTACGCTGGTAACCGTTACTATCAATCCATTGCCACAAGCGCCAACCGGTACTGACGTGACAGCTTGTTTTGATAATACAGCAAAAACTGGATCAGCAACGGCCGCCGCAGGTGAGACCATTGTATGGTACACAGCAGCTACAGGAGGATCTGTTACCACAGCACCTTCAAGAACAGCCGTTGGAACTAGTTCAGCTTATGCAGGAGCCAAAATTACAGCCACAGGTTGTGAAGGCCCACGTACGCTGGTAACTGTTACTATTAATCCATCGCCAGAAGCACCAACGGGTACTAATGTGACAGCTTGTTTTGATAATACAGCAAAAACTGGATCAGCAACGGTAGGAGCAGGTGAGACCCTAATATGGTACACAGCAGCTACAGGAGGATCTGTTACCACAGCGCCTTCAAGAACAGCCGTAGGAACAAGTTCAGCTTATGCAGGAGCCAAAAATCCAAACACAGGTTGTGAAGGTCCACGTACGCTGGTAACCGTTACTATTAATCCATTGCCACAAGCACCAACGGGTACTAATGTGACAGCTTGTTTTGATAATACAGCAAAAACTGGGTCAGCAACGGCAGCTGCAGGTGAGACCATTGTATGGTACACAGCAGCTACAGGAGGGTCTGTTACCACAGCGCCTTCAAGAACAGCAGTTGGAACTAGTTCGGCTTATGCAGGAGCCAAAATTACAGCCACAGGTTGTGAAGGTCCTCGCACGTTGGTAACCGTTACTATCAATCCATTACCACAAGCGCCAACAGGTACTAACGTGACAGCTTGTTTTGATAATACAGCAAAAACTGGATCAGCAACCGCCGCTGCAGGTGAGACCCTAATATGGTATACAGCAGCTACAGGAGGATCTGTTACCACAGCACCTTCAAGAACAGCTGTTGGAACAAGTTCAGCTTATGCAGGAGCCAAAATTACAGCCACTGGTTGTGAAGGTCCACGTACGTTGGTAACCGTTACTATAAATCCATTGCCACAAGCACCAACAGGTAATAACGTGACAGCTTGTTTTGATGATACGGCAAAAACAGGTACAGCAACGGTAGGAGCAGGTGAGACCCTAATATGGTACACAGCAGCTACAGGAGGATCTGTTACCACAGCGCCTTCAAGAACAGCAGTTGGAACTAGTTCAGCTTATGCAGGAGCCAAAATTACAGCCACAGGTTGTGAAGGTCCACGTACGCTGGTAACCGTTACTATTAATCCATTGCCACAAGCACCAACGGGTACTAATGTGACAGCTTGTTTTGATAATACAGCAAAAACTGGATCAGCAACCGCCGCTGCAGGTGAGACCATTGTATGGTACACAGCAGCTACAGGAGGATCTGTTACCACAGCACCTTCAAGAACAGCTGTTGGAACAAGTTCAGCTTATGCAGGAGCCAAAATTACAGCCACTGGTTGTGAAGGCCCTCGTACACTGGTAACTGTTACTATCAATCCATTGCCAGAAGCACCAACAGGTACTAACGTGACAGCTTGTTTTGATAATACGGCAAAAACAGGATCAGCAACGGTAGGAGCAGGTGAGACCCTAATATGGTACACAGCAGCAACAGGAGGATCTGTTACCACAGCACCTTCAAGAACAGCTGTTGGAACAAGTTCAGCTTATGCAGGAGCCAAAATTACAGCCACAGGTTGTGAAGGTCCTCGTAAACTGGTAACTGTTACTATCAATCCATTGCCAGAAGCACCAACAGGTACTAATGTGACAGCTTGTTTTGATAATACAGTAAAAACAGGTTCAGCAACGGTAGGAGCAGGTGAGACCCTAATATGGTACACAGCAGCAACAGGAGGATCTGTTACCACAGCACCTTCAAGAACAGCCGTTGGAACTAGTTCAGCTTATGCAGGAGCCAAAATTACAGCCACAGGTTGTGAAGGTCCTCGTACGTTGGTAACTGTTACTGTCAATCCATTGCCTGTTTTAGTAGTTAATAATCCAGCCAACGTTTGTGATCCATTAACAGTTGATTTGACTGTACCTGCAGTAACATCTGGAAGTACATTACATGGTGCAACATTGACCTATTGGACAAATGCCGACGCAACTATACCCTTGGTTAATCCAAATGCTGTGTCAGTATCTGGAATGTATTATATAAAAGCAACGACCGCTGCAGGTTGTTCACATATACAACCAGTCACTGTAGCTGTCGATATTTGTTCTAAAGCGCTATGTACTTATACGCAAGGTTACTATGGTAACGCAGGAGGTATGTCTTGTGCTCCTGATCTAGAAGGTGAGTTCAAACAATACACAACTAAGGAGCTTATTGCTAAAGCTTTGGCTTCTTATGGAGGTACCATGTATGTGGGTATACAAGGTGTACGTCATGTGTCAATTATGAATAATGATACTGATATCAACGCTCTTATTTCTGTTATGCCAGGTGGTGGAGGAAGTAGTGTACTACCAAGCAACCCTAATAATGGATTGTTCTCTATCAGTAGCTTGCCTAATAGTATGTTGAAAAAAGGTAGAATTAGTAATACACTATTAGCTCAAACCATCGCTTTAGGTCTTAATATTGGTATAAACAGTGCGCTAGGTGACTTTGAATTAAAAGCAGGTACAATTGCCATAGCAACTCCGGATGGAGGTTGTGGTTCAGATATTCCTAAAGCACGTACTTGTAATCCAGATGGAACTGTTAATAATGAATACAAATATTACACTATCTCAGCTCCAGTTGTAAATGCCTTAGGTGCTAATGCAACAGTTCAAGGTTTATATAATTTAGCCAACCAAGCTTTAGGAGGAGGTTCTACTAATGGTCTTTCATTATCACAAATTGCAGGAATGGTAGATTTAATCAACAATGCTTTTGATGAATGTAGAATTTTTGTAGGATATGATATTGAGCCATTAGAATGTCCAGTGTTGGATACTGTTGAATTAGCTGCTAAAACTGCTGATGTGGCTAGCTTTACAGCTTATCCAGTACCTTTTCAAGGTCAATTAACAATTAAATATGATTTTGATTATGTTTCTGATGTAACTATCGAAATATTTAATTCTCAAAACGAATTAGTGTTCACGATGGTAGATACTAAAAGCTATTTGAACAAAGAAGTTACTGTAACTATAGGTTCAACTTTAGAACAAGAGCAAGTATACATTGTGAAATTAACTACCGATAGAGGTAGTAGCATTAAGAAAGTGATGTCTTCCAATTAATAAATGTTTAATCTTAAATTTCAAAACATCCGTTTCGGCGGATGTTTTTTTGTTGTTATAACTATTAAAGATTTAATCACGGTATTGAGTTTTGGTTTTATTTGATAATCTGCTGTGTACTTTAGTAAGTTATTGATAATTAGATTTTTTTAAATCTAGTATAACGACTAATTCATTGCTTTTTATAGTAGGATTAAGGTTGTTTTTCAGAGCTTAAAAAATCATCAAAAAAAGTTTGGCACAATAAATGGATATAAGTTAAACAGATAACTATAAAAATTCAAAGTCATGAAAAAGATAATTTTACTTTTTTCCCTTTTGGGAATTGTTGCACTTCAAAGTTGTACTGAAGAAGTAGATAATGATACTATCAGTGAAGTTTTTGAGGTTGAAACCTCATTTAATTCATCCAATGATTATGCAAGGGTTATTAATCTAAGTCCTGCTATATTTAATTCGGATGTAGTATTGGTGTATAGATTAAGCGGTGTTTATCAGGGGGCTGATGTTTGGAAGTTGTTACCTGAAAGTTTTTATTTTAATAATGGGACATTGGATTTTGGATACCGTTTTGACTTTACAAAGTTTGATGTTAATGTGTACATGGTAGGTAACGATTTGCAATCTGTTTCAACTGAATTTAGAAACAATCAGGTTTTGAGAATAGTGATTGTTCCAGGAAGTTTTTCAAAGTCAGTTGATGTAACAAATTATAACGAAGTAATGGCTGCTTTAGAAGTCAAAGAAAAAGATATCCAAAAAGTGGAATTCTAGTAGGTTGATTGGAATCCATAAAAAAAGAGAACTAAATGGTTCTCTTTTTTTATGGCCGTTTGCCTTCTGAAATATCGATACTTTAAACAATAGTTACTGTGGTTTACTGTATTAGGTTTTTTTCTTGTTAGAACGTAAAGAAATAATGATTCCTGTGATAAGTGACAAAGCGATAAAGGTTAATGAAACCCATTCAGGGAATTTAACCCAATCATGGATGAGCATCTTTAGTCCGACAAAAAATAATATGGCAATTAAACTGTATTCAAGATAACTGAATTTTTCTAGCATATTTGCTAAAAAGAAATACATGGAACGGAGTCCTAGAATCGCAAAAATGTTTGAGCTGAAAACTAAAAAGGGATCTGAGGTAATGGCCAAAATTGCAGGAACGCTATCTAAAGCAAAAATAATATCCATTACTTCTATGACAATTAAAGCCACAAACAAAGGTGTTGCGTATTTTATTTTATCTATTTTGATGAAAAAATGTTCACCGTCCATTTTGTTTGTGATTGGAGTGAATTTATTTAATAAGCGGTAGACAAAAGAGTTTTTAGGTTTGAATTCTTCCTCCTCATTCGAGAAAAGCATTTTGATTGCCGTATAAATTAAAAAAGTTCCAAAAATATAGGTAGTCCAAGCAAATTTATTGATGATTAAAACTCCAAAATAAATCATAAGACCTCTAAAAAAGATGGCACCTAAGATTCCCCAAAATAAGACGCGATGTTGGTATTTCTTAGGGATTTTAAAGGCAGAAAATATGATGGCAATCACAAAAATATTGTCTACACTCAGCGATAACTCAATGAGATACCCAGTGATGTATTTCATGGAGGCAACCGTTGGTTTGAGCTGGTCAGGATTATTTATATAGTTGTTTTGATATAGCCAATAGACAACCGCCGAAAAGATAAAGGATAAAGTAACCCAAATGGCGGTCCATTTTCCCGCTTCTTTGGAGCTAATTTCATGTGGAGTCTTGTTAAAAACACCTAAATCTAGGGCTAAAAATAAAAGAATGGCCAATAAAAAACAAATCCAAACAATCATGATATATTACATTTAAGAAATGTAAAGATACTTTTTTGAATGTTTATTTTTCGTCTTTTTTCTAAGTTTTGAAAAGGAATGAGGATTGAGCATAAAAAAAAGTGCCACGATTAGTTTTTAAGGCACTTTTAGTATTTATACAAAGGAATTAAATAGGGCTTTAATTGTGTATGATGCTTTTTTTTTAAAATGATTTAGGGCTGAATTTGATTTTGAATAAAAAATCACTAGTTGAAGAGAAAGATCGTATAAAGAAAGTTTTTATTCGGTCTCATTCATAGTTTCAGGAAATTCAGCACAATCTATTGGTGAGAATTTGTATTTTACTTTGTCAAAATCAATAGGTGAATCTTTAACAAAATAAGAGGCTCCCATTGAAGTTTCTATTTTGCCATTTCCTAGAATAAGTTGATTGTCTTTTTTAAGAAATGCCATAGGATTTTTATAGGTGACTTTTTTGTTTTTTTCCAAGGTAAAGGTGTAACTCGCAAACAAAGTGTCGCCACGAAATTTACCCACTAATTCACCAATTTTTTTTTGTCTGTTAACAATATTCATTACCATTTGGCCCTTAATATCACCATCTTTCATAGTGTTTAATTTTAGGTCTAGGGTGTCCTCTTGGTAAATAGCTTGATAGCATTCTGTATTTGTTGGTTCTTCGAATTCGGCAACCCGTGGTTCTGTGTTTTTTTTGCTTTCATTGTTTTTGCAACTCTCGAATCCAAGAGCGACTATTAGTAGACATAATATACTTAAGTTTTTCATAATATAAATTTATTATAAGTTAATAATTTGTGAGGGTCTAATGTTGTATTGTGTATTAAATATAAGATTTTTTTTTAAATAAAAAAATATAATGGAGATTACGTCTTGTGAATCATCTTATTAGCTATGATAGATAAGTAGCTAGAATTTATTTCTTAATTGGGTTAAAAGCAAAAAAAAATGCCTTCAAAAAAATTGAAGGCATTTTTATTATTTCAGAGAAGAAATTACAAAGCAGATTTAACTGTTTTGATGATTCTTGCAGCGATTTTGTATGGGTCACCGTTTGAAGCAGGTCTTCTGTCTTCTAACCATCCTTTCCATCCTTTTTGAACAGTCATCAAAGGAATACGGATAGAACATCCTCTGTCAGATACTCCATAAGAGAAATCGTTGATAGAAGCAGTTTCGTGTTTACCAGTTAAACGTTGGTCGTTGAAAGCACCGTAAACAGCAATGTGTTCTTTAGTAACTGGACGGAAAGCCTCACAGATTTTCTCATAAGTTTCTTTAGAACCACATGTTCTTAATACTTCGTTAGAGAAGTTAGCGTGCATACCTGAACCATTCCAGTCAGTATCACCTAGTGGTTTTGGGTGGTATTCAATGTAGTAACCATATTTCTCAGTCAAACGATCTAATAAATATCTAGAAACCCAGATTTCATCACCTGCTTTTTTAGCACCTTTTGCAAATAATTGGTATTCCCATTGTCCGCAAGCAACCTCTTGGTTGATTCCTTCAAAGTTAAGACCTGCAGCGATACATAAATCAGCGTGCTCTTCAACTAATTTTCTTCCGTGCGTGTTTTTTCCACCTACTGAACAGTAGTACATACCTTGTGGAGCAGGGTAACCTCCAACAGGGAATCCTAATGGTAATAAAGTTTTAGTATCCATGATGAAGTACTCTTGTTCGAAACCAAACCAGAAATCATCATTATCATCGTCAATAGTAGCTCTTCCGTTAGAAGAATGTGGTGTTCCATCAGCATTCATAACTTCACACATTACCAAGTATCCGTTCAAACGTTCTGGATCTGGGTAGATAGCTACTGGTACTAAAAGGCAATCAGAAGAACCTCCTTCAGCTTGCTTAGTAGATGAACCGTCAAAAGACCAGTTTCCGATCTCTTCTAATGTCCCTTGAAAGTTTTCGTGCTCTTCAACTTTAGTTTTGCTTCTTAGGTTTTGTGTTGGTTCGTATCCATCCAACCAAAGGTATTCTAATTTTATTTTAGTCATAATATTGTAAATTAATTTAATGATTTTAAAACAGCGCAAATATAATAGTTTTTTTTTAGAGGGGAAAATTAGGGGGTGTAAAATATTTCTTTGCAACTTATTTTTTTGATTACTACAATTTTCATGGGGGATAATTTGGAAAAATTCATTTTGAGGGGGTGTAACAATTAATTGTGTAAAAAATTAAGAGCTGACTGCTTCTTTATTATAATAGCCATTAATTCTTTGTTATCTTTGTGAAAATTATAGAATTCAATCTGAAATAAGTAAACTATATGTCAACAATTCGTTTTCAGGCTTTGAAAGAAGCTTCAGCAAGGAAACCAGTTCATTTTGAAGAAACTGGAAGAAAATCAGCCATTTTTGGTTCAAATGTTTTTAATCAATTTGCGATGAAGCAATATTTGACTTCTGATGCTTATAAAGCAGTGCAAAGTGCTATTCAGCACGGAACAAAAATTGATAGAAAATTAGCGGATTATATTGCTATGGGAATGAAAGAATGGGCACTGTCTAAGGGAGTGACTCATTATACACACTGGTTTCAACCTCTAACTGGTGCAACTGCGGAGAAACACGACGCTTTTTTTGATATGTCTTTTGACGGTAGTGAAACTGTTGAGAAATTTGGTGGTGCTCAATTGGTACAACAAGAACCAGATGCTTCTAGTTTTCCTAATGGGGGTATTCGTAATACATTTGAAGCAAGAGGATATACCGCTTGGGATCCTACCTCGCCAGCTTTTATTTTTGGAACAACACTTTGCATCCCTACGGTTTTTATATCTTATACAGGTGAAGCTTTAGATAATAAAATTCCTTTGTTAAGAGCCTTGTCGGCAATCGATGAAGCAGCTACTGAGGTTTGTAAATATTTTGACAAAAATGTTAAAAAAGTAACCGCAACCTTAGGATGGGAGCAGGAATATTTTTTGATTGATAAAGCTTTGGCCGAATCTCGTCCAGACATCATGATGACGGGAAGAACCTTATTAGGACATACTTCTGCCAAAGGGCAACAGCTAGACGATCACTATTTTGGGGCTATTCCAACGCGCGCATTGACTTATATGAGGGATTTGGAACAAGAATGTATGTTGCTTGGGATTCCTGTTAAGACAAGACACAACGAGGTAGCGCCTAATCAATTCGAATTTGCACCTATTTTTGAAGAAACTAATTTAGCGGTTGATCACAATTCACTATTAATGGATGTGATGCAAAAAGTGGCAGAAAGACATCATTTAAAAGTATTGTTACACGAAAAACCATTTAAAGGTGTAAATGGTTCTGGAAAGCATAACAACTGGTCGTTGGCTACAGATACGGGGATTAATTTGTTGAGTCCGAGTAAAACGCCGATGACTAATTTACAATTTTTGACCTTTTTTATAAATACTATCAAAGCGGTAAATGATTACGAATCTTTATTGCGTTCTTCGATTGCAACCGCTAGTAACGACCATCGTTTAGGGGCAAATGAAGCGCCACCTGCGATAATTTCGGTATTTATTGGAGAGCAATTAACAAAAGTTTTAGACGAATTAAAAGAGGTGACCAAAGGAAAATTATCTCCAGAGGAAAAAACCGATTTAAAACTAAATGTAGTAGGTAAAATTCCTGAAGTAATCTTGGATAATACCGATAGAAATAGAACTTCGCCTTTTGCCTTTACAGGAAATAAATTCGAATTTAGAGCGGTAGGTTCTTCTGCAAACTGTTCGAATTCTATGACGACTTTGAATACTATAGTTGCCAAGCAATTGAAAGATTTTAAAGTTGAGGTAGATGCTTTAATTGACGCTAAGGCCATGAAAAAAGATGATGCCATCTTTAATGTACTTAGAGAATACATCAAAAAATCGAGAAGAATTCTTTTTGAGGGTGATGGATATAGCCAAGCTTGGGAAGCTGAAGCAGCGAAACGAGGTTTGAGTAATTTTAAAACCACACCTGAAGCTTTAAAGGCTAAAATTTCAAAACAAGCATTGGAATTATTCTCTGAAATGGGAATCATGAATCATGTCGAAGTAGAAGCTCGTTACGAGATTGAACTTGAGGAATACGTGAAGAAAATTCAAATTGAAGGACGTGTTTTGGGTGATATTGCTACGAATCACGTGATTCCAACAGCCATTCGTTACCAAAACACTTTGATTGAAAATGTTAAAGGATTGAAAGATATTTTTGGAACCGAATTTGAGACGATTGCTAAAGAACAAATTGTATTAATCAAAACGATTTCGAAACATATCGAAGGTATCAATACAAAAGTGGTTGAAATGATTAATGAAAGAAAGAAAGCAAATGCTTTAGAAGATGCACAAAAAATGGCCGAAGCATATTGCAACAACGTGAAGCCTTACTTTGAAATCATCCGTGAACATTGTGATAAATTAGAACTTTTGGTGGATAATGAATTATGGACTTTGACAAAATATAGAGAATTGTTGTTGACCAAATAGTGATTTTTATTAACTCTTAATATAGAAAAATGCTTGTCAAATCTCCGACAGGCATTTTTTTTGTGTAATTTTTTTAATAAAGGGGGTAACAATTGTTTTTCTAGATTGATATAGATACGTATTCGACAAAAACTGTTCTATTAATCTTAAAATTATTTATTATGAAAACAATTGTACACCTAGTCACCGTATTGTTTATTTTATTAGCGGGGTCAGTAACGGCTCAAAAATACCAAGACACCTTGATAACTGTTGGAAATACTAAACTACATTATGAATATGATGTGAGTTGGACTAAAGATGTGAAATCAAGAGAGATTGAGCAATTTATTAAAAATCAAATGACTCCCTCTTTTAAATCATCTTCTCAAATACTATCCATTTTGCAAAACATCAAAGTATCTCAAGATCCTTGTTTTAATTCTGGTTTTGAAAGTGGCTACAGTGGTTGGACAGGTTTGAGTTTAAAACATGGTATAACCACACTTCCTATTGAAAATGGATTGATTTTGAATCCAGGCGTTTTGGCTTTGCCTTACACTGGTTTAGGAAGTGGACAAAATTTTACGGCTATCGAAACCGTTGGTACTGATGCATTGTTGTTAGCTTCAACTCCCTCTTTTTCGATGTCTAAAACAGCCCCAGGATCTTTGGGTACGCAATCACTTCGTTTAGGAAATAATCAGCCAGGTTATGGTGCTGAAGGAGTAGCGAAGCGTTTTGTAGTTACACCAGCAAATGCAAAATATTATTTCCAATATGCTATGGTGATGGATAAGAGTCACTCTAATACTGATGGAACTCCAAACGGAACCGAAGTGTTTTTTGTGGCTGAGGCTGTTGATATGTCGGGAGTTACGATTGATAAAATAGTAGATGTTGCGGCTCCTTCGAATCCTTTTATTAGCACCACTAATTCTCCGACCGAAGGGGTGAAATACTATAGAAATTGGCGTTGTGCTTATTTAGATTTATCCAGTCACATCGGACAAGAGGTTGTGGTGATGTTTATTAATTCAGATTGTTCGGCTGGAGCGCATAATGGATATACTTATATTGATGAAACCTGTACAACCTGTAAAAATACCTCAGAAGGCACCATTGATTTAAGTTTGAAAGGACGTGATTGTATTGAGCCGAAACAAACTTTTAATGGAACATTTACGGTACCTGCTTTGGCTTCGAATGTTTCTATTAGTTTTGAAATCTATCAAAGTGGTACTTTATTAAATACCATTCCAGCAACAACTGTTGTGGGGTCAAATTATACTATAGATGTTACTGCTACTGATTTTCCTATCCAAACGGTAGGTACATGTTATGATGTGGTGGCTAAATTAACTTTTGATTTAATTGACTTAAATGGAAATGTACAAACGGTAGTTCAGTATTCTACAAAGCCAGTTTTAGGAGTGCAATATGGTCAGGTAGCGGGTTTAAATAATGATATTTGTTTTTGTGATAACGATTTGGGTTCTTTCTGTTGTGATGCTGATAATTTGGTGAGTAATGGAAATTTTGAGGCAGGTAACACAGGTTTTTCAAGTGCTTATTCCTTAAATGCAGCAACCAATCCTGGGCAATATAATGTTATAAATACAGCAGCGGCTTTTGGAGCAGCGGTTACAGATCATTCGTATTGTGTTGACCCCGTGACTTACGCGTCCAATTCTAGATATTTGACTGTAAATGGGAAAACGCAGCAATCGGGTTCTTCTGTTATTTGGGAGCAAACGATTACTGGGTTAAGAAAAGGGGAAACATACCGTTTTTGTGCTAATTTTAAAAACATGAAGCAATGTACTTTTGATATTTTACCAAAAGTTCGAATGGAGGCAGGAACTACGAGTTCTCCAGTATTCACGATAAATATGGCGACTACTAATGCTTGTGCATGGCAAAATGAAAACATGACTTTTACAGCATCTGGAACTACAGAAACTATTCGAATCTATCTTGATGAAATGGGTAATGGTGACGGAAATGATTTAGCAATTGATGATATTTATGTGGGGATTTTGAGTGATCCAGGACTTGCTATTACGGTACAACATGACGGTACAAACAATGCAATTATAGGTTCAGTAAATACAATTTCAACTACAGATGATACTATTAAAGGGGATTGTAGAAAATACCACTGGTTTGTGGCTGAGGTAAGTTCTTATCCGTCAATAGTGATTGATTGGAGTACTTTTGCACACGGAAACAATACAGGAAGTAATCTACCACCATTTGCAGGAACTCCATCGCTAATACCTTGGAATCTTACAACTACTTTTCCTGGGTATGCTTTTGCAAACAATAAACTATATATCGTAGGAATGTACACGCCAGAATGTGAGTGTTATGCAAGTGATTTTACGTATCAACTGACCTTTAATACCACGGCTAAAAATGCAGTATCTACTAAAGTATCTGATGAGCAACGAGAACAAATTATTGATGCTATCTTGAATGGATTGAAAGCTGATAAAATTGATGTAGAATTTTCGAAAGAAGTAGCCGCGACAAAAAGTATTGAGATTTATCCTAATCCTGTGAAGGAAGAGTTTGTTTTATCAGTATCCAATGAAATGATTTCAAAAGTCATTATTTCTGATATGGCTGGTAAAATTGTTAAAGAGCAATCTTTTTCTTCTCGAAATAGTGACGAGAAAGTAAATGTCTCTCAATTGATTCAAGGAGTTTATTTTGTCAAACTATTGACAAATAAAAACACCTATGATTCTAAAATGATAAAGAATTAATTTCTTAAATATTTTTTTGAAACGGGTTATCTACAGAGGTAGATAGCCCGTTTTTTGTTATTATAATTTAAAAGTAACAATGCCATAATCCATTGGGATAATCTGTCCTGACATGGATTGAGCTTGGTCTGAAATTAAGAAGCAGGCCATTGCGGCCACTTCTTGTGTGTTTAAGAAGCCTTTCATAGGATGGCGTTCTGTCATGTTGTCTCTCATGCGGTCGTTGCGCAGGATGTTTGCGGCCAAGGAGGTGTCTGTAATCGTTGGCGCTATTGCATTGATTCGGATGTTTGGAGCTAATTCGGCTCCTAAAGATTTTACTAATCCTTCAATTGCTGCCTTGGAAGTGGCTACACTGGCGTGATAAGGCATTCCAAGTTTTACTGCAACAGTACTGAATAATAGAATGGAAGGTTTGTTTCCTTTTTTAAGAACGGGCAAATATTTTTGGATGGTTTTGATCGCTCCAATTACGTTAACCTCAAAATCATGTCTAAAATCGTCTAGACTCAATCCAGAAATGGGCTTTAAGTTGATAGTTCCCGGACAATAAATAATACTGTCTAATGCTTCTATTTCAGGTAGCTCATCTTGAGTAATGTCCAGTGAAAAATGAGTGAGATTTGCATGAGTTATTTCGGGTGCTGTTCTGCTGATATTGGTAACGTTTTGGTTTAGAAGTTGTTGTTCTGCAATTGCTTTTCCTATTCCTTTGCTGCCGCCAATGATTAGTATGTTTTTCATCTTTTGGATATTTTATTTTGGCTAATTTGTCTTTGTCTGCTACATTTAAAACGGCCTTCGCTAAAAGTTCTTAATTGTGCATGTTTGGTTTTGCGACCTTGTACTCTTGCACGCCAACGTTTGAAGCTGGAAGGTTTTAATTCCAGTCGCATGTGATTGATGACTTCTTGTTCATTCAGTCCAAATTGAAATAAAATGGCATCAAATGTCGTTCGATCTTCCCAAGCCATTTCGATAATTCGGTCGCTGTCTTTGTTGGTTAGTTTGGCTTTCAATGTTTTAATTCTTTATATTGATTGACAATGATATTGGCTTTTAGGTCAAAAAGTAGGTTGTATAAGCCAAAGAACGTACGATTCATATAGATAAAATGTTTAGATCCTCGGTTGCCATTCATTTTTTTAAGATTGGTGTCTTTGGAAAAACGCTCTCCCAATTGTGCTATTTTTTCGAAAAATATACCGTCAGAGAAATCGAATGTTTCTGATTGAAAAGGCTGTGTAAATAGCGCTAGCAAGTCATAAAACATTTGTGTGAAATACTCTTTTTCTTCTTGAGTGTCCTCAGATTTGATGATTTCTAAATCCGTAAGTTTGGTTTCAAAAAGTTGTGGATTATTGAGGATTTTTGTGTCTACCAATTCGAAATAAGGGATGTAGAAGGACTCAGGGATTGTCTTCATACAACCAAAATCAAGAGCTACAAGTTGGTTTGCTTTGTTAATTAAAAAATTCCCAGGATGAGGGTCAGCGTGTACTTTTTTAAGAATATGAATTTGAAACATATAAAAGTCCCAAAGTGCTTGACCTAGTTGATTGGCAATAATAGGGTCATTATTTTTAAATTCGGATAGATGAACTCCTTCCATCCAGTCCATCGTGAGTATTTTGTCAGAGGAATATTCAGGATAGTATTGTGGCATTATCAAGTTCGGAATATGTTTGCAAGCGGCTTCAATTTCTTGGCTTTGTTTCAATTCCAGCGTATAGTTCGTTTCTTCAATCAGTTTGTCTTCAACTTCTTTGAAATATTTATCCGAATCTTTTCCTTGTAGGTTGAACATTCTAATTGCCACTGGTTTGACCATTGCTAAATCAGATGAAATACTGTTGGCAACACCAGGGTATTGAATTTTAACGGCTAGTTTTTTGCCTTGTTTTACAGCTTGATGTACTTGTCCGATGCTTGCTGCATTGACCGAATTGTCGTTGAATTCATCAAATATTTCATGGGGATTTTTACCCAAGCTATTTTTGAATGTTTTTAATACTAAAGGAGCTGAAAGTGGCGGTACTGAAAATTGTGACAATGAAAATTTCTCGACATAAGCCTGTGGCAAAAAGTTTTTGTCCATACTCAACATTTGCGCTACTTTAAGAGCGCTTCCTTTCAAATCTTTGAGTCCATCGTAAATGTCAGCAGCATTGCTTTCGTTCAACTTATCTTTAGTAAGTTCAGAGTTGACAATTTTTTCGCCATAATATTTGATATAGTTAACGCCTACTTTAGCACCAGTTTGTACCAATTTAGTAGCGCGTTCAATCTTAGAGGTGGGAATACGGTCTAGTGACTTCATTACATTTTTTGTATTTTTTCTTTAAAAAGAAATTTGCCAAAATCAAGCAAACTATCAATAGGTGCTATATTGATCAATTCAAAACTCAATTTCACTGATTTTTCAATGTAAATGTCAGTTTTTTCAAAAGCAGCTGAATCATCTTCCATCCAAAATTTTAAGGTTAGTAAAAACTGAATCCAAGCACTCTCTTGTAATCCCTTGAGTTGTATTTCTTGTACTTTTTCTTGTTTTAGAAGGTAGTTTTCGTCCAGTATTTCAGCAATGAATTTTTTGAATTCTGTACGTAGCGGTCCAAGTTGGGATAGGTTTTTCAATATGTTTTTATGTTCTTTAAGTGTCAAGATTACATAAGAACGATTCATAGTTAGCATTTCGAAAAAAGTAAAGTAGAAACTCAAAAGTTTATTTTTGGTTTCGTAATCTAAATAAGCTGGGTCTTTTTGAATCAAATCGGTGGTTTTTGAAAAAAACAAACTAAAAATAGCCTTGTCAACTGCTTCTAGTGTTCCAAATTCTTTGTAAAAATCTGCCTCCGAAATGTTGTTTTCTTTAGCAAATAGATAGACGGAATCTGGTTTTTTACTGTGTTCTAGACTATAGTTCATATACATAGATATGATACTTTCTTTATCTGCTTTTGTTTTTTTACTTGCCATGATTGCTGCTTATTTGGATTTGAAAGTAAAGGTAATAAATGTTTAATCATTAAAGTAAAAGATTAAACAAAAGTTTTGTTAATGTTTTTTTTAGTGATAACCTTGAGACTCAATTGTAAGCTTCCTAAATCTTCAATCAAAAATCTATATTCTTTTATTATCTTTGCGCACGCAAACTAGTTGGTCAAAACCACTTACATAATAACAATTCATGAGTTCAGATACTTCAAAAAGATATGCCCTACGTGGGGTTTCGGCATCCAAAGAAGATGTGCATAACGCCATAAAAAACATTGATAAAGGTTTATTTCCTCAAGCATTTTGTAAAATTGTTCCTGATTATTTGACTCAGGATGAGGATTATTGCTTGATTATGCATGCTGATGGAGCAGGAACAAAATCCTCTCTAGCATATATGTACTGGAAAGAAACAGGTGATTTGTCTGTATGGAAAGGGATTGCCCAAGACGCGTTAATCATGAATATTGACGACTTATTATGTGTAGGAGCTACAGATAATATTTTGCTTTCTTCTACAATTGGAAGAAATAAAAACTTGATTCCAGCCGAAGTTATTTCAGCAATCATCAACGGGACTGAGGAATTAATAAAAGAATTGGACTCTTTTGGAGTTACGATTCATTCTACAGGAGGAGAAACCGCTGATGTGGGTGATATTGTTCGTACTATTATTGTGGATTCAACAGTAACCGCTCGTATGCCTCGTGCTAAAGTAATTGACAACGCCAATATTCAAACAGGGGATGTGATTGTAGGATTGGCTTCTTTTGGTCAAGCATCTTATGAAAAAGGATACAATGGCGGAATGGGTAGTAATGGATTAACATCGGCTCGTCATGATGTTTTCGAAAAATATTTGGCTACTAAATACCCTGAAAGTTATGATGCAGCCGTGCCAAACGAATTAATCTATTCAGGTCAAGTGAAATTGACAGATGCTGTAGAAAACTCACCTATTGATGCTGGACAATTGGTTCTTTCGCCAACACGTACCTATGCGCCAATAATCAAGAAAATTTTAGACAAATACAACGCCGACGATATTCACGGAATGGTGCATTGTAGTGGAGGAGCGCAAACTAAAATCTTGCATTTTGTGAACAATCTTCACATTATTAAAGACAATTTGTTTCCAGTGCCACCTTTGTTTCAATTGATTCAAGAGCAATCTAAAACGGACTGGAAGGAAATGTACCAAGTATTCAACTGTGGTCATCGCATGGAATTATATGTTCCTGAGGCGGTTGCTCAAGATATTATTGCAATTTCCAAATCTTTCAATGTAGATGCTCAAATCGTGGGTAGAGTAGAAGCTGCAGATGCTAAGAAATTAACAATTACCAGCGAATACGGTACTTTCGAGTATTAATATAAGAGTTGCTAAGAGGCTAAGGAACTAAGTTGCTGAGAGTTTATAGTGTTTTCAGTCCAATAGGAATCTTAGTATCTAGAATCTCAGAACCTTTGTAACTTTAGAATTATGTACGAACTCGTTTTTTGGCAATATCAAGAAGAGGTTTACCTCAATCATCAATTGGTTTATGAAGCCTTAATTGAAGAAGAAACCGTTGAAGGACTAGAGCTACTTCCTGTCCAAGTGATTCTTAATCGTATTGCCTCTGTTTTCTCCGATTGGGAAAAAGTAGATGCCGATAGTTGGAAAAATCCAAAAGGGAAAGGTGCTTTTCAAGTAAAGACAACTCCTCTGAGTGTTGCTATAGATTGCTATGGGACGCAAGGAAAAACGATGGATAAATTAGTAAGCATTATGGAGGAGTTCAAATGCCCGCTTTTTGATCCGCAAGTTCCAGCGCGTTACGATGAGTATTACGAAGAAGAATAAGTTGTCAGTGGTCAGTTTTAGTTAGTGTTCAGTTAGCATAAAAGAAAATAATTAGTGATAATTGGTGTAAATAGGGGTTTGAAAATCCTAAATCCCATCCTGAAATTTCGGGACTAAATCCTAAATAAAAAAAATGAAAATAAATCTCAAAAATGGAATAGACAAGTTGCTATTCGGGATGAAACAAAAAGATGTAGTAACGCTTTATGGTAAACCTACAAAAGAATATAAAGATGAGGATGGTCACCAAATTTTAGTGTACAACAGCCTAAAAATGCGCCTAACTTTTTACCATGACGAAGATTTTAAATTAGGTTATATCGTGGCTTCAAGTGCTAATTTAGAATTATTTGGAAACAAAATCATCGGAAAAAAAATAGGTGATGTTAAAAAAGATTTGGCTTCAAAAAACATTACTAAATTCACTCAGGAAGAATTTGATACGTTTGAGAATTACTTCAACGAAGAAAACTGGATTATCTTTCAAACCGAATTTGATGAAGTAGTTAAATTTGAAATCGGTGCTATCATCAATCAAAAAGATGAATTTGAGTGGAAATTTGGAAAAAAATAAATTTCTGTAAAGAATAAAAAGGAAACCGTCAATGAGAATTGGCGGTTTTTTTGTGAGTTTTCGGTATATTTGAAGTATAGGATTATTTGAGAAATGACACCACTAGACGAATTTTATCAAAGACAAGAAGAACCACTCAAAGGGATTTATTTGGCTTTGCGTGATATCATATTAAAGCAAGATGATAATATTACGCATAGTTTGAAATACGGCTGTCCTTTTTTTAGTTACAAAGGTAAGATGTTTTGTTATCTGTGGTTTCATAAAAAGTATAAACAACCTTATATCAGCTTGGTAGAAGGGAAATTGTTTGAGGAATTGTTTTTACTACAAGAAAAAAGAGCTAGAATGAAAATCATGCTTTTGGACATGGATGAAGATTTGCCTATAGAACAAATTGAAGCTGTTATTCAAAAAGCCATTTCGTTTTATAAAACGGGATTGATAAAAATTAAGAAATAATGCTATATTTCTTATAAGTGCACATGATACTATTAAAAAAAAATCTGTGTAGATCCGTTTAATCTGTTTTCCATTTCACACAATATTTTCTATTGCATTAGAATAATTATTTGTCCACTTTAATTCGGTTTTCTCTATTGGCGAGTTCCCATGCTAATACAAACGCGAGTTGTGTTCTCTTTTTTAAAGCGTCTAGTTCTATTTTATCAGGGGTGTCAGTTGCTCTATGGTAATCAGCATGGACCCCATTAAAAAAGAATACAGATGGAATTCCGTGTTTTGCAAAATTATAATGGTCTGAACGGGTGTAGTATTGATTAGGGTCGTAATCAGCAGTAAACCTATAATCAATATCCAGCTTGGTGTATTTTTCATTGGTAGCCACTAGCATATTATAAAGCTCAGTGGACAAACGTTCGGCGCCTATGGCGTAGACATAATTGTTAGATTTGCTGTGTTCTACGTCTCTGCGACCAATCATATCGATGTTGATATTGCTTACCGTGTTGGCTAAGGGGAAAATGGGATTTTCGGAATAATATTTAGAACCTAATAAGCCATGTTCTTCTCCAGTAACATGTAAGAATAAAATGGAACGTTTTGGTTTGTGCCCGTTTTTCTCCGCGATTTTAAAGGCTTGAGCAATTTCTAATAAGGCAGCAGTTCCTGTTCCATTATCGTCGGCTCCATTAAAAATGAGTTCGTTTTTGGTACCAATGTGGTCATAGTGGGCAGAAAGCACAATGATTTCTTCAGGCTTTTCAGTCCCTTTTATAAACGCACAAACATTTTCGGATTCATTTAGGTATTGTCCATTTCTCGTTCTTAATGCTTTGGAAGGTACTTTTTGGAAATAAGTTTGTAAGCTTTCAGGGTATGGAATTTCATTTTTTTGATAGTGTTTGGCTAAGTAGTCAGCTGCTTTTTTCTGGCCCAGCGATCCAGTTTGACGTCCTTGCATAGAATCAGAAGCTATAATGTAAAGATGTTCTTTTAATTCATTTTCAGTAATGGAATTCATATAAGTGCTTGCGTCGACTACTGTTTTTGTTTCAGTTAAGCGTACATTGGCACAGGAAAGAGTAAGCAGTACAATTAAAATAAAGATCTTATTTTTCATAGCTTAAATGGTTTATGCAAAAGATGTTTATGAGTTGAGATGTTACTATTTAATGAAATGAATTCAAATTTATCTCAATGCGAAAGTACATTTTATTTTGAGAGGTTAGAACTGCGACTGAGATTTTAACGGTAAATAGGGCGATTTGGGGTAGAAAGGGTTGGTTTTAGGAGTACTTTAGGTCCTTAAGTTAAAAAATAGCCTTATTTTTGCATTTTATAAGCACTCAAAAACAGTAACATGGAACAAATTCAGCAAGAACTTTCAACAAAATCGACTCAATTAATCAACAAGGAAAACAAGTATGGCGCTCATAATTATCACCCTTTACCAGTAGTACTGGAACGTGGAGAAGGAGTGTATGTTTGGGATGTTGATGGGAAAAAATATTTTGATTTTTTGTCTGCTTATTCTGCTGTAAATCAAGGGCATTGTCATCCTAAGATTGTTGAAGCTATGGTGCAGCAAGCACAAACGTTGACCCTAACATCACGTGCCTTTTATAATGACCAATTAGGGAATTATGAAGAGTACATTACAAATTATTTTGGTTTTGATAAGGTGTTGCCGATGAATACGGGAGCCGAAGCAGTTGAAACGGCTTTGAAGATTTGTAGAAAATGGGCCTATGAGGTAAAAGGAATTGATGAAAATCAAGCACAAATTGTAGTGTGCGAAAATAATTTTCACGGGAGAACCACTACGATTATTTCGTTTTCAAATGATGAAGGTGCTCGCAAGAATTTTGGTCCTTATACAGAAGGGTTTATTAAAATTCCGTATGACAATTTAGAAGCTTTAGAAAAGACCTTAGCGTCTTCAAAAAATATTGCGGGGTTCTTAGTGGAACCTATTCAGGGTGAAGCGGGCGTTTATGTACCTTCTGAAGGTTATTTAGCGAAAGCCAAAGCGCTTTGTGAACAATACAATGTATTGTTTATAGCCGATGAGGTTCAGACAGGAATTGCTCGTACAGGAAAATTATTAGCGGTGCATCATGAAAATGTACAACCTGATATTTTGATTTTGGGGAAGGCTATTTCAGGAGGTGTTTATCCTGTTTCGGCGGTTTTGGCCAATGATGTTGTGATGAATGTCATAAAACCAGGGCAACACGGTTCTACTTTTGGAGGAAATCCAGTGGCAGCAGCCGTTGCCGTGGCGGCGCTTGAAGTAGTAAAAGAAGAGCAACTTGCTGAAAATGCGGAACGATTAGGTGTTATTTTAAGAGCAGGACTCAATAAAATAGCCGAAAAAAATCCGTTAATCACTTTAGTAAGAGGGAAGGGATTGTTGAATGCGATTGTGATAGATAGCAATGAAGAGTCTGATTTGGCATGGAATATCTGTTTGAAATTTAGAGATTTAGGATTGTTGGCTAAGCCAACGCATGGCAATAAGATTCGTTTGGCACCGCCATTAGTTATCACTGAAGAACAAATAAATGAGTGCCTGAGTATTATTGAAAAAGCCTTAGAAGATTTTTTGTAGTAAGATTTTAGCTTAAAAAACAACAAAATTCATTTCTGGAAAGTAAAATTTGATTGTTTTCTACGTATGTTTTGAAATAATACTTATATTTGTTAAGTATTTATACGTAGAAAATTTTATTAATCAAATTTGGAACTAAGGATGCGATTTTTGAGACGTTATGTAAAAAGAGCGAAATTTATTTTCAAATTATTAAACGATGATAATATGAATAAGTCAAAAACACCAAAATTAACGATAGTAGGAGCGGGACCAGGTGATGTGGAGTTGATTACTGTGAAAGCGATTAAAGCATTAGAAGCTGCGGATGTGGTTTTGTATGATGCCTTAGTCAACGAAGACTTATTGCAGTATGCTTCGGGAGCCGAAATTGTATTTGTAGGCAAGCGCTTGGGTTGTCATGCGTATAGTCAAGACCAAATTAACGAACTGATTGTTGCCATGGCTTACCAACACGGTCATGTGGTACGATTAAAAGGGGGCGACCCATTTGTTTTTGGACGTGGAAGTGAGGAAATCGCTTTTGCTAGTGAAAATGGATTAGAAACGGCGATTGTGCCAGGAATATCTTCTTCTATGGGAGTGCCTGCATTGAACGGAATAAGCCTAACACAACGTAAAGTAGCCGAAAGTTTTTGGGTAATTACTGGAACTACTTCTGACCATAAATTATCTAATGATGTGGTATTAGCATCACAATCCTCTGCAACGGTGGTTATCTTGATGGGTATGCATAAACTAAGCGAAATTGTAGCGGTTTATCAAGCCAACAGAACGGATGACTTGCCTATTGGAATCATCCAAAATGGTACTAGAGCGGATCAAAAGAAAGTGATTGGAACTATCAGCACCATCGAAAACTTAGTTAAAGACCAACAAATTTTATCCCCAGCCATTATCGTTATTGGGGAAGTAGTAGGGAATATTTCAAAACTAACGGACTATATTGAGGAAGAAGATTTAGAATACGAATTTGTATATCAAAATTTGAGTCTTTAAATCGTTTTACAATAAGGTTTAAGTTTTAGCATAATAATTAAAAACCATTAAGAAATCATTTGCTTGATTTTTTAATGGTTTTTTTTGTGAAGTGGAGTTGTTTTCTTCATTAGCAGCTATTTATCTAAAGATTTCTGTAATTTCTAGACTTAATAATTTACCCTAATGTGATACTTGTCAACTTCGTCCAGATATAATTATTTGTCAATATTTAATTAAAAATCCCAATAGGTGAAGTAATTCTCTACAAGTACAGAAGTGTGTTTGCAATTTTGTAATTAAAAGCACATCATAAAAAAATGCTATTATGAAAATAAAAACGAACTAAATAGCCCTGATGGCAATGAAAATCCCACGCCTTTTTTTGGCGTGGATTGTAATGAACAGCAGGACGAGGCGTTGTTTTGAAAAGGAGGAGCGGTGCTCCTAAAACTACTGAGAATGAGGTTGCAATGGAGTAACGATTGTTACACTGTCCCGACGCTTCGGACAATGTTAGTAAGCTCGAGTTCTCGATACTGAGATAAAATTTTCTGTCGCAAATTTTATCTCAACTCGAACTGACGATGCATAATTTAATGACATTGCTTCGATTTCTCGAGTGTTGCAACCGTCATGTTTTATTCTGTTGTCATTACTGCAACTCGACCTTGATATTGTATTTTTTTGAGTTCAAAATGGTATCGATGGAACCAAAGGTAGCAATGCTTTTTTGTTCTTCTCTGATGCGTTTCATTTCGATTTGGCGCAAACAGTTTTGAAAACGGCTTACTTCCTTTAGGGTGGTCAAAATTAACCCTGGAACCGGAGAGGTCTTTCCTTCTTTGTCTTTGGAAACCATGGTGAAGTAGGAGGAGTTACAATGTTTGATTACTCCTGTTTGAATGTTTTCAGCTTCCACACGAATACCTACAATCATCGAGCTTTTACCCACATAGTTGACACTTGCTTTCATAGTTACTAATTCGCCAACTTCAATTGGCATTAAAAAGTTTACCGTGTCTACAGATGCTGTCACACAGTAGTTCCCTGAAAACTTAGAAGCGCAAGCAAAGGCAATTTGGTCCATTAGTGATAAAATATATCCTCCATGAATTTTTCCGCTAAAGTTGGTGTGCGAAGGCAACATCAATTCTGAAATCGTAATATGAGATGAGCTTACCGTTTTAAAAGTATTATTCATGTGCTAGTGCTTAAGTGTTACTTATATTTCTTGAGTTTCGTTGGTCAAAGCTATGAAATTATTTTTTGGTGCTTCGCATAGGGAACAACAATAATCATCCGGTAGGTTTTGGAACAATGTACCTTTTTCAATTCCTTGAACTAAATCTCCGTATTCAGAGTTATATACTGTTAAGCACTCTTGACATTGGTAAACGTCTTGAATTTTGTTTTCTTTTTTGGCAATTGTAGTTTCGTTATTAGTTTCTACAATTGAGCTTCCTAATTGGTTAAAGTATTTACGACTCAATTCAATTAAGATGTTAGGCAATTCTAGTTTGTCCACATCTTGTGCGTGAACTAGGTATTCGCGACTATTTGGATCAAAGTTCTTAGCATGCAAAACGTTAAAAGTATCTCTAATTTTGATAGATTCTAGGTCTTTTGGTAGTTCATTTTTTTCAACTACAATCGAGGTAAAATAATGTCCCTCACGATTGTAATCGGAAATTCCAAAGGTCAATCCGTAAGTACTGATGTCAAATTGATCCAAAGTTCGCACTAAGAATGTTTTCAAATTCAAGGCCCATTCGGTTGCTACCGGTAGATGCCAGTTGAGCTCTAGTAAAGAGTGACGCACATTGATACCGTTTTTGCCAAGGAATTTTTCCCAATCCAGTTTGTTGTCTTTAGGAATTCCTTTGATGATAAATGATTTCCAAGGTGTGATACAAATTTTTCCGATTTTACAGTCAAAACACAAATCACACATTTCCTTTAAGAACTTCAAGTCATAGAGGTTGTTTCTCCAGTACAATCCTAACCAATATTGGTCAATTCCCAATCGATTCATTCCTTCGTAATAAGGAAATGGATAGAAAGGAACGTTTAGGGGTTTGTCAATAGTTCTATTATTGGTGTCCAAAGCTTCACTCACCAAGCTGAAAATCATGTCGATTCCGCAACTTTCTTGTCGTACTACTTTTTCAATTTCGTAATAAATTTTGGCAATATCCCAGCTGTAGATTAGCACAGGATAGACTTCCATGCGTTCCCATTTGGGTAAACGAATGTATAAGTACCAATAATCTTCATGCTCAGAAGCAATAAAGTTAATATGTCCTGTAAATAAAGGAACGAGTTGTTGTTTTGGGTCAGTGATATTGACTTTTAATTCGGGTTGATCTTTGAATTGTTCCAAAACATACAAAAACTTGTTTCCTGTCAACCAAGGGGTATTTCTAAAAACATCTGTAGAAACATAGGAAGAAACAATATTGTTGTTACCACTGTTTTCATCAGGAAATACAAAATGATGTTTTCCAGTTTTTTCTCGGTCTATATTTTTAAATCCTTTTGGAAAAATAATGTCTTGTCTGGAACCAAATGAAATTGTTTCTAGGCCTTGTTCTAGTGCCATATTGACAATCTCTTTCAATTCTCCAGGAGATAATACGCCTCCTTTTACTATCAATCGTGTTAATTCCATGTTCTATCTAGTTTACGGTGTTCAGTTTGCAGCATTCAGTTTAAAAGCATTATGTCTTAATTGCTGTTTGGTTTTTCCATTTTCACAACGAGTGACTGTTTACTTATATCTGACTACTGAACACTAATTTTTTAATTACATTTTGCCAATAATTCTTTTACCTCGGTTTTACAACTTCCGCAGCCTAAACCAGCTCCGGTGGTTTTACAGAGTTCTGTAAAGTTAGTACAGCCTCCTTTGATAACTTCTTCGATGTTTCCGCTACCTACTTGGCTACAAGAGCAAACTAATTTACCAATCACGGGTTTTGCAGAACCACCACTTCCTCGAAGCAACATATTTCGTTTGTCTGATAATTCAATTTTGCTTTCAATCATTGTCTTGAATTCCGCAAATTCGTTTTTATCACCCATTAATATGGCCCCTACAAGTAAATCATTTTTGACAATACATTTTTTGTAATAGCGTTTCTTTAAATCAGAGAATACAATTTCTTCATAAGAATCATCATTTTCTGGAATTTCAATATCTCCAATACTGCAGAGGTTGATGTCTTCCAGTTTAAGGATATTCATTAATACAGAGCCTTTGTAAAAACTGCTAATGTCACCACCTATAAAGTTAGCTAAAATATCTGCTTGTTCTTCGGCAGCAGAGGTTATTCCAAACAATTGGTTGTTGAATTCAGCGATTTCTCCAATGGCAAAAATATTAGGTTGAGAAGACTGTAAATATTGATTTACCTTAACACCACGTCCACAAGCGATACCTGTTTCTTTGGCAATTTCAATATTTGGAATCGTTCCAATGGTGTAAACAATCGCGTTAGCAGTTAATATACGTCCACTTTTCAATCCGATTTCGATTTCATTAGGATTGTCTGTTTCAAAAACAGTGCTAACCTCATTGTCAAAGTAGATTTGAATGTCTCTGATTTGCACTTCTTCGGCTAGTAATTTACTAGAAATACGGTCTAACTGACGTTCCATCAAACGAGAAGCTCGTTGGATAATCGTAATTTTTACTTTTTTATGTTTTAAAGCTGCTGCCAACTCAAGCCCTAGTAAACCACCACCTACAATAACAACATGTTGTTCTTCTGCAGGTAATTTAGTGCCATCTAAGTAATTTTTTAAACGGTCGGCATCTTCTTTTTTTCTAATTGTAAAGCGACCTGGTAGATGCAGTTGTGCATTTTCAGGTACGAATGGTCTACTACCAGTAGCTAAAATTAAAGAATCATAGCTGTGGGTGTCTCCATTACTATCAGTAATAATGTTATCTTTTTTGTTGATGTTGTTAATAGCAACACCAGACTTCATGGTAATGTTTAGCTTGCTTAAAGAATCTTGTTTTATCTTTTGTAAACTTTCCCATGAAAGCTCGTCTGTTACATATTCAGGCAACAATACACGGTTGTAAAATGGGTTTTCTTCATTGGAGAAAACTATAATTTCGTCGGTAGTATTGATTTCTCGATAATTTTGAATGAATCTGAAGGCTGCTGCTCCAGCTCCTACCACGGCAATTTTTTGGAACGGTTTTACATATTTGGTTATCGAAACCGTTGTGAATTTAAAATCGGGTTCTTTTGAAATTGGGTCAACAACAGTGTTTGTTAAGTTGTTCGTTCTATTCAAATCATTTTCCAATTGTTTACCCCAGTGCATCGGTAAGAAAACAACTCCTTCCTTAATAGTGTCTGATACCTTAGCTTTTACACGAACTTCACCATTTTTACTTTGTACAACCGTAATGTCTCCGTCTTCAATTCCTGTTTTAAAGGCATCGATTGGGTTGATTTCAAGCATTGGACTTGGGATATGTGATAATAAACGGGATACTTTTCCTGTTTTTGTCATCGTATGCCATTGGTCTCTGATGCGTCCTGTTGTTAAGATGTAAGGATATTTATCACTTGGTTGCTCAGAGGTATTGTCAATAGAGGTAGGTAAGTTGAAAATCGCTTTTTGTGAAGGCGTATAGAACTTTTTGTCTGTAAACAAACGAGGAGTTCCAGGATGTCCGTAGTCAGAAACAGGCCATTGGAAAGTACCTTCGTTTTTCAAACGGGTATAATTTAGAAACGAAATATCAATTTTTGTGTTTTTGGTTAAAGCACAATATTCTTTGTAGATTTCTTCAGTTGAGTTAAAGTTAAACCCGTTGAAGTTCATTTTTTTAGCAAAACGAGTCAGAATTTCAACATCTGAAAGTGCTTCTCCAGGGGCATTGATTCCTTTTGGTAAATAGGAAATACGTCTTTCAGAGTTAGTCATCGTTCCTTCTTTTTCTAACCATCCTGCTGCTGGTAATAACAAATCAGCGTATTTAGACGTGTCAGATTTATGCGAAATGTCTTGAACGACCACAAATTTTGCGTTTCCAAGGGCTTTTTCCACTCTACGTACATCCGGCATACTCACCAATGGATTGGTACAAATAATCCAAACGGCTTTCATTTTACCAGATTCTAAGGCGTCAAACATTTCAGTAGCCGTTAAACCAGGTTTCTCAGAAATAGAATCCACTCCCCAGAAATCAGCTACTTCCTGACGATGCTCAGGATTCGCCAATTCTTTGTGAACAGCTAATAAATTGGCCATTCCGCCCACTTCGCGTCCACCCATGGCGTTAGGTTGACCAGTTAGAGAGAAAGGTCCTGATCCAGGTTTACCCACATGTCCTGTTAACAAAGAAAGATTCAATAAAGCGGTATTTTTGTCCACTCCGATGGCACTTTGGTTCAATCCCATTGCCCACATAGAGATGAAACCTTTGGCTTTGGCAATCATTTCAGCAGCTTGTTTGATTTCGCTGATTGAAATGCCACAAAGTTGCGATGCTTTTTCTAAAGAAGTGTTTGTGATTAACTCTTTATAGGCATTAAAGTTCTCCGTATGGTTTTTGATAAAATCATTGTCAATATATCCTTTGTCAATCAAGCATTTGGCAATCGCATGGTATAAGTAAATGTCTGAACCTGGAAGAATTTGCAAGTGCAAGTCGGCAGTTAAAGCTGAGTCCGTTTTTCTTGGGTCAACAACGATGATTTTAGTTTTAGGATTTTTTTCTTTGTGTTGTTCGATTCTTCTGAAAAGAATTGGGTGACAATAAGCAGGGTTTGCTCCTGTAATTAAGAAAGTATCTGCCAATTCGATATCTTCATAAGCAATTGGCACAGAGTCTTCCCCAAATGTTTTTTTGTAGCCTACTACAGCAGAACTCATACAAAGCCTGGAGTTGGTATCTATATTGTTAGTTTTTAGAAAACCTTTTACTAATTTATTTACGAGGTAATATTCTTCGGTTAAACATTGACCGGAAATATAAAATCCGACACTGTCTGGTCCGTGTTTTTTTATAATTGAAGAGAATACAGCCGCTGCACGATCTAAGGCGTCGTCCCAGCTCACACGTTCTTTAGGGTGTGATTTGCTCCATCTCATTTCAGGATATAGAATTCGGTCAGAAGTGTCATTCACAACATAGTGCAAGTTCATTCCTTTAGAACAAAGCATACCTCTGTTTACTGGGTGGTCTTGATCTCCTTTTACGCTTACTCCATTTTTAGAATCATTGGTGACAATTATTCCACATCCTACACCACAATAGGAACAGGTCGTTTTTATTTCTGAATTTTGCATTGCTGAACTTCTTTGTTGTTACTAAAACTAGGTCTGATTATTTCGACGGTGTAAAAATACGTATTTTTACGTATAAATACGTATTAGTGATACTTTTTTTTCTATTTTTGGTAAAAATTAATATTTGGTACCCATTTATATTGTTATCGTTTAAAATTTCAACTCATGAAAGCAGAATTAGCAATTTGTAGTACGTGTATAAATGAAAATTGTTTTATTAAAAAGCATGTTCATTTAGATCAAATCAAGGAGTATGTTGACAGAAAACATAGTTTTTTGTGTAAAAAAAGCCAGCAGTTTATTATAGAAGGCGCGCCAATTCAGGGTTTGTATTTTGTCTATAAAGGAAAGGTGAAGACTGTAAAAACAGGCATTCATGGACGCGAGCAAATAGTCCGATTTACAAAGGATGGCGATACAGTTGGGTTCAGAGGCTTTGGAACCAGCAAACGATATTTAATTGGTGCTTACGCACTGGAAGATACAGTGCTCTGCAATTTTAGCAATGATGACATGCTTGAAATGTTGCGCTCTATTCCGGAACTGACCTTTGATTTGATGTTGTTTTATGCCGATGAATTAAATAAAAGCGAGAACAATATCAGAAAGATTGCCCAGATGAATGTACGGGAGCGAGTAGTGGATACGTTATTATATATCTATCGAAAATTTGGACAAGCTACGGGTGTTGTAGGAATAGATTTATCCCGAAAAGAAATTGCTGATTTCGCGGGAACTACAGAGGAACAGGTGATTAGGGTGATATCAAGTTTAAAAAAAGAAGGGCTAATCGGTACGGTAGGGAAACGTATTGGGTTGAAAGAAATTGAAAAGCTACAATCAGAACTTAGAGAACATAAGTATTTCTAATTTTTCACAATAAATTTTTTCACTAAAGGGAGCGTCATTACGCTCCTTTTTTATTTTTTAATGCTATAAGTAGGTGTGTAAACTACGTATAGTGCTGTTGTTATGCCCAGTATTTACAGGCTTTTTTTATGGTTTTATGGTTTTTGGCAGTTTTAGAACTCAATTTTTGACTAGAAATAGGGTGGAAAAAAGAGATTTCCGAATGGTTTTTAGATAGTTATTACGTATAAGTACTTATGTAGATTTGCTCCATACAAAACTTAAATATTAATAATTATGGAATTGATTAAAGCAAAAGCACTTTTTTATCAAGGAATTCAAAAAGTGAATGTTTCAAAAGGAAACCTTTCAAAATCTATCTTTTTAGGTATTGCATTTACATTATTAAGTTCTAATGAATCCCAAGCGCAACTTTCGGCAACAGGGCAAATAAGAGAACGTACAGAAATTCGTGATGGTTTTGGGACCTTATCCAAAGACGGACAAAAAGCCGCTTTGTTCAATACGCAAAGAACAAGATTCAATCTAGGTTATTCTGGTTATCGTTTCAAGTTTTTTACAGCTTTACAAGATGTTAGAGTTTTTGGCCAAGATGCTTCTACAAATAATAGAGTCACTACTGATCCTAATGATGGTGTCCTTCTTCATGAAGCATGGTTAGATCTTTCTTTGAAAGACACCATTGATAAATCAGGAAATATTTCTTTGAAAATTGGACGTCAAGAAATTTCATATGATGATCAAAAAATATTAGGTGGATTGGATTGGTTACAACAAGCTAGAAGACATGATGCGATAGTGTTTAAGTATTCTAGAAAAGGTTGGGTTTTTGACGCTGGTTTAGCTTTTAACCAAAATAGAGAACTTTCAACAGGAACAATTTATACTGGTGTAAACACGGCTTATCCAGCAGGAACTAACGGAATTGGTACCATGTATAAATCCTTTCAATACGGTTATTTGAGTAAAAAATTCTTCTTTGGGGACATTTCCTTCTTGTATTTTAAAGATGATTTCAATAGATATTCTAATGTTACTTCTGGAACTCCACCAGTAACGACTAAAGTATATGGAGAGGGGGTTTGGAGTCGTAATACAACCGGTCTTTACTTTAATGTGATGCCTACTAGAAAATTAAACTTAACAGGTAATGCCTATTACCAAGGTGGACACGATAAAGATGGAAATTCAATCAGTGCTAAACTGGCTTCTATTACTGCCACTTATCAAGTGAATAGAAAACTTTTTGTAGGTCCTGGAATTGACTTTTTATCAGGAAATGACGGCACAAAAGCAGCGACTCAAAACAATCGTTTTGATCCATTATACGGAACTCCTCATAAGTTCTGGGGTTATATGGATTATTTCTATGTGGCTAGTGGATTTGGAAGTCAAGGTTTAGTGAACTATTTCTTTAAAATGAAATACAACGCTAAAGACAAGCTGACTTTCTCTGCAGATGTTCACGGATTTGAATCGGCTAATAATTTAGCAGGAGGATTGACGAAATATTTAGGAACCGAATTGGATCTTACAATGAAATACAACATTACTAAAATCATAAATCTTGAAGTAGGCTATTCTGTTATGAAAGCAACTAACACGATGGCTTCTGCAGCAGTAAAAAATGTGACCAATCCTAATTTAACTCCTCAATTTGGATACGTGATGTTGAACATCAAACCAGACTTTTTAGCTAAAAAATAAAACAAATAACAACAATTAAATAAAATTTTTACAATGAAAAAATCCATTCAAAAATCAACAAAGCGTTTTTCAAAAGTGCTGTTGGCAGCGGTAGTAACAGTATTCTCTTTATCAGCAACGAATGTAAATGCACAGGGAGATCCCATCAAATTAGGTTTTATTCCATTGACTGATTGTTCACCAATTGTAATGGCTAAAGAGCTTGGCTTATTTAAAAAGTACGGTGTAGAGGTAATCGTAACTAAAGAATCTTCATGGGCTAATGTTCGTGACAAAATCTTAACAGGAGAGCTAGACGGAGCACACTGTTTGTTTTCAATGCCATTCTCAGTATACACAGGTGTAGGTGGAAAAGCGGGCTCAGAAATGAAAATCGCCATGATGCTAAATGTAAACGGGCAAGCCATTACTTTATCAAATGATTTCTGCGGAAAAGTTGGTTTCAAACAAATGAATAAAGTAGCGCCTGTGGTAGCGGCCAAGTTAAAAGCAGAGAAAGAAGTGACTTTTGCAATGACTTTCCCAGGAGGAACGCACGATTTATGGTTGCGTAACTGGTTAGCCCTTGGCGGAGTGAATCAAAAAACCTCTAAAATTATCACAATTCCACCACCACAAATGGTTGCTAATATGAAAGTAGGAAACATGGATGGATTTTGTGTAGGAGAACCATGGGGTGGAGTAGCGGTGAAACAAGGAATTGGATTTACACAAATTGCTACTCAAGACATCTGGAAAGACCATCCAGAAAAAGCCTTGGTAGTCAATAAAGATTTTCCAGTACAACGTAAAGAAGATCTTAAAAAAGTAATGAAAGCGGTAATGGAAGCTTGTAGATGGTTAGATGTTCCTGCCAATCGCAAAAAAGCAGCAGCAATCATTGGTAAAGCACCTTATGTAAATGCACCAGCCGAGGTTATTGAAAACCGTTTGATGGGTAATTATGATTTAGGTTGTAGTTTAGGAACTGAAATATATGATAATGACTATATGTTGTTCCACAAAGGTGGAATGGTAAATTTTCCTAAAAAATCACACGCTATCTGGGCTATGGCACAATTCGTAAGATTTGGATACTTAAAAGAAGCTCCAAACTACAAAGCGATTGCCGATAAATTAATCTTGCAAGATTTATACAAAGAAGTTGCTTCAAGTATGAAAATCAAAATGCCGGCAGATGATATGAAACCTTTTTCATTAACAATGGACAAAACGGTTTTTGATCCTTCAAATCCAGAAGCGTACTTAAAAGTAGTTAAAAAATAATTTCTAGCAACTTGAAAAAAGCGTTTCAAGTAATCCAAAGAGTACCGCTGAAACGCTTTTTAAACTCAAAAAAAAATCAAACTTCTAGTGTTTTGATTTAAAAATATAATAAAAAAGATTGCCCCCAATCAATTACTACAAAACAATATTAAACTAAACAGATTGCATTATGTCAGAAAGAGAATTAACATTAGGAACACTTGAGGAGGTAAAAAATGCTTCAGCAACTGCTAGCTCAAGTGAAGGAGCCAAAAAATTAAAAGTAATTGGTGAAAAGATAGTAGAAAAGTCTAAATCAATATCATTTGCAGCTTTAGGATTATTCATCGTTGGAGGATTCTGGGAATTATTAAGCAGTATTACCAAAGATGCGCTGCCAGGACCCATCGCTACCTTAACCGTTTTATACGAAATGGTTAGCGATCCGTTTTATGATTATGGACCGAACGACAAAGGAATCGGATTGCAATTATTCAATTCCATCAAAACAGTATTAACAGGTTTCTTTTTAGGTTCTTTAATTGCTATTCCAATTGGAATATTAATGGGAGCCAGCACGGTAGCCAAACAAATATTTTACCCAATTGTACAATTGTTAAAACCAGTTTCGCCATTAGCGTGGTTTCCAATTGGACTAGTAGTATTCAAAGATACAGGTTTGGCCACCGTATTTATAGTATTCATCACATCTTTATGGTCTACCTTGATCAATACGGCATTCGGAATAGCCTCTTTGCCACAAGATCATAAAAATGTAGCCAAAGCATTTGGATTTTCTACCATGAGATACCTAACCAAAATCCTAATTCCGTTTAGTTTGCCACACATTATCACAGGATTGCGTTTGTCTATCAGCGTAGCTTGGTTGGTAATCGTAGCAGGCGAAATGTTATCAGGAGGTGCTGGAATTGGATTTTTTGTATGGGACAGCTGGAACGCTCTAAGTCTCGAAAAAGTAATATCAGCCATCATCATCATCGGGGTCGTTGGATTGCTTTTTGATAAATTATTTACCTATATCGAAAACAAAGTAGCTTATAAAGCATAAAAGGCACTAAGTGTCTAAAATCGAGAACAGTCAAAAATCCTAAAATTAAACATCATGAGTTACTTAGAAATAAAAAACCTAGAAATATCATTCCCAACACCAAAAGGTAAATACACAGCCGTAAGAGATATTAATTTATCTATTCAAAAAGGCGAAATCATATCCATCATTGGACATTCAGGATGTGGAAAATCAACTATTTTAAACGCAATTGCAGGAATGCTAAACCCATCGGAAGGTTCCGTTGTTTTAGACAATCAAAATATCAAAGGACCAGGACCAGACCGTGGCATCGTTTTTCAAAATTATTCGCTATTACCATGGTTAACCGTTTATCAAAACATTTTTCAAGTGGTAGACTCGGTAATGAAATGTTCTACTGAAGAGAAAAAAGCCATCGTAGACAACAATCTGAAAATGGTGAATTTATATGAACACAAAGACAAACTTCCGGGACAATTGTCAGGTGGAATGAAGCAAAGAGTTGCCATTGCTCGTGCTTTTGCTATCAATCCAGGAGTTTTGTTGATGGACGAGCCATTTGGAGCTTTAGACGCTTTAACCAAAGGTTCGATGCAGTTAGAAGTGTTGAAATTGTGGAACTTAGACAACCGTGAAAAAACCATTATCATGATTACACATGATATCGAAGAAGCCTTGTTTTTGTCGGATCGAATCGTTGTTTTGAACAACGGGCCAGCTTCTACCATTCGTGAGATTGTTGAGGTGCATTTGCCAAGACCAAGAAACAAAATCGAAATCGTAAAAATGCCCGAATACATCGAGCTTAGAGATAAATTGTTACACCTATTAACTGATAAGTTCTCTATCGAAGACATGGGAATGAAATATAAAAGTTAGTTTAATTTGTTTTGTTTGTTTTTTAAATCCCTATTGCACTAGAACAATAGGGATTTTCTTTTTTGTGTTTTAGCCTGTTTTAACTTGCTGAAAAGCAGTTTATTAATTGGTTTAGAACGGCTGCTACCTATGAATACTTGACTATATTTAGGTTGTAATAATATTTGGAGTATTCGATAAATATAGAATTCTTTACAAGCGCGATTCATAACTCATAAAATAAATCTTTCATGAATAATACAACTTTTGATTTTATAGGAGGAAAAACTGGTGATTGGAAAGTAGTAAAAATGACAACCTTAAAAGGAGATTCTTTGCCTAAAGTCACTCATATTGATAAAATTCAAAGTTCGCTTATCAATCGGTTTGAGGGGATTTGGTCATTGAAAGGGATTATTAGCAACCTTCGCTATACGGAAAAATCAGATAAAGAAAAACTAGCTGCAGTTCAAGAAGATTTGGGACGTCCGCAAGCCACTTACGCAGCACTAATTCCCATTCGAAAAAATGAAGCTTGGTGGAATCTAGCCCAAGATGAACGTCGGAAAATCATGGAAAATCAATCGCGACATACCCACATAGGCATGCAGTATTTACCCGCAATAGCCCGTAAATTATTTCATTCCAGAGATATAGGAGAGCCTTTTGATTTTTTGACTTGGTTTGAATTTGCCCCCGAAGATGAAGCGGCTTTCAATGAATTATTAAGCAAATTACGCCAATCAGAGGAATGGGAATACGTAGATCGCGAAATTGATATTCGGATGAAAAGAGTGTAGATGCTTTTGAAAAAGAATAAGCTTTAGATTGAAAAAAGATTGCTATTTCAACAATGTGGAAGTAAGGGTTGTTTTGTAAGTTGTTGGTTTTTAATGTTTTTTGAGGTTGATGTGTGAATGATGTAAGTAATTGTCGTAATTTTATAACAAAGGTGTAGCTTTTTAAAAGCACCTTTGTAGCATAATACTAATCTTTTAAAATTGACCAAATGAAAAATAATAAAACACAAAAAATTATCGGATTCTTTTCTTTAGTTGTAATGTTAATGGCTATGGGATGTAAAGACAAAGCTCCTGAAAAAGAGGTAATTGTTATGCCTGAAAAAACAACCATTATTGAAAAAGAAACAACAGTGTCAGATAGCACTTCTGGTACAAGCATCAGTGTAGATAAAGATGGGGTAAATGTAGAATCTGAAAAATTAGATGTGAAAGTAGGGAAGTAATACTGCTATACTCAAAGTAAATATTGGATAAAATCAACGAAAAACTCAAAGGCTGTTTAGTCTTTGAGTTTTTTATTTGAATCGGATGTGCTGAAATTTACTTACTAAAAAGACAATGTTCTTTTAGATTTTCGAGATCATTTTCAAACTGCATCGCTAATTTTGCTCTATTAAAAGCTTCTTTAGCAAATTGTGTTGCTGATTTTTTTATAGCATCGTTGTCAATGGTTCCCAAAGAAGTATATGTTTTTTGTAAACGCAACATCACCTCAATATTATCGGCACCATCTCTGGAAATAGGGCGGAAGGCATCGTCAAAAAAATCTTCCATACTAATATCCTGTACTTCTACGCGATCATAAAGGACTTCTTCTTTTTCCGTTTTAGATTTTTTTTCTTGGTTCCACAGAAAAAACAGTCTTTCATGACTACCAATAATTTGAATGGCAGTTCCAGGGTCATTAATTCCTGGGGATAAGGCTCTACTGGCAATTTCACTTAAAGCAATCAAGCCAAATCGAGGATCTTCGTCGAAAATTCTAGTCGTCCCAACATGAATGGTATTGTTTATTTTTTTGGCTATCATCTCTAACTCTAGATTTTGGTCAGAACGAACGTAAGCGATGACGAAATGGTCGTGGACGAATTTTCCAGGAATACAATTGAGTCTCATTTTTAAATCCAAATCCTTAGCAATAGCTTGTAATTCTTCCATATTGATGTGCTGCACATAGCCTACAGAGTTCGCAGTTATAGCAAGGCTGTCGGGGAAATCTCCACGGATTGGCAAGGCTTTTAAATTGGGATGCGATATGTATTCGGTTAATGATTTAGCTGCTACAGTTTCAATTTGATTGATGGTATGTTCTAATCGTCCCAGTCTTGAAATTCGGTCAACCCATCTTAAAAATGTGAGGATGACTACTGTAAATAATAGAATGGTGAATAAAAATAAAATAAAACGGCCTGCTTTGCCATAATATTCATTGTTAAGCGCAATCGTAGCTACGATACTAAAAATGAAGGCACCAATAAATACAGACAGCGCATTTTGAGATACATCATCAGTAACCACAATTTTAAACGACCTTGGAGTAGCGGTAGTACTTGCATTGGAAAAGGCCGAAATCATAGAACCCACCGCAAAGATTGAGATGACTAACATACTCGAAGATATGGTGTCCAGTAATGCTTTTATAGAGTCGATGGAAATATCGGGTATGTTTTCATTAAACCCAAAACCATCTGCTTGATGGGCAAATAAGGCCCCAATGACTGAAAAAACACAAAAAAGCAACGGTCTAAACCACAGTTTTTCTCGAATCTTTAGGATGTAAATACGGATGTTTTTTTTCACGACAGATTTTTATTAGTTTGTTAAAGAGAGAAATGTACTAGGTCATTGCTTTCAATTTTAGGGTTTTAAAAATAGTGAATAAATCTTGGTTATAAGGCATCCACAATGGAAATATGAAGAGTTTGCCATCTTTTGAAGTTCTTAAAAAAAACTTTCTTAAAGAAAACCGAGCTGTTTTAGGATGTTATTCTAGGATCGATATAACTATTTTGCTCTAGCATGATGGTTTCGTCTAGGTATTCAATAACCACTCTGTTTTGTTCGAATTTCAGCATTAAGGCAAGGGCTAATTGCTCAATTTCAATTTTGAGTGTTTTTCTTTTGAGTTTAAATTTTGGGTAGTTGATAAAACTTAATTTCAAATGAGGTTCTACTCGGCCTCTCATCACTATCGTGCATTCAGTAACAGCTGCGCTTAAGTAGATACTTTTTTTGGTAATAAGACCATCTTGAAATTCTTGAATAAAGGCAATTACCTCCGATTTTTCAATTTCAGTATTTTTATAGCCAAGCTCTAGTCCTAAGGTTATGGTAGCAGAGAAGGGTTTTACAGCAATTCTATTCATTAGTTTTAGTTTAAAATTAAAAAAAATAAATTGGTTACGAAATTAATCGGCCATCATCCATTTGGATAATGCGAGATGTTTTTTCTGCAAAAGTTAAATCATGCGTTACAATTAAAAATGTTTTTTTGTAAACCGTAGTGAGTTCTTTGAAAATATCAAAGACAATTTCAGTGTTTTTATTGTCTAGATTCCCAGTGGGTTCATCGCACATCAAAATTAGGGGATCATTGATCAAGGCACGGGCAATGGCAATCCGTTGTTTTTCTCCACCCGATAATTGGTAGGCCATGCGGTGTGCTAGATGTTCGATTCCTAAGTTTTTTAATAAAGATAATGCTTTAAACTCCAGTTCTTCCTCCGTCATTTTATTGGCTTTGTAACCTGGAATCATTACGTTTTTAAGAACTGTGAGCTCATTAAGTAAATAATGAAATTGAAAAACAAAGCCTATTTTTTCATTGCGCACCCAAGCCAGTTCTTTTTCGGTTTTGTGTTCCATATTTTCATTATCGATATACAAATTTCCTTGGTAATCCGTATCCATGGTAGAAAGAATGTACAAAAGGGTAGATTTCCCACAACCTGATTTTCCTATGATGGATGAAAATTCCCCTTTGTTAATACTAAAGGAAACATCTTTCAAAACATCAATTTTCACGGGGTCATGAAAGGATTTGTAAATTGACTTTGCTTCTATGATTTTATTCGTTTCCATTTATTTTCCTCTAATGATTATCACGGGGTCCATTTTACTAGCTTTTTGTGCAGGAAACCAACCAGATAAATAAGTAGTAATAGTGGCAAATGTTACCGCAATCAGATAATACAAAATATTGTAATCCACCGGATAAGTTGTTATCGTAGGTAATGCGGCGGTGTTAAACGGAATGCTATCGATGGCTAAGCAAAGCAAAAATCCAAAAATTGCTCCTGCAATAGCTCCCGCAATTCCGATGCTTAAAGCGATGGTGATGAAAATCTGTTTGACATCAGAACCAGCAAACCCAGTTGCTTTCAAGATGGCAATGGTGTCCATCTTTTCATAAATCATCATGTTGAGTATGTTGTAGATTCCAAATCCCGAAATGATGAGTAGGGTAATGCCCACAGCATAAGAAATGGTAGATCTAACGCTGCTCCCTGTTTCAAAATCGGCATTTGCGGTTTGAATGTCTTCTGCGTCTAATTCGAAAAGTTTTTCATATTCACGTGCTATGGCTGGTGCTTGGTTCATGTCATGCAGTTTGATTTGGATTTCGTTGATATAGCTAGTCGATACGCCCAGCAGTTTACGAGTGGTAGAAAGACTGGCGTAACTTTGTACATTATCCAATTCTGCAATTCCTGATTGGAAAAAACCTACTACTTTCAATGAAAATTGTTCGCCACCTGTAGTTGTAATGGTAATTACATCTCCCAGTTCTGCTTGCATTTTATTGGCAGCGCCCTTACCCAGTATAATGCTATTGCTTATATTGATAAGGTCTAGGTAATTCCCTCCAATAATATAATCATTTAGTGAAAAAAGTTTGGCTTCTTGCTCGATATCAACACCGTTGATGACACCGTTTAGGTTAATAGCTCCCAGACTGTAAAAAACCTGAGCCGTAACTTTAGGAGCGATACCTAACAATCTTTTGTCAGTGGATAGGGCATTTATTATTTCTCCCGCATTGTAAATTTCTTTTCTAGCATTGTCCGGTTTGATGGAATGAACAAAATTGTGGTACTGCAAGTAATCGGTCGACAAATCAATGGGCTGATTTGTAGAATGCTTGATGTCATTGTACAATCGAACATGAGGAGTACGGTTGAGAATCATGCCATCCAGTAAGCGGTTTAAACCTTCCATAAAACCTAATAATGCAACGAAAAGAGCAATGCTAAAAGTGACTCCAATAGCCGCAATTAAGGTTTGTCTCCATCGAGCAAACATTATAGCATATGAAATCTCTGTGATGTGTTTGATTCTCATTTCTCTGCTTTTATAATTTTAGATGATGATGTTAGCCCTTTTTTTATTTCAACCAAATTGTAATCCATTAAACCGGTTTCGATTTTTTGAATAGTACCATTCTCGAGTCTAACAGAGCTGTCGTTCAGTAGGTAATTTCTAGGGATAGTGAGCACATTCTTCTTGGTGCTAATGACTATATTGGCTTCCAAAGTCAAGTTAGGAAATAGTTTTTTTGGTTTTTTTGTAAAAAGGGCTTCCGCTTTAAAAGTTCTGGTTCTTTCATCCATCATGGGGTATACAAATGTTATAGTTGCTTCATATACTTCGGATTTGTAACTGTCCATACGGACAAAAACCTTTTGACCTTCCTTTATTTTTACGATATCTATTTCGTCAATTCTTAGTTCAATTTCAAAATCATTTTCGCCTATGATGGCAAGAGGGGCCAAGTTGCTGGTTTGTTCCCCTTGTTCGATGTTGATTTTGTATACAATTCCGTCAACTTTACTTTTTATGATAAAATCATCTTCGACAAATTGTGCAATTTTCAAATTGTTTTTACTTATTTTAGAAGCCAATACTAATTCTCGTTCTAAATCATCATGCCTTAGTTTGGCAGCTGTTAAACTAGCTTTTGCATTTTCATAATTAATTTCTTTTTGTTCCAATTCAATTTGACTACCGATTTTATTTTGCCACAGTTTTTTAAGTCTAGCAAAAATTAGCGAATCATTAATTAGTTTTTTTTGAGCTAATTGGAGTTGAATTTTAGCTTCTTTTAATTTGTCACGATTGATGGCCAAAGCCTCGTTATTGGCAGTAAGTCGCACATTTTCGGTGGCTATTTTTACATCTTTTTGCTCCATTTGAAATAGTGGTGTTCCCTTATTGATGGTCGCACCCTCTTTAATAAATATATTTTCAACAATGCCCCCTGTTTTACTATATACCTCGTATTGATTTTTACTTTTAATAATTCCAAAGGCATACACACTTTCGGTAATATTAGTCACCATTGGAGAAATGGTTTCATGATCATCTTTGCAAGAAAAGCTGATGAAACATAAGCTAATCATCCATAAAAAGTAGGTTTTGCTCATCTGTACATGTATTATGGTTAAGGAAATTATTCTATCAACCTGTATAACAAGCAATTTACTGAGAATTTATTAGATAAAAGAACCCTGCTCTTTAAAATGTGTAGGTTTTAATTTCGAATAATGGCATTTGCAATCTAAAAACAGGGTCTGCCGTGGATTTTATGAAGCTATGTTCACTGTTTTAGAAAAGCATCCATTTGCTTTTCTTATAAAATGGTTATAGATAGAATTGGTTGTGTTTTGCTATATAGTATGTGATGTACGAAGGAAGTGAACCAAGTCTAAAGATTGTGTAAATTTGGGGGATTAGGTAAGTTTGTAAGCTGTAGCTATATTTTGTATTAGTAATCGTATTTGTTTCAGTCGATAGGATTTTTTAAAATTAAAACAGTTATTTTTATAAAAAAATGAGGCTAATTGGGGCATTACGATTAAGTTTGGTTAGAGAAGTGCCGTTTCTAGAATTGGTTGCTTTTGAATCAACGTTTATCGGGTTATTGGTCGTATGTTTGTCTAATCTACTTTTAAAATAGTTGGTTCAAACTTTAAGTGTTACATAAGAAATCGATTTGCGATCTGGTAGTTTTAAAGATATTTTTCAATTGATTTTAAAACTACGATTGCTTTAATGCTAAATAAATATTATCTAAATCTTTAAAATAGATTTTAATGAACATCAAAACATTAATACTAATTATAATTAATAGTTTAATTGCCTTAGTAATTACGGTCTTGTCTTTTTCATCATACAAACAGTTTTCAAATGTTTTGAATGAACGGGTTTTACTGCAATTAAATTCCATTAAAACACTCAAGAAAAACCAGATTGAACACCTTGTAAAATCAGAATGGGAAAGGTTTGAGAACTCGGACTTGTACAACGATAGTATTGATACTACCATATTAAAGCTTCCGGATAGTATTAAAGATAGGAAAGGAATTCACGATTTTACACCCTACCATGCTGATCATAAAACTACGATAGGATTTGTCTCTAATTCTAAAAAAGGGATATCGATTAAAATTTTAGATTATAACAAAATAAAAAAAATACTTCTTGAACGCACAGGTATGGGGAATAGTGGAGAATCTTATCTTGTGGGTGAAGATTTTCGAATGCGTTCCCAATCTCGTTTTTATCCCAATAAAACCCCGTATTCCTTAACTGTTAAAACAAAAGGTGTGACAAATGCTTTTAAAGGAATAAATGGCAGAGGTGTATTCAAGGATTATAGGGGTATTGATGTGTATAGTGTGTATAGTCTTATAGAGGTTTCAAATTTAAAGTTGGTTATTTTATCAGAAATGGATGTTGATGAAGTAACCATCCCTTTAAAAAAATTAAAGGAAAGACTTATAGGTTTAACACTTGCTATTTTTTTACTAGCGGTTATGCTTTCTCTTTTTCTAACAAGAATCATTACCAACCCAATAAAAAATATGCGCAATAGTCTCCGAGTTATGGCCCAAGGAGATTACAATCAAAGCAATGAATTTATAAAAAATTCTATTGAAATAAAGGAAATGTTTGATGCCTTAGCGAATTTGAAAGCTTCTTTGCAAGGGGCTTTGCAATTTTCGGATGCGATTGGTAAAATGAATTTAAATACAGATTACCAGCCTAAAAGTTCAAGTGATCTTTTAGGGAAAAGCCTTTTAGCGATGCGAGATAAGCTCATAGAGTTTAGAAATAATGAAGAAAATGCCAGAATGATATCCAAAAGGATGTTGGTAAACGGTATGGAAGATGAAAGACGCCGACTTTCTCAAGAGCTTCATGATGGTGTAGGCTTGTATTTAACCTCTTTGAAGCACTACATTGAAAATAAGGTGGAAGATGAAGTACAGAAAACAGAAATGAAAAAAATAGTAGACGATACCATTTCAGAAATCAGATTGATGTCAAATGCCTTGATGCCTGCATCGATTGATGATTTTGGAATTGGAAATACTTTAACTAACTTTATTGAAAGTCTTAAAAAATCAACAACGGTAACGATTGAATACGAAGATTTAACCAAGCAGGAAAATTCAAATATCACAAACCAGCAGGCTATTAATCTTTTTAGAATAAGCCAAGAGCTGATCAATAATTCATTAAAACATTCTAAGGCGAAAAACATCCGAATTACCCTTTCAGAATTTGATGAATTTATTTCTCTTTTTTATTTTGATGACGGTATTGGTTTTGATGTCAGCACTGTCAAATTAGGTTTAGGAATTATTAACATCAAAGAACGTGTCGGAATTTGCAATGGTACAATTACAATCAATCCCGCACCTGGAAGTACAACCTTTGAAATTGAATTACCCATAGAATTATGAACGAAATCAAATTAATAATAGCTGACGATCATGAACTTTTTCGAAAAGGGCTGGCTGAGCTCCTAAGAAAACATGACGACATAAAAATAGTTAGGAGTGTTGCTGATGGTATAGAATTTATGGATTTGGTAAACAGCCCGTTTGAAGCCGATATCGTATTGCTGGACATTACGATGCCCAATATGGATGGTTTTCAGGTTTTAAATGAATTAAAGAATCTAAATTCTAATATAAAACCTATTGTAATTTCGATGCATAATGACGGTAATTACATTGCAAAATGTGCTAAAATGGGTGCTCATGGCTACCTGTTGAAAAATACAGATGAATCTGAATTAATCCTTGCCATACGAATGGTTGCTAAAGGGAAAAAATATTTTAGTGCTGAGATTTCTGAAAAAATGATCAACTTCATGTCAAACCAAAGTATTAGTGAGAATGTTTTGTCCAATAAGGAGACCGAAGTTTTAGGATTAATTGCTAAGGGCTTAACGACCAAAGAAATTGCTGCTAAGCTATTTGTAAGTTCCCGTACTATAGAAACCCATCGTGCTAATATTCTAAAAAAATTAGAAGTGAAAAATACCGCCGAACTCATTAAAAAAGCAACAAAAATGAACTTGGTATAATGCGTTTAAAACACCTAATATCCGTATTTATACGGATGCAAATTGGGTAAATTCTCCTAATCCTAAAAGCCTATTACTGAATGTATCTTTGTAAAGAACATTAAAAGTAATAGCCATGAAAACAATAGTAATGATTTTAGGAGTTTTATTAATTTCTTTTAGTGCATTTGCACAAGCGGAAACTAGTGTAAAACAGAGTGATTTAAAAGGCCCAGCTTACAAAAATTATAAATCTTGGACGCACAAAGCAGTGCCAACTAAAGTATATACTAACAACAATAAAAAAGAGCTAAAAGGTCCAGCTTATAAAAATTATCAAGTTGCTAGAGATAATTCAAACAAGGACTTAGTTTTAGTGAGTACCGTTGGTAATGAAAGACAAAATTTAACTGGTCCAGCATATAAAAACTATGGACCTTGGGTGAAAACAGCAAATAAGGATGATGCGAGCACTCAAGTAGGAAGTACTTCCACTAAAGAGGATAATTTATAGTGCTGTGATTTTGAAGCAATCAAATTAAAATTATCAGTTAAGTTAGTTTCAAAAATTAGACTGTATCCAAAAGTTTAGATAAATTTTTTAATTAGTTTTATTAAGATGAGTTCGATCATGTATCGGGCTCATTTTTTTTTTAAGTTTTGAGATATTAAATTAGTCTTTTGCTTAAAGCTTACTTTAAATGGATTAAACTTGTTATTCACCTTATGTGAAGGACCAATCTTTGCGGGCTCAAAGTCGGGAGACCTTGCCAATAGTACTAATAAACTTAAGTACTCTTAGGGGAGCCTTTAGATTTTCCTAAAGAAAGCAACAGCAATTAACTTTTACTTTATTAAAAATAAATCGCCATAAGTTTGATTCTTTAGTCGGAATTTGTATTTTCGAAACCTTAGGTGATTTAAATAATTGTTTATTGCTCAGGCAGCGAAACAATTTTGCCGTTTTCTCGATTGTTTTTTCGATAGAAATCACTTCTAAAAAAGCTGTTAAGTTTCACCAACTAGCATTAAATAAAAAGAATGAAAGAGAACATCATATATACGATTCTGAATATTCTTGCCGTATTCAATATTGTGGTGTTGTGTACTTTTCTTTTAATTAGGAAAAATAATAGCTATCCTAATTACCTTTTAGCTGTAATATTTGCGATTCCGGGCTTATACTTTTTTGATAATATTTTGATTAATACAGGACTGATTCATTCGGCACCTTATTTTTTCTTTTTTGTCCAAATGATAGCCAATTTATTTCCAATTACGGTATATAAGTACCTGCACATTTTAATTGGAAATACTAAAAAGATTAAGTCCTATCTAGTTATTGCTTCGGCTGTTACAATTTTGTTTAGCGTGGTATTACTACTAGACTTCTGTTTGCTTAGTTCAACCGAGCAAACAAACTACATCAATCACTTGAGCACAGATGAGTATCCAAAAATTATGGATATGTATAATGTTGTGTTTTACATCTGCCAGATGATTTATCTGGTAGAATTATTTATCGATATTAAAAAATATCGAATTGCGGTTAAAAATAATTTATCTGCAACCGAATCAGTAAAGTTGTTGTTTGCCCGACAATTTATTTTGCTCATGGCAATACTTAACTTCTTGTTGGTAGTATTCTATATTTTGTTACCCGCAAATATTGTTGATTATGGTGTATTACCAGTAGTAATGACAGTGATTTATTTGTTTGTCATTACTTTCTCTATCAAAAACAACGCTATTTTTAGCCATGAATCCTTTAATGCTCTGGTCGCTGAGAACAAAAGAATTACAGAATATACTAGTTGTAAATCGACCAATTGGATACAAGATGGCCGATGGGACAGTACCATTACTGTCTTGGAAGAATTGATAAAAACCGACAAAGTGTTCAAAGACAACAAACTTAATTTGACGACACTTTCGGACATGGTGGAAGAACAACCTTATATAGTTTCGCAAATTTTGAATCAACATTTTAAAAAATCTTTTTTTGATTTTATAAATGAAGCGCGCGTCGATGAAGCCATCATCTTGTTGAAAACCTTCGATTCAAAAGTGGACACAATCGAGAATATTGCCTCCGAAGTTGGGTTCAATAGTAGAGCCTCTTTTTATAGGTCTTTTAAAAAAGTAACAGGCAAAAATCCAACCGACTTTGTCTTACTATCTTAATTGATTGATACACAGTGTTATAATTTTGCCTCATGTTCTAAGATGAGACAAGTTTTCTAGAAAATGCTAACACATATCCTATAATTTTGTAAAAAGTAGATGATTAAAAAAACAATCTATTTTTTATGATACTAGATTATAGTATGTATTTAAGTTACATTTTTTGAAAACAAACCACTATGAAACAACTTTTACTATTAGGAAGTATTTTACTGATTGCTCTAACTGGGAAAGCGCAAATTATAAATCATCCCGAATCATTTGATGGGTATGGATGGGGCAAAAAAAGCAATAGTTCTATTGTTTTGTCTGCTGGGAAATATTCAGAATCCTATATTATCAATTATGATTTAAGCAATGGTAGTTTGACCTATCTAAACGATAGCAATAATCAGCGATTAAACAACTTTGTTATGATTGGTGATACAGGCTTTGCAACTACTGGTACAGGAAGTTATCAGTACACTACCAATAATTGGCAAAGTTTTACCCAAAGTGCCATTCCGTTTGATAAAATTATAACGACTAATTCTGGTTTTTTTGGAAGAAAAAAAATATCAACATCGACAGGCGAATACTATCATTCTCCAGATGGTAATACTTGGTCATTGGTTAAAACCACAATTTACAGCCCTATCAGTTATAAAGATGGAAAAACGTGGATTGTAGCAAAACCTAGTGATTTAGATGTTAGTACAGACGGCGGGCTCACTTTTACCAATAAAAAACCTGTTGGAGCTTCTTCATCAAATTTAAGTGAGTTTATTCCTTTGGATGCCTTAACTGGGATAGGAATAGTATCTGCAAGTAGTTGGTTTTATACCACTAACGGAGGAGATAGTTGGACTGCCTTTAGTAGTTTTCCTACCAATGCTACTTTTGTCTATGCCCCAAATATAAATACCATTTATGCGAACTTTACAACTACGGGTTTGAAGGTCAGTGTAGATAAAGGACTTACATGGCAAGCCTCAACGATTCCGATGCCAAAAAACACTCCCGCAAGACTACATGAAGTTGGGAATTACTTAGTAAGCCAAATTAGCTGGAACGGTCAATTTGCAACCTATTTTTCAGAAGGCATAGGCTTGCCTTGGACCCAATTGCAACAACGAGTTACCAGGACGAGTTATAATGATGTTTCCTTTTATAATAACAAAGGGATAATTGTTGGGAATAGTGGTAATTATAGCTACACACATGACAGAGGCAAAACCTACACCCCATCTACAACTGCTCTGGGAACCCAAGATTTAAAAGCCTGCGAAGTTTTTAATGAAACATTAATGGTAGTAGGAGACAGGCAAAGCAATATATACGTTTCGAATGATGCAGGATTAACTTGGAATAAAAGGTATTCAAATGGGGTAAACTTGATATCAAGAAAATTTAGAGCATCGGCGGATTTATCAACGATAGTACTGTTTCGAAATGGACAAAATCTAATTTCAAAAGATCAAGGTGTAAGCTGGAACATACTAGGAAGTCTAGGAGGTTCATTTGATGGTACGGTGACAGCTTCTGGAAAATTGTTAATTGTTTCTGGAGCCAATATATTGGAAATGAATAAAACAAATGGAAGTACAACTACCGTTCAAACAATTACAGAGCCCAATATACAAGGGGTTATTTTAGAAATGGTTGATGATAATACTGGATACATAATTGCTACGAATTCCACTGATTCCACAACTTTAATTTTTAAAACGACTGATGGCTGGTCAACCTATGCTAAGGTTGGAACGATAAACTCTTTAATAACTGTCGCGCCCAACCCTAATGTACCAAGTTTTACGGTTGCACTGAATTTGTCTTTACATCTTGCAGGACCAAACAATCTATATATCAACCGTTATAACACTTCTGATGTATCTGTAAGCAACAATACGATTTACAAAAGTAGTGATGGCGGTGCTTCTTGGACAACAGAGTTAATAGTGCCCTATAAACAAGGAGGGTCTACAGATAAAATGCAAGGCATGCACTATTTTTCAGCAGAAACGTTTGTGTCAGTATGGGAAGACGGAAGAATAGTTCAAAATACCCCTGATAACACTCCTTTAAGTGTGGCAGAGAAGAATTTTGTCAATCAGTCTGTTTTAGTATTTCCAAATCCAGCTTCAACTGTAATTACTATTCAGTCAAGTGAAAACATGGAGCAAGTTCAATTAGTTGATATGAATGGAAAATTGATGCGTACACAAGATGTAAAAAGTCAGCAACATCAATTGAATATAGCGGATTTGCCTTCTGGAATGTACTTTTTAAAAATAAAAACAGAACATAGAACTGAAATTAAAAAGATCCTCAAACAGGATTAGCATTGATTCAGAATTACATTAAAATCAAATTTGAAAGACTTGTTAATAGTATCAAAACCACATAATTGAATTGTAACCAACGAATTAAACAACACAAAATTAAGACGAACTATGAGAAATTTAAACAAAAGTATTTTACTGTTAGTCGGGATGCTAATGGTAAATCTAACAACAGCACAAAAAGCAGAAACCCCACAACAGACCTATGATTTAGGTGCGAAAATTAACGAAATGACACTAACTGTTGGAGGAATTTTAATTGCAGCAACCAATGATGGATTAGTGGGGATTGACCCAAAGAAAAGCACACCTATATTTACATTCAACGACTTTGGGAAATTAAGTCCAGAAGAAACTGATTTTATACCTGCTTCCCCGTATATCGTAGTTTCACAAGGTGCGAATTCTAAATTTGCAGGAATCGCCAAAACTAAAAGGGCAGTTATAAATTATATCACAGGAAAAGTCATTTTTAATTCGGAGACTGAAAATTGGAATCAAATTTACACCTGTAATGTGGTCTTGCCACAAAATAAACTCATCATTAGCGGAATACAAAAAGAAGGTGATAAAGCTGAAAAAATGACGGCTAGAGTAGCGGTTTATGATTTAGGCGCTCAAAAATTAGATTATAAATTCTTCTTGGATAAGCCCGGAAGAGTGGGTATCGCAAAAGATTTTAGTGTCACAGGGACACCTTTACTATTGAAAAGTATGTTGATTATACCAACGGCTCAAGGATTAATTGCTAAATCCCATAAAGGAGATGATTTATGGGAATGTAAAATTAAAGGTGTAAACTGGATGGTGGCCGATGAAACCGAAAAAGAAATTTACGGCTTTGAAACAACTTCTAACGGAAAAAATACCCGTATTCATAAAATAGGAAGTAACGGTGCCGAACTGTGGAAAGATGATAGGAAAGTTCAAGGAAATGTATCTAATTTCCAAATTTTGCCTCAAGGGATAGCAGTCGTAAGTGATAAAAGTTCAGGAGGAAGCACTAGTGTATTTGCAACAAAAGATGAATCTGAAATCGCTTTTTTAAGTGCATCATCGGGAGAAGATTTATGGGATAAAGCGCCAAAAACAAAAGGCTATGTACAACATTTTTATGTACAAGAGGATGGGATATTATTTGGGATTCAACAAGGTGGAATCAACAAAATATCATTTGACGGAAAAACATTGTTTAAAAAGCCTTTAAAAACAGGGGAGAACATAATGGTTATGGCCGAATCACCTCAAGGTTTAATTTATATCACTAGTGAAGATGCTAATATTGTAAACTTAAAAACAGGTGACCAGGTATGGAAAAAACCATTAAAATATAAAAATTCAGCTGCAGTAGCCTCTACGTTTGACAGTGCAAAAAACAGATACCTGATTGCAGCCGATGGAGAAGTTTTTGCTATTGATGCTAAATCTGGAGACGTAAGTGATTTTGCAAAAGTAAAATTTGATGAAAAAGAAGTAGCCAATAGTATGGAAATCCGAAATGGTAATATATTCTTAAGCTCTTCTCAAAATGTGGCTATGTTAGATGCACAAGGAAAAGATAAGTTTCATGAGTATTATAAATCGCCAGGACAAAGTGGTTTTATAAAAGTGCTTTCGGGAATAGCTGCTGTAGCTGCAACTGGATTGGCAGCGGCTCATGCAGCCAAAGCTGGGGCGAATAGAACAAGCTCATACGGTAGTGCTAATGACTTAAGCAATTATAACGACTATGGTAAAGAAAACAAACGGGCTGCCGATATGTTTGCATCTATAGGAAGTACTGCTTTTGAGGTAATGTCAAAACGTTTTAAAGCCACAGCAGCCACAGAAAATGCCCAGTTTATATTAACAAAATTGGATAGCGGTGTGGGCTTAGTCAAAGTAAATAAAGATACTGGTAAAGCTGATAAAGAAATACTTCTTAAAGACAAAAAGCCAGAATATCAGGTGGATGAAATTGCGGGTGTTTTGTATTATAAAGCAAACGACAAAACGATTTACGCTTATAACTTATAAAATTTAATCTCGTTGTTTAAATTTGTGTGATGAGAGGCTGTCGAAAAGAAATTTTCGTCAGTCTCTTTTTTTGTGCTATTTTCTTAGAATAAATCCTTTAGCACTTCGAAGTGAAGCTAACATGATTATGCGTGCTACGTAAATGTTTCTGATTTTGGGAAGTCTGGTAAATATATAATAAGGAATCGATAAATAATATAATGTTTTAATATAATGATGTAAAATGGTAAGGATGTAAACGAATAACTTTGGAATAAACTTTTAAAAGAATTAGAATATGAAAAAGATATTGATGTTTAGTAAGATTGTTTTGGGTTCAGGATTGTTGTTGTGCACTATGAACTCTTGCAAAAATGAGCCTAAACGAGAAGAAATACAAGAAGTTGTTGAAGATTCCAATGAGGAAATGCTGGAAAATGATACTATTGAAAATGATGTAGAATATTTAGAAGATGCAGTAGAAATTAGCAGGTTTGAAATGGCTCTTGGAAAACTGGCATTACAAAAAGGATTAAGTAAGGAGGTTAAAGATTACGGAAAATTGCTTGTGGCCGACAATTTAAAATCAATGGAAGAAGCAAAAACGTTATCTAGTAAAATTACGGTAACTATGCCTGATGGCAATGCAGAAATGGATAACGAGAATTACATTAAACTGAAATCAAAGTCAGGAATGGATTTTGATAAAATGTTTGTTGAAATCATCGTAGAAGAACAGGAAAGAGCGATGGACAAAATGACTGAGATTTCACAGAAAGCAAAGGATACTGATCTTAAACTTTGGGCTTCCCGTCAAGTAATTGGGTTGACAACTCATTTTGAGCAAGCAAAAAAAATGCAATAAAAAATAAGTGGTTAGACGAATTAGATTCGTTTTTTTAGAAAAAGCTGTTGTTCATTCAACAGCTTTTTTTATAGTTTGGAAAGGATTACCACCTATCGGAGACCTTAGTACAATTAAGCTTGTTTGTAATAATGGATAATGGCACCCGATTTAAAGGTTTTAGTATTTAATAATTTAAAAATCGTTCTATCCTGTATTTTGTCAAATAGCGGTAAACCTTTACCAACAATGACAGGATGAATACACAATTGATACTCATCGATCAAATTAAGGTTCGTTAATTGAACAATCAAACTTCGACTGCCAATCAAAATAGCTCTCCCTGGTTGTTGCTTTAATTCTGAAATCACTTTTTCAATAGGTTGGTCTGTTAATGTTGCACTTTTCCAATCTACTTTTTTGAGCGTATTGGAAAAGACTATTTTTGGAATTGTATCGATAGCTTGTGCAAATTCATCCATTGCTTTTTCGCCCGAAGGATTTTCGATGAAGGGTTGCCAAAAATTCATTAGCTCAAATGTTGTTCTGCCATATAAAATTACATCTGCTTGATTTAATAGTTCTGTGTAATGTTGATGTATTTCGGCATCTGGTATGCCAGCAGTATGGTCGCAAAAGCCGTCAATTGTGAGGTTTATTGCTGCTATAATTTTTCTCATACTTTTTACTTTTTAAGGCTTAACGAACTAACAGAAGACTAGGATGTATCCAATTGGAAAATACGTAAATTTAAGAATAACCTAAAAAACTTTGCAACATTTTAGAACTTTTCAAAGTTGCTACATTAAGATTTGATACATTTCGGATAGCGGTGAAACACCAAGTTTCAAGCCTCGTAACCCCAATCTTGTCTTCCCGACGATAGGAGGGAACTCCGTAAGTAACTCTACAAAGGTTGTCTATGATTTGTTCCTTTTTATGGGTTTTGAAAATATTTTTTGCAAAAGCCAAGAGACTTTTAGAACGATTTCGTTTATAACAACCTATTAAAATTGCGCAAAGTCAGAGACATTTGCGCAGCAGTTAGAACAATGTTTTGTGCTTTTCGGGGAGGCGGGGAGCAGGGTTACTTTAATGATAACGTACCATACGAAAGGATTCGTGCGGTAGCGGGGCGGTAGCATTGGAAACACCAAGTTTCAAGCCTCGTAACCCCAATCTTGTCTTCCCGACGATAGGAGGGAACTCCGTAAGTAACTCTACAAAGTTTATCTATAATTTGCTCCCTTTTATGGGTTTTGAAAATGTTTTTTGCAAAAGTCAGGAGACTTTTAGAACGTTTTCGTTTATATCAACCTATTAAAAATGTGCAAAGTTAGAGACATTTGCGCAGCAGTTAAGACTATGTTTTGTACTTTTTGGAGAACTGCGGAGTTGGTAGCATTGGAAACACTAAGTTTCAAGCCTTGTAACCCCAATCTTGTCTTCCCGACGATAGGAGGGAACTCCGTAAGTAACTCTACAAAGGTTGTCTATGATTAGCTCCCTTTTATGGGTTTTGAATTTGTTTTTTGCAAAAGTCAGGAGACATTTAGAACGATTTCGATTATAACAACCTATTAAAATTGCGCAAAGTCAGAGACATTTGCGCAGCTGTTAGAATAATGTTTTGTACTCTTCGTAGAGGCGGGAAGCAGGGTTACTTTAATGATAACGTACCACACGAAAGGATTCGTGCGGTAGCGGGGAACTGCGGAGGTGGTAGCATTGGAAACACCAAGTTTCAAGCCTTGTAACCCCAATCTTGTCTTCCCGACGACAGGAGGGAACTCCGTAAGTAACTCTACAAAGTTTATCTATAATTTGCTCCCTTTTATGGGTTTTGAAAATATTTTTTGCAAAAGTCAGGAGACTTTTTGAACGTTTTCGTTTATAACAACCTATTAAAATTGCGCAAAGTCAGAGACATTTGCGCAGCAATTAGAACAATGTTTTGTACTCTTCGGAGAGGCGGGGAGCAGGGTTACTTTAATGATAACGTACCACACGAAAGGATCCTGAAATCCGTATGTCTAATATTTATTAATAGTTCTAATTGATTTAACAGTCTTTTTTGTTCTTAAAAATAAGTTATCAAGAAGACTCTAGGTTGAAAAAGTTTTCTATTTTCGAAATTCTCATAGAATTGTAAATAAAATATAAAAATATCACCGAGCCTTTCAATATTAGACATACGGATTTCAGGAAGGATTCGTGCGGTAGCGGGGGTTATTTTTTTGTATCAAATTTTTCTTGTAGTGCTTTTAATATATTTTTTTCTGTCCCAGAAATAATATTAGAAATGAATTCTAGAATTTGATTTTTATTTTTAATTAGAAAATCATCAGAACTCCATTTGAAATTTATATTTATTTCTCTACGGCTCCAATCGGTTTCTGTATAACTAGTAAAAGCATAAAAAACTTTAATATCTTTTTTAGAAATCAAAAATGTAAATAATAAGGCATATTGTGTCAAATTCGGATAGATTGGTGAAAAGTCAATCGTAATGTATTTATATGGAATGTCTATTGGTTGTTCGAATCCCATTAAGTCATTTCTGTATTTGGTTACTATTTTAGTACCTCTCATCATACTTGAAAATGTGCCGAACCGATTAGGACTAGTTTCTTCTTCTTGATATGATACTTTCTCGTAATCAGCCTTTGCAAAATAATCATTGGGATTATCTTCAAGCCAACGTGCAATTAAAATTCCTTTTGGTAAATCCCTTAAATGATGCGAAAATGAATTTTTGTATTTATATAATTCATTTATTTCCGTTTTTAAAGTTGTTTCAATTATTAACTCTTTTATTTCGTTTAATAGTTGTTGAGTTTCTTCTTGAGTAGAATAAATTTCTGCATCTTTTTTTATTCTATCTAGATAGGAGTTGTACTTAATGGATTCTTCTTTAGCGACTTCTGTTTCTTTTTCCTCTTTTATTATATATTTTGAAATAACATCTTGTAATTCTTTAGATGTAGTTAAAAAACTCTCTGTATGGTCTGCTTGTGTAATAAAGAAAGGTGTCTGTTCTGTACTTTTTTCAAACTCATCAGAAATAAAATCTATAATATCTTTATATCTTATAGTTGGTTTATTGTTAACGCTTATAGCTTCAAGGAAGCCTTTTGTGAAATCACTTAAATCCGCATTTTGATATGAATATTGCGAGGTCATACTTGAATGCATAAAATAACATTTTTCAAAACTATCAGTTGTTTTTGAATAGTATTTTTCAACAATGTTTGAATTTCCTTTTATGTAAGAAACTCCAGATTGACAGGCATCAATTACTTTAGTGACCATTTTTGGTTTGATGCTTTTTATCATATTATCAATTTCAGAATTCTGAAGTGACGTTTGTCTTTTCTGCGATTCATCAAAATTTGACAGAATATAGTAAAATTCATTATTCATAAAACTCCCGTGACCAGAAAAGTAAAAGAATAGTTCTTCAATTTCATTCCCTTTCCAGTCCGAAAAAAGTTTAGATAATTCAGACTTAATGTTATTGCTGTCAACTTTTTTGTTAAAAACTTTAATCTCGTCAAATTCTTTTGAAGTATGCAATACCTCACTAATAGCATTTAAGTCGTTATCACAGCCTGGAAGATTATCGTAATTCTCATATTCACTTATTCCAATTAGTATTCCAATTCTCATTTTAGTCCTTATTTTTTAATTGTATACAACTAGCTTATTCGCGCATAAACTATGTTAGTTTTATTCTAAAAGGGCATGTTATGCGCAGATCTTTATATTTATGATTGCGTATTATTTATAATTTCAAATATATTCTTTTTTTTCTTACAAAGGAGTACAAGGAAATATTTTTTGTAAGATATTTTGCTAAACGACATTATGAAAATAAAAACGCGATTTTTAGCCCTGATGGAGCCGGTATCCTTTTTATTTTGTTTTTAGAACTCGGGTTAACTCAGCATGATGTTGCTATTTGAAAAAGGCTTCGACAGGCTCAGCCTGACAAAATAAAAAGATAAAGGCGAGAGCAGGAGGGGAGTTTGTTTTGGAAACTAGTCATTCTGCTCCCCAAAAAAAAATCGAACGAGCGTAGGTAGCTGTTCGATTTTGGAATGAATAAATTTGGGGCAAAATATTAATGTTCAAGGAAGTTGATGAGGTGTTCCCTGTTGGCGTAATAAGTTTCGTGTTCTAGGATGGCTTTACGGTTGCGGGGACGATCGTAGGTGATGTCTAGGATGTCGCCTATTTGGGCTCTTGGGCCTGAGGTCATCATGATGACTCTGTCGGCTAGGAAAATCGATTCATCGACATCGTGGGTAATCATGATTCCTGTTGTTTTTTCTTTGTCTAAAACTTCTAGTAGTACGTCTTGCAATTCGCCACGGGTTAGGGAATCGAGCATTCCGAAGGGTTCGTCCAAAAGCAATACTTGTGGTTTCAAGGTCAAGGCTCTGGCGATGCCCACACGTTGTTTCATACCTTGTGACATATCGTTGGCTTTTTTGTTAAAAGCACCGTCGAGACCTACTTTACTCAGGTAGTATTTGCAAATGTCTTCGCGTTGTTTTTTGGTAGCATGAGGAAAGACTTTGTCAACACCCAATTGAACGTTTTCTAAAGCGCTCATCCAAGGCAACAAACTTGGAGACTGAAAGATGATACCACGGTCTGGGCCTGGTCCTTTGATAGGTGTTCCGTCTAAGATGATTTCGCCGCTTGTAATGGGGTTCAATCCTGCAATCATAGAGAGTAAGGTGGTTTTTCCACAACCAGAATGACCAATGATGGAAACGAATTCGCCTTCTTTTATTTTTAGATTCAAATTTTCGAGTACTACAAAGTCCCCTTTTGGCGTAGGATAGACTTTGGTAACGTTGGACAATTCCAACATGTATTTTTCAAAACCGAGTGCGTCTCTTGCTATATCTTTTGTGTGTAGTTGTGTGTCTGTCATGTTTTCTGTTTTTTTAAGGTGCTGAGGATTTGAGTAGCTAAGATTGGGGTGATAATTTGCGTCAGTTCGAGTGATTCGCTGCGGTGAATTGTATCCAGAACTGGAAAAATTGCATTAAAAACGGTTCTCGATACATTTTTTGTTCCGTTGCACTTCACAAAAAACACTCGAACTGACGTTTTTAATTAGTGTATCCAAAAAAATCAATCAAATTTTACGGGAACTAAATCCGGTAATTCGTATTCAGGGACTTCTAATCCTGCTGTTCTTTCCTGACCTATCTCCATTAAATATTCAATAATCTCGTTACGTAATTTCTTGAAATTATCATTGTGGTTCAGTGCGGTTTTGTCTCTAGGGCGCTCAATGTTGATGTCAAACTCTGGTCCTAAAGTAGCTCTTGGTCCTGGACGTAGCGGAATCACCCTGTCGGCCATAAATACGCCTTCATCCACGTCATTGGTAATTAGCAAGGCTGTACGTTTGTCTTCGCTCCAGATGGACAGAATTTCTTCTTGCAAATTTCCTCTAGTCAGAGCATCCAAAGCGCCCAAGGGTTCGTCCATCAAAATCAATTCGGGTTTCATAGCCAAGGCTCTTGCTACCGCTACACGCTGACGCATACCTCCAGAAAGTTCTCTTGGTTTTTTGTTGATGGCGTGCGAAAGGTTTACTTTTTCGATATAACTTTTCACCTGTTCGTCTATTTCTTTTGCGCTCCAATTGGGGAAAACAGCTCTCACTGCCATAGCAATGTTATCATAAACCGTTAGCCAAGGGAGTAAGGAATAGTTTTGGAAAATAATGCCACGTTCGTGACTGGTTCCTGAAATAGGTTGTCCTTTGAATAATATTTGTCCTGAATCCGGCTCGATTAATCCAGCGAGTAAATTGACCAAAGTCGTTTTTCCACTTCCTGTAAATCCTACAATCGCTACAAATTCGCCTTCTTCTATCTTTAAGTTGATGTTTGATAATACTTCGGTTTTATTTTTTCCTTCACCGTAAGATTTACAAACATTTTTTAGTTCTAAATAAGCCATAGTCTTTTTGTTTTTTAGGTTCTGAGTTGCTGAGGTTCATAGTCTCTGAGAGTCTTAGCTTCTTAGCTCCTCCAAATAAATTAATCTGTAAACGTTAGTAGTTTTTGGAAAATCATCATGACTCTATCAAGCATGAATCCGATGATACCAATCACAAACATGGCAACAATAATTTTTGAGTTGGAATCGCTAGAACCATTTTGGAATTCTTCCCAAACAAACGAACCTAAACCAGGGCTTTGTGCTAATAATTCAATCGCAATTAAAACCATCCAAGCTACAGAAAGTGTAATACGTAATCCTGTAAAAATCATTGGAAACGAGGATGGAAGGATAATTTTGAATATTTTTTTGAATGTTCCCAATTGCAATACTTTGGCAACATTGATATAATCTTTATCAACTGAGGAAACTCCAACGCTGGTGTTGACTAGAGTAGCCCACATCGAACATAAGCCCACACTGATAAATGAAATCACAAACGATTTTTCGACATCTACATTAGTCAAGACTGTTTTTACAATCATCGAAACTAATAACAACCATACTACAGGAGAAACCGGTTTCAAAATTTGGATAATCCAGTTAAAAGAGGTTCTCAGGGTATTACTCAATCCCAGTACAATTCCCATAGGCACTGCAATAATGATTGACAATAAAAATCCTGCGAATACTGTTTTTAAACTCGTTTTGATTTGGTCCACAAATGATGGACGTCCAGTGTAAACAATTTCAGTTTCACCTTTGGCAACACGTTCCGTGTTTATAGCAGCATATTTTTCAATAAAGTCTGCTTTTTTAGCAGCCATTATAAGGTGGTCATCCCATAATTTACCCAAAGCACCTACGACCATCACAGGAGAAGGAAGAGAGTTTGGTCGGCAACTGATATCTCCAGAGGCGATACAGTCTTCTAATCTCTTCGCGGCTTCAGGACCTTGATCTTTTAATGCTTTTTCGATTTTTATTTGAGATTCAACATTAGCTAAATAATCTGAAAATGATTGCCATAAAAGAATAAATAGAAATACAGATAGCAAAGGAAAGAGGATTCTCTTAAAAGTAGCTGCGGCATTTTTTTTAACTTCTTCACCAGAAATTAGTCGAATGAGCGGTTCTAGATAACCTAATCCTATAAAATTTACGGTTTTTATTGTTAATGTCTTCATAGTCTTTTTATTTATTAATGTTGGTTTTAAAAAGGGAATGGTATTTCGTAAAATAGGATTCGTACTTTTTAAAATAATGGTCTAGTTTGAATTTGTTTCGTAAATCCTAACAGAGGGTATTTACTAGTTTTTGTTTGTTTTGTTTTTGTTGTTTGATAAAACTGAGGATACCGTTACAGCATCCTCAATTTCCAATGCTTTGCAGTTTAAGGTTTTGGTTTTTTTGAAAGAATCCGAGAAACATACTACTGCTTACTGAACTCCTTCACTCAAAACCCTTAACTTAATTCTTATTCCCAATTTTCATGCTTTTGATGTATTCCAATGGTTTTTTACCATCAAATTGAATTCCGTCAATAAAGTCAGTAGTTGCTGGTTTGTAACCGTCAGTAGTTGGGATATCTTCTTGAGATAGGTTTCCTTCTTTTACTAATAATTCAGCTGCTTTAGTCCAAATTTCAGGTAAGTAAACCTCTTTAATTTTAGATGCATACCAATCTGCTGGTTGTGCTTCTGTAATTTGTCCCCAACGTCTCATTTGCGTCATGTACCAAACTCCATCAGAGTAGAATGGGTAAGTAGCGTGGTATTTGAAGAATACGTTGAAGTCAGCTTCATCACGTTTGTCTCCTTTTTCATATTCGAAAGTACCTGTCATTGAGTTTCCTAAAACTGCTTCATCAGCACCCACATAAGCAGGACTAGATAAAATTTTCACTGCTTCAGCTCTGTTTTTTGGATCATCTAACCATTTACCAGCTCTAATTAACGCTTTTGTAATTGCGATAGCCGTATTTGGATTTTTTTCCACAAAAGCTTTAGTCATTACAAATACTTTCTCTGGGTGGTTTTTCCAAATGTCACGTGAAGTGATTACTGGAACTCCAATTCCTTTGCTTACTGCTTGTTGGTTCCAAGGCTCTCCTACACAGTATCCGTTGATTGTTCCTGCTTCAAGAGTTGCTGGCATTTGTGGTGGAGGTGTAACTGATAAAAGTGCTTCTGCATTGATCATTCCTTGTGCATTGTCTTTGGTGTACATTCCAGGGTTGATACCGCCTGCTGCTAACCAATAACGCAATTGGTAGTTGTGGGTTGATACCGGGAATACCATACCCATTTTGAATGGTTTGTTAGCGTTTTTGTAATCTTTAATTACAGGTAACAAAGCGCTAGCACTGATTGGGTGTACTGGTTTTCCGTCTTTCAATGGCAATGAAGGTTTCATTTTTGACCAAACATCGTTAGAAACAGTAATCGCGTTTCCGTTCAAGTCCATAGAGAAAGTGGTTACTAATTTAGCTTGTCTTCCAAAACCAACTGCGGCAGCAATAGGTTGACCTGCTAACATATGTGAACCGTCAATTTGCTCGTCAATTACACGGTCAAGGACATTTTTCCAGTTAGACTGTGCTTCAAGAGTTACAAACAATCCTTCGTCTTCAAAGAATCCTTTTTCTTTGGCGATGGCAAGAGGTGCCATATCGGTTAGTTTGATAAAACCTAAAGTTACTTGTGGTTTCTCTAAAGTTAATTTTTCAGTTGTTGAAGCGGTTGCTGTTTCGGCATCTGCAGCTCCTTCTTTTTTAGCTTCTTTTTTACAGCTGATAACTCCTAGAGCTGTTATCGCTAATAACGAAATTTTAAATACTAGTTTTTTCATCTTATTTGTTTTTAGTTCTTTAAACTTGATTATTTTTTACTTGAAAAGATTTGTGGATTGATGTTTACCATTACCCAAGCCCAGTTGTTTGTCGTGTCCTTCAATCCTGTTCCTCCTTTAAGAGCCACCATAGATTCAGAAGCAAACATTTGAGAGTACCCTGCTACAACAGTAATGTCTTTGTATACTTTGTATGCGGCAGTTAAATCAACTTCAGTACCTAAGTAAGAATCTTTTTCAACCGTTCCTGCATATATTTTGTTAGGAGCGTAGAATAGGTGTGGCGTAAGAGAGAAGTTTACTTTTTTGATTGGGAAATCTAATTTCAACGAAACATCTTGTAATCCTACTGAACCACCGTGGTTTCCTACGTAGAAATAATCCATAAACCCATTGAAAGCATGGTTAGTACCAAATATAGGGTTGAACGATTTTACCATGCTAGAAGAAGCGTTTTGGTCTTTACCTGAAAGGAATTCGTATCCTAAAGTAGCTTTGAATTTAGGAGTGAAAGCATAACCTAAGTTAGCTGCTGTTTGCCATGCTGAAACTTCATTTTTACCAATTTTACCTGTTTGTCCGTATAAACTAAAGTCAAAAGTTACTTTTTTACCAGCATAATTAGCATAAGTACCTAATGTTTGAGAGTAATTAGTCTCTATTTCAGAAGGTGTTTTTAAATACTCTCTTCCTAAGTTTAAGGCTAGGAAACTAACTCCTAATTTTTTGATGTTGGTGTGGTACCAAGCATATTGCATGTCTTTGAAATCGGTTGCAAAAGGCGTTGCTGGGGCAACTTTTGCTTCTGAATCAGCATTTAAAGCAAATCCTAAATCTAATTGACTTTTTGCTCCTTTGAATTTTATTAAAGCGGCATCAAAACTACGTCCTTGATTTGCCCAATCTAAACCTCCAAGGATTCTTTGGTTATCGTATGATAATGGTTGACGTCCTACTTTGGTACTCCATTTGTCTGAAAAACTATATTGTGCCCATCCTTCAAATAACACAAAACTATTCGTTGCATTTGAAATACCTCCCGTAAGGTTGTTTACTGCTCCCCATGTGCGTACATTTTGCAACGCTACTTTCATTTTTAATTTGGCGTCTCCATAATTGAAGTTTACTCTTGTACGGTTTCCTATAAATGAAGTATGTTCAGTGGTAGGAGTTAGTAAAGTACCAAAACCGTTAGTATATTCGTAACGAGGTCTAATTTGAATGTCAGAGCTAAACTCTTGTGCATACGTACTAGCGGTAATTAAACCTAATAAGCTAAAAGAAATTGTTTTAAGTAACTTCATAATGATTGATTTTAATATTTGTTTTTTCTAATGATCTACAGGACAAATATACGTACGTATTTATACGTATGTCTAGGGTAAAAAACAGCTAAAAACAGGTTTTTGAATGGATTATTTAGAAACTAACAGCAGTAAAAAGTGTGCGTTTTCGCATGTTTTCCTTGTAAGCCTTTTGTTTGCAAGGGGTGTAGGATGGATGGTTTTGGAGAAGATTGAATAAAATTTGAGTATTCCTACGTACGTAGAAGTGCTTGTGAACTTCTGTAAATCAAAAAAAAGTCCCAGAAAAGGACTTTTTATAATCGAATGATATCAGCTTGGTTGCATTTAAAACTGCTTGTGTTCTATAATTTCACTTTGAAGTTTGTCAATTTCCAGTAAGCTAATTTTTTTTCCTATAATATTAATGAGGGATTCTTTTTTGAGACTGGAGAATATTCTTGTGACTTGTTCATCAGTAGTACCGGCAAAATCGGCTATTTCTTTACGGGACAAATGAACGTTTATTAAATTATTAGTTTGTCCAAATTTTTTATACAAATGCAATAAGGTATCAATAACTCTTTCGCGAACATTCATCTGTGCAATTTTTTTGACTTTGTTTTCACTCTTATTGAGTTCTTCGGCATAAAACAACATCATGTCATAGGTAAATTCAGGGATCGACTTTAAAATGTCGTGCATGATATCATTGCTGAAATTGCAAAGAATTGTGTCTTCTAGTGCGGCCGCTCCGATAAGGTATCGGTTTCGAGTTCCAAAACCTCTAAATCCGATAGTGTCTCCCTCGACGGCCAAACGGACAATTTGCTCTTTTCCGTAGATACCTGTCTTGATGATTTTTACTTTTCCTTGGTATAAAAAGTATAATCCTTGTATGGGAGCGCCTTCAATCATGAACTGCTGTCCTTTTTTACAAGAGAATGTGTTTTTTTGCTTTGCAAAATCTTGCATTTTTTCAAGGTGTAAGTGTTTTTTAATAAAACAACTTACATTGGTGCAGCTTTCACAATCCGTATTAATTCTTTTCATAACAAATTGGTTTGAGTAATTTTCATTCCGTTTCTAACAAATTTAACAAATAATACGTATAAATACTTAATTTTAATCCTGTTAATGAGGTTGGCAAGGTAATTTTGAGGATGCTGTATTTATCGAATCTGATTTTAAAAAATCAACAATTAAAACACGAAATAAATGTCATATGAGTATTCTCTTTTTGTGTTAAGGATTAAAAAAAGCTGTCAAAAAGCATAAACTTCATGACAGCTCAAAAAAAAATGTTCATCGCAACTACAAAAATTGTCTGTAGTGTAATTGATTAATTTTTTCTATCTATTTCTTTAGCCATAGCTGGTTGCTTTTCATTCATCATATTGGTAATGGTAATATGCATCCAAATCAAACATATAGCAGAGAATAGTAAAATAAATATCCATGAACTAGACCAAATTCCAGTTGTTGTCAATAAATAACTAAAGATAATTGGGCCAAAGAATCCACCAAGTCCACCTAGTAAGCCTACCATTCCGCCAACAACTCCAATTTCAGTTGGGAAGTATTCCGGAATGTGTTTGTAAACGGCAGCTTTTCCGATTCCCCATGAAATACCTATCATAATTACTAATACTAGATACACCCACATATTGGCATCAAAAGTGATTCTCGTTACTCCTTTAGCAAGCAATTCTTTTTTGTTCACTTCTTGGTTTTGTTCTACGATGACTTTTTGCCAAGACGATTTTACTGGGAAAATATTGCCTTGCTCCACCGCTTCTGGCTTAGAATCAATAGGGAAGTCTGTTTCTCCAATTCGCACATTCGTTGGTGAAACTGCAGTTACAATTCCTTTTTTTCCTGCCATTACACCAGGGCCGGCAGTTGTGATTTCCATTTTTGGAACCATTAACAAAGCACTTAGGATTACTGAGGAACTCAATACCCAATACATTACGGTACGTGCACCAAATTTATCGGATAAGTATCCGCCAAAAGCACGAATTACTCCAGAAGGTAAACTAAACATAGTAGCAAACATTCCCCCCATAACCAAACTAGTCGAATATACATTCATAAAGTTAGGTAATAACCATTGAGAATAGGCTACAAAACAACCAAATACTAAGAAATAGTAAGCTCCAAATCGCCAAACTCTTGGACTTTTTAAGGTAGTTAGCATTTGAGGAATTGTACGATTTGATTTTTCCAGTTTTTTGTTTTCTGCAAAAAATAAAAATAAAACCCCAATAAATAATAAGACTGCTCCATAGGCTATAGGTAGCATTTTCCAACCGCTAGTTGGGTCTGTAGCGGAGAAATGATTTAGTAGTGAAGGTGCAACAAAAGTTGTGATGGCAGCTCCTGCATTTCCCATACCAAAAATCCCCAATGCTCTACCTTGCCATTCTTTTGGATAAAAAATTGAAGTGTATCCAATTCCAACGGCAAAGCTGGTTCCCACCATCCCAAATAAAAAGCTTAAGATAGCAAACATGAAAAAGCTATCAGCTAGTGGTAAAAGAAATAGTGGTATAGAGCAAAGGAGAAGTAAGGTTGCGAAAACATATTTTCCGCCAAACTTGTCTGTTAAGATTCCGATTGGTAAACGCATGATGGATCCAGTTAAGATAGGAATACCTAAAAGCCATCCTACTTGAACTACGTTCCAGTTAAAAATACCTCTGTCAACTAAGAAGGTAACCAATACACCGTTTAATGTCCAGCATGCAAAACATATTGTAAATGCAAGGGTGTTAAGAAATAACATGCGGTGTGACTTAGATAATGAAATTGAATTTTCCATATGTACTTATATTTTTTTACAAATGTAAGTACTAAAAACTATTAAAAACCTGCGAAAACGCAGGTTTTGGAAAATAATTACGTATTTATACGTAAAAATATACGTAAAATTGTTTTTATGTAAGTACGTAGTGAAGTTGTGTTGATGATCATTACTGTTGTTTTGTTTGTTAGAATTAGTCTTGAGAGGAAAATACAATTAGTTTAACATTAAGTAGTAATTGAGTTATTTTGAAATTTTACGGCTAGAACCTTTATTTATAAAATTGTAATCCAAAAAAAATCCGTTGATTCCTAAAAGAGTGTATTTCTTTTAGGAATCAACGGATAATGATAGGGAAATTATGAGTTTACAACAAAGAGTATTCTGAGGCTTTGTTAGAAAGTTCCATTAAATTTTTTACTTTTAATTTTTTCATCAAATTAAAACGATGTACCTCTGCAGTTCGCTTGCTGATTTCTAGTGTTTCGGCAATTTCTTTATTTCCTTTACCAGAAAGCAATAGTTTTAAAATTTCTTTTTCTCTTTTGGTGATGGTAATTTCTTCGGCGGGTGGATTTTTAGCTTCAATTCCAAGACCAGAAGATAATTGATTGATTAAGATAGAGGAGATGTCACCAGTAAAATACTTACCACCATTGGTTACAGTATGAAGTGCTTTTAAAAACTCTTCTTTACTAGAACCTTTAAGTAAATATCCGTCCGCACCTGCATTGATGGCTTTCAATACGTATTCTTCCGAATCGTGCATGGAAAGCACAATGGTTTTAACAAAATTCCCTGCTTTACGTAGTTTATCTACCGCTTCTATACCAGTCATGTTTGGCATACGGATGTCGATAATTAATAAATCGGGTTTGTTTTCCTCAACTACAGTTAGGGCTTCTTGTCCATCTGTTGCTTCACCAACAACTACAATGTTTTCTTCGGATTCTAATAAGGATTTGACACCGTCTCTTACAAAAACATGGTCGTCAGCTAGAACCACTCGAATAATATCACTCATATATTACGTAATTTAAAATCAGATAGCGTTACGTAGTAAACACTAAAATATTACGCAATATACGTATTAATTCTTTAGTTTTAAAAAAAGACTAAAAATGTGAATGGTTATGTATAGAAGCTTATACAGGTGTTAGCGTGGCTAATTTTTAGATTTCTATAAAATATATTTCGCTTACTACAAGTAAATGTTAAGACAGCTTGCTCTAATGCAATTTTATCCGAAATACTGATTGTGCCGTTGGTGGTAAAAAAAAACTATTATTTAGGGTTTGGTCTCTTTAAATTGGGATATTGAAGGTGATGCGAGTTCCTTCGCCTACGATAGAGTTGAAAAACACACGGCCATTAATGTATTGAATTCTTTCTTTCATAAACAGTAAGCCCATGCCAGATTCACTGGTTTTCTTTTGGTCAACAGTGCTCAAGTCAAAACCTTTTCCGTTGTCGTCAATGGTGATGCTTAGTAAATTGTTGCTATGTGAAAGTTGGACAATTATATGCGATGATTCGGCGTACTTGATAGCGTTATTAATTGCTTCTTGGGTCAAACGATACAGGTTGATTTCAATCAGTGAATCCAATCGTTGGTCAAAATTACTTTTATTGTAAAAGAGAATGTTTTTTCCAGTTAATTTGGACAGCTCTTGGGTTAGTTTGGCAATGGAAGATACAATTCCGTGATCGCTCAATTCTGGTGGCATCAGGTTAAAAGTGGCTGTGCGCACTCCCTTGATAATATCGAGCGATAATTTTTTAAGGTATTCAATCTTTTGGGCCGATTTTTCCTTGTCGTCCAAATTAATGCTTTCGAGACTAAACTTCAGACCTGTCAACATTTGGCCAATTCCATCGTGAATTTCTCTAGCGATACGGTTTTGTTCGTTTTCTTGATTTTCAACAATTTTGCTAGAAATAATCTTTTGTTGATTGATTTTTTCGGCGATATTTTCGGCATTCAATCGCTCTACTTCCTGTTCTGCATTTTTACGAATCGTAATGTCAAAACAAATAATAAGTAATTCCGATTCTTCTTTGCGAATGCTTACTGGAATCATGGATAAATCCAGCCAGATGGATTCGTCCTCTGAACGTGTTAAATGAAGTTCGCCTTGCCAGCCACTTTTTTGTTTTTCAGTTATAATTCGGTCAATGAAAAGTTGTTCTTTTTCAATGGGAGTTAAGACTTCAGAGAATTTCTTTTCGGCATGAAAGGCGGTGTAGTTGATGAGTTTTGCAAATTTTTCACCAATATGAATGATGCTGCCATCAGTAGCAATGCGGCAATACAACAAAGTGTTTTCCATTGCATAGTTCAAAGATTTTAATTCCTTAACGGAGTTTTCTTTGAGTTGGCTGATGATTTCTGTGTCGTGTGCTAATTTTAAAGCTTTCTTTTCGGAGTATAAAAGTTTGGTGATTAATTGTTCAATCTTTTTATTCGTAGGTTTAAAAATAAATTGGAGTTCTAATAATAATACCATTAAAGTAAAAAAGAGAATGCCGTATTCTGTATTGCGTTGCAGGGTAAGTTTGTGGAAGGCTTCTTTTTCATATTGGCCAACAATCTGATTCATTTTCTTTAAGAAAATCACTTGATTGTCCAGAACAGTTTGGATTAATGCTTGGTTTTTTACAGGGTCTCCTCCTGTATGGCGGTGTTTAAGGATTAAGCCCGTTGTATGTACAATGGAGTCAAAATTAGGTTTGATACCATCGTACAATTGGGATAATTCACGACTTTTTTTAGAGGGAAACTGCAAACTGTCGTTTCCATATTGTAAGGCGTTTTGCGTAGTTTTCCAAATGGAAAGGGTTTCCTTGATGTTGAAGATTTGTTGCTTTGTTTTCTCAGCATCGGTTACCGCGTTCAATATCAAAATCTCTTTGACTAATTTCTGACTCAACATCCTTTGTTTGCCCGAAATATTGATCAATCGGGAGTCGTGCAATTGGGTGTTGATGTTATATTGAATCAATAACTGACTTAAAAGTACGGTTATTGCAATAGTAATTAAGGCAAAAATGTAGCGTTTTTTAAGCCTTTTGAAATTAAATGTTTTGGTAGATTCTGATAAGCTTTTTTCCATATGACTATAATCCTAAAGCTTCTTTAATTAGTTCTAGATTGTCTGGAGTGTATGAGATTTTTAAAGCAGCTTCATGTCCTTTTTCAGACATTTTATTCCAGGTTTTTAGAATGATGTTTTTTAATTTCTCTCTGTCGTGTTTTTCTACGAAAGGCTCTAAGTAGTGTTCTAAAAAGACAAGACAAATCACGTCTTCTAGTAATTGGGTTTCAGCATCTTTTTTAAGTAATTTTTTCTCGATTAAAAAAGTCACTCGAGCAATAAATTCGGCATTGTAACCTGCTTTTTCAAGAATCTCAGCAGTAGTTTTGGCGTGGAATTTTTTTAAATCTTCTCTCCATTTTAAATAACCTACGCGGTCCATTGGATAAGAATCTCTGGCTATTTTCCAGCGGCAAATGTGTTGTGCTTTGGCAGCAATTTGAACTTCTTCTGAGGCAGTAGGACAAAAATCCATAAGCCTTTCGTACATTCTATTAGAGTATAATAGTTCTTTAGGAAAGCTTATGGATTCGTGAATTTCTATATTTGGATCTTGAGCATTTTCAGCATCTATCCATTGGCTGGCTTGTTGGAATGGTGTTGTCATTTGGAGTGTATTTTGATACTCCAAATATACGTATTTAATCGATAAACCCAATCAATACTTCACCTTCAACAATTTTTACAGGATAAGTAGCAATTTTATAATCGTTACCACTTAAGTTGGTTCCATCAACTAATGAAAAGGTGTTTTTGTGTAATGGACAAGCAATTTTTGGGGTGTCATCTGCTGAACCAATCATACCTCTTGAAAGTACCATTTCCATTTTATGAGGACATACATTTTGGCAAGCATACCATTCGTTTCTTCTTTCAAAATTGATAACTGCGATTTGCTTTCCGTTATATTTGACACATCCACCGCCATCAGTTGGGAAATCTGAAGTTTTACCTGCTTTGAACCATACTTTTACATCGTTTAATGCAACCGTTTCGTATTGATTTAATAATTCTTCCATGCTGTTATTTTTTTGATTTTGAATACTTCAAAGCTTTTCAGCATTGAAGTATTCAGAAATTTATATTTTTTGTTTCTTTTGTAAACTGGTTATTGCCAAGCTTTAGGCATTTTTTGTTCTCTTAGACCGATATATTCTATATTGTCGTCACGGTCATCAGAGTTGGTGAAGTGCTTGAAACGTTTCATCATTTCAGGATCTTCAATTGCTTGTTTCCACTCGCATTCAAAAGTGTCTACTAGTTGTTGCATTTCTGCTTCAAGAGTAGCGTTGATTCCCAAGCTGTCGTTGATAACGATATCTTTAAGGTACTCAATTCCACCTTCTAGTTTTTCTAACCAAGTTGATGTTCTCACAAGTGGTCCAGCTGTACGGATGTAATACATTAGGAAACGATCCATGTATTTGAAAACGGTTTCTTTGTCGATCGTTTCTGCCAATAGAACAGCATGTTTAGGATTTGCTCCTCCGTTTCCACAGATGTATAAGTTCCATCCACCTTCAACAGCAATTACTCCAAAGTCTTTTCCTCTTGCCTCAGCACATTCTCTAATACAAGCAGAAACACCACCTTTTAATTTGTGAGGAGAGCGAATACCTCTATATCTATTTTCTAATTCGATTGCCAATGTGGTACTGTCATCCATTCCGTAACGACACCAAGCGTTACCTACACAACTCTTAACGGCTCTTAGTGATTTTCCGTAAGCATGACCACTTTCAAAACCATTGTCAATTAATTTTTTCCAAATGGCTGGTAAGTCGTTAAGTTCTGCGCCAAATAAATCGACACGTTGTGCACCAGTTATTTTAGTATATAAGTTGTATTCTTTGGCTACTTCACCTATGGCGATTAGTTTTTCGGCAGTAACTTCACCACCGGCCATTCTTGGAACAACTGAATAGGTTCCGTTACGTTGAATATTAGCTAAGAATCTATCATTAGTATCTTGTGAAGTAACGTGTTTGTTTGCAGTATCATTATAGATGCTTGAAAATATAGAAGATAAAACTGGGCGACAAACCTCGCAACCATCACCTTTACCTACTGTTCCTAGTACTTCATTGTGATTTGTGAATTTGTTGATTTTTACAATATCAAATAATTCTTGACGGCTGTAAGCGAAGTGTTCGCAAACAACATCTTTAACTTCTTTACCTAAAGATTTTTGAGCTTCTTTTACTAAATCAACTACCATTGGCTTACAGCCACCACAACCTGAAGTTGCTTTTGTTGCTTTGACAACATCGCCAAAAGTTTCGCAGCTCCCATCAGTAATAGAGCAACAGATACTTCCTTTGGTTACATTTTCACAAGAACAGATAACAGCGGTATCAGGCAAGTCCATGGCGCTTCCCATTGAAGATGCTTCTCCACCTCTTGCTCCCAAGATTAAATCTTCTGGGTTTTTAGGGATGGCCATTCCGTTGCTGTAAATTTGGAAAAGGGTATTGTAATCGCTAGAATCCCCTACAAGGATACCACCTAATAATTTGGTACCGTCTTTAGAAATGTTGATTCTTTTGTAGATTCCGCTCATTTTGTTTTCGTAAACAATTGGAGTGCCATCTTGATGCTCGATAAATGGGTCTCCAAAACTCGCTACTTCTACACCAATTAATTTTAATTGCGTAGACATATCGATGGATTCTCTCATGGTTTTTTTGCCTTGTAAAATTTGATCAGCAGCTACATCTGCCATTTCGTATCCTGGGGCCACCAATCCGTAAATCATATGGTTGTACAGTGCAACTTCACCAATAGCAAAAATGTTTGGATCTGAAGTTTGCATTTTGTTATTTACTACAATTCCACCACGTACGCCTACTTCAAGACCTGCGCCTCTTCCTAGTTCATCTCTTGGTTTGATACCTGCTGAGATAACAAGCATGTCTACTTTAAGTAGCTCTTCTTCTTCAAACATCATTCCAGTGATGAAATCCTCTCCGTCAATAAATTGCGTAGATTTACTTAGGTGAATCTTGATGTTTAATTCTTCAATTTTAGAACGCAACATATTACTGGCGCCTTTGTCTAATTGTCTTGGCATCAAGCGTGGTGCAAATTCCACAACATGAGGATTTAATCCTAAGTCACGTACAGCTTTGGCGGCTTCCAGTCCTAGTAATCCACCTCCTAAGACGGCTGCTTCAGTAGAACCGTTTTGTTTTATTTTTTTGGCATAAGCCATAATAGCGTCAAGATCTTCGATAGTTCTATAGACAAAAACACCCTCTTTTTCTACTCCGTCAATTGGAGGAACAAAGGCAGATGATCCAGTAGCGAGTACTAAATAATCATAAGTATGTGTTTTTTCTAAATGCGTAGTAATGGTTTTGGTTTCCTTATGGATGTCCGTTACTAATTCAGAAGTATTTAAAATGATATTATTTTCTTCGTACCAGTTTGCGGTTGACATAGATAAATCGTCAGCTGATTTTCCTGCAAAGTATTCACTTAAGTGAACACGGTCATATGCACGTCTTGGTTCTTCACCAAATACGGTAATTTGATATTTTTCCTGTCCAGATTTTGAGATGAATTTTTCACAAAATTTGTAACCCACCATGCCGTTTCCGACTACTATTATTTTAATCATAATATCATTAATTAAGTATTACGTAGCAAATATACGTAGTTATACTTAATTAATTTACTTATTTATCTCTTTTTTGTAATGAATTGAGAATTTCGTAGAAAAATAATTTAAAAATATATTTTCTGTAATTTTTTAACGGTTTGTTGTTGAAATGGTATGAGATATGCTGTTAATGGCTGTTTTTGTTGGATAAGTGAAATTGTTTGCTCTTGGTTTGTCTACTTATATATGTGTATTGTCACTTTAGTAACTGCTAAAAAACACTTATGTAGCTGTTGTAAATACGTATTTTTATTAGTGTTTATTGCGTACGTATATTGTTAGGCTTTTCTATAGGGTAATAGATTAGCTGTTGGTTGTATTATCATATACGACCAATGGATAGTTTGATAGGTTTTAGGAAAAGGGAAGGGGTTATTCCATTTGGAATTTTTAAATTTTAGTGGCTCTTTCTAATCGATCATTAATCGATTTTCCTAATCCAAAATCTGGAAATACTTCTGCGACAATCATATCTAGATTCAAGATGTCTAACTTATGCAAGCTGCTGTATAGTTTAGAAGCTGCTTCTTTTAAACCTCCAGTTTCAGATAATATTTCTACATGCTCAATGTTGGAAGCATTTATGTCTCCCGTAAATTTTAGTACGCCAATTTTCTTGTCAGGATAGTCCTTTATGAAGTTTTCTACCTCGGTAGTTAAATAGGTTCTGGTTTTAGGAGCGTAATGTTTGGCAAGCATTCCTGGTGCGTTAGGAGCTGTTTCTTTCTTGTTTTTAATTTGGATTTCCCCAATTACATTGGTGATTTCTTCAATAGAAATTGAACCCAATCGGTAGAGTATCGGTTGGTCGTTTTCAAATCCAATAATGGTTGATTCGATTCCGTTGGTACACGCTCCGCCTTCGAGCACCATTTTTATGGTGTCCTTAAAATAGTCTTCCACATGTGAGGCATTGGTAGGACTAATTCTGTTGAAGGGGTTCGCGCTAGGTGCGGCTAACGGAAATGATAATTGTTGTAGTAGATTAAGGGTAACTGGATGATTGGGAATTCGCACAGCAACCGAATCTTTTCCTGCTGTAATGAGATCAGGGATAGTTGGTTTTTTCTTTAAAATCAAGGTCAAAGAGCCTGGCCAAAAAGCTTTTGCGAGCAATTGTGCTTTTTCGGGAAACTCGCTAACAATATCTTGAAGTTGATCAATAGAGTGGATGTGTACGATTAACGGATTGAACAATGGCCTTTGTTTTACCTCAAATATTTTACGAATGGCTTTTTCACTATAGATATTTCCTGCCAATCCATATACAGTCTCAGTAGGTATAGCTACTACATCTTCGTTATTTAAGATTGTTATTGCTTTTGTAATATCTTTTGAAATAATAGTCATTGTTTGTGTTCTTTAGTCTATTGCTTTAATTAGCTGTTTTTCTTGAAACTTCCCCATGTTTGTACCAACGATGTTTTGTTCTGAATTAATACCAAGATGCGTAGGTTCAGTATTTTTGGCAAAGATAAAATTTCTAATGATTGGTATTTCTGAAAATATAATATTTTCTTCCTTTGAATGAGAATTGGTGATGCACTGTGTTATTTAATCATAAAAACTCCGCAGAAGTCATTAGACTCATGCGGAGTTGATTTTGCTTATAGTTTTATATTTTGAATCCAAGCTATCTTGGGTGTTGCTTCAAATTTAGATTGTAATAGTTGCTCCCATTAATTTTAGAAATTCTCTAATGAAGCTAGGGTGTCCTGGCCAAGCAGGCGAGGTGACCAAGTTGCCGTCTACATAAGCTTCATTAGCTGCTATAGATTGGAAATCGCCACCCGCTAAAGTCACCTCGGGAGCTACTGCTGGGTAGGCGGTTAGTTTTTTTCCTTTAACCACATCGGCTGCGGTTAGTATTTGGATGCCATGGCATATGGCTGCTACGGGCTTATCAGTCAGGAAAAAATATTTCACCATATCGATGATCTTTTTGTTCAATCGAAGGTATTCGGGGGCTCTACCGCCAGCGATGACTAAGCCATCGTAATCTTCCACTTTCACTTGGTCAAAACTGTAATTCAGGGTAAAATTATGTCCTGGTTTTTCGGTGTAGGTTTGATCACCTTCAAAATCATGGATTGCGGTTTTAATCGTATCTCCCTTTTTTTTATCTGGGCAAACAGTATGGACTTCGTAACCTACCATTTCCAGCATTTGAAAGGGAACCATGGTTTCGTAGTCTTCGGTAAAATCTCCTGTTAAGAATAGTACTTTTTTCATTATTTCTTCCTTTAGTAGTTATCAGCTTTTGAAAAGTAGTCGTATTATACTTTCAAATATAGTTAAAAATAGCTTGTGAAAGAAACCAAAGGGACGCAATTATCTTGCATCTTAAAGGATGTCATATTGGTGATAAATTATTTTAGAAAAGGGGTTAGCTGTTGTTACTTTTTTTTTCTGTTGGCGACACGACCTCTGGGTTCGTCGCTTTCATGAAGCACTATGTCTGAATGTAAAAATTGTGCTGCTTCGGCGGAATGCTTCACTTTTATAGCAGAACGTTCAAGCATTTCTTTTTCAAAATCAGTAAGTACTTTGTCTCTTAATCCAATTTCGCGCCATTTAGACTTGGGTTTGCAACCTTTGAAAATGGCTCTTGCTAACGATAGTGCGTCTAGTAAAGCTTGATTGGCTCCTTGTCCTTTAAAAGGACTCATCGGGTGTGCCGCATCTCCAATTAATGTAACGGGACCGGCTTTTTGTAAGGATTCAGCATGGAGTAATTCTCGATCGTAAACAGGGTAACCTGAAACCTGTTCACTTTTAGTGGCCGCTAAAATCTGTGGTATCGGAGCGTGCCACTGTATTCTGCGGCAGGCTTCTTCTTTAAGTGCTTGCGGTCCTTTAGCACTCAGTGCTTTGGCTTCTTCTTCGGGCATGGGGAAACTCAGTTGCCACATCACCGAATCGGATTCATAAGGCATGATGTAGATGCGTTCGTTGCCATTGGCGGTTTGAAAGACCGAGGCTGAATCCAATAGATGACTGTCCACATCTTGCAAGCTGGCCAAAGGACATATTCCTAAAATCACGATGCAATCCAAGTAACGCAATGGTGTTTTGGAGTCGCCAATGAGTATTTTTCGTACGGAACTCCTTATGCCATCGGAGCCCACAACGAGATCAGCTTTGACGGTTTTAATTTGTCCGTTTACTTCAAAGTCTAAATCGACTCCGCCATTTTCATTAGCTTTAAAGTCCGTTAATTGATGATCCCATTGCACGGCATCTTGTCCGCCCAGTTGCTCTAGTAGTGCCAAACGCAAAGATTGGCGTGCGATATGAATGTTGGTGCGTTTTGGCGATTTTTTCGAATCGGCTGGCATCCATTTTCGCATTCCCCATTCTCCAATTACTGTTCCTTCTGTGGTATGAACCAGGTGTCTGGTCGAAACGACTCCTTTCTCTAAGTTGAAAATTCCCAATCCTTCGATGGCTTTGCTGGCTTGTTGCAAAGTGAGTCCGTAACCTTGTGAGCGTGCGTCAAAGCTGTGATCACGTTCGTAAAGTGTAAAGGGAATCCCGCGGTGCAAACAAGCTACTGCCAAAGCCACGCCGCCTATACCGCCGCCAATAATGGCAAGCTGAGGGTAGTTTTCGGCATCGGTAATGGGGGGATTGTCTGCGGGAATTAAGCCTGAGCCTGAACAGTTCGAACAAGAGTCAAGATGCGCTTTTGGACGAGCAGGGATTGTGCCTTCTCCATTTGATTTTTCAAATTGTTCTAAGGCTTTTTGGTACTGCAATCGTACTTTCTTGTTGATTCTCCGACTTTTTTTACCCCGTCCTTGGCATTCTTGACAAATCGTCCAGTTAGTCTGTTCCTTGGCTGCTTTTTTCACTTCTTTTTCTAGTCGGATTTTGATTTGTCCAAAGATAAAACAATAATACAAATTAGTAGTCTTGTCTACTCTATAAATGATAAGGATTCATTATCAGGGAGTTGTCTTGGTTGTGTTTAAGGAATTGATTTTCTGTCAAAACGTTTAATTTTTCAAAATGATAACTAAATAGGAAGATTATAAGCATAAATTTTCTAGTTCACTAATTGTTGGATATTATCTAACTTCTTGAATTATTCTTATACAAATTAGATAACAAATTATTAGCAAAATGAAAAGATTTAGTGAAAAGTACATAATCTCAAAAGACATGGACTGGGAAGAGCTTGGGGGCGGTGTATCAAAAAAGTTCTTAGGTTACGATAACCAAATCATGATGGTAAAAGTGAAATTTGAAAAAGAAGCTTTAGGAGCACCACATTAACATTTTCATACTCAAGCTACCTTTTGTGTTTCAGGAAAATTTGAATTTGAAATTGATGGAGAAAATAAAATTATAGAAGCAGGAGATGGGGTGTATAGAGCTTAATTTATTGCATAGTGCTGTTTGTTTGGAAGAGGGAATGTTAATTGATACTTTTAGTCCAGTAGGAGAGGCCTTCTTAAGCGGTGGTAAGGTATCTTATTTTGGAAATAAATAGTCATATAGAAAATATCTACTAGTCTACGATCTGGGGTTGAAAATGTTTTTTTTTTTGGATTTTTCGATTCAAAAAAAAACTCCTAGAAGTGTTAGGCAAGCAATCATGAACTAAGCGTTCCTATGGCCAGTTTGGTCAATTAGGAACGCTTTTTTTATTTACATTTTTTAATTTTTATAATCTGGCTTATTTGTATTGTATAATGCATTAAAAGTTGCTTTTCTGATGGTTGAAATTAGCTTAAATAGTTAGTTGTGTACTACCGATTTTGGGTTCAACCATTACTTTGAAACGCCTAAGGCAAAAAGCCTATCAATCCTTAGCCGGTGGTTTCATCGAACTTAATCCATCATTTGGAGTTTATCCCGAATTCATTTCGGGAAACCGCCGAGTACGTGACCCGTACGCTCGGTGGTGTGAGAGGCGCACTCCGTTAGTTTCTAGTGGAGCCGTCTACGATTATATGCTGTTTTTTTTATTTATTTTTCAAGTAAGTATCAACTAAATATTCAATAATTAAATCAGTTGTATCTTTTCTTTCAACGGCTTTTCTGTCATCAAAGTTTATATTTAAATCAGTGCTTTCAATAATTTCAGCAGCTTTTTTAAACGTTTCTATTTTCAATGTATCGTCTTTTAAAACATTTAAAATTTCATTACATGTTCTACTTGTCTTTCCTTTATCTTTTAAATTAGGATTGATAACTTTTGTAATTAAAAATCTAAAAACCATAAGGATATGATATCTAAAGCGTTTCGATTTACTTAATAAAACATTTTCATTTAGTAATTTTTCAAGTTCAAAATAAGTAAGTGAACTGATATAATATGCAAAAAAATCATGTTCTGGATTAAAAATTTCCACACCAAGTTTTTCTATTAATCTACCATAATTACCTGTTACATTTTGGGGATTATTTAAAAACATTGCAGCCAAGGATTTAATTTGACTTTCACGATTGATTACTCTGTATAATGGAATATCGTCAGAACTTTTGTATTGGTTTGTTCTTCTTTCATAGTATAACTTGAAATCATCTTTTGGAAGTGCTTTAAAATAATCTTCCAAATTTCTTTGAAAATCCGTTAAAGCTTCTAATTCAACAGCATTTACTGCTGTTTGATTATTTGTTGCCCTTGTAATTTGACTCTTTATAGTTTGGTCGCTTGTAACAATAATTTTAACAGGAATATGCATTTGTTCGATACCATCTATAAAACGATTTTCATATAATACATTACTTGTTTGGCAACCATTTACTATTTGGTAATTTGATATTGTAAAAGAATCTCCAAGACCTGTTATTTCGTCAGCTACAATTGTAACTCCATTATTTAATATACAAAACTGTTCTAAAAGCCCATTTTGTATAGTTTTCGATATATCATTATTTACAGGATTATTATCTTGTTCTAAATAGTCTCGTATATTATCATCAAAAACAGATTTCATTTTCCCTGTTTCATCAATAATAATTTTCTTAAATTCTGAAAATGGTAAAAGGCCTGAATATGCTACTTCAATTTCTGTTATTGTTGGTATGTTAACTTTTCTTTCGAACTTTATTGATGCTTCGACAGGCTCTTTTGTTTTACGATACAATTCTTGAAGTGATTTTGAATCTATAGGATTGATGATAACCTTATTAAATAATTCCAAATCTTCTATTTCTTTTCTATTTGAGTCAATAATACTAACTAAATTATTATCATTTTCCCATTTACCTGTTGTACAGAAATATAAAATACAGTTTGGATTTCGCTCTTTCATGAATCTTGTATTTAGATATATAAATTCGCGCATTTCAATGAAATTTCTCATTTCATCTGTTGTGAATAAGTCAGCTTTATCACTAAAAAAGTTTTTTGTCCATCTACTGAAATTTTCTATTTGCTCATTACTGAAGCTACTCGAAGTTTTTGATTGAATAAAAATAAAAGTCACAGTCAGAACTCTATTAAGTTCCATTATTTGCTGAATTTCACCAACATTGACACAAAGTTTATTATTAACAATAATTGCAATACCATCAATTCCTTGAGTTGAATTTCCTGTTGAAACTAATTTTTCATCAAAAGAGATTGAATCAAATTCTTTATTTACCACACAAAAATTGCAGAAATATTCAAATTGAACACTTTCTTTTAATTTTGTATATCCTTTTCTTTCAATAAAGTCATTGAGAAAACCTCTTGTAATTGTATCCATGTTTGTTTTTTTGTCAGGTTCTTTAAAATAGCATATAACTTGCTTATACTCGCTATAAAGTAGCGCCTATACATCCAAATTCAGGTGTATAGGCGCTAGTTTATGGTATTTTCAAAACAAATATAACTAATATTTTTATTACAAATGCGTAAATGAAATTTTTATTTGCTACGAATTTTTCGCACTTAGACACCTATAGATTTGTTCATTTATTAATGATTTTTTATAGGCGTTGATGACTTATTATTTCTGTTTTGAAGCTTTTGCTAATGAATTTGTGCTTAGTTGCAATTTAAAATAATTAGTTGCTATCTATCGTTTTTATGGTAATGAAAGTACGCTCTAATTGTTATTAGGGCTAGTTGCTATAATATTTTTTTTGAAACCAAAAAGCCAAGTTGACTAAGGCAATCAAAGCGGGTACTTCGACCAAGGGGCCAATAACACCTGCAAAGGCTTGTCCGCTGTTGATGCCAAAAACTCCAATGGCAACCGCGATGGCGAGTTCAAAATTGTTTCCTGTTGCGGTAAAGGCAATGGCAGTGGCTTTGGAATAGTCGGCTCCAAAATACTTACCTAGGAAAAAGCTACTGATGAACATAAGGGTGAAATAAATCACGAGTGGAATGGCAATGCGTACCACGTCCATTGGGATTTGTACAATCAGTTCGCCTTTTAGGCTGAACATCAAAACAATGGTAAACAACAAGGCTATTAAGGTAATAGGGGAGATGAATGGGATGTATTTTTGTTGAAACCAGGATTCACCCTTTAGTGCGATGAGACTGTAGCGGCTGATGATTCCGAGTGCAAAGGGGATGCCAAGATAAATACCCACACTTTCGGCAATTTGACCAATGCTGATGTTGACTTCAAAACCAGTGTAGCCAAAATAAGGAGGCAAAATGGTGATGAGGAGATAGGCATAAACGCTGTACAACAGTACTTGAAAGATGGAGTTGAGGGCGATTAAGCCTGCGGCATATTCTCGGTTTCCTTCGGCCAGGTCGTTCCATACCACGACCATGGCAATACAACGTGCCAATCCAATGAGTATTACTCCAATCATGTATTCAGGATAGCCGTTTAAGAATAGCAATGCTAATACAAACATCAAAATAGGTCCTACTACCCAGTTGAGTAGTAAGGAAGCACCTAGGATTTTGGTGTTGGTAAAAACAGCGCCCATTTGGGAGTAATTGACTTTGGCCAAAGGCGGATACATCATCAATATGAGTCCGATGGCTAGAGGAATATTAGTAGTTCCTGAAGAATAAGAGTTGATAAAACCACTGCTTGCTGGAATGAAATACCCAACAGCTACTCCAATTGCCATCGCAAGAAAGATCCATAAGGTAAGGTAGCTGTCTAGGAAACTTAATTTTTTTCGGTTGGCGACGGGCGCACAGTTGATTGTTGACATATTTTTTGGTTTAAGACACTCCCGAAGTTTCGGGATTACGAATTAGCACGAAATATTTTACGTAATCAATCAGGTGAAGGGCTTAGATACCTGATATTTTTGGATTTCTAGACATTAGTTTTATGTCATTTTTGCGAGATTCTATTACTATAAAGTTGTGATAATCGGTCTGATTGGTGCTTGTTAATTTGCGTTTAATTAATTTTTGGTAACTAAATTTGGGTCTAGATGTTATTTAATTTTTGAAAACACATAAAACAATTCAGTCGCGATTTGTACGCTTCTTTCATGGTATTTTTCGGCTTGAAGCGGTGTGTTGTCAAAAGCTTTTGGGTCTTCAAAAGTAATAGGTATGCGTTTTTCGGCACCTGCAATGAAAGGGCATCCTTGGTCGGCACTAGAACAAGTAAGGATTGCTGCAAAACCAGATTGTGGATTAAAATTATTATCAAATGTCTTGGAAAAACAGATAATCGGATGTTGGTTTTCATTGTATTTCACCGCATAAACAGGATTACTGCCTTGGGATAAGGTTTGGATTTGAAAACCTGAATTCTGTAAAGTTTGTGCAGCCATAGGAAACATGGCAGTGGCTTCAGTTCCTCCAGAATAGCTTACTACTTGTGGAATTTGATAATGTGCTGCTGCGGCTTGTGCCCAGACTTGCGATAAGTGGCTGCGACGAGAATTGTGTGTACAGATGAAATTCAGACTGATTTCTTTTTTCTCCTCGTACTTGGTTTGAATAAAGTCAACAAGTGGTTGTAGTACGGTTTTACGTTCTTCTGAAATGGAGTTGAAGTCTAGTGTAGCTACTAGTTTTTGGATGGATTCGAATAACATATAAATTGTTGTTTTGTAAAAAAAAAATATTTTTAAGCCACTAAGAAAGTAAGCTGCATTTAGGTATAATGGCTCTTAATTTCTTAGTGGTTTGCATTTAAAAAAAGGCTAATAATTGTATTTTATAAATTAGCAACAGTTTCCTCCTGGAGGGCAACAGCTGGTTGCAGGAGTGAACTCTGCGAGATTGACTTTTTGTTTTTCGGCTGGTATACCGCAAGCATCTTCGGCTAAGCAAGCCGTTGTTTTGTTTAATAAGGTAAAAGTTGTTCCGTTGAAACCCAAATCATATTTGCCGATGGTTTCGTTTTGGTATTCTACCTCAATTTCGAAATCACCGATACCTAATACTTTTTCAGATAAAGCAATGATGTTTTGCAGTTTGGCTGGTTTTAGACGGTGCTCTAGGTCGTTAGCATTCCATAATTGAAAGTTAACAACAGTTTCTTGACGTACCGTTCCGCCACAATCGATAAAGCTTTTGGTGATTTGCCCTACTTCAGTTACGTGAAAATGTTCTGGAACATAACTTCCGTTAGGGAGAACAAATGTTACTGTTTCTACAGTATCTAATATGGATTTGATTTCTGATAGTTTCATTTTGAATGTGTTTTAAGTTAGGAGTAATTGATTTAAAAAAAAGACATAAAATTTAATAATTAACGCGAATCGCAAAGCTTAAATAGAATTACACGAAAGTTATTATTGTTTTTAGTTCGTTTATTGGACTCTGTTCTTTCTTCATTTAATTTTATAAAAAAATGATTTGTGTAAATCGGTGTAATTCGTGTTTAAATTTTTAGCAGCAAGAGCTATTCTTGTTGGTTAAATAAGTGTCTACAATTTGGAAAAAGCTTTTGATTTTTGAAAATCCCTCTTCGTCCAAGCAATAACAAATCGTGTTGCCTTCTAGGCTCCCTTTGATTAAGCCTGCATTTTTCAATTCTTTTAAATGTTGTGAAACGGTAGGCTGGGAGAGTGGCAGTTCGTTGACAATATCACCACAAATACAGCTGTTCACTTTGATCAGGTGTTGGATAATTGCAATACGTGCCGGATGTCCTATGGCTTTTGTCAACGTGGCCAGTTCGTTTTGCTCTGTTGTGAAATGTTCGGTTTTAGTTGTCCCCATTGTTATATATTTATATTGCAATATTACGATATAAATAAATACAAAACCCAAATCAAGATGACTTTTTTGAAATATTTAAGAAATGATTGAACCGACTATTTGATTTTATAGCGTTTTAATTGGAGTTATAGTTGTTTTTAGGGATAAATTAATCATCTGTGGGAATGGCATGAAATCCTACAGATTTTACTTTGGTTTCAACTTCTTGAATGTTTATAATCTTGGTGGAATAGATCGTAAGTTCCCTCGGGAATACTTGGTTGTTAATTGCTACCTCTGAGATACCTTCAATTTCTAATATACTTTTGCGGATGGCTTCTAGATCGGTATCTTCTTTGGCATCTGTCCCAAAAACCCGTCCGTGATTTCCTGGGATTATATTGTTGGATAATAAACTCATAACAATTGTTTTTTACGGTTAAATATAAATAGGATTTTTTTAGTTCCTTAAATTTAGTCAATAAAGCGTAAGAAATCAATTTTTGAGAACTAAAGTTGTAGGTTTTACTATTAGAAAAAAACATCCTTTATCTAATCAAGAATAAAGGATGTTTTTGAATTTAAAATTCGATTATTGAGTTATTTGTAAAAAGAATCTCTGCTGACAGCATGAAATCCAACTGATTTAACTTTTGTTTCAATTAATTGTACGGGTATCATTTTGCTCGAGAACACTTTGATTTCACGAGGAAATACAGAGAGATTAATCAAAACTTCTTTGATTCCATCGATACTTAAGATGCTTTTTTGAATATTTTGTAAATCAGTTTCTTCTTTGGCATCAGTGCCAAAAGATGTTCCGCGTGTACCTGGAATTACATTATCGGTTAGTAGACACATAGGTTGATGTTTTTTAATGATTAATTATATTTTATTCCAAATCTAAAATTACTCAATTAGTTTGTATTGTAATGTGAAAAATTAGTTATTCTATTCTAAATAAAATCATAGGTTTTTGTTAAAAATATTATATATCGTTAATATGAGGTTGTTTTTGTTGTTTTAATGTTGTTTTTAGTGTTTGTTTTTTATGGAATCATTATATTGAACTGTAGGCTTGTAAGAGTAGTTTGGATAATAAAAAAACCTGTTCGGATTTTCCGAACAGGTTTTAGTATTTAAATTGGAATATAATACAGACTAGTTGTCGTTCATACGGTAATCAGGGTAAGCACTCATACCGTGTTCGTGTTCGTCAAGACCTTCGATTTCTTCTTCTTTAGTAACTCTCAATCCAATTGTTTTCTTAATTATTATTAATATAATGAATGAAGAAACAATACAGAAAGCACCTATTGCAGCTACACCAGTCAATTGAATAAGGAACTGATCTACACTTGCCATTGCACCAAAGATACCTACAGCAAGAGTTCCCCAGATTCCACATATTAAGTGAACTGCAACAGCTCCTACAGGGTCGTCTAATCTCAATTTGTCAACTAAAGCTACCGCAGCTACTACAAGCATACCAGCGATAAGACCGATTAGGATAGAGTCTGTTGGTCCCATTTGGTCAGCTCCAGCTGTAATACCTACTAAACCAGCTAATACACCATTAAGGAACATTGATAAGTCTAAGTTTTTGTATAAAAATTGTGTGAACATCATTGCAGCAACACCACCTGCAGCAGCAGCTAAACATGTTGTAACTAATGTCAGAGATGTTAATGCTGGGTCAGCAGAAAGTACAGAACCTCCGTTGAATCCAAACCATCCTAACCAAAGGATTAAAACACCACCAGTTGCTAAAGGTAAGTTGTGACCAGGAATCACTTTTGGTTTTCCGTTTTCGTCAAATTTACCAATACGTGCTCCTAATAACCAGATAGCAACTAAAGCTGCCCATCCACCTACAGAGTGAACTAAAGTAGAACCAGCGAAATCATAGAATCCCATTTCGTCAAGGAATCCACCGCCCCATTTCCAAGATCCAGCAATAGGATATACTATTCCTACATAGATAATAGCAAATATCATGAATGAGTTAATTTTGATTCTCTCAGCAACTGCTCCTGAAACAATTGTTGCAGCAGTAGCGGCAAACATTCCTTGGAATAAGAAATCAGTCCAGTAAGTGTAACCTTCGTTGTAAGCTAAGTCTAAAGCACCGTCTTTAAGAGGAGCATCTAAACCAAATCCTGCAAATCCTAAGAAACCATTAAAGTCTCCTGGGTACATCAAGTTGAATCCTACTAAGCAGTAAAGTAATAATCCAATACAAATGATGAATAAGTTTTTAAATAAGATGTTTATTGTATTTTTTTGTCTTGTTAGACCAATTTCTAAAAATGAAAATCCTAAGTGCATGAAGAATACTAATGCTGTACAAAGCATCATCCATACGTTGTTTGTTGTCAATAATCCTGTATCCATGTGTAAATTTGTTTTAGTTTAATGTATCTCCTCCTTTATCTCCTGTTCGAATTCTGTATGCTTCTCTAACGTCAGAAACGAATATTTTTCCATCTCCTACATGTCCAGTAGATCCAGCTTCTAAAATAGCTTTGATGGTTGCTTCTTCGAATTCATCATTTACTACTATTGAAAGGTGTCTTCTTTGAATGTCACTTGTACTATAGGAAACTCCGCGGTATACGTGACCTACTTTTTCGTTTCCTAATCCCGTTACATCCCAATAAGTGAAGAAATTTACTCCTACAGCATGTAATGCTTTTTTTACATCAGAAAATTTAGCTTTTCTAATTGTTGCTTCAATTTTTTTCATGTTTAATTTGTTTTTGAAATAAAGGGTTAATGCTTCTTTTAATATAATAAAGTCTTTCTGTGTTTTTGTTGCTTTATTGTTAGTATTTCAATTATTTTTAGCGAATTTATTAACTTTTTTCAAATCGAAATTAGAATCGATTAACTTTTTGTTAAAAATGAAGACGAATTATTAATATTTGAAATTTGGACTCAAATAATAGCTAATATTTCTTTTTTTTAAAGAATAATTGTGATTTTAATAATGGCTTATTTTCAAGTTTACCCTTAAAATAGATAGTATCGATTGGTGTTCTCGGTTATTTTTTGCTATTTTTTGGTGTATAGATGTAGATTTATTTTGTATTACCCCATTTTTTATGGGGGTAATATTAATTTATGTGTATTTTATTGGTTTTTGATTTTGGAGAAATTGGGTTGTATATTTAAACAGTAATGTACAGTCGGAATTAAAGCATGACTTTTAGGGATATTAGCGCTAATTTTTTAGGTAAATCAGCACTGTCTTTTAGAATTATTCTTGTCAGGAAATGAAAAGCCAATCGTCCAATAAATAACAATCGTGAACTTTACGAATAATTTAAAACCTAAAATTAAATTAAAACGTAGGTCTATATTGTATTCAAGATTGTATTTTTGAGAGTATATAAAAAGATAACTAAATAAGACCATACATATGGATAAGACATACTACGACCCAGCCGACCTGAAAAAATTTGGTAAAATCTCCGATTGGAACGAAGAACTAGGCGACAAGTTTTTTGATTATTATGGAAAAGTATTCGAAGAAGGTAGTTTGTCTGCTCGTGAAAAATCATTGATAGCCTTGGCAGTTTCACATACCGTACAATGTCCGTATTGCATTGATGCCTATACAGGCGATGGACTTAAAAGAGGGATAACCAAAGAAGAAATGATGGAAGCGGTTCATGTAGCGGCGGCTATTCGTGGTGGGGCTACCTTAGTACATAGTGTGCAAATGATGAATAAATACGATAAACTCTCGATGTAGTTTTTTTTTGAGGGGCTAAGATTCTAAGTTTCTAAGGGACTGAGTCCTTTAGATTTGAACCTATAAAACCTTAGCTCCTCAGAACCTTAAAACCTTAAAAAAAATGCTCAAATCTTTACATGCAAAACATAGCGAACTCTCAAAAACCGAAAAACAACTCGAGATTCTTTCGACAGGGATGTTTCAAGATGGAAGTCTGCCCACTTTTGCTGATAAAATAAAAAAAGCAGGAACTTTTCCACTACAACCTCGAAAGTTGGAAATCCTCCAAATCAACGTTGGGTATATGTGCAACCAAGTCTGTGCACATTGCCATGTGGACGCTGGGCCTGACCGAAAAGAAATCATGACGGTCGAGACCATGCAGCAGATTTTGGAGGTGCTTAAAACCACCGAGGTAAACACCTTAGATTTAACGGGTGGTGCGCCCGAGATGAATCCTGATTTTCGTTGGTTTGTCGAAGAAGCTTCTAAATTAGGAGTAAAGGATTTTATCGTTCGCTCCAATCTGACCATTATTTTGGCCAATAAAAAATACCACGACTTGCCCGAGTTTTTTGCTAAACACAACATTCATGTAATTTCGTCTTTGCCTTTTTACAAAAGAGAAAAAACGGATAAGCAACGAGGTGATGGGGTTTTTGATAAATCCATTCAAGCCTTGCAAATGCTAAATAAAGTTGGTTATGGCAAAGAAGGTACTGGTTTGAAATTGGATTTAGTGTACAATCCATCGGGTGCTTTTTTACCCACTGACCAAAAAGCTTTAGAACACGATTTCAAAAAAGCTTTAAAAGAAGATTTTGACATCGATTTCAATTCGCTTTTTGCGATTACCAATTTGCCTATTTCTCGTTTTCTGGATTATTTAATCGCTTCAGATAATTACGAAGATTATATGTATGCCTTGGTAGAAGCCTTTAATCCAGCGGCTGTTGCCAATGTGATGTGTACCAATACGATTTCGGTGAGTTGGGACGGCTGGCTGTACGACTGCGATTTCAACCAAATGCTAGAACTCAAAGTCGCTTCAAAGATCAAACACATATCCGATTTTAATCAAGAAGTTTTACAGGATAGAAACATTGTGATTTCGCAACACTGCTACGGCTGTACTGCGGGAGCGGGGAGTAGTTGCCAGGGGACGGTAGTTTAGTTTAACCGCAAAGACCACAAAGGAAGCGCAAAGAAACGCAAAGTTTATTTGATAGCGCCTTAGTGAGAATATTTCAATTATAGATTAAGTAAAAACGCCAATCAAAGAGTATTAAATTTCTTTAATTTCTAAAATCAGTGTTCCAATAAAAACAGAAAACAAGGACAATTAAGAATTAGAGCAATCATGTAATAAGTGATTAAAAAAGTAAAAATGAATATAGAGACAATAAATGAAACGGTTGCTTTTTTGCAATCCAAAGGATTTGTAAATCCCGAAATAGGAATTGTGCTAGGGACGGGTTTAGGACAATTGGTGGATCATGTACAAATAGATAACACAATAGATTATAGTGACATTCCGCATTTCCCAGTTTCCACAGTCGAATCCCATTCGGGCAAACTGATTTTAGGAACAGTTGAAGGTAAAAGAGTTTTGGTGTTACAAGGGCGATTCCATTTGTACGAAGGCTATTCGTTACAAGAAATCACCTTTCCTATCCGAATCCTAAAAGCCTTAGGAATCCAGAAGTTGTTAATCTCCAATGCCGCAGGAGCGATTAATTTAGGCTACAAAAAAGGCGATATGATGTTGATTGACGACCATATCAATCTACAAGGCGGTTCGCCTTTGGCATTCAAAAATGTATCCGATTTCGGAGACCGTTTTGTGGATATGAGTGCGCCTTATGATGCTGAGATGAATCAAAAAGCTCTTGATATTGCTAAAGAAAACAACATTGTTTTGCATAAAGGAGTTTATGTTGGTGTCGTAGGGCCACAGCTAGAAACCCGTGCCGAATACCGTTACTTACGCACCATTGGTGCCGATGTCGTTGGGATGAGCACCGTTCCAGAGGTCATTGTGGCGAATCATTTGCGTTTGCCAGTTATCGCCGTTTCAGTATTGACAGACGAGTGCGACCCTGACAACCTAAAACCTATCGATATTGCCGAAATCATTGCCATCGCTGGACAAGCCGAACCAAAAATGGTGACGCTTTTCAAAGGTTTGGTTAGAAATTAAAATTAGTTTAAAAGTTTAAAAGTTTAAAATTGGTACGCTAAACACAAACCATTAACGATAAACCCCAAACAACAAACCATCAACAATCAACACAAAATGAGCTACCTAAACGCGACCAACGACCTATACAAACAAGCCGCCTTAACACCTGATGTGGGGCTTTGCTGTACGACGACACCTATTTGGAAATTCCCAGGATTGGAAATTCCGCTAATCATGCAAGAGATGAATTACGGATGCGGAAGCACCATCTCGGCACAAGATTTGATCAATAATCCCAAAGTACTGTACGTAGGTGTGGGAGGCGGCATGGAATTACTGCAATTCTCCTATTTCTCCCGTCAAAAAGGCGGTGTAGTGGGAGTAGACGTGGTCGATGAAATGCTCGAAGCTTCCCGCAAAAACTTCCTTGAAGCCGAAAAACAAAACGATTGGTTTCAAAGTGACTTTATCGAACTCAAAAAAGGCGATGCTTTAAACCTTCCCATCGAGGACGAAAGCATTGATGTAGCGGCTCAAAACTGCTTGTTCAACATCTTCAAGGCCGAAGATTTAAAGAAAGCCCTGCAAGAAATGTATCGTGTCCTAAAACCCCACGGACGCTTGGTAATGAGCGATCCCACCTGCGAGCAACCCATGAACGAAGCCTTGCGCAATGACGACCACCTCCGTGCCTTGTGCCTGAGCGGAAGCATTCCCATTGCCGATTACATCAAAGCCTTGACCGATGTGGGTTTTGGAACCATCGAAATCCGTGGCCGCCGTCCGTACCGAATCCTAGACCCTGAAAATTATCCAACCGATGAATTGATTTTTATCGAAAGCATCGAAGTCTGCGCCATCAAAGACCCCATGCCAGCCGATGGTCCTTGCGTGTTCACCGGTAAAGCCGCCATCTATTACGGCAAAGAAGCCTATTTCGACGATAAAAAAGGCCATGCCTTACTCAAAAACCAACCCCTAGCCGTATGCGACAAAACCGCCGCTGCCCTAGCCAGTTTGGGACGCAATGATATTTATATCAGCGAAAGCACCTTTCATTATAATGGTGGAGGTTGTTGTTAGTTTTTTGAGAGGCTGAGTTGCTAAGAGGCTAAGGGTAGGAGGGATTTAGTTTTTTGATTATTAGGATCAGAATATTAGGTGTTTTTAGGAACATCGCTCCCGCCATTCGTTTTATCTTGTGGCGGCATAAATGCCCGCCGCCACAAGGATGTCACTACTGTCGGGGGTAGGTAGAGGCAGTTGTGTTTCATTTGGGATGTGATTGTTTTTGATTCTTGAATTTTTTTGAGGTGATATCTGTTTAAAAAAGGATAAATTTCTTTTAACTCAATTTTTGTTACTTTAAGGAAATAATTTGTTAATTTGCATTGTGGAAAATATAGGTCATATAGAAATTAGAGTTACAGGTTCAAAAGGTAATATTGAACTATCACCCGATAATTACGATATACGGGAAATAATTTCTATTCTAGAAAATGCTGAAAATTTAATTTATCCTGGAGATAAAAAAGAAAGACCTTTAATTACATATAATATTGAGAAAGGTTCGGTAAAACACATGCTTAAAACTTCAATACAATTTGTAATCGGATTTAATGCGATAATTGGACAAGTCAATAGTATTCAAGAGATAGATTTTTTAGATTTATCAACAGCAAAAGCGTTTGAAAATTTACAAAATATTGCTGTTAAAAAAGATTATTCATTTAGTATTAAGACTTCTTTAGAAAATACAAATGAAATAAAAGTTGACAGAACAACTCGGTATGTCAGAACTGAAGCAATATGGGCAGATGCGGAATTCTATTTTTATGGTAAAATAACTAATGCTGGAGGAAAAGATAAAGCAAATATTCATTTACTTACTTCTGAATTTGGGACAATTCGAATACAAACTCCCATCAGTTTTTTAGAAGATTATGAAGATAATTTACTTTACAAATCTATAGGGATAAGGGCATTGGGGAAACAACATTCATCTACTGGAGAAATTGATTATTCAACATTAAAGTTTTTAGAATTGGTAGATTATCAGCCAAAATATGACGAATTGTATTTAAGAGGACTTAGGGAAAAAGCTAAAAAATCATGGCTAGAAGGAATAGATCCTGATAATTGGCTAAAGGAAATCAGAGGAGGTTATGATGCATAAATCAGTTTTATTAGACACAAGTTTCTTTATTAGATTTTTAAATGATAAAGATCCATTATTTAAAAATGCAGATGGTTATTTTCGTTATTTTTTGAAAGAGGATATAACTATGTTAATTTCAACAATATCAATAGCAGAATATTGTGTAGGTGGGAATATTTATGAATTACCATTAAGAAATTTACAAATTATTCCTTTTAATTTAGACCATTCAAAAAAAACAGGAGAATTTGCTAGAATTGTTTTTAAAAACAAGAATAAATTAAAGTTAAACGATAGGAATATCATTCCTAATGATACCAAACTGTTCTCCCAAGCTGATTGTGTGAAAAGCGTTGAATTCTATTTGTCTTCGGATAGTGAAAGTTTTAAAGTTTTTAAATTACTTAAAGAAGAAATTGATCCTAAATTTATTTTTATTGATTTAAAAATACCACCGAATGAATTTTTTGGACTACTTGATTTATAATCACCCCTCTCCGCTCCGCAAAGTCTTCACACTTTGAGGCAATTTTAAAAATCTTTATTAATAACGATACTCGTCCCAAATTCTCCTGACTTTTGTACCCTTCTTTTTATAAAATTTTTTCCCCTTGCGCCTTAGCGTCTTTGCGGTTAAAAAAAAAACAGTTTCACAAACTCCGCTGACTTTTGTAAACTTTCACTTTAGTGTATCACCACAAAGATTGGACAAGCGGTACGTGAATTTCTTGCGGATATCCTTCCTACGTCAGGAAGACAAGATTATGGGAAGTAGATGCTTAGAAGTAGCAATGTGTTAGCATACTAAATACAGCTTTACAAAGTCTTCACACTTTGAGGTAATTTTAAAAATCTTTATTAATAACGATACTCGTCCCAAATTCTCCTGATTTTTGTACCCTTCTTTTTATATTTTTTCCCCCTTGCGTCTTAGCGCCATTGCGGTAGAAAAAAAACAGTTTCACAAACTCCGCTGACTTTTGTAGACTTTCACTTTAGTGTATCACCACAAAGATTGGACAAGCTGTACGTGAATTTCTTGCGGATATCCTTCCTACGTCAGGATGACAAGATTGCGGGAAGTAGATACTTAGAAGTAGCAATGTGCTGACACACTGAATCCATCGGTTCAGAAAAACCTTCCGTACCAACACAAAATACCCTCACTATAACAAATTGTTCATAGTGAATCCAAAGGATTTTAAGTTTAAAAAACTGTACGCTTTGGATTTTAAATCCTAAAATTGTTGTTTATCCTTTAGTCATCTCAATCATGTGATTGATTACATGGGAGTGCTCGTGTTGTGGACTGAACATAATAATTTCAGCATCGGCAATGACTTTTACGTTGTGACCAGCGGGCCAGTAAAACAAATCTTTAGCATCAACCGTTTCTTCGATGCTGTTAGCGTCAGTAGTTGTGATTTGTCCACTCAACACATAGCCCCAGTGCGGAGACTGACATAGATTCCCTTCGAGTCCTATAAACAAAGGGGTAGTGTCCACTCCAGCGGAGAGGCTAAAATATTCCCCACTAATTTTTCCTAATCCTGTAGCATCACCAAAATCCGTTTGTTGGCGAATTATAGCTCCTGGGATTTGCATTTTGATTTCAATATCGTTTTTTGCAATTTTCATAATTGTTTTTTTTAGTTGTTAGAATAGCATGCTGCAGGTAGGTACTTTTATGCTGTTGTTTAGGGGAAATCAGCACTAATTACCGATATAACAACTAAAGTTTAAGTTCAATTGTAAGTTAGGTATTATAATTAACAATAAGTGATTTTAAGTAGTCAATTTTTGTTTTAATTAACTGTTATCCAGTTGTTTGGTTTTTAAAGTTGTTTTTTGTTTATGTGCTTTGCGTAAAGTTTACGCCTTTTCGGTTCAAAAAAATGTAAGGAAATTGAAATATTATCGTCTATAAGCAAAGATAGGGAAGCCGCTTAACATAAGTTTAGCAGTCGTTGAGAAACCAAAATGTAAAATCTCCCGTATATTAGTAGTAAACAAAGAAAAGATGAAAGTACTCTCTTATTTGGCGTTCTTATTAATTTTCATAAGTTGCCAGTCTCAAACCAATGAATTGTCACTAAAAGCCAAACCAGGTAAAGCCATTGCTGTTTTTGCTTCGGGTTGTTTCTGGTGTACCGAACATGTTTTTGAAGCGGTTTATGGTGTTGATGAAGCCGTTTCTGGTTATACCGGTGGCACCACTAAAAACCCCACCTACCACCAAGTTGGAACCAATCAAACTGGTCATGCCGAGGCCGTTGCGGTTTTTTATGACCCTAAAAAAGTGAATTTTGCTCAATTAGTAGATGCTTTTTTCGCCTCTCAAGACCCAACAACTCCCAACCAACAAGGACCTGATGTAGGTTCGTCTTATCGTTCTATTGCGTTTTATGGCAATCTTGACGAAAAGAAAATCATCGAAGATAAAATCAAAGCACTAACTCTAGCTAAAGTATTTAATAACCCTATTGTAACAGAAGTAAAACCCATCTCGGCTTTTTATGAAGCAGAAGCCTACCACCAAGATTATGTGAAAAACAACCCGAATCAAGGTTATGTCAAAGGGGTTTCGATTCCGAGGTTTAATAAGTTTGTTAAGACTTATAAAGGAAAGTTGAAGTAGGAGTTAAATAGCTTAAACACAAGGGTCACAAAGATTTTGGATATCTTACAAATGTGTTCCTTATTTAAACACAGAGGTCACAAAGGAAGCACTAAGAGCACTGCGTTTGAACTAAAAACACAAGGTTTTGATTTTTTAATTTTTGTGTTAATCTGTTTAATTTCTCTTATCTGTGTTCCTTTTTTAATCGCAATGAGCACTAAATCAATCTTCCAATACATTCATTAATTCAAAAATTAAAATCATGAAACGTTATATCAAAATAATTAGTTTACCGCTTATCCTACTAGTTTTTATGGCTTGCATGCAGGCTAATAAAAAAGAAGGAATCGAACTAGCTGAAAATGTTAATCCTCCACAAGAAAAATTATCACTGAATGATACTTCTTTGAAAAAAGTAGTAAAATCAGATGCTGTTTGGAAGAAAGAATTAACGTCTGATCAATACCATATCCTAAGAGAAAAAGGTACAGAATATCCGTTTAGAAATGCATTTTTTGACAACCATAAAAAAGGACATTATTTCTGTGCAGGTTGTAAGTTGCCTTTGTTTTCTTCCGAAACTAAGTTTGAATCGGGCACAGGTTGGCCTAGTTTCTATGATGTTTTGGATAAGAACAGGGTACAGGAAGTAGTTGATAAGAGTCTCGGCATGGTAAGAGGCGAAATTATTTGCGCACGTTGTGAAGGACATTTAGGGCATTTGTTTGATGATGGCCCTAGACCTACGGGTTTACGTTATTGTATGAACTCAGGAGCATTGTTATTTCAAGAATCTAAATAAACAGTATTTATATTGATATTTGAAGTAATCATTCAAAATACAGCAATATTTAAATGGTACTGTCTTTTAAAGTGTTTTTGTGAAATTACTGCTTTGCAAACTGTTGCTTAATTTAATAAGTTGTTATTTAGAATTATTATGTCACGTATACATACTTTATTCATCTTCTTGTATCCAGTCTTTTTTGGTATCTGCTTCTACATCTTCATTTTTATTTTGTGGAATATGACAAAAACTATCAGGTTGTCTGGATTTGGCATATTCATAGCCATCTTTCCACCACTGAGTCATTTCAACAGGATCAAAAATCAAGGGGTTTTCGGTAAGTTGGTTAGGGGTAAAATAAAAATTGATTGTAATATTTTGGTTTAACCCAATAAGTTTTCCTATGATAATATCTTTTGAGTTATTCGTGTTTTTCATAAATTGAAAAGTTCGGAATAATAAAGAGAAGGCGTTTTTAACTTCTGGAAAGTGAAGGGTTTGTACTTCGTTTTCCAAAATAATTACATCAATTTCTGTCGCTCCATTTTCAATAGCACAGGAAATAGGAACAAAATTACCAAAACCACCATCAGCGTATTGGAAACCATTTTTTGTCATCAAACTCATAAAGGGAGTATAGTTTGAAGAAGCCCACGCCCATTCACAAAAATTTTCATGGTCGCAGTCCATAGAATTGTAATATTCTATTTGATTCAAACTTAAATTCGAAACAGTTACTATTACTTTTTTATTTTCTGCTCGAAGTCTGTCAAATTCATCAGTGGTGATGCTTTTTTTAATCAGTTTTTTTAAATTTAAGCTTTCGCCAAAAGTAGGATGTCCTTTTATAAATGATAAAACCGAATTAAAGTGATTGATTTTTGTTTCATATCCTTCTTTGGTTTTTTTGATAATAAATGGAGAAATGCTAAAAATATCTTCTTGCGAAACAGAGGTGTATATTTTTTTTATTTTTTCAATTTTGCCTAAAGCCAAATGAGGTAATAATAAACAACCTGTGGAACAACCCACGAACAATTCATATTTATTGCAGCAATCGTTGATTAAATACTCAGCGATTCCCCCAGCAAAAGCACCTTTACTTCCACCACCTGATATGATTAATGCTCTCATTAAACTCTGTTTATTTGGGTTATACTTTGTTAATTTGGTTAATTATTGCTGCTTTTTTCTGTTCGCTCAATCTATCTTTTGTAGCGGTTTCATTGTTACCAAACCACTTTTTGATCAAGCTATCAATTATTTTGGATTGACTTTCGTAAGCATTACAAGTTTTGCACATCGCTTTGTGAGCTTGTAGCTGTAGCATTTCCTTAACAGACAAAGGCGTTAATTGCTGTTTATCAATTAATTCAGTGGTTAATTTACATGATTTTACGAGCATTTCCATGAGATTTTCATTTTAGTTCAATCCTTTATTTCCATTTGGATTCTAAGCATTTTTTTAAGAGTAATTTGGACCGGTGTATAATCTGCCAATAATTGGATGGTGTGATTTCTAGCTCCTTACAAATCATATCGGTTTTGTTGTCTGTAAGGTATTTTGAAGTAATAGCAAATTTCCAATTTTTAGGAAGGTCGTCGATGCAATATTGCATGGCTAAATTAAAATCGGGATTGTCTAATAATTCTTCTTCCTGTTCCCAGATAGGATTTATGGCTTTGTCAATCCAATTTTCAGTACTGTTAAATAAACCATCCGTTAGTTCAAAACCGCTTTCTTCAGCTGAAGCTAAAATTATTTTTTGTTGTTCTAGCACTCAGTCGGTAATAATCGACTACTTTATTATTAAGAATAGAAAATAACCAGGTTTTAGGTTGGCTTTTTTCTTGAAAACTATCGATTTTGTTATAAGCAGCTAAAAAAGTTTCTTGTACTAAATCCTCAGCAGTCTCTTTAGATGAAGTTTTATACAAAGCCCAAGAATACAATTCATCGCTAAATTGATGAACCCATTTTTCTAGAACTGTTTTTGAATTTTCGACAGTAATACTCATTTAATTAGCTTTCAATGGTTGATTTATTCAAATATAATGATTTTTTGAAGTGCAACTTAGTCAGAACTTCATAAAATATATATAAAATCAAAATCAGGTATTCTGCGCCAATAAGCCAAAAGTTTTCTTTAAACTCAGGATTTGAATAGGCACTATAACTCAATATTACCGTAAAGCTCCAAATAATAGGATAGTTGAAGTTGGTGAAAACTCCAATCAAAACTAAATTGATAACATACCAAGGATGTACCGTTGTACTACTCAAAAAATAGATTGTAAGGACGAGCAAAAAGTTTTTAATTAGCTGTGCAGTTTTTTCATTTTTACCTGCTAAACTCTGATAAATAATAAAAATAACAATACAAATTGGAATAATTTTCCCTGTAGTTTGAATGATATTGTAACCTTTGATCCAAAATCCAATTTCCCTGATTACATAATATACACTAGCATTAAACTCAAAATTAGTGAACCATAATCCGATGGTTTCGGTATAATTTTGAATCAGTTCAGACGATAGAAAAGGTAGGAATAATAAAATATTGATTCCAATGACAATGCTGTAAAATGGAATGATTTTTCTCCAACCTAATTTTTGTAAAAACAAAGGCAGTAAAAGTAGCGGTAATAATTTGGTTGAAATGGATAAGGCTAGGATTATAGCTGCTCTGATCCATTTTCTTTTGTATAAAAGATAAATACTCCAAACGAAGAAGAAAAGCATCACTCCTTCAAAATGCAAATTGCCCGTTAGTTCTATAATGACCAATGGATTTAAGAGATACCAAAAGATGCGTTCCTTTTCAATTCCCAATCGGTTTAATAATTTGAGACCAAAATGCAATGTCCCCATGTCGGCCAAAAGGATCATTATTCGCATGCCGATAACCGCACCATCCACGGTATTGTTGCTGAAGAAAGCAGCTACTGCAAATAAATATTGATTGACAGGAGGATAATTAGAAAAATGCCCTGAACTTAAAGACCCCATACCTTCATACAGGATTTTAGCATTGGCAATAGAAAAATCTGTTTGATTAATAAGATTATCAGGTAAAAATAAATAGGGGTTAATTCCTTGTAAGAGCAACCTGCCATCCCAAATAAAACGAAAATAATCTTGAGATAGATTCGGTATGACACTCAGCAAACTCAATCGGATGGCGATACTAATTCCGATGAGAAAGGAAATGTTATTTTTTTGCAATTGAATTATTCGATAAGTACAAAAAAATAATAGCGCAAAGCTTAATAGCAATGGAATAAATTCAGAACGTTCTAGGTAGTAACCCAAATACATATACAGAAACATACTTATCAAAAGATAAATCACAGATTGAATTGTATGTAAAGAAGGAATCGTCATTTGGGAGCTACAATTGATTGAAAAAATACATATCCATAACCTACAGCTAGCATCAGGTGTAAAAACAACAAACTGTAATCTCCTAGCTGAATGGCACTATAAATTCCAAAGAAAAAATACAGCATCAAGAAGCCTTCAAAAAAGACGTTTTTAGAGATTTTTTTGTTCAAATAACTGTTTTGTTTCCATCTTTCCTTTAGCCCTTCAATATTTAATTTTGGAGTACGGATGAATTCACTTTTTTTACCACAAAGTCCTTCTAAAACCGCTACCGTATTATGGAAAGAAAATCCCATAGCGATGGTGTAAAAGGTGATAAATAACTGAATGTATTTTAAGAAATTCCAAAATCCTCCGCCATGAATATTTTTGTAAGTCACCCAATAACTGATGAAAAACAACACAGAGGTAAGGATAAAAAACAGCAGAAAATTAAACAATAAATGAAACTGCGGAAAAGTCTGCTTGATATACAGAACAGGAATACTCAAAATAGACATGACAAAAATAGCCATGAACATGGAACTGTTTAAGAGATGCAGAATTCCGTGGGTTTTGGTCTTAAACGAAATAGAATTTGATTGCAAGACTCTTTTGGCATTTTTACTAAAATTTTCAGCACCCCCTTTATTCCATCGAAATTGTTGGGAACGCGCAGCACTAATAATGGCAGGCAATTCAGCAGGTGTTTCCACATTTTCAAGGTATTTGAATTTCCAGTTTTTTAGCTGTGCACGGTAACTTAAATCCAAATCTTCGGTCAAGGTATCACTTTGCCAGTTGCCAGCATCCAGAATACAACTTCTACGCCAAACGCCAGCAGTACCATTAAAATTGATAAAATGAGATTGTGAGTTACGGCCTACCTGTTCTAAGGTAAAATGAGCGTCAAGCGCAAATGCTTGAATCTTTGTCAAAATAGAGTAATTGCGGTTCAAATGTCCCCAACGCGTTTGAACCACACCAATGTTAGGATCTTTAAAATAAGGAATGGTTTGTGATAACCAGTTTTTTTGAGGTACAAAATCAGCATCAAATATGGCAATGAACTCACCTTGTGCAACTGCTAAACCTTCCTTTAAAGCACCTGCTTTAAAACCCGTTCTATTGGAGCGACAGATATGTTTGATATTTAAACCCGTTTTAGCCAATTCATTGATTAACTCACGGGTCATAGCAATACTTTCATCGGTGCTGTCATCTAGGACTTGGATTTCCAATTTGTCTTTTGGGTATTCCATAGCAGCAACAGTACGCAACAACCGTTCTACAACATATTTTTCGTTGTACAAAGGCAGCTGAATGGTGACTTTTGGGTAGCTGTCTCCGTTGTCAAAATGGAATTTTAGGTCGTTAGCTGTCGTTTTTTTACTTCTTATATAATTAAATAGTAAGTTGAATTGCGATAATCCGTAAAAGAAAATCAAAACAATGGCCAGACAATAAATGATTAAAACAAGGTATGAAATGAATAACATAGAATTATTTGAAGGTGTATTTAAAAATCCAACTTATGATTTTGATGCCTGCCATCAGGGTTCCTTTAACAGTTCCGGAGACTTTTGAAACACCTATTCGATTTTTATAGCGAACAGGGATTTCCACATAAGTCATTTTTTGTCGGAGGACTTTTAATTGCATTTCCACAGTCCATCCATAGGTTTTGTCCTCCATTTTCAAAGCTAGCAATTTTTTATATTTGATAGCACGAAACGGACCTAAATCAGTAAAATTAGCTTTGAAAAACAATTTCATTAAAAAGGTAGCGAGCCAATTCCCAAAAACCTGTTGGGGTGTCATTGAATGTTTTTCGCGCAATTCAGCCACTCGAGCTCCAATAACAAAATCCACATCATTTTCAATAATTGGTGTGACTAGTTGGGTTAGTTCTTCTGGATAATCGGAATAATCGCCATCTAAGAAAACCACAATATCGGGTTTGGGTTCCTTTTGCGCTAGGTATTCTAATCCTTTCAAGCAAGCGTAACCATAGCCTTTTTTGGCTTCAGATAAAACGGTGGCACCAGATTTTTGGGCTACTGCAATAGTATTGTCATTTGAATTGTTATTGACCACAATCACTTCGCTAACGATAGATGGTATCTCACGAATAACATGACCGATGGCATTTTCTTCATTAAAAGCGGGTATAATTACCACAATTGTACTCATTCTTTGTTGTCTTTTTGGTAATCCATTAAGTTGTGCCATTCTTTTATTTTGATACCCATTTTATATTTTTCTGCCTTACAAATTTTTCCACTTTTGTAGAGTATAGAAAGTCCGTTTTGTTTGTTGTCTTTGTATTCACTTTTCCGAATAATTTCCTCATTCGAATTGTAAAAAATCCACCATTTGGTTTTTTTATTACCTAGATAATGGCCTTCCTCTTTTTTGAGTCCGTTTTCATAATAATAAAACCAATAATCGACTTTTTCATTTTGGTTCAGCCATCCTTGCGATTTTAGCTTTCCATTAGAATAATAATCTTTCGAATATTGTTTTTGTTCTGAAATCCCGAAAAAACAGAGGAATAATATAGGAATTATTGCGTTTGTCATTTTATATCCATATTTGAACTGATACTGGTTTTTTTAATTGTTTGAAAATTTTAATTTACCAGTTTGATCCTTTTAATCTGTGTTTCAAAACGTAATGTTTATTTATTGGTCCCTGAAATAGTTAAAATTATGTACTTGAGTACTTTTAGCTATTAAAAATGCGCTCTCTGATCCTGTAGACTTTAAGTCTGTAAGCCAAATCTATGGACTTTGAGTCTATTGTGGTTTAGTTTTGATTCACTAAATCCATTAAATCTACATCATTTCCTAATAAGATTTCGTTAGCGTTGATACGACCAGCCGGACTATCATTTTCTAGTTTCAAAACCCCACGAGGACAAACAGCGGCACAAATGCCACAACCTACACAGGAAGAACGCACAATGTTTTCACCTTTTTGAGCATAAGCGCGTACGTCGATACCCATTTCGCAATAGACGGAACAATTTCCGCAAGAGATGCATTGTCCTCCGTTTGTGGTAATTCTGAACTTTGAAAATAAACGTTGTTGCAAACCTAAAATGGCAGCCATAGGACAACCAAATCGGCACCAAACACGGCTTCCCATTATAGGATAAAAACCCACCCCAATCACGCCACTAAAAGCAGCTCCAATAGCAAATCCGTACCATTCTCTCAATTTATAACTATCGATAAAAAAGATGTTTTGATTGCCTGAAAAATAATTCATTAAGATTGAAATTATCATAATTGCTACCAAAGATAACATCGTATAAACAGCATCAGAATCCAAATCTTTTCTTTTGAAATAATACAAGATGGAAGTAAATACAGCTAGAAAAATGGTGATTCCCCAAACGAATTGCCCTCTGCTGATAAAACTCATTTCGGGATTATTGGACAAAAAAGTAAAGATGACCGCAATCGTACTCACGAAAGCAAAAACCAAAACCAAATGGATCATCCAACGTTCAATTTTCCAAGCTTTTACCGAGTTATCGCTCAAATGACGAAAGGAATCACCAGCAGTTTCCGCCAATCCTCCACAACCACATACCCAAGAACAATACCAGCGTTTACCGTAAAAATACGTCAGAATAGGGGAGATGATAAAGATTAGAGCTACCCCAAAAACCAACATGAACATTCCTAAATTCCCACCTTCAATCATGTTTTTCAAATGCCATTCGTCAAAAAAGTAATAATTCAACGGCCACATATTTTTCAAATCTTTGGTAAAATAGGCTTTGTCAGGATTTAGTTTTTCCAGTATTTCTGGAATCAAAAATGCAAATCCCAACTGAAAGAACATGACCGAAATGGTGCGTACCAATTGGTATTTATTATGGCGGTATTTTAAGATGAATTTATAGCCTAAACCTATAATCGCTATAGTATAAAGCGTTCCATACACAAACCATTGACTCGCTGGTTTTCCGTTTAAGAATAAACTCAATGGGTCAAAAAAGCCTACAATTCCACTGTTTGTCCCACCATCTTCATTCAGTCCTAAGTATTTTGGAAACCAATACAAAACCACATAAAAAGCGGTCAATACAAGCCCGATCATCCAGCCAATAGTTCCTTTGTGGGTGAGACTAGAGGTCCAGACATGATTGTTTTTGATGCCTTCGGGTTGGTTCAAATAGGTGCTGTTTGCATATAAAATGATGCCTGAAAAGATTGCAATAATGGAAGTAGTTAGCCAAATTTCTTTATTTGGGAAAGTCACATTAAAAAGTGCCAAAGTCAAGATGAATAGACCAATTAATCCCATGATAATTCCTGCTTTTTGTTTGCCATTCAATGGATTGTTATCGTGGGCGGCTAGCGATATGTTTTTGGGTGCTTTACTCATAATGATTTGGTTTTAGTTGGTTCACAAAATTGGGCGAAGGCTAGCTGAATTTCTTTGGTATGGGAACGAAATAATTCAGGGTCAAATTGGGCTTTTTCCAACTGATGTACTACTTCTTCCACGGATTTTTTGGTACTAAGCATGCTGTCAAAAAATTCATGGCGCATTCGAATTCCAAAAGTGTTAATCCCTAAAAATGTTCGGTCGTTTTTGTCAAAAGCAATCCGGATGGCTTTTTTGCCTCCTTTATGTTCCCAGTAAAATTGAGATTCATTTTCTTTTGGAGTTGCCCAAACCCAACCATAGGTTTGGTATTCGATGTCTAAAAATTTAGCCGAATTGAACCAATGTCCCGGTTTGTATTCCATAGGGTTTCCTGTTAAGGTTTGTGCCAAAGTTTCGCCCATCATTCTGCCTGTGTACCATACGGCTTCAACTGGTCTTCGGTCACCAATGGCTTCATGTTGTTCAGCACAATCACCGATGGCGTATATATCTTTGTGATTCGTTTCTAAAAACCGATTCACTTTCACACCACGACCTAGTTCAATTCCGGACTCATTCAAGAAATCGATATTGGGAGAAACACCAGCGGTTAAACCTACGATTTGACATTCGATAGTTTCATTTTTGTCTGTAATTATGGCTTTAGCACAACCATTTTCGTCTGAAATGATTTCTTTTAGGTTGGTGTCTAAGCGCAAATCAATATGATGTTCTAGGATATGACGATTAATCATTTGGCTTTCGTTCAAAGGTAAAACGCCACTCCAAAAACTTTTTTCACGAACCAAAAAAGTGACTGCGATATTTCGAGCTCGCAACATTTCGGCTAATTCAATTCCGATTAATCCACCACCTACAATTACGGCTCTTTGAGTTGTAGGAGCCCATTGTTCTAGGTTTTCTAAATCTTGTTTGTGGTACAAACCAGTTACACCTTTTAAATCTTGTCCTGGCCAGCCAAATTTGTTAGGTTTTGAACCTGTGGCAATTACTAATTTGTCAAATTGTAAAACCGTATTGCCGTCTAAGACAATTGATTTTTCTTTTGGAAAAACTTGAGTAACCGTTTTATGGATGAGGTTGATATTGTTTTTTTTCCAAAAATCATTTTCATACGGCTGGGTATGTTCAAACTTCATATGTCCCATAAACACATACATCAAAGCTGTTCGGGAGAAGAAATATTCCGTTTCTGAAGAAATAATAGAAATTTTCACCTCCGATTTTTTCCGAATGTGACGGGCTAGCGTCACTCCAGCGATGCCGTTCCCAATGATGACAATATGTTCCATTTTCTTAGTTTCAGTTTTTAGACTTGGTGTGTTCTTTCTGCAAGGTCTTTTTTAATCTTGTAGGTATTATTTAAATTGCCCTTCTGCTTAAATCGTCTTAAAATCTTTACCAGGAGTAAAAGTATCCGCTTCTACAGTAATAAATTTGATATTTGTAAGACTCGCATTTCCAATGTTTTCTCCAAATTCTTTCTCTTCACTCCAACCACAAAACTGCCATTCTGTGGCAAACGGAATACCATTTACCGTTTGGAAGTTTTTATATTGAATACCGTGAGGTTCTTTCTCGGCTTCGGTTTTTGATGCATTTGCAGTTACTATGTAAGCCAATTGTTCTACCAAGTGGGTTTCTTGGTTGGTATAAACCACATACCAATCTTCGGGAGCATCACCAGTTCCTGATGCAAAGGTTAGTTTTTGAGTTTCATATTGCTCTTTGTTGGTTGCGGGATTGTTGTATGGAGACCAAATGGTCCCGCCATCACTCATTTTGTAAGGGAATAAGAAAAAGTAAGACCAAGTATAAGCATCAAAACGAACCGATTTTTCTGAAGGAACGTCTGGGGAATAGAATACTTTGTCATGGTCGTAAATAATTTTAGCACCATTTCTAAATTCAATCAAACCTTTACTCGAATTGGTTAGCAAAGTTAGAGTAGCGTCCATGCGTTCTTTTCCTCCAAAAAAGAGTTTAAAATCAAATTGGATGGCTTCTTGACTGTTGAAGGCCTCTTTTTGATGTGCTTTCTCAGCTTTTGCTACAAAAGTTTCTTCTTTTTGCGGAGATTTACAGCCGGTCATAAAGAAGGTAAGGGCGATAATCGCAATTGTAGTTTGTTTGAGTAAATTCATTTTTGTGTATTTAATTTAGATAATATTTTTTTTGTAATAATCCAGTAAACTTGTGGATGAATGTCCCATTTTACGTTTGATATGGATGATGCCAAAATGGTATTGCAAGCGCCAAACGCCATTTTGTTGGTATTTACGAGCTGAGGTAATCACATATTGCGGGATGACAACAAATTGCTTTTTGGCATAGAGTCGTTCTATAATTTCATTGTCTTCATAAATAATGTAATTTTCATTAAAGCCGTTGATAGAAACAAATAATTTTTGGCACACAAACAACGATTGGTCACCACCACGGCAGATGATGTGGTTGAAGCGTGTAAACCATTGTGAAACAGATAAAACGGGGTGATTCCAGTTAAATTTCATGCGGAAACAACCTGCTAAATTGCCTTTTTCTATTTCTTTTACGATGGCTTTATCAAAGTTTGCAGGAGGAAAACTATCGCAATGCAAAAAATACAAAATGTTTCCCGAAGCTACTTTTGCCCCTCTGTTCATTTGCTTGGCTCGGCCTTTATATGATTGTATTAATTTAATAGTTTCTGAAGTTTTTACTTTTTCAAGCGAACCATCAGTGCTGCCACCATCTACTACAATAATTTCGTATAGAGTGTCTTTTGAAATTATCTTTTCAAGATACGACAAAAGCTGTTGAATGTTTTCAACCTCATTGTAAATCGGAATGATGATGGAAATTTTATTCATTCAAATTCCAGTTATAGTCTTTAAATGAAGTTTTTGCTTTCGAACTAATTTTGATGTTGCTATATTGATTTAAAAAATCAATTAAGGAACCTTTGGTTTTGAAATCAGCTGCAAACCAATTAAAGATTTCAGAGATTTCTATTTGGTTGGGGCTAATGCTGTTTTTGGACTTGTCATTGATGAAATCTTTGGCAACTTCGGCCAGTTGTTGGCTCAATTTGGCTTCCGTATAAGCTTCATTTAAAAGATTGGGACAAGAATAGGAGGCACAGTTGATAGCGAAATGAATTCTAGGCTCGTTCATTTTTCGAAGAATTTTATGTTCAACTTCTTCCAGACTGTATTTTTCGCCACCCAGACTAAAGAATTTCTTACCCCATGGATTGCTTATTTCTTTGATACTTTTGACAGGGTAATTGTCAATAATTAATTTTACCGTAAAAGCATTGTACACATTAATCCAATAGGCTAAAGTTGCATTTCTAGACCATGATTTTGAAGGAGTGCTTTGCGACAAAATTGCCAAATAGGCGTCTAATTCCTTTTGGTCTTTGATAAAGCCTTTGTAATTTACTTTTCCCGAATTTGAAACATGTTTTTTTAGTAGCACATCCCATTTAGCATGATCAACGGCTTTGATAGCTTCGTTAGAGCTTAAGAATATTTTTTTAGCGGTACTATTTGAATTTGTAACATTGTTACACATGGATATAAAAGGGGTTAATACTAAAAGTAAGAGTAACTTTTTCATGTTTGTTTTATTTGTTGTTTGTATATATAGTCGGTATTAGTGTCTTTTCCTGACACTATAAACTCATTTTTTTAGTGGATAAAGCTCTTGTTTTATAAAATCTTCTGGAAATTGATCGTCGTTTTCAAAGCCTAATTCGATGTTTTTACCATCAGTTGGAATGTAATTAGTGTCAAACAAATAATCCCAAAGACTCAATGAAATTCCGAAATTCACTCCGTATTTATTGGGGATTTTTTTGCTGTGGTGCCAAATGTGCATTTTAGGATTGTTGATGATGTACTTTAGGAAACCATAATCCCAACCAATATTGGCATGGTTCAAATGTCCAATAGCAATGCTAATGAAATGTACTATAAATACATCTTGAAGATTAACGCCTCCAATGATGATGATAGGAAGATACAAGAATGATTTGTATACGATGGGTTCCATCCAGTTGTATCTAAAATGGGCTGCAAATCCCATTTCTTTCACACTATGATGGGTTTGATGGATTTTCCATAAAAATGGAACGGTATGTAGCAATCGGTGTACATTCCACTGAATAAAATCGCTAATGAGAAAGAAAATTACTAACGACCAAGGACTTGGTAAATCAGAGAGAGAAAAGAGTTGGATAGAGGCTAATTCCAGTCCCCATAGGCCCAAAAAGTCGTTAATCAATTGCGCTGTTAGATTAGATAAGGCAATCAATAAAATAAGGTTGAGGAGAAAAAAATTAAAAAACAAATAGAATAAATCCAACCAAAAATCTTTGCGCAATATGGCTTGTTTTTTGCGCCAAGGAAAAAGCAATTCTAAAATCCATACTACTAAAGATATCGCTATTAAACCATAGAAATAATTATCCCAATTAGGAAATTGGATTTCATTGATCAAGTAATTATAATAACCTTGATAGGATTCAAGAAGGATGTGAAAATACTTTTCCATTTATTTTAAAATATATTTGCTTTTTTTTAAATCTTCAAAGGTGTCAATATCATTTAACGTTTTTAAAAAATAGATGTTAGCAATATTCAAATCACTTAAAGTATCAGCCATGATAGAGGCGGTACCCCATTTTTTATTTTTGAATAAGGATTTTTTTATTTTTTTTAAACCTAGTAAATAATAACCTCCATCTTCAGATGGGCCAATTATGATTTTCTTTTTTTCTAATGAATTGAAAGCTTGGTTAATAATCTCTGTCTCTAAATCAAATAAATCGCTGCCAATAATAACGCATTTTTGGTAGCCTTGGTCAAAGAGTGACTCAAATGCAGCTTGCATTTTCATTCCTAAATCACCATCAGTTTGCAATCTTTTATGAAAGTGTTTGTTGTCCCATATATCATTCTCAATGATTTCAGTGTCATAAAACACATATTTATCACAATCTAAACTTATAGTTTGTTCCATAGTGTGTTGCAACAAGTCTTTGTATACTTGTAGTGCTTTCTCGTTTCCAATTGATTTTGCTAATCGGGTTTTTACCTTTCCTAGTTCAGGATTTCGAGTAAAGATTATTAGGGCATTATTCATATATTTTGATTCCTTTGTTTAGATAAACACTCCATTGTTTGTTGAAAGCATGAATACTATCGGTTTCTTGTTTTTTTAAGTTGACTACTTTACCGCCTTTATTTTTGTATTCAAAAATACCGCCATAAAGATTGTATACTTGAGTGTATCCCATTTTTTGTAATTTTTCGCCAATTTGTTCTGACCGAACACCAATGGAACAATATACGATGATAGGTGTATTAAGGTTTTTGATCAGCTTGCGAATATTTTCGGGTTTGAAGTTTTTAAATCCTACGGGAATAGCATTGGGAATGTGACTCACTTTAAATTCTTCGGGCTCTCTTGCGTCCAGTAAAATAGAGTTGGAATTCTTTATAGCATTGATTTTAATATAAGGCACAGACTCCTTGTTGTATTTTTTTAATACATTTGGAATGCTTTTTTGTGCCCAACTGGATAAATTGAAGCACATTAAAAGTAATAATAAGAGAACCCGCGTCATTTGTTTTTGTATAAAGATATTAATTTAACAGACGAACATTAGTATTCTCCTGACATGTTTTTTAGGTTTTAACAAAAAATAAACCTTTGTTTACTTTAGAATTAACAAATGTAAAGTTGCTGTTTCTGTTGGTCTTTTGTTTCTTTTTGCAACGAAATATTAGAACCCATTTCCATAACATCTAACCAATTAGTTAAAATGGTTTAATTGTCATAAAATGAAGATGCAGGAACTCTTGAAAAATAATTGTTTGCTGTAACTTTTATTTTCATTTTGAGAATAATTTGGGACGGAATCCAATAAATCTGTAAAAGATAAAAACGGTAAAATAAACGTAAAATTTGAATATTTATGAATTTTTTCAAAAAGGCAATTTTTAGTTCGATATTTTTATTGAGCATCGGGAGTGTATCTGCACAAGACAAAGTGATTAAATTGTATCAGGGAATTGTCCCTAATAGCAAGGCTTCTGCGGGTTATAAAGAAACAGCTGAAACTTCAGAAGATGGAAGTATTCGAATTAAAAAAATAAGTCAACCTGAATTATTAGTTTTTTATCCTAAAAAAGAAAAAGCAACTGGAGCAGCTGTATTAATTTGCCCTGGAGGGGGGTATCGATTGCTTTCCATGACTAATGAAGGTTTTTCGATTGCTAAGAAATTGAATGAAAATGGCATCACGGCCTTTATTCTAAAATACCGATTGCCTTCGGATGAAATCATGATTGACAAAACAATTGGTCCTTTGCAAGATGCGCAACAAGCCATAAAGTTAATTAGAGAAAATGCTTTGGAACATCATATTAACTCAAATAAAATTGGAATTATGGGGTTTTCAGCAGGAGGTCATTTGGCTTCTACAGCAGGAACTCATTTTGTTAAAATGGTTATTGATAATCCCAATAATACTAGCCTAAGACCAGATTTCATGGTGCTGGTTTATCCGGTTATCTCTTTTGGGGAATTTCAACACAAAGGTTCTAGAGAAAATTTAATAGGGACGAATCCTAACGAAGAATTGGTTAAATTATATTCTAATGAATTGCAAATAAGCAAAGGAACTCCCATTACTTTTTTAGTTCATGCCGCAGATGATAAAGCGGTACCTTACCAAAACAGCGTTAATTTTTATACGAATTTGAACCAAGAGGGAATTAAAAGTGAAATGCATATTTATCAATCTGGCGGACATGGTTTTGGTCTAAATAATAAAACAACAAAAGATTCATGGTTTCAGTCGATGATTTATTGGTTAGAAAATAATAAGATGATAAATGGCATTTAAACACCTTTTTAAAGCTCAGTTAAACTGGTTTTCAACTCCAAAAGAATCAACAAGGTTTGTGAAAAATCACACGATTTCAATTCATGGAAAAGAAATTCTACAAGTTTCAGCAGCCAAAGTATTCAAGGGAGATCCAAGTTTATACAATCCCGAAGATTTATTACTCAGCAGTGTGGTTTCCTGCCACATGATGTCATACTTGTATGTATGTGGTCAAAATGGGATTGAAGTGCTATCTTATATTGATGAAGCTGAGGCTACACTTGAAGTGAATGAAAACGGTTCAGGTCGTTTTGTAGAAGTTCGATTGTTTCCTAAAGTTGTCATTAGACAAAAAGAAAAAATAGCTTTAGCTAATGAATTGCACACCAAGGCCAATGAATTGTGTTTTATAGCTAATTCGTGTAGTTTTCCAATTGTTCATGAAAGTTGTTGTGAAGTAGTGTAAATAGTGAAGCATAAACCTGACAGCCGTTTGATTGTCAGGTTTTTTTTTCTTTCAAAGTAGGATCAGTATAAATATTTTGAGGCTGCTGAATTGGTTAAATTAAGTTTTTATTACGAAACCATTTTGCTGAAAAGTGGTACCTAACATATGCGAGAGTGCCAATACATACAAGCTTTGCAGTTGCAGATGTTCATTAGGATGACAATATTGAAACGGTTTTGAAATGATTGTAATGTAACATCAATGTGTTCTATAAATAAATATTAGTTTTTAAATAGGTAAGTTTTCTGCTTTTAAAATTAGCGATTAGTCAAAGATATCTATTAATCTAGTGCTAGGAATTTCTGGTTTCTTTCAGCTTATGGCCAACCATCCCAAAATACAGAATAATCACAAAACACACTAGCGGAATAATATACCCAGACTGGATATCATCGTGTTTCATATCAATCAAAGTTCCCATTCCGTAAGGAAGAATTGCCCCACCTACAATGGACATGACTAACCATGATGAACCCGTCTCTGTATTCGATTGTAAGCCTACTAATCCCAAAGAGAAAATGGTAGGGAACATAATCGACATAAAAAATCCTAACCCACCAAGGGCATAAATTACTTCAATACCACTTCCGTAAATAGCGATTACACACAAAACAATACTGATAAGGCAATAGATAGATAGCAAAATGTTATCTTTTACAAAACGCAAAAAGAAAGTCCCTATAAAGCGTCCTGCCATGAACAAGAAACCATAAATTCCAAGGTAATATCCTGCCGTTTTTTCATCCAGTCCAGCGCCTTGTTGTGCGATTCGGATAAAGAAACTCGTCACACATACTTGTGCTCCCACATAGAAAAATTGTGCCACAACCGCCCAGCTCAAATGCGAAAATCGTAAAACAGAAAAGAAACCTGGCTTGATTTCTATTTCAGTATGTGCTGGTTTCATTGAAGGCAAGTGCATGAAATAAAATAAGATGGCTACCAAAACCAAGACTGTTCCTAAAATGATGTAAGGCAGTTTTACCGCCGAGGCCTCTTCTAGTAAATAGGCAGCTCTTGTAGCATCTGGCATGGCGTCCATTTGCATAGGCGTAAAACTCTTTCCCGATAAAATAAACATAGAGCCAACAATAGGAGCGACCATTGCTGCTAAGCCGTTAAAAGAAGCTGCTAAATTCAATCGTTTGGAAGAGGATTCTGCTGGTCCTAAAATAGCTGCATACGGATTGGCACTCGTTTCTAAAATCGTCAAGCCACACCCGATCACAAATAAGGCAAACAAGAACAATTCATATGTTCTAGTATTAGCGGCGGGAACAAATAGAAAAGCACCTGATGCAAAAACTAATAGCCCCGTGATGATACTGTTTTTATACCCAAAACGCTTGATTAACATCCCGGCAGGAATTGCCATGATGAAGTATGCAAAAAACACAGCTGTATCAATCAACGTCGATTGTCGGTTATTTAATTCACAGGCTTTTTTAAGGTGTGGAATTAAAATGGAATCCAGATTGTGAGCCATTCCCCATAGGAAAAACAAACTGGTAATAAGGATAAAAGGCAACAGATAATTGGATCTTTTGCCTTGTTCTGTAGCCACTTCGTGAGTGTCTCCCATTTGGTTAGTAACTTGCATAATAACAGTTTGTTTGGATTAGATTTTCTTTTTAACGAGCAATAAATGGTCACATACAAGTACTACTTCTCCTCTTTGGTTGATGATTTCTACATGTTCTGTCACCGTTCCCATTTCAGGTTTTTTGGCTTCCCCTTTTTCTGAAATCGTAATTTCCGAATGGATTGTATCCCCGATGTGAACCGGTTTTACAAATCGCATGCGGTCATAACCTTTCGAAAAAGCTTCAGGATTAATTTCAGAGGCGGTCAAGCCAATACCGATGGCAAAAATCATTGTTCCATGTGCAATTCGTTGTCCAAAAGGTTGGGTTTTACACCATTCTTCGTCCATATGGTGCGGAAAAAAATCACCCGTATGTCCAGCATGAACTACAAAATCGGTTTCGGTTATCGTTCTCCCCAATGTGATACGTTTGTCATGGAGCTGGTAATCTTCAAAAAAAGTGGATTTAAAATACATGTTTTTTAATTAAAGGTTATAAGTTAAAAGTCATAAAGTCAAGTATATTTTTCCTTTATGATTTTCGTTTTTAGACTATTCTATTTGGGCGTTTTAACACGCTTTCCGCTGTATCTTTTTATTTTGTCATCCTGAGCTTGTCGAAGGACAAAATAAAAAGGATGCCGCTTCAATCGTTAACGCAGGCAGTCGGTATTAGAATTCGTTTAGTGGAATTCCAGCGTGAGTATTACTTCGGTAGCAGGCTTCTACTACTTTCATTGTGTCCACCACGTCTTGCACGCTAGTATGCAAAACAGTGTCTGACCCTTCTTTGTAACGCATTAAATTTGCCATCGTGCCTACAAAAGCTTCAGGAAACCAAGAACCTTCTAGCACTATTTTTCTCCATTCGTATTTTCCTTCGGCATTAGCAACAGCATACTCAAAAACGTCTTCTAAACCTGCGGGATAATTCATTAGTAATCCCATTTTGGCCTTGATAGCGCCTTTGGTGCCTTCCCATTTGATGTAGCTTTCCTCATGTTGCGAACCAAAATGATGGTCGTGATTGGTGTTGATTACCGCACGCATTGTATCGCCATAATCCATAATGATTGTAGAACGGCAAGAAGACAAATCTTTTAAGGGATGTTTCCAAGTCTTAGCTAAAACGGATGTAGGGTTCCCTACAAACGAGCGGATGCAATCTATATAATGTACTGAGTGGAACAATATTTCCAATCGCGGATGCACTTTAATCAATGGAAATAATTCCCAAGGGGTGTTTACCGTGACTTTGACTTCCATGTCATACAATTCACCAATAATTCCTTCCGAAATCAAATGTCTTGCAGCGGCGACAAACGAGGCAAAACGCAATTGGAAATTAATGGCTCCTACCAGTTTTTTTCTTTCGCAGACCTCTAGGATTCCTTTGGCTTCGACCAAATCATTTCCCATCGGTTTTTGAATCAAAACCGCAGCACCATCAGGCAATTGCTCTAGTATTTCAATGTACTGCTCAGGTAAAACGGTAATGTCATATACTGCATTATCTGGAGCTTTTTTTACAGCTTCAGCTAGGTTTTCAAACACATGTGGAATTCCATATTCTTCAGCCATTGCTTCAGCTTTGGCTCGCGTTCTATTGGTAATTCCAAAAACTTCAAATCCGGCCATTTTATAAGCAGGCAAATGCGCATCTTTTACGATACCGCTGGCTCCTATGATGACAATGGGTTGTTGGGTTTGGGGTAATTCAGGTTTATACTGTATTTGCATATTTAAATATTTTATAATCGCTAACATTTAACTTTTTTAAAGTCAGTGTTTAGATTGAATTTATTTGGTTAATCAATAGTTGGGTCGTTTTTAAAAGTTCTTGTGATGAAATATCAGAATTGATGGCCTTTAATACCATTTGGTCAATCAATTCAGCCACTTTTGGCCAATGCGGTGTTTGAGGTAAGGTCAAAGCGTTTTCGTGTAACATTTCCAGTTTGTGATAAAATGGAATGGAGGCATTGATTTCAGGATGGTTCCAAGTTGATTTTCTACAACCTATTCCGCCTTCTTGCGTCAACAGAGCATCTGATTCAGGAGTAATGGCAAAACGTAAAAAATCATAAGCCAGTTGCTGGTGTTTGCTTCCTGTTCCAATCGTGTACAACCAATACACGTTCAAAGATGCTGTATTACAATGCCTATCGTGAGGTAAATAAGTAATATCTACCTTGCCTTTTACTTTGGATTCTTTAATCACTTCGCACATCGAAGCAAATCCAAACCAATTAATAGTCAAAGCTGCTTCTCCTTTGGCGAAAGCCATGCCTGCTTCAACCGAATCAAATTGCTTGGATTTCGGATGCGTAGTTTCTGGATTGTTGACTATTTTTCGATAATAATCCAAAGCCTGTACTGCTTCAGGATGATTAATGCTAATTCGATTTTGTGCATTTAATAACGACCCCCTGCGAGTCCACAATTGCAGACAAAAATCAAAAACCATATTGTGACCATCAGGATAATTGGCAAACACACAACCGTATAAATTTTCATCTGGTCGGTTAAAAAAAGTAGCAATTTGGGTAAACTGCTCCCACGTTTTTGGCGGATGCAATTCGTAGCCAAACTGCTTTTGGAAATTTTCTTTTTCAATGGTATTTTCGAACAAGTCTTTTCGATAAATCAAACATTCTGGCCCGTCATGAAATGGCAACCCAAAGGTTTTTCCGTCGATTTGCTGCAAATGCAATAGCGACTGATGCCAACCTTCAGGGTAATTTTGGGGTGCTTTTTTTTCGATTAAAGAAGTTAAATCAACAACTGCTTTTTCATTAGCTGCCTCTAATATCCAGTCGGTGTTGATATCGGCAATATCCCAATCACCGTTTTTTAATCCTTCATTAGTAATGGTTTCTTCATACAAATCGTGTAATTCCATCGGAATCATTTCGGCTTCAATACTGAGATTGTTTCTTTGACAAAATAAATTCCATAGCTTTTGAAGAGTAGTTTCAAAAGGTTCAAATTTTCGAACAGCGATTCTTATTTTTTCCATAGCTAGAGGTTAAATTCTTTAGTAATTTGGTCGTTGTCTTGTCCCAATTTTGGTGAACCTTTGGTAGAAGTAAAACATTCCCCATCTATTTTGATTGGACATCTAGTGGTTTCATAGTTATAACCGTCTAGCATCTGTACTTTTTGAGTAAAATCTAAAACTCGAAAACCTTCTTCGGTAAACAATTCTTGATAGTTTAAAACTTTGGCACACCAAATATCGGCAGGTTCTAATAGGTTTAACCAATGCTCGTTATTTTTTGTTTGAAGATGTTTTGCCAAAATATTCTTGATGTCGTCTCTTAAATCAAATTTATTTTCAGGAAATTGTAATAATGCATCACATTGTAGGAGGGAAGCTAAAACAGGAATCGAGCCCATGGCTAAAGCCAAATACCCATTTTTAGTTTGATAAATTCCATAAGGTGCACCCAAATAAGCATGTGCATTGTTGGATTTGGTTCGCACTGGCAATTCGCCACCATCATTAAAATAAGTGGTCAACGTTTCAAACTGAAAATCAAAAGATGATTCCAGCATGCTGATTTCAACTTTTGCACCTATATTTTGGGTTACTTTACGGTACAAAGCGGCTAAAATTCCTTGTGCCAAATGGGCTCCAGCTAGCATATCCACAATAGACAATCCCATAGGAACTGGGCCATCTTCTTGATTACCACTCAACCAAGTCAAAGCCGTAAGCGATTGTAAAAGCAAATCTTGTCCGGGTAAATCCTTCAAATCTGGATGATTGCCATAGCCCGAAATGGAGGCATAGACTACCGTTGGGTTTATTTTTTTGACTTCTTCATAACTTAATCCCACGCGTTCCATAACCCCGGGTCTAAAGTTGTGCATAACGACATCGGCTTTGGCTAATAATTTTTTTAATTTTTCAAGTTCATGAGGTTGTTTAAAATCAATAGCAAACGATTCTTTGTTTCTGTTGATGGTATGAAAAACAGATGATTCTCCATTCATAATCAAATCAGAAGTATATAATGTACGGCAAATATCACCTGTATTAGGTTTTTCAATTTTGATGACACGAGCACCTAAATCCGCCAAACGCAAACTTGCCGATGGTCCCGAGAGGAACTGACTGAAATCTACAATTATATAATCTTCAAGTGGTTTCATGTTATTGTTTAACTGTTTAATCGTTTAACTGTTTAATCGTGAGATGCAGATTGAAAAATATTTTTTGTTTTTAGCCAAACTAAATACCATTCAAAAAATAAGTAAATCAACAAATAAATTCTTTCTGTATCTTTTTATTATCTGCACCTACTTTAGGTGCGGGTTTGGTACTTACAAGTATTTTACCGTCCAACTGAATAGGGTTTCGAGTAGTTACCATGGTTTTACCAGCTGCGTTTTTGACCGTTTGTTTCAGTTTCAAATCACGTACAAATGGTAGTATATTGAGGTCGTTGTAATTCAATATTTTTTCACACCAAATCCCTTTTTTTTGTAAAAGTGCTAACCAATGCTCGGTTGTATGTCGAATCAATCGATTGGTAATAAGTGTTCTAATTTCATCACGAGCATCAAACCATTGTTGTTTATCGGCATATTTTTTGAAATCAATTTCCAATACACTTCCTATAAAAAGTAAATCTCCCATGGCTAAAGCTAGATGTCCATTTTGAGTAGGATAGACTCCATAAGGGGCGCTCAAAAAAGCATGTGCGCTTCCGTTTACATTGCCTCGTTCGGGTAATTGTCCGCCATCGTTTAAGAAGGTAGTAATCGCTTCAAATTGCACATCAAGTATGGATTCGAGCAAACTCACTTCGACCAAAACACCTTTTCCTGTTTTGGCTCTTTTGAGTAACGCGGCTAGGATGCCTTGTACAAAGTGGTTGCCACACATCAAATCGGCAACAGCCAAACCAAAAGGGACGGGACCTTGATTTTTGGTACCACTTAACCAACTCAAGCCAGACAGCGATTGTAGCAATAAATCTTGCCCCGGTTTATTTGCCCATGGTCCTTTATCTCCATAACCAGTGATGGTACCATAAATGATTTTAGGATTTATCTTTAGTGTTTCTGCAAATGTCAATCCTATTTTTTCCATCACTCCAGGGCGGAAATTGTGCGTTATGATATCGGCTTTGGCAATTAGTTTTTGAACTAAAATTAAGTCGGAAGGATTTTTTAAATCGGCTGCAAAAGATTCTTTATTTCGGTTAATAGTATGAAAAAGTAAACTACTTTCGTCCACAAAAAGGTCTTTGATGCTCAACTGTCGACAAGCTTCCCCTTTTATTGGACGCTCAATTTTAATGACTCTCGCTCCTAAATCGGCTAATTTTAATCCCGCAGAAGGTCCTGCTAAAAATTGGCAAAATTCTAAGACAATTAATCCTTCAAGTGGTTTCATTTTTTATAAGTTTAAAGACTTTTTATAAAGGGTATTCATGGCTCTTAAAACTTCGGTTTCGTTCCCACCATTCATTAAATAGTCCCGAACCAGATCACCTGCATGATCTTGAAAGTACATATGTCCCGCATATCTTGGACGTAAGAAGGCTCTTTCCAAGGCAGGCAAAGTGTTTTTGAAATAATCGTGAGTCAATGCGTTGATTCGGTCGTTTTTCCAAGCCTGTAAATGCCCCGGCTGTCCGCCATTGTCGGCAAAAATAGTTTGCTGAACCTGAGATGAACCTGTAAATTCTGCATAGGCCAACGCTTCTTTTTGAAATGAGGAATAGGATGAAACGGCTAATCCTGTACCGCCCAATGAGCTAATCATCGGATTTCCGTTTAATGCCACTAAATCATAAAAATGCAATAGTTTTCGGCTATATCCTTCTCTCGAATAATTAGAGTATCCATAGGCAAAAGGACAATAGGCTATCTGGTCTGTGTTGACCATTTGCTCATACACTTGAATTGGGTTTCGATCAAAATTAGCTGGATCTATTAATTGTGCTAGTTCTCTATGCATTTGCAAAGCTTTGGTTCCAATTTCTTCTGAGATTACTTTTTCTTTAGAAAGAAACGGCGCTTCACCCATACTACAGCAATACGAATAAAAGGTCATTAAAGAATCGACAGGAATTCCAGCAAAGGCTACTAATCCTTTTTTGGCCAAAGCCAATAAATCATCATAAGTTTTAGGAACTTGTAAACCTTTTTTTTCTAGTAGGTCGAGTCGTGCTGACGCTACTGGAGTAGCTGCATCAATGGGTAAGGCCCAAAGTTTATTGTCAAAAACATAACTTTCATAGGAACAACCTACCGTATTGACTTTTTGGTCTTGAATGTATTCAGGAGATAAATAATCTGATAAAGGTAAAATGTTTTTTGTCTTCGCCCCAAAACCCGTCCAAGGATGGTCAATGACCATTAAATCAAACTTTTTAGACAAAGTTTCTATCGACGCATCAGCAAATTCTTGTAAACTTCTTTTCTCCCACTGAATCTCTATTCCAGGATGGAGTTCTGAAAAGCGTTGTGCAGTAGCTACCATGGGTAACAAGCCGCGAGTATGGTTCCATGTGATGCCTTTAAGTATCTTCATTTTATTTGGTAGTATTTAATAAATGTATTTTTTACATTTACAAATGTAAAAATAAGATTCTAAAGCAAAGGGTAATAGGAGTATTTTTTTTAGAAAAAGAGAAACTAATCTACTTTTAGTTAGAAATTGTACAAAAAAAGAGATAATTTTTTATGATACTTTTATTTTTACCCTATGATTTTAAAAATATATATCGGAAATTGATTTTTAATTTCTACATTTGTAAATGTGATTTATACATTTATTATTTTTTAAATAAAAATGAAGGATCCATTCATGTAAAATATTTTAAATTTTTAGAATGAAAAGTACAGTTCAAACAAATTTTTTTACTCCGCTGTTAAGTGTGCTAATTCTGATATTGTCATTTAATCAAGGAATTGCGCAAACTAATTTGAGTCATGAAAAAAATGTTTTAGAAATATCAAATCAATTGAAGTGGTCAGAACGAATGGCTTTGACACTGATGAAAAGCCATCCTAATTCGTATAATATTGATGATGCCAAAGCGCCGCATTGGGATTATGTACACGGATTAGTATTGTATGCTTTTGAACAATTATATAAAGAAAAAAAGGACGAAAAATACGCTACCTACATCAAGCAATATGCAGACGATTTAATTGATAGTGAGGGAGGGATAAAAACCTATCAATTTGAATCCTTTAATATAGATAATATTGTGGCTGGACGATTGTTATTTGATTTATATAACAAGACTCAGGATAAGCGCTATCTAATTGCGATGCAAACTTTGAGAAAGCAATTAGAGGAACAACCGCGTACGGCAAGTGGTGGTTTTTGGCATAAAAAAATATACCCAAACCAAATGTGGTTAGACGGTTTGTATATGGGTTCTCCATTTTATGCACAATACACCACAGTTTTTGAAAATGGTAAAAATTTGAACGATGTAGCCAAGCAATTTGAATTTATACAATTAAATGCAATCGATTACAAAACTGGGTTGCTATATCATGCTTGGGACGAAAACAAGAAGATGCCATGGGCAGATAAAACTACAGGAACTTCTCCAAATTTTTGGTCAAGGTCAATGGGGTGGTACGCCATGGCTTTAGTTGATGTGTTGGATTTTTTTCCAGAAAATCATCCTAATAAAAAGGTATTGATTGGCTATCTGAATGATCTAGCTAATGCTTTGGTTAAATTTCAAGATGCCTCAGGTTTATGGTATCAAGTGACTGATATGGGAGGAAGAGAAGGGAATTATTTGGAAACTTCTGGAACTTCAATGTTTGCTTATGCATTTGCTAAAGGGGTGAACAAAGGATATTTGCCTAAAAAATTTAAGAAAAGTGCTAAAAAGGCTTTCAACGGTCTGACTTCTAAATATATTACTGTCCATACTGATGGTCAAATTGTGATTACCAATGCTTGTGCTGTAGCAGGGCTTGGAGGAAATCCGTACCGTGATGGTTCTTATGAGTATTATATAAACGAAAGAAGAAAAGACAATGACCCAAAAGTAACAGGGCCGTTTATCTTGGCAGCATTAGAGCTAAATAAGTAAAATTAATTTTAGAATATAGATATGTTTTCATTGCAAAATAAAAAAGCGGTAGTAACAGGAGGAGGTAGTGGTATTGGAAGAGCCATAGCTACTTTGTTTGCCAAGCAAGGTGCTGAGGTACATCTTTTAGATTTAACAATCGAAAGTGCTCAAGATGCCGTTGATGAGATTCAAAAATCAGGAGGAAAAGTAATTTCCTACGCTTGTAATGTTGCCAATCACAAAGAAGTTATAGACATTTTTACCAAAATAGACAATATTCATATTCTAGTTAATAATGCTGGGATAGCGCATGTTGGAAAGGTAGATACCACTTCGGAATCTGATTTTGACAGAGTGATGGATGTCAATGTAAAAGGAGTTTACAATTGTTTGTATGCTGCAATCCCGCAATTCCGTAAGTCAAATGGAGGCGTGATTTTGAATTTAGCTTCTATCGCTTCGTGGGTTGGAATTCCTGACCGTTTTGCTTACTCAACTGCCAAAGGAGCAGTGATGGCAATGACTTTGTCTGTCGCTAAAGATTATATCAATGAGGGAATTCGATGTAATTCAATTTCACCAGCCCGAGTACACACATCGTTTGTAGATGGCTTTATTAATGAAAATTACCCAGGAAAAGAAGCTGAGATATTCGAAAAATTATCACTATCACAACCTATCGGACGAATGGGGAAACCAGATGAAGTAGCTGCATTAGCATTATTTTTATGTAGTGATGAAGCTGGTTTTATAACGGGTTCAGATTACCCAATTGATGGTGGATTTATAAAATTAAATAATTAGAAAAGAGTTGCTGAGTTTCTAAGTTTTTTATCTTAATTAATTCAGCATCTCAGCAACTTAGTAACTTTAAAAAAAACAAAAAATGAAATTAATACGTTTTGGAGCAATAGGTAAAGAAAAACCAGGAGTGCTAATTGGAGAAAAGAGATATGATGTGTCTTCTCTTGTCTCTGATTATAACGAAGCATTTTTTGATGAAAATGGTTTAGAAAAATTAAAAAAGGCTTTGGAAAGTAATCCTACTTTGCCAGAAGTTGACGCTGAGGTACGTTTGGGTTCTCCAGTAGCTAGACCTTCTAAGATTATTTGTATTGGTCTGAATTATGTAGACCACTGTCATGAAACAGGTGCGCCAATTCCATCAGAACCAATTATTTTTTTCAAATCTACGACTTCACTATGTGGACCAAATGACGATTTGATTATCCCAAAAAATAGTGAAAAAACGGATTGGGAAATCGAATTAGCATTTGTGGTTGGTAAAAAAGCAAGCTATGTGGAAGAAGCAGAGGCATTAGATTATGTGGCTGGTTATGCTTTGCTAAATGATTATAGCGAAAGAGCATTCCAAATTGAAATGGGAGGACAATGGGCAAAAGGAAAAGGTTGCGATACGTTTGCGCCTCTTGGCCCCTTCTTGGCAACCCAAGATGAAATTGCAGATGTAAACAATTTGCCAATGTGGTTGACTGTAAATGGAAAGAAATTCCAAAACAGTAATACATTGAACTTAGTTTTCAAAATTCCTTATTTAGTGCATTACCTAAGTCAGTTCATGACCTTAATGCCAGGTGATATCATCAGTACGGGAACGCCTCCAGGAGTTGGTTTAGGAATCAAACCAGATCCTATTTATATCAAACCAGGTGATGTAATTGAGTTAGGAATGGAAGGTTTGGGTTCAAGTAAACAAGTAGCTAAAGCGTATTCTAAATAGAATGAAATATATTGTTTGCAAAAAACCACAAGAGTTTCTTATCAAAGAGAAACCGATGCCAGAACCTAAAGAAGGAGAAGCACTTTTGAAAATTAGAAGGATTGGCGTATGTGGAACTGATATTCATGCATTTGGCGGAACACAACCCTATTTTGAATACCCACGAATTTTAGGGCACGAATTAGCTGCCGAATATGTAAAAGGAAATGCCAAAGGGTTTCAACCGGGAGATAAAGTAACTTTTATTCCGTATTTCAGTTGTGGCGAATGTGTGGCTTGTCGAAATGAATTAAGCAATTGTTGTGCAAATATTAAAGTTTTTGGAGTGCATATCGATGGTGGTATGGCTGAATATGTAACGATTCCAGAACAATATTTATTACACGGTCAAGGTTTGAATTTTGATGAATTGGCTTTGGTAGAACCATTGGCTATTGCGGCTCACGGTGTGCGTAGGGCAGCAGTTAAAGCCACTGATACTGTTTTAGTAATGGGAGCAGGACCAATCGGATTGGGATTGATACAATTTGCTAAAATAGAAGGTGCTAAAGTAATCGTGATGGATATCAATGATTACCGATTGAATTTTTGTAAAGAAGCATTGCAGGCGGATGAAACAATCAACCCACTGAATGAAGATGTGGCGACACGTTTGGCAGAATTAACAGATGGCGATATGGCCAATGTTGTTATTGATGCGACTGGAAATCAAAAAGTAATGAACGGTGCTTTCAATTATATTTCGCACGGTGGTCGTTTTGTTTTGGTTGGATTACAAAAAGGAGAATTGAGTTTCAGTCATCCTGATTTCCACAAAAGAGAATCCACTCTAATGAGTAGCCGTAATGCTACTACAGAAGATTTTGAATATGTAATGCAATGTTTAAAAGCAGGTAAAATTGATCCTAAAAAATTCATCACACATAGAGCAAATTTTTTGGATATGATTTCTGAATTTGAGAAGTGGATTGATCCAAAAAATAATACCATCAAAGCATTAATAGAATTGAACTAATCCTAAAAAATAAAAATTATGGATTTGAATTTAAAAGGGAAGATAGTAGTAGTTTCAGGTTCGGCCGGGAAAGAAGGAAGCATTGGAGAGACTATCATCAACCGATTGGCAGATGAGGGAGCTATTCCGGCTCTTGTTGACAGAAACAGCAGAGGATTTGGTTATGCCGAGGCTTTACAAAATAGAGGAATTGATTCGTTGTTTGTGCAAACAGATGTAACAGATCCAGTGGCGATGGAAAAAGCAGTTGCTGAAATTGTTACAAAGTATGGCAGAATTGATGCTGTAATTAATAATGTGGGTGTGAATGATGGTGCCGGTTTAGATGCAACTTACGAGGGATTTATGGATTCCTTAAAATTGAATGTAGTGAGTTACTTCTTGTTGGTAAAATTTGCACTTCCATATTTGAAGGAATCAAAAGGAAATATTTTAAACATAGGTTCCAAAGTGGCATTAACGGGTCAGGGAGGAACTTCTGGATATGCTGCGGCAAAAGGAGGAGTTCTGGGATTGACTAGAGAATGGGCAGTCGATTTGATTCAGTTTGGAATTCGTTCCAATGCTATTATTATTGCCGAATGTTATACGCCTGCTTACGAAGATTGGATTAAAACAGTTCCAGATGGCGAAACAGTTTTGAAAAAAATAAACAAAAGTATTCCGTTTGAATCCCGAATGACAAAAACGGAAGAAATCGCGGATGTCGCACTCTTTATAATTTCAAGCCGCTCTTCGCATACCACAGGGCAATTTGTGTTTGTAGATGGCGGTTACGTACACCTAGACCGTGCTTTAATCAGTGATGTAAATTAAGGCTATGAAAAGAATTGATTCGCATCAGCATTTTTGGAAATTCGACCCAGTCAGGGACAGTTGGATTGATGAATCGATGCAAAAAATCCAAAAGGATTTTTTGCCAGATGATTTGTTGCCGCTGTTGACCGAGAATCAATTTCAAGGCTGTGTCGCTGTGGAGGCACATCAATCAGAAGAACAAACCAAATTTTTGGTTGACTTGGCTTCAAAGAATGATTTTATTAAAGGTGTAGTGGGTTGGGTTGATTTGCGCGTTGAGAACATTTCAGAAAGATTACAGTATTTTTCTCCAAACAAAATCATCAAGGGATTTCGACATGTGGTACAGGCCGAAGCGGATGACTTTATGTTGCGGAATGATTTTAGAAAAGGAATTTCGGCTTTGGGCGCGTTTGATTTCACGTATGATATTCTCATTTTTCATCGGCAATTGCCAGCGGCTATCGATTTGGTAAATCGTTTTCCGGAACAAAAATTTGTCATTGACCATATCGCAAAACCCAATATCAAGTCGGCTGAAATCGAGTCATGGAAAAGGAATATTCAGGAAATTGCTAAAGCCCCTAATGTGGTTTGCAAAGTATCTGGAATGGTTACGGAAGCCGACTGGAATTCAAGGAATTTTCAAGATTTAAAACCCTATCTGGATGTGGTTTTTGAAAATTTCACGCCAAATCGTCTGATGTTCGGTTCAGATTGGCCCGTGTGTAATCTGGCCGCGGATTATTCAGAAGTAGTGCAGACACACGAGCAATATATGTCGCAATTTTCTATTGAAGAACAAAATAAAGTTTGGTTTGAAAACGCAAATTCGTTTTACAAATTAGATTTATAATAAGGTGGTTATTACTATATTTTAGAAAAATATATATATCAGGGAACTTTTGTTTCATAACTTTTTACCTTGTTTATTGGATTAGGATACATTTTTGGAGTATGTAGTAGTGTATCCATTTTTAAAATTTATGAATACAAGATTTTAATAAAAGTCAGCTATTTAACATCTTGTGAAAAATACAACAAAATGCATTTTAATTTAAAAAAGATTCTAATTGCTTTTATCCTCTTTTTTGGGGCACTATTTTCTGTGAATGCAGCCGAAATATGGGTTTCCACTAAAGGGAATGATGCTAATGTGGGTACGAAAACAAGTCCGTTAGCAACAGTTCAAATGGCTGTCAGAAAAGCGAGAGAATTGCGTCGCTTGAAAGATGCTTCTATCAAAGACGGGATTCGTATCATTGTTATGGATGGAACTTATCATTTGAATGAACCTTTGTTTATTAGACCTGAAGATTCAGGAACGGCAGATAGTCCTACAACTATTATAGCAGATATCAATGCAAAGCCTATTCTAACAGGAGGAATGGAGATTACCAATTGGAAACCCTCTGAAGTAGGAATCAATGGTTTGAAAAAGGGAATCGTTTGGGTAGCCGATGCGCCAACCAAAGCAGGTGAATTTATCAATTACCGTCAGTTGTGGGTCAATGGAAAAAAAGCAGTAAGAGCCAAAAGTACGGCTGGTAATGAAATGGATAGAATTCTTTCGTGGGACGCAGCCACGGAAACTTGTTGGATTCCTTATAAAGACAAATCCATTCGTTTTGAACCTGGAATGGAAATGTTTATTGTGCAATGGTGGGCAATTGCCAATCTTCGTATCAAAAATATCGAGGTAGTTAAAGACAGTGCAAGATTGTCATTCGAACAACCAGAAAGCCGAATTCAAAGCGAGCATCCTTGGCCAGCACCTTGGATTTCAAAAAACAATGGGAACTCGGCATTTTATTTAAACAACGGACTTTCGATGTTGAATGAAGCGGGTGAATGGTATTTGGATAAGAAAAAAGGGAAAATCTATTATATTCCTAGAGCGGGTGAAAATTTGGCTACAGCCAAAGTAATAGTGCCCGTATTGGAAAATTTGGTACAAGTTCAAGGAACTTTAGATACACCCGTACATCATTTTAATTTCAAAGGGATTTCTTTTGAATATAGCAATTGGTTACGCCCTTCACAACAGGGGCATGTGCCGTTGCAGGCTGGAATGTATTTATTAGATGCATATAAATTAAAAATACCAGGAACTCCTAATCAGGCTAGTCTTGAAAATCAAGCTTGGGTAGGAAGACCAAGAGCAGCGGTTGAAGTAAATTACGCAAATAATCTATGGTTTGAAAGTTGTCGTTTTGAGCATTTGTCCTCTACAGGTTTAGATTTGAATAAAGGAACGCATCATAATACTGTTAAAGGAAATCTATTCAAAGACATTGGGGGAAACGGAATTAATTTAGGGGTTTTCTCAGAAGAAGCTTTCGAAGCGCATTTGCCTTATACTGTAAAAGACGAAAGAGTCGTTTGTTCAGATGAGTTAATCGCTGATAATTTGATTACTAATGTGGCCAATGAAGATTGGGGATGCGTAGGAGTTGCGGCTGGATTTGTAAAGAATTTGACTATCGAGCACAACGAAATTTCGGATGTAGCTTACAGTGGAATTTCAATGGGTTGGGGCTGGACGCACACTGAAAATGTAATGAAAAACAACGTTATCATTGGCAACAAAATTCATCATTATGCCAAACATTTACATGACGTTGCAGGAATTTACACGCTTTCATCTCAACCGAACAGTTGCATTGAAGAGAATTATATTGACAAAGTCTATAATAGTCCGTATGCCCATGACCCATTTTTGTGGTTGTATTTATATACTGATGAAGGAAGTCAGGGTTTTACCATCAAAAATAACTGGATTCCAATTCAGAAAACACTAAAAAACAATAATGGTCCTCAAGGGAATCTTTGGCAAGACAACAATCAATTTGTAAGTACTAAGATTAAGGATAATGCAGGTATTCGTGCACCATATTCCCACTTAAAAAAAGAAGTGGTCGTTGACGCTAGTTGGGGATTGCAAGAAATGCCAAAAGCAGTAGCGATTGAATTAATAGGGAAAGATTTTGATATTGAAAAAATCAAATCCACTGTCAAAGGTTTCCGAATCGTAGGCGAAGAATTATACCAATGGGAAAATCATTTGGTTATTTATGGTTTGATGAATCAGCCTGAACGCACTAAAAGAAAATTAGGTTTAGCGTTTCCGAATTTAGAAATTAAAATCTATGAAAATCCAGTTTATGATTTCCAAAATTTTGAAAGATGTAAGGAATCAAAACCAGCATCCGAATGGGAGAATATTGTATTAACAGCCAATTTAGTTGAAGATCCCAAAATGCAAAAAGAATACGTTGATTATCATAAGACTCAATTCGAAAAATGGCCCGAAATTGCTAAAGGATTTTGTAACGCCGACTTTCAACAATTACAAGTTTTTAAAAACGGAAGACAATTGATGTTGGTCATCAGTATTCCAAAAGGGGAAAATTTCGATAAATTAAATCCGAAAACAACTAAAAATAATCCACGTGTGGACGACTGGAATGCCTTAATGAAAAAATACCAAACAGGAATTGAAGGAACAAAACCGGGAGAAACCTGGATTTTCTTGAAAAACATAAAATAAAAATCAAGCCACGAATTCACGAATGATACAAATATTTTTTGGTTACAATCTCACGAATTTCTATTTGAATTAGTGGAATAGTAACGACAAAAATTAAAAGAAATAATTAGTGAATTCGTGGCAAAACAATTTAAAATACGAATAAATGTTAAAAATAGCCATTTTAGGACTCGGAGAGGGACGTAGCACCATGTCAGCCGCTTTAAAAAGCGATAAGGTTGAATTAGTTGCGGTCTGTGATAGAAATGAAGAATTGTGTAAGCAGAGAGCAAGAGAATTTGATTTTCATTCTTTTACCACCAATTACGCTGATTTATTAACGAACAATGTAATCGATTGCGTTGCGATATACACGCCAGATCATTTACATGCAGAGCATGTGAAACAAGCGTTATTACACGGAAAACATGTGATTTGCACCAAACCTTTTATTGATGACCTTTCGGTTGCTAATGAGTTGTTGGCGTTAAGTGAAAAAACAGGAAAAAAGGTTTTTATCGGTCAAAGTTCTCGTTTTTTCGAACCAGCCAAAAGACAAAGAGCCGATTTTGAAGCGGGTTTAATAGGAGATTTAATTACGATTGAAGCGCATTATCACGCCGATCACCGATGGTTTTTGGAAAAAGAATGGTCCTTACAACACTCTTTTAAATGGTTGTACGGTGGTTTAAGTCATCCCGTTGATTTTATACGTTGGTACTTACCAAACATTGAAGAGGTAATGGGCTACGGAATGATTAGTAGTAACGGAAGCAAAGCAGGATTGAAAAATGAAGATACAATGCACTTTATTTTCAAAGCTACTGACGGAAGAATTGCCCGTGTAAGTGGAGTATATACTTCGCCAACTCAACCCGCACAAAGAGATAGTGGCATGAGTACTATTTTGAGAGCGACAGATGGAGCGAGTCAAGCAGATTATCACGAATTGCGTTATGCCATTACTGACAAAACAGGCGAAGAGAAAATCATTACTTGGGGTGATGCTACTTTAAAATATTATTTCCGTTTTGAAGGGCAAAGTCACCATGCAGGAGAATACCAAAATTATTTAGAATATTTTGCTGATTGCATCGAGCAAGGTATTGAAGCCTATCCTAATATGAAAGAAGGTATTGGAACCGTAGCTTTATTACAAGCAATGGATAGAAGCTTACAAACGGGACTTCCTGTAAAAGTAGCGTCTGTTTTAGCCGAATTTAATATCCCTCAATAAAGAACCGAATATGAATCAAATCAGTAGTTTTTTAGAACCCGTAGATTATATTGTTATCATAGGTTATCTATTAGTATTAATTGCTTTTGGGTATTATATCTCATTTGTAAAAAATAAAAAATCAGATGAAAACCTATTCTTAGCTGGAAATACTTTGGGTTGGACAAGTATTGGTTTGAATATGTGGGGAACGAATGTTGGACCTTCGATGCTGATTGCGTCGGCCAGTGTGGGCTTTACCACAGGGATTGTAGCAGGAAATTTTGCTTGGTACGCTTTTATCTTTATATTGCTTTTGGCAGTGGTTTTTTCGCCAAGATATTTAGGTGCCAAAGTCTTAACCTTACCTGAGTTTATGGGGAAACGTTTTGGCGATTCCACCCGAAACATTCTGGCTTGGTACACTTTGATTACCATTTTAATTTCGTGGTTGTCCTTGACTTTATTTGCCGGTGGTGTTTTGGTCAAACAATTATTGGATTTACCAATGTATCTCTCAGTGATTTTAATGGTGATTTTGTCTGGATTTTTTGCGGCAGCAGGAGGATTAAAAGCGATTGCTTATACCAATGTTTTTCAGATGCTTTTGTTGATTGGCGTTTCTTTATTGTTAGTTGTGATGGGCGTTCATAAAGCAGGCGGATTAGAAGCTATTTATACGCAAACACCCGGAACTTACTGGAATTTACTACTTCCGGCTGATGATGAAAATTATCCTTGGATTGCTATTTTATTAGGATACCCTATTATGGGCGTTTGGTTTTGGTGTACCGATCAATCGATGGTACAATCCATTTTGGGTGCTAAGAGTTTGAAAGAAGGACAATTGGGAGCCAACTTTATCGGATGGCTTAAAATCCTAGATGTGCCTTTATTCATCTTGCCCGGAATCGTTTGTTTTGTTCTTTTTCCAGAATTAAAAAATCCTGATGAAGCCTATATGACGATGGTTACTCAGCTTTTTCCAGCAGGATTAAGAGGGTTAATTATTGTGGTTTTGATTGCCGCATTAATAAGCACGATTGGTTCGGCTCTGAACTCGTTGAGTACCGTTTTTACAATGGATATTTATGTGAAAAAATACCAACCTGAAGCTTCTCAAAAAACGATTGTAAAAACAGGAAGACTCGTAGTTTTATTTGGATCTTTATTATCCATTTTCATCACATTAGGTATTGATAGCATCAAAGGATTGAATCTTTTTGATATTTTTCAATCGGTTTTAGGATTTATTGCTCCGCCTATGTCGGTTGTATTTTTGTTTGGTGTACTTTGGAACAAAACCACTACTAGAGCTGCTAATTTAGTGTTAACTTTAGGAACAGTTATTAGTTTAGGAACAGGAGTTTTTTTCTTATGGGTTTTCCCAAATCAAGTTTATCATTGGCCGCATTTCTTGCTGTTGTCATTTTACATTTTTGTGGGACTTTCTGTGTTGGCTTATATTATTACAATTACTGATAAAGCAGGACAAAAAGACCATCAAACCTTATTGCGAATTAATCCTGCGGCTAAACCCGACAGACAGGTCAAAATATTATGGGGGCTTTTAACTTTGGTTATGACAGCACTTTACCTTATTTTTAATGGACATTAACTTTAAATTGAATATGAAAAAAACATTTTCTTTAGTAAAAAATATTTGGCTTATTGTTTTTGTAATTGGTTTTTTATTGCAAGGTTTTTCAAGCTTTGGACAAACACAATTAAAGGAAAGCAAAGCCACTTGGATTTGGTATCCAGGTGATTTTGAAATTTGGTTAAGCAATAAAATGCAGGTAAGACGTACCGAACGCGAAGCCGTATTTCCTCCGCTTTGGCAATATTACAGTCCGTATGCCTTGGTCACTTTTCAGACCGAAGTCGATATTCCACAACCAGACGAGGTGAAAATCTATACAGAAGGCCCTTTTCAGTTGCTATTGGACGGAGTCCAAATTTACGGCCAGCCAAAATCATTAAAAATTCCTGCCGGAAAACATAAAATTTCCTTTAAAGTCTATAATCAGGAAGTTTTGCCCGCAATTTATATTGAAGGCAAATACGTTAAATCGGATGCTTCTTGGAAGGTAACCAATGAAGACAAACTATGGATTGATGAAAATGGTAAAGCCCAACAATCTGGTACGCCTTGGGTGCCTGTGGGTTCTTGGAATTTTGATGCACCAGAGACTAAACCTTCTGAGTTTAAATTAACAACTACACCTTGGAACGCCAAAAAAACAGAAAAAATAGGAAATGGCAAGTTGGTAGATTTTGGCAAAGAAACCTTTGGATATATCAAAATTCACGGTTTAAAAGGAAAAGGGAAACTAGCACTATATTATGGTGAATCTCGTGAGGAAGCTTTGGATACAACCAAATGCGAAACCTTAGATCATTTATCTTTTGATGGAAACCAACCTGAAACCTACACACATAATGGCTCGAAAGCATTTCGTTATGTCCAGGTACAGGCAGATGCAACGGTAAAATACGATTCGATTTCGATGTTGTATGAATATTTGCCATTGGATTATCGGGGTGCATTCAAATCTTCGGATGAACAATTGAATCAAATTTGGGATGTGTCGGCTTACACCATGCATTTAACCTCCCGTGAATTTTTTATCGACGGAATAAAACGTGACCGCTGGGTTTGGTCTGGCGACGCTTATCAAAGTTATTTAATGAATTATTATTTGTTCTTTGACTCAGCTTCTGTGGAACGAACACTGTTGGCACTTCGTGGTAAAGAACCGGTAACGGCGCATATCAATATCATCATGGATTATTCCTTATATTGGTTTGTGGGTGTTTACGATTACTATTTGCATACAGGCGATACAAAATTTATCGAAACGTTTTATCCTCGAATGAAATCCTTGATGGAATTCTGTTTAGAAAGAAGAAACAAAAATGGATTCTTAGAGCCATTAGAGGGCGATTGGGTTTTTATCGATTGGGCTGATGGATTACCCAAAACAGGCGAAGTGAGTTTTGAGCAAATGCTTTTAGCCAGAAGTATAGAAGCTATGGCAGTTAGTGCTGAAATTGCTGGTGAAACCGATGATCAAAAAAAGTATCAAAAATTAGCGTCTGATTTAAAAACAAAATTATTTGAGGTGTTTTGGGATAAAAAAGAAAATGTCATGAAGCACCAACGTATCGACGGCAAAATACAAGATGTTGTAACCCGATATGCGAATATGTTCGGTATTTTCTTCAATTATTTTGATGAAGAACAAAAACAAAGCATCAAGAAAAAGGTGTTGCTCAATAATGATATTCTTAAAATCACAACACCCTACATGCGTTTCTACGAATTGGAAGCCTTGTGTGCTATGGGCGAACAGGATTATGTGTTAAAAGAAATGAAAGATTACTGGGGGGGCATGCTAAAAGAAGGCGCGACTTCGTTCTGGGAAGAATACAATCCCAATAAAAAAGGCACCGAACATTTAGCCATGTACGGACGTCCTTACGGAAAAAGTCTTTGCCACGCTTGGGGTTCTAGCCCAATTTATTTGTTAGGGAAATATTATTTGGGTGTAAAACCAACTGCTCCAGGTTATACGCAATACGAAATCAAACCAAACTTAGGTGGATTACAATGGATGGAAGGAAAAGTGCCAACACCAAAAGGCGAAGTGGCTTTACATGTAAGCAAATCGGAAATCCAAGTGAAAGCGTCTGAAGGTGAAGGAAAATTGATTATTGAAAGTAAAAGTAAGCCAAAAACCAATTCGGGAACGGTTACCCAATTGGAGAAAAACAAATACCAATTGATTGTGAAACCGAAAGTAGAGTATAAAGTAAGTTATAAAGCACTTTAAGTTCTTAGTCTGTAAACTTCTAGTTTGTCTTTCCGACGGAGGAGGAATCTCCGCGAAAATATTCCGCAAAGATTGGAAATACTTTGTCGAGTTTCTTACGAAGATTCCTCCTCCGTCGGACTCGAGCGATAGCGAACAGGCGAAGCAATGACAAGATTGTGGAAATTCATTATCTAAAAAATTAAAAACCAAATGTTTTCAAAAAATACAACATACAACGTCAAATTTAAAACAGTTATCCTAATGCTATTAGCTGTTTGCATTCAAGTCTCAGCGCAAAACACCGCTTGGCAACCCGCTTCTTACGAAATCGTAAATCCGAATTATAAAAAGTTCAAAACAAAGCAATACGCCCATGTTTTTTCGAATAGTAAAAACAATATTGTGCAATTAGCACCTGAATTAGAAGGTTTACAAGGAATCGAATTGCCGTTAGAGGTTTATAAAAAAGGAACAAATGCACCTTTAAAATTGAGATTTAAAGAAAAGGTTGTCGTTTTGGTGGGAGCTTTTCAGGATAAGAGCGATAAGGGGTTCCTTCAATTGGATGCAACCCCATATACAGCAACCTTGTTACTCCAAAACGGAGTTACTATTACAGGTTTACCGCCTGTGAATGTTTATGCGCTTTCGTATGAAAAAGGAACGCATATTATTTTACCTGATGCGAAAGGATTATTCGCCATTTTGGGAGTGGTAAAAATGAAACAAGCCTTGGTGTCCAGAAATGCCGAAATGCTTGATGGCAGATTATGGAATCCAACTTACATCATCGAAGGATTTTCGGATGAAAAACCTTTATTTGAAATTGTTGGTGGCGAAAACAAACCCGTAATTGACGAAGGATTTCCAGGAACCGAAGGAATTCAGGGCGGATTTGAAGGCGGTCGCGTAGTAAAAGTAGGCGATACGTATCATATGTTTCCAACAGAAAGAGCGGGTGAGAAAGGAGTTCCGGATTATTATGACCGTGTGAAAACCAAAATCGGACATTGGACGAGCAAGGATGCGATTCATTGGAAACGCGAATCGACCATTTTACAAGCCAGCGGAACTTATGCCATCACCGAAGATGACAATCCCATGAACGACCGTCGTGCGGCAATTTGGTCCTATATGCCCGTTTTTAGCAAAAAAGAGAATAAATGGTACGGCTATTATTTGGCTTATACGGTACACAAAGAAATTCAGCCGAATCATTCCTTTGGACGTATTTGGCGTTGCGAATCGACTGTTGCAGGAATCAACGGAATTGCAGGTCCGTACAAAGATATGGGCATCATCATGGAACCGGGATTGGATTCTCAACCTTGGGAAGGGCGTCAAGGGGTTGCTTCTTTTTTTCCGTATCAAGTGGGTGACAAATATTTCGGATTTTATAGCGGAGCTTATCCATTTGAATCTTGGGCAGATTATCCTAAAAAATCAGGAAAAGGTTGGTTTGTGGCCTTGGCAGAATCCAATAGTTTGGAAGGACCATGGACTCGTTTGAATAAAGGTTTGGAACCAATTAAAAGCATTCATCCGCAATTTGTCGAGAATCCGATTGTAAGTCAGTTACCAAATGGGTTATATATCGCAGTATTTGACGGAGGACCGGAAGGCTGGGGACATCATTTACCGAATATGATGGGTTACACACTTTCAAAAGACGGTGTAAATTGGTCAGAAGCGCGTTATTGGCCTATCGAAACCAAAGTCAATAAATGGTGGGATATCATGCGTACGCCTTTGTGTTTAATTCCAGAAGGGAATGATATCTATACGATAGTTTATAATGCTATTGATTTGAACAAAAGGTTTCACCCAACGGGAATGGTAAAACTGAAGTTGAATCGTGAGGTGATGGATGCCCGATTGAAAGAAATGAAATAACAATAAAGAGCAACACAGATTAAACAGATTAAAGAAATAGTCACAGATAAGATTATTCGAAATTCTTTAATTTCTAAAATTCGTGTTCCAAAAAGGATTAAAGAGCAACACAGATAGGACTAATAAGAGAAATAAACACAGATTAATTTTTTAATTTCTCAAATCAGCGTTCCAAAAAAATAAGTAACAATATTCGAAAATGAATAAATTAATTAAATATGGTATAGTTGGCATTACAGCACTTTTAATACTAAGCTGTGCTACACATTACAAAAAAGGTGAAATTACCGATGCCATAATGAACGAAATTTATAACGAAATAAAAACGCCTTATAAATACGGATTGGTCATGGTGCCAACGGATAACTCGTATAAAATGGACTGTCCTTCTGTTTTTCGTAAAGATGGTAAATGGTTCATGACGTATCTGATTTATGATGGTCGTGGTTACGAAACCTGGCTGGCTGAAAGTAACGATTTGCTTAATTGGAAACATTTAGGAAAAGTAATGTCCTTTTCTAAAGATGAATCGGAATGGGATGTGAATCAAAAAGCAGGATATATCGCATTGCAAGATTATACTTGGGGAGGTTCATACGAATGGGAAAAGTATGATAATAAATATTGGATGAGTTATTTTGGCGGAAATACTACGGGTTATGAAGCTGGTGTATTATCGATTGGAATGGCATATACCAAAGAAGCACCAACGAAACCACATGAATTTCAACGTTTGCCAAAACCAGTTTTAACGCCAAAAGACCCCGATGTAAGCTTTTGGGATAACAGTACAATGTATAAAAACTCGGTTCTTGAAGACAAAGAACGAATTACAGGAAGCAAATTCATCATGTATTACAATGCCCGGGGTGATAGTATAAATCCCGCTAAAGGTGCTGAACGTATTGGGATGGCCGTTTCAAACGATATGAAAACATGGAAACGTTACGGCAAAAAGCCATTTTTGAATCACCATAGAGGAATTACAGGTGATGCTTTTATTCAACGTATCAACGATACCTGGGTGATGTTTTATTTTGGAGCTTTTTGGACAGGTTGGGATCAAGGTGCCTTTAACCGCTTTGCGGTTTCAAATGATTTAGTAAACTGGAAAGAATGGAAAGGGGATAATTTAATTGAATCTTCGGAGCCTTATGATAATCTATTTGCTCACAAATCATTTGTGGTAAAACACGATGGCGTAGTCTATCATTTTTATTGTGCGGTAAACAAGGCAGAGCAAAGAGGAATTGCCGTTGCTACTTCTAAAGATTTGGGAAAAAGTGACTTGAATTTTGTAGCACCTCCTGTGAAAGTTAAAAAGAATTAAGAATTAAGTTTTTATTTAGTCAGCGTTTAATTCAAAAAAAACTCTGCAAAGATCTGCCACCCGAGCGATAGCGAACAGGCGAAGCAAAAATGCGTGAAAAAGGATATGAAAAAAATTAAAATTATATTATTTACTCTTTTGGTATCAATTGCGGCCAATGCCCAACTGGTAACCGGTGAACCCGCTGGAGTACCTAGGGTACCTCAAAAATATACTTTCAATCCTTGGGAAAACCCGATGATTACGAGTATTAACAGAGAGCCAGCCAGAGCTACCGCTTATTCCTATGCAACAGTTGCCGATGCCTTGGAAGGGAACAGAAACAAAAGCAGAATTAAACTATTGAACGGCGATTGGGATTTTAAATTTGCCAAAAACCTTAAAGAAGCACCTGAGGATTTCTATAAAAAAGAAGTAAAAGGTTGGGACAAAATCGAAGTGCCATCCAATTGGGAAATGAAAGGCTACGGTCAGGCGATTTACAAAAGTGCGGTCTATTCTTTCCGACCTGTGAATCCGCCTTTTGTTCCTGAAGATGATAATCCTGTTGGGTCGTACCAACGCAAATTTACCGTTCCTGAAAATTGGAATGGAATGACGGTGAGTTTGCATTTTGGAGGCGTGAGTTCGGCATTTCAAGTTTGGATTAATGGTGATTTTGTAGGTTATGGACAGGACAGCTTCAATTCTTCCGAGTTTAATATTACGCCTTATCTAAAAAAAGGAGAGAATATTTTGTCCGTTCGTGTGATGCGCTACAGTGATGGTTCTTATCTGGAAGACCAAGACCATTGGCGTTTAAGCGGAATTCAGCGTGAAGTTTACATCATGGCAGAACCAAAATTGCGTATTGCCGATTTCTTTTACCAAACCAAATTAGACAAACAATATCAAGATGCGGTTTTCCAATTGCGTCCAAGATTAGACAATTTTACGGGTGATACCATTAAAAATCAAACTTTTGAAGTACAATTATACGATGCTCAAAACAAACCTCTTTTTGAAAAAGCTTTAGTTCGAAAAGCATCCGAAATTATTGAAGAAGTTTCGCCACGTTTGGACAAAGTACGTTTTGGATTTTTTCAGGAAACCATCAAAAATCCTTTGAAATGGAGCACCGAAAAACCAAATCTGTACACCTTGGTCATGATGCTGAAAAATCCTGATGGAAGTATCAGCGAAGTGAAAAGTTGTAAGTTGGGTTTCCGTTCTATCGAATTTTCGAAAGAGAACGGAAAAATGCTCATCAATGGCAAAGAAACCTATGTGTATGGGGTGAATCATCATGGGCATCATCCTGTTCGTGGCGAAGCGGTGAATCATCAGGATTTGGAAGAGGATGTGAAATTGATGAAGCAATTCAACTTCAATTTTGTGCGAACCGCCCATTTTCCAGACGACCCTTATTTTTATGATTTGTGTGATAAATACGGTCTAATGGTGATGGACGAAGCCAATTTGGAAACCCATGGATTAGGCGGACATTTGAGCAATGACCAGCTATGGACTCATGCCTATTTAGAAAGAATGACCCGAATGGTGCATCGCGACAAAAATCATCCCTCTATTGTGATGTGGAGTTTGGGTAACGAAGCTGGAAAAGGTCCTAATCACGCCGCTATGGCCGCTTGGGCACATGATTATGATATTACAAGACCAGTACATTACGAACCAGCTCAGGGAAATCCAAGATTAGACGGTTACATTGACCCCTTGGATCCAAAATATCCAAAAACGGTAGATCACTCTCACCGATTCGAAAATCCACAGGACGAGCCTTATGTAGATGTAGTAAGCCGATTTTATCCGGGAGTTTTTACGCCGAAGTTTTTGGTTGATCAAAAGAAGGATATGCGCCCGATTCTATTTGTAGAATACGCGCATTCTATGGGGAATTCTACAGGAAATTTAAAAGAATTATGGGATGAATTTCGAAATACTCCAAGAGTTATCGGAGGTTGTATTTGGGATTTAAAAGACCAAGGCTTGGTTCGAAAAGATCCAAAAACGGGACAGGAATACTTTGGTTATGGAGGTGATTTTGGAGAAAAAAAACACGATGGAAATTTCAACATCAACGGTCTGGTCGCTTCTGACGGAAGACCCAAAGCCGCCATGTATGAAAACAAATGGATTTATCAGCCTGCCACTTCCAGTTTGAGTACAGATTTCAAATTGACGATTCACAACCGACAAACGGTTCAAAATTTGAATGAATATATTCCAGTTATCAAAATTTTAGAAAATGGAAATATAATTAAAGAAGTGGTTCTAAAACCAATGGATATTCCTGTGGGAACTGATTTTTTTTTGGATGTCAATAAATATCTTCCGAAGATGAAATCGGATTTGGAGTATTTCTTGAATATCGAATACCAATTGACAAAAGACGAGTTTTGGGCAGCTAAAGGATACGCTGTAGCCACCGACCAGTTTTTATTGCAAAAAGGAGCCGAAGTTGTTTTGGCGAAAGCCAATCAAAAACAAAATCTAACTGAAACCAAGGAAACTATCACCATTAACGGAACGTACTTTAGCATAAGCATCAACAAAGAAACGGGTGCATTAAGTTCCTATCTGTACAAAGGCAAGGAACAGGTAAAATCGCCATTATTGCCTAATTTCACTCGTGCTTTAACGGATAATGACCGCAAAGGTTGGAAACCGCATAAAAACTTAAAACAATGGTTTTTGGCTAAGCCAATATTGAAAAACATCCAAACGGAGCAATTAGCAGATGAGATAAAAATCAGCAGCGATTATGAGATAATTAAAGACAGTGCGCAAGCAAAAGTAGTTTACAGCATTAAGCCCAACGGAATTATAAAAGTAGATTACCAACTAAAAGCTTCCGTAAAATTGCCAAACATTCCTAGAATCGGAATGCAAATGGGAATCAACCAAGATTTTGAACAAATTTCTTGGTATGGAAAAGGTGAATTAGAAAATTATTGCGACCGTAGTTTTGGATTTACTGTTGGAAAATATGCGTTACCAATTGACAAATTCATTGAACCCTATGTAATGCCACAAGAAAATGCGAATCGTACCGAAGTGCGTTGGATGGCTTTTACAACCGCTAATAAAAACACAGGTTTGTTAGTGGTTAAAGAAAAACAGGTTTTGAACATGAGCGCCTGGACTTATACCCAACAAAATCTCGATGAAGCCAAACATACTTTCGACTTAGTCAATCCAGATTTCTTGACGGTGAATATTGATTTAATGCAAATGGGTGTGGGAGGAAACGACAGTTGGTCACCGGTGGCAGCACCTTTGGAAAAATACCAAATTCCTTCGGGAGATTATAATTATAGTTTCTACTTAGTCCCTTTTGCGGAAGCTAAAAACGGATTGGAAATCAATTTGAAGAAATTGAAGTATTAGGTGATAATGATTTTATCTGTTTAAATCTGCGTGCCAAAATTTTTTCACGCAGATTCAGCAGATTCAGCGGATTTTTAAACAAATAAAGTAGAAAACTTGTTAGGTCTGCTTAATCAACGAATAAAACAATTGAAATGTTAAACAAAAAAATCATCTTTCTGTTTTTGTTTTTTGTGGGAATGCTTTCCGCACAGGAAATGCATCAGAAAGAGAAAAGCTTTTTTCAACCCACACTCGAATCCTCAAAGCCTTGGGTGTATTGGTATTGGATGAAATCGGCTTATTCTAAAGTGGGCATTACAGCCGATTTAGAAGCCATGAAGCAAGCCGGAATTGAAGGGGCTTATCTGATGACCATCAAAGGACCAAGCGAACCGCCATTAATCAGTCCACCTATTTTACAGTTGAGTCCTGAATTTTGGGATATGGTGCGTTGGGCATTTATTGAAGCCGACCGATTGAGTTTGAAATTAGCCTTTCATGCAGCCGATGGTTTTGCCGTGGCGGGAGGGCCTTGGATTACCCCTGAAATGTCGATGCAAAAAGTAGTTTGGTCAACGACTGAAATTCTTGGGGGTAATAAGCAAACTATAAAATTGGCTGTTCCTAAGTATTATAAGGATTATTATAAAGACATCGCCACTTTTGCGATTCCGATTAAAGAATTTGAAAGTAATTCGCGAAAAATAATGCCTAAGGTAACCACCTCCGACGGTAGCGATGCTTCTTTCTTGGCTGATGTCACAAAGGACGGTAATTTTAGATTGAATGAAAAAGGTTGGGTACAATATGAATTTGACAAACCGTTTAGCTGTAAATCGATTGTGGTGGAAACCGCTGGCAGGGATTTTCAGGCCCAACGGATGATTGTTGAGGTGAGTGATGATGGAGTGAATTTTAAATTTCATGAAAGAATGGTTGCGCCCCGCCATGGCTGGCAAAATATGGATTATGCCCATACACACGCCATACAGCCTGTGACGGCTAAATATTTCCGATTGGTGTATGACCCAGCAGGAACGGAACCTGGTGCTGAGGATTTGGATTTTGCGAAATGGAAACAAAATTTTAAAGTGAGTAAAATCACTCTTTCAAATCAGGCTCGAATCGATAACTATGAAGGAAAATCGGGTGCGGTTTGGCGATTAAGTCCAACGACTTCGGAAAAGCAAATTCCAGATATGGATGCTTTCGCAAAAGCTTCAATGATTAATATTTCTCAGTTTGTGGATGCTACTGGCAATCTGAATTGGAAAGTTCCCAAAGGGAAATGGAAGATTATCCGTATGGGACATACTTCAACAGGTCATGAAAATGCTACAGGTGGTGCCGGAAAAGGCTTGGAAGTGGATAAATTCAATCCAGATTTGATTCGTTTTCAGTTGGATCATTGGTTTGGAGAAGCCGTTCGTACCGCTGGACCAGAATTGGCTTCACGAGTGTTGAAAATTTTGCATTTGGATAGCTGGGAGTGTGGCAGTCAGAACTGGTCTGCTATTTTTCAGGGCGAATTTAAAAAGCGTCGTGGTTATGATATCGTGGATTATTTGCCTGTTATGGCGGGGATTCCTATTGAAAGTGCCGAAATTACGGAGAAAATTCTATACGACGTTCGCAAAACCATAGCCGAATTGGTGGCGGATAATTTTTATGGCACTGTAGCTGCCATTGCGAAAGAAAATAAAGTAAAATTCAGCTCTGAAAATGTAGCTCCTGTCATTACCAGCGATGCGTTATTGCATTACAAATATGTGGATTATCCAAGTGGTGAATTTTGGTTAAAAAGTCCTACCCATGATAAACCTTTTGATATGCTGGACGCAATATCGGGCGGACATATTTATGGAAAAGATATTATTCAGGCGGAAGCTTTTACGGCTTTGCGAATGGATTGGGACGAACATCCGGGGAATTTGAAAACCTTGGCCGACAGAAATTATGCTTTGGGAATCAATCGTTTTTTCTACCATGTTTTTGTACATAATCCTTGGTTGGACAGAAAACCCGGAATGACTTTGGATGATATCGGTACTTTTTTTCAAAGAGACCAAACCTGGTGGAAACCCGGGAAAGCCTGGTTTGATTATTGCCAAAGAGTGCAATTTCAATTGCAAAAAGGAAAACCGGTAGTGGATTTGGCAGTTTTTATTGGCGAAGATTTTCCTTCTCGCTCTTTTGCGCCCGATCGTTTGGTGCCGTTTATTCCAAATGTTTTTGGAAAAGTCCGATTGGAAAGTGAAAAAATACGTTTGGAAAATGAAGGACAACCTACTACCAAAATGCCTAAAGAGGTGACTTTTTCTAAAAATATGACCGATTTATCACAATGGGTCAATCCGTTGAATGGGTATCATTATGATTCCTTTAATCCTGATGTGTTATTGAATAAAGCGAAAGTCGTTAACGGGAAAGTTACATTTGAAAACGGAATCGAATATGGCGCTTTATTGTTTCCTGGGAGTCATAAAATGAGTCCAAACAAAATAATATCTTTGGCTGTAGCCGAAATAATATTACAATTGATTCAAGATGGAGCAACGGTTTTAGTCGGGGATAAACCAACTGAAATCCCAGGCTTTCAGTTGAATGACATTAAAGATAAATGGCAAAAAACAGTAGATGCAATTTGGAATCACGATGAAAACAAAACTTCTTGGAAGATTGGAAAAGGAAGAGTGATTCAATTACCTTATTTAGGGAATGATTTTGCTGAATTAGGAATGACACAAGATGTTTATTTTCTAGATTTAAAAAGGGAAGAAGCTGCAACAATAGCATGGATACATCGAAAATCAGCCGATGAGGAGATTTATTTCCTTTCGAATCAATTGGAAGAAAAAAGAAATCTTAATGTCTCTTTTCGCGAAAGTGGAAAAATACCAGAATTGTATAATCCTGTAACGGATAAAAGCACAGCTGTAACAGAATGGAAACTAGAAAACGGACGAACTATTATTTCGTTACAACTGGATAAAAACGAATCTTGTTTTGTTATTTTTAAGGAAAAAGCCAATTCGATTGCATTGGATACAAAAGGAACAGATTTTGAAACGTTACAAACTTTAGATGAAAACTGGGAAATTCAATTTGCCCCCAATTTTAAAGGTCCTGAAAAATCATTTAAAATTACTAAATTGCTGGATTGGAGTACATCTGATAATAACCAAATTAAATATTATTCGGGGACAGCGGTTTATACAAAAGAGTTTCATTGGAAAGGGAAAAGTAAAGATAAGATTTGGTTGGATTTAGAAACAATTGCAAATCTTGCTGAAATTACAATAAACGATATTGATTGCGGGACAGTTTGGACTTTTCCGTATAAAGTGGATGTTTCGAAGGCTTTGAAAAAAGGAAAAAACACTATCAAAATAAAAATTACCAATACTTGGGCAAACCGATTGATGGGGGATCAAACACTACCCGACAACGAACGATTGACGTGGACAACTGCTCGTTATAGACTGGAAGGAAAAGAATTACTCAAAGCGGGATTGTTGGGGCCAGTTAGGATTGTAAAAGAAAAGAAATAAAAAATAACCACAGATTAAAAAGATTTGCTTCGCCTGTTCGCTATCGCTCGGGTTCACAGATTATAAAATCCTTTTAATCATTTAAATCTGTGGCAAAAAACAGAAAAAAAATGAAGAATATTAAACACGTTTTTATAGTTATCGCAATGTTTTTGTTAAGCTTTCCAATGAATGCTCAAATCAGATTATCCGCTTTATTTTCAGATAATATGGTATTGCAACAAAAAACCACTGTCCCTATTTGGGGATGGGCAATCAAGAACGAAGAACTTTCGGTAACTACTTCTTGGGATTCTCAAACGTATAAAGTTAAAGCCGATATAAGTGGAAAATGGAAACTTTCAGTCGCTACACCTAGCGCAGGTGGGCCTTATGCTATTGAACTGACTAAAGGAACTGATAAAAAGGTATTGAACAATGTTTTGATTGGTGAAGTTTGGTTGTGTTCGGGTCAGTCGAATATGGAAATGCCAATGAAAGGTTTTGGCGGTCAACCCGTATTAGGAGGAAATGAAGCAATTGTAAAATCAACGAATTCTAACATTAGATTTATAACTGTTCCAAGAGCTACAGTTCTTGAACCGCAAGAAAATTTTGAAGGCAAATGGGAAGTTTCCGCACCTCAAACTACAGCCAATTTTAGTGCTACGGCATGGTATTTTGGGTCGCTTTTGCAAAGCGTGCTGCAAGTTCCCGTGGGATTGATTCAGGTGGCTTATGGTGGTTCCAATGTGGAAGCTTGGATGAATCAAGAGATGTTGAGGGAATTTAAAGAAATGAAAATTCCAACTAAAAAAGAAGATTTGGCTTCTAATCCTAATCGCGTGCCAACCACTTTGTATAACGGTATGCTTTCGCCAGTAATTGGTTATGGCATTAAAGGTTGTATTTGGTATCAAGGAGAATCTAATTATGAAAGACCTTTTCAATACAAAGAGTTATTTAAAAAAATGGTGGGAAGCTGGAGAAAGTTGTGGAATCAAGGTGAGTTTCCGTTTTATTTTGCACAAATTGCTCCCTTTGATTATTCCCGATTTCATCACAAAGACAATAAAAAAGAATACAATTCGGCTTTCTTGAGAGAAGCACAATTGAAAGCAGCAAAGGAGATTCCGAATTCTGGAATGGCAGTTTTGATGGATGTAGGCGAAGAAATCAGCATTCATCCGATGGATAAGGAAAAAGGGGGAAATCGTTTGGCGTATCTGGCATTAGCAAAAACTTATGGAATTCAAGGTTTTGAATTCGAGAGTCCAAAATATAAAGGTATAGAAATTGTTGGGAGTACGGTCACGATTTCATTTGATGATATTCCCAACGGAATCACAACCTATTGGAAAGAGTGTACTGGATTTGAACTAGCTGGTGAAGATAAAGTTTTTCATCCTGCACAAGCTACTGTTAGAACCAAGTCGGTTGTATTGTCTTCTGTAAAAGTGGCAAAACCTGTAGCGGTACGTTATTTATTTAAAGACTTTGCAGTACCCACCCTCTTTAGTGGAGGTGGATTACCTGTTTCTTCTTTTAGAACGGATGATTGGTAAAATATCGAGTATCTTGAAAGGTTTTCAAAACCTTGTAGGTATAATATAAATTAAACACCTACAAGGAGGTAAGACTTTGCAAGAATAAAATAATTTTTAACATATTAATACAGAGAGAAATGAAGATGCTATTCATTTTTATGTAACTTTGTGGTTTAAATAATAAGTGTGAAAAATACAATAATCTTTTTTTTCCTTTTTGTAATGCTTGTTGCTAAGGCACAATCACCTGTGGTAGAAAGCTATAATCCTGTTTGGAATACACAAAGTCTAAACGCATCCGAGTCAATGCCTTTGGGGGGTGGTGATATTGGATTGAATGTATGGGTGGAAAAAGGCGATTTGTATTTTTATTTTTCGCGTTCGGGTACTTTTGATGAGCACAATACTTTACTTAAACTAGGGAGAATCAAGGTGAGTTTGACTCCTAATCCTTTCAAGGATAATGAAGGTTTTCATCAAGAATTGGTTTTGAAAGAGGGGTGTATTACAATTACTCAAAGAGGGACTAAAATTAAACTTTGGGTGGATGTGTTTAATCCTGTAATTCATTTGGATTTAGAAAGTAAAACGCCTTTACAAATGACTGCTTCTTATGAAAATTGGCGTTATAAAAACCGTGAGTCCAAAGGAAAGGCAAACAACGCTAATTCTTATAAATGGGCACCGCAGGGCGAAATAATCACTTATAAAGATTCAGTTTCATTTGAAAATAATGGCGTAAAATTTTACCACCGCAATAGAGCTAAAACCGTTTTTGATGTGGCGGTACAACAACAAAAAATGGAATCAGTCAAAGACCAAATGATGAATCCATTGGCACATCTTACTTTTGGAGGTTTTATGCAGGGCAAAAAACTAAAACCAGACGGGAAAAACACTGGAATTTATCAAGATACTGATTTTGAAGGCTATTCTCTTTCAAGTCGTAAACCGTCTAAAGTTCATTCTTTACAAATACAATTGCATACCAATAAAAATAAAGATGCCACTCTTTGGGATAAAGAATTAAAAAAACAAATTTTGAACTATTCTAAAGTCGAAAAGAAAGCTGAAACTACAACAATTGCTTGGTGGCATAATTTCTGGAATCGCTCATTTATTTATACCCAAAAATCAAAAACGGAGAAAGATAGCGTTTTCCAAATTGGACAGAATTATCAATTGTTCCGCTATATGCTAGGCTGTAATGCTTATGGAAAATATCCAACCAAGTTCAATGGAGGATTGTTTACGGTTGATCCTGTTTATACCAATAAAGATTTGAATTTTACACCCGATTTTAGAAATTGGGGAGGAGGAACCATGACGGCTCAAAACCAACGTTTGGTTTATTTTCCAATGCTTAAAAGCGGTGATTTTGATATGATGAAATCTCAAATAGATTATTATCTGAGTTTGCAAAAAAATGCCGAATTGCGTTCACAAGTCTATTGGAAACACGAAGGAGCTTCTTTTACGGAACAATTAGAAAATTTTGGATTGCCCAATCCAGCCGAATACGAATGGAAACGACCAGCAGATTATGACCCTGGTATGGAGTACAACGCTTGGTTAGAATACGAATGGGACACCGTTTTTGAATTCTGTCAAATGATGTTGCAACAAAAAGAATATGCTAATGAGAATATTGAAAAATACAATGGGTTTGTCATTAGCTGCCTGCGTTTTTTTGACGAGCATTACCAATATCTAGCCAGACAAAGAGGTCGAAAAACATTAGACAGCAACGGACATTTGGTTATTTATCCAGGTTCAGGAGCCGAAACTTACAAAATGGCGTATAATGCTAATAGTACCATTGCGGCTTTGCAAGTTATTAGCGAAAAGCTATTGCAACTTTCTGTAAAAGAATTAACGAAAGAAGATCAAGAATATTTGAAAGGTTTTCAAAACAGAATTCCGCCATTAAATTTTAGGGATTTTGGAGGTCATAAAACGTTGGCACCAGCCAAAACATGGGAACGAATCAATAATACTGAAGTACCACAATTGTATCCAGTGTATCCATGGGGAATTTATGGGATTGGAAAATTGGATTTGGAAACGGCACGGAATACATGGAAATACGATACCGATGCTATAAAATTCAGAAGTCATCTAGGTTGGAAACAAGACAATATTTTTACAGCAAGATTGGGATTAACCCAAGAAGCCGCAAAATATACCTTATTAAAAATGGCGAATTCTGAGAGACGATTTTCTGCCTTTTGGGGCCCAGGTTTTGATTGGGTGCCGGATCATAATTGGGGAGGTTCGGGAATGATAGGTTTGCAAGAAATGTTGTTACAGGAATCCAATGGGAAAATTTACCTCTGTCCAGCTTGGACAAAAGACTGGAACGTACATTTCAAATTGCATGCAACACAAAATACCACCGTGGAAGCTAAGGTTGAGAACGGAATTTTGAAAATAACAAAAGTAGTTCCTGAAATAAGGAAAAAAGATATCGTAAACCTGTTGGGCAAATCAGAATCTGAAAAAGTAAAAATAAATTAAAAATAGAACGACCTCATTTTCTGCTCCCTCTCTTTCGGGGAGGACCGGACTGGGGATAAATTAGATAAAGATGATAAAAAATTTAGTTAGTGCTTTGGCTTTGGCAATGATAATGACTACCAATGTACAAGCACAGTCGGTAGAGAAACAGCCCGTGAAAGTAGATTTTGATTTTGCTGGGCGTCGATTGGATGAAGTACATGATAGTAGTTACGAATCTTGGGTTTTAAATGAGGCGAAAGAGGCGGAAAAAACATTTAATAATGTCAATTTTAAATTGAAAGGAAACTTCAATTCTAAATGGTATAAATTGGGTATAAGTGCTCCTTTTTACAATAAGCTAGGCGCTGACGGATTGGTGACAGGTGAAAATTTGGAGTTGACTATTAGCGGATTGACGGAAGGAAAACACACACTTTTGACATTTCACAATGCTTTTGATGTGATTAAAGAAAAGCGTTTTTCATCCATCAAGATTTATGTCAACGGAAAATTTGTAGAAACGGTAAATGCCACCCAAAGAGCCAATGCTAAAATCGATGCAGCGATGGCGTATATAACTTTTAATGTAGACCAATCACATCAAGCAAAAATTCGTTTTGAAATGGATGCCACCACAGATGCTAATGTGGTAAAAGAAATTGTCATCAACGGATTTGAATTGGATACGCCTAATTTGATGAATCAGGCGCGTATGCCAAAACCTGAAAATAGAGACGAACATGTTGTGGCTGTAAATAATAAAACCATCTTAGAATGGACATCTTCAAATAATGCTGTTGCTCATCAATTGTTTTATGGGCAAGATGAAAAAGCAGTAGCCGAAGCGAACGAATCCTCTACAGCATACAAAGGAAAATTTACCAAAAACAATCATGAAGTAACCGATTTATATAGTGGTTCTACTTATTATTGGAGAGTAGATGCTATTGATGCCAATGGAAATGAAACACAAGGAAATGTTTGGTCATTTAAACCAGCACAACTGGCATTTGTAGGTGCCGAAGGCTATGGTCGATTTGCTATTGGGGGGCGTGGTGGTAAAGTAGTTGCGGTGACAAATTTGAATGATGATGGCCCAGGAAGTTTGCGTGATGCAGTGAATCAAGAAATCGGACCTAGAACAATTGTTTTCAATGTGTCTGGAAACATCCAATTAAAATCTAGATTGGTAGTCAATCAACCATATATTACTATTGCTGGACAAACTGCACCAGGAGAAGGAATCACCATTAGTAGAGCACCAGTAGGATTAACAGGAAATGAAGGAATCATTCGTTTCTTGAAAGTACGTATTGGTGGCGGAACTACTTTTGACGGTATGGGATTAACGGGAGCAAATTTTAGTATTATCGACCATTGTTCGATTAGTTGGACTATTGACGAATCTTTTAGTTCCCGTGGAGCACATCATATCAGTTTGCAACGTACCTTGATTTCTGAGGCTTTGAATGTTGCGGGACATGATAAATATCCTGCAGGTCAAATGCACGGCTATGCAGCGACTATAGGAGGTGATATTGGAAGTTTTCACCACAATTTATTAGCCCATAATTACGGTCGTAACTGGAGTATTGGCGGGGGATTAAATGGAGATGGTTACTATTCAGGTAAAATAGATATTCGAAATAATGTCGTGTATAATTGGGGTGGCCGTACTACAGATGGTGGCGCTAACCAAGTGAATTTCGTCAATAATTATTACAAACCAGGAGCTTCAACCAAAATATTTGTTGCGTTAAACGCACAAATTGAAGGGGTAGGGAAAGGAAAGCAACAATATTATTTTGACGGAAATGTGATGCCAGGCTATTTTGATGAAAAAAATCAAGAGAAAGGTAGAAAATTCACTTTGTCAAATAAGGCGACTGTCGATTATGATGTGTTTTTGTCGAAACCTTTCTTTGAACCTCACGTAAAGCCGCAATCGGCTCGAGCGGCTTATAAAGATGTGCTTTCGGATGTAGGTGCCAATCAACCGTTTTTTGACAAACACGACCAACGTATTATAAAAGAAACCCTTAAAGGAACTTATACTTTTAAAGGCAGTAAAAGCGGTTTGCCAGGTATGATTGACAACGAATCCGATGCAGGAGGATGGCCAGAATTCAAAAGTGAATCTCGTTCTTCAGACTGGGATACTGACCAAGACGGATTGCCAAATTGGTGGGAAAAAGCAAAGGGTTTGAATGAAAATTCGAAACTAGGTGATTTCTCAGATGCCAATGCTGATACGGATAAAGACGGTTTTACACAATTGGAAGAGTATTTGAATTGGTTGGCACAACCTCATTATTTTCTAAAACCAGGTGAGAAATTGACTTTGGATGCTACAGCCTATTTCAAAGGATATGAAAACAAACCTAATTTCGTGATTTCTGAAATCAGCAATGGAAAAGGAATTGTGAGAGGTTCGACGATTGAGTTTGTTGCACCTTCTGATTCTAGATTTGGTTCTTTTGTAATAAAAGTTACTGACAAAGACGGCGATTCAATGAGTAGAACATTCAATGTATTTGTGAAATAAATAGTCATTAAAAAAATCTGCTAAAATCTATTTAAATCTGCGTGCTCTAATTTTTAACGCAGATTTGCTTCGCCAATTCGCTGTCGCTCGGGTTGCAAATTTACACGGATAATAATTATTCAAGATGAAAAAGAATATTGTAATAGTAGGGTTGCTTTTTTCCAATGTTTTAGCTTTTGCACAAAACAAAGGATTAGTAGCCAATTCGAATAGTCCTTATTCCAAATTACAGTCTGTTAATCTACAGGACGTACAATGGACGGGAGGTTTTTGGAAAGAACAATTTGATATTGAAACCAAAAATACCTTGCCGTATATGTGGGATTTATATCATGATGAAAAAGTAACTCATGCATATGCCAATTTTGAAATTGCAGCAGGTTTGCGAAAAGGAAGTTTTAAAGGACCTTCATTTCACGATGGTGATTTTTATAAAATTTTTGAAGGTATGGCGGCCACTTATGCGGTTACCAAAGATGAAAAACTGAACAAGCAGATGGATCAAGCAATTGCGTTACTTGTTAAAGTACAGCGTAAAGATGGTTATTTGCACACTCCCGTTTTGATTGAAGAGCGTTGGGGAACTTTGGGACCTGAAGAGTTAAAAAAACAACTGGGGTTTGAGAAATACAATATGGGACATTTAATGACTGCCGCTTGTGTGCATTATCGTTCCACTGGAAAAAGCAATTTTTTGAATGTTGCCAAAGGAGTAGCCGATTTTTTATATGATTTTTATAAAAAAGCATCTCCTGATTTGGCTCGAAATGCCATTTGTCCTTCGCATTATATGGGGATTGTAGAAATGTACCGTACGACTAAAAATCCCAAATATTTAGAATTAGCCAATAATCTAATTGACATTCGAGGAACCACAAATGATGGTACAGATGACAATCAAGACCGAATCCCGTTCAGACAACAAACTACCGCTATGGGGCATGCCGTAAGAGCAAACTATTTGTATGCTGGTGTAGCCGATTTGTATGCCGAAACGGGAGAAAAGAAATTATTGGAGAATTTAGAATCCATTTGGGAAGATGTGGTGTATCGCAAGATGTATATAACAGGTGCCTGCGGTGCTTTGTACGATGGGGTTTCACCTGACGGGACTTCGTATGATCCTACTGTAGTGCAAAAAATTCACCAAGCATACGGAAGACCCTATCAGTTGCCAAATGCTACAGCTCATACGGAGACTTGTGCTAATATTGGAAATGTATTGTGGAACTGGAGAATGTTGCAAATTACGGGTGAGGCTAAATATGCAGATATTGTGGAATTGGCTTTGTATAACAGTGTGTTGTCTGGAATTAGTCTAGAAGGAAAGGAATTTTGTTACAACAATCCACTGAATGTTTCTATGGATTTGCCTTTTCACCAGCGTTGGGGAAATGAAAGAGAAGGTTATATTGCCTTATCCAATTGTTGTGCACCCAATGTAACTAGAACTATTGCTGAGGTGAGTAATTACGCTTATAGTTTTGTAAAAGGAGGACTGTATGTTAATTTATTTGGAAGCAATTATTTGCATGCAACTACTTTAGAAGGTGAAAAAATAGACATTGAACAACAAACCAATTACCCTTGGGACGGAAAAATTACCATTAAAATCAACAAAGCACCTAAAGAAGCTTATACTTTTTTCTTGCGAATTCCAGGATGGAGTCAAGGAGTAGCTGTTACAGTCAATGGGATAAATATTGATGAGACATTATCTTCAGCAACTTATTATAGACTAGCTCAAAAATGGAAAAAAGGAGATGTAATCGAATTGGATATACCGATGCCTGTGGAGTTACTACAAGCCAATCCATTGGTAGAAGAAACTAAAAATCAAGTGGCAGTCAAGCGAGGACCTGTTTTATACTGTTTAGAATCGAATCAATTGTCTGATAATAAGAGTGTAAATGAGGTTTTTCTTGATGTTAATTCTCAATTTACAACTGATTTCACTTCAATTGCAGGACGAAAATTAATGGGTATAACGGCAAGTACGTTTATAGATACGACTACAAACTGGAATAAAAAATTATATCAGCCTTTGTCTAGAAAAATACTTAAACCCCAAACTGTGAAGTTAATTCCTTATTTTGCCTGGGGCAATCAACAAAAGGGCGAAATGTCAGTCTGGTTTGCATATTAAATTTTAGTTTTTTTGTTTGTCTGTTAAGTCCTTGCTATTGAAAGTTACAATTTCGATAGTAGGGATTTTTTATACGGTATTAAAAATATTTTTTTTATAAATTAGATGTGATCGCTTACTTTCTTCAAAAGCTTTAATTTATTTTTTATTACTTGTCTGTATTCATAGTTTTAAATATCTAAAACCTCGTCTTGGTTGATATTGGGTTTAAGTAAAAAAAACATTCATAAATAAAATTGTTTGTAATCTTTATAATTACAATAGGTGTTTTTTTGGGTTTATTCTTATTTATTATTAATTTTTATTACTTAATGTGTTTTTTATGTGTTAAAATTTAGTGATTGTATTAAAAACAAGATACTTTGGTATTGTAGTTTTAATTAATAATTGTATATTTGACACATAATAAATAAATGTATTTTTAACATTTAACTTTTAATCCTGATTTTTAGGGAATAAGATATAGTTTAGAGAACATTTTTTAATTATAACCAACCAATTAATAATAACTAAAACAAACATTTATGAAACGAACACTTACAAAGGGATGGAGTGTTATTTTATTTGTACTGATGAGTGTAATTAGCTATGCTCAAAGCTCAGGAGATCAAGTAACAATCACAGGAACTGTTAGAGATAATAGTGGGGAACTTTTGCCAGGAGTGAATGTAACCGAGAAATCATCCAAGAATACGTCGGTTACTGATTTTGATGGGAACTATCAAATCACAGTAAAAAAAGGGGCGACCTTAGTTTTCTCTTTTATAGGAATGAAGAAAAAGGAAATTCCATTAGCAGGAAGAACCACTTTGAATGCTGTTTTGGAAAATGATTCAAATGAATTGAATCAAGTAGTGGTAGTAGGATACGGAACTCAAAAAAAGCAAAATCTTACAGGAGCTATTGTTACAATAGATCCAGAGAAAATACAAGATTTGCCAGTGTCAAATTTAGCCGAATCATTACGAGGACAAATTCCTGGATTATCTGTTGATGGTTTTGGAACAAGACGTCCTGGGGAAACTGCAGGCTTAGAAATTCGTCAAAATTTCAGTTTTTCAAAAGATGGAGGATCAACTATTCCATTAATTGTAATCGATGACATGGTTCAGATTGACCCTCAAAACGGGAAACCTACATTAGAGGCTTTTAATAGACTAGATCCGTCAGAGGTGGAAAGTATCACCGTTTTAAAGGATGGATCGGCCGCTATATATGGTTCTCGTGCTTCACAAGGTGCAATTATTGTAAAAACCAAAAGAGGAAAAGCAGGGAAAACAAAATTCTCTTATTACAGTCAATTTGCAATTAATGATGCAGTGAGTCATGGTAAGACTTCAAGTGCTTATGAAAGTGGAATCTATAATAATAGAATACAAGAAGCTTTGGGAGCTAACTTAACTACTAGTGCTAACTATTATTCTCCTGCTGAATTAGAGGAGATGAAGACTTTAAATTACAACTGGTTAGATAAAGCTTGGAAAGCAGCAGAACAACAAAGACACTCTTTAACTGTAAGTGGAGGAAATGATAAAGCGACTTATTTTGCAGGGTTAACTTATTTTACACAAGGAGCTAATCTTGGAGATCAAGATTTTCAAAAATGGAACTTTAGAACAGGTGTAAATGCAAAAGTTTCTAAAGATTTTGATTTATCAGTTTCAGTTTCTGGAAACTCAGGTGATATCGAAAAATCATTTACAAAATCATCAAGTAGTATTAGAAATGGTTTTGCAAGTGCTTCAACAAATGCAGAGCAGGCTGATTACGGATTCTTATTACACATGCCAAAATTTGTTCCTATTACAACAATTGTGAATGGTAACGAATATTATATGTCACCATTTCATCGTACTGACCGTAATTTAGGAGGAAATCAAGATACTAATTCATCTATAGCTGGTTGGAATTATTTTGCATTACAAAATAGTGGATCCAAACAAGTTGAGTCTGATTTCTCATACAATGTAAATGCTTCTTTAAGTTATAAAGTGCCATTTATTAAAGGATTATCCGTAAGAGGAGCATTCGCTAGAAGTCAAAGCTCATCAGAAACCGAACAAGTTGCTTTGCCTTTTACTTTGGCTAGAATAACCAATTTTACAGCTGCTGGACGTCACTTGGCTAGTGCTGCTACTGATGCTAACTACAATATTAAAAACAATACAAAACAAGCTAGGGTTGTTTATGATAACACAGGTAATAAAAGTGAACAGGCTAACTTTTTTGTGAATTATTCTCGCACTTTTGGAGATCATGACATTGATGCGATGTTTTCTATTGAACGTTCAGAATCAAATTATAGTTTTGCACGTTTGTATTATGAAAATCCAGGTAAAGATTATTTAGGAACTTATGCTACAGCAGGTACTTTAACTTCAAATTCTTATAACCAAAAAGGAGAATCTGGAACACTTTCTCGTTTGGGACGATTAAATTACAGCTATAAATCTAAATATTTATTACAATTAATTTTCAGACAAGATGCTTCTACAAAATTTGCTCCAGAGAATTATTGGGGGACTTTTCCAGGACTTCAGTTGGGTTGGATAGCTTCGAAAGAAGATTGGTTTCAAAAAGCTTTGCCAGGTGTTGATTTCTTAAAATTGCGTTATTCTATTGGTAAAACTGGAAATGATAATATTAATCCTTGGAGATGGGCTACTTATTATGACGTAATTACAGATAAAGGAGCACAATTTGGGTCTGCTGGAGGAACATTAGGAAGTGGTTTGGCGCCAAGAGTAAATCCAAACAGAAATGTTGGCTGGGATACTCATATTAAAAGCAATTATGGGATTGACTTTAATGTTTTGCGCAATCGATTACAAATTTCAGCAGACTATTATTTCGACAAAGGAACTGAAATGTTAGTTACTTCAGCAGGACAACTTAATGTGCCTATTTCAGTAGGTGGAGGATATGCTGAAGAGAATATTGCTGCAGTAAATTCATGGGGAACTGAGTTTCAAGTGAAATGGAGTGATAATATTAAATCTGATTTAAGTTATAATGTGGGAGTAAACTTTGGATTGTTTGCTGGGAATGAAACTATAGCGTATCCTGATGGAGCTTTGCTTCACCCATCTAATAATGCAACAAGAACAGGTTCAACAACTTTTAACCCAACTTGGGGATTGAAGACATGGACAGGTACTTCAACAGGTGACGGTATTTTGCGTACAGATGAGGATGTTCAAAACTATTGGAATTATCTAACAGCAAATGCAGCCGCTTCAGGAATTCCAGGAGCAACGCCAAACTTTTTAGGTGTAACTACTTTGGCTGGTGTAAAAAAAGGAATGTTAGCTTACCAAGATATTGCGGGTGCTTTTAATAGTTCAGACGGTACTCAAGCGGGCGCTGATGGTCGAATTGATAAAAATTTAGATTACGCTGACATTGGAGCAAGTAAAAGATCTTATGGTTTTACAACTAATTTAGGAATGAAATACAAATCAGTTTATGTTAGGACTCAAATTGGAACTTCATGGGGAGGATCACGTAGTATAGATGTTGTAGATCAATACACAAGTACAAATGATGCTTTTTGGAGTCGTGAATCTTTCTGGTCAGATATGTATGGTTATGATAATTTAAATGGTAAATATCCAAATTTAGCATTTAGAGATAATTTATCTGTTCCTTCCGATTTCTGGCAAATCAATACTTTCCGTTGTAATATTAGAAATCTAACAGTTGGTTTTGATTTTCCACAAGAATTTCTTTCGCAATTAAAAATTGCAAAAGCATCTATAGGTGTAACAGGTAATAATCTTTGGGATCTTTACAACCCTTTTCCAGATAAATACCGTAATATGTATGATAATTCATTGTCAGGATATCCTACACTAAGAACTTGGTCGGTTAATTTAAACATCTCATTCTAATTTAATTAAAAAACTGATTATGAAAACAATTAATAGATATATAACCTTAGCACTTTTAGTAGTTTTAGGTGTTTCTTGTAGTGATGATTTTTTGCAAGAAAAGAAAAACTATGGTCTATATGACGATACATTCTATGAAAACCCAGAACGTGTCGATTGGTATATTAATAAATTATACTATAATTATTTTGCTGGTTACACCAGCCCACAGGCAACGTTAGTAGGTTCGTTTACAACGGATCAATCTAGATTAACGGAAGAAATGGGTGGGATTTTAGATAATCCAATTGGAAGACTGATTAATCCAAATTTCACTTTTTCAACTTCTAATGATGTACCAACGGGGTATTATGGAACCAAATTAGAGAATAAAGTTAAAAATGAACCGTATCATAGAATTCGAGATTGTAACAATCTATTAGAGAATATTGATTCGAAAGGAGCTAATTTATCACAACTTTACCGTAATCGTGCCAAAGGACAAATGTACTACCTGCGTGCCATTCAGTATTTTGATTTAATGCGTACTTATGGTGGTGTTCCAATTGTTACAACTGTTGAGAATGCTTCCTCTACTGATGTAACCATTCAACATCCAAGAGCAAGTGTAGCTGAAGTGGTTGCACAAATTACAAAAGATTTGGATTTGGCAGCAACTTTGTTGCCTGGACAATGGGATGCGCCTAATTATGGTCGTTTCACAAGAGGAGCGGCTTTAGCTCAAAAAGCTAGAGTATTATTAACTTTTGCTAGTCCGTTGTTTAACAAAAACTGGGATTCATCAAATGAACGTTGGGATGCAGCTTTACAAGCTGGATTAGCGGCAGAAACACAATTAACTGCGGATGGCTTTGGATTGTTCGGTACTACGGCAAAAGATTGGCAAAACATGTTCTTGATCAACAATACTTTTTGTAAAGAGGCCATTACAGTTCAATTATTAGGTAGTGGTCAAGGTAATATTATTGTTAATAATGGTTGGGAAAAAGGACTTCGATTAGTTAGCCAAGGTGGTGGTGGTGGTCTTGAAGCCCCAAAGGAAATGATTGATTTGTTTCCTATGGCAAATGGTACTAAACCAACCGTAGCCAACAACTATGATTCCTTCCTTTTCTTCAAAGATCGTGATCCTAGATTTTATAGAACTTTTGCCTTTACAGGATCTAAATGGGGTTTTAAAGAAAATGCAACTCATACAATTTGGTCTTATCGTTGGAATAGTGCTCCTAATACTGGTGTGTCCACTTATAGTGATAACAATAGAGAATCGAGTCCTGTATTTGTCCGAAAAATGTCAGACCCTGTAGCTAGTAATTCAAGCTATGAGTTTTCAGGTACTGATATTTTTGAATACCGTTATGCTGAATTGTTGCTAAACATTGCTGAATGTTATGCCGCTAAAGGAGATATTGCAAATACTGTGGCTTATATTGGTAAAGTGAGAAACCGCGTAGGAATTCCTGCAGCAAATAATTATGGTCTAGGCACATTAGCAGACAAATATGCAGCAATTAATGCTGCTTTATATGAACGTAGAATAGAATTAGCTTATGAAGGTAAGCGTTTCTGGGATGTACAACGTTGGATGTTGTATAGTGACGAAGCAGTTTCTGGAACAATTAATAACACTTGTACAAAATTGGATTTACCTCCAATTAATGGAACCCAACGTACAGGTTATAATTTAAGATATAAAATAGCAAATGCTACTACTATCGATCCATTAATAGCACAAAGAGCAGGGATTTCAGTGGATCCTGATGCGGCGAATTTTGCAGCTCAAATAACTGCATTGGCTAATTTTTATACTACAAATTTGGAAGTAGAACCTTTAGATACACCAATGGATAATGTCAATGGTACTGCTGTTCAAATTAAATGGAGACCAAATTACTATATTATGGGATTAAACAATGGTATTTTAAGTCAAAATACTTGGTTGCAACAAACCATAGGTTGGACGGGAGCCACGGGAGGCCCAGGAACTTACAACTATCAAGAATAAATAATTTAAATTAATAATAAACTCAATCACCTGTATTCTATCTCTAAGATGCAGGTGATTTAGTTAAAAATTGCCACAATAATGAAAATTTGTATCAAAAAATCAGTTTTTTTAATGCTCTTTCTATTGCTTTTAGGAAGTACAAAATCCTTTGCTCAATATCCAAAATTGAGTGCCGAGGTGCAAGCCAGAGAAAAAGCCATTAAAGATGAAGCCAACCGACTTTCAGATGAAGCTTGGGAAAAAGCTTTGATTGTTATCGAAAAAGAAGAACGTCAAGGAAAACCTTTTATTCCTTGGGCTTCAAGGCCTACTGATTTACCTCAAGCCGATATTCCTGCATTTCCAGGAGCAGAAGGAGGAGGAATGTACACTTTTGGAGGACGTGGCGGAAAAGTATATACAGTTACTAGCTTAGAAGATAGAGGTACAGGTACTTTACGTGAAGCTTGTGAACAAGGTGGTGCTAGAATCATTGTATTCAATGTTTCAGGAATCATCAAATTAAAAAGTCCATTAATCATTCGCGCACCTTATGTTACTATTGCAGGGCAAACAGCTCCAGGAGATGGGATTTGTGTTTCGGGTGAAACCATTTGGGTAGACACACATGATGTGATTATCCGTCATATGCGTTTTCGTAGAGGAGAAACTTTTGTAGGTCGTCGTGACGATGCTATTGGAGGAAATCCAATAGGAAACATTATTATGGATCACGTCTCAGGAACATGGGGCTTAGATGAAAATATGTCATTTTACAGACATATGTACAATGATGGTACACCTGGTTCTGCAGATAAAAAATTACCTACGGTAAATGTTACTATTCAAAATAGTTTGTTTGCAGAAGGTTTAGATACCTATAATCATGCTTTTGGAAGTACGTTAGGAGGAGAAAATTGCTCTTTTATTCGAAATTTATGGTCTTCTAATACGGGTAGAAATCCGTCAATTGGTTGGAATGGAATTTTTAATTTTGTTAACAATGTTATATTTAACTGGGTAAACCGCTCTATTGATGGTGGTGATTATACTGCTCAATATAATATTATTAATAATTATTTCAAGCCAGGTCCAGCAACTGATTTGAATGAACCTATTAGCTACCGTATATTAAAACCTGAAGCAGGAAGAAGTAAACTTCCGTACTTAGCTTTTGGTAGAGCTTACGTAAACGGTAATGTAGTAGAAGGGAATCCAGTAGTTTCTAAAGACAATTGGAATGGAGGCGTGCAAATGGAAAACAAAAAAGGAGAATTGATGAGTTTTGAAGAAGCTTCAACTTATTTTCCTAAAATGAGAGTTGACGAGCCGATGCCAATGCCTTGGTTTAACAAAATCATGTCTGCTGAAGCTTCTTATGATTATGTCATTAAGAATGCAGGTGCAACATTGCCACAGAGAGATCCTGTAGATACTCGAATTGTAAGAGTGGTCAAGACAGGAAAACCAGAATATGTGGAAGGACTTGACCCTAATTCTTTTTACCAATTTGAGCATAGACGTTTAGGTCCAGATTCTTATAAATTAGGGATTATCACTGATATTTCGCAAGTAGGAGGTTATCCAGAATACAAAGGAACTCCTTATGTCGACACTGACAAAGATGGAATGCCAGACGCTTGGGAGAAAAAAAATCGTTTGAATCCTAATGATGCTTCTGATGCGTCTATTGATTCAGATAAGGACGGTTACACCAATATTGAAGAATACATTAACAATACCAATCCTAAGAAAAAAGTGAATTGGAAAGATTTAAAAAATAATAAGGAGACTTTAACAAAGCCCTTAATCAATTAGTTTATAGTTAGTTTAGTAGTTAGTTTTTACCCAGCATTCTTATTTCACAATGTAAGTTGTGAAGTAAGGATGTTTTTAAAAAAGAGCAAATTCAAAATTTTTAAAAGCATGTTAATAAATAAAAAAATACAGTCTACGTTTTTGCTATTGCTTGTGTTCTGTACATTGCAAGCACAACAGCATTTAGATCCAGAATACATAAAAGTAACCAATGAAAGGGCTGCCAAAATTGTCGAAAAATTAGCACTTAACAATTCTGAAAAAGAAGCGAAAGTGTCTAGTATCATCGCACGGCAATTTCGTAACTTGAGTAAAATTCACGATGCTCGTGATGCTAAAGTCGAGAAAGTAAAGGCTTGTAGTTTATCCAAAGAAAAACAAAATACTAAAATTGAAAAGATTAAAATTAAGGCAGACAAAGCGGTTAGTAAATTGCATAAATCTTATGTCAAAGCCTTAGAAACTCAGTTAAACGAAGCTAAAGTTGTGGAAGTAAAAGACGGAATGACTTATGGTGTACTTCCTATTACTGTTGCGGGTTACAATGATATGTTGCCAAATTTAACTGAGGCGCAAAAAAAATACATTTATGATGCTTTGGTGGAAGCCAGAGAGCACGCAATGGACGGGGGAAGTTCTAAAGAAAAACACGGTTGGTTTGGAAAATACAAAGGAAGAATCAACAACTATTTGTCGGCACAAGGTTATGATTTGCACAAAGAAAGTGAAGATTGGCACAAGCGTGTTGAAGAACGAGAAAAGAATAAATAAAAAACATTAGTTCCTATTGCGAGGCTGTCCCGAAGTTTCGGAAAATGTCATTAAGTTAAGGAAAAACATCCTGCTTTGTCATTCCGAAGAATGAGGAATCACACTAGGTGTTCACGTTATGTGATTCCTCCTTCGTCGAAATAACATAAAATACGCCTGTCTTAATTATAATGAGCTTCGGGAGTCGTAGCCCATTTAAAAAAACGTTAACGGTAAACGTCTTGATATAGAATTTATCCTTGACTATCCTCAACAAAACTAGTTCACAAACACTAAGACTACTTTAAATATTTGTCATCATTATCATGAAAAATAACTTTCGAAATACCGCTCTTAAAAGAACATTTATGTTAGTTTCTTTCTGTTCCGTTTTTAGTTCAGTATATGCTCAATATCCTGAGATTCCACACGAACTGCAAGCAAAGTCAGATTCTCTTTGGGCAAAGGAAGAAAGAAGATTAGATAAAATTTGGGCTGACAATGCTCATATTATTAAAGAGCAAGCCAAGCAAGGACGTCCTTATATTCCGTGGGCGGCCTATCCTAAAGATTTGGTACAAGCTGAAATTCCTGCTTTCCCAGGTGCCGAAGGTGGCGGAGCTTATACTCAAGGTGGTCGTGGTGGAAAGATATTCGTCGTTACAAGTTTAGAAGATAGCGGAAAAGGTACTTTTAGAGAGGCCTGTGAAGCTGTGGGGGCAAGAACAATTGTGTTTAACGTTTCGGGAATTATTCGATTAAAAAGCCGCATCAGTATGCGAGCGCCTTATGTCACCATCGCAGGACAAACGGCTCCAGGTGACGGAATTTGTATTGCAGGGGAATCTTTGATTATTGATACTCATGATGTGATTATAAGACATATGCGTTTCAGACGTGGAGCTACTGATGTTACTCGTAGAGATGATGCCTTGGGTGGTAACGTTATCGGAAATGTGATAATTGACCACTGTTCTGTAAGTTGGGGGCTAGACGAAAATATTTCTATGTATCGTCATCAATTTCAAGCCAATGACAAATCAAAATTAGAGAAAATTCCAACGGTCAATATCACTATTCAAAACACCATTTCGTCTGAAGGTTTGGATACATACAATCACGCCTTTGGTAGTACTATTGGGGGATTAAATTCTACCTTTATGAGAAACTTATGGGCAAATAATATTTCTAGGAATTGTTCTGTCGGGATGTATGGCGATTTTAATTTTGTCAACAATGTGATTTTCAACTGGTGGAATCGTTCGGTTGATGGTGGAGATTATCGCTCCATGTTTAACATCATCAATAATTATTTCAAACCAGGACCAATTACTCCTAAAGATGATCCTATTCGCTACCGAATCTTAAAACCTGAATCGGGATATAGGGTTCCTAAAACTTTTGGAAGAGCGTATGTCAATGGAAATTACATTGACGGCGTGCCTGAAGTGACTGCTGACAACTGGAATGGCGGTGTACAAATTGAGAATTTATCACACGATAAAGCAAAAGACTATTTGGAACTAATCAAACAATCAAAAGCATTTCCTATGCCTACGATTACTATTATGAAAGCAAAGGAAGCATATGAATTTGTGTTGAACAATGCAGGAGCCACTTTACCAAAAAGAGATGCGGTGGATGAGCGTATTATAAAACAAGTACGTACAGGTAAAATTGAGTTTAAAGATGGTTTAGAAAACACTATCGGAAAAGAATTTATCAAAAGAAGATTACCTGCAGATTCCTATAAAAAAGGAATAATCACCAGTCCAGAGCAAGTAGGAGGTTACCCAGATTACAAAGGGAAAGCTTATAAAGATTCTGATAATGACGGAATTCCAGATGCTTGGGAGAAAAAATACGGTTTAAATCCAAAAGACGCTACTGATGCAAATCAGGACAGTAATGGTGACGGTTATACGAATATTGAAAAATATTTTAACGGAATTGATCCTAATCAAAAAGTGGATTGGTCAAAATTAGAAAATAATACAGATACTTTAGCTAAATTGAGCAATGGTTTATTGCAGTAATTTAGTTAACAATCCTTTAAAATGATAGTACCCTTGAATTGTATTTTTCGACATACTAAAAGAATAATTTTTTCAAACAAAGTATTGATTGCTTTGGTGTTGCAACTGTCTGTGCTAACAAATGGTTGGACGCAAAACAGTTTTCCAGATATCATAATAACCAAAGAAGGTAAAGTCATACGGACTTTAGATGCAAAAGGAAACCAAATCCCTGATTTTTCGTATGCGGGTTATAAAGCGTCTTCAGTTGCGATTCCTGATGTGGCTATTAAGGTTTTTGTACCTCATATTGAGGGTGATGCCACGGCCACAATTCAAGCTGCGGTGGATTATATTGCAAAGGCAAAAGCAGATAAAAATGGATTCAAAGGGACAATACTTTTAGACAAAGGAACTTTCAAAGTCTCGGGTGAAGTAAAAATAAATTCTAGCGGAATTGTTTTACGAGGATGTGGAGTTGATAAAACAGTTCTTTTAGGTACTTCAATTAATAGAAAAGCAATTATCAATATTAGCGGGATTAATAACCGCATTTTTAAGGAAACACAAGAATTAGCCAATAATTATACCCCATTGGGAGCAACGGAATTAACCCTAAAAAATGCTGCAGCTTTCAAAAAAGGAGACGCTATTGTTATCAATACGCCCATCACTAAAAAATGGATTGATATTTTGTCAATGAATGATTTTGGTGGTGAAACTGGCTGGATTGGTTGGAAAAGTGATGATTTTGTGATTCGTGCCGATAGAGAAATTACCGCAGTTCAAGGAAATACAATCACAATAGACGCTCCTTTAACCAATGCTTTAGACGAAGAATTATCAAAATCTACTATGGTAAGTTATTCTTGGTCGGGTAGAATTAATCAAGTGGGGATTGAAAATTTGAGTTTGAAATCGGATTATGATACCACAAATCCAAAAGACGAACAACACCGATGGCACGGAATTTCGATAGAAAATGCCGAAGATGTTTGGGTGCGACAAGTGAATTTTGAACAATTTGCAGGTGGTGCGGTTTCAATTTTAAAAACGGCAAAAAGAATCACCGTTGAAGATTGCTTGGCTTTAAATCCCATTTCGGAAATAGCCGCATTCCGCAGAAATACATTTTATACCGAAGGGCAACAAACTTTGTTTCAACGTTGTTATTCTGAATTTGGATATAATGATTTTGTTGTGGGAGGTTATGCCTCTGCAGGTCCCAATGTTTTTTTACAATGTGAAGCGTATTTGCCTTATAGTTTTAGTGGAGCTGTGGGAAGTTGGGCAACCGGAATTCTTTTTGATGTTGCCTTAATTGATGGAAACGCCATTAGTTTTAAAAACAAAGAACAAGACGCAAGAGGCTTAGGCTGGAATGTTGCCAACAGTGTTATCTGGGAAACATCAGCCTCTAAAATCGAAAATTACAATCCGCCAACGGCTAACAATTGGGCCTTTGGTGTTTGGGCACAATGGGCAGGAAACGGACATTGGAAAGACGTAAACAATCACATCAATCCAAGAAGTTTGTTTTATGCGTTACTCGAACAACGTTTGGGTAAATTACCAATGAAACCTCAAATTATGGATTTAGGTTCGGAGCCATCTTCTAGTCCAACTCTAGAACAAGCAGCGGTCTTAACTGCTGAAGCGTATCAATTAAACGAAACTCTTAAAGAATTCATCACTAATGCAGCGACTAGAAATCCGATTGCGATTGAGTATGGGAAAGCGAAACGTATTGATGAAGTTAAAACAGTTGCGGTTTCGACAACAAATACCAACAAAATCACCATCAATAATGGTTTATTAATTGTTGATAATGCAATACTTACTGGCGAAATAGTTGATGTACCTTGGTGGAGAGGAAGCTTGCGAGAATCTGATGTTGCCAAAGAAAGACCACATATTACTCGATTTGTACCTGGACATTACGGTTTGGGTTATACCGATAATTTGTCGGAAACTGTGGATTATTTGGTAGCGAAAAACAAAGCATCGCTAGACCATAATTACGGATTGTGGTACGAACAACGAATGGCAGATCACGAACGCATTCGCAGAATAGATGCCGATGTTTGGGCACCTTTTTACGAGCAACCTTTTGACCGTAGCGGACAAGGATTAGCTTGGGATCAATTGAGTAAATATGATTTGACGAGATACAACGCTTGGTATTGGAATCGATTAAAAACCTTTGCCGAATTGGCCACTCCAAAAAATAAAATATTGATGAATCAACACTATTTTCAACACAATATTTTAGAAGCTGGAGCACATTGGTCAAGTTCGCCTTGGCGTCCAGCTAATAATATTAATACAACAGGATTGCCTGAACCACCACCTTATGCAGGGGACAAACGAATTTTCATAGCTGAACAATTCTATGATGTTAAAAATGCTAACATCCGTAAGTTACACCAAGCATTTATTGAGAAAAACCTAGAAAATTTCAAGGACAATGCTAATGTACTACAACTAACAAGTGCCGAATATACTGGGCCTTTATCTTTTATGGAATTTTGGATAGATGTGATTGCCAATTATGAAAAGTCACATCAAAATGAATCAAAGACTGCGTTGAGTGCAACCAAAGATGTCCAAGACGCCATTTTAAATGATCCAATAAGAGTAAAAATAGTTGATGTAATTGATATCAAATATTGGTATTACAAAGAAGACGGCTCGGTTTACGCACCCGAAGGAGGAAAGAATTTAGCCCCACGCCAACACGCTCGAAAAATGAAAACAGGCAAAGAAACTTTGGAACAAACCTATAGAGCCGTTCGTCAATACCGAGAAAATTATCCTGACAAAGCAGTAATTTGTTCTACTCCTGGGGCAAATAGAATGGGTTGGGGCGTTTTGATGGGTGGAGGTTCCTTAGCGGCGATTCCGAAAATCGAATTATCCGATTTTCATTTGGCTGTTGCCAAAATGAAAACAGTTGCAGGAAGCCATTTTTCTGATTCGGTTTGGAAATTGGAAGAAAAGGGAGAAAACTATTTGTTTTATAAAAATAAAAATGAAGAAATTACAGTGAATTTGACTACGTTCAATGGACAATTTGATGTTTTTGCGATTAATGCGGAGACAGGAATCGTTTCCAAAATAGAAACCATTCGAGGTGGAAAAACAGTGACATTCTCAGATGCTATTACGAAAGAAAAAATACTATTCATACACAAAAAATAAATCCAAATGCTTACCAAAAACAACTATTTGTATCTATTCATTGCCAGTTTTGCTCTGCTTTTTACATCTTGTAAAGAGGATAAAAAGAGCAACGATTCACTTGCTTTAGAAGCGACATTACCCAAGTTGAAAATTTCTGAAAACCAACGTTTTTTCATGTCCGAAGATGGGAAGCCATTTTTTTGGCTGGGTGATACGGGATGGCTGATGTTAGGAAGATTGAATAGAGAAGAAATCAAAACTTATATTGAAGATAGAAAAGATAAAGGTTTCAATGTGATCCAAATTATGATTTTGCATAAATTGGATGTGAAAAATGTATACGGTGATTTGGCATTGACCAATGAGGATGTATCTAAACCTTTAACGACTGAAGGAAACGATTATAAAAACCTTCAGGAATATGATTATTGGGACCATTTGGACTATGCCTTAGAAGTGGCGGAGCAAAACGGAATTTACATGGCGATGGTACCTGTTTGGGGAACTAATGTGGCTAAAGGAAATAAAGTAAACGTAGCACAAGCACAAAAATACGCTCAGTTTTTGGCAGACCGCTATAAAAACAAAACCAATATCATTTGGTTAAATGGTGGGGACACCAAAGGAAATGAATTTCAAGACATTTGGAACGCTATTGGAAGTACAATCAAAAAAAGCAATCCTGACCAGTTGATGACTTTTCACCCCTATGGACGAACGGATTCCTCTGAAAATTTCCAGGAAGCAAAATGGTTGGATTTTAACATGTTTCAATCAGGACATAAAACCTACGATCAAGATACGGTTAAAACTTCTTTCAAAGAGGATAATTTCAAATATGTAAAAAGAGATTATGCACTAAAACCAACCAAACCAACATTGGATGGAGAGCCGTCTTACGAAGGAATTCCACATGGTTTACACGATACTTTACAGCCGAAATGGAATGCCAATGATGTAAGACGTTATGCTTATTGGTCTGTTTTTGCAGGCGCTTCAGGATATACCTATGGACATAGTGCCGTCATGCAAATGTTCAGAAAAGGAGACAATCCAGCTTATGGTAACAGAGAATTGTGGAACAAAGCCATCCATGCTCCTGGAGCTGGACAAATGATATACCTTAAAAAGTTGATGTTAGAATTCCCTTATTTTGAAAGAATTCCAGACCAATCCCTAATAGCCAATCAAGGTGATAAATACGATTATTTAGCAGCCACTCGAGGAAAAAACTATGCGTTGATTTATACCTATAATGGAAAAAAAATAGCTGTAAATATGGGCAAAATAGAGGGAAGCGATCTCGAGGCTAATTGGTACAATCCAAGAAACGGCGAAACAACTAAAATAGGAACTTTTGCGAATAAAGGAACTCAAGATTTTCAGCCTTCTGGCAAAAATGAAGAGGGTAATGATTGGGTATTAATTTTAAAATCAAAATAATCACTTTTTTGTCATTTCGAAAAAGGAGAAATCACATCCTTATAATCCACAATTTTTGTTGATTTTAAATTTGATTTATCCTTCTTTAACAAGGCAATAATAATATTAATAAATCTGCGTAAATCTGCGTGCCAAAACAAGCCTATGAAAATTAAGAATATCATACTAATACTCTGTTTTATAACAGGAATTAATGCTGCTTTCGCAAATGATGGCTGGTTGAATATCCTCAACGAAGGCGGGAACAACAAAGGTGTTATTTGTACGAAAGCCATTCAAGGCGCAATTGATAAAGCTTCTAAAAACGGAGGAGGAACGATATTTTTTCCTGCGGGAGAATACTTGACAGGGGCTTTAAAATTAAAAAGTAATATCACTATTTATTTGGATTCGGGTGCCTTGTTGAAATTCTCGGAGAATTTTGATGACTATTTGCCATTTGTTAAAATGCGTTATGAAGGAATCGTGATGCAAACCTTTTCGCCTTTGTTTTATGCTAAGGACGCTGAGAATATTAGCATCAAAGGTAGAGGTGTTATTGACGGTCAAGGGAAAGCATGGTGGAATGAAGTGTACCGAATTGAAGGTTCGAAAGTGCCTTTGGCTCCAACAAAATACCAAACGATGTGGGTAGAACAAAATAAAGGAATTACCTATGAACCATACTACAAAAGAACAATTGATAAACACTTTTTCAGACCTGCTTTTTTTCAAGCTTATGAATGTAAAAATATTTTAATCGAAGGAGTGACTTTTCAAAATTCCCCTTTCTGGACCATAAACCCAGTGTTTTGTGACAATGTGACCATTACTGGAATTACGATTTTCAATCCACATTCCCCTAATACGGACGGAATCAATCCTTCGTCTTGCAAAAATGTTCGTATTTCCAATTGCCATATCAGTGTAGGTGATGATTGTATTACAATCAAATCGGGTCGTGATGCCGATGGTCGTAAATACGGTCGTCCAACAGAGAATGTAACGATAACCAATTGTACGATGTTGAGCGGTCATGGTGGTGTAGTAATAGGAAGTGAAATGTCTGGTGGAATTAAGAAAATCACGATTTCTAATTGTGTTTTTGATGGAACCGACAGAGGTATTCGCATCAAATCGGCTCGTGGAAGAGGTGGAGTTGTTGAAGAAATCAGAGTGGATAACATTGTTATGAAAGACATCAAACAAGAAGCGATCGTGCTGAATCTTTTTTATGATAAAGATGCCAAAGAAGAACCTGTTTCAGAGCGAACACCTATTTTTAGAAACATTCACATGAGTAATATCACAGGTTCCAATATCAATAAAGCTGGTGCGATTCTAGGAATTAGCGAAATGCCGATTCAAAATATTTCTTTCTCCAATATCAATATGGAAGCCAAAGAAGGTTTTACCCTAAGTACAGCGACCGATGTAGAATTTCACGATGTAAAAGTGAATGCGACTATTGGGGCTTCTTTCAAAATAACAGATTCTAAAAATATCATTTTAGACAACGTCGGTTCTTCATCACCACAAAAAGGAATTCCAGTAATCAAATTGGAGAATGTATCGAATACCATGATTAGCAATAATTTTCCTTTTAATGCAACCGATGTTTTCATTGAAGCAGATGGAAAAGAAACAAAAGCCATTTTTCTGAAAAATAATGTTTTCCATAACGTTTCAACAGTTGTGAAAAGAGGTAAAGAATTAAATAAAAAAGCAATTATTGAATAATTGGGCTCCTGCAAGGTTTTCGAAACCTTGTAGGTGTAATTTTTGAATTTTATAGACCTGCAAGGTCAGGAAAAAACCTTGTAGGAAACGTAGATTCAATTGAGTTGGACTTTAGCTTGACCCATTTAATAATAAAATAATGAAAAAAATAATTTTAATACTAATAGTCATTTTTTTCCTGTTGAGTTGTTCTTCTTCGAAGCAAATCTATCTTTTTACTTCGTTTAGAGAGCCCGCAACAGAAGGGTTGCGTTTGGCGTATAGCAAGGATGGCTACCAATGGGAAAATTTAACAGCTACCTATTTAAAACCAGAGTTGGGTTCGAGCGATTCAAAAATCATGCGTGATCCATCGATTGTTAAAGGCAAAGACGGTGTTTATCATTTGGTTTGGACAACCGAATGGCGTGGGGGTAACGGTTTTGGTTATGCCAGTTCCAAAGATTTAATTCATTGGTCAAAACAAGAATACATTTCCGTAATGAAAAATGAGCCTGAAGTGGTAAACGTTTGGGCGCCTGAAATTTTTTATGATGAGGATGCCGATAACTACATCATCATTTGGGCTTCTACGATTCCGTTTCGCTATGAAAAAGGACAAGAAGAAGAGAAAAATAACCACCGAATGTATTATGTAACGACCAAGGATTTTAAAACTTTTTCGGAGGCCAAATTATTTTTCGAACCTGGTTTCAGTGTGATTGATTGTGTGTTAATAAAGCGTGCCCAAAACGACTATATTTTAGTACTAAAAGACAATACTCGTCCCAACAGAAACATCAAAGTGGCTTTTGGAAAATCGCCTCTTGGTCCGTTCGAAAATATTTCAGAACCCTTTACTGATTATTTGTCTGAAGGGCCAACTGTTTTAAGAAAAAATAAGGATTGGTTGATTTTTTATGACAATTATGGTGCTAAGAATTACAAGGCAGCCAAGACCTCAGATTTTAAAACCTTTGAAGATGTAAGCAACCAAATTACACTTCCAGAAGGACACAAACACGGAACAATTACCACGATTTCAAAGAAAATTTTGAGAGGATTAATTGAAAAAAGATAATTAAGGCTGAACCCTTTGAGAGTTTTATACTCTAAAAGGATTGGCTAAACAAAAGAAAAGAATAATGATTGCACTACAAAACATAAAGAAAAATTTAGCAACGGCATCTGTTATTTTAGTGACCTGTGGAGCTTTGAATACTACATTGGCACAAAATGATACTGTACGGTACGTTGGTAAAACCCTTTCAAATATTGATTACCACCACGGACAACTGAGTCCTGCGGTAGGAGTTCATGCCACACAAATTATGCGCGCCAGTAGAGAGCATCCTGAGAAATCAGATGGATTTGGTTGGACCTACAATCACCAACCCACCATGGCCTATTGGAATAATACCTTTTATTTAGAATATTTAAGTGACCCAACTGGAGAACACATTCCCCCAAGTCAAACTTTTATCATGAGTTCTAAAGATGGGGTTTCGTGGACAATGCCTAAAGTAATTTTCCCAATCTATCGCATACCTGATGGATGGAAAAAAGAAGGCGTTGATGGTGTTGCCAAAAATCTAGACGCTATCATGCACCAACGTATGGGGTTTTATACTTCTCAGGATAAGCGCCTATTTGCATTGGCCTATTATGGAATTGCGATGGATGCTAAAGACGACCCTAATGATGGAAAAGGGATTGGTCGAGTGATTCGTGAAATTAAAAAAGACGGTAATTATGGCGAAATCTATTTTATTCGTTATAATAAATCTTGGGATAAGTCAAAATCAGCTTTTCCATTTTATACCAAATCAAAAGACAAAGGGTTCAAAAAAGCCTGTGAAGAGATACTTTCAGAACCTTTGATTGTGCAGCAATGGGTGGAAGAAGCCGATCGTGATGACGAATTAATTCCCCTTCAAAAGCCTTACAAAGCGTTTAGTTACTACCATTTGCCTAACGGAAATGTAGTCGGTCTATGGAAACATGCTTTAACATCGATTAGTAAAAATGGTGGAAAATCTTGGGAATACATGCCTTTGCGTGCACCTGGTTTTGTGAACAGTAATGCTAAGATTTGGGGACAAAAAACATCTGATAACCGCTATGCAACAGTTTACAATCCTTCAGAATACCGTTGGCCATTGGCAATTTCAACTTCTGATGATGGCTTGAATTATACCGATTTGTTATTGGTACACGGTGAAATCAGTCCGATGCGTTACGGTGGAAACTACAAATCAGCGGGACCACAATACGTTCGCGGAATTACCGAAAACAACGGTACACCTCCTGATGGCAAACTTTGGGTGAGTTATAGTGTGAACAAAGAAGATATTTGGGTAGCCTCGGTTCCGGTTCCTGTGACCAGTGTGGTGACTAAGGATGTGAATGATGTTTTTAATAATTTACCTGATGGAGAAGAATTAAAAATGTGGAACACCTATGATTTGGCATGGGCTTCCACCAAATTGGAGACAAATTCAGACGGTTCGAAATGCTTGATCTTGCGTGATAAAGATGCATTTGATTATGCTCGTGCCGAACGTGTGATACCTTTTGCAACAAAAATGGAAGCGACATTTATTGTCAAACCAGAACAAAACAATCACGGTTTGTTGCAAATTGAATTCCAAAACAAACAAGGATTACCTGCTGTCCGATTGGTTTTTGATGCCGATGGAGAAGTGAAAGTAAAAAACGGGGCTCGTTTTAGTGGTATTGCTAAATACGAAGCCAACAAGGAATATAAAATCACGGTGAATTTAGAAGTCAAGTCGCGTTCTTATACCGTGAAAGTTAATGAAGGTAAAGAATCCACCAAGATATTTTATGCTCCCGTTGATGGCTTTGAGCGCATTATGTTCCGTACTGGTGAGCAACGTTACAGTCCGAATCCAGATACAGCTCCTGATACACCTGATTTTGATGATTTAGAGGATACTGGAAAAGAAATTCCTGAAGCAGTATTTAATATCAAATCATTGGTAACAAAGAAATTGTAAGATTTAAAAATAAAATCTGCGTAAATCTGCAAGATCTGCGTGAAACTAAATTATGAAGAATTTCAAAAACATATTATTCCTCTTTTTTTTCTAATATCGTTCATTTCTAAAGGACAAATTACTGCTGAACATTTAACATGTGAAATGGCCGAAAACCCCGTTGCTGTGGTACTAACACAACCTAGGCTAAGTTGGCAATTAGTTTCCAATGAATTAAATGTTTCTCAAAAAGCCTATCAAATTTTAGTCGCTAGTTCTGAAACCGTATTGCAAAATAATGAAGGAGATATTTGGGATTCGGGCAAAGTAAATTCAAGCCAAAGTCAGTTGGTTTCTTATAAAGGAAAAGAATTAAAAAGTGAGACCAAATATTTCTGGAAAGTGAAAGTTTGGAATCAAAAAAGTAAAGCTTCTAATTGGAGTGAAACGGCTTTTTTTAGAACAATTGCTGATAGAAAAGATTTGAATCCTACTTGGATAGGAGCGATTACCAAAGCCAATAGTCATTTGCCTGAAGGCAGAAATTACCATACCGCAACTTTCAAAAGAGAGAAGAAATTAGCACTAATTAATGCAGCAGATTCTCTAGCGACTCGAAGTATTTTGATGCGAAAGGAATTCGAAATCAAAAAAGAAATCCAAGAAGCCATGGTTTGTATTTCAGGTTTGGGACATTATGAACTGACATTAAACGGAAAGAAAATTGGTAACAGCGAGTTTGCACCTCTGTGGACAGATTATGATAAAACTATCAATTACAATATCTACGAATTAACGGAAGCCGACTTTCAAAGAGACAATGCCATTGGAGTTGTTTTAGGAAACGGGATGTACAATACCTTGGCAGATCGGTACACCAAATTTTATGTAAGTTTTGGTCCACCCACTTTGTTTTTCAAAATGAAAATCGTTTATAAAGATGGTTCGGAGGAAATCATTCAATCCGATGCGAGTTGGAAATACAGCAAAAGCCCGATTACTTTCAACAGTATTTTTGGAGGAGAAGATTACAATGCGAATTTGGAACAAAAAGGATGGGACAGTCCTCAATTTAATGATGCGAATTGGAAACCAGTCGTTATCCAAGAAGCACCAAAAGGAATGTTGAAAGCACAAACAGCTCCACCAATTACCATTCAGAAAAAATATGCTATTAAAGTAACCAAAGAGCTAAAGCCGAATTTCTTTGTTTTCAATATGGGACAAAATCTTTCGGGATTTCCAACACTTAAAGTAAAAGGAAAAAAAGGACAAGTGGTTCGAATGTGGACAGGTGAAGGTTTGAACGATGATGGAACTATTTCGCAAGGAAGATCTGGAAAACCCTATTATTTTCAATATACTTTAAAAGGTGAAGGAGTTGAGACTTGGCAACCTAAATTTAGTTTTTATGGGTACCAATACATTCAAATCGAAAACGTTAATTTTAAAAAAAAAACCAACGCTGATTTACCTACGATAGTCGATTTAGAATCTAATTTTATTTATAATTCGGCAGGTGAAGCAGGGACTTTTGAATGTTCAAATGAGATTTTTAACAAAGCACACAAGTTAATCAATAATGCTATAAAAAGTAATTTTCAGTCGGTGTTGACGGATTGTCCGCATCGTGAAAAATTAGGTTGGTTGGAAGAAATTCATTTGAATGGACCAGGTTTGATGTTCAATTACAACATGGCAACTTATTTTCCAGCCATCATGCAAAACATTGCCGATGCCCAACGCGATAATGGTATGATTCCTACCATTGCTCCCGAGTATGTAGTTTTTGGCGGGGATTTCACCGATTCGCCAGAGTGGGGTGTAACGGGGATTATCCTGCCTTGGATGCAGTATGAACAGTATGCTGATCGCTCTTTATTAGATAAATATTATCCCGTAATGAAGCAATATGTGGATTATTTATCGACCAAATCTAAAAATCATATCGTAGATTATGGTCTGGGTGATTGGTACGATTATGGGGATCATGCTGCGGGATATTCAAAGAATAGTCCGATTGCACTTTCAGCAACCTCGCATTTTTATTATGGTACGAGTCTGGTAGCCAAAGCAGCAAAATTATTGAACAAAGGGGATGATATAGTAAAATATGAAAAGCTAGCTTCAAGTATCAAAAAAGCTTTCAACAAGCATTTTTTTGATTCCAAAACCAAGCAATACGGTACAGGAAGTCAGTTCAGTAATGCTGTTGCTATTTTTATGGATTTAGTAGAACCGCAAAATAAAAAAGTGGTGATGCAAAATTTACTGGCAGACATCAAAGCCAAAGGCGACCGTTTGACAACAGGTGATGTGGGCAATCGTTATTTGTTTCAAGCATTGGCTCAAAATGATGAAAATGAAATGATGTACAAAATGAACAATCACTACGAGGCGCCAGGTTATGGTTTTCAAACTAAATTTGGCTTAACCACTTTGACCGAACAATGGGATCCACGCAAAGGAAATTCTTGGAATCATTTTATGATGGGGCAAATTGAGGAATGGTTTTACCAAAGTTTAGGCGGAATTGTTCTTGACGAAAATCATCCTGGATTCAAGCATTTTTTCATCCAGCCTGAAATTGTGGGTGATATGACTTTTGTGAAATCGAGTTACGAATCGGTTTATGGGAAAATAGTTTCCAATTGGGAAAAAAACGACAGTCAATTAATTTTCACAATTGAAATTCCAGCAAACACGTCTGCAACAATCAAATTACCAACGGATATCATGATGAAAATTAAAGTCAATGCAAAAAGATTGAAACAGTTTGATTTTGACCAAAAAGAGAAAAAAACAGTTTTTAAACTGGGTTCAGGAGTTTATAGGATTGAATGTATAAAATAAGATAAATTCTAATCTCTGCTGCAAGGTTTTCAAAATCTTGTAGGAAATAGAATCTAAAATAATGAAAATGAAGAATATAGTAGTATTGTTAATTTCAGTTTTGACAATAACATTTGCGAATGCGCAAACCCAAAACTCGGATAACGATTATAAAAGGCCATTGACAGAAACCATCAAAAAAATTGAAAGTATCTTTCATATCACCGTGACGGATAATCGTGGTTTGTTGAAAGATAAAGAACTCAATTATGCCGATTGGCGAATTGAGCCAGGGAATTTAGAATTGTCATTGGCGAATGTTTTAGGACCTTTTGAGTTGATGTATTTCAAACAACCTGATGGTTCTTATTTGATTCGAAAATACGAGCATTATAAAATTTCGATGGACAAAGCGGAAGGTAGGTTGAATTATTTGACACATTTGTACCCTAGGTTATCAGATTGGGAAAAACGAAAAGCCGAATTACAATCTTGTATTCGCACTTCTTTAGGATTGGACAAAGCGCCAGACATGCCTAAATCAAAACCTATTTTGACTCCTATTCGAAAATACAAAAATTATACAGTTGAGAATGTCGGTTTAGAAATTCTGCCTGGAGTTTACACAACGGGGTCGATTTACAAGCCGTATCCTTTAAATAAAAAAGCGGCGATTATTGTTACTCCAAATGGGCATTTTGGCGATGGTCGTTACCGTGCCGATGAGCAAAAACGTTGTGCTATTTTGGCACAAATGGGAGCCATTGTTGTCAATTATGATTTGTTTGCTTGGGGCGAATCCTTGTTGCAATTCCCGCCTGAAATGCATCGCAATAGTATTGCCGCTACAGTTCAAGCTTTGAGTGGTATGCGTCTGCTAGATTATGTTTCAACCTTAAAATATGCAGATGTTTCTCGAGTAGGAGTAACAGGAGGATCAGGCGGTGGTTCGCATACAATGTTTTTGGCGGCTTTGGATAATCGAATCAAAGTTTCGGTTCCTGTGGTGATGGTGTCTTCACATTTTTCGGGAGGCTGTCCTTGCGAAAGCGGTCGTGGAATTCATTTATGTGGCAACGGAACCAATAATGCCGAAATCGCGGCTATGGCAGCACCCAGTCCACAACTGATTATCTCTGATGGAGGTGATTGGACGATGGCTGTACCCGAATTAGAGTTTCCTTTTATTCAACGCACTTATAGCTTGTTTGGTAAAAAAGAATTGGTTCAAAATGCTCATTTCCCAAAAGAAGGCCACGATTATGGAACTTCTAAAAGAATGGCAATGTACCCCTTTATGGCCAAATATTTAGGATTGAATTTGGATAAAGTAAGGAATGCTAAAGGAGAAATTGATGAATCTTTAGCTGTGGTCGAACCTTATGAAAAACTATATGTTTTTGGTAACAAAGCAGAAAATTTGCCCAAAAACACACTAAAAGACATTCACAAACTATATGAAATGTTCGGAGAAAAAAATGAAAGAATTTATGAGGTTAAGAAGTGATATAAGTTTTAGATCGAGTTATTTACACTAATTCGGTAATTAGCTTTAAACGTAGTTTACAGAGCTCCGATGAAAATGAAAGTTTAGCTGAAGCAATAACTGACGCACTCAGGTAACTCTTTAATTATCCTGCAAGGTCTATTTTTGACCTTGTAGGTATGTAAGTTAAAAGAAAGGCACCTACAAGGTTTTGAAAACCTTGCAGGAATTCTTGAAATTTTTACGACAATAGAATTGGTGTTAGAAAAATAATTAGGGTCTTTGACCCAAAAACATAAAATATGAAGTTAAGAAATAGAAAACAGCTAATGCGTTTCGGAATTTTAATTGTTTTGGGAAGTCATAATATTTTGGCACAAATCAATAACGATTTAAAACTGTGGTACAATAAACCAGCAGCCATTTGGAACGAAGCTTTGCCTTTAGGGAACGGTCGTTTGGGAGCCATGGTTTTTGGAGATCCTGCTGTCGAACGCTTGCAGTTGAATGAAGAAACGATTTGGGCAGGTTCGCCAAATAGTAATGCACACGACCAATCTATTAAAGCACTTCCTGTAGTGCGTCAGTTGATTTTTGACGGAAAATATAAGGAAGCGCAAGATTTGGCAACCAAAGACATCATGTCGCAAACCAATAACGGTATGCCGTACCAAACTTTTGGTAGCGTTTATATTTCGTTTTCAGGCCATTCCAATTATACCAATTATTATCGTGATTTGAATATTGATAATGCTACGGCTACCGTAAAATATACGGTGGATGGTGTGGATTACAAAAGAGAAATCCTAACCGCTTTTGGAGATCAAGTGGTAGCGGTAAAATTAATGGCAAGTAAACCTGGAATGATTAGCTGTAATGTGATGATGAACAGTCCGTTTGATAAAACCTTTACCAGTTCTGATAAGGGCCAAATCGTACTTTCTGGAGTGGGCGGAACCTATGAAGGTCAAAAAGGGAAAATCAAATTCCAAGGACGTACAGCAGTGAAAAACATAGGTGGTTCTGTGACTTCCAAAAACGGAATTATCAGCATCAATGGCGCCGATGAAGCGACTTTGTACATTTCGATTGCAACCAATTTTGTGGATTACAAAACTTTGGATGAAAATCAAGAACAAAAAAGCAAAGATTATTTAGCGAAAGCTTTGACTAAAAATTATGATGCAATCAAAAAAAGGCATGTAGATTATTACCAAAAATTTTTCCATCGTGTGGCTTTGGACTTGGGGACCACTCCTGTAATGAATCAAACGACTGATGAAAGAATCAAAAATTTCTCCCAACAATTTGATCCACAATTGGCTGCTTTGTATTTTCAATTCGGACGCTATTTATTGATTTCGAGTTCACAACCAGGAGGACAACCTGCCAATTTACAAGGGATTTGGAACGATATGCTTTCACCACCTTGGGAAAGTAAATACACCATGAATATCAATGCCGAGATGAATTATTGGCCAGCAGAGTTGACTAATTTGTCTGAGATGCACGAGCCTTTTATACAAATGGCAAAGGAATTAGCTGCGACTGGAAAAGAAACCGCTAAGATGATGTACAATGCTGACGGTTGGGTATTGCACCACAACACTGATATTTGGCGTATTACAGGTCCAGTAGATTATGCAGCTTCTGGCATGTGGCCTTCTGGTAGTGCTTGGGTTTCACAAGATTTATGGGAACGCTATTTATACACGGGGGATAAAAATTACTTAAAAGAAATTTATCCCATCATGAAAGCTGCGGCAAAGTTCTTTTTGGATTTTATGGTCAAAGACCCTAATTCGGGTTACTTAGTCGTGGTGCCTTCTTCTTCCCCAGAGAACACCCATGCAGGTGAAGATGGAACTTCTACTATTGCGGCAGGAACTACGATGGATAATCAATTGGTTTTTGACTTGTTTACGCACGTGATTGAAGCGTCCAAATTGGTTGCGCCAGATGAAGTTTTTGCTAAAAAACTCAAGGATGCTTTATCTAAAATGGCTCCGATGCATATTGGAAAACACAGTCAGTTGCAAGAATGGTTACAAGATTGGGATGATCCAAAGGATAATCACCGACATGTTTCGCATTTGTATGGCTTGTTTCCGAGTAACCAAATTTCGCCAATCAAAACACCAGAATTATTTGAAGCAGCTAAAAATTCCTTAAATTACAGAGGCGATGAATCTACAGGTTGGTCAATGGGATGGAAAGTGAATCTTTGGGCGCGATTATTAGATGGAAATCACGCTTATAAATTATTGCAAGATCAATTGCATTTGGTAACCCCTGAACAACGCAAAGGTGGTGGGACCTATCCCAATATGCTCGATGCACACCAACCGTTTCAGATTGATGGAAATTTTGGTTGCACTGCAGGGATTGCCGAAATGTTGATGCAAAGTCAAGAAGGAGCAATTCATTTGTTGCCCGCCTTGCCTACGGTTTGGAAAAATGGTAGCATCAGAGGATTGGTTGCTAGAGGTGGTTTTGTGATGGATATGGAATGGAAAAACAACAAAGTTTCGATGTTGAAAATTACCTCTAAACTTGATGGAAACTGTAGATTAAAATTGGAAAATACTTTGAAAGCGGCTAAAGGTGTTGTAATGAAAAAGGCAAAAGGGAAAAATCCAAATCCGTTGTTTTATGAAGTGGAGGTAAAAAAACCAATCATTTCGAAAGAAGCGAAATTACCAAAAGTAAATTTGCCAAAATACAATCAATACGATGTGGAAATGAAAGCAGGTCAGACTTATGTTTTTTATGCCGACTAAATGTTATCCTGCAAGGTTTTAAAAACCTTATAGGTTGAAATTACACCTACAAGGTCAAAAAAGACCTTGCAGGAACAACAGGTAATTGTTTGACGTTTGCGTGAGTGATGGCAGTGGAGCTCTTTTATAGAGTGGCTTTTTTTGCCGCTCTATAAAAAGCGGGAACGAACAGCACGACCCGGAGGGGCACGCCCATATTAAAATTTTAAAATTAAAAACTAGAATATGTTACAACATTTTAAATACAAAATAATTCTTCTAGGTTTATCCATTGCGGCTTTGTCTAGCGGTTGTAAATCGGGAGCGAATTATTCCAAAAGGGAAAAAGGAGTTGTTTTACAGAAGGAAAATTTTAAACATTATGTGGATTATTTCAACAAAATGGAAGATGAAAATATCAAGAAAGCGATTCCAAATGACAGTGCTTGGACGTGGATGGAAAAAAATATTCCGCTTTTTGAATGTCCGCAACAAAATTTTGAGGAGATGTATTATTACCGCTGGTGGACGGCACGAAAACACATTACCAAAACCCCTCAAGGATATGGAATTACGGAGTTTTTGGTAGAGCGTTCGTATGCCGATAAATACAATTTGATTGCTTGTGCGTTGGGACATCACATCAACGAGTTCCGTTGGTTGCACGACCCAAAATACATTGAGCAAAATGTGCATTTGTGGTACCGTGGCAATGAAGGAAAACCCATGGGGAAATTGTATAAATTTAGTAGTTGGACTGCCGATGCGTTGTACAATCGTTATTTAGTGAATAATGATAAAATTTTTTTGATGGATATGATGCCCGATATGCTTACGGATTATGCGGTTTGGGAAAAAGACCGTCAGCGTAAGGATGGATTGTTTTGGCAACATGATGTAAAAGACGGGATGGAGGAATCGTTGAGTGGAGGTAGAAAAGTACAAAATGCACGTCCAACGATTAACAGTTATATGTACGGAAATGCAATTGCTTTGTCGAAAATGGCAGCGATGCAAGGTGATAAAAAATTGGAAGATAAATTCAAAGCTAAAGCAGCGGATTTGAAGCAATTAGTGGAAACCAAATTATGGAATCCAAAATCAGATTTTTTTGAGACATTTACTGAGAAAGATACTTTGGCGCAAGTTAGAGAAGCGATTGGATTTATTCCGTGGTACTTTAATTTGCCATCACAAGGCAAAGGTTTTGAGAAAGCATGGGAACAACTGAAGGACGAAAAAGGATTTTCGGCTCCTTTTGGATTAACCACTGCCGAGCGTAGAAGTCCACGTTTTAGAAGTCACGGAACGGGAACTTGTGAATGGGATGGTGCGATTTGGCCTTTTGCAACAGCGCAAACTTTGACAGCTATGGTAAATGTATTGAATAATTACAGTCAAAAAGTAGTCAATGAAGCGGATTATTTCAAGGAAATGAATCTCTATGTAGAGTCGCAATATTACAGAGGACGACCTTATATAGGCGAATATTTGGACGAAACCACTGGCTATTGGTTGATGGGAGACCGAGAAAGAAGCCGATATTACAACCATTCTACTTTTAATGATTTGATGATTACAGGATTGGTAGGATTACGTCCAAGAGCTGATGAAAAGATTGAAGTGAATCCATTGATTCCGCAGGAAAAATGGGATTGGTTTTGTTTGGATAATGTGTTGTACCACGGGAATATTATTACCATTCTTTGGGACAAAACAGGCGAGAAATACGGAAAAGGAAAGGGATTCCGAGTTTTAAAAAACGGAAAGGTAATTGCGGTTTCGGAAAAATTGGAACGAATAATTTCAGAATAAAAAAATGGCACGCAGATTTAAGTTGATTAAAAAAGATTTCTACAGATTTTAATCTCAATCTCATTAATAGAAAATCAGCCAGAATCAGCTAAATCTGCGTGAAAAAAAATAACGACTCATGAATAAAATAGTACAACATAGTTTCATCCTTATTGCATCACTTTGTTTTTTTATGGCGCAAGCCCAAACTAAAATCAGCGTAAACAATCTACAATGTGAAATGCTCACCAATCCTGAAGGAATTGATGTTGTGCAACCACGATTGAGTTGGTTGATAACTACTTCTAGTTCCAATGTACAGCAAACTAGGTATCAAATTTTAGTGTCTTCGACTAAAGAAAAGTTAAATGCTAATCAAGCCGATTTGTGGGATAGTGGAAAAGTTTCGAGCCATCAATCGATTAATGTTCACTACCAAGGCGAAAAGCTAAAAAGCAAGAAAGAGGCTTTTTGGAAAGTAAAAGTCTGGACAAACAAAGGGGAACTGGATTGGAGTGAAACAGCACATTGGAGCATGGGGATTTTAACCTATGCCGAATGGAAATCGACGCGCTGGATTGGTTACGATTATCCATTTGAAAGCGATAGTGTTGCCATGTACGCTCGATTATCGGCTCGTTATTTTAGAAAAGAATTTGAATTGACTAAAACGATTAAACAAGCTAAGGTCTATTTGATGGGTTTGGGTTTGTATGAGTTGTATATTAATGGGGATAAAATTGGGAATCAGGTTTTGGCTCCAGTTCCAACAGATTATACCAAGAATGTCAAGTACAATGTATTTGATGTGACTTCTCATCTTAAACAAGGTAACAATGCAGTGGGAACGATTTTAGGAAACGGTCGTTATTTTGCCATGCGCCAAGATTATAAGTTATACAAAATCAAAACGTTTGGTTTTCCTAAAATGGCAATGAAGTTAGAAGTCGAATACACGGATGGCACCAAAGAGGTGCTAACCACTGATGACACCTGGAAACTAACCGGAAACGGTCCAATAATTACCAACAACGAATACGACGGCGAGGAATACGATGCCCGAAAAGAAATGCCTAACTGGAACAAAGTAGGTTATGAGGATTCCAAATGGATTCCTGCCACTTATGTCCAAGAACCGGGTGGATTTTTCGAAGCACAAATGACGCCCAACATGCAAATTATGGAGGAGGTGAATCCTGTTTCTGTTAAGAAAACCAAAGCAGGAACTTATATTTTAGACATGGGACAAAATATGGTGGGCTGGTTGCAAATCAGGGTCAAAGGAAAATCGGGAGACAAAATTACCATGAAATTTGCCGAGTCCCTACAAGATGATGGAACGATGTATATTGCCAATTTAAGAGATGCTAAAACTACCGATATTTATACCTTAAAAGGAGATAAAGAAGAAATTTGGGAACCTCGATTTGTCTTTCATGGTTTCCGATTTGTTGAAATTTCAGGATGGCAAGGAACACCAACTTTGGCGGATTTTAAAGGAAAAGTGGTGTATGACAATTTGAAAACCACAGGGACTTTTGAATGTTCAAATCCTACGATGAACCAAATTTTTAAAAATGCCTATTGGGGAATTCGTGGAAATTACAAAGGCATGCCTATCGATTGTCCGCAACGAAATGAGCGCCAACCTTGGTTAGGAGACCGCACAACGGGTGCTTATGGAGAGAGTTTTTTATTCGATAACCAAACTTTGTATGCAAAATGGTTAGACGATATCAAAAATGCACAGACCCAAGACGGTGGAATCCCCGATGTAGCGCCAGCTTTTTGGCGTTATTATGGTGATAATGTGACTTGGCCAGGAACTTATATCACAGTTGCCGATATGTTATACGGCCAGTTTGCCGATGTGGAGGTAATCAAAAAACACTATCCTTCTATGAAAAAGTGGATGGTGTATATGGAAGAAAATTATTTGCAAAATGATTTAATTGGAAAAGACAAATATGGCGATTGGTGTGTGCCACCAGAATCTTTAGAATTGATTTTTGCCAAAGACCCCGCTTTGAAAACAGATGGAGAATTGATTTCGAGTGCCTTTTATTATTATTTGTTGCAAAAGATGAAAAATTTTGCAGAACTTATTGATGCTAATGAAAATGACATTCTGTATTATAATACGCTTTCAACTAAAATTAAAACGGCTTTTAATGCTAAATTTTTCGATAAAGAAAAAAATAAATACAGCAATAATACAGTTACAGCCAATGTACTTCCGTTAGCTTTTGATTTGATTCCTGCGGAAGCTAAAAAAAGTGTTTTCCAAAATATGGTACACGAAATTGAAGTTACCCACAAAGGGCATATCAGTACGGGAGTGATTGGTACACAATTTTTGATGCGTACTTTGTCTGCTTTTGGAAGAAGTGACTTAGCCTTACAATTGGCTTCTAACAAAACCTATCCGAGTTGGGGTTATATGGCCGAAAATGGTGCAACTACCATTTGGGAATTGTGGAACGGAAACACGGCTGATCCTAAAATGAATTCGCAAAACCACGTGATGTTATTGGGTGATTTGATGATTTGGTATTACGAAAATATGGCTGGAATCAAAAGCAATCCCGAGACTCCTGGATTCAAACAAATCATAATGAAACCCGATTTTAATGCAGGATTGACTTATGTAAATGCTTCTTACGAATCCGTTCATGGTTTGATTAAAAGTCATTGGAAAAAAAGTAAAAAAGGATTAGAATGGAATATTACTATTCCTGCTAATAGTTCTGCGTTGGTATATCTGCCAACGAATAATCCTAAAGATATTGTAGTAAATGGTAAAAAGTTAGAAACAACTGGAATAGCCTTTAATAACCAAGAGAACCAGCAAGTTTTAATCTTACCGTCAGGGGTTTATACTGTTAAATTATAAGTGTTAATGACGAATTTTGAGGTAAGAAGGACACTATAATTCAAAATAAGTGTTATATTTACATTTTTAAGTATAATATAAAAAGCGAATTATAATGAAAGTATTAAAAGCAACAGCTTGGCTTCTTGGAATATTGACTTTGGCAAGTTGTCATTCAGCACTTCAAAATAAAACTTGGAAAGAAGGTGTTGTCACAGAAGAGTTTCTATTTGAAGAAGCCCCTTATCCTTCTTGTCATGCTGCAACCATTGTGGAAGCTACTAATGGTGATTTAATAGCTTCTTGGTTTGGTGGAACCCACGAACGTAACCCTGATGTTTGCATTTATGTGAGTATAAAATCCAAAGGGAGTGACAAATGGAGTGAAGGCGTACAGGTTGCTGATGGTGTGATGAAAGAAGGGCCAAGATTGCCTACCTGGAATCCTGTGTTGTATCAAATCCCAAAGGGAGATTTACTACTTTTTTACAAAATAGGACCTAGTCCATCTACTTGGTGGGGGATGTTAATACGTTCTTCGGATAACGGAAAAACCTGGTCGAACCCTGAAAAATTACCAGAAGGTTTTTTAGGGCCAATCAAAAACAAGCCTGTTTTATTAGCTAACGGAACACTTTTATGCCCTTCAAGTATTGAAGGGGATGGATGGCATCTGCGTATGGAATCTACTCCTGATTTTGGTAAAACTTGGCAGATGGGGGATACGGTTTCAAGGGGGAAAGATACCATTAACGCTATTCAACCCAGTATTCTTTTTCACAAAGGCAAAAAGTTGCAAGCTATTGGTCGAACAAGAAACAGACATTTGTTTAGTACTTTCTCAAAAGATAATGGAATCACTTGGTCTGATATCAGCTTATTGAATATGCCTAATAACAGTTCTGGAACGGATGCGGTCACCATGAAAAATGGGCAACATGCTTTGATTTACAATCATGTTTGGCCAAACAAAGACCAAATAAAAGGAATCAGAAGTCCGTTGAATATTGCCATTTCAAAAGATGGAATTAATTGGGATGCCGCATTGGTTTTAGAAGATTCTAGAATTGGACAATATTCGTATCCGTCTATCATTCAGGGTGCTGACGGAATGTTGCATTGCATTTATACATGGAGAAGACAACGCATTAAATATGTCAAAATCGATCCGTCTAAATTAGTGTCGCTTCCTATTGTAAATGGAGTTTGGCCTGGACCAACAAAAGACCGATACAAAGTAGCGGTATGTGATTGGATGATTTTAAAAAGACAAAAACTAAGTGCTTTCGAATTAGCGAAAGAAATTAAATCGGACGGAATCGAATTAGACATGGGCGGTTTAGGGAACAGAGAAACTTTTGATAGCAAATTGGGTGACCCTGCTGAAAGACAAAAATTTATAGATAAATCAAAGGAAACAGGAGTTGAAATCAGTTCGATTGCCATGTCTGGTTTTTATGCGCAATCTTTTGCTGAGCGAGAAACCGTTGAAAAAATGGTAAATGACTGTATTGAAACCATGAAAAATATGAATGTTGAAATTGCATTTTTGCCATTAGGAACACAGAGTGATTTGTTGAAAAATCCTGAATTGCGACCAAAAGTTATTGAAAGACTTCGTTGGGCAGGAGAACAAGTCAACAAAATTGGCGGTGTGATTGCGGTAGAAACTTCGTTAGATGCGGCTGGTGATAAAAAATTATTAGAGGAAATAGGAAACCACAACATAAAAATTTCATTCAATTTTGCCAATGCGGTTGATAATGGAAGAGATATTTCTAAAGAATTGAAAACCTTAGGCAGAGATAATATTGCGCAAATCCACGCCTCCACAACAGATGGGGTTTGGCTACAAAACAATAAAGCAGTTAATCTTCCTGAAATCAAGAAAACCCTTGATGACATGCAATGGAGTGGTTGGTTAATCATTGAACGCTCCAGAGATGTCAATCAAGTTCGTGATGTGAAAGCCAATTTTGGTGCAAACGCTGCTTATTTGAAAAGTATTTTTAATAATTAGTTGAATAATATTAAGAGTTTTTTAAAGCCTTATAAGATTTTACAAGTATTAGATTATTTTAAGATTCAAATTTTTGGAATCAATAAACAATATACAATGCCTACACGGTTAAAAAAGACCCTGAAGGAAAAGTTAAACAACAAAACAATGAAATACCTAAGCTTACTTTTTTTATGTTTTTATAGTACAATCAGTTCAGCACAAAACGTTACGATTGTTCGGGATGCGAATGTACCTAGAATCCAATTTGGAGCCGAAAAATTGTCGAATACATTAACCGAAAAAGGCTATACTGTTACTTTTTCAGATAAAATACCAAGAAAATCAAAAACCAGTGTTATTGTTATTGGTGAAAAAGGAAGTGCGCATTGGAAAAAAAATACAGTCAAAATTTCTTTAGACGAAACTAAACTGACAAAAAAGGAAGGGTACCAAATCAGTTCTCAAAAAAATACTATTTATGTCGAAGGATTTGATGCTTCGGGCGCTTTGTATGGCGCTTTAGAATTAGAAGAGCAAATCAAAACCAAGGGCAAATTACCTTTAGCCATAAATAAAAATGACAGCCCAGAAATGGTGTTGCGAGGGACTTGTATTGGGGTTCAAAAACCTGTGTATTTAGAAGGTCGCGGTGTTTATGAATACCCGTATACTCCTAAAAGTTTTCCCTGGTTTTATGATAAAAAATTGTGGATTGAGTATTTGGATATGATGGTGGACAACCGAATGAATTCTCTGTATTTATGGAACGGACATCCTTTTGCCTCTTTGGTAAAACTAAAAGACTATCCATTTGCCGTTGAGGTGAGCGACGAAGATTTCAAAAAGAATGAAGAAGTTTTTCAATTTTTAACCGAAGAAGCAAATAAAAGAGGGATTTGGGTTATTCAGATGTTTTATAATATTATTGTTTCCAAACCTTTTGCGGAGCATTACAATATTAAAACCCAAGACAGGGAGCGACCTATTGTTCCTTTGATAGCTGATTATACTCGTAAATCGATTGCTGCTTTTATCGAAAAATACCCTAATGTTGGTTTGTTAGTGGCATTGGGTGAAGCTATGGGAAGCACAGAAGATGATGTGGAATGGTTTACAAAGACGATTATTCCAGGGGTTCAAGACGGTTTGAAAGCCTTAAAACAAACGCAAGAACCACCTATTATCTTGCGCTCGCACGATACCGATGCACCTGTAGTGATGGAAAAAGCTTTGCCAATGTATAAAAACTTATACACGATGAGCAAATACAATGGAGAATCCTTAACAACTTATCAACCTCGTGGTCCTTGGGCTGAAACACACAAACAGCTGAGTTCGTTAGGTTCGATTCATATTTCTAATGTACATATCTTGGCTAATTTGGAGCCTTTTAGATACGGTTCGCCTGATTTTATTCAAAAAAGTGTGCAAGCCATGCACAATGTTCATGGAGCGAATGCACTACATCTATATCCACAAGCTTCATACTGGGATTGGCCTTATACTGCTGATAAGACAGATAAACGATTATTAGAAATGGAGCGCGATTGGATTTGGTACAAAGCTTGGGCAAGATACGCTTGGGACAGCAAAAGAGACCGTAGTGAAGAAATTGACTTCTGGGATGCTCAATTTGCAAAAAAATTTGGTACCGATTCTGAAGGAGGAAAAAATATTTTGAAGGCTTATGAAGAAACAGGTGAAATTGCTCCAAAAACATTAAGACGTTTCGGAATTACCGAAGGAAATAGACAAACATTATTGTTGGGAATGTTCGAAAGTCAGTTGGTAAATCCAGCCAAATGGCGTGTGTATCCTGGTTTTCACGAATCTTGTGGACCTGTGGGAGAACTGCTTTTGGAGTATGCCAAAAAAGAATGGAACAAGGAAATTCACGTTGGGGAAACACCTTCGCAAATTATTGAGGAGATTGTACAACACGGAAAATTGGCTGTAGAAGCGATTGAAAAAGCTACTCCAAGGGTAACCAAAGATATAGCCGAATTCAATCGACTTAAAAACGACACCTATTGCTACCATGCATTTGCCAATTTCTTTGCAGAGAAAGTAAAAGCGGCGATGTTGGTTTTACGATACAGTTATTCCAATGATATTACCGATTTAGACAAAGCAGTACCGCATTTGGAGAAAAGTTTGAAGTACTATCAGGAATTAGTCAACTTGACAAAAGGTACTTATTTGTATGCCAATAGTATGCAAACTGCACAACGTCGAATTCCAATAGGAGGGGATGATGGTTTTCATAAAACTTGGGCAGAATTATTGCCACATTACGAACGCGAATTGGCTAATTTCAATCGGAATATTACCCTTTTAAAAGAAGCCAAAGGCGGAAAAGTGAAAGCAAAAGAAGTAACACCATGGAAAACGGCAAAGGTGACTATGGTAACACCAAAAGGAACTACTTATGAAGTAAAAGAAGGGACAAAAGTCTATGGAACCGCTATTTCAGAATTAGTAAAAGTAGCACCTGAACTTCAAAATCTAAACGGAATTTCATTAGTAGAAGACGAGCAAAACACAGAAGGAACAATACTAAAATTCAAAAGCCCTACAGATGTGAAACTGGTAGTGGGGTATTTTAATTCCGACCAAAAACGATTTTTATTGCCTCCAAGTTTGGAAACCAATGCCGCTGGAAACGAATACGGTCAAGCCGAAGTGATTTTGGCCAATGCCATGAATTTAAAAGAATTGCCAAGGGTAAACATTCATACCTACACTTTTAAAGCGGGTGAAAATGAACTGACCTTAGGGAAAGGTAGAGTACTCATTTTAGGATTTATTGATGCGAATCAAAAAATCATTACTCGCGATGTTGGTTTTATCGGTAAGGACGATAAAGAGGCTGTGGATTGGTTGTTTTACTAAAAAAACATAGTTAGTCAACCCTTTGAGAGTTTTAAACTCACAAAGGGTTAAATACATAAAAATGAAGGAATTAATTTATATATTTTTAGTTATCACTACTTTTTCTTGGTCACAAAACTTAGAAAAGGCTGCTTCATTTCGTAAAGAAATTTTGCTTAACGAAGGCTGGAAAACAACTATGATGGAATCCAGTCCAAAGTCGAAATTGGATTTTGTCAATCAATCTGATGCTGATTGGAAAATGGTAAACGTTCCCCACAACTGGGATCAATATTACGGCTTTCGCCAAATAAAACATGGTAATTTACACGGAACTGCTTGGTATTCTAAAAAACTAAAAATTGGAAAACAGGAAAGCGGAAAAAGACTTTTTTTGTTTTTTGAAGGGGTAAGTAGTTATGCCACAGTTTGGGTTAATGGTATAGAAGTGGGGCAGCATAAAGGAGGTCGAACGACCTTTACTATAGATATTACAGATGCTGTAAAATACAAAAGTGAGAACCAAATTCTAGTCAAAGCTGAGCATCCTGCTTTTATTGCCGATTTGCCTTGGGTTTGTGGCGGTTGCTCTGGCGAATGGGGATTTTCAGAAGGTTCACAACCTTTGGGAATTTTTCGTCCAGTGACATTAGTGGAAACTAATGACGTTCGAGTAGCGCCTTTTGGAGTGCATATTTGGAATGACAAATCGGTTTCTAAGGAGCAAGCGATTTTGCATACAACTACAGAAATACAGAATTTCAGTTCATCTGATAGAAAGATTATTGTTTTGAACACCTTTTTCGATAAAAATGGAAAAGAAGTTGTTTCCGTTAAAAAGGAAGTGGTGGTTTCGAAAGGGAACAAAGAAATTAAACAAACCCTTCCCGAAATTAAAAACCCCAATTTATGGTCGCCTGAAAGTCCGTATTTGTATACGTTGGTGACTACTATTTTAGAGAAAAATAAAGTCATAGACAAAATTTCGACGACTTACGGAATCCGTTGGTTCAGTTGGCCAATAGATAGAGTAGGAGAGGACAACCGATTTTTTCTCAATGACCAAGCTGTTTTCATCAACGGAACTTGTGAATATGAGCACCAATTAGGGAATAGTCATTCCTTTTCAGACACGCAAATAAAAGCCCGAATCGAACAAATCAAAGCAGCGGGTTTCAACTCCTTTCGAGAAGCGCACCAACCGCATAATTTAAAATACCAACAATTGCTTGATGAAAGCGGAATTTTGTTTTGGAGTCAGTTTTCGGCTCATATTTGGTACGATACTCCTGAGTTTAAAGAGAATTTTAAAACCCTTTTACGCGAATGGATTAAAGAACGTCGCAACAATCCGTCAGTGGTATTGTGGGGATTGCAAAATGAAAGTACGATTCCGAAAGAGTTCGCTGAAGAATGCACAGCTATTATTCGTGAAATGGACCCTTCGGCTTCCTCGCAACGTAAAGTCACTACTTGTAACGGTGGTGAAGGAACTGATTGGAATGTTGTTCAAAACTGGTCAGGAACTTATGGGGGAAATCCGCTGAATTATCATGTGGAACTTTCAGAGCAATTGTTGAATGGGGAATATGGCGCTTGGCGAAGCATCGATTTGCACACTGAAGGCGAATTTGACCAAAAAGGCATTTTGAGTGAAAATCGCTTTTCGCAATTGATGGAAATCAAAGTGCGTGAAGCCGAAGCGGTAAAAGATAAAGTAGCAGGCCAATTCAACTGGTTGTTTGCCTCGCACGAAAATCCCGGACGTGAACAAAATGGGGAAGGATTTAGAACTATAGACCAAGTGGGACCAGTGAATTACAAAGGGCTTTTTACGATTTGGGGCGAACCTTTGGACGCTTATTATATGTACCGAGCCAATTATGTTTCGAACAAAACCAATCCAATGGTCTATATCGTTTCACACACTTGGCCGAACCGTTGGGGAACAACGGGAATCAAAAACGGAATCGATATTTATTCGAATTGTGATGAGGTAGAATTGTTCAATGACGTGAACCAACAATCCTTAGGGAAATTGAAAAACCCAGGTCGTGGACAACATTTTCAATGGAATAATGTCAACATTGACTATAATATACTGTATGCTGTAGGGTATGTGAATGGTAAAAAAGTAGCTCAGGATTATGTCGTCTTGAACAATTTACCCGAAGCGCCTCATTTAAAAAATTTAAGTTCGAACGAAGAAGTGATTGCTTCTAAATCCAATTACAATTACCTCTATCGGGTAAATTGCGGCGGTCCAGATTTTAAAGATAGTTTTGGAAATCTATGGTTAGCAGATACCCATAAAACCGAAGAAAATAGTTGGGGTTCCTTATCATGGACGGATAATTTTAAAAACCTACCCGCTTATTTTGCGAGTCAACGTACCACTTCTGATTTGGTTGATGGAACTCAAAATGATGCCTTGTTCCAAAATTTCCGCTATGGGATGGATCAGTTGAAATACGAATTTTCAGTTCCCGAAGGCGAATATTTAGTCGATTTGTATTTTTCGGAACCTTGGTATGGAACAGGCGGTGGGTTAAATTGCAAGGATTGGCGCGTTTTTGATATGGCAATCAATGAGGAAGTGGTTTTAAAAGATTTTGATATTTGGTCTGAAGTTGGTTTCTCCAAAGCCATTAAAAAAACGGTCACTGCCAAGAGTAAAAACGGTCAGTTGGTGATTTCTTTTCCCAATATAAAGTCGGGAACTGCAATTGTTTCGGCTATTGCCATTGCTTCCAAGGATAAATCTCTCAAGGAAGTTGCTTCTTTGTACAAAAATATTATAAATACAAGTAGTAAGACTTCCTTCGAAATAGGTTCTTGGATGAATATCAATCAAAAACAATATCGGGATTCGGAAGCGGTTTTCACCTACTTGCCGCCACATTTATATACGGCTGATTATATCTGTTTTTCTAATGAAAATGCGACTTCAGGTTCTTTTGTTTCGAAAGAAAATGCCATGGTTTCTGTTTTGGTGGATTCGAAAATTAAAACGATTTTACCTTGGTTGTCGGATTTCAAAAAAAAGAGGAAACAGCTAAAAATAGCAACGGAATTGTCTTTTCAGTTTTCGAAAAAGAAGTAAAAAAAGGAGCGAAAGTAGTTTTTGGAAATAACGATTCGAATGCCTCTGCCATGTATTCTATTGTTGTGGTGCCAAGTTCAGACTTAGGAAAAACCAAAGATGATAGACCTTCTCTAAAACTAGAAGCTGAAGGCGCAAAAATAAAAGGAGACGGAATAGAAAAAGGAAATTTTAAGTCTGGTGATTATGTGGAATTTACTAAAAACACGGCTAACAGCATTGAGTTTGAAGTCAATCCAGGCGTTGCTAATGTGTACTTGATGCGTTTTAGATACATGAACATGACGGAGGAACCGATAAAAGTCAAATTGATTATTGAAGATGCGTATGGTATTTTGATGCGAAATGACACAATTGAATTTCCTTCACCTACGGAAAAGTGGAAGGTTTTAAACACCACTTCGGGAGGTTATATCAATGCAGGGAAATATAAAATAAGAATAGAATCAGAGAACATGAAAGGATTGCGTTTGGAGTCGTTTGAATTTCAGTAAATTATAGATTTAGTTTGTCACACTGAGCTTGTCGAAGTGTTTATATTGTCTTCGATTTTCTAAATTTTGGCACAGACTGACATTTGCAATGAATAGAATTAAACAAATATTAAATGAATAAAAATATTTTTAAAAAGAGTGTTTTTCTGATTTCGTTATTGTTGTTAGTGGCTTGTAGTGCTGTACAAAAAGAAAGCAGAATAATAGCCGATTTCAACCCCAATTGGAATTTTAAACTAGGTGATTATCCAACTGCGATTCAATCTGATTTTGAGGCTGCTGATTGGCGTACCTTGGACTTGCCGCACGATTGGAGTATTGAAGGGACTTTTGATAAAGAAAGTAAAACGAAACAAGCACAAGGATTTTTGCCTGCAGGAAAAGGCTGGTACCGCAAAGTATTTACAGTACCTGAAAATTGGACCAACAAATCCATTTCGATAGAATTTGACGGTGTTTTTAAAAACAGTGAAGTATTCATTAACGGACATTCTTTAGGAATGCGACCAAACGGTTACCTTTCATTTGCTTACGAATTGACACCGCATTTGATGTTTGGTAAAGAGAATGTTATTGCAGTAAAAGTAGATAATGATGCACAACCCAATTCAAGATGGTACACAGGCTCTGGAATTTACAGAAATGTACGATTGGTAGCGACCGAAAAACTACACGTAGCACAATGGGGAACTTATGTTACCACGCCTGAAGTTTCTAGTGAAAAAGCAACAGTAAATGTTGAAATTACTATTGAAAATAAGACAGTCACTCCAAAAGAATTCAAATTGGTAACTTCTATTGTTGATACACAAAATAAAGAAGTTAGTTATGCTATCACAACCGAAAAAATCGTAGCCAATACTCATTCAAAAAAAACACATAATTTAACTGTGAATCAGCCTAAATTATGGGATACAGAGAATCCGAATATGTACAAAGTGATTACTAAAATCTACGAAAAATCCAAGTTGGTTGATAGTTATGAAACCCCATTAGGATTCCGTTATTTTAGTTTTGATGCCGAAAAAGGTTTTTCATTAAATGGTAAACCAACTAAAATATTAGGCGTTTGTTTGCACCACGATAACGGTGCTTTGGGAGCAGTGGAAAATATTCACGCCGTAAAACGTAAACTGACTTTGCTGAAAACAATGGGCTGTAACGCCATCCGAATGGCACATAATCCACATTCGTTAGAAATGATGCAATTGTGTGACGAAATGGGTTTTATTGTTCAAGATGAATTTACTGATGTTTGGAAAAAGAAAAAAGTAACTAATGACTACCATAAAGATTGGGACGAATGGCACAAACGCGATTTAGAAGATTTTATCAAACGCGACCGAAACCATCCCTCAGTGATGATGTGGAGTATTGGAAACGAAATTCGAGAGCAATTTGATAGCACAGGAATTGCTATTACTAAAGAATTGGCACAAATTGTAAAATCTTTGGACAAGACTAGACCCGTTACAAGCGCTTTGACCGAGAATATTCCTGAAAAAAATTTCATTTACCAATCGGGTGCATTGGATTTATTGGGATTCAATTACAAACACGAAGATTACAAGGAATTTCCGTTGCGTTTCAAAGGACAAAAAATAATTGCTTCCGAAACAGTTTCGGCACTTGAAACTCGTGGACATTACGACCAACCTTCTGATTCGATAAAAGCGTGGCCTGTTAAATACGGCGCTACTTTTGATGGGAATGCCGATTTTACGGTTTCAGCTTACGACAATGTAAAGTCCTTTTGGGGATCCACACACGAAGAAAGTTGGAAAGCCGTAAAAAAAAATGATTTTATAGCAGGCACTTATGTTTGGACAGGTTTCGATTACATTGGTGAACCCGATCCGTATCCCTATCCAGCTCGCAGCTCCTATTTTGGGATTATCGATTTGGCAGGTTTCCCAAAAGATGTGTATTATATGTACCAAAGCGAATGGAGTGATAAGACAGTTTTGCATTTACTACCACATTGGAATTGGAAAGCGGGACAACTAATTGATGTTTGGGCGTACTATAATAATGCCGATGAAGTCGAATTATTTCTAAACGGAAAATCATTAGGGACTAAAGCTAAAAAAGGCGATGATTTACACATTGTATGGAAAGTTCCTTTTGAATCAGGAACACTAAAAGCTATTTCTAGAAAAGCAGGTGAAATAGTTAAAGAAACTGAAATTCATACCGCAGGTGAAGCAACAAGAATCAGTTTGAAAGCTGATAAAACTTTCATTAAAAATGATGGTTATGAATTGGTTTATGTAACGGTAACTTTGCAGGATATAAACGGAAATACATTACCTAATGCTGATAACCTAATTAATTTTAAAGTTTCAGGTGGAGCTAAAATTGTTGGGGTAGATAATGGCTATCAAGCCAGTTTGGAACCTTTCAAAGCTAATTATAGAAAATTGTATAATGGCAAATGTGTAGTGATTTTACAATCGAATAAGAAAGCTGAAAATATTACTTTAGAAGCTGCTACTGCTGGAAAAATTAATCTGGGTACTGTTAGAATCATAGTAGAATAAATAGGTTTAAATTTTTTAAAAATATAAGAATAATGGAAAGAGTTTATGCTGAATACCTAATCGAAACCCCTTATGAAGTAGCTCAAGCGGCTGCAGTTTTGGCGGGTGAACAATCCTCAGGGACCTTTGTGTCGGTGCCTGGAGAGACAGAAGAACTAAAAAAACGTTTTGCGGCAAGAGTAGAGGATATTCAATTATTAGATATTGCAGACGTACCTTCCATTCCAGGTGGAAGTATTCCTGGAAAAAAATACCAAAAGGCAAGGGTAAAAGTAAGTTGGTCCATTGAGAATTTCGGGTACAATTTACCGGTTTTAATCAGTACGCTTCAAGGGAATTTATACGAGATTACCCAATTTACAGGGTTGAAATTAATGGATTTTGAAGTGCCGGAATCTTTTGCTAATCATTTTAGAGGGCCAAAATTTGGAATCAAAGGTTCTAAATTATCTTGTGGTGTAGGAGATCGTCCGATGATTGGAACCATTATCAAACCCAGCATTGGAATGAGTGTAATGGAAACGTCCAGCTTGGTAGAATCTTTAATTGAAGCAGGGATTGATTTTATCAAAGACGATGAATTGATGGGTTCGGCGGCGAACTCTCTTTTTGATGATAGGGTGAAAGCCATTATGAAAGTCATTCGTGACAACGAACAAAAAACAGGAAAAAAAGTAATGTATGCCTTCAATATTAGCGATGAAATTGATGCCATGCAACGCAAATACGATTTAATTCAACAAGAACAAGGTAGTTGCGCGATGATTAGTGTCAACAGTGTAGGCCTTGCTGGTACTAAAAAAATATGTGACCGTGGGGAACTTGTGATTCACGGACACCGAAACGGTTGGGGAATGATGAACAGGCATCCTATGTTGGGAATTGAGTTTTCTGCTTACCAAAAAATCCAACGTTTATCAGGTGTCGATCAACTACATGTAAACGGGATTCAAAATAAATTCTGGGAGTCGGATGATTCAGTGGTGACTTCTATAAAATCTTGTTTGAAACCTTTTATTGGTGAAAATGAAATTTTGCCTGTAGTGTCTTCAGGACAATGGGGAGGACAAGCTGTAGAAACCTACCGAAGAACCCAAACGACCGATTTGCTGTATATGGCAGGAGGTGGAATCCTGGCACATCCTATGGGGCCCAAAGCAGGTGTAAATGCTTTGCAACAAGCCTGGACAGGAGCTGTTGATGGGCTTTCAGTAGTTGAAACAGCTCAAAAATATCCTGAGTTTGCCGCATCCGTTCAAAAATTCTCCAAATAATGAAACAACAAGAGCAATTGTTATTAGTTTATTACGGTGATGATTTCACTGGTTCTACTGATGCGTTAGAATTTTTGACTTTGGCAGGTGTTAAAACAGTTCTTTTTTTAAAACAACCAGAGTCAAATGATGTTGCACGTTTTGCTGGAATTCAAGCCATTGGTTTTGCTGGAAAAAGCAGATCGCTGTCCCCAGTTGAAATGGAAACAGAACTTGTTCCTACTTTTGAAAAGTTGAAGCAATTAAACCCAACTCAGGTTCATTATAAGGTTTGTTCCACTTTTGACTCGGCACCTCATGTGGGAAATATTGGGAAAGCAATTGAAATTGGCAGTCGGATTTTTGACCAAAAAACAGTGATGGTTTCTCCTGGAGCACCTCATTTAGGACGTTTTTTTGCTTTTGGGAATTTATTTGCCAGTATGGGAACAGCGGGAATTGGTGAAATCTATCGCATTGACCAACATCCTTCGATGAGCCAACATCCTGTGACACCTGCTTTGGAGGGTGACCTCAGAGTTCATTTGGCAAAACAAACCAATAAATCAATAGCATTAGTCAATATAACCCAAATCGAAAAAGGGAAAGAAGCAATTCTTACTTCTGTTTCAGAAAATAAAGAAACAGATATTTTGTTTTTTGATGCAGTAAATACGACCCATTTACAAAACATCGGTTCGGTTTTTAATGAATTGGCAAAAGAGAAAACACTTTTCTCTGTCGGTTCTTCCGGAATCGAGATGGCTTTAGGATTGGATTGGAAGCAGAAAGGGACATTGAACGACAAAGAAAAAGTATTTGAAATGGTAAGAGAAGTAAGTCTTTTACTGGTTTTGTCAGGAAGTTGCTCGCCTATTACGGCTAATCAAATCGAATATGCATTGAATAACGGATTTGAACAAATTGCATTGGAAACTAATACATTGAATGAAGATTTTCAGGCTGAAATTATTACGAGAACGGTTGTCCAATTGGTCGAAAATTTCAAACAGGGTAAAAGTACCATTTTGCACACCAGTACGGGTCCATCTGATATTCGAATTGCAGAATCGGAAGCTTATTTTGCACAAAAAGGTTTTGGAAAAAACGAAATTCAAAAACAATGTAGCAAAATATACGGTAAAGTTTTGGGACAAATCACCAAAGAAGTTTTGGCACGATTTCCACTTCCAAGAATCCTTTTTGCAGGGGGTGATACGTCGAGTTATGCGGCATCCGAATTGGATATTATTGCCTTAGAAATGATAGCACCTTTAGCGCTAGGAGCTCCGCTTTGCAAAGCCGTTTCTGATGATGTGTTGGTTGATGGAGTAGAAATGAATTTTAAAGGAGGGCAGGTAGGACCGCCAGATTATTTTATTAAAGTTTTAAAAGGTGAAAAAATATAAATTTTAAATATTATGAAAGCAAAAACATTAGGATTTGTACATACATCAGCCACTTTGGTTCCTTTGTTTCAACAATTGACCACCGAATTTTTAAGTGATGCTGAAACCTTCAATATAGTTGATGATAGTTTAATTAAAGATGTCATCAAAAAAGGAAAATTAATGCCAAATACGGCAGCTCGAGTAGTGAATCACGTTCAAGCAGCGGAAGCAGCGGGAGCAGATGTGATTTTAGTGACTTGTTCTTCAATTGGGGTAGCGATAGAAACCGCAGCTACTTTGGCAACTGTACCCGTTATTCGTGTCGATCAAGCCATGGCAGACGAAGCAGTGCAAATTAGTAACAAAATTGGTGTTATCGCCACCTTGCCTACAACGCTAGAACCTACCAGTGATTTAGTAAGAAGAAGAGCAATAGTAGCTGGCAAAGAAGTGACTATTGCCACCAAATTATGCGAAGGTGCATTTGAAGCTTTAATGGGTGGCGATGCGGCGAAACATGACGAAATGGTCAAGCAAGCTTTAATCCAATTAATGAAAGAAGTAGAGGTAATTGTTTTGGCACAAGCTTCTATGGCTAGAGTGGTAGATGGATTAAGTCCTGAAGAAAAACGAGTCCCCATTTTAGCCAGTCCAGCAATCGCAATGAAAAATTTAGCCGAAGTCTACTTTTAATTCAAAAACCACTATTATGCTTAAATATTTTCTTTGGCTTGCCCTAATTCTTTTTCTGTTTTCTGGGTTTGGCTATTTTCAGGAAATGGATTCTATTTGGAAAACAGGTTTGATTGTAGCCTTTTCTAGTCTGTCCATTGGGGTAGGACATCTGAAGGTATTGAGAGGTTATCAATATACATTTTGGATTATTACGTCCTTTTGTGCTGGGATTTTACATCCTGATTTTTTCTTGCATGTAGGCAGTTTTGATATGCGTAACAAATGGCTGATTTTGATTATTATTCAGTTAGTCATGTTTGGAATGGGGACACAAATGAGTATCAAGGATTTCATAGGCATCCGAAAATCAGGTAGAGGCGTGGCGATTGGCTTATTAGGGCATTTTACCATCATGCCGTTGACGGGTTTTTTAATTGCTAGAACCTTTGGTTTCGAACCCGAAATTGCTGCAGGAATCATCTTGATAGGTTCTTGCAGCAGTGGATTGGCTTCGAATGTGATGACTTATATTGCTAAAGGTGATTTGGTGTTATCCGTAACGGTGACAGCAATTTCTACTTTGGCAGCACCTATTATGACTCCGTTTTTAATGAAACTATTTGCAGGTACTTTAGTCGAAGTTCATTTTTTCAATATGATGATAGAGATAATCAAAATTGTGCTGGTCCCTTTGTCAGCAGCAATGATTCATGATGTGATGAAAACCTATGGGGTTAGTGTTCAACGAAAAATTAAATATTCGAGTGTAGTAGCCCTTTTATGGTTGATTTTCTTGTTGGTCGTAGGTGATTCTTTTGCATTAGAAGCAGGTAGTAGCTCGGCATTATTGATGGAAATCAGTGAGTTTATTGCGGGAGCGATTTTGGTTGGAGTAGGTTATCATTATATATATACCAAATATCCAAAGATAGATGAACACATGCCTCTGTTTTCAATGTTCGGGATTATCTATTTTACCTTGGTTACCACAGCAGCGGGTAGAGATAATTTAATCCAAATAGGGTTTTTATTGTTTTTTGCTTCTATTTTACACAATGGCGCGGGTTACTTTTTTGGTTATTGGTTGAGTCGCTTCAGTGGACTGGATGTCAAGAAAAGCCAAACTATCGCTTTTGAAGTGGGTTTACAAAACGGCGGAATGGCATCAGGATTGGCCGGTTCGATGGGGAAATTAGCAACCCTCGGTTTGGCTTCAGCGGTATTTAGTCCTTGGATGAATATTTCGGGTTCATTGTTGGCGAATTATTGGCGAAAAAGAGATGAGAGAAAGGTGTCAGTGACTTCTACTTAGAATATTTGTACTAAAAAAAAACGCCCCAAATAATCTAAAATTATCTGGGGCAATTCTATTTTTAATTACCTATTATTTAGTCGAAAATTTAAAAGAAGTTTTTGTTTGGTACTTTTCACCGGGTTTTAGAATTGTTGTTGGAAATGATTTTTGATTGGGAGAATCAGGATAATGTTGCGTTTCGAGGCAAAAACCAGTTCTATGAGCATAGGTTTTTCCGTCACGGGTAGGAAGAGTTCCATCTAAAAAGTTGCCTGTGTAAAGTTGGATTCCTGGTTCTGTGGTAAACACTTCCATATAGCGTCCACTTATTGGTTCGTAAGCTGAAGCAGCAAAGCGGAAACCTTTATCTTGATTGTTTAATACCCAACAATGATCGTATCCTTTACCTCTTTTTAATTGTTCGTTATCCGCTTTGATTTCTTTTGCAATAGTTTTTGGTTTTCTAAAATCAAAAGGAGTATTGGTAACGGCTTCCAATTTTCCAGTAGGTATTAAATCGGCATCCACTGGAACAAATTGGTCTGCATCAATGACTACTTCATGGTTGGTAATTGTTTTTGAAAAATCTCCTGATAAATTAAAATAAGAATGTTGTGTCAAGTTTACAACCGTTGTCTTATCAGTGGTAGCTTCGTATTGTACACCTAAAGTATTGTCATTAGTCAAAGTGTAAGTAACATAAACTGTCAAATTTCCAGGGAAACCTTCTTCCATGTCTTTACTAATATACTTTAATTGTAAGCTTGCATTTTGCCCACTTTCTGCTTTTTCTGCGGTCCAAATTACTCTATGAAAACCTTCTGGGCCTCCGTGTAAATTATTAGGACCATTGTTTGCGGCTAATTTGTATTCGATACCATCTATGGAAAATTTTGCTTTTGCAATCCGATTTCCGTATCTCCCAATAAGTGCTCCAAAGTAGGGATTGTCCTTGGTATATTGTTCTAAGTTGTTGAAACCAATCGCAACTTCTTCCGATACACCCGCTTTATTGGGTACTTTTAATGAAGTGATAATACCACCATAAGTAATGATATCGACTTCCATTCCGTTTTGGTTTTTTAATTTATAACTATCGACTTGATCTCCATTTGGAGTCGTTCCGTAAGCTGATTTTTCTATTGACACGGTTTCTGTATTTGTTGAAATAATAGTTTTGTTGGATTCTTTTTTATTGTCTTTGCATTGAGTTGTAAGACAAACTAAACTGAGAATACTGAGTCCAAAAATATAATTTTTTAGTACTTTCATAAGTGGTTTTGGTTAATTAAAAGTTTGAAATGCTTGCTGAAATGATACTTGCAAATGCCTAGGAGATAATTTACAAGTACTAATTAATTTTTTATTTACAAGCCGTGTTGAAAGATATGATAATAAGCTTCGTTAGCATTAATCGTATCTTTAAAATTACGGATGGTAGTATTTTCATCAATTACTAATAATTCAATACCTGCAATATCGGCAAAATCTTCCATATATTCGGTAGTTATGGCTTGGCTATATACTGTATGATGCGCACCACCTGCCAAAATCCAAGCTGTAGCGGCAATCTCTAGATTTGGTTTACAATCCCATAAAACTCTAGCTACAGGAAGTTTTGGTAAATCAGCCATTGGTTTCACAGCTTCTACTTCGTTAACAATTAATCGAAAACGAGTTCCCATATCTACTAAGGAAACATTTATTGCATTTCCAGCTGGTGAGTTGAAAACCAAACGGGCAGGATCTTCTTTTCCGCCAATTCCAAGTGGATGTACTTCACAAGCAACAGCTCCATCAGCAATGGATGGGCAAATTTCCAACATGTGAGAACCTAATACATACGATTTTTGAGGGGTGAAATGGTAGGTGTAATCTTCCATAAAAGAAGTTCCTCCTTCAAGTCCGATGTTCATAACTTTTAAAGCTCTAACCATAGCAGCAGTTTTCCAGTCGCCTTCACCGCCAAAACCATATCCGTCTGCCATCAATCGTTGTGTTGCTATTCCAGGTAATTGTTTCCAAACCCCTAAGTTCTCAAAAGTATCGGTAAAGGCTCCAAATCCGCCTTCTTCTAGGAAAGCTCTCAAACCCAATTCAATTCTAGCAGCATCTACAAGAGAATGTCTTTGATTTCCACCTTCCAAAAGCGAATCAGTAAGGTTATAGGTGGCTTCATAAGTAGCTAATAAATCATTAAGTTGTTTTTCGGTAACTTTTTCCATGTGTTTAGTAACATCTGAAGAATCGTATCCGTTAACAGACATACCAAAACGCAATTGCGCCTCCACTTTATCACCTTCTGTTACGGCTACTTCACGCATGTTATCACCTATACGAGCTACTTTTAGATTCTGTAATTCGTCCCATCCTAAAGCCACTCTTGTCCATATTCCCAATTTGTTTTGTACACGACTATCTTCCCAATGCCCTACAACCACTTTTCTTTTGGTACGCATTCGAGACATGATAAAACCAAATTCTCTGTCACCATGAGCGGATTGATTCAAGTTCATAAAATCCATATCAATTGAGCTCCATGGAATTTCGGCATTGAATTGTGTATGCAAATGGCATAACGGTTTTTTCAAAATTCGCAAACCACTAATCCACATTTTTGCAGGAGAAAAAGTATGCATCCAAGCTATGATTCCAATACAATTTTTATTCGAATTGGCATCCAAACATACGTTTAGAATTTGATCAGGTGATTTTACAACCTCCTTATAAACAATTTTCACTGGTATTTCAGAGGATAAATCTAATCCTTTTGCAATATGTTGTGAATGTTCGGCTACTTTTCTAAGTGTTTCTTCACCATATAATTCTTGGCTTCCTACAACAAACCAAACTTCTTTTTGAGAAATATCTATCATTAGGTATAATTTATTATTTTTTTAATTATTTACTGACCGTAATAAGCGTCTTTGCCGTGCTTACGGTCATAATGTTTTTTTATTAAGGAATCCTTTAATTTGGAAGCTTTTGGATTGATTTGCAATGTCAAATAAGCCATTTCAGCAACAACTTCCAATACTTTGGAATTATAGACAGCTTTGGCTGCATTTTTTCCCCAAGCAAAAGGACCATGATTTCCAATTAATACCATTTCGACTTCTTCATACGAGAGGTTTTTTTCTTGAAAGCAATCCAAAATCTGAATTCCAGTATTGTGTTCGTAATTTCCTTCAATAAGATAATCTGCCATGGGGGGAGCACATGGAATATCAGCTGTTAAGTGATCGGCATGAGTGGTCCCAAAAATGGGTATATCATACTGTGACTGTGCCCAAGCTACAGAATAAGTTGCATGTGTATGTGCCACTCCACCAATTTTTGGCCAATTTTTATATAAATATGCATGTGTTTTGGTGTCAGAAGAAGGACGCATATTTCCTTCGATGATGTTGTTGTCAAAATCAACAATAACGATATCTTCTGGTTTTAATTCTTCATAAGCAACCCCGCTTGGTTTGATGGCAAAAACTCCTTTTTTACGATCCACAGCACTCACATTTCCGAAGGTATAAACCACCAAATTTAGTTCATTGAGCTGCATGTTTGCTTCGTAACATTCTTGTTTTAAATCTTTATATATACTGTTCATGTGGAATGTTTTTTAAGGATGGATCGGCAAAACTGCTTAATTTATCGTATTGCAATAGCAATCTATTGTATGAAGCAACTTTGTCTAATTGCGGTTGGTATTCTGCGTCAAATGGACTTCCCATTTTTTGAATCGCCTCATTTACATTTGGATAAATTCCAGCAGCAACAGCAGCATAAATTGCCGCTCCTAAAGCTGGAGTTTGGTCTGATGCCGCTACTTTTATAGGCTTGTTTAGAACATTTGCTAAGGTTTGCATGATAAATGGTGATTTTCGAGCTACACCACCAATTCCTATAATACTGTCGATTTTTACACCTTCTTCTTCAAATCTGTCTACAATTTTTTTAGAACCAAAACAGATCGCATTTACAAGTGATTTGAATATATGTGGTGCTTTCGTACCTAAGGATAAGTTTGAAATGGCACTTTTAACTTCTTGATTAGCATCTGGAGTTCTTCTTCCGTTGATCCAATCTAATGCAATCGGAATATTTTCAGATAAGGGAATTCGCTCAGCTTCTTCAGTAAGTTGTATCATTAATTGGTCGCTGAGTTCATTTCGTAATTGCTCTTTTTGACTTTCGTCTAATACTTTAGAATTCGTTAAAATATTTTCCGTTGGCCACATTAATAATTCTTTGTACCAAGCTAGTAAGTCCCCAAAAGCAGATTGTCCTGCTTCTAAACCTATAAATCCTGGAATCACAGAGCCATCAACTTGACCGCAGATACCGCGAACACTTTTGTCTCCAATAGCTTCTTTTGAAGCCACAATTACATCACAAGTTGAAGTTCCCATTACGCGAACTAAGGTGTGTTCTTCAATTTTGGCACCTACAGCACCAGAATGCGCATCAAATGTTCCAACTGCTACCAGAGTTTCTGTTGAAAGTCCTAGTTTAGTTGCCCATTCTTTTGATAAATTCCCTGCAACAATATCCGAAGTATAGGTTTCATCGTACAGATTGCCTCTTAGTGAGGCAAGATAAGGGTCAAGTTTTGCTAAGAAATCGGTTGAAGGCAAACCGTTCCAGTCTTCGTGCCACATGGCTTTGTGTCCAGATGCACAACGACTTCTTTTGAATGATTTTAAATCTTTGTTTTCGATTAATAAAAACGTCATCAAATCACAGTGTTCCATCCAGGTATGAGCAGCTTTTTTTACCGTTTCATCTTCTCTAATAACATGTAGTATTTTTGCCCAAAACCATTCAGATGAGTATATACCTCCTACATATTTAGTGAAATTTTCACCGCCCCAATTTTTAGCAAGATGGTTAATTTCATTGGCTTCGTTGATAGCAGTATGGTCTTTCCACAACACCATCATAGCGTTTGGATTGTTTTCAAAACCTTTGGTTAAGGCTAATGGAATTCCGTCTTTGGTTATTGGAATAGGAGAAGAACCTGTGGTGTCCACACAAATCGCTTTTATTAACGAGGGAGCTATTTTACTATTGGAAATAACGTTTTTGATGGTCGTTTCTAAACCTTCTATATGATCCAAAGGATGTTGACGAAACTGATTGATGCTAGCATTACAGTATTCCTTATTTTGCCATCGTTTATATAGACAAACATCTGCTGCCATTTCTTGACCATTTTCGGTGTCAATTAATATTGCTCGTACTGAATCGGAGCCATAATCTAACCCAATAACATAATTTTTCATTCCGATTAATTTTAGTATGGTTACAAATATACTATTTTTTACAACAAGTGTTTAAAAAACACTTAATAAATAATATTGTTTATTTTGTTGTTATTCAGATTGTTATGTTTTGACTGTTTTAAAAGTGTGGTTTTAACGTTTAAAATTTAGTTGAATTATGTCTATTGAAGTGAATTTATTTTTTTTCAAAAATTATAATTTAAGGTGAATTATAATTTTATTAGTTTGCAAATTAAGTGTTACTTAAACACTAATAATTAATAAATTCTTGTAAAAGTTTTCTATATTTACAGTCTAAAAGAGAATAAAATGCTAAATAGTTATAGTAGTGTTGACAAAGTTTTACTTGCCGTAGATTGTATTATTTTTGGTTTTGATAATGAAGGATTGAAGATTCTATTAATCAAAAGGGGATTTGAGCCAGAAATGGGAAAGTGGTCGTTAATAGGTGGTTTTCTTAAAAAGGAAGAAAAATTAGATTCTGCAGCTATCAGGATTCTGGACACCTATACAGGGCTTCATAATGTTTATATGGAGCAATTGCATACTTATAGTGAAATTGATCGTGACCCTGTAGAAAGAACAATTTCGGTGGCTTATTATGCTTTGATTAATATTGAAAATCATAATCAAGAATTAATTAAGAATTATGATGCACAATGGTTTAGTGTAACCGATGTGCCAAAGTTAATTTTTGACCACGATTCAATGTTGCGCCACGCCATACGCAGATTACGTTACAGGACTTCAACAAAACCTGTAGGTTTTGAATTGCTCCCTGAAAAATTTACAATGTTACAATTGCAAAAATTATATGAAGCAATTTTAAGCAAAGAGTTGGATAAAAGAAACTTCATCAGCAAAATTAATTCGATGGATATTCTAATTAAATTGGAGGAAAAGGACATGCAGTCATCAAGAAAAGGGTCTTTTTTGTATACTTTTGATAAGGATAAGTATGACGAAAAATCTTTGAATGATTTTGTTTTAAATCTTTGACATAAGTTTTGAATCTGTATTTTAAGATGGAATAGGTTTAAGAGTTCGATAAAGTTTTATCGGACTTTTTTGTTGATTAAGAGGATCGTTTTTTAAATTTTTATGCTTACACTATTTTTTTATTGGAATAAAAATAAAAAAAAATATACAAATGTTATTTTTACATTTATTTATTTTACATTTGGAAATGAATTTTTAAGTTTAATTTTATAAGGTGTTTTTGGGAATGAGTAAATTTTTAGATTTGTTTTCATTCTATGAAATATTTTAGAATTAATAAAGTTTTAATTCCTATTGGGAAATACACATCAAAAACTGTATTTAAACTTTTTGTAAAATTAACTATTAATAAGGTATACAGGAAAATATTAAAACCAATTAACTAAATAAAAAAACATAAATAATGGGAATGATTTCTTTTATAGGATTTACACTTTTAGTAGCTATTATAGCTTGGTGGTCAACAAGGAATACTGATGAATCATCTTCTGATGGGTATTTTTTGGCAGGAAGAAGTTTAACAGGTCCGGTTATAGCCGGTTCGTTGTTGCTTACTAATTTATCCACTGAACAAATTGTAGGAATGAATGGTGTGTCTTTTAGAGATGGAATACCGATAATGGCATATGAAGTAGTAGCTGCAATTGCGATGGTTTTTACGGCATTTGTTCTTTTGCCTAAATACCTTAAAAGTGGGATAGCCACGATTCCTCAATTTTTAGAGAACAGATACGGAAGGTCAACCAAGACCATTGTGTCAATGCTATTTCTATTAGGTTACGCTATATCGATGTTGCCAACTGTTTTATATTCAGGTGCATTAGCTATTAATACAATGTTCGATGTTCCTCAAATGTTAGGTATGGCTCCCGAACCTGCACTTTGGGTTACTGTTTGGGCTATTGGTATTTTAGGTAGTATTTATGCCATTTTTGGAGGTTTAAAGGCTGTCGCAGTTTCAGATTCCATTAATGCCATAGGTTTAATTATTGGAGGTTCCTTAATTCCTATTTTTGGATTAATGAAAATTGGTAACGGAAATGTTTTTAGAGGTTTAAAAACACTTACAACGACCCTTCCTGAAAAGTTTGATATAATAGGAGGTCCAGATTCTGATGTCCCATTTTGGACTCTTTTTACAGGGATGATTATAGTAAACTTTTATTACTGGGGAACCAATCAAGCTATTATTCAAAGAGCACTAGGTGCTAAGGATTTAAAGGAAGGACAAAAAGGTCTTTTAATTGCTGCATTTGTTAAAATATTAGGTCCTTTTATAGTGGTTCTTCCTGGTATAATTGCGTTCTATATTTTTAAAGGAGATATAGCTAATGCTGATGAAGCATATCCAATGGTGGTTAAGGCGGTACTTCCTGTAGCATTTATTGGTTTTTTTGCAGCTGTGTTGTTTGGAGCTATTTTAAGTTCTTTTAATAGTGCTTTAAATAGTTCAGTAACATTATTTGGTCTAGATTTTTATAAAGAATATGTAAATCGCAATGCGTCTGATTTACTTGTTGTTAGAGCGGGTAAAATTTTCGGAATGATTTTAGCCCTATTTTCAATGGCCATTGCGCCTTTATTATATGGTGTTAAAGGTGGGATTTTTACTTATTTGCAGGAACTAAATGGTACTCATAGTGTGCCAATTTTAGCCATAATCCTTGTGGGAATATTTTCTAAACGCGTTTCTACTAAAGCTGCAAATATTGCAATCTTGTTTAGTGCTGTAACCTACTTAATAACCTTGTATATTATAAAACCTGAAATAAGTTTCTTGCATATCATGGGGATATTATTTGTTTTAACCGTTGTGATTATGTTTGGGGTGAGTAAATTTATTCCAAGAGAAACAGATTATCTTCAAAAATATACTGAACAAGTGGATATAACGGAATGGAAATATATAAAACCAGTAGGGTATGCTATTGTAGCTGCCGTAATTGGTCTTTATGTTGTTTTATCTTAAAAAAAGAAGTTTTCTTATTTAACTAAAGTTGAAAAATCAATACTGTTCTAAATAAAATTAGAACGGGCAAAATCTACCATTTTATTGAGTTAAACAATTAAATGATCTATTTTTTTAAATAAATTCTCTGTACTAGACTGCACCCAAAAGTTTAGACAAATTCATATTAATTTTGATATCCTTTTCTTGTCAATTATCATACTTTATATATGGCTTTGATTGGGCTTTGAAATACATCAACTTACCTTTAATCAACCTTATCGATGATTTGTAAATTTATGAAAAAATATACTTTATCTAATAAGGCATTGTCTGAATAAGTGTTCAGGGATTTTCTGATCTTTTCCATAAAGCTTTTGTATTTGTCAAAAGCTTCTTTGATTTGGAACATATCGAGCATGTGGATTTTTTCTCCAGTTGATGTTCTGTTGATGCATTTGGTGATATACGATAGCTCTCCTGATTGTAAGTAAATTAAACTTGATTAGACCGTATTAATACCAAAAACTTCGGGAATTCGCATGGTAAGATGTTGGTTTTCGGGCATTTTTGCAAAATGTTCTGAGGGTGATTTGAAGATATAGTTTCCGCATAATGCACCAACGACTGTTAATCGCCCTTTGTTTTCATCTTTAATAGTATCGTTTACTAGCTATAATGATAATTTTGGCTGTTCTCCCGGAATTGTGATGCTTCTTTCTACTACATTTTTAGCCAAATCAATCATTTGTTTCAAGGAATGTTCAAATAATGGTTGCTCTTTGCTTTCAAAAAAACAATAAGCTACATTGTTCGTGAAAATCACCAACAGTGTTTTATTCTAGTTTGTTGTAACAATAAAAACAATTTCTATTCTCCATTTTCTTGTAGTGTTGGTTGAGTACTTACAGCTCCGATACGATTTTGGCAGCATGCCAATAGTAATCCCATGCGGTCGTTTTGAATGATTTTCCAATTTTTAGTGGCAATATCTAATAGCCAACCTTCTGGAATTAGTCCTTCAAAAAAAAAAGGAATAAGCACTAGTACGTGTACGGTTTTTTACTAACTGGAATCGTTAATGTGATGCATTTTTTTGGGTGGTCTTTTACATATTTATCATCGTATTGAAATATGTATTCCCCTTCGTCGGTCTCTGTTAGGATTCCTGCCAATAGGTCTCCATAGTATTTGGTTGCTTTTCTCATCCTGTTTTATTTGTTCGTTTAAGATATCTTTATGAAAAGTACTTTGTGAAATTTATAATAGATTGTTCTAATTAAGTGTTTCTTTAAATTTATAAACGTTAAGGCAAATGAGGAATGGCTCATTTTTGATTATAAAATAACTATAGCAATCAATCATTTTCGAAATATATTCTGAAGGATTTGAAGTCTGTTTTAGGTGTAATTGAGTCGTCTATAACATCTCATTCTAGTCAAATTTTAGAATAAAAAAATATAAATACATCTTGAGGTATCACTATGTTTTTCTGTTAAAACAGTGATAAACAGTGTAATCGGTACTTTTGAATACCCTAATCAGTACGTTTTAACTCTGTGTTGTTTTTAAATTGCATTCGGTTTTTGTTTAATATTAAACTTTGAGCATTATGGAAATAATTAACTGTATAGACATTAGTAAAAAATCTATGGTACCGATGTATCAACAAATTGTAGATTCGATAACTAAAAATATTTCAAATGGAAATATAGCGTTAAACCAAAAATTGCCATCAATTAATATGGTTAGTGAAGACTATTATTTATCTCGTGACACTGTAGTAAAAGCATATAATATTCTAAGGGATCGAAAAATCATTGTTTCTATACCAAGAAGAGGAAATTATATTGCCAAAACGCAAGCTACAGATAAGTTAAAAATTTTGTTCTTAGTTAACAAACTAAGTTCTTATAAGATGGAGATTTACAATTCCTTTTTGGCAAAAATAGGTTTGCATTCTAATGTAGATTTAATTGTATATCACTGTGATGAGCATTTGTTTTTAAATACATTAAAAAACAAATTGGAATACGATTATTATGTGATTTTGCCACATTTTAAAAATGATAAATTACAACATGCTAGTTTTACAGATGCTACATCTAAAGCAATCAATGACATCCCAAAGGATAAATTATTAGTTTTAGACAATTTAATACCTAATTTAGATAATGATATTGCTACAGTTTATCAGGAATTTGATGATAATATATACGAAGCTCTGAATCAGGGTATTGAAAGGATTGCAAAATATGAGAAATTTGTTTTAGTGTATCCTGAAAAAACACTTTACCCATACCCTAAAAGTATTATAAATGGTTTTAAGAAATTTTGTTTGGAAAACGCAAAAGATTTTGATGTTATTGATAAGGTAAGTGAAGATTTAGTAATTGAGAAAAGAGATTTATACATTATTATTGAAGAAACAGATTTAGTGGATTTGATTAATAAAATGAGACAAAAGAATTTTAAACTTGGGAAAGATATTGGTGTGATATCTTACAATGACACTGTCTTGAAAGATTTATTTGGAATTACAGTGATGTCTACTGATTTTAAAGAAATGGGTGAATTAGCTGCTCATATGATTATGAATAATCTTAACGAAAGAATTAAAGTGCCTTTTAAATTTAAAGCAAGAAAATCGATATAGATTTTTCTTTTGGATAAAAAGTATTAAGCGTCTCAATGAATTTCATTGAGGCGCTTTTTTGTTTTTTGAATCGTTTTAAATAGTATTTTTTTAAAATTAATATATACCTTAGCATCTTTATGTTTCTTACTTTGTTTATGTTTAAATTTTAGCACCGAATTAATGCGAAAGTTGTTTTTTTTAATTTGTATTTTCAGCTTCATTTGGACTGGATATGCACAAACTGGAATCTATAAATTCAAGCATTTATCTACAGCAGATGGTTTGTCTCAAAATTCTGCAATAACAATTATTCAAGATGATTTAGGTCAAATGTGGATTGGAACCAGAGATGGTTTGAATAAATATGATGGCTCTAAATTTACCACCTATAGACACAATCGAACCAATCCTCAATCTATTAGCAATAGTGATGTTCTTTGTTTAGAACAAGATAGTGAAGGCTATATTTGGGTTGGAACCGCCACAGGTTTAAACAAGTACAATCCTAAAAAGGATTCTTTTAAGCATTATTTTAGTGATGAAGAAAAATTGTCACTTAGAGGGAATACAATTTGGGCAATTAAAGAGTTATCCAATAAAGATTTATGGGTAGGTACTCCTTCAGGAATTTCAATTTATGATAGAACTAAGGACTCCTTTAAGTCAGTATCTGATGAAGGTTTTATATTTTCCATTTTCGAAAATAAAAAAGGAAATGTTTTTATAGGCACTAAGAACGGTTTAAAGCAACTCGTTCATAAATCAATTAAAGGATACCAGTTTAAAACAATAAAAGGCACCGAAAAATTTAATATTCTTGATATAATTGAAAGTCCAACTGGTAGTTTATTATTAGGTACTAGAACCCAAGGGGTTTTAGAGTATAATAGTACGGAAGGAACGGTGAAACCTTATTTAAATGCATTACCAGCTAAGAATAAAAATGTGAGGCAAATGCTTTTGGATGATAAAGGAGTCCTTTGGATAGGAACTTACGGTGGACTTTTAATTGTTGATAAAAATAAAAAAATAAGAACTTTCAATAGTAATATTAATGATGATGAGTCTATCAGTGACGATTTTATTAAATTTTTATTTAAAGATCGAAAAGGATCTATTTGGATTGGGACTTATAATGGTGGTATAGACATTTGGGATAAATCCAATGTAAATTTTATTACTATTACTCAAAAACCCGGCAACTTAGGGATAGGTTTTAAGGTTGTTAGTTCTATTATTGCTTATAAAGATGATTTAATTTTTGGAACAGAAGGGGGCGGTATATCAATAGTAAATAAGAAAACTCGAAAAATTGAACATATTAATACTAAGAGTTTTCCAGCTCTTTTAAGTGATAATATCAAGTCTTTGTATGTAACTGAAGATAATAACCTTTGGATTGGAACTTTTGAAGATGCATTTGTAGTCTATAATTTAGAAACCAAAAAAAATAATACTTCTTTATATTCTAACTTACTTGATTATTTGCAAGGGGTAGGAGTATACGTGATTAAACAAGATGCTGATGGCAATATGTTGATCGGGACTATTGGAAAAGGATTAATTAGGTACAACCTTAATGATAAATCCATAAAAGTAATAGACTCTGAAACAAAACCAAAAGGGTTATTAGTAGGTATTGTTAGATCCATAAAAGTTGATTCTAAAGCTAATATTTGGGTTAGTACTATTAAAGGACTGAATGTTATTGACCCCCAAGGTAGGATAAAAGACTATTTTTACGATAGTAAATTACAAATAGGTTATAACGTAACCTCAGTTTTTGAAGATTCTAAAGGAGGTATTTGGGCAGGAACAGAAGGTGACGGGCTTTTTAAATTTGTCAAGAATCAATTTCAAGCTGTTGATTTAAAAATTAGTAATTCAAGTGCTGTTACCGGAGTGAGACGTATCATTGAAGATTCAAAAGGTAATTTTTGGATCAGCACAGTCAATCAGGGTATTGTTTATTTTAACCCTGTAAATAGTAAAGTTTTAGCAAACTATACCCGAAAAGAAGGATTGCCAAGTAATCAGTTTAATAACAATGCAAGTTTAAGTATTAGTAAATCAAAATTCTTTTTCGGAGGACCGTCAGGTGCTGTTTACTTTGATGCCGATAATTTGGTCAGAAATACCTATTCCCCTCAAGTTATCATTACTGATTTTAAGATTAAAAATAAATCTATTAATGCAAATGATGAAAGTCAGTTGCTATCAAAGACGATTTCTTTTACAAAGGAAATGGAACTTTCCTATGAACAAGGTAATTTTAGTATTTCTTTTTCTATACCAAATTTTATCAATTCTAGTAGCAATCATTATCAGTATCGTTTAAAAGGACTTGACAATGACTGGATTGAGACACATCAAAATTCGGTATCCTATACAATTCAGAACCCCGGTACTTATGTGTTTGAGGTAAAAGGAATTAATAGTGATGGGATTTCAAATGAAGAACCTACCAGTTTACAAATACGTGTTTTTCCTGCTCCCTGGAGGACATGGTGGGCTTTTGTGTTATATGGCATTGCGATTTTTATAGCGCTCTATTATTTGCTAAATATTTTAAAATCAAAAGAAAGACTAAAGCATCAATTAGTATTGGAGCAAAATGAAACCGAACAAACCAAAGCCCTAAATGCTGCTAAATTGGAGTTTTTTACTAATATTTCTCATGAGTTTAGAACACCATTGACTTTAATTTTGGGGCCTTTACATCAAATATTGGACAATTACAAGGGCAGCAGTTTGATGTATAAAAAGTTGAAAGTAGTTGAAAGTAATGCGAATCATTTACTGCAACTCATTAATAGACTGATGGATTTTAGAAAATTAGAAAACAACATTGTTAAGCTCGAAACGGCTGAAGGGAATATAGTAAAGTTTTTACGAGAAATATATTTGTCTTTTTCTGAATATGCTAAAGACGGTAATTATGATTATATTTTTCAAACTTCATCTGAAGAGATAAAAGTGTATTATGACAGGTATAAACTTGAACAGGTATTTTATAATTTGATTTCAAATGCGTTTAGATACACGCCTAAGAATGGTAAAATAGTGGTTAGAGTTACTGAGAAAAAACGTAAAATTTTTATTTCAGTTGAAGATACTGGGGTTGGGATTGCTCCAGAGTACCGTGATAAAATATTTGAACGCTTCTTTGAAGTAGCAATCAATAATAAGCCAAATAATGATTACAATAAAGGCACAGGAATAGGATTGTCTATTGTGAAAAATATAGTTGATTTACACAAAGGGGAAATAACCATTAAAGAAAATGAGAATCAGGTAGGTACTATTTTTATGGTGAAACTTCTTTTAGGAAGAAAGCATTTATCGGACACCGAAATTATTCAAGATTTTAAATTCAGTGATGATGTCTCTCAGTATGTAAATCAATTAGAAGAAAAAGAAGTTTTCTTAGAAGAAGACCTACTTGAGAATTTAACTTCAGAGGATAAGTTGACAGTATTATTGGTAGAGGATAATGTTGAATTGCGTAAATTTATGCGCGATTTATTGATAAAAAGGTACCATATATTAGAAGCCGAAAACGGTAAAGTAGGCTATAAAATAGCGCAGAAAGAACAAGTAGATCTTATTGTGAGTGATGTTATAATGCCAGTGATGACTGGTACTGAATTATGCTCTTTAATAAAGGAAGATATTAAAACGAGTCATATTCCTGTAATTTTATTAACCTCTCGATCCTCCTTGATTTTCAAATTAGAAGGTTTAGAAAGTGGCGCTGATGATTACATTAGCAAACCCTTTAATGTGACTGAATTTGAATTACGAGTAAAGAATTTATTAAATTCCATTTCTCGTTTGAGACAAAAAATGACATCAACTGAAATTGTGCAACCTGATGAAATAGTTTTGTCTTCATTAGATGAGAAATTATACAAAAAAGCCCTTCAAATTGTGGAAGCCAATATAGGAAACGAAGAATTTGATGTTCTTTTTTTCTGTGAAGAATTAGGAGTAAGTAGAACGGTTTTATTCAAAAAGATAAAAGCTTGGACTGATTTTACACCAAATGAATTTATTCAACACATTCGATTAATGAAGGGCGCTCAACTTCTAGAGCAAGAGAAATTGAGTGTTTCTGAAATAAGTTATTCATTGGGTTTTAAAAATCCAAAATACTTCAGTAAATGCTTCAGCAAAAAATTCGGAAAAACACCTACCGAGTACATTAAAAAGTTTAATGACTATTAGTAATTTCTCCACTGTCCTAACCATTCAATTTTATTAATAAATTTTGTTTATCCCCCCTTATTTGGGGGGTTTGGGATTATTGAAGGCCTTTTTGGTACTTTTTTACCCCTTCTTTTGAGTAATTTTGAAATATGACAAAAAAACAAATTTTGTCTTTTCTTTAATAAATGTTTTACGTCATTTTTTAAAGTAATAATTTCTAATTTATGAAAAATAAAAAAAATAACTTCATAGAGTTCGTATTGGTATTTGCGATAGCACTTATGTTATTAGTTGTTTTTTATTTTCTGCCTATTTGATTCACTTACCTTGTGTTTTTACAAGTGGATTTTTACAGTTATTTGAATTAATATTCAGCAAGATAAAATCTTATTGATTGTTGAATTCTTTTCCGAATTCAATTCAAATAAATTTGTTAATTAAAATATCAATTTCCTGTTAATTTTTACTCTTTTCTATTTTAATAGAATGATGGTAGAAATTGATGATTATGTATTTTAAGTCCTTTTTTTTGAATATTTATTTTAAAAAACAACTAAAAAAACGGCATTTAATAATTTTCACGCAGTACAGAGCAGTACAGAAGAACTGTTAATATTTTGTAAAATTGCAATTCTATACTTTTTGTAATTCTATTTTTTTTTATCAAAAAGTAATCTTTACTAATTAAATAATCAATTTTTTAAATTTAAACTACATTCAATTATGAAACAAAAAATTAAGAAACAAAGAACTGTTTCGGGTTTCCCATTTCCGTTGATGCTAGTCTTTCTCTGTTTTGCAATATTTAGTGCAGGAGCTCAAGAAAGAATTTCTGGTGTTGTAAAAGATGTTGGTGGAATGCCAGTTCCAGGCGTGACTATAATTCAAAAAGGAATTGCTGGAGGTGGTGTAACAGATTTTAACGGAAATTATACTATTGAGCTAAAACAAGGTGAAAAAATTTTAGAGTTTTCCTATATAGGTTTTAAAACAGTTCAAATTGTTGTTAAAAATCAAAAAACTATCAATGTAACTTTAAAAGAAGATATAGCAAGTTTAGATGAAGTTGTTGTTGTAGGTTATGGAACTCAGAAAAAAGAAAGTGTTGTGGGTGCAATCGGCCAGATAAAGGGTGAGGATTTACAGAAATTAACCATGGGTATTACTAATGTTGAAGAAGCTTTAGCAGGTCAAATACCAGGTCTTGTAGCTATTCAGGGTAGTGGTGCTCCAGGTCGTAATGATATGCAGATATTTATTCGTGGTAGAGCCTCTTGGAATGGTTCTGGGGGACCGTTAATTCTTGTAGATGGTGCTGAAAGAGATATTAATAATATAGATTTTAATGACATTGAAAACCTTTCTGTACTTAAAGATGCTTCTGCAACGGCGGTTTATGGTGTGCAAGGTGCTAATGGAGTAATTTTGATAACAACTAAAAGAGGTAAAAAAGGAAAAGCACAGTTGTCATTACAGACGAATACAACATTTAAAATTGTTTCGCAATTGCCAGAAAAACTGGATGCTTATGATGCTATTTTACAAGCAAACTCTTCAATTATGCGAGAACTTGCTTATGCTCCAAATTCTTGGGATCGTATTCGTCCGTTAGCAATTGCAGAAAAATATCGTAATCCAGCAAATGAAGAAGAACGTCTTTTATTTCCTAATACAAACTGGAGTGATTTGATTTTAAAGGATTTTGCACAGGACTATCGTGTTAATTTATCGGTTCGTGGAGGAAGTGATAAAGCAAGATATTTTTCTAGTTTAGCCTATCAAAAAGAAACTGATATTTTTGATGGAAAAAGTTTCGATAATGGTAAAGGTTATGCAAGTGAATTTAGTTATGATAGATTCAATTTTCGTAATAATATTGACTTTGATATTACAAGTTCTACAGAGCTTTCAGTAAATCTTGGTGGTTATTATGCAAAACAAGTATCTCCAGGTAACTTAAATTTAGTAACTAATGCTGTATATGAGCTTGCAGCCAATGCCTATTTGCCTGTTTATCCTGACGGCGCTTTCGGTAGGGATTTTAGTGATATTTTTGCCAACACGAATCCTTTGGTGACTTTGTCAAATACGGGTTACACTACTACAAATTATTTTCAGATAAATACGGATTTTATACTTAAACAAAAATTAGATTTTATTACAAAAGGACTAAAGTTTCAAGGTCGTTTTTCTATAGATAATAACTCTAGAAGTGAGCAAAAATTGAATGATCCAGGAGCTGATTCCCAAGAAAATGTTACGTACCGCATATTCAATCCTACTGATCCTTTTACTCCGATTATTGTTTCTCCAAACGGTGTTAACGATTTTGCCTACAGAACATTTCCTTGGACTGTTGGATCTGAAAATATTCTAAATAATTCAATTCGTTCCAATTCTTTGTATGATTTTTCATTGGATTATAGTAATACTTTTGCAAAAAAACATTCTGTAACGGCCTTGGCATTATTTAGACGTCAGAAACGAGGTGTTCCTAATAACTTCCCTATCCATCGTGAAGACTGGGTTTCAAGAATTACTTATGATTATGACAAAAGATATTTTTTAGATATCAGTGGTGCGTATAATGGATCTGAGAAATACGGACCAGGATTTCGTTTTGATCTTTTTCCTGCGGTCGCAGCGGGTTGGACGGTTACTAATGAAACCTTCATGAAAGACGTAAATTGGCTGAATAAGCTAAAATTTAGAGGTTCTTACGGTTTGATTGGTGATGACACAGGTGGTTCAAGATTTGAATATCAGCCAACATGGAATATTGGTGGAGGTGCTTTTATAAATCCAAATGCTGCAAATAATGCTTCCCCTTATGTGTTTTATAGTGAGGATAATGTAGGAAATGCAAATCTTCAATGGGAAACCGCAACAAAGTATAATTTTGGTGCAGAAATAGGATTTCTTAATAATGCAATTACTGCAGAATTTGATATATTTGGAGAGAATAGAAGTAATATTTTAATACCAAGTAGTCAAAGAGCGGTACCAGAATGGTTTGGTGCCAGCCCTCCGCCATTTAACAGAGGGGAAGTTGAAGTAAGGGGTTATGAAATTGTACTAGCAGCAAATCACACTTTTGGAAATGGATTAAATATTTTTGGTAACTTCAATTTTTCACACGCTCAAGATTTAGTAATTGATAGAGAAGATCCTGAATTTACTCCTTTCTATCAAAAAGACGCTGGATATCCTATTGGTCAACCAAGATCTCCAATTCCTGGAAACATCTTGGCAAGTTTAGATGATTTATACAGTTCAACACCAAGAGTTAATGGACAGAGTTTTATCCGTACAGGATATTATGATCAACTTGACTATGATGGTGATGGTGTATATAATGCGTCTTTTGATAATGTTCCTTTTGGTTATGCTAATCGTCCTCAGAATACATGGACGACTACAGTTGGTGCTAAATATAAAGGATGGAACTTGTCAGTACAATTTTATGGTACACAAAATACAAATAGAAATTATTCCAGCAGAACTTTCTCTAATCAATCTGATACTTTTTTTGTACACGAGCTAGATTATTGGTCTAAAGATAATCCAACAGGCACGCGAGTACAACCCGCTTATTCTTTTACACAAGGAAATAGCGATCCAAGATCTAACTTTTGGGATGCGTCTGTAACAAGGTTAAGAGCTATAGCTTTAAGTTATAATGTTAATAAAAAAACATGCGAGAAATTGGGAGTAAAATCACTTACTATTTTAGCCAATGGTAATAATCTATTCTTATGGACAGATTTACCGGATGATAGGGAGTTTAATGGTAGTTTAACTGCAGATTCTCAATTAAGAGGAGATTATCCTAATATGGCAAGATTTAATTTTGGGTTTAATATTGATTTTTAAAAATAAAAATAATGAAGAATTTTAAAATAAAAATAGTTTTACTTCTGGGTTTACTTATGACGTTTTCCTGCGAAGAATATTTAGACATTGCACCGGAATCGGAAATTGATGCTGAACTCGTTTTTTCAAACTTTCAGAACTCTCAAGGCTTTGTAGAAGAAATGTATAATTTGGTGGTGGAATATGGTACTGCTAGTCATTCCTTCCAAGAGTATATTTTAGGTGATGACGCCTTTAATAATCAATCTTCAGGTTTTTTTATGAGTGTCCAATTAGATCAAGGGCGATTGGATCAATGGGTAGGTCAAAAATACAATTATCTTGGTAAAGATACACACCAAGGTCAAGTCGGGAATACTAGTGATGATGAAGCAAGAAAAAGACCCCATGTTTGGAGAGGTAGTATGCTGGGTATTCGTAAGGCAAATCTGGTGATTGCAAATGAAGCTTTAATGGTCGGTTTAAGTCAAGAAGAAAAGAATGTTATTCTTGGTCAAGCTTACTTTTTTAGAGCTTTCTTTCATAACGAAATTATGAAGTTTTGGGGTCGTTTCCCACATATCAAAGAAGTGTATTCAGGTGCTGTTACTACTCCACGTCCAGAAACTTACAAAGAGGTCGCATTATCAATTAACGAAGATTACAAAAAGGCTATAGAATTATTACCAGTGAACTGGGATTCTCAACCTTATGGACAAAGAACCTTAGGGGACAATGCAGGTAGATTAACCAAAGGGGTTGCTTACGCATTTCAAGGTAAAAACTTGCTTTTTGCAGCCAGCCCTTTAATGCATTTTAATAATGAGCCTGGTATTGATACCTATACTTATGACAAAGAACTTGCAGGCATGGCAGCTGAAGCTTTTGCAGAAGTGCTTAAGCTAGAGCAAGCTGGTGAATATTCTTTAGCCAAAAATATGGAAGACTATAAGACTGTGCTATGGAAAACTAAGTCGAATAATGTTTGGCCTGGATTAGAACCTAATGCTAAAGAATTAATATTTGCTGGTGCTGCTGGATCCCATGTAGGTTCCCAAATTGCTTTTATGGCAGCTGGAATTCCTAGACCAATTGGTCAATCTAATTCAGGTAACGCAAGTGCAACTCATAATTTTATACATAATAATTTCGGAATGTCAAACGGTTTATCTATTGAAGACGATCTTAGCGGTGCGTATGGCGCACCATTGTATAATCCGCTTAGGCCTTTTGACAATCGTGACCCTCGTTTTTATGCATGGATATTTGCTGATCGCGATGAGATTGCTGATAGAGGAAGTGTGCCAGCGAATAATAAATTCGCTCAGTTATATTCAACAGATGCAGCTGGTAAGAGTGGTATACACCGTAAGGTTTCGACCGACAATGAAACTGGGTATATGTTTAAGAAATTTTATCCAGAAATTAATGGTGAGTATCATGTGCAAGTAGGAAACAATATTATTAGGAGATTTAACGGTATGCGTATACACATGAGATTAACCGATGTGTACTTAATGTATGCTGAAGCGCTTCATGTGGCAAAAGGTCCAAAAACAGCATCTGCTGGTTTTTCTTTAACAGCAGAACAGGCAATTAATACTTTAAGAACCAGAGCAGGTATTCCAAATGTTAACGCTTCTATTGTTTCAGATAATAATAAATTTATGGATGAATTGAGAAGAGAAAGAGCTGTTGAGTTGTCTTATGAGGGTCATAGATGGATGGATATACGTCGATGGGGTGTTGCTCATCTACCTAAATACAAAGTTAAAACAGCATTAAATTTTGATAAAAATTGGACATTTTTTGAAGAAGTGACATTGGTTGAGAGAGTATGTGAATACCCAAAACATTATTGGTTACCTTTTGAAGTGAATCAAACACAGTTTTATAGCGGTTTCCCACAAAACCCAGGCTGGTAAGGTTTGAACAGATTTGTTTTAATTAATACTAAATATTAAATAAAAAAAAATGAAGATAAATAAATTAAATAGGTTGTATGCTCTCATGTGCTTTACCATGTTATGCTTTTCCAGTATGATAACGGCTCAAACAGCAGGTGTGAAAAAATCTGCAACTATAGTTGATGAACAAGGAAACCCCCTATCAGGTGTTTATATTTATGGTCCAAATGGTGTTAAGTCCTCAACAAATAGTAAAGGACTATTTCAAATAGCCTTATCGAATGAAGAAACTGTAGTTATCGAGAAAAAGGGATATGAATCACAAATAATTAAATTGTCTACCCTTTCGGATTTGACAGGTAACATCACTCTAAAGAAATCTGACTTTTTAGCAACGGAAGATGACAAAATAAATATGGGCGTTGTGGTTAAAAATAGACGTGATATCGTAGGTGCAGTATCGTCAACAAATACTAGTGATAGATTAGTCTATGATAATACTCAATGGGTAAGAGATTATATTAATGGTTTAACTGTGGGGGTAAGAGGCTCGTCTAATATTAGGGGTTTAGGAAATGCTCTTTTTGTAATTGATGGTGTTTTTGGACGTGATCCAAATGTTTTAAACATGGAAGAGGTAGATCAAATCACTGTACTGAAAGATGCGAATGCTGTGGCTCTATATGGTAGTCAAGCACAAAATGGAGTGATTGTTATTAATACGAAACGTGGTAAAATAAATAAGAAAGAAGTGAATGTCAATGTGCGTTCTGGTTTTAGAACGCCAGTGGCATTGCCTAATTATTTAGATGCGGCCACCTTTATGGAACTTCGTAATGAATCTTTTGTAAATGATGGTCTCGACTTGAATGTGGTTGGTTTTTCTCAAGACAAAATTCAAAAGACAAGAGAGGGCTTAAATCCTATCGAGTTTCCAGATGTTGATTTATATGATTTTGTACAACCTTTGGTAAGTACAAACACTATAACTTCTGAATTTTCAGGTGGTAATGATAAATCACAGTATTATGTTAATGTTGGATGGAATTATTTAGAGGATTGGGTTAATATTAACGATGACATTAATGCTGCTAATAACCGTTTTAATGTAAGAGGTAATATAGATTTTAAGGTTAATGATTGGATTACAAGTAGTATTGATGGTGTGGCAATATTTAATAACTCTAAAAGTGCTAGGGCGAATCTATTATCTTCAGGTACTACCTTTCTACCTTTTGATTATGCGCCATTAATACCTATAAGTAGTATTGATGCAACGGGTAATCCTGAGCTTCAGTCTTTGTTAGCTGGTGCTACAGTTTTTAATGGGAATTTATTAGGAACTGCACAACAAATTGGTGTTAATACGCCTATAGCACGTTCTATTGCTGGTGGCTACCAAGAGAATGTTTTTCGTGTAACCCAATTCAATAATGCCATAAATTTTGATCTTTCTAGAATTACAAAAGGTTTAACAGCAAAAAGCTATTTAAGTTTTGACTTTTACGAGGGTTATACCACATCTATACAAAATGAATATAGGGCTTATGCCATAACAGGTATACAAGATGGTAAAGTAACTGGTTTGCAAAGTTTTGGTCAGGATAAAAGGGATTTAAAGGAATCTAATTCATCTAATGGATTTTCCTCTAGAGTAGGTATGTATGGATTGATAAATTATCAAAATACGTTTGCCTCCAATCATTCTATAAATACAACTTTTTTGGGTTATTTTAATTCTCAAAAAGAAGCTGGTACTCTACAAACAAATAAAGATGCGCACTTAGGATTTCAGATGACTTATGATTACAAGAAAAAGTTATATGCTGATTTTTCTGGAGCTTATATACACTCTATAAAATTACCAGAAGGAAACAGAGGTGGTTTATCACCAACAGTAGGTCTAGGATATGTTTTAAGTGAAGAACCTTTTCTAAAAGAAAGTAATTTTGTTAATTATTTGAAACTAAAGGCTACAGGAGGAATTATTAAAACTGACAGTGGGATTGATGGTTATTATTTATATGATGAAAATTATTCCGATGGATCAAACTTTACTTGGGCTGATGGAATATACTCCAATAGAAGACAGAATATTTCGCAAGGTGCGAATCCAAATTTAGGTTTTGAGGAACGTATTGACTTAAACTTAGGTTTTGAAACATATTTAATGAATTCGCTTTGGTTAGAGGCTAATTATTTTACAACGGAAATCGACAAACAATTGGTTTTTTTAGCCGATCAATATCCATCATATTATAATACGTTTCGACCAAGAAATAATTTTAATGCCAATTTAACTAAAGGTTTTGAATTAGGTTTAAATTTCAATAAAACGTTTAATGATTTTTCTATAGGTCTTGGAGCGAATGTTTTATACACGCAAACAGAAGCCTCAAAACGATCTGAAACAAACGAGTTTGATTATCAAAATAGACTAGGTAGGGAAGTTTCTACAATCTTTGGTTTTCAAGACTTAGGTTTTTATAAAGAATCTGATTTTACTACTGACACAGCAGGAGATTTAGTGCTAAATAGTAATTTACCAGATCAGAGTTTTGGAGGTGCTGTGAAACCAGGAGATATCAGATATGCTGATCAAAATGGAGATAACGTTATTGATTTAAATGATCAAGTTGCTATTGGACAGAATGCAAGTCCATGGAATTATGGAGTTAATGTTAATTTAAAATATAAAAGATTTAATTTATTTGTATTAGGTACTGGGCAGACAGGAGGAGATGGTAATAAGTTAACTGGTTTTAGTAATTATTATAGCCCAAATGGGGCGGATAAATATTCTGAAGAGGTATTAGGACGCTGGACACCTCAAACTGCTAATACTGCAACTTTCCCAAGGTTATCTTCAAAAGAGAATCAAAATAACTTTAGAACATCATCATTCTGGTTGTATGATAACAGTTTCTTTCAAATTAGTCGTGCACAATTAACTTACGAGTTTACTGATGCTTTATGTGATAAATTAGGCGTAGAAAACTTTAGTTTGAATTTTCAAGGTACCAACCTTGCTGAAGTAGCTAAAAATAGAGATATTCGTCAGCTAAATGTTGGTGGTAATCCCTTAGCTCGTTCTTATACATTTGGTGTAAGAGTGTCATTTTAATTAAAATATAAATTTAAAGAGATAAAATGAAAAAAATAATAAAATATTTATCAATTATATCGGTATTTGCTGTTATGACTTCCTGTCAGGATTTCTTGGAGCCTATCGATGAAAATAGATTAGACTTTGAATTTGTGAGTACCGATCCAGCTTCTGCCGAAGGCCTGTTGTTAAATGGTTACGCTCGTTTGGAGAATCAGTATACCTTTAATGAAGCTGCTACCGATGATGCCGTAAGTAATATATTAAATAACGGCGATAGGAGAATGGCGACTGGCGAATTGGCTGCGCAGTTTAATCCTGCTTCAGCGCTGGAATAATTATGAAAATGTATTATGGTTAAATCAATTTTTAAAGGTAATTGAAGCTCGTAAAATAGTATGGAGTAAAGATGCCGAGATAAATGAAATGTTCTACCTTCGTATGAAAGGGGAAGCTTTGCGCTACGTGCTCTGCATCATTTTTACATATTGCAAGCACATGCTGGTGTAGGTACTTCTGGTGAATTATTGGGGGTTCCTTACATTACAGATTTTATTGCTGCTGATGGTAATTTTAATATCCCTCGTTTATCATTCGAGGCTACGATTCAAAGGATTATGGCGGATTTTGATGAGGCACTCACCTTGTTGCCAACAGATTATGCTGAAGTTCAGGCTAATGTAGATCCAATTTATCAAAACTTTGATTTTAATAAATACAAAGTAGTTAATGGTAATCGTTATAATTTACGTATGTCAGGAAGAATTGCAAAAGCACTAAAAGCTCGTGTAGCTCTTTTTGCGGCTAGTCCTTCTTTTTTAAATGGTCAAGGCTATTACGAAAAGGCTGCAACAGACGCGAGTGCATTATTAAACACTATTGGAGGTGTTTCTGGTTTGGCAGCTAATGGAGTTGACTATTATGTTGCCTACGATGAAACCAAAAGTGGTGAGATGATTTGGAGAGGTACTATACAGGGGACAAGTTCGAGCATTGAGCGACGCATGTTTCCTCCTTCTGTAAATGGTAGAGGGGAAATAAATCCAACACAGAATTTTGTAGATGCATTTCCTATGTTAAATGGTTTTCCTGCAACAACTGCGAATGGATACAATCCGCAAGCCCCATATGCAAATAGAGACCCAAGGTTAAATAGATTTGTTGTTGTTAATGGATCTTCTTTTGGAGGTAAGACAATCAAAACTGGTGTTGGAGGTAAAATTGATAGATTAGATTCTATTCCGCAATTTTCAACAAGAACAGGATATTACTTAAAAAAATTGTTACGACCAGACGTAAGGCTTAATGATGATGGTTCTACAGTTAATCAAAGACGTTACGATGTGTATTTTAGATATACGGAGTTATTCCTAATTTTTGCCGAGGCAGCTAATGAAGTTGGTGGTCCAGATTATGCTGTGAATGGTATGACACCACGTCAAGTTATAAGTGCAATCAGAAAAAGAGCGGGACTTGGTCAGCCTGATAATTACTTGACATCGATTTCAACAAAAGTAGCAATGCGTGAACTTATTAGAAATGAGAGACGTTTAGAATTGAGTTTTGAAGGGCACAGATTTTGGGATTTAAGAAGATGGGGAGTATCTTTAAACGAGGTGGCAAGAGGTCTTTTCTTCAATGGAACTGATTATATTGAGATTCCAACTGTAGAAGGAAGAAATTATCCATCATATGCTACCTATATGCCAATTCCTAATGATGAAACTTTAAAGTTTCCAAATCTTGAACAAAACGCTGGTTGGTAGGGCGAGCGTACTTTTTAATAGAACTTAAAAAATATTTACCATGAAAATAAAAATAGTATTAATAATAGCCTTAGTTTTTAGTCTAGTGGCTTGTGAAAATCAAGATACGGAAGTTGCTGATTTTGGCTCGACCTCAGTCTTTTTTCCATATCAATTTCCAGTTAGAACTTTGGTTTTGGGTGACTATGACTTAGGGTTTAACGATAACGATAATAATGGTCGGTTTGAAATTGGTGTTTTGATGTCAGGTGTCTTTGAAAATAAGAGTGATAGAGTTGTTAGTTTTGAATTGGCACCAGAGTTGATTGACCCAGCTGCGTTAGGATTATCGGATGTTAATGTAAAAATATTGCCAGCAGCTTATTATAAATTTCTACAACAGAGCCCAATAATAATTCCAGCGGGTTCTACTAACGGACGTGTTACTATACAACTTGAAGATGCATTTTTTGACGATCCACTATCTTTTGCAGAATTTGGTTCGGTAAATTACGTAATTCCTTTAAGAATCACTACCAAGGTGGGAATTGATTCCGTTTTAACAGGAGTGCCTTTAGTGCCTAATCCTATTAAGGTAAGGTCTAGTGATTGGAATCCTTTACCTAAAGATTTTACAATTTTCGGGATAAAATTCATGAACAAGTATCAAGGTAAATATTTACGTCGAGGAGAAGATGTTATGACAAACAATTCCGGAGTGGTTACTACATCATCTTATAAAGCAGAATTTGTTGAAAGAGATGAGTTAGTTGATTTAATAACAACCGGTAGAAATAAAGTCAAATATGTAAATCGTGTACGTAGAGGAGCTCTTTCAAGCCCTGGAGACGTAAATATTGAACTGACATTTAATAGTAATAATACGTGTACGGTTTCTAGTTTTGGTAGCGACACCCATAGTGTCTCTGGTACAGGACGATTCGTTGATAATGGTGATGAATGGGGAGGTAAAAAACGTGATGTAATTTATTTAGATTATCAATATACAGATGCAGTTAATAATGAAACTCATGCCGTTAAAGATACTTTAGTAATAAGAGATAGAGATGTTAAATTCGAGGAATTTAATATTATATTAAATTAATATTATTATAATTCTAAATAAATCGAATAATAGATTTAACTTTTTGGAATATGTTAAGAACAGCTATCTAGATTTTGTAATCTAGGTAGCTGTCTTTTTTTTAGTAAGGCGATATCGAACTTTAAAGTTTTATGAAATTTCGGTTTTGTAATTGAATAGCCATTAATGTTATTTTAGTATTTGTGGTGTGTGTTTTAAAGATTTAATATTTATATTAGTTTAATTTTAGGTAATATTCTTAAGTGCTGAGACTTTAAGAGGAGCTAATTTGATATATTGTGAACTTTTGGTTCTTTAATAATTTTAAGCTACTATTTTTTTTTAAACGGGATAAGGCTTGATGATACAGGTTCTGTTTGGAACAAACATTGTTTTAGGTATGCTTATGAATAACAATATTTTATTTGTATCAGTTTAGCGTAAAAACCTCTTTAGAGTCATTGTTACTATAGTTTTTTTACTTTTTGTATCTATTTTTTTTGTAAAAAGTTGTATTTTAATGGTTGTTTTCAAGAAAAATGTAATTCAAATTTACGGTAGTTTATTCATTAAATTGGTTTTTTTGTAGTCTTTATTATTTTAATAATAGGGTGTTTTTAAAAAAATAACACTGTACCTAACAGACCAGAACAGAAGAGATTTTTATTAGTTGTAAAATTGTTCGTTATATCTTTTGATAAATCTGAAGTCAAATTATATATAACGATTGAACCAATTTATATGTTAAAACTAAACCAATTATGAAACAAAAAATGAAGAAACAGAGAGTAGTTTCGGGATTTGCGTTAATGCTAATGCTGGTGTTAACCAGTTTTTCAGTATTGAATGCACAAGACAGAATTTCAGGGACTGTTAGAGACGCTGAAGGCATTTCACTCCCGGGTGTAAATGTGAAACAAGTAGGAACAACAAATGGAGTTGCTACTGACATGGATGGAAAATTTGCAATAATTTTAAAGCCAGGTCAAAAGAAATTAGAGTTTTCTTATTTAGGATTTCAATCTGTGACTTTGGGCGTTGTTCCTGGTTCTAATATCACTGTAAGTTTGAAAGAATCTCAAAACATTCTTGAAGACGTAGTGGTTATTGGGTATCAAAAGTTTGAAAGAGAAAAAGTTATAGGTTCGACCTCAAGTGTTAAGGCAGAATCTATTTTACAAGCTGCTCCTGTGGATGTTTTACAAGGGGTTCAAGGTAAAGTAGCTGGTGTTCTGGTTACTTCCAATAATGGTCCTGGGGAAGGATTTGATATAAGAATTAGGGGTGTGGGTACCTTAAATGGTTCAACAAGTCCTTTGTATGTTGTTGACGGGCAGCAAACCTTCAATATTGATAATCTAAATCCTAATGATATAGAAAATTTTGAGGTATTAAAAGACGGTGCTTCAACAGCTCCTTATGGTGCTCAAGGTGCTAATGGTGTTGTGGTTATTACTACTGTAAGCGGGAAAAAAGGCAAAGCAAAAATTGCAATATCTAGTGTAACTGGTATGAGTTCTTTACTAGGTCAGGTAACTGTTGCAACAGCTCGCCAACGTGTTTTACAAGATCGTTTTCTGGCTCCAAATGGTCCAACTATGGTAGATTCATTGAGTACAGGATTCAGAAGCAATATAAATACCCAAGAGTTAATATCTCGTGTGGCTTTAAGAAATCAAATTAATCTAGCGGTAAGTGGTGGAACTGACAAGGCAACATATAACTGGAGTACTGGTTTTCAACAACAAGATGGAATTGTTTTAAATAGCGATTTTAGAAGAGTAAGCACCAGATTAAAAGTTGATGTAGTACCATCAAAAAAAGTAAGTTTAGGTACTGTTGTAGGTCTTACTTTTGAAGAAACAAATGGTATCAATTCTAGTCAGGTTTTAGCAAATGCAATTGGGCGTATACCTTATGCTGCAATTTTTGATAACGACGGTTCAATTTTGCCAACAGCAAATGCTGCGGGTACAGGTAATCCATTGCAACAATTATTGTTTCGTAGAATAAATTCAGAGCGTTATAGAATAAATGTTTTTAGTTATTTTCAATATAATATTACGCCTAGTTTGTCTTTTAAATCTACTCTGGGTATCAATGGAGATATTACAAAAGGAGAAGAGTTTGTCCCTTCAATATTGGGTAATGCAGGTACAGGTTTTACTACTGCCACAGAAAATCTTACATTTGATAATAACATTCAACAAGACAATGTTTTTAACTTTAATAAAAAATTTGGTAAACATAGTTTGGGAGTTTTTGCAGGTATGCAAATACAAAAAGGTAGAATAGAACGTATAGGTTTTAATACTCGCTTGGCCGATGATTTAATACCGACTTTTAATAATGCTAATCTAGATTTTCTTGTTCCGTTAAACAATACAGGCAATATAGATAGATCACAATTTTCTCTTTTTTCAGGTTTTAGTTATGATTTTAATAGCAAATATTTAGTAGGTGCAACCATTCGTAGAGATGGTTCTTCGAAATTTGGACCTGATAATAGGTATGGTTATTTTCCTTCCGCATCTGTTGGGTGGAGAGTTAGTAAAGAAAATTTCTTAAAAAATGTTAAAACAATTAATGATCTGAAATTTAGAGCTAGTTACGGTATTGTTGGAAATGATAGAATTAATGATTTCGAATTTTCAGATTCATATGAACCAGGTGCGATCTACAATGGAACTACTGGTTATGCACCAACTACTGTGGGTAACCCTGCAATTAAATGGGAAGAAACGATCTCTACTAATCTAGGTTTTGATTTGTCTATGTTTAAAAGACGTTTAAATTTTACTGCAGATGTTTGGCAAAGGGAAACTAAAGATTTGTTGTTAAATCTGCAATTACCAGAAGAGTCTGGTTTTTCTACTTCTAGAATAAATGCTGGATCGATCAGAAATCGAGGTATTGATTTATCTATAGATGGTACTGTTTTAAAGGCTAAAGATTTCTCTTTAAAAGCAGGCTTTAATATAGGTTTCTTGAAAAATGTAGTAACAGATTTAGATACACCTATTATTTCAGGAGTTTCCCAAATTGAAGAAGGGCAACCAATTGGTAATTTTAGAGGGTATAAAAATTATGGTGTTTTTCAATGGGATGAGTCTAATGCCTATCTTTCAAATGGTGAGCGTTTAAATCCTAATTTTGACAATAACGGGTTGTTTTTAGGTTCTTATACAAAGGCTAATGGTCAAACGTACTCTCAAAGTGCTGATGGTGATATAAGACAATTAACTTATTTAGGAGTTCCATTAAAGGGAGGAGATTATATTTGGGATGATAAAGATAATAATGCTAAGATTGATTCGGATGATATTCAAATTTTAGGGAATGGTTTACCTACTACTTATGGTGGTTTTACTACAGATATTAAATACAAAAACTGGACTATGGGGGTTCTTTTTGATTACAGTTTGAATAACGAAATTTACAGACAATATGATCATCTCCGTAATTCTTTTAGTGCTAATACAAGAACAGCAAGTCCTAACCGTTTGGAATATAGATGGACAAAGCAAGGTGATGTGACTCTTTACCCTAAAATTGGACCTGCATCTGAAACTGTGCAAAACAGATTTGATTACTCTACTAGTACTGCAAATAGTCAATATGTAGAAGATGGTAGTTTTATTAGATGGCGTTATATCAAATTAGGATATGCTTTTTCTAAGGATGCTCTAGATTCAATGAAAATTGGTTTGACAGGTTTTAATTTAAGTTTACAAGCAAATAGTCTTTTAACTTGGACAAAATACTCTGGATACAACCCTGAGTTTGGTACCAGAGGAAGTGTTTTACAGCCAAGTGTGGACAACCTTAGATATCCAAACAGCCGTGAGGTATTGCTTACTATAAATGTTCAATTTTAATTTTAATATTATGAAAATATATAAAAGTATAGTGTTTGCTGCTGCTTTTGCAACACTATCAATAGTTTACTCCTGTGATGATGTATTAGACGTACAGCCAGAGAGTTTTGTTGCTGATTTTAATAGAACACCAGCTGAGTTAGATGCTAGTTTGTTGGGTGTTTATGACGCTATGCAATCGGCCTATAATGAAGCAAATTTTGTATTTGGTGAGTATAGAACCGATAGTTATGATATTGCTGGAAATAACGTTGTAAGGGCTTCTATACAAAACAGTACGATGACTGAAAATATTTCAGAACTGAGTTGGAGAGACTTTTACAGAGTAATAGATAGAGCCAATAGAATTATTATATCTGGCGAAAAACTTCCTGGAGCAGATAAAAATACAATTGCTCAGGCTTATGCTATTAGGTCTAAAGTATATTTTGATTTGATTAGAATTTGGGGAAATGTGCCACTTTTATTAGAGCCAATAAAAACTGCTAGTGATGCATACAAACCCTTATCCTCTTTTGATAAAATAATGAATGAGGTGGTTATTCCAGATATGTTAACCGCCGAAAAATCAATTTCAGCTACTCCTTCGTCTTTTAATTTTTCATTGACGAGTGTTTTAGCACACCAAGCAGAGGTGTATATGTGGCAAAAAAGAGAAGATTTAGCTATTCCAATTCTATTAAAAATCAAGGCTAATGCAGCCTATCGTTTAGCTAATTCTCCTTCAGAATGGCAAGATATGTTCTTAAATCAACCAGTTAATCCACTTTATCCTAACGGCCAAAAAATTCAAAAAGGACCAGAGCTTATTTTTTCTATTGGTTATCAAGATGCTGACCCAACGGCTTCTAGACATTTTATTGCATGGACAGGTGGAGCTAAAATAATGGTTATTCGTAGAGCGGTAGAGGACAAATGGATTGAAAGATTTCCAAATGATGCAGCTGCATGGGATGCAAAGTACCCTGGTGTTACTCCTGCTATTGCTGCAGATCCTACTAATGCGACTAATCCTCGTTATTTTTATGGTGATTGGAGACTTTTTTCAACTAGAGAGACTGGTCTTTTTCAATCTTCTATTGGAACATTTTTAAATAATAGAGCGGTACCTACAAATACTACTGCTTTAGGTTTAGGAACTGCAGCTATTGGAGATGCTAGATTGCACAAATGGAATAAAGAAAGATCTGGTTTTGTAAATAATTTAGACCGTACGGATGTTGTAATGTATCGTTTAGCGGATATGAACTTATTGTTAGCCGAAGCTTATATAAAGACAGATCAGCCAACTTTGGCTCTAAATTTAATTAATGAGCTTAGAACTGCGCGTAAATTACCTGCAGTAATTGTTGCAGAATTTGGAACGACCAAAGATCAACAAATTAATTATTTGTTGGACGAACGCCAATTTGAATTGATGGGCGAAGGAAAACGTTGGTGGGATTTAGTGAGAAATAATAAGGTTTTAGAAATTATGAATCCAATTTTACAACAAAGAGGGGTTCGAGAAATAACACAAGGACGTATTGTGTGGCCAATTTCTAATAATCACATTTTAGAATCACTAGGACAATATGAACAAATTCCTGCTTGGAAATAATAATTAATTACATATATCATGAAAAAAATTAATAAAATAATAGTTGCCTTATTTTTGGTAACAATAAGTAGTTCTTGTAGTTTACCTTTACAAGATCCTTTTGAGTTTGAGGCTGAGGATTATATTAAAGAGGAGCCATTTAAGGATGTGACAGCTTGGGAATTTATTCAGACTAGAACTTCTCTAAGGGATCCTGATAATACTTTTGTATTACGTAGTAATGCTAATGATACTAATGCTTTAAATGCAACTGGTGACAATTTAGATATTTTTATTGCCGCTATTAAAAAATTAGGCATGGAATCGTATTACAATCAAACATCGACTACTAAAAGAACCTATTTATTGCTTAATAATAATGCTTTTACCGGTAATGGTAGTAGAGATGCTTTGAGAGTTATTACAGGTGTTACAACTGCAGATAATTCAAGGATTAATCCTGATACAATTTTTGATAGTTTTACACCAGAGCAACTAAACCAGCTTAGAGCTTTTTTGCTTTATAATATTATTGATGACTATGTTACTTTATTAACTGTTCCAAAAGTTATTGATGTTTTTGTATATCCAACATTGTTACCAGCTATCAATGTTGACGAAAATGGAGTGCCTACAACTGGTTTATCTGGTCTAAAAGCTCAAATGGGTATTAATAGATTAGTTGGGGCTACTAGAGAGAATCTTAATATTAATCCAGTAGGTTCTCCACTACCTAGTTCAGCTGATATAGGTAATGTTGCAATGAGACGTTATCATTATGTTTTTAAAAATGGTGTTGGTCATTTTGTTAATGATATGCGTTGGTTTCAGCCGTATTCATTGTATGCTAATATCACAGTGAATTAATTTTAATCCTTGAATAGATTACTCATTCTTAATTAAAAAATTATGAAAATATTAAAAAATTTAATAAGCTATTGTACAGTTGTTTTTGCAGCTGTATTAATGCTTTCTTGTACTCAACCAGTTGAGGAAGGGATTACTTCATTTGTTCCTGGAGAAGTTGAAAATCCAGTTACGATCTCACAAGCGATTATTAAAGATCCTAACTTTAGTACGTTAGAAAAACTTATGAGACTTATTCAGGATGCTGCTACAACCCCAGAAGGAAGAATACTGGCCAATTTGAATTTGCCAGGAAATACAACGGTTTTTGCTCCTACAGATGCAGCTTTTAAAGCATATATGAATGCAAACAACATTGCAGACATTAGTAAATTACCTATTGCTACAATAACGAACTTGGTGTACAACCATTTATTGACAGGTAAATTTTTAGCAGCTGATTTTTCTAACGGTTTTGTTTCAACACAAGCTTCTAGAGGAACTGGTGCTAGTAAGGTATTTTTAAGCATGTATGTAAATACTACAGATGGAGTACAATTAAATGCTGTTTCAAAAGTAGTGTCATCAAATTTGACTCTTAATAATGGTGTTATTCATACTGTTGATGCAGTAATAAATGTTCCAACTGTTAGAGATTTAATAGCTATGAATCCAGCAACTTCAACTTTTAATACTGCTATAAATCATGGTGATACCAGTACACCTACAAAAGTTATTTCTATTGCACTTTCAAATGCTACAGTTTCAGTAACTGCTTTTGCGCCTACAAATGCTGCATTTTCAAGTGTATTGTTGGAGTTAGACCCAACAGGTTTAACTACAAGTGTTACTCAATTAACTGCTGTTCGAGTTGCTAATATGTCAAGGATGCAAATAGTTAGTACTGCAGCTTCTACTCCACCAATTAGTTCTGATTTATTTGTACCTCGTTCTAATACTGCTTTACAAACATTATTAGCAGGTTCAGTAGGAAGAGTTAATTTTAATGGTACATTAAAAACAATCAAAGACCCAAGAGCTCGTACGGCAAATATTACTCCTTTGGATATTCAAGGTTCAAATGGTGTGGTTCATACCGTTGACAAAGTAATGTTACCAGTTACTTTATAATTTTATTAGATTGACTGAAATCGTTTTATTAAAAATTTGCTTTATGCTGAAATAATTATAAACAATTCAGTGAATCAAAACTCTTCACTATAGGTGCCACTTATAGTGGAGAGTTTTTTTACTATACCTCTCTCAAGAGGTTTCTTCATAATTTATACTATCTTATTAAGAGTTAGTATTTCAATTAAAATATAATTAAAGAAACGTTTCTATGTACAAAAAAAGCTTCTTATTAGTTCTATTAGGTGTATTATCCAGTACGAATACTGTTGTTTCTCAACAGCAAAGTACCCCAAAAAAACCGAACATTATTTTTATTCTAACAGATGATCAGCGCTTTGACGCCATTGGTTATGCTGGAAATAAGTATGTAAGAACTCCTGAGATGGATGAGCTTGCCCAATCAGGAACCTATTTTAAAACAGCCATAGCAACAACGCCTATTTGTGCCGCTAGTAGAGCTTCTTTATTGACTGGATTGTACGAGCGTTCTCATAATTATAATTTTCAAACGGGAAATATCAGAGGTGAATATATGGATAACTCGTACCCAACGCTATTAAAAAATAGTGGTTATCATACCGGTTTTTTTGGTAAATATGGGGTCAAATATGACGGTTTAGAAAAACAATTTGACGAATACGATTCCTATGACCGTAATAATAATTTCAAAGATAAAAGAGGGTATTTTTATAAAACTATCGACAAAGATACGGTTCACTTAACACGTTATACAGGGCAGCAAGCATTAGATTTTATTGATAAATCAACTAAGGAAAAACCTTTTTGTTTATCACTAAGTTTTAGTGCACCACATGCTCATGATGTGGCACCAGACCAATATTTTTGGCAACATTCTTCGGATCATTTATTAGCGGATACAACCATTCCTGGACCAGATCTTGGAGAGGCAAAGTATTTTGATATTCTTCCAAAGTTCGTTCGTGATGGTTTTAATAGATTGCGTTGGACATGGCGATATGACACTCCCGAAAAGTACCAACACAGTTTGAAAGGATATTATAGAATGATTTCTGAAATTGATCAAGAAATTGCAAAGATTCGACAAAAACTAAAAGAAAAAGGAGTTGATAAAAACACCGTGATTATTGTCATGGGGGATAATGGTTATTTTCTAGGAGAACGTCAATTGGCAGGGAAATGGTTGATGTACGATAACTCCATTCGTGTGCCTCTGATTATTTATGATCCACGTCAAGACAAGCATCAGGATATTAATGATATGGTATTGAATGTTGATGTAACGGCTACTATTGCTGATCTTGCTGGGGTAAAAGCACCTTCTACTTGGCATGGTAAAAGCTTGTTGCCATTGGTGAAACAAGAAAAAAAATCTATCGAAAGAGATACCATTCTAATTGAGCATATTTGGGATTTTACCGAAATTCCACCAAGTGAAGGTGTGCGTACTAATGAATGGAAATACTTTAGATATGTCAATGATAAGACCGTTGAGGAATTGTACAATCTAAAAAATGATCCAAAAGAAATAAAAAACCTTATCGGTAAATCAAAATACAGAAAAATCGCAGCGGAACTCCGTGCAAAATGCGATGAGTTAATCAAGAAAAATAGTGACCACTACAGAAATTCTCCAACGGATTTAACGGTTGAATTAATAAGAGATCCTAGCGGTAGCGTTAAGGTGTTGGATACAAAACCAGAATTTGGTTGGACGGTACCATTAGAATCTAAATACCAATCAGGATACCAAATTCTAGTAGCTTCTTCAAAAGAAAATATTGATCTGAATGTTGGTGATGTTTGGGATAGCAAGCAAGTGCGTTCTAATCAATCGACTAATGTCGAATATCCAGGTAAAGCACTCGAAATAAACAAAACCTATTTTTGGAAAGTTCGTATTTGGGATGAAGAAAACCGTTTAGTCGATTATTCACAGCCACAACAATTTACTACAGGCAAGAGTGATACCTATATGCTTTCAACTGAAAACAAATATATAGTGAACAAAATCAAACCTGTGAAATTTGAAAACCGTGGTGATTTCTATTTTATTGATTTTGGAAAAGCGGCTTTTGCGACGATGGATTTTAATTACAAAGCTAAAAAAGCCCATACCTTAACCTTCAGAATTGGAGAAATGGTAGAAGGGAATAGGGTAAACCAAACGCCTCCAGCTAAAAGTAGCATTCGCTACCAAGAAATAAAAGTGGAGGTAGTGCCAGGCAAAACCAAATACCAAATTGCGATAAAAGCAGATAAAAGAAACACCTTGCCAAACAAAGCCATCGCTTTGCCAAAAGGAGTTCCGGTTTTAATGCCTTTTAGATATGCTGAAATTGAAGGCGCTCAAGAACCCATTTTGGCTACTGATGTAGAACAATTGGCTTACCATACTTTTTGGGATGATAAAGCGAGTAGTTTTAAGAGCAACAACGATATTTTGAACCAAGTGTGGGATTTGTGTAAATACTCTATCAAAGCCACTACTTTCAATGGGTTGTATGTTGATGGAGAGAGAGAGCGTATTCCGTATGAAGCAGATGCTTATTTGAATCAGTTGAGTCATTATACCACGGATAGAGAATATGCGATGGCCAGACGTACCATAGAATATTTTATGGAAAATCCTACTTGGCCTACCGAGTGGCAACAACACGTAGCCTTGTTGATTTATGCTGACTATATGTACACTGGAAATACCGAATTGATTGAACGTTATTATGAAAAGCTAAAACATAAAACACTTTATGAGTTATCCAATGAAGAAGGTTTGATTACTTCGACCAAAGTAACGCCTGAGTTCATGTACAAGCTAGGGTTTAAAGAAGGCTATACCAAACCATTGACAGATATCGTAGATTGGCCGTTGGCTAATTTTAATGGAAGTAAAACCAAAGGTGAACATGATGGTTTTGTGTTCAAACCGTATAGTACTGTAATCAATTCTTTCTTCTATGAAAACATGAAGATTATGGCACAATTTGCCAGGCTTCTAGGAAAATCAGAGGAAGCTTTGGATTTTGAATACCGTGCTGCCAAAGTGAAAAAAGCAGTAAACGAACAAATGTTTGATAAAAAACGTGGCGTTTATATAGATGGTATTGGTACCGATCACGCTTCTTTACATGCTAATATGATGCCTTTGGCCTTCGGACTGGTTCCTGAAGAGCATTTAAAAACCGTAGTGGAGTTTGTAAAATCACGTGGCATGGCTTGTAGTGTATATGGTTCACAGTTTTTAATGGACGGCTTGTACAATGCTGGTGAAGCTGATTATGCTTTGAAATTATTAGCCAGTACCGACCAAAGAAGTTGGTACAACATGATTCGCATTGGTTCTACGATTACTTTAGAAGCTTGGGATTTAGAATTCAAAAATAACTTAGATTGGAATCATGCTTGGGGTGCTGTGCCAGCCAATGCTATTCCGCGTGGACTCTGGGGAATCAAACCTAAAACACCAGGTTTTGGAGTGGCTACAATTAAACCACAAATGAGTAATCTAAAAACGAGTACTATCGAAGTGCCAACGGTTTTAGGAACTATTAAAGGAAATTATACTTATAAAGGAGCAAGACTTCAAACTTATGAAATTGAAATCCCAGCTAATATGGTGGCCGAATTTTCATTAAATGATCTGAATGGTAAAGATTTGATTCATAATGGTGAAAAAGTACCAACTGCATTTCAAGTCATCCGATTGACACCCGGAAAACATATCATCGAATTAAAAATAAATTCTTTTTAAAGTGTATACTTTAGCTAAAAACATACTAATCCTACTATTGGTTTTGAATAGTGTGGTGGGAATATCCCAAAGTCAGCAGCGCCCTTTTATTTGGGTGAAACAAGAAGACAAAGCATCTATTTTAAATAAGATGGAAACTCAAGCTTGGGCAAAATCTTTTTACAAAGAGTTTAAACAAAGAGTGGATGGAGATATCCTATTGTATAAAAAATCGCCTGAGGATTTCTTGAATAAAATTCCTTTTGATTGGTCCAAACAAAAAACAGGAACAACTCCGCCATTAAAAACCTTTAAAGATTCTGATGAGTCAAATGCCTCAGATCGATCGTTACAAAATAAATTTTTGCAGATAGGTGTTGATTGTGGTGTCATGTATTTCTTGACTGACAATGAAACCTACGCCCAATGTGCATTGGATATTTTGAATGCTTATGTTCAGGGGCTTATGCCGTTAAAACCATCTGATGAAAAAGGAAATGGTGGTTGGATTTATTCAGACGATCATTTGAGAGAAGCCAGAATTATAGGGGCTCAACTGCCAATCATCTATGATTTTGTAGTCACTTATGCCGAAAAACACAAACTTGCCTACGATCTTGGAAAAAAAGAGTATGCGGCTTTTTCGAACGAAAATGCACAAAAGGTATTTTTGACTTATGCAAGACTAGCCGTAGAACATGGTCATACGGGTTCCAATTGGTCAGTTTTAGAATCGTTTAGCTTGGTTCAGAATGCATTGGCATTGAACGATGAAAATCTGAGAAAAAAATATTTGGATTTTTATTTGGTTAAAGGAACAAACCAACAGGATGCTTTGCCTGATGTGGCTCATAAATATAAAAACGAAGGTGATGTGTATCCCGAGACTTCACAGTATTCGAATGGAGTAGCCGAGTTTACTACCCGAATGTTAATCCTTTTAGACCGCTACAATCCAGATTTAAAATTAGGTCAAAAATATTATAAGATTCCATTTTCGTTAGACCGCTGGAATAGCATTCGTTATCCAAATGGAGAAATTATTCGTTTTGGGGATGGGCATCGTCATTTTGAAGCGCCTTATGATGCCTATGATATGGGGTATTTATTAGGGAAAAATGAAGGGATTCCCCAACTGGTTCAAAAATTTGGTCCCTTAGTAGCAGAGGGTATTCAATCCAATAAATACGATAGAGCTAAAGTTGGCAAACGTTCTGCTGGTATTTCGCCTTATTTCACTCCTTTACAATTATTGTGGTTGAACGATATAAAAGAAAGTTATGATGTCAATCAAACTACTTTACCAAGAACAGATCAATTTTCACATGCCGGTGTTTTTCTGCAACGCAATCTAAGTACTACCAAAAATCCAGAAGATGGACTAATGTGTTTTGTAGGAGGCGGACAAATGGTTCACGGTCATGCCAGTGGTATGGATATGGAATTGTATGGTTTAGGACAAGTATTAGGAGTTGATAATGGACGAGGAGCATACAGAACAGATTTACACGAAAATTATTCTAGACTCTTCGCAGCGCACAATACAGTTGTAGTCAATGGAGCAAGTCAAGGCGAAGGCGGTTGGGTGAACTTAGGAATCAATTCGGCTGAATTAGTTGCAATGGAACCAATGCCATTAGAAAAAGCTATTTCTCCCAATTATTCCTTTTCAAGAACTAATTTTTTGGATGATAAAGGTGATAAAGCCGAGGCAACTCAAGAGCGCACTTTGGCAATTATAAGAACATCACCAACTACGGGTTATTATTTGGATGTATTTCGTTCCAAGTCGGCTTTGCCAAATGAATTTCATGATTATTTGTATCATAATATTGGGGATAAATTGGAATTTTCGAATACAGATTTAAACCTTTCCTCTGACGAAAATCGTTTTAAATCGGAAGTCAAAGGAGAATATCAATACAATAAAAAATATAGAAATCCAGGTTGGCATTTTTTCAAAGAGGTGCAATCATCAGCCGAGTATCATTTAGACGTGAAAGCTACTTTTGAAATCAATAAACTCAAGGATAGCAAGCGCTACATGAACGTATTTGTTTTAGGAAATAAAAACAGAGAATATACAAAGGTAATGGCACCGCTCACTTTTGAAGCGCCAAAACCTTATGATAAATTACCAACGCCTACTGTTGTTATCCGTCAAAAAGGAGAGGCTTGGACCAATCCATTTGCGGTGATTTACGAACCTACTTTTGATAAAAATTCAAAAAACGGAATTCAATCGGTATCGAAATTAGAGGAGAACGGAATCTTTAAAGGTTTTAAAGTTAGTAGTGTCGTGGATGGCAAAGAAGTTATTCAATATATAATTAATCAAGAGCAGGATGGTGTGTATGAAAACAAGTCTTTAGGGTTGTATTTCAAAGGTTCGTTTGCCATTATTTCATTGGATAAAAAAGAAAAACTTCAAAATATTTATATAGGAAAAGGCAATTCCTTACGTTATAATAAGATAAATATTCAATCTAAAGACGCTAAAAGTATTGCAGTTAATGTCGACTTTGATTCGGCAGTTCCTACAATGAATACGCGGGATGTCGTTGATTTTAAGTATTAGGAAATTAGATTAATGAAGCTTTGTTTTTGTACAATAGTTTTAGATTTTTAAAATGTATAAATTATTGAAAGAGGCTAGTCATGGTTAATGTAAAAAAGCAGAACAAGCAGTACAGGACAGCACAGCTAGTTAATATTCAAAATGTATCTTTAGCAATTAAAAAATAAGGATCCAGTCTTTTAATATGTTTAAACCTAATTTATCTTATTCATTCATCATGTTATTCTGTATGGCAGTCAGTTTTTTTGGTTTCGCTCAGAAATCAAAAATCAAGATGCCAAAGGGAAGAATTGCTTTTAGTTCTGACGGAAATTTACATGATTCAGATGATTGGGGAGCTACTGCTTTTTCGTTAGCAATGATACATTATGCTGGATTAGAAAAGCGTTTTGTCCATTATGACTACAACAATCATTTGGGAGCCTCTAGAGAAAGTTGGGAGAGAATTATGGATGATGCTGCCAAAGGTGGGGCAAAACGTTTTGGACTTGATGTGTCAAAAGTATTTGATGATCAAACCCAAAAAGAGGCTGCAATTGCCAATTTTGTAAAAGAAGCCAAAAAAAGCAGTAAAAAAAATCCACTTTGGTTTATTTGTGCTGGACCAATGCAAATGGCATATAGCATGATAGCAGAGACTCCGGAAGATAAACGACAATTTATTTATGCTATTTCTCATAGTAAATGGAATAACGAACACAGTCATGGACTAACTAAAATGACTTGGCTAGATATGAAGAGAGATTTTCCTACTGTTACTTATTATGATATTAAAGATCAAAATAAATCAAACGGCGAAGATGATTTTCAATCTCATATAAAAAATTGGCAATGGTTAAAAAATAGCACTAATGAGAATTGGAATTGGCTATACAACCTAGACGACACTCATTTAGTAGATGAAGAGGAACATTGGAAGTCAGATACTGAAAAACATTTTGATATTTCAGATTCAGGAATGACTTATTGGTTGATCACTGGAGGGCCAAATGGCGGTAATGACCAAGGGGGATGGAAAGAGGTGAAAGCGCTTTTTGAAAATAGACCAATCGAAAATAAGGAGCCAACACCAGAGATTATTTTTAATGCTGATGATTTTATTTTTTTAGAAGCTGAAAATACAAATTCTGATTTGGGTGAATGGAAATTACTAAAATTGGGAGCGACTAATTATGTAAATAAGGCTTCAGGGCTAGCACAATTAGAATTTTTGGGTAACACCCCAACTTTGGGGCCGCCTAATTCTCCCTTAGATTATCATTTTACGGCACCTAAAGATGGTAATTTTAGACTGCTGATGATGACTAGTAAAAGGCTTGAGGGAGTAAAAGGCGATTGGTGTAATGATGCTTTTGTAAAAATGAGCGGTAATTTTAAGTCAGCAACCAATTTATCTAAAGATGATTTAGAACAATATATTAAATTTTTTCAAGAAGGAGATGCTGAAGCTTCCGAGTTAGAATGGCATTGGGCAACACAGGCTGAAAAAGGCAAACATCTGTTTTTTGAATTAATTTATGAATTAAAAAAAGGTGATAACTATAAAATAACCTTAGCGGGTAGGTCACAACGTTTCAGTGTTGACTATTTAGTACTTTACGATTCGGATAAATTTAGTGTTAGGAAAGCTAAAGAAATTTTAAAAAATAATTAATTATGAAATTACAAATAGTATTTAATTGCATCATTACTTCATTGTTTATGTGTACTACATCTGTTGTTCTAGCGGGATGTAGTGCTTCTGATTCTGATCCTATAATTATTAAAGAAGAAGTTAAGGAAGAGGTTAAAGAGGAAGCCCCTGCAGCTTGTACCACAGGCAAATTATATAATGAAAAAGACGGAATTGTTCGTGTAGATCTTGAAAATCCAAGTGCTACGCCAAATGGTTGGACAACAGAAAATACCTTGTCAGGATTTGAAGGGACTGGATATTTGGTTTGGACAGGAAATGATAATTTTAGTACTCCAGGTATTGGAACCATTAAATTTTCTGTAAAAATCACCAATCCAGGAACCTATCAATTTGTATGGAGTTCCAGAATTACACAAGGAACTAGCAATACTGAACACAATGACTCTTGGTTGCGAATTGCTACAGCCGCTGATTTTTATGGTGAAAAAGCCAGTACGGGAGAACGTGTTTATCCAAAAGGAACTGGAAAAACACCTAATCCAGAGGGTTCGAGTTCTAATGGTTGGTTAAAAGCTTATATGAACAGAGTTGGAGAATGGTTTTGGAGAACTTCTACCAATGATAAAGATCCATTTAATGTATTTGCTAAATTTGATACAGCTGGAGTCTATGATATCGAAATATCAGGACGCTCGAAAGGTCATGCCATTGACCAATTTGTTTTGTACAAAACTGATAAAACATTATCTGCAGCACAAACTGCAGTATTGAGTGAAATTACTTGTAAATAGATACTGAAACGGATTTAAATTTAAATCCTTAAATATAAATAGCAACTATAATGAAAAAAATAATAATCGTATCCCTTGTCACCCTAAGTTTTAGTTTACAGACAAACGCACAAACTAAAAAGGGGGGCAATAAATATAAAGATGCTTCTCTTTCTATTGATCAAAGGGTGGAGGCGCTCTTGCCTTTGCTATCCCTTGAAGAAAAAGTAGCTCAAATGCGAATCTTTCATGCCAATATAGGTGTGGATGCAGATAAAAACGGCGCATTAAAACTCTCTAATAAAGTAGTAGAAAAATTAAAATTAGGTATCGCAGGAATCAAAAATCCTGGTGAGCACATGACAGCGCTAGAAGCTGCTAAATTCAATAATGCACTTCAAAAGTACATTATAGAACACAACCGTTGGGGAATTCCAGCTTTGTTTGTAACGGAATCCTACAATGGTGTGGACGCAGAAGGCTGTACTAAATTTGGAAGACCTATTGCCTCGGCAGCGACCTTTAATCCAGCTTTGGTAAACAAGGTTTGGGATGTTGTGGGTAAAGAAGCTCGTTTGAGAGGAATGCACATGTGCCATTCTCCAGAAGCAGATTTAATCCGCGATCCGCGCTTTGGGCGTATGAGTGAAGCCTTTGGTGAAGATACTTATTTAGTTACTCAAATGGTTACCAATGCTATCAAAGGAGTACAAGGTAATTATGATGGTTTAGGTAAAGGAACGCATATTGGAGCGGTGGCTAAACACTTTGCTGGTTACGGCCAAGTTTTAGGTGGTACTAATTTTGCCGCTATCGAAATTTCACCTCGAACACTTATTGACGAAATTTATCCACCATTTGAAGCTGCTGTTAAAGAAGCTAAAACTTTAGGTATTATGGCTTCTCATGGAGATTTAAATGGAGTAGCTTCACATGGAAATCCAGAGTTGTTAACAGGTGTTTTGAGAGATCAATGGGGGTTTAATGGGTATGTAGTTTCAGATTCAAATGATATCGCCCGTTTATTTTATTTTATGAAAGTGGCTGAATCTCCTGAAGCAGCTGCTTTGATGGGGTTAGAAGCTGGAATTGATATCGATTTATATGCTGAGGATTCCTATGCTTATTTGCCAGCTATGGTAAAGAAAAATCCATCAATCGAGAAATTAATCGATCAAGCGGTAAGACGTGTTTTGAGAACCAAATTCATCTTAGGATTGTTTGATAATCCTTATGTGAACATTAAAGAAGTAGAAAAAGGTGTGCGTGCGCAATCTTCCTTAACTCTTGCCAAACAATTTGATTTGGAGTCTGTTATTATGTTGAAAAATAACAACGCTTTACCTTTAGATAAAAACAAATCATTGAAAGTGGCGCTACTTGGACCACTTCTAAAAGAGAATACCAAAGCAATGTTCGAAGCCGTTTCTGGTTCGAAAGTGAAGTTTGTTGCTCAAAAAGGATTTGACTTAACAGATGGAACTAAGGATGTACCCAAATTATTAAAAACAGATCCTAAAGTTTTAGATGCCATGGTAGCAACGGCCAAAGAGGCTGATGTAGCGATTATTTTTGTTGGTGGTGACGAGCATACTTCCAAGGAAGCTTTCTTTAACGGAGCTTTAGGGGATAGAGCGACAATTGATCCTCTAGGTTCACAGGATGAATTGGTAGAAAGAGTAAAAGCAACAGGAAAACCTGTTATTGTAGTTTTAAAACACCGCCGAACTTTGTCTATCAATACAATTGCTGAAAAAGCAGATGCTATATTGGATACATGGGATTTAAGTGAATTTGGTGACGAGTCAACTGCCAAAATAATCTTTGGCGAGGTTTCTCCATCAGGGAAATTACCGGTTACTGTTCCAAGATCTATTGGTCAATTGCCTTTTCATTATAGTATGAAAGAGATCAATAATAAGAAAGGCTATTTGTTTATGGAAAACGGTCCTCTTTTTCCTTTCGGATATGGATTGAGTTATGCTAGTTTTAAATATGCTGATATCCAAGTTTCCAATTCTGAAATCACACCAAACACTGAAATTCAAGTGAGTGTCAATGTTACTAATACTGGAAAAATAAAGGCTAAGGAAGTGGTTCAAATGTACATCAAAGACGAAATAGGTTCAGTTACCAGACCTGATAAAGAACTAAAAGGATTTGAAAAAATCGAGTTGAATCCTGGGGAAACTAGAAAAGTAACCTTCACAATAACACCAAAAATGTTAGAATTTACAGGACTTAAAATGGTTAAAATTTTAGAAGAAGGGGATTATAGTGTTAAAATTGGAACTTCGTCTAACGATTATATTGAAACAAAATTTAAATTAAAAAAGTAAGATAAAATGAAGCATAAATCAATAATTAGTACGGCTGCGGCAGTCGCTATTTTTACTATTTCGATTTTCGAAACTGCAGTTGCTCAAAAGAGCTTGAAAAAAGAAACTATTGAGAAATCAATGATCAAAGCACTAGAGTGGCAAGAAGCGCATCCCATTTTTGCAATTGCCCCAACCGATTGGACAGAAGGTGCTTATTATACAGGTGTTGCAAGAGCGCACAAGGCAACCAAAGATCAAATATACATGGCTGCTTTGAAAAATCAGGCTTATAACAATAATTGGCAAACTTATACGCGTTTGCACCACGCGGATGATATTGCTATTTCATACAGTTATTTATATATTGATATGAATGACGGTAGACCTAATTTTGTTGATTTAAATCCTACAAAAAAATTCATAGATGCTCATTTGTTTGAAGATGATAGATTTAAACAAGGGAAAGACAAGAGTGAAATGGGGCAAACCATCTTATGGTGGTGGTGTGATGCTTTGTTTATGGCTCCTCCAGTATTAAATTTATATGCCAAACATACCAAACAACCTAAGTATTTGGATGAAATGCATAAGTTCTACATGCAAACGTACAAGCAACTCTATGATAAAGAAGAACGTTTGTTTGCCAGAGATATGCGCTTTGTTTGGAAAGGAACCGACAAGGATTCTAAAGAACCAAATGGTAAAAAAGTATTTTGGTCTAGAGGGAATGGTTGGGTAATTTCAGGATTAGCATTGATTTTGGATGATATGCCAAAGGATTATGAGCACCGTCCTTTTTATGAAAACCTTTTTAAAGAATTGTCTGCTAGAATATTGGAACTGCAACCTAAAGACGGGCTTTGGAGAACTAGTTTATTGTCTCCAGAAAGCTATAATCATGGCGAAGTTAGTGGTAGTGGTTTCCACACCTTTGCTTTGGCTTGGGGTGTAAATAATGGTCTGTTGGATAAAGCTAAATATACACCTGCTATCAAAAAAGCGTGGGCAGCATTGGCAGCCTGTCAGCATGAAGATGGTAGAGTGGGGTGGGTACAAAATATTGGAGCTTTCCCAGAACCAGCAACTTATGATAGCTGGCAAAATTTTGGTACAGGTGCTTTTTTATTGGCCGGTAGTGAAGTCTTGAAATTGCAAAAATAATAATCTTACAAGATTATTGAAAACTGCCAAATCTGTGTGCCTAATTGCATGTAGATTTGGCAGTTTTTGTGTTAATAATTGATTGGATATAGATATAAGGGGCAGCTTTTAGGCTAACAGGACAAAGCGGTACAGAGAATTCTTTTTATTTATAGAAATTGTAATCGATTTGTGATTTATGTTAATTATGAGAACTACACATTAACAAGATGACGTTTCAAATGAAATTTATTTAACTCAGAAAATCAAAATTTTATACTAACATGAACAATCTATTTTTTAAAACAGCCGTAGCGATAGTTGTAATTGCTGTTTTTTCTTCTTGTAATACCAAGAAAAATGAAACCCTTATAAGTACAGGAAAAAATAAACCTAATATATTAATCATAGTTACAGATCAATTGAGAGCTCAGGCTTTAGGTTATAGCGGCGATCCTAATATAAAAACACCCAATATTGATAAACTAGCAGCCATGAGTGCTAATTTTACCAATGCGGTTTCGGGGATGCCAGTGTGTACTCCTTTTAGAGGTTCACTCATCACAGGACAACGACCTATTACTAATGGAATGTTTATGAATGATATTCAGCTCGATACAACAGCTTTAACTATGGGGAAAATTTATTCTAAACAAGGCTATGATACTGGATATATAGGCAAATGGCACATGGATGGTAATGGAAGAGAAAAATTCATTCCACCAGGTAACAGACGTCAAGGATTTCAGTTTTGGATGGCTAATGAATGTTCGCACAATTATAACAAGTCTGTTTATTTTGATAATAACGATCCTACACCAAGAATATGGAAAGGCTACGACACTTTTGCCCAAACGGATGCTGCTATTGATTTTATGAAATCAAAAAAAGAAACGAAAAATCCTTTCTTGTTGGTTTTATCTTGGGGAACACCTCACAATCCGTACAATACGGCTCCTAAAAAATACCAACAAATGTTTAGTCCAGAGAACATCAAACTCAGACCCAACGTTCCTGAAAAAATGCACGATGATGTCAAAAAAAACATAGTAGGCTATTATGCGCACGTAGCAGCCATTGATGATATGATTGGTAAATTGATTCAGAATCTTAAAGAAACCAATCAATTGGATAATACCATTATTGTATTTACCTCAGATCATGGAGATTTATTAGGCTCACATTCGGCTTATAGAAAACAACAACCTTATAACGAATCAATAAAAGTCCCGATGTTGGTTTATGTCCCTAAGGCTTTAGGAGTAAAAGCAGGAGTACGCGATGCGATGATTAATTCAGAAGATATTCTACCTACTTTATTAGGTTTGTGTGATATGTCAATCCCAAAGAGTGTTGAAGGTATCAACTATAGAAGATATTTAGAAGGTAAAGACGATACGGTTGGTAAGGAAACCATAATTACCTGTGTACAACCTTTTGGAGAATGGAACGGTGTAACTGGAAAAGGTAGGGAATACAGAGGTTTAGTAACAAGCAAATACACTTTCGTAAAAGATTTAAAAGGTCCTTGGTTGTTATTTGATAATGAAAAAGATCCATACCAAATGAATAATTTAGTTAACAATCCAGAGTATTCTAAAATACAAGTTGATTTGGATAATCGTTTGGTCAAACGTTTAAAAGATAATGGGGATGATTTTTTAGACGGTATGCATTATGTGAAAAAATGGAAGTATCCAGTGAATGAATCAGGGACAGTGCCTTACAATCATAAATAATATATGTTAAAGAAGTTTTTCACCTCATTTTTTGTGTTATTATTTGTGTTTGGAACTGCTCAAATAATTCCTTATGATTTGAAATTAGAATACCGAACCAACCCAGAAGGTGTGGATGTATTAAAACCAAGATTCTTTTGGAAAGTAGCATCAGATCAAAATGGACAATTTCAGACGGCCTATCATTTGATAGTGGCTACTTCCAAAGAAAAACTGGATCAAAATATCGGAGACGCTTTTGACTCTAAAAAAGTTAAAAGTGACCAAACAACGCAAGTGGTTTATAAAGGAAAAAGTTTGCAACCGTCCGCGGACTATTTTTGGAAAATAAAGGTTTGGGACAAAGATGGCAAGGAGTCTAAATGGAGTGAGATAGCTCATTTTTCTACAGGTTTGTTTGCTGCTAAGGATTGGAAAGGGGCACAATGGATAGCTTGGAAAGACCAAGCAGAATGGGAAACCGAGTGGTGGCGTAAAAAAGATGTCGAGTCTCAAGCCTTGCAATTTCAGTTGCCAAGTTACTTTGGTTCTAGTATGACCATGTTTGAGCGGTATCATTTTTTTCATGATAAACCTTACGATGCTGCGCCATTATTGCGTAAAGATTTTAAAGTAAACAAAAAAGTAAAAACAGCCAAAGCCTACATTAGTGGAATTGGTTACTACGAATTATACATCAACGGAAAAAGAATTGGCGACCAAGTCTTAGATCCAGGATGGACAGATTATAGAAAAACAATATTGTATGCTACTCATGATATTACGAAAGAAGTACAAAACGGAGATAATCTAGCGGGAGTAATGCTAGGACGTGGTTTTTATGGACAATTGGCTTATGATCATTGGGGTTTTTATAAAAAAGGTGGTTATGTAGGGCAACCTAAACTCATGTGTCGAATTAAAATCACTTATGAGGATGGAGCTGAAGATAATGTTATTAGTGATTTGAGTTGGAAAATTACTGCTGGGCCAATTATTTATGACGATCCACACATGGGGGAAATTTATGATGCGACCAAAGAAATTCCAAACTGGAACCTTTCTAATTTTGACGCTTCAAAATGGGCTAATGTAGTTTCGTCTCCTCATCCGGGAGGTGCCTTGATATCACAAATGTGTCAACCCATTCGTGTGACTAAAACATTTCAACCTATTGCAATTAAGTCCAAAGGTGCTTATGGGCAATGGATTGATACGGGGACCAACAGTTCGGGTTGGGTACGTCTTCGACTTAAAAATTTACAAAAAGGACAGCAAGTTCTGATTTTTTATGGAGAGCATGAAGACCCAACATCAGGTGGACAGCCTGGTCGTTGGCAACAAATGGGATACATTGGTAAAGGAGAAAAAGAAGAATTTGCCGAATGTCATTTCTCTTATAAAGGCTATCGTTATGTACAAGTTAAAGGGTATGGCAAGCCTCTTACTAAAGAGGATGTAGAAGTTAAGTTTGTGCATTCTGATGTGCCTCGTGTAGGTTACTTTGAATCTTCGGATAAAATAGTTAATGCTGTTGATGCTATTTGTAGAAAATCATTGATATTCAATTTACACAGTATTCCAACAGATTGTCCTAATAGAGAAAAAAATGGTTGGCTAGGAGATGCGGTGACGGGTATGGAATATGGTATGGCTAATTACGATTTGGCTGCTTTGATGACAAAGTTTGTCCGAGATATTTTTGATACGCAAGATACTGCTGGAGGATTGGCTGCTATTGCACCCGCTAATAATTATCGAAACGGAAAATCAACGATGTGGTCTTCAGCTGCAGTTCATTTGCCTTGGTATATGTACACCTATTATGGAGATACCAGATTGTTTGAGCAATACTGGGACAAGATGATGTTATGGGTTGATTATTCATGGAAAAATAACAATGATCCTGAAAAGGATGGTATGTTTAGCGAAACGTATAATGATTGGGTTACTCCTTATGATAATACTTACGAAGGACCGGGGAAACCTGGTGGAAATGAAGTTGTGGCTTCAATGAATTTCTATTTGGTTTTAAAACGCTTGGCTATTATAGCGGATAAACTAGGAAGGAAAGAAGATAAAATACGATTAGAGCAACAGCTAAAACGCATACATAATGGAATTCAGAAATGGGCATTTGATGAAAAGAAAGTGGAATATGCAGGATTAAAATCTTTTAGCGAATTTCTTCCAGTTGTGAATATTATGGCATTAAACTACGGCATTGTTCCTGAAAAATACCGTGCGCAATTGGAGAAAAAAGTAGTGGATAATATTATAAAGGATAAAGATTATCATTTGTGGGGAGGAGTTTTTACGGTACATTCCGCTTTTGAATATTTACCAAAACACGGTTATGGAGATTTAATGCATAAAGTAGTGGTTAATGAAAAGTGGCCATCCTTTGGTTGGATGATAAAAGAAGGGGCAACCACTTTACCAGAAGGATATAAATTCGAAGCTTCGGATATTCATCACTTTATGGGGGCTGTAGATAATTTCTTTTACCGTCATATAGTGGGGATTAATTTTGATGAAAGAATCCCAGGGTTTAAAAGGATTGTTTTAAAACCAAATTTTATCGAAGGAATGAATTTTGCAAAAGCCAATTACAATTCCATACATGGAGAAATAAAAGCAGAGTGGAAGAAAAAGACCGATGGTTCTTATGACTACTATGGTGTCATTCCAGCAAATTGTGAAGCACAAGTAGTACTTCCTAATAAATCGGTTGCTATAAAATCGGGGGCTTTTATGTTTACAGTAAAAAAATAAAGATTTTAATAAGGTTTGTGCTTTCAAAGTAGCAAGTCAAAACTAATAGGTTTTGACTTGCTACTTTTTTTATAAGATTTTACTTTTTGTTGTTAAGTTTTTAGTTATAAGACTGTTAAGATTTTCGTTTGCCATACAAAGCAGCACAGTAAAGTGTTTTTTACATTCTAATTTTGTTGAGTTTTAGTAGCTTATATAAGTACGGTTTTTATGCTGAAAATATTCAGAGTATTAAAATAATTGCATACTTGTTTCATGCTATTGTGCTGATTAACAACTAACCAATTAGATTGATATGATTAAAAAATTACTTTGTATCGTTTTACTTATCGGTGTTTCAATTTCGTCCAAAGCTCAGTTTTTTACACAGAATTTTAGTACTTCAACAAATGTGTCAGATTATATAAGTGCCTCGCCAAATAGCGGGCAGTTTAGTGATATCGTCGCTAATAGTGCTAATTTAACTGCAAGTATTCAAAATGGAGCCTTGCGGTTTAACAGAAATGCTTCTGCTAGTATCTACGCTTACCGAAATTTTAATTTTACTTCAAATCCTACATTTGTACAGCTCAAAATGGATTTTGAAGCTTCGTCTAATTCGGTAGGTACACAAACTCCTATTTTTAGTGTGTATGTAGGTTCTGGTTTTTCATCGGCATCAACAGGAACCAGCTCCGCTTATGCAAGTCGATTTGGAATTTTAGCCCAAAGTACCCCAGGAAATTATAAGGTGGGTACGATAGATAATATTGGAGGTGCTCCTCAATCAGCAGAGTTTTCGGGTAAACAAACCATTACTTTTATTGTAAACAATTCAGGGAGTGACAAAATCTATACAGCTCCAGACGGTACTAATGAATCCATTGCTAATGGAAAAATGGATCTTTGGATAGGTAACACTAGAGGTATTAATGAATTTTCTTTAAAAAACACTACAGGTTCTCTCGCAGATATTTCTGGTTTCAAAATTCAAGCGACATCGGCTTCAGGAACGGGTGTTTATGATTTCGATAACATAGAAATGAGAGATTTGTTAAACGATGCTCCACCACCTCCAACCATAGAATTACCAGATACTCCAACGGAATTTTTGTCTTTAAACCATCCGTTTATTTGGGCTTCTTATTCCGAAAGACAAAAAATAGTTGATAACATTAAGCAATATTCATGGGCGAGTTCATTGTACAGCCAATTAAAATCTCGTGTTGATGCTAAAAAAAATGCACATGCTTTAAATCCTGCTGCAACTTTGAATGCCATCCCACCCATTCCTGGTTTATACACTGATCGCACAGCTCATACAGATATTGTTGGTTCAATGAATGAAGCATCAATATTATATTATTTGACTAATGACGCTAGTTATGCACAATATGCAGCTGATATATTGAATCACTATATGAAATATTTGGTGATTCAACCAGTTCAAAAATATCAGGAGGGAGGACCAGGACTTGTGTTTGATGATGGTTGGTTGGAATCTAGAGCTTTGTTTCCAAGAATTGCGTTAACGTATGATTTTTTATATAACTATGTTAACAATTCCGCTAATAAAGTTTTTGATTTGTCATCGGGAAATAGTGTGCAGTTTAATGATGCTATAGCACAAACCACAGTTGCTAATTTATCGGATATTGTTTTTCAAAGTATTAGGGCACCTCACAGTAATCATTCAGTTCTAGCAGGCAATGGTAATTTGTTTAACATTTTGATGATTAGTGATGATGTAAAAAGAGAGCAATATTTTAATAGATTTTACAACAATACCAACGAATCATTTGACGCTTATACTTGGTCATTGAATAATTTTACTGAAAATGGAGTATGGCCAGAAACCTTTAGTTATGCCAAAGGTTCTCATGAACTTATCATTCAGTCTATGAATGTTATCGATCGTTATAAGCCTAGTTTAAATTTGATACAAAATAATTTAAATATTTTGGATGGATTTATTGGCTATGCCAATTGGTATTATCCATCTGGTGAATTAATGCGTTTTGGAGATAGCGATGATGAGGGAAATATGATTAAAGGGTACCAATGGATCTTAAAAATTGCTGATAGAAGAAATTACCCATCATATCAGCAATTAGCTAAAGAAAATCTAAAGTATAATTATGATAAGGCTGGAGGTTTTAATCCTCAGATCGAAACGGATAGATTAGAGTATAATAGTCCATTACAATTGCTTTGGGGAGAAAATATTGAAAGTACTCAGACGGCTGTTGCTCCCACGGTAGAGGCTTCTTATAATTTGGTTCATGCAGGTCTAATTGCACAAAGAAATTATAATACAGCCGACATAAAAAATGATGGTTTGATGTACTATTCAGGTGGAGCGGCCTATGTACATACCCATTCAACAGGAATTGACATGGAATTGTATGGAAAAGGGCAGGTAACAGGAGCCGAAAGCGGAAGTGCAACTTATGGAACTGATGAACATGAGAATTATAGAGTGCGTCATGCTGCTCATAATACCGTTATTGCTAATGGTTCAGGAAAACGCGGTGGCTCTAATTGGTTGACTAAGGTAGCTAATGTTAGTTTGTTGGCTGCTGAGCCGAAGTCTTATGGAACTCCTATTGCCAGTAATTTTTCATTCTCAACACAATATCTTGATGATTCCTTTAATGATTGTTTGCAACAACGTACCAATAGTATCATACGTACAAGTGCTACAACAGGCTATTATTTTGATATTCAGCGGTCAAAGGGTAAAACGATTAATAATTTTCATGATTATATTTATCATAATGTAGGGGATGCTGTAGCATTGAAATTTTCGGATAATACCAATGTTTCTTTAAGTACATCAACTAAATATGCGACTGATATAACGGGTAATGTGACTGGTTTGCCTTTTTTTGAAAATGTAAATTCATCGACTGCAACCACTCAAGGGGTCAATGCGACTTTTGCTTTGAATACCACTAATAAATACATGAATGTTAGTATTCCATCAGGGATTAGTCGTGAATATGCTACAGCTTTAGCTCCATATACAAAAGGAGCCTTGAATGGTTATGATAAAAAGAAAACACCAGTAATGACCATGCGGAAATATGGCGAAGCGTGGGATGCTCCTTTTGTCGCTATTTATGAACCTTCTAATACTAGTTTGAGTACCATTAAATCAACAACTACTATATACAATAACAATAAAGTAGTGGGTGTAAAAGTAATTTCTGAAATAAATGGTCAGCAAATTTCAGATGTAATTTTGTCAAATGATGCTGACAATGTTGCTCTCAATTTAACCGATTTAAAGATATCGTTCACGGGGAGATTTGCTATCGTTCGTACAGAGGTTAAGAATGGAACAACTGACGTTTCTTTATATATGGGTAAAGGGCAGCAATTGACTTTTATCGATAAAACAATTACTGGTGATGTAGATGGAAAAGCCTATTTAGAATACAACTTGAACTATCCGTTATCGACTTCTAAATTCTCAAAATATCTAGACAATATTACAGCGTTTCCAAATCCTACCAAAGGAACATTTGAAATTAACAATTTGCCTTTATCACTAAGCGTTATCAAACTAGGTATTTACAATAGCATTTCGCAATTAATTGAATCCAAAACTTATAATGTAAGCAATGGTACTGTAAGACTTGATATTAGTGGTTTAGCTAAAGGAATATACTTTGTAAAAGGAGATTCAAATATTCCTTTAGTTGTAAAAGTGATTAAAAAATAATTTAAAAATAGCAGTTTGCTTATTGGATTAGCGCTGTTGATTCTTTAAATGATTATAAAGCAGGACAAACGATTTACGATTTGTAGGTTCTGCTTCCTTTTTAGCAAAAAGTGCAATTGGTCTGTATAGTTTGGTTTTATTGAAAATTTTTAAATAAAGTCTATTTCAAACAGGACAAAGCAGTACAGAGATTGTTGTTTATTTATAGAAATTGCATTCTATTACTAACCTAATAACCTATATTTAAGTTAATTATGAATAAAATTACTCTTAAAAGATCTTTTAGTTTTATGATCTTCTTTTTTGCATTTTTACTTCAAGCGCAAGTTACTCTCGAAAAAGAGGTAAAGATTACTGATTTGGTCATGTATTTTAATGGAGTTAAAGTAGATCTAAACTATACTGCTAATTCAACCACAGGATACGATTATGTTTATGGTCGTTCACTTACGCCTCATGGCGATTGTATTAAAGTGTATGATAAATACGTATTCCTGACATGGTATCGAGGAGGTAAAAATGACCGACATGTGATGCTTACCCGTTACAATACCGAAACAGAAACAATGAAAACTATTGAATTTCCCCATCAGCATACGGGCTATGATGGGAAATGGTGGATTGGGGAAACACACAACACGATTTCAGTAGGGATTAGTCCAAAAAACGGAACTATCCATATGTTGTATGACATGCATAGAAATGCAAATGTACCTTTATTTGTAACAAATGATGATGTTTTAAGATATTCCTACACAGTTCCCGGTGCAGCAACAGTTCCAGATGCTGAATTTACGATTGAAAAATTTGTGCAATCACCCAACAACAATTACAAGCATGCATCCTTTCCGGGTATTAACGACGCAAACACTACAGGTTTACTAACCTACCCTGATTTTTTTACTAATGATCAAGGAGATTTGTTTATGAAAAACAGATTTGGTTATGCTGAAAATGGTAGGTTTTTATTCGCTAAGTATGATGGTACTAGTTGGGTAGGTTATACTGATTTTAATAGAAGTAATGCTTCAAGTTATGACAGTGCATACAACTGGGGACTTTATGGAGATATTAAATTCTTGAATGGGAAAATACGTGTTGGCTTTCAACAAAGAGCTAATCTAAATAATGATAAGTATGAATATCAAAATGGTTTTTACTATGCTTATTCAGATGATCCAAGTGGGCTGACACAATGGAAAGACCATGCAGGGGTAGGTTTTTCAAGACCGCTTTCAAATTCTAACCTTATTAAAATTTCTGAACCAGGTGATTTGGTGGCAACCACAGAAAAAGATAAAGTATATATGGTAAGTGGTTTTGACTGGACTGTTACAGACAATAACGATGTTCATTTTATAGGCAGAGTAAAAGATAACAGTACCACAAGCAGCACTGCTGGACAAACCAAACAAGTACATACTTACAAACCTGCTGGGGCAACGAGTTTTATTACAACAACTGACTTTTCGGGTGCTGAAACCTTGTATGCTTCTGGTAATTTTGTGTATATTATTGGTTTGACTTCTTCAGGCAGACCCTATGTTGAGAGAGCTCCGGGAGGAACAAATTCGTTCACAAGGATTTACGAAGCAAATTCAGGTAAAACTTTTGAAAAAGGACAAGTTTACATTTCTAATGGAAAATTATACTATTACCTATTAGAAAAAAGTGCACAAATAACAGGTGATGCAAGACCTACCTATTTACAAATCATAGATTTAGGAATTAACAATGGTCCTAAACCTTTTGCCGTTGATTTGGTAACACCTACAAACAATCAATCCTTTGAACAAGGGAAAACGGTAGCCTTATATGCGAATGCTACTACTGATGTGGGAGCTTTAACCAGAGTTGATTTCAAAATAAATGATCAAGTGGTGGCATCCGACACTAGTTTGCCTTATTCTTATAATTGGATTCCTCAAACCCCAGGTAACTATACCATTCAAGCAGTAGCCTATAATGATAGTAATGCAAATGTGAGTTCTTCAGTGGTAAATGTTACAGTTACCGTGGTGGATAAAACCAATTTAACAGGAGATGTTTATCGATTAAAAAATGTAGCGACTGGTCAATTCTTGCAAGCGCAAACAGCCTCATCTTCGGCTGTGCTTATGAATAATGCTAGTACAGGTCAGGACAAAGAATGGATTTTTACAAAAACTACAGTCAATAACACTACTTTATATAATATTGATAGCGAGGTTACAGGTATTTTGCGTGCTACAGGTAGTGGTTTTACTCCTGCTTATGCCGTAGTGAATACAACCAAAGCGTCTCCAGCCACTGATTCCGATAAGATTTGGACGGTACATTATATCGAAGCGGATAATACTTATAGATTTGAAGCAGGAACTGGCGGTCGATTTTTGTATCATGACGTGAATGGAAGTGTGAATAATAGTACGGTTCCAGATACTGATGCAAGGAGTAAATGGCAGGTAATTTCAACCACATTAGGGGTGGAAGATTTTGCTAAAAGCAATTCGGTTATAAAACTGTATCCAAATCCAGCAAAAAATGAATTTACCCTCGAATTTAAAGAGCTAGGTAAGGTTACTGTAAACATTTATGATGTGTTAGGGAGATTAGTGTATTCTAAAGTAACTAATGAAAGTAATCTCGTAGTGCCGAATAATGGAGTCTTTAAATCAGGTATCTATCTTGTAAAAGTGGCTACTAATGATAACAAGACCTATTTTACAAAACTTGTAATAGACTAGTTTTTTAATAAAGCAGAGAAATTTCTTTTTCTGCTTTATTTTATTTATCAGGCTGAGCATGTCGATATAGTATTTGATTTTCGAGCGGAGTCTCAATTAAAAGTAATTCTTAAAATAATCCTTTTTTATGAAAAAAAATACATTAAAGTCCTTTTTGTTTGCAAGTTTTTTACTCCTGTCATTTAGTTTGACAGCGCAAACAACAGCACCCGATGAAGATACCGGTCCTTATTCGACCTGTAACCCAGAAGGTGAAAATGCAGTCAGAGAAACAGATATTCCAAACCCTGTAAATGTAGGAACTATTGATGATCGAAGTTGTTATGCAAATTACAAAGAAAGCAGTGTTTATGGTAAAACTTGGGGGGTGTACAACATCACAGCAGGTTCGAATAAATTTGACACAACTTTACAACCTAGAATTGAGCGCTCATTAAGCAGGTCTCAACAGACAGGTGTGGGTAGTTATGCAAGATTTACGGGAATCGTAAGGATTCTTGAAGTGGGTGATACAACAGGGACCAGCAATGATGGGACTTACATAGCACAAGCCAAAGGGAAACATACAGGTGGTGGTGGCTCTGCAGATCCAGCTATTTGTTTGTATCTAGCAATGCCGATATATGGTACGGGGGCCGATGCTGGTAAGCAAGTGTCGTTCGATATTTATGCCGAGCGTATCTTGGTTCGTGGTGGAGAAGGAAGTAGCGGTAGGGAAATTGTTTTCCTAAAGAACATACCAAAAAATGTGGAAACTACTTTTCAACTTGAGGTAGGTTTTAGACAAGACCCGAATGATGCTACTAAGAAAATTCATTATTGTGATGTGATAATTGGAGGAGATGTTTTTAAATGGAACATACCCTCACCTGAAAGAGGTACAGAATCGGGGATTCGATATGGTGCGTATCGTGTAAAAGGGGGAAGAGCTAAATTAGATGGGCAAATACGACCTACCAAAAAGCAGAAGTTGTGGATACTAATCCTCCACCATCAACAGGAGACGTTTACAGATTGAAAAACGTAGCGACTGGGAAATTTTTAACTGATTCCGGACTAAGTGCTACTCCGGTGACGATGAGTGATTCAGGTGTAGAGGATAACAAACAATGGACATTTGTTGATAGTGGAAACTTTTATAATATAGATAGTAAAACCTATGGGGTATTGCGTGCTACAGGAGCTGGATTTGCTGCAGGAGCTTATGCTGTTGTAAGTACAGGAACCGGTCCACCATCAAGTGATGGTGATAAAGTTTGGACGATACATTATGACGAATCTGATGATACGTATAGGTTTGAATCGGGTACTAGCGGTAGATTTTTGTATCATGAAGCCAGTGGAAACGTAACACATATCATCGTGCCAGAGTCAGATACTAGGAGTAAATGGAAAGCTATTCCAATATCAACCCCTCTTAGTGTGGAAGATTTTGCCAAAAGCAATTCATTTATAAAACTCTATCCAAATCCAGCTAAGAATGAATTTACTCTCGAATTTAAAGAGCTAGGTAAAGTAGCGGTAAACATTTATGATATCTTAGGCAAGTTAGTTTATTCTACAACTACCAACCAAACTAACCTATTGGTACAGAATAATGGTGCTTTTAAATCAGGTATCTATCTTGTAAAAGTGAGTGCCAATGATAACAAAACCTATTTTACAAAACTTGTCATAGAATAAACTTTAAATCCCAATTTCAATAAAGCAGAAAGAAACTGTTTTTTGCTTTATTGAAATTTTTTAACGCTAGATTATTTTTTCTTTTTTATATCATTTGAAAAACAGTATTTAAAGACCAAATAGTCCTTTTTTTGAACATTATGTTAAACTAATTTTATTTCTTTTATAAATATAGCACAGCGATATATAAACGATTATAATATTTCATATAATATATAAATTGTAAGTTATTCATCTTACTGATGCATAGATGTTGTTTTGAATAGCCTTCAAAATGGAATTACACTAAAAAATATAACCAATTAACCTTAACTATTAATCAATCACTATTTCTTATGAAAAAAAATACTTTTAAAAACTGCGTTGGTTTTGCAGTCTTCTTTTTTACATTTTTATTGCAGGCACAAGTAACCCTAGAGTCCGAAGTTAAAATTACGGATAAGGCTATGTATTTTAATGGTGTAAGAATACCAATTACTACTACAACTAACTCTACGACAGGTTATGATTATGTGTATGGAAATGCATTATCACCACATGGAGATTGTATAAAAACATATAAGCAATATGTTTTTATGACATGGTATCGTGGGGGAAAAAATGACCGTCATGTGATGTTAACCCGTTACAATACTGTAACAGGAACAATGAAAACTATTGAGTTCCCGCACCAGCACACTGGTTACAATGGGCAGTGGTGGATCGGGGAAACGCATAATACCATTGCTGTAGCTATTAGTCCGTTAAACGGTACAATCCATATGGTTTATGATATGCATGCTTATGGCAACGGTGGCGCTTTTGTCAATGACTATTTTCGTTATTCTTATTCAGTAAATAATACAGCAGAACTTCCAGATGCTGATTTTACTTTGGATAAATTTGTTAAAGATCCATTAGATGGAGATTATAAACATTGTACTATGGATGGAGTTCGCGATCCAGGACATTATTCAAAGTTTTCCTACCCTGAATTTTTCTTAAATGACCAAAATGAACTTTTTTTAACCATGCGTAACGGAACTTCTCATGATGGAGCGCAGGCTTTTATTAAATATGATGCTTCAGCAAAAAAATGGGGACGTTTCAAATATTTTAATGCCTTAAAAGCCCAAAGTAAAGGAGAGACACATGATTGGAGTATTTATGGCAATATAAAATATGTTGATGGGAAGATAAGAATAGGTTTTCAACGAAGGTTAAATGATGGTACTGATAAATACGAAGCTCAAAACGGGGTTTATTATGCCTATTCAGATGATCCTACTGGTGAAACTCAATGGAAAAACCATAAAGGTGAGCCAATAACTTTTCCATTAGTAAAGGCGCAAGAAGTGTTGATTTACGAACCTGGTGATTATGTTCAAGCTACCAGTAGAAACAGTCTTTTTATTTCAAGTGGATTCGATTGGACGGTAACTGACAAAGGAGATGTTCATATTATTAGTAGGGTAAAAGATAAAGTAAATAATATTACCAAAAACATACACAGTTACAAGCCACAAGGTGCAAGCGATTTTATTATTTCAACTGATTTTACGGGTGCCGAAGCTTTATATACATCAGGAGACTATGTATATATTATTGGTTTGAATTCAACGGGAAGGCCCTTTGTTGAAAGAGCCTTAGGAGGTACTAATCAGTTTACAAGAGTTTATGATGCAACAACAGGTAGGCGATTTAGAAAAGGTAGTGTATATATTGCTGATGGGAAGTTGTATTATTATCTTTTAGAGAATAATGCTGCAAATACCACAGATACTCAAACGACTTATTTACAGGTTATAGATTTAAAAATTCAAGAAGGGCCTAAAACATTTGGAGTTAATTTAACCTCACCTACGGATAATCAATCTTTTCAGGAAGGTGAAAACGTGCAGCTATACGCAACTGCTACTACTGATACAGGGTTACTAACAAAAGTTGAATTTTTTATTAATGGTCAAGTTTATAATCAGGATACAACAGCGCCTTATTTATTTGATTGGATTCCTTCAGCTATTGGGAATTACACCATAAAAGCTATTGCTTACAATGATAGTGGTAATAGCATAGCTTCTTCAGAGGTTTCTATAACTGTCACGGCAGTGGATAAAAGCGATTTGACAACAAATAAATATAGATTAAAGAATGTTGGGACAGGAACCTATTTAACTTCACCCGGAACTAATTTAACAATGAGTTCTTCAGGTGTAGGAGATGATAAAATATGGTCTTTTGTTAAAACAACTTTTAATGGAGTAGAGTATTATAATATTGATAGCGAGGTTTCCGGTAGAGGGATTCTAAGGGCTACAGGTGGGGGGTATGTTATACCTTATGAAGTAATAAATACCAATGTATCTGCTCCAAGAGCTGATTCCGATAAAATTTGGACTGTATATCATGATGATGAAGATGATACCTATAGGTTTGAAGCTGCTAGTGGAGGACGTTTTTTATATATTTCGGAAATAGATGGTAAAATTTATAACATGCCAGTTGATGCTTCAGATGACAGGAGTAAATGGGTGTTAGAACTTTCAACAACTCCACTTGGTTTAAATAAAAACAAATTTGATTCTTCATTTTTGAAAGTATTTCCTAACCCTACAAAAGATAAGTTTGTTATTCTTTTTGATGGTTTGAATACAGCACATGTAAAAATAAGTGATATGTTAGGCAGAATACTCTATTCAACATTCACTTCGAAAGGAAGTATTGAGTTGACTAAATCAGATGTTTTTTTACCTGGTATTTATCTAATTCAAGTAATTGGAGATAATGGTGAACAGGCTACTAAGAAACTAATTGTCAATTAGTATATTGATAACTTTAAAGTAAACGATAACTAAAAATCTCAGTCTGAGCCTGTCGAAGTCCCTATTTAAAATACATTTCGACAAGCTAAATCTGATAAAATAGTAAACAATTAACTATTAAAAATAACTCAGTCAACGGGTTAACTTTTTAATATAAAGATTCTGTAAACAACTATTTATATATAGTGGATTATAGAAAAGCACACATGGATTTTGATTAACTAACCACTTATTTTATGAAAATTAATATTCAACTCAAAAATGTAAAAAGCACTGCTTTTTTTATATTTTTTTTCTTTTTTGCTGTTTCTTTTACTAATGCCATTTTAGCCCAAGTCAAATTTTTAGATAGTACCGTAGTAACTAGAGATGCCTTTTATTTCTGGAAGGCTGATGATCCTCAACCTTATCATTATGCAGCCAGTATCAATCCTCATGGGAATTGTGTTAAGGTGTCCAATGGCTATGTGTTTTATACTTGGTACCGTGGCGGATGGACCGATAGGACCTTGATGGTTTCCCGTAAAAAAATAGGTGAAGGCAATTGGGTGCATGTGGCTTTGCCAGCTAAATTAAGTTTGGTAGGAGGGAAAGGGGATACGCATCTCACTACTAATATTGGTATTTGTCCTATTGACGGCACTGTTCATTTGATGTTTGACCACCATAACGAAGATTTGAATTATATCCGCTCAAAGAAAAACATAGCCTTTGGTCCTGACAGTGAATTTACAGCTGCCAATTTTTTACCCCAACAAGATTATCTAATCCCTGGAAAGGTGGTTAGTGGGGTGACCTATCCCGATTTATTCAACAACGACCAAGGGGAGATGTATTTTGAAAGAAGATTGGGGGCGGCTGTAGGAGGTAATATAATAATGACTTATTACAATGGGGATACTTGGTCGCCTGAAACGACCATTATTCAAGGAACGGGAACTCAAGTTTCTCAAGGGGAAAGAAATTTTGCTTATGGTGAGGCGACATTAATAAACGGAAAATTCTATTATACCTACTCTGTTCGATGGGCGGAATCGCCTACAACATTAAATGAAGGGGTTTATTTGATGGAGCTTGGCGCTAGAATGGATAATAAAGCAACGAATATAGCAGGAAAAAGTTACGATTTACCAATTATCGACCACAAGCCCTTTTTGATTGCAGACCCCAGAAGTGTACCCGCAGATGCTGGGTGGTCAGGCGGTCCACGAGTAGCTATTTCGCCTAAAAACGATATTTATTTGTATCAAGCTCCAAAAAACACTACACATTATAATTATTTAAAAAAAGCAGGAGAAACTGAATTTACTGAAGAACGCGGCAAAGGAACTTTAGGGAATTTTTACGGCAACCGCATGTATAAATTTATAGAAAGTGGTGAAGATTTAGTAATTAGTAGTTGTTTGGCAGGTACCTACACTTGGCGTGAGGATTTCAGGATGACGGTAGGTTCACGCTTTAGAAAAAGCATTAAAATAATGAATAACGGAACGATTGTGGCCGTTTATAGTGGTAGAGAAAACAGTGAGAAAGTATCCATTTATTGCTATGTATTCCAAATTGAGAAATCAGAATATACACCGCAAATCATTACTTTTGATGCGATTGGTCAAAAAACAGAGGGCGATGCTGATTTCGCTTTGACTGCAACCGCAAGTTCTAATTTGCCTGTAAAATTTAGTTCGTCAGATACTAATATTGCTCGAATAGTGGAGGGGAACAAAGTGAAAATTATGGGCGTGGGAAGCTGTGAGATTACAGCACAACAAGTGGGGGACGGCACCTTTGATGCTGCACCCGAAGTCAATCAAACCTTAGTGGTCAATGCCAATACCAATAAAACAAATCAAACTATTGAATTTACGTTGTCTAAGTCGGTACATACTTGGGGCGACGCAGATCAAGTCTTGTCTGCTACCGCTACTTCAGGCTTGCCAGTGGTGTTTGAAAGTTCCAATCCAGATGTGGCTGTTATTGTTGATGGAAAATTACAAGCCAAACGAGCAGGAACAACAACGATATCTGCAATTCAAGTTGGTGATGCTATCTATAACGCAGCCCCAATTGTTAGTAGAGAATTTGAAATCCCTATTCGGTCACAACAAATTGTATTCAATGCTATTCCCGAAGTAACATCTGGTGATTCAGTCTTTGAATTAGAGGCAATAAGTAATAATCCAAATGCCAAATTGCGTTATGTACTACCTAACAATCAAGTAGCCATCGTGTGGGATAAGTATGTAACAGATGTTTTAGGGCCAGGAACCGCTACAATTACCGTTTCAGAGGAAGGGGATGATTATTTTACACCTGCTCAGGCTACCAGAACCATAACCGTTAAACCCAAAACGCATGTACTTCCCGCTGAAATTCAGGCTGAATATTTTACTACTAAAAGTGGAGTGAATGTCACAAGATGGAGTAATTCTATTTTTTATCTAAATGATTGGGGGGTAAATGATTTTGCAGAATATACTATTGATGTACCTTTAACGGGTACCTACCAAATTGAAGTATTTGCTGCCTCTCCAACTACTTCAAAGAGAATTGATGTAAAAAGTGGGAATACCACATTAGCAACCATGAATCTAACAGTAACTCCAAGTCTTACCGTTTTTAAAAGTACAAAAGCCACTATTACACTTCAAAAAGGAATTCAGAAAATCAGAATAGTTGGTGTCATAGGTGGGTTTAATTTTGATAAAATGAAGATTACCAGCGATCAAGTTGGCGGTGGAGGTGGGCCACAAGAAAATATTTATAAGTTGAAAAATGTAGCTACCGGAAAGTATTTAACATCCAGTGGTACTAATGTTGTAGGCAGTGATTCAGGTGTAGGAACTGATAAAGAATGGTTGTTTGTCGCAACAGAATTAGATTCTAAGTCCTATTACAACATAGATAGTAAAGTCAATGGAATTTTGCGAGCAACTGGATCAGGATATACGGTACCTTATAATGTAGTAGTTACAACTAAAGCACCTCCGTCACCTGATGTAGATAAAATTTGGACGGTTCATTATGATGAATATGACGATACGTATCGATTTGAGGCTAAGGATAATGGTCGCTTTTTATACCATCAAACAGACGGGTTGTTTTATAATCTTCCTGCAGATGAAAATGATGAAAGAAGTAAATGGCAAGTAGAGACTAATGGAGATCCATTGTTAAAGGTTAAGAATTTCGATTCAAAAGTTTCACGGGTTAAGGTATATCCAAATCCTTCAAATGGCAATTTTACCATAGCAATTGACAGTTCGGGTAAAGCTACAGTCAGTATTTTTGATATTCTTGGAAAAGTAAGGTATAGTGCGTCTACTACTGAAGGCAAACTAGAAGTGGCGGGTAATTTTGAACCAGGTGTTTATCTTATTAAAGTTACTGGAGACAGTCAAAAAAACGATTATGCCAAGCTTATTATAGACTAGGAGATTATGAAGTAATAAAAAAGCAGAGAAATTCAATTTTTCTGCTTTTTTAGATTTCAAAAACTAAGTTTTAGACGAAGTTGGTATTTTTCTACTTCCAATTCCGGTTTTTTGTTTAAAAAGTCAATGGAAATAATAGGTTTCAAATCCCAAATCATAGGTCATTTCATTTATGAGTTGGATTATTTATTAAAATGAAAAGTATTATTTTTTATTAAAAAAAAGATGAATTTATTAAGACATCAATTTTGCCTTCTGTTTTTATTTTTGTTCACTTCAAGCTATAGTCAAAATAACTTTTTTTTTAAAACAAAAATAGAGGGCAAAATTCATTTAGCAGGAAATGATTCCATTGCCAATCGTTATAAATATGATTATTCAAGACTGAGCACCGCTTTAGCTCAAACGTCTAAATCAAAAAATAATAATACTCAAACAACAGTAATAGGTTTTCCAGACAAAAAAGGCAATGTGATTGATTTTTTGATTTCTGAACGCTTTATTCTTGATGAAGAACAACAAAAAAAATATCCCGAAATACGATCGTATTTTGGTTACAATATGAAAAATCCATCAATAAAAATAAGTTTTAGTCTTTCACCATACAAAGGGCTTAGTGGAATTATGATTAATAATGGTGAGTTTGTTGTTTATGAACCCCATGATAACATCGAAGCTTTTAAAGTATTAGAAAAAAAGAACATTGAAAGTATAGATGCTAGTAATTGCTTGGCTCCCATAAAATTAAGCAAACTAAAAAAACAAGCCTATTCCAATAAGCAGGAACTAACTGCGGAAAAAAAGAAATACACAATTGCCATATCCACAACTAGTGAATATTCTAATTTTCACGGAAACACACTTGCTAGTGTAAATGCTGCCATTGTAGCTACCTTAACCAATGTAAATGCGGTTTTTGAAAACGATTTGAATATTAGTTTCCAATTAGCAGCAAACAATGACAGTATCTTATTTTTAGATGGTGATATTGACCCGTATTTAGAAGCAACGGATTTTGGTGAATCATTACAACATATTCTGGATAGTAAGATAGGCGATTCTAATTATTCCATTGGACATTTATTTCGAAGAGGTGGTATTTCAGGAAATTCAAACTGTATTGGTTGTGTCTGTCAATCGGGTTTGAAAGGAAGAGCATATTCATCAAGTAATTATCCAACTGGATATTTTTTTGATTACAATTTAGTTGCTCATGAAATTGGACATCAATTTGGTGCCAATCACACTTGGTCAAACAATGGTAATGAAGGAACAGGAATTCAAGTCGAGCCAGGTTCAGGCTCCACAATTATGGGGTATGCAGGTATCTCTAATTCGGCAAACGTCGAGTTAAATAATGATACTTATTTTCATGGAATTTCAATTAGTCAAATTCAGGAATATTCAAAGCATATTTCTTGCGGTGAATTCATAAACACCGCAAATACAAAACCTATTGTTAAAGATTCTCCAGATATCATTTTGCCTATATCCACTCCATTTAAATTAGAAGGCTTTGCATCAGATAATGAAGGGGATGAGTTAACTTATTGTTGGGAGCAAATTGACAATAGTTTTGGGAGGTATGTTTTTCCTGATCCTCAGGTGACCAACTCAACCGCAGTTTTATGCAGGTCTTATTTGCCTTCCAAAAATAATACAAGGTATATTCCAAATCTTGATGAGTTACGGTATGGCCTTAATGAAACAAAATGGGAAAAAGTTCCTAATGTGGGAAGAAAAGCTAATTTCAGACTGACTGTAAGGGATAATAATCCACAAGGCGGTCTCACAAACTACAATGATGTAGAAGTGGTGTTTGATGCAAATTATGGTCCTTTTGAATTTAGTTCATTTAATACCAAATCCATTTTTTTAATCCCTAATTCAAACCAAACGATTAGTTGGAAAGTGAATAAGACTAACCTACTCCAAGGAGGTAAAAGTCTAAAATTGTTATTATCTACAGATGGTGGAGTAAAATACGATTACGTTATTGCTGATAATATACCTAATAATGGATTGTTCCAGTTTAAGGTACCTAACATCACTGCAAAACAATGCCGTTTTTTGCTGGAAGCTAATGGAGGTTGTTTTTTTGCTATCAACAAAGAAGATTTTTCCATTGGTCAAGAAGTTATTAATACATGTAAAAAATATGAATCAGGTTTAGACTTATCATTGCCAATAGCCTATGAATTGCCTGATTCTAAACAAATAAACAGTATTGTTGTTGAAGATTCCGAAATTATTAGTGATGTTAATATTGCTATTAATTTATCACACGAGCAAATTAAGAATTTAGAAATTTTTATTGAAAGCCCACAAGGAACAAAAGTAGAATTAAAGAGCAATAATAGCTGTGGTCAAGAAAACATTCTAATAGGGGTTTTTGATGATGAGGCTGTTAATTTTGATTGTAAAAATAGTTCTGGCAACTTTACATACCGGCCGCAAAAAGATGCTTTGTCACTCTTTGACGGAGAAGACAAGAAAGGAAAATGGAATATAATTGTTAAAGATAATCAGTATTCTTTTGGAGGTGTGTTGAACTCATGGTCTATAGAATTTTGTAAAAAAATAATCAAAGAAGTGGACGAAAGAAAGGATTACTTTGATACTATTACTGTATTTCCTAACCCTAATAAAGGGACTTTTATTGTAAGTGCTCCAACGTTACATCCGTTAACTAATATAACAATGGAGTTGTTTGATTCATCAGGGAGACTTGTTTTCAAAAAAGAAATTAAAGAAACCAATTATTTAAACGAATCCCTTTCTTTAAATGAGCTACAATCAGGTATCTATATTTTGAAAATTACAGATGGTGATGGAATAATATCCCGAAAAATTAGTATTAATTAGGAGGAGTTCTAAGATACAAAGACTGTACCTTGAATTTCTATTAAGTTATAAGTAATAAAGAAAAACAGTTTACGGAATGTTGGTTACTACTTTTTATTGATCACATAAATAGTTAAAACTATTTGCTTTATTGCATTTTTGTTAGCTTCTAAAAATATTCAACAACAAATTGCTCCAATTTCTGCAAAATAATTTCTGTTCATTTGTAGTTAAAAATGCGCTCTGTAACCCTGCTAACTTTAAGTTTGCAAACCAAATCTATGGACTTTGAATCCATAATGGTTTAGATTGGCAAATATTTAAGTTTGTTTAATTTGTATTTAATCCGTTTGTTTTTTACGTATTAAATAAAAAAAATCTTAAATATGTTTGTAATGTTTAATTTTCCCCTACAGAGCAGTACAGCAGGTAGTTGGATATAGATTAAATTTGGATTATTAATTAACCAAATTTATCATAAAATGAAACCAAAATTAAATCAATTTGCTCTTTTGGGTTTTGGAGGCTTACTCCAAATCGGACTGTTAATGTCTTGTACAAATGATGTTCAAGAAACCAATAATGTAGCTACAAGCGACGAAGAAGTTGTTGTTCCTGTTAGTAATAATTTGACAGCAGCGGACTGTCCTCAGAGTCTTTATTCTTGGACTAATGGTACAGATTATAATGTTGGTGTAAGTCCAACCATTGATGATAGAAGTTGTGCATACAATTATACCCAAAGTACTTATGGTTCTAATTATAACTGGGGCGTGTACCGGATTGCTGCGCCTGATGTCAATGGTACTCTTCAAACCAGAATTGAACGTGAATCCAAAAAAGTAAATAAATTAAAAACGGGTAATAAAGTACGATTCTCGGGTTGGTGTCGTATTTTAAGTGTGGGTACTGTAGAGAGCCATGCAACCAAAAATCCTACTGATACTTCAGATAGAAACGGAACCTATATTTTTCAAGTAAAAGGGAAAGATGATCTTAGTCCAGCTGATAAATCTCCAGCGGTTTGTTTGTTTATTGCTAAAGCTGTAAGACGCCCAACGGGTTCAATAATAAAAGTTAATGGACAAATTGAAAAATTTGATATATTTAGAGAACAAATTGGAATTCGTAATGGTTATGGCGATGCCCAAAGAAGTTTAGTAAAAATAACAACTGTAGGTTATAACCAGGATTTTTATGTTGATGTAACAACTGGTTTTACAGTTAGTGGGACTACAGTGACCAATTATGTTAATGGAACAATCAATGGAGAAAATGTAAATTGGAACGCCCCTAATAATGTTAATCCTAAAGAAACGTTCTTCCGTATGGGGGCTTACCGTTGTTGGGAAGGTTCTGCAACTATTTTATGGAGAGAAGGAACTAAGATTGATGGTTTTGTAAATAACTAAATTATTTTATCTGCTAGTAGATAATGTAGTAAGAGTATATATGGAAACTGCACAGAAAGTAATTTTCGTGCAGTTTTTTTATTTTTAAGTTTCTATCTTTTGCGATTACTACCAAGAAAAAGCAGCTTGTTTTTATGTTGTCTTATTTTTGAAAATTTCTAAACTGCCCAGGTGTCAATCCTGTTTTTTGTTTAAAAAGACGGTTAAAATAAAAATCCGACTCAAAACCCAATTCATAAGCAATTTCTTTTTGGTTTTTATTGGAGTTTAAAAGCAGTTCTTTGGACTTTTCAATTTTAAGTAACAAATAATATTGTAATGGCGATACGCTTGTTTGGGTTTTAAAAATCAATTCAAAATTTTGAATAACTAACACCCAGTTCGGTTGCCATTTTTTCAAGGTCAATGGATTGATTAATGTTCTTATACATCAAACCTTTGGCTTTTGAAATCATAGAGTTGAGGTCTTCGATGTTGTTACCACCCTGTTTGATGTTGTGAAGTTCTGCCATTAGTTGGATGCAAATTCTAGAGGCTAATCTTTGAAAAGCAAAGGTTTCTTGGTAAAATAGTTTGAAAAGAGCATTAAAATGATTTAAAATAGCCTCATTATTACATTTTGAAATAATTGGTTCATTGGCACTGAAAAAACCGTTAGAAAGAAATTGACTGGCAATTTCGCCCGAAAAACCTACCCAAAGTTCTGTCCAGCCTGTTTTTTTTGAGGGTTTGTACCGATGCCAAACTCCGGGGAATAATAAAAATAAATCACCATCCTAAATTTTTTTACCCGTTTGCTCACTTTTAAACACTCCTTCTCATTTGGTGATTAAAACCAAATGAAATTAATTTGTTTTAAAACTATTTGTAAGCAGTACAAAGCAGTACAAAGAGTTGCCTTGACTGTTCTAACTTTAACAACTTATAATGATGGGTATTTGAAAAAAAAATGTAAAATATTTAAAAAGAATAATTGAATCCTAAGGATCTTCAATTAAAATTAATCATAAATGAAAGAATGATTTAATGTTTTAGTTAAACAGATATATAAAAAAAAAAACAGAAACAACCCTAGTTAAGTAAACTAAAACAAACAAAAAACTTCGAAACATGAAAACAATAATTTAATATGTAAGTCCTTCATTTTTTATTTTTAGAAAGACATTATTGGCTCTTTTCCAAGTAAAATAGGGTTATTTATTTGGTTTTAAAGGCGTTAGCTAATATTCAGCTGGACGACTTCCTAATATTACACAAAACTTATAATTGAATAGTTTTTCACTATTTAAACACATTTATTAAAATAAAAATCATGAAAATTTCCTCTATTGTATGCTTTGTATTAAGTATTCAGCTGTTTTTAGTAGGTTGTAAACCTCAAAAAACAGCTGTTGTTTCAGGAAAAAACATACCTGAAACAAGTCTTGAAAAATTAAAAAAAGGTTTTTCATCTCCAGAAATGCAATACCATCCCGAAACTTGGTTTCATTTTAACGGAAATAACATCAGCAAAGAAGGCATTACACTCGACTTAGAAGCAATAAAATATGCCGGTATTCAAGGAGTACATTTATTTAATAAAAACGGACAGGTATTTCCAGGGGTTAAACAAATCAAAGTATTATCACCAGAATGGGAAGACATGGTGCGCCATACCGCCGATGAATGCAAGCGTTTAGGCTTAAAATTTACGATGCAAAACTGCCCTGGCTGGTCCATGACGGGCGGTCCTTGGGTACCTGCCGAAGAAGCGCAAAGAGAAATTGTAGAAACAGTGTACAGATTAAAGGGTGGAGCGAAATTTAATGAAGTTTTATCAATTGATTCTTTGTATAAAACTCCAGATTATGATTATAAAGAGGTGCAGGTTCTGGCATTTCCAACTCCAGAAGGCGACGATACAGCCATACTCAATCCTTCAAAAGTAGAGACTAATAATACCATTGTACCTTGGGAAGATATTTTTAACCCTAATTCTAAAATCATTGTCACAGCCAAAACTACCATGCTTGACAAAGAATTGCCACAATACAGAGCCGAAGGGATTGCCAAAGTAGCTACAAAAAACAGCTGGGTAAAAACGATATTTAATAATCCCGTTACCCTTCGTTCTATTGAGTTGCCACCATTGCGCCATATTATAATGGATTCGCAATACCCAAAAGTAGATGTTACCTTAAAAATAGAAGCACTTATAGAAAATAAATTAACTCAAATTGCATTTATTAAAATACCTGATGGTCACTGGAATGACAGACAAAAATATTTAACATTGGCTGTTCCTGAAACTACAGCAAAAGAATTTGTTTTCACTTTTGAAGGGACTCATGTTATTCAACCAGAATTTATTCATCTAACTTCAAAACCAAGGCTTCATAATCACGAAGCCAAAGCAGCCAAAACCCTGCGTGGTATTAAAGAGGAAATGACCTATCATTATGCCCAAAACACCATTATTCCTGCGGATAAAATTTTAAATATTACAGATAAAATGTCCTCAGATGGAAAACTAAGCTGGGATGTTCCAAACGGAAATTGGACAGTAGTACGTTTTGGTCATATCAATATGAGACTTACCAATAAACCTGCCATGCCAGAATCTACGGGTTGGGAATCCAGTAAATTAGATAAAATAGCCATTGAAAATCATTTGCGCAAGGGGATGATTGGTAAAATGATTCAACCTGGTGGTCCCATTGGTGACGGAAAACTAAAAGGTTTATTGATTGATAGTTGGGAAAGCCATGTACCCACTTGGACGATGAACTCCGAAGATATGTTTCAAGAGTTTGAGCAACGTCGTGGGTATAGCATGAAAAAATATTTACCAGCCACCATGGGATATATTGTTGAAAGTCCTGAGGTAACTACCAAGTTTTTGCGGGATATACGCCAAACCATGGATGATGTGTATGTTGATAATTTTTTCAGCCATTTTGCAAAAGTCGCCCATGAAATGGGAACAGAAGTATATACCGAAGGAGCAGGTGGTGAAGTCTTACCTATTGACCCTATGCGTTATTATGGTGTCAGTGATATACCCATGACGGAGTTTTGGTATCCTACTGCACCTTCGAAGCAAAATGAAAACGATAAACTAGTATTTTCTGCCACCTCTGCCATGCATTTGTATAACAAACCAAAATTAGCCGCAGAAGCCTGTACACAATTAAACGTAAAATGGAACGAACACCCTTTTGATGTCAAATACTTGATAGATTATAATTTTACAAAAGGGATTAACCATTTGGTTTTCCATACATTTTCACATACCCCACAAACCAATGTTACTCCTGGTTCAAGTTTTGGAGGAAATATCGGTTTTCCTTTGGTTAGAAAACAAACTTGGTGGAAGCACATGCCAGATTGGATTACTTATTTGGCACGTGACCAATATATGCTACAACAAGGCGAATATGTAGCCGATGTACTTTGGTATTATGGCGATGATTTTGTACGTCCGCCTTCTGATTTGGATTATTTTCCGAAAGGCTATCGTTTTGATTATTTGAATGAAGAAATTTTACAAACTAAATTATCGGTAAAAGACGGAAAAATCAATGTAAAAGAGGCAGGTGATTACCGAGTTATTTTACTTAGAGATTCTGATGAAATGTTGCTTTCAACGCTTCAAAAGTTAAAAGAACTAGTGCTTCAAGGAGCAGTGATTGTTGGGAATAAACCAATGGGTTCTCCAAGTTTAATGGATGATGAAAACGATTTAATCCTACTCAAATCCATTTCAGATGAATTATGGGGAACTGAAAATAGAGGGGCTAAAAAAGTGGGCTTGGGTAAGGTGTATTGGGGGCAAACTCTTGATGAGGTTTTAAAAGCCGAAACCCTTGCGCCTGATGTTGTAGTGCCTGAAGGTTTGCAAATTCATTGGATTCATCGCCAAACCGCCGATGCGGATATTTATTTTGTGAGTACTACAAGCGATAAACCGGTAGATGTTTCGTTAAGTTTTAGAGTGACTAATACACATCCTCAATTGTGGGATGCTTTTACTGGAGAACAACAAGACGCCTTGGTTTGGTCTAAGGATAAGGAAAGAATTAATGTGGCCTTATCTTTTAGTCCAAGTGGTAGTGCCATAGTGGTTTTTCCAAAAGGAGAAAAGAAATCGAGTTGCTCCAAAATTGTTTTTGAAAACCAAACGATTTTGAGTTCAGAAATGGATTGGTATAGAATTCATAATAACAATAATTTAATAACTGTTTCAAAAACAGGAAATAACATACTAGCTTCAAAATCGGGTACTTATCAATTTTATGAAGGAGAAAAAGTAAATTCAATTCAGTTAAAGGTTGAAGAAAAGGCATTTCAAAATAATTGGAAAGCTGCTTTTGAAAAAGGTTGGGATACTCCTGAAACCATTCAAATACCAAAATTAGAATCATTATCAAACCACGAGAATAATGCAGTAAAACATTATTCAGGAACGATAACCTATACCAAAGATTTCAAGATAGAAAGTATAGGTGAAAATTGTAGCATTGATTTAGGTGAAGTAGCCAACATTGCCGAACTATGGTGTAATGGACAAAAAGTAGGTACACGCTGGGCACCACCTTTTACTTTTAATATAAGCAAATTTGTTAAAAAAGGAAACAATTCACTAGAAGTCAAAGTAACCAATACTTGGCGAAATCAATTGATTTTTGATAACACACGTTCAAAAGAAGATAAAAAAACTTGGACAACCAATCCACCGAAAAAGGATGATACAAAACTGGATTCATCCGGTTTAATCGGACCTGTTACACTAAAGACCTATTTTAATAAATGATTTTTTTTGAATAACAAACAGTCTTTTAAAATCTATTAAATTATAAAATATAAAATAACGATATAACATTTAGAAGTACAGAGAAATTTTAAAAACAAAAACAATCGGAAAAATCCTATTGAAGTAAACATATCAAACAAAAAACTACGAATAATGAAAAAAATAATAATTAAACATGTAAGATTTTTATTCTTTGTTTTTGGAACGACATTATTGGCCCAAGCCCAAGTAAAAGAGAGTTCTTTATGGGGGCCTAATGGTGTTAATTGGGATCCAGCTGGACGACTTCCTGATTTTTCTTATGCAGGATATAAATCATCAAATGAACCTTTGCCAGATATTCCCATAGTTTCTAATCTTAGCACAACAGGAGCAATACCTAACGATGCTATTGGTGATAGTGCTGCAATACAAAGTTTAATTGACCAGCAAGCTTCTTTGCCTAGAAATCAACGTGGGGCTATTTTCATTCCGAAGGGAACCTGGGTTATTGACACCCCATTGTTATTAAATATATCTGGTGTAGTGCTTAGAGGTGAAGTCGATTCAGAAGGAAAACCACTCACTACATTTTATTTTCCAAACGCAACATCTCCAACTACAGCTTATCACATAAACATGAGTGGCAGTTTTAAACGAATTAATATAGGAGGCGTGCAATCTGATGTTTCACAAGGTTTAAATCAGTTTAATGTTACTGCTGGAAATACATTGAGTGTGGGTGATTTTATTCAATTAGAACAAAAAGATCCTACAGATGAGTCTTTATCAAGTTATCTTCATGGTAATATTGATGCTATAGGGGCTAGCACCAAAGATCTTTCGATATATCCTACAGTATTTACCTGGTATGCGTACGTTACAGCAGTAAATGGGAACACGATTACATTTGATAGGCCATTGCCTATAGAAATTAGAACGGCTTGGACTCCATACATTAGAAAAATGAATATGGAAACGACCATTTCAGAAATGGGTATAGAAAACATTTCGTTTGTATGTAATAATAGCGAAGCTTTTGTACATAATATATACAGAGGATTCAAGATTTTACAATTAAATCAAGTAATTAATTGTTGGGTAAAAAATGTTGAATTAGTTGATTTAGAGTATGGTATTAGCATACGAGGAAAAAGCTGTTTTAATACAATAAGTGGTGTTGTAATACGGGATGAAAAAAGAAACATACCCTTACCACCCGTTGAACCAAAAAGTACATTTATTTATAGAATGAAACAACAAGCCGGAGGTGGGCATCACCCTTTAGAAGTATTTCAAGGGTATTACAATCTTTTTGAAAATTTTGAGTTTAAAGAAATTCATTGGCACGAATTATCGGTTGAAGGTACTGCTGCTTTTAATGTTTTTAGAAAGGGTAAAGGAGTTGCAATTGCTTTTGATAATCACAGAAATTTTCCATACGCCAACCTTTGGACAAACATAGATATAGGAAGACCAGAGCGTATGTGGTGGAATAGTGGTTCTAATCAAATAGGGATTCCAGGCAGAGAAAGAGGGCCTAATTGTGGTTTTAGAAACACCTATTGGGGGATTACCTATAAAAATATAGTTCCTGATATCGAAATAGAACCTGCTGAAACAGATGGATTTAGTTATTTAAATTACATAGGGGTTGAAGGTGCTCGTAAACAAAGTTCACCAATAGACAAAGTAAATAGTCAATTAGTCGAAGTTTCGGGTGTTGGAGAGTGGATAGCTCAACCAGATTTATTTTTGGCTCAATTAGAACGAAGGAGATCTCCTTCAGAATCTAATAATTTCTTAATTAAATCTATAGGAGAAACTTGTATAAATAAGAAAAATGGAAGTGTTAATATTAAAGCTGACGAAACTAGAAATTATATAGCAACATTAAAAGGAAACAATTTTAATTATACAGATAGTTTTAAAAACACTTTAAATATTGATAATTTAAGTCCAGGGACGTATGATTTATGTATAGCTGTTGAAGGTGTTACTTTTGAACAATGTTACAAAGTTTCCATAGCTGAAGCTTCTAACTTAAGCGGAAAAATACTTGTAGATAAAAAAACAGCATCTATTTCTATTACCGAAGGAACAGCTCCTTATACGGTTCTTAAAAATGGAAAAACCATTTTAGAAACATATCAAACCGATTTCTCTGTTGAAATAAATCATGGTGATCAATTGCAAATTCAAAGTAAATCAGCTTGTCAAGGTGTGCTTTCAAAAAGTATCGATTTATTAGAAAATGTGCGTGTATATCCTAACCCAACAAATGGTTTGTTTGAGATGTATTTACCAGAAGGTATAAAAACGGCAAACATAGAAATATACAATACACAATTTCAATTAATTTCATCACTAACATACAAAGTTCAAGGTGGTAGAGTTAGTTTAAATATTAGCGACAATCCTGTTGGTGTTTATTTTGTGAAATTGAATTTAGAAAAACCTTTATTTATTAAAGTAATAAAGAATTAAGATGAAAAAAACATATTTATATTTAGTTGTAATTTTAGGATTCATGGTTTCTTGTGGAGGTGGAGATGATAACGCTATTGAAGAAACACCAGAAAATAGACCTCCATCTGTTCCTGTGCAAGTTTATCCGTTAAATCAAACCCTTTGTATTAATAACTTTGTAGATTTTCAATGGAATAAATCACAGGATTTAGACAACGATTTATTGTCTTATAAGGTTGAAATTTCAGAAAACAGTGGCTTTACAAGCATTGTACAAACCAAGACAGTTACTGCATTGAGTACAACAATGTCGTTAGACAAAGGCAAGGTATTTTACTGGCGAGTAAAAGCAATAGATACTAAAAATGCACAAAGTGATTTTTCTTCAGCAAATCAATTTTTAACCGAAGGCGAAGGTGTTACCAATCACTTACCATTTTCACCAGATTTAATCACGCCAGTACATGATGGTATTATAGATGGAACAAGTACAAGTTTAAGGTGGTCTGCAAGTGATGTGGATAATGATTCATTAACATTTGATGTGTATTTAGATACAGCAAGCACCCCTTTAACAAAAGTGTCTGAAAACCAAACAGGAACCACTTACAATGCTTCAAATTTAATTGCAGCAACTACCTACTATTTTAAAGTAGTTGTAAAAGATGGAAAAGGCGGAGAAACGATAGGTCAAGTTTGGAGTTTTAGTACAAAATAACTTGAAATGAATTTGTTTGGTGTAATTGCTAATAATAATTACACCTAATAGGTAATAAATTAATTATTAAAAAATCGAATAAAAAATCATGCGAATTCTACTTTTAGGAGTGTTCAATGCAAGTCAATCAATGAAAATGTTCAAAAAAAACAGGCAGGCTCTGATTTTCAAAAGTTAAGTGAAGGATTTAAATCACCAGAAATGGTATATCACCCTGGAACTTGGTTTCATTTTAATGGTATAATATTAGTAAAGAAGGGATAACGCTTGATCTTGAAGCAATAAAATATGAAGGAATTCAGGGAATTCATTTTTTTTAGTAAAAACGGACGAACTTTTCCAGGAGTTAAGCATACCAAATTAGATTAAGCTGGTTTATTTGGATCGGTTACTATAAGAACAAATTCATATAAATAATTTTATTTTTTGAAATTCTTTTTAAATAAAGAAAAACACAGGGTGGTCAAATAATAAAAAAACAATAAATTTTTCAATAAAGTTAAGAAGTATTAAAAACATTACAATTAGCAAAATTATTATTATTACAATTATAGTTTAAATAAAAAAAATACAAATGATCAGAATAAGTAAAAAAACTACAAAAATTATTGCTTCTTTAGGTTTGATTTTAATGGCAACATTTTCTTTTGCTCAAACACCAAACTGGCAAGGCGCACAATGGATTTGGCAACAAGAAGAGGGGCCATCCAATACCTGGATGAGTTTCAGAAAAACAATAAATATAAATGAAGTACCGAATAAGGTAGAGGCATTTATTTCAGTCGATAGTAAATTTTGGTTATGGATTAATGGCGAAATGGTACTCTTTGAAGGAGGTCTGTCAAGAGGTCCAAGTCAAGCAGGAAATTGGGATAGAAAAAACAAAATAACACCAGCAAATTCGTGGTATGAGACAGTCAATATTCAGCCTTACTTAAAAAAAGGTGATAATACCATAGCAATTCTAGTTTGGTATTGGGGACGTGAAACACACAAAGGAACTCATATTGATAGTAAAAAAGGTGGTCTTTTGTTTTCAGCGAATATTGGAAAACAGAAACTGGTTTCAGATGCTTCTTGGAAAGCAAAACAGCATCCTGCTTATGATAACACCATTCCCCCTGCAAGTGATGCAGTGGTTCAGTATTGCGTTAAATTTGACGCACAAAAAGCCATGAATGATTGGTCAGATAAGGCGTGGTACACTTCAGGTTTTTTAGATAAAAATTGGCCTAAAGCCATTGAAAAAGGAGTGGCTGGGACTGCACCTTGGTATAACTTAGAACCAAATATTGTCCCTCATTTAATCAATCACGGATTACAAGATTATGCGAATTCTGCAGACTTAAAATTACCCTATATCAGTAAAGGCGAAACCATTAAGTGTAAGCTTCCTTTCAATAAACAAATTACTCCTTATTTAGAAATTGAAGCCAAAGCAGGTGACACTATTTTTATCACAACCGATAACCGATTAAATAGAATCAACGCTACTTATATTACCAAAGAAGGAACGCAATCTTTCGAGAGCTTTTCTTGGATGAACGGACACGAAGTGCGCTATACAATTCCAAAAGGAGTTAAAGTGAAAGCCTTAAAATACCGTTGGATGACTGTTGGTGAAATGGCAGGTACCTTTGAAGTTGATGACGCTTTTTATAATCGTTTATGGTCGATGGGAAACAACACCTTATTTGTTTGTGCCCGTGATAATTTCATGGATTGCCCAGATAGAGAGCGTGCTTTATGGATAGGTGATGTAGCTGACCAAACAGGCTATATTTTTTATTCGATGGACAATGCGGGTCGTCAGTTATTAAAGAAGGCTATTTTACAAACCCTGGCATTTAACGAAAATGGAGTGATTGGCGCATTAGGACCACTTAGGGTGCGTGAGTTGGTTGCACAAAGTTTGCAGTTTATTGCACAGTGCGTTTGGCCCTATTATTTAAATACAGGAGATAAAGAAACCTTGGAGAAAGTCTATCCATACATGTATAATTATCTAGCCTTATTCCCTATGAAAGAAAACGGACTGCCAGAATACCGCAAAGGGAAAAGTCCAGATGCTTGGGACTGGGTAGATTGGGGCGTAAAAAACACCATTGATAGCGAACCTATTCAAGCAGCTTTTTATTACCTAGCACTTGAAGAAGCTAAAAAAATGGCTGAAGTCTTAGGTAAACAGGATGATATTAAATGGTATACCAATAGAATGCAAACAATGAAACCTGCTTTTGATAAAGCGTATTGGAAAAATGGTTTTTATAGCACCAATGCTGAAACTTTAAAAGATGATAGAGCTAATGCTATTGCCATTGTTTCGGGTATTGCAAAAACAGAATATTACAATCAAATCGTAGATAATGTATTAATTCCAAACAAATTTTCTAGTCCGCATTTTGAGTGGATTGCCGAAGAGGCCATGTGTATGGCAGGCAGACATAAGGAGTCTTTACAAAGAATGAAAGACCAATATCAAAGTCAAGTAGATAAAAAGGAGATGACCACTTTGTATGAAATGTTTCCAAATGGAGGAAGTTATAACCACGCTTGGAATGCACCTAATACTATTTTATCAAAACACATTGCAGGAGTTGTACCTACTAAAGTGGCATGGAGTGAATATGAAATTATGCCAACATTTCTACATTTTAATCATTTAAAGAAAACCATTCCAACAGTAATGGGTGAAATAAAAATTGATATGAAAAAGACTGATAGCACATATACTTTAAATTTAAAATCTCCTGATGTTTGGAAAACTACGGTAATTGTTGGTATACCAAAGACAGGAAAAGAAATTAGTAAAGTAGCGTTTAATGGTGTTGTGTTGTGGGAAAAAGGGAAAGCAAACAAGGGTATGGATAGTGGGGTGGTGTCTGAGGATGATAAATTTTTAAAGTTTAGATTAACATCGCAAAATTGGCTTATAAAAGCAACTTATAAATAATTAAACATTTATCGAGTTGGGTTTTTTTATCTGAACATTTGAAATATAAAATATAAAATCTGTTCATGATAAACTAGCGATTTTAGGCGGTTTAAAAACTACAAATAGAATGATGAAATTATACATGAGAAAATTAATGCTATGAAAAAAACAAAAAAAAATATACTCTCAACGCTGTTTTTGTTGTTAGTAACCATCCAAGGATTTTCACAATCACTAGAACATCCAATAATATGTACAACAGATGCAGAAAGAACAGAACTATTAACTAAAATTAACAATAACAGTTGGGCGCAAAGCATTGTAACACAATTACGAAATAATGTGGATGCTAGTATGGCATCGCATCAAACCAATCCTAGTGCTGTTTTTTCAGGTTTATCAGACCTTGCAGAAAATGATGAGCTCTCTGAATCAGCCGCTTCAGCAAAGAACGCTGAACATTCCAAAATGCTGCAAAGAGCTTCCTTTTCAGGAATGCTTTATTTTATTACAGAAGATGAGCGGTATGCACAATTTGCTGCCGATATTCTTGCTCATTATTTTGATGAATTAGCAATAAGAACTCCACAAAACACGGCGATAGGAGGTAATTATTTTTATGATCCACGATCCACCTATCCACATTTAGCCATAGCTTACGATTTTGTTTTCGACTTTTTAAAAAAGACAGGAACTAAGGTTTATAGTAGAACAACAGGTACTTATGTGGATTACGACCATGTAAAAGCGCAAAAAGCAATAAAAAACATTGCGGAAAATACATTAGCAGAATATAAGGGTAGCGATAATAGAATTGGTAAACTAATAAGTAATCATCCGGTGTTAACGGCTCCAGGCTCCCTGTTTTCAATTCTTATGATTGATGATGATACCGATAGGGAACGCTTGTTTGATGTGTTTTGGAATAAAGGAACAGGTCGTCAAAACTCATTTACAAGAACCATATTACCCATGTTTGGAGAACAAGGGATTTGGCCAGAATCAGTAAGTTATAGTTTTATGCCAAACATTTCTTTAATATTGAATTTAGTTGATCGTATTAAACCAGAGCTTAATATTACTGTAAATAATATAAATATATTTAATGGAAACTTTTTATTCACTAATTTAAGACATCCCAATAGGCGTTTTGTGCGTTTTGGAGACTCTAAGCGAGATAATGATGCAACCACTACAAGTTTTCAATATGCCTTGGATATTGCAACACGCAGAAATCTTTCAGAACTAAAACAGCAAACTGAAATTGCATTAAATCAGAATTATAAGGCAGATGGCGGTTATAATCCAACCTTATCTAACGGTGTTTTTGAAAATTATTTTGGTCTTGAACTATTTTGGGGGCATCAAATACCTGCTGGTATTACCGAAGTTATTGATTATAAACCAACAGTTATTGTTAAGCATGCGGGCGTTGCTTTACAACGTAATTATGTAGAAGTAAACAATAATGAGTATGGCTTATGCGGAATCATTGGTGGCGCTCATTATGTGCATTCTCATGCTACAGGAATTAGCATGGAATTATACGGTGCTGGATATATCATGGCGGCAAATGGTGGTATGCCTATAACAGTCGCCGAAAGAAAGTTACCTGTGCATACCGATTATTTTCGTTTATATGCTGGTAATAACACGGTGATTGTGAACGGTTCATCACGTGGAACTCAAACTGGCGCATGGAGTAGCGATTCCTATCTTTGGCAGAATACCACTGTAAACATTGCAGCAGAACCAAGTCATCTGGAAGATCCAATAAGTAAAGATATTAGTTTCGCAACCCAATTTTTACCAGATAGAGTTAATAATTGTGATCAACAACGTACTTTAAGCACCATAAGAACAAGCCCAACAACGGCGTATTATTTTGATGTTTTTCGCTCTAAATCGTTAACAGCAAACAATTTTCATGACTATATTTATCATAATTTAGGTGATAATACGCAAATCACGCATTCAGATAATCAAACGTTTTCTTTTACGAGCACCCAACGTTATAATACTGATATTGGGGATCCTGTTGGTTCTCCAGGTTGGAAGTTTTTTGAAAACACACAAGTAACGCCATCAACAAATGCAAATGTTAATGTGCGTTTTGATTTAAATCAAAACAACCGTTACATGCACATGTTAATACCTGGTGGTGTAGATCGTGAATATACTAAAGCGCTTGCACCGCCAACACGAGAAGCCATTAATGGTTATGTTAATAAGAAAACTCAAGTCATAGCAGTACGTCAACAAGGTGAAGCTTGGGACAGACCTTTTATTAACATATTTGAGCCTTCAAATAATGCAATTTCTTCGGTAAAAAATGTTATTAATATTTTTGATGGTGATAAAGTTGTTGGTGCTCAAGTAACATCTGAAGTTGGAGGTGCTAAAATTATTGATTTTATAATTTCGCAAGAGAATGCAACATCTGTATATGATAATCCGCTTTCAAAAATAAAATTTGAAGGTCGATTTGCTTTGATTCGAAAAAGAGAAATTGGTGGGAAAACACAGCTTAGCTTATATATAGGTGATGGGAAAAGCTTAAGTTTTCAAGGCGAAGAACTTGTCGCAGATGGTTCTAATAAAGGATTTAAAGTAGTAGAATTTGATGGAATTTACCCTGATTATATAGCAATAGGAACAAGTCCCATTACAGTACAAACCTTAAGTGAAACTTGTTTAAACAAGGGAAATGGTAAAATTATTGTAGAAGTTATAGGAAATGAAGGTCATAAAGCCACATTAAATGGGGTTAATTATGATTTTAATGGCATGCTAACAATTGAAAACCTAACACCAGGAGTATATAATTTATGTGTAACAAAAAACGGCGGAAGTTTTGAGCAATGCTATGAATTAACTGTTGATGCAGCAAAATCATTAACAGGAAAAATATCTGTTGTGAAAAATAAAGCGACTGTAGATATTGATCAAGGTAATGCACCATTTACGCTAACTAGAAATGGCGAATTAGTCCTGACTACAAATGATACTCATTTTGAAGTTGATATAGCTCATGGTGATAATTTAGAAGTTAAAAGTGCTGTAGTATGTCAGGGTTTATTATCGGAAAAAATAAATATGTTGGATGCTGTTAAAGCTTATCCAAATCCAACAAAAGGTATATTCGATATCTATATTCCTACGGATAAAAAGTTTGTTAATGTAGAAATATATAACATCTATTCGCAGTTAGTATCAAATAAGGAGTATGAAGTAATTGGCGGCAAAGTGCTTATAGACGTTACAAACAAAACACAAGGTGTTTATTTTGTTAAAGTACCAGACATGCAAGGCGTAATAATTAAAGTTGTAAAACAATAAATATGAAATATATATATATAATAATAGTTTTAGGTGTAGTACTGTCTTGTGGAGGAGGTTCCGATGATGGTTTTGAGCCAGAACCAGAAAATATGGCACCTTCTACACCAATGCAAGTGTATCCTTTAAATAATACACTTTGTATTGATAATAATGTGGTTTTTGAATGGGTAGCATCTACAGATCCGGAACAAGGCGCTTTACGATATAAATTAGAAATAGCCGAAAACAATACGTTTTCGCCTTTATTTATTAACGAAACAATAACTTCAACGTCAAGAAATGTAAACCTTACCAAAGGCAAATTATTCTATTGGCGTGTAAAAGCAATAGATAATAAATCTGCAGAAAGTGCTTATTCAAATGTGGCGCAATTTCAAATAGAAGGTGAAGCTATTGTAAACCGTGCACCGTTAGCGCCAACTTTAGTGTTACCCACAATGAATTCGGAAATCCCAGGTTTTGCTACCACTTTAAGTTGGAAGTCCTCAGATCCAGATAATGATTCATTAACTCATGATGTTTATTTTGATACCGTTAATCCACCACTTGTAAAAGTTTCAGAAAATCAGTCAGCTACTACTTTTACTACGGGCTTTTTAACTGCTGCAACTACTTATTATTTTAGAGTAAATGTAAAAGATAATAAGGGAGTTACAACCATAGGACCTGTTTGGAGTTTTAAAACTAAATAATAAAATTATAAATGAACTAGTGCAAGTCCCTATTACCATAACGGAATAGGAAAGAGGTATATCGTAAATAAATTTTATACTTTTTTTGACATTAAATAGAATAAGAAATGAATTTAAAAAGAATAGTTAGCTGTTATTTAAGTGTTTTGTTTATGCTTGTTTTACTGAGTTCCTCTAAAACTTGGAGCCAAATGAGCAAACAAAACTTTCAACAACTAAAATCTAATTTTACCAAACCTGCCAATGACAATACTATTTGGTGTTATTGGTATTGGATTAATGATGATATATCAAAAGACGGTATCACCAAGGATTTGGAAGCCATGAAAAAAGCAGGTATTGGTGGTGCTCTCATTGGAAATATTAATCCAGCTCATAAAGACGGAAAAGTACCCATGCTTAGTGAAAATTGGTGGTCGCACATGGTACATGCTGTGGTCGAGGGCAAGCGTATTGGGGTAGATATTGGTGTTTTTAACTGTCCCGGATGGAGTCAAAGTGGTGGTCCTTGGGTCGATTATACTAAATCGATGCGTTATCTTACGTATAGCGAAACCAAAGTTTCGGGTGGAAAAAAACTTAGCATACAACTTGAGAAACCGAAAAATGAATTTCAAGATACGCACACCTTTGCATTCAAATCTTCGGAGGTCGAAAAAAGAAGTACACAGTTCATTCCCACCAAAGTAACTACCAATTGGAGCGATATTAACGTAAATGTTTTAACCGATGGGAATATAGAAGAAGGTACCAACTTTGAACCCAAGAAAGGAGCTTCTTTAGAAATTAATTTTGAACTTTCCGAGTCAATAACGGCACGTTCTATCGCCATTACACCAAGTAAAGCTTTCAAATGTAATATGACGCTACTTGTTGTGGTTGATGGCAAGGAGAAAATTGTAAAAGAATTTACTTTTGACCGTTTTAAAATAGAACCCAATGTGGCATTCATTAAAACGGGCGCTTATGCTACTGATTTACCAGATGTAAAAGGACAAAAGTTTTTATTAAAATGTACTGATTTTAGAACCAAAAGCGATGGATATGGTTTTGCTGAAATTACTATTTCTGAAGCACCTGTATTAGATAAATATATTGAGAAACAATTAGCAAAAATGAACTCCACTCCCGGTATTCAATGGGATTCGTATATCTATGGACAACAAGAAGCACTGAAAGATAAAAGTTTATGTATTAATCCCGATGCATTGATTACTCTAAACGATAAACTCGATAAAAATGGAGTGTTAAATTGGGACGCACCTGCAGGAGATTGGACTATTATGCGAATGGGAATGACACCTACAGGTACTAAAAACGCTCCAGCAGCGCCACAAGGTGTTGGTTACGAAATTGATAAAATGAGCAGCTCTTTAGCAGAGTACCACTTCGATAATTTTGTTGGCGAGTTGATAAAAAGAATTCCTAAAGAAAGCCAATCAGCTTTTAAATATGTAGTGGCAGATAGTTACGAACAAGGGGCTCAAAACTGGACAGACGGTTATGAACTTAAATTCAAAGAAAAATATGGCTACGATCCTGTGCCATTCTTACCTGTTCTTTCTGGTAGAATTGTGGGTAGTGTAGAGCTATCTGAACGTTTCTTGTGGGATTTGCGACGTTCTATTGCAGATGATGTTGCTTATGAATACGTGGGTGGATTACGCAAAGCCAGTAACAAGCACAACCTTAAAGTTTGGTTAGAAAATTACGGTCACTGGGGATTCCCGGGTGAGTTTATGATGTATGGCGGACAGTCGGATTTGATAGGAGGTGAATTTTGGAACGAAGGCACTCTCGGTAATATTGAGTGCAAGGCATCTTCTTCAACCTCACATACGTATGGTAAACCTATAACTTCGGCAGAGGCTTTTACTTCCTCCCGAAAAGCCTTCCTACGTCATCCTGCCATGCTTAAAAAACGCGGTGATTGGGCACTTACAGAAGGGATTAATCATTTCGTATTGCACCTGTATATTCAGCAACCTGATGATAATCGCAAACCTGGAATGAATGCCTGGTTTGGTACCGAGTTCAACCGTCATAATACTTGGTTTGGTCAGGCCGATACCTATTTTGATTATCTGCGTCGTTGCCAGCATTTATTACAACAAGGTAAATATGTAGCCGATGTTTGCTATTATATTGGTGAAGATGCTCCTGTAATGACTGGTGTTCGTAATCCAGAAATCCCTCAAGGGTATTCTTATGATTACATTAATGCAGAGGTGATTATGAATCGATTAACGGTTCAAGATGGCCGATTTGTATTACCCGATGGGATGTCATACAAAGTGATGGTGTTACCTCCATTCACCACCATGCGACCTGAATTATTGAAAAAAATCGAGGAGTTGGTACAACAAGGGGGCGTTGTTTTAGGTCCAAAACCTCAAAAATCTCCTAGCTTACAAAACTACCCAGCCTGTGATGAACAAGTAAAAGCATTGGCTAGCAAATTATGGAGTGGAACCTACAATCAAGGAAAAATGACCCTGCAATATGGAAAAGGAAAAGTGATGGATGGTTATGAATTGTCAGAAGTATTCGAGACTATTAATCTGTCAAAAGATTTCGAACTTTCTGCTGATGCTCCAGTTCTGTGGATTCATCGAACGATGCCTGATATGGATGTTTACTTCATCAGTAATCAAAGTGATAAAAACATTGAGCTGTCTCCTGTTTTTCGCGTGAATAAAAAACTAAAGCCACATTTATGGGATGCCGTAAGCGGCGAAGTTAGGGCGTTAGCCAACTATGAATTAACACCAACAGGAATAAAAGTACCTTTAAAAATGGAAGCCACTCAAAGTTGGTTTGTAGTCTTTACAAAAGAGGATAGAAATGTTGACAAAAAACAGCTGTATTCAACCAATTTTCCAGCCTTTGCAAAAATAAGTACTGTTAATGGTCCTTTTGAAGTCGATTTCAAAAACAAAGATATTGCACCACAAAAGCCTGTTGCTTTTAATGAGCTAATAGATTGGGCAAATTCAACCGATGAACAAATTAAATATTATTCAGGAACAGCAAACTATACAACAACTTTTCAAATAGATAAACTGCCCAAAAATCAAGATGTGTACCTTAATTTAGGACAAGTTTCGGTAATGGCAAAAGTCAAATTGAACGGAAAAGATATGGGTGGTGTTTGGATGGCACCTTATCGACTAAATGTAACAAATGCTTTGAAAAAAGGAGAGAATAGATTAGAGATTGAGGTGGTGAACTTGTGGCGAAATCAACTCATAAGAGACAAACAACGGTCTGATGATGAAAAATATACTTGGTTAGTTACTGATGACATTAAGCCTGATAGTGACATACAATCATCAGGTTTGTTGGGACCAATTATTATTGAAACAATTAAATAATAGAAGTTTAAAAAGATTATAATGAGAAATGTTTTAGTACTCGTGGGGGTACTTTTAATAGTATCCTGCAAATCAAATCAACAATTAAATCAACCCAATAAAGCCCCCAATGTAGTATTTATTTTAACCGATCAATGGAGAGCACAAGATGTTGGGTATGCTGGAAACCAGCAGGTTATTACACCCGCAATTGATGCATTGTCTAAAGAGGCTGTAGTATTTACAAATGCAATTTCAAATCTCCCTGTTTGTACCCCAGCACGAGCTTCTTTAATGACAGGGAAATACCCTCTTAGCCATGGACTTTTTTACAATGATAAGCCTTTGGGAACTGATGAATATTGTATTGCTGAAGTATTTAAAGAAAACGGATATGCCACAGCTTATATTGGTAAATGGCATATCAATGGTCATCCCCCAGGAATGACAAATTTTCAAGGGAGAGCATTACCTACCCCGGCAGATCGCCGACAAGGTTTTGATTTTTGGAAAGTAAGCGAAAGCTCTCATGATTACAATAATTCTGTGTATTTTGATAAAGACAACGTAAAACATAAATGGGAAGGATATGATGCTATTGCTCAAACAAAAGAAGCTGTCAATTACATAAAGTCGAATAAAGAGAATCCTTTTCTTTTGTTTGTAGGTTATGGTGCACCTCATTCTCCATACAACACAGCTCCTAAAAAATACCAGGATATGTATAAAGATATGGATATAAAATTACGTCCTAATGTTCCAAGTGACAAAGCCGAAAAAGCAAAAGAAGATTTAAAGGGGTATTATGCACACATCACTGCACTTGATGATTGTATTGCCGAATTACAAAAAGAAATTAAAAATTTAGGGCTTGAAGAAAATACTATTTTTGTTTTCACTTCAGACCATGGTGATATGATTTACTCTCATTCACAAGTAAATAAGCAAAAGCCATGGGATGAATCTATTTGTGTACCTTTTTTACTTAAATATCCTGCTAAATTAAAAGCAGGTACACAAATGACCAAAATGTTTTCATTTCCAGATATAATGCCAACATTGTTGGGAATGTCTAATTTACCTATTCCGGAATCGGTAGAAGGACTTAATTATACAGGTCAATTATTAGGTACACAAGAATTGGATGTGGATGCAGCTTTAATTACTTGCCCGGTTCCTTTTCATCAATGGAAATATAAAAATGGTGGTCGAGAGTACAGAGGTGTTAAAACCGAAAAATACACTTATGTAAAGGATCTTAATGGCCCTTGGTTATTGTATGACAATTTAAAAGATCCCTACCAATTGAATAATGTAATAGGTAAAGAAGGATACAAAACTATCCAAGCTGATTTAGAAGTTAAACTGAAAGCTATACTTGATAAACAAGGAGATCAATTTTTGCCTGGTGAAGAATATATGAAAAAATGGAACTATCAATGGGATGGTAGTGATAGTGATAAATAAGAATAAAATCTTTTTTAATGAGATTTTTTTAATGTTTCATTTCTAGTTTGTCTCAAACCTTAAAAATTAAATTTTATATTAAATTCAAATAGAAAAGTTATTTAATGAAAAAAATCATTGGCAATTTATTGCTACTAACATTCATGATTGGTCAATTTATGAATGTGCAAGCACAAGTCACGACAAAGCCTTTAGAATTAATAGTAAGCGAGCAGTTTAAAAATCCAATAGGTTTTTATGATGCTACCCCTTCTTTTTCTTGGAAATTACCTCAAGGTGTACAGTTGCAAACAGCATACAGAATTGTTGCAGCTAGTAGTCCAGATTTACTCTCTAATAAACCTGACATTTGGGATTCAGGTAAGGTAAAATCAAATCAAACTTTATATGTAAAATATGGAGGTTCTGAATTGACATCAAGACAAAAAGTGTATTGGCAGGTGCAATTTTGGGACGAAAAAGGTACTAAATCAGCTTGGAGTGAAGTTGCCCATTTTGAACTTGGTCTTTTAAAAAATGCCGACTGGTTAGGGAAATGGATAAGCATACCACATGATCAATTAGTTGAGAAAGATGATAAAGAATCTCTTTTATTCCATCCACAATACATCCGAAAGGAAATTAAAATTGACAAGGCAATTAAAAATGCACGTTTGTATATCACTGCCAAAGGAATTTACGAAGCTTATATCAATGGAAAAAAAGTAGGTACCGATATCATGCCTCCGGGTTGGGTGCCTTATCGAAAATACATTCCAACTCTTACTTATGATGTTACAGACCTATTGAAAAAGGGAACAAATACTATTGGTTTTGTAGTTGCCGAAGGATGGTATGCTGGTAAAATTTATTTGAGAGGTGGTAAAAAGAAGCAAATAAATACACCTGCTTTATTGTGCCAACTTGAAGTAGAGCATAAATCGGGAAAAACAGTAATCGTTTCAGATGAAAACTGGAAAGTAACTCAAGATGGTCCCATTCGAATTGCAAAAATTTATGACGGAGAAACGTACGATGCCAACTTCGAATTGGGTAACTGGTATAAAAATGGATACCCTGAAACCAAATGGCTCAAAGTACAAACTTCAGCTATTGATAATGCTGTATTATTGCTTCCAAAACGATTTGAAACCGTTAAGGATAGAGAAATCTTGGATGTAAAAAGTATGCATCAACCCCAAGAGAATGTTGCCATTTTTAATATGGGACAAAACAACGTTGGCGTGCCGGTGGTGAAAGTACCCATGAAAAAAGGCGATACGTTAAAAATCCGATTCGCTGAAATGCTTGATCGTGATAGTACAATGTATACTGCTAATTATCGAACGGCCAAATCTACCGATTACTATATAGCAGCGACAGATGGAACTATTGAATACAAGCCCACTTTTACTTTTCACGGTTATCAATATGTTGAGCTAAGTGGTTATGCAAAAGGAGCAAAACCAGAAAAAAGTTGGGTAAAATCTTGCGTACAGTATTCTAATTTCGAGGAGAATGGGACTTTTACATCATCCCATGATAAATTGAACCAACTACAAAGCAATATTAGTTGGGGATTAAAAGGGAATTTTTTAGATATTCCTACGGATTGTCCTCAACGCGACGAGCGTTTGGGCTGGACAGGTGATGCCCAAATCATTGCTCCAACATCCATGTATCATAATAACATGTATGCCTTCTGGGCTGGTTGGTTACAAAGTGTTCGTTACGAGCAATTCGAAGACGGAGGAATTCCTTGGGTAGTTCCCAATAATTTGGGTAAAAGACACTCGTCGGGTTGGGGAGATGCCATTGTAATTATTCCTTGGGAACTGTATTTCAGAACAGGTGATATTGATGTATTAGTAGAAAACTATGATGCCATGGAAAAATGGGTTAACTATTGTACTTCTCAGGCAGTTGAACATATTCCTGCTATTAGTTCTTTTGGCGACTGGTTACAACCTCTTACTAAAAATGGGCGTGCTGCAGGTGATGTGCCAAAAGAATTTATAATGATGGCTTATTATGCTAACAGTGTTGATCTCTTGTCGAAAAGCGCTCATGTGTTAGGCAAAATTCAAGATGCTGAGCACTATGCCATATTGCACGATTCTATCAAGACTGCTTTTGAAAAACGTTGGTTTAATGCCGATGGACGGGCAAATCATAAGGTTGAAACGCAAACACATTATTTAGTGGCTTTGGAATTTGACCTTTTGTCAGATTCTTTGGCCGCAAAAGCAATGGACCATCTAAAACGCCTGATAGCTGAGTGCGATAACCACTTACGCACTGGGTTTTTAGGGACACCTATTCTTCCTTTGGTGCTCGACAAAGCAGGTGAATACGATTTAATGTACGACATTCTCTTTAAGGAAACTTATCCTTCTTGGTTTTATTCCATTAATCAAGGAGCTACTACCATGTGGGAACGTTGGGATAGCTACACGTTAAAAGATGGTTTTCATAAAGACGGTATGAACTCATTTAATCATTATGCCTATGGCGCTATTGGTCGCTGGATGTACGAACGTATTGCTGGTATTAAGCCAATAAAGGTTGCCTACAAAGAAATTGAAATAGCGCCTGTGCCTGGTGGACCATTGACGTCGGCTTCTGCTGCTTATGATAGTCCTTATGGTTTGATTAGCTCTAGCTGGAAATTAGAGAACAAAAAATTTAGGCTTGAGGTATCAATTCCGCCAAATACTACTGCCAAATTGGTTGTGCCTGGCGATACACAAAAAGACTTAACCATTAATGGACAGAATATTAATGACAGTGAAGCTGTAAGGAGGATAGAAAAAACAGAGCAGTCATTTATATTAACTGTTGTTCCAGGTACTTATTCCTTTGTATCTAATTTTTCATTGATAAAAAACAATTAATATAAAACGGCTAAATATGCAAAATTCAACTATAAGGTTATGTTTAATTGGTATTTTGACTTTCTTATGTATAGATTGTATGCAAAGCCAAAAGAGGAACGAGTCTCAGGAGCTTTATCTTGGATTCCAAAATCCACCTGCAGAGGCGCGTCCTTTTGTGCGTTGGTGGTGGAACGGCAACAAGGTAAATACCGATGAGTTGGACCGTGAATTAGAGTTGTTGAAAGAAGTTGGTTTCGGTGGTGTGGAAATAAATCCTATTGCCATGCCAAATCATGCACTAGATAATGGAGACAAGGCATTGGTATGGATGAGTGATGAATGGATAGAGATGCTGGTACATGCCTGTCAGAAAACCAAAGACTTAGGTATGATTGCCGACTTGATTGTAGGCACGGGTTGGCCTTTTGGAGGTGAGTTTCTGGAAAAGGACGAAACCTCTCAGCGTATGCTCAATCATAGCCTCACATTTACAGAAGGAGCTACAATCAATATCGATGAGCAAATGCTTATTTCAAGGCTATATGAAGAGCAAAATATGCATAATTCCAAGAGTACGCACCATACGTTGTATTATCTCCACCTGGTACCGGAGCAATGCAGTACCGTTAGTGAAACGATTGATTTACTCGGTCAGCTAAAGCAAAAGGGTAAACTTATCTACAAAATTAATAAGACAGGGAACTATCGTTTGAGCTATGGCGTGTTGGAGCAGAATTTTAATAAGGTGTACCTGGGTGCTCCAGGTGGTGCCGGCCCTGTGATGGATCATTACAAAAAAGACGTGACCATAGCCTATTTGTCGCGATTGAAAAAAATTTCCGAGAAAACAGGCATTCCTTTAAGTGAGCTTTTGCGGGCTTTGTTTTGTGATAGTATTGAGATTTCGGGTGCTAATTGGACCGATGGTATGGCACAGTTATTTTTTGAAACCTATGGCTATTCTTTAGATGAGTGGCTTCCTTTTGTGTTTTATAGTCATAGAAAAGGGTATCTGGCAGAACAATATGAGCAGCAGTTTACCTCAGGGTTTAAAGACCAATTAAAGCGTGTGCGTTACGATTATAACAACTTATTGGTAAAGACCTTTTTGAAAAATTTCACACAAACCTTTCAAAATTTTTGTAAGGAAGAAAAATTGCTGTGTAGGTATCAAGCTTATGGCACTCCGTTTTTAATGGGCATGTTGGATGGTTATATGATTCCCGATATTCCTGAAAGCAACAACTGGATATACTCGGCTGAAATGAAAGGCGATGAATGGCAGTGGCATCAAGGACACGGTTATATGACGTGGAACATGTATGCAGCTGCAGGAGGTCATTTAACAGGTAAGAAAATCATCTCGTGCGAAGCTATGACCAATACAAAGGGGGTTTTCAAGACCACTTTGGAAGAAATAAAGCAGCATGATGATATGAACTTTATCACGGGGATTAACCATACCATATTACACGGCTTTAATTACTCGCCTTTAGATGTTGAATTCCCGGGATGGATAAGGTATGGTACTTTTTTTAGCGAACGCAATACGTGGTGGCAGCACCTTCATCATTGGGTGGACTATAACGCTCGTTTATCCTATGTATTTCAAAATTCAAAACCTCAGAAAAGCATTGCCGTTATAGGGCCAACAGCTGATATTTGGGGCGACGAGGGGCTGATACGAAGTAGTTTTCATAATAAACCAAACTACCTCTATAAGCTATGGGAGCCGATAAGTCAATTGGGTTATTCCTGCGAATACATTAATCAGGGCATTCTTGAAAATGCCAAGCTTGAAAATGGAACCATAGCTTATGGCGCAATGCAGTACAAATTACTGGTGTTAGCCAGCATGAAATCCATAAGCTCCAAAGCCGCCATGGCGATTAAAAAATATGTTGAAAATGGTGGAAAAGTGATTGTTGTTGACCAATTGCCATCAAAATCATTGGGCTTTGGTAATTATAAAAAGAACGATCAGCTTGTCAACACTACGCTTAACGAAGCTCTTTCAAAATACCCACAATCATTCATTCATACGGATGCTCCACAATCACTCAATGATTTAAGAAAATGGACTTATTCTTTTCTCACTAAATCAGGGCTTGCCCCTGATGTTCACATCAGTGAACCAAGTAGTAAAGTCTATCAAATACACCAAACTACCAGCGAGAAAGATATTTATTTCTTCACCAATATTCACCGTTTTGAGAGCACCCGTTTTGAGACAAAGTTTTCGGTAAAAGGAAAACACCCCTATGTATGGAATCCTGAAACGGGCGAAAGAAAGCCCTTTTATTACGCTTCAAAACCAAATGAATTATCAATCAACTTAGCACCTCTTCAGTCCTTACTTATAGTTTTTGAAAATGACAAACCAGAAGAAATGCCTAAGCCCAAGGCTACAATAATAGCCGAAGCTGAAACCCTTAAAGGCAACTGGAAAGTTGAGAGCATACACATAGACGGTAAAACAATGCACTGGGAAATGGAAAAGCTAATAGACTTTAGTCAGTCAAAAGATCAGTCTCAAAAATCTTTTGCCGGAGTAATCACTTATAAAACAACAATCACCAATTCTGACAACTTTACACATATCGACCTTGGAGAAGTTAATGGAGGAATAACAGAATTGTATATCAATGGAAAAAAGGTAGGGAAACAATGGTATGGAAAAGCGATTTACCCTATTTCCGATTTCCTTAAAAATGGAGAAAACGAAATTGAAGTGCACTATACTACGGTATTGGCCAACTATTGCAAATCCTTAAATAATGCGCAAACGAAAGAGTGGACCAAACACTACAATGACTTTGCGCCTACTGGTTTGCAAGGTCCGGTACAATTAATACGGTATGCTGATTAAAATGAATAAAAAAAAATAATATATGAAAATTAAAGTTCTAAGCATCGCTCTATTTGTAATGTGCGTTTTTCAGCTACAAGCGGCTCAACAGCTCCGCTATACCATTAATGAATCGTGGCAATTTATTAAGGACAATAACATTGCCAATGTAGATGAATTTTTATCACAATTAAAGCGTGCCGAGAGGGTAGATATACCTCATACATGGAACGATAAAGATGTGGTTGATGAAGAAAAGGGTTTTTACAGAGGTGCCGGATGGTACAGTAAAAATGTCCGTATTCCTTCGAGTTATAAAAACAAGCAAGTGTTTTTGTTTTTCGAAGGGGTAGCTACGGCAGCAGAAATCTATATCAATAAGAAACTAGTGCGTACCCACATAGGCGGTTTTACTCGTTTTGTGGTGCCAGTTACTCCGTACATTAACTTTGTTCCTAATACTGAATTTAGCACTTTTAATGTGGTAGTAAAAGCCGACAACTCTCATAATGAAGATTGGCCGGCTTTGCATGCCGACTTTACTTTCTTTGGAGGTATGTACCGCGATGTGAATTTGGTAGTGACCGAAAAAGTACACTTCAATGTGGAGGATTATGCTGCCAATGGGGTGTTTATTACAACTCCGAATGTCTCTGCAGAAAGTGGCGATGTTAATCTGAAATTGCGAATTAAAAATGATGAAGCAGCCACTAAAAAAGTGAAGGTATTGACTAAAGTATATGGCCCAGATCAGAAATTAGTAGCTGAAAAAAGTAAAGCGTTTAAGCTTATTGCCGGAGTATCTAATGAATTTAATTTAGAACTTGATCCGGTATTAAACCCACAACTGTGGAGTCCTGATGCTCCGAACCTGTACCGCGTAGTATGTGAGATTTTTGATGCTAAAACGGGAAATAAATTAGATGAGTCTATAAATCCTCTGGGATTTCGTTGGTTTCGTTTCGATGTGGAGGATGGTTTTTTCTTAAATGGTAAACCTCTAAAACTGATTGGTACCAATCGTCATCAGGATTTTGATAAAATTGGTAATGCATTACCTGATCATATTCACGTGGAGGATATAATGCGTATGAAAGCAATGGGTAGTAATTTTTTACGTATTGCTCACTATCCTCAGGACCCTGCCATTCTGGAAATGTGCGACCGCCTGGGTATAATTACCACAGTAGAGACTCCAATTATTGATACTGTAACTGAATCGGAGGCATTTACTCAAAACTGTATGAGTGCCCAGAAGGAAATGATTCGTCAAAACTTTAACCACCCAAGTCTCATAATCTGGGCTTATATGAACGAAGTTCTTTTACAGCCACGTTACAAAAACAATAAAGAGCGCTACGAAAAGTACACCAAATACATTGCCGATTTGGCACAAAACCTGGAAAACCTTACTCGTGCTGAAGACCCTTACCGTTATACCATGATACCTAACCATGCAGGTTTAGAACGTTACATGGAAGCAGGTTTGTGCGACATTCCAATGATTGTGGGCTGGAATATTTACGATGGCTGGTACGGAGGTGGTTACCAAAATCTACAGTCTAAGCTGGAAAAGTATCACCAGATGGTACGCAAACCAATGATTATTACCGAGTATGGTGCAGGTGCCGATCCTCGTTTACATACGCTTACCCCAACTCGTTTTGATTTTTCACAAGAGTATGCTGTGGAGTTCCATAATCACTATTTGAATTATTTCAAAAAAACACCATGGATAGCCGGTGCCAATGTGTGGAACTACGCCGACTTTAATTCCGAGGGCCGTGTGGATGCAGTGCAGAGTATAAATAACAAAGGTTTGGTGGGGATTAATCGTACTCCTAAAAATGTATTTTATTATTATCAGGCCGCTCTACTCAAAAAACCTTTTGTGGCCATTGCTGCCAAAACCTGGAAGCAGCGTTCATATTTGGAAGATGCTACTGGTAAAGGTATTTCTACAATGAAAGTGGATGTGTTTTCTAATCAGGAGGAAATCGAATTGTTTTTAAATGGAAAAAGCCTGGGTACAAAAAAAATGGATAGCGTATGGATACAGTGGGAAGTACCTTTTGTAGATGGAATTAACAGACTTCGTGCAGTGAATAAAACGACTGATTATTGCGAAGACTTTGCTGAAGTACGTGTGAATGTATTGCCTCTCAGTTTAAAAGAAAAGTTCCCTGCTGGTGGCCTATCAGTTAATCTGGGAGATCAGCGCTTCTTTTATGACGATCAGTTTGATCAAGCGTGGATGTTTGACAAGGAATACGCCGAAGGTTCCTGGGGTAGTATTGGTGGTAAACCTTATGTGCGCCCTGTACAAAATGTGCAGCAACCTTATGGAGCTAAGATGCCTGTCAACGGAACTTTCAAGGATCCAATTTATCAAACTCAATTGATAGGTATTGAGCAGTTTAAGTTGGAAGTGCCTGCCGGGAAGTATGAAGTTACACTACACTTTTCCGAATTAGAAGGAGCAACTGCCACTCATTTGCCTTATGATTTAGCCGGTGAGGATAAATCGATAAAAGGAGTAACTAACCGCACTTTCTCGGTGTCAATCAATGGACAAACAGTTATCGAAAAGCTCAATCTGCTTGCTCAATATGGCGAATATCAAGCTGTGAAAATTAAATCGGAAGTAACCGTCGATGATAAAGGTTTTATCATTGTTGATTTCAAAAAAATGGTAGGCGAACCGGTGCTTAATGCGATTGAAGTATATAAAAAATTATAATGTAATAGGTTGAGATATGAGAAAAATTATTACAACATTTATATTCTTACTTTTGGCAATCACAATGCAAGCTCAAGTAGAATTAATCGATCTTAAATGCGAATACCTAAGTAATCCGGAAGGGATAGATATGGTGCATCCTCGTTTTTTTTGGAAAATGAATAGTGACGAAAAAGGGCAATGCCAAACAGCCTATCAGCTTTTGGTAGCAACTTCATCGGAAAATTTAGATAAAAATATTGGCGATGCTTTTGATTCAAAAAAAGTAAATAGTGCAAGTAGCATACAGATAGAGTATCAGGGCAAACCATTAAAACCAGCCTCTTCCTATTACTGGAAAGTTAGAGTTTGGGATGCACAAAAAAAATTATCAGACTGGAGTAAACCAGCCCATTTCTCAACAGGTTTGTTCTCTCAGGATGATTGGAAAAACGCACAGTGGATAGCATGGCGCAATCAGGATGAATGGGCTAAAGAATGGTGGCGTAAAAAAGATATTGAAGCCGAATGTACCGAGTTTCATTTGCCAAGCTATTTTGGAGCTCGCATGAATATGTGGGAGCGTTACCATTTTCACCATGAAAATCCTTACGATGCAGCACCACTGTTGAGGAAAGATTTTGATGCATCGAAAAAAGTTAAAAGCGCCAAAGCATATATCAGTGGTATTGGTTACTACGAACTGTATATCAACGGACAAAGAATTGGTAATTCTGTATTGGATCCGGGTTGGACCGACTACCGAAAAACAGTTCTCTATGCAACACACGATATTACAAAGGAAGTTAAACAAGGAGAAAATACAGCAGGTGTAATGCTGGGAAGAGGCTTTTATGGTATGCTGTCCTACGATCATTGGGGCTTTCATAATAAAAATGGTTGGATCGGTCAGCCTAAACTCATTTGCCGTATAAAAATTGACTACGAAGATGGCACCAGCAAAGATGTGGTAAGTGATTTGAGCTGGAAAGTAATCGGAGGACCTGTAGTATATGATGGTCCACATTTGGGTGAGGTATATGATGCCACCAAGGAGATTAGCAGATGGAGCGAGCCGGGGTTAGATGTGTCGGCTTGGGAAAAGGTTAATCCTGCTCCAAGTCCAGGTGGTGCATTAATTTCTCAACTATGCCAACCCATCCGTGTCACCAAAACTTTCCATCCTGTTGCTACAGCCAAAAGAGGGAATTATGGTCAGTGGTTTGATGTAGGAACCAATATGGCAGGTTGGGTGCGTGTACGCATCAAAAATTCTCAACCAGGTCAACGTGTAACTATCTATTATGGCGAACACGAAGACCCAACCTCTTCCGGTCAACCCGGACGATTACAGCAAATGGCTTATAAATGTAAAGGCGATAGTGTGGAATATGCCGAGTGTCGTTTTTCGTACAAAGGTTTCCGTTATGTTCAGATTAAAGGCTTAAAAAATAATCCTTTGAAGCTCGAAGATGTAGAAGTAAAGTATGTGCACTCAGATGTGCCGCGTGTGGGGTATTTTGAGTCTTCAGACAAAACAATTAATGCCGTTCACGAAATTTGCCGTAAATCGCTCATATTTAACCTACATAGTATTCCTACCGACTGTCCGCACCGCGAAAAAAATGGTTGGTTGGGCGATGCCGTTACAGGAATGGAATTTGGTATGGCTAACTATGATTTAGCAGCTTTAATGACCAAGTTTACTCGTGATATTTTTGATACACAGAACAAGGAAGGCGGCATCAGTTCTATCGCTCCTGCCAACTCTTATGGCAATGGACGTTCTACCATGTGGTCGTCGGCAGCCGTACACATTCCATGGTATATGTATTCCTACTATGGTGATACACGCTTGTTTGAGCTCTATTGGGATAAAATGATGAAGTGGGTAAATTACTCATGGGAGAATAACAATCTTGCTGATAAAGATGGTATGTTTTCTGAAAGTTTTAACGATTGGGTAACACCTTACGATAAAACCTACCGCGGTGGAGGTAAGCCGGGAGGGAATGAAGCAATTGCTTCGATGAATTTCTACCTGGTGTTGAAACGCCTTGAAGAAATGGCGAGCGTCATTGGAAAGAAAGACGATCAGAAACGCTTGAAAAAGCAAGTGGAGCGTATTTACGCAGGCATTCAAAAATGGGCGTTCGACGAAGAAAAAAAAGAATATGTTGGGCTTAAGCCTTTCGATGAATTTTTGCCCGTTTTAAACATTATGGCCTTAAACTATGGCATCGTGCCTGACGAGTACCGTGCTCAATTAGAGCAAAGAATAGTGGATAACATTGTAAAAGATAAAGATTACCATCTGTGGGGTGGCATATTTGTCGTACACTCGGCATACGAATATTTGCCTAAAAATGGCTATGCCGATATCATGCACAAGGTGGTCGTTAATGATACCTGGCCATCTTTTGGATGGTTAATAAAAGAAGGAGCCACTACTTTGCCCGAAGGGTATGAGTTTGAATCGTCAGACATTCACCACTTTATGGGAGCAGTCGATAATTTCTTTCACCGACATATGGTGGGAATCAATATTGATCCTGCGAAAACTGGATTTCAAAACATCATTCTGCAGCCTAACTTTATAAAAGCCATGGATTTTGCCAAAGGGAGTTATAACTCCATTTATGGCGAGGTAAAAGCGGAATGGAGAAAAACAAACCCCAATACTTATGAATACAAAGTGGTTATTCCTGCTAACTGTGAGGCACAAGTGATATTGCCACAATTTAAAAAAACAGTAAAATCTGGTGAATACACGTTTAATGTGAGTTTGGAATAAATAGATAATAATGTAAATAGTGTCTTAAATGTTAAAAAAAAAATATCATGCTAAAAAAACAATTCTTCATAGCTATTTTGTTGTTTATTACATCGCATCAATTAGTTGCTCAAAAGCTTTCATTCGAATCCCTTACCTGTGATGCGCAAACCAAACCTACTGCTATTGAAAGTGAACAACCTTCTTTTTCTTGGGTAGTAAAAGCGAGTGGTTTTAATAAATCGCAGTCTGCCTATCAGATTTTAGTGGCTTCATCTATTGATAAACTAAATGAAAAAGATGCTGATTTATGGAATTCAAATAAAGTTTCCAGTAGTAAATCGGTGTATGTGAAATATATAGGCAAAGATTTGAAACCTACACAAAAGTATTATTGGAAAGTAAAAATTTGGGACGAAAAAGGTCAGGTTTCAAATTGGTCTTCGGTTACAAGTTTCCAGATGGGATTGATTGATACATCCAATTGGGGAGATTCAAAATGGATTAGTCTTAATAAAGATACTAGAACGTCTCCACACCGTTTTAGAAAATATCAAATTGGTAGAATGAAAGAGCCGGAAATGGTAGCAGGACATGCAGCAGCTTATTTTAGAAATGTGTTTACGCCCAAAAGGAAAATTAAAAGCGCCCAAGCTTACATCTGTGGTCTGGGATATTATGAATGGTATATCAATGGGAAAAAAGTAGGAAATCATGTTTTAGATCCGGCACCTTCGAATTACGATAAGCAGGCCTATTATGTTCATTATGATGTCACAAAGGAGTTAACATCAGGAAAAAATGCTATTGGTATTGTTATAGGGAATGGTTTTTACGGTCAGGACATTTGTTGGAGAACGAATATAGAATCTGAAAATAACTATTCTTATGGACAACCGTCGGTTCGCTTGTTGATTAAAGTGACTTATGATGATGGCAGTCAGGCCAATTTCTATACCGATGAAAGTTGGAAAGAATCTACCGGACCAATAGTGTTTAATAATGTTTACGGAGGAGATACCTATGATGCCCGTTATGAAATAGCCAATTGGAATACAATAAATTTTAATGATGCCCAATGGGGTAAAGTCAAAGTTGTTTCGCCTGAAGTCAATAAAATTAGCGCACAACAATTTCCTCCTATCCGAAAATTAAAAGAACTAGAGCCTCAAAACATTTTTAAAGGTACAAATGGTAATTGGATTGTAGATTTTGGTCAAAATATTGCCGGTTGGGTCAAGATAAATGTAAAAGGTGAAAAAGGACAAGTGATTGAAATTACCACCACCGAAGCCTTGACGCCTAATGGCAAAGATATTTTTCCGGGTACTACTGCCGGAAAAGCCAATGGAATGCGTCAATTTTTCAAATACATATGTAAAGGAGAAGGAGTTGAAACCTGGGAACCACAATTTAGTTACCACGGCTTTAGATATGCAGAATTAAAAGGTATCACAACAAAGCCAGATGCGACTATGATTAAAGCGATCCTGGTTGCTACTGATCTTCAAGAAAATGGGAGTTTTAGTTGTTCTGAGCCTTTGTTTAATAAAATGCACAGCGTTAGTAAATGGACCATTGTAGATAATATGCATGGTATTCCTGAGGATTGCCCGCACCGTGAAAAAAATGGTTGGTTAGGAGATGCACATGCTTATTGTGAGTATGCTTTATATAACTATGATATGCTAAACTTCTATAAAAAATTTATGGAAGATATTCGAACACAAATGGTTCCTGTCAAAGCAAACAATAATAAACAAGTTACGCACAAAGTTCCTACTATGATAGCACCTGGTAAAAGAACATCGGGTATTGCCAAATTAGATTGGGGAGTAGCAACGATGTATTTGCCTTGGTATAATTATTTGTATTATGGTGACGATTTAATTGTGAAGGAGTATTATGAAGAGATGAAAGATTTGACCGAATATTATCTGTCTTTTAAAGATGAAAAAGGAATTATTCAAAACGGAATGGGGGATTGGTGTCCTCCTGCTTGGAGCCGGGAAAAAAATCCATCCGCTATGGAATGTGATCCGATAATCTCTGCAAATGCCTATTTTTATGATGTTTTGGGTATTATGGAGAAATTTGCTGAAATGAATAATGACCCAACTTTCGAGCAAAAAGTTAAAAGTGAAAAAGAAAAATTATTTACCGCTTTTAATACTGAATTTTTAACAACGATTCCATCAACCCAGTTTAAATGGTACGGTAGTCAAACTGCAACGGTAATGGCTTTGCAATTTGGGATGGTGGCAGAGTCTGATATTAGTGCTGTGGTAAATGGTTTAGAATATAACATTAGTGTAATAAAAGGTGGGCATCATGCTACAGGAATTCACGGTAATCGCTATATCTATACTGTGTTATCAAACTATGGGAAAGCCAATTTGGCACATGAAATTTTAACTACACCTATCTTTCCAAGTCAAACTTTTATAATGAATTTCGGTTTTACCACTTGGCCAGAACGGCAAATAGATTGGAATATAAAGTTTGAAGACAATGGTGGCTCTCTAAACCACCCTATGCATAGTGGTTTTGCAGCTTATTTTTATGAGTCGTTAGGCGGAATAAAACCAATCTATTCATCTCCGGGTTTTAAAGAATTCACGGTAAATCCACAGTTTTCAAAAAATATCACTTCTTCTAGTGTTACGGTTCCAACACCTTATGGAAGTATTAACAATAGTTGGAAACTTACTGGTTCTAATTTTTCAATGACACTAGAGGTTCCTTTTAATACAAAAGCAAGGCTGGTACTATCCACAGAGGAACTCAAATCACTAAAAATAAACGGAGAAAAATGGGGTAAATTCCAGCAACAGAATCAAACGAAGATCGGCGATAAGTATTTTGTGCTTGGATCTGGAAATTATTCAATTGAATACCCAAAAACTGAAAACTAAATGTAATACCATTTTGTATGAATAGAATTTGTAAATCATTATTTATCATTCCTGCATTTTTACTAATGGGGAATCTCGTAGCACAGGTCAAGCTCACAGCTGACTTCACGGATGTGAGTAATAATAAAGATGAACTTCATAATTTGTGGAGTGTGGCTAACCGTATCAACACCCAACATGGGGCGGCAGTATGGGATTAAGGTAAGATTCCAGATGGGGACGTGCTGTGGAATGTTAAGGTGCAGATCTTTTTTTAATAGGTGAGATGGGAAAAGCACAAGTTAAGAGTATTCAATCGGCTGGAATGGCTGCTAATGCAAAGCATTTTGCAGCCTACAGTCCGCCTAGTGGAGGACGTTATGGAAATTGTCGTAAGGATCCTCAGGTTTCTTTTCGTGATATGCACGAGATATTATTGACACCTCACTGACTAAACATTACAGAAGCCGTTCAGGTAGGTGAAAATAATCTGGAAATTGAAGTAGTTAATCTATGGCGAAATCAACTCATAAGAGACAAACAACGGTCTGATGATGAAAAATATACTTGGTTAGTTACTGATGATATTAAGCCTAATAGTGACATACAATCATCAGGTTTGTTGGGACCAATTATTATTGAAACGATTAAATAATAAGAATTAGTGATGACTTTTTTTTACTGATTAGCCTGTAAAAGTGAGACAGTGCAGGATAGTATAAATAAATCAACAAATTATATTTACCAGTCATAAAATTCAAAAAACATAATTTAAATAAATGAATACCATCTATCAAAATCAAATAAAACTTCGTTTTGTTATCCTACTAGTTTTTACAATTTTTACAACTATTACCTATGCCAAACCCCCCAACTGGGGTAACGCACAATGGATGTGGCAAGAAGAGGCAGGACCTGCAAATACCTGGGTTGCTTTTCGTAAAACTTTTGACCTTAAAAATGTTCCTACTGAAGCTTTGGCACATTTAGCTGTAGATACCAAATATTGGCTGTGGGTAAATGGTAAAGCGGTTTTGTTTGAAGGTGGTTTGGCTCGTGGAGCGGCACCCAACACCAATTATTATGATGAGGTAGATTTAAAATCATATTTAAAACAAGGTAAAAACACCATCGCTGTTTTGGTTTGGTACTGGGGAAGAACACGAAAAGTTCATGATGATAGTGGCAAAGGCGGTCTCTTATTTCATGCCAATTTAGGAAATCAGATTATAGAATCAAATACAGACTGGAAGCTAAAAGTACATCCAGCTTACGACCCCAATAGCGGTGGCGGTGGCGATTCTGCCAATCGTGTTAATGCTTACAATGTAAAATTTGATGCACGTTTGGCTATGGGAGATTGGTCTGATAAGTCTTGGTACTCTCAAAATTATGATGATAGTAATTGGAGCAGTCCAACCCTAAAAGGATTGGCAAACAGTTTACCCTGGGGTAATTTAGTAAAAAGAGCTATTCCGCAATGGAACGACAGAGGCTTAACTAATTATGAATCACTTAAAATTAGCTCTAATACGGATAAGGTTGATGTTAAGCTACCTTATAAAAACAATACAAATGCTACAGTAATCATCCATGCTAAACTTCCTTTCAACAAACAAATTACACCTTATCTTAAAGTAAATAGTCCAGCGGGTAAAACCATTATTGCAAATACCGACAATCCATTTAATATGTTAAGTGGAACTTATATTACTAATGATGGGGAGCAGGCCTTTGAAAGTTATTCTTGGATAAATGGCCATGTTGTAACCTACAGCATTCCGCCAGGTGTTGAGGTTTTAGACTTAAAATACCGATGGACAGGCGTTGGAGAAATGACAGGTAATTTTGAATGTAATGATGACTATTTTACACGTCTTTGGTGGATGGCACGTAATACCTTGTATATATGTGCCCGTGATGGTTATATGGATTGTCCGGATAGAGAACGTGGGTTATGGATAGGTGATGTAGCCGATCAAACAGGTGCCATTTTTTACACTTTGGATGATGCAGGACGTCAGCTGCTGAAAAAAGGAATTGACAATACGATTACGTATCGCGCTGGTGATACGATTCAAGGGTTGGCACCCGGCTTTGGAGCTTACAGAAGAAAAAGTAGCGAACTTACCTGTCAAAGTTTGCAATTTATTGATCAAGTAGTTTGGCAATATTATTACAATACTGGGGATAAAGAAACATTAGCAAATGCTTATCCTGCCATTTTTAACTATCTAAATCTTTGGAAAATGAAACCAAATGGTTTACCCGAACATCGCAAGGGCTATGCCAATTGGGTAGATTGGGGAGAAGATACAGACCCAACTCCAACGAATGTTTGTTGGTACTATATGGCTTTAAAAGCAGCCAAAAAAATGGCAATAGCATTAAAGCAAGATAAAGATATTGAATGGTATAGCAATCGAATAACAAGTATTGAAAAAAACTTCGCAAATGAGTATTGGCAAGGAACACATTATGGAACAAAAGGGAAACCAATAGAAGAGCGTACCACGTCTTTGGCTATTGTAAGTGGTTTGGCTGACAAAGCCCATTATGACAAATTAGTAGATTCTATTTTACTTCCTGTTCAAAAAGCAAGTCCTCACATGGAATGGATTGCACAAGAGGCTATTATGTTGACAGGTCAATATGATAAGGGCTTGTTGCGAATGAAACAGCGTTATGAATCTCAAGTAAATAATAAAGAACTAACAACGCTTTATGAAAAATTTGATGATAAAAAACCTGGTACCCCTAACCATGCGTGGAATGCGCCTAATTATGTACTCTCTAGATATATTGCAGGGATAAAGGCAACTGATGTAGCTTGGAAATCTTTTGAAGTAAAACCAAATTTAGCGCATCTTACGAATGTAAAACAAATTGTCCCTTCTGTAAAAGGCGATATTTCTGTTGAAGTCAATAAAACAAAAGATATTTATTCAATTGATTTAATTTCTCCTAAAGAAACAACAGCAACCATTTATGTACCTAAAGCAGGTAAAAAGATTAGTAAGATTTTAGTAAACGGTAAAAATATTTGGAAAAATAACAAGAAGCTGAAACAATTGGAAGGGTTTGAATATGTTAGTGAAGATTCAAATGATATGATTTTTAAAGTTACTGCTGGCAAATGGTTAGTGGTTGCTCAATACCGATAGTGGAATGCCAACAAGAGATGAAGGTTTATGTGTTGTAATGCAACAATTTAAAATTCAAATTTATTCATAACTTTTTTATAGTATATTGGAAAAACAAGTTTGCATAAAAAAGAAAAGCGAGGAATTTTTTGAAATTAAATGTACGTCGGATTTGTTAATTTGAGTGTGCGGAAAGTTCAAAATATAGTTTAAGAATCAAGTTAAAAGAAATAGCTAAATGTTCTTATATCTTTAATTATTAATAGCCATTGGTATCTATATGATAAAATACATTTTAAACATTATAATATTAAGTACAATTTGTTCAATTAGTGTTGCTCTGGCTCAACAAAGTCTACCAGCACCAATAAGTCTATCGGTTTCCGAAGGTTTCCATAATCCAATTGGTTTTTATGATAGCAAGCCCACTTTTTCTTGGCAGCTACCACAAGCAAGTAACATAAAAAATCAAACGGCTTATGAAATAGTTGCGGCTTCTAGACCTGAATTATTATTGAAATCACCAGATGTTTGGTCATCAGGTAAGGTGATTTCAAATCAATCAGTGAATGTTTTATTTGGAGGTAACGAACTTAAATCAAGACAAAAAGTTTATTGGCAACTAAGGTATTGGAACCAAGAAGGTCATTCCTCAAGCTGGAGCAAGATAGCCAGTATCGAAATGGGGTTACTATCAAATTCAGATTGGAAAGCACAATGGATAAAAATTCCAGATCCAGACCAATGGAAAACAACTCATTATGGAACACGATTGTTTAAACCACAATATTTAAGAAAACAATTCAAACTGAATTCTAAAATAAAAAAGGCTCGCTTATACATTACCGCCAAAGGTGTTTTTGAAGCGAGTATCAATGGAAAAAAATTAGGGAATGATGTGTTAACACCTGGTTGGACTCCTTACCAAAAACGAATAGAAACCCTTACTTATGATGTTACAGACGCTTTACAAAAAAACAAAAACACTATAGGGTTGATATTGTCAGAAGGTTGGCATTCAGGTCGTTTTGGTCCACAAAGACGATGGGATACCGTAGTGGCTCCACCCCAGATTATTTGCCAATTAGAAGTAGAAGATATAAAAGGGAACTTAAAAACCATAGCGACAGACGGAACATGGAAAGCTTATAATAATGGACCAATTCGCACAGCAGGTTTGTATGACGGTGAAGTGTACGATGCTAATTACGAGATTCCAGGGTGGAATACTCCAAACTATGATGATTGTTTTTGGCAAAACGTATCCGTTGAAAATTTAGATCCAAAAACCAGATTATTTCCCAAAAAACATGCAACAGTTAAAAATAAATTGAAATTACAGGCTCTTAAAATGACTGTACAAGGGAATAGTCGTGTACTATTTGATTTGGGGCAAAATATGGTAGGTGTCGTTCAACTTAACATTCCTGTTAAAAAAGGTGATACCATTAAATTAAGACATGGCGAGATGTTATCAAGCAACGGTGAGCTATTTACTGGCAATCTTGGTTCTGCACCATCTATAGATTATTACATCGCAAAAGAAAATGGTAGCATTTCTTGGCAACCAAAATTCACGTTTCATGGTTTTCGTTATGTTGAAGTGAGTGGGTATATTAAAGAACAGCAACCACAATTAAATTGGGTTACAGGAATGGTTCAGCATTCTGACTTTGATATGTCTGGCAATTTCCATTCATCACATACCAAATTAAATCAATTACATAGTAATATACAATGGGGCTTACGAGGAAATTTTTTTGACGTGCCTTTGGATTGTCCGCAACGCAGTGAGCGATTAGGTTGGACAGGTGACGCTCAGGTTTTTATTCCAACATCTCTATTTCTAGCAGATACCCACGCTTTTTGGGTTGCTTGGCTTACTAGTATGAGAGAAGAACAGTTTGGCAATGGAGGTATTCCCGTAGTAGTACCAAATTTCACAGGCAACTTTGCTCAGGCAGGTTGGTCAGATGCCTGTACAATAATTCCGTGGGAATTGTATTTTAAGACTGGAGATTGTAAAGTACTAAAAGAAAATTACGATATGATGAAACGTTGGTGCGATTATCATGCATCCGAAGCAACAAATTACATTAGCCATATGTCAACTGTAGGGGATTGGCTTCAGCCTTTTTCTCAACAAAAAGATGACCGTAGAGGCGATACACCTAATACACTTATTTCTACGGCTTATTATGCCTATTCAGTCAAATTAACCATGAAGACTGCTGAGGTTTTAGGTTTGAAAGAGGATAAAGCACATTACCAACAACTTTTGGATTCCGTTTCACAGGCTTTTGAAAAAGAGTTTTTCGATGAAAACGGAAAAATAAAATCACCATATACGCCTACACAAACGGGTTATTTATTAGCGCTTGGTTTTGATATCTTATCGAAGAAAACCGCTGAGAAAGCCATTATTCATTTGGTTGAGCTTATTCAAGAGGCCGATACTCATTTGCGCACAGGTTTTATAGGAACACCTTTGTTGGCTAATGTTTTGGATAAAACAGGGAATACGAATCTACTTTACGATATTTTATTTAAGGAAACCTACCCCTCGTGGTTTTATTCCATAAATCAAGGAGCTACAACCATGTGGGAAAGGTGGGATGGTTATACCCATGATAAAGGTTTTGCTGATAGAGCTATATCATTCAATCATTATGCTTATGGAGCTATTGGTCAATGGATGTACGAGCGCATTGCCGGTATTGCGCCTTTAGCACCTGGGTATAAGAAAATATTATTTGCTCCAGTACCCAATCAAATACTATCTGAAGCTAAAGGGGAATATCATTCACCTTACGGAAAAATTTCATCGGAATGGAAGTTTGTTGGTAGTGATTTTATTTACAATATCAATGTTCCAGCAAACACAACCGCTAAAATACGTTTACCATCTTTTGGAATGAATAATCCTGATGTAATGCTTAACTGTAAAAAGTTTAAGGTTACCATTGATGATGACGGATTAATTTTAGACAATTTAGAAAGTGGCATTTACGAGCTTAAAATTTTAAACATAAAATGACATTCGATTAAACCAAAATGAAATATGAAATTAAAAATTTAGGATATGTTGGGTCTGTTGTTTGTTCCTCAGTATTTTTTGGTCAAATCCCAAGCAGAGGTATTGAATAGGCCTTATTCTTTATTTTTTACTCAAAAAAAACAGGAGTACACCACTTTCCAACTTAAAAAATCATCAAAGCTGAATAGGGTACTTTTTTGCCTGATGTTCTGATAGACATAACAGTAGTAGTGGCTATAAGTGTTCAAAACAATCAATTGAATGTACAGGCAACCAGAGACCTTTGCGGGGATGACCCTGCCTACAAAAAAGAATTGCGTATTAAATATAAAGTAGGTAATGTTATCCTGGGAAAAAAGCGTTGGAATGAGAATGGCTGGAAGTTGCTGCGTCTGAGAATGAAAATTAGAAATTCTAAAAGCAATTTTCGGGAAATTTGAACGAGGAATTGAAGGACTTCCTGCAAATAATCAGCTGTATGATGTTACTGAAAAAGTTAAAAAAATGGTGGACTCAGGAGTGTATGAAATTCCAGTAAATGAAAGCTTTCTTGAAGGAAATGAAATCCTGACCAAAAAATCCTTGCGCTTGGAGTATGCTACCAATGATGAGGTAAAAACCATAACGGTTTCTGATGGAGGTCTGCTCAAGTTGACCGAGGCTACAGCAGAACCCCAATTGATTTATAACCAAGAAAAATTAAATTGGATTACTCCTTGGGCAGGAAAGCTAAAGTATAAAACTGCTACGGGTAAAACTAAAACACTAAAGGTGAAATCAGTTCCTGAAGCTATTGAATTAAAAGGGGCTTGGGAGGTAAGTTTTCCGATGAAGAACAAAACGGTTTTAAAAGAAAGCTTCAACAATTTAACATCTTGGGCAACTGCAGCTAATGATGATATTCGTTATTTTTCGGGTACGGCCATTTATAAAAAGCAGTTTGATATTCCAGCGCATTTGCTAAAAGAGGAGTATTCGTTACAACTAGATTTGGGAACTGTAAAGGAAATTGCTGAAGTTCTTGTGAATGGCAAAAATCTGGGCGTTTATTGGAAAGCGCCGTTTAGCATTGATATCAATAAGTTAGTGGTGGCAGGAAATAATACATTAGAAATAAAAATTACCAACCTTTGGCCCAACCGTTTGATTGGCGATGAACAACTGCCTTTGGATTACGAACGAAAAGGGCCTAATGTTTCCAATTGGCCCGATTGGCTTTTGAACAATAGCCCGCGTCCCACAGACCGTTCTACTTTTGCCGCTTTTAAGCATTGGCATAAAGATTCAAAACTGCTGCCATCGGGTTTGCTGGGGCCTGTTAAAATTATAGTTTCAAAAGTGGCAGTGCTGAAATAGGCTTAATTAAAATGGAAATGCTTCTTAACGGCATCCATACAGTACAGGACAGTATTTTTTAAAGTTTGAAATATATTTGATTCTTGACATTTTTTTTGGGTAGTGGTGTCGTTGCTACCCGAAAATTATGTTTCAAACAGAATTAAGATTTTAATGTAAAAACTTTTATATGAAGCATATCCTGTCTATAGCTCTTTTGTCGATTGGTTTGTTTGCATTTGCGCAGCCCAAAAAGAAGATGCCCAATATTCTTTTCATTGCAGTCGATGATTTGCGTCCAGAACTGAATTGTTATGGGGCAAGCCAAATCAAATCGCCTAATCTGGATAAGTTGGCAGCAGAGGGCTTGGTATTTAACAGGGCCTATTGCAATATTCCCGTTTGTGGTGCTTCAAGAGCAAGTCTTTTGTCAGGTACCAGACCTACTCGTTACCGTTTTATTGATGCTTATACCGAAAAAGACAAAGACAATCCTGATGCGATGTCACTGCCTTTATTATTGAAGAATAATGGTTATACCACCATTTCTAATGGAAAAATTTACCACCATCAAAAAGATGACAACAAAGCTTGGGACAGCCGATGGTTTCCAAAAGGAAATATTCGCAATTATCAATTAGCAGAAAATATTGAAAAAAATGCCCAAGCCAATCTTTCAGAAGCGGGAGGGGTTGCCTTTGAAAATGCAAATGTCAGCGACACCGCTTATTTTGACGGCAAAATTGCTCAAAAAGGAATGGCAGATTTGAGCAAATTGAAAGGTCAAAATAAACCATTCTTTCTGGCACTTGGTTTTATGAAACCTCATTTACCATTCAATGCACCTAAAAAATATTGGGATTTGTATGATAGAAATACAATTCAACTTCCAGCAAATTATATGCAACCTGAAACAACTCCCAAAGAAGCTTTTCATAATTATGGCGAATTGCGTCAATACGATGGCATTCCAAAGAAAGGAGACTTGCAAGATGAAATGGCCAAAGAATTGATTCACGGTTATTATGCTTGCGTGAGTTATGTCGATGCGCAAATTGGTTTGGTTCTAGACGAGTTGAAACGTTTGGATTTAGAAGAAGATACGATAGTGATTTTATGGGGAGACCACGGTTGGAATCTAGGCGAGCACAAACTCTGGTGCAAGCATTCTACTTTCGAAAAAGCACTTAAAACGCCCTTAATCATCAAAGTACCAGGAAAAACAAAAGGGACTGTAAGCAATGATATTGTAGAATATATAGATGTCTATCCCTCATTGGTAGAACTAGCAGGTTTGAAAAACCCTACTACTGTGGAAGGCAAAAGTTTTGTACCTATTGTCAACGGAAAGAAAAGCGATAAAAATTGGGCAGTAAGTAAGTTTAAAGATGCCGTAACCTTGATAAAAGACGATTTGTTTTATACCGAATGGACAGATGACCAAGGTAAGGCGTATGCCCGCATGCTTTTTGACCACAAAACCGACCCCTTAGAACTGGATAATTTGGCAGAAAAACCAGTTTATCAAAACACAGTAAAGGAATTAGCTGCTGAATTAAGAGCAAAATGGGGTAAGGATTTTTTAAAAAAGAATTAATTGCCATCTAAATGTCAGTCTGTCCCGAAGTTTCGGGAGTCGAAGACTTCAACAACCTCAATAAGCTAAAATTTTATAAATAGTTACAAATGAAAAAAACGAAACGCTTTACTTTACTACTAATTTCCCTGTTTTCATTTTCAGGAAATGCTCAAAGTCAACCAAAATCAAAACCCAATATTGTATTGATTTTTGCAGATGATTTAGGATGGACGGATGTAAGCACAGGTAATACGAATTTCAATAATGGTTCTAAAATCTATCAAACTCCTGAAATCGCTCAATTAGCTTCCGAAGGAATGTCTTTTACAAATGCGTACACCAATCAAAACTGTGCGCCTTCTCGTGCGGCATTGATTAGCGGTCAGTATGCTACAGGAGTTGATAATGGGGTGTACAATGTTGGTTCGTTAAACAGACCCGACAAGCGTACCAAAGGATTTCCTAATTTACCTATTAAGCCGCACGAACAACAAAATGTTATAGCTGATGTAGGTACTAGTATATTTGATGTGCTAAAAACCCAGGGCTATACTACTGCTTTAATAGGCAAAAGTCATGGTACACCACACCCGCTGAAAGCAGGTTACGGCATTGATTTACCCGCCGATATTCACCATGAAATTAAGGTAATGGTAAACGGAAAAAAAACAGAATCCTCTTATTTGGCTTTAAAATCGGATAAGAATGGATGGACGTTCGATTCAGAATTTGTAGATAAATATGCCAATCCGTATAATCAAGAATATATTGACAAAACTTTATCGCCCTACAAAAACAATAGTGAACAATCGGTTTTAATGGGTACCCCCAAACACCTTACCGATGCCATTGGTGATTATGCTGTAGATTATATTAAAGAGAAAGCAAGGGGCGCAAATCCATTTTTTCTGTATGTGCCTTTTCATGCTGTGCACTCTGATGTGGTTGGCCGCAAAGATTTGACAGAGAAATATTTAAAAAAAGGATTAAGTCCTCGATTGGCCGAATATGGTTCGTTGATAGAACTTTTGGACCAAAACGTGGGTAAAATTAGTAATGCCTTAAAAGACCCTAACGGAGACGGCGATTTATCAGATGATATTACAAACAATACGATATTTATTTTTTATTCGGATAACGGAGGTTTGGTAGATAATGTCCCTCTTAAAGGAAAAAAAGGAAGTCTGGACGAAGGAGGAATTAGAGTGCCGCTTATTTTTAGATATCCAGGGGTAATCAAACAAAATAGTATTTCCAATCAAGCGGTTCATTGTATCGACTTTTTACCTACACTAGCTGATATGGCAGGGGCTTCGCTTTCTTCTATGAACAAAAACAATGGCGAAAAAGCCGTTTATGATGGTGCCTCTTTTGCATCTATTTTAAAAGGAAAGAAAAAATGTATAGACCGAGAAAACTTGTTTTGGCACTTGCCTGGCTACATGGACGAACGATTTAGACCCACCACACTCATTCAAAAACGCATTGGTAAAACCTACTATAAACTGTTTTATTATTATGAAACAGAAGAGTTCACCCTATACAATTTGAATAAAGATTTAGAAGAAAAAAATAATCTTTTGAAAAATCCATCTGCAAAAGACATGAAGATTGCCTTGAAAATGAATGTGGATATGGTCGCTTGGTTAAAAGCAAATAAAGCGCCTACGGGAACTTTTGTAAAAGATGGAGCAGCAGTACCTTACCCAAAAGCAGATGGAGTTAACAAATACAAACAATAATTAGTACAATAAAATGAGAAAAAATAATCTGATATTCTTTGTTTTTGGATGTATCGCTTTAACAATGACTTCTTGTTCGGCTCAAAAGAAAAATGAGCAAGCAAATGTTAAAAACACACAGCCCAACATTATATTTTATTTGGCTGATGACCAAGATGTCTATGATTACGGTTGCTACGGAAACGAAAAAGTAAAAACTCCTGCTGTGGACCGAATTGCCCGAGAAGGGATTTTGTTCGAAAATGCTTTTACCGCTCAGGCCATCTGTGCGCCTAGTCGATCGCAATTATTCACAGGAAAATATCCTTTGAAAAACGGTTGTTTTGCCAATCATTCCAAAGTAAAACCCGATATCGTAAGTATCACAAAGCATTTGCGAAAACTTGGGTATGAAGTGGTTTTGGCAGGAAAAAGCCATGTGAGTCCTGATGAGGTTTTTGATTGGGACAAAGAATGGCATGCGGTAGAAAGACCCGAAGGGCCAAGAGAATACATCCCTATAGACAGTATTCAGAGTTATTTTAAAAAGGCCAAGAAACCTTTTTGTATGCTGGTTACTTCCTATTATCCACATTCAGAGTATTTTAATGTAGAGGGAGCTACTGCAAAGGATATTAAGTTTTATCCTTTTAATGAAAGTAAAAAGAACAATGCTGCTTTTATAAAAGACAAAGCAGGTTATTACAGAAGCATTGAAGAAGATAACAAACAATTAAATCAAGTGCTTACAGCGGCCGACAACTATTTGGGAGATAATACACTTGTTATTTATAGTGCAGACCACGGAGTTTCTGGCAAATTTACAGTAAAAGATATTGGATTGAAAGTGCCTTTTGTGGCTCGTTGGCCAAAGGTGATTAAACCGGGAACCAAATCCAAACAGCTTATTCATTATACCGATGTGTTGCCTACTTTTATGGAAATTGCTGGTGGCAAAGCGACTCCTGATATGGATGGTACTAGCTTTTTGGCTATTTTAAAAGGTACGGACGCTGCCATTCATCAATACGTTTATGGGGTGAGAACCAATCAAAACATTCTTAATTCGGAAGTTTTTCCGTCGCGAATGATTCGTGATAACCGTTACAAATACATCCGAAACTTTAATTCTGTTGATGTGGTAGAACAGAATCTAACGAATAAACCCAATGTTGATTTTTTCATTCGTAGAGGTGCTAATGCTTTTAAAAACGAACCCTTTGAAGAATTATATGATTTGCAAAACGACCCTTTTGAACAGCATAATCTAATAAACAAACCCGAATTAAAAGAGATAAAGGAGCGATTGACAAAAGACTTGTTTGGCTGGATGAAAGCTCAAGGTGACTTTTTAAACGAGCAAGCAGGAACTATGCCTTTGATAAAAGGAAAGGGCAAAGCAGGTTTCAGACTAGACGAAGATACACCTCGAAGAAAAATTCCGGATGCCATAAAAAACACCTTAAAAGAAGAAGATTATTTAATTATTAAGCATTGGTAATTTTAAACGGATTTCACCGATTTTAAGTTTCAAGACAGATTAAAAAATCTGTGTAAATCTGTATAAATCTGTGTTCTAGTGCGGAATCTAAAAATTAAAATCCTGAAATATGGACACTTTTAATGATGAACTGATTTTAGTAGTGTATTTGAATCAATTTAAGTAATATTTTTTTATTCGGACTTAAAACCAGTACAGTGCAGGATAAGCCCCACGCATAATTGATTTATTTTAGCTTTTGGTTAGCTTTTGCTTTTAATGAAATTCAAAATCATTTGTTAGTAGTGTTTTTTCTTTATCCTTATAAACTTTTACAAAAATAAATAGGATTTTAGAGGTGGTCAAACTAATAAGTAATACAATTGAAAGGAACTAAATAACAAATAAGCTTTGGATATGAAATGGTTTCCAGATATAAGTAATAGAATAAATATAAAAAAATGAACATATGAAAAAATATTTAAGTATTAGTTGTTTTGCCCTAGCCGTATTTGGCTGTGTGTCAAATATAAGTCATGCACAAGTCCCTGAAAATAAAGTTACTTCAGAAAATATAGGACAAAAACAGCGTCCCAATATTATTTTTCTATTGACCGATGATCAGCGTTGGGATGCCATGGGGGCAATGGGGAATTCAATCATTCAAACCCCTAACATGGATAAGTTGGCTAATAACGGGGTTTTGTTTCAAAATGCCTATGTAACTACCTCCATCTGTTGTGTGAGTAGAGCCAGTTTGCTTACAGGTCAATACGAATCCAAACACAATATTCATGATTTTAGCACTGATTTGTCTGCAGCTTCTGTTGCTAATTCCTACCCGTCTTTATTAAAAAACGCGGGGTATTATACTGGTTTTATTGGGAAATTTGGGGTAGGTACAAAGCCACCACAACAAATTTTTGACTATTGGTTAAATTCTGAAGAAGGAGGAATAGCACAACCGGAATACATTACGGTAGACAAAAACGGTAAAAAAATCCATGATACCGATAAGTTGGGTAATGCTATTCAGGATTTTCTAACTGTAAACAAAAATAATGATAAACCATTTTGCTTGTCGGTAAGTTTTAAAGCGCCACATGAACAGGATGGAAATCCACCAACCTATCCAATACAACCTAAGTATAAAAATTATTATAAAGATGTTACTATTCCTGATCCCGTAACTGCAGATCCTTTGTATTGGAAACAATTTCCACCGTTTTTTCAAACGGATACCAACTTTGGTAGAGAGAGATGGAAAGGTTTATTTGGTACTCCAGAATTATACCAAGAAAACGTGAAGAATTATTACCGATTAATTACTGGTGTTGATGATGTTATTGGCGAAATGATGGTCAAATTAGAAAAATTAGGTATTGCTGATAATACGATTATTATCTTAATGGGCGATAACGGAATGTTTTTGGGCGAACATGGTATGGAAGGAAAATGGTGGGGTTATGAAGAGTCTGTAAGAGTGCCGTTAGTGATTTACAATCCTAAATTTCCAGATAAAATTAAACAGTATAGAGCGCCTCAAATAGCATTGAATATTGACATTGCACCAACTATTTTGGCAATGGCAAATGTGAAAGCACCAGAAACAATGGAAGGAGTTGATCTAGTTAGTGTGTTAAATAACAAAATACCAGAACGCAAAGACTTCTTTTACCAATATTATTTCCTAGGAGGTCCACAATTGCCTAGACAAGAAGGTGTAGTTACCGGAAGGTATAAGTATATGAATTACATCGAACACAATTACGAGGAATTATTTGATACTCGATTGGATCCGCACGAAACACATAATTTAGCAAAAGACGCTAACTTTAGCCTGACTTTAGAAGAATTAAGAACAAGGTATAAAGAATTGAAAACTTTACATGGCGTTCCTAAAGAAGTATGGGAGAAAAGTAAAAAGATTTTCTAAAATTTAATTTTAACCAAATGAGGCTGTCCAAAAAGGCAGCCTCATTTTTATTTTAAAGGATTAAAATATAGAGTTTCTTTTATCTCTAAACTTCCCTGGAGACAAACCCGTTTTTTGTTTGAATAGTCGGTTGAAATAATAATCCGATTCAAAACCCAGTGCAAAGGCAATTTCTTTTAGCGTTTTGTCGGTTCCCAAAAGTAGTTCTTTGGATTTTTCTACTTTTAGAAACAGGTAGTATTGCAAAGGAGCAATGCCTGATTGTTTCTTAAAATCGAGTCGAAACTTGGAATAGCTAACACCCAATTCATGTGCAATTACTTTTAAGTCGATTGATTTTTCAATGTTTTGATACATCAATCCTTTGGCACGAGCAACCATAGAGTTAAGGTCAGTCCTATTGTTTCCAACTAGCTTGATATTATGCAATTCGGCCATGAGTTGCATGCAAACCCCAGAGGCCAATCGCTGAAACCCAAAAGTTTCTTCATCGAATAATTTAAACAAGTTGTTAAAATGATGCAACACATCTGATGGTTGGCATTTGGAAATAACAGGATCACTAGCATTAAAAAAACCATTAGAGAGCAATTGATTGGCAATCTCTCCAGAGAAACCAACCCAGCGTTCGGTCCACCCAGTTTTTTTTGAAGGCTTGTAACGATGCCACACGCCAGGGAAAAGTAAAAAAACATCGCCATCCGAAATTTTAATTTTACCGGTTTCTTTGCTTTCGAAAACTCCTTTACCACGAGTAATTAATACAATATGAAATTCATCTAAAATCCGTCCTTTATTCCATGAAAAAGTATGGCTATCGGGATGGTCTTTGGAGGGGTATTCAGTGTTTTTATCAATAATCGTTCGTCCTAAATTATTAATGTAAAATCCCCATTTTTTGTCTTGATCGGAAACAAAGAGGTACTTTCGGTATTTATTTTCCATATCATTTTGTGCAACTAATTTATCAATTTGTCAATTGAAAGTATAACTGTTATTATCGAATTTTGTAAAGTTAACTATTTTTATTAGCCAATAAAAGGTTGTCTTATCATTAATTCCTCTGGTTTTATTGAGATGATGAGCTTTGCGGTTAAAGTGATGGATCGAAAATTAATATAAGCAAAAAATACATTTATAAAAAATAAATAGCAATACAATATTATGAACTCAAATTTAAAAATAGGACTTTTTTCCATCGGTTTAGATGCATATTGGGAACAATTCGAAGGACTTAAAGAACGCTTAGAAGGATATACTACCGTTGTTGAAGAAAATCTAAAAAGAACAGGGAATGAAGTTGTCAACCTAGGGCTTATTGATAATAGCAACAAAGCATTTGATGCTGGGTTAAAATTCAAACAAGAAGGTGTCGATATTATATTTCTATACATCAGTACTTACGCTTTGTCATCAACTGTTTTGCCGGTGGTGCAGAGAGCTAAAGTACCGGTGATTATTCTAAATTTAGCGCCCGAAGAAGCGATTGATTATACCGCTTTCAACCAATTGAAAAACAGAAAAAAAATGACAGGTGAGTGGTTAGCCTATTGCTCCGCTTGTCCTGCTCCCGAAATTGCCAATGTTTTTAAGCGTGTTGGAATTCAGTTTCATGAAGTAGTCGGGATTCTTAAAGATGACCCAGAAACATGGAATGAAGTTCAAGAATGGGTAGATGCCGCCAAAGTAGCCAATGTGATGTCATACAATCGATTAGGTTGTATGGGGCATTACTATAGCGGTATGCTAGATATTTACAGTGACTTAACGGCGCAATATGCTGCTTTTGGTGGTCATGTCGAAATTATTGAAGTAGATGAATTATCGGAATTACGAAAAGAAGTGACAGATGTACAAATTGATCAAAAAGTAGCTACTTTTCAAGATGTTTTTGATATTCAAGACGATTGCTTAGAGAGTGAATTAAAAAGAGCAGCCCGCACAGCAGTAGCCTTGGATGTTTTGGTAGATAAATACCAACTGGGATCTATGGCTTATTATTACAAAGGAATGGAGGAAAATGAAAATTATGACACTCTAAGTTCTATAATTTTAGGTACTTCGATGCTGACTGGTAGCGGAATTCCAGTAGCGGGAGAGTACGAAATTAAAAACGCACAAGCCATGAAAATCATGGATAGTTTTGGTGTGGGAGGTTCTTTTACGGAGTATTATGCTTTGGATTTTAAAGATGATATTGTACTTATGGGACATGATGGTCCTGGGCATATTGCCATTGCCGAAGGAAAAACCAGAGTCAAACCATTGGAAGTGTATCACGGTAAAGTAGGGAATGGACTTTCGATTGAAATGACGGTGAAAAACGGGCCTGTAACCTTGCTTTCGATTGTAGAAGATGGAAAAGGAGGATTATTTTTATTGGTCGCAGAAGGTGTTTCTGAACCTGGTCCTATTTTAGAAATTGGAAACACCAACAGCCGTTACCGTTTCTCTATTGGAGCTCGAAAATTTGTACAACAATGGAATAGCCATGGACCAGCGCATCATTGTGCCGTAGGAGTAGGACATATTTCGAGTAAAATTAAAAAATTAGCTTCATTGTTAAATATCGAATGCGTGCAAGTCTGTTAATTTTAATTATTTGTGTCCTCAATATTAATTAGCTATTCCAAATAAACCAATCCAAATGAAATTCATACCATCAAAGTTTAAAAACCTAGTTCACAGTGTTATTGTCGGTCTGCTATTGTTAGTGTTTACAACAACGGGCTACGCTTCGGTTCTGCCTGTTGATTTAAAATGTGAGTACCGCAACAATCCTCTAGGAATCGATAATCCAACACCAAGATTGAGTTGGAAAATAGTAGACAATACAAGTATACGTGGCCAAAAACAAACTGCTTTTCATATAGTAGTTGCTTCTAGCCTTGAAAATTTAAACAAGAATCGAGGGGATTTATGGGACTCTGGAAAAATAACCACAGACCAAACTGTGAATACTGTTTATGCTGGAAAAAAATTAAGAGCCAATCAAAAATGCTTTTGGAAAGTTTGTGTTTGGGATGTTGCAGGTGTCAGATCCGATTGGAGTACAACAGCAGTATTCTCTATAGGATTATTAAAATCAGAAGATTGGAAAGGCGAATGGATTTTTAAAGAAGGTCAAAATAAAAAAGATCATAATTGGTACAGAAAGAACTTTTCTCTTACGAATGTACCCAGTGCTGCATTAGTGTATGTAGCTTCTTTTGGGTATCACGAAATTTATGTTAATGGCCAAAAAGTGGGCGATGGTGTGATGAATCCGGTTATGTCAGCTATGAAAAAACGTTTGCCATACTTAACATATGACATTCAAAAATATTTAAAAAAAGGAAAAAATGTAATCGGGCTATGGCACGCTGGTGGCTGGACTAGATGGGGAAGAATGGTAGAGTATCATGATGCACCTTTTGTATTTAAAGCCCAAGCAGCTATCACAACAGCTAACAAACAGTTATTGTTGGTTTCTGATGCTTCATGGAAATGTAAAAAAAGTTATAGTTCGTATATCGGACCTTGGGATATATTGAATTTTGGAGGTGAAATTATCGACGAGCGTTTAAGAGAAGACGATTGGAATACTGCCGAATACAATGATATAAATTGGGCAAATGCGGTGGTTTTTGACCAATCCACAGCAAAAGAAACGGGTACAACCGATTTGTTTTTAGGATTGAAAGGCGAAGTAGTTGTAAAAAGTACCGATGCCAATCCGCCAACAAGCAAAATTACGGCAACCTTAAGTTCGCAAATAGTGGAGCCTCAAGTGAAGTTTAAAACCGTTACGCCAATAGGGGTAAAGAAAAATGCTAATGGAACCTATCTTATCGACATGGGTGAAAATTATACGGGTTTATTCGAAATGGATTTGTTTAATGGAAAAGAAGGAGATACACTAACTTTTGAAGTTGCCGACCAATTAACAACAACAAGTTCTTTTAAACAAAAAAGTCAATATATATATGGTAAAACAGGTAAAGGACATTTTACCAACCGTTTTAACGTAGCAGGTGGGCGTTGGGTAACCGTTTATGGATTGAATTATTTGCCAGAATTGAAACATATAAAAGGCCACGTTATTACCAATGATCGCAAACAAATTAGCAAGTTTGAAAGTTCTAGTAAACTGTTGAATACCATTTATCAAACCAACTTGAACACTTACATTGCCAATACAATGGATGGTATTTTGGTGGATTGTCCGCACCGAGAACGCCGCGGTTGGGGTGAAGTAACGGTTGCCGCGATGTATGGAGATGCCTTGCCCAATTTTGAAAGTGGTGCTTATATGGAGCAATACGCCCAATTTTTGCAAGATTCACAGGCAGATAGTGGTAAAATGCGCGCCGTAATCAATGGTGACGATTTTAATTTCTTGATGTGGATGGCAAACAGTCCCATTACCATGTGGGAAACCTACCGAATGTTAGGCGACAAGAAGCCTCTTGCAGATCAGTATGCGTCTATGGTAAAATGGATGAACTGGTTGTACGAACATTCAAATTCTAAAACGGGTGGTGCACTTATTATAGGAGAACAAGGCTCTATGGAATTCCCTGGTTTGGGAGATTGGTGTACACCTAGGGGAAATTTTTGGTCGGCAAGTAATTCGCCAGAATCAGCCCATTTTAATAATTGTGCCTATGCTTTTATGCTAGATTGTGCCCTAAATATTGCCAAAACATTAGATAAAATCGAAGATGTAAAAACATATACCGAACGTTTAAAAATACAACGAAAAGCAACTCACGAGCAATCGTACAATCCTGCAACAGGTAAGTATGGCGAAGGACATCAAGTAAACCAAGCCTTGGCTTTATTGGCGGGTATTACCCCAGAGTCAGAAAAGCAAAAGGTGTATGCTAATTTGGTAGATCAAGTGCTTTATAAATTTCCATATTATGACACGGGTAGTTCAGGACAAGGATTGTATACCCGTTATTTTACTGAATCGGGTGAACGTATGGATTTAATTTATGAATTGCTACAGGACAAACACCATCCTAGTTATGGTTACTTTATTGAACAAGGAAAAACGGTTTGGCCAGAGCGTTGGTCTGCTGTTGGGGGCAGCCAAATTCATACTTGTTATACTGGTATTGGTGGGTATTTCGTCAAAGGTTTTGGGGGAATTAGACCCGATCCTGAAAATTTGGGAATGCAAAAGATGCTGATTAAACCTGCATTGGTAGGTGATTTAACTTTTGCCAATACCGAATACGAATCCCTTTATGGAAAAGTAGTGGTGAATTGGACAAAAAAAGACAATACAGCAAGCTTTCATATTGAAATTCCAGTTAATACAATGGCTAAAATTTATCTACCAGCAGTCGCAAAGAATAATATCAAAGAAGGGAAATTTTTAGCCGAAAATGCAAAAGGGGTCACTTATGTGGGAACTGAACAAAGTGATGCGGTTGGAAATTATGTACTATTTAATTTAGAATCGGGTATTTATAATTTTTTAGTAGAGGAGTTGCCAGTTGTAGTCTATCCGATACCAAAAATAATATCTGAAAATTTAGCTACTATAGGTCGAATGAATGCATCAACTATGTATATTGTAAGTGATAAGTTGCCAGGTTTTGAAGCTTTTAAAGCAAATGATGAAAATATCGAAACCTCTTGGCAAGCCAATGAAACAAAAAATCAATATTTGGAAGTGGAATGGGTAAAACCTCAAACTTTTAATAAGGTTATCATTGCCGAATTAGGAAATAACATCACAAATTATAAAATTCAGTATTTTGACAATGCGGTTTGGAAGGATGTTGCAACGGGTACTTCTTGTGGGGCAAATAAGGAGCATAAATTTGATACGATAACAACATCAAAATGTAGAATTTTAATTGAAGATGCAAAGAAAAACCCAACAGTTCAAGAGTTTAAAATCTATAATTCAAAATAACAGCATTTTGTCTTTGAATTCAGCAGAATAAAAAACATTGTTTTTAGTATTTAAACCATTTAGAAATTAAGAATCATCAAGTCTAAAGTTCCTTAATATCTTAATGGTGTTAAACTATTGAAAAGGAAAAGGGTATAAGTAATTAATAAAAATGAGTAATAATTTGAATCGGTTTAAAAAAATATTTTTAAAATTTTCAATATCAATAATTGTTGTGTTAGTCATGTTTAGTTGTAAAACATCATCAACAGTGGTGACTAACGATCTTAAGTGCGAGTATCGTGAAAATCCTTTAGGATTAGACAATACAAAACCACGATTGAGTTGGAAATTGAAAGAAACAAATCAAAGCCGAGGACAACAACAAACGGCTTATCAGATTATTGTAGCCAGTACCTTAGGTAATCTAAATAATAACAGAGGCGATTTATGGGATTCAGGTAAAGTAGAATCCAATCAGTCTGTAAATGTGGAATATTCAGGAAATAAGCTGTCTAAACCTATTTTTATTGAAGAAATAAAAGTTTTTGGAGCTAAATAACAAAAGTTAAGTCAGTAACTATTGTTATTTAAAATACTAATAAAGTCCGTTGCGTACTATTATTAAAAGTCTGTTTTTAATAATAGTACGCAACGTTTTTTTTGTTTTTTTCTGAATAAATTATTACAGCACAGAGCAGAACACAATAGTTGAATTCTTATTGTATTATTGTGGTTACACTAGTTTATAAATTATTAGCTAATTAATCATGTTCAAAATCCGCTTAGTACACTTAGTATTTGTATTGTTATCGTTGCAGTTGTCGACTTTTAAAGTTGTTGCAAAAGAAAAAGATCCTGCTATTAAAATTGAATCACTTAGTTGCGAATCGCAAACCAATCCGTTAGCGATTGAAAGCAAACAACCGCTCTTATCGTGGGTGGTAAAAGCCAATGGATTTAATAAATCTCAATCGGCTTACCAAATCATTGTGGCAACTCGTGCTGATTTGTTAAACGAAAATCTTGCGGATGTCTGGAATTCTAAACCAATAAAAAGTGCACAATCTACCAATGTAAAATACCAAGGAAAGGAATTGGAAGCGATGCAAAAATACTTTTGGAAAGTGAGAGTTTGGGATGAAAAAGGAACTGTTTCTCCTTGGTCAACTACCAATACATTCGAAATGGGACTGATGAACGAAGCCAATTGGAACAATGCCAAATGGATTAGCTTAAACAAAGACACTCGTAAATCAGACTATCGTTTTAGAGAATACAAAGTGGGAAATCTGGCTCCCGAAATGGTGACAAGTAACCCAGCAGGTTATTTTAGAGAAGAAGTAAAAGTAGCAAAGAAAGTCAAATCGGCTCGTGCTTATGTTTGTGGATTGGGCTATTATGAGTTGTATCTTAATGGTAAAAAAGTAGGCGATCACGTTTTGGATCCTGCACCTTCCAATTATGACAAGCAAGCTTATTATGTGAGTTATGATGTCTCTAACCAAATAAAAACAGGAACCAATGCTCTTGGTTTGATTATTGGGAATGGTTTTTACGGTCAGAATATTTCGTGGAAAAGCGATAAAGAATCAGAGAAAAATATTTCTTACGGTGTTCCTGCGGCACGACTGCTCATAAAAGTAACCTATACTGATGGAAGTCGAACAGCATTTTATTCGAATGAAAATTGGAAAGAATCTACAGGCCCCATTGTTTTTGATAACATTTATGGTGGCGATACCTATGATGCTCGTTACGAAATAAATGGCTGGAATCAAGTAGGATATAACGATTCGAAATGGGGGAAAGCCAAAACTATTTCGCCATTAGTTAAAAAAATAAGTGCACAACAAATTCCACCTATTCGAAGATTAAAAGAATTAACGCCTCAAAAAATATTCAAATCGGCATCTGGAAAATGGATTATAGATTTTGGTCAAAATATTGCGGGTTGGGTTCAAATTAAAGTAAAAGGAAAAGAAGGACAGCTAATCGAATTGATTACAACCGAAGCTTTGACTCAAAAAGGCGATGAGGTTTTTCCAGGTTCTACAGGTGGTGGAGCTAACGGAATGAAACAGTTGCTACAATATATTTGCAAAGGAAAGGGAGTGGAAACTTGGGAGCCAAAATTCAGTTACCACGGGTTTAGATATGCTGAGGTTTCAGGATTAACAACAAAGCCCGATAAAAATTCGTTCAAAGCCATTTTAGTGGCTACTGATATTGACGAAAAAGGAAGCTTTCATTCCTCAGATGCGATGTTAAACAAAATGGATGCCGTGAGCAAATGGACCATTGTAGATAACATTCACGGAATTCCAGAAGATTGTCCGCATCGTGAAAAATGTGGTTGGTTGGGTGATGCACACGCTTTTTGCGAATATGCATTGTACAATTACAAAATGGAAAACTTCTATAAAAAATACATGGAAGATATTCGTACCCAAATGCAATCGGTAAAAGGACATAATGACGCTAGCAAACGATACAATGTACCCACAATGATTGCTCCTGGAAAACGAACTTCTAGCATAGCCAAATTGGACTGGGGAGTAGCTACTATCTATTTGCCTTGGTACAATTATTTGTATTATGGCGATGCTTCGATTGTATCTGAGTATTATGAAGACATGAAAGGATTGACGGATTATTACCTTTCTTTCAAAAATGATAAAGGCATTATTGACAATGGAATGGGGGATTGGTGTCCGCCGTTATGGGACCGAAAAGGAAATCCAAGCGCGATGGAGTGTGACCCTATCATTTCTGCCAATGCTTATTTTTATGACATTCTTGGCATCATGGAAAAATTTGCAGCCATGCAAAAAGACAAAACTTTTGAAGATAAAATGAAAGCCGAAAAGGAACAACTATATTCTGCTTTCAACAAAGAATTTTTGAAGGCAATTCCAAATACCAATCACAAATGGTACGAAAGTCAAACCGCAACCGTAATGGCATTACAATTTGGTATGGTTCCTGAAAACGAAATTCAGAATGTGGTGAATGGTTTGGAATACAATATCAACGTAATCAAAGGTGGTCATCATTCGACTGGAATTCACGGAAATCGCTACATCTATACGGTGTTGACGAAGTATGGTAAAGCCAAATTGGCTCACGATATTTTGACTACACCAACATTTCCTAGTCAAGCGTATGTTATCAACTATGGTTTCACCACTTGGCCAGAGCGCCAGTTTAATTGGGACAAAGAAAAAGAATTGAGTAACTCTCTTAACCACCCAATGCACAGTGGTTTTGCAGCTTATTTTTATGAGTCTTTAGGCGGAATCAAACCAATTTATTCTGCTCCAGGTTTTAAAGAATTTACGGTAAACCCACAGTTTCCAAATGATATCACTTCTTCTAGCGTTACAATTCCAACGCCTTATGGTATGATTAAAAATAGTTGGAATGTAAAAAACGCCAATTTTACTATGAATTTGGAAGTACCATTTAATACCAAAGCAAATGTTGTTTTAACGGATAAAGAATTGCAGTCTCTGAAAATCAATGGTGTGCCTTTTGCTGAATTTCAAAAACAAAATACGATTCAAATATTGAATTCTTCTACCTTAATTTTGGGTTCAGGTCAGTATCAAATGGAGTATGTTAAATAAGTTTCAGTAAGTTTCAGAAAAGTAGATACAAATTATTAATTATAAAGATATATGAATATTTTAAAATCAGTTACTCTCGGCCTGCTAATCAGTTGTTTTGGTTGTAAATCAGTGACCGAAAAGAAAGTATCAAATAAAATAGTCCAAGCAAAAAAAGGAAGCTGGGGAGATCAAGGAGATGGGACTTACATAAATCCTATCTTAAACGCGGATTATCCAGATTCTGATATTGAACAAGTAGGAGATACTTATTACATGATTACTTCTAAGCAACACATGTCACCAGGGATGCCTATTTTAGAATCTAAAGACATGGTCAATTGGACAAATGTTGGGCATGTATTCGAGAGTCTGTCTTGGGCGCCAGAATACAATTGGGACCGAATGAATGGGTATTCTTTTGGTGTTTGGGCTGGTGATTTGGCCTTTCATGAAGGTACTTGGTACTGCTATCAAATAGATTATCAACATGGTTTGATGGTTACTACTGCCAAAGATATCAGAGGACCTTGGAGTACTCCTATAATTATGCTTCCAAAATCACAGGTATTAGACGACCCAGGTGTTTTTTGGGATGAGGAAACGCACAAAGCCTATGTCATAATCAATACTGCAGGAAAACAAAAAAAAGCCAGCAATACTATAGAGGGCAACGAAAACAGAATCTACGAAATGAGTTGGGACGGTACCAAAATCCTAGATGAAGGTAAATTAGTTTACACAGGAATGGGTGCTGAGGCTGCAAAAATATATAAAATTGAGGGCACTTGGTATATCTTTTTGGCAGAGTGGACTATGGGAGATACTAGTACCTTACCAGGAGTAAAAAATCCAAAAAATGATAGAAAACAGATTGTATTGCGTTCTAAAGAAAGTATTTATGGGCCTTATGAAAGAAAGACCGTTTTAGAAAAGGGTACAGCATTTAATAATCGCAGCTGCAGCCAAGGTGGCTTAATGCAAGCGCCAGATAAATCGTGGTGGTATATGCATCAATTAATTCAAAATGATGACATTCCATTTCAAGGCAGACCACAATGTTTAGCTCCAGTGACTTGGATTGATGGTTGGCCAATAATTGGTGTGGATGAAGATAATGATGGTGTTGGAGAACCTGTAAAACAATACAAAAAACCAATAAATGGCTTTCCAATTGCAGCACCAAATTCTGATGACGATTTTTCATCAACCAAACTTGGTTTTCAGTGGGAGTGGAATCATAATCCTAGGAACACTCATTGGTCACTAACAGAAAGACCAGGCTGGTTACGTTTGAAAGCTAGTAAAGTTTTGCCAAATAAAACAGGCTATGGTCCAAACAAAAACGAATGGACAAATAATGATGGTTCTGATTCTGATTTTTGGAGAGCATCCAACACTTTGAGCCAACGTATTATGGGCATTACAACTGGGACAGCTGTAGCAAAATTTGATATTTCTGGAATGAAACCCCATCAATTAGGAGGTTTTGTGAGGTATGGTGGTGTGTTTAATTTGTTAGGTGTTATAGTGGATGAAAACGGGACAAAGAACTTGTTTTACATGAATGGAATGGCCCAAAAAACAATGGGGCCTAAAATAAATGGAAATGATTTGTATGTTAGAACATCCAATACTAGCAATCAGGCCAATTATGAGTACAGTGTAGACGGTAAAAATTTTAAAGCCTTTGGACCAACATTCACTATAGAATTTGGGAAATGGACAGGAGATCGTTTGGGTTTCTTTAGTTGGAACGAAAAAGGAGATGCTGGTTATATTGATGTCGATTGGTTTCAATATGATTATGATGGACCTAAAGGGCAAAAGTAATTTTAGGAAGTGCTTAGAAAAATAATCGATAATTCTGTAATTATTTAAGGTTCAGGAGTATATCAGATTGAATATTTAAAGAAAAAATGAAAAACAGTATATATTTAATTGGTCTTTTCCTTTTGTTGGTTGGACCGACTAGAGCACAAGTCAAAATTATTCAAAAAGGAATCACAACAGTAGACGAAAAAGCCTTGACTATTGATGGTAGATTTGGTACCGCTATAAATGGAAGAACCTATCAAAAAGACGCCCTTGCGTCGCATAATGGCTACCAATATATTGCGTATTACAATCAAAACCGACATGTTTGTATTTCGAGACGAAAACTACCCGCGGGTGATTGGAAGACCATTGAATTTTTGGATTATGATTTTAAAAGTGATGATTCTCATAATGTTGTTTCCTTGGGCATTTGCCCCAATGACGGAACGATTCACTTGGCTTTTGATCATCATGTGAGTCCTTTACATTATAGAGTTTCTAAAAAAGGACTCGCAACGCATCCCGAAACAGCGGATTGGAGTGTGGGTTCATTTGGTTCTATAGAATCTGAATTAGAGAAAGGCAAACCCATAAAAATAACTTATCCTAAATTTTGGAAAACTCCTGAAGGGAATCTTCAAATGAATTACAGAAAAGGTGGTTCGGGAAATGGAGACCGAATGTTAGTGGATTATAATGCCAAAACTGGAAAATGGGAAAACACCCGACAAATCGATTCTTCTTTAGGAAGTTTTGAAGATCAGTTAGGGAAAAGTGAAACTCGTTGTTCTTATCCTAATGGGTATGATTATGACCCTAACGGTAGATTGCATGTTACCTGGGTGTGGAGAGAAGACAGCCAAGGGGCTAATCACGATTTAATTTATGTTTATAGTGACGATCGTGGGGTTAGTTGGAAAACCAATGATGGTAAATTGTTAAAGGAAATTCCCAATGTAAATTCGCCTGGTGTCGTGGTAGAATCTATTCCTAGAGTATGGGGATTGATGAACGATCACGGACAAGTAATTGATTCAAAAGGGCGTGTTCATGTGGTAATGTTTCATGGAACAAAGGAGACAATTGAAGCGGCAGGAAGCACCTTGGGAGCAACTCGTTGGGGGCCTAAAGAAGCACAACGCTATTTTCATTATTGGCGAGATGAAAAAGGGAAATGGAATAGTACACAGCTGCCAATGGTAGTGGGAAATAGGCCTAAGATTTTTACCGATAAAAAGGACAATCTCATCATGATTTATGCTGGTACAGCTGATAAAGTTCAAAAAGGGAAAAAAATAAATAATGAAGACTTGATTATAGCCGTAGCAACAGCCAAGAATAATTGGCAGGATTGGCATATTGCACATACGGTAAAAGGTCCTTTTATGAACGATATGTTGGCGGATATTTATCGCTGGAAAAAAGAGGCTGTTTTATCTATCATGCTTCAAGAGGAACCTACTGAGATTAGAAAACCTAGCCCCTTAAAAGTGGTGGATTTAGAAATTGAGTTTAAATAATTAAATATCTATAGGTTGTTTGAGCTATTTACTGTTTAATAAATAGGAAAATTATGAAATTTTTGCAAAAAAAATGCAATTCTGCATGGTTCATGTTCGTATCAATATGTTTTTGTTTTGCTTTAATTTCTTGTTCAAAATCGGATGTTGAGCAGGAAATTGTCACGACACCTTCAAATCCAGAACCTCCTGTTGAAACCATCGACCCTGCTAAAATTGTAACGATTAATACAGGTGCAGTTGTGGGACAGATGTACAATTTTTGGTCCACTAGACCCATGATTAATCAAACTCGATTCAACAGTAGTTCTTTCAGGCAATCCATAGAGGAATTTAAATCCTATGTGGTCAGTTATAACTTAGTGCGAATGCTAGGCGGAAGAACAGATGATTTAAACGAATTCTATAAAGGGGTTGATGCCTCTGGTAATATCATTACCGACTTTAGTGGCTTGATTACTAGTATGCGTAATTTTAGATTGACGGGCTACAAACCAAGAATTGTTCTAGACAATGTGCCTTGGGCTATGAGCGGAACTCGAGTGGAGGAGACTTACGGTAATTCAAAACCTGCAAATGATTATAACCTTTGGCGAAAGTACATCCATGCTTTTATGACAGCACTAGTCAATGAATTTGGCGTGAATGAGGTGAAAACTTGGCGTTTTAGAGTAGGAACAGAACCTAATTATTCACCTGACCATTGGAGCGGTTCCAAAGAAGATTATTTTAAACATTATGACATTACAGTTGATGAGGTGCTAAAGGTGATTCCTGATGCAATCATTGGTCCTGGAAATATGCTTACTGAAACTGTTGCTAAATGGGATACGGATTTGATAGACCATTGTGCAAACGGAATAAACTACGCCACGGGAGCAAGGGGAACTAGAATGTCTTTCTTTTGTATATCGTATTATGAGAAAATAGATCAGAATACGATTAAACTTCCAGAGTTTATAGCCTTGTATAAAAACAAACTAGATAGTTATCCTCAATTTAGAAATATCCCTTTCGATATTCAAGAATTTGGGATGCTGAGGGATGAAAATGCCAAAAGAGGAACGAGCTTAAATGATGCTACGGAGTTAGGTGCCAGTTGGTACGCAGCCATTGCAGATATGGCCTACAAAAACAAAATAACCGAAATATATGATTGGGGGCAAGAAAGTGAAGGTTTGGCTACGGGACGAAGAAATGTGACTACCATGTTTGAAAAAATGAAGGAGGGTAGTAGATTACAAACTGTCACTTCAGTAACAGGTTTTTCTGGAATTATTCCTGTACTTAAAGACAATAAGATTTATTTATTGGTTTACAATCACCATCCAAGTCGGACAAGTACTAATAAAAGAACCCTGTATCCTAAAATTGAAGGAGGCTTGGTTTCGGCTACCAAAAATTGGAAAATGAACGAATGGACGGTAGATAAAACACATGGAGTATTTATGCACGAACTCTACAAGGATGTAAGAACAGCAGGTATTGCAAGCAAAAATGGTAGGATATACGGAAACAATGTTACGGATTATTTTATGGATGGTTGGCAAGCTGTGTTTGATGCGAACAAAGCAAAATACCAAAGTTTATCTACACTTCCGCAAACTCAAGAAAATGTTCTAGTAGAGACAAAAGATGGTAATATTACATTAAAGGTAGATTTAGAACCGCATAGTGTGAAGCTTATCGAATTAATTCCTCAGTAATAGACGAAGTTTGAAAATGATTTAGTCATAGGACACATTTACAAGAAATAATCATAAAATGTTTCTTGTAGATATGTCCTATTTTTTTGAAGTTAACTTGTCATTTTTTTTGTAAAAAGAAAATAATTATTAGTGTAATAATATTCGCTAATTAAATTTTAATTTCAAATTGAAGAATTTTGTATTTACCCCCACAAGCCATAATAGGAAAGTGTTTTATTACTATTATTTTTAACAATCTATTAACTAAATTAATATATAATTATGATTTCAAAAATTAAGTTTAAAACTTGTTTAAGTTTTAGAGAAAGGTATTTGTACCTACTAATGACACTGTTTTGTGTAGTTATCTCAAACGCTCAGACAGTTTCAGGAACAGTATCAGCTGAAGGAATGCCATTGCCAGGGGCTACCGTTTTAATCAAGGGAACTACAAAAGCAACAAATACCGATTTAGACGGTAGGTTTACCATCGCGGCAGATGCTAAATCCACTTTGGTTTTTTCCTATATTGGTTTTGCTTCCAAAGAAATAGTTGTTGGAAATCAAAAGCAAATTAAAATAAGTTTAGATCAAGACAGTAATAATAAACTGGAAGAAGTTGTAGTTATTGGATACGGAACACAACGTAAGTCGGATTTAACGGGTTCTGTTTCTTCTGTTAGTGCTAAGGATTTAAGAGCTGTTCCAGTTTCAAGGGTGGATCAAGCACTTCAAGGAAGAGCTACTGGTGTACAGGTTACTCAAAATAGTGGAGCTCCTGGTTCGTCTACTTCAATTAGAATTCGTGGAGGGAATTCAATAACAGGAAGTAATGAGCCTCTTTGGGTTATTGATGGTATCGTGGTAGGAAATAATTACAACTTAAATAATTTGAATTCAAATGATATCAAATCCATTGAAATTTTAAAAGATGCTTCATCTATAGCTATTTATGGATCACGTGGTGCTAATGGTGTTGTTTTGGTAACAACTAAAAATGGTTCAAGTGTTGGTGGGGGAAAACCACAAGTGAGTGCTGGGGCCTATACGAGTACACAATTAGTACCAGAAAGACCTGAGTTTTTATCACAAGCAGAACAAATTAAGTATACTAACGAGGATGCTCGTTTTAGAGGAGTTGCAGAACCACTTCCTGGAGATCCGTCTAGTTACCCTGACAACGATTATTTTGATCTTTTACTCAATCCAGCATCTATATTCAATGCGGATGTTTCTATTTCAGGAGCTTCTGAGAATGGAAATGTGAGTTATTATAACTCACTCAATTTTTTCAATCAAGATGGTTTAATCGAAAATTCGGGTATTGAAAAATACATTTTTAGGTCTAATATCGATTTTAAGCTAAGTGAAAAATTAAAAGCAGGATTCCGTGTTAATTATTCTAGATTAAAACAAGACAATGGTGTTGTAGGATATGGAGGACTTTTAAATATTTTACCTACACAGCCAGTCTATAATGATGATGGTTCTTACAACGGTTTTAATAACGTTGTTGGGGCACCATTTAACAATCCTGTAGCAACTGCTCAACTAGATACAGATGAAACTACATCAAGTAATCTATTGGGAACAGTATATTTAGAGTATAAACCTATTCCAAATTTAATTATACGTTCTACTTTTAATCCAGATATAACTAATTCCAAAAGAAATCAATTTGATTCTAGTCAAAGACCTGATTTCTTATCAGTTGGACAGACAGGAAATGCTAAAATTTCGAGTGTATCTTCATTTGGATGGAATAATGAGAATACGATTCAATATGATACTAATTTAGGTGATAATCATAATTTTACTTTTTTAGGGGAAGCTTCTTTCCAGAAATATACTTCTGAAGCTTTTTCTGCTCAGGCTTTTGGAATAACTACTGATGCCGTGGGATTTAATAATTTGGAATTAGGTACTGATCCATCAAGAAACTTGATTACTAGTAGTTATCCTAATCCATTTCAATTGGCATCATTTTTTGGTAGAGCTAATTACAATTACAATGATAAATATCTATTTACTTTAGTAGGAAGATATGATGGGACTTCGGTTTTTGCATCAGGAAATCAATGGGGATTCTACCCTTCTGTTGCTGGAGCTTGGAAAATTAGCAAAGAACCGTTTATGCAAAATCAAAAAGTCTTTCATGATTTGAAATTACGTACAAGTTATGGTCAAGCAGGAAATCAAGCCATTGGAGCTTATGCCACAAAAGCGATTTTAGTAGAAGCGAATACAACTTTGAACGGAGTACAGCAACCAGGATTAACTTTAGGAAGACCAGAAAATCCTAATTTAAAATGGGAAACAACAACTTCTTTTGATGTTGCGCTAGAGGCTTCTTTTTTAAAGGGAAGAATATTTACCGAGTTTAATTATTATCATAAAAAAACGAAAGATTTATTATTAGAAGTAACTATTCCTAGACAAACTGGTTTTACTAGTCAGTTACAAAATGTAGGTTCATTGCAAAATAAAGGATGGGAGTTTATGTTGAAGTCAACCAATATTCAAAAACCTAATTTTAATTGGAATTCTACTTTAACATTGTCTTCTAATAAAAATAAAGTATTGGATCTAGGTGGGAAAGAATTTATTGATGTAGTAGTAGATCAAATATTGGGAGCTGGTAATTTGAGAATAATTAAAGGAGAAACAGTTCCTGTATTTACAGGTGTACGTTATTTGGGCACTTGGAAAAGTCAGGATGAGATTAATGCGTCCGGTTTAGCTTCAGGTACTCAGGTTGTAGGTGGGCCTAGATTTGAAGATTTGAATAAGGACGGAATTATCTCAAATGCGGACAATGTTGTTTTAGGAAGTCCGTTTCCAGATTTGATTTTTGGTTTTGAAAACAATGTATCTTACAAAAACTTTGATTTGAGTTTTTATTTTCAAGGTACTGTGGGCAATGAAGTATATAATCTTAGAACAAAATCAGCGTATTTTACAAGAGGAGAGAATACTAAATATGCAGAAGTTGCAAATCGATGGACACCTGAAAATCCAACTTCGAATATCCCAAGAGCAGGTTCTGATGGTGTGACTGCTTCACCTAGTAATTCAGAATTTGTAGAAGATGGTTCGTATTTACGTCTTAAAAATGTAAGATTAGCATATAATTTTCCTGTAGAAAAATTGGGTTTCAAAGGAGTGAAAAATATGTCAATGTATGTGTCAGGAACTAATTTACTTTTATTTTCAAAATTTAGATTAATAGATCCTGAAACAAATAAGTATGGTAAAGATGGATTGGGTAATATTGCTCAAGGATTTTCAGATGGAGAATATCCTAATGCTAAGGTATTGACCCTTGGATTGAATGTAACTTTTTAAATTTAAATTATTATGAAAACAATAAATATATATGTATCTCTTTTTATTTTGATTAGCACTTGCTTTAGTTGCGAGTCTTTTCTAGAAGAGGTTCCACGTGATATTATTTCACCAGACAATTTTTTTGCTTCTGAGGCAGATGCAAGACAAGCCATAAATGGTGTTTATGCAATTTATAAAAATAACTCTCTTTATGGACAGGTAGGACTGGATCATTTTTATGATAATGGAGTAGATATCATAGAACCCAATCGTGTTGCTGATTTTGTTCAGGCCATTGGAAATTATACCATGAATGAGGCGTTAGCAGATGTGTCTATTCAGAAAATGAGTGTTTCTGATACTTGGAAAGACCTGTATAAAGTAATCTTAAACACAAATGTAATCATTGATCGAGTGGGCGGTAATAATGCAATCTCTCAAAATGTACAAACTGATGTTATTGCTGAGGCTCGTTTTTTAAGAGGTTTGGCATACTGGCATATTACCAATCTGTGGGGAGATGCACCGTACTATACTGCGAATCTTACTATTGATGCCATTAAAGTTTTGGGAAGGACTCCTAAGGCTACCATATTAGCTGGTGTTTTAGATGATTTAAAGTTTGCTCAAGACAATTTATCATCCACTTATCCAGCAGCTCAAAGAGGCCGTGCTTCTAAATGGGCAGCAGCAATTGTTACTGCTAAGATATATATGCAACAAAAACAATGGCAACTAGGATTGGATAAATGTCTTGAGATAATCAACCAATCAGGACATCAAATTTTGCCAACTTATGCATCAGTTTTTGATCCTGCCAATGAGTATAATAAGGAAATTATTTGGTCACTTGATTTTGCTAAAGACATTAGAGGACAGTTTGAAGAAGGTGTTGCAGATGCAAATGGAAATTTGAATCCTATTTTTGGAAACGGGAACTGGAGACCAAGTATGTTTAACCCTAGGTTGGGTGATGAGCCTAAAAACACCGCAGACCGTTCGGCATTAAGAAATGCCTTAACTGCCAGAGGTGAGGCTTTTAATGGAACGGGATTGCAAATTGCGTCAAAGGATTTTGCGGAAAAATTCCCAATGAACGACTTAAGAAGACCGTTGAATATCATGGATAATTATTTAGGTTTTGATTTAGCTTTTACCTACATGAGAAAGTTTATGAATTTATCCCTGACCTCTTCTCCTAGATTTAACCACTCAGAAAACAGATTGGTGTTTAGATTAGCAGATGTTAAATTAATGGCTGCTGAATGTGAGAATGAGCGACCAGGAGGAAACCCTACTGCTGCTTATGAGTATATCAAAGAAATACGAAACCGTGCGTATGCAACTACTGCCGAAGCCGAGGCAATTAAAGGACTTACTCAACAGCAGTTCAGACAAGCTATTTATAACGAACGTAAGTGGGAACTAGCTGGTGAATGTATCAGAAGATACGATTTAATTAGATGGGGGATTTTATTAGATGTAGTGCAAAATCTACAATATCGTTTTTGGAATCCAGCAGCAAATATTAGACCATGGCATGTGTTGTTGCCTATTCCATTGCAAGAGTTACAACAAAATCCAAATCTATTAAAGTCAGATCCAACAAATAATGGATATAGAAATAATTAGTTAAGTTTTTAGTTTTTTGTAAAGGCCGGAATATTTTTATTTCGGCCTTTTTTTTATTTTTTACAAATTAACCAGTACAATACAGAACAGGAACTATGTTTGTTTGGTTTAATTTGGTTCACTATTTAATTTATCTTATGGGATATAAAGTGATTTTTTGGTTGTGTTTTATTATATCATTCACAACTTTTGCGCAGATAAAACATGGTTTAAGAGACGAATCAGGTCGGCATATCATTCCAAGAGGGTTTGTAGTGAATACAAATGACGGCAAAGGAGAAGTTTTCTTTGATAGTGATGACTATATGAGAATGGTTCGGATGGGAGCCAATGCACAAGTAATCCGTTTGGAATTAGGGAAGTTAAGCGCTTTTCCTGGAGGGAAATTAGACCCGAATTATCTTTTAAAATTGGACTCCTTAGTGACTTTAGGAAGACAATCCGGTATGAAAACCGTCTTTAAAATGACCGTTTACGGAGTTGATAAATTTGTTTGGGAAGAGTTTTGGCTGAATAAAAAACAGCAATACAATACATACATTGACGCTTGGAAAGTGATTTGGAAAAGATATGCAGATGATACTTCAGTTTTAGGATATGATGTTGTCAACGAGCCAAGAAAATTGACCATGGACATAAGCTATAATGATCTTACTGAAAAATATTTAATTCCCTTGTACCGCCAAATTATCGACGAAAGTCAGAAAATAAATGCTAATAAGATGATATTGGTACAATCTGTTTTTATGAACAAAGGCGAAGCGATTGACAACAATCAATATGCCGAGATAGTAGCTCCTATCAATAGAAAAAATGTCATTTTTGCACCTCATATTTATCAAAACAAACCCGATTTAGTTAAACCTGTAATGGATCGTTTTGATAGAGAATCGGATATGTTAAAAGCACCAATTCTTATTGGGGAATGGGGTTTTCCTACTTTCGCAACTACCGATACCATCATGGACGGCAGAATTGGACAATTAAAATACCAAGAAATGTACATTAAAACGGCTGAGGTATTTGATCGTATGGGTGTTGGTTCTATAAAAGCTTGGTTTTTGGGAAATACAACGATGCAAAATTTTATGCCTGATGGTCCTTCTACTTGGTCCATTTTTAGTGATAAAAAAGCCGTTGGAACCATTGAGCGCAAATACATAACGGATATAATTGCAAGACCTTATCCACAAACTATTGCTGGTGATATTCAAACTTTTCTGTTCCATTTTGCAACTCGAACATTGGATATTAAAATCAATACAGATAACAGCAAAGGAACTTCTACAATTTTTGTGGGAGCCAACAGGCATTATCCTGATGGTTTTTCGATACTAATAGATACTGATGTAGTACTCTTTTACAATCCGTTAAAAAATGTTGGATTAGAAGTGTATAAATGTCCAAAAGATTTTGTCCCTTCTAATATTATTTGGGATGAGAAAACACAAAAAATTACCATATTGAACTGGCCAAAAGACAAAAAAACCACTGCTGTTAAAATTGTTCCCGGGCTAAGAAATTTTAAATAATAAAAGTATAACTCAATTGTAATGAAGAAGTTAATCGTTAAAAAGGCCTTTTTTGCTTTCCTTATTTTGACATCTGTAGCCATCATTAGCTGTAAGTCTCAAAAAGAAAATGCGAGTGGTGCAGTGGTAAATTTGCCCGAACGGCCTAATATTCTTTGGTTGGTTACAGAAGACATTGGGCCCTATTTACCGCCATTTGGAGATAATACGGTTGCGACCCCCAATTTAACACGTTTGGCTAATGAGGGTGTTGTTTACCCCAATTTATATTCAAATTCAGGTGTTTGTGCTCCAAGTAGAGCTTGTATTGCTACGGGAATGTATGCTTCATCAATTGGTGCCAACAATATGCGAACCAATTCATATATGAAAGAAACAGGATTGCCAGCCTATGAAGCGGTTCCGCCATCACAAGTAAAAATGGTAAGTGAGTTGCTTCGAATGAAAGGCTATTATTGCTCGAATAATTACAAAGAAGATTATCAATTCAATGCTCCAGTAACCGCTTGGGACGAGAGTAGCGCCTACGCGCATTGGCGAAATAGAGCCAATGGGCAACCTTTTTATGCTGTTTTTAATTTTACCAATACCCATGAGTCAGGACTTTTTGAGCCTTATGGCTTTAGAAATATAGAAACCAGACATTATCATGCAGGCGATCGAAATTACAAATGGAAGAATGGCAATATGACCGAGGCCGAAACGCCAATTCATTTGCCTAAAGATACGCAATTCAAAATTCCGCCTTACTTGCCAGACAATGCTGTGGTACGCAGAGATATGTGGAAATTGTACAATAACATTGCCGAAATGGATCAGCAAATTGGAGCGGTTTTGAAACAATTAGAAGCCGATGGTTTACTCGAAAAAACCATTATTGTTTTTTATAGTGACCACGGTGGGCCTTTACCAAGAGGGAAACGTTTGGTTTATGATTCGGGGTTAAACACCCCCATGATCATTCGTTACCCAAACAAACAAAAAGCAGGAACCAAAGACAATCAACTGATTAGTTTTGTGGATTTTGCACCTAGTTTACTTTCGATGATAGGCATTAAACCTCCTGAATATTTGCAAGGGCAAGCTTTTATAGGAAAATATAAAGCCAAAGAAGGACGAAAATACATTCATGCAGCTGCAGATCGTTTTGACGAAGTAACCGATGCCATCAGAGCCGTACGCGACAACCAATTCAAATACATTCGAAATTATAGACCCGAACAAGGCTATTATTTACCTTTGTCTTACAGGGAACAAATCCCAACCATGCAAGAATTATTGCGACTGCATAAAGAGGGCAAACTAAATGCCATTCAAGAGCAATGGTTCCGGAAATCCAAACCAAAAGAGGAATTGTTTGACTGTAAAGCCGATCCTTATGAATTGAACAATTTGGCTGATAATCCATTCTATAAAGATAAATTGAATGAATTACGAACCGAAATGGACAACTGGTTGAAAACCATAAAGGATACGCCTAACTTAGCTGAAAAAGAGTTGATTCATACGCTTTGGGGTGGTGATAGCCAGCCAATAACGGCAATGCCTGAAATAATGGAATCGAATGGTAAAATCACTTTGAGTTCTGAAACTAAAGGCGCTTCTTTAGGATACAAAATTATAGGTCAAGATGGCAAAACCCCACCATCTTGGTCTGTTTACCAAAACTCTTTTCCTGTGGAAAAAGGGGATAAAGTAATGGTAGAATCACATCGAATCGGGTATAAGTCCAGTCAACTAATATATGATGTTAAATGATAAGCAAATGAAAAATAAAATTGTTTTCGTATCCATATTATTTCTTTTTGCATGCTCCTTTGTGAAAGGTCAAAATCCGATTATAAAAGATTTTGGGATGGCAGATCCGCATTGTTATATTTTTAATAATAAGGCCTATTTGTTCACCACTAGAGATGAAGATCCAAAAGCCAAAGGTTTTGTGATGCCTGATTGGCAAATATGGTCTTCAGATAACTTGGTAGATTGGAAAATGGAACGCCGTATTTTACCAACCGAAACCTATATGGGAAAATCTACAAAATGCTGGGCAACCGAAACGGCTACCAAAAATGGCAAATATTACTTCTATTTTTCGAATGGTAATATTAATACTGGTGTGATGGTGGCAGACAAACCCGAGGGGCCTTATATCGATGCCCTTGGGAAACCCATGCTTGATGTTGACTTGACTTCTACCAAGGAATACGATCCTACAGTTTTGGTAGATGACAACGGTGAGGCCTATATCGTTTTTGGACATTATAGAGACGATGATAAGAATCTAAATTGGTATATCGCTAAACTAAATGAAGACATGATTTCATTGGCGGAGCAACCCAAAGAAATTGTTCTTAAAAATGTATTGGATTTTATGAAAGCTAACGATAAGCCCAACTTACACAAGCGCAACGGAATCTATTATTTGTCAGCAGGAACGCATTATGCCATTTCAAAAAATGTATATGGTCCTTATACCGTTGTGGGAAGTTCTGGAAATAATAAGTACGGATTGGACAGTAGAGCGCACGGTAATTATTTCACTTGGAACAACCAATGGTTTCATACTTGGTGCCATTTTCATTTAGGGAAAGAAGTGGCTTATTACAGAGAGTCGTACATGACTTATCTTCATTATAAAGACGATGGGTCTATGGTAGATGATGTGGATTATCTAGAGGCTCATTTTGCTACTGGTGTTGGTCAGTACGATGCCAACTGGGATTTCATTCAAGCCGAATGGTACATGAAAGCTTTGGGATTAGAAAAAAAAGAATGTCCTTTAGGAGGTTTTGAAATTCAGAAAATTCAAAATAACGGTACATTAGTTTATCCAAACATTAAAAATTTAGAGAAAAAAAAATCCATCAATTTTTATCTTTCTTCTAAAAATGGCGGAATTATTGAAGTACATGATAAATCAGCTAATGGGAAATTGTTGGGTACTTCCAAAATTCCTAAAACAGGTAATTGGTCAAGCTATCAAAACCTGAATTGTACCCTGAATAATTTGAAAGATGTAAAAGATATTTGTATCGTATTTAAAGGAGATACAGCTGATATAGCCCATTTGGATCGATTTCAATTCAATTAAAGTGATGAACTTTTAAATAAGGTTTAAATTAAAATAAAATCAAGAATATATAAACGCATGAATACCATAAAAAAAATAATGATTTTGGGTTTGACCTTTTTGCTAAACACAATCACAGCGCAATCCCTAAAACATCCAGTAATTTGGGTAACACAGGAAGAAAGACCTAAGGTTTTAGCAGATATCGAAAAATACGATTGGGCAAAAAGTATCTCAGATCAATTACACGAGCAAGTTGATGGCTCCTTAAAAACACATTTGTCTAATCCGAATGCGATTTTAAATGCAATTCCGGTTTTTGCAAAACATGATCGGGAGAACTCAGAGAAAAAAGCCGGTCCGCTCGCCGCAGCACACAATAAGATTTTGACATTGGCTTCGAACTCAGGAATACTTTATTACCTGACAGAAGACGAAAAATATGCTCAGTTTTCTGCTGATATTTTAGCAGCTTATTTTGATGTATTAGCACCATTAACGCCAGAAACTACAACCATTTGCGGGTATGAGTTTTTTGATCCAAGAACCACTTACGGGCCTTTGGCTTTGGCTTATGATTTTACCTATAATTATCTAACCAAACCTGGAGCCACTGTTTATAATAAAGCAGCTGGAAAACGAATTCCGTTTGACAATGCCAAAGCACAAAAAGCTATGGCAAATGTAGTAGGTAACGTATTGCAAGAGTACGGAAAGCCAGATAAACATGGAAAATTTGTTTCTAATCATCCCATTCTTACCGCTACAGGAGCCTTGTTTGGTATATTTTGTATAGATAATGATGCTGAAAGAGAACGTTTGTTTAATGTGTTTTGGGAAAAAGGAACAGCACATCAAAACTCTTTCACCAAAACGATTTTACCTATGTTTGGGGAACAAGGAATTTGGCCAGAATCAACCAGCTATAGTTTCATGCCCATTATCACTTTGACTTTAAATATTGTCGATCGCATCAAACCCGAAATGAATGTCATCGATGGACATAAAAATATTTTAGAAGGCAATTTCCTTTTTGATAACATTAGATATCCAAACCGCAAATTTGTACGTTTTGGTGACTCTAAAAGGAATAATGATATGACAGCCGATTTGTATCGTTATACCTTGAATATTGCCGATAGACGTGGATTAACTGATCTAAAACAACAAGCCTTAGTAGCATTAAGACAAAGCTATGATGCTGTAGGAGGATACAAACCAAAGGTGTCTGACAATATTTTTAATAATTTCGATCCACTCGAATTGTTTTGGGGAATTCCAGTACCTAAAAAAGTAGAAGGAAGTATCGATTTTCAAAAACCAACCGTATTAGTAAAACACGCAGGTTTGGCTTTACAGCGCAATTATGTGGAGAAAAACAACGAATTGTATGGTTTATGCGGAATCATTGGTGGCGCGCATTATGTACATTCACACCTAACAGGAATCTCCATGGAACTTTATGGAGCAGGTTATGTCATGGCTCCCAATGCGGGACTTCCTGCTACGGTGGCAGAGCGACAAATTCCTGTTCACGAAAATTATTACCGTTTGTATGCGGGTAATAATACTGTAGTTGTAAACGGAACTTCACACGGATTAGACAAAGGTTCTTGGAAAGGGGGGGCTTTTGTTTGGCAAAATACAGCAGTAAATATTGCTTCAGAACCTAAGCATTTGAAAGATCCTATTGCTAAAAACTTCAACTTTGCTACCCAATTTTTAAAGGATGAAGTCAATAATGCCGATCAAGAACGAACATTAGGAATCATTCGCACCAGTGAAACTACGGGCTATTATTTGGATGTTTTTCGATCTAAATCATTAGGCGAAAATAAATTTCAAGATTACATCTACCATAACATCGGAGACGCTACAGTTATTACCAATGCTACCGACAAAGAACTTGAAGTTACGCCAACCGATCGTTACCAAAACGATATAGGTGATGAAGTAAAATCTCCAGGATGGCGCTATTTTGAAGATACAAAGGTAACTGCACCAACAGCAGATCCGGTAAAAGTTCGTTTTGAAATTCAATTCGATAATCGATACATGCACCAATTTATTCCGGGTGGTCAAGCGCGCGAATACACCAAGGCTTTGGCGCCTCCTACTCGTGAAGCCGAAAATGGTTATGTGAAAAAGAAAACACAAGTGCTAGCAATTCGTCAACAAGGAGAAGCTTGGGACAGACCATTTATTTCTGTTTTCGAACCGTCTACATCTAAAAATTCATCCGTTCAAAATGTGGAAGAATTGAAAGACGGACAAAAAGTAGTTGGTGTAAAAGTAGTTTCAAAAGTTGGAAAAACAGAAATTACAGACTACATCATCTCACAAGACAAAGCCGATGCAACTTATTCGAACAAAAAATTAGACATTGAATTCAAAGGACGCTATGGTATTGTACGCACCGAACTAACCAAAGGGAAGACAGTAATTAGTTTGTACATTGGAGAAGGGGAGTCGATCAATTTTAAAGGAAACAAACTGACTGCAGATGCTCAAAAAAGAGCGTTCAAAGTTATAAATTAATAATGTAGATTATAACCCTCTCAGGGTTTTAAACCCTGAGAGGGTTGATTTGCAATTTAATATGGAATTTAAAGAATAAATAAAATAATATGATGTATAAAATAATAGTAATATTCCTTGGCATATTGTTGTCCACAACAATAGCATCAGCACAAAAAATACAACCACCAGTAGGTAGAATCGCCATTGTGGCCGACGGAAATTCTCCTGATCCAGATGATCTAGCAGGAACAGCCGTTTCATTAGCGTTGTTGCGTAGCGCTGGTTTAGAGAATCGCTTGGTTCATTATTCGCATAGTTGTGATTTGGTTAGAAATCAAAAAATTTCGGAACAAGCCGAAAGAGAGCGTCATGCCTTAATGCAAGGAAGTTGCGAGGTAACCTCCAGACGTTGGGGCGGATTTGACGGATTGACTTTTTTAGATGCCAAATGGAATCAAAAGAAAACGGTCAAAGATTTATGTAACGCTATCAATGCATCTTCGGAGGCTGATCCGCTTTGGATTGTAGAAGCTGGTGAACCAGATATTATTGGTTATGCCTTAAAAGCGGCCAAAAAAGACAAACGCCAATATGTGAAAGTAATTACCCACCATCCTGCTAATGATGATGCGGGTGATTTTTTCAAATGGAAAGAGATACTTGATTTTGGGGTTGAAGAAGTGCGCATCCCAGACCAAAACGAGAAATTGCAAACACCTCTAGCGGATTGGGATTGGGCAAAGAATCATAATGACCCACGCATACAAGGAATTTGGTTGCAAGGCAAACTAGCAGAAGTGGATAATATCGTAAAATTTCAAAAAGGAAAATTCGATTGCTCTGATGCGGGAATGATACTCTATTGGATTACTGGAGCTACTGCTGGTGGATTGCAATTAGGTACGGTGGATGATGTAAAAACACTTTTGCTAGAGTATGTGGCGCAACATCCAGAAAAATAATAGAAACTTATAAAAATGCTATGCAATAGGATTTTATTTTTAGATATATAATAAAGCTCGTTAACTAAACCCAACCAAACATAAATTAAATTATGATACCTAATTTTAAAACAGCAATAACACTATTGCTAAGTGTAATTCTTTACACGACTTCTATTGCGCAAAGTTTGCAGCATCCCGTACTTTATGCTACAGCCGCTGAAAGGCAACAAATAGTAACCAAAATAAGTACCAACAGTTGGGCTAATAGCATGGTGAATTCGATGAAATCAAACGTAGACTCTAAAATTACCACACATACTACTAATCCCGCTGCAATCTTTAGTACGGTAGATTTTTTTCCTGCTAATGACGCAAATTCAGAGGCCTATGCTTCTCCTTACACTTCAGCTCATGGAAAAGTGTTGTCTACAGCAGCCTATTCGGCGATGCTGTATTATATTACTGAGGATGTCAAGTACGCCAGTTTTTCGGCTGATATTTTAAATTATTATTTTGATAATTTATCGACTCGTACGCTCGCAACGACTACTATTAGTGGTAACTATTTTTACGATCCTCGTACTACTTATGCGCAATTGGCTGTCGCTTATGATTTTGTTTATAATTATCTAAAAACGCCAGGAATAACGGTTTATAACAAGGCTACAAACACTCGTGTTCCGTATGACCATGCCCGAGCGCAAACGGTGATTAGAAACATTGCTGGAAATACCTTAAAAGAATCAGGAGGATTGGATACACAAGGTCAAGTAGTATCCAATCACCCCGTACTTACTGCTCCTGGATCTTTGTTTTCTATCCTTTGTGTAGAGGATGATACCGAAAGAGAACGTATGTTTACTCTATTTTGGGACCGAGGTACCAAGCGTCAAAATTCTTTTACCAAAACCATTCTAAAAATGTTTACCGAACAAGCACTTTGGCCTGAATCTGTAAGTTATGGTTTTATGCCTAATGTTCAATTGATATTAAATTTGGTTGACAGAGTGAAACCGCAACTGAATGCAGGTGCCAATAATATCAAATTATTTGAAAGTGCTTCTTTAATGGAAAATCTGAGGCTTCCTAATAGAACCTTTGTGCGTTACGGTGATTCGCATAGAACTAGTGATGGTACGGATGAAATTAGTAGATACGCGTTGAATTTTGCAAAAAGACGCGGTTATGCCAATATACAAACGCAGGCAGAAATAGCATTAAAACAAAGTTTCCCTAGCACAAATGGTTATAATACTAGTGTTCCTGCTACTGGTTTTGAGAATTATGTTGCTTTGGATCTTTTTTGGGGTGAACCCCTGCCTAATACTTCTGTTGTAGCATTTGATTATAAACCAACAGTTATAATTAACCACGCGGGAGTAGCCTTGCAACGTAACTATGTTACAACGAATAATACGGAATATGGCTTGTGCGGCATCATTGGGGGTGCTCATTATGTGCATGCGCATTGTGCTGGAATTTCGATGGAATTGTATGGAGCGGGTGACGTTATGGCTGCAAACGGCGGCTTGCCTCCTTCGTTAGCAGAAAGACAAACCTTGCCTTTTCAAGGGTATTTTAATAAATATGCAGGTAACAATACCGTTATTGTAAACGGTACTTCTCGTGGGACTTCTAAAACAGGTGCTTGGGGGAATGACAAATTTTTGTACCAAGATCCTGTTGTAAATATAGCGTCAGAACCGAAACATCTAGAAAATCCATTGAGTGCCAATTTTAGTTTTGCGACTCAGTTTATGGATGATAATGTTAACAATTGTGACCAACAACGTACCCTAAGTACGATTCGTACCAGTGCTACTTCAGGTTATTATTTTGATTTATTTCGTTCTAAATCCTTAGCAACTAATAATTTTCATGATTATATCTACCATAATATTGGAGATGCAACCAGTCTTAAAGATGCTTCCAATAATACTCTTGTGGTTACACCAACAACTAAATATCAAATAGTTGTAAACGATACGCAACAATCTCCAGGTTGGCTTCAATATGAAAGTACAGAATCAACAACAGGAATTAGCGATGCCGTTAAAATCCGTTTTGACCTTACGACTACGGGAAAATACATGCACATGCTTATGCCTGCTGGTGTAACAAGAGAATATACGAAAGCGTTAGGACCAGCTACTTATGAGGCTAAAAATGGGTATGTGAGTAAGAAAACGCAAATAATAGCTGTTAGACAAACAGGTGAGGCATGGAACAGGCCGTTTGTATCAGTGTTCGAACCTTCCTCTAATGCCACTGCAACGGTACAATCAGTAGAGAATATTACCGTTAATAATGTAATTGTAGGGGCTATTGTAAAAAGTAAATTGGCAGATAGAGAAACCACAGATTATATTATTTGTAATGAAAATAATACAGGGAATATTAGTCTTCCTCAATTCAATTTAACTTTTAATGGACGTTTTGCTATTGTTCGTACAGAAGTGAAAGCGGAGAAGAAAGATATTACACTTTATATTGGTGAAGGAACACAACTTAATTTTGAAAATTACGCTCTTACAGGTGATGCTGATAAAAAAGGACTTTTGGAAGTAAAAGATGTTGATTTGAGTGTGTCTTCATTTGATAAAATGAATAAAATTGAAATTTTGCCAAATCCAGTTAAAGGTGAGTTTAGAATTCAAACAAAACTTATCGATTGGAAAAGTATAACGATTTATAGTGTTTTAGGAACTAAAGTTTATACAAACACTACTGGATCTGCTAGTGTAGTTGTTTATCCAAATAATCATAACATGAGTGCAGGGGTTTACATTGTCGAACTTATCGACAATCAAAACAATAGATATTCCGAGAAGTTAATAGTTAAATAAAATAATTACAAACTTCTCATAATTGAAACTTTTCACACTTTAAAACAATTAATGCTATACTAAGCAATTAGGTTATTTGTTTTAAAGTGTTTTTCATTAACGATAAAAAAAAAATGGAATTAAAAAAGATACAAAAACTAACAAATATTTTTTTTTACAGCTTTCTATTTTATAGCTTACAATCGTGTATAGGAACCAAGAGTATAGCAACAAATAATTATGCTGGTTTTGTTTCCATTTTTGATGGTAAAACACTTGCGAATTGGAAAGGAGATCCTAAATATTGGACTGTAAATGAGGGCTGTTTAGTAGGAGAAGTCACCCCCGAAACGATTCTAAAGAGCAATACCTTTATCATTTGGCAAGGTGAACATCCAGATAATTTTGAACTTAAATTGGAATACCGTATTTCAGCATCGGGGAATAGTGGTATTAATTATAGAAGTGAAGTTTTAGAAAATAATCCCTTTGCTTTGCGTGGATACCAATGTGATATTGATGGCGCACAAAAGTTTACAGGACAAAATTATGAAGAGAAAAAACGGACGACATTAGCGTATCGTGGTGAAATAGTTACGATCAACACCCAAGTAAAACCAGACCCATCAGGGGATTTAAAATCGAATATAGTTAAGAATTGCTGGCAAACTAGAGAGGTTGTTGGTAAAACAAGTCTTGATTTGGGACCAACAAATAAAGAATGGAATCAAGTGCATATTGTTGCAAATGGAAATAAATTACGACACTTTATCAACGGAATATTGATTAGTGAAGTAATTGATAATGATGTCGTCAATCGTGCAATGAAAGGTTTTATTGGAGTTCAAGTACATGTTGGACCTCCAATGAAGGTGGAGTATAAAAACATATTGTTGAAAAAACTATAATAGAATCATCCAGATTTGTGAATTGATTCTTAGAATTCATCATTATTATAAATAAATTTCATAAAATATATTAAAGAGATACTATGATTTTAAACACAATTAAAATAGTTGCTGTTACATTCTTGACTGCGCTATCTACAAATGCTATGGCAAACCATTTGTCTACAAAACAAGTCGTACACGAAAAAAAATTAACTGCGGTAGACTATGAAAAATTAGACTATGTAAAACAAAACCTAAATTCGCTTCAGTTTTCTTTAGCCTACAAAAATCTTTTGAAAACAGCCGATAAAGCAATGACCGAAGGCAGTTTTTCAGTAATGGAAAAAACGCAAACGCCTCCTAGTGGGAGCAAGCACGATTATTTATCTATAGGTCCTTATTGGTGGCCAGATCCGACCAAAGCAGATGGTTTGCCATGGATTCGTAAAGACGGAAAGGTAAACCCACTAACGAGAGAAGGCAGTACCGATTTTGAAACTGCCACTAAAATGTTCAAAAATACAAGCAATTTGGCTTTGGCTTATTTTTTTACAGATGATAAAAAGTACGCCAATAAAGCAGTCGAATTGCTAAAAGTATGGTTTCTCAAACCAGAAACTAAAATGAATCCCAACCTTAATTTTGCACAAGGAATTCCCGGAATGAATTCAGGTAGAGGAATTGGAATTATTGAATTTGGAGGAATTACCAATATTATTACGGCGATTGAAATTTTAGAAATCAATCACGCTATGGATGCCAAAACAAGCGAAGGATTACGACAATGGTTTGCCGATTATTTACAATGGCTGCAAACCAGTGAGAATGGCGTTTTCGAAAAAAACACCAAAAATAATCACGGTACTTGGTACGATGTTCAAGTGTCGAGTATTCTATTGTTTTTAGACCAAAAAGAAGCCGCTAAACAAGTTTTGGAAGCTGTGAAAACGGAACGTATTGCTAGCCAAATTAATGCCAAAGGCGAACAACCACACGAGTTGGAACGAACCAAAGCTTTGTCCTATTCGATCATGAATTTGAGAGGTTTTACACAGTTGGCTTATTTGGGGAGAAAAGTAGGGGTAGATTTGTGGAATTATAAATCCAAAGACGGTGCTAGTATCCCACAAGCCTATGAATTTTTGAAACCCTACACCAAAGGAGAAAAAAAATGGAATTACAAACAAATCCACGATCTCGATGGAGTTGTTGAAGACTCCAATGAATTGTTTATGATGGCTGGCAGTCTTTTTAATGTCAAAGAATATACTGCCATCGGTGCGCCTAAAGACGGGAAATCAAAATCACTATTCTATTTCGAAAAATAATTTTAAACTAAAAAACATAAAACCATGCAAAGATTAGCTTTCAAAATGAAACTAAACCCAGGACAAAAAGAAGCGTATAAAAAGCGTCATGACGAACTTTGGCCTGAATTACATCAATTATTAAAAGATAATGGAGTTAGTGAATATTCCATTTTTCTGGATGAAGAAACCAGTACGCTTTTTGCTTTTCAAAAGGTGTCAGGAACGGGAGGTTCACAAGATTTAGCTTCCAATCCTATTGTTCAAAAATGGTGGGCTTTTATGGCGGATATCATGGAGGTCAATCCTGATAATTCTCCTATTTCAATACAATTGGAAGAGGTGTTTTATATGGAGTAGTAGTTTTTAGAAACAGAACACCTAAATTTAGTAGTTAACAAACCTCGATTACGAATTAATTCAAGTATTCGAGGTTTTTTGGACTAAAATAAATAGAAAGGTATTTGTTTTAAAAAGCTTAACCTATAAAATTTATTTTAAATGTTTTTTGACATAATTTCCACGAACCAAATTATGCTTAAATTTTACCAATCAAACTAAAATAGATGAAATTGGTGAGAATTTTTTATAACCGTTTAAATTCGTGACAATTCGTGTCTGTTTTAAGCAGACAAACATTAAACACGAATGCCTTATATCAATACTTCCCATACATGAAAAACTACTTTTGTATTGTTCTTTTTATAGGCTATTGCTCCAATAGTTTAGCGCAGTATACTAATGTAAATCCCATCAATTGTAAAATATCAGATCACGAAAAAGAACTGGTAGAAGCAATGGCCAAATATCAAGTTAATTATTATAAAAGAATATTTGATTTCGAACCTACCACTGTTAATATTGATCTCATAGGGAAGCACAAAGATTACCTGAAACTATCGCACTCTAGTACAACAAAGTATAAAACAGCAGGTTTTTATAATCCTTCTGCTCAAAAAGCATTTGTAGATAAAACGAGAAATGCTTACTTGAAAACGATGTACCACGAAACGCAACATGCTATAATTCATCAAGTTTTACCCAATGTGCCTGCTTGGATAAATGAAGGAATGTCGGAACTTTTTGAATGTTTTGAAGTTAGTAAGGACCAGATAAAACCTGATATACAAGGTTACAAATTCTATAAAATGAAAGAATATGCAGGTAAAAACAGCTTGAATTTAAGAACGTTTTTAGGATTGACGCACAGTCAATGGCAAGAACTAAACGGTACTGAAGAAGGCTATTCTTATACGGTTTCTTACTCTTTTGTATCCTTTCTGTTTATGAAATATCCCAATTCAGTCGATATGATTTTGCAAAAATTAAAGCAAGGGAGAAATTCCATTCAAGCCATTGAATACGCTACCAAAAAAGAGTTCAATCAAATTGAGATGGAGTTTATTACGGCCATGAGATAAATTTAATAATTATGAAAAACAGTACAGAGCAGTACAAGAATGATTTGTAAGTAGGATATTTTTGATAATAATAATCAGAATGGGTAAGCTGCTTTTTAGGTTACTTCATTAATACTGTTGTGATGCAATCAATAGTTAGAATTATTATTTAAAAAAAAACAGTAAGCTGATTAAAACCTTTATCCAACACCATAAAATATGAGAATTATAGCTTTTTTCTGTTGTCTTTTATTGAGCACTATTTCCTATTCTCAAGTAAAGAAAGACAATTCCAATTCACAAAAAATTATAAACCTTTTAGGAGATTATTTTAAATTGGATCGTGAGAATTTACACGTACAATTTAATAAAGATGTTTATACAACAAATGAAATAATTGGTTGTAAAGGTTATGTTTTGAGTTTTAACAGTGAGGTTCCACAAAGCAATACCACTAATGTGAATTTAGTTGTTTATGATGATAACAATCAAGTGGTTAGAAAACAATTGATCTATGCTGATAAGGGGACTTTTTCATATTCTTTCAAACTTGATGCGTCTTTTAAATCGGGAATCTATCACTTTCGTTTTTATACCAATTGGATGAATAATTTTAATGAAGATTATTCCTTTACCCAAACCATTGAAATCATTAACCGTGACGAGCCTTATGTTTTTAAATCTAAGGAGCCTTTGTGGAAAACAGCAAAAGTTGCTTTTTACCCAGTATCGGGTAAAATTATAGATAACATTTACAATACTATTGGTGTAAAAATAACAGACTGCAACCAAAAAGGTATTGAAGTTAATGATGTGCTTATTCTGGATTCTAAATCCAATGAAGTAGCGAGATTCAATACCAATAGAGTAGGGAATGGTTCCTTCACTTTTATTGCTGATCAATCAGAAAAATATACTTTGAAGATCAATAATGACAAACTTAAATTAACCCAACCCTTACCTCCAGTTGTAGAAACAGGAATTGCTATAAGTTATAACAATAATCTCCCTAAAAACAAATTAGCGATTTCTATAAAAACGAACGAAAAAGGGATTCCTATATTCAACAATAAAACATACACCTTACTGATTCACCAAAATGAAAAATCGATTTTAAAAGAGTTTAGTTTTGCCAACACAGAAACGGAACATGTTTTGTTCTTTGACAAAATCAACATAGCAAACGGAGTGAACAGCATTCGATTAATAGACGAAAATTTACACCAAGTTTCGGAACGATTACTCTATCACTATGGCTTAGAAAAAACTAGCAATAGTCTTCAAACGATAAGAACAAGAAATGATAGTATTAAGCTATCTGGTAAAAGTGATTTTAAAAATGCCAATCTCAGCGTTAGTGTACTGCCTGCCAAAAACATTTGTAAACTGGAACAAAAATCAATCTTTGGGACATTTTATCTCAATAATTACCTCAAAAATCCAGAACCAAATAATTATTTCTACTTTGATCCCCAAAACAACAATAGAAAACAAGATATGGAGGCGTTAATGCTTGTCCAAAATCAAAATAAATTTTCATGGGATGATTTTAAAACCAAAATTCCTAAAATCGTGTATCCTTTCAACAAAGGAGTAACTGTTAGTGGAAAAATAGAGACAGATACAAATTTAAAATCAAAAGGAAAAATCACGCTAATTTCTACAAAAAACCAAGTTTTTGAAGACGCTATGATTAAACCTAATGGGGATTTTAAATTTGAAAACTTTTTTGCACAAGATTCTACTGTATTTGTTTTGCAAGTAACCAATGATAAAGGTGTGAGAAAGCATTCACGAATAGAAACTCATGTGATTCAAAATGAGTCGGATTTTGTTTTTCCGCTACAAATTCCAAAAAAAGATTGCCCTGTGTTTGTTGAGAGTAAACCTGAAGAAAAATTTACTTTCAGTAAAAACTTCATAGAGCTAGCGTCTGTGTCCATAACATTAGATACCAAGAAAATCTTAGTGAATAAGGATTTGGTTAGTAATATGGCTACAGGTTACAAAATAGACGAAGAGTATGGAACCATTATGGATTATTTGAACGGGGCTGGTTATAGGACAGGTATTGATAATGAAACCGGAGAACCTTTTGTAAGAAGTGTGGGAGGATTCAATAAAGATGTTAGGCCAACATTCAGAATAGACAACAACCCTATAGCCGATTTGAATGAACTCTATTCAATCTACCTTTCAGATGTTGATGAAATTTACTTTGACAACACCAATACTAGATACATAGGTTCACGAGTAGTAATCGATATTTTCTTGAAAAAAGGAATTGTAAGGAAATCCAATTTCAAGGTAAAACATGATTTGTTTATGGTTACTAAAGGCTATGCAAATAACACCAATTTTAAAAATGCCTATTTTGAAACAGATAAAGAATACGCTCTTTTTGGAACCTTAAACTGGAGCCCAACAATTCTGCTAGAAGATAATCCTAATTATGAACTGAGATTTCCAAGAGAAGGTCAAAAGGAAATTCAAGTTTTGATTGAAGGATTCTCTAATGATGGTCAGTTGGTATCTGAAATGCAAAGAATCACTGTAGAGTAAAGTTTTTGCCATTTCAAAAGAAGTGTGGCAGGATGAAAATATCTTAGTTACATTCAAATCTTAATTTTATTATTTTAATACAAATGCATCAATCTTACCAACTAAACAAACTCTTTATATTATGAAAACAACAATTAGCATGTTCATTTGCTTTATTTCTTTATGCTGTAGCGCTCAAAAAAAAGGTGAGACAGCTTTTGATTCCTTATCAGTTTCAGAATTAAATTCCAAAAAAATAGCATTAGAACTAGAAGCAAATTATGTCTTAGTAAACCATTATATGGAACAAATAGAACGTGAGGATGTAACGCACATGGCACTAACCAAAATAGACAAGGACCTGGTTAATCCTTACTGGAAAGTTGGAGTTTTGAAAGCAAGTCATGATAAATGGATGCAGGCAGCATCGATAATATCCGAATTTGAAAAAAAACATGCACCAGAACTATCTAAACTGGGTACACTGTTGCGAAATAAGACAATTACGAGAGACGAATATTTCGAGAAAAATAGGGAGTACAGGGGCAAATTGAGATTGGAGCACCCTTTAGAATATCCGAAACTTTCGGAGAATCATATTTCAAGTCTAAAATCGATGTGGAAATTAGCTGGGCGTTACATGTTGGAAGATTATAAAAATAAATCGATGATTTTTCCAGTAAATTGGATACCTGAAGACGATAGAAAAGATGCTATGAAACAAAAGACGTATAAAATGATAGCTAAGGACTTAATAGCAGTTGATAAAGAATTACTAATGAAAAAATCAAATTAGGATTCTTGCTAATAGACATTGAATAGCGCCGGCTTTAAGACAAACGTCTACCACACCAAAGATTTGAGCGATAGCCTTTAGATTTGTTCATTGAAAATTTGTAATTTTATTATTGTAATATTCGGATAAATATTCATTAAGTTTTTGGCGAAAATTACTATAAATAAATTTCAATTATTTACCGCTACTTATTTTAGATTTTTTTTGAAAATCATCAATATACCAATCATAAGAGGGTGTTTTATTAATTCAACTTGCCCTCTTTTTAGATGACTAAAATCGTTGCCAATTACTCCATCTTTAATAATTTTAGCAATGATTTCGACTAATGAATTATAACTGATTTGAAAACGTGAATTCTCAATTTTCACTTAAAATTACCACCAATTCATAAATTATACAAACCAAATCTTCCCATATCTCCCAAAACTGGGTTGTATTGGAATAGGATTCTTTCTTATAATCTATCCTTTTAAATATATTAAACTATTCTTATAAATAGTGTTTTTGAAAACAAGACATGAATTTTAGACCTGCTGGTTCCGAAGTCTCGGAAGACCCTTTATGGCTTTTTTATGAAGTCCTAAAGCTATAATGTCCCGAGGCGTCGGGATCAGGAGGAAAGGTTCTTGAGTAATCAAAACAGCTTGCTCTTAAAAACAAAAAAGTTGTAACCGTCTAAGGATTACAACTTTCTTTTTTATTAGCATACGCAACGTTTTGGGCAAAAGCTTTCTATCGTTGCTAATTTACTATGATGCTATTTTATAATGCAACAATAGAATAAATTATTATATTAAATGATTCTTAAAATCTTCAACAGTTTCACAATTTAATTGCTCCATTACTTGCTGTAATTCTGTTTTCAATAAAGACATTGTGTGATCTCCTCCTTTTTTACCTAAAGCAGCAACTCCGTACATAAAAGAGCGTCCCATAAAGGTAAACTTAGCGCCACATGCCATCGCTCTTGCTACGTCAGGTCCAGAGCGAACACCACTATCCATCATGATTTCGATTTGGTCACCATATTTTGCAACTAATCTTTTTAAGGAATTGATAGAAGATTCTCCGGCGTCTAATTGGCGTCCTCCGTGATTAGAGACTATAATTCCGTCAATACCCAAACGTATCGCTTCTTCGATATCCTCTTCAGATGCCACACCTTTCAATACTAATTTTCCTTTCCACATATCTCTAATTGGCTTAATTTTAGCCTCATTAAGACGTCCCGAAAAGGTATCGTTCATGAATTTCCCTAATTGTTTCAAGTCTAAACCTTTAGGCATATAAGGTAGTAAGTTTGCAAAACCAGGTTGTCCATGAATTAACGTTTGTAACGCCCATTCTGGTTTCCCCATAACTTGTAGGATATTGGCAACTGACATTTTTGGAGGCATTGCCAATCCATTTCTAACATCTCTTGGTCTAAAGCCAAAAGTAGGAACATCACATAAAATAACCAATACAGGACATTCTGCCGCTGCCGCTCTTTTTATAAGATCGTCTCTTAATTCGTCTTTGGCAGGGTGATACAATTGAAACCAAGATTTTCCTTCCGTTATTTCACTAATACGTTCAATATTACTGGTTGTTACAGTACTTAATACAAAAGGAACATTGTGCTCAAAAGCCGCTTTAGCTAATATTTCTGTTGCATTAGGCCACATTAACCCTTGCAATCCAACAGGCGCTACTCCAAAAGGAGCATCGTATTCAATACCAAAAAGTTTGGTTTTCATACTAGACCCGTTGTGGTCTCTTAGATAATTTGGTTTTAGTTGGACGTCTCTTAATTCAGAAGTATTTCTGTGTAAATTAACATCTTCATTACAACCTCCATCAAGGTATTCAAAGGCGAATTTTGGAATTTTCTTTTGCGCTTTGTTTCTTAAGTCGTCTATCGAAGGGTACCTGGAATCAATTTTTATTGCCATAATATGGTTTTTATATTAGTTAAAATAGAAATGTATTATGCGATTAACATAAATCAGCATACAATATTACAAGGAATACAGAAGCAAAACTTCCTAATATTTGATTAAAGGTAATACTATTTTTGCCTTAAAGTGAGTTTGTGTGGTTTTTTTGCAATTTATCAATGTTTTTATTGAAAAAATCTATTTTTTGTCCCCAATATTTCTCACTTATAAAGTATCATTTTTATGTTCTTTTACATAAAGGGAAGGAGTAGAATTCATGATTAATTTGAACTGTCGATTAAAGTTGGATATATTGTTAAAACCAGCTTCATAGCAAATAGTGGCAATAGTAGATTTGTCTTCCAATAATAATTTACAGGCATACCCAATTCGGATTTCAGATAAATATCTGGAAAAAGTTTTGCGGTTCATTCGTTTAAAAAACCGACTGAACGCAGAAGTATTCATGTGAGCAATCTGAGCTACTTCTTCGAGCGTTATGGGTTGATTGAAATTTTTAAAAATATAGGCATGTACTTTGTCTTGGGTTTCGTTTTTAGTAGGTTTAAAGGAATGTACAAAACCTTGGCTGGCCAAACTTTTGGTTTCCTTATGTTTGGCAAGTTGGTTTAAGATGTTGATAAAAGACATTGTTTTTTCAAAACCATTTTGCTCTGACATATTCTGAATGTCTTGAATCAATTCCGTATTGATATTCAAGAATTTTAAACCTAATCGGGCTCTATTGAATAAATCCCAAATATGGTTCATTTCGGGAGTTTCAAAAAAGGTGGTTCCGAGGTAATCTTTTTTGAAATGAATGGCTATTGCTTTGGCATTTTGATTCGAATTTTGTTGGAAATAATCCTCGTCGTTCAGCCACATATGCGGTAAATTTTCTCCAATTAAAATAATGTCTCCTACTTCAAATTTTTCGATACTATCTCCTACAAAACAGCTTCCTTCACTTTTTAAAATAACGACTAGTTCCAATTCGGGATGGTAATGCCAAATTTTTAAAAAATAAGGATAATCGTTTAATTTAGTAGTAAACGAACGGTTGTTGAGGTTGCTTCTGTCTAATAGATGGAGTTTCATGATTAGATGGTATTATTTTGTACAAAGGTACTTTAAATGGAGTGATTGAGCAAAAATTGTATCATTATGTCAAATGGACTGAGTTGAAAGCCCTCAATGAAAAATTAGCACAACCTATTTGGAAAACTTATCCATCCCCCCTTTAAATAGTGCTCTACTTTAGGTTGTACCCGCACAACACAGGACAACTTATTTTTGATTTTTAATTAATTTTATGCGGTTACAAATACTATTAATTAAAACCAAATTATGAAAAGACGTTCCTTCATCCAGTTATCGGCATTTGGAAGCATGGGATTAATGTTGCCATTGTACAGCTGTGGTGGTACTAAAACTTCTCACTTATTAAATACATCAGAAGGATTTACAGCCTTTGAAACCAATGCTTTCCAATTGTTAACCACTTGGTGCGATGCGATGATTAGGGACCAAATAAACAATCCAAATGATAAAGTGACCCATGGCGCTTTGTATTGTCATGCTTGTGAGAAGATTCATGGGCGATGCCAAGAGTCTGTTTATCCATTTTTGTACATGGCCGATAAAACGGGGGATAAAAAATACTTGGATGCCGCTATCAAAGTAATGGATTGGTCGGTGAACGTTGATTTACCAGATGGCAGTTGGACCAACATGTTAGACCCAAAATCGTGGTATGGTACTACTGTTTTTGGCGTAATTGCTTTAGGCGAAGCCTTACATTACCACGGACATTTGCTGCCCAAAGAGACTAAAACAAAATGGGATAACCGATTGAAAAGAGCAACCGATTTTGTCTATAAAACATTTGACGATCATTTTAGTCATATCAATTACCGCTTTACCGCTATTTATGCCCTTTCTTTTATGGGGGATTATTTTAACGAAGAAAAATATAAAACCAGAAGTAAAGAATTGGCCTTGCTGATTCCGAAATACCTAACAGAACCTAATAAATTATTATTTGGCGAAAATCATCCAGACGATAAAAAAAGTGCCAAAGGATTACTGCCTGTTGACATAGGCTACAATGTTGAAGAGAGTTTAAATGCAGTGGTGCAATATGCAGTACATACAAAAGATGAGGAGTTGTTAAAATTATTGACTCAATCTTTAAATAGTCATTTAGAATTTATGCTGCCTGATGGCGCTTGGGACAACAGTTTTGGAACACGACAAAATAAATGGACCTACTGGGGCAGTAGAACTACAGATGGTTGCCAACCTGCTTTTTCAATGTTGGCGGATAGAAATCCTGCTTTTGGAACAGCAGCGGTTATGAGTACCGAATTATTGCAACGTTGTACCGTCAATGGACTTTTAGCAGGTGGTTTGCATTATCAAACCCATGGCGTAAAACCCTGTATGCACCACACCTTTGCCCATGCCAAAAACCTAGCTTTTGTGATGGACAATGCCAAGAAACTAAAAAAGGTAAACAAAAAAACGCCTCTTCCAAGAAGTTCAAATGATGGAGTAAAGCATTTTCCGGAACTTGATGTTTGGTTAGCAGCCAGAGGACCTTGGCGAAGCACCGTTTCATCCTATGATCAGATTTTTAAGAAAGAAAAATCAGTAGCGGCTACAGGAGGTTCGTTAGCCGTTTTATGGCATGAAAAAGTGGGGCCTATATTCACCGCCAGTATGGTCGAATACTTGTTGGTAGAACCTTATAACCAACAAGAACAAGAAGGGGAAGATTTTTGCCTAACTCCCCGTGTAGAGCGATTTGTCAACGGAATTTGGTACACAAACTTACAGGATTTAAACGCCAAAGTAAACTTCAAAGACGAAAAAGGAATCATTGATTTTGCTATTGAAACAGCCCTGACCAACAATAAAAAAGAAACCCTAGCATCAGGCGGTGATTTCAAACTGAATTATCTTTTTGATAAAAATCAAACGACTATCAAAGCCCAAAGAACTACTTCCGAAGCAAATGGAGATACACTGGTATTGCCTGTTATTTCGCCTACAGGAGAGAAAGTAGTACAAGTTTCGGCTACTAAAATCGAAATTTATAAAAAAGAAGGGATTGTAGTTGTCGAATCGAGTGTGCCACTTACGATTAAAAAAATGGATAAAGAACGTATTTTTAATCAAGTACCCGGAATGGAAGTAGTACCAGTCTTAGTGTCTTTTCCTAAAAACACCAAAGAGGTGATTTGTATAATTTCGGTTGTTTAGAAAAAAGTAGGTTACGTTGATTAAAATAATCAAATTCAATTAAATAAACCGATTTCAAATTTGTTTCTAAAGCTATTGATGACCACAATGTCATTCTTAGCTTGTCGAAGACCTTATAAGATGTCTGTCGACTTCTTAAAATCTTTGATAATGTGATAATTGGGATTAAAATTAACTAAATAAAAAACTAATAGTAAAATATTTTAAAGATGAAAATTCATAAAATAACTGGTTTGCTTGCGTGCTTTGTGATGATGCAAGTATATTGTCAACACACAAATAAAACTGTAAATAAAACCAAACCCAATATTGTTTTTATCCTCACCGACCAATGGAGAGGTTCGGCCACAGGCTACAATGGTGACCCTAATGTAAAAACGCCTAATTTGGATAAACTAGCCAAAGAAGCTGTCAATTTCACCAATGCAGTTTCAGTTACCCCTGTATGTACGCCTCATCGAGCGGCTTTGCTCACAGGGAAATTCCCCACCACGACAGGGATGTTCTTGAATGATATTTATCTACCTTCAGAAGAATTATGTATGGCTGAAATTTTCAAGGCCGAAGGCTACAACACTGCCTATTGGGGCAAATGGCATTTAGACGGCCATGGTCGCGAAAATAATGTAGCACCCGAAAGACGTCAAGGATTTGATTATTGGAAAGGGACAGAATGTGATCACGACTACAACAAGGAACATTATTATGCAAATAACGATCCTGTGAAAAAATTCTGGGATGGCTATTCTCCATTTGCTATTACTAAGGATGCAAACCAATACTTGGCCGATCATGCCAAGGACAAAAAACCTTTTTTAATGCTTATTTCATTAGCAACGCCTCACTATCCGCACGACAGCGCTCCTGAAAAGTATAAAAATATGTATCCTCAAAAAGATTTAGTATTAGCACCTAATATCCCTGAAGAAATGAAGACTAAGGTTCGAAAGGAATTACAAGGGTATTACGGTCATTGTACCGCTACTGACGAGGCTATCGGAACGGTTTTGGAACAAATCAAAAAGCTTAATTTATCTGACAACACTATTATTGTATTTACGGCTGACCATGGTGAAATGATGGGTGGGCATGGCGTAAAACCATTTGTGAAACAATTGGCTTGGGATGAGTCTGTACGTGTTCCTTTTTTAATTTCTTACCCAAATAGTAAGAATAACAAAGGCAAAACAGTTCAGGCGCCTATCACTACTCCTGATATTTTACCTTCCTTATTGGGTTTAACAGATATTGCTATTCCAAAAGGTATTGAAGGTGAAGATATCTCTTCATTAATTAAAAATCCAGATCCAAAAGCGGATCGAGCGGCTTTGGTAATGAATGTTAGTCCTTTTGGGTCTAATTTTAATGACTCAGAGTATCGTGCTATTAGAACCAAACAATATACTTATATACGCACCCCTGAAGGAGCTTCTAATTTGTACGACAATTTAAAAGACCCTTATCAAATGACAAATTTGCTAGATAAATCAGATTATAAAAAGATTCAAATAGATTTAGAGAAGCAACTCAATAATGAATTAAAAAGGATAGGTGACGATTTTAAACCAAGAGAATTCTATATGAAAAAATGGAATTATACACTTGACTCATCTAAGAGAGCTATTGATTTTTGGAGTTGGGATAAAGGCGAAGGCAAGGTGATTTCACCAAAAAAACAAAATTAGTTCAAGAAAAAGGTTTAGTCGATAGCAATAATTAAATAGATGAAATCGCCATTACCTAGAAGTTTGCGCAAGCAAATGAAATTCGCAGAACACATATGAAAAATATAAACTCAGTGAAGCAAACACCAATAAATAAAAGCGATAGCATATATGACCGCAAAAAAATCAAATTTTACACATATGAAAATTAATTACAACAATTGGGTTTGTATGGCCCAATCTTTTCTAGCAGTTATTTTTTTGCTAGTATCCTCCTATACTGATGCTCAAGTTGTGTTAGAAAATGAAATTAAAATAACCGATTTTGGTTTGCATTTTGATGGTGTCGACGTTGGGACTAGTGCTCCTAATACTGGAGACTCAGCTCCCTATGACTTTTATTTTGGTAGAAATATTTCTGCACATGGAGATTGTATAAAAACCTACGGAGATTATGTATTTATGACTTGGTATCTAGGTGGTAAGGCAGAGCGAAATGTGATGCTAACCCGTTATAATTTGAAAACAGGAACATCGGCAACAATCAAATTTCCTCACCGTCATACAGGGTATCAAAATAAATATTGGATTGGCGAATCTCATAATACCATAGCTGTGGGGGTTAGTCCGTTGGATGGTAGTATTCACTTGTTGTATGATATGCATTCCTATAGTAGCACAAGGCCTTCGGATGGCAGTTTAAGTAACGACTATTTCAGGTATTCTTATTCAATCGCCAATGCCGCCAGCTTAGCGGACGCAGATTTTACTTTAGATAAATTTGTTAATAGCTCTAGTGGCGATTACAAACATTTAAGAATGCCTGGAAGCGCCCCTCAGTCAGCATTTGTGGCGTTGACTTATCCAAAATTTTTCTTGAATGATGCAGGAGATTTATTTATGTACATGCGAGAAGGTGGAAATAATAATGGTGCCTACAAATTTTGTAAATACAATGCAACAAATTCCACTTGGTCTAATTTTACCAATTTCAATATACTAAATGCGAAAGGTCAAGGCGAGCCTTATAATTGGGGATTGTATGGAGATATAAAATATGTGAATGGTAAAATGCGAATCGGTTTCCAAAGAAGATCGTCCAATGCAACGGATAAGTTTATATATCAAAACGGAGTATATTATGCCTATTCAGACGATCAAAACGGATTTACAGGTTGGAAAAACCATCAAGGACAAGGTTTTAATTTGCCCTTGATTAATGCCGACTTTATTAAAGTTATGGAGCCAGGTGATTATGTACAGGGCACAAATGTAGATGCGATTTCTATTGTGGGTGGTTTCGACTGGACAGTTACCGATAATGGTGATGTACATATTATTAGCAGTGTTAGGGATAACCAATTTAATGTAACTAAAAACCTCCATACTTATAAACCTGCTGGTGCTACCGATTTTATAACAACAACTGCGTTTTCAGGAGGTGAAGAGTTATATGCATCGGGAACTAATATCTATATTATAGGATTAAATTCGGCTGGACGCGTATTTGTTCAAAAAGCAGAAGGAGGAACCAGTAATTTCACAAAAGTGTACGAAGCTACTTCAGGAAAAGTGTTTGATCACGGTCAGGTGTACATTTCCAAGGGGAAATTATTTTATTATTTAATGGAAAAAAAGACAGGGAATGCTCAGCCGCTATACCTGCAAATTATAGATTTAGATATAGTTCCAAATCCATTTAGAGTTTCGTTGACATCACCTTCTGATGGTGCTAATTACAATATTGGAGAAACAGTACAAATTGCTGCAAATGCGGTGGATGAAAATGGAAATATTGCTAAAGTGGAGTTTAAAGTTAATGGTGCCGTTTTTGGTGAAGATACTACCGCTCCTTACTCAGTAGATTGGACTCCTACCGTTGCTGGGAATTATACCCTTCAAACTGTGGCATACAACGCAACAAACGCAACAGTAAGCTCTACAGAAATCAATGTGAATTTTAAAATATTTGATCCTACCGATTTGTCTGGGGATATCTACCGTGTCAAGAATTTTGTTACGGGTAAATATATGCACTCTGTTGGTTCTGATGTTGTTCAAAGTGATACAGGTACTAATGTAGTGGCGGGTGATAAAGAATGGGAGTTTGTAAAATCTGGTGTTTCTACTTATGTTAATATTGATAGTAGAAGAACAGGGATACTAAGAGCTGCTGGTAGTCCTGTAGGAGATGTTATAAATACTGGTTTTTCTGCGCCAAATACAGATTCAGACAAACAATGGGAAGTGATTTATAACAGTGATGGAACCTATAGTTTTAAAGTAGGTAGTGGTACTCGATATTTATACCATAGTACAAACGGAATCATAGAGCATATTGCCAATTCTGATGATCGTTCCAAGTGGATTTTAGAATCGACAACATTAAGCAATAAAGATTTTAGTACTAAAAAAGCGTCAATTACCATATACCCAAACCCAGTACGTGATTATTTTACCGTAGCCTTGGATGGGGTTACAAATGCAACCATAAGAATATATGATGTTTTAGGAAGACAATTGTATGAAAATAAATTAGAAGAGGGTAAAATTACGATAGAGAATAAAGGTCGATTTAAATCAGGTTTTTATTTAATCAATATACTTTCTGACAAACAAGAGTATTTTTCAAAATTTGTGGTTAAATAATTTTATATACGCACCCCTGAAGGAGCTTCTAATTTGTACGACAATTTAAAAGACCCTTATCAAATGACAAATTTGCTAGATAAATCAGATTATAAAAAGATTCAAATAGATTTAGAGAAGCAACTCAACAATGAATTAAAAAGGATAGGTGACGATTTTAAACCAAGAGAGTTTTATATGAAAAAATGGAATTATACACTTGATCCATCTAAAAGAGCCATTGATTATTGGAGTTGGGAACAAGGAAATGGAAAGGTAATTACACCAACGTTAAAAAATTAAATTAAAATGATAAATAATATTAAACGAATTAAAATTTTTATTAGTGCTATAGTTTTGTTGGTATTAAGTTCATTTACAAATGCTGTTTTTTTGAACACTGCTCCAATAAATTTAACCGTGAGTGAAGGTTTAACCAATCCTATTGGTTTTTACGACAGCAAACCCACCTTTTCTTGGAAACTGCCAGTAGGCGTTGAGTCGCAATCAGCATATACAATTGTGGTGGCTAGTGCGCCAAATTTACTGCCTAATAATCCTGATATATGGGATAGTGGTAAGGTAAATTCAGACCAAACCTTGTATGTGAATTATAACGGAAAAAAACTATCCTCAAGACAAAAAGTGTATTGGCAAGTAAAATATTTTGACAAAAAAGGTAACGATTCTCAATGGAGTGATACGGCTTATTTTGAATTAGGACTTTTACATAATAGCGATTGGAAAGCAAACTGGATTTCGATTCCTGCAACAGAATTAAATGAAATAAGCGTAAAAAAGTCAGTGTTGTTTAGACCGCAATACCTTCGTAAAGAAGTTAACATCAATTCAAATGTTAAGAAGGCAAGGTTGTATATCACAGCCAAAGGTGTTTTTGAAGCCTACATAAACGGTCAAAAAATTGGAACTGATTTTATGACTCCCGGATGGACTCCTTTTGACAAAAATATTAGTACTTTGACTTATGATGTGACAGATATGTTACAAAAAGGGGATAATACCATCAGTGCCGTATTGGCCGAAGGTTGGCATTCGGGTCGTATTCATTTGAGACGCGATGCCAAAACTGAAGATGCCCCTTTTTTATTATGCCAGTTAGAAATTGAAACAAACAAAGGAACGCAAACTATTGTCACAGACAAAAGCTGGAAAGTATCTATAAAAGGCCCTATACGTGCTTCAAATATTTATGATGGTGAAATATACGATGCTAATTATGATTTAGGGAAATGGAAACTAAATAAGTATGACGATTCGAATTGGCTTCAGGTGATTGAACAAAAACCATCGGAAACGGTTTTATTGTTGCCAAAACGTTATCAAACAGTCAAAGACAAAGAGATAATTACCGTTAAAAACATTACAGAACCCGTAGCAGGAAAACCAATTTTTAATTTTGGACAAAATAATGTAGGTGTTCCATTGATTAAAGTACCCATGAAAAAAGGAGATACTTTGACCGTACGATTTGCAGAAATGTTGAATACAGATGGCACTATGTACACTGGGAATTATAGAGGTGCCAAATCTACCGATTACTATATTGCTGCCAAAGATGGCGAAATAGAGTGGCGACCTGCTTTTACTTTTCATGGGTATCAATATATTGAGTTAAGCGGTTATGATGCAAAAGCAAAACCTCAAAAAGACTGGGCTACTGCCATTGTACAATATTCGGATTTTAAATTAAACGGAACTTTTACTTCTTCACATGAAAAATTAAACCAACTACAAAGCAATATTTCATGGGGATTGAAAGGAAACTTTTTTGATGTTCCTACAGATTGCCCACAGCGTGACGAACGTTTAGGCTGGACAGGAGATGCGCAGGTAATTGCGCCGACAGCCATTTATAACGCAGATTTATATGCTCTTTGGGCAGGTTATTTGCAAAGTATGCGAGTAGAACAATTGGACAATGGTGCTATCCCTCATGTGATTCCAAATGTACTTGGGACAGAATCCTCAGCAGGTTGGGGAGATGCTTGTACTGTTATTCCGTGGGAAATTTATTTTAGAACGGGAGACAAACGCGTGCTGGAAGATAACTATGAGATGATGAACAAATGGCTGGGGTATTATGCCTCCAAAGCCAAAGGAAATATTGTGAGCATGATGGCATTTGCCGATTGGTTACAGCCCTATACTGTTCCTAAGGATAATCCAAAAATGACGCGTCGTGGTGATACTCCAGGAGATTTTGTTTCCACGGCTTATTACGCAAGATCGGTGGAATTAACTATGCGCACTGCTGAAGTTCTTGGGAAAACAGACGATGTTCAAAAACTAAAAAAACTTCATGAAGAAATAAAATCGGCTTTCGAGAAAAAATTCTTTGATAATAACGGGCATACAACTAGTAAAATTGAAACCCAAACTCAATATCTCTTAGCGCTTGATTTTGATTTGCTTTCTCAAGAAAATTCAAAAAAAGCAGTACAACATTTAAAACGTGTAATTGCAGAATGTGACAACCATTTGCGCACAGGTTTTTTAGGAACACCAATTCTTCCTTTTGTTTTAGATGAAAAGGGTGAAACTGATTTGATGTACAGCATTCTTTTTAAAGAAACGTACCCGTCGTGGTTTTATTCTATCAATCAAGGGGCAACAACCATGTGGGAGCGTTGGGATAGTTATACGTTGAAAGACGGTTTTCACAAAGACGGCATGAATTCATTCAATCACTATTCTTACGGTGCTATCGGTCGATGGATGTACGAGCGTATTGCAGGTATCAAACCTTTGACAGCAGGCTATAAAGAATTTGAAATTGCACCTATGCCTGGAGGACCTTTAACATCCGCTAGTGCTACTTATGATTCTCCTTACGGTAAAATAAGTTCCTCATGGAAATTGGAAAACGGAAACTTTAATTTAGAGGTAACAATTCCTTCTAATACCATAGCCAAAATTGTGATACCAGCAGATACTAAGAAAGAATTACTAATGAATGGAAGCACTTTTAAAAATAATGCAGCCATACAATTAGAATCTAAAAACGACAAAGCATTTGTACTAAAAGCAGAACCAGGAACCTACTATTTTACATCAAAAAACAAAAAATAAAACCCAGATATGAAAAAGAATTTTAAAATAATTTTCGTTTTTTTATTACATACTATTTGTTGGCAAGTAACCGCACAAATTAAGTACACGGTCAATGATGCATGGCAGTTTGTTCAAGATAAATCGGTTACTGAAATTAACCAACTCAAAAATCATAAAGGGGTAAAAGTCGCTATTCCGCATACTTGGAATGACAAAGATGTGATGGATGAAGAAGAAGGTTTTTACCGTGGTGCCGGTTGGTACACTAAAACCATCAAAATCCCAACGGCTTACAAGGATAAGGAAGTTTTTCTGTTTTTTGAAGGCGTCGCTATGGTGTCTGAAGTGTATATCAATAATAAATTAGCCAATAAACATATTGGCGGTTTTACTCGTTTTGTGGTGCCTGTTTCTAAATTCATCGATTTTGATACTTCCAAAAATGCTACTTCATTTACGGTAGTAGTAAAAGCAGACAATTCGTATGATGATGATGTGCCACCCTTGCATGCCGATTTTACTTTTTTTGGCGGAATCTATCGCGATATCAATCTGGTAGTAACTGATAAAGTGCATTTTAGTATCGAAGAAGATGCTGCCAATGGGGTGTTTATCACGACTCCAAAAGTATCTGCTCAAAAAGGCGAGGTACAACTGAAAGTAAAAATCAAGAACGATGACAAAGCTAATCAGAATGTAAAATTGGTAACCAAATTAATTGGCCCAAATCAGCAATTGGTTTCAGAGAAAGTGCAAACGCTTAAGCTAAAATCAGGTATTGCCAATGAGTTTAATTTTGCGTTAAATTCGGTTACAAACCCCCAATTATGGTCGCCAGATACGCCTAATTTGTACAAAGTGGTTTGTGAAATTTTTGATTCAAAAACCAACCAAAAAATAGATGAATCAACCAATTCCTTAGGGTTTCGATGGTTTGCATTTGATGTTGACAAAGGTTTTTTCTTGAACGGAAAACATTTAAAATTGGTTGGAACCAACCGCCACCAAGATTTTAAAGACATTGGGAATGCCGTTCCTGACCACATTCATGTCGAAGATATTTTGCGAATGAAAGAAATGGGGAGCAATTTTTTGCGCATAGCCCATTACCCACAAGACCCCATTATCCTTGAAATGTGTGACCGATTGGGAATTTTAACTACGGTGGAAACTCCAATTGTGGATACCGTTACCGAGTCAGAGGCTTTTACTCAGAACTGTTTGAGTGCGCAATTGGAAATGATTCGTCAAAATTACAACCACCCAAGTTTAATTATTTGGGCGTATATGAACGAGGTTATTTTGCATCCTCGATATGGTAATGATAAAGAACGTTACAAAAAATACACGAACTATATTGTGGAATTGGCTCAAAAAATTGAAAATCTAACCCGTGCCGAAGACCCATACCGCTATACGATGATTCCGAACCATAATGGACTAGAACGCTATCATGAAGCTGGATTGACTGAGGTTCCAATGATTGTAGGCTGGAATATTTATCTGGGTTGGTACGGTGGTTCTTATGACTTACTGCCTGAGAGAATTGAAAAATTTCATTCGACCATAAAAAAACCAATGATAATTACAGAGTACGGTGCAGGAGTGGACCCAAGGTTGCATACTCTAAATCCGATGCGTTTTGATTATTCACAGGAATACGGAACCGAATTTCATAAATACTATCTTGAATATTTTATGAAACAAGATTTTATAGCTGGTGTCAACGTATGGAATTATGCCGATTTTAACTCAGAAGACCGTATCGATGCAGTGCAAAGTATCAATAATAAAGGTTTAGTTGGTCTGGACAGAAAACCCAAAGATGTGTTTTATTACTACCAAGCTTCTTTATTATCCCAACCATTTTTAGCCATTGCTACTAAAACTTGGAACCAACGTTCGCAAGTAGAAGATAAAGAGGGTTCGGGAGTAGCAACGATGCCAGTGCAAGTTTTTTCGAATCAAAATGAAGTAACACTTTTTATAAATGGAAAAAGTTTAGGAGCCAAAAAAGTAGAAGGTAAAATTGCAATTTTCAATGTCCCTTTTGTTGACGGAATCAATCAGTTAGTAGCAAAAAGTGGCGATATAGTAGAAGATTTTTCGACTATTCGTATCAATATTATTCCAATTTCGTTAAAAAACTTTCCAGCCTCAGGTTTTTCTATAAATGTAGGAGACCAACGCTTTTTTTATGATGACAAAATAGACCAAGCTTGGTTGTTTGACAAAGAATATACCCCAGGAAGTTGGGGGCATATTGGCGGAAAGCCTTATGTACGTCCTGAAAAAAATGTGCAACAACCTTATGGAGCGAAGCAAACCATCAAAGGAACTTTTAACGACCCTATTTACCAAACGCAGTTGGTAGGCATTGAGCAATACCGCTTTGATGTACCGCCTGGACTGTATGAGATAAAACTTCATTTTGCCGAATTAGAAGGTTCAAAAGCGAAGCATCTAGCTTTTGATTTAATTGAAGAATCGAAGGAGGTTACTAAAGTGACTAACCGTAAGTTTTCGATATTGATTAATGATAAAAAAGTAATTGAAAATCTGGATTTATTGGGAGATTATGGCGAATACCAAGCGGTCAAAATTAAATCGGAAGTGAGTGTCAAAGAAGGCGAACCATTGCTAGTGAATTTTAAAAAGATAGTAGGAGAGCCTGTTTTGAATGCAATTGAGATTTATAAAAAAATGTAAAACGAATACTAGTAGCTAAAGATGAATCATAAACCAACCCAGAAATTTTTTCTAATCGTTCATTTATTCCTATTAGGGTTTCTGAACGCACAACGAATAGAATCGAATCTTAACTCAAACTGGCGTTTTATTTTAGAAGATAAAACCCTTTTTTCAGCCAAAGAATTCGATGACAGTTCATGGCAAAATCTAAACATTCCGCACGATTGGTCTTTTGAAAAAGGGGTTCGAAAAGGGGGAGACCAAGGACAAGGTGGTGGTTACCACGATGGAGGCATTGGCTGGTATCGTAAATCGTTTGATGTTACTAAAGAAAGCCTTTCGAAAACAAACTACATCAATTTTGATGGAGTGTATATGAATAGTGAAGTTTGGATTAATGGAAACCATCTAGGAAAGAGACCTTATGGTTACATCAGTTTTAGATATGACATTTCAAAATATTTGAAAGAAGGAAAAAACACGATCGCTGTTAGAGTAGATAATAGTTTAGAACCTTCGGCACGCTGGTACCATCCTTGTGGAATTTATGCGCCTGTAAAATTGATAGAAGTTTCAAAAAGTCATATTAGTCCTAATGGTATATTTATTACTACGCCAAAAATTCAGACTAATCAAGCTCAAGTTAATGTGAAAGTGGATTACATCAATCCATCTAACGGATTACAATATCAGTTTACAGTAGTAACGCCAACAGGTAAAAAGATTCAGTCTAAGATTCAAAAATTAGATGGAAATAAAAGTAATACTAGCCTAACGGTTAATAATCCATCATTATGGAGTCCAGAAACACCGGTTTTATATCAGTTAATCACTCAAGTGATTCAAAACAAAAAAGTAATTGATGAAGTAAAGACAAACTTTGGTTTTAGAACCGTTGAATGGAAAAAAGAAACAGGGTTTTGGCTCAACGGAAAAAATGTGAAGCTAAAAGGCGTTTGCGAGCATTGGGAAGGTGGCCCCGTAGGCGGTGCTTGGACCAAACCGATGTTGCGCTGGAAATTGCAATTGTTAAAAAATATGGGCATCAATGCGATTCGTCCTTCGCACAATCCAACTCCTCCGATGTTTTATGACATTTGTGACGAAATAGGCTTGCTTGTTATGGACGAAATTTTTGACGGTTGGCACAAAAAAGCACCTCAAGATTACGGCAAACAAGCTTTTGACCAATGGTGGAAAGCTGATATGAAAGAATGGATTACTAGAGACCGCAATCATCCGAGTGTTTTTGTGTATAGTTTAGGGAATGAAACCCACAGTACCGTAGCTCCCCAATTAGTGAAATTTGGTAAAAGTTTAGACGATACTCGCTTGTTTTCATCAGGTGCAGGAAATCCTGAGGATATGGATATCACAGGGATAAATGGTGGTTCAGAAACCAAAACATTCTTAGAGTCTGCAAAATTTGATAAACCATTTGTATCCACTGAAGCACCACATACTTGGCAAACACGTGGATACTATAGAACGCAAACTTGGTGGCGTGATAACGAATTGCCAGGAACTTATCCGTTACCGAATTTAACCGAAAAGGAAATCTTTTTTTACGAAGGTTTAGACCCAAAAAAATGGAAGAACAGAAAACAACGTTATAATTCCTCTTATGACAATGCTACGGTTCGTATTTCTGCTCGTAAAAATTGGGAAGTCATGCGTGACACCCCTTGGCATAGCGGGCATTTCCGTTGGACAGGTTTTGATTATTATGGAGAAGCGGGTTTGGTTCACGGTGGTTTGCCTTTTAATTTGTTTATGGGTGGTGCACTTGATGTAGCGGGTTTTGAAAAAGATTTGTATTATTTCTACCAAAGCCAATGGACTAAGGAAACCATGGTACATATTTTGCCACATTGGACACATCCAAGAATGAAAAAAGGAACGGTAATTCCGGTTTGGGTCTATTCAAATGCTGATGAGGTAGAATTATTCTTAAATGGAAAATCTTTAGGAAAAGACAAACCTGGAACTGTTTGGAACGAAATGCAATGCGACTGGATGGTGCCTTATGAAGAAGGAAAACTAGAAGCCGTAGCCTATAATAACGGAAAAGAAGTAAAACGAGTATCAATTGCAACAAGTGGTGTACCTCAATCTTTAAAAAACAGTCTTAATAAGCTAAAAGCTGAGGACGGATTTTCGTCAAGTTATATTTTTACTAGCGAAGCTATAGACAACAATAAAACGCTTTATCCTTATGGAGAAAACAGAGTCTATTATCATATTTCAGGCGATGTTGAAAAAGTGTCTATGGAAAATGGAAACCCAATTGATTCGATTAGTCGCACTAAGTCAGATTTTAGAACCTTATTTTTCGGTAAAGGACGTTTATTTTTAAGAGAAAAAGAAAATGCTAAAAAAGCTTCGGTTATTACAGCTTCTATATTGGGTGACAAAGCATTGTATCTTTCTAACCTGATTTCAATTGATGTACAAGAAATGGGATTGATAGGAAAAACTTCCCCATCAAAATTTCAAATTTTATATACCACTAATGGCGCTGACCCTCAAAAAGAAGGAATTGTTTATACCAAGTCATTCGAAGTAAAAAACAATACTACAGTCAAAGCGATTGTGAAACAAAATGGTAAATTGATTTTACAGTTAGAAGAAACTTTTGGTGCTAACGAAGGATTGTTTTGGGGAGATGAAAAATCAGCTAATATTTGGAATGGTAGAGGAGTGAACATTGCAGCTGAAGAAGCTATTTTAAAAGGAGGTGCAAAAACGAGTAATGAAGCGCAACATTTTAAAGGAACAGGTTTTGTGAAATTTGATAATAAGGAAGGAAGCATCACCTTTTACCAAGAAAATGATGGTGAAGCTGGCGATTTTAGTATTCGATTCAGATACATGCACAACGACAAGGACAAAAAATACCCAATGAAATTATTTGTAAACGATACCTACATCAAAACCTTTGAATTTCCTGCCACAGGAGGCTGGATTCAAAACTGGGAATTTGTAAACACGATTGTAAATTTTAAATCAGGTGCCAATAACATCCGACTGGAAACAACAGGTCAAAGCGGCCCTTATATTGACGAACTTTTTATTGATTAAAATACTAAAATGAGAAAAATAATTTGTTTACTATCATTGGTGATTTTTAACGGCTCGGTTTATAGCCAAAAATCGCCAATTACAAATTTGGAAAGAAATTTTAAAAATCCACCACAAGAATCCAAACCTCGTACCTGGATGCATGCGCTAGATGGCAATATGTCCAAAGAAGGATTGACCAAAGATTTCGAATCCTTAGCAAATGTAGGCATTGGCGGGGTGCTGTTGTTCAACATTTCGTACGGCATTCCCAAAGGAAAAATAACCTACAATTCAACTGAACATAGAAGCTTATTAAAGCATGCTGCCAAAGAAAGCGAGCGTCTTGGACTTACCTTTGGTGTGCACAATTGTGATGGCTGGACTTCCAGTGGTGGACCTTGGGTAAAAGCCGACCAATCCATGAAAATGATCGTTTATCGTGATACGGTTGTAAAAGGAGGTAAATTAAAATTAATGTTGCCAATACCTACTATTAGAGAAAATTATTACAAAGAAGTAGCTGTTTTGGCTTATCCATCTCTATCATCTGAAATAGCCGATGCTCAAAATAAGTACGCAATAACAACTAGTGATAGTGATTTTAATATTTCATTATTAAATGACCATAAAACAAATAGTTCGTCTGTTATTAAAGGTTCAGAAACTAAGCCTGCATTTATAACTTATGCTTTTGAAAAACCGATTCTTTTACGTTCTTTGTTAATTAATACGCTCACACGCGGACCGAAAATTGTCCTATCAGTATCTGATGATGGACAAAATTTTAAAGACATTCCAGAAGCAGAACAAAAAAGAACAGGAAAAAAAGAGTTCAACTTAGAGGCACATTATGATGGTATAACGGCCAAATTTGTTAAACTAAAGGTTTTAAACGAAATAGCAATTCAAGAAATTGAATTAAGTGCTACCCAAACCATTTCTGATCGTTTGGCACGAATTTCTATGGCTCGTGAAGAAGCCTCTAGTTTGGATCGTATTGGCAGTCCAGCAAATGATATGATTATTGATAAAAATAAAATAATCAACCTTTCGCAATTTGTAGATGAAAATGGATTTTTGACTGCCAAATTACCCAAAGGAAATTGGACTATCATGCGTTTTGGCGTTACTTCTACAGGAGCTTTTAACAATCCTGCTTCTGATTCTGGTAGAGGTTTAGAAGTGGATAAGTTTGATAGAAATGCACTCAAATTACACTACGATGCGTTTGTTGCAAAGCTTGTACAAGAGTCTAAACCCGAAGCTCCAAATGCAATGAAGTATGTAGAAATTGATAGTTATGAAATGGGTGGGCAAAATTGGACAAACAATTATCCAGCCCTTTTTCAACAAAAGTTTGGCTACGATTTAACTTCTTTTTTACCCTTATATGCAGGACGTTTTGTAGAAAGTGCCAAGTCTGTCGAGGCGGTTTCTTATGATTTACGCAAATTGAACAGTCATTTGATGGTAGAAAACTATTATGGCTATTTTACAGAGCTTTGTCATGCTGATGGAATTCAAACCTATATTGAACCTTATGGTTTTGGACCAATGGATGATATAGCTGCAGGAGGAAAAGCAGATATACCAATGGGCGAATTTTGGACCGGACAACCCACAATAATGGTATCATCGGCAGTGCAATCAGCAAGAGCTTATGGCAAAAATATTATTTCGGCAGAGGCTTTTACCTCTGGTCCCGATACCAACTGGAAAGGACATCCAGCAATGAACAAAACCTCTGGAGATTATATTTGGACACAAGGGATTAATGAGTATATGTTTCACCGTTTTGCGCACCAGCCCAACACGCATGTAGTGCCAGGAATGACCATGGGACCTTGGGGCTCTCATTTTGACCGTACCAATACTTGGTGGGAAAATGCAGGAAAGGCGTGGTTCAATTATTTAGCCCGTGGGCAATATTTGTTGCGACAAGGTTTTGCGGTTTCTGACTTCTTGATTTTTCCAGGTGATGCTTCGCCAAGTCCTGTTTTTGATGTCAAATTGCCTGTTCAATTTAAGAGTGATGTAACAAATGCAGAGGTGCTTATTAATAGAATACAAGTAAAAAACGGCAAAATTCATACTCCTGAAGGAATTGAATATCGAGCACTTATTATAGGTAATTTAGAGAGAATTGAACTAAATACCTTGAGAAGATTAGACAAACTTTCCTCTCAAGGTGTAGTGATTATCGGAAAAAAACCTCTTGAAATTGCCCAGTATCAAGTGTCGAAAGAGCAACAAAATGAATTTAATGATTTAGTGGCTTCTATCTGGAATCGCAAGACTACATACGAAGTTTTGGATTGGAAAACAATTTTGCCAGAATTAGGAGTTACACCTGATTTTTCTCTAGAAGGTGTTGAAAGTTCTGATTTTATTCATCGTAAAACCGCCACTGAAGACATTTATTTCATATACAATCCCCAAGATTCCACAAAAATAATGCAATGTACTTTTAATGTCAATGGTAAAATTCCAGAACTATGGAATCCTATGACAGGAGAAATAGTCAAGTTAGCACAATTTGAGTCTTTAAATGGTAAAACAAAAGTGGCAATTCCTCTTAAAAGTTTAGAATCTACTTTTGTTGTTTTTAGAGAAAACACCAACAATTGTATTAGCGTAATTCCAACTTCTGAAAATAAATTATTGGGTAAATATAGTTTTGATAAAAACAATACGCTACAGGTTGAAGTCGCAAATAATGGAAGCTATACTACTAAACTCTCTGATGGTAAAGTTTGGAATTTGGAAGTTAATGATATTCCTGAGCCAATAACAATTTCAGGAGAATGGACAGTTCAATTTAGAAAAGAAGATGGTTATGAAGCCCAAGTGAAATTTCCACATCTGACCGACTGGAAAGACCATGCAATAGACAGCATTAAACATTATTCAGGTACCGCTATCTATAGAAAGAGTTTTAGTATAGATGGAAATCAATTAAAATCCGGTACTAAGTTTTATTTAAATTTGGGTAAAGTAAGTATTGCTGCAAAAGTTTATCTAAACGGAAAAGATTTAGGGGTGTCTTGGATAGCTCCTTTTGAAATTGACATTACCCAAGCACTGCAAAAAGGGACTAATGATTTAGTGATTGAAGTTACCAATCTTTGGACAAACCGATTAATAGGAGATGAGTATCTCCCTGATACAAGTGGTTACAAAAAAGAAGCCAATGAAATGCCAAAATGGTATACTGATAATGAACCCCAACCTGTTAGTGAACGAAGAACATTTACAGTGTTTAATTTTTATAAAAAAGAAGAAAGTAAAAAATTAGTTTCTTCGGGATTATTAGGTCCGGTACAAATTAAAGTAGTAAGAAATATCTATAAATAACAACATAATGAAAAAATACTTCTTATTACTACTAACAGTTTTCTTCTTAGTGGTAGTTCAAGCACAAAATGTACCCAATACAAAGCTTGAAAATAATTTTATAATTCCTCCAAAAGAGAGTAAACCACGTACTTGGTACCATATCAACAGTAGTAATGCCTCTAAAGAAGGTTTTACCAAAGACTTAAAAGCCATAAAAGAAGCTGGGATTGGTGGTGTTTTGGTTTTTAATGTTTCTATGGGTTTGCCAGAAGGCGATGTAATATACAATTCACAAGAACATCGAGATATTTTGACACATGCTGCAAAAGAGTGTGAAAAACTTGGATTGAGTTTTGGTGTACACAATTGTGACGGTTGGACTTCTAGTGGTGGTCCTTGGATCAAACCCGAAAACGCTATGAAAGTAGTGGTTAATAGTGAATTAATGGTTAAAGGTGGTAAAAATATAAAAGTAAAATTACCACAACCCTCTACTAGACACAATTTTTACAAAGACATTGCGGTTGTAGCTTATCCATCTTTAGAAACCGAATTAATAGACGCAAATTTAAAACCTATTATCACTTCTTCTAGTCCAAAATTTGATACAAAATTAGCTACAGACAAACAAACTAAAACCTTTGCCGACTTGAAAGCAAAAGATTGGGTGCAATATGATTTTGGAAAACCACAGACCATTCGCTCTATGTCGGTTTTTATTAACCAACGCAAAGGAAAACTAACGTTATTAAAATCAGACGACGGTATTAATTTTACTTTGGTTCACACACCAAATGAAGAGCGTATAGGCAAAGACGAATGTTATTTTCAAGAACCTTTTGATGCTGTTACAGCTCGTTATTTTAGAATAGTGACCGACTTGGATTGTGGGATTTATGAAATGAGTCTTTCAGCCAATCAATCACTAGGCAATGCTCTAGAATTTACGTCTTATCGAAGAAACAAACGCCCAATAGGTAAACCAGATGCAAATGCTTATATCAAAAAATCGGATATCATTGTTTTGACAGACAAAATGGATGCTTCGGGTGTTTTAAAAACAACTTTACCCGAAGGCAATTGGACCATTATGCGTTTTGGTTTTACGGCTTCTGGTGCTACAAACGAACCCGCATCTGAAGAAGGTACAGGACTTGAAGTAGATAAATTTAGTCGTGAAGCCTTAAAAATTCATTACGATGCTTTTGCTGGAAAACTAATCAAACAAGCCAAAAAAGATGCGCCAAATGCACTGCAATACGTAGAAATTGATAGTTATGAGGTAGGACCACAAAACTGGACAGACAATTTAGAAGGCATTTTTAAAGAAAAATATAAATACGATTTTGTACCGTTTTTACCACTTTTTGCAGGTAAGTATATTGAAAGTACCGAAACTGTTGAAGATGTTTTTTGGGATATGCAACGTTTGGTAAGTGATTTAATGGTTACTAATTATTTTGATTATTTTACAGAATTGTGTCATAATGATGGTTTAATATCCTACATAGAACCCTATGGTTTTGTAGGCCCATTTAATAGTTTGGATGCTGGTAGGAGTGCGGATATCCCGATGGGTGAATTTTGGTTAGGTAAAGACAATAATCATAAAATGGCACCCGTATCTTCTGGTCATATTTATGGAAAAAATGTCATTTCTGCAGAAGCCTTTACAAGTACCGAATTAAATTGGGCTTTTCATCCGGCCTTAGCCAAAGAAAAAGGCGATTATGAGTGGACAAACGGTATTAATGAATATATGTTTCACCGCTTTGCGCATCAATCGAATACACACGTAAAACCAGGTATGAGCATGAGTTTTGTGGGTTCTCATATTGACCGTACGCAAACTTGGTGGGAAAATGCTGGGTCAGAATGGTTCAAATACCTCGCTAGAGGATCTTATATGTTGAGGCAAGGAAACCCAGTATTGGATTTATTGGTTTTTGTGGGAGACAAAGCTCCTAATCATATCGTGAGTCCAACTCAGTTTAACCCCAAAATACCAACTGCTTACAAATACGATTGTGTCAATGCCGATGTAATTATCAATAGGCTAAAAGTAGAAAACAATCAATTAAAGTTACCTAATGGTATTACTTATAATGCCTTAGTATTGCCAAAAAATGATGTGATAACGCTTGCAACTTTAAGAGGAATTGCACAATTGGCTCAAAACGGAGCTGTCATAATTGGCGAAAAACCAAAAAAGTTAGGCGGTTATATCAAAACCAAAGCAATGCTAGAGGAGTTTGATGCATTGGTAAATACTATTTGGTCTAGTAAAAAAACATATAGCAAATACAATTGGGACACCATTTTTGAAGAAAACAATATCCAAAAAGATTTGATTGTTGAGGGGCAAGCTGATTTTAACTATTACCACAGACGTACAGATAAGGAAGATATATATTTTGTGTACAACCACAATCAAACCAAAGCAGAAACGCTTCATTGTAGTTTTTTAGTGGACGGAAAAATACCAGAACTTTGGAATAGTGAAACAGGGGAGATTACAAAATTAGCCGAATACAAACATGAAAACGGTAGAACTAATGTTTTAATTTCATTGAAACCACAAGAGTCTGTTTTTGTTGTTTTTAGAGAATCATCAGTAATATATTCAAAAGTAGTTTATCAAGAAAAAAATGAGTTACCAAAACCTGCATTTTCTGTCAATGAAAAAGATAAGCTTGTGATGCAGGTGTATAAAAATGGCAATTATAAAGCTTTTGTAAACAATTTAGAAGAATGGAATGTAAAAGTAATTGATATTCCTAATCCAATCGTAATAAAAGGAAATTGGATAATCGATTTTAGGGAAGAAGACAATTATAAAGCAAGCATCAAAACCGATTCGTTATTTGATTGGACTACCCACAAAGTTGATGAAATAAAGCATTATTCAGGAACGGCAATTTATACAACTACTTTTGATATAGAAAAAAAAGTACTCAAATCAGATAGAAAATTTGAACTCGATTTGGGAAATGTAAATGTTATTGCTAAGGTGATTTTGAACGGAAAAGAAATTGGTGTAAGTTGGTTATCTCCTTTTACTTTGGATGTGACTTCTGCATTGAAAAAAGGAAAAAACAAATTAGAAATTCAAATTACCAATCAATGGACCAATCGTTTAATTGGAGACGAAAAATTACCCAATCAAACGGGTTATGATGTTAGGAGAGGAAATACGGGTTTTGGAGACGAAAATTTTAGAGGAGATATGTATAAAATGCCAGAGTGGTATAGAAAGAACCAACCACTACCCGAAGGCCCAAGAAAAACCTTTAGCACCTATTCGTTTCAAAAAGCAAAAGACAAATTGCTTCCTTCAGGATTACTTGGGCCAGTTGTAATTAAAACCTCCAAAATTGTTGCCAAATAATATTTAATAATGAAAAAAAGCATCTTAGTACTCATTGTGTTTTTCTTTTTTAGCCAAGTGCAAGCGCAAAAAGTACCCAACACAACTCTTGCAAACGGATTTCAAAACCCACCCAATGCTGCCAAAGCCCGTACGTGGTGGCATTGGTTGAGTGGTAATGTTTCTAAAGCAGGTATTACTGCCGACTTAGAAGCCATGAAACAAGTAGGGATCCAAGAAGCGCAAATATTTAACGTGCATATTGATTTACCAAAAGGGGAGCTGAAATACGGTAGCCCGGAATGGTTGGACTTGTTTCATTTTGCAGCCACCGAAGCCAAACGCTTAGGCATGGAACTCGCTTTTCACAACAGTGCCGGTTGGTCTTCTAGCGGTGGGCCTTGGATTACGCCTGAAAATGCCATGCAAAAGGTTGTGTATGCTCAAATTGAAATTACAGGTGGTACAACGATTAAAAGAGAACTGCCAAAACCGGAATCAAAATTGAATTTTTATAAGGACATTAAGGTTTTGGCTTTCCCTAAACCTAAAGATGCTAAAAAAATAAAAGACATTGATTTTAAAAGTTTGTCAGGGCGTATTCGGAATCACTTATTGCCTGCTGTTCAAGAAATCACGACAGCTGCGATGATTGACAAAGCAAGTATTCTCGATATTAGCTCCAAAATGTCTCTTGATGGAGTTTTAAATTGGGACGCACCCAAAGGGGAATGGATTATCCTGCGTTTAGGGCATTCCCCAACAGGGAAAACCAATCATCCAGCCATTGATGGTGGGGTTGGTTTAGAATGTGATAAAATGAGCAAAAAAGCGGTAGATGCACATTGGAAAGGTGGCATACAACCCATTATTGATACATTGGGCGACTTAGTAGGGTCTACAGTAAATAATTGCATAATTGATAGTTATGAGGTAGGAACTACCAATTGGACAAGCGGTTTTGATGCCGAATTTGAAAAATTAAGAGGGTATAATATGGTGTCTTATCTGCCTACTTTGGCGGGTTATTATGTAGATAGTGCCGAAGTTAGTGAGCGTTTTTTATGGGATTTCCGTAGAACAATTGGTGATTTGATGGCGCAGAATTATTACAGTCATTTTGGAGATTTATGCCATAAAAACAACATGAATTTCTCGGTAGAACCTTATTGGGGACCCTTTGATAATATGCAAGTGGGAGCAACGGGCGATATTGTGATGTGTGAATTTTGGAGTGGCGGTTATCCGTTTTTTGATTCGCCTAAATTTGTTTCTTCTATTGCGCATTTGAGTGGGAAACATATTGTGGGAGCCGAATCTTTTACAGGGATCGGCGGATGGGATGAACATCCAGCAGTATTAAAATCGATTGGAGACCGTGCTTGGGCGGAAGGAATCAATCGGTTTATTTTTCATACTTATGTGCACCAACCTTGGAATGTAGGCCCGGGCTTGGCTTTGAGTTATCACGGAACCGATTTTAACCGTTTGAATACTTGGTGGACACAAAGTAAAAGTTATATGGATTACATTGCACGTTCGCAGTTTTTGCTTCAACAAGGGAAAAACGTGGCCGATGTATTGGTTTTTACAGGTGAATCTTCGCCCAATGATGCTTTTTTAATGCCCGAAATTAAGGCTATGGGATATGATTATGATTTAATTGGAGCCAATAAATTAAACGATATCAGGGTCGAAAACGGAAAATTGTACACCTCACATTCGGGTCCTTATGAAGTTTTGGTTTTAACCAATACTTCATGGATGAAGCCTGAAACCATTCAAATCGTAAATAAGTTAGTTCTTGCTGGTGCCAAAATAATTGGTAGTCAACCGCATAAATCGCCTTCGCTTCAAAATTATCCTGTTTGTGATGATGAAGTTGCTACTTTAGGTGTAAAACTTTGGGAGAAAGGTGCTATTCAAGACATTTCAGTGGTCGATTTTTTGAATAAAAAAACAATTCCAGTTGATTTTATTATCGAAAAAGGAGATGCTACCGATATTAATTTTAATCACAGAAAAATAGAGGATACTGATATTTATTTTGTGGCCAATGCCCAAAAAGAGTCGAGAGAAATAACAGCCAGTTTTAGAGCAAAAGACAAACAACCCGAAATTTGGAACGCTCAAACGGGGACAATAACGGAGCTCGCAGTATGGAAAAACAATCCAGATGGAACAGTGAGTATTCCGTTGACTTTAGAATCTGAGGGTGCTTTCTTTGTTGTTTTTAGAAAACCCATTAGTTCTAATATTAATTTGACCAATGTGTCTTGGAAACTAGATAATGTTCCATCTGAACCGCTTTCGAATCTAAAAATCATTAAAGCCAAATATGGTACTTTTTTGCAAGAAGGACTACTTGATATTACGGATAGAGTTCAAGCTGAATTAAAAGAAAACCAATTGGACTTTAGTGCTTCGAGACAATTTTGCGATTGCGATCCTGCTATGGGTTATGTCAAGGAATTTCGATTGGAATACCAATTAGGCGACAAAGTTGAACAAATTACGGCGGCCGAAAGAGAACAAGTTTTGATTAAAGGTGGTGATAAAGAATTGAAAGTCATCAGAGCTTTATTCGGGAAATTCAAACCTGAAACCAAAGGCGTACCCAAGAATTTTAAAACTTATGAGGTAACCGATAAAATAAATACGTTGGTAAACACAGGGAATAGAACAATTTTAGTTAACGATAAATTGATTGAAGGCAAAACAATTGATGGCGATAAGCGTTCGCTAAAAATTACCTTTTCAACCGATGGCGAAGAACGCACGCTCTTCATTCCCGAAGGGCAGTTATTAAATCTTAGTCAAGAAATTCCAAAACCAAAGGTGTTTACAGAGAATGGCAAACAGTATTTTAGTAGCCCGTTTTCTGGAACAATGACTTATACAAAAACTACAGGAGAACAAATTTCGACTAAAATTAAAAATGTTTATGAGCCAATTGTATTAACTGCCGATTGGAAGCTGCGTTTTCTTTTAAAAAATAAAGACGCATTAAATATAAAGTTGGATAAATTGATTTCTTGGCCTGAGTTTTCTAATCCAGAAATTCAGTATTTTTCGGGAACAGCAAGCTATAAGAATGAATTTGTAATTTCTAAAAAAATACTTCAAGGCAATAATTTATTAGAATTGGATTTGGGTAATGTGGCTGTGATTGCTGAGGTGATTATTAATGGCAAGAATGTTGCAACACTTTGGAAAGCACCGTTTAGAGTACCCATTTCTGATTTTGTCAAAAAAGGTAAAAACACAATTGAAGTAAGGGTGAACAACTTATGGCCAAATCAATTAATTGGTGACGAACAATTGCCTTTGGATTTTGAACGAAATAAAGAAGGAGTAAAAGAATTCCCGCAATGGTTGCTCAACAATACGGAACGACCAAGCAAGCGAACGACTTTTTCTTCGTGGAAACATTATAGTAAAGAAAGTCCATTATTACCATCAGGTTTGATTGGGCCTGTGCGCATTTACATAGCTGAGGTTAAGGTTTTGAATTAAAGTAAAAAAAATACGTATATAATATATTGAAAAAGACTAAAATGATAAATAGAAAATTAGCAGCTATAGCAATGCTTTTTACAATAAGTAGTACTGCATTAATAGCACAAAATAAATCGAATGTTACAGAAAACCCCAATGTGTTATTCATTGCGGTTGATGATTTGAATACTTGGTTGGGATGCCTAAATAATTATTCAAATACCAAAACACCCAACATTGACAGGCTGGCTGCAAGAGGAGTTTTATTCTCCAATGCGCATTGCCAAGCGCCTTTGTGTGGGCCTTCTAGAGCCTCTATTATGTCGGGTTTGCGTCCGTCATCAACGGGTATTTATGGGATGATTTCGGATGAGAAAATACGTTCCGAAAATCCTGCTACAAATGAGATTACTTTTCTTCCTGAATATTTTAAAAACAATGGGTATCATACTATGGGAATCGGAAAGCTTTTTCATGATTTTGCTCCCAAAGGCGTTTTTGATGAAGAAGGCGGAAGAGTAAAAGGCTTTGGCCCTTTGCCTGATAAACGTTTTGTTTGGGATGGTTTAGGCCCAGCAGACAAAACCAAATACGGACGCACTAGTACCGATTGGGGCGCTTTTCCTGAACAAGACGAACAAATGCCAGACCATCAATCTGTAAATTGGATTATGGAGCGTTTGGATAAAAAGTACAACAAACCTTTTTTTATGGGACTAGGATTTTTGCGTCCTCATGTGCCGCTCTATGTACCTCAAAAATGGTTTGATATGCATCCGTTGGAAGGCATTCAGGTCGCTCCTTATTTATCAGATGATTTGAAAGATGTGCCTCAAGTAGGATTGGATATCAATGATTTGCCGATGATGCCTTCTACCGAATGGGCGATTCAATCAGGCGAATGGAAGAAAATGATTCAAGCGTATTTGGCTTGTGTTAGTTTTGTTGATTATGAAATAGGTCGTGTATTAGATGCTTTGGATAAAAGTGAATATGCAACTAATACCATCATTGTTTTGTGGTCTGATCATGGCTACCGTTTGGGAGAAAAAGGAACTTTTGCCAAACATGGTTTATGGGATTCGGCTACCAAAGCACCTTTGTTATTTGTGGCACCAAATTTGCCCAAAGGTAAAGTAATTGACAGTCCAGCTGAAATGCTTTCTATCTATCCAACGCTTTTAGAGTTGTGTAGCCTACCTACTTACAGCCGAAACGAAGGAATTAGTTTGGTAGCAACAATGAAAAGTGATAAAGTCAATCATAAATCCTTTGCGCTCACTACTTATGGTGAAAATAATCATTCGGTTAACCAAGGAAGATTTAGATTTACACAATATGAAGACGGAGGACAAGAGTTGTACGATCATAAAATTGATCCTAACGAATTTACCAATTTGGCTAATTTTGCAGAGTATAAAAGCGAAATTAGAAAACTAAAAAAATACTTCCCTAAAACCAATGAAAAATGGGACAAGAATTCATCTTATACCTTCCAACCTTATTTTGTAAAACAAAAAGCGCAAAGCAATGGAGAGGAAGTCAAACCAGTGAATGTAATTGGAGCCGACCAGTAGTTATCTGATGTATTAAATCATTTTAGAACCATTTGGGTGAAATGGTTATTTTTTGGATGTTAGCATATATTTTGTCAGTCAGTCCCAAAATTTCGGGTACAGACTGACATTTTTTTGTCAATTTAGATTTAAATAAATTGAAATTCTGATTTTCATAAGACTAATGTTAATTTCAGCCAACGGTTTGTTAGATTTAATCACAATTGCTGGTGAAAATGTTTGTTATTATTTAAAAACACCTTTAAAACGATTTTATACAAACAGACCAGAACAGATATGTTTTTAGGATTCTGTTATTTTACATTTAAATATTTAACTAAACTTTATAATTTTTATGGAATCAATACTCGGTCTTCTTTTTCACTCCATCGGAGGATTTTCTTCAGGGAGTTTTTACATGCCTTTCAAAAAAGTCAAAGGATGGGCTTGGGAAAGTTATTGGATTGTAGGAGGTTTTTTCTCATGGTTAATAGTACCACCGATTGCGGCTTATTTAACGATTCCAAATTTTGTTGAAATTATTCAAGATGCTTTACCAGCGGTAAAAGCAGTTACTTATTTGATGGGATTAATCTGGGGTGTAGGAGGATTGACCTATGGTCTAGGTGTTCGTTACCTAGGGATGTCATTAGGAAACTCAATAACTTTAGGTTTTTGTTCCGCTTTTGGAGCCTTAGTGCCTTCTATATATTATAATTTTTACCCAACCGAAGGGAAGATTTCCTTTACCGATATGTTATCCACTACAGGAGGGCAATTAGTTTTATTTGGTGTATTTATCTGTATTATGGGTATTGCGGTTTCGGGAAAAGCCGGAATGCTGAAAGAAAAAGATTTCGCTACAGGTCACGAAGACAAAGACAAAGATTTCGACCTTGTGAAGGGATTGATTATTGCTACGATTTCAGGGATATTAAGTTCTTTTTTCAATTACGGAATCGAAGCAGGAAAACCAATGGCTGATGCGGCTGTTGAGTTAGGATCGAATCCGTTGTTTCAAAACAATGTGACCTATATCGTTTTGATGTGGGGAGGATTAACGACCAACTTTATCTGGTGTATGTTTTTAAACTTTAGAAATAGTACTTATTCTGACTATACCAACAAGCAAACACCAATTACTAAAAACGTTTTGTTTTCAGGCTTGGCAGGTACGATGTGGTTCTTACAATTTTTCTTTTACGGAATGGGGGAGAGCAAACTAGGAAATGGAGCAAGTTCATGGATTTTACACATGGCGACCATTATATTAACGGCCAATTTTTGGGGGTTCTATTTGAACGAATGGAAAGGCGTTTCGCAGAAAACCTTTAGAACTTTCCTTTTCGGAATCGGATTGATTCTGGCCTCGATTGTGTTAGTTGGAATTGGGAATTCACTATAAAAAACACCTTAATACAGTATTCATATAAAATTAAAACGATGTCAAATACAAATTCAAATACAATGACTTTTAAACATGTAAGCTACCTATGGGATGATGCTAAAGCTGCTGAACTAGCAGGAGATGAAGTAGCATTATTTATCTATCGCTCTAATTTATTAGGAGCCGATTTAAGATTAACAAACTACGGAGGAGGAAATACTTCTGTAAAAATTACGGACAAAGACCCATTAACAGGGGCTGAAACAGAAGTAATGTGGATTAAAGGTTCAGGTGGAGACATCGGTACATTGACAAAATCAGGTTGTGCAGCCCTTTATTTAGAAAGACTACGTAACTTAGAAAATGTATACAGAGGCATCGAATTTGAAGATGAGATGGTAGAATTGTTCAACCACTGTATTTTTGATTTAGCTTCCAAAGCACCTTCTATTGATACACCATTACACGGATTTTTACCATTTGCACACATTGATCACTTGCATCCAGATGCTGCTATTGCGATTGCAGCAGCCAAAGACGGAGCAAAAATCACCGAAGAATTATTCAACGGAGAGATTGGATGGGTAGGATGGCAACGTCCAGGTTTCGATTTAGGTTTGCAAATGCGTGCTTGCCTTGAAGAAGCTGAAAAGAAAGGGAAAAAATTAAAAGGAGTAATGTTGGGTTCTCATGGTTTGTTTACTTGGGGAGATACGGCTTACGAAAGTTATATCAACACGCTTGAGGTAATCGAGAAATGTGCTGAATTTTTAGAGTCAAACTACGGTAAAAAACGTGCTATTTTTGGAGGTCAAAAAATAGAAAGCCTAGAAGTAGAAGCTCGTAAATTACAAGCGGCTAAAGTAGCGCCAATCTTGAGAGGTTTCTGTTCTTCTGAACGTAAAATGATTGGTCACTATACAGATGATGCAAGAGTTTTAGAATTCATCAATTCAAATGATTTAGAGAAATTAGCACCTCTAGGAACTTCTTGTCCGGATCACTTTTTGAGAACTAAAATCAGTCCATTAGTAATCGAATTGGCACCAAACGAAGATTTATCAGATGTGGATGCTATCAAAGCCAAGTTAACCCCTGCTTTTGAGGCTTACCGTAAAATGTATGCTGATTATTACGATACTTGCAAAAAATCAAACTCACCAGCAATGCGTGATCCAAACCCAGTGGTTATTTTATACCCAGGAGTTGGTATGTTTACTTTTGCAAAAGACAAAACGATGGCTCGTTTGGCATCAGAATATTACATCAATGCGGTAAACGTAATGAAAGGTGCTGAAGCCGTTTCAGAATACACTTCATTGCCACGTCAAGAAGCATTTGATATCGAATACTGGTTGTTAGAAGAAGCAAAATTACAACGTATGCCAAAACCTAAAGCCTTATCAGGAAGAATCGCCTTGATTACCGGTTCTGCAGGAGGAATTGGAAAAGCTATCGCTAAGAAATTTGCTGAAGAAGGAGCTTGTGTAGTGATTAATGATATCAACGAAGAGCGTTTGAACGATGCTACAGCTGATTTTATCAAGACTTTTGGTAAAGATGCTATCTCCAGTACTTTGTTGAATGTAACCGATACCGATAGTACAGTTAGTGCATTAGATGCTGCTTGTTTAGCCTTTGGTGGAGCAGATATTATAGTAAACAACGCAGGAATTAGTATTTCAAAATCAATCGCTGAACATTCATTAGAGGAGTGGGATAGATTGTACGATATTTTAGTTAAAGGACAATTTATTGTTTCTAAAGCGGGTATTGAAGTAATGCGTAAACAAGGATTTGGTGGAGACATCGTAAACATCGTCTCTAAAAATGCAGTAGTGGCAGGACCAAACAATCCTGGATACGGATCGGCTAAAGCTGCTCAAGCACATTTAACTCGTTTGATGGCTGCAGAAGTAGGTGCTGATAAAATCCGTGTGAATACGGTAAACCCTGATGCTGTAATCTCTGATTCTAACATTTGGTCAGGTGGATGGGCTGAAGGACGTGCTAAAGCGTATGGTATTACTGTGGCTGAATTGCCAGCCTACTATGCCAAACGTACTTTATTAAATGAAATTATATTGCCAGACGATATTGCTAATGCATGTTATGCTTTTGTTGGAGGTTTATTAGGTAAATCTACAGGAAATGCACTTAATGTAGATGGTGGTGTATCTATGGGCTTTTATAGATAAGATTAGTTAGTTTTTTAGTTTGTTTAGTTTTTTGGTTAGAACTAGATAGTTTTTTGGTAATCTAACGTTCGATTCTTCGGACGTTAGGTTTTTTTAGCCTAAAAAGTAAACGGATTGAAGCTAAAGAGTTAAAATTAATTCATTGTAAAATCAAGAGTTTTTAGTGTACATTAGAGACTCACTTAAAAAATAAATGTTATGTTAATTGGAAAAAATAATATTGAAGCTCACAATGATGAGTTGTTCAAATCACATAAAAATAAATTGGTTTTCACAGCATCTGAGATTGCTGAATCAGAAAATATCATTGCAAAATTAATCGATTTCCAAATCGCCATTCCATCATGGGCATTGGGAACAGGAGGAACACGTTTTGGTCGTTTCGCTGGAGGTGGAGAGCCCCGTTCATTAGAAGAAAAAATCGAAGATGTAGGTTTGCTACATGCTTTAAATAATTCTTCAGGAGCGATTTCATTACACATTCCTTGGGATATTCCAAGCAATCATAATGCAATTAAAGCTTTAGCAGCACAACACGGTTTGAAATTTGACGCTGTGAACTCTAACACTTTTCAAGACCAACCAGGTAGTGAGTACTCTTACAAATACGGTTCATTACAAAATGTAAACAAAGCCGTTCGTAAACAAGCGATACAACACAATATCGAAGTGATTCAACAAGGGGTAGAATTAGGTTCTGATTCGTTAACCGTTTGGTTGGCAGATGGATCTTGTTTTCCAGGACAATTGAATTTCCGTAAAGCTTATGAAAATACTTTAGAGAGTTTACAAGAGATATATGCAGCCTTGCCATCAAACTGGAAATTATTTTTGGAATACAAAGGGTATGAGCCCAACTTCTATTCTACTACAGTAGCTGATTGGGGACAGTCTTATTCTTATGTGAAAAAATTAGGAGATCAAGCCAAAACATTAGTTGACTTAGGACACCACCTTCCAAATGCTAATATTGAGCAAATCGTTGCTTTATTATTAATGGAGGATAAATTAGGAGGTTTCCACTTCAATGACTCTAAATACGGAGATGACGATTTAACAGCAGGTGCTTTAAAACCATACCAATTGTTCTTAATCTTCAACGAATTAGTAGAAGGAATGGACGCAAGAGGAATGAATCACGCCACAGACTTAGGTTGGATGATTGATGCATCTCACAACGTAAAAGACCCGTTAGAAGATTTATTGCAATCGGTAGAAGCGATCATGATTGCTTATGCACAAGCACTTTCAGTGGATAGAAAAGCATTGGAAATTGCACAAAACGAGAATGACGTTGTCAAAGCACAAGAAATTTTACAAGCGGCTTACCGTACTGATGTTCGTGCCTTAGTTGCCGAGGCGCGTTTGCGTGCTGGAGCGGCTATTAATCCAGTAGGATTGTACCGTCAATTTGGTGTTCGTGAGGGTTTAATTGCTGAAAGAGGACTAAAAACCGTAGCTACAGGCTTATAAAAAACAGCAAAAATGAATGTAGTTGCAATCTTTGATATTGGCAAAACAAACAAAAAAGTATTCTTATTTGATGAGAGTTATCATATTGTTTGGGAAAAATCGGTAAACTTTGAAGAAACAGTAGATGAAGATGGTTTTCCCTGTGAAGACATTGATTTACTTCGAAACTGGATTTTGGATCGAATGGCCGAAATCAAACAATTAAAGGATTACGTACTCAAAGCGATTAATTTTAGTACCTATGGAGCGAGTTTTGTATATGTGGATGAAAATGGGCAACCATTAACTCCTTTGTACAATTACTTAAAAGAGTATCCAGAAGCGCTAAAGAATCAATTTTACAATAATTACAAAGGGGAAGAAAAATTTGCAGTAAAAACAGCTTCCCCTGTTTTAGGAAGTTTGAATTCGGGCATGCAGATTTACAGGCTCAAAGAAGAACAACCAGAATTGTTTGCTCAAGTGAAATACTGTTTGCACTTGCCACAGTATTTGAGTTCGTTGTTTTCAAATGAATATTTTACTGACATTACCAGCATTGGTTGTCATACCAATTTGTGGAATTTCAAAAAAATGAAATACCATAAATGGTTGAAGAAAGAAAATATTCTCGATAAAATCGCCCCCTTGCATTATGGGAAAGATGTTGTCATCAACAAAGAAGGATTGGCAGTAGGAGCAGGTTTACACGATAGTTCCTCGGCTATGATTCCCTACACGATTAACTTTACAGAGCCTTTTGTATTGTTGTCCACAGGAACTTGGAGTATTTCCTTGAATCCGTTTAACAACAAGCAACTGACTTTTGAAGAATTGCAAAACGATTGTTTGTGTTATCTGCAGTATACCGAGCGACCTGTAAAGGCAGCGCGATTGTTTTCGGGTAACGAGCATGAGATTCAAGCCAAGCGGTTGTCAGAACATTTTAAAGTACCTTTTGATAGTTTTAAAACGGTATTTTATGATAAAGAGATAATCAACAAACTAAGGTCTGAAAATAAAAAGCAAAAGAGTATAGCGGATGCAAGTACCCTTTTAAAAGAATGTGCCTTTGCAACACGTCATCTTTCTGATTATGAAAGTTATGAAATTGCCTATCATCAATTGATGATGGATTTGGTAGATCAACAAGTGGTCTCGACCAATTTGGTGATTCATAACAGTCCTGTGAAAAAGATATTTGTAGACGGTGGATTTAGTAAAAACACTATTTTTATGAATCTATTGGCTGAAGTCTATCCGCAAATGGAAGTGTATGCCGCTTCTATGGCGCAAGCCAGCGCTTTGGGGGCTGCCTTAGCCATTCATGAGAATTGGAATCCAAACCCAATTCAAAACGACTTAATCGACTTGAAATTTTACAAACATTAATTTCGTCAAAAAAAATATAGAAAAGCCTCAAATGAAAATTTGGGGCTTTTTGTTTTAATGTAATTGTATTGGTTGTATAGCAGTGAGTTAGCTTTTTTTGGGTGCATAATTTTAACATAATAGTAGGAACCAATACAAGACAGTACAGTTAACTATTTCTATTTATTTACTTTTATTAAAATAGCCATACATAGGTTTAAATTAATTAATAAATCATGAAAGAATTCGAATTTCAAATCGATACAAATAGTGACATTCCAAAGTTTCAACAAATCATAAATACAATAAATGATGCTATTGGTGAACGAATTTTAAACAAAGGCGAATGTTTGCCATCCGTTAATAGTGTTAGCAAAAGTACCGGTCTTTCAAGGGATACTATTTTTAAAGCATACACTGAGCTGAAGGATCAAAGAGTTATTAATGCAGTGCAAAGTAAAGGGTATTTTGTGGCTAGTGATGTTCGAAAAGTTCTTTTGGTATTGGATACATTCAAATCATATAAAGAAGTTTTGTATCATTCATTCAAAGAAAAATTGCCTTCTAATTTTATTGTAGATGTACAATTTCATCATTACAATATTGATAATTTTAGAACGATTATTAATAATAGTATAGGCAAGTATTACAAGTACGTAATAATGTCTTTTGACGACAATAGTATTCCGAAAGTATTGTCTAAAATTTCAAACGACAAGATTTTGATGATTGACTGGGGTATTCAAGTTGATGATAGTTATAATTTTGTTTTTCAAGACTTTGGTGTTTCATTTTATAAAGCACTTGAAAAAGGAAAGCATTTATTAAAAAAGTATCATCAAGTGCATTTTTTATATCCTTCTTATACGAATCACCCAAAAGAAACTTTGGTTTATTTTGAAAAATTTTGTCGGGATTACAACATAAATTTTGAAATCATTACCAAAGAAAATGATTTTAGTATACAGAAAAATGTCGCTTATATCAGTGTGAGTGATCGGATGTTGGGCTTGATTTTAGAACAATGTCAAGAAATGAATTACGAACCAGGACGGGATGTTGGAATTTTATCTTACAATGATTCACCCATGAAACCATTTATTTATAAGGGTATTACGGTGATTTCAACCGACTTTAAACAATTAGGTTATAAAGGTGCCGAGTTTGTTACGGCTATGGAACCTATGAGAATTATGATCAAAACAGATTTAATAATTAGGGAATCTTTGTAGTTATTTTAGCCCCTTATAACTTAGGAACCGTATTTTAAATTTCAAGGTAAAACAATGATAGTTATGATGGAAAAAAATATAAAAAATATGAAAATCCCGTTTCATTTCAATAATAGAAATCAAATTAGTTGTTTCAATTGCATAATTCTAGCTAGGGAGGAGTTTGAAACTTTTGAATAGATTTTCTTTTTTTAACTGATGATTCAATTTGATAGTTTTTTTGAGCAGTACAGTGCGGTATAGTTTTATGATCTTTTTTTCATTATTTTATAAAAAAATGAAATTGCTACTTTTTAATGTGAAATTTCATTGAAAAATAACAGTATAAAAATAAAAAATAATGACTAGGACTAGCTCCCAATTGATGATGTTGTCACTCCTTTTTTTTGTCAAGATAGTGTCAAATGCGCAAACAAATTCTACATCAGAAAGACCCAATATTATATTTATTCTAACGGATGATCAGCGATGGGATGCCATTGGTTATGCGGGGAATAAATTAGCATACACTCCAGAAATGGATAATCTGGCGAAGACTGGAACTTACTTTCACAACACTATTTCTACTACTCCTATTTGTGCAGCAAGTAGAGCGAGTATCTTTAGTGGATTGTATGAGCGTACTCATAAATATACTTTTCAAACGGGAGATATTAAACAAGAATACATGCAAGAGGCCTATCCCAAAGTGCTAAAAGATGCGGGCTATTACACCGCTTTTTTTGGGAAATTTGGCGTAAAATATAAGGGGCTTGCTTCGCTTTATGATAAATTTGACAATTACGACAGAGAGAATCGTTATAAAGATAGAAGAGGGTATTACTACAAAACTATTGGCAAAGATACGGTGCATCTAACGCGTTATACGGGGCAACAAGCTATTGATTTTATTGCGAATGCACCTACCGACAAACCTTTTTGTATGCAATTGAGTTTTAGCGCTCCTCATGCTCATGATGCCGCTAAAGAACAATATTTTTGGGACAAAGAACAAGATTTTGTTTTGGCGAATACGACAGTTCCTGCTGCTAAATTTTCAGATAATAAGTATTATGACGTGTTGCCACAAATTGTAAAAGATGGTTTTAATCGTTTGCGATGGACATGGCGTTATGATACTCCAGAGAAGTACCAACACAGCGTTAAAGGCTATTACCGTATGATTGCTGGTGTTGATATGGAAATAACGAAAATCCGTAAAGAACTGGTGAAAAAGGGATTGGATAAAAATACCGTTATTATTGTAATGGGTGACAATGGTTATTTTTTAGGGGAAAAACAATTGGCAGGAAAATGGTTAATGTATGATAATTCCGTTCGTGTTCCTTTGATGATTTACGACCCAAGAGTTAAAGAGCACAAAGATGTGACCGAGATGGCTTTAAATATTGATATTCCTGCTACTATTTTAGATTTGGCTGGTGTCAAACAACCTAAAAGTTGGCATGGTAAAAGTTTGGTTTCTTTAATAAATGCTAAAAATGTTACAATCAATAGAGATACCGTTTTAATTGAGCATTTATGGGAATTTGAGAATATTCCGCCAAGTGAAGGTGTACGAACAAAAGATTGGAAATATTTCAGGTATGTTAATGACCAATCGATAGAGGAGTTGTATAATTTAAAAAAGGATCCCAACGAGCTGCATAATTTAGCGAAAAATAAAAAGTACCAAAAAGTGTTGGTTAATTTGCGAAAACAATGCGATGCATTAATTTCAAAAGTTAAAGATCCCTTAACAGGAAAGCTTTCAGGATTGGCTGTTTCATTTAATCAAACGGATGTTCCAAATTTTAGTTGGATCATTCCTAAAGAGGCAGGTAAGCAATCGGCCTATCAAATTTTAGTAGCTTCTTCACAGGCTAATTTAGATAAGAATATTGCGGATGTTTGGAATAGCAAACAAGTAAAGGAAAAGGATTTCACCAACATAACTTATAAAGGAAAAGCACTTGAATCTGGGAAGACCTATTTCTGGAAAGTCCGTATTTGGGATCAGATTAATAGAACCGATGATTATTCAAATTGGCAGTCCTTTGTTATGAAATAGTTTGCGTGTTTTCAGAGTATCTCGCTGTAGCTGCTAAAAATAATATTGCCACAGATTAGTTTGATTTAAAAGAATTTAAATAGTGAACCAGAGCGAAAACGAACAGGTGAAGCAAATCTTTTTAATCTGCGGCAAATTTTAAGCATTTTGATATTCCAACATTTCAGATTTTCAGTCTGTACTACTAAATATATTGATTTTCAGTCTTTTGACTTAGGTGAATAGATCAGAATAACAGCTTTAGAATCGTATCGATGCTAAAGCTGTTGTTTTTTATGGTTTTAAGAGTTCGCTACAAGGTAGTTTTTTTCGTTTTTAAAGGATTGTAAATAAATATTTTACGGTTACCCATACAGAGAAGTACAGAGGGAATATTTGTTTGTAATAATTTAGTTTTCACAAAATATTAACTATTTAATTATAAACAATTATGAAAAGAAAATTACAATTTTTAAGTGTTGTTGCTATGACAACATTTTTGGGGACACAAGCGGTTATTGCGCAAACTGGAGGAACATACAATTCTATAGTGCACTTAGCAGGCGATGGTACAACTTCTACTAAAATTAATTTTGTAGACTTTGATAATGGGGCTAATCAAAATACAACTATAAATCCTACAGGTACTGCTCCATTTGGTTATTCTGATTCTAGCGCTGGAAACACCGCTGGTAATGGTACTACATTTTTAAATAACAATTATCGTCCTGGTACTGATGTCGATATAGCGGCTCCTGCTACGGGTCTTTCTGCAGGTGTTATAGCTCTAAATTCCGGAGGTAATGAGTTTTTATACTATACAGTAGAGTTTGCTGATAGTGGAAAGTACCATATTGATGTAAATTATGGTCATAGTAATGCGAATCCTAGAGCTATAAAATTTGAATTACTAGATGTTGCATTTGCCAATATTCCTGTTGTTTTAGCTGATGGTTCTCTTATAAGAACAAATATTACTGGAGTAGGTGGTAGTAGTGTTCTATATTCTAATGCGAATGGTGAAATTATTAACCCTGTTACTGATAGACCTGCTACTGCAGCAAGTGATATTAATGGTAATACTATTCAATTTGATGTAGCCGCTGGTACATATGTTATCAAAGTAACGACAATTAATAATGGTCCTAATTACGTTTGGTTTAAATTTGTAAGAGATGGTAATGCTACAACTCTTGGTGTAAACGACTTTGGAGCTAATAATTCTATTAATGTGTATCCAAATCCAAGTAGTACTGGTGTGTTTAACATTGGAGAATCTGCTAAATGGGAAGCGTATTCTGCTCTTGGGACAAAAGTAGCTTCTGGTGAAGGTTCAGAAGTTAATTTATCAGCTGCTGCTAAAGGAATTTATTTCATTAAAACAGCTAAAGGAACAACTAAAGTTTCTTTCCAATAAATAGTTATAAAACCTGCAATGTCTTTTAAATAAGGGAATTGCAGGTTTTTTAGTTAAGCCACTTAAAGTTTTATAAACATCTTTACGACAATTTAATCTCTGTTTTTGAGAATGAATTTAATAATTAAGATTATTAATTAATTGTTGTAGTTGAGATAAGTATATAAAATTTTTAGTGGTTTTTTTCTTTTTGAAATACTATTATAACGACCCTATAATAAACAGATTATGAAATGAGCATGACTCAAAATTTGGTTGCAAACACCAATGATGATATGCGAATTACATATGACCGATAAAAAAACAATAAATATCAACATATGAAAATGAATAAATACAGCCTTTTGATTTCTTTGTGCATCGGAGGGTTTTCAAATGTGATAGGGCAAACCTATCCATTTACATTACCAGCAACAGTTACTGCTTCTTTAAATGTAACTACAGGAGTAACCGAACCTGCCAATAATTTATTGCTAGGACTTAATTTTAGCCGATTTACTAGCAGCAGTGAAAAAACAATTTTCAGGTATTTAAATCCGGTTACGGTTCGTTTTCCTTCAGGTGTATGGTCCAATTGGTATGATTGGACTATCGATAGATCGACTTATAAAAGAGAAGTCTCGCCTGGGGTTTGGGAACCCTATGATAATTATGATATTGGAGATACGCATAGAAATGCTATGGATACTTGGGAAAGAAGTGACACTAAAACGGGTTTCCCTGGATTAAAGTCTTTATTTGATGAAAAAGCGTTTAATGTGGTTTGGACTTATAATTTGAATTATGATTCGAATGAAAAATCAGTTGCTCGCTTGCAGGATAGTGATGCCAAAGGTTTTAACGTGGGATATATTGAATTAGGGAATGAACAATTTTGGAAAGATCAGCGAAGTGAACGCATTTCCACTCCAGAAAAATATTATCCCATAGCTGTATCCTTATCTCAAGCTTTGAAAGTTGCGAAACCTAGTTTGAAATTGTCTGTACCTTTGAGTTGGAGAGAAAGTCATGCAAGTTACAATAATGCACTTACTCTTACTACTGGTTATTTTGATGCTATATCCTTGCATAAATATGTTGAATATGAAAAAGAGGTTGCAGTAAAAGCAACAGATACTTATAAACACATTTTAACCGCCAGACTTAAAATAGAAAACTCCAAAAACTGGGTACAATCTTATGCACCAGGTAAAAAAATATGGATGACAGAGTGGGGAGTAAGTTGTGATCCTATGGCGGCTTCCTATTTAGGTCAAGCAGATGCTTATTTGTATTTGTTTGAAAAACAAAATGCTTTTGAACGTGCCGAATGGTATGGAGCAACGACCGAATTAAATCCGTTGTATTATTTTACAGACGCTCAATTAGACGGTGGTGGTCGCCCCTTAAAAGTTCTGAGTAATATGCGAAAAACAGGCTTTGGTGCAGTTTATGAAATTTTACGTTCTGTTTTTGAGAATAGTACCTTACTGAAGAGTGATATGACCTGCAACGCAACATTGACGGCGCCTAAAGATACAAATTATGCAGCAACTTTGCCGGTAACAGTTGATGCAGTAAGTGCGAGAGCAGTAACTAAAAATGGTGCTACAGCTGTTTTTGTAGTAAATAAAACGCCAAAATCAGTTGTTTTTGATTTGAAATTGGATAATGTTTCCTATACAGGAACTTTTAAACATGAGGCATTGAGTTTTACCAGTTTGAGTGATGCACCAACCTTTGCTAATAACGAAGATCCATTAACATTGATCAAGTCAGGAAGTGGTGTGATTACTTTGCCTCCTTATTCTGTAAATAAATTATCTGAAATTGCAAGTACTCCACCGCCACCTATATATCCTGGAACGTATAACGGGATTAAAAATGTGCCGGGTCAAATTGAAATTGAAGATTATAATTTAGATAAAAATGTTGGTTTTTATGATACTACTGATGGGAATTCGGGTGGTGCTTATAGAACAGCTGCTACGGATGATGTCGATATTACAACTGGGGGAACAGGTTTTGTTTCTACCGCAATTGCAGGAGATGAATATACGCGTTATACCATTCGAGTTACACAATCAGGAAGCTATCATATGAAGGTGAATTACAAAACATCATCAACGACCTCTAAGCCTTTTTCAGCTTATTTATTGCCAGTTGATTTGTCGTCTTCTACACTATTGTTTACAAGTCCAAGTGGTTCTACAACTGAGGGGATTGTTAAAATAGGTACCACTGCGGTTTTTCAGGATTATCAATCGCCTAATTTTAACTTAATAGCTGGTGACTATGTATTAGAGTTAAAAATTCCAGCTGGAGGTGCGGGGCCTAATTATGATTATGTAACTTTAGTAAGAGATGGTGCTATTTTGGGGGTAAATGATTTTGATTTTTCTCGCTTAAAATTGTTTCCAAATCCAAGTACGGATGGCGTGTTTTACTTAACCGAAGAATTACCATGGGAGGTGTATAATTTGTCAGGTGCAAAACTGTTAGCAGGTAAGGGAATGAAAATTGATTTGTCTGCTTTCACAAAAGGAATTTATTTTATCCAAACAGCTAAAGGTAGCACTAAAGTTTCTTTCCAATAATTCTTCTAACACAAGTATTATTTTAGAATACTATTTTTTATGAACCCCTAAATCAAGTTTTCATGATTTAGGGGTTTAGGTTTTTTTTTTGGGGGCTTTTTATGAAACGATACAGTACAGGACAGTACAGGTTATCATGAGGCAATTAGTAAATTTATCTTTTGAAATAATGAAGCTTTCTAAAATGCTGTATTTGCATCCTTTGTTGGTGGCAAATTCATGGTTTTAAAAAAAAGAAAAGCTTGTCAATTATTTATGATTTAACTAATTCAATACAAACCGAATGAAACATTTTTTTAAAGTACCGCTATTGGTTATTTTTTTAAACTTTAGTGTTTATAATGTAAGTGGTCAAAAAAACACTTATAAAGACCCTAAACTTCCCATCGAGAGCCGAATAGAGCATCTATTAAGTCAAATGACAATGGAAGAAAAAGTGAATCAGTTGGTGAGTAGTTTTCCAAAATATACCAAAGGGCCTAACAATACTTACGTGATTGATCCAGTAATGATGGACCAATTAAAAAAAGGAATGGGTTCCTTGCAATACGTAAACCTTCCTCTTGGAGCAGAAGGGGATGTTCGCTTTCTAAACCAAATTCAGAAATACATTATCGAAAATAGCCGTTTGGGTATTCCAATTTTGGCAGTAACTGAGGCTTTGCACGGTTTTGTTGGAGCACAGGCGACTAGTTTTCCGCAAGCAATTGCATTGGCAGGAACTTGGGATACCGATTTGGTAAACAAAGTCTACACACAAGCAGCACTGGAAGCTCGTAGCCGTGGTTTGCATTTGGCTTTTAGTCCGCTTTTGGATTTGGCTAGAGATGCTCGTTGGGGACGCATGGACGAAACCTATGGAGAAGATGTACATTTGGTAAGCCAAATCGGTTTAGCGGCCATCAACGGATTGCAAGGAGGGGGAGAGACCGTTGGTAAAAACCACATTGTAGCCAGTCCCAAACACTTTGCGGGTTACGGACAATGCGAGGGAGGACGAAATTTTGCACCGACCATTATGTCTGATAGGCAATTTCGTGAAGAAGCTTTAGAGCCTTTCCGTCTAGCTGTTACACAAAGCCATATTTGGGGAGTGATGCCTTCTCATAGCGAGGTGGAAGGTGTTCCTGCTCATGGAAATGAACGATTGTTAAATAGTATTTTAAGAAAAGAATGGGGTTTTAAAGGCATTGTAGTGTCTGATTACAATGATATTGAACGATTGGATCACCTGCATCATGTGGTTCCAAATAGAGAAGAAGCAGCATTGTTAGCATTGAAATCTGGGGTGAATTTAGACCAACCTGTAGGTTCTAGTTATGTGTTGTTGCCAGAAGCTTTGAAGAAAAAACCAGAATATGTAAAAGATCTTGACGAGCGTGTGCGCGAAGTCTTGAGAGTGAAATTCATGTTGGGATTATTCGAAAATCCTTATGTTGTAGAAAAAGAAGCCAAAAAGGTTGCTGAAGATAAAAACAGAGAAGCATTAGCCTTAAAAGCAGCGGAAAAAGCAATTATTTTGTTGAAAAACGAAAAAAACTTATTGCCTTTGGATAAATCAAAATTAAAGAAAATCGCTTTGATTGGTCCGAATATCAAAACGACTGTTTTAGGAGGTTATACGCCTGCCAAAGTTCCTGCAGTTAGTATTTTCGATGGAGTAACCGATTATCTTAAAGGTTCGAAAGTCGAAATTATGTATGCCGAAGGTTGTGGTATTACCAGAGGAAAAACAGAAGCACAATTTGAAATCGGAAAATTACCTGAAGGAGATATTCAAACGATTCCTTACGAAAAAGAAAGAGCGACTATTGAAGCGGCAGCCGACATTGCAAAACAATGTGAAGTAGCCATAGTTTGTGTAGGAGATAATTATGCTACGACTCGTGAAGCGGCAACTTTAGGCGATCATAGAGGAGACCGTGCCAATTTGGATTTGGTAGGAAATCAAAATGCCTTAGTGAAAGCGATTGTAGAAACCGGAACACCGGTAGTAGTAGTGATGATGCACGGAAGGTCCTTGACAATCAATTATATCAAAGACAAAGCGGATGCGATTGTAGACGGTTGGTATTTAGGGCAACAAACAGGAAATGCAATCGCACGTACTTTATTTGGAGACAACAACCCAGGAGGAAAGTTGGCCGTAACGGTTCCAAGAAGTGTAGGTCAGATTCCGGTTTATTATAGCCAAAAGCCAACAGGAACCTTAAAGAAATATTTGTTTGAAGACTCTAGTCCTTTGTTCAACTTTGGATACGGATTAAGTTATGCTCAATTTTCATTAGATGCTATCAAACTATCGAGCACCGAATTAAAAGCTGGAGAATCTGTTGAAGTATCCGTAGATATAAAAAACACAAGCCATGTAGTAGGAGACGAAGTGGTTCAGGTCTATGTGAAAGATGTAGTAGGTACGATTACACGTCCCGTGATGGAATTGAAAGCATTCAAAAGGGTGACGTTGAAAGCAGGTGAAACTCAAACAGTGAAATTAACGTTGGATAAATCGGCATTTGAAATGTTAGACATCAATTTCAATAGAATCATTGAGCCAGGGGAGTTTAAAATCTTCGTTGGAACTTCGTCAAGAAAAGAAGATTTGAAAGAATTGACTTTGAATATGAAATAAAAAAAGGTCTGAATAACTGTTGAAACTGAATAATTAAGTTAAAGAGTTTTTTTCAGGCAATGATTTAAAAAGAAATTAATGTCAAAGGATCTTTTAGCCCATATTAATACTATAACAAAAATGAAAAAGAAAGTAATATTATTTGCCGCAATACTATTTGCGATTGTTAGACCTGTTTCTGCTCAAGAAAAACCCAATGTGGTGATTTTTCTGATAGATGATTTACGCGAAGAATTGGGCTGTTATGGCAATGAAATGGTCAAAAGTCCTAATATTGACAAATTGGCCAATGAAGGAATATTATTCAATAAAGCCTATGCCCAACAAGGAATTTGTGCCCCTTCTCGAATGAGTTTGTTAACGGGTTTACGTCCGGAAACTATTGGTGTTTATGATATTTTTACACCTTTGCGTAAGGTTCGAAAAGATATTGAATCGATGCCACAATTTTTTAAATCCAAAGGTTATAAGACCGTAAGTGTGGGTAAAGTGTTTCATCATAGTACCGATGATAAAGCAGTTTGGGATTTGTATTATCCAAAAGAAGACAACTCCTATGCATGCCAAGAAAATTTAGACTTAATCGAAAATTTAAAGAAAAAAGGCGAAAAGAATACCAACGGTCCTGCTTTTGAAAGTGCTGATGTTGCCGATGAAGCCTACAAAGATGGTAGAGCGGCAAACAATGCTATCGATGCTTTAAATAAGTTGAAAAATGATAAATTCCTGCTGATTGTAGGATTCAGTAAGCCGCATTTACCATTTAATGCACCCAAAAAATATTGGGATTTGTATTCTAAAAATGATTTCAAAGTCCCTTCAAGAGAAGTTCCCGAGAATGTCTATTTACCAGGAATGCCAAAATGGAGAGAGTTAGCAGGGTATTCAAATATCCCAAAAGAAGGGCTTTTGAATGATGATTTAACCAAAGATTTAAGGCATGGTTATTATGCTTGTGTGAGTTATATGGATGCCCAAGTTGGGAAAGTGATGCAAACCTTAGATAAATTAGACTTAAGAAAAAATACCATTATTGTCTTCATGAGTGACCACGGCTATAAAATAGGCGAGTACGGCGCTTGGTGCAAACAATCCAACTTAGAAATTGATGTAAAAGTGCCTTTGATTATTGCCAGAGAAACGGCTTTGAAAGGAAGTGTTAAAAACGTAAAATCGAATTCGATTGTCGAAAACCTAGATGTTTTTCCAACGATTATAGAAGCTATTGGTGAAAATAAAGTAGGATTAGAAGGGAAAAGTTTGCTACCATTGACAGTTAACAAGAAAATAAAAGAAAGTCCTGCGGCATATAATTTATACCCACATGGTAAAAAAGGCATGGGCGTTTCTTGTACTGATGGCATTTGGCGTTACACCGAATGGAAAAATAATGAGGGTAAACTTTTAGGAAAAGAGTTGTTTTTACACTCAGACGACACCAGAATTGCTAAGGCAAATGTAGCAGGAAAAGCAGACTACAAGAAAGTGGAAGAGAAAATGAAAAAGCTATTAGAAATCAAATTTCCAGAAAGTAGAAAGTCGTATTATGATGTAAATCTAAAAGCGACTGATGATGGAACACCTGTAAATTCAGAAGAATAAAATGAGAAAAGCAGTAAGTATTTTAAGTGGTTTGTTTGTAGGATTAACTGTCAATGCACAAGTTCTGCTTTCGACCGACTTTACAAACGTCACTCATAAAAAACAGGAGCTTCAAAATATTTGGACAGTTGTCAATCGCATTAGCCCAGAAAATGGAGTGAATATCGCCAAAGGGATGGAGCTGAATGTGGTGCGAATGATTGGTGGTGTGAATAAAAAGAAAAATGGAAAAAATGTTCCTAATTTAGAATACGATCCTTGTCGGTACGATTCGTTAACGAATACTTATGTTTACAATTGGAAGCCACTACTGTCTCGAATTGACAACATTCGAAAAGACAATATTAAAATTCTACAGCTTGTTCTAGACCAGCCTTCATGGGCTTTTCAGCATGGATATACTTTTATACCAAAAGGGACGACCGATAATATTCATTTTAGAGAAGACGAGAGAGTTTCCATCTATGGGAATTCTTTACCACCAGCAGATAAAAAAGCTTATACTGATTTTATCAAAGCCATGATGGAGAAATTAGTGGATACTTATGGAAAATCAGAAGTAGAATCATGGCGCTTAAGAATCGGTTCGGAGATTGAAACGCCTGACCACTGGAGAGGAACCAAACAAGAGTTCATTGATTATTTTGCTTATACCGAACAAGCAGTACGTTCGGTTTTACCCAATGCCAAAATAGGTATTCATACAAGACCACCAGACTTTTTATATCGAAAAGGAAAGGAGCTAAATTATAAAAGTGAGCCTTTTGCTTCCTTTGCTAAGGATTTAATCGAATATTGTTACGACCATAAGGTGCGATATGATTTTTGGGGAATTTCAGACTATGTGTTGATTAACAATGCAAAGTCTAGAAATCTTTCGACCAAATTTGAGGAATTATTTGCTGATTTGGTGCATCATCCCAAATGGAACAAAGACGCCATAATTGACGTGATGGAATACAGTGTGGTGATCGGGATGGCACCACCTGAACCTGATGGAGGTAATTTTTTGCGTTGTGAAAGTGCTCATTCGGAGTTGATGAATATTGGTTTTACCAATATGTTTTATAAACATGATGCTAGTAATTTACAGAAAATTTATAGATGGGGACAACGTGAGGGTGCTGTTGATCCACCAAGTATCGAAATCCTAAAAACGATGGAAGGAAAAACCAGATATGAAACTTTAATTACAGGAAAAGCCACTATTGACAATAACCAACTGGACGCTATTTTTGCGAAAAGTAAAAAAGACCACGACTATGACGTTTTGGTTTATAATGTCAATCCAAGTACATTAGTGGATCAAAAAGAAGAATTGGTAACCATAACTTTTACAACGGATTTAGCTGTTGGAACGGTACTAAATTGCCGTAATATTGTTTATTCGAAAGAGCAAAATGACTTGCAAACATTTTTGTTAGACGAACCAGCAACAGGATGGGTAAAGCCAAAATGGGATAAAAATGGAGATCCAAGCCGAATCTTAAACAAGGATGGCAAAACAGCTTGGGCGAAATTTAAAAATCCAAATTCCTATGAATTTACAGATTTGAAAAAAGTCGTTACAATGCCTCGAAAAGATGGTTTGAAAGGCTCTGTAGTCGAACTAACAACCACAATGCCTTCCTATAGTTTTAAAAAGTTTGAATTTTCAAAAAAATAAAATAAACGAACTGAAACTTTCCCTGTTTTGAGCAGAAAATTTATAAAGGCTAGTGCGAGCATCGTGATCGTACCCAATGTCATTAAGTTAAGGAAAAAACATCCTGTTTTGTCATCCCGACGAAGGAGGACTCGAGCGATAGCGAACAGGCGAAGCAATCACACTAGTTGCTCACGTTATGTGATTTCTCCTTCGTCGAAATGACACAAAAAACGCTTAACTTAATGACATTGTGCTCGTACCCACAATCAAAAATTCAATTGTACTAGTTCTAATTTTTACTCATATATAAAATTATTTTTTAAGCAATTCTCGTATTTTTAAAACAAAGAAAGTTGTAACCGTTTTAATGATTACAACTTTCTTTTTACTTTGCTTGCTTAGCTTTGTGGGTACGAGTTAGAAACTCGCGCTAGCCGTTGAGCTTATTTCTGCTCGCGCCAGCGGGGGAACGATTGAATACAAGTGCGCCATCGGGGTCAGGCACTAATTACGAAAATACAATAATCTTTTACTAGGCAAAACAAACCATATCAATTCCATTGTTTTAGTATCAGGATAAAAACTTAACTCATACTTATATATATCTTTGGTTTTGTTCTCAACAAGTTGTAAAACCCCTTCTTCTGGAATTGTCCATGTAAAAGTTCTTACTAGGTTACCTTTATAATAATCTTTGCAAATTCCCCCTGCTTCAAAAATTTTTTTTGAATTAGGGCTTCCTTCTGGAGCCCAAGTTCCTATAATTAAGTCTTTTTCATCTGTTTGGAACACAGTGAATTGGCAAAATCCCATAAATAATAACACTCCAAGTATTGCAATTTTAATTTGTTTAAATATATTCATTTATCTACAATTTTTAATATTATTTTTTACATTTTCATATTGTGTTTCTCTGTTTAGAAGACCAGTATCTCCACCATTTACTTTTAAAGTTACATCTAGAACAGTTGTATTCCCCGCTACCGCACGAATCCTTCCTGAAATCCGCATGTCTATGTTGAAAAACCCTGTAAAACTCTGCTTATTAAAACTTTACGGTTAAAGTGTTTTCACCTAAATTGGTGTTTTTACAAGACAAGGAATGAAAACAATAGAAGGATCTAATATCTCGGCATTCGGCGGATTAAATTTCCCCCCGCTACCGCACGAATCCTTCCTGAAATCCGCATGTCTAACATTTATTAATAGTTCTAATTGATTTAACAGTCTTTTTTGTTCTTAAAGATAAGTTATCAAGAAGACGCTAGGTTAAAAAAGTTTTCTATCCTCAAAATTCTCATAGAATTATAAGTAAAACATAAAAAACATCACTAAACTTTTCATTATTAGACACACGTATCCCTTTATAGCATTACTATTTAGATTTTTTTTCGTTAAATAAAACCGCTCTAGGTTACAAAATTTATTTTCCCATATAACTTGAGTTTATTTATTCTGGCTGAACGCACCCATTTAGCAGGAATACATATAAATCTGAAAATAAATTTTTTAATTCTAAATTTTGGTGACAGGAAACTTACCATTTTAGAAAACTTTTCTATGGTATGAGTATACAAGTTTCTGCACATTGCCATCATTAAAAGGTAAACGGCATTTTGTTCAAGTTTTGAAAATGGTAATCTATTCCAACCAAAATCATTTTTTAAAATATCAAATTCTCTTTCACTTGCTCCACGAGCGTTGTAAAACATGACTACTTGGTCGTTTGTCATTTCCATATCATTGGTCATAATCATACTGTAATTGTATGCTTCTCCAGTAAAAACATTAATTTGTCCATCCCTCCTTACTTCTTTAGTAACAATCAATCTATATCTTTTTAAAGATTCAGTTTTTCTTTTATTACCTCTTGCGTGACGCTCAAAAGGGATGAATGTGGTTGCTCCTCTCAATAGCTTAGTGCTATTCGTTGTTATCTCTTTCCAGTCTGTTATTTTAGAAATTGCATTCTCTAAAGTAGCACTCATTCTAGCTCTAACGAAAATTCGTTTTGTAGCTTTCTCCATAGATTTAATAATCTCATAAGTAAATGAAGCTGAGTCAGCTCTTATAGCATCTATGGTAATGCCATTTTGGTTTAACATGTTTACCATTCGGTCAATCGTTTGATGTTGCATAACATGAGCAGTACTGTCACCATTGCGATTTTCCACATAAACAATATGTTCTCCGACTATCCCAACGCCTGGATAGTAACCAGTTTCTTTTTGATAACTTTTTCTGGCATCCGCTTTTGCGGTAAAGATTAAAGTATTGTCGTAATCTAAAATGACATCATCTTTCCTGAATCCTGGCAACTTAGTTAGCATTTTCAGATTTAACTTGTTCATTTTTTCTGCCAAGGAAAATTGATGTTTTTTCTTTCCTCTTTCTGCTGTGTAATATTGCGGAATATCAGATAACCCTTTTATTCGTTCAAGTAATCTATCAGGACTTGGAATTTCAATAAAAGGGTTGTTTTTCAAGTTGTCTTTCAAATTTATATTTAAATCTTCAGCGCAATCACCTCCACAAAAAAATACTGACCAATAAGACATTATCACATCAAACCAATTGTATTTTGATTGACTCGGTAACTTTGGCAGTTCTTCGATTAGTAATTCTTTGATTTTTAAATCAATTGCTTCCTTTATTACGAAATTTAATCCGCCAAATGCTGAGATATTAGAACTTTGTATTATTTTCATACCATGTTTTGTAATAACACTAAACTAAGTGAAAATGATTTCACTGTAAAACATTAATAATTAAAGTTTTACATAGTTTTTTAACATAGACATGCGGATTTCAGGATCCTTTCGTGTGGTTCGTTGTCGTTATATCCCAAACATTTTAAAAACAACGACATCATCAATCAGTCCTTTTTGACTCGAATAATCAATAGCACTACTATAAATATACTCTTCTGCTTTGTAAACTAATCCTGCTTCTACAGGATTATTGTGTACATAATCTATTTTTTGCTGAATAACTTTATTGCTCCAAAGTTCAATAGGTTTGTTATCATGTCTCCAAAATTGATAGTGTTTCACATTAGAATTTTTTTCTGCTTCTTTCTTGAAAAAATCCAACAAAAAATCTTTTCTGCTTTCCCTTGGATTTTCTTGTATTCTTTTAACAATGGACTGACTGGTAAATCTTTTTAAATCTCCAATTAGTAACTCTGGTTTTTGACCATTGACACTCCTAAAAACTAAATGAACATGATTGCTCATAATACACCACGCATGAATTTCTAATCCTTTGTTTTTTTGACAAAATTCTAGACTTTCAATAAACAAGTCTTTATACTCATTTCTAGTAAAGACATCTAACCAGCCCACTACAGCAAAGCTAATAAAATACAAACCTTCAGGATTATGGAATTTGTAATTCCTGCTCATATAATACTATTTTTATCATTGTAAATATAGTAAGAAAAACCTTTGATAAAAAAAATCTGATTAGCAAATGAATGCCAACCAGACTTTTTTAATGTTTCTAGAGTTAGAATATAAAATCCTGACTCTAATTAACGTACCACACGAAAGGATTCGTGCGGTAGCGGGGGGTGCGAAGTCAGAGACGTTCGCATAGCAATCCCAACTTTTATCAACGTTTAGTTATTAAAGAACACTTCGAATAGCTGGGGTTTTTTATCCCATCGTCAACATTTTTTTCTTTTTCAAAACCCAAATATTTTTTTCTTTCACAAAGAAATATATATCCTCAATCATTCCAATTCCTCTTGTTTTTCGCACAATAATACTTGCCTTGTTTTCACTGATTTGTAAATCACAAAATTGTACAAATAATATATTGCTGTCATGATTTTTTTTAGGAACTAATTTAAGTTCATATTTAGATTTAAATTCTAAAATGTCATTAGAATGAATTTTAAGAGGAATAAAATTTTTTGATTTGTTTACATTATTATGTCGATCTTCTACAGTTATTGAATCAATTAAACCAATTGTAAAAATATCCTTCTTTGTCATATATTTACTCATGTCGAAACTTTCAACAGAGTCAATTAATACATTGATATTGTATTTAATAAATTTATGCTCTATTGAATGCGTTTCTTTATTGTTTTTGCAACTGCAAAAAAATATTAATATAATGATAAATTTATAAATTCCATCCATAATTAGAAGCTATTTGAGTTGATCCATTTATTCCTAGAACATGATTAAAAACAGAAGCTTCAAAAACATGTCCAGCTTCATCCCCGTTATGTTTTTGTGGTAAACCATTATGAAATCGACCATAATGTACTAATTCATGTAGTATTGTCATAGCTACAAAAAATGAAGTTCCATTTAGATTCTCTTTATTTCCTAATTTATCATTGTATTCTCCTAATTCTAATTGTGAAATTAAAAATTTATCAATATAAATGACATTTGGAGTTGTATGGTTAAATTCTCCCCGTTCAGGAATTCCATTAGTAACCCTAATCTTATTTATGATATTAGTTGGCTCTAATAGAGCTAATGTTTGTTCTGTATTATAACCAGACAATTGATTGAAGATACTTAATAAGTTTGGATTATTCACTGTATAAGTTTTAATTTTATTTATAGTTTGTATTAAGTTTGGAAACGGTTTGTCTTCTAAAGTTAAAATCTCAATGTTATTTGTTTCACACGGACACATAACTACCCCTGTTTGCTTGGTTACAGTTATTTTGCTAGTTATGCTGGATTGCGTTTCGGTACAAACTTTCATACATGGTTCTTGGGGTTGTTCCGTAGGATTTACTGGGTCTACAGGTTCTTCAATAACAATAATACTCTCTTCTGGAGGACTTATTGGACTAGGGTCTAGTGATATTGGTGTAACTCCAGTTGGGCAATCTTTACCAGTAAAGCCACCTATACCATAAAGTGTGCCAACTAAACTTGTAACAGCCGTATAACTCAAACTTGGTACTTCGATATAATTGCCATGCTGTATTACAATGCTACCACCAATCAAAGTTCCTGCAGTACCAACTCGTGAAGATTTAACCAATGTTTGTGGTATATCATTTATACCTGGGAAATAAAATGGTCCTTTTAAATTTATAATATCTCCTGGGTTAATTGTTAATCTGTTGGTAATGTCTGTTTCAGGCAAACTGTTTTTACAATCATCATCAACTTTTTTTATACAATTACCTTTTATGTCTAAAGTAAAACCTTCAGGGCATCTTATTATTTTTGTGCATTCACAGTTACTACTATCAGCATTAACCAAAACATATCCAGCATCACAAGATGTAATCGTGCAAGGAGGATCTTGAGGGTCCTCAGGTGGTGTTTCATAATCACAACTACTAGGGTCACATTCACAATCATTATGATAAGAACTGTTTGAGTCACAAGGGTCATACGAATCACAAGGATAAGCAGAACTTCTATTGTCTGTACAATCACCATTATCAACGTATTCTTCTTCAGGACAATTTAAGCCCCAATCAGCACACCAATCAACGTCATGATGATCATTAATGATAACAACTTCTTCTAATTCATAAGGGTCCTGCGCATACCCCATCTGCCCGCACAACATACATAAGAACGTAAGTACGAATATATAATAATTTTTTCTCATCACGCTTATTGTTTAATTAAAATAGTTCGTACTATTTGGTTGTTGTAGTATAAGTTCAGGATGTAATTGCCTGCTGGGGCGTTAAAATCGATGTTTTGCTCTTGCAGGCCTGTACCTGTGGTGGTAAGGTTTTGTTGGTGTTTGATTAGCCCCATCATGTCATAAATCTTGATGTTGATAGGGGTTTGCTCGGCTAGGTCAAAACTGAGTTTAAAGCTGTTGGTAGGTACCGGGTTGGGGTATATTACTAGCTTGCTTACTAGTATTTCGCCTGCTTGTTGTGTTGGCTCTTGGTTGTTTTGCCTAGAGAGTATGAGGTACATTGGTTTTTCGTTCTCACGCTCTTTTGTATTGTAGAGTTGGAGGTTGCCTACAATATAGATGTCGTCTTGGTTTTCTACCACTTGCAGTTTGGCGTTTTTGAACTCAAAGTTGTCTATGCTTGTTTGGCGGTCTATGGCTCTGCCTATTTGAGTGTTGTTAAACAAAATTTCGTTTGCTTGGATACTGGCATTAAAACTTATGCTGTCTCCCTCTTGTTCTAGCCAGTTGCCGGTGAGTTCTTTTCCGTTTTGGTCAAAAGATACTTCGATAGGCGTAGTAGTCAGTACGTTTTGCCCGCTCCAGTCGTAACGCAATAGCGTACCGGTATAGTTGCCGCTTAGGTCTCCTTTGGTCAACTTTTGTTTTACAAGCTGTAGCTTTTTTGGGGCTTGGGTAGGGGCGGTATCCAGTTCCTGAGTTGTGGGAGCCGATACGGTTTGTAGCTGGTTTGGTTGCTTGTTTTCTAGTTCTGGGTTTTCTAGGTCTTCTTGAGCACGTTTGAGGCCTTGTTTGGCTGCTTTTTCAAACAGGGTTTTGGCTTTGGCAGCATCCATAGTTACGCCATAGCCGTTTTGGTAGCAGTAGCCTAGCATATAGGTTCCCATAGCATAGTTTTTGGCATCGGCTTGTTCAAAAAGGTCAATGGCTTTGCTGTAATCTTGTGGCACGCCAAAACCTTTGTAATGCAAATAGCCTTGGGCATACAGACAGCCCGCACTGCCGTTTTGTGCACCTTCTGCAAAAATAGTCATGGCTTGGGTGTAGTCTTGTGGTGTGCCTATACCGTCTTTGTGCATTTCGCCCCAGCGTTGGTAGGCAGTAATATAGCCTGCTTGGGCTGCTTTTTGGTAATACCCCAGTGTTTTGGTTGGGTCTTTGGGTATGCCAATTCCTTCTTTGTAATACAAGGCTAGGTTGTAGTAGGCTTGGGCGTAGCCGTTTTGCCCTGCTTTTTCAAACCATTCTACGGCTTGGGTTTCGTTTACGGGTATGCCCATGCCGTTGCTGTACATCATTCCCAAGGCATTCATAGCCTGCGCATTGCCTTCGGCTGCTTTTTGGCTAAAGGTAGCAAAGGCGGCTTGTGGGTTGTACTTGCTCGTACCTTGTAGGAGCTGGATTCTGGCGGTTCGTAGTTGGTCTACTGGTTTTTCTTGCGAAAAACTGTGTATACTGCCTAGTAGCAGTAGTAGGGCAAAGCCCGTTTGGATTGGTTTTTTCATATATGAAAGGGGTTAAGATTGTTTAAAAGGTTAATTGTTTAAGAGTTTAAATTGTTTAATTGTTTAATCGTTCAATTGCTTAATCTTTAATTCTTTGGGGTAAGGCTTTTGTTGCAATGGATGTGTTCCCCCTTTGGGGGTTAGGGGGATTTACCATTTCAAAGCATTTTTGGTGCTTTTGGCGTTGGTTTCGGCGGCTTGGAGTTCGTCTAGTTTTTGGAGCAGTTCTGGTTTTTTGGTTTCTACATCTCTACGGGCAAAAAGGTTGATTTTGTTGTTGTCCATTTTGACTCTTTCATTGGCTACCAAGGAGCGTATTTTGTAGATTCGGAATTCTTTGATGGTGGTGTTTTTGTCTAATCCAGCTGTCCAGTTTTGCTCTTCTAGTTGTTTCCAACTTGCATTGGCATAGCTTTGGGCTTGGTCTTCGTTCTTTTTACTCAAGACCATCAGGAGTTGTTTTGGGGTCAGAATTTCTGAAATACTTTGGTTCACAAAAGGGAACAACCCTATAGGAGTATTGTTTTTTTGTTCGTTTTTCATTTGTTCCACCTTTTTACATTTCACCAGTAATGAATCTACTTGAGCGGGAGTCAATTCTAGTAGTTTTTCATGTCGAACTGCTATAGCAAAAATGCTGTTTTTGTATTCGTTATGCGCTAGTATGTTTTTGTGCATCAAGAACAGGGGTTGCTTGTCAATACTGAATTTCTGTTTTAGATCAGAAAGTATTTTTGACGGAAACTTTTCGGCATCTTCATCTAAGAATACATTACGAGCGGTGTTGTAATTCAGCAACTCGTTGTATGCTTTTTTAGGGTCTTGATTTTTAATGATTTGCAATTGGTTTATTTCTTGCCATTCTTGATTGGTTTGTGCCTTAGACGCATCAGTATATACATAATAGGTAAGTAAACTGTGTTGTTTTTTGTCTAAGATAGAGTCAAGTTTTTGACGGTAATAGGGGATTCGTTTTTCAGGTTTTTTGGTGTTAGAGTTTTCTAGTTTTTCTATTTGTTTTCGGATTGCTATGATTTGGTCTGAATTTAATTTTAATTGTGGCGCTTGAACCAATGCAAGCAACAAGCGATTGGTTTTGTCTTCTTGGTACAAAAATTTTTCTAACTCGGTATAGTGCAACACGCCTTCAAGCAATGCTTTGTTCAGGCTGTAGTATTGTTTTAACTTTTCGGGATCCAGATTGTTTTTTTTGGTATTGGCTATACTGTCATTTACCAACATGCGCTGTCCTATTTGGGTTAGTTTGTCTTCGGTTAATGCTATTCTGGAGTTTAAAGTTCCTAGGTTTGTAACAATATGTGCCGGAAATTGGTTAATTACTTTGGGGCTTAGTTGGGCATGAGTAAATTGTATGAAGCCACAAAGGCAAAGGGTGTGAAGGAGGTTTTTCATGGTTTTTGTTTTTTGTTTAATCGTTTAAGGGGTTAATTGTTTAAATGTTTAATTGTCTAATACCAGGTTCGCTCTCCTTTCTCATCTACCACAAAGGGGCGTTCGTATCCTTTGGAGTCACTGGCTACTAGGAGCAGAAGGGCGTTTTTGGGTACTTTTTCATAAATAAAAGAAGTAGTTGTAGGGGTGGCTTTTTGTGCACTTACTAGTTTCCATTGGTTGTCCCAATAATAAAGTTTGTAGGTTTCATTGGGTTTTATTAATAAATAGCTACCAAAGGAGGTTATGGTTATATCCTGCAATTGGCTGTAATTGGGTGTGAGTACTTTGTTTTCGTTTTCGCCAATAAGTAAGGGAGCTGCGGCAGGAATCATTTTTCCATCGATATAATATTGTGGTAAAACAATTGTTTTTTTGCAAAGGTTTTTAAATTCGACTTGGTTGTTTATCACATCTCCCCACCAATAGGTTCTCCATTTCAAGCCATTAAAAACAGCGGTATAGGCAATTTTTTGCGGTACAATTGGTTTGCGCAAAGCACATTTTACCGTGGTAGTTGCCCAGTAATCAGGGGTTACATCTATGTAATTTTGCTGTCTCAAAAAACTCTCAGGAATCAAATCACTACTTACTTTTGCCGCCAAAGTAGTGGCTTGCTTAGAGTAGGTAATGCGCAATACCTTGGCGGGTTCTCTTTTGAGTGGGCCAACAGCATTTTTTTCGCCATAATCAAACGGAAAAGCTGTTTGAGCATCCATAAAAGTATTGGTAAGATGTCCTCCTGTGGCGGTTGCCCAATAGGGTATGCTGTTTACGGTAGCTGGTATTCCTAGGGAACGCATGGTAAACACACCAAGGTCGGCTAGGTCTTCGCACGGGCCTTGTTTGCGCAGTAAGAGTTGCATACTGCCTAGTCTAGGCAAGGGTTCTTTGCGTCCGCCACTGCCCCAGGAATTTTTGAACCAGGTGTTGGCTTCGTCTTTGATATAAGGTAGCGTTTGGGCAAAGCCTACTTCTTGGATTTTATCGGTTATCCAATTAAATTTTTGGCTATAGGTTGTGTGCCATTCTTGTAGCGGCTCTACGCTTACTCTATAGGGCAAAATGTATTCGCAAAAATTTTCAAAAGATACATTTTTCAAAACCGAATTTTGCCAGGCCGCAAAGGCTTGATCTATGTTTTGAATCAAATAATCGCCTTTGATGGTTTCTAGGTCTGTATACGTTATTGGTTTGGGTTCTATGCCTGGGTTTTGTTCTTTGATGGTCTCAAAAGCCTTGGCTGCTTGGTCAAAATCAGGGTAGTCTAGCTCATTATAAGCTATTTTTTGCCCCCCTTTGTTTTCCCAATAATAGTTTGCGGTTGTGTGAATATCCATATTGGCAATCAAAAAATAGATGGCTTTCAACTTCAAAGGGTCTTTGGCTTTTTGGCAGTAGGTTATCGCTTTTTCAAGCTCAGTTCGGTTTATGCCTGCTTTTTTTAGGTTTTGTTCTACAGCATTTGGATGTTGTGCCAGCATAGGCAACGTACTAATTAATAGTATTGCTAGTGTTTTACAGGCGTTTTTTAGGCGTTTTTGGCAGTGTGTCATTGTGGTTATTTTGATTCTGGATTTAAAAAAGAGTAGTTGCTCTGTTGGGGCGTTAGTTTTGTTTTTGGAATAATTGTTTTTTTATTTGGTAGTTTTTCATAATAAAAGCGTGTTTTTTTAGCCATTTTTTTATAATAGACAACCTTTTTAGATGGAATTTTTGGTTTTAAATCTATAATTCCTTGAGCGGTTTTTAGGGCGTTAAGGCTGTCTTTTTGCATTACATAGATTTTCATGAGTTCAAAACGGTAGCTAAATTTGGATGGTTTGAGTAGTATAAGTTTTTGGTATTGGGCTATTGCTTGTGGGTATTGCCCTAGTTTATGGTAGCTTTTGGCCAAACCCAAATAAAAAGAATAGTCGGTGGTTAGGGCAGTTGCCTTGTTTAAGGCAATAATGGTGGCAGGGTAGTTCTGTAATTTGTAATAAACGCCTGCTATATTGTTCCAATAATCACTGTCTTGGCGTAAGGATGGTTCTAGTTTTTGGAGTAGTTTTAAAGCTTCGGTGTAGTTGCCTTGTGTAGTAAGTGCAAACGCTATTTTGTTTTGTCTATCAGCAATTGCCATAGGTACCGTTACGTACATCACAAAAACAGAAGTAGCAATTGTTAGAATTGTAAATAGGAATTTAAGGCTATTGTTAGGCTTGACCGCTATTGTTTTTATGCTGTTTTGCTTAGTAGTCAAAATAGCAGCATAGATTAATACTAATGCCATTACTGGTGCAACAATCAAGGTGGTATTAAACATTGACATGACTATATAACCCACAACAGCAGCATAACTTAGCGCATATAAGTTGCTTTGCAAAACAGGAATAGGTTTTTCGGCTGTGCTATTGCTATTTTCTATTGGTTTTTTTGTGCAAAACAACAACGATCCAAAGAAAAACAGCATCAAAACCAAGCCTACACTACCACCTTCTACCAGTTGTTGTAGTATCTCATTGTGTGGCATAGAGATAGCCGCTACATTTTGAAGTTCGTCAATAGAGGCTTTTCCGTCTTGTATGTATTGGGATTGAAAGGCATTATAATGGCTAGAAAAATAGCCGTAACCATGGCCAGTGATTGGCTTATTGGTGGCCATTTGCGTAGCTACTTTCCAAATAAAAGCTCGTCCGTCTGCAGAGGCTTTTTTGGCATGGTATAATTTGGTTGTGATAGGTATAATAAGGAGTAAACCAAAGATAAGCAACGCCTTGATGCCCACACGGTTTTTCTTATCCTTTAGCCAATGTACAAACTGGTATTTGAATCCGTAATAAACTATTACTTGTATAGCAACTCCTATATAAGCTGTTCTGCATTGGAGTAAAACAAGAGCTAGTAGTATAAGCACAAAGCCTATTTTCGCTTGTTTTTTCACTGAAGTTTCAAATAAATACAGAAATGCTGGAACTGTAAGGGCTAAAAATAAAGCGGTTACATTGGGGTTTGCCCAAGTACCTGTAACAGCAAAATAGGTGCTCAGACTGCTTATAATACCAAAGTATTGTCCAAAACAATACATAGATTCAGCCAAAGCCAGTAAGCCAATGCCTTTGAAGAGTATGTTGCAGTTGTAATTAGAATAACTAAATGCGGTGGTAGTTTTGTAGAAAAATAATCCCAATACCACAAAATATAGTGTGTAATAAGGGGTTGCTAGACCGCAAACAAATTGGCTTAGTACATATATAGTCCATAAACCAAAACTTAAAACAGGGAGTTTAAGTTTAAGTGATTGATTTGTAGTTAAATATGAATAGAGGGGGGTAATTGCAAAAGCTAAAGCACTAATGCAAAAACCATAAAAGGCAAAAGTAGTTTGGTTGTAAAAAAAATCAATATTGAGTAAGCTAATACTCAGAACAAGCAATAGAAAAAAATGAAATGAACTTTTGGTTAGAAATCTGGAGAGCATTTGGTTAAGTTTTATCTTACCAAATTTATCTTGGTGTTTAGATTATTCTGTGCTGTATTGTAGGGTTTTATTTGTTTTTTACGAACTTGCTATGTAATAAATATTTTACGTGTGAATAATGATGTAATTTTAGCTGAAAAGTATTAAAAAATAAGAATTTTACATTATTTCACATATTTATGACTTTTGTTAACAGATTCCCAAAACTTCAGTATGCCTATGTTCTTCAAATCGTAAACCAATAGCGATCTATTTATTTTTATAAACAAAAAAAGTTGTAACCGTTTTAATGATTACAACTTTCTTTTTACTTTGCTTGCTTAGCTTTATCTCATCCTGAAATAAGTTTACAATTGTTTTCTGATAGATTTTGGAAAAGAACGAATGGTTTTAATTTCAATGTTTTTATAAAAAGCCTCAGCTGCTTCCGATTGAATTTGGATTAGCCCTTTAGTTGCGGCTACTTCCTGTTTATCTGGAGTAATTCTTTTTAGATTTTCTAAAGCCATTACCACTTTTCCATTAACCACATGAATACTTTTATCTCCCAAACAATACACTTCAAGCGTATTCCATTCGCCTTCTGGTTTTTCGTTATCAAACCCTCTTTTTGCCATATTGAAAGGAGTTTTTTTACCACTCATAATTTCTTGTTTTGGAGCGTTTTTTTGATAACCAAGTAGTTTGCCATCATTCACAGGAGTTAATGGAATGGTTGCTTCCACACCTCCCAAGGCGTAGTAATCACCCATATCATGAATTTGAACTTGAAATTCATGAGATTGCATCCAAACATTCCAAAAAGTACGATAAGGTCCATTGGCATGATATAAAATGCCGTTGTCTTTGGGTAATTTTAATCGAGGTTCCCATATTTTATCTCCCCATTTGAATTGTAATTTTAAATGGTAATTTTCATATTCTAACTTAGAGGTTAAGGCACCGTATATTTCGCCAGATATATGTAAAATAGTTTCGTTTCCTTCTTTTTCCATTTTAAAAACTTCTTTGGGATCATTGTTTAATCCCAAAGGTTCTCCAGTTTTTCCGTTGCTAGTAGGGTCTACATTGGCTAGGTTTTGCACCGTTCCGTGTGGACAACCAATAAAAACGGCCCAATTATCATTTAAATTATCGGTAAGTAGTTTATTTGGTTTTTTTGTGGATGGTGCTGGATCATTTATTTTGCCACCTGCCCATAGAATTCCGTTTTGTAATTCTTTTAGAAACATAGCATCATCATATTGTTCTTCCCTATGTCCTAAACCAGTATAAAAAATGCGTCCTCCATCATAATGGTGGAACCAAGTAATTGGATGATTTTTATTCATTTTTCCTCCAGTATAGGATGCTTCGTCTAAATAAGTTAGGACTGTAACATACGATTTTACAGGTTCTTTGAAATTATACCATTCATCAGTGGTTTCTCTAGTTTTGTAATCATTAACCATAAAAGGAGCATAGGACGGGGAGGTAACGAGTGTTGCTTTTTGAATTTTAGGATGCTCATTAAATACTGCTCCAACCATGTTTCCGTACCATGGCCATGATTTTTCGGTATCAGTTGCAGCGTGCAATCCAACAAAACCTTTGCCTTGAGCGATATAATTTTGGAATGTTTTTTTTTGCTCGTTGTTAAATAAATCACCTGATGTGTTCAAAAAAATCAAAACATCATATTGATAGATACTCTCGTTAAAATCGTTAGAATCTTCAGAAAATTTCATTTCCCACTTGTTTTGCGCACCAAGAGTTTTTAAAGTTTCGATTCCTTTTGGGATAGATTTGTGTCTAAAAGCTTGTGTTTTCGAAAAAACAAATACTTTTAAAATATTATTTTTTGCGAATACATTGAAAGCAAAAAATAGCATTAATGCCATCAGAAGTGGTTTTGTGAATTTCATAATTCCTTTTTTGAGTTAATTTTAATTTATTGGTAATGATTCCCAAATATAACTATAAAACAAAAAAAAAGGATACAGCATAGAGCAGTACAGTTGTTTTCGGTTTTTCTGTTATTTTTAAATTTTAAAATATCTTTTTAGGATAATTACGTTTTGGTTATACTTGGATATTTAAGAGAGAATAACGAATCCTAATAAATTAATAAATGAAATTAATAAAAATGAGCATGCGCTTTAGTTTGGTTTTTTTACTTTTTTGTACGCAAATTGTCATCGGAGCACCGAAAAACAAAATAGTAAAAACCGTTTGTGAGTACCGTACCAATCCTGTTGGGATTGATGTTGTAAAACCAAGATTCAGTTGGCAAATTGTAGCTGAAGGACAAAATGTGAAGCAAGTTGCTTATGAAATTAGAGTAGCCAAAACGCAAGCAGCATTAAACAGTACTAAAAATCTGCTTTGGACATCTGGAAAAGTATCTTCTGATGAATCAGTAAATGTAGTTTATGGAGGAGTTCCTTTAAAATCTATGGAACGTGCCTATTGGCAAGTACGAGTTTGGGACAATAAAAACAAGGTTTCTGACTGGAGTACTCCTGCCTTTTGGGAGATGGGAATCTTAGAAACTTCTTCTTGGAAAGCCTCTTGGATTACAATGAAAGACGAACAAAAATCGACTACATCCCTGCCAAGTCAATATTACAGAAAAGAGTTCTCTGCGAATAAAAAAGTAAGTTCTGCTCGTGTATATGTGACTTCTTTAGGATTGTACCAATTATTTTTGAATGGTAAAAAAGTGAGTGACGATTTGTTTACCCCTGGGTTTACCAGTTATAAAAAACGCATTCAATACCAAACTTATGATGTGACCGATAGGATTGGACAAAAAAACGCCATCGGAGCCATTGTTGGCGATGGTTGGTATCGTGGGTATTTGGGTTGGGACGGATTGCGTAGTTATTATGGAGACCAATTGGGGTTGATTGTTCAATTGAAAATCAATTATACAGACGGAACTTCAGAAACAATTACTACTGATGAAAACTGGAAAGTGTCTTATGGTGCTATTTTAAAATCAGATATTTACAATGGGGAAAAATACGATGCTCGGTTAGAAATGGACAATTGGTGTCAATCAGGTTTTGATGATAGCAAATGGGCAAAAGCTGGCGTATTGAACCATTCGAAAGAAATTTTAGTAGCATCCAATAGTATTCCAGTTAAAGTTACCCAACAAATTACACCAATAAAAATAATCAAAACACCCAAAGGCGAATTGGTTTATGACCTAGGACAAAACATTGTTGGTTGGGCAAGATTGAAAGTAAAGGGAAAAAAAGGCGATGTGGTAACCTTAAAATTTGCTGAAGTTTTGGACAAAGACGGAAACTTTTTTACTAAAAATCTTCGTGCTGCCGAAGCTACAGATGTGTATACACTAAAAGGTGGCGCTGAAGAAGTTTTTGAACCTCATTTTACGTTTCACGGTTTCCGTTTTATCAAAGTCGAAGGCTATCCTGGAGCACCTCCAACAGTAGATCAAATTACTGGAATGGTCATCCATTCCGATATGAAACAAACAGGTACCTTAACGACTTCGGACCCATTAATCAACCAATTGCAAAAAAATATCCAATGGGGACAAAGAGATAATTTCTTGGACATCCCAACCGATTGTCCGCAAAGGGACGAACGTGTGGGCTGGACAGGTGACGCACAAGTATTTAGTATGACCGCTGCCTACAATTATGATGTGGCTGCTTTTTATACCAAATGGCTGAAAGATTTGGCTTTAGATCAACAACCTAATGGCGAAGTTCCGAATATTATTCCCGATATGTGGAAGAATAAATTGGGAGGTACTACCGCTTGGGGAGATGCCGCTGTAATCATACCGTGGACGGTTTACAAATCTTATGGCGACAAACGAATTCTTGAAGAACAATATTCAAGCATGAAAGCTTGGGTGGATTACATGGCCAAAAATGCAGGCGATGATTATCTGTGGAATCAAAACCGTTGGCATTGGGGAGACTGGTTGGCCTTTCACTCAGACAAACCCGATTATGCAGGTTCAGTAACCGAAAAAGATTTAATTGCAACCGCCTATTTCAATTATTCGACTACTATTTTGAGTAAAGTAGCTGCTATTATAGGGAATACAGCCGATGCTGAAAAATACAGCCAATTAGCGGACAATGTCAAAAAAGCTTTTATCCAAGAGTATATTACACCTAACGGAAGATTGGTTTCACACACGCAAACGGCCTATGCCTTGGCACTATCTTTTGATTTAGTTCCTGAGAAGTTAATTCCGAATGCAGCACAATATTTTGCCGATGATGTCAAGAAATTTGGTCACTTAACGACTGGTTTTGTTGGAACCCCATTATTGTGCAGTACACTGTCCCGAATTGGGCGTGATGATTTGGCTTTTATGTTGCTCAATCGCAAAGAATATCCGTCATGGTTGTATCCAGTAACCCAAGGAGCAACTACCATTTGGGAGCGTTGGGATACCCAAAAACCAGACGGGACTATCATTGACGGAATGAATAGTTTCAACCATTATGCCTACGGAGCCATCGGGGAGTGGTTGTACAATCATGTAGCGGGATTGAGCATCGATCCCGAAAATCCGGGCTACAAACACATTCTTTTTCACCCGCATCCAGGTGGTGGTTTAACGCATATGAAGGCGGAATTTGAATCCTTATACGGAAAAGTGGTTTCGAATTGGGAGATTAAAGGGGAAGATTTTATTTATAATGTAACTATTCCAGCAAATACAACAGCTACGGTTACCTTACCAAAAGTAAAATTAAATGATGTTATGCTAAACGGTTCGCCTTTAAAATCGGATATCAAGAAAAATGCTAAAGAGAATGGAGCCAAGGTTGAATTGAAATTAGGTTCTGGAAGTTATTCTTTCAGTTATGCATCGGGTAAAAAATTCAACGTAGCCCCCAAATAAATTTTTACAATCGTTTGTTAATGTTTATAAAACCTTCGCAGACTTGAAAAAAAACTTTAAAAATTGTATCGAGATCTGTTCTTGATACAATTTTTATTTAATTGATATTCCTTAAAAAAAATCCTTTACTATATGAAATCAAAACTAATTCTGTTATTGATACTATTAATTTCAGTAAAAAACTATTCACAAATAACAACTTCAATAAATAATTATACCGAAAACGACAAATTAATTTATTTGGATTCTGCAGGAAATATTACCTCAGAAATCGCTCATAAATACTATAGAATAATCAAAGATTACAATTTAGAAAAGAAAAACTATAGGGTATTTGATTATTATAGGTCTGGTTCCTTATTTATGGAAGGAACATCGGATAATAGAGAGTTGGTTTTAAAAAATGGTTTGTTCACTTATTATTATGAAAATGGTAATAAAAAAGGTGTTGCAAATTATGTGAACCGTGTTCAAGAAGGTGAGGAAATCAAATGGTATAAAAATGGGGTCAAGCAATCTGTTAAAAACTATGCGAATGGAAAATTAGATGGCAAGAATTCTAGTTGGTATGATAACGGTAATCAAAAATCTACTAGTTTTTATATACGTGGGGGTGTTAATGGTAAAGTTACAGATTGGTATGAAAACGGAAATAAAAAATCTGAAGTAGTGTATGAGTTTATTACAACCAAATTGAGTGCAACAACTACGTCAAAGACAACGGAAGTTAAAATTAATCAATTTTGGGATGAAAATGGAGTACAGAAAGTTATTGACGGGAATGGCGATTATGAAATAGACGAAAATAATTTTTATGCTCAAGGCAAAGTAAAAAATGGTTATTATGATGGCGTATGGAAAGGTAATTATAAAAATTATAATTACAGATACAACGAGATTTATAAGGATAATAGATTCGTTTCAGGTGAAGGTATTGACAAAGATAATTTGACTCATCAATATACTTCAATTCGAACAAAACCACAGCCAAAAAATGGAATTACAGATTTAAATAAATACATTGCTAAAAATTTTCAAATGAAAAATACTGATAATTTTTCTGGTAATTTATTCGTTTCCATTGAAGTTGAAGCAGATGGAACGGTAAGCAACGTTAAGATTATAAAAGATATTGGGAATGATGCCAGTCAGGAACTGATTAGAGTGCTAAAAGGCTATAAAGACTGGAATCCTGGAGAATTAAGAGGTAGAAAAGTGAAATCTACAATTACATTGCCAATTGCAATTTAGATTAAAATTTAACTACTACTTATAGACTTTTACCAAAATAACATCAAGCGCTATCAGGATGGTATAAAAATGAAATTTGTACCAATACAAAGACGATAAAGACAAATTAAAAGAAGTGGTATTTGTAGTTAATAAATAAAGATTCTAAAAGTATTTTCTTATGATACTTTAGGGTTTTTCCTCACGCAAAATCCTGAACCAAATTCTATTTGCGGTTAAAATTTACATTTTGGTACTTTAAATACAGTAATTAGATTCAAAAAAAATCAATATGAAAAATAAAATTTTCCTTTTCTTATTTTTAGTAGCCATGAAAACGAGCGCAATAAAAGCGCAAGAAACACCGACTTACCCGAATGAATTGAAACAATTTCGTGACAATGTCATTTCCGATTTTTTAAAAGATCCTGTAACCGAAAAATCGGCAGTAAAATTAATATCCGCTATCGATGAAAAAGGAAGATGGGAAAACATTGACTACACTAGCACTCGCCGAAGTGCTTGGCCCGTTCTGGGACATCTCAACAATTTGCAAGTATTGATAAAAGCCTATCGTACAAAATCATCTTCATTTTATAATGATAAAGCGCTTAGTCAAAAGATAAAACTTGCATTGAATTATTATTTAGACAATGACTTTCAATCTGATAATTGGTGGTACTCTCAAATTGGTTCCCCCAATAAATTATCCCCAATTTTAGTGACCATGGAAGACGAAATGACTCCAGAGCAATTGGCCAAAGCGATCAAGTTGATGAGTAGAGCCAAGATTGGAATGACCGGTCAAAATAAAATTTGGCTTTCTGGAAATGTCATGATCAAGTCGCTGCTGTTGCGCAATATCGATAGTGTGGCTATTGCTAGCAACACGATAAAAAATGAATTGAAGGTAACAGCGGGAGAAGGAATTCAGCAAGACGCTTCCTATCACCAACACGGAAAACAATTGCAGTTTGGAAACTACGGCATGCACTATCTAGAAGATATGGTTAAATGGATGGCGATTTTGAAAGGAACCCCTTTTGCTTTCGACCAAGAAAAAATAGTGATTCTGCGTGACTATGTTTTGAACGGACAACAATGGGTTTTTTACAAAAAAGCGATGGACATTAGCGGTTGCGGACGACAATTATTCAGAGGAGCTCCCGAAGCCAAAAAAGACACCATGCGCTATCAGATGAAACATTTGGCACTTATTGATACTGATTTTGCAAAACAATATGAGGACGTAAACGACTATTCAAAAACCAACGGAGATAAATTCTTTTGGCGATCGGATTTTCATGTCAATCGAACACCCAATTATTATTTTTCGGTTAAAACCTGTTCCTCTAGAGTCTTAGGTGCAGAATCTGCCAATTCAGAGAATTTGTTAGGTTATTATATGGGAGATGGCGTTACTTTTTTATACCAAACCCAAGAAGAATACCAAGATATTTTTCCGTTTTGGGATTGGAAAAAATTGCCAGGAACCACTCTAAAACAAGATGACAAACCGCTTCCTGTTTTAACAGCAAAAGGCTACTCAATAGATAGTGATTTTGTAGGCGGGGTTTCTGATGGTCAAAACGGAATTTCCGTGATGTGTTACAATAGGGATGGGCTGCAAGCAAACAAATCCTGGTTTATGTTTAACAACAAAATCATCTGTTTGGGTAACGGAATCAAAACATCTGAAAAAGTAGCCGTAGCCACTACAATAAATCAAACGTATTTAAAAGGGCAGGTTGTTGTGAAAACCAAAAAAGGAGTTAAGAACTTATTAGGAAATCAAATAATTGATAATCCAAATTGGATTTTGCACGATAACGTGGGCTATATTTTTCCAAATGGAGGTAAACTCAATCTAGAAGCACAAACAGTCGAAGGGTCTTGGAGTCGTGTTGCGGCTTCTTATCCTGATGAAAAAATAAAGGCCAAAATATTCAAGCTTTGGTTAGACCACGAAGTACAACCTACAAACGGAAATTATGCTTACATCATGGTTCCTAATGCTGATAAAGAAATACTGGCTAAGATGGAAAAAAAATCAGAATTTGAAATTCAGAATAATTTGGATTATCAATCGGTGATAACTAAAGATGGGGAGTTAATGGGAATCGTTTTTTATAAAGCTTCAAAAGTTCCATTCTTAGGCGGAATTGAAGTCGATAGTCCCTGTGTTATGATGATTGAGAAATCAGGTAAAGAAGTCACGATTTCACTAGCGGATCCTACTCATCAATTAGGTGAAATAGTAGTTACGCTATCCGGTAAATACATTGCTGAAAATGCAATTTCAAAAAATGGAATTACAAAAGTAAAAGCCGAATTACCGAAAAAGCTGTATGCAGGAAGTGCTGCCAAAATCGTATTTGAAATAAAATAATTTGCTAGCAGTACAATACAGCATAAGAATGTTAAATATTAGTTTTAATTTAGATAAAACTTAATCCAAAAACAATATGAAAAAACTACTTGTAATTGTCGTTTTAATGTTTGCAACCGTAACAGCGACAGCGCAAAAAAGATTTGAAGAAGCTGCTAAAGCAACCGTAGCCGAGATGGCCGGTGTAATTAAATTGTCTACTGAACAGTCGGATAAAATTTATGAGTTGCAATTAAATGTCAACAAAAAAATTAGTGAAATTAGAGAAAAGTACAAAGACGACAAAGATAAAATTAAAGAAGAAGTGCTTTTAATTAATAAAGAAAGTTATGCTGCAACTAAAGAAATAATAGGAGCTTCAGATTTGAAAACTTGGTCAGAATACAAAAAAGAACAAAGAAATAAAAAATAATTTTATTTTAAAGAACGAGTATATTTTTTAAATAATTATTTTAAATTAGACTTTGGTACAAAAACCGCCACATTTCATAAGAAATCTGGCGGTTTTTTTTACCCTAACTTTTGATGAATTATTTCTTTGCCGCGAAGCAGCACAATGCAGTACAGTTGTTTTGCTATAGATTCCTATTTTTAAAAATATTAAATAACACCCCTAGAATAAAACTAAAGATGAAAAAAGAAATTTTGTCAAATTTTAAATCCAAAATCAAACTATTTGTTAGTGTTGTTTTGGTCTTAACTGGATTTACGATTAATGCACAAGGCAATCGTACAAAATATAATTTTAATCCTGATTGGAAATTTATCAAGGATAATCCCAAAAATGCAGAATCTTTAGGTTTTAAAGATGCTTCATGGAGTACGATAAGTTGTCCACATACTTTTAATGACGTCGATACTTTTGACGATTATAGCTTGGGTGGACACCATGGCGAAAAAAACCAATGGAGAGGAACGGTTTGGTACCGTAAACATTTTAAACTTCCAGTTACTGATAAAGGAAAAAAAGTTTTTATCGAATTTGAATCGGTTCGTCAAATAGCAGATGTATATGTCAACGGCCATTTTGTAGGTCAAAATAGAACAGGGTTTATTCCTTTTGGGTACGATATTTCCAAGTACTTAAACTTTGGTAACCAAGAAAATATTATTGCGGTTAGAGTCAATAATGACCGTAAAAGTGATGACTTTAGAGACAATGATCCATTAGTGTGGAATCATGAACACTGGCATCCAACACATGGTGGAATTTATAGAAATGTGTTTTTACACGTAATGGATCCTGTGCATATCACTTTGCCTTTGTATGATAATTTGAAAACCGTAGGAACTTATGTTTATGCGGAAAATATCACCGAAAAAAATGCAGAAGTTACTATTACTGCCGAAACATTAAATGAATCTAACAAGTCTAAAAATATCACTTTTGAAGCTAAAATTATTGACGCAAAAGGCAAAGTTGTAGCGACTACCAAAGATACTAAAGAGATGAAAGCGGGAGAGAAATATACGTTCTCAACTAATACAAATGTTAGTAATCCAAATCGCTGGTACACCCGTAATCCTTATATGTACAAAGTACTGACGACTCTTAAAGAAGGAGATAAGGTGTTGGATACTTATGAAACGCCTCTTGGAATAAGAAGTTTTGAGTTTAATAAAGATACAGGTTTCCACAATAATGGAGAATATGCAAAACTGCACGGTTGGGGACAAAAACCAACCAACTCTTGGGCAGGTTTAGGCGCTGCATTACCAGATTGGTTGCGTGGTTTTACCTATCAATTAATGGATGAAGCAGGTGGGAATTTTATTCGTTGGGGACATTGCGCAGGTTCACCAGCTGAAATTAAAATGGGTGACGATTATGGTTTTGTAACCTTGATGCCAGGTGTTGCTGGAGAATCACAGGATGATGGAGAAACTTGGGATATTCGTATCGCAGCGTTTAGAGATATGATAGTTTACTACAGAAACCATCCATCAATTTTTATATGGGAAGGTGGTAACTGGGCAGAAACAGCGAAGCATTACGAACAAATTTTGGACGTAATCAATACCTACGATCCAAAAGGGAAACGCTTGATGGGAAATAGAAGAGCCGATGTTAAAAACGATTCTGAAAAATATGTTTCTATCGAAATCGGTACCGAAGGTTGGCAACGTGAGTATGCGCATTTACCCATTGTAGAAAGTGAATACATGCGTGATGAGGCACCAAGACGTAGTTGGGATAAAGAATCACCAGATGATAATTTTTATAGTCATCCTAACTTTTCTAAAAACACCTACCAAGTTAATTCTGAAGAGTTTGCTGTAAAACAAGCCGATCATTGGTGGAACAAAATGGGGAAAAAATCATACCATGTAGGTGGTGCCAACTGGGTGTTTTCAGACGGACCACACGGAGGTAGGAATCCAACAGAGGTTACTAGAGCCAGTGGTGAAGTTGACGGTGTTCGTTTGCCAAAAGAAGCTTTCTACGCTCTTAAATCGATGTGGAGACCAGAACCACAAGTGCATATTGTTGGTCATTGGAACTACACCAAGGAAACTAAAAAAGATATCTATGTAATATCTAATTGTACTGCGGTAAAATTATCTATAAATGGCAAACTAATAGGAACTGTTGATAAACCAGAAAACGGATATGTATTCAAGTTTCCAAAAGTAGCTTGGGAAGCTGGAGAGATCAAAGCAGAAGCTTTTGTTGCTGATAAAATGTTGGTAACACAATCTAAGAAGACTGTTGGAGAACCAGTTGCTATTAAGTTAACCTCTATGACTGGTCCAAAAGGATGGAGAGCAGATGGTTCTGATATTGCACTTATTGATTTTGAGGTGGTAGACAAAGACGGAAACCGTTGTCCATTAGACCATGATCGTGTTGATTTTACTATTTCTGGTCCCGGAATTTGGAGAGGTGGTTATAATAGTGGAAAAGAAAAAAGTACTAATAATTTGTACTTAGACACCGAATGTGGAATTAATCGTGTCGCTATTCGTTCGTTGCTTAAAGCTGGAACTGTAAAAATTACAGCGACAAGAAAAGGATTGAAACCAGCTTCAATTACTATCCAATCAAATGCTATTGCTCTCAAAGATGGATTGACCACAGAACTTCCTTTAGTTCCGGAGGTAGTTTTAGTGAAAGAGCCATTACCGGTGCATACTCCAGAGACTGTTGCTTATGAGCCAGGAGAAAGTACAAGAAGTAATTTGTTTACTAAATTCAGTTACACTGGTGACGGAAAAGCGATGTTGAGAACCGTATTGGATTGGGGTAAAAAAACCTATACAGATATGGAACATAATTATACCGTAATCCCAAGTTACCTGCGTGGTTCGGAATATGTCAGAACTCCAGATTCTGATAAAAAGTACTGGGCACGTGATCAATTGCAATTTATTGCGGGTACCGACATGGAAATTTATGTAGGACATGATGACCGTGTAAAACGACCAAACTTTTTGATCAAAGATTATGTAGATACAGGTGATGATATCAATTTAGGTGGAGTGATAATGTCCTTATTCAAACGTACTGCAAAAGCAGGTGAAAGTATCATTATGGCAGGAAATAGTGACGAACCTATCACGACTGATTGCCGTATGTATTTTGTAATTGGAAAGAAAAAGTAGTTGATGTAGGGGAAAAACGATACTGTCCCAGAAAGTATGTAAGTTTAAAAGTTCGGGCTTCGATTTTATAATCGAAGCCTTTTTTTGTTATTATAAAGCTATTTAAGGGTAATATAATCACTGCTTTATTAGCATTGTATATTGGTTTTTAAGCATGTGATTAAAATTCATTAAAGTTTTAGTATTCAATATGTAAGTAAAAAGATTGTAAATATTCTAGATTCCTATAAAATATTAATTCAGTAGTAGAACTATCTGTTCTCAGTTTTTTACCACAATTTTTAGTGAAGTAGATAGCAATAATCTTCTAGCTTTGTTGAGAGATATGATAAAATATTGAATTAATAATTCGGGGTAAGCAGTTGAGTTTTTACTATCATCTCCCACTTTTAGTCTAGAAGGTACTTTTTCGTTGCATGTAAAAAAAACTATGGGACAATTTTAGAGCCTTTTTCTTGTCAAAAAGTTTCTGTTTTTAGTAGTTGATTTAAAAAGGATTAAATCATTTTACAAACTTGATTTTATAGATTCAGTACTTTTTTTGAATTCTTAGTAATACAATCTAAAATCCAATAGTTTGCATAGGGCGTAGTTTTTTTCGTGTAGTTCTTCTACAATGCTAATCAAATCATCTTCGTCTTGACAAAGATTAAAAAAAGCATTATCGAGCATTTGACTAGGAAATTGTCGGTTTAGGGTTCCATATCCAGAAACGGCTCGAGCTCCCGTTACATCAAGGAAATATTGTGCTTCTTCCTCTGTTAAGTCAACGAGTTTGGTGTTGGCAAAATGAAGAATTTTTCCTTTCATCTTTCCTTCAAAAAGTTCGGCTATTTCTTCAAAGCTGTAATAATAGTTATTTAGGCATATATTGTTGGCACCTCCTGGCATGACCAAATAAATAATTTCGTAGTCTTTAAAGTGGTGGTCATCGTAGAGTAAGGCTTGCAGGCTTTCTTCCAGTCCTTCAATGGTGTCACAAGTTTTATGGATGCTTGTGATTCCTTGATGAAAAGCGATTTTCTCAAGGTTTTGGAGCACTTCAGTTGTGATTGCTATTTCTACGTCGGCTACAGCTTCCAGACAGAAGATAAATTTATCCTGATCCATTTTAGTTTGTTAATGGGGTTGGTTTTGCAAAAATAAGGGTTTGTAGAATGGGAACTTTAATTTATGAAAAAAAGATGTCACTAAAAAAAACGTCTTAAATTCTTTGTGATTTAAGACGTTTTTTCAACTTTCCTGACTTTGGGTCGCTAAAACCTTTGTAATCCTTTTAAAAATAAGGTTTTTTGTGACCATGGAGGGATTTGAACCCTCACGCCCTTGCGAGCACCACCCCCTCAAGATGGCGAGTCTACCGTTTCTCCACATGGCCTAAAAGTAAAAAAGGTCATTCGAAAAACGAACAACCTTTTGTGACCCGACTGGGGCTCGAACCCAGGACCCCATCATTAAAAGTGATGTGCTCTACCAACTGAGCTATCGAGTCAATGCATAAGAAAATAGTTTTGTTTTTGATCACCTTTTGTGACCCGACTGGGGCTCGAACCCAGGACCCCATCATTAAAAGTGATGTGCTCTACCAACTGAGCTATCGAGTCTTGCTATTTCCTTGTTGCGGGTGCAAATATAAGGACTTTATTTAGAGTTTTCCAAGAAAAATTGTTTTAAATTTGTCTTTTTTTCAATGTTTCTTTTAATTACTTAATTTGCAATGTTTTAAATTATGAGTAAAATAATATTATTGGGGTATATGGGTTGTGGGAAGTCAACAATTGCCAAATCTTTGTCCCAAAACCTTCAAATTCCTTTCATCGATTTAGATAATTATATCGAAGAAAGAGAGCAAATGGACATAAAAACTATTTTTGATACTAAAGGAGAGGTTTATTTTAGGAAAGTAGAACACCAATCTTTTTTAGAATTGCTTCATAAAGATGAAAATTGCATTATTGGTTTAGGTGGCGGGACACCTTGTTATGCTAATAATCACGAATTGTTAATAGGAGAGGGGAGGACCTCTATTTATCTTAAAGCGTCTATTGATACCTTATTTAATAGATTGGTCCTAGAAAAAGAGAAAAGACCTTTAATAGCAGGCAAAACAGATGAAGAAATGAAAGAGTTCATTGCAATTCATCTTTTTGAACGCAGTTACTTTTACAATAAAGCCCAATACACTGTATCAGTGGATCAATCTGTAGAGCAAATTGTAGCAGATATAAATAAGGTATTGAATAGCTAGTCTGTGAAAAAATACTATGAAGGCTCAAAATCACTATATATATGGTGATTTTGAGCCTTCGTAGTTGTATAGTTATAGTATATATGAAAAAATAAATTTAGTTTAAATAGGCGTAACTATCATTTTCGTCAAAAACTACATGTACATGCTCTAGTAATGAAGTGGAAAGGGAAATACCTTTAAAGTCTGCCTTTACAGGATATTTTTTATGGTTACGGTCCACTAGTACTGCGGTTTTGAATTTTTTCAAAGGCACATCTAGAAAGTGTCTTACAGCATATATGAGCGCAGTTCCTGAATTGAGTACATCATCCACCAAAATCAATCCTTTATTGCTATATTCTTCTTTGGTTAATGAAGTATGAATTGCTGATTCTGGTTTTTGCTTGTCTACTTGGACTTCGCACAACGATACTTTCAAAGTGGAAATGGTTTTTAGCTCTGCCGCAATTTTTTCAGCAAATACATAGCCGTTAGGAGCGATACCTGCCAAAACGACTTCTTCATTATCTACGAAGGTTTCATAAATTTGGTAAGCAATACGTTTGATTTTATGATTGATTTCTTGATGTGTAAGGATAATATTTTTGCTCATTTTAATTTGAGTTTGTTAGTTTTTTTTTCTTTTGTTAGCGTTTTTGTCTAGGTACTAGTTACTGTCTTCATCCTCATGGATGTCGTTTCCAAATTCGTCTATATCTCTACGGTCTTTTTTAGTTGGTCTTCCTGTGCCTGTTTTTCGATAATGATCTTTAGAAAGTTTTAATAGTTCAAGATGTTGATAGACTTCAGGAGCTGTATCATTGCGTCTGTAGATATCTACTAATTTAGCACCCACACGGCTTTCAGGAATGTCTAGAACGGTTATGGTTTGTGTAATTTGGTCCTTCCTAAAAGTGATAACATCAGTAGGGAAAACTTCTTTAGAAGCCTTAGCTACTTGACCATTTACGGTAATATGATTTTTTTTGCAAGCTTCCGTAACCATGTTGCGAGTCTTGTAGTATCTTACACACCATAAATATTTGTCTATTCGCATAATAATTGTAAAATCGGAGTTAAATAGTTTACAAAAATAAATCAATATTGTATCTTGCGCACTTAAAAAATCAGTTATAATGAACAAATTTAAGTTTTATTTTATTTTATCAATTACAACATTGTTACTATTTTCATGTTCGAAAGATGATAATTCATTTGTAGAGGTTCCATTGAGGGATTACCAAGTGCAGTTTACTCTTGAAAATCAAATGATTGAAGATTACTTAAGTACTCATTATTTTACTGTTGTCAATCAACCTGAGGAACAAACAGATCAGGATGTAACTATTGCTAAAATTGATAATAACCAACTTTCAATTATGTCTTATTTGGATAGTCCAACTTTTCCAAAGTTATTAAAAAGGGAGGTTAGTCTTCATGATATTAAATATACTGTGTATTATTTGGTTTTGAGAGAAGGTGTGGGGGAACAACCTACTAATGTTGATAATGTTTTAACGTCTTATAAAGGACATTATTTGTTTGAATCGACTGTTGATAATGTAAAAAGTGTAAATGCTACTTTTTTTGAGGAAGTTAAGTTTCCTCAGCAAATGTTTAATTTGTATAGTGATGTAATTAGAGGTTGGGGGGAAATTTTTCATAAATTCAAAACAGGTGAATACACGGAAGGTAAAAATGGACAGGTAAAGTATAGTGGTTTTGGAGCAGGTGTGATGTTTCTTCCTTCGGGATTGGGGTATTATGGCTCGGGAAGTTCGGCTATTCCTGCATATGCGCCACTGGTTTTTAGTTTTAAATTGTATGCTTTGCAAAGAGCAGATCAAGATGGTGACGGGATTCCTTCTTATCTTGAAGACTTAAATGGGGATTTTTATATGAATGATTATAGAAATACGTTTTCTTATCCAACTGCTATTGTTAATCCGGATGATACTGATGGTGATGGGATTCCTAACTTTTTAGATATTGATGATGATGGCGATGGGTATACAACGAAATTAGAAATCAAAAAACCAAACGGTCCTTCAAGTCTAGATGGTCCTAGTTTGTATTATCCTTACGACCCAATCCTTTCTGATCCTGTACAATCAACGGATGAAAAGAGAGGTATTCCTAACTATTTAGGGGATTATACAACTCCAAATCGTTTGCGATTGCATTTGGATAAAGATCATCATTTGATTCAATAATTATATTTATTAAATATTAAAGAAATGGAGGCTGTCTGAAAAGGATAGCCTCTTTTGCTTTGTAAAAGGTTTTTATTGTTTAAAAATACTTGAAAATATTGGAACGAATTGAGGGTTGATAAATCAATTAAAAAAACTTCAAGTGAATAGTTGGAAAGTGTGTATTTCATTAAGGGGAAAAGTGGTTATGTATTAGGTCTGAAAAAACTCCATTTATAGAACTTGTCAATCTGGAGTATCTGTTGTTTTACAATTAGTGAGGAGGTTTTTTGGGGTAAAATGAAGGTTTAGTTTAAATTATTATTTTTGGAACAATAAGGCTTCATTATATCTATTTGTAAAATAGCAGGAACTTGTTTTTGAAAATATGTTTAAAGAAAGTGGATGGGCATTAGTGGACTGTTGTTTGTGAAATGTGTATTGGTATTAATTTATTGAGATGATATTCATAAAGCATATAATCTAACACAAGGCTTACGCAATATCTTTGAAAACACGACTGGTAAGATAATTGCTTTTAATGTTATGGAAAAGTAAATCAATTAGGATTTAGGTCTTTCAATACAATGTCTCGAACCATAATCAATCATTATCAAAACATAGTAAACTATTTTGATGACAGAAGCACTAATGCTTCAGCGGAATCTTTCAACGCCAAAATAAAAGCTTTTAGAGCGCAATTTAGAGGAGTTAGAAACATTGTGAGTTGCTAGTAATATTTATGCGTAATTTTTCTCGCTCCACAGGTTTTAGGATTGATGCCACTTGATCCTTTTTTGAGACGGGACAATTTTAAAAATAAAAAAAGCTGCAATAATTGCAGCTTTTTTTGTGGGGAGAGCAGGATTCGAACCTGCGAAGTTTTCACAGCAGATTTACAGTCTGCCCTCGTTGGCCGCTTGAGTATCTCCCCATGACCAATGTGTGTTGCTTGTTGTTCTAAGCGGTTGCAAATATAAGAACAGTTTTGGTTTCTGCAAACTAATTTAGGCTTAATTTTGCGGCTATTTTGACTATTTTCTTTAAACTGTTGGTATTGAATAAAATAAAAAAATCTCCCTGAGGAGATTTTTTTAATATTGAATTAAGGAAGGCTACTTTTTATCTAAAAGTTCTATGACTTTAGCTCTAAGTGCATCTCCTCTCAAGTCTTTTGCGACAATATTTCCTGAAGCATCCAGTATAAATGTAGCTGGTATAGATTCTACTTTGTATTGTCTTGCAATTGGTTCGTCCCAAAACTTTAAATTAGAAACATGTGCCCAAGTTAATTTGTCTTTAGCTATTGCTTCTTTCCATTTTGCTTTGTCTTTGTCTAAAGAAACACCAATAATGTTAAGGCCTTTTGAGTGCAGTTCGTTATAAATTGCAACTACATTAGGATTTTCTTGTCTACAAGGAGCGCACCATGATGCCCAAAAATCCACAATTGTTACTTTTCCTAGATTTTCCTTCAGTGAAATTATTTTTCCTTCAGGATTAGGTCCAGAAAAATCTGTTCTTCATTTAGCTTCAGCTGCATTACCTGTTGGTGGAGTTGCTCCAACAGCAGGGTTTTTGATTTCGCCTAATCTAGTTTTTATAGCTTTACCAGGTTTTGTGTTTTTTAGAGACTCTTCAAAACTGTTGTAGATTGATTCTGCTTTTTTAACATCAGCACTAGGATCATTTAGCATTCCTTGGATAATTAGGGCACTAATAAGTGATTTAGGGTGCGTTTCAGCGTATCCAACATATTTAGCTTTAGAAGCATTTCCAACTTCTTCTTGGATTTTAGAAAATTCTTGCATCAAGCTATTGATAACTGCTGTATCTTTAGTTTGTTGAGCAGTATTCATTTTTTCCATATTTTGAGTTTGGAAATCCATTAATTTCTTTTGGATTCCTTTAATCTCTTCGTTGAATTTAACATACTCATCGTTGTTGTAAGTTCCAGAAACTTTAGCGTTTTGAATACTATCTTTATTTATAACGATTTTGATATCACCATTTTCTAATATAAACGGAACTTTACCTTGGATTCCTTCAATTTGTAAAGTATGGAAAGCAGGCTCTAGTGCTTTTCCTTCAAATACAAATTTACCATTTTCAACTTTTACAGTATCAATTGATTTTAATCCCATGCCACTTTCATCTTGTGTTTCAAGGATGATGGTTTTTCCGTTTTCCATTCCTTCAATAGTTCCAGAAACAGTATACTTATCTTTGTTACATGAAAATAATAAAAGAGAAGCAGATAGTAAAAAAAATATTTTTTTCATTACAATTAAATTAGTTATTATGTTAAGCCGACAAAAGTATTATAAAAATATAGAAGTCACTTAATATTAATGTCTAAATTTTTGTTATAGTTTTCTAATTTTAACATTAAGCTGGTTTTTTTGTTTAAAGACTAACTTTTTGTTAATAAAAGAATCCTTTTTTAAGAAAAAAATAGTGTATTAATAAAGTTGTTTTTAAGGATAATAGTGAAAATGGCTTCTCTAATGCCCAGAATCTAATTTTAGTATGTAAAAGAGCTTTAGAATTTGCAATTAGGAGCTTTTAAATTTTTTTGATGTGTTAGTGCTTTCAAAAAATAATGAATTTTGATCGCATTATTTTGAGTTTATTGTTATTAACAAAGCATTAAATAATAGTTTGATGTTGTGGATTTTGGATTGTAGAACGATCCAGTTAATTATAAATCAAGCTCTTTTAAAAGAGACCGCTTGAAACAGTATGCTTAAAATAATTGCTTTAAAATTTAAATGGAATTTCTGTCAATAAAATTAAAAGGAACTTTTACTTGTCCTTTTTCATTATTCAAAATCATTCGCGCTGCCGTTTCCCCCATTATGTTAAAATCAGTTGATATTACAGTGATTCCTAGCAAATCCTTTAACGGAGTATCATTATAGGAAATAACTCCAATGTCTTCCCCTAGAATATATTCTTCATCTCTGATTTGTTTGACCAAATTAACCAAATCTGATTCCTCGATAGTGATAAATAAATCCCCTCTTTTAAGAATCATATCATCATAAACCTCATTTAGGATTTCAAAGTTTATATCGAATTCAACACAAAACTTTCTAAAGCCATGTAAAATTCTTCGTGGATAAGGGTATACCGCTTTTTCAGGATAGATTAAGATGAGTCGTTTGTATTTTTGTATTTTAGAAAGTCCTTCTTTTAATGCATTGAATATATCGTTTTCAAAATCTTGATAAATCTTGATGATTTTGTCATCTGTATCCAATTTGATATTGTCCATTAGAACCAATTTATCTTTTGGAATTTTATTGATTGCTTTTGCTACTTCATTAGTAAAACTAAGGTGTTTTAAATCGTCATTCTTAAAATGTGTGGTAATGACATAATAATCATAAGCCCCTTCAAATTTATCCAACAAGTTTAAAAATAAAGTCTCATCACAATGATAAATATGTAGGTCTGTATGAGCATTTACCCCAATAGCGTTAATAAATGAATCATAAGTTTTCATTTTATAAGCACTCAGTTTATTAAATAAAAATAAGATATTGACTTTAGATACGAGTTTAGTTCTCGTAATATAATACCCTTTGCCTCTGATTGATGAAATTATTTTACGATCCTTTAAAATGTTGTATGCTTTTTCAACCGTATCTCTAGACAGATGAAATTCCTCGCTAAAGCTATTTATGGAAGGGATTTTTTGATTCATTTTTAAATTACCATTAACAATATTTTGCATAATAGAATCTACTATTTGCTTGTATTTAGGTATTCTGGAATCTTCATCTATTTTTATAAATTGAATCATGTTCATCAATGTCTTTATATATAAGGATGTTTTTTGAAATATTGTTTTCCCAAAAAATAGCCTAGAAAGAGAATTTAAGAATATTGTAGTTTCTTTTCAATAAAAAAAAATCAAATAAGTTTTATCAAAAACATAATCAATTGCCAAATATAAATTTAAAAATCGTTTTCAATACCGTTTTTCTATTTTATTTTTTTCAAAATCATAGTTCATTTTTTTATCAATTATTAGGATGTCTCTATAAAGTATATTTCTAAAAGAAGTCTTTTATCTCTCTATTAATTATGATTATCACCGTAGATTCAGGTGTTTTATTTTAGAAAAAAAATAACGTAATTGCCTAATTTTAAGTTAGTTATGTAGTTTAGTTGGTTTGTTGGAAATAAGCGTTAAACTAAAGGGAAAAGTGTTTTTTTTAATTTTTATGTAAAAAATAACGATTTACAAGGATAGTACAGGACAGTTTTTCTTTTAGTATTCTCTTATTTTACAAAACTATTTTAACTATTAACCTTCTAATTCAAATTTAATTTATGGAATCAATACTCGGTCTTCTTTTTCACTCCATCGGAGGATTTTCTTCAGGGAGTTTTTACATGCCTTTCAAAAAAGTCAAAGGATGGGCTTGGGAAAGTTATTGGATTGTAGGAGGTTTTTTCTCATGGTTAATAGTACCACCGATTGCGGCTTATTTAACGATTCCAAATTTTGTTGAAATTATTCAAGATGCTTTACCAGCGGTAAAAGCAGTTACTTATTTGATGGGATTAATCTGGGGTGTTGGAGGATTGACTTATGGTCTAGGTGTTCGTTACCTAGGGATGTCATTAGGAAACTCAATAACTTTAGGTTTTTGTTCCGCTTTTGGAGCCTTAGTGCCTTCTATATATTATAATTTTTACCCAACCGAAGGGAAGATTTCCTTTACCGATATGTTATCCACTACAGGAGGGCAATTAGTTTTATTTGGTGTATTTATCTGTATTATGGGTATTGCGGTTTCGGGAAAAGCCGGAATGCTGAAAGAAAAAGATTTCGCTACAGGTCATGAAGACAAAGACAAAGATTTCGACCTTGTGAAGGGATTGATTATTGCTACGATTTCAGGGATATTAAGTTCTTTTTTCAATTACGGAATCGAAGCAGGAAAACCAATGGCTGATGCGGCTGTTGAGTTAGGATCGAATCCGTTGTTTCAAAACAATGTGACCTATATCGTCTTGATGTGGGGAGGATTAACGACCAACTTTATCTGGTGTATGTTTTTAAACTTTAGAAATAGTACTTATTCTGACTATACCAACAAGCAAACACCAATTACTAAAAACGTTTTGTTTTCAGGCTTGGCAGGTACGATGTGGTTCTTACAATTTTTCTTTTACGGAATGGGGGAGAGCAAACTAGGAAATGGAGCAAGTTCATGGATTTTACACATGGCGACCATTATATTAACGGCCAATTTTTGGGGGTTCTATTTGAACGAATGGAAAGGCGTTTCGCAGAAAACCTTTAGAACTTTCCTTTTCGGAATCGGATTGATTCTGGCCTCGATTGTGTTAGTTGGAATTGGGAATTCACTATAAAAAACACCTTAATACAGTATTCATATAAAATTAAAACGATGTCAAATACAAATTCAAATACAATGACTTTTAAACATGTAAGCTACCTATGGGATGATGCTAAAGCTGCTGAACTAGCAGGAGATGAAGTAGCATTATTTATCTATCGCTCTAATTTATTAGGAGCCGATTTAAGATTAACAAACTACGGAGGAGGAAATACTTCTGTAAAAATTACGGACAAAGACCCATTAACAGGGGCTGAAACAGAAGTAATGTGGATTAAAGGTTCAGGTGGAGACATCGGTACATTGACAAAATCAGGTTGTGCAGCCCTTTATTTAGAAAGACTACGTAACTTAGAAAATGTATACAGAGGCATCGAATTTGAAGATGAGATGGTAGAATTGTTCAACCACTGTATTTTTGATTTAGCTTCCAAAGCACCTTCTATTGATACACCATTACACGGATTTTTACCATTTGCACACATTGATCACTTGCATCCAGATGCTGCTATTGCGATTGCAGCAGCCAAAGACGGAGCAAAAATCACCGAAGAATTATTCAACGGAGAGATTGGATGGGTAGGATGGCAACGTCCAGGTTTCGATTTAGGTTTGCAAATGCGTGCTTGCCTTGAAGAAGCTGAAAAGAAAGGGAAAAAATTAAAAGGAGTAATGTTGGGTTCTCATGGTTTGTTTACTTGGGGAGATACGGCTTACGAAAGTTATATCAACACGCTTGAGGTAATCGAGAAATGTGCTGAATTTTTAGAGTCAAACTACGGTAAAAAACGTGCTATTTTTGGAGGTCAAAAAATAGAAAGCCTAGAAGTAGAAGCTCGTAAATTACAAGCGGCTAAAGTAGCGCCAATCTTGAGAGGTTTCTGTTCTTCTGAACGTAAAATGATTGGTCACTATACAGATGATGCAAGAGTTTTAGAATTCATCAATTCAAATGATTTAGAGAAATTAGCACCTCTAGGAACTTCTTGTCCGGATCACTTTTTGAGAACTAAAATCAGTCCATTAGTAATCGAATTGGCACCAAACGAAGATTTATCAGATGTGGATGCTATCAAAGCCAAGTTAACCCCTGCTTTTGAGGCTTACCGTAAAATGTATGCTGATTATTACGATACTTGCAAAAAATCAAACTCACCAGCAATGCGTGATCCAAACCCAGTGGTTATTTTATACCCAGGAGTTGGTATGTTTACTTTTGCAAAAGACAAAACGATGGCTCGTTTGGCATCAGAATATTACATCAATGCGGTAAACGTAATGAAAGGTGCTGAAGCCGTTTCAGAATACACTTCATTGCCACGTCAAGAAGCATTTGATATCGAATACTGGTTGTTAGAAGAAGCAAAATTACAACGTATGCCAAAACCTAAAGCCTTATCAGGAAGAATCGCCTTGATTACCGGTTCTGCAGGAGGAATTGGAAAAGCTATCGCTAAGAAATTTGCTGAAGAAGGAGCTTGTGTAGTGATTAATGATATCAACGAAGAGCGTTTGAACGATGCTACAGCTGATTTTATCAAGACTTTTGGTAAAGATGCTATCTCCAGTACTTTGTTGAATGTAACCGATACCGATAGTACAGTTAGTGCATTAGATGCTGCTTGTTTAGCCTTTGGTGGAGCAGATATTATAGTAAACAACGCAGGAATTAGTATTTCAAAATCAATCGCTGAACATTCATTAGAGGAGTGGGATAGATTGTACGATATTTTAGTTAAAGGACAATTTATTGTTTCTAAAGCGGGTATTGAAGTAATGCGTAAACAAGGATTTGGTGGAGACATCGTAAACATCGTCTCTAAAAATGCAGTAGTGGCAGGACCAAACAATCCTGGATACGGATCGGCTAAAGCTGCTCAAGCACATTTAACTCGTTTGATGGCTGCAGAAGTAGGTGCTGATAAAATCCGTGTGAATACGGTAAACCCTGATGCTGTAATCTCTGATTCTAACATTTGGTCAGGTGGATGGGCTGAAGGACGTGCTAAAGCGTATGGTATTACTGTGGCTGAATTGCCAGCCTACTATGCCAAACGTACTTTATTAAATGAAATTATATTGCCAGACGATATTGCTAATGCATGTTATGCTTTTGTTGGAGGTTTATTAGGTAAATCTACAGGAAATGCACTTAATGTAGATGGTGGTGTATCTATGGGCTTTTATAGATAAGATTAGTTAGTTTTTTAGTTTGTTTAGTTTTTTGGTTAGAACTAGATAGTTTTTTGGTAATCTAACGTTCGATTCTTCGGACGTTAGGTTTTTTTAGCCTAAAAAGTAAACGGATTGAAGCTAAAGAGTTAAAATTAATTCATTGTAAAATCAAGAGTTTTTAGTGTACATTAGAGACTCACTTAAAAAATAAATGTTATGTTAATTGGAAAAAATAATATTGAAGCTCACAATGATGAGTTGTTCAAATCACATAAAAATAAATTGGTTTTCACAGCATCTGAGATTGCTGAATCAGAAAATATCATTGCAAAATTAATCGATTTCCAAATCGCCATTCCATCATGGGCATTGGGAACAGGAGGAACACGTTTTGGTCGTTTCGCTGGAGGTGGAGAGCCCCGTTCATTAGAAGAAAAAATCGAAGATGTAGGTTTGCTACATGCTTTAAATAATTCTTCAGGAGCGATTTCATTACACATTCCTTGGGATATTCCAAGCAATCATAATGCAATTAAAGCTTTAGCAGCACAACACGGTTTGAAATTTGACGCTGTGAACTCTAACACTTTTCAAGACCAACCAGGTAGTGAGTACTCTTACAAATACGGTTCATTACAAAATGTAAACAAAGCCGTTCGTAAACAAGCGATACAACACAATATCGAAGTGATTCAACAAGGGGTAGAATTAGGTTCTGATTCGTTAACCGTTTGGTTGGCAGATGGATCTTGTTTTCCAGGACAATTGAATTTCCGTAAAGCTTATGAAAATACTTTAGAGAGTTTACAAGAGATATATGCAGCCTTGCCATCAAACTGGAAATTATTTTTGGAATACAAAGGGTATGAGCCCAACTTCTATTCTACTACAGTAGCTGATTGGGGACAGTCTTATTCTTATGTGAAAAAATTAGGAGATCAAGCCAAAACATTAGTTGACTTAGGACACCACCTTCCAAATGCTAATATTGAGCAAATCGTTGCTTTATTATTAATGGAGGATAAATTAGGAGGTTTCCACTTCAATGACTCTAAATACGGAGATGACGATTTAACAGCAGGTGCTTTAAAACCATACCAATTGTTCTTAATCTTCAACGAATTAGTAGAAGGAATGGACGCAAGAGGAATGAATCACGCCACAGACTTAGGTTGGATGATTGATGCATCTCACAACGTAAAAGACCCGTTAGAAGATTTATTGCAATCGGTAGAAGCGATCATGATTGCTTATGCACAAGCACTTTCAGTGGATAGAAAAGCATTGGAAATTGCACAAAACGAGAATGACGTTGTCAAAGCACAAGAAATTTTACAAGCGGCTTACCGTACTGATGTTCGTGCCTTAGTTGCCGAGGCGCGTTTGCGTGCTGGAGCGGCTATTAATCCAGTAGGATTGTACCGTCAATTTGGTGTTCGTGAGGGTTTAATTGCTGAAAGAGGACTAAAAACCGTAGCTACAGGCTTATAAAAAACAGCAAAAATGAATGTAGTTGCAATCTTTGATATTGGCAAAACAAACAAAAAAGTATTCTTATTTGATGAGAGTTATCATATTGTTTGGGAAAAATCGGTAAACTTTGAAGAAACAGTAGATGAAGATGGTTTTCCCTGTGAAGACATTGATTTACTTCGAAACTGGATTTTGGATCGAATGGCCGAAATCAAACAATTAAAGGATTACGTACTCAAAGCGATTAATTTTAGTACCTATGGAGCGAGTTTTGTATATGTGGATGAAAATGGGCAACCATTAACTCCTTTGTACAATTACTTAAAAGAGTATCCAGAAGCGCTAAAGAATCAATTTTACAATAATTACAAAGGGGAAGAAAAATTTGCAGTAAAAACAGCTTCCCCTGTTTTAGGAAGTTTGAATTCGGGCATGCAGATTTACAGGCTCAAAGAAGAACAACCAGAATTGTTTGCTCAAGTGAAATACTGTTTGCACTTGCCACAGTATTTGAGTTCGTTGTTTTCAAATGAATATTTTACTGACATTACCAGCATTGGTTGTCATACCAATTTGTGGAATTTCAAAAAAATGAAATACCATAAATGGTTGAAGAAAGAAAATATTCTCGATAAAATCGCCCCCTTGCATTATGGGAAAGATGTTGTCATCAACAAAGAAGGATTGGCAGTAGGAGCAGGTTTACACGATAGTTCCTCGGCTATGATTCCCTACACGATTAACTTTACAGAGCCTTTTGTATTGTTGTCCACAGGAACTTGGAGTATTTCCTTGAATCCGTTTAACAACAAGCAACTGACTTTTGAAGAATTGCAAAACGATTGTTTGTGTTATCTGCAGTATACCGAGCGACCTGTAAAGGCAGCGCGATTGTTTTCGGGTAACGAGCATGAGATTCAAGCCAAGCGGTTGTCAGAACATTTTAAAGTACCTTTTGATAGTTTTAAAACGGTATTTTATGATAAAGAGATAATCAACAAACTAAGGTCTGAAAATAAAAAGCAAAAGAGTATAGCGGATGCAAGTACCCTTTTAAAAGAATGTGCCTTTGCAACACGTCATCTTTCTGATTATGAAAGTTATGAAATTGCCTATCATCAATTGATGATGGATTTGGTAGATCAACAAGTGGTCTCGACCAATTTGGTGATTCATAACAGTCCTGTGAAAAAGATATTTGTAGACGGTGGATTTAGTAAAAACACTATTTTTATGAATCTATTGGCTGAAGTCTATCCGCAAATGGAAGTGTATGCCGCTTCTATGGCGCAAGCCAGCGCTTTGGGGGCTGCCTTAGCCATTCATGAGAATTGGAATCCAAACCCAATTCAAAACGACTTAATCGACTTGAAATTTTACAAACATTAATTTCGTCAAAAAAAATATAGAAAAGCCTCAAATGAAAATTTGGGGCTTTTTTTGTGCCCTCCTTTAGTTTGAAGGGAAACTATTGGGATTTATCAGTGAAATTGAAAATAAAAAGATAAATTTGAAAACACGATAATTTATTTCAATGACCAATATCAGAATGATAGTAAATTTTAAAAGCTTCAAAGGGTTCACTGCTCTTTATGTTTTATTTTCCTCTACTATCGTTTTGGGACAAATTAAAAAAGATACTATTTCATTGTCGGAATTAGTGTTATTGCGTTCCCCTATTCAGAATACTATTCAAAATGCTGCAGCTGCCGTTTCAATTATAAGTGAAAGCGAATTGCGGCAAAATGATGGTTTGATTGTCACATCTATTTTGAATAAAATCCCTGGAGTGTATATGCAGCAAGGGGCATTGAATACCAACCGAATCACCATAAGAGGAGTAGGTGCTCGAACCCAATATGGTACCAGTCGCATAAAAGCTTATTTTGAAGATATTCCGCTTTCTACAGTAGAAGGAGAAACGGTTTTAGAAGATATTGATTTGGAAGCTATCGGGAGAATCGAAATTATCAAAGGTCCCAATGCGAGTAGCTTTGGAGCGGGTTTGGGTGGTGTCATAAGTTTAAGTGCCAAAAAATCGCAAGAGGAAAGGTTTTATCTAAAATCGGCTGCTACTTATGGGAGTTTTGGTTTATGGAAACAGGTTTTGTCTACAGGTTTTAATAATGCTGGAACCTCAATATTTCTGAATTATAATCATCTGAAACAAGACGGATATCGCGATAATAGCAATTACGATAGACAATCTATGAATCTGTTTGGGAAACATCAGTTTTCAGTAAATACTACGCTTTCCTTTTTCGGGATTAATACTAGATTAAAGGCTTTTATTCCAAGTTCTATCAATGAAACAAGTTTTAGAACTAATCCTAAAGCGGCAGCTTCCAGTTGGTTGGCGGCCCAAGGATTTGAATCTTATGATAAGTTACAGACAGGAATTAGTTTCGAGCATCAATTTTCAAACCATTGGACAACGACTCTTAGTCTTTTTGGAACGGTTCAAGAGGCTTTTGAGGCACGACCTTTTGATATACTAGAGGATGATTTAAAATCCATTGGTTTTCGTGCCAATACCAAGTATCAAACATCAGTATGGGATAAGCCTATAGTTTTCTGTATTGGTACCGAATATCTAACGGAGGGATATGACTATTCGCTGTTTAAAAATTTATATGCCTCTAATCCTGGACAAGGAACTGTTCAAGGAGATCGTTTTGCTGCTTTTGAACAAAATAGAGGCTATTGGAATGGATTTGTTCAAATGGAAATGGAGCTTTCAAATAAACTCCACTTGGAATCAGGTCTCGCTTTTAACTCCACGCATTACAATCAAGAGGCTGTTTTTGAAAATAATGGAAACCCTAAGGAATATTATACTTTCGGCACGATTTGGTCGCCTAGATTAGGTCTTTCTTACGAATGGAGTAGTGGTAATAATATCTATGCTTCCCTAAGTAAAGGTTTTTCAGTGCCAACCGTTGCAGAAACCTTAACTGCTGACCGAAAAATCAATAAGGGCATCCAAGCTGAAATAGGTCTTAATTATGAAGTAGGGTATAAAGGAAACTTTTGGAACAAGAAACTATATACCGAATTCATTCTTTATACTATGCAAATCAAAAATTTGCTTGTGGCTCAGCGCGTTTCCGAAGACCAATATGTTGGGTTTAATGCAGGGGAGGTTTTGCACCCTGGGCTGGAGTTTTTGTTAAATTACAAATATGTATTAGATGGTGACAATCAAATTACACCCTATTTTTCGGGTTCGGTTAATCGTTTTAGATTTCAAAATTTTGTAGACAAGGATACTGACTTTTCAGGCAACCTATTGCCAGGAGTTCCAAATTCGCAATTCAACCTTGGATTGGAATATAGGAATGCACTAGGCTTTGTATTCAATATGTCGTATCGCAATACAGCAAAGCGGTTTCTAGAGGACGCTAATTCAAAAGAAATTAACGGATACCAACTCTTGGATGCTAAGTTGCAATACGAATTTATGATCGTTAAAAATATCAAGCTAGAATTGAATGTAGGTGCTCAAAATATAGGCAACGAAAAGTATGCTGCCAGCGTATTGCCTAATGCTGTTGCCTTTGGAAATGCACTTCCTCGGTATTATTATCCAGGGAATCCAAGAAATTATTATGGAGGGATTGCAGCTACGTATTTGTTTGATTAAATGGAGGGGTAGTAAGCAAAAAAAAGCTCCAAATTTTCATTTGGAGCTTTTTAGTGACCTCGACTGGATTCAAACCAGTAACCTTCTGAGCCGTAATCAGATGCGCTATTCAGTTGCGCCACGAGGCCATTTTTGCAAGTGTTATAATAACTTGATTGCGGGTGCAAATATAAAGATAAATGTGTAATTTGCAAGCCTAAATTTGAATTAAAATAAAAAAAAATGTCAATCAAGAATTATATACGTGATATTCAGGATTTTCCGAAAGAAGGAATTTTGTTCAAAGACATCACTCCTTTACTTTTAGACTCAAAAGCAACTCAAGAATCGTTAAAAATCTTATCTGATTCCTTGCAAGGACAGCAGATTGATAAGGTAGTAGGGACTGAAAGCCGTGGGTTTTTGTTCGGAATTTTATTGGCGCAAGAATTAAAGGCGGGTTTCGTACCTGTTCGGAAACCTAATAAGTTGCCTTTTGATACCCTTTCGGCATCTTATGCTTTAGAATATGGAACGGATACATTAGAAATTCATAAAGACGCGATTCAAAAGGGAGATCGAGTATTAATACATGATGATGTTTTGGCTACAGGTGGAACTGCTAAAGCCGTTTGTGAATTGGTAGAACAATTAGGAGGAGAAATTGTTCAGTTGAATTTCTTAATGGAAATTAGCTTTTTGAAAGGTAGAGCACAATTCCCTGATAAAAAAGTATTCGCTGCAATCACCTACTGATTGATGGCTCTGGTAGTAACGTAGTAGCGATAACCAATTAAGGCTAATTGCCATTTTTTTGCTTTGGTCAAGTCTAAACCTTTTTTGGTAAAACTGGGTAAAAGAAGTTTGTTGAGTTGTGCTAGTATTTTGAACATCTTTTTTTTGACAAAGGTATTGCTTTTTAGGTTTTGATGTTTTCGTTATACATTGAAAATGTTCTCTTTGTGTCTTTCCTAGTTTTATACTATTTTTGCAAAATAAAAACTAAGAAAGGCTTCTTTTATGCCAATTTCTATACACTAGTGGATCTTTTGAAAATTAATGAAGTATTTCAACTTACATACACATCATTTTACCAATCAATCGGATATTCTCGAGTTGGTGAATCAGTATCCTTGGGAATTTAATCAAGATTTTTCGGTGTTTTCAATTGGGATTCATCCTTGGTATATTAAAGAAGAACGACTGGATTCCGACTTGGAATTTATTAAAGTAAAACTACAAGATGGTAATTGTTTGGCACTGGGAGAGTGTGGTTTAGATAAAAGAATAGAGATTTCAATGGAATTGCAACAAACTGTTTTTGAAAAACAATTGGTATTGGCTCAACAATTTCAAAAGCCTGTTGTTATTCATTGTGTAGCGGCATTTGATGAGTTGCTAGCGGCCAAGAAAAAAATGGGTATTACAGTACCTGTTATCATTCACGGTTTTTCTAAAAGCGCACAATTAGCTAAACAATTAATCGATAACGGCTGTTATCTTTCGTTTGGGAAATACCTGTTGAGGAACCCCGAATTGGAATCGGTATTTAAGGGTATTCCTAATAATCGATTTTTTCTTGAAACCGATACAATTGCCGAAAGCTTAGAAGAAGTATATGCTTTGGCAGCTAAATTTAAAAATATAACAGTGACGGAGTTACAACAATTTATTACAATAAATTATAAAACCGTTTTTAATCAATAAATCAAATACTGAATTAATAATACACATTATTATGGCAGAGTGGACAGAGAGAGCTGAGCTTTTATTTAAAAAAGAAGGATTAGAAAAATTACAAAAATCCCATGTGTTAGTTGTTGGGTTAGGTGGAGTAGGTTCTTTTGCTGCCGAATTTTTGGCTAGGGCAGGAGTAGGAAATATGACTATTGTTGATGGCGATGTGGTGGATATCACTAACGTCAATAGACAATTACCAGCGTTACATTCTACGGTGGGGCAACCTAAAATTGATATCGTTGGAAATCGATTAATGGATATTAATCCAGAATTAAAGTTGGTTAGAGTTCAAGAATTTCTTTCGCCTGAACGAGCTTATGAGTTGGTTTCCAGGGAGTACGACTATGTTTTGGATTGTATCGATAGCATCACTCCTAAATTGAACTTAATCGTCGGTGCTAAGAAAAAAGGAGTTAAAATTATTTCGAATATGGGAGCTGGAGGAAAGATGGTTGCCAGCAAAGTAGTCGTTAAAGATATCAGTAAAACGGATGTTTGCCCATTAGCGAAAGTGGTACGTAAGCGTTTGAAGAAAATGGGAGTGAGTAAAGGAGTTAAAGCTGTTTTTTCTATTGAAAAACCAGATTATGATAGTGTAAAAAAGACTGATGGTTCTAACTTTAAGAAATCATTTTACGGTACCAATAGTTATATGCCAGGTTTATTTGGTTTACATGCCGCAGAAACTGTAATTCGTTTTTTACTGTCGGATACTAAAAACTAAAAATATAAATTAGCGTCAAGCTGAAAATCAATTAAATGATACAAACAATAATTTTTGATATGGATGGTGTAATTGTGGATACAGAACCTGTACACCGTTATGCTTATTTTCAACATTACAAAGAATTAGGAATCGATGTTTCTGAGGAATTATATACTACTTTTACGGGACTTTCTACACGAAATACCTATCAAAAATTAAAAGATAAGTTTGGTCTTGATGGTGAGGTTGAAGAGATGATTTTAAGAAAAAGAGCCTTGTTCAATGATGCCTTTGACACGAAAGAAGATTTGCAGCTTTTGGATGGGGTAGAAGCATTAATCAAAGACTTTCATCAAAACGGAATGCAGTTAATCTTGGCTTCATCTGCTTCTAAAGTGACGATTGAGAGAGTGTTTACTAGATTCAATTTACATCCATTTTTTACTCATATTGTAAGTGGTGAAGATTTTCCTCAGTCTAAGCCTGATCCCGCAATTTTCTTGCATGCAGCTTCACTTTCTGTAGCGCCAAAAGAAAACTGTATTGTAATTGAAGACAGTACCAATGGTGTAAGAGCCGCAAAAGCTGCAGGCATTTATTGTGTAGGTTACAAAAGTATTCATTCTAAGGATCAAAATTTAGATTTGGCTGACCGCGTCATTGCTCATTTTGACGAATTAAATCATAGTACTGTTTCTCAATTGGTTTAGGGATTCTTTAACAGCCAAACGATTTTGTATTTCGTACTTTTGAAAAATAAAAAAATAGTAGATATGAAAAATATATGGATAGCCTTTGTACTTGTTTTATCACAGTTTACAATTGAGGCTCAAATTAAAACGCCACAACAAAGTCCTAAAGCTGTAATCAATCAACAAGTAGGACTTACAGATGTTGAAGTGGTTTACAACAGACCTTCTGCAAGAGGTAGAAATGTGTATGGTAATTTAGTTCCTTTTGGGAAACTGTGGCGCACAGGTGCCAATGAAAATACCGTGATAAGTTTTAGTGATGACGTAGTCATAGACGGGAAAACATTGCCAAAAGGGAAATATGCTTTATACACCATTCCTAATATTCAATCATGGGATGTCATTTTTTATAAAACTACTGACAACTGGGGAACTCCTAAGGTTTTTGACGAGGCTAATGTGGCTTTAAAAGCGAAAGCGAGAGAAATTGCACTGCCGCAATCTATAGAAACTTTTACAATTGGTATTAATGCCTTAGACAGCAATTCGGCCAATCTTGATTTGGCTTGGGAACATTCTTATGTGTCTTTAAAATTTGAAGTTCCTACACAAAAAAAGCTATGACAAGTATCGAAAAAGTACTGTCTGGACCTACTGGAGCCGATTATTATTCGGCAGCACAATATTATTATCAGTCGAATGCTGATATTGTTAAAAGCGAAAACTATATTGATAAAGCATTGGAATTAACTCCTGAAAAACCTTTCTTTTACCTGCGTTTAAAAGCATTGATTCAAGCCAAAAAAGGCGATCGTAATAGCGCTATTGAAACCGCAAAATTATCAATGGAAGCTGCTGAAAAAGCAGGAAATCAAGATTATGTGAAGCTAAACAAAGACAGCATTAACGAATGGAGTAAGTAATTGACGAAATTCATAAATATTAAAAATACCGTTTCAAAAAGGAATTTTGAAACGGTATTTTTTTTGGGTCAATTGTTTTTATTTTACTCAAAGAATTATCTCCTTGTTTTTATCTTGTTCATGCCTAAAGAAAATTTGTTGCAATAAAACAGATAAGATAATTGTTAGCATTGCACCAATGAAATTAAGCCACAAATAGCCTAAGGTTTCTTTGCCACTTGGATAAATACTATTGGTGAAATAATAGATGACAAAGATGGTCAGTTGGCTGGTAACGGCGCTATAAAAAATAGCTTTTGATTTTACAAATTTAAAGTAAAAACCAACTAAGAAAATCCCCAATACGGTTCCGTAAAATATAGAACCAATGATATTGACTAGCTGAATTAAATTTTCGAATAAAGTTCCGATACAAGCAAATAAAATTGCAATAATTCCCCAAAGTAAGGTAAAGAACTTGGTGGCATTCAAATAATGTTTTTCGGTTTTCTCTTCTTTTAAATTCCGTTTGTAGATATCGATAGCTGTGGTCGAAGCTAAGGCATTTAAACCTGATGCCGTTGAAGACATAGCAGCTGAAATGATTACCGCTAACAACAGACCTATTAACCCCTTAGGAAGGTAATGCAAGATGAAATGAAAAAACACATAATCTTTGTCATTCGTTTCACTGTTGCTGTCGGCTTTGGAAATGATTTCTTTGGCTCTGTCTCGTAAGTCCTTTTCTTTTAGGGATAAAGCAATCAGTTCTTTGCGTAAAATAGGGTTGTCAAAATCTTGGTTAAGTTGATCTATGTACAATAAATTGATAACTTTTTTATCCTCAGAAAGTGATTCTAATTTTTTCTCTAAGGAATGGTATTCATTTTTGTAGATTGATTTTTCAATGGTGATTTTGTTATTGGGGTTGAAATTTAGAGGTACGGGATTGAATTGAAAAAAAACAAATACCATTACACCTGTCAATAAAATAAAAAATTGCATCGGAACTTTTAGGAACCCATTCATAATTAATCCCATCTGACTTTCGCGTACAGATTTACCAGAAAGGTAACGTCCTACTTGTGATTGATCTGTTCCAAAATAGGCTAATGCCAAGAAAAAACCACCCGTAATTCCGCTCCAAAAAGTGTATTTGTCTTCAGGGTCTGTCGAAAAGCTCACGATGTCCATTTTAGAATTGGCTCCAGCAATATGCAGGGCATTTGTAAAAGTCATATCATTGGGTAAAAATTTTAATATCAAGAAAAAGGTAATAAACATCCCCGACATGATGACAAACATTTGTTGTTTTTGGGTAACGTTAACCGCTTTGGTTCCACCTGAAAAGGTGTATATAATCACCAAAACGCCCATGACAATGTTCATATAAGTCAAGTTCCACCCCAATAGGGCAGACAAGATAATCGAAGGTGCGTAGATGGTTAAGCCCGTTCCTAATCCTCTTTGAAACAAAAATAAAAGGGCCGCCAAAGAACGTGTTTTTAAATCAAAACGTTTTTCTAAATATTCATAAGCGGTATACACTTTGTATTTGTGGTAAATAGGGATAAAAGTCAATGAGATAACTATCATGGCAATGGGTAAACCAAAATAAAATTGTACAAATCCCATTCCATCATGGTAAGCTTGTCCTGGCGTAGATAGAAAGGTAATGGCACTGGCTTGCGTGGCCATTACGGATAGTCCTACGGTATGCCAAGGGGTTTCATTTCCTCCTAAAATGAAATCTTGGACGTTTTTACTTCCTTTGGTTTTCCAAGCACCATAAACTACAATAAAGAGCAAAGTGACTATTAGTATAATCCAATCAAATAGTTGCATTTGTTATGAGTATAATTTCATTATTAAATAGAAAATCGAGATGTAAATAGCATTGGCTATCAATACCCACGAATATTTCTTTTCCCATTTCTTTTTGTTATTTGTTTCCATAGCTGAGATTGTTAAGGTTTTATATGGGAAATTGTTTCTTTATCCCTGTTTTGAAGCGAAATAAGATTCGCCATTATTCGATAAGCTCCGGATATACCTTCGGGTAATTCTCTGAAAAAGCTCAATCCAGTATAAACATAATAACCTTTTCCATAGGGAGCGACTAATAAAGCACCATTTTTTGGAGTCTCATCAGTATCGTTTGAGGATAGTATAGGTGTGAATGCCGAATCAAATTCGTTAGGATAGTACAATCCTTGTTCTTGAGTCCAACCTTTAAAATCGGCTGCGGTAATCTTATTAGGGTAGTTTAATACGGAATGATTGGGTGCTAAAAAGCGAACGCTAGCATTTTCCTCCGTGACACGATCGTTTGAAATAAATAGTGGATATGGACCCAGTTGAACCCCTGGTAAAAGGCTAGGAGTATTGTACTGAACAATCATCGTTTTGCCATTTTTTACAAAATTGAATAAGATTTGCTGTTTGTTAATTAATGACTCAATGGTGTTGTAAGCTCTAATTCCTGTGATAATCACATCAAAGGATGCTAAATAATCATCACTAATATCGTCTGGATCAATGACAAAAAGGTCATATCCCATCTGCAATAAACTAGAAGGAACGGCATCACCAGCCCCCATGATGTAGCCAATTTTTTGTGGGCCTATATATAAATCCAGTTTTACGAATTTAGATTCAGCAGTTTGCAAAACTTGTTGTTTACTGATGTGGGGATAATCGATGGATACTTGTTCTAAGTCGTATTTTTTGTTATTGTAAGTCACGCTACTTTTTGCCCAGACTTCAGCAGGTTCTGTAGGTGGAGTCACTGTAAAAGTAAACGCTTTTTCTGCTCCCTTTTTCTTCAAATGAAAAGGGATTTCAGAAGGGGATACTTGCCAGTTTTTTGGCAACTCCAATTGAAGTAATCCGTTAATATCGTCTTTTCCTGCTTTTACTTTAACCGAAATCGTTTTGGGGTTGTTATTGTTAAATAAAACTACATTATCTGGAAAACTCGTAGTAACTTCTGGTACAATATCTAGAAACTGGTACAGTTCTCCTTTTACAGGATGATTATTTTTGTACACAATGGTACGTTCAATGGGGAAATCTACACCGTTAATGAGGGTGTGAAAAATTATTTTTGTCTGACGAATAATGTCTGGAACACCTATATTTTCCTGTTCTGTAACTGTGTACATTCCTAATGTACCTTTTTCTTTTAACCAATAGGGGCTAGTGTGTTCGAGTTCTCCCGAGAGCTGTAAACTTATAGAGGATTTTATTGGAATATTATTTTTCAACATTTTGCCTTGAGGAAAGCTTGTTTTAGAAGGTAATGCTGTAAGGTTGACTAATTCAATTTTGGCGTCAGAGCGGTTTATTGCCTCTATTTTAACAGTTATGCTGCTGCCAATTGTAGCCTCTTGTTGGTTTACACTAGCTTCTAGATATAGCCCAGAACAGTTAATGATACAATTTTTTATTTCCTCAGATTTTATAGTTTTCCAATGTGAATCTTCCAGAGATTGAATCATTTTGTAAGCTTTGATTAAATTAGAAACACTAGTGGATGGAGCATTAAAATCATAGTTGGAAATGATTTTATTGATGAGGTCACCAATGGGTTTTCCGCCTTTAATGCGATTCCAACTGGTGTCGATGCCTTCAAAAATATCTTTTTTATTTTTCAACGGAATCCCATTGATAAGTTCAAGGTACTCTGTTTCTTGTCCGCGACTTCCTGTACTTCCAAAGCCTTGGGATTGATGGCGACTTCTACTTAAAGCAGAAATTTCATTGTTTGATTGTCCTAAATTTGGATAAAATACTCCAATTGGGATAGTACAAAAATTGGATTTGTCCGCCGCTTCAAATTTTTCTTGGCTTCCATAAAACCAATAAGAGGGATTGAAAAATTGTCTCGTTACTTGCCAAGGTGATACAAATTGTAGTTGTTCAGGATAAGCATCAGAACTTGCTAAATTAAAACTTTCAACACTTAATAAGGCTGAAGCCGAATGATGACCGTGTGTATTTCCAGAAGTTCGATGGTCAAAACGGTTGATGATAATATCGGGTTGGAATTTTCTAATTGCCCATACCACATCTGATAAGACTTGGTTTTTATCCCAAATTTGAAGGGTTTCCTTGGGGGTTTTAGAATAACCAAAATCATTGGCACGTGTAAAATATTGTTCACCACCATCAATTTTACGGGCTTCAATTAATTCCTGAGTTCGAATTACTCCTAATTGTTCGCGAAGTTCTGGGCCAATGAGATTTTGTCCTCCGTCACCTCTAGTTAGTGATAAATAAGCCGTTCTTGCTTTTTTTTCATTAGACAAATACGAAATTAATTTGGTGTTTTCATCGTCAGGATGTGCGGCAATATATAATACGGATCCTAAAAAATTAAGTTTCTGAATTTGGTTGTAAATTTCGGCTGAATTGGGTTTTTGTGGTTTTTGTCCCCAAAGGATTTGAAGTGAAAAAAGAAATAGTATAAAGGTTTTATTAGAGTACTGATACATCTTTTTTTTTGGGATTTATTTACTATAGGTTCAAATGTAGTAATTATAATTTTTTATGTTTGTTTTTTCAAATATTCTTAACAAAAAAAGAGCACCATAGATGCTCTTTTGTCCTATTTCATTTAACAATCTAGAATGAATGTTTTTATGTGCTGAAAATAGGTATGCTACTTTTTATGTTTGTGATTTTTGTTTCCATTATTGGATTTGTGGTAATGTTTGTGGTTGTCAAAGTGACGATAAGGTTGATTTCCTCTATACCCTTTAAGAGCAACTTTATGACATTTTTTTAAATTATAATGTCTGTAATGTGCGGGCAATTGTCTAGCGCGAACCCAATTGTTTCCATTTAGGTAAATGAATACTGAGGCACGAGTATCGTAGTAAGCATGAATATCAGGAATGTAGAAAAAATCAACTGAGGCATAGCCGGGAGCAGGTGCCCAAACGGGTCGAGCGCCAATATTCACATTAACGGAAACTTGTGCGTCAATGGAATTTGATACTAAAAATAAGATACCAATGGCTAATAATTTTATTGTTTTCATGATTTCTAAAATTTAATTGTGTTTTTATTTTATTGCTATTTCATTTGTTTAGTAAAACCCAATAACTGTGCCAAAACATACTAAATAACTGCTATGAAACCTTATTTTTTAGTGTAAAATCTTAAAAATAAGCAGGTTGTGGTTTTTTTTTATTGATGTTGTTTGATGGTGTTGTTTTCGGTGAAAAATTACTGTTTTGATGGTTTGAGTATATGAAAAAGAGCACCAATATGATGCTCTTTTAACTAACCAAATTAACCTAAACTTACAATCTTATGTATTAATCTCTTCTGTTGTATTTGTTGTATTTTTTATATTTACCTTTTTTATACTCTTTGTAATCATCACGACAATCATATTTATCATATCTATCATGATCTCTGTCTACATATACTACACGTTGTTGAGCTCTGTGATTGCTGTAATGTTCGTAAGGACGGTATCCTCTATATCCACTTAAAGCAACTTTGTGACAATGGTTCAAATTTACATTTCTGTAGTGGTTGGGTAGGTATCTTGAACGTACCCAGTTGTTTCCATTCAAATAAACGAACACAGAGGCATGGGTATCATAGTATGCTTGTACTTCAGGAACATAGTAAAAATCGACTGCTGCATAACCTTGAGCAGGAGCCCATACTGGTCGAGTTCCTATGTTTAAACTTACTGATACTTGTGCTTGAATTGAACTTGTGGCTGCAAATAAAATTCCGATGGCTATTACTTTTAATGTTTTCATGATTTCTATAATTTAATTATTTTTTTAATTCTCATAGTTGAAAGGATATTTTCAACAACTGTGCCAAAACAATTTTATATATAGATCTCAATTATTGAGAAAACACAAAAATAAACACCTAAATACTTGATTAATAGTGTTTAAAAGTTTTTAAAAAAAATCCGAATTTTAATTTTAAAATTCGGATTTAAAGTAGTTTTGAGTTTTTATGCGTTCACATCTAATCCAAAAGTGGTGCGTAATAATTCAATATTTGGATTGATTTCGAGCAATCGATTATAGCGGTCTTGGTCGTTTAAGCTGCGTTTGTTTTCCATGGTTTCGTTCACAATGACTTCGATAGTAATGTCGTGATTGTGTAAGTGACCTCGTAAATGTCCTAAAAGGCCAATTTTTTCACTTTCAAAATCTAGTTTTGAGCCTTCATTAGGCAATTCAATAGTGATTTCAGTACCGTTAAGTTTGGGATCATTAATCAATAATAATGATTCCATGATGCGATAGCCTTTGTTACCAAGTTTTTTTGCGTAATTATTCCACTGAATTAGCATTTCAGTTTCGGTAAAAGGTTCTGTTGGTAAAACGGTATGATTAACGGGCTTTACAAAGTTTTTACTGCTTTCTTCCAATGCTTTTTTAGCCCGAATGCTTGCTAATGAAAAAGCAGAAACACTAGGTCCGTCAAAGTTAGGTGTTTCTTTTTTTACTGGAATTTCAGCTGCTGTAGGTGTTGATGCTGGCGCTGGAACGGATTTTGAACCTTCAAGAGTTTCGGCCTGAATTGTTGCAATAGGTTTCGTTTGGACAGCGATAGAATAATCTCGTTTTCTAAAATAAGTTGGAGGAATTATGAAAGACTCAACTTTTTTTTTTCTCCATCAAAAGTGATAGAGGCTAGTTGCATCAGGCAAAGTTCAACGAGTAATCGTTGATTTTGACTCAGTTTGTATTTCAAATCACACTCATTGGCTATTGCGATTCCTTTTAGTAGAAAATCGGCTTCGCACTTTTGTGCCTGTTGGCCGTACATTTTTTGTGCTTGCTCACCCGCTTCTAATAAAGTTAAGGTCGCTGGGGTTTTGCTTACCAATAAATCTCTGAAATGACTTGCTAGGCCTGAAACAAAATGATGTGCATCAAAACCTTTGGCCAAAATGGAATCAAAAGCCATCAATAAATCAGGGATTTTGTTTTCTAAAATTAAATCGGTGATGTTGATATAGGTTTCATAATCGAGAACATTTAAGTTTTCGGTTACGGCTTGTCTTGTTAAATTAGTACCACAATATGAAACTACACGGTCAAAAATGGATAATGCATCACGCATCGCACCATCTGCTTTTTGAGCTATGATATGCAAAGCATCATCTTCAAAAGTAATTCCTTGACTAGTGGCTACTTCCCCTAGATGTTCTTTAGCATCTTTAACAGTGATTCTTTTAAAATCAAATATTTGACAACGCGAAAGAATGGTTGGGATGATTTTGTGTTTTTCAGTAGTTGCCAAGATAAAAATGGCATGTTTAGGTGGTTCTTCTAATGTTTTTAAGAAAGCATTAAAAGCCGCAGAGGAAAGCATATGCACCTCGTCAATGATATATACTTTGTATTTTCCTGTTTGTGGCGGGATACGTACTTGGTCAATCAGGTTTCGAATATCATCGACGGAGTTGTTTGAAGCCGCATCCAGTTCGAATACATTAAAAGAGAAATCTTCCTCCAAATCATCATAACCAGGTTGGTTGATTTTTCGAGCCAAAATCCTCGCACAAGTAGTTTTTCCAACACCTCTTGGGCCAGTAAATAATAAAGCTGAAGCCAAGTGATTGTTGTCTATAGCATTCAATAAAGTATTGGTAATGGCCTTTTGTCCTACAACATCTTTAAATGTTTGAGGACGGTATTTTCGAGCCGATACGATAAATTGTTCCATAGATTTGTATATTCGAAAGCAAATATAGGATTTGATAAATCAATAACAAAATTTTAATTTAATCCAGTTTTCATTTCAAACAATAAAGATTTATTTTAACCATATAAGAGCTGTAAGTAAATAGCAATTGATTAGCATATTTGATAATTTGAATAAACTTAATTGTTTTGGTTTTTGAGCATATATTAAAGAATTAAAAGAACTCTTTAGGAGCAGATAATGGGTTGCAAGTGATGGTTCATGAAAACGTATAGATTATATTTGCTTTCCAATTAAGTCTCTCATGCAAATGTATCATTCGAAAAAAGTCAATTTAGAAAACAACCTAAAAAAAATAAATAAAAAATACAATTCCATTAGTGTTTTACGACTGCTTGTTATTATAGCCTTTATAATTAGCCTTTATAAGTATATCCAAAGTAGCGAAGCCGTTTTGGCGCTTTCTGCTGCAGTATTTTTTATTGGATTCATTTTTTTGATGCGAATTCATTCCAAATTGCAGTTCGAAAGAAAAATTCAAGAAGCACTGTTAAAAATTAATACTGATGAAATTGATTTTTTAGAAAACAAAAAGCTTTCTTTTGAAAACGGAATAGAATTCAATGATTTCCATCATCCGTATGCTTATGATCTGGATATTTTTGGCGAACATTCTTTATTTCAAAACCTTAATAGAACTGCTACTTATATCGGTAAGAAAACCTTAGCTAATCAATTGTTGAAGGTTGCAAAAGTGGTCGAAATCGAACAAAATCAAGAAGCAGTTCAGGAATTAACTCAAAAATTGGATTGGAGGCAAGAGTTTTCAGCTTTCGCCAAAATCACTCAAGACAACGAAAGTAGTTACAATGATTTATTGAAATGGAGTAGATTCAACAGCGAGTCTTTACCTCGTTGGTTAGCGTTTTTTTCGTTTGTAAGTCCATTGGTATTGATTGGAGTTTTTATCTCGTATTTGACAACTTCATATACCATTTTAATAAACAGTCTATCCTATTTATTCATCCTTAACTTAATTGTTTTGGGAAAATTTTTGAAACGAATTAAAATCGAAATTGCCAATTCTGATAATATTGATAACATTGTTAAACAGTACAGTTTGTTGTTGCAAAAAATAGAAAACGAAACTTTTCAATCTAAAAAATTAAAAGGGTTACAACATAAACTAACTTTTAAAACTGAGAATTCGAGTGCACACTTGAAGCAATTATCAGCGCTTTTTTCAAAAAATGATACGATTGCCAATTTGATTACAGCAGTTTTGTTCAATGGAGCGTTTTTATTCAATCTACACGTTTTGAAAAGCTTAATCCAGTGGAAGAAAGAGCACGCACAAGTATTGGAAGAATGGCTTGAAATCATTGGAGAAGTGGAGGCTTTGAATAGTTTGGCAAATTTTGCATACAATAATCCTGATTTTGTATTTCCTGTTTTGAATTCTAATTATAAAATTGATTTTGAAAACCTAAGTCATCCTTTGCTTAACGGAAAAACTAGGGTAGGGAATGATGTTGCTTTTTATCCGCAGTCGTTTATGATTTTAACGGGCTCGAATATGTCTGGGAAAAGTACTTTTTTAAGAAGTTTGGGTGTAAATATGGTTTTGTCTGGAATGGGAGCGGTGGTTTGTGCTACTAAGGCTAATGTTCATCCGTTACCCGTATTGGTTTCTATGCGATTATCAGATTCTTTGACCGATAGTGAATCGTATTTCTATGCCGAAATCAAACGCTTGAAACAAATCATGGATGAACTTGAAAACCAACCTGCTTTTGTCTTACTCGACGAAATCTTAAGAGGGACTAACTCAGACGATAAACGCAACGGAACTATAGAAGTTGTAAAAAAAGTAATCGCTCAAAAAGCTGTTGGAGCCATCGCTACCCACGATATTGAAGTATGCCTAACTACCCATAATTTTCCAGAATCTTTGATTAATAAATGCTTTGAAGTCGAAATTCAGAATGATGATCTTTATTTTGATTATAAACTAAGAGAGGGCGTTTGTCAGAATAAAAGCGCTTCGTTCTTGATGAAGAAAATGGGAGTTATTTAGGAAAAGAGTTTTGTAAAGATTCTCGAAGGAAACACTGAGATCCGATAAGTTTTTTTTACACAAAAGAAACAAGAGCAATTTGTTGAGCATAGAAACACAAAAGAAAGACAACTCTTTTTTTACCGTATTAGAGTTTGGTGTAATTAAAAGAACAAAAAAACCGCTTATCCCTGAGGAAATAGCGGTTTTTTTAAATATAAAAAATGGTTTGGTTAATAGCGCAATTGTTTTACAATGATAAGTATAATTATTGTCTCAACAAAATAATTCCCAATAAAATATTAATTTAATATTAAATCTAAGTTAATTTAGCTATTTAGCATTACTGGCATTACAAGCATAGTCACTGTTTCACCTTCATCAAGGCCGTCAACAGGTGTTAAAATCCCTGCTCTATTAGGTAATGACATTTCTAACATAATCATATCCGATTGTAGATTTGTCAACATTTCAGTTAAGAAACGAGAGTTGAAACCTATTTGCATATCGTCACCTTGATAGTCACAAGTTAACCTTTCTTCGGCTTTATTTGAATAATCAATATCTTCAGCCGATACATTCAATTCGGCCCCAGCAATTTTCAAACGAATTTGGTGTGTAGTCTTGTTAGAGAAAATTGCCACACGACGCACAGAGCTTAAAAATTGAGAACGATCAATCATTAATTTGTTTGGATTCTCTTTTGGAATAACAGCTTCGTAGTTTGGATATTTGCCATCTATCAAACGACACATTAAGTTGTAGTTGTCAAAAGTGAAAGTGGCATTAGAATCGTTGTATTCGATTTTTACTTCAGCATCAGATGTTGAAAGAATGTTTTTTAGGATAGTCAAAGGCTTCTTTGGCATGATAAAATCAGCAACTTCAGAGGCTTTTACATCTGTACGAGCATATTTTACCAATTTGTGAGCATCAGTGGCTACGAAAATCAATCCTTCAGGTGAGAATTGAAAAAATACACCAGACATTACAGGTCGTAAATCATCATTTCCAGCAGCAAAAATGGTTTTGCTAATTGCAGTCGCCAAAACTTCAGCGGGTACTAAAGTTACAGAAGGGTCGTCTAAGTTAACTGATTTTGGAAATTCGGCACCAGGAGCATACGCTAAGGCATACTTACCTGAATTAGAACTAATTTCGATAGTACTGTTTTCCTCTACAGTGAAAGTTAAAGGTTGTTCAGGGAAAGTTTTAAGGATTTCCAAAAGCAATTTTGCTGGTACAGCAACACTGCCTTGACTTGTAGAATCAATTGCTAATGTTGCGGACATGGTAGTTTCTAAATCCGATGCAGAAACCGTTAATTCATTGTTGTCTAATTCAAAAAGGAAGTTGTCTAAAATAGGTAATGTATTACTGCTGTTGATAACGCTTCCTAAAACTTGTAATTGTTTTAATAAGTACGAACTCGATACTATAAATTTCATCTGTTATGTTTTATTTTTTGTAGTATGTACTGCAATTTTATTAGATTGAAAAAGGAATACATTTTACAAATATATCGTAATCTAAATTAGTATTGAAAATTATTTATTAACACTATTTGCTGTATTTCTTTTTTCGAATATAAGTAGACAGAATTCCAAATATCCCCAATAAAACAAGGGGAAGTCCTATGGTTAGGAGTTGCGTTTGTGTATAATTCTCGTATACTTTTTCTTTATCCAGTAATGGTAGATCTAAATCTTTAGATCGAATGTTAATAAGTCCCGTGTCGTCCAGTAAATAATTGACACAATTTAGCATAAAATCCTTGTTGTCATATAGATTTCCAGAACGCTGGTCAAAACCTAGTTCTACAGGTTCTCCATTTTTATCCAGTTGATTTTTGATGATGTCTCCATCTGAAATAACAATCATTTTGTTTGGATTGCCTATTGCATGATAATCTTTTTGATCAAAAGGTAAAATTCGATTTTCAAAAACCGACTTAAACTTGCCTTCGAGTAAAATACTAAGAGGTTTGTTACCTGTATTAATGTAATGATTTGGGCTAGTTTCTTCGGTTACGATATTGAGGTTAATTTCAACAGGTGTTCCAATTTTTTTGGAATACTTGGAGGAGGTTAGGAGGACTGTTTTTTTAATATCATTTTTTAAAGTATCAATTGGATTGGCAAAATCAAACTTGATTCCTCCTAGGTTTTTGACAATTGGGTGTTGACTTTCAGAATATACCAATGGTGCAAATTTCCAATTGAAATCTTGATATTGTGTGGCGCTTCCTTGTTCACCAGTAGCTAATTTGATGGGGGTTCCTTGCTCGTCTTTGATAATATCAGGATTTATTCGAAAGCCGTATTTAAAGAACATATCGTTTAGCCCTAGATCTTTCGGAAACGCTAGTGTAGCACCAGCAGGATTGTATAAGCTGTCCATCTCCGCAGTTACTTGGTCAATTAACCATAAACTCTTTCCTCCGTTGATGATGAATTGGTCTAAAACTTGTTTCTCTGCATCGGTAAAAGTTTCCGTTGGTTTTGCGATGATGGCTAAGTCGTATTTTTTTAAAGCGTCTAATGTGCTAATTGGGTTTTTAGTTACAGAATCCAAAGTAAAAGGACCTATGTGGTAGCTTTCTCGTATTTGTAATAAAAATTTAGCCATCAAAATATCTTGCAATTCCCCGTTGCCTTTAATTACGGCAATTTTCTTTTGCTTGTCAATTGTAGCCTTGTTTAATGCGTCTGCAATTGAGTATTCTAGATGCTGTACCGAACCAATCACTTTTTCAGTGGTTGAAGCTCCCATAATGTTTTTTAGCAATGGGATGTTGATTTCTTTGTTTTTGTAGTATGCTATTGCCCACGGGAAAACCATTGCTTGGGATTGTTTTCCTCTGTCGTCTACAGTAATATTTACCGGTGTAAGTCCTTTGATGTATAATTGTTTAATGTTGTCCATACTAGAGTCTTCATTCTCTAATGGATTGATGAATTCAAAACTTATATTATTGTTATACGCCTGAAATTCTTCTAATAACTGTTTAGTTTCTTGTTGTAAGCGCTTGAATTCAGCAGGTAATTCTCCCTGCATATAAATTTTGATATATAAAGGCTCGTGTATTTGACTAATAATTTTTAGCGAAGTATCAGATAAGGTGTATCGTTTGTCTTTCGTTAAGTCAAAACGGTGAAAAAAGAAACTTCCAATTATGTTGATTAGAACTAAAAAAAGGATAGTTATGAATAATGACTTGCTATTTTTATCGAATGATTTTTCCATTACAATTGAACAGATTTAAGTTTGTAAACTGTAAATGATAAAAAGGTGATTGTAATACTTAGAAAGTAAATGACATCTCTAGTGTCTATGACACCTCGACTCATGCTTTTAAAATGTTCTTGCATTCCAAGAGCTGCTATGAAATTTGATAAAACTGGTAAAATAGTAGCGATACTTTCAAATCCAAAATAGAGAAAAAAGGTTAGGAATACCGCAATAAGGAAGGCTACAATTTGGTTATCGGATAAAGAAGACGTAAAAATTCCAATAGCTGAATAACTAGAAATTAAGAATAACAAACCAAAGTAAGAACCAACTGTGCTTCCCATGTCTATGTTCCCTTCAGGGAGTCCTAAATTAGAAATAGCTACGACATAAATAAAAGTGGGAATAATAGCAATTAGGATGAGTAAAAAAGCTCCTAAAAATTTACCACCCACAATTTGCCATAGAGACAGTGGCTTGGTGAGTAACAATTCTAACGTCCCTTGTTTTTTTTCATCTGAGAAACTACGCATGGTAACAGCAGGAATTAAAAAAATAAAAATCCAAGGTGATAAAGTAAAAAACGGACTCATGTCAGCAAATCCAGTATTTAATATGTTGTAGTCACCAGTAAAGACCCAAAGAAAAAGGCCGTTTAAGATTAAAAAAAGTGCAATAACCAAATAACCTATTGGGGAGCCAAAGAAGGATTTAATTTCGCGTAATAAAATGGATTTCATTATTGTTATTTATTTTATTTAAATTGTATCATCACAACATCTCTGTAGTTAAGTCCCAATAAGCTATTAGCAGAACCAACAGTTGATGGATTACTTCTGAATATGGCTATTTCAAGAAAGCCAGCTTCATTGAAAATTGCCAATTTTTCACCTTCATAATTTTTGATAGGATATTTATCTGAAATGGCAATATCTGAATAACGAGGCAAAATGGTTTTGATGTTCTTAGTTTTCATTACAATTTCATAAGGCCTACCTTTGGCTACGGCTATAAATTGTTGTTTGGAAATATTGGTTACCACGTTACCTAGGTGATCGATATAGATAACATGTCCTTTGAGTGAATTATTGTCTTCTGATACGATAGCTTGTAATTCTGTTACTTGTTTGATAGCGCTTATTTCTTTGCCAATAACATTTAACAAGCCGCCGCGTGCAATATGGCAAGCTACTTTTACGAAAACATCTAAATCAGTAGCATCATTTGGTAGACGATCATGGATGTTGATGGAAACTATTTTTTGTGGAACAATCTTTTGCGAGAGCATGCTTAAGATGCCGTTATCGGCAGCTATAAAATAAGAATCGTTCCATTGCATTGCAATATGTTGGTTTTCTTTGTTTAACTCTAAATCGACTCCTATTAAGTGCACGGTGCCTTTTGGAAAACTAGAATAAGCTGCGCTGATAACGTAACTTGCTTCAACAGTATTAAATGGGTCAATATCGTGTGAAAGGTCAATAATAGTAGCTTCAGGATATTCGGATAATAGCTTCCCTTTCAACGCACCTACAAAATGATCTTTCAAGCCGTAATCGGTAGTAAGGGTAATTATTGACATAATTTTGTTTATAACTATTACTGGATTCTAAAACTAATTTTTATTAAATTTGAGAAATGCAAAGCTAATAATAGTAATCTCAAAAACACAAAAAAACAAAAAACAAATTCCACTTATTTAGGAAATAGATTAAGATTTACATCCTATCAGTAGTAGAAAATTAGTTGTCTAAATGTTAATTTAAAACTGCACAATTTGAACGAAAGAATCATCGAGCTCATAGACATCGCACCAAAAGAGTTTTGGGGCGCTCAAGACACTCATCTTGAAATGATTAAGAAATACTACCCGAAACTAAAAATTGTAGCGAGAGGTACAACGTTGAAGGCTTTTGGAGAAAAAGATATCCTAGATGAATTTGAAAAACGGTTCCAACGCTTGTTATTGCATTTTTCAAGGTATAATAATATTGATGATAATGTTATAGAGCGCGTTATTCTAGGTGATGGAGAAGAGGATAGAAAAACAACTATTAATGATAAGATTTTAGTCCATGGTGTAGGTGGGAAGATTATTAAAGCCATGACCCCTAATCAACAATTGTTGGTAGATACGATCAATAAGAACGATATGGTTTTTGCAGTTGGACCAGCGGGAACGGGTAAAACCTATACAGGGGTTGCTATGGCTGTAAAAGCCTTAAAAGAAAAACAAGTAAAAAGAATCATTTTAACACGTCCGGCTGTGGAAGCAGGTGAAAATTTAGGGTTTCTACCTGGAGATATGAAGGAGAAATTAGATCCTTATATGCAACCGCTTTATGATGCCTTGCGAGACATGATTCCAAATGAAAAATTAGAAGATTATATCACCAAAGGAATTATCCAAATTGCACCTCTTGCTTTTATGCGTGGACGAACTCTTGATAGTGCATTTGTGATTCTGGATGAGGCACAAAACACAACTCATTCTCAAATGAAAATGTTTTTGACTCGTATGGGAAGAAATGCTAAGTTCATGATTACAGGTGACCCAGGACAGGTTGATTTGCCTCGCCGCACAATTTCAGGACTTAAAGAAGCGTTACTAGTTTTGAAAGACATTGAAGGAATTGGTATTATTTATCTCGATGATAAAGATATTGTACGTCACCGTTTAGTCAAAAAGGTGATTGATGCGTATAAGTACACCGAGAATAACGATTAGTCTAAAATTAACAAAGATTTGTAACGACCTCTTTTGAGGTCGTTTTTATTATTATAATATTGCAAAAAAAAAGATTAAAAATTGAAAACTGTACTCATAACAGGAGCCTGTGGAGGGATTGGTAAAGCAACTGCAATATATTTTGCTAATAAAGGTTGGTTTGTAATTGCAACGATGCTTTGTTTGGAACAAGCCAAGGATTTTGAAAATTATGAAAACATTGCGTGTTTCGCACTAGATGTATCTTCAACCGAAAGTATTAAAAAATGTAAAAACGAAATAGTAGAAAAATATTCCCAAATAGATACGGTTATTAACAACGCAGGAGTGGGCTATCGAAGTTTTGTAGAGTTAGCTCACGATAAAGAAATCGATAGAATTGTAGAAATAAATTGGTTAGGAGTTGTAAAAGTTTGTCGTGCTTTTATTCCAGTTTTTAGAAAACAAAAAAAGGGACAATTCATCAACATCACTTCTATTGCAGGATTGGTAAACTTACCATTAGGAAGCTTCTATCATTCGACCAAACATGCTGTAGAGAGTTTTTCAGAATGCATGGCTTATGAGTTGCTCGATTTCAACATCAGTGTCGCTACGGTTCAATTTGGAAATACACCTTCCAATTTTCAGAAAAATGTAGTCAAATCAAATACTACATCAATTACATCCTATAATGAGTTGATGAAAAAAATTGATGGGGTTTTGGCTAAAAAAACCAAAAAAAACACCGACTTAAAACAAAAAATTATTGAGGAATTGTTTAATATTGCGGAAAATCCTTCCAAGAATTTTAAACGATATACGCTAGGTTTTGATGCTAATTTTCTTCATATCGTTCGTAAGAGATTAGGGTATCAAATGTTTGCAAGTCTCATACGTCGATCCGTTTTTAAATAACAAATAAGAGTTAATTAACAGTAACAAGACACTCTTTATGTTTCATTTTTTAATGGAATAGAATAGCTTTGTAAAAAATGATTGAAAATGAATGTTTGGAATACAATTAAAGTAATAATTACAGATTTAGACGGAACTTTGCTAAATCCATCACATGCAATTTCGGACTATTCTAAAACGGTATTTAGAGCACTTCATCAAAAAGGTTATTTAATTATTGTGGCCACTGGAAGGCATCACCTTGATGCTATGCCGTTAGTGGAGCCTCTAGGTTTTCCTATTTATATGGTAACTTCAAATGGTGCTAGAATTCATGCCCCAAACAAGGAATTGCTATACTCATTTGATATTGCCAGCGAAACGATTCAGTCAGTTTTTAAAGTTGGAATACCAGAAGAAATCACAACTGTTTTGTACAAAGAAAAAGTATGGCAAACCAATAAACATAATGAAAAATTAAATAATTTTCAGCCCAAGATGAATTATCCGCCTGAGTTAGTTGATTTTGAAAGCCTTGAAGATTTAAGTACCATTAAATTGTTTTTTACTCATGGAGACCATACTAAGTTAACTGAGTTAAGAGATAGAATATTAGTGGAACATTCAGAAATTTTAGCGCATGCTTTTAGTTTGCCACATTGTTTGGAATTTATGGATGTCACTGTTGATAAAAGTGTTGCGATTGCTAAAATATTAGAAATGGAAAATTACAGTTTCAATCAAGCAATTGCTTTTGGTGATGGGTTTAATGATGAAAAAATGTTGAAAGCAGCTTGGAAAGGAATGATTATGAGGAATGCACCTGTGAGCTTAAAAAATGTGTTGCCCGATTTAGAAGTCGTTGGAGACAACACTTCAGATGGTGTTGCCCAATTTTTATCTAAAAAATTCTTAGAATAAAATAGTCAATGTCTGTTATGGGACAAGAATAACATTCGAGGATTTCTTGTGTTTCTTTCTAAAATAATCCTAAATTTGTGGCATCAAAAAAACAACACAACATTTTTACAAATGAGCAATACAATTACAACAACTAATTTTAATTTTCCGAATCAAAAATCAGTTTACAGAGGTAAAGTAAGGGAAGTTTATAATATCAATGACGAACTTCTGGTAATGGTTGCTACCGACAGACTTTCAGCATTTGATGTGGTTTTACCAAAAGGGATTCCCTATAAAGGTCAAATTTTGAATCAAATCGCAACGAAGTTCATGGAATTAACCGCTGATATTGTTCCAAATTGGTTGATTGCTACTCCAGATCCAAGTGTTGCTGTAGGTCACTTATGTGAGCCTTTCAAAGTAGAAATGGTGATTCGTGGGTATTTGTCAGGACATGCGTCTCGTGAATATGCTGCAGGAAAAAGAACTATTTGTGGCGTTGCAATGGCAGAAGGCTTGAAGGAAAACGATAAATTTCCAGAACCAATTATCACTCCAACTACCAAAGCTGATAATGGAGAACACGATGCCGATATTTCAAGAGAAGCTATTTTGGCTAACGGAATTGTAACGGAAGAAGATTATCTGGTTTTAGAAAAATACACACGTGCGTTGTTTCAAAGAGGAACTGAAATTGCCGCAAGTCGTGGATTAATTTTAGTGGATACTAAATATGAATTTGGTAAAACCAAAGAAGGGCAAATTGTTTTAATTGATGAAATTCATACTCCAGATTCGTCTCGTTATTTTTATGCTGAAGGCTACCAGAAAAGACAAGACAATGGGGAAGAGCAAAAACAATTATCGAAAGAGTTTGTACGTCGTTGGTTAATCGAAAATGGTTTTCAAGGTAAAGAAGGACAGCAAATTCCAGAAATGACTGATGCGTATATTGAAACCGTTTCTGATAGATACATTGAGTTATATGAAAATATTATTGGTGAGAAATTTGTAAAAGCAGATATCTCAAACATCAATGAAAGAATAGAAAAAAATGTATTGGCTTATTTAGCTAAATAATTTTTTATAGGTTGAGTCATTCTAAAATAGATTGACAATTATTACATAAATTAGTAAAAACCAGTGGAGAACTTTCACTGGTTTTTTTATTTATATCAATTAGAAAACGTCTAGACTCTAGTTAAGTACCCATTAAGCGCATTATTGAATATCAGTAAGTGTCTTCATAAAGGCAACTAATGCTTTTTTCTCGGTTTCGGTCAAGTTCAATTGATCAGAAGGAAGAGTTTGGTTAGGTACAGGCAAACCGAGTCCAACTCCGCCACCTTTATTATAGAAGTCAATGACTTCTTCTAGTGTTGCAAAAACACCGTTATGCATATAAGGAGCAGTTTTTTCTATGTTTCGAAGTGTTGGGGTTTTGAATGCGTTTTTCAATTGATCCATTTGGAACTGTGCATATCTTCCCATATCAGGACTTAGTTTTCTTCCGTTTTTATCTTCTGGAGAACCAATGATTTCATGTTCTGTTTTCTTGAATTGTGGAGGAACCGTTCCGTTAAATAAGGGTATGAAATGACAGGTTGCGCACTTTGCTTTACCCGCAAAAAGATTAAAACCTTTTAGTTCTTCAGCGGTGAAATCAGTCTTATTTCTCATATACAAATCAAATTTAGAATTGAACAAGTTTAAGGATCGGGTGTAGCTTGCCAGTGCATTTTGAATTTGCCATTCTTCTACTTTTGTTGCTTCAGGAAAAGCCTTTTGAAATAGGGCAAAATACTTTTTGTCATTTTGAATTATTGGAATGATGTCTTTGATAGAGCTATGCATTTCGTCAATATTCCCTACTACATCGGCACTTTGTTTTTCTAAATCCAATTGGCGCATATCCCAAAATTGCGCATTTTGAAATCCAGCGTAGGTAAGAGTAGGAGTGTTTCGTTTTAGTAAGCCTCCACCTAGTGAACGATTGGTTTTTAAACCATCCGTAAATGCTTTGTCTGGATTGTGGCAAGAAGAACAGCTTCTTGAATTGTCTTTGGATAATTTAGTATCATAAAATAATTGGTCTCCTAGTGCTTTTTTAGCATCAGAATACACGAACTCTTCGGAGGGTATAAAGGCGTTTACATTAAAGCTATTTATTGCAAAGTAGCTATTAGCATCAGGATTGATGACACTATTGCGGCTGATACTTTCAATTTTGTTCTCTTTTTTGAAAGTATTTAATAATGGAATTAAAGGATCTAAAACTGTTTTGATGTAATGTGCTCGGTCGAATGTGTCAAAATCGGGATGAGCGTTGCAGTATTTCTTTCCTTCGCGAATCAATATGTTTATTTTTTGAATAACTGCTTTAGATTTTTGATGATTGATAGTTGGGAGAATCTGTTCCATAGCGTTTAAGCTTGCAGCAGATTCGGGTATGGATAGTAAGGCAATAGGAGAGTCAAAGCCAGTTATTCCTAAAGAGATATTTCTCAAAACATCCATTTTTAAAGCATCCATGATATGGGCTGGCGTAATAGAGATAACTTCTAGTGCTTGTTTTACTTGTTTGATATTTCCTTGGAGAACCGTTATTTCTCGGATTAATGCAGCTTTGCTCTTTGCATCAAATTTAGGGTATAGTAATTCCTCTATTACCTGAAAACCGTTTGGAGGAACAAATTGATTTTCGGCTAGTTCTAATTCGTCAAGAGCAGGACCATTTATAAAACGAGCCGTTTCAGGGATAAAATAGGCAATGACCCATTCTGATTGCTTATATTGCAATCTGCAATTGGTAAATTCTTTTTGCAATATATGAGTATCATTACTTTCGTTTGCATTTTTTTTAAAATTGAGTAAAGCTTCGTTTAATTTTTCAATATCAATTAAAACGACTTGCTGGGCAGTAATCGGACTTGTTTTATTTTGGCAACTAGCCAAAATTAATAGACAAATTAGTAAATAGTATATTTTTGGACAGAATGAGCGGATGTTCATTGGGTATTTATTAAATAAGAAAACAACCCATAACAATAATGGGTTGTTTTAAATTGAATTTTATATTTGATTATCTCTGTACGTTACGAATAATTACAGTTTGGCCTCCTTCAATGTTTGAGTTTGTGCCACTTCCATCAGCATTTGCAAATTTTGAACTTTTCCAAGTATGAGGATGAATATTTAAAGTAAAAGTGTTAGGGACACCAATGATATCTGAAATGTCTTCCATAGCACCATATTCCCAACTTCCAAAACGAGTTTCATTACCAGGATTGTAAATGGCGTTCCAAGCAGTATTTGTACGATCGTGTTTCATGGTCATCCAAGGTTTGTTTACTTTGGTTGCAATATTGTATTGCCAGATGTAAGAATCGTGTTTTGCAGCAGTGTAGAAACTATCACCATCTTCTTGGATGTACACATAATTCTCAGTTACACAAATGTTATCAGGGTTGATAATTCCAGTTCCTGGAGTGGAATCCCCTTCAACTACTAATTCTAATTTTCCCTTTAAAGGATTATTAGCATCCAAAACCAATTTGTAGATTCTTCCCCACATCGTATAGCCTGTAACAGGATTGTTAGAAGACGATTGTCCTGTAGCGGTAAAATAAATTTCTCTGTTATTTGCAGCAGAACCTTTACGGTAATCAACATCTTCAACTCTTGAAAAACGAATCGCTTTCAATGCATTGACTTTAGTATTGATTTCTGCTCCAGTGCTACTTTTTGCATTTGGAATTTCAACAAAAGAAACATCAAATGAATTTCCAATAGTCATGTCGGTCTCTACTTGATTGTCGTCATTTCTTTTCAAAGCATATAATTTACCATTGCTTAAATCTCCTACGATACCACTCATATACATTATAACTTGACCTGCGCTAGTATGCGAAGAACCGTAAGATTGATCTTCTCCAATAAGAATAACGGTTTTTCCTGGATAGGCTTGCTTAGGAAGCGGTACAGCATTTTCCATACTTGCTTTTCCTAAAGCTGGTAAAACACGGTCAGTTCTTGATTTTTCTGATGTATCTCCAAAAGGATTTATTCCGTGTACCATACTTTCTTCACCACTTTCTCCTGCTGTTAAGAAGATTGGTCCAAAACCATGAGTTTCTGGAGTAGCTAATGTAGCAGAACACAATCTTGTCAATCCTCCAATACCATCAACAATGTATTCTCCTTTAATAGGCGTAAATGTTTTGTCTAAATAAACTCTAGATACTGATTTTAAAATTTCGTGATTGCTGATTAAGATGTAACCATCACTGTTTGGATCTTTTAGTAATCCAGCACCGTCAGGTTGTGCTCCAAAGATAAAACTTGGAGAATCTTTCAACACGTCACCACTACTAATAAGTGAAGAGATTTGTAAGTTTTCAAATCCTGTAAGTGGTGTAACTAAGGCCGGAGTTGTTGAAGCCGAGGCAAAGTTGATTTGAGAATTAACAGATGTTCCATTGTCTTTGTCGTCATTTTGACAACTAGCAAATGCTATAGTAATAGCAGTAAAAAAGGTTACAGGTTTAATCCAATTTGTTTTCATAAGTTGTTTTTATTTTTTGTCAAAACTAGCTTTACGAATTGAATTGGAGATTATGCCTATTTTTTATAAAAGTTATTTATAGGTAAATTAGATGTTGCTTTAATGTAAAAAAAGTTATCAAAAGGTAAATACATTTATCAACTAACAAAAAAGACCGCCTTTTCTGGAGACGGTCTTGTATTTGGATTAAAAACTAAAATTATTTTAACTTATTTTTTTCTTTTTTCTACTACTTTTCATGTTCAGCATTTCTACAAATAATGAAAACGAAATGGCAAAATATAAGTATCCTTTAGGTATAGGAGTAACATGACTGCCAAAAATTAGTGCATTGGACAAATGAGCTCCTTCAGTCAGTAACATCATTCCAATCAAAATCAAAAAGGCCAATCCTAATATCTGTATGGAAGGATTTTTGTTGACAAATGTTCCTACAGGAACCGCAAACTGCATCATAATGATTACCGAAATCACCACTGCAGTCACCATAATGTACAAAGCACCAGGAACTCCGTTAGTCATTCCTACAGCTGTCAAAATACTATCAAAAGAGAAAACCAAGTCAATCATAATAATTTGCAGAATAACATTCTGAAAGGATTTAGTGGCTGCTTTGCCTAAATCTTTTTCTTCCTCGCCTTTGTGATCTACTTTTTCACGTATTTCATTAGTACTTTTGTAAATTAAGAACAAGCCTCCTGAAAACAAGATGATACTTTGTCCTGTTATTCCAGCTTGAAACCAACTCAAATCGACAGTGAACCAAGGTTCTTTCATTTGGATTAATAAGTTAATTCCAAATAATAAGGCAATACGCATGAACATGGCTAAAAACATCCCGATTTTAGTGGCTTTTTTTCTGCTTTCTGGTGGTAATTTTCCAGTGGCAATCGATATAAAAATGATGTTGTCAATTCCAAGGACAATTTCCAGAAAAGTCAAAGTTAATAAGGCGATCCAAGCATCAGGATTTAAAAATACTTCCATTTTTTATTTAGTTTGTTGATTTTAACACATTAAGACATAGACTTTCATTGCCCTTATTGTAGTCGTTTTGTTCTCAGAGTGCAGATAGGAGCAAGCTGGTCATTTGTGTTTTTTTTATTGATTTTTGCAATTGCAATTGTAATTGACTTTTGCTATTTGTAATTTGGTTTTTGATTAAAGTTTCTCAGCAGTACCTCGTTGTTTATTATCACTACCTACCATACCGTATTCAAATAAATAACTATTTGCATCAGTGGATAAAATCTTGATGTTAATTGCCTTTTCCTCCGCCATGTTTTTTGGGTGTAATTTACGAAGCACATACTCGCAATCATTCACCCATCGAATGGAAGCTGTGTCTGTTTTGCCTTCGTAAGTTTCGATTTCTATGCTGTCATTACGTTCAAAATAAGTGGTTTTCATCACCCCATTAATTTTACTTTCAAACTTAAATTTTCCAATCTTAAAATCAGTACAATCTCTTGCGGGCTGTTTGCACGAAGCCAAAACAACTAACGCAGTTAGTAGAATAATCTTTTTCATTTTTATTTTTTGGGCCTTATCCAGCTGTTCACTACAAGTCCTCCGTGCTATTCCTATTTTTTTCTATTGCCATAAAAGGAGCTTCTTCCGAAGCGTCGGCACTACTCTTTTCTGTCAAGAAAAAATAGGAATATCCCGTGCGGGCTTTGCGTTTCCATCTGGAGCAATAGGCATTATTGCTTATCCATACGCTTTATTTCAGCATCGGTAAAGTTCTTAATTTCTTTGGCTTTTGCAAACTTATCCGAGTTATAATTTTGAGAATTATTTCGAGCAATTGATAGACTATTCCATGGTTTGTTTTTCAATTCCTTAGCATAAAAAACCAACTGTCCTACATGATAAGAATAGTGGGCTAATTGCCTGTTGATAGCTTCTAAAACGGTATGTCCTTCGTTGCGTATATAGATAATATCCAAGAGCTGTTCCGCATGTAAATTATCCAAAGTAGTTAAAAAGCATTCCCAACCTTTGTTCCAAGATTCAAAGACCGCTTCTTTGGTAGTTAAATTATTTTCAAACTCCGAATCTCGGTTGCGCCATTCTTTCTCTCCATCAGTAGTTAAGAAATCCGTCCAACGCGATAACATATTTCCAGACAAGTGCTTTACAATCGTAGCGATACTATTGGTGTCTTCGTTAGTTTGTGTAAAAAGCTGTTCGGGTTCGATTTGCTCAATGGCTTTTTCTCCCAAAGTTTTATAATAGAGAAACAGCTTTTTAGCGCTTTCTAAGTAAATTGTATTGGTTTCCATGATATACTTTTTAGTACTTAAAAATACTAAAAAATGAAATTAAAACGGAGTTAAAACAGAGGAAAAGTAACAGTGCATTTTTGAAACGAATCAAATATATGTAACCGCAGGGACCACAATGCTATGAGAAGCATTCCTAATGTTTATTGTGTTTTGAATTAAAAGTAAGCAAAGTATATTTGGTAGAAGGGAAAATGTTGTTAGATCACCTTAATGTCGTATTTATCTAATAATCCCGTAATCCCTTGCGTAGAAAAACGAGCTTTTTTCATAGGATTGAATTCGGGGTCGATACTGTAATTAAAAGCAGTTAAAAAGTTGACTTCCTTGAGTTGGGTTTCGTTGAAATTGGCGGCTTGAAGGTTGCAATTATCAAATATAGATTGGGTTAAGTCACAACTCATAAAGGCTACTTCTTTAAGGGAAGTATTGCTGAATTGAGTTTTAGGCATTTTCTTATTGGCGAAGGAAGAGTAATCCAAAACACAATCTTGAAAGCCTACACTAAACAAGAAATCATTGCAAGTATGAAACTGAATGCCCATCATTTTGCAATTGCGAAATTGCACCGTTTTGAAACTACTGGCTACGACTTGCATCATGGAGAGATTGCAATCGATGAACTCGCAGTCCATAAAAGTATTGTTTGAAAAATCGCTGTTAGCAAAATCACAGTTTTGGAACATACAGTTTTCAAATTCTCGGTTGCTGACTCTTTTACCTGAAAAGATAACTTTGTCAAAGGTTTTTTGAATATGAATTAATCCTTCCATTAGTCGTTGAATAAGCTTTTCATAATGAATTGCAAGCCTTTGAACATCAAAAATACAGCCGCAATACATGCAGTGATTCCAATTCCTAATACTAAATAATGCCAATTAGTGTGTTGATTCATAAAAGCATTATAAATCAAACTAGGACCTATAAATAACAAGGGTAAAGCACCGGATAAAAATTTAATGCCTCGAGATAATACATCTTTGTTAGTAGCCATAATTAGAATCTTAGTTGTAAGCCGCAGCCGTTTTGGTTAGCAATTACGTTCAGCTCTAGGTTGGAATCTTCATTTCCTGAATGTTTTAATCCTTCATTGTAAACATCTACAGCTCGTTGCGCTTTTTTATCTTTTCCCGCCAAAATAGGAAGTGAAACGAGTAAGGATGCTAATCCAATATAAGTGGCAGGCGTAGGGTAAACCACATCAGAAAAGAGACCTATAACTAAATCAACAGTAACTAAAGCGCCTCCTATACCAACAAAAAATCCACCTAGGGCTTCCTTGTTTTGTGCTTTTTTGAATAGCGCTAAGGCTTCAGTGTTTTTCGATAATAATTCTCGAGCCTGACGATGTGATATTTGGCTATTTTTGATAAAGTATCGTCCTTTTACCTTCGTGATTTCCTGAGAAAAAGAAGCAATTGATACTAAAATTAGGATTAGGGTAATTAAATTTTTCATGGCAATGTTACGGTGAATATTTTATTTCCAGTTGTCTACAGCTTTTCGGACGCTCCCAAATTTACGCAATAATTCTGCTGCTTGTTCATAATTTACTGGAATTTCCCCCATAATCATTTTAATACCACGATCGACTAACTTGTTATTACTCAATTGCATATCGACCATTTTGTTGCCTTTTACCTTTCCTAGTTGAATCATCGTCGCGGTCGAAATCATGTTCAAAACCAGTTTTTGAGCGGTTCCAGCTTTCATGCGAGAGCTTCCTGTTACAAATTCGGGCCCTACGATTACTTCAATTGGAAATTCTGCTGTTTGCGAAAGTGGACTTCCTGCGTTGCACGATATACTTCCTGTGATAATATTGTTTTCATTGCAGGATTTTAAACCTCCAATAACATAAGGAGTCGTTCCTGAAGCAGCAATTCCTACGACCACATCATTAGCATTGATGTTGAATTCCTGTAAATCTTTCCATGCTTGTGTTTCATTGTCTTCGGCATTTTCCACAGCTCTACGAATGGCAGTGTCACCACCGGCTATAATCCCAACCACCATATCAAAGGGAACACCAAAAGTAGGTGGGCATTCAGAGGCATCTACCACTCCCAAACGTCCAGAAGTTCCTGCACCAATGTAAAACAAACGACCACCTTGTTTCATTTTAGCAACGATTTGCGCAACCAAAGTTTCTATTTGTGGTAACGCTTTTTCGACTGCTAAAGGCACAGTTTGGTCTTCTTTGTTAATGTTTGTCAAAAGTTCACTGACAGACATTTTTTCTAAATGTTCGTATTTTGAGGACTGTTCGGTAGTTTTGGTAAAGGTCATTTTATTGAGGTTCTAAGTTGCAAAGATTCAAAGTTACTAAGTAATATTGAGATTTAACTTTCGGAATCATTTTTTGTTAGATTAGTTTTTAGGAATTCAATGATTTCTAATAACAATGTTTTGATTTTTGAGTTCGTCTTTCATCGCTAACCAAGTTTTGCTAGTAAGACTTCCAGCATAATAGCGTTCTGTTTTGAAATCAAAAGTTATTATGGTTAAACTTTTTGGGCGTTTACCATACCTTTCTTCAAAAACTATTTCTTTTATATCAGACAAATAGTAAATTTCTTTTTTCCAAAAATAATAATGATTTTTTATAATTAGATAATTTTGAGATACTTCAAAATAGTATAATAACCAAGAGTAAACTAACATTAAAAATACAGTAATAACAGAACAAGAGACAAATGTTTTTAGAGGATAAATTTTAAGGTGATACATAGAAGCACCAATTAAAAATAGAAATGGCATCCATATTATAATTCCAAAACCACAGAAAATCGGATAACCTTTGTAAATAATGAATTTTTCTTGGAAGAAATTTATCTGATGATTTGGTTTTTCTTTAATTTCTACAGCCTCTTTTTTATTCAATACTATTTCTTGAATAAAAAGCTTTATTTCAGATGAATTTGAATAAAAATCATCAAAGATTGTAATGGTCTTTGAATTGTTAAAAGTAAGCGTGGCACATTCTTCAGGAACAATAGACAGTCTCTTTTTTCCAGTTAATTTACAACTTGATAAATGTTTCCAGTCGTAGAAAATAGTATTAGATAATATGCCATTTTTATTAATTATGAGCTTTGGAGAGTTTCTCAAATAACTTATTATTACAAACAACGGAATTACTAAGGCAAACCATGCCCAAATGGATTGGGAATCGAGTTTTATTAATTCATTATGAAAAATGAGAATACTAGCTATTAAAAAAGAAATCCATAAAATGAGATAGAGGTAGAATTTTATAAAATGTCTTTTAGCAATAATTTCCATGTGTTTTTATAAAAAATAAGCTAAGACAACTCCTAAAACGATCATAGAAACTTTGGCAACATTGAATTTGTGTCCTTCGCTACTTTCAAAGATAATCGTTGAGGAAATATGAAATAAAATACCAATTACAACTGCGGTAATTTCGGTATTGTAAGCACTTAAAAGGGGAATGTAATCAGATACAAAAGTACCCAGCGGCGTCATGATGGCAAAGGTGCTCATGAATACGAAAATTGCATTTTTGTTGAGGTGTGAGTTAATGAAAAAGGTTGTCAAAATTATTGCAATTGGTAAGTGGTGAATGGCAATTCCGATAGCAAGATTATCTTCGTGATGTCCCACGGGGAAACCTTCTAAAAATGCGTGTATGCAAAGGCTAACAAATAATAGCCATGGAATATGCGTCATGTTGGGATGTCCATGAACATGTCCGTGTTCAGCACCTTTGGAGAAAAACTCTAAGATGATTTGGAATAAAATACCCACCATAATGAAAATTCCAATATTGGTATTCTGTGTTTCATATACATCAGGTAACAGGTGCATGACCGTCAAAGCAAGTAAAAAGGAACCACTAAAAGCTAATAAAAGCTTCAGGTTGCTTTTCTTTTTTGGTTTCAAAACCAAGGCGATGACGTAACCTATGAGTACTGAAAATAAAGGTAAAATGTAATTCATCTGTATTTGTTGATAGAGGTTAATCCGTTATTTGATTAATCGGTTAAATAATAACGATCATTAAAACAAACAAACAGTTAACCAAATAAACCATTTTATTTAAAAATCATAATCAGTCGTTCGCTTTCGTTTTTATGGAATTTTTTGAGTTTATAGTCACCAAAAATATCCAATAAATAAATTCCAGCCTCGTCCATCATGTCTTGAAAATCTTGTAAGGTTAGGGCTTTGACCTTTTCGGTGAAATGAAATTTTTGACCTTGGTCTTCAAAATCAATTTCTTTGAAGATATGGCCGTTTTCCACATAACGTTTGATATGAAAATCAATTCCGTCCACCGTTTTAACTTCGTCAGGAACCAAACCATTGATGACCTGATGCACATTCATAAAGTCTATGACGGCAAATCCATATTCAGATAAACTGCTTTGGATGGCTTTTAAAGTGGTTAAATTATCATCATCATTTTCAAAATAGCCAAAACTGGTAAACAAATTAAAGATGGCGTCAAACTTTTCTTCAAATGGTTCACGCATATCGTGTACTTTGAAATGCAAACTTTCATTGCTGTTTTTTGAAGCTTCAAGTATGCTGTTTTCGGATAAATCAGCACCAAGAACATCAAAGCCTAATTGATTCAAATAAATAGCATGACGCCCTTTCCCACAAGCTAAATCTAAAACTTTTGCTTTTTCAGGTAAGTTTAGATAGTGTGTTAAATTGTCCATGAATACTTGTGCTTCGCGGTAATTGCGTTCTTTATAAAGGATGTGATAATATGGAGTATCGAACCAAGAGCTAAACCATGCTGGTTTTGTTTCGCCTGGGTTTGAGGTAGTGGGTTTCTGTTCTGAGGACATTTATTCTTTTCTGTTTATTCTATCCGGCAAATTTAGTGTATTTTTGCTGAAAATTGGACTACTAACATTGAAGAAGATGGAATTGAGGTAAAAAAAAGGGCACGAATTACACAGATTAGTACAAATTAAAAATAATCAATCGATTTTCATTTGTTTAGACAGATTCGGGAAATTTTTAGGAATCGATTTTCGTGTAAATTTGTGATTAATTTTTATTCAAAACATAGTCTTTAAATTAAAAAATAGTGTAATTCTCTTTTCTGAATAGAAAAAAGGGTATTACTGGATACATACACATGGAAGATAATTTTAAAATGATTGCCAAAACCTTTTTTGGTTTTGAAGAAATATTAGCCAAAGAATTAACGCAACTAGGCGCTCAAGATGTGGAGCAGGGTGTGAGAATGGTGAGCTTTAAAGGTGATAAAGGTTTTATGTATAAGGCCAATTTGTCATTGCGAACCGCCTTGAAAATATTGAAACCTATTTATACTTTTAGAGCCAATAATGAACAAGCCTTGTATAAAGGTGTGTCTAGTGTGAACTGGTCTAAGTTTATCAATGCCAATCAGACTTTTGTGATTGATGCGACTGTTCATTCCACAAATTTTAATCACACGGAGTTTGTGTCACAAAAGTGTAAAGATGCTATTGTGGATCAATTTAGAGAAAGAACAGGGCAGCGACCGAGTATTGACAAAGCTTTTCCAGATTTAAGAATTAATATTCATATTGACAGAGATCAAGTATCTGTTGCTTTAGATACTTCTGGAAATTCGTTGCACCAACGTGGTTACAGAACAGCAACGAACATTGCTCCGATAAACGAAGTGTTGGCAGCAGGTGTTTTATTATTATCGGGTTGGGACGGACAAACGGATTTTCTGGACCCTATGTGCGGTTCTGGAACTTTCTTGGCTGAAGCGGCTATGATTGCCTGTAACATTCCAGCAAACATCAACCGTAAAGAATTCGCTTTCGAAAAATGGAAAGATTGGGATAATGACTTGTTTGACAAAATTGTGGATAGTTTGTTGAGCAAAGTACGTGAGTTTCATTACACGATAAAGGGCTATGACAAAGCGCCATCAGCAGTTCAAAAAGCCAAAGACAATATTCGTAATGCGAATTTAGAAGAATACATCACGATTCAAGAAGAAAACTTTTTTGATACTGAAAAAAATACTCAAGGGAAATTACACATTGTTTTCAACCCTCCTTATGATGAGCGTTTGGATATTCACATGGAGGAGTTTTACAAAAACATTGGTGATACCTTAAAGAAAAATTATCCAGGAACGAATGCTTGGTTCATCACTGGAAATCTTGAGGCTTTGAAATTTGTAGGATTAAAACCTTCTCGTAAAATCAAATTATTCAATGCCAGTATCGAATCTCGCTTGGTAAAATATGAAATGTACGAAGGAAGTAAGCGTACCAAGTTTCAGGAAGTGAAAGAATAGAGTTTCAGAGTTACTAAACTCAGAAGCATAGTAAGTCAGCAACTTACAATCTCTTTTATGCAGTACCTTCAAAACCTTAGCAACTTAAAATAAAATGACAAAATTACAAATAAGAGCTTTTTTATACCAATTGGGTTGTTTTGCAATCCTTTTTATTTCAGTACGCTATTTAGTAGCTTCCTATACCCATTTAACAGGTTTTTGGATTCCAGTGACGGCCTTTGTGGTGGCCACTTTGGTTGCACCAAAATTTAAAGCCATCAGAACTCAGGACGGCGAAAAACTATTTATGAAATGGATTTTCATGAAAGGAGTGCGAGAGATAGGTTAGTTTAAAGTGTTCAGTATCAGTATTCAGTTTACTCGGATTGGTATTTATTAGATTTCAATCATAAAAAAAAACGTTAGTTGAAATAGTTCCACTAACGTTTTTTTATGCTTTTATGTCGTTCTTTTCAATACTTTTACTTCATAACAGCTACTACTTTTTTCTTGTACAATGGTAAAAAGTAACTTACTGTATAATTGAAACCTACACCAAAGCTTCCGTTGTAAGTTCTGTTAAAACCAGGGATGTATAAGTTGTCAAAGTTGTCAGGTTTTTTATTAGTAATTAAGGTATTTAATCTTAAACTGAATCCCACAAACACATTTCTTATTACTTGAACTTTTAGTCCTGCAACAACTTCCACCCAACTGGCGGTTAAACCGTTGAATTTTTGTCCTGAAGTTAGGGTTTGATTTTCGCCAAAATATTGTGAAGAATTGTAAATGCGATAGTTATTTAATTCTTGGTTGAAGGTACTAAAACCATATCGCAACCCTATCGAGATGATGTTTTCCATATCTAGCCAATTCTCGTAACCATTATAATCAAAACCTGCTTTCAAATACGAACCTTGAGTGGTAAAGTTCAATCTGGCGTCGTCGGTGGTTTTGTTTTCGGTTCCTAATTCGGCAGCAAGGAAGTATTTTTTAGTCAAACGATAATCACCAACTAATTCGATTCCTTTATAATTTTTATCATAAAATCCTCGACTCAGTTTGTATAAATCAACACCTAGTCGTAAACCATAACGATTGGTTTTAGGCAATACTTGTATAGTATCTGCTTTTTGATTGGGATTCGTTTTTATGGGAGCGACTGTTTCGATAGGTACAAAACCTTTATCAGGATTTGCAACTGGTTTTTTGGCACTTGTTTCTTGGCCCTGAGCCATAAAAAGTGTTAATACAAGACCAATACTAAAAATAGACTTCAAGATGTGTTTCATTTTCGTTTGTGATTGATCTGTTTTTGATTGAGATTGTTTGCATCCATTTTCCATCTGCCGAAGCAACATCGGTATGGGTAAAAGGATTCAGCTGGTTTAACTCATAATTGGTTTTAAAGCCACAAGCTCTGGAAACAAAAAGCGTAGTTCTAGCGTAGTTGAATTCGATTTCATCCTCGTTTACAAGGGATAAATTGTCGTTGTTATAATTCAATATGAATTTAAACTTTACCACATCAGCTTCCGTTTTTAAAGGAATTGCCACTTTACTGCTATTAATTAAAGTGGTACCGTTATAGGAAACACCTTCTGTCATTCCATCAGCAATAATAGTCAAATCCGTCACATTTTTCTCTGTCGAAGGATCATTAATATCGTAAAAAGTAATAATCAATCGGGGAGTAGTACTCGTGTTTTCATCACAGATGTCATCTTTCTCGCAACTAGAGAAAGAGACCGTTAATGTTAAGAGCAGTATTAGAAGGTATTTCATATTATTTTATTAATGGTACATTTTTTTAGTATTCAGTTTTTAGCAATGATGCTGAAATACAGTATTCAGTTTGCAGTGATTGCAATCACCTACTTTATATCTAGCTAAAACTGATTACTGAAACTGCGACTGCGTACTAATTAACGTAGCTCTAGCAACACCACATTCTCCACATGGTGCGTTTGTGGAAACATATCTACAGGACGCACACGAGTTACTTTGTATTTCTCATCCATCAAAGCTAAATCACGGGCTTGTGTCGCTGAGTTACAACTTACATAAACGACTCGTTGAGGAGCAATTTTCATAATTTGTTCAATTACGTCTTTGTGCATTCCGTCTCTTGGTGGGTCAGTGATAATCACGTCTGGTTGTCCGTGTTGGGCGATGAAATGATCGTTGAAAACGATTTTCATGTCCCCTACAAAAAACTCGCAATTGTCAATATTATTACGCACTGCATTGGCTTTCGCATCTTTGATAGCATCTGGAACACTTTCAACACCAATTACTTTTTTTGCTTTTTTAGAAACAAATTGTGCAATCGTTCCAGTGCCAGTGTACAAGTCATATACTAATTCTTCACCTGTCAAACCTGCAAAATCACGGGTGATTTTGTACAATTCGTAGGCTTGATCCGAATTGGTTTGATAGAATGATTTAGCATTGATGCTAAACTTCAAGCCTTCCATTTCTTCCAAGATATAGTCACGACCTTTGTATAATTTTACATCGGTATCGTATAATGTGTCGTTTGCTTTGCTGTTAATTACATATAGTAACGAAGTGATTTCTGGAAAAGTCGCATGCAAATGATCTAAAATCAATTCTCTATTAGCTTGGTCGTCTTCAAAAAATTGAATCAACACCATAATTTCTCCAGTAGATGCGGTACGCAACATAACGGTTCTTAATAAACCTGAATGTTCTCTAGGGTTGAAGAAAGTCAATCCGTTTTCATTCGCAAATCTTCGAATTTCGTTTCTTATGGCATTGGATGGATCTTCCTGTAGATGACATTTTTTGATGTCTAAGATCTTATCCCACATTTTCGGAATGTGAAAGCCAAGGGCGTTTCTGTTTCCTAAATCTTCTGTACTATTGATTTCGTCTTCTGTTAACCAACGACTATTGGAGAACGAAAATTCCATTTTGTTTCTATAAAAGAACTTTTTCTCGGAACCTAAGATGGGTTCGAATTCTGGTAATTCAATTTTACCAATGCGTTGCAAGTGGTTTTTTACCTCATTGTGTTTGTAAAATAACTGTTGGTCGTAGTTCATATTTTGCCATTTGCAACCGCCACAAACTCCAAAATGCTCACAAACAGGATCGACACGATGTTCGGATAATTCATGAAATTTCACCGCTTTTCCTTCGTAATACGCTTTGCGTTTCTTGAATGTTTGCACATCCACCACGTCTCCAGGAACCACATTTGGAATAAACACTACTTTACCATCGGGAGCCTTCGCTACCGAAACGCCTTTTGCACCTGCATCAAGGACTTTTATCTGATGAAAGACAACTTTGTCTGTATTTTTTCTTCCCATGGCGCAAAAATAAGCGTTTGTAAGCTTTTATAAATTCAAATTTGGAAATATTTTTGAAAAGGATTGGAAAATATGAATAGATGTTCTTATAAAATCCTAAAAAAAGGTTTTATTTTAAGTCAAAAGAAACTAACTTTATTTGCAAAACATTGAATATGAGATTTAAATATAAGATTTTATGGGTTTTAGGATCACTTACTTTTAGTTTGTTTTTGCAAGGGCAAACGAAAAAAGTTCAAAAAATAGAGAGAAATGTTCCATTAGTAGTTTTAGAAGCCTTCAATAAAACATATCAAGGAAAAGATCCGGTTTGGTTTTCGAGTTATCAAGGAAGGGATAGTCAAAAATTAGTTTTCGAGGGTAAGTTCCTTTTAGACAATCGTTATTGTGTTGCGATTTATGATATCAACGGGAATCAGCTTGCTTTTGCCGCAAGCGTGGAATATAAAGAGGTGCCCGAAGCTGCGCGCATTTATATGACCGAAAACTATCCAACAATTCCCGTGGTACAAAGACTTCTGGTTACTAGTAGTAAAAAAATAATTACCTATGAATTGGGTGTTTATATTGACAATGAGTTTGTGATTATGGTATTTTCTAAAGAGGGAGATTTTATAAAAATCACTAGAGGTTAACAAAAGTGAACCTTTTGGCTGTAATTATTAAAAACGTTAGTTTGTCCCAAAGTGTCGAGAGTATCGAGAACCATTTTAAAAGCTAAATTTTCTAATTCTCAATATAATTTTCTATCGAAATTCTCCCAATGCTTAAAAACAAACTAACAAAAATTCAACTTCTAAAACTAATTTCACCCAACAAGTTAACTATCCTAAAAGTATTATCCCTTCGTTTCCTAAAGCTCTACTAGCTGGCGCCTCAAGTAAACTCAGAAACCCCTGTACTTATTTTTTTTTTTTGTTGCTCACATTTGGGGCAAATAGGGCAGTCGCTACTTTTGTAATATTCATGTCCGTTTTTGCATACGCGTAAACTTTTCATGTTAATTATTATTGCTTTGGAAATTTGGTAATATCCATATAAAATACTTCCCAAATGTTGCCATCTAAATCTTCAATACAACGTTGAAGCATGAAACCATAATCTTTTGACTCATAAGGTTCGTTACCACCAGCGGCAATTGCTTTTTCCATAAATTGATTTACTTCATCGTTATTTTGCATCGACAAGGCATTAATCACTGATGCCGTTTTTTTGGTGTCGGCAATTTGCTTGTTTGTAAATTGTTGAAACTTATCATGCGTTAAAAGCATTACATAAATTTCGTTACTTACCACCATACAGGCAGCGGTTTCGTCTGTAAATTGAGGATTGTTTATAAATCCTACAGCAGTATAAAAATCCATTGCCTTTTTTAAATCAGCTATTGGTAAATTGATGAAAACTTGTTTTTTCATTTTTTTTGATTTGTTTCTTTATTTATTTTATTATAATTCAGCAACCAATGATTGCCATATTTGTCTGTTAGGTTACCAAAAATAGCACCGCAAAAGGTGTTTTCTAGAGGGTGATTTTCGCTGCCACCAACCAAAAGTTTATTGTAACAACTATAAATTTCCTCTTCTTTAGTACAGTCAATTAGTAATGAAACAGCGTTCCCTTTTACTAGTCCGTTTTCGGGAGTCATATCCGTTGCCATAATTATGACATTGCCTATGGTTAAAGTAGCTTGCAAAACACATTTTTTCATCTTTATTGGCAATTGTACTGATAAAGGCGACTCTTCGATGGTTTGAAAGAGCAATTTTCCTCCAATACATTCTTTGTAAAAATGCATAGCTTCGCGACAATTTCCATTAAAAGTGAGATAGGGTATCATCGCTTTCATAATTTAAGCGTTGTTTAATTTTTCAATATCTAATTTACGCATTGTCATAAAAGCAGCCGTCACTCGTTCCGCTCTTTCAGGATTGCTCATCAATTCGGCCATATTATCAGGAAGTACCTGCCACGAAACGCCAAATTTATCTTTACACCAACCACACTGACTTTCATTGCCTCCATCAGCAATTAAGTTGTCCCAATAATAATCAATTTCAGCTTGGTCTTTGCATTCAATGACAAACGAAACGGCCTCTGATTGTTTAAACATTGAGCCACCGTTCAACCCCATTAATCGTTGTCCGTTTAGTTCGCAATTCACGACTATCGGACTCTCGAAAGTAATTTTGGAGTTTGGAAAAATGGAACAATAAAATGTTGCAGCTTCTTTGGCTTGACTTTCAAACCATAAACAAGGAAAAATTGGATTTGCCATTTTGTTTGTTGTTAAAGATTAATTGGATTCCGTGTATTTTTTAAAATTGTTTAGTATCGCTTGCCAACCTCCTTTTTGCAATTCGATTGAATTTTCATTTTCAGGATCAAATACCACGACAATTTCGGTTGTTTCGCCTTTTTCTTTTAATTCAACAGTTGCTTTTCTCTCTCCAAAGGAATAGGAGAAGCTTTGCCCAATATTTATTTTATCGTAAATTGCTTCAAAATCAAAACCATAACTTCCGTCTTTGGCTTCCATTCGGGCAAAATAGGTACCGCCCACTTTGAGGTCATTGGTAGCTTTTGGGCAATGCCAACTTGAATCAGCAAAATTCCATTGGGTGATGTGTTCTGGATTAGTATAAAAATCCCAAACTTTTTTTGAATCTGCATTTACGTTGGCAGTTACCGTGATTTGATTGTTCATGATTTTAGTATTAATTTTTTTCTGAAATTTCTTTTATTAATTGAATTGCCTTTGGAAAAGTGTTCGTAAAGTAGGACTCAAATTCTTCTCTGATATCCATTTCCATTCTTAATTCGGTAATTCCGTCTTTTTCCTTTAGAAAATATTCTTCCATTACTCCAGCCCAATCAGTAGTTGTTTCAACACCATTTTTTATTTCACCTAAATGTTTAAAAGACATTTGTTCAAAAGGGATCTTGGTCTCAATTATACTGTAGATTCCATTTCCATTTGCATCTAAGAATTTTATGCTGCTTCCTAGTTCCCAATCACTTTCTGCATGAGAATCAGGAGAAAAAACAGCAGTCCATTTTCTGTAGGAATCATCATTCCATAAAGTTTTCCAAACATTTTCTTTTGGGGAATTTATTTTGCTTGAAAATTGTATTTTTTTCATTTTCATATTTTTTTATGTTCCTAACTATACAAAGTTGCTAAAACAAATTAAAAATAAGGATGTGTAAAAAGGACTAAAAAAGGGTGATTTGCGACAAAATGTTTTTTATCTTTCCTAAATGAAAAATATAGCTATCTATGTACCAGAAAATTCGGTTATGCAAGCCATTGCAGATCCTCAATATTGCTTTAATGCAGTTAACCAATTTTTAGCAGTAGCAGGTAAAAAACCATTGTTTAAAGTGGAGCTGGTAGGCTTAAAAAAAGAAATTTTCATTAATGGAGGTAATTTTTCAGTCCATACCGATAAGTTATTAGTTGAGGTGGAGAAAACAGATTTATTGGTTATTCCTGCTTTGTCTGGTGATATGACTCAAGCAATAACTTCTAACAAAAAGGCGATTTCTTGGATTGTTGACCAATATAATGATGGAGCAGAAGTAGCTTCGCTTTGTGTGGGTGCTTTTTTATTAGCATCAACGGGATTGTTAAACGGAAGAAAATGTTCTACTCATTGGGGTTTTCAAAATGAATTTAGAGAAATGTTTCCAGAGGTTGCCATTCAAGACGGAAATATTGTTACCGAAGAAGATCGATTGTATTCCAGTGGAGGAGCCAATTCTTATTGGAATTTATTATTGTATTTGGTCGAAAAGTATACGGATAGAGAAACGGCCATAATTACTTCAAAATATTTTGCCATTGATATTGATAGGGAAAGTCAGTCGGCATTTGCTATGTTTCAAGGTCAAAAAAATCATACTGATCAAGCTATAAAACAAGCCCAAGATTACATTGAAAATAATATCTCTGAACGAATTACTGTAGAAGAATTGTCAGATACAGTGGCATTGGGGAAACGGACTTTAGAACGCCGGTTTAAATTGGCAACCAATAATACTGTTTTAGAATACATACAACGTATCAAAATTGAATTTGCCAAACGAAGTTTTGAGAACAGTCGTAAAAATATCAATGAAGTTATGTTTGACGTTGGGTATACCGACTCCAAATCGTTTCGATCGACTTTCAAAAAAATTACCGGATTAACTCCAGTAGAATACCGAAATAAGTATAATAAAATGTTAAAGGATGCCTAAGGTTTCGTATAATTGCTGGTTTTACTTTTTGTCCATTAGTAAAACATTAAATTTATGTCCATGAGAATCTGCAAATACAAAACCATAATAGCTGTCTTCGTTTCTGCGTAATTCCTGAAAGATCGTACCACTAGCTTTTTTACTTTGGCTTCATAATCATTTACTTCTTTCTCAGTCTTTGCAGATAGTGTAAATACAATTTTATCAGTTTTTGAACCTGATGGAAAATTCTCGTCTATTCTAGTGTCTTGTTCAAAAAAATGAATTACAAATTTATTTTCTCCAAAAAAGAAACTGGCAATTTATGAAGAATTTTGAAAAGTTCCGTTGGGAGTGAAACCTAGTTGGGTATAAAATTCATTTGTATGTTTTACATCCTTGACACTAAAATTTACCTAAATTAATTTTGATTTCAAAAGCCTGTTTTTTGGTTTTTACACAGTTTTAAATGTGTTTAATATTCTGGAATATCTTTAAAATAATTTAGCATTTTATTTAGAAAAGGGATAATTAATGGTTATACCAAAGAAATTATTTTTTCAATAATAGGCCCCATAACAAGATATCCATTTTTGTTTGGATGTACACCATCAGCTGAATATCTAGTTGGTAATCCATGATATTCATCCACTAAAGCTGAGTAATAATCCGCATATAGGATGTTGTGTGCACAAGCGTATTCCTTGATTTGTTTATTGAGAGCTATAACGGTGTTGGCAGGTTTTTCCTTAGGATTCCAATAAAAGTAATTGGCAGGTAAAACCGAACAAAGGATTACTTGAATCTGGTTTGCTTTCGCTAGTTCTACCATAGAGATGAGGTTGTTCATAATCATTTCTGGAGTTGAAGGTCCAGTATTGCCAGCAATGTCATTTCCTCCTGCTAGAATTACTACAGCTGTGGGTTTCAATTCAATTACATCTGCTCTAAATCGTATTAACATTTGGGGTGTCGTTTGACCACTGATGCCTCGATTAATATAATTTTTACCTTCAAAAAAGTCGGGATGTACATTTTTCCAAAATTCCGTTATAGAATCTCCCATAAAAATGATTCGGTTTGCAGTAGGATGCTTTTCACTAATCAAAGTATTTTCTTTTCGGTATTTATTGAGATAGGGCCAGTCTTGAATTACCGCTTGCTCTTTCATGTTGATTAATAGAAATGGATTGAAGTTCTTATAGTAACAAAGTTAAAGAATTTGGATGAAGTAATCTCTTTTAACATTTGACTTTGGTCAAAATCAGTGTTTGGTATTAGTTTTTTGGTTGTTAGGACTTGCAAACAAAGGGAGGACGTGTTTTAGAAGTTTTTACTCTCTGTTTTTCAGCGGGTTGCTTTCTTGTGGTGGATGTGTAGTATTGATTTTAGAGAATTATAAAAAGTAAGATTTTTTGTATTCAAAATCTTGTCTACCAATGTAGTTTATAGTTTTTTTTAACACTTTTATCGAAAACATTACAATTGAATTAACACAAAAGAAAGTTCTTCTCTAAATTAGAGTTCTATTTGATTCAAAACTGACAAATCAGTAAATTTTTAATTTTAGCTCAAAGAATTTTTTTTATTACACTGATTTTGTTGTAGATAGACTTAAGAAAAAAATACCACACTTTTTTCAGTTCATAGGATTCCATTGTTACGCATATAGTATTTGTTATTTTATTATTCCTTTAATTCAATAAGCATGAGAACAATTCTACGCAATTCCGGATTTTTGACTTTTCTATTTTTAATTTTCACCTTACTGTTTACCAATGTCTCTTTTGCGCAAGCAACGGTCACGACTGATAAGGATGATTATGTTCCAGGTGAATATGTTATCATTACAGGAACTGGTTGGTTGCCAGGGGAAACGGTGGATTTCCATTTTGATGAAACCCCCAAGCCCGCGACCTGTGTCAATTCGCATGATAATCATGCCATTGCAGATGCGAATGGTAATATTTATTATGATGGGTTTTTGATAAAGGAAAATCATTTAGGGGTACATTTTGTGTTAACTGCTACTGGCCTAAGTAGTGGTAGAATTGCTGTTACGGAGTTTGATGATGGGAATTTTGATTTCTCGGCAACTGGTTTGCCAAATGGGATTTCATTAACAGTTTCCTATTCTTATCCAAGTGCAAATGGACAGGTAATTATTAATGGTTCAAGAAATTTTACTACTCCAAATACATCTTCGACAGATGGAGTAAATAATAGATCTGTAACATTTGTCTATCCACCTACTATTACTTTTTTGGGTACAACTTATCAATATTCAGGAGCAAATCTTTCAAATCCTTTTGATTCTGGAAGTGGTAGTGTAGTTAATAATGTAGTTGGATCTTATGTTGTTTCTTGCACATCTCCTTCAATTTCAACAGCCCCGACATCCAAAACTATCACATATGGGGATGCTAATCCAACTTTTTCTGTAACAGTGAGTGGTGATGGATTAAGTTACCAATGGCAATATAATACGACGGCTGTTCCTGGTACATGGAATAATGTGGGTACGAATACAAATAGTTATACTGTTCCTTCTCCTGATGTGAGTTTTAGTGGTCGCACCTATCGTGTTGTAATTACCGGTTCATGTGGTAGTGTAACAAGTACGCCAGTAAGTTTGACGGTTAATAAAGCAGCATCAGTTACCACGGTAACGATACCAGCAGGGACTTACACATATACAGGTTCAGCTCAAACACCAGCTACGGTAAGTGTAATAGGAGCAGGAGGATTGAATTTGACTCCAGCAGCCAATTATGCAAACAATACCAATGCGGGAACAGCTACAGCTAGTTATTCTTATTTAGAAAGTGCAAACCACTTAGGGTCATCCGACAGTCAAGACTTCAGCATTGGTAAAGCATCAACCACAACAGTTGTAACAATTAATGGCGGACCATTCACATATACAGGTTCAGCTCAAACACCAGCTACGGTAAGTGTAATAGGAGCAGGAGGATTGAATTTGACTCCAGCAGCCAATTATGCAAACAATACCAATGCGGGAATAGCTACAGCTAGTTATTCTTATTTAGAAAGTGCAAACCACTTAGGGTCATCCGACAGTCAAGACTTCAGCATTGGTAAAGCATCAACCACAACAGTTGTAACAATTAATGGCGGACCATTCACATATACAGGTTCAGCTCAAACACCAGCTACGGTAAGTGTAATAGGAGCAGGAGGATTGAATTTGACTCCAGCAGCCAATTATGCAAACAATACCAATGCGGGAACAGCTACAGCTAGTTATTCTTATTTAGAAAGTGCAAACCACTTAGGGTCATCCGACAGTCAAGACTTCAGCATTGGTAAAGCATCAACCACAACAGTTGTAACAATTAATGGCGGACCATTCACATATACAGGTTCAGCTCAAACACCAGCTACGGTAAGTGTAATAGGAGCAGGAGGATTGAATTTGACTCCAGCAGCCAATTATGCAAACAATACCAATGCGGGAATAGCTACAGCTAGTTATTCTTATTTAGAAAGTGCAAACCACTTAGGGTCATCCGACAGTCAAGACTTCAGCATTGGTAAAGCATCAACCACAACAGTTGTAACAATTAATGGCGGACCATTCACATATACAGGTTCAGCTCAAACACCAGCTACGGTAAGTGTAATAGGAGCAGGAGGATTGAATTTGACTCCAGCAGCCAATTATGCAAACAATACCAATGCGGGAACAGCTACAGCTAGTTATTCTTATTTAGAAAGTGCAAACCACTTAGGGTCATCCGACAGTCAAGACTTCAGCATTGGTAAAGCATCAACCACAACAGTTGTAACAATTAATGGCGGACCATTCACATATACAGGTTCAGCTCAAACACCAGCTACGGTAAGTGTAATAGGAGCAGGAGGATTGAATTTGACTCCAGCAGCCAATTATGCAAACAATACCAATGCGGGAACAGCTACAGCTAGTTATTCTTATTTAGAAAGTGCAAACCACTTAGGGTCATCCGACAGTCAAGACTTCAGCATTGGTAAAGCATCAACCACAACAGTTGTAACAATTAATGGCGGACCATTCACATATACAGGTTCAGCTCAAACACCAGCTACGGTAAGTGTAATAGGAGCAGGAGGATTGAATTTGACTCCAGCAGCCAATTATGCAAACAATACCAATGCGGGAACAGCTACAGCTAGTTATTCTTATTTAGAAAGTGCAAACCACTTAGGGTCATCCGACAGTCAAGACTTCAGCATTGGTAAAGCATCAACCACAACAGTTGTAACAATTAATGGCGGACCATTCACATATACAGGTTCAGCTCAAACACCAGCTACGGTAAGTGTAATAGGAGCAGGAGGATTGAATTTGACTCCAGCAGCCAATTATGCAAACAATACCAATGCGGGAATAGCTACAGCTAGTTATTCTTATTTAGAAAGTGCAAACCACTTAGGGTCATCCGACAGTCAAGACTTCAGCATTGGTAAAGCATCAACCACAACAGTTGTAACAATTAATGGCGGACCATTCACATATACAGGTTCAGCTCAAACACCAGCTACGGTAAGTGTAATAGGAGCAGGAGGATTGAATTTGACTCCAGCAGCCAATTATGCAAACAATACCAATGCGGGAATAGCTACAGCTAGTTATTCTTATTTAGAAAGTGCAAACCACTTAGGGTCATCCGACAGTCAAGACTTCAGCATTGGTAAAGCATCAACCACAACAGTTGTAACAATTAATGGCGGACCATTCACATATACAGGTTCAGCTCAAACACCAGCTACGGTAAGTGTAATAGGAGCAGGAGGATTGAATTTGACTCCAGCAGCCAATTATGCAAACAATACCAATGCGGGAACAGCTACAGCTAGTTATTCTTATTTAGAAAGTGCAAACCACTTAGGGTCATCCGACAGTCAAGACTTCAGCATTGGTAAAGCATCAACCACAACAGTTGTAACAATTAATGGCGGACCATTCACATATACAGGTTCAGCTCAAACACCAGCTACGGTAAGTGTAATAGGAGCAGGAGGATTGAATTTGACTCCAGCAGCCAATTATGCAAACAATACCAATGCGGGAACAGCTACAGCTAGTTATTCTTATTTAGAAAGTGCAAACCACTTAGGGTCATCCGACAGTCAAGACTTCAGCATTGGTAAAGCATCAACCACAACAGTTGTAACAATTAATGGCGGACCATTCACATATACAGGTTCAGCTCAAACACCAGCTACGGTAAGTGTAATAGGAGCAGGAGGATTGAATTTGACTCCAGCAGCCAATTATGCAAACAATACCAATGCGGGAACAGCTACAGCTAGTTATTCTTATTTAGAAAGTGTAAACCACTTAGGGTCATCCGACAGTCAAGACTTCAGCATTGGTAAAGCATCAACCACAACAGTTGTAACAATTAATGGCGGACCATTCACATATACAGGTTCAGCTCAAACACCAGCTACGGTAAGTGTAATAGGAGCAGGAGGATTGAATTTGACTCCAGCTGCGAGCTACTCTAATAATGTGAATGCAGGTACAGCGAATGCGAGCTATACTTATGCAGAAACTACGAATTACTTTGGATCTTCTGACAATAAGAATTTCACGATATACAAGAAAGCATTAACCATCACTGCCAATGATAAATCTAAGTCTGCTGGCCAAGCTAATCCTATCTTCACGGCCTCTTATAGTGGATTTGTTTTAGGAGAATCAGCTGTAAACTTGGGAGGAACATTAGCCTTTATCACTGCTGCTAATGTTAATTCTTGTGCAGGCACTTATGATATCACACCTTCTGGTTCGACCTCTTCAAACTACCAAATCACCTTTGTAACAGGTACGCTTACTGTCACCGGAGTTACAATTGACGCTTCAGCTTCTGGTACTCCAGTACCAACTACTAGTACTTCGATTATACTAAAAGCTACGGTAAGCCCTATGGTTCCAGGAGTAAGTGTAACATTCTTTGTTGATGGAAGTTCAGTAGGTAATGTTACCACAATTACAGATGGTTTGGCAACGTTAAACATCGGGTCTCGAGTTCTAGGAGTATACAAAATTGAAGCTAAAGTAGGTTCAGGTTGCGGAATAGAGTCTACTGCATACCTTCCAGTATATGATGCAAGTGGTAGTTTTGTAACTGGTGGTGGTTGGATTAACTCCCCAGCAGGAGCTATGCCAGCTCATCCAAATGCTGTAGGCAAGGCTAGTTTTGGTTTTGTTTCCAAGTACAAGAAAGGCTCAAACCAAGTAGATGGTAACACTGAGTTCCAGTTTAACGCAGGTGACATTAACTTTAAGAGTACTATGCAAGATGCCGGATCTTTGGTAATCTCTGGTAAGAAAGCTACGTACAGAGGGACAGGGACAATCAATGGACAGTCAGGATTCAAGTTTGTAGTGGTAGCTATCGACGGAAACTGGAATGGAGCTTCAGATCCTGATCAATTCAGAATAAAAATCACTTCTACTTCAGGTACTGTTATTTATGACAATCAAATTGGAAAGGATGAAAATGGTAATGATGCTACGATTCTTGGAAATAACGGTCAAGGCGGTGGGTCTATCGTAATTCATGAAGTGAAAGGGAAAGGAAATGCTAAGGAAGCAGGAACCGAGAAAACTGAAATTGCAGAAGAGGAATCTTTATTCAATGCAATGGGATATCCAAATCCATCTACGGATCAATTTACAATTGCTGTTACAGGTGGTAGTAGTGAGAAAGTAACTGTTCAAGTGTTTGACTTGTTAGGTAAATTGATAAAAGTAATTGAATCTAGTAACGGACAGTCAATTACCTTTGGAGGTGAGTTACCAATGAGTACTTATATAGTAATTGTTACTCAAGGAATTAATAGTAAAACGATAAGGTTAATTAAACAATAGAATAATTTAAAATTTGGTAATCAAATCCAGTCTATTTTATTAGGCTGGATTTTTCTTTTGTGGATTAAATTGGTGTTATTTTTTTTGAAATAATAAATAGGCTAAAAAAAATCATTAAATTAGAGGATAAAAAATCATTACGATAACATAAAAACAATAATCATGAAAAGAAATGCAACAGCAATTTGGAAAGGTTCTCTTAAGGAAAATGGTGGTAAATTAACTACACAAAGTAAAACACTTGAAAACACTCAATATTCATTTCATTCCCGATTTGAGGAAGGAGTAGGTACTAACCCAGAGGAATTAGTGGCGGCAGCACATTCGGGATGTTTTGCTATGCAACTTTCTGCTTTTATAGGAGAGGCTGGTTTTCATCCAGAGAGTATCGAAACTAATTGTGAGATAAACTTAATAGACGGAAGTATAATCGGTTCACATTTGACGGTACAAGCCAAAATTGACGGAATCACAGATGCTACTTTTCAAGAATTGGTTACAAAAGCAGAAAAAAATTGTCCTATATCGAAATTGTTGAATACAGAAATAACTTCAACGGCCGTATTGCTATAAGTTAAGTTTTTAAGTTAAAAGGCTCGTTTTTACAGTGTAAAAACGAGCCTTTTAGTTTAGTTTAAATGATTTAGTCAAATAAATCCGAAGACAAATAACGATCTCCACGGTCACAAATGATAGCCACCACTACACCAGATTCCAATTGGTTGGCAATTTTTAAGGCAACTGCTACTGAACCGCCACTACTCATACCAGCAAAAACACCTTCTTCCAGGGCTAAACGTTTGGTCATTTCGCGGGCTTCAGCTTCAGAGACATCTATGGTTTGATCTACTTTGGAAGGATTGAAAATTTTAGGTAAATATTCTTGAGGCCATTTGCGGATACCTGGAATTTGAGAGCCTTCACTAGGTTGAGCACCAATGATTTGGATTGCTGGGTTTTTCTCTTTCAAAAATGTTGAAGTCCCCATAATAGTCCCTGTAGTTCCCATAGCCGAAACAAAATGGGTGATGGTTCCTTCGGTATCTCTCCAGATTTCGGGACCTGTAGTGTTGTAATGTGCTTTCCAGTTGTCGTTATTCGCAAACTGATTGAGCATGATGTAACCACCTTCGGCTACTTTTTTATCGGCATAATCTCTCGAGCCGATAATACCTTCTTTAGCAGAAGTCAGGATAACAGTGGCTCCATAGGCACGCATGGTTTGGGTGCGTTCTTTGGTGGAATCTTCAGGTAAAATAAGTTCAATTTCAATTCCTAATAATTGGGCAATCATAGCAAGAGCAATTCCTGTATTTCCACTGGTTGCTTCTATAAGTTTATCACCTTTTTTGATTTCGCCGCGATCCATTGCGCCTTTAATCATATAATAAGCAGCTCTGTCTTTGACGCTTCCACCAGGATTATTTCCTTCTAATTTTAAAAGTAGTTTTACGCTTTTATTTTTAACTAAGTTGACTGTTTCTACTAAAGGTGTATTGCCTATTAAGTCAACTAATTTTTGAGATTTCATACTAATGGAATTATTATATTGTTTAGAATTATGATAATAACAATTGAATGTTTTAGGTTTTTAAAAAGTTAAACCTTTAAGAAAATAAGAATCATTAAGTCTTAATACTCTTCATTTCTTAAGGTTTTAAAGTTAATGTTTATAAATTGGAGTTGTTTTTATTTCATTTCCTTAACTTTTACTTCAGTGGTTGTAGTATTCAATACAATTGATTTAGAAGGAATCGATTTAGTAATCCAGGCATTTCCCCCTACAATACTTTCTGATCCTATAATTGTTTCGCCACCTAGAATAGTAGCATTAGCATAAATACATACATTTTTTTCAACAGTGGGGTGGCGTTTGGCATTTTTCATATCCTTGCTGACACTTAAGGCACCAAGAGTAACTCCTTGGTAAATTTTCACATGTTTTTTTATAACAGAGGTTTCTCCAATTACAATTCCAGTGGCGTGGTCAATAAAGAAAGGTGAGTCAATTTGGGCTCCCGCATGGATATCGGTTCCTGTTATTTTATGCGCATATTCACTCATTAATCTTGAAAATAACAAAAGGTCTAAATTGTACAATTCGTGACTTAAACGGTAGATCGCGATGGCGTAAAATCCAGGATAAGCGAGATATACTTCTTCAATACTGTTCGAAGCAGGGTCATTTTCAAGGATAAACTGTGCATCTTGATTTAGTTTTTCAAGAACAGTGGGTAAACTTTCCAAAAAACGTTCCCAAATAGAATTACATAAACTTTCTGGTTTTTTACAAGCAATCTTAGAAATTTCCTTGAACAGTTTTTCTAGTTCTGCAATACTTTGATTTAATTCAGCATTCGAATCAAATAGTGTATAAAATAATTGTTCAGTAAATTTTTCGGTTGTTGTTTTAATACCGTAATTGATGTTTAGATGGCTTTTGAGTGCCCCAATATTTTGGATAATCATATTTTTTGTCATGATTATAAGGATTGAAAGGTTAATTTTTGAAAATCGAAATCTGTATTAGCAACAGCAGCAACATAATGTAGATGGTGTGTAAGCTTGTAATAAAAGTGAAACTTTTTGCTGTAACATTTTGAATGATATAATATAATTACTTCACAAATATATCGAACTATTTTGAATCAACAGTTGTATAGTGATTAAGATTTAGAATTGTAGAGGCAATTAATGTTTTATGTAATATCCAGTCATCATTATAAAAAGATTGATTATGCTTAGCTGTAAAATTGTTTGTTCGCTGGATAATTTTTTGTAGAAATAGTGAATTCCAAGATAGAATAGATAACAGCAGCAAGTATAGATGGCAGGATACATTTCAAATGCAGCTTTAAATTGACCTTGTAATAAAAGTAAGAAGGCACGTTGGAATCCACAACCTAAGCACTCAAAATTGAAGAGTATTTTACTAAAGCAAGGAAGTAGAAACTTTTCAATGTCCATCATGATTTTTTAAGGTGTAAATTACAAAATTTATTAGAAAGGTGGATTGAATAAAAGCGAGGTTGTTATTAATTTCTTATTTTTGGGAACTGATAAAAGAATAATGAAAGTAATAAAAATTGTAATACTCATTTTAGCAATACTTGTTTTGTTGGTTGGACAAATGAGTACTGATCAAATGATTTACCTGAAGGTTGGAGCGATTATCATTTTTATGTACGGAATGATGCGGTTAAGTGCTAAAACACCAAGTAAAAAACAAAATAAGGAAGAAGATGTTTAGTAAAGGAGATAGAGTTTCGGTCTTGGATGACGCTATAGATGGAGTAGTATTGTCTGTCAAAAATAATGAAGTTGAAGTGGAAACAACAGACGGATTTGTGATGACTTTTTTCACCAATGAACTTATTAAACTAAATGACTCCAGTAGTTTAGATAATTCTATCAAAAGAATTAATATAAGTGAGGTTCAAAAAGAAAAAGCGATTCCCAAACCGCGTAGTTTTGTAAAAGAACGCAAAAATAGAAATGAACAACCAGTACCTGAATTTGATTTGCATATTGAAAAGTTAGTCAAAAGCAAGCATGGCATGTCTAATTATGATATTTTGACAATACAATCTGAAACCGCTAAAAGACATATTGAATTTGCTATAAAAAACCGAATCCCGAAGATTGTTTTTATTCATGGTGTAGGTGAAGGCGTATTGAAAGCAGAGTTGGATTTTTTGTTAGGGCGCTATGATAATATCGATTTTCAAGAAGCTAATTACCAAAAATATGGACAAGGCGCAACAGAAGTTTACATCCGACAAAGTAAAAAATAACTAGATGTATTTATACAAAAGAGCGGCTTGTTTTTTAAAAACGAGCCGCTCTTTTTATTTTAGTGTTAACGTTAATTTGTTGTAAAAAGCTCTCCTAAAATATAACTGTCCCCTAAGGTAAAACTACTGTTTCCTTTCTTTAATGAGACTTTTTTAAGTGTTATAGTATGTTTAAACGCATTAGGTCCATTGGTTGTGGTAGTAACTTCAATAATGCCGTTTGAACCACTTACACCTGATACTCCGTTCCATTCTTCACTTAAAGTAGGGGTGGTTGGTGTAGTAGCATTGCAAAAGTACGAGCTACTTAGTAGTCCAGAAAAGTATCTATAAGTAAGTTTGTTTGTGCTAGTACCTATAAGACCAGTTCTAGGGGAATTAGCTGTTGTAACTTCGTTCACAATTAAACTTGGATCTATGTCTAACATAATCGCTTCAAAGCTTTTGAAATCGTAGATGGTATTTGAATTGCTACACTTAGTCAGTACTTTTTCAAAATTAAAAGGCAGTGATGTTGTTGTAGTCGTGTAGTTTCCAAATGGAAGTGATCTGAATGTTTGTTCCCCATTTTTTATAGAGAATGTAATATCTTTCAGGTTGATATAGTGGTTGTAACCAGTAATTTTTGTGCTGTTATCAGTAGTATTGGTTGTTTTTACTGCAGTAGTTGTTATTTGTATGGTTCCTGAAGTGGCGCTCCATTGGTCAACAACTACGGGAGTTGCAGGTTGGATTGTTTCACAAATATTATCAGCACTAACAGTTCCGTTGTAAAAACGATACACTACACGATTACTCGTTGCGCTTATGTTTAGCGTTCGTGGCGAATTATCAGCTGTAGGGTCGTTGACAAAATTGGTTGAAGGGATTTCAAGTATAAGTGCTTCCTTATCATTGATTTTGTATATAATATTGTTAGTACTACATTTTTGAGTGGTAAAATCTTCAAAATCGATGTCTTCTTGGACTAGATTTCCGTCATCACAACTGTTTAATAGGAAAGTTAGAAATAGGAGGCCTGCAATTTTTTTCATTAGGTATAATATTTGCCACAAAAATAGCGAAAAAAATGGCAATTGATATTGAAGAATACACAATTGATATTTCATAACTTTGTACCAATGAAAAAAGTATACCTCGATAACGCATCAACGACCTCTATTAGACCTGAGGTTGTGCAAGAAATGACCAAAGTGCTGGCGGAAGATTATGGGAATCCTTCCTCTACTCATAGTTTAGGACGCAATAGTAAAAGTATTATTGAACTTTCTAGAAAAGCAATTGCAAAATCCATTAACGTTACTGCTCAAGAGATTATTTTTACTTCATCGGCAACTGAGGCTAATAATTGGATATTACGTTCTGCTGTAAAAGATTTAAAAGTTACCCGTATTATTACCAGTAAGATAGAACATCATGCCGTTTTGTATGTGGTGCAACAGCTGCAAAAAGAATTTGGAATAACGATTGATTATGTAAAAGTGAATTCTGATGGCACTATTGATTTGACACATTTAGTGGAGTTACTATCTATGGGAGGAAAGACCTTGGTGAGTTTAATGCATGTAAATAATGAAATAGGTGTGGTTTTAGATCTGCAGCGTGTGGGCATGCTTTGTAAAGAGTATGGAGCGCTTTTTCATTCGGATACAGTGCAGTCCATCGGGAAACGTAGATTAGATTTACAGCTGATATCTGTTGATTTTTTGGTGGCTAGTGCGCATAAATTTCATGGTCCAAAAGGAGTTGGTTTTGCGTATATAAAGAAAAACTCAGGATTGCAACCTTTACTGTATGGTGGTGAGCAAGAGAAAGGATTGAGAGCAGGAACAGAACCGGTTCATCAAGTTGCTGGTATGGCGAAAGCTCTTGTTTTATCATATGCTAATCTAGAAGAGGAGATAAATCTAATTACAAGTTTAAAATCCTATTTAGTTTCACGTATAAAGGAGTTTTTCCCTCAAGCGACGTTTAATGGCGGTAAAGATGGAATAGAAACGATTGTGAATGTTACATTGCCTTTTTCGGTGGATAAAACAGCGATGATATTATTTCATTTAGATATGAAAGGTATTGCCGTTTCCCGAGGTAGTGCCTGTCAAAGCGGAAGTATTAAACCGTCACATGTTTTGGCAGAAATGCTTTCTGATGAAGATTTAAGAAAACCAAATTTACGTATTTCATTGAGTCATTACAATACCAAAGAAGATATTGACTTGTTGATTGATGGATTGCAAACCATCTAATATGGAAAGTTTTAGTTTTCCGTTGTTTACGATAAAATAATAAAAGAGCTTCAACTATAGACTACAGTTGAAGCTCTTTTATTATTCAACCAAAGTTGAAGTTAGGAATTTATAATTTCATCTATGGTATCAGTGTCGTCCGTATCGAGTTCGGTGTGTTTGGCTTTAATTTTTTCTTTGATAATAATTTCGCGATGTTTTGCTGAAGCCATCAAACCAATCATCATGGTCAATGCCGTTAATAAAATTACTTGAATGATAAGAGAATTGTTTACTAATGGCAGTACTTGATCCTTTGAAATAGATAAAAATAGCAATATGGTTATTAATCCTCTAGGCGCGACAAATAGTAGTGGAAAAACAGGCATTTTGGATAAATACAATTGTAAAAAACGTAATAAATAAATGGCTCCAACAATTGCAACCGCCCAAATGATAGTATCTGGATTTACGATTTCTGATGTTTTAATTAAATATCCAAAAAGCATAAAGAATAATGCTCTAATGATAAAAGTAGCCTCAATAGTAAGCTCTTTAAATTTTGCTACCTCTTTGTTCAGTAAATCCAATCGGAAGCTTTGTGTCCATTTTAAATGTTTAATTTCGTCTAAATTTCCAATTGATAATCCAAATACTAATATGAAAATTAATGCAGGTAGATGGAATATTTTTGAAATTTCATATATCAAAATCACCAAAAGGATGATAGGTACAAACTTGATATGATGGTCTATTTTATTTAATAGGAATGAGAGTAGAAAAGTTGAAATAAATGAAATTACAATAATGAACAGTATTTCAAGGAAAAAATACCCAAAGGTTTCTGCTCCAAAATCGGTGTTGTAGATTATAAAATTAAAAAAAATAACTCCAAATATATCGGATAGACTACTTTCATAAATTACAAATTCTTTTAAGTTTGAGCTTAAGTTTCGCACACTTGGAATGGCAATAGCACTACTGATTACACAAAACGGAATAGCATTAGCTAAACAGTCCTTAAAGTTGTATCCAGTGTAATATTGAAAAGCGTAAGCTAAGGAGAAAGCCAAGATTAGAAGCGGTACGAGCGCCCCTAAAAAAGATTTGTTAATTAGACCTCGTTTTGAATGATTGAGTTCTAGTTCTAATGAGCCTTCTAGTACAATCAAAATAAGTCCTATGGTTCCTAAAATGGGTAAGGTTGATGTGAGATTGGGGACTCTAATGTCGAAGAAAAAAGTAACTTCTTTTACAATCCATCCTAATAGCAACAAGAGTATTACGGAGGGTATTTTGGTAAAGCCTGCTGTTAAGTCAAATAAGTAGGCAATTAATAATAATATGCAAAGTGATATAATTACGGTCATACAATAGAATGTTTATTCCTTATGATTTGTGCATGTAAGATACAGTTTTAGATGGTTATAAAACAAAGTTTTTTAAAATTAATTGCTTTCACCCATATTGTGCATTAGAAATTTACCAGATCTGAATTCTTCTATTAAAACAAGTACTGGCTTCAATTTTTAAAATCAAAATACAAAAGCATTTCTTATTAAAGATAGTCCTTTAGTGTTTGTCTTTATTGAGTATTTATACTTCGTGGCAAATTCTAATGCAGTATCTGAATTTAATTTTAATTCTGTCAAAAAAAAAAATAGAAATACAAAATAAGACCGTTTAAATGAATTTGGGCAATGGAAATGGCTTTGTTTTTTTAACAAAACAGCTTGTATGTGCTCAAGAGGAGGTACTAACTTTTCTTTGACTGCTATATTTAACCATTTTTGGAAATCAGTTTTAATGAAAAAATCTCATTATATATAAGGTTTTAAATGGTATAAGTGCCAGTCAAATTTTGATGGGGAATTAAAATACTTGTAAGATTAGATTTGTAACTAAACAAAAACAAGAAAGCATTTTGATTCATCATCGAAATGCTTTCTTGTTTAATGGAAAATGTTCTTTTACTGCTGCATCTTAAAATAATAGTCCGCTGAGTTTTTTCCACTTCCATAAAACATGAAAAAAATACAGATTGCTAGGGTTAGAATAGCTAAGATAAGGTTTTGTGATTGCATTTCTCCCATAAAGTTAACCACGACAGCACCTAGAAGGATTGGGAGTTGTGCAATTATGGCCCATCTAGTTAGAAGGCCAAATACTATCATAATGCCCCCAATCATATGTGCTGGAGCGATATAATGAATTAGAAACATTCCACCACCAATTCTGTCTATAGGCGAAATCAAATCTACTAAATATTGAATGTTAGTAATGAATTCAACTCCTTTCATAAATAAAAATACCCCCAGAGCAATTCGGACTAAATCTATAGATAAATAAGTGTGCGCATTGGCCCATTTATTTAAGCTTTTTACGTTGTTCATAATACTATAGTTTTTTGGATTAATACACTAAGTTAGTGATTTTTAAAACAATAGCAAAGTGATGAGCTCGTAAATTTTATGGAATGGGTAATTGTTTTTTTGCTATTTTTAATTATACCTGTATCACACCTAAATTGAATTTTTTTTCAATAGGAGCATGATTTGCAGCTTCTATACCCATAGAAATCCAAGTCCTGGTGTCTAATGGGTCAATGATAGCATCCGTCCACAATCGTGCAGCAGCGTAATAAGGTGAGACTTGTTCGTCGTATCGAGCTTTTATTTTGGCAAATAATTCGTTTTCTTTAGCTTCGTCAATGGTTTCCCCTTTTGCTTTTAGGGAAGAGCTTCAATTTGGGCCAATACTTTGGCAGCTTGAGTACCTCCCATAACCGCTAACTCGGCGCTAGGCCAAGCAAAAATTAATCTTGGGTCAAATGCTTTTCCGCACATGGCATAGTTTCCAGCACCATAGGAATTTCCTATTACCACGGTGAATTTTGGAACAACTGAATTGCTCACTGCATTCACCATTTTGGCGCCGTCCTTAATAATGCCTCCTTGTTCCGATTTGGAACCAACCATAAAACCAGTGACATCTTGTAGAAATACCAATGGGATTTTCTTTTGGTTGCAATTGGCAATAAAACGAGTGGCTTTATCTGCACTGTCAGAGTAGATTACACCGCCAAATTGCATTTCGCCTTTTTTAGTTTTGACAACTTTTCTTTGATTAGCAACAATTCCAACAGCCCAGCCGTCAATTCGAGCATAGCCTGTAATAATAGTTTGTCCGTAACCGTCTTTATAAGCTTCAAATTCAGAGTTATCAACCAATCGATGGATGATTTCCATCATATCATATTGTTCGTTTCGAGCTTTAGGTAAAATACCATAGATTTCGTTTTCGTCTAAGTTTGGTTTTACAGCTTTGATTCGATTGTAACCAGCAGGAGTATAGTCTCCAATCTTGTCTAAAATATTCTTAATTTTATCAAGAGCATCTTTGTCATCTTTAGCTTTGTAATCCGTAACTCCTGATATTTCACAATGAGTGGTGGCGCCACCTAAAGTTTCATTGTCAATCGTTTCCCCAATAGCGGCTTTTACAAGATAACTTCCTGCAAGGAAAATACTAGCTGTTTTGTCCACAATAATAGCTTCATCACTCATTATAGGCAGGTAAGCTCCTCCAGCAACACAACTTCCCATAATAGCTGAGATTTGAGTAATACCCATACTGCTCATGATGGCATTATTTCTAAATATGCGACCAAAATGTTCTTTATCTGGGAAAATTTCGTCTTGCATGGGTAAGTATACACCAGCGCTATCAACTAAATAAATGATTGGCAAATGGTTTTCCATAGCAAGCTCTTGTGCTCGCAAATTCTTTTTTCCGGTAATAGGAAACCAAGCTCCAGCTTTAACTGTAGCATCATTGGCTACTACGATACATTGCTTGCCTCTTATATAGCCTATTTTTACAATAACACCACCAGAAGGGCACCCACCGTGTTCTGTATACATACCTTCTCCAGTAAAAGCACCAATCTCAATGGTTTTAGAATCCTTATCTAATAAGTAATCAATGCGTTCACGGGCAGTCATTTTACCTTCCTTGTGTAGTTTCTGGATGCGTTTTTCACCTCCACCTAATTTGACTTTAGCAAATTTTTGTTTTAAAGCAGATACTAATAATTTATTGTGATCTTCGTTTTTATTGAAGCTTAAATCCATTTGAAGAGAAGGTTTACTATTACAGGGCTAAATTACAAAAACCAATGAAAAATTAATAAAAGATTTTAGGATATGGTTTTTTGAAATTAAATAAAAAAAATATATTTGCAGCATCGGGATGTAGCGCAGCCAGGTAGCGTACTAGCATGGGGTGCTAGGGGTCGCTGGTTCGAATCCAGTCATCCCGACTTTCTTTTTTTCAGGGGATTACTTCTTCTTGATAAATCGCATCATTACTACATCATCAACAAAGAAAAGTAAGCTGTCATTTACTACAGAATATCTATTAATTTTTTGGAGTGTATTGTAAAAAGTTTGCTCTCCAGTACCTTGGCAAAATTTCTTAGTTCCAAAAGGAGGTTCAAATTGAATTTTGTGATTGTCTATGGTGTATTTACTTCCAAAAGAATTGCAGCTGGAATTCCCTTTGACCATGTTTGTATTTGTTTCAAAAATTATTTCAGGTGCATTATTAGGGTAGAGGCCCTTGAAAGCAATTCTAGATCCTGAAATATAATTTAAGGTCCAATTTCCTTCAATATTTTTCGTTGCGTTTTTAGTTTCTTTTGCAGATTTGCAAGCTGTTAGTGTGGAAATCAAAATTAGGATTAAAAATAAGCTGTGTTTCATGTTGGTAGTTTTTTATTTTTATTATTCTATCATAAAAAATTAAGACATAATGAAAATTGATAGTAATCTAATGAAAGTGTTTATCTTTTAGATTCGTTGACTAATCTTTTTAAAATAGCCCATTGTTTGAGTGCATCTCTTGCTTCTACAGCAGGGTAACCAAGCATGGTTTTTCCTGCAGGGATATCGCCTGTGACTCCAGAACCAGCTCCCACAATTGCGCCATCTCCAATGGTTGTGTGGTCTTTGATAGATGCGCTTCCACCAATCATGACGCCGTTACCTAGCGTAACTGAACCCGCTAAGCCACTATTTCCTGCCATGATGCAAAAACGTCCTAGTTTACTATTGTGACCTATTTGAACGAGGTTGTCAATTTTACAACCGTCACCAATTACGGTAGAGCTGAATTTACCACGGTCAACGCAAGTATTTGCACCAATTTCTACATCGTTTCCAATAATAACGTTTCCAATTTGTGGAATTTTGACCAATCCTCTTTCTGGACAAGGACGGAATCCAAATCCATCTGCACCAATAGTAGCATTAGGGTGAATGATACAATTGTTGCCTATATGGCAACGTTCTCGAACAACAGTTCCTGACCAAATTACAGTGTTTTCACCAATAGTTGAGGCATCTAATATGGTTGTATTAGGGTACAGGATTGCGTTTTTACCAATAGCTACTTTAGGTCCTATATAACAACCTGCACCTACTTTTACCCCAGAACCAATAGTTGCTGTGATGTCAATCGATGCTGAAGGATGAATTTCAGATTCAAATTCGGACATTGGTAAGGCAAAAAGCTCTAATATTTGAGACATTGCTAAATCGGCATTTTTAACTTTAATAAAAGCTCGGTTTTCTCCTGGTTCTATGCTTATGTCTTCGTTCACAATGGCAACACAAGCATTGGAATTGGCCCAAAGTTTTTCGTATTTTTTGTTTCCGATAAATGAAATCTCGGTATTGCTGGCAACTTCTAATTGCTCTGGAGCAGTTATTTTTTCTTGTGTATCGCCCAAAATAGTACCTTTAAGAACTTCGTTAATTTCTGCTATCGAATATGATTTCATGATATTGTTGGTTATAATAGAAACCAAATAAAGTGATTTGGTTTAGGTATTCCTAATATTTTAGCATTTTCTCTGTAAACGTTAACATTAGATTGTTTTTAGCTAGGGAAATGTAATGTTTTCTATAGAATATAGTAAAAAGTAAAGCAGCTTTTTCATATCCATTTTGCCTGATGAGTGAAAGCTGCTTTAATATTGTAATTAGGTTGTGTTTTATTCGTCTTCGTCCTTTTGCCCCATCATCATCAGATAGGCTTTCAAAAATTCATCAATTTCTCCGTTCATCACCGCATCAACATTACTGGTTTCAAAAGCTGTACGGACGTCTTTAACTAATTTGTAAGGTTGCATCACGTAGTTTCGAATTTGAGACCCCCATTCGATTTTCATTTTTCCAGCTTCTATGTCATTGCGTTGCTCTTGTTGTTTTTTTAATTCAATTTCATATAATTGAGAGCGCAACATTTGCATGGCTCTGGTTCTATTGTCGTGTTGTGAACGTGTTTCGGAACACTGAATCTGAATTCCGGATGGCTTGTGGACTAATTGTACCTTTGTTTCTACTTTATTCACATTTTGCCCACCAGCACCACTAGAACGAGCGGTAGTAATTTCGATATCAGCAGGATTGATTTCAATTTCTATGGTGTCATCTACCAACGGATAAACATAAACTGATGCAAAAGAAGTGTGTCTTTTGGCATTACTGTCAAAAGGCGAAATACGCACCAAACGATGGACGCCGTTTTCTCCTTTTAAGTATCCAAAAGAATAATCTCCTTCAATTTCAAGTGTTACGGTTTTTATTCCAGCAACATCTCCTTCTTGATAGTTAAGTTCTCGTATTTTATATCCAGATTTTTCAGCCCACATCATGTACATACGCATCAGCATCGAAGCCCAATCGCAACTTTCAGTTCCTCCAGCACCTGCAGTAATTTGCAAAACAGCACTTAAAGAGTCACCTTCGTCAGAAAGCATATTTTTGAATTCGATGGATTCGATATGAACTTCTGCTTTTCGATATTGTTCATCTAATTCATCTGAAGTGAGTTCGCCTTCTTTGTAAAATTCATAGGCTAATTGCAATTCGTCCGTTAGCTCAATGGCTTTGTTATAGTCTTCGATCCATTTCTTTTTGGAGGTCAGGTTCTTAACAATAAGTTGGGCTTCTTTGGCGTTGTTCCAGAAATCAGGAGCAAAAGTTTTCTCTTCTTCGTTTGCAATTTCGATTAATTTAGCATCAACGTCAAAGATACCTCCTCAACGCACCAAGGCGCTCTACAATACCTTTAATTTGTTCGGTAGTTGTCATAAAATTTGTAATTTTGTTGCGCAAAAATAGAAAAATTTAGCAATGCCACAAGCGGCGACTTGTGGGTATTTGTATATAATATAAAGATATGGAAATAAACTTGGTTAGTGATACTGTTACTAAGCCCAATTTCGAAATGCTGGAGTGTATGTTTAATGCTCAAGTGGGGGACGATGTTTACAAACAAGATCCTACTGTAAAGGAATTAGAAGCTACCGTAGCTCAAATTTTTGGGATGGAAGCGGGATTGTTTTTTCCATCGGGAACTATGGCTAATCAAACAGCGATTAAACTACACACCAATCCTGGAGATCAAATTATTGCCGATAAAAGTTCTCATGTGTATCTCTATGAAGGAGGTGGAGCCTCTTTTAATAGTGGAGCTTCTTTTAGTTTGATTGATGGAAATAGAGGAATGATTACTGCAGAACAAGTAGAGCAATCCATTAATGAACCTGAATTTTATCATAGTGCATTGACTAGTTTGGTTTGTGTTGAAAATACGACAAATATAGGGGGAGGTGCTTGTTATGAATTGGAAGAATTACAAAAAATCAAAGCAGTTTGTACGGCTCATAATTTAAAGTTTCATTTAGACGGAGCTCGTATTTGGAACGCGTTGATGGCTAAAAAACAAAATCCAAAAGCTTTTGGACAACTCTTTGATACCATTTCTGTTTGTTTGTCCAAAGGATTAGGAGCGCCTATTGGATCCGTTTTGTTAGGGGATAAAAACACGATTCATAGAGCATTGCGAATACGCAAAATTCTTGGAGGAGGGATGCGTCAAGTAGGTTATTTAGCGGCAGCGGGTTTATATGCTTTAGAAAATAATATTTCGAAATTGCCAGAAGATCACCGTAGAGCTCAAGAGTTGGCTCAGGTTTTACGAAAAACCCATTGGGTGGATTACATTGCTCCTGTAGAAACGAATATTATAGTGTTTACCGTTAAACCGCAGTACAACGAAAAGTTAATTGTAGAAAAATTAAAAAATAAAAACATATCAATTAGCAGCATGGGTCAAGGAAAACTCCGATTGGTTACTCATCTCGATTATCGGGAAGTGATGCATGGCTATGTCTTGGAGGCTCTAGGGAAATTAGAAGTTTAATAAACTAAAAAAAAAAGCATGATCAATGAAGTTCATGCTTTTTGTTTTTTTGTCCTTTGCGAAAATATTATTTGAATAAGTTGTCCATTCCGGGAATCATAGGCATGTCCATTTTGGCAACAGCATCTAGTTCAGCTTCATTTACTTTAGTCGCTTTTTCAATTGCTTTATTAAGAACTAAAATAATATAATCTTCTAATTGCTCTTTGTCTTCTAATAATTCGTCAGCAATGGATACTGCTGTTATTTTTCGATTAGCAGTCATGGTTACTTTTAATAAATTATCAGTACTGTGTTCGTCCACAAGAACAGTATCAAGTCTTTTTTTAGTCGCTTCTATTTTGTTTTGGGTTTCTTTTAATTTTCCCATCATTCCCATTAAATCCATTTTTTATTCTTTTAGCAGTTTATGAGGCTAAATTAATATAATCAAATTAAATTACAATGTTAAATTAGGTTAAAACAGACTGTGATTCCGTTGGCTTATGTTATTTTTGCCAACGTTCGTATCAAAATTCGAAATCATACCAATGATAAAAGCCATACATGCACCAGTTGCAAAAGTTATTCCCACCCAGTTAGAAAAATTTAACGATATCCGAATCGATAATTATTTTTGGTTAAATGACCGAGAAAATCCAGAAGTAATTGACTATTTAAATAAAGAAAACGAGTATTATCAAGAGATGACGGCTCATACTCAGGACTTTCAGAAAGAGTTGTACGAGGAAATGAAAAGCCGAATCAAGGAAGATGACCAATCGGTTCCCTATTTTTATAACGGATACTATTATATTACACGTTTTGAAACTGGAAAAGGGTATCCTATTTATGCACGTAAAAAAGGAAGTTTAACGGCAGTGGAAGAAGTCTTGTTTGATTGCAATGAACTAGCCCAAGGACAAGCCTATTTTAAATTAGGTGGACTGAGTGTTAGTCCAGATAATACCATGGCTATTTTTAGTACAGATGTTGTAGGGAGACGAATTTATACGATTCAAGTAAAAAACTTGATAACTAACGAAATTTTATCTGATAAAATTGAAAATGTTACAGGTTCGGCTGTTTGGGCAAATGATAATCATACTATTTTTTATTCCTCACAAGACGAAGTAACCTTGCGTTCTGATAAAATATTCAAACATAAATTAGGAACAACTCAAGAAGAAGATGTTTTAATTTACTTTGAAAAGGACGATACTTTTAGTGTAGATATTGCAAAGTCTAAGTCTCGCAAATATTTAGCTATTGAATGTGGTAGCACCATGACAACAGAATACCGTATTTTGAATGCGGATACACCGGATGGAAAGTTTAAAATGTTCCAAAAAAGAAAAAGAGGTGTAGAGTACAGCATCAATCACTACAAAGACAGTTTTTATATTCTAACAAATAAAGACGATGCCGAAAATTTCAAATTAATGAAAACCTATGAAGATACAACTTCGTCAGATAATTGGGTGGAATTAATAGGTCATAGAGAAGATGTATTATTGGAAAGCATTGAGATATTCTCCAAGTATTTAGTCATCGAAGAGCGTTTCAATGGCTTGAATAAAATTCGCATAATGCCCTGGAGCGGAGTAGGGGAGTATTATTTACCTTTTGAAAGTGAAACGTATTCGGCTTATACAACTACTAATATTGATTTTGAGACCGAAATATTGCGATATGGATATCAGTCAATGACTACCCCTTCTTCAATTATTGATTTCAATATGAGGACACTTGAAAAACAAGTTCAAAAAGAACAACAAGTATTGGGAGGTCAATTCGATAAAAATAATTATTGTGAAGAACGAGTATGGGCCACCGCTACTGATGGAACTAAAGTGCCAATTTCGATGGTGTATAGAAAAGGGCTAAAGAAAGATGGACAAAATCCACTTTTACTTTATGCTTATGGCTCTTATGGACATTCTCTTGATGCTCATTTTTCATCGACTCGTTTGTCGCTTTTGGATAGAGGCTTTATTTATGCTATTGCACATATCCGTGGAGGTGAAGATTTAGGGAGACAATGGTATGAGGATGGAAAACTTTTAAAAAAGAAAAACACCTTTACAGATTTTATCGACTGTTCTAAATTTGTTATTGAGCAAAAGTACACCAGTCCGGAGCACTTGTATGCTGAGGGTGGTTCTGCCGGTGGTTTGTTAATGGGGGTCATTATTAATGAAGCGCCAGAGTTGTATAATGGGGTTATCGCCCAGGTTCCCTTTGTGGATGTGGTGACTACCATGCTCGACGAGAGCATTCCATTAACAACTGGAGAATATGATGAATGGGGAAATCCAAATGTTAAAAAATATTACAATTATATGCGCTCATATTCGCCTTATGACAATATCAAAGAACAACGATATCCTCATATGTATGTGTCCACAGGCCTACACGATTCCCAAGTGCAATATTGGGAGCCTGCAAAGTGGGTGGCTAGGTTAAGAACAGCTAAAAAAGACAACACCGTATTGTATCTTGATACAAATATGGATGCTGGACACGGTGGTGCTTCTGGGCGTTTTGAGGCACTTAAAGAATTAGCAAAGGAATTTAGTTTTTTGCTAGATTTGGAAAAAAATAAAAACTAATTGGATTTTTTTGTTAAATTTGCAATGTATCACTGTTAAATAAAATTAACGTTGATTAACTATTTATTTATGAAAGAAGAAATAAATGCTTATAATAATGTTTTAGAGCTAATAGGCAATACACCGCTTATTAAACTAAATAAAGTAACTGAAAACATAGAAGGAAACTTTTATGCCAAGGTAGAGGCTTTTAATCCTGGACATTCTTCTAAGGATAGAATTGCATTATACATTATTGAAGAAGCAGAAAAAAAAGGCATTTTATCCCCAGGTGACACCATAATTGAAACTACTTCTGGAAATACAGGATTTAGTTTAGCTATGGTAAGTATTATTAAAGGATATAACTGCATTCTTGCTGTGAGCTCTAAGTCATCTAAAGACAAGATTGATATGCTACGTAGTTTAGGAGCTAAAGTATATGTTTGTCCTGCACATGTAGCCGCAGATGATGAACGCTCTTATTACAGCGTTGCTAAAAGATTGCATGAAGAAACTAAGGGTTCTGTTTATATTAATCAATATTTTAACCAATTGAATATTGATGCCCACTACAATACCACAGGTCCAGAAATTTGGAAACAAACAAATGGAAAAATTACGCATTTAGTGGCATGTAGTGGAACAGGAGGGACAATTTCTGGGACAGCAAAGTATTTAAAAGAACAAAATCCTAATGTTAAAATTCTTGGTGTAGATGCTTTTGGTTCTGTGTTGAAAAAATATCATGAGACTAAAGAGTTTGATACAGAGGAGATTTACCCATATCGTATTGAAGGTTTAGGGAAAAACCTAATCCCTACGGCAACCGACTTTGATGTAATTGACAAATTCATGAAAGTTACTGACGAAGAGAGTGCACACTCTGCTAGGGAAATTACTAGAAAAGAAGGGATGTTTGTAGGGTACACTTCGGGAGCTGTTTTACAAGCAATCAAACAATACGCTGAAGAAGGAGAATTTGATGCAAACAGTAATGTCATCGCCATTTTTCCAGATCACGGTTCACGATACATGAGTAAAGTATTTAGTGATGACTGGATGAACGAACAAGGATTCTTTGATAGTATCAATGAAGAAGAATCACAAAAAATTGAAATGATAAAATAACTTCTGCTTGTTTTTATAAAATTAAAAAACTCCAGTTATTCTGGGGTTTTTTTGGTTTTACAACCTTTGTGTTTTATATAGCATAAGATTATACATGAGTAATTATGTTGTCGTATTGTTTTTATGGAATTCATAAAAAACTATTTGGAAATAAATTGTATTAATTGAATGGCTTTAGGTCTAATGCAACAATTCTACTTGATGCAATAATGAGATGCATAAAAAAATAATGAAACATTTCAACTCTACGTTTGATTGTTTATTTTTGAGGACATAAAAAATGAAATATCATGTATAATTTATTAAAAGGAAAAAGAGGAATTATTTTTGGTGCTTTGGACGAGCATTCTATTGCTTGGAAAACCGCTGAACGCGTACATGAAGAAGGCGGCGTTTTTGTTTTGACCAATGCTCCAGCTTCGATACGATTGGGAAATATTGATGCTTTGGCTCAAAAAACCAATTCACAAGTGATTGCTGCTGATGCTACATCTGTTAGCGATTTAGAAAACTTAGTGGAGCAAGCTATGGGAATTTTGGGAGGTAAAATTGATTTTGTTTTGCACTCCATTGGTATGTCTGTTAATGTTCGCAAAGGAAATCATTATACGAACCAGAACTATGAATTCACGGAAAAAGGCTGGAATGTTTCGGCAGTTTCTTTTCATAAAGTAATGCAAGTTTTGTACAAGAAAGACGCCATGAACGAGTGGGGAAGTATTGTAGCTTTATCTTATATGGCAGCTCAAAGGGTTTTTCCTGACTATAACGATATGGCTGATAATAAGGCGTTTTTAGAATCTATTGCCCGTAGTTTTGGATATTTCTTTGGTAGAGATAAAAAAGTGAGAGTGAACACTATTTCGCAATCACCCACGGAAACTCGTGCAGGAACTGGGGTGAAAGGTTTTAAAGGTTTTATCGCTTTTGCAGATAAAATGTCTCCTTTAGGCAATGCAACAGCAGATGATTGTGCTAATTACGCCCTCACATTATTTTCTGATTTGACCAAAAAAGTAACACTTCAAAATCTATTACACGATGGTGGTTTCTCAAACATGGGAGTGAGTCAAGAGGTGATGGAGATGTTTGAATAATTTTGATTAAGGATTTTCTGTTATAGATGAATTTTTTGATTTTTCTGCATGATTAGATTGACATTAATCTGCCAATTCACACTTTTTGTCTCAGGGAGTAAATCTCAAATACTAAATCCCAAATCAAGATTCTTACATCAAAAAACTTTAAATCAATTGATCAAGTCTGTTCTAATATCAGTTATATTTGCTGTTTGTTTCTGTTTTTTAATTTAATCTTTTTTTGAGTATGTTTTTCTCATTGATAATACCAGTTTACAATCGTCCTGATGAAGTTGAGGAGCTTTTGGAAAGTTTAGCTCATACAACTTACAAGGGTAATTTTGAAATTATTTTGGTTGAAGACGGTTCAACTTTGAGATGTGAGGAAGTAGTAAAAATGTACTCCCATAAATTGACAATTTCGTATTACTATAAAGAAAATTCAGGTCCAGGTGATTCTAGGAACTTTGGTATGCGAAAGGCAAAAGGGGATTATTTTATCATTTTTGACTCTGATTGTATTATTCCAGCACAATATTTGAATGAGGTTGAAAAAGCGTTGGAAGCCGATTATGTGGATTGTTTTGGAGGCCCTGATGCGGCTTTGAAAAGTTTTACAGACATTCAAAAAGCGATAAATTTCACCATGACTTCTTTTTTAACCACTGGAGGAATTCGCGGCGGATCAGAGAAAATAGGCAAATTTCAGCCTCGCAGTTTTAATATGGGATTATCACGAAAAGCTTTTGAATCTTCAAATGGTTTTGGAAACATACATCCTGGTGAAGATCCAGATTTGTCCATTCGGTTGTGGGAATTGGGTTTTGAAACCCGATTGTTTACTGAAGCTTTTGTGTATCATAAACGCCGCATTGACTGGGATAAGTTTACTATTCAGGTGAGTAAATTTGGTAAAGCAAGACCTATTTTGAACTCTTGGTATCCAAAGTATAGTAAATTGACATTCTTTTTTCCATCAATATTTATTATAGGATTTTTTATAGCAGTTCTTTCCTTAATTTTTGCTAATGATTTACTGTTAAAGTTGTATTTTCTTTATTTCCTTATTTTATTTTTAGTATCCACTTATCAAAACAAAAGTTTGAAAATAGGTGGGTTATCAGTAAAAGCTGCTTGGAAACAATTTTATGGTTACGGTATTGGTTTTTTAGAATCATATATTAAGGTAATAGTTTTAAAGCAAAAACCAGAAAAAGCATTTCCTGAATTATTCTTTAAAAAATAAGTGATGACAAAAACGATTGGACTGACTGGAGGAATTGGTAGTGGAAAAACAACTATTGCTAATTATTTTAGATCAAAGGGAGTTCCTGTTTATATCGCTGATGATGAGGCTAGGAAAATAATGCAATCTGAAGTTATTATTGATGCTATAAGAAGCAGTTTTGGTGAATCTATTTTTGAAAATGGTGTTTTGGTTCGGCAACGTTTAGCAGAAATTGTGTTTAACGATGCAAACCAATTAGCACGTTTAAATGCGATCATCCATCCTGCGGTAAAAAAACATTTTAAAGAATGGCTAGCCCAGAAAAAAAAACATCCTTTTATTATCTATGAAGCAGCTGTTTTGTTTGAAAATGGTAGTTATGAAGATTTTGATAAAATAATAACTGTAACAGCTCCGTTAGAATCACGGATACAACGCGTTATAAATCGAGATGCAACTACCGAAGAGCAGGTGTTAAAACGCATGGCAGCACAATGGACAGACGAACAACGAATCTCAAAAAGCGATTTTGTTATAGAGAATTCTGACTTGGAGGAAACCAAAATAAAAATCGATGAAATTCTTAAAATTTTAAAGATTAAACAAAAAGATTCTTAAATGTTAATCTTTGGTTAATGCATTATTGTCTAAACTGTTAAAATGTTAATTTTGCTTTGATGAATAAATTATTTTTTAGATTACTGGTTTTGTTGATGAGTTTGTCTTTAATAGGCATAATTCTTGTTCAAGTTTATTGGTTTAACAGCTCATTTAAAAACAATGATGAACAATTTAAATTTCATGTCAAACAAGTAATTGGTAATGTTGCTGATAAAATTGAAAAGCAGGAAGCTTATAGTTTTTACGACAAATACAATCATTATAGAGATAGTACAGGGAAAATCCCTCAAAAAAATGATCTTTTGGAGTTTTATTATGTTCAAAAGAACCCCAAAACAAATGAAACAATTGTTTATTCTAACAGTATCATAGCTGAAGATTATAATATTTCGTCCTCGTTCTTTGATAAGCGATTCAGTAGTGAGCGTTTTAAAAATTTTAGTTCCAAGCGTGTAACAGAGATTTACAATAATAAAGGAATCGACAAGGCTAGTGTTCAACATAGCATAACACCTGACATAAAAATTGAAAAAACAGGAAGTTTAGATGTGCTAGATAATGCTCAATTTGAAATTTTTTTCAAGGATATCGCAAGTGTAATGCCTTTGGAAGAAAGAATTAGCAAAGAGCGTTTGCATAAAATGATTAAGAAAGAATTGGAGCAATACGGGGTAAAAACCCAATTTGAGTTTGCAGTGTTCAACAACGGAGAGGAGACAAAAATTCGTTCAAATGAGTTCTGCCACAAAGAAGAAGGCTATTCAGTGCCCATTTTCACCGATAATGAAGGAAATGAACGTTATAAACTTTTTGTGATGTTTCCTCACAAGAAAAAGTTCTTGTTGTCAGAATTATTAAGCATTACGATTTTATCCATTGTTTTTACATTAATTATTCTAATTGCATACACTAGTGCGCTGAATCAATTAATAAGACAAAGACAGATTTCGGAGATAAAAACTGATTTTATCAATAATATGACTCATGAGTTCAAAACACCTATTGCGACTATAAATTTAGCTTTAGATGCCATCAAGAACCCTAAAATTATAGAAGACAAGGAGAAAGTCTTTAAATATTTACAAATGATTCGGGATGAGAACAAGCGAATGCATGCTCAGGTGGAGAATGTATTGCGAATTTCTAAACTGGAGAAAAAAGAATTAGATATTGAAAAAGAGTCTACTAATGTTGAAGATGTGATTAATGATGCTATAGAGCATGTAAGTTTAATTCTTGAAGATAGAGGCGGAACGATAACGAGCCATTTTGAGGCAGCTCGAAATTGTGTTTTGATAAATGAAGTTCATTTTACCAATGTCATTGTAAATATTCTTGAAAACGCTATTAAATATACATCAGGAGTTCCTGAAATTAATATTTATACAGAAAATATCAAAGACATGATATTGATCAAAGTTCAGGATAATGGTCTTGGGATGAGTAAGGTAGCTCAAAAAAGAGTGTTTGAAAAGTTTTATCGTGAGCATACAGGCGATATTCACAATGTAAAAGGGCACGGTCTTGGATTGGCTTACGTAAAAAGAATTGTTGAAGACCATAATGGTCAAGTATATGTTGAAAGTGAAAAGGGAAAAGGAAGTACCTTTATAATAAAAATACCCCTAATAAATTAAGATATGGAAAGTACAAATAAAAGAATACTCTTAGTAGAGGACGATTTGAATTTTGGAGCCGTTCTAAAAGATTATTTAATGCTAAATGACTTTGATGTTACCTTAGCTAAAAATGGTATGGAAGGTTTTGAAAAATTTAAAAAAGACAGCTATGATTTATGTATCCTAGATGTGATGATGCCTTACAAAGATGGATATACATTAGCCAAAGAAATTAGAGAAAAAAATAGCGAAGTGCCTATTATTTTCCTTACGGCAAAGTCAATGAAAGAAGATGTTTTAAAAGGATATAAAGCAGGTGCTGATGATTATTTGAACAAACCGTTTGATTCCGAGGTATTGCTGATGAAGATTAAAGCGATAATTCAACGCAAATCATCTGACGTAAAAGCAGAACAAGTACAGTTTGAATTCAATATTGGAAAATTTCACTTGAACTCTAAACTGCGTTTCTTGACTTTTGAAGGTCAAGAACCTATTAAATTATCTCCCAAAGAGAATGAACTATTGAAAATGTTGATTCTACACGAAAATGATTTAATGCCTAGGGAGTTAGCATTGACTAAAATTTGGAGAGACGACAATTATTTTACATCTCGTAGTATGGACGTATATATCGCCAAACTTCGTAAATATTTAAAACAAGACGAAAATGTTGAAATCCTTAACATTCATGGAGAAGGTTTCAGATTAGTAGTCAAAAAATAACGCGCAGTAATAATAAAAACACCTAAAAAGCTTCGAGAAATCGAGGCTTTTTTTAGTTTTTTATAAATACCATGACTATTTTTAAGTGGTTGAAATTGAGTTTTTGGTTAATTAGTTTAGTCTAAAATTGGTGTTCTCTGTACTGGTTTTTAACTGCAACGGTATTTAATTCAAAAAGTGTTTAGAGTCAGCCTTAATTACTATAAGTCATTGACAGATGCACCATTTTTTGACCATTGTGTTAAATTACTAATGGTTGTTTCAGCGATTCCAGACAAAGCTTCTTTGGTTAAAAAAGCTTGATGTCCCGTTAAGAGAACGTTTTTTAGACTGTGAAGTCTCGCAAAATTTGAATCTGCAATAATGTCAAAACGGTGATCGAAAAAGTATAAGCCTTTTTCTTTTTCATATACATCTAAACAAGCACCTCCCAGGTGACCATTCTCCAAATATTTTAATAACGACTCTGTACAAATCACTCCTCCCCTTGCTGTGTTGATAAGAATGGCCCCCTTTTTCATTTTTTTAAATTCTGCTTCGCCCAGCAATTGTTTAGTATGTTCATTTAAGGGACAATTTAAAGAAATAATATCGCATTTTTCCAGCATTTCGACAAGTGAAGTGTAAGTCATGTTTAAGTCTTTGGCTTCTGGGTTTTCAACTAAATCGTAACCCAAAAGTTTACAGCCAAAACCATTCATGATTTTAGCAAATACCATCCCAATTTTTCCAGTGCCTATAATTCCAATTTTTTTGTTATTTAAGTCAAAACCTACTAACGAATCAAGTCTAAAATCTTGCATCTGAATCAGAAGTTGTGAATCGTACAACTTTCTATTTAACATCATCAACATGGCTACGGCATGTTCCGCAATTGCATGGGGAGAATATTCAGGAACATTGGCAATTTTTATACCAAGCATTTTTGCTGTGTGCAAATCGACATGATCATAACCCACAGATCGAAGTGCTATATATTTAACGCCAAATCCATAGAGTTTTTCTAGTATTGGTGCTGAGGCATTGTCATTAGAGAAAAGGGCAATAGATTCATATTCTTTGGCCATTTCTACCGTTTTACTGTCTAAGGGAGACTCTGTAAAAGTTAGTTGATGTTGGTCTTTTGCCGCTTCTTTTAAAAAAGGCATGTCATAGCCGTGGGTACTGTAAACTAGTGTTTTCATTTCTTCAATTTTTATTGCGGTTGTACTGATTAGTATTTGATTAATTTAAAGATAGATTTTTTTATATCAAATGGCATAAACTGTTTTATTTACTTTGCTTCACAGCAAGAAATAAAAATTGCTTACGATGATTTTACCACTAGGGGCTAAAATATTAGTGGTCATAAATAGGGAAAAATAGTAATTCCTCTTTATGATTTGTTTGGGTAGAGATTCGAGTCTCTTTTGTACAGCTCCCTTTTTTGTCTTTGGTGATGCAAGAAATTATAATTTCATCAACCAGTTTGTCGTTTTTATCTTTGATGATGATTTTATTCAATTCATTGTTAATGTAATAGTAATAATGGGTATAGAATGTTGTGAAATTATCGACAATCTTAGCTATGGTTCCATCAGTATTATAATGATAAATAGCTTCATTTTGCTTGTGTTGTTTTCTAGTGTAGCAGCTGATGCGTTCTCTTTGTTTGGGTTTCCATCTTGTTTTACAATAGTAGGATTCTTTGTCAGGGTATTTTTCAACCACAAACCATAATTTTTTTTCAGTTTCTTGTATAATGTTACCCGAAGGGCCCAGAGTTTTGGAGTATTTGATTCTGCCGTTTTTGGTAAATAGCTGTTCTTTTTTATACAGTAGTTTTTTCTGACTATTAACCACTTCATATTTCTCTTCAATAGTCGATTTTATTCCATCAGGTAATTGCCTAATGTCAGTATATTTCTTAGTTGCACAAGACGGAATAGTAAGGCATAGCATAAATAACAAGAAGACTTTCATAATCCTAGTTTAGTGATGACCTAAGTTACGGATTTTAAATGATCGATTTTTATTTATAGTGTATTAAAGATTGATTGTCGGTGTGATCGAATGTTAGATTGAGCAGATATATTACAATGAATTTATAAAAAGTAATTCATTATTGATTTATATTTAGAAGGTCATTTATCTTTTGTAAATCAATTGAGTTTTCAATTGAAAGATCAATAAAAGAATTGCATTGCCAAAGTTGTGTTTTTTGCGCTTGTTTATTACTTGTGTTATCCCAACTTGGATAGACTCTAAAGCCTCGTTTACCATCTCTAGAGTCATCTGATAAAATCCGTTTTTCGTGTAAAACGGTCTTATGGAAAATAAAAATACCAAAATTATTTTTCTGTCGTGTCGTAATGATGTAAAAGTCAAAATCATCTAAAATGCTATGTGACTCTGTAATTCCTTGAGGATTTCGTTTCCAAAGTGTTACAAAGTGTCCTGTTTTGGTTGGAGTGATTTTAGCAGTTCTAAATTTTGCTTTATGTTTACCGATTTGAAATGTATGTGCAAAATAATCCTGACCTTCTAATTCTTCTTTGATGTTAGAAAGTTCAAACTTTAAAGGTTTGAAAAGTATTTCGTTGAGAAGTTGAAGTTCGAGATACATGGTTTTAATACTTACACAAAGATGTTCAAAAGAGGTAAGAAAATTGGTTAAATATTATGGAATTTCTAAAAAAAAATACAGTTTTACACCAAATTCAATTTTAGCGCAAAACAGTTTTTATCTTCCTTAGTAATGCTAAAAACGATTGAATCTTCACCGATGTTTTCATGGATGACTACTTGGTCGCGTAAGGAAAGTTCTTTCATAAAGTTCATTTCAAAACTCTTTATTTTTTGCTTTAAAATAATGTTTTCATCAACTACATCCATACACCATTCGAGGTATTTGACATGATTGACATGATTGACTATATCCAAGTCGGAAAGGATGACAGTTTTACCAAAAACCTCTTCTTTTTCGGGATTGATGACAATTTTTGAAAAGCTTTCCTCGGTGGCTTTTAAATCAGGAAAAAGCTGAAAATGTTCGTGGTCTAAAGCAAGTGGTTCAGGACGTCGTTTTTCGGTATTGAATACTGCCCAAAAGGTTTCACATCCAATGATTTTTTCACCATTGAGATGGATTTCTAGGGCTCTTACTGAACGGGAATTTTCTAAGGTGTTAATCCAAGTTTTGACCGTTACAGTGTCTTTCCATTGCGGCAAAGATTTGATTTCAACACGCATGCGGCTCAAAACCCAGGCCTGGTTGAATTCCTGCATATCACTAAAACTAATGCCTCCTAAATCAGCGTGCATAGCTGCCGTAAGCTGTAGTAAATTACATAATTCGGTATATTTTAAACAGCCAGAAGGAAGGCATTGTGTAAAGTTGATTTCGAATTCTTTGTGTAATACAGAGGTGAAATTAGGAGCTAGTGGCATTTTTAAATAATATTCGATTTGTGGTTGTTAGTTTTCAGTTTATGACATGGTTTGATGCAAAAATAGGAAAAAGCAAGAGTTTAAATATAAAATTACACGCACTTTTAGTTACAGCTATAAACACTAAACTATTTTAATTATTGCAGTTTCTTATTGTTCTCAATTTTACTTTTAATGTAATCGATAATTTTGTGTGTTGGTGTTTGAAAGTCGAACCATTTTGTATTTTCATCTCGCTTGAACCAAGTGAGTTGACGTTTGGCAAAACGACGGGTGTTTTTCTTGATTTCTTCTATGGCAAAATCTAATTTTATTTCTTTATCAAAGTACTGGAACAATTCTCTGTAACCTACAGTTTGTAAAGCGTTTAAGTCTTTGTGAGTATAGAGGTTTTTAGCCTCTTCTAAAAGTCCTTCGTTCATCATTATGTCCACTCGTTGATTAATACGGTTGTACATCAAACTGCGTTCAGCCTCAAGTCCGATGAGGATAGGATTGAAGGAGCGGTTGTTTTTTTTTTGATTCAAAAAAGAAGAATAGGGTTTTCCTGTCCCAATGCAAACTTCAACAAATCGCATCATTCGTTGTGGATTCAATAGTGTTTGCGGATTTTCAGCAGTGATGGTTTCGTGGTATTTAGGGTCTAATGTTTTTAATTGTTCTTGTAAATAGCCAATTCCTAGTTTTTCATATTTTTCATTGACAGAAGTTCGGATGGAGGAATCTATTTCTGGAAATTCATCAAATCCTTTTAGAACAGCGTTCACGTATAAACCGGAGCCACCTACAAATACTACATAATCATTTGACTTGAATAATTTTTCAATGGTGGCGATGGCTTCTTTTTCATAATCACCCACAGTGTAGTTTTCAAAAATAGATTTGTTTTGGATGAAATGGTGTGTTGCTGCGGCTAATTCCTTTTCATTAGGAACAGCAGTTCCTATTGCCATTTCTTTGAAAAACTGGCGACTATCGCAGGAAACAATATCGCATTGAAAATAATTAGCCAATTGAATACTCAAGGCTGTTTTGCCAATGGCTGTAGGGCCGATAATGGTAATTAGGTATTTCATGTTTTTTAGTTTAGCTCAGTCACGATTCTTTTGGACTGGAGATAGCTTCAATAATACTATTTATCTAACGAATGTCCGCATTTATGGCAAAAACGGGAATTGTTTGGGTAATCGTCTGTTCCACATCCAGGGCAAGGTGTTTCAGGATGTGCAAAGGTCTTTTGATGCGATCGAGCAATTTCAGCAGTAACTATTCCCGTTGGTACAGCGATGATACCATAACCCAAAATCATGACGAGTGAAGCGATGAATTGTCCCAAAGGTGTTACTGGGGAAATGTCTCCATAACCTACTGTTGTTAAGGTAACGATGGTCCAGTAAATCCCTGCAGGTATGGACGTAAAACCACTTTGACTACCTTCAACAACGTACATAATTGAGCCAATCAGAATGGTGATGATGAGTACAAAGTAGATGAAAACGACGATTTTACCACGGCTTGCATTGATAGCTTGTTTGAGTTGAATAGATTGGCTGTGGAATTTTGGATGATTTAATATTTTGAAAAGTCTCAAAAGTCGTAAGGAGCGTACCACAGTAAAGATATTAGAGCCAGCTAAAACAAAGGTTAGGTACATGGGTAAAATGGCTAAAAAGTCGATTATTCCATAAAAACTAAAGATGTATCGCCAGGGTTTGTTGATGCTGAAAATACGCATAGCATATTCTATGGTAAAAAAAACAGTGATAACCCATTCCAAAAAAACGAGTTCAAAATGGTATTTGAAATTGAAATCGGCAACGGTTTCCATCATCACCAAAAGGACACTCAAAAGAATTAACCCTAGTAAAACAAAGTCAAAAATTCGCCCAGCCTTGGTACTTGTACCGTAGATTATGATGTAAGCGTGCTGTTTGAATAGGTCGTATTTTGACTTGATGTATCGCATAAGCTAAAATTTTATGATTTTCTGCCCCTTGTTTTTCTTAAGGTAAGTTTGTAGAATGTGCTTGGTGTCACGATTTGAAGGCATCGGAATCAAGATATTCTTGAGGATATCAATATTTGTAATTTGATAGTTTAAGTCAAAAAAAGCATAACCTTTCAATTGACCATTTTCAATCAAAACGGCAGAACGTTCACTGACTGTTCTTCCTCGATCAACAATGACCATATTTGTGTTGTCAAAATTATTCTTTTCGATATATTTCAGGACACGTTCGTTGTATTCCGCCGTGGTTACTTCGCCAAGACATGCACCGTCACATTCCTTAATTTTGTACTTAAAGCAACTAGATTTAGTAGGGTATAAGCCTGTTAGTTTTTGACATAATTGATAGTCGTCAGTAATACGAAAAAGAGCGTTTTTTCCATCAATTTCATTATTGTATGAATTGATTTCTTTTTTGCGTCCGTCTGTTTTTTGAAGCTTTAAATTTAAGTAGCCATTACGATCTTTTTCAGTATAAACAGACCAAGGTAGGCTATGTTTTCTTGGGATTCGGTTGTGTACAGGACGATTGATTTTAATCGCTTCAGCTTCTTTTAATATCGAAATCAATTCGTTACCTGTCTCTTCGTAAGTGACTTCGTAAACGTCTTTTTGAATTTTTTTGGCTGTTTTAGTAATGCCCGTGAAAATTTGATTGACACGTTTTTTGATATTTCTACTTCTACCAATGTGGATAATGTTTCCTGCTTGATTGTGAATGTAGAAAACGCCTGTTTTCGCAGGTATTTTATTAATGATGTCTTGCAGTTTAGGGGAGATTCCTTTTTCTATTTCGAGTTTGATAAAATCTTTTACGATTGTTTTTTCGATATCTTTTTCCAGTAACATTTTAAACAATTTTACTGTTGCTAATGCATCACCACTAGCACGATGTCTGTCAGTTACTGGAATCCCTAGTGCGCGAACTAGTTTTCCTAAACTATAGGAAGGTTGTTCAGGTATCAATTTTTTAGCTAAATCGACTGTACAAATGGTATGAGATTGAAAATCATATCCTAAACGTCGAAATTCAGTTCTTAAAATACGATAGTCAAAACTAGCATTATGAGCCACTACAACACAGTCAGCGGTCATTTCTACAATGCGTTTGGCAACTTCATGAAATTTAGGTGCCGAACGCAACATGGCGTTGTTTATCCCTGTTAGTTGTACCACAAAAGGCTGAATGGGTATTTCAGGATTGACCAAACTGATAAACTGATCTACAATTTCGTGTCCATCAAATTTATAGATAGCAATCTCTGTAATTCCTTCTTCGTTGAATTGTCCTCCAGTGGTTTCTATGTCTAGTATTGCGTACATTTTCAAAAGTCAAATTTCAAAAGTCAAATTCAAACCTCAGCATTTAAGTATTGTAATTGATTTTTTGATTTTTTTTTACAGTCAGTTAATAATCATTTTTGAAGCTATGGCAATTAATTGTTCAACTTCAATTAGTAAATCAGTTCTCTCTTGTTCACTCCCAACTTTATTATAATCAAGGATTTTAAAGAATTCCGTGATTCTTTTAGTCCTTTAACACTTAACGAAATTTTAAAAACAAAATCTTTGTCAGTGATAGTTCCTTGAGCTTCTCCATAATTTAAAGATGCACTTCCAGAGAAATGAATTAATTGGTTTTTGTTATAATCATTTTCAAAAGTCTTGTCTAGTTTGCGACTAAAAAGTATACTTTCTCCAGCAAATCTAATCAAACGATCATCAAAATCGAATATTTTAGGAAATCTTTGTTCGGGATTGTCCATTTCTAATACTTTTTAAATTGATTTTTATAACTAAAAAATGGATTATTATTTGCTTTTTCTTTAGCGTCCTCCAAATATACTACTTCCTATTCGAACCATAGTACTGCCGCAGTCAATTGCTAATTGATAATCACCAGACATTCCCATAGAAATGGTTGTAAGATTAGAATTTGCAGGATTTTTGGATTTTAAATGGTCAAAAATGGACTTTAAGTGTTTGAATTCTTTTTTGATTTGCTCTTGATTGTCTGTAAAAGTTGCCATTCCCATCACGCCTAGAATTTGGATATTTTGCATGGCTGCAAATTCTGGTGCAGTGATCAGTTCGTTTAATTCTTTTTCGTCTAAACCAAATTTTGTCTCTTCCTCAGCGATGTGTAATTGGAGTAGGCAATCAATCACTCGGTTATACTTGGTGGCTTGTTTGTTTATTTCTTGAAGTAATTTCAAGCTGTCCACACCGTGAATCAAACTCACAAATGGAGCCATGTATTTGACTTTATTGGTTTGAACATGTCCAATCATGTGCCACTGAATATCCTTTGGCATTTGTTCCCACTTATCGGCCATTTCTTGGATTTTATTTTCTCCAAAAACACGTTGACCTGCTTCATACGCTTGAGTTAGATCGCTTATGGGTTTTGTTTTAGAGACAGCAACTAATGTAACAGTTTCAGGTAATGAGGTTTTTATATGTTGAAGATTTTCGGCTATTGTCATGTTTTGTTTTTTTGATTTTTATCAAGAAATAATTTCTCCAATTTGCGTTCTAGTAAAAACTTCGATTTACGTACTGCTTTTTTTGTTTAACCACAAATTACGAAAATTTCCAAAATTAGATTTTGTAAAAAGGTAACTTACTTAGTGAATTTTACAAATTGAATCCAATTAAAATTTCTTTTTTTTATTTCTTTTATTTATACAATCAGTGTTCCTGAAAAAAAACTATTTAGAAAACTGTTGGGCGACTTTTTCTCCTTTTTTGTTTTCACTGTAATCATAAAAACCTTCTCCAGATTTTACCCCAAGTTTTTTGGCATTGACCATATTTACAAGTAGTGGACAAGGAGCGTATTTTGGATTTTTAAAACCATCGTGCATCACGTTTAAAATGGATAGGCAAACGTCCAAACCTATGAAATCAGCTAACTGTAAAGGTCCCATTGGGTGGCTCATGCCTAATTTCATTACCGCATCAATTTCGGCAACACCTGCTAATTGATTATAAAGTGTTTCGATGGCCTCGTTAATCATGGGCATTAAAATTCTGTTAGCAACAAAGCCAGGGTAGTCCTTTACGGTGACAGGATTTTTTTCTAATTTTTGTGCCAAAGCCAAAGTGATTTGAATTACTTCCTCACTGGTGTTGTATCCTTTGATTACTTCTACTAATGGCATTAACGGTACAGGGTTCATGAAATGCATGCCTATCACACGTTCTGGATGTGCTACCGCAGCTGCTATTTGTGTAATTGAAATCGAAGAAGTATTGGTTGCAAAAATAGTGTTATGAGGACATAGATCGTTTAATTGCTTGAAAAGAGACAGTTTTAATTCTAAGTTTTCAGTTGCCGCTTCAATCACAAAATCAACTCCAGTTACACCATCTTTCAAGTCGGTATAGGTGATAATATTGGTGATTGTTTTTGCAAAAATATCAGAAGTAATGGTGCCTTTGGCTGCCATTCGGTTCAAATTGTGGGCAATAGTATTCATGGCTTTGTCCAATGCTTTTTCAGACACATCTATTAATTTCACTACAAAACCATGTTGAGCAAAAGTATGTGCGATGCCATTACCCATCGTTCCAGCTCCAATAACCGCTATTGTTTTCATTCGTTTTTTGTTTAAAGTTGAAAAAGTTTAAAGTTTAAAGCACATATAGTAACCTTAAACCTTAAACTTCACATTAAATTTTAAATATTATTTCTTGAAACAATCAATAATTTGGTATGCAATTCTAAGTGCTTCCGTTGCTTGATCAAGGGTGACAATAGGTTCTGTATTGTTGTTGATGGCATCAGCAAAAGTTTCTAATTCGTCTAAAATAGCGTTATTCTGACTAACATCTGGATTCGAAAAATAGATTTGTTTTTTTACGCCTTCGGCATTTTGTAAAATCATATCAAAATCACCAGGAACTTCAGGTGCATCTTTCATTTTAACTACTTCACATTTTTTCTCTAAGAAATCTACCGAGATATAAGCGTCTTTTTGGAAAAAGCGACTTTTGCGCATGTTTTTTAATGAAATACGACTGGCTGTTAAGTTGGCTACACAGCCATTTTCAAATTCCAAACGGGCATTAGCAATATCAGGTGTTTCACTGATAACTGAAACGCCACTTGCGGAAACGTTTTTTACGGGTGATTTTACAACGCTCAATATCGCATCAATATCATGTATCATCAAGTCTAAAACGACAGGAACATCTGTCCCACGAGGGTTGAATTCAGCTAATCGATGGGTTTCAATAAACATTGGGTTTTCGATCATGTTTTTGGTCGCAATGAAGGCTGGATTAAAACGCTCCACATGTCCTACTTGTCCTTTAACGTTGTATTCTTTAGCTAAAGCAATGATTTCTTCGGCTTCTTCAACAGTGTTTGAAATCGGTTTTTCGATAAAAACATGTTTGCCCGACTTGATAGCTGCTCGTGCACATTTGTAGTGCGAAAGAGTTGGAGTCACAATATCAATAACATCTACTGCATGAATCAACTTAGCAATGGTATCAAAATGCGTGTATCCAAATTCCTTAGAGATTTTTTCAGCATGTTCTTGATTTGGGTCGTAAAAACCAACCAATTCGTATTTTTTAGATTGTTGTAAAAGTCGTAAATGTATTTTTCCAAGGTGACCGGCACCTAATACTCCAATTTTCAGCATAATGATGTAATTTCTACAAAAATAACAATTAAATACAAACACGGAACACCATTTGGATACAATTATTAGGTGATTTTTTTAAATTAAATGGGGCTATAATATTTGAATTTCTTTACTATTTTTACCAAAATATAAATACCTCACATTGAAAGATACTGCCAAACATCAAGGACTTCGCAATCAGCTAGTAAAAGTATTGCAAGAAAAAGGAATTACAGATAAAAATGTTTTAGAAGCCATTCGAAAAATACCAAGACACCTTTTTCTGAATTCTAGTTTTGAAGATTATGCTTATCAAGACAAGGCATTTCCAATTGGTGCAGGCCAGACGATTTCGCAACCTTATACCGTAGCTTTTCAAACGCAGTTGTTAGAAATCAAAAAAGACTATAAAATATTAGAAATAGGAACCGGTTCTGGTTATCAAACAGCGGTTTTGTGTTTGATGGGAGCCAAAGTGTTTAGTATTGAAAGACAAAATGAACTGTTCAAACAAACTTCTGCGCTTTTGCCCAAATTAGGAATTCGTCCTAAGCACCTCACCTTTGGGGATGGGTATAAAGGGTTACCAGGTTTTGCACCATTTGATGGTGTTATTGTCACGGCTGGAGCACCTTATGTTCCACAAGCACTTATGGCACAATTAAAAATAGGAGGACGTCTTGTTATTCCAATTGGAGACGATGTGCAAGTAATGACTTTATTTATTCGTAAAAACGAAACTCAATTTGAAAAACACGAACTGGGAGAATTTAGATTTGTTCCTTTGTTAGAAGATAAAAATTAAGGATTTAAATTATTTGGTCGAGGATTGCCTGAATTGTTGCGAATAATTTAGGTAATCACGGTCGTTAATAAATTATTGAATCTGTTTTATCTGTGTTTTCTAATTGCGAATCCGTTTAGAGCGACCTACCATAGGAACCATAATCAATTCAGCAAAAAGCAAAATAATTATTTATAAGCCTTTTTGATTCGGTCTAAATCTCTTTTGGTGTCTTGTTCTTTAAGAGACTCTCTTTTGTCGTAGGTTTTCTTACCTCTACAAAGACCAATTTCTAATTTGGCTAAACCTTTTTCGTTTGTAAATAAGCGCAAGGGAACAATCGTAAGTCCTTTGGACTGCACTGCACGAGCTAGGTTTTTCAATTCTCTTTTATTGAGTAGCAATTTTCTTTCGCTACGTGCTTTGTGATTGAATTGGTTTCCAAAAGCGTATTCTTCAATGTAAGTGTTGATGGCAAAAAGTTCTGTACCGTTAAATTCACAAAAACTTTCGGTGATATTGGCTTTCCCTAATCGGATAGATTTAATTTCTGTTCCTACTAAAACAATTCCAGCAGTGTACTTTTTGATTATTTCGTAATCAAATCGGGCGCGTTTATTAAGTATGTTAACAGTTTTCAGCATAGGTTTGCAAATGTAGGAACATTTAATAAAAGTCCACAACTTTTTAACCAATTTGAATTAAATTTGTCAAATGGAAAAACAAACTTCAAATGATCCCTTACATGGCATTACTTTAAAAGTCATTGTAGAGCAGTTAGTCAATTTTTATGGCTTTGATACTTTAAGTGAATTAATCAATATAAAATGTTTTAGTGAAAATCCCAGTGTGAAATCATCACTCACTTTTTTGCGAAAAACAGAATGGGCTCGAAAAAAAGTAGAAGAATTGTATATTATGACCTTACCGAAATTTTAAACGATTTCAATGGTAAATTGTGATTTAAACGTATGTTTTGGGTCTAAAATTAAAATGCCTTCTTTTTCAAAAATATTACCTGTGCAATCAACAGTATCTGCATATCCTAACCATGGTTCGATACATACAAAAGGAGCATCGGGGACAGTCCAAATTCCTAAACTAGGAAAGTCTGTGTAATGTACTCTTATAATAGGATTGTTGTTTTCTAAAATACTCAAGGTTTTAGATTGGATTGTTTTGAAAATTAATGCGTCATTTGCGAATAATTGATAGTTTAAGCCAACAGTATTTTGTTTACTCAAAGGCAATTCTTTGGTAGTTTCAGCTATTAAATTGTTTTCTAATAGATGATAATTCAAAGTTTCTTTTTCACTAAACTGGATAGAATAGTTTTCAAAATTATTTGGCAATGCTAAAGCGGGATGTGCACCAATGGAGAAAGGCATTTTAACATCATTTCGGTTGATGACCTTATATGTTATGGTTAAACTCTTTGCCTCAAGTGTATAGATAATCTGTAATTCAAATTCAAATGGATATTTCAACAGCGTATTTTTGGTAGACTGGATGGAAAATACTGCCTTAGAATCTGTTTTTTCGATTAATTCAAATTCCATTTCCCTAGCAAAACCGTGCCTAGATAAGTTATATTCAATACTATCACATTGGTAAGTGTCATTTTTCAAAGCGCCTACAATTGGAAAAAGGACCGGTGAGTGTTTGCCCCAAAATTGAGGATTTCCTTCCCAGAGATACTCCGTGTTAGTGTTGTTTTTTAGTGAAATTAGTTCGGCTCCAAGTGACTTTATTTCTGCAGAAACAAAGTTATTATTAAGTATTGTTGTCAATTAAAATGATTTAGATGGTAATGGAATAATAAAATTAAGCTAAAATATAGTTATAGAAATCAAATATAAGTTAACCATGCGTTTTTTTTTCATTAATTTGTTTTCAAAATCGAATTTATATGAAGAGAATTAAATATTCAGTCTTGTTTTATGTGGCTTTAGTGCTGGCGGCTTCAAGTTCTTTGGCGCAACAAGCAACGGTACCTACATCAAAGTATGATTATAACGAAGTGTTTGCTTCTAATTTTTACACAAACACTGCAACTCTAACGCGTTCAGCAAGTGGGCAACCTACAGCTGCATATTGGCAAAATCGTGCCGATTATCAATTGACAGCCAAATTAGACGAGCAAAAGAATGAAATTACGGGTACTGCAGTGATCAATTATACCAATAACAGTCCAGATAAATTGTCATTTTTGTGGTTGCATTTAGATCAAAATCTTTTTAAATCCGATTCAAGAGGTGAGGCTGTAGTTCCTGTTACGGGTAGTCGTAATGGTTCGCATGGGCAAATTTTTGACGGAGGACATAAGATAAAGTCAGTTACAGCTATTACAACTGTTGGTGGAAAGTTAACTGAAAAGGAAGTTAAGTTTTTAGTTACAGATACTCGAATGCAAGTTTTTTTATCTTCGGAAGTAAAAGCAAAAGGAGGTTCGGTAAAACTAAAAATAGATTTCTCTTATATTTCTCCTGATCAGGGGTCTGATAGAACAGGTGTTTTAGAAACGAAAAACGGTAAAATTTTTACTATTGCACAATGGTATCCGCGTATGTGCGTGTATGATGATATTAGAGGTTGGAATACCAATCCTTATTTAGGAGCAGGTGAGTTTTATTTAGAGTACGGAGATTTTGATATTTCAATTACCGCTCCTGTTAATCATTTCGTGGTATGTTCAGGAGAATTGCTAAACACTACAGCGGTATATTCGACTGTGGAACAAAGCAGATTGGCACAAGCCAAACTAAGTGACAAAACGGTTTTTATTAGAACACAAGAAGAAGTGGAAGCTTTGGCCAAAACAAATTCTGCTTCTTATAAAACTTGGCGTTTTACAATTAAAAATGCTAGAGATGTCTCGTGGGCTTCTTCTGCTGCATTTATTGTTGATGCTGCTAAAATTAATTTGCCTAGTGGGAAAAAATCATTGGCTATGTCAACCTATCCAGTTGAAAGTTCTGGAAATGAGGCGTGGGGAAGATCTACCGAATATACTAAGGGATCAATAGAGCATTATTCTAAAAAATGGTACGAGTATCCCTATCCTACGGCAATAAATGTAGCAGGAAATGAAGGAGGAATGGAATATCCTGCAATTGTTTTTTGTAATTGGGAATCAAAAGGTGCTCGTTTGTGGGGTGTAACAGATCATGAATTTGGACACACTTGGTTTCCTATGATTGTAGGTTCAAATGAGCGACTTTATGGCTGGATGGACGAAGGATTGAATAGCTTTATCAATGACTTATGTGGTGAAGAATTCAATAATGGAGAATTTAAAGGCGAGAAAGATGATTTGCATAAAAGTGCTGACTATTATACCAATAGCACTTTAGAACCAGTAATGAGTGCGCCTGATAATATTAAAGAATCCAATATTGGCGTTTTATTATACGCAAAACCTAATGCTGCTTTGACTATTTTGAGAGAACAAGTATTGGGCAAAGAGCGTTTTGATTTGGCTTTACAAACTTATATTGAGCGATGGGCTTTTAAACATCCAAGTCCAGAAGATTTTTTTAGAACCATAGAAAATGTTTCAGGTGAGGATTTAGGATGGTTTTGGCGTTCTTGGTTTTTCAATAATTGGCGTTTTGACCAAGGGGTGAGTTCCGTAAAATACGTTAAGAATGACCCTGCCAAAGGAGCGATTATCACTATTGATAATTTTGATCAAATGGCTTTGCCAGTGATTTTAGATATTAAATTGAAATCGGGAGAAGTAAAAAGAGTAAAGTTGCCTGTTGAGATTTGGCAGAAAAACAAACAATGGTCATTCAAAGAAAACACGACTCAAGAAATTGACAGTATTATTCTAGACCCAGACCACGTTTTTCCAGATTATAATGAGTCTAATAACATTTGGTCAGTGGCAACAGGTAACATTCTAAAAGATATTGTATTGGATGGATATTTGGGGACTTACAGCAATTCTAGAGCACCAATTAAGATTGTGATGACCGAAAAATTTAGTGCTATAAATGTTGATATTACTGGCTATCCTAAGTTTACCTTGGTTCCCATTGGAAAAGATTTATTTGAATCTAAATCGGCAGGGCTTAAATTTCAATTCAATGAAGAATTATCTGGATTTGATATGATATTGAACGACGGACAAAAGATACCTTTTACAAAAGATAAATAAATTTATTAAGTATACTCAAAAAAAATACCAGCTGGACGGCTGGTATTTTTTTTGAATTATATTAAGCAGGAATCTGTTGACTCAAACAATGTAGTGTACCGAATCCCCAAATTAAATCAATGGCACTAATGCCTATAATTTCTCGGTCAGGGAAACATTCTGCCAAGATATTCAATGCTTTTCTGTCGTTCACATCGTTGAATGTTGGAACCAATACACATTTGTTCAAAATTAAGAAATTAGCATAACTCGCAGGTAAACGCAAGTCCTCAAAATCCAATCTTTTAGGCATTGGTAAACTAACGATGATAGGCGATTGCCCATTTTCAAGTTTGGCGTTTTGCAAACGTTTCAAATTGTCTTGTAAAGGTTTAAAGTTGGCATCATTAGGGTCGGTTTCTACGATGGTTACAATCGTGTCTTCGTTTATGAAACGAGCCAAATCATCAATATGTCCGTGAGTGTCATCGCCTTCGATGCCATCGCCGAGCCAAATCACATTGGTCACGCCTAAATATTCTTTGAAAACCGCTTCGTAATCTTCCTTTGTAAATCCAGGATTTCGCACCTGAATATCAGGATGCATCAAGCATTCTTCCGAAGTCAAAAGCGTACCACGACCATTTACATCAATCGCACCACCTTCTACTATCACAGGTTTTCCTTTGTACGTCACTTGTGTCAAAGGTATTTGCAAAGCCTCTGTTACAAGGGCAGGAACATGCTTGTCTAATTGAAAGTTTTTATATTTTGCCCAACCGTTAAAGTTAAAGTTCAAGCCTTCTCTTTTCCCGTTGTTATACACCACAATAGGTCCCGAATCACGCATCCAGCTTCTATTGGTTTTATGAATAATATACTGAATTTGTTCCAAGTTCACGCGGGCTCTTTCGAGCATATCATTTACTTTGGCTTTTAGTTTTTCGTCAGCCACAACCAAAAAGACTTTTTCGTAGGTCGCTACTTTTTTAATAAACTCCACAAAAGCCCACTGAATCGCCTCGTATTTCCCCGGCCAATCATTTCCATTATGCGGAAAACAAAGTAAAATTCCCTCTTGTTTTTCCCATTCAGCAGGAAAACGTCTGTTTGTAGTAGTCATATAAACGAAGCTAAAATTTAATGACCGCAAATATAAGCATTCGCAAGGATTATAAAAACCAAAGCCCATAAAACAACCGCATTTCAGAATTTATCCTCCATTTATTTCAGGAGCTTATTCTCGCTATCCGTTACAAGCTTATTGTCGTAAACCCTTTTTTCTTGGGGCAGGCAGGAGCTTCCTCTGGTCGCTCTACCTATCCCCAGAAAAAAATGGGCTTACAACAACAAGGCTTTCCACTTCTATCAAGGCTAGGGGAGTTGTGTTTGTAGGAAAAATGTTTTTTAATGGAGAGGGACTTGTAGCTAAATGTTTATTATATTTGAAAATACTTTTTAGTACGAAACTAAAAAAAAAGTGTGGGGATGATGCTAGAACCAACCGAAAAAATCCGATATTAAATAATAAAAACAAATTTATGAAGAATTTAGTAGTGGTAGTTTGTCTGTTCTTTTTTCAAATAGGTATGAGTCAAGCCAGTTCAGAAACACAAACTGTAAATGACACGATATACACTGAAAAGCAAGTCGATATTAAACCTCAACCTCCAGGGGGTAAAGCTAAGTATTGTGGTGAATTTGCAAAACGTTTTAGTATTCCAGAAAATTATAATGGTAAAATATATGTGAATTTTGTAGTAGAAAAAGATGGAAGTTTGTCTGATATTAAAGTAAAAAACGGTGATAAAAATTTAACGGCACAAGTTCAGAAGATTTTAGAACGTTTCCCAAAATGGACACCTGGTCAATATAAAGAAAAAATTGTTCGAGTAAGTTCGTCAATCCCAATAGTTATTCATCAACTAAATTCTAAAGGTGAAGTTAAATCAGCATTTGATGATCCTTTTTTCAAAAATGAAAACAAGAGAAATGGGTATTGATGCAGTTCGACAGTAAAACAACAAAATTTCATTGTTATGTGTACTGAGATGAGTTAAAATGTTTGTTTTTGTTGTTCGTCTGTTGGAGTGTTTTAATAAAAAATGCGATAGAATTTTTTAATAAATTGTATTTAGAACGCTCAAATACTCAAAAATTTCTCGATACAATTTTGATTAGTAAAGCTGTCGCATTACTAATCAAAATCACTCGAAGTGACGAGAAGGAAAGATACAGAGAGTTTATATTAGATAAACGTTATGTTCACGTCAGTTCGAGTGTTTTAATAAAAAATGCGATAGAATTTTTTAATAAAATGTATCGAGAACCTTTGTGTGTATTAAAGCTTCTCGATACATTTTAGTATTATTTTTTAATTTCTAGCCACAAAATCACTTAAAGTAATATAGATTTTACCTGTTGCCATATCATGGTAAATATTGTATTTTGTTGGATAATTACCTGCTTTTTCAAAATGGTCTGGTTGTGAAAATGACATACTAAAATCTTCACCAGTCATTAGGTATTCTGTGGTAATCATGGGTTCAATAAACGTTAAATGACCATCGTAAGTTCCTAGAATCATGATTTTAGAAAAAGGTAATAAATCGAGGAAGTTTCCTGGTAACCAGTGTTTACCCATTTTTTCTTCGGCGGTGTCTGCTCCTGGGGGGTAAAATAATCGGCTGGCATATATCCTTCAGGGGGATAGTTGTTAAAATAGGCATCGGTACTTTCTGACCAAGCAGGTATATTCATTCGGTCTTGGTAAGAAATCAAATAAAAATGAATATCAAAATGCGGTACATCAAACATGCCTGGTGGTTCGTGACCTTCAGGGTTCCAGTCAAAGCCTATGTGGTCAAAAGGAGTGGCTTGTTTAGCTTTTAAGTGTAGTGGAATGGTATTCATTGAAGCTCCTAATGGTGATTTCTTTTTATCTCTTTCAGGGTTCATTAAAGCTTCTTTGGTCATTTCGATTCCAATTTCCATAGGGAAACCTTCTTTATTTAAACTTACCCAAGACCGTACTTTTCCAAATCCAATCGTTACTTCTGGGCCTTTGAAAACATTTAATTTTTCAACTTTCATCTTTTCGAATATAGAAGAAGTTGAATTCACTTGATAATCACTATCGATTTTCTCTTCCTGACTGCAAGAGAGGAGTGCTAAAATAGATGCCAAGAGCATCAGTCTTTTTGATAAAAAATACAAATTTTCCATAATCTAAATATTTAAAAGGGTTGATTTTTAATATTGTAGATAAGTTAAATTTGGGGTAATAAAGCGTTCTTACTACCAAATTTACAAAATTGAAATGCAACTAGCAGGCTAATAGTATTTGTTATGATTTTTTTATCATTTTTTGAAGGATATCGATAGTATTGTTATTTTTTAATCATAAAAGGTGATTATATTTCATGGATACCAATTAGTTATAAATAATAATGCAATGTTTTTTTATGAAACATTCTTATGGAAAAATAATCGTGCTAAATAGCCCCGGTAGTAGCGGCATCCTTTATGTTCTTTCTTTAAGAACATAAAGATATAGCGAATAACGGGAGCAATGTTGATTGAAATTACGATTCATTCTGCTCCTACTAATTAGTAGTATCTTATTTGTGAAATATTTTATTTGGTTTCCACATTTTTCAATGGCTTAACGCTAAAGAATTTTTGGAAACGATTTGCTAACACGATGAGTGTTCAACTTAAAGATTTTATAATACTGTGTTAATCCAAAATGAAAGGTGTAAATCTACTTTTGTCCCAAACACAAAAAAACACACACAAACATGAAAAATTTTGGTATTTCAGTATTGACTGCGCTTTTTATTTTAACGAGTTGTGAAAAAGACAGCGTTGACGGGAGCAATAATCAAGAATTGGAAGTAAATGAAGATGCGGCTACGTTTGCAGAAATAGGAAGCATCACGATAGGCGGCGAGGGCGCTGCTGAAATTAGTGCGTATGACGAAACGACTAAAAAACTGTTTACAGTAAACAACAGCGGGACGAACCAAATTGATGTGGTAGATTTGACGGATCCTACAAACCCAAAAAAATTGACTGCGATTAGTTTGGCTACCTTTAACGGTGCTTCGAACAGTGTGGCGACTTATGGCGGGAAACTGGCTGTGGCGCTTGAATCGACTACTAATAAACAAGGAAACGGTAAAGTGGTGGTTTTTAACACGGCGGATAATAGCTTGGTTAAAGAAATTACAGTGGGAGCTTTGCCAGATATGGTGACTTTTTCACCTGATGGAAAATTTATCATGTCGGCTAATGAAGGAGAACCAAATGCTGATTATACAGTTGACCCTGATGGCTCGATTTCGATTATTGATGTTGCCAATAATTATACGGCTACGACTTTGACTTTTGCGAGTTTTGAAAATCAGTTGGCTACCTTAAGAACCAAAGGTTTTAGAATTTCGAAAACGGCAAAAAGTTTTGCTGCAGATATCGAACCAGAATACATTACAATTTCAGCCGATTCCAAAACGGCTTGGGTAACATTACAAGAAAACAATGGTGTTGCCAAAGTAGATTTGAACTCAAAAACAATAACAGCAATTTTTGGATTAGGCTATAAAGATTTTAATTCAGTTGCGAACGGAATTGATATTAGCGATAAAGATGGAAGTATTGTTTTCAATCCTTGGAAAGTAAAAGGAATGTTTATGCCAGATGCTATTGCGAGTTATGCGGTAAATGGAATACCTTATTTTATTACAGCCAACGAAGGTGACGCTAGAGAATACGGAACTTATGCCGATGTGAAAAGATTGGCTAAAATGACGTTTGACCCAACAGTTTTTCCTGATGCTGCCACTTTTAAGGCAGATGAGAAAATGGGACGATTAAACCTGATTTCGACTGAAGGAGATACAGACGGTGATGGTGATTTGGATGAGTTAATCAGTTTTGGAGCGCGTTCTTTTACGATTTGGAATGGTAATACAGGAAGTTTGGTTTTTGATAGTAAAAACGATTTGGATAAGCGTTCGAATGATTTTGGAACCTATGATGATGGTCGTAGTGATGATAAAGGTTCAGAACCAGAGTCGGTTGTAGTGGCAAAAATGGGGAACAAAAATATCTTGTTTGTAGGTCTTGAAAGAACCGATACAGTGGTAGTTTATGATATTACGAATCCATCAGCACCCGTATATTTGCAAAGCATCAAAACAGGTGACGCTCCTGAAGGTTTGTTGTTTATTCCTGCTTCAAAATCACCAACAAAAAGAAGTTTGTTAGTAGTGAGTAGTGAAGGGGATGGAGCGGTGAAAATTTTCCAGCCTAACTTGAAGTAAAAGTTTAACTGCGAGTTTTTTAACCGCAAAGTTCGCTAAGGTTTTAAGCGCAAAGAACACAAAAGAAACACTAAGAACATAAAGGTTTTATTGACTGCAAAGAAGGTTGAGTTTTTTAACCGCAAAGTTCGCTAAGGTTTTAAGTGTAAAGAGCACAAAGAAAAGACTAAGAACACAAAGGTTTTATTAACTGCAAAGAAGGTTGAGTTTTTTAACGGCAAAGTTCGCTAAGGTTTTAGGCGCAAAGAGCACAAAGGAAACACTAAGAACACAAAGGTTTTAAAAAGAAATCTTTGTGAATCTTTTTAATCTGTGGCTAAAAAAAAGAATCTAAATACAAAAATGGACTAAGGCAAATATGCTTTAGTCCATTTTATATTTTAAAAACCTTTTGTGTTTTAACCAAACTTTGCGAAACCTTAGCGCAGTTTGCAGTTAATTTTTTACTAGTCGATTGCTCTTTTCGTAATATCTCCAAAGGCATCAATGCGTCGGTCTCTAAAGAACGGCCAGTTTTGACGTACATTTTCTTGTAAATCTAAATCCACTTCGGCAATCAAAATCTCTTCTTTATCGTGTGAGGCTTGTGCTAAAATTTCTCCTTGAGGTCCACAAATAAAGGAAGCTCCCCAGAATTCAATTCCCGCTGTTCCTTCGATGTATTGCTCTAAACCGATACGGTTGGCAGCTGCTACATAAACACCATTGGCTACAGCATGTCCTTTCATCACATTCATCCAAGCACCATATTGGTTTTCGCCATACTGCTCTTTTTCTTGTGGATGCCATCCAATAGCAGTTGGGTAAAACAAGGCTTCAGCACCTTGTAAAGCCGTCAAACGAGCTGCTTCTGGATACCATTGGTCCCAACAAATTAGTGTTCCAATTTTTCCTTTTTTGGTTGGAATGGTTTTAAATCCTAAGTCACCTGGAGTAAAGTAGAATTTTTCATAAAAATGAGGGTCGTCTGGAATGTGCATTTTACGGTACAATCCTGCTTCACTACCATCTGTGTCAATAATGTAAGCACTGTTGTGGTAGATTCCAGCCATTCTTTTTTCGAAGAAAGGAACAATAATAACCACTCCTAGTTCTTTGGCTAATTCGCTAAAAGCAATAAAAGAAGTACTATACAAAGGTTCAGCTATCGAGAAATTTTCGACATCTTCACTTTGACAAAAATAATGACTGCTGTACAATTCTGGTAGCGAAATCACTTCGGCTCCTTGATTCGCAGCATCACGTACCCAACTGATACATTTTTTTAAGTTGTTTTCGGCAACATCATTTAAGTTCAATTGGATGACCGCTATTTTATATTTTTTATTCGGCATGTTTTCGATTTTAGATTGCAAAAATAGGGATTTAATAAGTGTTGAAAAAGATGTAAAGAAAAATTTAAGTTCGAAAGTGGCACGTTTTCTGCAAAGTTTAACAAAATGTTAGGCTTATAAAATCATAGATGCTTACAATTGAATATAAAAGAGTGTATTTTTGTTTCTATCTAATTAAAATCAAAATTTATGAACCGAGTGACCACTTTCGCTTTTGCGTCGTTTTTTATCTTTTTCAGTACCCTTACCAGTTGTGCACAAGCAGAAGTAGATGTAAACACCATAGTCAAAGAAACGCAAGATGCTATGGGAGGAATGACCAATTATAATAATACTAAATTTATTCAATGGGATTTTGGAAAGCGAAAACTTTTTTGGAACAAATGGACGGGAGATGTACGGGTTGAAAATCCAGAAGCAAATCAAGTGATTTTGGTGAATGTAAATACACTAAAAGGGAAGGCTTTTGAAAATGGAACTTTGGTCGCAGATGCTACTAAGACAAATAGGTTATTAGAACAAGCTAAAAAATGGTGGATCAATGATTCGTATTGGTTGGTGATGCCTTGGAAACTACAAGATCCAGGTGTGACTTTGACCTATGTCAAAACAGAAAAGTTGACTAATGGAAACACGGCTGATGTGTTGCAGTTAACTTTTAATGCCGTAGGCGTTACACCTGAAAATAAATATTGGGTGTATGTAGATCAAAAAGAACATTTAATCAAGCAATGGGCTTATTATAAGAGTTATGATGATGCCGAGCCTAAATTTTTAAAACCATGGGATAATTATCAAAAAATGGGGAGCATTCTACTTTCCTTTAACAGAAGTAAAGATGGAGGTGGTCCTAAAAATGTAGAGGTGAAATCGGACTTTGATCCAACAATTTTTACTAAATTATAATTTATATAAGATCAAAAGGAGATTGTTTTAGCAATCTCCTTTTTTATTGATTTAAAATTCAATCGATTACATTAATTGATGTGTTTTGATACACAACACTTTGATTCTTTTGTTTAAGATGCCGTAAAAAGGGTGATTATCGTTATATTTGCTTTTCTCATTAAACACAATTTTCATGTCTTTGCAATCTAAATTTGATTCTTTGTCCAAAAAGTTAGAAGGAACACTTCTACAAGACGAACTTCATAAAATTTTATATTCCACAGATGCTTCGGCATACAAGTTAACACCCGAAGCGGTGGCTTTGCCCAAAACAGTTGAGGACATCGTGAAAATCATCATTTTTGCCAAAGAAAATCAATTGTCGATTACGCCTAGAACTGCAGGAACTTCCTTAGCAGGGCAAACCGTAGGAAACGGAATCGTAGTGGATGTTTCCAAACATTTCACCAAAATTGTTGCATTTGATAAAGAAAATAAAACCGTAACGGTGCAACCCGGTGTGATTAGGGACGAACTGAATTTGTTTTTAAAACCACATGGTTTGTTTTTTGGTCCTAATACGTCAACATCAAATCGTTGTATGATTGGTGGAATGGTGGGGAATAATTCCTCAGGAACTACCTCGATTCGTTACGGAGTAACTCGCGATAAAATTGTCGAAATCAAAGCCGTTTTGAGTGATGGTTCCCAAGCCGTTTTTGAAGAAATTACTTCAGCCGAGTTTATCGAAAAAACAAAAGGTGATACTTTAGAAAATCAAATTTATAGAAAGTTATACGAAGAACTATCTGTTCAAGCTACACAAGACGAAATCAAAAAAGAATTTCCAAAACCTGAAATTCACCGAAGAAATACAGGTTATGCCGTTGATGTTTTATTAAAATCAGATTTGTTTGGTGGCACGGAACCGACAATTAATGTGGGGAAATTGCTTTGCGGAAGCGAGGGGACTTTGGCTTTTACCACCGAAGTGACCTTAAAAGTAGATGATTTACCTCCCACAAATAATGTCATGGTGGTAGCGCATTTTCATAGTATTCAAGAAAGTTTAGAAGCCGTTGTAGTTGCTATGAAACATCATTTGTACACTTGTGAAATGATGGATGATACTATTTTGGATTGTACCAAAACCAATAGAGAACAGGCCAAAAATCGTTTTTTTATTGTGGGTGACTCCAAAGCGGTCATGATGTTTGAAGTAGGTTCATATGAAAGTATGGAAGATGCTGAAAAGCAAGCAGATGCTTTGGTTGCCGACTTGGTGAAAAACAACTTTGGTTATGCCTTGCCTAAAATTTACGGTAGCGATATTGACAAAATTAACGAACTTCGCAAAGCAGGTTTGGGACTTTTAGGAAGTATTGTAGGTGATGACAAAGCAGCCGATTCAATTGAAGATACCGCAGTAGAACTAAGTGATTTACCTAATTATATTGCCGATTTTTCAGCCATGATGGAACGTCACGGACAAAGTGCGATTTATTATGCTCACGCTGGAGCAGGGGAGATTCACTTGCGCCCCGTTTTGAATTTAAAAACCAAAGAAGGCGTCTTCCAATTTAGAAATATCGCTACCGAAGTAGCACATTTGGTCAAGAAATATAAAGGTTCTCTAAGTGGGGAACATGGTGACGGAATCGTACGTGGCGAATTTTTGCCCTTTATGATTGGCGAAAAAAACTACGAATTACTTAAACGTGTCAAATTGGCTTTCGACCCCCATTCGGTTTTGAATATGGGAAAAATAGTCAATGCTTTAAAGATGGATGAAAATCTTCGTTTTGAACCGGGAAGAGTAGAGCCAGAAATTCAAACGATTCAGGATTTCTCTGATAGTTTAGGAGTGTTGCGTGCTGCAGAAAAATGCAACGGCTCTGGTGATTGCCGTAAGTTACCATCGGCTGGAGGGACGCTTTGCCCAAGTTACCGAGCCACCCGAAACGAAAAAGACACCACTCGTGCTCGAGCCAACGCCTTACGTGATTATTTGACCAATTCTGATAAACCCAACAAGTTTAATCATGAGGAATTGTACCAAGTATTTGATTTGTGTGTGAGCTGTAAAGCTTGCGCTAGTGAATGCCCGAGTAATGTAGATATTGCTTCGCTAAAAGCCGAGTTTTTATACCAATACCAAAAAACCAACGGTTTTTCGTTGCGCTCCCGAATTTTTGCTAATAATGCCAAATTGAATCACCTAGGTAGTGGTTTTCCATCCTTTACCAATTGGGTTTCTAATCTGTCAGTAGTTAAAAGAATGATGGGTGTGGCTCCTAAACGTGAAGTGCCTCATTTAGCCAAAATGACTTTCAAAGAATGGTACCGTTCTAAGTCGGAATCTATTATTCAAGATACTTTAATTGATAATAAAGTGTATTTGTTTTGCGACGAATTCACCAATTATTATGATGTTTCAGTAGGAATTGATGCCTTTGAGTTGTTGACGACTCTAGGGTACGAAGTCGTAATTTTAAACCACGAAGAAAGCGGAAGAGCCTATTTATCCAAAGGTTTCCTTGAAGAAGCCAAAGAGATTGCCAATATCAATATTGAAATATTTGCTGAGGTAATTACTGATAAAGCACCATTAATCGGAATCGAACCATCGGCTATTTTGTCTTTTAGAGACGAATACATCCGTTTGGCAGTAGACAAACCTAAAGCCGAAAAACTCGCTAAAAATGTGTTTACCATCGAAGAGTTTTTCAAAAATGAAATCGCTAAGGGGAAAATTACAGCTAGTCAATTTTCTGATGAGGTAAAAGAAATCAAAATCCACGGTCACTGTCATCAAAAAGCTTTGAGTAGTATTGAAGCCACTTTTGCTATGCTGAATCTTCCTGAAAACAATACGGTAACCATTTATAATTCTGGTTGTTGTGGAATGGCAGGGTCTTTTGGATACGAAAAAGAACATTACGACATCAGTATGCAAATGGGGGAAGATACTTTATTTCCAAAAATCCGCTCCACAGCTGAATCTACCGATATCGCCGCTGCAGGAACCAGTTGTCGACACCAGATTTTTGATGGAACGAGCAGGAAAGCACAGCATCCAGTGAGTATTTTAAGAAGTTGTTTGAGGTAAAATTGATAGTAATTTTGCACATGAAAAAGGGAACACAGATTAAAGAAATTAGAGAAATATTTAAAATTATTTGCGACTTAGCGCCTTTGCGGTAAAACCTCATGCTCGACTTATTCACACCAGATATCGACCCCACTCACAATTTGTTACCCAAAGACGGAACCGTCAATTACTACGGTTTTTTGTTTTCGCAACGGGAAGCCAATCACTATTTAGAATTGTTGTTAAACGAAATCGATTGGAAGCATGATGAGGCCATTATCATGGGAAAACTGATTGTGACCAAACGTAAAGTAGCGTGGTATGGTGATAGTGCTTTTGAATACACCTATTCTAATAGAACCAAAAAAGCCTTGCCATGGACAGCTGAACTACTGGCTATAAAAGCTCGAGTGGAAGAAAAAACAGGAGAAACCTTCAATTCTTGTTTGCTCAATTTATACCATTCTGGTGAAGAAGGCATGGCTTGGCATAGTGATGCTGAGAAAGACTTGAAAAAGAATGGTGCGATTGCTTCGTTGAGTTTTGGAGCTACTCGAAAATTTACTTTCAAACACAAAAAGACAAAAGAAACCGTTTCAGTTATTCTTGAAAACGGAAGTCTGCTAGTGATGAAAGACGAAACCCAAACACATTGGTTGCATCGATTGCCTCCTACTAAAAAAGTATTGCTTCCTAGGGTGAACTTGACTTTTCGGACAATTGTTCTCTAAAAAAAAAGAGTTCAGTCGCAGTTTTTTAGCAATCAGTTTTGGAAGGTATTCTTCCTTACCAGTATTTAGTTTTCAGTCTTAGCGGTTACTTTTAGTATTTGCATTTTTACAAAATATTTGTGCACTTGGTATCTTCTTTGCGCACTTGGTGTTTAAATAACTTTAGGCGCAAATTCTTAACAAAAAACCTCAAACTTTGAAGTTTAAACAAAACTTAATTCCTTAATTTTGTAATCGCAAAAAAAAAATAATACACACATAAAAAATATACTATGAGTTCATTTGACGTTGTCATCATTGGTTCAGGACCAGGCGGATATGTATCAGCTATTCGTTGTGCACAATTAGGGTTTAAAACAGCCATTATCGAAAAATATTCTACTTTAGGAGGTACTTGTTTGAATGTGGGATGTATTCCATCTAAAGCATTGTTGTCTTCTTCGCATCATTATGCTGAAATCAAGCATTTTGAAGATCACGGAATCGAACTTTCGGGAGAGGTAAAAGTGAACCTAGAGAAAATGATTGCTCGTAAACAAGCAGTAGTTGATCAAACTTCTGGTGGTATCAACTATTTGATGGATAAAAATAATATTACAGTTTTCAATGGTTTAGGTTCTTTTGTTGATGCGACTCATATAGCTATCGCAAAAGCAGATGGTACTTCCGAAACTATTGAGGCTAAAAACACGATTATTGCTACAGGTTCTAAACCTTCTTCTTTACCATTTATCAAAATCGATAAAGAAAGAATCATTACTTCGACTGAAGCTTTGGCTTTGAAAGAAGTGCCAAAACACCTCGTAATCATTGGTGGTGGAGTGATCGGAATCGAATTAGGTCAGGTGTATTTGCGTTTAGGAGCGCAAGTTTCTGTAGTAGAATTCATGGACCGAATTATTCCAGGAATGGACAGTTCTTTGTCTAAAGAATTGACAAAAGTGTTGAAAAAACAAGGAATGAAATTCTATACTTCTCACAAAGTACAATCTGTTGAAAGAGCAGGTGATGCGGTGACTGTAAAAGCAGAAAGCGCTAAAGGTGAGGTGATTACCCTTGAAGGAGACTATGCTTTAGTATCAGTAGGTCGTCGTCCTTATACAGATGGATTGAATGCTGAAAATGCAGGAGTAAAAGTATCTGAAAGAGGTCAAATTGAAGTAAACGATCATTTGCAAACTTCAGCTTCTAATATTTATGCTATTGGTGATGTTGTTCGTGGCGCAATGTTGGCACACAAAGCAGAGGAAGAAGGAACTATGGTTGCTGAGATCTTAGCTGGACAAAAACCACATATTGATTACAACTTGATTCCAGGTGTTGTTTATACTTGGCCAGAGGTTGCTGCTGTTGGGCAAACAGAAGAGCAATTAAAAGCGGCTGGAGTAGCATACAAATCAGGAAGTTTCCCATTCAAAGCTTTAGGACGTGCAAGAGCAAGTGCTGACTTAGATGGTTTTGTAAAAATCCTTGCAGATGCAAAAACTGATGAAGTTCTTGGAGTTCATATGATTGGAGCTAGAACAGCAGATTTAATTGCAGAAGCCGTAGTAGCAATGGAATACAAAGCGTCAGCAGAAGATATTTCAAGAATGTCTCATGCACACCCAACATTCTCAGAAGCAATCAAAGAAGCAGCATTAGCAGCTACTGAAAATAGAGCAATCCACGTTTAATTAAACGGTTTTCATTCAAAAATATGAAACCCTGTTCAGCAATGGACAGGGTTTTGTTTTATAGGGATAATTGTTAGATTTTCGGTTCATTCATGATAAATAGACCCTTGTAGTTTTTCCAGTGAGAGACAATTAAAAAAATATTTCCTGCAAATGCAAAAATCCCAAGAGGAAGATTTTCTGGAGTCAAAAAATAGTTAATTAATAATATATTAAGAGAAACAGGAAGTATCACCAAATTAGCTAATGTTACATACTTTCCAGAAACAAAGGCTATTCCACATAGTAATTCGGTTATTTTAGCAAGTGGAATCAAATAAGTAGAGGCAATCAGTCCAACCTGAAAGGCTTTAAATTCGCCTGTAGAAACTGGTTCAGGATTCAAATGAAAAAAATAACTAATGGAGGTATAAAGGAACAAAAGCCCAAGCATCGTTCGAATGATAAGGGTAGCAATTTTCATAATATAAAGGTTTATGGGTTACAATATATAGTTCGCAAAATTTCCTATCGGCATTAATCAAGCATAAATATAAGAATTGGTTTTAAAGTATAATCGTATTAAAGCCAGTATCTTATTGTAAATTTACAAAAAAATGAATGGAATTTTCTTAATTTGACTGATTATAAGGTGATTTTTTATTGTAATTTTGAGTTTTAAAGCATAAATCAATTGAGATTAATAGTAAATAAACCGATTGACGACCCAAAAATGTTTAAAAAACAACTTTTGACTTGGTCGCAACAGTATCGAGAAATCACTTTTTTAGACAGTAATGATTACCCCCAAGAGTATTCTTCGTACGATTGTATGCTTGCTGTCGATGCGTTTACTTCTATTAAAACTGATTATCACAACGCTTTTGAAGATTTGAAACAATACCAACAAACCACCAGAGATTGGCTATTTGGGTATTTGTCGTATGATCTGAAAAATGATTCCGAAGATTTGCAGTCGGATAATTTTGACGGTCTCGAATTTCCAGATTTATTTTTCTTCCAGCCCAAGAAACTTTTTTTGATAAAGGGTAAAAGTGTTGAGATTCAGTATGTGCATTTTTGTGATGATGAATTGGAATCCGATTTTCAAGAAATTATAAATACGACAGTTCGATCTAATGAAGATCAATCTACTTTGGCTATTCAGCAACGAATTTCCAAAGCTGATTATTTACAAAAAGCAGCCATTTTATTGAAACATATTCATCATGGAGATATCTATGAAGCTAACTTTTGCATGGAGTTTTACGCTGAAAGGGTTCAAATCAATCCTCTGGAAACTTATTGTAAATTAAATCAAATATCAGAACCCCCTTTTTCTGTTTTCTTCAAAAATCACAAACAATTTTTGATGTCCGCTTCGCCAGAACGCTATTTGAAAAAGGATGGAGAAGTGATAATTTCACAACCAATAAAAGGTACAGCCAAGCGCTATGAAGATGCAGTAGCAGATGAAAAATCGAAAATTGATTTAGAAAACAACCCAAAAGAACGAGCAGAGAATATCATGATTACCGATTTGGTAAGAAATGATTTGTCCCATACCGCACAACGGGGTTCGGTTCAAGTGGCGGCCTTGTGCGAAATAAAAAGCTTTTTGCAGGTTCATCAAATGATTTCCACAATTACTTCAAGACTGGATGGTAAATTTTCTGTAGCTGATGTCATTAGGTTTAGTTTTCCAATGGGAAGTATGACAGGAGCGCCTAAAATTTCGGCTATGAAAATCATTGAAGAATTGGAAGAAACCAAACGTGGTTTATACAGCGGAGCCGTAGGTTATTTTACCCCTGAGGGTGATTTTGATTTCAATGTGGTTATCCGTAGTATTTTATACAATCAAGAAAATGAATACGTTTCCTTTTCGGTTGGGAGCGCAATTACCGCTCAGTCAATACCAGAAAATGAATATGAGGAATGCTTGCTTAAAGCTAAGGCTATGCGTCAGGTTTTGGAGTAATCTAATATTATTGTCAGTCTGAGCCTGCCGAAGACGTCTAATAGAGAAATTGATATTCTAAATTGCGCTTCGACTTCTAAAGTTTTCTGACAGAGTGATGATATTCCGGAAGATAATTGAGGTTTGATTCAAAATCAATATTTGTGTGAATTTTTGTAATTTGTAGTAAAATAATTCAAGATGTTAGAACATTTTAAAAAGCAACTGTCTACTAAATTTCCGTTTTTGGAAAACAAGAAACTATTGTTAGCTACAAGCGGTGGCTTGGACAGTATGGTGATGTTGGATTTGTTTCAAAAATCAAATTACCCAATTGCCATAGCGCATTGTAATTTTCAGTTGCGTGGATTGGAAAGTTTTGACGATCAAAAATTTATTCAAGAATACGCTGAAAAGAATGCAGTACCTATTTTTATCACACAATTTGACACAACTGCATTTGCCAAAGATTTTAAACTTTCAACTCAAGTAGCAGCGAGAGAATTGCGCTATAATTGGTTTTACGAATTATTAGAAACGGAAGCTTATGATTATATCTTAACGGCACATCATGCTGATGATAATTTAGAAACGTTTTTGATAAACCTCAGTCGCGGGACAGGATTGGAAGGCTTAACGGGAATTCCGGAACATAACGGAAATTTGGTGCGCCCCTTGCTTACTTATACCCGTCAAGAAATTTTAGATTACGCTCAGAAAAACGCGATTGAATGGAGAGAAGACAGTAGTAATGCCTCGGATAAATACTTGCGAAATAAAATTCGTCACGACTTAGTTCCTTTATTCAAAGAACTGAATCCTCAGTTTATGGAAACTTTTCAAAAAACACAATCCTATCTTCAAGATGCATCCGTTATGGTGGAAGATGCTTCTATAATGGTGTATCAGCAAGTGGTAAGTCAAGATGATGAAGTTTTTTATATTGATTTGCTACAACTTTTAAAATTACCCAATTACAGATCGTATTTGTACCAATGGTTGAAGGATTTTGGCTTTAGTTCTTGGGGGGATATTTATGATTTGGTTGATGGTATGTCAGGAAAACAAATTTTGTCGTCTCATTTTCGTTTACTGAAAGATCGAGAACAATTGATATTGAGTCCGATTTTTTCTAAAGAAGAGAGTGCACAATATCTAATCAATCAAGGTGAACAAGACGTTAATCTTCCCTTAAAACTGTCTTTACAAAAAGTGAATGCGGTTAGCAATCCTTCTAATACCAGTATATTTGTGGACGAAGATCAATTACAATATCCTTTGGTTTTGCAAAAATGGAAGGAAGGGGATGTTTTTCAACCACAAGGGATGGGAGGGAAAACCAAAAAACTTAGCAAGTTTTTTAAAGACGAAAAAATGTCTTTATTGGAAAAGGAAAACACATGGGTGCTATGGTCAGGCGAAAAGATTGTATGGATAGTGGGGAGAAGAGCAGACGAACGTTTTAAAGTACAAACAGGAACAGAAAATATATTAAATATTCAATTACGATAATGAAGAAATTATACTTTTTACTAATTGTTTTTTTGGCTTTCGCCAAGCTAGACGCACAAATTTTAGATCCAGCAAAATGGTCGACTTCTATCGAAAAAAAATCTGATAACACTTATGTTTTAACTTTTAATGCTGTAATTGAAAAGGGTTGGCACCTCTATTCGCAATTTACTCCTGATGGAGGACCATTGCCTTTGGAAGTTGTTTTTAAAAATCAAAAGGGAAATTACACGCTCATTGGTAAAGCCAAAGAAAGTAAGACTAGGACAGCCTACAATGATATTTTTGAAGTAAACGAGACTTTTTTTGAAGGGAAAGCGCAGATTCAGCAGGAAATTAAATTGGTAAATCCAAAACTGGCCAAAGTGGAAGCGGAGTTGAATTACCAAGTATGCAAAGAGGTTTGCATCAATCAAGAAAAGAAATTTAGCTTTGTCATTCCTGTTACGGCTAATGAAACTGTAATTCCAGTAGTTGAGAAACCAAAAGCAGATACAATTGAAACAGATTCGTTAACACCTAGTTTAGGAGTGGCAAGTAGTCTAGAAGTAAACAATTCAGATGTGGTGAATGAAACTACTCCTGTCAACCCAAATGAAGCTCCAAAAGGCTTGTGGACTATTTTTATCATTGCTTTTTTATCAGGTTTTGCAGCCTTGTTGACGCCTTGTGTTTTTCCGTTGATTCCCATGACGGTAAGTTTTTTTACGAAACAAAGTAAAACCAGAGCAGCTGGAATCCGAAACGCAATTTTTTATGGAATTTCAATTATAGTGATTTATGTTATTTTAGGGTTAATAGTCACTTCTATATTTGGTGCAGGGGCTTTAAATGCTTTGTCTACCAATGTTTGGTTTAATCTAATATTCTTTGCTCTTTTAGTCATTTTTGCGGTTTCTTTTTTAGGAGCCTTTGAAATTGTTTTGCCTAATTCATGGGCTAATAAAGTCGATGCAAAAGCAGATAGAGGAGGCGTAATCGGAATTTTATTTATGGCTTTGGCCTTAGCGATTGTATCTTTTTCATGCACTGGACCAATAGTAGGAACCTTATTAGTGGAAGCGGCTTCGAAAGGAGGAATTGCACCCGTAATTGGAATGTTTGGTTTTTCATTGGCACTAGCCTTGCCCTTTATGTTTTTCGCTTTATTTCCAGGATGGTTGCAATCGTTACCAAAATCTGGAGGTTGGTTGAATAGTGTAAAGGTGTTTTTAGGTTTCTTAGAGTTAGCGTTGGCATTCAAGTTTTTATCCAATGCGGATCTTGTATTACAACTTCATTGGTTAGAAAGGGAAGTGTTTTTAGCGATTTGGATTGCGATTTTTGGAGCCTTAGCATTGTATTTGTTTGGAAAAATAAGTTTACCTCACGATAGTCCGATAACACATATCTCGGTAGGAAGATTATTGATGGGCTTGTTGGTGTTAACGTTTACAGTTTATATGGTTCCAGGACTATGGGGAGCACCACTAAAATTGATTAGTGCTTTTCCGCCACCGATGGAATATAGTGAAAGTCCTTTTGGAGTGGGAGGAACAAGAACGATGTCAACCGAGAACTTACCTGAGGGGGCTAAAATAGGTGTTCATGGCTTGACCATTTTTGAAGATTATGACAAAGGATTGGCGTACGCCAAAACAGTAAACAAACCCATTCTCTTAGATTTTACAGGCTATGCTTGCGTGAATTGTAGAAAGATGGAAAATAATGTTTGGTCTGATCCTAACGTATTAGCTATTTTAAAAAATGAAGTCGTGTTGATTTCACTTTATGTAGATGACAAAAGAACCCTACCAGAAAACGAACAAACAGTATCTGAAACAACTGGTGCTGAAATTGAAACCATTGGTGATAAGTGGACTGACTTTATGATTTCACGCTACAAAACCAATACACAGCCTTTGTATGTTTTGACTGATTTGGAAGGGAGTAGTTTGAATACAGCACAGCCAACCATTAGTTATGTGGGAATTTCATCTTATGAAAATTGGTTAAAAGAAGGGATTTCCAAGTTTTAAGGTTTATTTTTAAATCCATAACTTTTAACTTTTTTAGGATAGTATATTGTGATACGTGATAAAAAAATAATTTTATTAATGAGTATTAGTATTTTCTAAGAACAGAGTTAAATAGCTCTTTTAGAGTTGCTTAGTTGGAATTGTGTCTATAAAAATGCTAACAGTTCTGAAGGATGATCAATAAGCGATTGTGCTCCCGTTGCTATGAGTTCTTCTTTAGGTCTGAATCCCCAAAGTACTCCTAAAGCATAAAAGCCAGCATTGATGGCTGTTTCCATATCGATGCCACTATCGCCAACATAAATAACCTCTTCGGGTTTGAAACCTAGTTCTGTAGCCATTTGTAAAGCTACAGTTGGGTTGGGTTTCTTTAATTCTTCGGTACTTAATCCTTGAATAATTTCAAAATAGTCAGGAAAAATAGTAGCCGTTATTTTCTTGGTCAATACATCTGATTTGTTAGAAAGTACAGCTAGTTTAACCCCTTTATTTTTCAATTGGTCAAGCATTGCGATAATTCCGTCATAGGGTTTTGTAGAAAGGGTACAATCACGACTGTAAACGATCATCATTTCTTGATAGCAACGGTCAATTTCTGCCTCGCTTTTGGCATGTTCGGGTAACGCTCTCGCTACGGTTGTTCTCAATCCACTGCCTACAAAAAAATTATAGGCCTCATAATTATGAATCGGATAGTTGTTATTTGCTAATACTTTGTTAGTGGCTTCACCTATATCTACCAATGAATTGACTAAGGTTCCGTCTAAGTCAAAAATAACTGCTTTGTAGTTCATTCCTTTTTAGTTTAATTTTTCTTTCAAATACTTCGCAGTAATTGATTTTTTGTTTTTAATGATTTCTTCGGGTGTGCCTTCGGCCAAGAGTTGACCACCATTTTCACCACCTTCAGGACCTAAATCGATGATATAATCGGCGCATTTAATCAAATCGAGATTGTGTTCAATCACCAAAATAGAATGTCCTTTTTCGATTAAAGCATCAAAGGAAGCCATCAGTTTCTTGATGTCGTGGAAATGCAATCCTGTTGTTGGTTCATCAAATACGAATAGTGCTTTCTCCTTAGTAGCTCCTTTGACCAAGAAGGAAGCCAACTTGATACGCTGTGCTTCACCACCAGAAAGGGTAGAAGAGGACTGACCTAATTGCACATAGCCCAAACCTACATCTTGCAAAGGTTTTAGTTTTTGAGTGATTTTGGTTTGTTTGTTTTTTTGAAAAACGCTACTGCATCGTCAATAGTCATTGTCAGAATATCGTGAATGTTTTGGCCTTCAAATTGCACTTCTAAAATGTCTTTTTTAAAGCGTTTTCCTCCGCAAGTTTCACAAGGCAAGGAAACATCGGCCATGAAAACCATTTCAACATTAATAGTTCCTTCCCCACTACAAGTTTCGCAACGACCTGCGTCTACGTTAAAGGAGAAATGCTTTGGTAAATATCCTCTTAATTTGGACAACTTCTCTTTGGCATACAAATCTCTAATGTCATCATAAGCTTTGATATACGTCACAGGATTCGAACGGGAACTACGCCCAATAGGGTTTTGATCCACATATTCTATATGCTTGATGTGGGAGAAAGAGCCTTTGATTTCGGTAAATTGACCCGCTTTTTCGCCTGCGTTGTCCAGCTTTTTTTGCATGGCTGGAAACAATATTTTTTTGACCAAGGTGCTTTTTCCACTTCCCGAAACACCTGTAATCACAGACAATACATCCAGTGGGAATTTGACATTGATGTTTTGCAGGTTGTTTTCGCGAGCACCTATAATTTCGATAAAATTCTTAAAAGGACGACGTTTTTTAGGTACTGAAATTTCGAGATCTCCGTTGAGGTATTGTGCTGTTAGCGAAGTTGATTTTAGGATTTCGTCATAAGTGCCTTGCGCCACTAGATTTCCTCCAAAAGTTCCAGCTTCAGGACCGATGTCGATAATCATATCGGCCGCTTTCATGATGTCTTCGTCGTGTTCTACGACGATTACGGTATTACCTAAATCACGTAACGAAAGCAATACTTTGATTAATCGCTCCGAATCTTTAGGGTGTAAACCAATACTAGGTTCGTCCAAAATGTACATCGAACCGACTAAACTACTTCCTAATGAAGTCGCCAAGTTGATGCGCTGTGATTCTCCTCCTGAAAGGGTTGAGGAGTTTCGGTTTAAAGTCAGATAACTCAACCCTACTTCGGTCAAGAATGACAGGCGGTTGTTGATTTCGATGAGCAAACGCTTGGCGATTTGCTGTTCGTATTTGTCTAAAGTTAAGTTTTTGAAAAAATCAACCAGATGTTGAATCGGTAAATCTACCAATTCGGATACCGTTTTGCCATTGATTTTTACGTAAGATGCTTCAATACGCAAACGCTTTCCTTTGCAGGCATGACATTTGGTTTTTCCACGGTAACGGGAAAGCATCACACGGTTTTGTATTTTATAATTTTTGGCTTCTAATTCTTTGAAAAAATCGTTCAGTCCTTCAAAGTGACTGTTTCCTGTCCAAATCAGTTCTTTTTGTTCGTCTGTGAGTTCAAAGAAAGGTTTGTGAATTGGGAAATCAAATTTGTAAGCGCTGTTAACCAATTGGTCACGGTACCAACCCATACTGTCTCCACGCCAAGGGAAAATGGCATTTTCATATATGGATAAGGAAGTGTTAGGAACCACTAATTCGGCATCTATGCCAATGATGTTTCCGTAGCCTTCACAAACTGGGCAAGCCCCATAGGGATTATTGAAACTGAATAAATGCACATTCGGTTCTAAAAACGTAATGCCATCCAACTCAAAATTATTGGAATACGAAAAACGCTTGTCGGTTTTTAGTTCTTGCAAATAGCAAATTCCTTTTCCTTCAAAAAAAGCGGTTTGCACGGCATCAGCTAAACGGTTGTAAAATTCTTCATCGTCTTTGACTACAATACGGTCAATGATTAGGAGGATATCTTTATTGTCTAATGAATGTTGGTCGAGGTCATCGAGACGAATCATTTCGTTATCGACTAAAATCCTTGCAAATCCTTGTTGTAATAATGCCTTTAATTTATGTTCTAATGTCCTTCCTTCTTCTAAATGAATTGGAGCAAGGAGTAACCATTTGCTTTCTAGTTCTAGTTTTTGAACATCGGCAATCACATCGGTCACCGTATTTTTTTTGACTTCTATTCCTGAAACAGGGGAGTACGTACGACCAATACGTGCGTACAACAACTTTACATAATCGTAAATTTCAGTTGAAGTTCCTACTGTAGAACGGGCATTGGTAGTGTTTACTTTTTGTTCGATAGCAATGGCAGGAGCAATTCCTTTGATGTATTCTACTTTAGGTTTGTCTAATCTTCCTAAGAATTGACGCGCATACGAGGACAAACTTTCTACATAACGACGCTGACCTTCGGCATACAAAGTATCAAAAGCTAAGCTAGATTTCCCCGAGCCTGATAGCCCTGTGATAACCACTAATTTGTTGCGCGGAATCACGACATCAACGTTTTTAAGGTTGTGTACTTGAGCGCCTTTGATAATGATATTTTTCTTTGGATCTAAAGTAGAAAGGTCAACTTGCATAAAAAATGAGAATTTGCACAAAAGTAAGCAATTTTGAACAGAGAAATAGGGTTGAACAAATCCTAAATAGGGTTAAAAGATGTGTTTTTTTGCTTTGTCAGGCTTAGTTAATAGTTGTATAGCTAATATATTCTAGTTTTTAACCAACCAATACTTTTTTAGTTTTAAATTTACAATATCCCAAAACCGAAATCTTTTGAAAACAAAATGTACTCTTTTATTGCTGTTTCTTTTTACAGCTGTATTTTCTCAGGACTTACCACCTATAGTAAAATATACGCCTGATGTTTATGGTGCTGGGAATCAAAACTGGATGATTAGTCAGGATCAAAATAAATTTATCTTTTTTGCTAATAATGAAGGGCTTTTAGAATTTAATGGAGCTTACTGGAAATTATATCCATCTCCAAATGAAACTATTATTCGTTCGGTAAAAGTAATTGATGATAAAATTTATACAGGCAGTTATATGGAGTTTGGTTATTGGAAGCGAAAACCAAACGGTTTGCTATCCTATCATTCTCTTAGTAGAGCGATTCAATCCAAGATTCTAGATGATGAACAGTTTTGGAATATCTTGAGTTACGATCAATGGGTCATATTTCAGTCTTTAAATCGAATATACATCTATGATTCCAAGAAGAGCAGCTTTAAGATTATTGCACCTAGTGCTGAAATTATTAAATCGTTCAAGACCGGAAATATTATTTATTATCAAACGATTAATCAGGGGTTATTTGAAATTGCAGCAGGTAAAAATAAGTTGGTTTCCGCAAACCCTATATTAAAAAGTAATCGTATTGTAAATATTTATGCCAAAGAGGATAATTTATTAATAGCGACTCAAAAAGCAGGTTTTTATAAACTGTCGGGGAAAGAATTAACTAAGATTACAACTGAAATCGACAATGAATTTTTAGACGGGAGTGTGTACAGTTGTATAGCGCTATCTGACGGCAATTATGCAATTGGAACGGTGTCTCATGGTATCTTTATTTTGACAAGTGAAGGAAAAAAGAAATATCATATTTCGCAACGTAAAGGCTTGAGTAACAATACAGCCTTGTCCTTATTTGAAGACAACGAGAAGAACCTTTGGATTGGTTTAGACAATGGGATTAACTGTATCAATTTAAATTCTCCTATACAAAGCTATGTAGACGATTCAGGTGTTTTAGGGACTGTTTATGCCTCCCAGCTATACCAAGGAAATCTCTATGTGGGAACCAATCAAGGACTGTTTTATAAAAAAAACAAAAGCAATGATGATTTTCAATTTGTGACAGGAACCAAAGGACAAGTCTGGTCGTTACAGGTACGTGATGAAACATTGTTCTGTGGGCATGATACAGGAACTTTTATAGTAATGAACGGCAATGCTAGATGTATTTTTTCTAAATCCGGGACTTGGCAAATAAATGAAGTACCAGGTCATCCAGAACTATTGTTACAGGGAAATTATTATGGACTTTCTGTTTTAGAAAAAAAGCAAGAAGGGTGGGGTTTTCGCAACAAAATTACAGGATTTGATTATTCTTCAAAATTTTTTGAGATAACAGATGATTTTGAAATTTATGTCAGTCATGAATATAAAGGGGTTTTTAGGTTAAAAACCAATCAAGAATTATTAAAAATTAGTTCGTTTACAGATTACAAGCAACCTACAAAAGGAAAGCACGTAAGTTTAGTGAAATTTAATAAAACTATTTATTATGCCAATAAAGAAGGTGTTTTTAAATTGGATCATAAAACAAAACAGTTTATAAGAGATCCAATTTTGAGTTCCGTCTTTGAAAAAGATGAGTACACCTCAGGAAAAATGATTGTAGACCAATCCCCAAAAATCTGGTTATTTTCCAAGAATTATATTAGTTATTTTGCTGCAAACACCATAAGTAATCAGCTCAAAAAGAACAGTATCCCTATTCCTGCTTCATTGACTAATTCAATGTTGGGATATGAAAATATTACACAGTTGTCGCCTTCTACCTATTTTTTTGGAACTACAGACGGCTATTATACTATGAATATTAATGATTTGGTCTTTGAAAACTACAAGGTCGCCATTTCAAGTGTAAGTTCCCATGCTTTGAATGGCTCTATTAAATTTAATTCAATAATGGAAGAAGGAAGGTTTTCGTATGATGAAAATAACATATCGTTCACTTATACCGTCCCAGAATACAATAAGTACATAAACGCTGAATATCAATATCTACTTGAAGGGTTTCAGGACGATTGGAGTGATTGGAATGTGAAATCTTCTGTGAATTTTAAGAACCTTCCATCGGGTGATTATGTTTTTAAGGTAAAAGCAAAATTTGCTAATACTGATTTGAATAATACCGTTGTTTATGCATTTACGGTTTTAAAACCTTGGTATAGTACCAATCTGGCGATTATCATTTATTTATTGTTGAGTTTTGTAATGATTAGAATGCTTCATAAAGAGTACAACAAGTATTATCGAAGACAAAAAGAAAAGTTAATTGAAGAGAACAATTTATTGCTAGAGATTAAGGAACTGGAAAATGAACAACAATTAATGCGCTTGAAAAACGAACAATTGTCTCAAGATGTTGATGCTATTAACAAAGAACTAGCTGCATCGACAATGAGTTTGAATAGTAAAAACGAATTATTAGCCTTTATTCAGGAAGATCTAAAGAATACAAGCGAAAGTGAAAGTAGAAGTGTGAAATCGGTTATTTCGACCATAAACAAGAATATTACGGGCAAAGATTCCTGGAGTGTTTTTCAAGAAGCCTTTGATAAGGCAGACAAAGATTTTCTTAAAAAGGTTAAAGAAGCACATCCTTCTTTAACAGCAAATGATTTGCGTTTATGTGCTTACTTGCGTTTGAATTTATCCTCTAAAGAAATAGCTCCTTTATTGAATATTTCAGTCCGTAGTGTTGAGATAAAAAGATATCGTTTGCGTAAAAAAATGGATTTAACACATGAACAAGGTCTTGTTGAATATATTCTAACTGTATAGGTAGGTAATAAATAGTAGTGAAAAACTATACAACACCACAACATTGACTAAATGTTGTGGTTTTTTTATTTTTTTTAACAAATAATAACAACGTTAATTTACTAGTGTTTAGGGTGTTTATTTGTGATATTGTCATTTATTTGGTATTTTTATTGTGTTGTATGTTTTTTGTAAAGGTTATTTTTGATAATAAAGAAATATAAGTCTCTAATTTTATAATTCACAAAAAACTAAAACCATATGAAGTCAGACTATCGAATCTTTCTATTAAAACTAATGGCAGTCTTTGACCTTTCTATCTTATAAGGTTGGCTAGTTAATAGGAGTTTTCCAATATTTATTTTTCACTACAGTTTGTATGACAAAGTGATAAGTAGCTAAAATGGTAAGGATTGGAATTCAAAATATACATACTAATCAAGACAATGGATTCTCTTTACTTATTAAAAAATCAAATTTTAATTTATATAAATATGAAAAACAATATTCTAAGATTAATACTTTTTTTATTGACAACAACGGTTTTTTCACAATCGAACAAAGTCTCTGTTGTCTCTAATGATAAAGGAATGAAATTAGTTGTGGATGGAAAAGATTTTATGATCAACGGTATGAACTGGGATTATTTTCCTATTGGCACTAATTATACGTACAGTTTATGGAAGCAATCAGATGATGTTATAAAAGCAGCATTAGATGCTGAAATGAGTTTACTAGAAAACATGGGAGTCAATACTATCAGACTCTATACTGGTGTACAGCCAAAATGGATAAAGTACATTTATGAAAATTATGGTATTCACACCGTATTAAATCACTCATTTGGTAGATACGGACTGACTGTAAATGGTAAATGGATTGTAAATACCGAATACAGGGACAAAGCTTCACAAGAAGTATTGATGGCTGAGGTTACTAAAATGGCAGATGAATACAAAAACACTCCAGGATTACTTCTTTTCTTACTAGGAAATGAAAACAACTACGGTCTGTTTTGGGCGGAGCTGAAACTGAAGATTTCCCAGATGAAGAGGCGAAAAAGATTGAAGTAGGCGAAAAACGTGGTAGACCCATGTATAAATTGATGAATGATGCCGCAGTTAAAATGAAGTCTATTGATGCATCTCATCCAGTAGCTATTTGTAATGGGGATGTACTATTCATAGATATCATAGCTGATGAATGTAAAGACATAGATATTTATGGTGTTAATATGTACCGAGGGGTATCTTTTGGAGACGCATTTGAAGTGGTCAAAAATAAAACAGGAAAACCAATCATGTTTACCGAGTTTGGTGCAGATGCATTTAATGCCATTGACAACCAAGAAGATCAAAAATCACAAGCTTACTATAATGTGGGGAACTGGAAAGAAATTTATCAGAACGCAGCAGGCTTAGGTAAAGCAGGAAACTCCATTGGTGGGTTTACGTTCCAATTTAGTGATGGTTGGTGGAAATATGGCCAAACAAAAAATTTAGATGTTCACGATACTAATGCCTCTTGGTCTAATGGTGGCTATCCATTAGATTTAAAGGGGAACGAAAATAATATGAACGAAGAATGGTTTGGTATTTGTGCCAAAGGCCCAACCAATTCTCGTGGTTTATATACCTTATATCCTCGTGCAGCTTATTATGCTTTGAAGGAAGCTCATAATGTTAATCCTTATGCTCCCGGTGCAACTCTGGAGTATATCGACAATGCTTTTGCAAATATTAGTCTTATGGACGCTGTATTAAGAGCCCGTGGTGACAAAGCAGCTCAAGGTGGAAATGAAAAAATCCGTTTGAGCAATATGAGAGCTGAATTTACAACTTTTAACACTGGTGGAAGCTTAATTACAACTCCTGAAGTAGCTGATCCAGAAAATTCAACCTATCCAAATAAATTAGGATTTGATCATATGCAATCTTATTTTATTGGAGTCGAAGGAAACCCTGATCCAAATATGAGAGCTAATGTAAACTTTAATATTCTTGGGAATGTAGCAGAGAACCCTATAGATGAAGTTTTCTACGAAAATAGAGGCCGTTCTCGTACAGTTAATACTGATGAAGGTAATTTAACCTTAGAAGATATCAATCGTGTTAAAGTTTATAATGCTAGTTATACCTGGAATGCTAAAGACTTTGAATTAAGAGGTTTTTACCGTACAGGACATTACCATTGGGGCTATGAAGGTGACTTTTTTGGATTGTATCCAGAGGCCAATTACGGACCTAATCTTGACATCTATAACGGGGAAGTTTCTGGTTTTGAGGTGGACGGTAAAAGGGGGTTAAAAGGCTTTAAAGCCGCTTTTGGACCTCAATTGTGGTGGGGAGCTAATCCTGCGGTATTGTTGAAATACCAAACAAATCTGGGAAAAATTGATTTAGCGGCTGTTTATCATGAAGATATCGCTGATGCAGCTACTGCTGTAAGTTCTATTGCGATTCCAATGCCAAAAACACGAAGAGCTACAATCTATGCAAAAACAAAAATTGGAGCAGTAGGTGTAGAACTTGGTGGAATTTGGGGAGGACAACCTTTGAATGGTAGAATGTTTCAATTGGCTGAAAACAATCCTAACTATGATCCGAATAATTCTAGCAGCGATTCAAAATACATTATTTATACTGATAAAGTAAATACAGAAGACAACTGGGGTGGAAAAGCAAAATTCACTTATTCAGCAGGCAAGTTTAACTGGTATGGACAAGGAGCTGCTATGGGATTAGTAGCCAATGGAGGGGCTGACAATACAAAAACATTTACAGGATGGAGATTGAAAGATAGTGGAAGCGGAAATCAAGTTAACTTTCTTTCAGGATTTACATATAGCATTGGAAATGTTCAAATTGCACCTAATTTTTTATGGCAGAAACCTATTGTAGAGGCAATGCCAAATGATGTAGATGGCCCAGGAAGACTGAGAAATATTCAGGCAGATCCCTTTGCCGTGAGAGCCAATAGAGAAACAGTTGCAGGAGAGCTATTATTGACTTATGACCCTACACCAGGAACGTGGATGTACGATTGGGACAATGACATGACTGAGGATGCAAAATTTGCTTTAAGTACTGGTTTTGTTTTTCGTCATCTGCCTACAGCTCAAGATGCTGCCATCGGAATTTTTGGGGATGGACGTACCACATTTGCTTTTGCTAATGCAGCACCAGCGCATGATTTATGGGAGTCCAATACCCGAATTGTCTCCAAACTAAGTCCTGATCTAGGGGTAATCGCTAATATCTATTTTGGAAATGCACAAGCAAATGGTAGTGATGCTCGATTAATAGAACGATATGGAGGAGATGTACGATTGGTTTATAGAAAAATGAAATTAATACATTCATTCAAAGTAAATGATTGGGGACCATTTGATTACCATCGTGATTTTAACCTTACTTATCCAGTACAATTGATGTTGGATTTGTCTACTTCAGTAGGAAAACCGAATTGGTTTATTTTACCTGATACTAAGATTGGTATTCGTGGCACTTGGCGTTCACTAGATCAATATTCACCGCGTTACAGTCCAAATGTTGCCGATGAATTTGCTAGTTCGCCTATTGTAAGCCCGGTAGGTTTTCCAAACGGAAGTGAATGGGAGATTAGAACGTACATACACATTAATATTGGTAAATAATTAAAACAGAAAAAATGAAAAAGTACAATTATATATATTCTAAAATTACGTTGCTTTTGGGATTGATTCTTACTATAGGATGTGAGCGAAATCTTTCTGATGAGGTTGCATTTGCCACTTATCCCAAAACAGCAGAAGTATTTATTGATGGATTTAGCGGAGGTTTGAATTATTTTCCATTTTCAGGTTCAGTAAATAATGCTTTTACAGTAGATACAGAAGTAAGATACAAAGGATCTGCCTCGATGCGATTTGATATTCCAAACGTGGGGAATCCTAACGGCTCTTTTGCAGGAGCTATTTTTCCAGATTCAGGACGAGATTTATCAGATTTTGATTCTCTAACTTTTTGGATAAAAGCCTCTCAGGCGGCTACTTTAAACGAAGCTGGTTTCGGAAATGATTTTGGTGAAAATAAATATCTGGTTACAAAGAATAATATTCCTTTAACTACTAATTGGACCAAAGTAATTATTCCTATTCCAGATGCTTCAAAGCTCATTTTTGAAAAAGGAATGTTTTGGTATGCCGAAGGACCTGAAAATGATAAAGGTTATACTTTTTGGATTGACGAATTAAAATTTGAGAAGTTAGGAACAATTGCACAACCTAAACCAGCAATACTCGATGGTGTTGATAAAATTGAACCGAGTTTTATCGGTTCAAATATTACGATAGATGGTCTTACTCAAACATTTAATTTGGCAACTGGGATTAACCAAACAGTACTCGCAGCACCGTCTTATTTCACATTCAAGTCCTCAAATATTGAAGTGGCTAGAGTTAGCCATTTGGGAGTTGTCTCAGTAGTTGGTTTTGGTACAGCAAAAATCACCGCTATCTTGGGTGGGGTGAAAGCTGCAGGTTCGTTAACAATTGATGCATCAAGTAGTTTTGGTTCGGCTCCAACCCCAACTCAAGCTTCCGCAGATGTGATTTCGTTATTTAGTAATGCCTATACTAATGTTCCTGTAGATTTCTTTAATGGTTTTTATGGAGGTTCTACTACCAAAACTTCCGATATAAAGGTGGGTAACGATGATTTTAAGTATTATACAGATTTAAATTATGTGGGTATTGAGTTCACAAACCCGGCAGTTAACGCAACGGCAATGAATTTTCTTCATTTGGATATTTGGATGAATAACACCGTCAATTCAGATTTTATAATAAAAATAAGGGACAGAGGAACAAATGGTGTTCTTAATACCAACGTCAATACGGGAGGACCTACGGAGGATGATAAAGAAATTAGTTATACAGTGGCAGCAAGTCAAATAACCAAAGGACAATGGCTTTCTGTAAACATACCATTAACGGGTGATATAGCTTCACAAAAAGCAAATCTAGCTCAGATTGTTTTTGTAGGAGAAGGGAATTTTATACTAGATAATTTGTATTTCTTCAAATAGTGAGCAGAGGTACCTAAACTAAAATAAACTAAGATGAATAAGATCAAGAAAATAATAAAAAGAAAGCAAATTCTGTACTCGGTATTGATAGTAGTTTCGTCGCTTTTTGTTATCTCAAGTTGTACTACTGATGAGAAACAAACCGTGACTACTTTTAATCAATTAGTTATGGCTGATGAGTTTGATATTAATGGGGCTCCTAACAGTGCTATTTGGAACTACAACATTGGTAGGGGAGATAACGGCTGGGGAAATGGTGAATTACAGTATTACACCGATCGCCCTGAAAATGTAACTGTACAAAACGGAGTGTTAATTATAACAGCTAAAAAAGAGTCTTATCAAGGCGCTTCTTACACCTCTGCACGACTGTTAACTAAAGGAAAATTTGATCAAGCTTATGGCCGATTTGAAGCACGTATTAGAGTACCCTATGGACAAGGAATTTGGCCAGCCTTTTGGCTTTTAGGAGCTAATTCAGATACGGTTGCTTGGCCACAATGCGGTGAAATTGATATTATGGAATTTCGAGGACAAGAACCTACTAAAATATTAGGAACAGTTCACGGTCCAGGATATTCAGCTGGGAATTCGATTTCTAAAAGTTATAGTTTGCTGAATGATCGGTTCGATACTGGATTTCATGTGTATGGAATTGAATGGGGCCCTAATTACATCAATTTTTATGTAGATGATGTACTCTACAATCAAATTACTCCAAAGGATGTTCCTGGAGAATGGGTATATGACCATCCTTTTTATATTATTATCAATTTAGCTGTGGGAGGAAATTTTGTAGGAGCTCCTAATAGTGAAACCGTTTTTCCACAAGTAATGCTGATTGATTACGTAAGAGTTTACAAACAATAAGAACTAACCAAATACAAAATAAAGATGAAACATTTAATTAAAATAGTGAAGCAAATTTCAATTTTGATCTTGACATTATCCCTATTTGGATGTACCGATGAAGATACTAAGTATCCTGAGGTGATAGCAGGCTATACCTATACTATCAATGCAGCAACTGGAACGGTTACATTTATTAATATATCAGAGAAAGCAACAAGCTATGTATGGGATTTTGGACAAGAGGAAACCTCTACTGAAATTAATCCAATTAAAACCTTTGCTCCAGGTACTTATACCGTAAGCCTAAAAGCAATGAATGTGGCAGGAGGATCTAATACGTTTGAAAGTGAAATTACCATTGAGGTACCAACAAAAACTTGTACCTCAGAGCTAGTCGAGTCCTATAGTGCCGCTAGTTTGAATATGACTTTCAAAACAGCGCCTGCTCCTGCAAGTATTGTTGCTGACGGGACTAGTTTTGAATGGGCAACTAACCCGAATTTTGAAGATGTTTTGAATGGTTCTTGTAAAGTAGCTAAGATTGTTAAATTGGGTGCCAACCCTTGGGATAATACGCAATTTAATTTAGATGCTAAATTGGATTTTGTTGCTAATGAAGGATTTAAAATAAAAGTATACTCTGCAAAAGCTGGTTTTAAAGTCAGAATTAAATTAGAAGAAATTGGGAATCCAGGAAACAGTACCGAGCTTGAAGTCGCTTCTACCAAAACAAGTGCATGGGAAGAGTTGACATTTCCTTTTGCAACTACAGATACTAATAAATTCAACAAAATTGTGATCTTTTTTGACTTAAATGGAAATAATAAAGATACCTATTATTTTGATGATTTGAAACTATTTACCAGAACAGGTGGAGGAGGAGGGACACCACCTTTTGATGACGGTTTATTGACTAATGGAGATTTTCAAAACGGAAGCAATTCGTGGACAATAGGTGTGGGTACTGACCCAGCTCCAGTTAAAACTGTAAGTGGAAATACATTTTATTCAGTTAATGTAACAGTTGCAGGAAACGCGTTTGATGTAAATCTAAGTCAAAAATTAGCTATAGTACAAGGGTCAACTTATACTTTAAAGTTCGATGCTTGGTCTGACAGAGCAAGAGCAATAGTAGCAGGAATAGGATTAAGCGGTGGGGATTTTTCTAATACCACACAACCTGTAAATATTACGACAACCCGTACAACCTATACACTTACCTTGGCAGCTACTAATTTTGGAGCGGTGGATGCTCGTGTCTTATTTGATTCTGGTGCTGCAATTGGTGAAGTAAACATTGATAATGTGTCTTTAGTATTAAATAATGGAGGTGGTGGATCAGGAGGAACTTGCCCTGCACCACCAGCTGGAGACTTAATCCCTAATGGTAATTTTGAAGCTGGTGAAGGATGTTGGGAGTTAATTAATAATGGAGGTACTGCGACAATTTCTTCTACTGTAAGTAGTGGGTCGGGTAGTAAGTCTGGACAAATTAGAACCGCACCTTTAAGAAACCCCGCTGTTAAACAAAATAGATTTGCAGTGGGAACAGCTCTACCAAATAGAATGTACACTGTCACTTTTGATATCAAAGCAAATGCTACAACTCCGCTAGTCGACGGTGCCGTATTTCAAGCATTTATGTTTTCAGAAGGTGTAGATGGTGGTACTACAGGCGCAACTCAGCACGTACTTGTGCAAGGACTTGGGTCTGTGTCAACATCATGGGAAACAAAAACGTACACGTTTAGATCTGGAGCAGCCGCTGCAAATGTAGCTGGAGGTTTCTCTTTCTTAGCTGAGCTTGTTTGTGGAGGAGCCGCTGGTTGCGACGGAATTATAAACATTGATAATGTTTCTATTAAACTTGTTCCATAATTGGATAAATTACAATTCTATTTTGGTTGATTAAATAAAAACTAGGATAGATAAGTTAGTAGTTCATTTTAGAAAAGGTTAGCATTGAAATATCTTTTTAAAGCTAACCTTTTTATTAAATAAATGTTTTGTCAAAAAAGAATGTCATTACGTTAAGTTGAGTGCGAACAATAAGTTAAAAGGTCAGGGGTATTCAGATCTTTTAGCAAAATAAAATATAGAAAATGAGAATAATAAAAAAACTATCATTTGTCTTGTCGACTGTTGTAATTATCAGTTGTAGCCAAAAAGTATTGCAACCCAAACTGGCTTTAGTATCTAAGAATAATTTGGAAACGAGAGTAGATTCGGTTTTAAAATTAATGACTCTTGAAGAGAAAATAGGACAACTCAATCAATACAATGGTTTTTGGGAAATAACTGGACCCACACCAAAAGAAGGACAAGCAGCCAAGAAATATGCCGATTTAAAAAATGGTTTAGTAGGTTCGATGTTAAATGTCAAAGGAGTTAAAGATGTGAGGGCTTTACAAAAAATAGCTGTTGAAGAAACACGTTTGGGAATTCCACTTATTTTTGGATTTGATGTGATTCATGGTTATAAAACCATAAGCCCAATTCCGTTAGCCGAAGCTGCAAGTTGGGATTTAAGTGAAATCAAAAAATCAGCTGCCGTTGCAGCCGAAGAAGCTGCTTCAGTAGGTTTGAATTGGACATTTGCACCTATGGTTGACATTGCCCGTGATGCCCGTTGGGGACGTGTAATGGAAGGAGCTGGAGAGGATCCGTTTTTGGGAAGCCAAATCGCTATTGCTCGTGTACAAGGTTTTCAAGGTGAGGATTTAAAAGCCAGAAATACTGTTTTGGCTTGTGCCAAGCACTTTGCAGGCTATGGATTTGCAGAATCAGGTCGTGATTACAATACCGTAGATATTGGAGAATCAACTTTACAAAATATTGTTTTTCCTCCGTTTAAAGCGGCTTTAGATTCAGGAGTGAGAACGTTTATGAATTCTTTCAATGAGCTGAACGGAATTCCAGCCACAGGAAACAAATTTTTGCAAAGAGATATCTTGAAAAAGGAATGGCAATTTGATGGATTTGTGGTTTCTGATTGGGGTTCAATTAATGAGATGATTGCCCATGGTTATGCCAAGGATAGCAAACATGCTGCTGAAATAGCCATCAATGCAGGCTCAGATATGGACATGGAATCTAGTGCTTATGTAGAACATTTAGCTGTATTGGTCAAAGAAGGTAAGGTTAAAGAAAGTCTGATTGATGACGCTGCTCGTAGAATTTTAAGAGTAAAATTTGAGCTGGGTTTATTTGATAATCCTTATTTGTATTGTGATGAAAACTATGAAAAAGAAACCATAGGGAAACCTGCTTTTCAAGAGGCAGTTTTAGAAATGGCAAAGAAGTCAATTGTTTTGTTGAAAAACGATAAAGAATTATTGCCGCTTAAGAAGTCAGGGCTAAAAATAGTTGTTATTGGAGCATTGGCAAATGATAAAACAAGTCCTCTAGGGAGTTGGCGTATTGCTGCAGATGATGATACAGCGGTCTCGTTAGTAGAAGGTTTACAACAATATAAAGGCAATAAGTTGTCCTATGTAAAAGGTGCTGACGTTGCAGTAGGCAGAACGCAATTTGTTTGGGAAACAAAAATCAATACAACAGATAAAAGTGGATTTGCCGAGGCAATTACAGCTGCCAAAGGGGCGGATGTAGTGATTATGAACTTAGGTGAACACGGTTTGCAATCGGGAGAAGGTAGAAGTAGAACTGAGATTGGATTGCCAGGTGTGCAGCAAGAGCTGTTGGAAGAAATCTATAAAGTAAATCAAAATATTGTATTGGTTTTGAACAATGGTCGACCTTTAGCGATTCCTTGGGCAGATGCCAATATTCCTGCCATCGTAGAAGCTTGGCAACTGGGTACCCAAAGTGGGAATGCTATCGCACAAGTGTTGTACGGAGATTACAATCCAAGTGGCAAATTACCGATGACTTTTCCAAGAAATGTAGGTCAAGTTCCTATTTATTACAATTATAAAAATACAGGACGTCCAGAATTGCCAGAGGCTGATAGTGTATTTTGGTCGCATTATATCGATCAGGAAAACACTCCATTGTATCCTTTCGGTTATGGACTGAGTTATAGCAAATTTGAATATTCTAATTTGGAACTAAGCCAAAACTCATTTGCAGGAGATGGACTAATTAATGTATCTGTAACGGTAAAAAATACGGGGAAATATAGAGGTAAAGAAGTTGTTCAATTATATATCCGTGATTTATTTGCATCGGTTACCAGACCTGTTAAAGAATTGAAAGGTTTTGAAATGATTGAATTACAGCCTAATGAGTCTAAAAAAGTGTCTTTTGTAATTAATAAAAAATCAATTGAATTTTTTACAGCCAATTCCAAATGGGAAGCAGAAGCAGGAGATTTTAAAGTCTTTGTAGGAGGCAGTTCTGCTCAAACATTAGAAAGTAATTTTCAATATCTGAACAATTAAAAAAATAATAAATTTATAATCCTACTTTTGATAACGACCTTCTAAATGGCACAACAAAAGGGAAAAAAAGTAGTGCGGGAAGAACAAATTAATGGAAATGAATTAAACAAAAAAAGGAACGCAATTTGTGTTCCTTTTTGTTTATAGCCTTTAAGGAAAATACGTAATATTTTAGGGAGTGTTTTTAGGAATAAGTTTAAAATTTACTAGTTAAAGTATATTTCATAATGTATATACAATTGAAGTAAATCTTTTTTTTTGTAGATATTACCACACTATAAAACCCTATTAGTTAGCATCTCTCAATAAATATAATGGATATAATTTGCGTATTAAAATAAATATTTGTTAAATTTGATTATTAATTAATCATAACAAAAGCCATAGCCTATTCGATAAAATTACTTTTTTAGAAAAATTACTTAAAAATTTTAACAAAACTAAAAGGTAAATTATGGCTACTATAGAACTCTCAGATGCTTTATTGGTTAAAGATTATGTGGCAGGGAACGAAAAAGCCTTGGAAATATTAATCAAGCGACACCAATCTAGAATATACGGTTTTATCTTCTCAAAGATTGGAGATACGGATATTTCAAACGATATTTTTCAAGACACTTTTATTAAAGTGATTAAAACTTTAAAAAACGATTCCTATAATGAAGAAGGTAAGTTTCTACCGTGGGTAATGCGTATTGCGCACAATTTAATTATTGACCATTTTAGGAGAAATAAAAAAATGCCTATGTTCAGAGAAACGGAAGCGTTTTCAATTTTTTCTATCATGTCCGATGACTCCCCTAATATTGAGAACCAAATTATTACTGATCAAGTAGAAAACGACGTTCGAAAATTATTAGACGCACTTCCTGAGGATCAGAAAGAAGTCTTGATGATGCGTATGTATCAAGATATGAGTTTTAAGGAAATTTCAGAAATAACAGGGGTGAGCATTAATACATCGTTAGGTAGAATGCGCTATGCATTGATGAATTTGCGTAAAGTGATAGATAAACATCAAATAGTTTTGACCAATTAAACAATATTTTGGTAAAATAGCCGTTTAAGTGTTGTAAATTAATATACCACGATATGGCAAAAATCTACTCTAAGAAAAATGTTGCACCAAAAGCAATTACACCTAAAAAAGAAGTTGTTTCTTTTTTATTGAATTACTCTAAAGTCTTAAATGTTGTCAAAGTTGAAAATGCAAAATTTGAAATTATTTCAAATTAAAGTTTTTCAATGGACTTTCGAGTACTAAGATTCATTTAATTGATTATTTCAACTAAGTGAATCTTATTTTTTATAATAGTTTTCAATGACGGTTTTGCGGCCAATGGTTTTGGTAATAATGTCCTTTTCTAAATCCCAACCACGAGCGGGTGAATATTCTCTTCCGTACCAGATCATTTGTAAGTGTAAATCGTTCCAAGTCTCCTCTGGAAAAATACGTTTTGCATCTTTTTCTGTTTGTTGTACATTCTTACCATTGGTTAAATTCCAGCGGTACATTAAACGATGAATATGGGTATCCACCGGAAAAGCAGGAACACCAAAAGCTTGTGACATCACTACACTAGCGGTTTTATGTCCTACAGCAGGTAATTCCTCTAATGCTTCAAAACTTTGCGGTACAATTCCTCCGTGTTTTTCAATTAAAATATGCGATAATCCGTGAATTCCTTTTGATTTCATTGGTGAAAGTCCACAAGGACGAATAATTTCCTTAATTTCCTCGACTGTCATTTTAACCATATCATACGGATTATCAGCCTTAGCAAATAAGATAGGAGTAATTTGATTGACACGTACATCTGTGCATTGTGCAGAAAGCAATACAGCAATTAATAAAGTGTAAGGGTCTTTGTGGTCTAGTGGAATCGGAATTGTAGGGTAAAATTCTTTTAACGTATTTATAACAAATGTTACACGTTCTTGCTTGTTCATTTTTGTAGTTTTATAAAAAAGTAAAAATACCATTTTCAATCACAAAAATCAAAGTCAAAAGTCATAAATCAATAGCAAAATCAAATTCATTCATAATAGAATAAAAAAAAAATATAAAAATAAAATTTGGAACTTATTGATTTCTTTGTGACTTTGTGATTAAATAAAAAAAAATATGACAACATTAAAACAAGGTGATAAAGCTCCAGCCTTTTCAGGGATAGATCAAGATGGAAACACACATACTTTGGCTGATTATGCAGGTAAAAAATTAGTAGTTTTCTTTTATCCAAAGGCCAGTACACCCGGTTGTACTGCTGAAGCTTGTGATTTAAGAGATAATTTTGAACGCTTTCAAGCCAATAACTATGCATTGTTAGGTGTAAGTGCTGATTCAGCCAAAGCGCAATCAAAGTTTCGAGATAAATATGAATTTCCGTTTCCGCTATTAGCAGATGAAGATAAATCAGTAATTGAAGCTTTTGGTGTTTGGGGACCCAAGAAATTCATGGGACGTGAATACGATGGTATTCACCGCACCACTTTTGTTATTGATGAAAACGGAATTATACTTGAAGTGATTGATAAAGTAAAAACAAAAGAGCATACTACTCAAATTTTGAAATAGTAGTCAACTGAAATTTGTAATTTTTCAGTATCTATAGCTAAGAAACAGTTGTAAAAATCATTTGCAACTGTTTTTTTATATAAATCACTTTTTAACTGAAATTGCTTAGTTTTTACATTTAATTGAGGTCAACAAATCTCAAAAAGTGTTACAGTTTAATAAAATGACCTGTTTTTTTTATCTGATATTGAACCGTTTCGATGGTGGTATCATTGACTGTTTTTTTGCCTATAATATCTCCTTCTTCATTATATAATAGGCTGTCAACTGCAATTTTTTTTATGTCTATTGTGCTATTGTTTTTAATTTTAAAAAGACGGTAGTATTCCGTTTCAAAAGTAAATCTGCAATCTAGTAATAAGGCATCAATTTGTTTATCTGATATATAGCTGTTTAATTGTACGTTTAGAACCTTTGAATCGTTTTCGCCATAAGAGTTATATGCTATTATTTTATAGTGTACCTTATCAATATCAAAATTTGATATAGTGTAATAATCAAAATCATTCGATTTGTTGTAATTGAAATCATTTTCTTTTACAGGAAAGTTAATGTCCTTTGATGTGAATGTACTAGAGTTTTTTAATCCTGTTAGTTCGTATTCACTGTATTCAGAATTGAATTTTAGATGGGGTTGTAACGCAGTCGAACTATAAACAAGACTGTCACTACTTTTTTTGGGTTTGTCTAAACCATTTTTCTCTTTAACTTCTTTTTTACATGAAAATAAAAGGAGAGTCGCAATAAGGAAGATAATGTTTTTCATTCTTTTATTTCTTTAAAATGAGGTTCATATTTTTGAACATGTAAATGGTGATGGTGATTTCTTGTTTTGTGAGAAATGTGATGGAGGTATTTCGTCTTTTTTTTGACGGTATAGGTCCATCCTAGCATTTTTTTCCAACCAAATTTGTACAATGCATCATTCCATTTATTTTGTCTGGCATAATCCAAAGAGTCTGGAGCACGGCTAATATTTAAACTAGTTCCAGAACCACATTCTAAAATTTTGTCAACTCTAAGGTATTTAAAATCTCCGTTATTACCATTAATATGACTTTTACTGGGTTTAGAAGAACCATCTTTATGACTGAACCCATTGCAACCAATGTCTAAAAAGCTAACGTCTAACATAGCACCAAAAAAACTAGCTAAGGTTTTTTCATTCACATAAGATCGTGGTGAATCGATATTAAAGTGATATTGCTTTTTTCCTTTTTTGTAGCTTTTGGGGACCTCTTCCAAGTTAATAAGATTTACGGTTTCTCCTTTGGGACCCTTATATTTTTGTGTTTTGTAAATAGTATAATTTCCTAAATCATGTTTTTTTCCTTTTTCGTCAAGGTAGATATACTTGTATTTGTTTTTAAGTTCTTTAGTTATGGTTTTTGGAATAATTTTATGAATTCTTCCGTCATGATATATTTGGTAAGTGACAATCGACTTATTTTTAATGGATCTGCTTTTTTTAGGATAAATACTGTCCCGTTTAGCACCAAAAATGGTGTCAATTTCAATTTTTGTAATTTTAAATAACAAATTTTTTGAATCTAGTTTTTCGATTGAATAATTACTAGATAAAGAATTTTTGTTCGTCGCACTACACAAGCTAGAAATGAGTAATACTATTATTATTGAGAAAGATTGTATTATGTTGTAGATTTTCAGAGCAATTTATTTTTGATTTGGATATATTAATTATGGTATCCAGTAATGATATTATATGAAAAAGCAAGAACAGTTACTATTCTTGCTTTTACGGTAATATTAATAATTTACAGATTTTGTTCCATAAACTTGCTTGGTTCGTAGCCAAACAAATGGTCTTTTTTAATGAGTTCTGCAATACCTACCGGCAACATGCGTTCCCATCCTGGTTTGCCGTTTTGAATCATTTTTAGAACTTCACGAGAAAAAACTTCTAAGTTATCTGGATCAAAATCCTCGATATCAATTACTTTTCCGTTGAATTTAAAGAATTTATATAACTCCTTCATTCTAGGATGTACTTTTAAGTTTTGTGAGGTGCTTATTTCTCCTTTTTCGTCCAACATAGGATATAAAAATACTTTCATATCACGGAAGAACAATTTACCAAATGCTTCAAGGATTCCACCGCTCAAATGGCGATAGTATTTTTCATCAAAAATATCGATAAGGTTGTTGACACCCATTGCAAGTCCCATACGGGCTTTGGTATAGTTAGAAAAGTATTCTACAACTTTATAATATTCTTGGAAATTAGAAATCATTACGGTTTGTCCTAATGAGCAAAGTAATTCGGCACGATCCATAAAGTCACGTTCGTCAATTTCTCCATCTGAACGTAAATTAGAAAGTGTGATTTCAAAAATTACAAGAGTGTTCTTCTCGTCAACTTTGTTTTCTTTGACAAACATATCCAACGATTTCTGGTACATGTCCATGTTTACCTTAGTCACCGGACGGAAACTCCCTCTTAGAGCCAGAATGTTTTTCTTGTATAAAATAGCAGCTGGAAGAATGTTTTTCCCGTTAGGATTAAACATTACGGCATCAGTCATTCCGTTTTTAACGAGTTGTAAACTCATCAAACGGTTGTCTACATCTGCAAATCGAGGTCCAGAGAAGTTGATAGTGTCAATTTCGAGTTGGTCTTTATCTAGGTGATCATAAAGATAACGCAATAATTTTTTAGGATCATTGTATTTATAATACGCTCCATAAATTAGGTTTACACCAAGAATCCCTAGAGTTTCTTGTTGCAATCGAACATCGGTTTCTTTAAAACGGATATGAAGGATGATTTCATTATACCCTTCGTCAGGTTCAATTTGGTAGCTAATTCCTACCCATCCGTGCCCTTTGAATTGCTTTGCAAAGTCTATCGTTGCTACTGTATTGGCATAACTAAAAAACATCTTATTTGGATGTTTTTCACGATTCAGCCTTTTTTCAATTAAACTTACCTCGTGTGAGAGCATTTTTTTGAGTCGGCTTTCGGTAACATAGCGACCGTCTGTTTCTTCGCCATAAACGGCATCACTAAAGTCTTTGTCATAAGCAGACATAGCTTTTGCAATTGTTCCCGAAGAACCTCCAGCTCTAAAAAAGTGCCTTACAGTTTCTTGACCAGCTCCGATTTCGGCAAAAGTTCCGTAAATATTTTCATTTAAATTAATGCGAAGTGCCTTGTCCTTTATAGAAGGTATTTGTTCGATGACTTTGTCACCCTTTAATTTTATCTCAGTACCCATTTTTTTTGTGTAAAATTGGCTAATATGTCACAAAGTTAATGAAATTGATAACTAATGAAAGATATTTAATATTATTTTTGTAAAAAAAATAAAGAGATTTGAAAGTATATTTTTTAGGTACGGGGACCTCTCAAGGAATTCCAATTATAGGTAGCGATCATCCTGTATGTTATAGTAGCGATGAAAAAGATAAGAGACTAAGAGTATCGATTTGGATTCAGTGGGAGGAACACTCCTATGTTATTGATTGTGGACCTGACTTTAGACAACAAATGTTAAAAGCCAATTGCAAGAAAGTAGATGGAATTCTTTTTACACACGAGCATGCTGATCATACAGCTGGTATTGATGATATTAGACCTTTTAATTTTAAGCAAGGGGAAATGCCTTTTTATGGCCATCCACGGGTAATTGAAAATATTAAAATGCGTTTTGATTATGTATTTCAAACTGAAAACAAGTATCCTGGCGCTCCTTCTGTAAAAACCTTTGAGGTTACTAACAATTATCCTTTTGTTTTAGGGAATAAAACCATCATTCCTATAGATGTAATGCATGGAAATTTACAAGTTTTTGGGTATCGAATTGACGATTTTGCTTATTTAACCGATGTGAAAACCATCGAAGAGATTGAGATTGAAAAACTACAAAATTTGAAAGTTTTGGTAGTCAATGCCTTGAGAGAGGAACCTCATTTCTCTCATTTTACTTTGCAGGAAGCGCTTGATTTTATAGCTTTGGTTAATCCTGAAAAAGCTTATTTGACCCATATCAGTCATGTGATGGGGTTTCATGAAGAAGTGCAGAAGAAATTACCTGAAAATGTTTTTTTGGCTTACGATAATTTAGAAATTACCTTATAAATACCCTATACGATGAGAAGATCATTTTTCCTTTATTCTTTTATATTATTGATTTTAATCAACATTTTTACATACTCTTTTTATAGTAAAGAAGTTGAATTTGAAAAAACGAGGTATGAAAGGGTTTCTAAGAAATTAAAAGACAGTCTAGTTTCAGTATCTACACAATTAAGGGATGCCAACTATTTTTCACTTGAAAAAAATGAAAATGCTCAAAATTATTTCGAAAATATTAACCCTGATAAAACAATCCAATACGAGAAACTAATACCGCACGTTACGGAAAAGTTGCTTGATTTGAATTCCAATCCCAAAGGAAACCCATACACAGGTCAAGATCAAATAGGAGCTAATAAGTTTGTAATTAACAAAGTAAAAATTCTCAATCACCGATGGATTATCGTAGATTATAGTGATGGAGAAATTTGGGGAGAAGCATTGCTGAAATATTTTGTCAACGACGACATGTCTATTTCTTTTGAAGTGATGCAATCGTTGTTATACCAAAAATAGACTGGGATATATTCCTGTTTTAGGGACAAAAAGTATTAAATAAAGGAGTTTTACATTTTTCTAAAAGTAAAACTCCTTTATTTGATTATGTAAATTGGCTTAGGATACAATTTTATCGTTTATCAACCAATTTCTAAAGTCATAGAAATTTTGAGGAGCCACACCGTGACCTACTGGGTATTCTTTATAAGTGGCATCGATATTTAAATTCTTCAAGAACGGACATGTTTTTCTAGCCCATTCTACTGGGATAACTTGGTCAACCGTACCATGAGAATGGAAAATACGCAGGTTGCTAAAATCATTGTTTTGGTAATTGGTTTCCATGATGTCATCGTTAGCGTAGCCACTTAATGCAATTACGTTTTTGATTTTTTCAGGATGTGAAAGCGCAATGGCATAACTCAATATCGCTCCTTGGCTAAAACCGAGCAGACTTACATTACTGGCATCAATAGGATAGTTAGCAATCAGTTCATCAATAAATTTTGCAATCAAATCGCGAGACTCACGAGCTTGGTCGTGGTCTGAAAATTTATTTTGATCTGCATCAAAGTTGATGGCATACCAAGCATAGCTTCCGTATTGTAGGTCATATGGTGCACGTGCTGAGATGATGTAATATTCGTCAGGAAGCTCGGAAGCAAACGAAAATAAATCAGCTTCGTTACTGCCGTAACCATGTAATAATAAGATTAACGGGTTTTTATCAAGTTTCGTTTTCGGTTCTCTGATGAGGTATTCTAGGGATAAAATCATTGTCATTATACGTTTTTGAATATTTTTTGGAACTGTGCTCCAAGGATAGGAATAAGTTTTGTTTCGCCTTGTAAAGCTCCAATAAATCCGTAAATCCAAAGAATAAAATAGAACAAATAAAAAGCTGAGGAAATGGTCCAACTGTCAAAATATCCAATAAAATAGCCTATTAGAAAAAAAGACAAAAAGATGCCCAAAGCTTGACGGATATGAAAAGCAGCAAAAGAACTCTTTTTTTCGCTATTCATAAAAAGGGCAATCACAGCACCTATAATGGTGAAATAGCTTATGATTGCAATGTTTTTTCCTTTTGTATCGTTATTCATGATGTTAGTCTGCTAAAATTAATTGTCCTTGATTGTAAATCCCGTATGCTTTGCCTTTCATTTTCATTCCTAAAAAGGCAGAGTTTTTAGATTTGGATAAAATGGATGCTGTTGTAAACGTGCTTTTTCCTTCTGGATTAAAGAAGCTTATATTAGCATTCGCGCCAACTTCAATAGGGTTTGGGGCAATTGCAAAAGTGGCCTTTCCAGCGGTTAATTTTTTGATCACCAGTTCTAAAGGTAAAACCGTAAGCAATGCACCAAAAGCGCTTTCGAGTCCCACGGTTCCGTTTTTGGCCATGTCGAATTCCATTTTTTTATGTTCGATATCAATAGGATTATGATCTGTTGTAATCATATCTATAGTTCCGTCGATTACACCCTCTATCAATGCTTTGCGGTCAATGTCGGTGCGTAAGGGTGGACTGACTTTGAAACGGCTGTCAAATTCTTCTAATTTCTCATCGGTAAAAACGAGATGGTGTACCGTAGCACTTGCAGTCACTTGCAATCCTTTGGCTTTGGCTTCACGTATCATTTGTACTGATTTAGCTGTTGAAACTGTTGGAATGTGCATTTTTCCTCCCGTGTATTCTAGTAAAAATAAATTACGAGAGATTTGTAATTCTTCGGCTAGGTTTGGAATCCCTTTGAGTCCCAAACGAGTCGAAACTTCCCCTTCATTCACCACACCGTTTCCTTTAATTTTTTCGTCTTGAGGAAAAGCTATTACCAATCCATCAAAATCTTGTACGTATTGCAAGGCAATTTTCAGCATATTAGCATTGTCCTGACTCTTGTTGTAGTCCCCAAAAGCAACTGCTCCAGCATTTTTCATGTCGAATAATTCGGCTAGGTCTTTACCTTCGCTACCTTTGGTCAAAGCACCAATAGGGTAGAGTTGCGTTGCACTTCCGTTAGCTTTGTTTTTCACAAAAAGAATTTGCGATTGATTGTCGATGACTGGAAACGAATTGGGTTGCAAAGCGATGCCTGTAAACCCACTTTTTCCTGCTACTTTAAGTCCGTTTGCAATGGTTTCCCTGTCTTCAAAACCTGGCTCTCCAAGAGAAACACTTGAATCAAACCAACCCTGAGATACATGAAGATTTTCGAGTTTTACTTCTTCTATTTTTTTAGGGTTTGGAAGTGAATTTCCTATTTTAGTAATGATGCCATCTTCAATTAAAATATCTACATTTTGAGTATCAAAACTACTTTGTGGGTCGATAATTTTTGCGTTTCGGATGATTAATTGCATAAGTAAGTGCTGTTTTTTTATTTCAAAAATCGAATAATCGCCATTTCAGCCAGTAGAAAAAGCAGTGCAAAGATAACAAACCATTTCCAAATTTGACTGTCTGTACGGTCGGTTTGTAATTGATTAATCACGGCTGTAATAGATTCAATAGTTTTATAGTCGGAAATATTGGCTGTGTTAGGAGTACTTTGTTGGCTTTCAGTTCGGTTGTAATTAAAGCTGATGTTTTCAACGGCCAGTTTTTGATTGTATATTTCAAAGTTTCCAGCTTTATGCGGAAAATCATAGAAGCTCAGTTTTACTTTATCATTAACGGCTTGTTGAATTGGAATAAATTCTTCTTCTTTATTTTTTACGCTCAATACGGCATCTTTGGCCATAGTGGTTGCCACTAAATAAGCTTGGCTGTCGCCAATAATTCGCGCATTGATGCCAGAATTTTGGTGTAAAGTTGCCAACTTGTAAAAAGTAGGAACAATCAAGGGAGATTGTTGGAAATTGGTATTGGTCGTGTTCAAAGCTGCTGCAAAGAAGGACACAGAACTTGTAGGATTGACAATCGAAGTTAAAAAGCTACTACCGTCTTCGTAATACAATGCCGCAGCACTAGTTCCTGTAATTTTAAAATTAGTTTTGGTTTTCGGGTATTGAAAATTACTTACTTTATTTTCAAAAACGGAGTTAAAAATAGGATGTGCAAAATTGATTTTAGTAATTTGCTTTTCATGCTTTTCCATTCCTGAGATTTGGATTTTTCCAATGGAAAGCAAAAAGTTATTTAAGTTGGGAATATCCGATTTTTGCGAAGGAATAACAATAAGATTTCCGCCTTTTTGAACAAAAGATTTCAAAGTGGTTTGCAGGGCAGTTGGAACAGTTTCCAGTTCGTTTAATACAATTGCCTCTTGATTTTCAATTGTATTATAGTTCAAGGAATTGGGAGTACTGCTTACAAAATCAAATTCATCACTAGTATAAATCCGACTCAAGAAATTGCTTTTTTCGGCCTCTCCAATGCTTAGAACGCTTGTCTTTTTAGGTTTTAGAATACTAAAATAATAATCATTGTCAAATGTCAACCCGTTGTCTTCGATGGAAACTTTTCCATGAAATTCTTGTTTCGGAATGGTAAATGGAATGATTTTTTTATTTTTATCGAGAGTAACGACTGTTTTAGCGATTAAATTCTTCCCATTGTAGATTGCAATGGAACTGTTTTGATTGACGTCACCATGACTAGATACAGTGACTTGCAACTCATAAAAATTCTCCAAGGTTTCTTGAATGTACACACTATCAATGGAGATGTTGTTTTTTTGTTCTGCTTTTGGAATAATGAAATAAGCATTGTCTTCTTTTTGAATGCTTTGCAATTGCTTTTTTTCTAAACCAATAGCATCAGTAATGATAATGATGTCTTTTTTGAAAGCTGATTTATGGGCTTGGACCTGTGTCAAAAGGGCTTCTATTTGAAATGGAATTCCGCTGTAATCGAGATTTTGTAAGTCAGACTGAATTTCTTTTTTGGTTGTATTCCAAAATGTTGTGGTGTTGGTCAATAAAGAAAAAGTAGTGTTTTCTGGGAGATTTTCAAGCAGTTCTTGCACAGCACGTTTAAACAATTCGCCTTTTTGACCTTTGGCTTGCATGCTTAAGGAATTATCAAGTATTATATAGAGTTCGTTTGAACTATTTTTGCTGTCATTGGCTTCAAAAAAAGGTTGGGCAAAAGCCAAAACAATAAAAGTCAAAAGGAGTAAACGGCAGGCAAGGAGCAACCATTTTTTTAGGATTGAACTTTTACGCGTTTGAATTGCTAATGCTTTTAAAAACCGAACATTAGTGAAATATTCTTTCTTAAAACGTCTTAATTGAAATAAATGAACCAAAATAGGAACGATTAATAAAAACAGGAAGTATAGTAATTCGGGATGTTTAAAATGCATTTACCGTTGCGTTACTTATTGAGGAATGAAAAATGATTTCCCAAAAATACAAATTTGAAAAGAGTTTTGAATAGGTTACTATTTTTTTTACCACGATTTTTCACAAATAATTACTGATTTTTGAAGTAATTAAATTAAACTATTGCAATTCTTGATTTATGCAATTACGAATTATCGAACTGGATTCAGGTCTTTTTTAAGTACATTTTTAATTATATATTCTGTATTTTAGCTTTTCTAAAAATAGTATATAATGAAGTCTTCTTTTTCTGTTGTTCTGCTTTTCTTGTGCTCTGTGTTAATTCAAGCACAATCCAATACTCATAATTTAATCATTGGAAGTTTTAATACAAATTGTGAAAGCAAAGGGGTTTATGTCTATCAATTCGATTCGGTAACTGGTGATTTTGAGTTTAGATTTGAATCTGAAAAAGTAGCCAATCCCGGGTTTTTGACGGTTTCAAAAGACAATAAATTTGTGTATACGGTAAATTCTGACGGTGCTAATAGTGGTGTTTCAGCCTTTGGATACGATTCCAAATCAGGTAGTCTGAAGTTGATAAACCAACAAAAAACGACCAGTGAAAATCCATGTTATATTACTAATGATAGTGAAAATGTTATTACGGCCAATTATACAGGAGGTAGTATTAGTGTTTTTGGAAAAAAATCAGATGGAAGTTTAACTGCCTTAAAACAATTGGAACAACATAGTGGGAAAGGTCCCAATACAAAACGTCAAGAAAAAGCACATTTGCACATGGTTCAATTTTCTCCAGACAATAAATTCTTATTGGGAACAGATTTGGGAAGTGACAAGGTCTATTCGTATGCCGTAAACAATCAGGCTGAGAAACCTCTAGAATTAATGGTTGCTAATGACATTAAAGCAGGTAGTGGTCCAAGGCATTTTACATTTAGCAAAAACGGAAAAAAAATATATTTATTACAAGAATTAGATGGTGGTTTGTCAGTCTATAACTTTAAAAAAGGAAAATTGAAACTGATTGAAGTACAAACAGTATTAGCTCCTGATTTCAAAGGGAAATTTACAGCTGCTGACATTCATTTGTCACCTGATGAGAATTTTATTTATGCTACCAATAGAGCTGATGCCAACGATATTAGTTGTTTTAAAGTATTGAAAAACGGAAAATTGGAATTTGTAGAAAGAGTTTCAACCATGGGTGACGGACCTCGTAATTTTGCGATTGATCCATCGGGAAATTATTTGTTGATAGCACATCAATATTCTAATTCGGTTGTGATTTTTAAAAGAGATAAAACTACTGGAAAATTGACAGACACAGGCAAAAAAATTGATTTGTGCGCTCCCGTTTGTTTGGTTTTTACTAAGCAATAGTCAAATTTCAAAGGGTAAAAGTCAAATTTTAAAAACCAATTTAAAAATAAAACCATTAAGAAATTTAGAGCTAATGCATCTGAATTTCTTAATGGTTTTAAAGTTTTAAAAACTTAGTAACGGATTGTCTTAGCAATATAAAAAAACTATTTTTTCTTTTTCTTTGCAGCTCTCGTTTTTAGCATATTTCTGTTAACCGAACCGTGTGTTTTCTTTTTGGTTTTAGAAGGTCCACCTAAGTTGACCTTGGTGTTTTTCTTGGCTTTTTCATGAAAAGCACCGTCACCATCTGGTTTTTTCTTTTTGGCATACTTGATAACTTGACGTTCTTTCTCTGGTTCGATTAGTTTTAAGGAAACTTCCACTTCTTCAGGGAATTCTTCGATATCGAGTTCCATATTCATCAAAACTTCTACTTCGACTTTAGCTTCTTCTTCTCTAGGTGTGATGAAACTAATTGCGGTTCCAGTTTTATCGGCACGACCAGTACGACCAATACGGTGCATATACAGTTCTCCAAATTCAGGCATTTCAAAGTTGATGACGTGAGTGATGTTGGAGATGTCTAAACCTCTCGCCATGATATCGGTGGTAATCAAACCACGAAGGTTTCCTTCTTGGAATTCAGCCATAGTAGTCAAACGATAATTTTGAGATTTATTAGAGTGGATTACTCCAAATTGTCCTTCAAAATCTTCTTCGATACGATCAAGAACCATATCCGAAATTTTCTTATTGTTCACAAAAACCAATACACGACTCATATCATCGTTTGTAGCTAGTAAATGTTTCAGTAAGTTAATTTTGGTGTTGAAATTGGGAACGTTATAGGTGATTTGAGTAATGTTTTCAAGCGGTGTCCCAGAGGCAGAAAGGGTAACTTCTTCAGGATAATCAAAGTAATCGTTCAAAACAGCATCGACTTCATCGGTCATGGTAGCCGAGAACAAAATGTTTTGACGTTTTTTAGGCATCATTGCTAAAATAGCGGTAAGTTGAGTACGGAATCCTAAATTCAGCATTTCGTCAAACTCGTCAATGACTAGTTTTTGCATTTCTTCAAAACGGATCACATTGTCTAATGTTAAATCCATTATTCTACCTGGGGTTCCAACCAAGATGTCACAACCTGTATAAACAGTAGTTTTTTGAGTGTTGATATTCACCCCACCAAAAATCCCGATAGTTCTAACCGACATGTATTTGGTTAGTTTTTCAACTTCCTCAACCACTTGAACGACAAGTTCACGGGTAGGAACAAGGATAACGATTTTTGGAGTATGTCCAGGTGTGAATTTATATAGTTTTAATAAGGGTAACAAATAAGCAAAAGTCTTACCTGTTCCTGTTTGTGCAATTCCCATCATATCACGCCCCGACATGATAACGGAGAATGATTTTTCTTGAATAGGTGTAGGGGTTTCAAATCCCAAATCATCAATTGCTTTTTGTACTGATTTAGGAAGATTAAATTGCTCAAAAGTGCTCATAAAACGTAAATTTTGTGCAAAGATACACTAAAATAACTAGTATGCTGACCTGAGGTGATTTTAAAGGTTTAGATCATGAATAAAATGGTTTTTTAAAAGACAGAAGTCATTGTAATTGCTTATTTAGGAAGTTGGAGTATTGTGATAATTTAAAGCTACTAAATTGTTAAATATGATTATTTTGTTTATACCTATCTTAAATTCTTTTCCATTAGATTGTTAGTATCTTTGTATATAGTTGAAATGACGAATTCAAAGATGTCTTTAAAATCAATATTATGAAAAAGATTGTATTAACCTTAGTCATCGCAATGTTCGCAATAATTGGATTCCCTCAGAATCATATAGATTCCACCCCCAAAAGACCCTTAAATAGTATTTTTATAAACCTCTTGGGCGATGCTTCAATAATTTCAGCTAATTACGAGAAATTATTTTTTGTTAATTCCAGTTTTATTTTGTCAGGAAAATTGGGACTTGGATACAATGAAGAATATGAACTTTGTATATTTGGTAGCTGTTCTTCATCCACTGAACAATATTTAACGATACCACATCATATAACTGGAAACTGGGGGAAAGGTCGAAATTTCTTTGAATTTGGATTAGGAGGAACGATTATTAATGGAAACACAAGTCAGAATTATTTGCTATATCCTATAGTCGGATATAGGTTACAACCTCTTAAATCAAATAAAGTTAATTTTAGAATATTTGGACAAATTCCATTTTCAGGTATAGAAACTGTAGATATTTTATTTATTCCTTTTGGAGTAAGTGCAGGTGTAAATTTCTAAAGAGGTGTCTTTCCAATAAAAAACTTAAAATTGGCTTTTCTTTCATGTTAAAATGATTCCACAAGGCTAGAGATATTTGTAAAACATGTATGTTATTACTTAAACCTCATATCCCAAGAAAGAGTAAAAGAGTAAATCCAGAAGTAGCTTCCTGGATCAAAACTAATTTCTTGATGGGTAAGATCAAACTGCGCTCCCCAAGCATTTTTGTTATTGTGAGTGGTGAAAAAGTAACTCAAATTAAAACGTTGTGACTGCAGGTTAATAATGGTGTTTTCATTATTTTCCACTTTGAATTGGTAAATTTCAGGAGAGAATCCCATACTGAAAGAGGTAGACCAATAATTGTCGGCATTGGCACGGTAACGACGATAGTTTAATAAACCTGAAGTACTTAATCCTCCGTCACCAGGAGTTAGATACGGACGCAAAGACCAATAACTATTGCCTGTGTACCAACCCAATGATCCTGTATATATCAATGTGGTATTGTCGTATTGTAAGGCTCTAAAACCTGCTGAAACTTCTAAACTATAGGGTAAGGATTGGTGTAATTCGGCTCCGTAACGAATGTCAGGAAACAGGAAAGAGTCTGCTACTCCAAAATTTACATAAGCATACAATCCTTTGGCAATTTTAGGGTACATATCGACTTCAAATTGGACTCCGTTCTCATTAAATCTTCGGTTGAAATTCAACTTTGTTATGATACTTCCGTATGGGGTCAATCGGCTATAATTGAGAGTATGTAATTGCATTGGGTCGAATACTTCGGAGTATACATCAACCACAGAACGCAATCCTATCGCATTTTTACGTAAACTTTGGTCTAAACTAGCTTTGAATGCTAACGCTTTAGAGTCTTCAGGATTTTTGGCTAATACAGCTTCAACAATTGTAGAGGCTTCCAAGGGTTTCTTTATGTTTTCAAGTGCACTGGCTTTCAATAATAATATTTCGGCATCATCAGGAAACACTTTCAAGGCATTGTCAGCCATTGTTATAGCTTCGTAATAAGCATTGCTCCAGGATTCGTTTTTGATGGCTGCAATCCAATTTTCTTTGTTTTTGAGGTCATTCTTAATCACATAAGCAAACTCTTTTCGGGCTTTTTTATAATCACCATCCCAAGAATAGGTGGTTGCTAGAAAAGTGCGAATATCACTATAATTAGGATATTTAGTCAGGATATGAACAAGGGTATCCTGAGCTTGCTTGCGTTGATCGTTGAAGGCCAATTTTCGAGCCGTCTCAAAAGAAGTATCGGGGTTTCCATTATAAAGTTTTTCTTGACCTTGGATTTGAAAAACTACTGTCAAAGCAAAAAGGACAGAAAATATAGTTGACTTTTTTAAAATCATTTTTATAACGTTTTTTTGATTTTGATTAACTCTTTGTTAGCTGGGTTTTTTTTCATAACACTGTCAATAACGGTGTTAGCCATAGCGAGATTGTTTACACGCTTATAAGCTTGTGCCAGCTTAATTCCTAGTTCAGGATTGTCTACTTTGTTTTTTAAACCTTTTTTTGCAATAGTAATCCCTTTGGTATCTTGATTAGACCACCAATATAAATCCATTAAAGCGATATAACTGTCACTATAAAAAGGAGTTCTTTTAACCACTTCAAGGAGTTCAGTTTCTGCTTTTGTGTATTGTTTATCCCATGCAAGCGTACGCCCTTTTAATGTTCTAACATCAGCATAATTTGGAAATTCATTCAAGATGTAATTACATAATAATCGCGCTTTGTCTCTTTCTTTATTAAAGGCAAAATCTCGCGCTAGAAAGAAGGTTTCATCATAAGTTAATCCCTTTGTCAATTTTTTAATTACAGCCAAATCTTCTTTGGAAAACTGGAAAGCTGGTTTTGTGTAAATATTTAGTGAATTGGGGATGATTTTATTTTTTTTGGTCAAATAAGCATTAAGTCTTTTGGCTTCCTTAAGACTGTCTTTCATCATTTGCAGCGTTTCACTGTCATTAATTTTAGTGATTTCAAAATCCTCGTCAATCTTGAATAGACTACCGTCAGAGTATAAAAAGTCTTTGTAAATCAATTCGTTAATGCTTCCTTTATTTTGCATAATTGGAATTTTGTGTATGTTGCGAAATTGCTTCACCGTATCTAATCCAGTGCTCATCCAAGCAGTTTTTTCCATTTTATTCATTTTGTAATTGTTCATTAAAAATGAAATCAAACTAGGAGTAATATCCCAATGTGAAGAAACCGATTTGAATGTTTGTGGTTTTTTCAATAATGGACTGTACATATATAAGGGCACGTGAAAACGGCATAATTTGTCTTTTTGAGCGATAGGAATCAAACGGTGGTCTCCTGTGATAACAAAGATGGTATTCTTATAATCAGGTCTTTTAGCATAATCATTCATGAATTTTTTAATCGAATGATCAGTGTATAACAAGCAAGCAAAGATATCTTTATAAGTTTCTACTTCTGATTTTGATATTTGAAGTGTTTTATTAGAACTGATTATGCTATCTACCTTTTTGAGATATTCTTTTTTTGCAGGAAAATCAAAAGGTTCGTGATTGGTCAAGGTCATAATGATGTCTAAGCGAGGTCCTTTTTTGGAGTCCAATTCAGATAGCGTTTTTTTGAAGATTTCACCATCAGGGTATCCCCAAGTAAAACCACCTTCGTTAGCTTGTGTTTTTTGGTAACTAGGTCCAAATTTATCGATGTCGATTACATGGTCTATGCCGTTGTATTCTAGAAAGTTTATTTTTCGGTCAAAACTGGATTCGTCCCCACAGTAAAATGAGGTGGTGTATTCATTGGCTTTTAAAATACTAACCAAAGAAATATTGGAGGGTAAAGGATTCATTTCTAAAAAACCTTTTTCGCCATAGGGTAAAGAGCCTAAAATAGATGGCAACGCTCCAAATGTCCTTCCTGCATTACTAACAAAATTCTCCCAGTACAATGATTTCGGAATCAAGGCATCTAGAAAAGGTGTAAAGCCTCTGTATTGATTTTTTCCAATGAATTCATTCCCTAGGCCTTCTACGATAATCATAACGATATTAGGTTTCTCTTCATTGATTTGAAAAAACGGAGATAGAACGTCTGGAGTGGCGTCGAAAGGTTGTACTAATGGAAATTCTTTTTTGTACACTAAATTATCAACATCAAAGGCGTTTTTATCTGATTGGAATCGGATGATTTCAGTAGTAAAATAAGCCAGTTTGTTTTGGTTTTCGGTATCTGAAAAATCAGTAACAATTAATTTTAAACCTAATGTTAGAACAAGCAAACTCGCTAAACCTATTTGGACTGGTTTGAAAGAACTGTGCTGACCAAAATATTTGTGGATGCTCAAAAAAGCAATTGGAAAAATGACAAAAGGAATAAAATACAAAATAGACAGTGACTCAGATGCAGTTACTGTAGTAAACATATCATCAAATGAATAGCCTAAAAAATCAGCTCCCAGATTGACCAGTGTCGTTAAATGGTATTTTGTTAATGCAAATTGACCAATTACAAGTAAAGAAAAAATGATTTTGATAAGAAACAAAGCCCATGATTTTCTGAAATAAGCAACAACTAAATAAATCGGAAAGCAAACTAATGTTATTATTGTAACCGTTCCAAAATCATGGAATAATTTATATATAAGTGTTATAAAAAAATTTGAAATTTCAATACCCGAAGTAATTTTTGATACAATTTCAAACAAAGTAATTATCCAAAATGTAAGTAGAAAAGAATATGATAAGCTGAAAAACGAGGACTTGTCGTTTACTTGTTCATTGGTTTTCATGTGTTTAGTATTTTTCGATGTTTTTAATTAATCCAACTGTTAGTTAAACGATGCCCAATATAGTAATTATACTTTGTTCGCTCACCATTAGTTGTGTATGAGGTTTTGGGAAAAATCAAAAAGAATCAATTAAATATAAATTGACGATGGTTTTCTAAAAAAAAGTTCAATGCAATTTACGTCAATACATAACGAAGTTTAGCGAACTTAATCGGTAAGGGAAACTGCGTTTTAGTGGTCTTATTTGGAATCGGAGTGCACAAAATTTATTTAATTATTAGTCATTCCTTTTCGGGTCATTTCTCCCCATTTTATTTTTTTGTTGAAATAATAATCAAAGTTTCCTTTAATGGCGGAATATAAAACAAAAGGATGGTTAACGAATGGTTCTAAGAAAGCTGTTTTTATTAATTGATACCCAATCCCTTTTTTCTTGTATTGATGGTAGGTAAGTTCTTCAGTAATGATGGTCACTACAGAAAAGAAAACCGTAAAAAGATAAGCTACAACCATAAATGCAATAGCATAATCCCATTGTACACTATTTTCAACAATCAGGTAGATGAAATAAAACAACCCAACGACCTCAATTAGAGGAGCTATTCTTTCAAAAATTAACCAATAAGGATAACTGATGGTTCCTAAAGCTTTATATTCAGAGTTAAAACCTATTTTTTTATGCTTTTTCAATGTTTCGATGGTACCACGTGTCCATCTGTTTCTTTGGGAAATGAATATTTTGTAACTGTCAGGAGCCTCTGTCCAACAGAGTGGATCAGGAATGTAAGCTACTTTGTATTTTACTTTTTGTTCCTCCATACAGCGTCTCATTCTCACGATGATTTCCATATCTTCTCCTACCGTTTTGGTGTCATAACCCCCCACTTCAATAGCTATTTTTTTGTCAAACAATCCAAAAGCTCCTGAAATAACTAATAAACCATTCAATTTACTCCATGCCATTCTACCTAATAAAAAGGCTCTCAAGTATTCTAATATCTGACCTCTAACGATAGCGCTTTTAGGTAAATTTACATCAAGTAGTTTTCCATCTTTTATTACGCAGGAATTTGCAATTCTGATGACTCCACCTGCAGCAATGACTTTACTATCAGTGGATTCTAAAAATGGTTTGATCATTTTTTGTAAAGCATCTTCCATTAATAAACAATCAACATCTATACAGGCAACATATTTATTGGTGCTGATATTAAGACCTGTATTTAATGCGTCTGCTTTTCCTCCATTTTCTTTGTCAACTACAATTAGTTTTTCAAATGCTGGATTAGTCGACTTAAAAATCCCTTCAGCGCAAAGGTTTTGTTGGGATTTGCTGGTTAATTAAGTAGTCAACTTTAACGAGATCATAAGCCTTAATCAATTTTTCGAGACTATCATCTTTACTTCCATCATTGACAATGATTACGTCATAGTTTACATAATGGGTGGAGAGTAATGACCTTACATTTTCAACAATATTTAAAGTTTCATTATAAGCAGGCGCTATAATTGAAATTGATGGAGAAATTGATGAAGATAAAATTTTATTGTAATTGACAAAGCTGTTTTTCTTCATATAATTTCCTGTCTCCACAACTGAAATTACAGCTAAAATAATATACGAAAGTATGGCTAGAAATGCAAAGCTATAAAAAATGAACTCTAGCGTAGCAAAGATGATTTCGGAAATATTTGGACTCATGACTAACTGGCTTTTATTAGATTAGAAACTTCTAAATTGTCATTTTGTATTCTATCAATATTTATTGTATTGGCTGCATTGATATCAATTAAACGGATGATTTTTTTCGCAGCATTTTTAATTTCAAAATTCTCATGATATACGTACTGCATGAGGAATGATTCTTCAAGAGTCATTAAGAAAGCTTCTTCTATTTTAAAGAACGAGATTTGCTCTTCAAGACTTCTATCCTCAATATTATCTTTCAATAGGGTTACTGCTTCAAAAATTCCTAAATGCGAAACAATTTCGATAGCTTCGATTCTTATTGCTTCACTGGGGTGATTTAATAATTCTAGTAGTTCCTCTTTTGCTTCAAATTGATTGTAAATTTTAGCTAATTTTAAAGCAAAGGATATTACCGAATAATTAGACGATTGTAACCAATCACTAATGTCAGGAAGTTTATGATTGTCTATTTTTTGAAGGATTTCTAGTAATTGAATTTGGTCCCATTCCGATAATTGATTTTCCAATACGTCCAAAAATCCTAATCCCTCGAATGAAAATAATTTAACGAGATAAAATTGAATTTCTCTACGAACTTCTTTTTTAGGATGATTGATGTGTACAATGATATCGTCATGAACTTCTTTTATTTCAAATTGTGCTAACTCTTTAATGGCTCTCGCAATTACGTCCCATTTTTTACTTTTTAGTTTAGCAGTAGCTTGGCTAATAAATTCAGTTTTATAGTAGAGTTTTTGAATAGCATCGGCTGTTTCTCCTGAAATTTCATTTCGTAATTTGAGTAAAGTACTGATGATAATTTTTCTTTTTAAACTACTTTTACCACATTTTTTTAAATAGTCGATTATTTTTTGTTGCTCAATACTAGTATCCTCTTCCTCATTTCCAGCATATAAATATTCGATTAAATCGGATTCATACTTTTTTTGATAAGTAGCTTCAATACGTTCTTTACTTCTCAATCGAGCTCTTAAATACTTTAAATAAGTGATCAAAAGTGCGATTGTAAGCAAGAAAGCAGCACTCAAACTCCAAGTCAATTGAATAATGATTGGGGCATGTTTGAGGTATTCAATAAAATATTGAGTTAAGTTGACCATAAAACTCTTAGATTAAAGGTTAACGAAGTAATCTTTTTGTTCTAATGATTAATTCATTCGGACTGAAAGGTTTACTCATGAAATCAGTGGCACCTAAATTAAAGGCATTCAGAACCATTTCCTCCTGACCTGCGGCTGAAAAAACCACAATAGGAGTACTCGAAGCAAGTTTATTTCTTACGTGACTAATTACTTCTAAACCGCTTACAAATGGCATCATGATATCGGTAAGAATCATATCAGGATTGTGTTCTTCAATGAGACTAATGGCTTCTTTTCCATTTCCAGCAATTAAAAGCTTGTAACCTTCTTTCTCTAATTTGAATTTGAGCAATAATGAAAGTATGGAGTTGTCTTCCGCTAAAACTATTTTTTTAGATGTAATCATTATAGGTTAAGTTATGGTTTATAATTTGGGTCATTTGGGCATTTCAAATATATAATATTTTCTTAAACTTTATCGATTAAATGTAAAAAAACATCGTTAAAATGCACTAAATACATATATTTAAAGATTATTACTACAGAATTGTTATTGAATTTAAAAAAATAGACTACGATTGAGTCTTGTGAAATCTAAAACATAGTTTTAGCCTTAACTTTTAGAGTTGTTTTTATTAAAAAAAAAGAATGATTAGAAAAGTTTAAAGAAATTATATTAAAATCCTTCAAAAACTCCTAAGCCAAACAAAGCAAAATCATACTTGGAGGGGTCGTTTGGATCTAACTCACGAAGTTTGGAGTCGAGTTCTTGTAATGCTTTAGCATCGTTTTGTTTACGGCTTAGTAATCCTAATTTTCGAGCGACATTTCCTGAATGGACATCTAATGGACATGATAGTGCTGCCATGGATATGGATTTCCAGATGCCTAGATCAACTCCTTTATTGTCTTGACGACACATCCAACGAAGATACATATTGATTCGTTTTGCGGCGGAACCGTTCAATGGGTCTGAAATGTGTTTTTGTGTGCGATGTAAATGGGGGATTTCAAAAAAGGTATTTTTGAAATCAGAAATACTTTTTTGCATCGAATGGGGCTCTTGGTTCTTTGCAAAAACAGCTTCTAGCCCGTTATGGTTGGCGTAAATATTACGAAGGCTTTGAATAAAAAAAGAAAAATCTTGACTGTTAAACGTTCTGTGTACAAAGGATTCTAATCGTTCTAAATCATTATCAGTATGTGACATGATAAAATCAAAAGGAGTGTTTCCCATCAAATCCATCATTCGGTGACTGTTTTTGATAATCATCGTTCGGTTCCCCCATGCAATAGTAGCACTCAAAAAACCAGCTATTTCAATATCTTCTTTTTGAGTGAACAGGTGCGGAATTTGTACAGGGTCACTCTCAATGAAATCAAGGGTATTGTATTGAAGGACTTTTTCGTCTAGGAATTCTTTGAGTTCTGTAGGAGTCATGATGTTTTTACTGTTATGTTTGCTATTTTTAAAAACATTGTTGTAATTACTCACTAATTATTCCGTCAACCATAACCAATTTTCTGTCCGCCATATTCGCCAGTTCCTCATTATGTGTAACGATGACAAATGTTTGTCCAAATTCATCTCTTAACTTAAAAAATAATTGATGTAAGTTTTCAGCTGAAACGGTATCTAAATTTCCTGATGGTTCATCAGCAAAAATAATAGCAGGTTTGTTAATTAGAGCTCTGGCAACCGCTACTCGTTGTTGTTCACCACCCGAAAGTTCATTGGGTTTGTGGTGTATGCGGTGCGAAAGTCCAAGGTATTCTAATAATCGTTTGGCTTCTTCTTCAGTTTCTTTTTTAGGTTTGTTCGCTATATAAGCGGGGATGCAAACATTTTCTAAAGCGGTAAATTCAGGAAGTAATTGGTGAAACTGAAAAATAAATCCCAAATTTAAATTACGAAACTGTGATAGTTTTTTGTCATTAAGACCTAAAATATTGTCGCCATTTATTTTAAGCTCCATATTGCTGTCTTTTTCAGGTTTGTCTAGGGTACCTAAAATTTGTAACAAAGTGGTTTTTCCAGCTCCTGAAGCGCCAACGATGGATACGATTTCGCCTTTTTGTATGTGTAAATCAACTCCTTTAAGTACATGAAGTTGATCGTAATATTTATGCAGATTTTTTGCTTGAATCATCGGAATCAATTTCAGCAAAGAAACAAAGATTTTAGAGAAAATCATATTCTTTTGCTCTTACAAAGGATAAAATTTAGTTAAATACGTGTTTTTTAAACTGGGGAATAGCTTAAATTTGAAAGAGTATCAATTCGCTTTGACGGCTGGTATTTGATATATGATTAGTAAAGGATAAAAATATGAATAATTCAAGAGCAACAGAAGTTGCAATTTTAGGAGGAGGTTGCTTTTGGTGTACCGAAGCTTTTTTTAAAGAACTGAAAGGGGTAGGGTCTATTGCTCCAGGTTATATAGGGGGTGAATTAGATAATCCGACTTATGCAGCGGTTTGCACTGGTGAGACAGGACATGCTGAAGCAATTAGAATCAATTTTAATCCGGATGAGATTAGTTATGAAAGGCTTTTGGAAGTCTTTTTTGCAACACACGATCCAACAACGTTAAACCGTCAAGGGAATGATATAGGGACTCAATATCGTTCTGAGATTTTCTATACAAATGAGCAGCAAAAAAAAATAGCTAAAGCATATATTGAATTTCTAACTCAGGAAGGCGTTTTTCCTAATCCTATAGTGACTAAAGTATCAGAAGCTTCTAAATTTTACGAGGCCGAGGATTACCATCACAACTATTATAGTGGGAATAAAGAGCAAGGCTATTGTGCGTTTGTGATTACTCCTAAACTAGAAAAGTTTAAGAAAGTATTTCAAAGTATACTGAAGTAAGGTTAAGATTTATCGGGTTTAAAGCATTTTATTTAAAAGTTATGGAAAAACAAACAAATGCTGCTCCTGCAGACAATAAAATAAGAGACCTAATTTTGGGGATTTTATTGGATGTCATTGGAATGTTATCCTTTTCAATTCCGTTTTTGGGAGAGTTTGGAGATTTAGTTTGGGCTCCAATATCAGGTTTGATTATGGTTTGGATGTACAAAGGCAAATCAGGAAAACTAGCGGGTATTGTTTCTTTTATTGAAGAGGTTCTTCCAGCAACTGATTTTATTCCTTCCTTTACTTTGATGTGGTTTTACACTTATATCATCAAAAAAAGCTAGTGTGTTTAGTTCTTTTCTTTTGGTAACAAAAAGCCCATTTTCAAGCTTCGAATCATTTTTTTACTAAAGGGTGTAAAAAAATGAGATTGTCCAAAAAGCCATCCAAAGAACATTAACATAAAAGGGTACAAGGGGAGTACTAGAATTAATAATAAAACATAGTATATAAGGATGTTGGTGTTCTCTTTAGTTATTCCTAATGCATCCAAAAAGAAAGCGGATATTTTTGCAGATAAGGATCCATTTATCGCAAAAACAATTATAATAACGATAAGTTGAAAATTAGAAGTTATTCTCCAACGTTCTTTTAGTTTCTTCATTTTACTAGTAATGTTTACAAATATAAGAACATTATCTTAGAGGAACATTACCAAAAAGTTTTTGTTTGAAGGTATTTTGAAAATAGATCATGTAATTGTAAATAAGATAATTTACTTCATAGCCATAATCAATCATAGGATCATAATTGATAGTCATTTCATATAAATTAGGGTTGTAGCGTCGTGGTTGTAAGACACGATTATTCCATTCGTTTATATAAAGGCGGTTTCTATTTTCTAAGAACTGTTGACTGTGAAAACCTCTAGGTAATGCTTGGCTGATTAGCCAATTATTAAATCCGTTATCTATAATAATCACCTCATACTCTAAGGAATCATTGGCAATTCTTACGGTGTCGTTTTTATTTGGACTGGAGTTATTAGATTTTGACGCAATAGTTTTAGAGGAATGACAGCTAACTACGATTCCTAAAATTATGATTATTATGTAAATACTGTTTTTCATACTTAAAACGATGAAGAGTAAATTTACGAATTAAATTATCGATAATTAATGTTGTATAGTGAAAAAGCCAACTATGGATTAGATAATTGGCTTTGAATAAGAATGAGACTTTGTTTTTATTTTCCAAAAAGTTTCCCAAAAATCCCAGCTATTCCTCCTTTTTTGGATAGTTCTACGGCGTCCTCAAGGTCTACTTTTCCATCTGCATTTTGATCCAATCCAAAATGTACGCCATAGGTATCAATAGCTTCCATAATTCCAGCTTGTTCAGCACTGCCATCACCGGTTAAAGAATTGACGATGTCTGAAATGCTTAAGCTGTGATCTTTAGGATCGTTTGCTTTTCCAATTAAACTATTTAATATTTTTGGAATCATGGATGTTGCGGCTCCAGAAGCTGCAGTGCTACTTATTCCTAGTTTTTGGGTAAGAGAATTAGATACCTGAGAAATAATTTCTTTTACCGTTGGATTGTTTATGTCTAAGTCTTTACCTTGTAACAAACCTAATATTTGTGCCAGATCTCCTTTATTGGCAATTTTTTGCAAACTATCAACTACAGAACTACTGGTTTCTTTTATTACAGCTTCGTTTTGTTCATTGGGAATACTGTCGTTTTTTACGATTGCATCAGCTCCAAATTGTTGTACTAATTGTGTGACATGATCTAACATAGGAATAAGTTTAGAAGGTTAGTATACCAAATTTAATAAAAAAAGGACTCATTACCAATTTGTAATGAGTCCTTTTATGTGTTAAGCTTTTAATTTATTAGCTTAATAAGCTAATAATTTGTGAAGCTAATTCAGTACCAATTCTATCTTGAGCTTCTCCTGTAGCTGCTCCAATGTGTGGAGTCAAAGAGATTTTTGAATGCATCAATAATTGAGTAGCTGGAGTTGGTTCATTTTCGAAAACATCTAAACCTGCAAAAGCAACTTTACCTGAATCCAAAGCAGCAACTAAATCTACTTCATTGATTACGCCACCACGAGCACAGTTTACAATTCCTACACCGTCTTTCATGATTGCAAATTCTTTTTCAGAAACGATATAACCGTCTTGAGCTGGAACGTGCAATGTGATAAAGTCTGCTTCTTGGAATAAAGACTCTAATGATTGAGAAACGATAGTAGTAGTGATAGATTGTCCGTCAAAGAATTCTACTTTTACGTCAACCTTAGGGATAAAACTATCCGCTGCGATAACTTTCATTCCTAATCCAAGCGCCATTTTTGCTGTAGCTTGACCAATACGTCCAATACCAACAATTCCTAAAGTTTTACCTCTTAACTCAACTCCATCAGCATAAGCTTTCTTCAATTCGTTAAATTTAGTATCTCCTTCAAGTGGCATGTTTCTGTTAGAATCGTGTAAGAAACGAACTCCTGTAAATAAGTGACCAAACACCAATTCAGCAACTGATTCAGATGATGAAGCAGGAGTGTTGATTACGTGAATTCCTTTGCTTTTAGCGTATTCTACATCAATGTTATCCATACCTACACCACCACGACCGATGATTTTGATACCAGGACAAGCATCAATAATGTCTTTACGAACCTTAGTCGCACTACGAACCAAAATAACACTCACGTTGTTTTCGTTGATGTAGTTCGCTACTTGTTCTTGTGCTACTTTTGTAGTGATTACTTCAAAACCACCTTTTTCTAAAGCTAAGATTCCACTTTTTGAAATCCCATCATTTGCTAATACTTTCATGTTCTTTTATTAAATTACGAGGTTTTTGCCTCAAATTAATTGAATGGTTTAGAAGCTGTTTCCCGCTATCCGTTTCAATCTTGTGTCGGCGTAGATGTCTGCCGCCACAAGGATTTCCACTTCTATCGGGGCTAGAGCCTCTGCTAGCGATGATGGTTTAAAGTTCAATTTATAAATTCCAACTACGAAATTCATTTTTTTTAAATCCTAATTCCTGAATCCTAATTCTGAATCCCGAATTTAAAATCCTTAATCAAAAATTTAAACCGCTTTTTCTAAAGCTTGCATTACATCTACCAATACTTGTACGCTTTCAATTGGCATAGCATTGTAAATAGATGCTCTGTAACCACCTACTGAACGGTGACCAGGCAAACCAGAGATTCCAGCCTCTTTCCACATTTTGTCAAATGTTTCTGTGTGTTCTGGATTTGTTAACAAGAATGTTACATTCATGTTAGAACGGTCTTCTTTAACTGCTGCTCCTTTGAATAATGGATTTCTGTCAATCTCGTTGTAAAGCAATTCTGCTTTCGCGTTGTTTAGTTTTTCAACCGCTGCAATTCCGCCTTTTTCCTTGATCCATCTCAATGTCAATAGAGACGCGTACACAGGGAAAACAGGAGGAGTGTTGAACATACTATCTGCTTTTACGTGTTTGGCATAATCCAACATGCTAGGAATAGCACGACCGCTTTTGCCGATTATTTCTTCTTTGATAATTACCAAAGTAGTTCCTGCAGGTCCCATGTTTTTCTGAGCGCCAGCATATATAATGTCAAATTGTGTGAAATCTAATTCTCTTGAAAAGATATCTGAACTCATATCGCATACTAATGGTACATTAGTTTTTGGGAATGATTTCATTTGTGTACCAAAAATAGTATTGTTCGAAGTACAGTGGAAATAATCTGCATCAGCAGGAATTTCATATCCTTTAGGTACATTGTTGTAATTGTCATCTTTTGAAGAAGCAACAATAACTGTTTCTCCAAAGAATTTAGCTTCTTTAATAGCTGCAGTAGCCCAAGTTCCTGAATCTAAATAAGCTGCTTTTCCATTTTCTTTCATCAAGTTATAAGGAATCATCAAAAATTCTAAACTAGCGCCGCCAGCAAGAAAAAGAGCTTGATATCCTTTACCCTCTAAACCTAATAACTCTAATGCTAGAGCTCTAGCTTCGTCCATAACGGCAACAAAATCCTTGCTACGGTGAGAGATTTCTAATATAGATAATCCTGAATCATTGAAATTTAAAATAGCTTGAGCTGATTTTTCAAAAACTTCTTGTGGTAAAATACAAGGTCCTGCGCTGTAGTTGTGTTTTTTCATGGTGTAGTTTATGTCCAAAAAATTAAAATGCAAATTTCGGTAATAGGAGTTGAATAAGCATTAAAATATTCATAATAATTATTAAATTTTTCTCTATGTTATTAACAAAAACGATATAGTATCGGTTTTATCCGCGTAATCCCATAATTTTGGCAGTTGTGTTTGTCCAAACGGAATGCTGTTTTTTATCAAATTATCACTCACGATGCATTGGAGATTGTCCTCTTCTGATTGCAATCTTTTATCTAAATCTTCAAGATTGTCATAATATTCATAAAACACACTCGAAATAGGTGAGGCGTGGCTAATATCTTCTTTGATAGTAAGAAAACCATTGTCTAATAATTTGAAGTTGCTCATCAAGAAAACGGCTTTGTTGTAATCATAATTATTAGCGTATTTTTCATAATGAATCACATCTTGGTATTCAAACATGGCTTCAAAAAATGGGTCGAATACGTAGTCTTTTGGTACAAAAAGTTTAGAGACATTGCGGCAACCTAGTCCAAAATATCTAAAAATATCTTCTCCCAATGCGACTAACTGTTCTTTAGTTTCTTTTCCGTTTAAAACAGCTACTGAATTTCGGCTTTTGCGAATGATAGAAGGTTTGTCTTTGAAATAATATTCAAAATAACGTGCAGTATTGTTGCTGCCTGTAGCAATTACGGCATCAAAATTCTCTATTTTCCCTTCGATAAAAGTGATTTTGGAGGCAAACTCAGGTTCAACATGTATGAGGTATTTTGCTAAAAAGGGTAGCAAATGCTGATCATTTGAAGATAATTTAACCAGTGCGTGATGTCCGCAAACCAAAACAGATAAAAAATCATGAAATCCAACCAAAGGAATATTTCCAGCTAGAATTAATGCAATATTTTTTGGTTTTACTTGACTGAAATCATAAGGATTCAACCAAGTATCGAGGTTTTCTTTGGTTAATGCATTCGACCAAGACTGTAGTGCAAAATATACCTGTTCAGGAGTGTACCAGCCGTTATGTGATTGACTCAACTGGATCAAATCAGTCATGAAATCAAAAAAAACGTCATTGCCTAAAACTCCTTCTTGTCGGCTGTTTTGGGCTTCTGAAAATTGACTCAAGAATTTTCCTAGTTCAATAAAAGCATTTTTTTTAGTTTCTAATGTCATAATGTTTGTTTATGAAATGTTTTGATTGTAATTTTGCACAAAAGTAAGATTTAATAATTCGAAAGTCAAAAGTCTTATGTCAAATGTTTGTTGACTTAAAACATTTCACTTAGATAAACATAAATTAAAGTAGAAAAATGGCAATTATCATAACAGACGAATGTATCAATTGTGGTGCATGTGAACCAGAATGTCCTAATACAGCAATTTACGAAGGAGCTGATGATTGGAGATATAAAGATGGAACCACTTTAAGTGGAAAAGTAGTGCTTCCTGATGGAACTGAGGTTGATGCTGAAGAGCTTAAACTCCAATTTCTGATGAAGTGTATTATATTGTTCCAGGAAAATGTACAGAGTGTAAAGGGTTTCATGATGAACCTCAATGTGCTGCGGTATGTCCTGTTGACTGTTGTGTTCCTGATGATAATCATGTGGAAGACGAAGAAACGTTGTTGAACAGACAAGCATTTTTACATAACGAATAGTTATTGTAGTTTTGATATATTAAAGTTGCCTTTTGGGCAACTTTTTTTTGCCTCATTTTCTCTACTGCAATTTTAAAATTACATGATTCTTTTGGTTTTATAGAAATGGGATTTACTGAACAAACTTTATAAATCTTGGTTTTGATATGGTAATTTTTTATTAAACACAATGCTTATTTATCAATAAAGTCTTAATTTGTATGTGATTAAATAATAAAAGTTATGAGAATTATTTGTGCTTTGCTTTCACTTTTGCTATTATTTGCCTGTAAAAACAACGATGTTAATGCACAGGTTAAAGGTGAATTAAGTCAAGAAATGAAAAGCTATTGGTATAACAATGATGCAGAATTGTCAAGTTATGACCTTGTGCAAGCGCGTTATGGTGAATTAAGGAAAGGGACAGCTGTTCTAGTATATGTAACGGAGCCTTTTAGTGAAAAATCATTTACCAAGGCCAATCAAGCTTCAACGAATACAATTTCTGTCTTGAAACTAAATTTTACTAAAAATTTTAATACTGGAATTTATCCTTATTCGATGATGAACTCTAGTTTTTTTCCTGTCAATGGAAACAGTTCTTTGAAAATTTCGAGTTCCACGCAAGAATGGTGTGGGCATGTTTATACAGAAGTTAAACCCGTTGATAAAGGATTTGAAGTAAATATAAGGTCTTATTTTGAAGGAGAAAGTATAGATAAAGTTACTATTAAAAAAGTATTACTGGAAGACGATATTTGGTCTATTATTCGTCTTAATCCTAATGCATTGCCAGAGGGTAAACTAGAGGTTTTGCCTTCTCTGTTTTATATGCGTTTGGCTCATAAAGATTTAAAAATATACCGATGTGAAGTGAGTAAGAAAATCGATAAGCAGATGATAACATACTCTATGAAGTATCCAGAACTAAGAAGAAACTTGGATATTACTTTTGAAAATAAATTTCCTTATAAAATTTTGTCATGGTCAGAATCCTATCCTGACGGTTATAATAATGATGCTGAGATTTTGACTACTAGCGGCACTTTGAAAAAAACAATCAAAATAGATTATTGGAACAAAAACAGTAATGCCGACTTAGAACTTAGAAAAGATTTAGGATTAGATTAAGCAAAAAAAAAGTCCTGAGCCATATAAAACTCAGGACTTTTCTCTTTAGAATTACCTATGTTAGAAATTAAAACCTAATCTAGCATAGTAATAAGCACCGCCAAAACCCATTTGTACAGCATCCCAATAACCTCCACCTTCAACCCAGTCATCTTGTTGGTCAGGGTAAATATTGAAAAGGTTGTTAGCACCAATACTTAGCTTTGAAGATTTACAAAGTTTAAATCCTAGTGTTAAATCGGTCACTACTTTTGGGGTATAAATGTCAGTTGCTGCTTTGATTTGGTTTGCAAAACTTCCTCCGTAATCGGCTACATCTTCAGCAACTTGATAATCAATTAGTCTTACTTCACTAAAGCGAGTGAAAGCTAGTCCTGCATTGAACCAGTTTTTAGCATAGTTTAAGTTTAATGCAAATTTATTATCTGGTGCTGAAGCCAAAAGAAAAGCTTTTTCTCTTTCTCCAAAGAAAATTTCCTTGTCTAATGTACCATTGTTTACATTGCCAATTTTCATGTTGTTTATGTTTCCGACCAAGGTGGCACTTACTGTTTGGTCATTAAAAGTCTTTTTCCAAGCAAAAACAACATCTAAACCAGTAGTTTTTGTATCTACGCCGTTTACGAAGAACTGAGCCGAATCTACACCGATGTTCAATGCCGTAGCATCAAAATAACCTGTCAATACAATTCTATCATTGACATTAATTAAATAACCATCAACAGTAGCGGTAAAATCACCAAAATTTGCTGTAAACCCTAAAGAAGCATTGATTGCTTTTTCTTCGTTTAGTTTTTGGATGCCAAATCCTTTGGTTACAGGGCTGTTGTTTGGGGAAAGTAAAACCTCAGATGCACCAGCTGAACTAAAGTTAGTAAAACGGAGGTTGTAATATATTTGAGCTAATGAAGGTGCTCTGAAACCGGTACTCACAGATCCTCTAATGTTGAAATTGTCTGATGCCTTGATTCTTGCAGCCAATTTTCCGTTAATAGTGCTACCAAAATCACTGTAATTTTCAAAACGTACCGCACCACTAATTAATAAAGATTTTGATACATCAAGTTCTACGTCCGTATAAAGTGAGATGTTAGAACGACTTTTGTCGACTTCGTTTAATGGGCTATAGCCAGGAAAACCTTGAGAACCACCTGGTCTAGGCTCTCCAGAAACAGGGTCGATTGGAGCAGATTGGGAGGAAGGGTCTGTTATAACTCTTCCATTTGTGTCGTAAGTAGCATACGAACCTTCGTCACCGGCAAAAATTTCAAACTTTTCTGTTCTAAATTCTGAACCAAATGCTACATTCAAGCCTTCTAATACGGTATCAAAATTTTTTGAAAGGTCAATATTAGTAGTGTTTTGAGTCAAACTGTGTCCTCCGGCATCAAATTCAGTTGGAGAAGCATTTTCAAGTGAAGCATTGATTGTTCCTTTTACGTAATAATGAAAAAGGTTTTTACCATTGGTGTTACTAAAATCGATTTTCCAACCGCTTGCTGTTTCTGTCCTAATACCTACAGCTAAGGAGTTATCTAAAATATTAGAGGTTATTCTAGGGGTGAAACCTCCTGGATAAATAGATTCTACGACTCTTTCATCCCGATTTCGAGTAAAAGCATATGCATCAGTGTCTCTAAAATTTCGACCTCCAAAAGCATAAAACTCTGTTTTATCTGAAATAGGAATAGCTAGGTTTCCAAACAGATTAAAGCCTTGAATAGCAGCTTCTCCAAAACCTTTTCTAAAGTCAAATCCAGGACGAAGTGTTTTGTTTTTGTTCAAATACTCCGCTGTAAAATTGGCAAAACCACCTTTTTCACCAATTGCCACTCCGTAATTGGCTCCAACTTTCACAGAACCACCATCAAAGGATTGGTCTTTACCAAAAGAGTTTCCGTTGCCATTTTGGTCTAATCTAAAACCATCAGTGTTGGCTGTTCCTGTTGGAAAATCGCCTTTCGCATTGGTGTTGTAAGCTCCATAAGTCACTGAACCAGTAAATTCATCTACATTGTCATTTAGCACAATGTTTACCACACCTGCAATGGCATCAGAACCGTATTGAGCGGCAGCGCCATCTCTAAGAATTTCGATTCTTTTAATAGCAGTAGCTGGAATGGCGTTCAAGTCTGTTCCCGTATTTCCTCTGCCTCGAGTACCAAATAAATTGATTAATGAGGATTGGTGTCTTCTTTTTCCGTTGATTAATACCAATGTTTGATCGGGTCCTAATCCTCTTAACGAAGCAGGGTCAACGTGGTCAGAACCATCAGAACCAGATTGTTTGTTGGCGTTAAATGAAGGTGCTACGTATTGTAGTAATTCATTTATTTCTAATTTTCCACTTTGAGTTGTTACATCTTTCACATTAATGATATCGATAGGTACAGCGGAATTAACAACTGTTCGTTTAGCGTTTCTAGAACCAACAATGACAATGTTGTCCAAAATTTCACCACCTTCAGCTGATAAGGTTATATTAAGAATTGCATCCGTCACTAGCTTTTCTATGGTATTGTATCCAATGTAACTAAAAACTAGCGTAGCTCCTTCTTTTACATTGATTTTGTATTTACCATCAAGATCGGTTGCGACTCCAGTATTAGTGCCTTTTTCAATAATGTTCACTCCTGGAATACCGCTTCCTGTTTCGTCTTTGACGATTCCAGAGATAGTTTTTTGTGAAAAAAGAACACTAGCATTGAATACTAAAAATAGTAGATAGATTTTTTTCATAATTTAATGTGTTTTTTGTTGCAATATAACAAAATTTTAACACTTTGATTGTGATACAATTGTTAAAAAGTAATCCTTTTGATGATTTGATATAATTTTGTTTTTTTTAAAGGACGCTTCTGTTTGATTGGAAGTAAAAAATGATAAAAATTACTTTAAACTCTAAATTATCACTTTTAAAACATTTATTAAATGGTATATTTGCACATTTTAAATCTAAATTTTCAGAAAGCATTTGTTATAAATGCTATTTATAAAATATAAAAACCATGAAAGCAGGAATTGTAGGATTACCTAATGTTGGAAAATCAACCCTTTTTAATTGTTTGTCAAATGCCAAAGCGCAAAGTGCAAACTTTCCTTTTTGTACTATCGAGCCAAACATTGGAGTGGTAAATGTTCCAGATCCTCGTATCAATAAGTTAGAAGAATTAGTAAAACCAGAACGCGTACAAATGGCAACTGTAGATATCGTAGATATTGCAGGTTTGGTAAAAGGAGCGAGTAAAGGAGAAGGTTTGGGGAATCAATTTCTGGGTAATATTAGAGAATGTAATGCTATTATTCACGTATTGCGTTGTTTTGATAATGATAATATCGTTCACGTGGATGGAAATGTTAATCCAATTCGTGACAAAGAAACCATCGACATCGAGTTGCAGTTGAAAGATTTGGAAACTGTTGAAAAACGTTTGGAAAAAGTGAATCGTGCTGCCAAAACAGGAAATAAAGAAGCGCAAACTGAAAAAGCACTTTTGGACCGTATTAAAGAAGCACTTTTGCAAGCTAAATCGGCTCGTACGGTTACTCCTCAAAGTAATGATGAGGAGGTTTTGATGGAATCTTTTCAACTAATCACTGCAAAGCCCGTTTTATATGTTTGTAATGTTGATGAAAATTCGGCAGTTAATGGAAACAAATATGTTGACCAGGTAAAAGAATTAGTAAAAGATGAAGAAGCTGAAGTTATCATTCTTTCTGTTGGTGCTGAAGCTGATATTACCGAATTAGAAAGCTACGAAGAGCGTCAAGTTTTCCTAGAAGATATGGGATTAACTGAGCCTGGAGCATCTGTGTTGATTCGTGCAGCATATAAATTATTGAAACAGCAAACCTATTTTACTGCTGGTGTCAAAGAAGTTCGTGCTTGGACTATCAATATTGGAGCAACAGCACCACAAGCAGCTGGAGTAATTCATACCGATTTTGAAAAAGGATTTATCCGTGCAGAGGTGATCTCATACGAAGATTATGTTCAATATGGTTCAGAAGCAAAAGCCAAAGAAGCAGGGAAATTTAAAGTAGAAGGGAAAGAATATATAGTTAAAGATGGAGATGTAATGCATTTCCGTTTTAACGTGTAATTTGTGTTAAGTATCAAAGTATAAGATATTGAAACCTGCAAAAGTGATTTTGCAGGTTTTTTTTTATTCCATTTGGAATTTCCTTCGAGATCTTTGTGAGTCCATCGTGTCTTTGTGGTTCAATCCATTTTCACTATTTTTATAAAAAAAAAGCCATGAAAATAATTGCCTTTGGAGCCAGTCCGAGTAAAAAATCAATCAATAAAAAATTAGCCACCTATGCGGCTTCACTTTTTGAGAATGCCCAAGTTGAAGTTTTAGATTTAAATGAGTATCAAATGCCCATTTTTAGTGTGGATATCGAAGCTGAAATAGGACAGCATGAATTAGCGAAAGCTTTTTTGGCTAAACTTGCTTCAGCTGATTTTTTGGTGGTTTCCTTAGCGGAGAATAACGGAAATTATTCAGCAGCTTTCAAAAACATTTTCGATTGGTGTACCCGAATTCAAAAAGAAATATTTCAACAAAAACCAATGCTTTTAATGGCTACTTCGCCAGGAGGCAGAGGAGGAGCAACGGTTTTAGAACTTGCTAAAAATGCTTTTCCTCGTTTTGGTGCTGATATCAAAGCCACTTTTTCATTACCTAACTTCAACGATAATTTTGATGTAGTAAATGGAATGATTTCTAATCCAGAGTGGGATAAGGAGTTAAAGAATAGTATTCAAGGAATTTAAGAATTAAGTGTTGGTTTAAAGTGATGAGAAAAATTTTTTACTGTTTAGTGGTTGTCAGTTTGTTGTTTCTCACTAAAGGCTATGCTCAAAAATATGATAAAGTTGATTTAATTGTAGATGGTTATCCTAAATCAATTACCAATGTAAATCAGTTGCTTGCTTTGATACGTAAAGATTTTTCTCTACCAGATGAAAAAGCTAGAGCTGTTTTTAGATGGGTTTGCACTACTATAGCTTATGACGTTGCTTTGTCCGAATCGATGAATCATTCTTATATAAAAGCTTTTTCGTATAAAACGGAAAAAGAAAAAGAGATTAAGGAGAAAAAATTTAAGCAGGATTTGATTCAAAACACTTTGATTACAAAGAAAGCCGTATGTCATGGTTATGCTGTTTTGATGGAAGATTTGTATGCAAAGTTGGGATTGGAAACTAAAATTATTTTAGGGAATTTGCGAACTGATGTATCTCAAATAGGAAAAATGCCTGATGAATTAAATCACGCTTGGAATGTAGTTAAAATTGACAACAAATGGGAATTTGTGGACGCTACCTTGGCTTCAGGTTTTGTTTCGGCCAAAACGAATTTGTTTAAATTTTATTTTAATGAAGGGTATTTTTTTACCAATCCTGAAAAATTCTTTTTAAATCATTATCCCTTGGATGAAAAATGGTTGTTTGTAGCCAAAAATAAATCGGATTTTGCCAAACTACCTGTTTTTTTTGGTGACTTTTTTGAAAAAAAGTATAAAATTGTGAAGCCTGAGTCAGGTATTTGTTTGTCTAAAAATAATAAAGAACTCCATTTTAGTATTACGGGTTTAAATGATAATGACGTCATTCAATACCTTTCAAGTTTAGACAATAAAAAGAAGTATTTAAAACTAGAGAAACAATCCAATTTTAGTATTCCTATTGAAGGAAAGGAAAATTCCGTTTTATACTTATTTATAAATGGTAAAGTCGTAGCGGCGTATAAAATCGTGTAAATTTTTCTAATAAACGGAAAAGAAAATGAATAAAGGACAACTAAGAAAATGGATTTTTTTGCTAATGTTAATCGGACAAGCAGTAGTGGCTCAGGGAACATTCGAATTTAATAAAAAATTTATCAATTGCGAGGAAAAATGGGTTGTTTTACCAATATCAAAAGATAGTTCTTATGTCTATGGTTTTGTATATATTGATACACAAGCAGGTTTAGCCATTGATATCAAAGGCAGTTTCAAGATGGATGCTCAAGATAAATTGGTCTCCATCAAAGAGAATACTACCTCCCGAATTGTACATCGATTGGAGCCAAATACCATGCAGGTTGCTATATTTCCAGAGGATAAATTCGCAGCGCTTCAAATAACTAAAACACCAGAATGGTTAGCAGTTTACAAAACGGATGAAAACACTGTTCAACGATTTTTCAGGAAAGGTTTTGTTTACAATGCATGGAATGAATGTGTGTTAGGGCTTTCATTTTTAGAAAAAGCTCAAAAACTTAACCCAGCATACAAAGGTCTAGCTACCGAATTAGCTTTTTCGTATAATTGTGCGGGAAGATACTCTGATGCGATAAAAATATTGGAACAGTCACTACAAGAAAATCCAGCCGATGCTTATACCCACAAAGAGTTAATCTATGCTCAAACAAAATCAGGGCAAATTGATAAGGCTATCGTTTCGTGTCAGCGGTCATTAAAAGTTTGTAAAGATCAAACTTATGCAGCCGAAAATTCTTTTCAAGTTTTACATGCCTATTTTACCAATAAGGATCACTCTAATTTTGATAAATGGTTGGCAAGTAATGATGAATTATTTAATAAAGACAAAAGATTCTTACCAATCATTGAGCAAATGAAAAATCAAGTTAAGAATTAAGAATTAAACTTAAAATCTTTTAACTCCTAACCCTAATCTCTCCCTTCCCTTTGTCAATATTATTCTTGATAACTTTGAATCTGCGGGCTTTTATAATAGTTCGAGAAATGCTATATTAGCACCAAATCGATAAATCCCCAAAATGTCAGATCAAAATCAATATACCGAAGATAACATTCGGTCACTCGACTGGAAAGAACATATCCGTATGCGTCCTGGTATGTATATCGGGAAATTGGGAGATGGTTCTTCGCCAGATGATGGTATTTATATTTTATTGAAAGAAGTTATTGATAACTGTATCGATGAATTTGTCATGGGTGCGGGAAAAACTATTGAAGTCAGTATCAAAGATAAAACCGTTGCTGTACGTGATTACGGTCGTGGAATTCCGTTAGGAAAAGTGATTGATGTGGTTTCAAAAATGAATACTGGAGGTAAATACGATTCCTTAGCGTTTAAGAAATCCGTTGGTTTGAACGGAGTTGGTACCAAGGCAGTGAATGCTTTGTCCCACTATTTTAGAGTCGAATCGGTTCGTGAAGAAAAACAAAAGGCTGCCGAGTTCTCAGCGGGGAATTTGGTTCTTGAGGAGGAAGTTATAGACACCACTAAGCGCAAAGGGACAAAGGTTACTTTTATTCCAGATGAGTCAATTTTTAAGAATTACAAATTCAGAAATGAGTATGTAATCAAAATGCTGAAGAACTACTGCTATCTTAACGCAGGTTTAACCATTATTTACAATGGTGAAAAATATTTTTCAGATAATGGTTTAAAAGATTTATTAGACGAAAATATCGCTGAAGAGGATAAGGTATATCCTATTATTCATTTGAAAGGAGACGACATTGAGATTGCGATGACACACAGTAAATCGCAGTACAGTGAGGAATACCATTCTTTTGTCAACGGTCAAAATACAACTCAAGGAGGAACGCACTTGGTGGCTTATCGAGAAGCCATTGTGAAAACGATACGTGAGTTTTACAATAAAAATTTTGAACCTTCAGACATTCGTAAATCGATTGTAGGTGCAGTTAGTGTGAAGGTGATGGAACCTGTTTTTGAGTCGCAGACCAAAACCAAACTGGGTTCAACCGATATGGGTTCTGACCCAGGAATGCCTTCGGTACGTACTTTTGTAAATGATTTTGTGAAAAATAATTTAGACAATTATTTGCATAAAAATCCTGAAACAGCGGATTTGCTTTTGCGCAAAATTTTACAAGCAGAGCGTGAGCGTAAAGAACTTTCGGGCATTCGAAAATTAGCTAAAGACCGTGCTAAAAAAGCCAGTTTGCATAATAAAAAATTACGAGATTGCCGTGTGCATTTGCCTGATATCAAAAATCCACGTTATTTAGAAAGTACCTTGTTCATTACTGAGGGAGATTCGGCTTCGGGATCGATTACCAAATCACGTGACGTGAATACCCAAGCGGTTTTTAGTTTGCGCGGTAAGCCATTGAACTCGTATGGAATGACTAAGAAAATCGTTTATGAGAATGAGGAATTCAACTTGCTACAGGCAGCTTTGGACATCGAGGACGATATGGAAAACCTGCGGTACAACAACATTGTAATTGCAACCGATGCCGATGTCGATGGAATGCACATTCGATTGTTGTTAATCACTTTCTTTTTGCAATTTTTCCCCGAATTAATCAAAGACGGACATTTGTATATTTTGCAAACGCCTTTGTTTAGAGTTCGAAATAAAAAAGAAACAATTTATTGTTATTCTGACGAAGAACGAAGAAATGCTATTGAAAAATTAAAACCAAAACCAGAAATCACCCGATTTAAGGGATTGGGAGAAATTTCGCCAGATGAATTTCAATTTTTCATTGGTGAAGATATTCGATTAGAGCCTGTAATGTTGGATAAAGCCACATCAATCGAAAAATTATTAGAATTTTATATGGGGAAAAATACTCCGGATAGACAAGAGTTTATCATTAGGAATTTGAAGGTGGAATTGGATGTGCTAGAGAAGGAATAACATTATAACTAAGAAAAAAGCTTAGTTAATAGCAAATAGAATTAGTGACCTTTGTATTTGGTGGATGGTTTTGTTACTTCCTATTTTGTTATTAATTTTTTGAAATCATAATGAATACTTGATCTTTACAATGTCCGAAAAACTTCAAAATAATGTTTTATTTCAGCAAGTAGTTGAGTTGTTGCAAACTGCTCGGCAACAAGTTTTGCGCACAGTAAATTCAACGATGGTGTATACCTATTTTGAAATTGGCCGAATGATTGTTGAAGAGGAACAAGACGGGAAAGATAGAGCAGAGTATGGTTCACAATTATTGAAGGGGCTTTCTCAACGGTTGAACCAAGAATTTGGTAAGGGATTTTCCATTGTTAATTTAGAGAACATGAGAAAGTTTTATTTGACTTACTCAATTTCCCAGTCAGTGACTGGGGTTTCTAAAATTAAAATTCCGAAGACACTGTCTGTGGAATTGAAGGATAATGAAAAGATAGAAACTTTCAAACTTACTTGGACACATTATATTTTTCTAATGCGCATTGATGACGAAAACGAAAGAAGTTTTTATGAAATTGAAACCGCTAAAAACAATTGGAGTGTTAGAGAATTAAAAAGACAATATGATTCTGCGTTGTATACTAGGTTGACTTTAAGTAGAGACAAAGAAGGAATTTTAAAATTATCTGAAGAAGGTCAAATAATTGAGAAGCCAAAAGACATCATAAAAGATCCTTACATTTTAGAATTTTTGGGTTTACCCGAACTTCATCAATATTCTGAATCTGATTTAGAAGCAGAAATCATCAATAAACTAGAACATTTTCTTTTAGAATTGGGTCATGGTTTTACTTTTGTAGCTCGCCAACAGCGGATTATTTTTGACGATAAACATTTTAGAATCGATTTGGTTTTCTATAACAGAGTTTTGAAAAGTTTTGTTTTAATTGATTTAAAAATAGGCGAATTAAAACATCAAGATCTAGGCCAAATGCAGATGTACGTCAACTATTACGATCGAAATAAGCGTATAGAAGGCGAGAATAAAACGATAGGAATTGTACTTTGTCAAAATAAAAGTGACTTAGTAGTAGAATATACTTTACCAGAAAATAATGAGCAAATATTTGCCAGTAAATACAAAACAGTATTGCCTAGCAAAGAAGATTTAATAAAACTAATTTCGGAATCAAAATAAATGAAAGACGAAGAAGAAGACGATATTATTCCCAATTCAGACGAAGAAAATAGTACTGAGGAGCAGTCTATCAATGAAAGTCAAGAAGAGGAAGAGGAGATTATAGAAGTGGATGCCAAGCATTTTGAAGGCGGACATTTTTATGATAATGCTAATGATGAAACAGATACCATAACCAAGGTTACAGGAATGTATAAAGATTGGTTTTTGGATTATGCTTCCTATGTTATTTTGGAGCGTGCTGTACCTGCGATAGAGGATGGGTTCAAGCCAGTGCAACGTCGTATCATGCACTCACTTAAAGAACTTGATGATGGCCGTTATAACAAAGTTGCGAATGTAGTAGGACACACCATGCAGTATCATCCACACGGAGATGCGAGCATTGGTGATGCCATGGTACAAATAGGTCAAAAAGATTTATTGATCGATTGCCAAGGAAACTGGGGGAATATCTTAACGGGAGATAGCGCCGCAGCTTCGAGGTATATTGAGGCACGTTTGTCTAAATTTGCTTTAGAAGTTTTGTATTCTCCAAAAATCACTGACTGGGGTGTTTCCTATGACGGTCGTCGTGCAGAGCCAAATAATTTACCCGTTAAGTTTCCATTGTTATTGGCACAAGGAGCAGAAGGAATTGCTGTGGGACTTTCGACCAAAGTCTTGCCTCATAATTTCAATGAATTAATTGATGCTTCTATAAAAATATTGAAAGGGAAATCTTTTACGCTATATCCTGATTTCTTGACAGAAGGGATTGCTGATGTTTCCAACTACAATGATGGATTGCGAGGTGGACGTGTTCGTGTGCGTGCGAAAATCGCTCAGTTGGATAAAAATACCTTGGTAATTTCTCAAATTCCATTTTCGACTAATACGACCACTTTGATTGATAGTATTTTGAAGGCCAATGATAAAGGCAAAATCAAAATCAAAAAAATAGAAGACAACACTGCCGCTGAGGTAGAAATTTTAATCCATTTGTACCCAGGGGTGTCACCAGATAAAACTATTGATGCTTTGTATGCTTTTACAGCCTGTGAAACTTCAATTGCGCCATTAGGATGTGTTATTGAAGACAATAAGCCATTGTTTATTGGTGTGTCTCAAATGTTGAAAATTTCGACCAATAGAACGGTCGATTTACTCAAACAAGAATTAGAGATTCAACTGGAAGAATTAAAGAATAAATGGCATTTTTCAACTTTAGAGAAAATCTTCATTCGTGAGGAGATGTACATTGATTTCAAGTTATATTCTGATAAAGAATCGTTGTTTAAATACATGTACGACCGTTTCGAGCCATTCAGTAAATCATTTGTGAGGGAGATTAATGATGAAGATTTACAGCGATTGACACAAATTCCGATGATTCGTATCACCCGATTTGATTCTGACAAAGCCGATGATTTTATTGCAAAATTAGAAGATGAAATGCGTGAGGTAGAGCATCATTTGTCACACCTTACTGATTTTGCAATTGCTTATTTTCAAAAATTAAAAGAAAAATACGGTAAGGGTCGAGAACGTAAAACCGAACTCCGTGTTTTTGATGATATTGAAGCGACTAAAGTGGTACTTAGGAATACCAAATTGTACGTCAATAAAACAGAAGGTTTTGTAGGAACAAGTTTGAAACGTGATGAATACGTGACCGATTGTTCGGATATTGATGATGTGATTGTATTTTTGCGAGATGGAAGCATGATGGTGACTAAAGTGGATGCCAAAACTTTTATTGGGAAAGATATTATTCATGTGTCCATTTTTGACAAAAGTGATAAAAGAACTATTTATAATTTGATTTACCGTGACGGAAAATCAGGACCGTCATACATCAAAAGGTTTAATGTTACAGCCGTTACCAGAGATAAAATTTATGATTTGACTAATGGAACCAAAGGTTCTCAAATCCTATATTTTACGCATAATCCAAATGGAGAAGCAGAGGTGATTACGATTTTGTTGCGTCAAGTGGGTAGTATCAAAAAACTGAAATTCGACCTTGATTTTGCGGCGATGGCCATTAAAGGACGTTCGTCTAAAGGGAATTTGGTAACAAAATATCCGATTAAGAAAATCGAAATCAAAGAGAAAGGAATTTCGACTTTATTGCCAAGAAAAGTTTGGTATGATGAAACGGTTCAACGATTGAATGTGGATGCAAGAGGAGAATTGTTAGGCGAGTTCAGACCAAGTGACAAAATCTTAATCATCCAGCAATCAGGGAAATTAAAAGTAATTACGCCAGAATTAAGTACGCATTTTGAATCTGATATGATTGTGCTTGAAAAATGGATTCCGAAGAAGCCTATTTCAGCGATTTATTATGACGGAGAAAAAGAACGTTATTATTTAAAGCGATTCTTGGTGGAAACCGAGAACAAAGAAGATATTTTTATAACGGAACATCCTAATTCACAACTTGAAATTGTTTCGACTGATTACCGCCCTGTGGCCGAATTGGTTTTTCCTAAAATAAAAGGAGTACAAAAGGAAAGTATCACTATAGATGTAGAGGCTTTCATTACGGTTAAAGGTTTTAAAGCACTAGGAAATCAGCTAACTACAGACAAGTTGAAACAAGTCAACTTGCTTGAGCCTTTGCCATACGAGGCTCCTGAAGAAGTAGTTCCAGAAAATCTTGAAGTGAAAGATGCTCACGATGGTGACGATTCAGATATTCAACTCGATGACGATGGGCAAATTATATTGTTTTGAGCCTCCCAAAAAGGGATTGACAAGTTTTTATAATTAATGTATTAAAACCAGTGGATAACTTTTCACTGGTTTTTTATTTACAAAAATATAATGCTTTTGTTATGAATTCCAAAATTCGTTATAGAAATTTCAATGAAATAATTGATGATTGTGGGTCGACTTATTCTTAGGAACAGATACATTAAAAAAATGAGCCACAATTCAAGGATTTGAGTTGTGGCTTTTTTTTTGAGAAATAATCATTTATTATTGTATTTTTTTTAACTGTTTATCTTGTAGTTTTGAAAACAAAGTTAAACCCGTTGTTGCTCCAATTGTTGCAAATAACATATCCGATTGGGTGTCCCAAATATACCCCTGTGTTCCTAGAAAAGCATCACCACTTTCGCCAGTTAGTAATGATACACCCCATTCAATCCATTCGTAAACGGCACTAATAGCCAGACAGATGCTAATAAGAATAAAATTGAAAAAACTTTTATTTGCAATTACATTTTTTCTAATAAATAGTTCTCTAATTATCATAACTGGAACAAAACCTTGCGCAAAATGGCCCACTTTATCATAATTATTTCTGCTTTGATGAAAAACTTCTTTGATATAATCAAAAAGTGGAACTTCAGCATAGGTATAGTGTCCACCTATAAATAAGATAATGCAGTGTGCTAATATTAGCCAGTAAGTGAATTCAGTAAATCTAAATTTATGAAAAGTTAATATCAAAATTATTATTCCAACTATAGCGGGAATTATTTCAAGAAAACACGTAAAAAGTTCTTTGGGATTAATAACTGACCAAATTAATGTAATACAGAAAAGGGAAAGCATTATGAGTATATTCTTCATTAATTAAATGATTTTATTTTTCTAATACTACTTTTAAGTTTTCTAAACCATTTTGTAAATCCTTGCCTAGCATTTCGTCCATTTTCATCATAGGTAACATTAAATTCATCGGGTAAGGCATTTTTCCGTTGAAGCCCCATTTGACTTTAGTTTCGTTTGCTCCAATAGATTCAGTTGTGAAATAAGCGTTATCAGTAGCTTCGAAAGGAACCTTGAAACGCAATTCCATATCAATACGTTGACCATCTGTGATTTTTATAATTTCTTGTTCGCCAACACCTACTTTTTCGTTATTACTTTCCCATCCTGCTGTTGCTCCTACAGTACCATCTGTTCCTGAAAATGTTTTTTTCATCTCAGGATCAATTTTTGACCAAACACTGAAATGATCTTGATTTTTTAAGTACTTAACGTAATTAAAAACCGAATCCTTGGGTTGGTTGATGATGATTTCTCTTTCAACAGCATAATCTTTAGGCATAAATAATGCTACAACGAGGGCTAACGCTATTAATCCCAAAATAGCGAATAGAATTTTTTTGATGATTTTCATGTTTGTTGATTTAAATGATTAAGGAATAGTTTATTTTTTGATTTGCTTTTCATAACAGGCAATCCAATCTTGTACGGACATTTTTTGGACTAATTTGGCAATTAATTCAAATGTCATTTCATCCATTTTTTTAAATCGAATACAACTTTTTCCCATGTCTAACTTCGACTTGCAGTAATTAGGATATTCATCTGAAAACCATTTCAAAAGATCAGGATTAGAATAAATTCCCATATGATATAGGACTATAAAGTTTTTTTGGGATGCGATGTTGATAAAAGGTAATGGGAGTTTGGGGTCGCAATGATAACCATCAGGATAAAGAGAGTGAGGGACAACATAGCCAATCATGCCGTAATTCATCTCCTCTACAAAACCTTTTGGGATATTAGCGAGTATATTATTTCGAAGTTTGTCCATTACTTCCTTTCTTTCCTGAGGAAGTTCTTTTAGGTAATCATTAACTGTAAGTGCTTTTGATTGCATTATATATTAGATTGGTAAGTAAATTTAATAAAAAAAGTCCGTAATTCAGTAACAGAATCACGGACTTTCTAATGTATAAACCAAGTGAATGGCACTTTGTATCTATTTGTGATTTATTTAAAATAAGAGAATGTTTCGTTGTTCTCTAGTTTGAGAATAGTCTCGTAGATTAATTTAATTACATTTTCCACGTCGTCCCGGTGTACCATTTCTACAGTTGTGTGCATATAACGTAAAGGAAGCGAAATTAAAGCAGATGCTACTCCGCCATTACTGTAGGCAAAAGCATCTGTATCCGTACCTGTAACTCTGGAAGAAGCCAATCTTTGAAAAGGAATTTTCTTCTCTTCAGCAGTATCTGTAATTAAGTCCCTTAGGTTGTTTTGAACAGCTGGAGCATAAGTAACTACTGGTCCTAGGCCAATTTTAGTTTCTCCTTCGATTTTCTTTTCAATCATTGGAGTAGTCGAATCATGACAAACATCAGTAATAATGGCAACGTTTGGTTTGATAGTTTGTGTGATCATTTCGGCACCACGCAAACCTACTTCTTCTTGAACGGCATTCGTAATGTATAATCCAAAAGGAAGGTTTACCTTGTTTTCATGTAATAATCGCGCTACTTCGGCAATCATGAATCCTCCCATGCGGTTGTCGATAGCTCGACAAACAAATTTATTTTCGTTTAAAATCATAAATTCGTCAGGGTAAGTGATTACACAGCCCACATGTACTCCTAATTTTTCAACCTCTTCTTTGGTTTCACAACCACAATCTATAAAGATGTTTTCCGTTTTTGCGGCTTCTTCCTTGGCTCGGTTACGGGTGTGGATGGCTGGCCAACCAAAAACACCTTTGACAATTCCTTTTTTTGTGTGAATGTTGACTCTTTTTGAAGGTGCAATTTGGTGATCTGAACCTCCGTTTCTAATCACGTAGATTAAACCGTCTTCAGTAATGTAGTTGACATACCAGGCAATTTCATCTGCATGACCTTCGATTACTACTTTATAAGGAGCATCAGGATTAATTACTCCTACAGCTGTACCGTAAGTATCAGTTATAAATGTGTCCACATAAGGTTTAAGATATTCCATCCAGATTTTTTGACCTTCAGCTTCATAACCAGTAGGAGATGCATTGTTGAGGTATTGTTCTAGAAATTTTAATGATGTAGGTTTTAATATCGATTTTGTGCTCATATATAATATTTTTTGCTAATTTATAAATTTGGTATTACACTTGCATATATAATGTATAATTTTACCTTATAAAATATACCCCATGAAGTTTGTTATAATATCAATATGTTGTTTTTTTTTAACCTGTAAGAGTATTGCACAAGTTATTCCAACGCATCCAGGAAACATAGTCAATGAAATAGAGGAGACTTACGATATTGAAAAAGATACGATTCAGTTAGAAGAGATTATTATTTCAAAAGAAAAATTAGACACCGAAGGACGAAAACAATTCTTAATTCTACAAAATAGAGTTTTAGTGACTTATCCTTATGCTAAACTAGCAGCTGAAAGGTTGGTGAATCTCAATAGAGGAATGGAAAGACTTTCAAGTGCAAGAGAAAAGAAGAAATATTTCAAAATAGTAGAAGACTATCTAACAAATGAATTTGAAGCAAGGTTAAAGAAGCTCTCACGTAGTCAAGGACGTATTTTGGTAAAACTCATTCACAGGCAAACAGGAGTTACAACATTCGAATTGATTAAAGAGTTGAAAAGTGGCTGGAAAGCTTTTTGGTCTAATACTGCTGCGAGTATGTTTGATATTGATTTAAAATCAAAGTACCAACCTTATGATGTAAATGAAGACTTCCTTATTGAGACTATATTGTTTAGAGCCTTCAATTCAGGTAGGTTGCAAAATCAACCACCAGCCAATCCAGTTGATATAGATGACTTAAGTGATCATTGGATGGCTAAGTCTCAAAAGGAAAAGTAATGCTTTGCGGTTTGTGTTGTTGAGATATGTTTTCTGGAGCACTTAGAATAGTTTTCATTATTGGCTTTTGTCCCGCTATTCGCTATATCTGTTGTTTATGCTTAGGCAACACAACAGGATGCCGCTACTATCGGGGCTAAAGATGAAGATTTATTTTTTACAAAACGATTTTATGTAGAGCGTCTGTATAGTGGGGAGTAAATAGTGTTACCTATATATTATAGGAATAAAAAGTGCTGTTTTGGTTTGGGGTAGGGTGTAGGTTGAAGTGGAAAAACACTGAAGTATCCTTATAATGATATAGAATTACAGTTCCGACCCTGAAATAATCAGACGCAAATACTGAAAATGGTCTAATAATACGAGTAATTACGATATAGTCCATAGTATTCTCGACAATAAAAACTCCAAATTCCTACAAATATAAAAACATAAACAATGCATTTCCAGCATATTGTAAAAAAGATTAAAAAAAGGTTGTTGTGGGGTATTGTTTAATTGGGAAGACTCACTACTTTTGCACCCGCAACAGCGAAGGCGTTCATCGAAATACTGACAGGTTTTAAGAGAAATAAAGAGGGAGAAATTCTTCTAGAAAAAATATCAAAAAAAGCTTGTGAGATTAGGATTTACGTTTTACATTTGCACCCCGCAAGAATAGAGAAGTTCATTGAGTTATTGATAAGAGAGGTTAAAGAAATAGAAATAAAATTCTAAAAAAAAACTTTAATTTTTTCTTGCCAGAAACAAAAGAGTTTTTTACTTTTGCACCCGCTTCGAGAAACACATTAAAATGTGGTTAACGAGGATAAAAAAAGAAGAATACGTTCCTAGACATATTGAATTGACAGCCGTTTTAACAGAGATGTTAGAACAAAAGAATAAGAGTAATAGAATCGATAGATTCGAATAAAAACCGATAGATACTGAGTCGACAATTAATAGTCCGCCACGGCGGACGCACAATATACGATGAAGAGTTTGATCCTGGCTCAGGATGAACGCTAGCGGCAGGCTTAACACATGCAAGTCGAGGGGTATAGGTTTTCGGACCTAGAGACCGGCGCACGGGTGCGTAACGCGTATGCAATCTACCTTTCACAGAGGGATAGCCCAGAGAAATTTGGATTAATACCTCATAGTATTATGAATTGGCATCACTTTATAATTAAAGTCACAACGGTGAAAGATGAGCATGCGTCCCATTAGCTTGTTGGTAAGGTAACGGCTTACCAAGGCTACGATGGGTAGGGGTCCTGAGAGGGAGATCCCCCACACTGGTACTGAGACACGGACCAGACTCCTACGGGAGGCAGCAGTGAGGAATATTGGTCAATGGACGCAAGTCTGAACCAGCCATGCCGCGTGCAGGATGACGGTCCTATGGATTGTAAACTGCTTTTGTACGAGAAGAAACACTCCTACGTGTAGGAGCTTGACGGTATCGTAAGAATAAGGATCGGCTAACTCCGTGCCAGCAGCCGCGGTAATACGGAGGATCCAAGCGTTATCCGGAATCATTGGGTTTAAAGGGTCCGTAGGCGGTTTAGTAAGTCAGTGGTGAAAGCCCATCGCTCAACGGTGGAACGGCCATTGATACTGCTAAACTTGAATTATTAGGAAGTAACTAGAATATGTAGTGTAGCGGTGAAATGCTTAGAGATTACATGGAATACCAATTGCGAAGGCAGGTTACTACTGATATATTGACGCTGATGGACGAAAGCGTGGGTAGCGAACAGGATTAGATACCCTGGTAGTCCACGCCGTAAACGATGGATACTAGCTGTTGGGAGCAATCTCAGTGGCTAAGCGAAAGTGATAAGTATCCCACCTGGGGAGTACGAACGCAAGTTTGAAACTCAAAGGAATTGACGGGGGCCCGCACAAGCGGTGGAGCATGTGGTTTAATTCGATGATACGCGAGGAACCTTACCAAGGCTTAAATGTAGTTTGACCGATTTGGAAACAGATCTTTCGCAAGACAAATTACAAGGTGCTGCATGGTTGTCGTCAGCTCGTGCCGTGAGGTGTCAGGTTAAGTCCTATAACGAGCGCAACCCCTGTTGTTAGTTGCCAGCGAGTCAAGTCGGGAACTCTAACAAGACTGCCAGTGTAAACTGTGAGGAAGGTGGGGATGACGTCAAATCATCACGGCCCTTACGCCTTGGGCTACACACGTGCTACAATGGACGGTACAGAGAGCAGCCACTGGGCGACCAGGTGCGAATCTACAAAACCGTTCTCAGTTCGGATCGGAGTCTGCAACTCGACTCCGTGAAGCTGGAATCGCTAGTAATCGGATATCAGCCATGATCCGGTGAATACGTTCCCGGGCCTTGTACACACCGCCCGTCAAGCCATGGAAGCTGGGGGTGCCTGAAGTCGGTGACCGCAAGGAGCTGCCTAGGGTAAAACTGGTAACTAGGGCTAAGTCGTAACAAGGTAGCCGTACCGGAAGGTGCGGCTGGAACACCTCCTTTCTAGAGCCTTAGTGTTAGCTTTTAGCACGCTAGGGAAAAAGACGAAGAATCTTTAGGAATTAGAATATTGAGAATTTATTACTCTTGCTGTTAATTTAAAGAAATTGAAAAAAGAATTAAGTAAAAACAGAGTCTCGTAGCTCAGCTGGTTAGAGTACTACACTGATAATGTAGGGGTCGGCAGTTCGAGTCTGCCCGGGACTACTATTTTATACTTAAGAGGAAATTTTAGAGGTTGAGTTACACGAAAAGTGAACCGTTTCAAAAAACTGTTAACTGAATACTGTTAACTGACAACTAGATACGGGGGATTAGCTCAGCTGGCTAGAGCGCCTGCCTTGCACGCAGGAGGTCAACGGTTCGACTCCGTTATTCTCCACAAAGGCCCCTCCTAACCTCCCCAAAGGGGAGGAATACAGAGCAATCGGCTCTCCCCCTTCGGGGGAGCTGGAGGGGGCTTAAAGTTCATTGACATATTGAGATAAGAAAAGTAAAAAATAAGTAGAAAGAGTTTTTTGCTAGTGATAGTAAAAGACAAAAAATAACGGTCATAATTAATTTTATGATTGGTACAATAAGCAAAATAAGGGCGTATGGGGGATGCCTAGGCTCTCAGAGGCGAAGAAGGACGTGATAAGCTGCGAAAAGCTACGGGGATTGGCACACACAAATTGATCCGTAGGTATCCGAATGGGGCAACCCACTATGTTGAAGACATAGTACACCGATAGGTGGGCAAACCCGCTGAACTGAAACATCTAAGTAGGCGGAGGAGAAGAAAACAAAAGTGATTCCGTAAGTAGTGGCGAGCGAACGCGGATTAGCCCAAACCAATGTTGTTACGGCAATGTTGGGGTTGTAGGACCACGAGATTTTATGTACAAGGAACCGGAAGTTACTGGAAAGTGACGCCATAGAGGGTGATAGCCCCGTATGGGTAACGAGTATAATAAATAGTGGTATCCTGAGTAGGGCGGGGCACGTGAAACCCTGTCTGAATTTGGCGGGACCATCCGCTAAGGCTAAATACTCCTGAGAGACCGATAGTGAACCAGTACCGTGAGGGAAAGGTGAAAAGAACCGTGAATAACGGAGTGAAATAGATCCTGAAACCATACGCTTACAAGCGGTCGGAGCCCTTTGGTGGGGTGACGGCGTGCCTTTTGCATAATGAGCCTACGAGTTAACGTTGCTGGCAAGGATAAGTGGTTAAGCCACGGATCCGTAGCGAAAGCGAGTCTGAATAGGGCGCTTTAGTCAGTAGTGTTAGACGCGAAACCGTGTGATCTACCCATGGACAGGTTGAAGCTTTGTTAACCCAAAGTGGAGGACCGAACCCGTTGACGTTGAAAAGTCTTGGGATGATCTGTGGGTAGGGGTGAAAGGCCAATCAAACTCGGAAATAGCTCGTACTCCCCGAAATGCATTTAGGTGCAGCGCTGGTTATAAGTTATATAGAGGTAGAGCTACTGATTGGATGCGGGGGCTTCACCGCCTACCAATTCCTGACAAACTCCGAATGCTATATAATGTTTACCAGCAGTGAGGGCTTGGGTGCTAAGGTCCAAGTCCGAGAGGGAAAGAACCCAGACCATCAGCTAAGGTCCCCAAATATATACTAAGTTGAAAGAACGCGGTTTGTCTGCCCAGACAGCTAGGATGTTGGCTTGGAAGCAGCCATTCATTTAAAGAGTGCGTAACAGCTCACTAGTCGAGCGGACGAGCATGGATAATAATCGGGCATAAGTATATTACCGAAGCTATGGATTTTGTAGCAATACAAAGTGGTAGGGGAGCATTCTAACAGGGTTGAAGGTTTTTCGTAAGGAGAGCTGGACTGGTTAGAAAAGAAAATGTAGGCATAAGTAACGATAATGCGGGCGAGAAACCCGCACACCGAAAGACTAAGGTTTCCACAGCTATGCTAATCAGCTGTGGGTTAGTCGGGACCTAAGGCGAACCCGAAAGGGACAGTCGATGGACCACGGGTTAATATTCCCGTACTACTAATTACTGTGATGGGGTGACGGAGTGATGAAAGCGCCGCGAACTGACGGAATAGTTCGTTGAAGTACCTACCTATAAGAACCGCAGGCAAATCCACGGTTTTTGGGGAAATACGATAGTACTCGGAGTCTTCGGACAAAGAGATAGTGCGCCTAAGGGCTTCCAAGAAAAACCTCTAAACTTCAGGTAATTAGTACCCGTACCGCAAACCGACACAGGTAGTCGAGATGAGAATTCTAAGGTGCTCGAGAGATTCATGGCTAAGGAATTAGGCAAAATAGACCCGTAACTTCGGGAGAAGGGTCGCCAGCAGCAATGCTGGCCGCAGTGAAGAGGTCCAGGCGACTGTTTATCAAAAACACAGGGCTCTGCAAAATCGTAAGATGAAGTATAGGGCCTGACACCTGCCCGGTGCTGGAAGGTTAAGAGGAGATGTTATCTTCGGAGAAGCATTGAATTGAAGCCCCAGTAAACGGCGGCCGTAACTATAACGGTCCTAAGGTAGCGAAATTCCTTGTCGGGTAAGTTCCGACCTGCACGAATGGTGTAACGATCTGGACACTGTCTCAGCCATGAGCTCGGTGAAATTGTAGTAACGGTGAAGATGCCGTTTACCCGCAGTGGGACGAAAAGACCCTGTGCACCTTTACTATAGCTTAGTATTGACCTTGGATAAATGATGTGTAGGATAGGTTGGAGACTGTGAAGTGGCGTCGCTAGGCGTTGTGGAGTCATTGTTGAAATACAACCCTTTGTTTATCTGAGGCCTAACTCCGCGTTGCGGAGGACATTGCTTGGTGGGTAGTTTGACTGGGGTGGTCGCCTCCAAAAGAGTAACGGAGGCTTCTAAAGGTTCCCTCAGTACGCTTGGTAACCGTGCGAAGAGTGCAATGGCATAAGGGAGCTTGACTGAGAGACATACAGGTCGATCAGGTACGAAAGTAGAGCATAGTGATCCGGTGGTTCCGCATGGAAGGGCCATCGCTCAAAGGATAAAAGGTACGCCGGGGATAACAGGCTGATCTCCCCCAAGAGCTCATATCGACGGGGGGGTTTGGCACCTCGATGTCGGCTCGTCACATCCTGGGGCTGGAGAAGGTCCCAAGGGTTGGGCTGTTCGCCCATTAAAGTGGCACGCGAGCTGGGTTCAGAACGTCGTGAGACAGTTCGGTCTCTATCTACTGTGGGCGCAAGAAATTTGAGTGGATCTGATTCTAGTACGAGAGGACCGAATTGGACAAACCTCTAGTGTATCTGTTGTCACGCCAGTGGCACTGCAGAGTAGCTACGTTTGGAAGGGATAAGCGCTGAAAGCATATAAGCGCGAAACCCACCACAAGATGAGATTTCTTTTAAAGGTCGTGGGAGATGACCACGTTGATAGGCTATAGATGTAAAGGCAGTAATGTCATAGTCGAGTAGTACTAATAACCTGTAAGCTTATGTACACCTTTCCAGTCCGCCACGGCGGACTGGGGAAACTTTCTAGTAATGAATTATTATTTTCTTTATCTCAGTATGTTAAGATATTGTGTAATTGTTCCCGATAGTAATCGGGACCCATTGCAAAACGACCTTAAGGTGGTTATTGCGGCGGGGCTCACCTCTTCCCATCCCGAACAGAGTAGTTAAGCCCGCCTGCGCAGATGGTACTGCAGTTATGTGGGAGAGTATGTCGTCGCCTTTCTTTAAAACCCTGTTTCTAACGAAACAGGGTTTTTTGTTTTATAGCTTTTTTGTTTTATTTTTAAAAAAAATAAGGGATCAAGTTTAAAAGTTGGGGATTAGCAAATAAAAAAAAGTCATAAACCTATGTAGGTTTATGACTTCATTATTTAATAAAATGATTTTTATTTTCTAACAAATGGAGGTAGTAGTTTGGTTGATACTTCTCCAAATCCTATACGGACTTGACTATTTTTGCAATACCCTTTCATGGTTACGGTGTCATAGTCATTAATAAATTTACGTTCACTTCCGTCATTTAAAAGGATTGGATTTTTTCCTCCCCAAGTTAGTTCTAACATAGAGCCAAGGCTTTCTTTTGTTGGTCCTGAAATGGTACCCGATCCCATCATATCTCCTGAGTTTATCCTGCAACCGTTAGAGGTGTGATGGGTTAGTTGTTGGTTCATAGTCCAATATAGATGTTTGAAATTTGATTTAGTAATGACTGTAGGTGTTGCATTTTCTGGTTGTATGGCAACTTCTAATTGAATGTCATAAGAATGTTTTCCTTTTTGCTGTAAATAAGGTAGCGGACTAGGGCTTTGTTTTGGTCCTGGAACTCTAAATGGTTCTAACGCGTCTAATGTTATGATCCATGGTGAAATGGAAGTGGCGAAATTTTTTGATAAAAAAGGACCGAGTGGTAGGTATTCCCATTTTAAAATGTCTCTGGCGCTCCAATCATTCATTAAAACCATTCCAAAAATATAATCTTCAGCCTCACTTATGGGAATCATTTCTCCCATTATATTAGCATCAGTTGTTATAAATGCTGTTTCTAGTTCAAAATCTACTGAACGTGACGGACCTAAAACTGGTGTAGTTTCACCTGTAGGTAATGTTTGTCCAATAGGTCTGTGTACGGGAATTTCTGTGGGAATAATAGAAGAGCTCCTACCATGGTATCCTAAAGGCATGTGAGACCAATTAGGTAACAAAGCATTTTTTTCATCACGAATCATTTTTCCTACGTTGGTAGCATGTTCTTTACTAGAGTAGAAATCCGTATAATCACCTATTAATACTGGTAATTGCATTTCTACTTCAGCAATATTAAAAATAACAACATCTCTATGTTTTGCATTGTCTCTTAATGTTGGATTGTTTTCGTCAAAAATATCCGCTATACGATTTCGAACCAATCTCCAAGTTTTTTTTCCATCTGAAATGAAGTCATTTAGGGTATCCTGCATAAACATATCATCGGTCAATTCAATGCCTGAGAAATAATTCATTTGTTGGAGTGCTCCTAGATCAATTGCATAATCTCCTATTCTTGTTCCTACAGTAACAATGTTTTCTCTTGTTAAAAAAACACCGAACGGAATATTTTGAATTGGGAAATCACTGTTTTCAGGCACTGACAACCAAGATTTTCTTTTAGTATCATTTGCGAATATTGGCATAGGGAGTTTTTTTGTTGAAAATTATTATATCAAATATATCATAATCTAGTTATTTCACAAACGTTTTTTTGTATTTTTGCCTCAAATTAACTAAATTGATAGAAATGCAACGCGACAAACAAATTTTTGACCTTATTCTTGAAGAACAAGATAGACAAATACACGGATTAGAACTTATTGCCTCTGAAAACTTTGTTAGTGACGAAGTAATCGAAGCTGCAGGTTCAGTTTTGACTAATAAATATGCCGAAGGGTATCCAGGGAAAAGATATTATGGTGGTTGCGAAGTAGTTGATATTGTTGAACAAATTGCTATTGACAGAGCTAAAGAATTGTTTGGTGCTGCTTACGCAAATGTGCAACCGCATTCTGGTTCTCAAGCGAATGCTTCAGTATTTCATGCTTGTTTGCAACCTGGTGATAAAATTTTAGGTTTTGACTTATCTCACGGTGGACACTTAACTCACGGATCTCCAGTTAACTTTTCAGGACGTGTTTACAACCCAGTATTCTACGGAGTTGAAAAAGAAACAGGTCGTTTGAACTACGATAAAATTCAAGAAATAGCTACTAAAGAGCAACCAAAATTAATCATCGCAGGTGCATCGGCTTATTCTCGTGATATGGATTTTGCTCGTTTTAGAGAAATTGCTGATAGCGTTGGTGCTATTTTGATGGCTGATATCTCTCATCCTGCTGGATTGATTGCTAAAGGTTTATTGAACGACCCAATTCCTCATTGTCATGTTGTGACAACAACTACACATAAAACGTTACGTGGACCAAGAGGTGGTTTGATCTTAATGGGGAAAGATTTTGAAAACCCATGGGGATTAAAAACACCAAAAGGAGAAATTAGAATGATGTCTTCATTGTTAGATTTAGCTGTTTTTCCAGGGAATCAAGGTGGACCATTAATGCATATTATTGCAGCTAAAGCGGTTGCTTTTGGTGAAGCTTTACAAGACGAGTTCTTTACTTATGCACGTCAATTGCAAAAGAATGCTAACGCAATGGCTGATGCTTTTGTAAAAAGAGGATATGATATTATTTCAGGAGGTACTGATAACCACATGATGTTGATTGATTTGAGAAACAAAGGGATTTCAGGTAAAGATGCTGAAAATGCATTGGTGAAAGCTGAAATTACTGTAAACAAGAACATGGTTCCATTTGATGATAAATCTCCATTTGTTACTTCTGGTATTCGTGTAGGAACTGCTGCTATAACAACACGTGGTTTAGTAGAATCAGATATGGAAACTATTGTTGAGATGATTGATAAAGTATTGACTAATCATACTAATGAAGCGGTTATCGAAGCAGTAGCTGACGAAGTAAATGAAATGATGAGCGAAAGAGCAATCTTCGTATTTTAAATTTAGCTTAAAAGTTTAAATTGTTTAAGGTTTAAAGTTTAAAGGTTTGTGCAAACATAAATTTGTCGCAAAGAATTTGAACTTTAAACTTTTTACTTTTTATAGAATAAGCTTTACCAAAATTAGACTACTTTAATCTTTTTTAGTTCTGGGTAGAATTTGACCCGAGACTGAAAGTCGAATTGGCATCGCAACTTGAAACTAATTTTATAAACTTGAACAAAATTAAAGATGGGTGTATTACGATTACAATTACCTACAGACCCAAGATGGGTAAATATTGTTGAAAAAAATATAGAGGAGATTTTGACAGATCATGCTTGGTGCGAACAAAAAGCGGCTACCAATGCGATTACTATTATCACCCACAATTCTGAACATCAAGATTTGGTGCAAGATTTATTAGCTTTAGCTAAAGAAGAAATTGACCATTTTGAACAAGTACATAACATCATTATTAAGCGCGGTTTAAAACTAGGTCGTGAACGCAAAGATGATTATGTAAATGAGTTGTATCAGTACATGAAAAAATCTATTGATGGAAGCAGGGTTTCAGGTTTGGTTGAAAGATTGTTGTTTTCGGCTATGATTGAAGCTAGAAGCTGTGAGCGTTTCAAAGTGTTGTCTGAAAATATAAAAGATGAAGAATTGGCAATATTTTATCGAGAATTAATGGAAAGCGAAGCGGGACATTATACCACTTTTATCACTTATGCTAGAAAATATGGTAAAGGAATTGATGTAGAAAAGCGTTGGAGAGAATGGTTGGCTTTTGAAGAATCAATCATTGCTAATTATGGTAAAGGAGAAACAATTCATGGTTAAACCATATTCTCTGGTTTGACCCATTGATCAAATTCTTCTGCAGTTAGATATCCTAATCGTATGGCTTCTTCTTTCAAAGTAGTACCGTTTTTATGTGCGGTTTGTGCAATTTCTGCGGCTTTGTAATAACCAATTTTTGTATTCAGTGCAGTCACTAGCATAAGTGAATTGTTTAGTAATTCGTTTATTCTTTTGTAATTTGGTTCTATACCTTGAGCACAATGAATGTCAAAGGAATGGCAAGCATCACTTAATAATTCTGCTGATTGTAAAAAATTATACGCAATCATAGGTTTAAAAACATTCAATTCGTAATGACCTTGCATTCCTCCCACACTAATAGCTACGTCATTTCCTATGATTTGGGCGCAAACCATTGTTAAGGCCTCGCATTGAGTAGGATTTACTTTTCCGGGCATTATAGAGGAACCAGGTTCGTTTTCGGGAATAAGTATTTCTCCAATTCCTGAGCGAGGACCTGATGCTAGCATTCGGATATCATTAGCAATTTTATTTAAAGAAACAGCAATTTGTTTTAAAGCACCATGAGATTCTACCATTGCATCATGCGCAGCCATTGCTTCAAATTTATTCTTGGCAGTTGTAAAGGAATGTCCTGTGAATTCAGATATGTATTCCGCTACTAAAATGTCATACCCTTGTGGTGTATTTAAGCCAGTACCTACAGCAGTCCCACCCAATGCAATTTCGGATAAATGCGGTAAAGTATTTTTTAATGCTTTTAATCCATGGTTGAGTTGGGATACATAACCAGATAATTCTTGACCCAAGGTAAGAGGAGTGGCATCCATAAGGTGTGTGCGTCCTATTTTTACAACCTCTTTGAATTGAATTGATTTTTGTTCAATTGTGGTTTTTAATTTTTCAATGGCAGGAATGGTACATTCGATTAGCATTTTATAACTGGCAATATGCATCGCAGTAGGGAAGCTGTCGTTGGACGATTGTGATTTATTGACATCATCATTGGCTCTAATTAATGGCTCGTCATTTTCGATACTTAATCCATTAATTACTTGTGCTCGATTAGCAATTACCTCATTAACATTCATGTTGCTTTGAGTTCCTGATCCCGTTTGCCATATTACCAATGGAAAATGTTCATTTAACTTACCCTCTAAAATTTCAGCACAAACTGTAGCGATAGCATCTCTTTTTTCGATAGATAAAACACCTAAGTCACAATTGGTATAAGCAGCTGCTTTTTTCAAGTAGGCAAAACCCATGATAATTTCGGATGGCATTGAGGCAGGCTTGCCAATTTTGAAATTAGCTCGAGAGCGTTCTGTTTGTGCTCCCCAATATTTATCATTAGGAATGGATACTTCACCAAGAGTGTCTTTTTCAATTCTAAATTTCATGGGATTGAGAATTATTAGGTTTGTAGTAGCGATTATGCATCTAATTCTAGTAGTTATACTCAAAAGTACGAAATATTATTTTTTATAGAAATTGATTTGGATTTTATTGTTATCAAAAGATTTTAAACCTATATTTGTGGCTACATTCAAAAATTCCGGAAAACATGTTTGAATTTTCACAGTATTTAGGCTTTTTACTTTTCTTAACCATTTTGACTATAGGATTTTGGTTAATGTTTTTCCTAGTAGGTTTTCTTCAGTATTGGATTGGAGGCGCTTTATGGGAAAGATACAAAGCAAAAAAAGCAAAGAAACAAGAATCACTTTAAGATTAATTTGATTTGAAGTAAAAAAGGACTCGATATTCGAGTCCTTTTTTTGTTTGAGATGCTTAAAAATCACCATCACCATTATCATTGCCTTGTGGTCTTTTACCTTTTTCAGTTTCTTCTTTCTTTTTATTGAAGCGGTAAGTAAATGATAGGTTAATTTGTCTGACTCTAAATTGTAGTTCAGAGTAGGATTCAATTTTTTTAGGAATAAATGTTTCAAATCTTCTTTTACCAGAATTAAAAAGATCACTAACATTTAGAGAGATGGTAGCTTTGTCTTTTAAAACATCTTTACTGAAGGCAAGGTTAACTGTTGACATGCTCAAATAATTTCCTTGAATACTTTTTTGAGGAGCAAAGTACATGGCATTTGTTTGCCAATCAATTTTATAGGGTAAGCTGATCTTAGAGTTTAATCTTGTAAACCAACCCAGTGTGCTACGGTCAAAATTTTGATAAAATTTTTCATTATTAATATCAGTATAGGTATAATCCCCCTTTACGTTACTGCTAAATAGGTTAAAATTACTATTTAATCTCCACCACTTGTAGGGAGAATAATTTAAATTAAACTCAAAACCGTAACGATCTTCATCAGATAAATTGATTGGAGTAGTTAGGATTACAGGAGTAATAACCGTTTGTCCGTCTACTTCGGTTTCGACGGTATCTCCGTTTGGTCTTCTGATGAATTGAAATACAGAAGTACTTTTGTTATAATATATAGAAGATGTCAATGTTGCTTTTCCGATTTTGGCTAGATAGGACAATTCATAGACATCAGTAAAAGATGGATTTAAATCTGAATTTCCTTGAAAAATATTTACATTACTGGAATATCTCGAAGCAGGGTTAATGTATCTCGAACGTGGGCGTGATATTCTTTTACTATAATTTAATGAGATGCTATTGTCATCTGTAATTTGATAAGTAAAGAAAGCACTTGGGAATAAATTGTCGTATTTTTTAGTGTTGAAGTTATTGGAAGAGAGTAAATTGATATCAATGTTAGAGTCTTCGTATCGTAATCCTAGTAAGTAGGAAAGTTTATTGATTTTTGAACCATACTGTGTGTAAACGGCATTGACTTTTTCTTTGTATTCTAGGATGTTACTGTAATTTGGGTTAGGAATGTTAGTATTGTTCTCATCAGTATTCCCTATTTCGTAATCAGTTGTAATTACGTTAAATTGTCCTTTGTAACCAGCTTCAAATTGACTATTTTCTCCTAAAGGTAATACATAGTCAACTTGGTAGATATCAGTGATGTCTTTTGCATTGCTAATATTATATTCTTTTTTTATTGTGCTTGGATCTCCTATTATTTGGTCAACGATATTCGTTTTGTCAATATCTCTGCTTGTTGCAGTTGAAAAATCAACCGTTAATTTATGTCCATCTTTTTCAAATTTTTTAGTAAAATTAGAGGAGTATTGGAAGTCTTCGTCTTTGGATAATTGGCTATTATAACGATTTCTTAGAAAAAATTCATTGTCATTATAATTGAATAAATTTACGTTTTCCGGATTATCACCGTCTTGTTTTCTGTACTTTATGGCATTTGTCCAAGTGATAGAGGGGGTTAGGAATAAATCTAAACCAATATTTGAATTATATCCTGTTCTTTTTCTTTCTCTTTTATTTATTTCGTTAATGATGTTATCTAGAGAACCATCCTCATTTAAATAATTAGTATTTGTTTTAATTCTTCCAGGAGAATTACTGTCATTATATCCAAAACTTGAAAAAATATTGTAATAATTTGTTTTGTAATTGAGATTGGTATTGAAATCTAAGTTTTTTGGATCTCCAATAGTAGCTGTTACAGAACCATTAAAACCATTGTTTTTACCTCTTTTTAAAACAATATTAATGATTCCAGCACCGCCTTCTGCATCGTATCTTGCAGAGGGATTAGTGATTACTTCCACTTTGTCCAAGGCATCAGAAGGGATAGAACGTAAGGCATCGTTAATATTTGTGGCATTGGTTGGTCTACCGTCAATCAAAATACGTACATTTTCATTTCCTCTTAAACTGACTGTTCCATCGGTATCTACGGTTACAGAAGGCACGTTGTTGAGTACATCACTTGCAGTTCCTCCTTTTACGGTCATATCTTGGCCAACATTGAATATTTTTTTGTCTAATTTTATTTCTACAGAAGATTTTTCGGCTCTAACGATTACTTCTTTCAATTGAGCGGCATCTTCTTCAAGTGAAAATGTACCTAATGAACTGTTTTTTTGTATTAATCGTTGATTAATGACAATTGGTTTGAAGGAAATGAATTCAATTTTGATATTATACAGTCCAGGATTTACTTCTATTAGAAATTCCCCTTTTGAGTCTGTAATTCCACCTGCAAGTGCTTTAGGATTTTTAGAGTTCATAAAGGTTATGGTAGCATACTCAAGAGGTTGTTTTGTCGTTTTTTCAACAACCATTCCTGATATTTTTATTTTTTCTTTAACATCAGGTTTTTGTTGTGCATTAATATTTAAAAAACTTAATAAAATACTGAGAGTAATGAGATGCTTGAGTAACTGTTGCATTGTTGTTTATTTGTTTATTAATTAGTTTTTAGAATGCTAAATTGCTTGAAAGTTTAAAGAGTAAATAGTTTTTTTAACCTTTTGATAAGTTTGATAAGGTTTATTCTTGCACAAAGGCTTCTAATTTATCAAACTCCCTGCCAATTATAGCGCGATTCTGATTAATAACAATTGGTCTTTCAATTAGTATGGGGTTTGCCACTAATATCTCTATAAGTTCTTGATTATTAAGATTTTTGTTTTTATATGTTTCAACCCATAGTTTTTCTTTTTGTCGCACAATTTCTTGAGGTTCAAGATTTAATTTTTTTAAAAGGATTGTTAATTGCTCAACAGTAGGTGGCGTTTCTAAGTATTTAATAATTTCAAACTCGATGTTCTTATTTTCCAAAAAAGCTAAACAATTTCTTGATTTTCCGCATCTAGGATTGTGATAAATTTGCATCATTAGGAGTGATTTTAGAGGGTGTGTTGTTTATTTCATTTTGCGTTTTTTATAATTTTATATTAAAGACACAAAAGAATTTGCTAAAATAACATTTGAAATTATATCTTAGTCCTAATTAAATTGTAAATTAATGTTTGTTGAGCAAGGAATTAGTAGGAAGAATAAATTTTGGAAATATTTAGTTGGTTCATTAATGATAATAGGGGTTTCATTCATTGGTCAAGTTCCATTATTGTTGGGGATACTTTACCAAGTTTTGTTCAATGATTCAAAATATCCATCAAGCAATAAAGAGTTAATGCAGATTTTTGATTCCAATCTTACTTTGTTTTTGATTTTGATTCCCTCCGTGATTACTTTATTTAGTATTTTTTATGTAGTTCGTCGTTTGCACCAACAAAGCATACGCTCTGTAACGACTTCAAGACAAAATATTGATTGGAAAAGAATATTTTTCTCATTTTCTATTTGGTCAGGATTTATTATTTTGATTACCTTGTTAGATTATTCTTTTAATCCAAATGAATTTGTCCTTAATTTTAAACCTATTCCTTTTATTGTATTAGTAGTCTTAGGTTGTTTTTTGATTCCTTTTCAAACCAGTGTTGAGGAATATATTTTTAGAGGTTATTTGATGCAAGGTTTTGCTAATCTAGCCAAAAATAAATGGTTTCCTTTAATAATGACATCTATTATTTTTGGAGTAATGCATCTATTTAATCCTGAAGTTTCTAGAATGGGTAATATCATTTTTATTTACTACATAGGAACTGGTTTGTTTTTAGGTACTTTAACTTTGATGGATGAAGGAATGGAATTAGCGCTAGGGTTTCACGCCGCCAATAATTTAGTAAGTGCATTATTAATTACTGCTGAATGGTCTGCTTTTCAAACAGAGTCGATTTTCAAAGATATTTCAGTGCCAGATACTAAATTTGATATTATTTTACCAGTATTTGTGATATACCCATTGCTTTTATTTATCTTTAGTCATAAATACCAATGGAGTGATTGGAAAGAAAAACTTACAGGAAAAATACACTAACTACATAAAAATAAAACACAACAAAAAACAATGAGAAATGTAACTTATAGAAACGTTCACAATCGATTTAGATTAAACGGAGTTTATTTAAACAAAGAGGATTTAGTTCACGTTTCCTATTCTTTAGTTAAGGAAGGGGATGAATTTGAAAAATCTATTGGTGATTTTTTGCTGGATTGGTTTGATAATAAACCTTATATTGACTTACAGACTTCTGGAACAACAGGAGTTCCTAAAGTATTAAGAACAGATAAGCAAACGATGGTGAATTCGGCTTTAGCGACTGGAGATTTTTTTGAATTAAAACCAGGAGATAAAGCGCTATATTGTTTGCCAACACGTTTTATTGCTGGGAAAATGATGCTTGTGAGGAGCTTTATTTTAGGACTGGATATTGATTTTGTTGCGCCAAGTTCAAATCCGTTGGAGCGAAATGAAACTGTTTATGATTTTGCTGCTATGGTTCCTTTGCAGGCTAAAAATTCCATTGCTGCTTTAAGAAATGTGAAAAAGTTAATCATAGGCGGTGCTCAAATGAGTAAAGAGTTAGAGAAAAGCTTACTTAAGTTAAAAACAAAAGTGTATGAAACTTATGGAATGACTGAAACGATGACTCATATCGCTGCAAAAAAAATAGGAGAGAAAGCGTTTACAGTTTTGCCGAGAATCACAATTTCTCAAAATGATCAAAAATGTTTAGTAATTGATGCGCCAAGAGTTGCTAAAGAACCGATTATTACAAATGATATTGTTGAAATTCTTAATGATAAACAGTTTATATTTTTGGGACGAATTGACAATGTGGTTAATAGTGGCGGAATAAAAATGCTTCCTGAGCAAATTGAAGAAAAACTCTCAAATGCTATTCCTACTCGATTCTTTGTAGGAGGAGTACCTGATGAAGTCTTGGGGGAAAAATTAGTTTTGGTTTTAGAAGGCGAGAAGAAAGAATTTGATTTGACCCTTTTTGATTTACTAAATAAGTATGAAAAACCCAAAGAAATTTTCTTTGTTCCAAAATTTTCTGAAACAGATAATGGGAAAATAAAACGTAAAGAAATATTAGCTAATTTATAGGTTTGAAGCCATCCTGTCCTAAAAAAAACATACAAAATCTGACCATTTCAATGAGTAAAATCAATGAAATGGTTTTTTTTAAATACTACTGTCTCAGAAAGTGTTTGATTTGAATAGTTGAGGCTTTTATTTGATAACTGAAAGAATTAATTTTCATAAAGACGTAAACGATTTCTAACCGCTTGCAACTCGGTTTTTAGCGCATCTATTTTTTTGAGTAAATTTAACACTACATCAATTCCTTCAACATTTACATCCAATTCTTGGTGCATTCTGATTATTTTTTCGATTTCATGAAGTGCGTCTTGATGGATGTATTGTGTTTGTTCTATTACTTCAATATCAATTAATCCATTATCATTTAAATTGTAAAAAAAGGACAATGTTACTTTATAATGAGTGCATAAAGTATCTAGCGGAATAAAGTTTTCGGTGCTCATGAGTTTAGGTCTTAGATAGTTCTTGAAATAATTGGATTTGTTTTTCCGTTAATTTTTTTGGAATTACAACATGATAGTTTACAAATAAATCACCAAACTCCCCTTCTTTTTTATAGATAGGAAAACCTTTTCCTTTGAGTTTAATTTGTGTTTCGTTTTGTGTTCCAGGTGCAACTTTTACCTTTGCCTTTCCGTCAAAGGTTGGAATAGTAATTTCTCCCCCCAATACAGCGGTGTATAAGTCTAAATTGACCTTACTAAACAAATTTTCTTTGTCTCTCTTGAAATTGGTATTGTTTAATATAGAAAATGTAATGTAAAGATCTCCTTTGGGACCGCCGTTATAACCATCAGCTCCATGTCCTGAAATTTTAATAATTTGACCGTCTTCAATACCCGCGGGAATGGTTAAGCGAATGTTTTTTCCATTAATAGTGAGTGTTCTTTTATGTGTTTTGTAAACATCGTTTAATTCTAATTGTAATTCGGCGTTGTAGTCTTGTCCCTTAAATGCGACTCGTCTTCCTCTCTGAGAATTGGAATATTGATTGCCAAATATTGATTCAAAGAAATCAGAATAGTCTTCACTGCTACCACTGGATTGTGTGTATTCAGGATTTCCTGAACTGCGGTACTGTCTTTGTTGCTGTTGTTGTCTGTTTATTTCATCAGCATGTTTCCAGTTTTCGCCATATTGGTCATATTTTTTTCGGTTTTCGGGGTTTCCTAAAACTTCATTGGCTTCATTGATCTCTTTGAATTTTATTTCTGCTTCTTTGTCATTTGGATTTACATCGGGATGGTATTTTCGTGCCAATTTACGATAAGCTTTTTTTATTTCGGCTTCGGTGGCTTTTTTGTCAATGTTTAATATTTTGTAATAATCTATAAAAGACATAGTATATTGATTTTATGTTCATAATTTTATTTCAGATACACTAAATAAATATTCGTGATTGTAAATTTTATTAGACAAATTTTATACAGATGCCTACCAAATTTACGAAAAAAGTACGCTAATTGTGCTTGAGTTTTAGTTTTAATTTTTATCCCAATTAAAAAAAAGTACCTTTGCGGCTCTTTATAATTCGTGATTTTTGCACGATTTTCAATTCACTATAAAAAATGAAACAGTACTTTAACTTATTCGACTTTAGTCAAAAGGTCGATTACAGAACAGAAATTTTAGCAGGGCTAACCGTTGCTATGACAATGATTCCAGAATCACTTTCTTTTGCAATCTTAGCTGGATTTCCTCCTTTGGTAGGATTATATGCTGCTTTTATAATGGGATTAGTAACCGCAATCTTTGGAGGACGACCAGGATTGGTTTCAGGTGGAGCAGGAGCTACGGTGATTGTTTTAATAGCTTTAATGAAATCTCATGGGCTTGAATATGTTTTTGCCGCTGTAGCTTTGGCTGGTGTATTGCAGGTTTTAGTGGGAGTATTCAAGCTTGGGAAATTTATCCGACTGGTGCCGCAACCTGTAATGTATGGTTTTGTTAATGGATTGGCTGTGATTATTTTCATGTCGCAATTAGAGCAGTTTAAAACAATGGTCAACGGACAAACTCAATGGCTTTCAGGTACTCCCTTATATATTATGGCAGGATTAGTAGCTTTAACAATAGGAATTGTATTGTTGTTGCCTCGATTTACTAAAGCTATTCCAGCATCTTTAGTCGCAATTCTAGTTGTATTTGGAATCGTATTAGGTTTCGGAATTGAAACCAAAACTGTTGCGGATATTGCTTCTGTAAGCGGTGGATTGCCTCCTTTTCATGTACCAAATATTGAGTGGACTTTGGAAACTTTACAATTGATTTTTCCTTATGCATTAATTATGGGGTCTGTAGGTTTGACTGAAGGTCTGTTAACCTTAAATCTTGTAGACGAAATCACGGGGACTAAAGGAAGTGGAAATAGAGAATGTATTGCTCAAGGTGGAGCCAATTTACTAAACGGATTTTTCTTTGGAATGGGTGGATGTCCGATGATTGCTCAAACATTGGTGAATTTATCAGCAGGATCAAGAGCTCGATTATCAGGAATTGTGGCAGCTTTAACCATATTGTTAATTGTATTAGTAGGTGCGCCAGTAATTGAGCAATTGCCTATGGCTGCTTTAGTAGGAGTTATGATAATGGTGGCAATTGGAACTTTTGAATGGATAAGTTTTCGAATCATTAATAAAATGCCCAAACAAGATATTTTTGTAGGGATATTGGTTGCAGTGATTACGATTATGCTACATAATTTGGCTCTGGCAGTGTTGATTGGAGTTATTATTTCTGCATTGGTCTTTGCTTGGGAAAGTGCGAAACGTATTCGTGCCAAAAAATATATTGATAGTAAAGGCGTAAAACACTATGAAATTTATGGTCCACTTTTCTTTGCCTCTACTACTGGGTTTTTAGAGAAATTTGACATATTTAACGATCCTAAAGAAGTTATTATTGATTTTAAAGAAAGTAAAATTGCTGATATGAGCGCAATTGATGCAGTAAATAAACTGACAGAACGTTACGCTAAAATTGGTAAGAAAGTACATTTGCGTCATCTTAGTGCTGATTGTTTGCAATTATTACACAATGCTGACGAAATTATTGATGTCAATATTATGGAAGATCCAATTTACAATGTTGCTGTAGATTGATGTCAATTGCTAGATTAAATCTAAAAAAGAGATTCTGATTTTTTAGGTAAGGTGATATAAACTAAACACTTGTAGTACACTGCCCCCAAAAAGTTAGACACTATTTGGGGGTATTTTTATGGAAAGAAAAGTCAAGTATGATTATGCATTTAAACTTGAATGTGTAGAATTAGTTATCAACGAGCATTATTCTTGTGAATCTGTAGGTAATAAAAAAGGGGTTAGTAAGTCAAATGTTGAAAAATGGGTGAGATTCTATAATCACTATGGTGAAAATGGTTTAGTACCGAGAAAGAACCGTAGTTATAGTTCTGATTTTAAATTTAAGATATTGCAGTACATTCAGAAAGAATCTTTATCGCTTCGAGATTGTTGTGTAAAATTTGACATACCTGATGCAGCAATTATAGTAAAATGGAAAAGAGATTTTATTAACTTTGGTTTTGAAGGATTAAAACAAAAACCAAGAGGTAGACCCAAGAAGATGAGTGATTTTAAACGTAAAAAACGTAAGTCTGATAAACCATTAACTAAAGAAGAAAAGCTATTACAAGAAATAGAGTTTCTTCGTTGCGAGAATGATTTACTAAAAAAGTTCCAGGCCTTAATTCAAGCCGAAGAGCAAGCCAAAAAGCGCAAGCCATAATGGAATTAAGGCATAAGTACGATTTAAATTTACTTTTGAATCAAACAAATATGGCACGGAGTAGTTTTTATTATTATGAAAAACGAAGTAAATCGATTGATAAATATCTTGAAATCAAAGAGTTTATAAAACGTATTTACCACAAACATAAAGGCCGTTACGGCTATAGAAGAATTACAGACGAACTCAACAATCAAGGAGTAATAATTAATCATAAAACAATTTTAAGACTAATGAAATCTTTAGGATTAAAAAGTGTTATTAGAGTTAAAAAATACAAATCATACAAAGGAGAACAAGGAAAAATAGCTCCTAATTTGTTAAACAGAAATTTTAAAGCAGCAGCACCTAACCAAAAATGGGCAACCGATATTACCGAATTTAATGTCTCAGGCAAAAAATTATATTTATCACCAATTATTGATTTATTTAATCAAGAGATAATTAGCTACGAATTGAAGGAACGACCTGTGTTTGCACAAGTAAAAGTGATGTTAGAAAAAGCTTTTAAAACAATACCAAACAACACGAGCTTAACCTTACATTCTGATCAAGGATGGCATTATCAAATGCGACAATATCAACAATTATTAAAAGAAAAAGGAATTAAACAAAGTATGTCAAGAAAAGGAAATTGCTTAGACAATGCTATCATTGAAAACTTCTTTGGAATTCTAAAATCTGAATTATTTTATCTTAAAAAATTTAATTCGATAAATCAGTTAAAACAAGAAATCAAAGAGTATATATTGTATTATAATAATGAAAGGATTAAATCAAATTTAAACAAAATGAGCCCGATAAAATACCGAGCTCATTATTATCAAAATTAATTATAAATTTGTCCAAACTTTTGGGTGCAGTCCATAGAAGTAATTTTGCAAGTGTTTTTTTTTTGTTTAAACAGGTTCTTCTTTTAAACTCTGCTATACCAAATGGAAGTTATTAGCCCTATGACTACAAGAATAGTAAATCCAAATAAAAGTGGTTTTCTGATGTTTTTTTTGGCTAGCGAAATACCATAAATCATTTTTAATAGATTATTACTCGTTACAGCATTGATAACTGCCATAGCTATGACGCTGTTGGGAATATTCCATTTTCCTTGAAAAATATTGATTATAAAAGGGTCAATGTCGGTGACACCTACGATGAAAGAAAGTACTTTTATCCCCTCTGTTCCGTAGTTGGTAGATACATATCCAGTCAATAGTGCAAAAACAATAAATAGGATTCCAAATATAAAAGCAGTTTTAATTTCAAGGGGATTTGCATTTGATTTTATAGAATAGGGAATTTTTGGATGTTGGTTATTTAATTTGTCTAATCGTAAATAGTAGAATGCAATCAATGCAGATACAATAGTAAATATTGCAAAAGACGGTGCCAGAATAACAGCAATAGCCTTATTGAATAAAATAGCAAGTATAAAAATTCTAATATACATCATGGTAGTGGCCAGTATAATGGCAGCACTTATTTTATAATCTTCATCAAGTTCTTTACTTTTTCGAGCCAGTATAAAAGTGGAAGCTGTACTACTATACAATCCGCCTAATACACCTGTTAGTACAATTCCAGAATTTGGAAAAACAAACTTTTTTAAAAGGTAACTTAAATAAGATATGGCAGATACCGCTACTATAGCTAGCCAAAATTTATAAGGCGAAATAGTAATCACATCTGAAATAGGTTGTTCTGGAAAGAGTGGTAGAATCACCCCTGTAATAACAAGGAATTTAGCCAAAGTAATAAATTCATTGGCATTCATACTTTCAGAGAACTTGAAGAGCGCTTCTTTCATTTCAACTAAAACGAGGATGGAAACCACTAGTAAAATGGTGAACCAAGCGGGTTGTGTGTAAACGATGGGAGCAAGACAGTAGGTAATAAGAGCTACTATTATTGAAGTAATTCCATAGGTGTTCTTGAGGGTTATTTTGTTATAATAAAAAATTGCCAATAGCAATCCTATAAGAAAGCCTCCACCTAAAAAAGGAATTAGTGTTGAAGGGCTAATGATGTATAAAACAAAGCCTAATATTCCAAAGAAGGTATACGTTCGGTCTGTCCCAAAAATGCTTTCCATTGTTGATTTTACAAAATGTCTTCGCTGTTCCAGTCCAATGATTAATGAAAAAAGAACAACCAATACAAAATTGATTAGTTCTTCAGGTAGTAGATTTATGATTTCGTTGTAGGTTACCATACTTAATAATTTAAGTTGCCTGCATTGCTGCAAGACCATGATTTTTAATCAGGTAATTTTTTAAAGAATTCAAAAAAAGGAGCTTACTTGTTAAATGTACAAAAAATTAATGGTGGATTAAATTTTTGTTATCTAAAAATATTGCTGTCAGGTATGATTAGTGGGCTGATTTAGCTTTGAATTTGAAATTGTTTTTACGAAAATAATTAGTGCGGTGGACGAAGAAATTACTTTCTAGCTAATTTTTATTGCCCCGATTAACCGAAAAAAAAATAAGTTGTTTTAGGTAAACAAAATAGAATTACAAATTCGATTATTGCGGGCTGAAAAGGATTCTATACAGTGCATTATTTGATTTTTTTTTCAAATAATGCACATCTGACTGAGCATTTAAAGATTCTAGTTGATCAAGCTTATGGTATATGCCGCCTTATGCTAGTTCTTTCTTTAAAAATTTCGCGGTATAACTTTTCTTGTTTTTAGCTACTTCTTCAGGAGTTCCTTTGGCTACAAGAGTTCCGCCACCTTTCCCACCCTCTGGGCCGATGTCGATGATATAGTCGGCTAGTTTGATAACGTCCATGTTGTGCTCGATAATAAGGATCGTGTTGCCTTTATCGACTAAGGTGTTGAGTACGTTCATCAAAACACGAATGTCTTCAAAATGGAGTCCTGTGGTAGGTTCGTCTAAGATGTAAAAGGTATTTCCAGTATCTTTTTTGGACAATTCTCCTGCAAGTTTTATACGCTGCGCTTCTCCTCCAGAAAGTGTGGTACTTTGCTGTCCCAAAGTAATATAACCCAGACCTACGTCCTGAATGGTTTTGACCTTGCGGTAAATTTTTGGGATATTTTCAAAAAACGGTACCGCTTCATCTACAGTCATTTCAAGCACATCAGAAATGGATTTTCCTTTGTACCGAATTTCGAGAGTTTCACGGTTGAAGCGCTTTCCTTGACAGGTTTCGCATTCCACATATACATCAGGTAAAAAGTTCATTTCGATGGTACGGACCCCTGAACCTTGACAAGTTTCACAACGTCCTCCACTCACATTAAAACTAAAACGACCCGCTTTGTACCCTCGAATCATACTCTCGGAAGTCATCGTAAAGAGCTTACGAATCTCAGTAAATACTTCTGTATAAGTAGCTGGATTAGAGCGTGGGGTACGTCCAATCGGACTTTGGTCAATATCAATCACTTTGTCAATGTGTTCCAGACCTTCAATTTTTTTGTAGGGTTGCGGTTTTTTGACACCATTGAAATAATAAGCATTCAAAATCGGGTAGAGGGTTTCATTAATCAAAGTTGATTTTCCACTACCTGAAACTCCCGTTACACAAATGAGTTTTCCTAAAGGCAATTCAATCGAAACATTTTTAAGATTGTTTCCTGTTGCACCTGTTAATTTAAGGGTTTTTCCGTTGCCTTCGCGACGTTTTTCGGGAAGTTCAAATTTTAATTTTCCGTTTAAATATTGTGCAGTAATAGTATCCGACTGTAAGATCTCTTGGGGCGTACCAATACTAATGATCTCACCACCAAATTTTCCTGCTTTGGGACCAATGTCGATTACATAATCGGCACGTTCCATCATATCTTTATCGTGTTCTACGACTAAAACAGAATTCCCTATGTCACGTAATTGTTCCAAAGAACGAATTAGTTTTTCATTATCCCGTTGGTGTAATCCAATGCTGGGTTCGTCCAAAATATAGAGTACACCAACCAATTGAGAGCCAATTTGGGTTGCCAACCGGATGCGTTGCGCTTCACCACCTGATAGAGATTTAGAGCTTCGGCTCAAGGCCAAATAATCTAAACCTACATTCATTAAGAAATGCAGGCGATCTTTGATTTCTTTCAAAACTTCACCCGCAATTGCCATTTGCTTTTCGGTCAGATGTGCTTCTAAACTTTCAAACCAAGCAGTTAAATCAGAGATGTCCATATCAACCAACTCGGTGATGTTTTTTTCATTGATTCTAAAATATTGGGATTCTTTTTTCAATCGGGATCCATTGCATTCCGGACAATTAATTTCGTCCATGAATTCTTTGGCCCAACGCTTGATGGTAGTAGAACCACTTTCGTCGTGCTGGTTTTTAATAAAATGAGCAATTCCTTCAAATTCAATTTTATAGTCGCGTGTGACTCCTAATTCTTTGGATTGCACACTGAATTTTTCTTTTCCACCATTCAGAATCATTTCCATAGCTTCAGGAACAATAGATTTGATGGGATCCGTGATTTTAAAACCATAACGTTCTCCAATTATTTCTAATTGTTTGAAAATCCAAGTTGATTTGTATTCGCCTAAAGGTAAAAAACCACCTGCTTTAATAGATAGTTCAGGATTAGGAAGTATTTTTTTGAGGTTAATCTCATTGACGGTTCCCAAACCTTTGCAATGGTCACAAGCTCCTTTGGGAGAGTTGAATGAAAATAAATTGGGTTCGGGATTTTGATAAGAAATTCCAGAACTAGGACACATTAAATTTCGACTAAAATAGCGTACTTCTTGGCTGTCTTGATCCAATACCATCAATACATTCTCTCCGTGATTCATAGCCGTATTAATGCTTTCACTTACTCTTTTTGCAGTGTCAGGACTGGTGTCAATTGCGATTCGGTCTACTACAATTTCAATATCGTGGGTTTTGTATCGGTCTAGTTTCATTCCTGGTGTGATGTCAAAAATGTCACCGTTGACACGTACTTTCAAGAAACCTTGCTTGGTAATTTGTTGGAACAATTCACCATAATGTCCTTTCCGGGCTTTTATGACAGGCGCTAGAATATTGATGCGTCTATCATTATAATCTTGAATAATCAAATCTTTGATTTGCTCATCAGAGTAACTCACCATTTTTTCACCCGAATTGTAACTGTACGCATCTGCAGCGCGTGCGTAAAGCAAGCGTAGGAAATCATAAATCTCAGTAATGGTTCCTACAGTAGAACGCGGACTTTTACTAGTTGTTTTTTGTTCAATGGCTATAACAGGGGAGAGTCCGTCAATTTTATCGACATCAGGACGCTCTAGTCCGCCAAGAAACTGTCTTGCATAAGCAGAGAATGTTTCTACATAACGGCGTTGCCCTTCGGCATAAATAGTGTCAAAAGCTAGGGATGATTTTCCAGAGCCTGAAAGTCCTGTAATAACAACGAGTTTTTCACGAGGTATGGATATGTCTATGTTTTTGAGATTGTGAACACGAGCTCCTAAAACTTCAATAGTATTGTCTTTATCTAGCATAATTATAGCAAAACAACAAAGTTACTATTTTGATTGTTTGTTTCCCATTGAACAACTTATAATCTTTGTGAAATTCCTTTTGGGGTTGCAATGATACATACCTTTTTTTTTGGCTGAAAAGAATTGTTTTACAAAGATTCAAAAAGCAGACACAAAGATTCGCAGAGAATTTAAATTAAAAAGGTTAAAATAGCTTCAGAAAAAGAAATATGAAGTTTCGCAGAGAAATGAATAATCAATTTTGAAAATCTCTGGGATTACTCTGTATGACTCTGTGGGATAGTCTTTTGGAATAGTTTTTAAGGGCTACTCGATCGTCATGGCTTTGAGTTTTGTTCGATATGCTTCTAAGGCTACAGATTTGTATAAATAGCCGTAATATTTACCGTTTTTCACAACAGGTAAATGGGTTCTTTTGGAAGATTCAAATTTATTCATGACCACTTCCATACTGTCGATGGTGTAAATAATGTCTGGTGGCGGTTTCATAATATCCTTAATCAAGGTATATTTAACTCGGTATTGATTAAAAATAATTTCACGAATGTCATTAAAATGCACCACTCCTTGGAGTGCATTATCTTTATTTATGACAGCAAAAACGGTTTGGTTTGAATGTGATATTAAATCTACTAATTTAACTAAACTATCTTCTGGAGCGACAGTTAAGCAATCAGTTTGTATTAACGATTCAATTTCCAAGGTCGAAAGGACGTTATGGTCTTTATTGCTAGTAAAGGCATGACCCTTTCGAGCTAATTCTTTTACATCCATAGAATGCTTTTCAAAACGTTTGGAAATAGCATAACTGATTGAAGCAACAATCATTAGCGGAAGCATTAAACTATAACCACTAGTGATTTCAGCAATAAGGAAGATGGCCGTAAGAGGGGCATGAAACAGTCCGCTCAAGATACCTGCCATTCCCACCATGGTAAAATTGCTGATTGGTAAATGGGTTAATCCAGTTAAGTTGATGGCTTTGGAAAACACATAGCCTACATAAGAACCTACAAATAAGGAAGGTGCAAAATTCCCTCCGTTTCCTCCAGAACCTAGAGTGATGGAAGTAGCAAAAACTTTGACCATCATAGTAGCTGCCACGAATAGTAATACAATCCATTTGTTATTTCTAAAGCTACTAAATAAGGTGTTTTCAACTAACTCACCAGCTTCATTATTGGCTAAAGTTCGAATGCTTTCATATCCTTCTCCAAATAAGGTAGGAAAAACGAAAATTAAAATTGCCAAAAGAGAAGCCCCTATAAAAGCTTTTTTGTAAGGATTGAGTCTTAGGTGTGAAAAAAAGTGCTCTGTTTTCTGGAAATTACGAGTGTAATAAATAGAAATGAAACCAGTGACAATTCCGAGAAAAACATAAAAAGGAATGTTTAAGTAATTGAACTCAGGTTGGTGTTTTACATTCAATAAAATTTCTTCATCCAAGGTAATAACAGAAACCAAAGCTCCCGTTGCCGCAGCTATCATGATAGGGGTAAAGGCTGAAATACTCACATCAACCAACAAAAATTCGATAGCAAATAAAACGCCCGCTATGGGTGCATTAAAGGCAGCTGCAATTCCGGCCGCAACTCCGCAACCAATCAATAAGGTTCTGTCTTTATAACTTAGTTTGTAATTTTGAGCAAAATTAGATCCAAACGCCGCTCCAGTAACTACAATTGGACTCTCAAGTCCTGCTGAACCACCTAAACCTACAGTCAAGGAACTCGTTACTATATGAGCGTACATTTGTTTGCGAGGGATGATACTGGCTTTTTTGGCAACAGCATATAATATTTGTGAAGTCCCTTTTTCAATGGTGCCTCCTAGCAGTCTTTTAATCACAAAAACCGTTAGGATTAGACCTGCAATAGGCAATATACTATTAATAAAGCTTAACTTTAAAATCCCATTAATATAAGTGGCAAATTTAAATACCCAGTGTGCAAAAGATTTTAGGACAATCACTGCAAATGCGGAACTAATACCTACTAATACACTCGAAAGGAAAATAAATTGTTTGTCGGTCATTATTGACTGTGATAAAGCAATTATACTTTCTAATTTAGAAATATATTTTTTGAACATTTTGGATTTTTTTGATAATGCTAAAATACTATTAATTTAGGCAACAGATAAATTTTTTAAGGCTTCTTTTCGGCTTAATGGCTTTAAGTTATTAACGAAAATAAAATCTTTTACAGCCTCAGGATTTGATTTTGCGTACTCCCTTAAAGCCCACCCAATTGCCTTTTGAATAAAAAATTCATTAGAATCTTTATGAAGCAAACAAACCTGCATTAATAGTGCAAAATCAGTTTTGGATTTATACCCGAGCTGAAATAAAATCGTACTTCGGTTGAGCCAGATGTCTGATTCATTATTGAATTCGGTTACTACATCTTCAATGTATTCTGGAAACTGAAGCAGATAATTTCCTAAGATGTGTTTCGAAATGATATCAACACTGTCCCACCAAGCATGAGTGGTTAGTAATTTTTTTATCAAATGAATATCTTCTTTTACGTATTTGTTTTTGAGTTCAGTCATCATGATTTCCATGGCACAGTAGTGGAATTCCCTTTCGTTTTTTGAAAATAGTTGGCTTACAATAGTTCTTGTATGTTGGCGAATTTCAATATGGTTTTCCCTCCAAAGCGATTTAAGAACGGCGCGTCTGGGTGTGGTTTTGATACCAAAAAAAGCAAATTTGTTTTTCATGTATTTGGCCATGGCCAATGCATCCTCTTGACGACTCATTGATTCAAATGCCTTTTGAAGTGAAGATACAAAACTCATGAGCTATAAAATATTTAATTTTTCTTGTGAATGTTTTTGAAGGTCTTCAAAAAATGCCGTGAATTCCTTTTCGAACTCCTCATAATATAATCGTAGTTCTTCCGTTGCGTAACGCATATTGGATTTGTTTTTGGTACGGGAATCCATTTGAGTTAAAATGTTCCCAATTCCTTCAATGGTTTGGTAACTTAACAACCAATTTTGTTTTTTCATATAAGGCATTAAGTAAAGGGTTCGCTCCGTTAAGATGTCTTTATTTTGTTCCAATGAATGATAAAAACGGTCAATGTAATCGGGTAGATTTTCATGGGAATAAAGGGACCAGTTTTTTGCTAAAAAGTGATCGTAATAAACATCGACGATTACACCCGAATAATGATGGTAACGTTCGTGAAGTTTTTTGGTGCTTTTTCTAAAAATAGGATGCGCATCTGTGAAACTATCAATAGCTCGATGAAGGATAATCCCTTTTTGTACCTCTTCAGGGTAGTTTTCAAAATGTTTCCCTCTAATACCATCAGCCATAAAATTACCGATTTTAATCAAATCATTATTTCCTGAAAGATAGATGTGTGCTAAAAAATTCATACGCCTAAATTATGAATTCTAAATGATTTATTTAATCCTTCAATTGTTATATTTGCGAAAACTAAATCAAAAAAAATAATTTTAAAAAGATAGGAATGACATTAATCAAATCAATATCAGGAATTCGTGGAACGATTGGAGGGAAAGTAGGCGATAATTTAACACCAGTTGACGCTGTTAAATTTGCTTCAGCTTATGGAACTTGGTTGAAAAACTACTCTGGTAAAGAGAAACTAACAGTTGTTGTAGGTCGTGATGCACGTATTTCGGGTCCTATGATTCATAATTTAGTAGTGAATACCTTGATAGGTTTAGGAATTGATGTAGTGGATTTGGGTTTGTCAACAACACCAACGGTTGAAGTGGCGGTTCCACTTGAAAAAGCAGATGGTGGAATTATATTGACTGCTTCTCATAATCCTAAACAATGGAATGCTTTGAAATTGTTGAATGAAAAAGGAGAGTTCTTAAATGGTGTTGAAGGAGAGAAGATTCTTCAAATTGCAGAAGATGAAGCTTTTGATTTCTCTGATGTAGATAGTTTAGGTACCGTAACTGTGAATGACGCTTATATGGATATTCATATTGATGAGGTTTTAAATTTATCATTGGTTGATGTTGAAGCAGTGAAAGCAGCCAAATTTAAAGTGGTAGTGGATGGAGTGAATTCATCAGGTGGAATTATCGTTCCTAAATTGTTGGAACAAATGGGAGTAGAAGTAGTAAAATTATATTGTGAGCCTAATGGTCATTTCCCTCATAATCCAGAACCTCTTAAAGAACATTTGGGGGATATTTGTGAGTTAGTGGTCAAAGAAAAGGCGCACTTTGGAATTGTAGTAGATCCAGATGTTGATCGATTGGCTTTTATCTCTGAAGATGGTGAAATGTTTGGTGAAGAGTACACATTAGTAGCTTGTGCGGATTATGTTTTGAGTAAAACTCCAGGGAATACCGTGTCGAATATGTCTTCATCGCGTGCCTTGCGTGATGTAACTCGTACCCATGGTGGAAACTACGAAGCCAGTGCAGTAGGAGAGGTGAATGTGGTTGAATTGATGAAAAAGAACAATGCTATTATTGGTGGTGAAGGTAATGGAGGAATTATTTATCCAGAGTCTCACTACGGACGTGATAGTATGGTGGGAATTGCTTTGTTCTTAACCCATTTGGCTAATAAGAAAATGTCTGTTTCAGCATTGAGAGCATCCTATCCTGAATACTATATGAGCAAAAACAAAATTGAATTAACACCTCAAATTGATGTGGATGCTATTTTGGTGGCAATGACTGATAAATATAAAAATGAAGATATAACGACCATTGACGGAGTTAAAATTGATTTTGCCGACCAATGGGTACACCTTCGAAAATCTAATACAGAACCTATTATTCGTATTTACACTGAAGCACCTTCACAAGCACAGGCTGATGCGTTGGCGATTCGTATTATTGATGAAATTAAAGTGGTAGCTGGAATATAAATTTTGGCTAGTTGAAATAAGAAACCCATTCTGAATTGTTTTCGGAATGGGTTTTATTTTTGCACGGAGAGTTTCTTAATTTATTTTTCGGTGTTTCCAGCGTTTGTGTGTCCAGAAATAATATTCAGGAGCTTCTTTAATTTGTTTTTCTACTTCATGAATAAAATCATGTGTGATTTTGAATTCAGGTTCTAGTTTTGGATATTCTGATATTGGAACAAAAGTAGCTTCATAATAACCTCTTTTTACTTTTTTTACTTTTACAAATACAACGCTTAAATCGTATTTTCGAGCCAGCATTTCGGCTCCGGTATGTACAGGGACTTCTACTCCCATAAATTCATGGTAATGAAAAATACGGTCTAATCGAGGAGATTGATCACTAGCTAGGCCATACATACACATCTTTTTTTCTCTTTGGTTTTTGGCCATCAACGGAATGGTATCTCTAGTGACAACTAGTTCTGTGCCGTATTTAGAACGAATATTTCGAACCAATTCATCAAAGTGTTTATTACTTATTCTTTTGTAGGTAGCAATACAATTAAAACTTGTTTTGGCATTGACAGTCATTAACCATTCCCAGCTCGCATAATGAGAAGCTAGAATGATCAAGCTTTTACCTTTTTTCTCGTACTCTTTTAAAACTTCAAAATTCGTTACTACAAAGCGTTTGTCCATTTCTTTAGGTGAGATAGTCATGGTTTTTACCATTTCAAGAAACATATCACAAAGATGATGGTACGATTTTTTTTCGATAACAAGACGTTCTGCTGCATTCAAATGAGGTAATGCTAATGCTATATTGGCTCTTACAGTTTGTTTTCGGTATCCAACAACATAATATACAATAAGGTAAATGAGGTCTGATAAGAAATAAAATATCCGAAAGGGAAGGATTGATATTAACCAAAGTAAAGGGTATGCCAAAATAAAAACAAAAAATTGCATGCAGTATTTTTTGGGCAAATATAAGGCAAAAATGCATAGCTTATAAAATTTAAAGTCGTGCCGCTTGGGTTTAGAAGATTTACTACATTTACAATTCACAATAATGAAAAGTATGAATAGTATCTTGATAGCAATAATTCTTGCCAATGTTTTAATGAGTTACAAAGGTTTTAATGACCATAATTTTTTTCGAAAATATGAGTTTCATATGGGGCGTGTTCTTTCTGGTCAATACGTTAGAGTTTTGTCTTCTGCATTTTTACATGCAGACATTGCTCATTTGGCATTCAATATGCTAACGCTTTATTTTTTTGCTCCTGTAGTAATGCATTACCTCGGTGACTTATATTTTGTTTTGATTTATATTGGGAGTTTGGTTTTTGGAAGTTTGCTCACGATTTATTTTCATAAAAAAGAATATCATTACAGGGCTATAGGTGCTTCAGGAGCGGTAACAGGAATATTGTATTCAGCTATTTTACTGCGTCCTGATATGATGCTTGGTTTGTTTTTTATTGTACCTATTCCAGCGTATATTTTTGGAATAGTGTATTTATTGTACTCTATTTACGGTATGAAAGCCAAGAATGATAATATAGGTCATACGGCACATTTTGGTGGGGCGGTAGGAGGTTATTTGATGACTTTAATAATCATGCCTCAATTGTTAGTTGACCATGTGCTAATGGTAGCATTATTGACTATTCCTATTGTCGTTCTTTTTGGGATGGCTAAAATGGGTAAGTTATAATGGCATAACTTTTGGGAAGAGATTACATGAAAATAATTAAACATATAAAATTTATGAAAAAGTTAATAGTGGCTGTGGCAGTATTGGTAATGACTATGTCTTATGGTCAAGAAGTGAAGCAAATCCCCCAAATAAGTGTTTCGGGAGAAGGTAAGGTAAAGGTGGTGCCTGATCAGGCCGTAATTACTGCTACCGTTGAAACCAAAGGAACCAATGCTAAAGAGGTGAAAAGACAAAACGACCAGCAAGTAGAAGCTGTTTTAAAAGGGATTAAAAAAATGAACTTGAATCCTGCTGATTATAAAACGGAACGTGTTAGTTTAAATCCGCAGTACGATTATGAAAAAAAGAAACATACTTATAATGCCAAGCAAACTATCGAAATTTTAGTAAAAGATTTGTCTATGTATGATGAGTTGATGGAAGGATTGGTAAATAATGGAATCAATAGAATTGACAATGTTGTTTTTCAATCTTCAAAAATGGCGGCATACGAATCACAAGCAAGAAAATTAGCGATGAAACAAGCTAAGCTGAAAGCGGAAGATTATGTGTCTGTTTTAGGACAAAAAATAGGTTCGGCACTTACAATTACGGATAATTCACAAACGTATCATCCACAGCCTGTTTATGCTCGAATGAAAACCATGGCTATGGCTGATGAATCGGCAACTAGAGAAACCTTAGCTGCTGGCGAAATCGAAATTACGGCTAATGTAAGCGTTAGTTTTTTATTAGACTAATTTTTAATTTTTGGAATGCTACAGGAAATTATGATCAAATAATAGTGAAACTATTTTGATTATGAAAATAAGGTTTCAGAGGCATTTTTTATAACAAAATAAAAAGCTTTAGATCATTGTTTCGATGATTTTTAGATAGTGACTTTTTCTTTAGTTACGTGTTTTTTAAAAGATGTTAAGTGGTATAAATAAACCGGTATAAACAAATCTAGTCTGTACCGGTTTTTTTTAAAAAACTATTTATTTTTGGATGCTCTATAGGTGTGACGCCTATATAGAGCTACAACCTTCAAACAGATTAAAGGTAGAATGAAAGAGAAATTTACTTCTGGAATGTATCCTGAAAGTTTAATATCTGAAAATCCAGTTCCTCCTAAATCTAAAATATATGCTTGCAAAACAGGTAACAACAGCCACTTACAATTACCATTACTAATTCAGTAGAACCAATTTTGGGCTCATCACCCATGTCTTTAAATGCGATACCGTAAATGGTTGAGAACATAATAGATATAAAAACACAAATTTTATACAAAAAAAACAATTCAAAGTATTTGTGGATCCAAATCGGTTGTTGAATGAAAAAGACATTATTTGGACAAAAAATTAAGATTTTAACCAAAGAACAATTACGATTGCTTATTATGTTTTATAACCAACAGATGAGGTTCAACTGGATAATAACAAGTACAATCTACAATGGTTTCCAGTAAACAAGCTCCTTGAATTGGGTTTTAATCATAAAAAAAATATTAATGAGGCTTATGCTGATTTAAAAGAAAAAGCATTGTACAAACCTATTGTTTTTGAATTGTTATTCGATAAGTTTACTATTAAAGACTTACAAGATACATTCGAAGTTATTTTAGGAGTTGGAATTGATAATCGAAATTTTAGACGAAAATTAATCACAAAGAAATATATTATAGCATTGGACGAAAAACAAGTGGGACTATTTTAAAAGCCTTCACAACTCTATATGTTTAGTAAGGATATTTGTCAAAATTAATTATAAATTTGTCCAAACTTTTGGGTGCAGTCCAAAATGAACCTTGTCCACATCATTTATTAGTAGTTTTTGGCAATCATGTAAAATTTTTCAAATATCGTAGATTGCTCAAAAAAAAATCAGCATACTACTTTAGTTTACAAAATTGTCAAAACAAAATCCTCTTTGAAATTTCTTTTCCTCACATGTTCTAATTCAGATTGAAACAAAAATCCTTTTGAATTGGTCGCAGGGTTCTGTAAATTTGTCATTCACACAATCAATTAGAGATTTTGTCGTTACAAAAAGACCGTTTTTAAATTTTGTAACACTTATCCAGATTAAAAATTATAGAATGAAAAGAGTAATATTAATTCTTTGTATGACTTTGTTTTTTGCTTGTAAATCAAAAAAAGTAGTAAATACCAAAATTCCAATTGAAACTACCCAAGGAAATGAAGAAATGAATGAGGTAAATGAAGAGAATAACGAAGATGAAAAGGAGAAAAGTGAATTTGTTAAATTAATGACCACAGCTGTAGATTACAGCAAAAGAAGGAAGGCATATGAATTAGGAAAACGAATGCTGATGACTTGTAATACTTCTAAATTTAAACCTTACAATACATCAGAAGCCACAACTAGTGTTATTAATAATATTACTATAGAGAAACTTTCAACGATTTGTACTCGATACCGTCAATATTATGGCACATTTATAGATCTTAAATTAATTGAGATTCATAAAAACACCAAAACCGGAAATAGTATATATAGATATAAAGCTTTGTATTCTAAACCTGTGGCTAATAAAGAATTACGTGTTACTATGAATGCAGAAAACAAAATTTCGGCTATCAAAACATTGGATTGGGTAAACGCTTTTTAAAAATCTAGTGATCATTTAAGATCCCTCTTAAAAGCGAAAAATGACTGCTAAACAAAGAATTTTATCTAAAATCAATCACTAAGCGGCACTTAAATCAAAAATCGTTAATAAATTACCACATTCCTAATCCTAATAGCAGTGGATGTTCTTTTGAAATAAACGCATTTGTTTCTAGGAAGGACAAAGCGACTTCTGACCCTTCGGAAGAAGCTTCTTGGTACCTCCTGTAGAAATTTCGATGTTTATGAAAAATATTGAAACGGATAGGAGGATAAATTTCTGAAAAATCATTTTTTAATTTGGATTTTTGGCAAAGATATTGCGCATGTTTTTTTTGAGAATAATATTTCTATTTTCTCTTATAAACTACACTAAAAAAACTATTTTTGATTTTGATAAAAAACATCCAGAAAATGACTCAGAACTTTTCACTAGCGGTACTTTCTTTCTTTTTTGCTACTTTCTTTTCAGTAACTCAAGCCCAAGTAAATTCCATGCATCCCAAAAACGAATTCAGAGCCGTATGGATTGCCACTGTAGTGAACATTGACTGGCCAAAAAGCAGCTTAGATGGTGTTGAGAAACAAAAAGCAGATTATTTAGAAATTCTAGATACCTATAAAAAACTTAATTTTAATGTGGTTATTGTACAGGTTCGAAGTGTGGGTGATGCCTTTTATCCTTCAAAATTTGCACCCTGGTCACGTTATTTAACTGGAAAAGAAGGCAAAGCGCCAGACCCTTATTACGATCCGCTAGAATGGATGATTACACAAGCACACCAACGCGGTTTCGAATTTCATGCGTGGTTTAATCCCTTTAGAGCAACATTCGATTTAAAAAAGGAAACCTTAAGTCCTAATCACGATATGATAAAACATCCTGAATGGATGATTAAGTATGGTGAAAAATATTACTATAACCCTGGCCTACCTGAAGTACAAAATCATTTGGTAGCTGTAGTCGAAGAAGTGGTTAAAAACTACGATATCGATGCGGTACATTTTGACGACTATTTTTATCCATACAAAATTCCTGGTCAAGATTTTAACGATATAGCCGCGTATAAAAAATACGGAAACGGCTTATCACTCCCAGAATGGAGACGTTTGAACACTAATAATTACGTGAAATGTACCAATTATGCCATTAAAAAAATTAAACCTTGGGTGCAATTTGGTATCAGTCCGTTTGGAGTTTGGCGTAATAAATCAGTCGACCCAAAAGGCTCTGATACCCAATCTGGGCAAACAAATTATGATGATTTGTTTGCCGATCCAATGGCTTGGATGGAGTACAAATGGGTGGATTACATTTTGCCTCAATTGTACTGGAGCATAGAGCACAAAACGGCTTCTTACTCTAAATTACTAAAATGGTGGTCTGAAAATTCTAATGGAAATGCCGCGGTTTATATTGGGAATAGTACCTATAAAATCAACACCGATTCAGATAAAAAATGGTTGAATCCGTATGAAATACCAAATCAAATTGATTTAAATAGAAAATACAATAACATCCAAGGAAACGGTTTTTTCAGTGCAAAATGGTTCATGAACAATCAAAACAAAGCAGTCACAGATATTTTGTCTCAAAATCAATACAGATATCCAGCTTTACCAAATGTAGTCCCTGGTTTTAGACAAAAAGTAGAAGACTGTCCTGTCATTTGGGACATCTCCATTCAAAATGAAATGGCCGATGTTATTTTGAAATTCCCTGAAATGGACAAAATGAGATATGTTGTAGTTTACGGAGCAAAAAATTGTACCCAAATAGATATATCTAATCCTGCTACTATCATTGATAAAATTGCGATTACAGAAAAGAAAGGATCTATAAGTGTCAATTTACCTAAAATTTATTTAGAAAAACACAACAGCTGTGCAATTTCCTATATAGATTACTTTGGTAACGAAAGTGAAGCTACTTTAGTTTCTATTTCAAAAAATTCAAAAACGATTCTAAACCAAATTTCTCAATATGAAGAATAACAAACCTTGGTACTGGATACCCGTCTTGAACTTTGCATCTGGACTGCCGTATGCTATTGTGATTTCAGTTTCAGTAATCATGTATAAAAATCTAGGAATCAACAATGAAGATATTGGTGTTTATACTAGTTTGTTATACTTGCCATGGGTGATCAAACCTTTATGGAGTCCATTTATAGATTTATATTCAACTAAAAGAAAATGGTTTATTGCCATGCAATCATTGATATCAATTGCTTTTTTGATTGTTGGTTTTACCTTACCGATGAATCATTTTTTCATGATTAGTTTGGCTTTCTTTTGGATGGCTGCTTTTGCTTCTGCTTCAAACGATGTGGCAAGTGACGGATTTTATATGATTGCTCTAGAGAAAGACCAACAATCGTTTTTCTTAGGTATCAGAAGTACCTTCTACCGACTCTCGATGTTAACTGGAAATGGATTGATTGTCATCATTGGTGGGTATCTCGAGCAATTATACGGTGACAAACATAAAGCTTGGTCTTACACGATGATAATTGTAGGATTGCTGATGACGGTACTAACGGTTTACAATTATTTTGCTACACCAAAAAGTGAAGCAGCTAATAATTCCAAAGCTTCCTACTCGGATTCTAAAAAGAACTTTTTTGTGGTTTTTGCTAGTTTTTTCCAAAAGAAACAAATTGGAATTATTTTGTCTTTCATCTTATTATTCCGTTTGGGAGAATCACAATTATTAAAAATGCTAACCCCTTTCCTGATTGATGATATTGCTGTAGGTGGCTTAGGTTTAACTACTCAGGATGTGGGAATTATCTATGGAACTTTTGGTGTACTCGCTTTAACGATTGGCGGTATTTTGGGAGGTATCGTTATTTCAAAAGACGGCTTGGGTAAATGGATGTTACCAATGATTTTAGCAATGCACTTGCCGATAATTGGATTTATATTATTAGCCTTTTTTCACCCTGCTTCGGTTTATTATATTTATGCAACCGTGATTGCAGAGCAATTTGGATACGGCTTTGGTTTTGCAGCCTTTATGATGTATTTAATATACGTTGCAGACGGTGAATCAAAAACCTCTCATTATTCTATTGCGACTGGATTTATGGCTTTAGGAATGATGCTTCCTGGTATGTTAAGTGGTTATATCCAAGAATACCTTGGCTACGGAAACTTTTTTATCTGGGTATTCTTAGCCACAATTCCAGGATTGATTTTATCGAGATTCTTGATTTATCCAAAAGATTTCGGGAAGAAGACGGAGGAAAAAGTTAAAGGTTAAGGGATAGAGAAAAAACACAACATTCAAGATTAGCAATGACATTAGAACAAAAAATAGGGCAATTTTTTTTCCCAGCAGTATTCATTAACGATACGGAAGAAAACATCCAAGCCACAGAAAAAATGATTCGAGAGCATCATATTGGCGGATTGACATTTTTTCATTCTCGTGCCAGTGCCGCTACCAATTATGAGAGCAAGAAACCGATTGTTTTCAACGACGATAGTTACGGTCAATTGAAAGATTTGATTGTACGTTACCAAAAAAGCGCTTCCATTCCGCTCTTGATGAGTATTGATGCCGAATGGGGATTGGCTATGCGCGTGGAAAAAACACCACAATACCCGTTTGCTATTACCCTTGGTGCATTGCCTGAAAGTGAATCCATTTTGGTTTACGATGTTGGAAAACAAATTGGCTTGGACTTAAAATCGGCTGGCATTCATTATAATTTAGCTCCTTTGGCAGATATTAATAATAATCCAAATAATCCTGTGATTGGCTATCGTTCCTTTGGTGAAAATAAAGAAAAAGTTGCTCGTTTTGCAACGGAATATTTAAAGGGAATGAATGAGGTAGGAGTTTTGGGCTGTTTGAAACATTTTCCAGGACACGGCAACACTAATGTCGATTCTCATTTAGGATTACCTATTCTGGAAGAAAGTTTAGAGGAATTAATGGCCAATGAATTGTATCCTTTTATTGAAGGAATTAAACAGGATGTTGATTCGATTATGATAGGGCATTTGGCGGTTCCAGCTTTAAATGACGGTAAAAATACTTCAGCAACTTTGTCTAAAGCAGTTATTGAAGATTTACTTCGTAATCAGTTAAATTATAACGGCTTGGTTATTTCGGATGCGTTAAATATGCATAGCGTTTCTAAGTTATACGATACTAAAGGTGAATTAGAATGGGAGGCTTTTAACGCAGGTAATGATGTTTTGTGCTTTGCCGAAAATGTTTCTGAAGGTATTCAAGAAATTCTTAAAAATGCGACACCAGAACGTATCGAAGCCAGCTACAACCGCATTATGAATTGCAAGAAAAAAGTTGGTTTATTGGATTCAAAATCCAAAACAGAATACCAACTTGATTTTAAAACGGCTTCACTTTTGAATAAAAAAATTGCTCAAAAGAGCATTACAACCATAAAAAATTACAACCATAAAAAATTACTATTAGAAGCTTCTAAAAATCATAATTTAGGAATTCTAAGTCTTTATAAAAATGCTGAAAATATATTTTCAACAACCATTAAGAATTCGATAGAAGCACAATCTTTTTCATTAGAAAATGGAGACGCTATAACGAGTTTTAATTTTAGTAAAATTAACGAAAACACAGATACTTTAATCATCGCTTTATTTGTTCCAAAGGCCAAGCCTATGCAAAATTTCGAAATAGAGGATGCTATTTTAGAACTGCTAGCCAACCTTTTTGAAACTAAAAAATGTATCTTGTGTCTTTTTGGTAATCCTTATGCATTGCAAGTGATTCCCAATCTAAAAAAAGCCACTGGAATCATTCAAGTCTATCAAGATTTTAACGAGTTTCAAGAAACAGCAGCGCAATTGCTATTGAATAATATCGTCACAACGGGCAGATTACCTGTAGCATTACAAAATATTTAAGCAAAACTAATATCCTATTTATACTTTTACTTATGGAGCCCAAAATTCACAGAAATAAAGAGTTATCAATAGGGGAGGCATTGATTCCTGTGCTAGCAATCGTTTTTTTATTAGGGTATAATGTGTACGTTTTTGGAGATGAAGCACTAAGTGGTAGCAACCAATTCGTACTACTAATTGGAGGTGCTATCGCAGCCATCGTTGGTTTTTTCAATAAGGTAACTTTCCATAAAATGATGGAAGAAGTGGCAAGTAATATCCAATCAACCGTTGGGGCTATCTTAATTTTGCTTATGGTGGGTGCTTTGGCAGGAACATGGTTGGTGAGCGGGATTATTCCTACAATGATTTATTATGGCTTGCAAATATTAAGTCCTGCTATCTTTTTACCCGCTACTTTAATTATTTGCTCTATTATATCTATTGCTACTGGAAGTTCCTGGACTACCAGTGCTACGGTTGGTATTGCACTTATTGGTGTAGGTGACGCATTGGGATTTGACTTAGGGATGGTGGCAGGTGCCGTGATTTCAGGAGCGTATTTTGGTGATAAACTCTCTCCTATGTCGGACACTACTAATCTAGCCCCTGCCATGGCTGGAACAGATTTGTTTTCCCATATTCGCTATATGACTTTGACGACAGTTCCAACATATGTTTTGACTTTAGTCATTTTTATTATCATGGGACTGAATGTTGAAAGTAAAGGCAATGTCAATATTGGAACATTATTAAATGACATCCAAAACACTTTCAATGTTTCTCTTTGGTTGTTTGTGGTTCCTGTCGTTGTTATTGGATTAATCATTAAAAAAACAGAACCTTTAATAGCACTTTTGATTGGAACGCTCTTCGCAGCGCTCTTTGCGCTCATTTTTCAACCCCACATCATCAATCAAATTGCAGGTGTTAGTCAAATGACCTTTGAATCAGGTTACAAAGGGGTTATGAATGCTATTACCCGTGATGTTGTCATCCCAACGACTAACAAAACACTAGCAGATTTGTTTGCTTCTGGCGGTATGCAAAAAATGTTAGGCACTATTTGGCTTATTATTTGTGCGATGGTTTTTGGGGGTATTATGGATGCCATTGGGGCATTAGCCCGCATCAGTCAAACACTTTTAAAAATGGCACATACTACTTTTGGTTTGTTTGCTAGTACGGTGGGTAGTTGTTTAGCGATTAACATAACCGCTTCTGATCAATATTTATCGATTGTAGTTCCAGGAAAAATGTTTGCCAAAGCTTATGAGAAAAAAGGCCTAGCACCCGAAAATTTGAGTCGCACTCTTGAAGATGCAGGAACTGTAACCTCGGTTCTAATCCCTTGGAACACTTGTGGAGCCTATCAGTCAGGGACTTTGGGAGTGTCAACCATTGATTACATGCCTTATGCTATTTTCAATCTTTTAAGTCCATTCACGACTTTGATTTTTGCAGCTTTCCAAATCAAAATCAAGCAATTACTACAACCTGAAACAGCAGTATAATAATAGACTTTTGTTTACTTGAGGATACCAGTTTTCTTTATGCGCTGTTGGATTGCAATTGCATTATGCTTTAAAGTTTTTTTTTTTTTTTGTAAACAGTTGATTTGTATTGTTTTAATTAATTAAAAAACACCGCAATAACCAAAACCTATTAACTCATAAAGATATATAATTGCAATTGATTGAAATAAACAATCAAGAACCCCTATTTTTGCCACCAGAAATTAATTAAAAATAATATCATTATGTCTTTAGTAGGAAAAAAATTCCCAAGTATTGCAGTTGATGCTATCTCAGAAATGGGTGACAACTTAAAAATTAACATCTTTGAAGAAGCTACAAAGAACAATAAAAAAGTACTTTTGTTTTGGTATCCAAAAGATTTCACTTTTGTATGTCCAACAGAATTACACGCTTTTCAAGCTGCTTTACCTGAGTTCGAAAAAAGAAATACTATCGTGGTTGGTGCTTCATGTGATACAAATGAAGTTCACTTTGCTTGGTTGAACACAGCAAAAAACAATGGTGGAATCGAAGGAGTAACTTACCCTATTTTGGCTGATACTACTCGTAACTTATCTTCAATCTTAGGGATTTTAGATATTGAATCTTCTGAGTACAATGAAGAAACAGATTCTTTAATCATCGAAGGTTCTAACGTAACTTACAGAGCTACTTATTTAGTAGATGAGACGGGAAAGATTTTCCACGAAAGCGTAAACGATATGCCATTAGGACGTAACGTAAACGAGTATTTACGTATGATTGATGCCTACACGCATATTCAGCAAAAAGGTGAAGTTTGTCCTGCAAACTGGGAAGCTGGAAAAGAAGCAATGAGTGCTGACAGATTGAGTACTGCTGCTTACTTGAGCGCTAACTAATTTTCTAGAAGTCACTAAGATTCTGAGTTTATGAATCGCTAAAATTCAAACTTAAATCTAATCTTCTAAATTACAACTTAATAATTAATTAAGTAAAAAGATTCTAAAGTTGCTAAGTCATTATATTCCAAAAGAATTTAAATAAACTTAGCAACTTAGATACTTATTCACTTAGAAATTCAAAAAAAATGTTAATCGAATTAAACGAAGATACTTTAGCCAATTTAGTGGCTGAAAATAATAAAGTGGTGGTTCAATTTTCAGCTTCATGGTGTGGGAATTGCCGAATTATGAAACCTAAATTTAAAAAATTAGCCACTGAAAACCAAGCGGTAACTTTTGCCTTAGTAGATGCTGAAAACTTCCCCGAATCTAGAAAACTAGCTAATGTAAGTAATCTGCCTACTTTTGCCACTTTTGTAAATGGAAAATTAGTCAATGAAACTCAAACCAACAAACAAGAGGTTTTAATCGAATTGGTAAACGAGATTCTTTAAAAACATTAAAGAATTAGGATTTTTAAATTTTGGATTTAAAACCAAATCGTTTTTATTCAAAAATCAGAAATCGTTGCTCTTAAATCGTCAATCCCAATTCACACATTCCCAAATCCCAATTAACAATGAAGCTACCTGTAATAAAACATCTGACTCAATTTATTGAAGAAAACGACCAAGACTACATCATTGAAACAATTGAAGTCTTGGAAGCTATGACTGAAATTAGCTCCTTAAAAGACGAAGAATTAGATGTGATTGGAGAGTTGATTTCAAATATGTATGGTGCCTTAGAAGTGCAAAAATTAGTCAAAAGCGGAACTGATAAAAAAGAGGCCTTAAACACTTTTATGAAGCGTGTAATGGGCTCTATTGATAAGTAAATAAAAAAAGTTTTATTTTTTTCTTGAGAAACGCACTCTATTTTAGGTGCGTTTTTTTAATTTATAAAACCTAATTCTTAAATAAATTTCATACTTTTGAACCTCAATAAAAACAAAAAATATGGCTTCAATTAGATTAAAAGGAAATGCAATAAACACTATAGGTGAATTACCAAAAGTAGGATCAAAATTAGCAGATTTTAAATTAGTTCAAGAAGATCTTTCAATTGTGTCTTTGAGTAATTTTTTAGGTAAAAGGCTGATTTTGAATATATTTCCTAGTATCGATACAGGGACCTGTGCGACTTCGGTTAGAACATTTAACCAAAAAGCTGCGCAATTAGACAATACAGCAGTATTGTGTATTTCTAGAGACTTACCTTTTGCACAAAAACGTTTTTGTGGAGCAGAAGGGATTACTAATGTTTTGAATTTATCTGATTTCCCTGAAGGAAGTTTTGGTAAAACTAATGGTTTACAAATTGTAGATGGCCCATTAGCTGGTTTGCATTCAAGAGTTATCATTGTGTGTGACACTGATGGAACAATTCTTCATACAGAACAAGTAGGGGATATTGTTGACGAACCTAATTACGAAGCTGCCTTAGCAGTACTTTAATCTGTTATCGATGGAGTTTCAAAAAGACAATTCTTTTGTTACTGGAAGATTAAAAAGCATTTCGTATGCCTTCAAAGGAGCCTTAAAGCTAATTACTACTGAACATAGTGTAATGGTTCAATTTTCATTAGGTCTGATTTTGACTGGAGCAGGCTTTTATTTTGGAATCACATCCACACAATGGCTATTTCAAACTTTTGCTATTGGATTGGTATTAAGTATTGAAGGCTTAAACACTGCAGTTGAGAAAATTGCCGACTTCATTCATCCTGATTATCATGAAAAAATAGGTTTTATAAAAGACATTGCTGCTGGCTCTGTCTTTTTTGCTGCTATCACAGCAATAATTATCGGTTTAATCATATATCTGCCCCTATTTCTGTAGGCAATAGCACATTCCCAAATGGCGAAATCAAGAAAAGAAACTTTAGACAAGAAAGCTAATGCTGATGCTAAAGAAACAAAAACATTTAAAATCACTAGACAGCACAAAATAGTTTTAGGCTGTCTTTTGGTATTGTTTTCAATTGCTTTATTAGTAGCTTTTATCTCCTTTTATATTTACGGACAAGAAGATCAAAGTGCTGTAAATGAACTCAGCAATAGATCTGAAACGGTTCATAACTGGTTAGGGAAATTTGGGGCCTATTTAGCAGATTTAATGGTATACAGAGGATTTGGATTGGCTTCGTTTCTATTTGTACGCCTTTTTTTCTTGACGGGCTCGTATTTGATTATTGGCTTACCAGCTGCTAAACTCAAAAGAATATGGTTTTGGGATTTATTTGCCTTGATTATCATTTCAATTTTGTTGAGCTTTTTTGCAACTTCTTTACCCGAATTGGGTGGAGTAGTGGGCTATGAACTGAATTTATTCATGCAAGATTACATTGGAAAAACAGGAACCTTACTGGTACTGATTTTTGGAATTGTCATTTACGCTATTTTTAAACTAAAATTATCTCCGGATAGAATTCAATCCTTTTTTGAAAACACCAAAAAAGATTTAACAGCTAATTTGGCCACAACAGCTGTTACAAACAACGATAGCTCCTACAATCTAGAAGAATTTGCTGTAGCTGATGAAGATTTAAAAGAAGAAGAAATGGTTTTAACCACTAGACCTTCACAGTTTGAAATCAAAAAAGAAGATTTAAAACCTACAATTCAAAATGCTTCTGAAATACAATTAGATACTGCGACACCACCTCCATTTGAGAAAAAAATAGCAGAACCAACCAATGGCACAGAATCATTTGTTATAGAATCTGCTCCTGAGGAAGATATTATTGAAGAGAATCTGGCTTCAAAATTGGTTTCTGATTTTGGACTTTTTGATCCGACTCTTGATTTATCCAACTACAAATTTCCAACCTTAGACTTATTAAAAGAATATTCTACTGGCGGAATTACCATCAACCAGGAAGAATTAGAGGAAAATAAAAATAAAATTGTAGATACCCTACGTAATTACAAAATTGAAATCGCTCAGATTAAAGCCACTGTTGGCCCATCTGTTACATTATATGAGATTGTTCCTGAAGCTGGAATCCGTATCTCAAAAATTAAAAGTCTTGAGGATGATATTGCCTTATCGCTATCAGCTTTAGGAATTAGAATCATAGCGCCTATTCCGGGAAAAGGTACTATCGGTATAGAAGTCCCAAATAAGACTCCTACCATGGTTTCTATGAAAAGTGTAATTGGTTCAGCTAAGTTTCAAGAAGCTGAAATGGAACTCCCTATTGCTTTAGGAAAAACCATTTCTAATGAAACTTTTGTGGTTGATCTAGCCAAGATGCCTCACTTACTAATGGCGGGAGCCACAGGACAAGGTAAGTCGGTAGGATTAAATGCTGTATTAACTTCATTGTTGTATAAAAAACATCCAGCTGAAGTTAAATTTGTATTAGTTGACCCTAAAAAGGTAGAATTGACTCTTTTTAACAAAATAGAAAGACACTACCTTGCCATGCTACCCGATACAGAAGATGCCATTATCACAGATAATGCTAAGGTTGTCAACACCCTAAACTCTCTTTGTGTAGAAATGGATAATCGTTATTCTTTATTAAAAGATGCCATGGTGCGTAACATCAAAGAATATAATGAAAAATTCAAGTCTAGAAAATTAAACCCCGAAAACGGTCACCGTTTTTTACCCTACATCATTTTAGTTGTCGATGAATTTGCTGATTTAATTATGACTGCAGGTAAAGAAGTTGAAATTCCAATTGCTCGTTTGGCACAATTAGCTCGTGCCATTGGTATTCACTTAATTATTGCTACGCAACGTCCATCGGTAAACGTTATTACTGGTTTAATCAAAGCCAATTTTCCAGCCCGTATTGCATTTAGAGTGACCTCTAAAATAGACTCTCGTACTATCTTGGACGCACAAGGTGCCGACCAACTAATCGGGCGTGGTGATTTATTATACACTAATGGAAATGATGTGGTTCGTGTGCAATGCGCCTTTATTGATACTCCAGAAGTGGAAAAAATCACTGATTTTATTGGATCACAAAAAGCCTATGCGACCGCTTATTTACTTCCAGAGTTTGTTGGTGAAGAAAATGGCATTAATCTTGATGTGGATATATCCGAAAGAGATACTCTCTTTAGAGAAGCCGCCGAAGTTATTGTTAGCGCTCAACAAGGCTCGGCTTCCTTGCTACAGAGAAAATTAAAACTTGGATACAATCGGGCTGGTCGTTTAATTGACCAACTCGAAGCCGCTGGAATTGTGGGCCCTTTTGAAGGCAGTAAAGCACGTTCGGTAAATATTCAGGATTTAACCTCTTTAGAACATTTTTTAAACAACGAACAAAACAGTTAACTACCATGCAATTCAAGTTAAAAAACACAAAAAGAGATACTAATACAACTATGATTAATAAATTTTCTCTAATATTTTTAGCATTTTTTATCAGTTTTTCAATTCAAGCTCAAGATAAAAGAGCAAAAGCGTTATTAGATCAAGTAACTGCAAAAGTTAAAAGCTATAACAACATTACTATAGATTTTAGATATTGCTTGACAAATGCTAAGGAAAACATCAATCAAGATAGTAAAGGGAATGTGACCATGAAAGGCAATCAATATGTATTGAACTTTATGGGTATCACTAAAATTTTTGATGGAAAAAAAACCTATACCATAGTTCCAGAAGATGAAGAAGTAACCATCTCTAGTTTTAATGAGAAAGATGACAATGCCATCACTCCCTCTAAAATGTTAACTTTTTTTAACAGTGGATACCGTTACAACATGGATATCATTCAAGATGTTAGAGGTCGTAAAATACAATACATCAAATTAGTTCCAATAAATACAAGAGACCAACGTAAAGAAATCTTATTAGGTATTGACGTGAACACGAAACACATTTACAATCTTATCGAAATTGGAAAAAAAGGAACAAAAACAACTTTGACCGTTAATTCTTTTAAAACCAACCAACCTTTGTCAAAAAATCAATTTACCTTTGCCGAAAGTAAATATCCAAATTACTACATCAATAAATTAGATTAAACAGGGTAAGTGAAAATACTTGACAGATACTTATTAAAAACATTTTTGGTTACATTTACAACGGTATTTGTAATCTTATTTTTCATATTTATATTACAAACCATTTGGCTTTTTATAGCGGAATTAGCAGGGAAGGACCTAGATACTCCGATGATCCTGAAATTCCTGATGTTTTCGATGCCTAGAATTGTACCTCTGGTACTGCCTCTTTCGATCTTATTAGCATCGATTATGACTTTTGGTAATCTGGCAGAAAACTATGAATTTGCAGCAATGAAATCATCTGGTATTTCACTTCAAAGAGCATTAGTACCGCTAACTATTTTTATCACAGTATTAAGTATTGTGGCTTTTTTGTTTGCCAATAACGTTATTCCGTACGCAGAATACAAGTTTATTAATTTTAGAAAAAATATTGCTCAAGTAAAACCTGCATTAGCCATCACCGAAGGTCAATTTAGCGATGTTGGTGTTTACAATATCAAAGTCAATAAAAAATCAGGAGACAACGGAAACAGTTTAACAGGTATTACGATTCATAAAAAGTCCAATATGGGCGATGGAAGCAAAACGGTTATTAAAGCCAAAGACGGTGAATTAATTAGTAGTGAAGAATCTAGTATTTTGAAATTAGTATTGAATAATGGTAACTATTACGAAGATATTGTACCAAAAAAATACGAAGACAGAGAAAAACTTCCGTTTGCTAAAAGTGCTTTTAAAAAATACACCATTAACATTGACTTATCCCAACTCAATAAAGTTGAAGTTGACCAAGAACATGTTTCCAATACGAATACCATGTTGAATGTGAACGAACTCAATTACACCTTGGATTCGTTACATAAAAATTTAGATAAAGAGGTTATTTCATTTGCCGAAAACATCAACAATCAAACAGGTATCACGGCTTTAAGCGTAAATACCAAAATAGCGGCCGATACCGTAAAAAAACTAAAACCAATACCAAAAAATATTTTGTCATTGTTTACAAATGAAGAAAAATCAAATATATTAAAAACAGCTGGAAGCAATATTGTTAGCACCAGTTATAATATCGATGCTTCCAAGTTAAATTTGGAAACCAAACAAAAAACAATCAACAGCCATTATCTTGCTCTTTATGACAAGTTTGTCATTGCTTATGCTTGTTTCTTAATGTTCTTCATTGGGGCTCCCTTAGGAGCTATTATCAGAAAAGGAGGGCTTGGTTTGCCTATAGTATTTGCTGTTTTTATTTTTATTACCTTTCATTTTATCAATACTTTTGGAAAAAGAATTTCACAAGAAGATGGTTTGACTCCATTTTTAGGTGCATGGATGTCCTCTTTTATACTAACTCCAGTAGCTGTTTTTTTAACCTACAGAGCTACTAATGATATCGGATTAATCAATCTGGACCTTATCACTACTCCAATTCAAAAAATTATTAAAAAACTGTTTCAAAAACAAATATAAATACCAATCATGGTTACAAGTAAAATACAACTAAACACAATTGAAGAAGCAATTGAAGACATTCGTCAAGGAAAAGTTATCATCGTTGTGGATGATGAAGATAGAGAGAACGAAGGTGATTTCCTTGCAGCAGCAGAAAAAGTAACCCCAGAGATGATTAATTTCATGGCTACTCACGGACGCGGATTGATTTGCACTCCTCTAACCGAAAATCGTTGTAAAGAACTAGGTCTACATGCCATGGTGACCAATAATACTGACCCTATGGAAACCGCTTTCACCGTTTCTGTAGACTTAAAAGGACATGGTGTTACTACTGGAATTTCAGCTTCTGACCGTGCTAAAACCATATTGTCATTAGTAGATTCCAATACAAAACCACATGATTTGGCTAGGCCAGGGCATATCTTCCCTCTTATAGCTAAACAAGGAGGTGTGTTAAGAAGAACTGGTCATACTGAAGCAGCCATCGATTTTGCTCGTTTAGCAGGGTTTGACTCTGCGGGAGTTATTGTTGAAATTATGAATGAAGATGGAAGCATGGCTCGCTTACCACAACTCATGAAGGTGGCTAAGAAATTTAATTTAAAAATTGTTTCTATTGAAGCTTTGGTTGCCTATAGAATGCAACACGACAGTTTGATTCAGAAAAAGGAAGATTTTGATATCGAAACTCGTTTTGGAACTTTCCGTTTACGAGCTTACCAACAAACCACCAACAAACAAATACACATCGCCCTTACTAAAGGTACTTGGAATCTTGGAGAAGCTATTTTGACAAGAATTCACTCCTCTCAAGTTAACAACGACTTATTAGGAACTTTAACTAATAATGTAGATCAACAACTAGACGACATGTTTAAAGTGATTAATGACCACGGTAAAGGCGCTTTTATCTTTATCAATCAAGACATGCAAGCTGTAAACTTATTGAGCCGATTAAGCGAATTAAAAGCTTTACAAGAAAATGGACAAATGAAAGCACCCAAAATTGTGATTGATAGTAAAGATTTTGGTATTGGCGCACAAATTTTGCATGATATCGACATTTCTAAAATACGTTTAGTGTCTAATTCTGTACAAGGTAAACGTGTAGGTATGATTGGGTATGGTCTTGAAATTACGGAATACGTAGGCTATTAGTATGTTTTTAGAATATTTTTTTTAAAAAATATTCCAAGCTAAAACAAAGGAAATGAAAGGGTTGGGAAATAGTTTTCAAAACAACTAAAAAATTATTTCAAATTGTTTTTGTAAATCGAAAAACCTGCTTATATTTGCACTCGCAATCACGAAATGATAGCGACATACTGGAGAAATGGCAGAGCGGTCGAATGCGGCAGTCTTGAAAACTGTTGACTGTAACAGGTCCGGGGGTTCGAATCCCTCTTTCTCCGCTGAAAGAAAACCCTAACCCTTGTAAATAAAGGAGTTAGGGTTTTTTATTTGCAATATATCCCCACATTATCCCCACAATTCAAATATTTCTAAAATGTAAAAACCGCTTATTTCTAAGCGGTTTTCAAAAGTATCTAGTGCCGTACCAAAAGCTTATTTCGAGATACTCTAATATTTAAAATGTTCTATCTTATAAAACTTTGCACATTTTCAAGTCTTAAGCTAGTATAATGACAAAACTCTTCTACTGATACAAACTCATTTTTATCCTTTTTAAGCTCTGTTCTTATTTTCTGCAATAATCTAGCGCTATACCTATAACTCTTCCCTGTAATGAGCTGTATGTCCTTCGGGTAAATACATAATCTTCTAGTCATGGTTTTCATACTTTATCTATGCCTTTGGCATAGCTTTACAATACTATAAATACACCCAGAAAGTTCCTAAATTTTAATTATTGATTGGGATACATTTCTTTTTTATTACTGAGCAATTTACGATACTCTGCAATTTTTTAGTCGGCAAATTTGTCTTTTGTTGCCTAATGTGTTCAATTATGACACATTAGATTGCTATTCTGCTTTAATGTTCGAATTTTAAATCAAAATCATAAGATTTAGGTATACAAACATCTAATTGTAAAACAATTAAAATTAAGAAATCATGGCCAGACAGAATGGTATTATTAAATTAAAAGGTACTATCGGGGATATTACTTTTTACAAAACTAAAGACGGACATTTAGCACGTGAGAAAGGTGGAATTGATGCCAACAGAATTAAAAATGATCCTGCTTTTCAAAGAACACGTGAAAATGGAGCGGAATTTGGAAGAGCAGGAACGGCAGGAAAAACTTTGAGAACTGCTTTAAGAACGTTGCTTTTAAACACAGCTGACAGTAAAATGGTTAGCAGACTTACGCAATCTATGGTTAAGGTTATCCAAGCTGACCAAACCAATGAAAGAGGTCTAAGAAACGTTATCGACGGAGAAGCCGAATTATTGACTGGATTCGAATTTAATATCAGAGGTAAATTGGGTTCTACAATGTTCGCTCCTTATACAGGCGGTATTAATAGAGCAACCGGTGAAATTACAGTAGATGTTCCTTCTTTCATCCCTGCTAATATGATTGCAGCTCCAAGTGGTACGACTCATTTTAAAATTATTTCGGCTGGTGCTGAAGTAGATTTTGAAGCTGAAACCTTTGTTTCATCCAATTCAGAATCTGCAATTTTACCTTGGGATTTTACTACAACCGCTGTGATTAGTCATATAAATAATGTAAGTCCGACAAGTACAAAACCGCTATTTCTTGCAGTAGGAATTGAATTTTTTCAACAAGTAAATGGCAGTATGTATCCTTTGAAAAACGGTGCTTTTAACCCTTTAGCATTAGTTCAAGTAAGCGGAATGTAATTTTAAGTTCTTCTTTTTTATAAAGCCTAGTCGTTAGACCAGGCTTTTTTTTTGCTTTTATCTTAACTGATTTTGTAGTAATACCCACTTTAATTTTTCAATCTGTTCAATTGTATTCGAATAATGCTGCTGCAATGTCTCTAATTGTCGAATTCTATTAACAAACTCTTGATGTTTTTGATGTTTCTTATACGCTTTAATAACTTCATTGCGAAAATTAATCTTGAATGTACTAATTCTAATAAAAGGAATTACAGAACCTATTTGGTATTGGTGCCAAAAGTTAGATTTCCAAAGTGTGTACGCTAACCAATACAATTTTTCTGATTCTTCCTCATTTTTTATCGTTATTAAAAAACAATTTGGACAACTTTCTTTTATTGGTTTTCCTGCATTTTTACCTTTACTTAATATAAAGAAATGGGGCTGATTAATAGCTCTTAGAGGCTGAAAGGTAATTACGTTGTGAAAAGTCATAATTCTGGATTTAAAATTATGCTGTCGCTACGCTCCGCCCCATATATTTTTTAAAAGAAAAAAGAAAAAAAGAAAGTCGTCCTTTCGGTGAAGGTTTCAAATTAAGTCAAGTTTTTTTGAAAAAATACTACCCAACTGTTCTTGCTTATTGTACACGTGAAAATTAATACGGGAGTTGAATTGGAAATGTAAGGGTGGAGATTTTTTCAAAAACCCGTAGGGCTTGAACTTTACTATTTGAAACCGTAGCAGACCTTTACTTTCTTTTTATTTATTTTTTTATAGCAGAGTCGTAATTATGTGGTTGGGATGTTTCTTATGGAAATCGGCAATCAAACACCCCCAAGCACCGCAAGGAGCAAATAAAGTGGTGCCCCTTTTTCGGGGGCAAGGAACTTTATTTGCGGATGAGGAGCGCAGTGGCGGGGTTGCGGCAATCGAACAGCCACCATAGACGCGAGAGTTGAGCGTAGGCACGGAGCGAAACGTAGCGGATATGAGCGTGTAACGGCGGGGAAAAAATAAAAGTCAGCCGTAGGCGTACCTTGATTTAGGGCATAGCGACCTACTAGTACTAAAGTTTAAAAGAAAAGATAATCGTCCTTTTACATGAAAAGTGATTGTATGCAGATTGTGGAGCGAGCCAACCCCGATGGCTGGGCGAAGGAGCAACCGCTGAAAAAATATAGGGCGGCAGACATAATACTGCTGGAATGTAGTGAAACGTAGCCTGCGGAGTGTAACGAAATGAAGCGGTATTGTGGATGCATAAGCCCGACCGAACGCAGGAAGAGACCGTGTGAAGATGAGGAACAAGCAGTGCAATAAAACAGCTGCTTATTTTCAAGCTGCTGTTTTATTGTGACTGCGCCGTGTCTGTGGAATGGAGGGAAACCTAACTAATGAATAGAATTAATAAATTGCTTATTTACCGATAAATCTTCTTATGGAAATGTAAGGTTGACCGACTGGAGCAGCCGAACGGAACAAAGGGAACGACCGTAGTGAGACCGCTTGATTACTATGTCTTTTGCAAATAAATATGTCTTTTTTTTTTCAAAAATAATTAAAGGTTTTTTTAGGCATATGTCGCCTCTGAATAAGTGATAAAAAAGGAAGATTTTAACCTCCCTTTTTCGTTTGACTTATTCGTCGGCACCATAGTTGTATTCCTGATAGGTTGCTCCTCAGCAGAGCCTAATTTCTGCTTAAACTAGGTAATTATAAAGATACAAATTCAATTTGTGGTTTTATTTGGTAAGTTCTATTTTCTCTAATGCAAGCACAAATTCTATGAATTAGTTTGTTTTTAACATTATTTAGAATAAGTAATTTGTTCTTATTTTCCTCTACTTTTCTTTGATAATATAAATTTAATTCTGGATCATACGTTGCAGCTGCTAGAGCACACATGTGTAGCTGCTTCTTTAATTTTTTATTTGCCATATTGTTTACTCTAGGTTTTGCTCTGATACTCTTTCCTGACGAATATTCAAAAGGAGCTACTCCAGAATAACAAGCTAATTGTCTAGGTGTTGAATACATTTTGAATTCATTTGTAAAACAAATTAGAGCTAACGTTGTTATTTTTCCGATTCCAGGAACAGATGTAGCTTGTGTATAAATAGTATTTAACGCTTCATCTTCTTTAATTAAAAGATTTAATTGATTTTCAATATTTTTTAAATCTTTATCAAAACCTTTGATAGCATTCTTTTGGTGATTGGTTGATAATTTAAAAAGTTCAGCGTCAAATGATTTTAGTTCATTAGTATGCCGCAATAAAGATCCTTTATATTGGATTAACTTATCACGAACTGAAAGAAGTATTCTAATTTTCTCAATCACTTTACGAGGTGCTTTATAAACAATTGCTTCATCTGCATTTTTCATAGCATAATAAGCAATCCTAAAAGCATCTACTTTATCGTTCTTGCCTCTTTGCATTCCAATGCTACGGATTATCTTTAGAGACATTTCTACCCACAAAGAAAATCCAAAAGAAAGTAAATGTTTGATAACCAATTTTCCATACATCCCAGTATGTTCTAAACAAATCAATGTGTTTTCGGAAGTTGCATCTAGCTCTTTAAGCCATTTACATAATCCCTTCAAGCCTGTTGCGTTGTTTCTAAATTGATTGTGAGTGCTTTGTTCTTTTTTACCATCTAAAATAATTACTGCATCAAAGAATTCTTTGGATATATCTATCCCAAGAAAATGTTTAAATTTGTTCATAATCAAGACTTTTTTAAGATTAGCAACCTGCATACTGAAAACTATCGAAACCTTGATATTAGGCCTTAACGCCTGAATTACTACTCTGATGCTTTTCCAGTAAAAACCGATAAAGTCCTAATCAAGCGATAAGTCGTTAGCTTCTATTGCCACGTAGGTTCACTTTATCGGTTGGGTTGTTGATTTAAAAATACAAATTTATTGCCTTGACAAAACTAAAGGATTGCCCGTGATGTTTGGAACGGAAATGTTATTTTGAAAATTATATTTTAGCTTTTTTTAAAATTTCAGACGCAATAGTTGCTTGCTTAGAAAAATTAATAGACTGTTTTTTTAAAGTATTGAAAGCAATTATAGTTGTAAAATTTTGTGCTACATTATCCTTTAAAATGGGGATTGATTTAATTTTTGAAGCCATATTTTAAAGCTAAAATTATTTTTTATTTAAATATAATTCTCCTCAAATAAGTCTTCATTGTGAAAATCTATAATTCTATCATCACATACCACATCAACATACTGATTGTAAAGTAAAAGAGCAGGTACGTTTGGTGGATTTACACAATATAAACGTTTATCTTCATTAAAAACATATTTTACTCTGAGTTCCATCAACAATCTACCTAATGCATTTACACCAACTAATTCATTGTTATTAGATGGTTTTGCTCCCCAAATTTTATTATCTGTCGCATATTCTACAATAGATCTATTTTGAGTTTCTTGAAGTATTGTGCTGAACTTATCCCAATTTTGAGCGAGTTTTAATTCTAATACCCAACGCATTATTTTTATTTGAATTTTTTCCCAATCAGGACGAGAATATTGAGATTTATATTTATTGCTAATCATCTTAGCTTTCATCGCATTATCTTGACTAATAATTTCAAATTGAATCTCTGGATTAGTTGGATAACGCATAGCTTGATATAAATGCTCCGAAGAAGGTATTATTACTTCGTTTACATACAAAGCATAACCCGAAGCCATATTGGACAAACCACCAAATGCTTCTGTTGTTTTTCTAAAAACAATCGCCTCTTTTGAGTTGTAATTTCTGATATCCATAGTGCAAACTTAAGTAAATATAAATAATTAATTTTTAAATTCCTCTATTATGTAGCGGAAAAAGCCCTTTCCAATTGTGTGCCGGATTATCCCACCAAAATACAATAGGGCAAGTATTACTAATATTACGCCAAGTAAAAAACAAAGTTCCAGTACCAAAAGTTTTATAACTAGGATAGGTTTTACCTAAAGGTCTATGTTTATGTTTAATACTTTTATCCTGAATTTTACTGATAATTTCAATTCCTTTATCTAAAAATATTTGCTCTAATCGATTTCTATTTGCTCTAGAAGAGAAAAACGCTTCTTGGCTGGGTTGAGTTCCTTTTCTATATGCTTTATCTGGTTGAAGTGTTGCAGTTTCTAAACTTACTAAATACGCATCGTATCCGTTTTTTGACTTTTCTGGATACACTAAATTCAATTTTGGATTAAATCCTTTTAAATTATTTTCAATTTTATAGTAACTACCTACTGGAAATTTGGAAACGTCTAAAAAATAATTTTCATCGTCAAACAACTTTTTTAACGAATATCTAGTATTGTCTAATCCCCAAGAATGAGTACAAAAGAAGAATGATAATATTCGTAACTCCTTGTTAATTAGTCTTTTTAATAAATTATTTTCTTCAATAAATTTTTTTATCGCAAATTTGAATGTACCACCACTAGCTAAAACATCATCTAAATAAATATAATTCCTTACTCCTAAAGAACCACATATTTCCATTTTGAAACCTGTTTTTTCAACCAATATATCATTAAGTAACTTTAATAAGACAGATTGGCTTTTATGTGCTGCTTGTGAATTAATAAAATGTGTTTCTCTTAAAAACATTTCAATACTTTGATAGCCAAAGAATGTCATGGCTTTATTTAAAAATTCCCATAGTATTTCTTTTGCTTTTGCTTTTGATATATAAACCCCTTGTTGTAAAATATGTAATACTTCATTCAAAACAAATACTCTATCCTTTTCCTCAAACTGATTTACCCATTCTAAAACGTGTTGTGGAGTCATTACAAAACCATTATTATAATCTGAATGGTAATCCTGGGTAATTGCAACGATATTTTCTATTATTTCTTTTATCATTACTCCCAATTTTCTTTACTATAATTCAACATTTCATACATTGTCAAGGCTACTGCACTGGCGTTACGACGAACATAAAATTCTTCTTGGTTATTTTTCTCGGGGTTTGTAATTATAATTGGTGCTGTAGCTTTGTCTTTTATGTGAATTAAAGCAATGGTTTTATTGTCAATAGTTTCAAACTCTACTTTGAATTTATGCACCATATTGTTGCCAAAATAGTTTTGAACCAAATTGTCAAAGTGTTTTATAAATTCGTCTTTTTTATTATCTCCTTTGAAACTTGCAAAGTCTGTATTTTCTAAACCTAAAATGTTGCCATCATCATCCACACCAATAAATAAAGTGCCACCTTCGCTATTAAGAAAAGCAGCTAAGTTTTTGATGGCCGAATGCTCTACATACTTTTGTGGGTTATTTTGACGTAAACAATAACGGAGTGTACTTTTAAATTCTACTGTTTTGCTCTCGCCTTTAGCTAATAATTGTATTATTTTATCATTGGCATTTACTTGTTGCAACTGTTTTTGCAATAATTCTTCTGCCGATTGATAGTATGCATATTTTGCTAATTTAGGATAACGGCGTGCAAACCAAGTTTCTACCTCATTTATATCATCTTCATTTAAGTCATACAATTCGTAAACCAATTGGTCTATTTCTTTTTGTTCATTGGCAAAATAATTATAACGAGGGTTTTTCTTTTGGTTTTCTATTATTGTATTTAATAATAATTCTAATTTTTCATTTTCTTGTGTAATTGCTATTGGTAATATTTTTTGGCTATCTACGTGAGAACTGATAGAATGATTTATATAAAGTTTACTAAAACATCTAATTAATTTTGAATTAAGTATAGTTAAAAGATTAACAGTAAAAAAACCAGAAAAAATACAAGACCCTTTTTGATCAAAAACACCGCCTGAACTTATTCTAAAAGTTGAAGCATATTCGCCAGAATCAGAAAATGAAATACCCAACTTATAATAAAAATCAATATTTTGAAATCTTGAAGCTATTTTATTGTTATTTTCTACTGTTTTAGTTTTCATATTATAAACTGCATCACAACTCCAATCAATAAAATAATTTGTAGGTACATAATAATTAGGTAACCAACCACTATCAGTGTCACTTTCTCCTCCTTTGTCATAAGGAGCAATAAATCGTCCATCAAAATAACAATCGTTATCAAAATTAGTTTCAGTATTTGTTTTATGAATTCCGTTTTCAATCACTTTTAAGCGAATGGTTTCATTATTTCTAATGGTTTCCAAATCTCCATCAGTCAATAAAAATTCTTTAAATAAATCAATATCTCTATAATTTCCTCTTGAATTTGCTTTTTGAAACAAATAATTTTTATTGTCACCTGTTTGCAAACCAACTTTTACATCGGCAACATCACCAAAACGTACTAATTCAATCGTTTTGTCATTAAATTCAACTTGTCTAACCGCTATTGTTGCGCCATTTATATCTTTATCTATTATAGGCACCGTAGTATCATTCATTAAAGCAAATAGCTTTGGGCTACCTACTATAATAGGATGGTTACTGTTAGTCTGCAACAAAGTTTGAGGATAAGAATACACAGCAAATTCAGGAGTGTATTGTCCAATATAATCTTCAAGATGAAATAGTTTTTCTCTAAACTCGGGTATTTGTTTTCGGGTGGAAATGTTGGTAAGGTCGGCGGCTATTATTTGTCCCTCGACTGCGCTCGGTATGACAGCGTTACTAACTACTGTTTTCTTTACTGTAAATATGCACGAATTTACAGTGGCATTAAAGCAGTCTTTATGCAGTCGTATTACATTTTTAAGGTCGTATTGCAATATTTGTTCCCGCAAAGGTTTATGACTTTTTATAGTAAGCCAAGTATCCGAAACGATGTAACACAAAATACCGTTTGGTTTGAGCAGTTTATTAAGTGCCATACTCATAAACGCACCATAAGGGTCTTTGCTGGCGAGTTTGTATTCTTCTTGTGTTTTGTCATCAATTTTTGTTCCGCCATAAGGAGGATTTCCAATAACAATATCAAAACCTTTTTTGCCTTCGTTCAATACATTACCAAAAAAATGATGCCAAAGAAAATAAGGTCTTTCGGAAGCGTCTTGCAGTTTATAGAGTTTTTCTATTTTAGAACCTAATAACTCTTTCTCTTTTAATAAAGGTTTTAGTTCTCTATCTAATTTTTCTAATGCTTTTATGTTTTTTAGTTTGGTAGCTTCAGGTTTATCTACATTAGAAATCAAACTCTTTTTGTATTCAATTTGTCCAATTTGTATGTCTAATGATTCCTTTTGAGCATCAAATAACAAATCTAATTTGTCGTGAATTTTAGCATCGATTTGACTTGCAATCTCTGCTTTTGAGATTTTTAGTTTTTTATAATCTTCTTCACTAAAATACAATTCGACTAAATCTTTAAGACTTTTTTTATCTGAATCTGAAAGATTTAATTGGGTTTGACTTTCTATTTCAGGTTCGCCAAACATTGATAACTGTGGTTTTACAATAGTTAGTGTTTTATCGTCTCCTTTTTCAATATCTTTTCCAAGAAAGACGCCTTCAAAGGATTCTACCAATGAATTGCCTTGCATAATTTTATAGTCAAGATTAGGCAAAGGTTTAGGTTCTTTTTCATCTACAATTAACGATAACCAAAAACGCAAACGTGCAATATCTACCGCACCTTTGTCGAGGTCCACTCCGTAAATATTATTTTTGATGATGTTTAATTTCTCTTTGAGATAAATAAAGTCTTCTTGTTTATAAATGACTTGCAATCCTTTTTTGAGACGCATAATTTCAAATACCATTCCCATCGGGAAAGCCCCTGAACCAATGGCTGGATCACAAATTTTGCAATCGGTTAAGGCTTTGTCAATTCGTTCCGCAAAACGTTCAATAATTTCAATATCAATCTTATTAGAAGATTGCTTAATATATACAGCAATTTCTTTTAATTCCTTTTCTGTAGCTGTAGCTTTTAAAGTATCAGCAACATATTGACTAATACTTTCTTTACACATAAAGTGAACTACTTCTTTTGGTGTATAGAAAGTACCTTTGTCTTTATTGTCTTCTAATAAGTTTTCAAAAATAAGTCCTAGCATTTCTGGGTCAATACCAATATCTTGGTCGTCTGGACTGTTTTCGTCTATTGTAAAGTTATACTGGTCGAAAAACTCAAATAAGTCGGCAAATAAATCAGGTTTTATTTTTATTTCATCAGGTTCAATTTGATCTTTGTCAAACAATCCACCATTTAGATAGGGGATTCTTGTTTGTGTTATTTCAAAAATATCATTAATAGTGTATCTTTCTTTATTTAAGGTATTGAAGAAAAGAGGTGCTAAACATTTGTTGTAAAAATCGTTTTTGTCTGTAAAAGAAGTAAATAATCTCGAAATAAAATCTTTTTCGCCATTACCCCAAGGTTCATTGGCAGGAACTCCCAACCAACCTTTCTTTTGCAAGAAATACAAAAAAACAATTCTCCCCATTAATTTTTTAACAAATTGGCGCACTAATTTTTCGGCATCTTCTTGTTGTTCTTTGTTAGGTTTGTTTTTATCTACTTGGTTTTTAAAAAACGAAAACGCATCAGGATTATCAGAAATGTAACCAACTAATAATTTAAAATGGTCAAAGTATTTTTTGAAAAAGTCATTTGATATCTTTTCAACCGAAAAGGTTTTAATAAGGTCTTTTATGGATATTTCCTTATTTCTAATCTCGTTAAACAACCAATCAAACTGATTAAGAGCTGTTTTAATACTTTCTCCTTTTCCTAAAACATAGGTGTATCTTTTAGGGTGTGTTTCTTCCTTAATTTGGTTGTATTCTTCATCCCAATACAATGATTTTGAAATAAATGTCAATCGCCAATCATTAGCTTTTTCATTGTAATACGTAGCTATAATACCATCTACATCACCTGGAATTACATCAGAGTGTATAATATTTCGTAACCCAACACGACTATTGATTTGCTTGTCATCTATTAGTTTGATTTCATAAAACAAGATTCTAGAATTATCATCGAGCTTTAAATCCCCAAATTCTAAAATTGAATCAGCTAATTCGTGTGCTTTTTTATCGTTTTCTTTTCTGTTTAATGCTGTTTTATAGAATGATGCCGATTTGTTTTTAAACAAAACTTTAAGCAATGATTTCCATTCTTCGGAATTGTACTTGTTAGCAAATAAATTATTTATGTTTTGGCTCATAGTTCTATTTATATTGTAAACGATTCAGATAAAATAATTGCAGGTTTATCTGTCTTAATAATTCTTTTAGGTACTATTTTCTCCTGTTCTACAAATTCTGAAACGGCTTCTAATAAAGGATATGACTTAAGTAACTTCATAACATTGTTATAGGTTTCTGATAAAGAGGGTTTTTTTGAAACGGCATCTTTAATCAGTTTGTTGATTTCCCTTGGCAGTTTTTGAAATTTACCTCGTCTAATTGCTGTAGCACCTGCATTTATTAAATCTTTATCATCGGGAGTAATGAATTCTTGTAATAATTGTTTTTCTATAAAACTAATTGCTCTACTTTCATTTGGCCCCAACTTTACATTTGCTTTATCTCCAAGATTGGTTATACTTTCGCCTGTAATAAAAGAGGTTAATGCAGTGTTAATTTGTTCGTGATGTAATGAATGTAATCCAACTGCTCTTTCGGATATTTCAGCTTTATACAATCGTGCTGCTTCAACAAAAGTTAGTTCTTCCAATGAAAAATCAGGATAAATTAAATAAAATGTATCTCTCTTTTTGTTTTTAATAAACGTTATTGTTTGTTCTTTTGCCGATTTATTTTTTCTTCCTGTTCTTGCTCTTGTAGGTATTTTGTTTTTTATTCTATGATACTCATCTGGATTTTCATCTCTGAATTTTCTCAAAAAGTTTAGGTATTCCAAACGTTCATCTTTTTCTTCTTCTGGAATTTTCTCAAATAAACCAAAAGAATCAAATTCTTCATCAGTAGAATATATTTGACTGTCTTCTCCTAAAGCAGAATGGAAAGCCTGTAATTTCATATAGGCTTTTTTGTTCAACTCAATTTCATTATCTGTTCTTGAAGTTGGGAAAAAGTTGTAGATATAAATATCTTTTGAAGGAGTTCCAATACGATTAACACGACCAATACGTTGCATTAAACGAGTTGCATTCCAAGGAATATCATAATTTAAAATAATATTGGAACGATGTAAATTGACACCTTCCGCTAAAACTTCAGTAGTAATTATTATGTCGTAATCGTTTTTTTGTTCCAATAACGGAATATTAGCATCAAAATTCAAGGCAATAGTTTCCGAATTGTCTTTTTGATTGCTACTATCAATTGCTAATATTTTAGTTATACCATCTTCTTTAAGTCTTTCAACAATATGTTTAGTAGTCTCTTTAGATTCCGAAAAGACTAATAATTTTTTATTATCGTTAAACTCTGCTTTTAATAATTCGTTTTTAATTTTATAAATAAAAGTATTGTATTTTGGATCATCGATTATTAACTTCCAATCTTCATACAACTGTTTTAAGATTTCATTATCACGCTTTATACCTTTAATAAACTCTTCATCAAAAGCTTCTGTTTCAAAACCTTGAATTAAATCAGGAGTTTCAGCATCTAACAATAACCTTTCTAATTCTTCTTCATTTTCATCAAGAATAAAATCGTTTACATTGTGCTTTTTTGAAATGTATATTTTACCATTATCTATCATTTTCATCATAGATTGATTAGCATTATAAAAACGCTCTAAACTCATTTTAAAAGCAAAGAAACTACTATCAATTCTTTTCACTAAAAGTATTCTCATTATATGAGCCAATTGTTCAGAAATCCTATCTGCTTTTTTTGGGTCTACTCCTGTAGCTTTTTGATATTGTTTTTTAGCTTCTTCATTTAAAAACTTAATGGCTTGATAACGATAATAACCAAGACCATTTTTTGTGTCTCGCACTAATTTCAATGTTCTGTCATACAACTCATCAGTAGTATTATCAAGTTGATATAGAATTTGTTTTGGAGGGTTAATATTGGGGAAAGTTACACCTTGAGCTACAATATCATCCCAATAATTTGGTGTGTTTCTAATATCGGTTCTTGTTCTTCTCACAACAATAGGTTCTATTATTTTATTTCTTATTTCGGTGTAAATTTCTTTAACTCCTTTTGCAATTTTATGCTGGTCTTTTTCTGCTTTTAATTTGGTATATCTGTCAATTAATGGTCTAAAAAAGTGTTGTAAGTTTCCATTAGGAACACCATCAATCGAAGATTTTTTGGAATCTTGGAATAAATACAATTGATTTCTGATATCATCTGGTTTATTGTTTAATGGAGTTGCAGTAACTAAAATTACTTTCTTTTGATTGCTTCCGTCATTCCCCTTTTTCTTTCTTGGAGTCTTGCATATTTTTTGTAGCTGATTAAATCGTTCCGATTCATCAGAACGGAATTTATGCGCTTCATCAACAATGATTAAATCATAATCTTCTGGGTGCTTAATTTGGTGTAGACTACCATTAGTAATAAAATCTACTCCAGGAACTTCAAAATCTCTAATAGTTTTTTTCCAACTGTTTTCTAAAGCTGGAGGATAAACAATTAATATTTTAGATCTATAACCATTAGCAAAATAGAATTTTTTAGCAATAATAGTAGCAATAATAGTTTTGCCCAATCCAACAACATCTGCTAAAATAAATCCGCTATGTCGTAGTAGTTTGTTATAACCATCATTTACAGCGTCTATCTGATAAGCTAATTTTTTATATCCTTTTGGTAAATCCGTAATTGACTCTGGATCATATTCGATACTTTTTCCGAAATATTCAATTAAGAGTTTTATGTATAAATCAAATGGAGAAAATTCATCATTTAAAAAAGTGTCTTTTTTTACATTAGCAATTTCATAAGGTAAAATATCAATTGCTTCCGACCATAAATTTTCAAAAGTTTCGTTTGCGAATACTACATCATCATAATCTCTTAATTCAACATTGAATTCAAAGTTTTTATCCAAACCATTTTCACTCAAATTACTTGAACCTGTTATAACTGAACCGCTATTGTGTTGGTTCCAATTTTTAGGTCTAAAAATGTAAATTTTAGCGTGAATATTTTTATCGGGATGCGCTTTTACTTTTATTTTTCCAATACCAACTTCATAAATGAATTGTAAAATTCCTTCTTCAACTTTTTGGTTGTATTCGGATTGTTGAATATCTTCTTTGAACTCTTTTATAAATTCCTCACGAGTAATATCTGTGTTGAAGTTAAACTCTAAACCTTTCTTTGCAGCATCACTAATTAAATGATCAACATCAATACCAACCAATATTCTAATTTCTTCAACATCTTTTAGAAACTCTCTAATTTTAAAATAGCCAGATGAACGAAAGTAGCCTACTAATGCATCAAAATAATGAATTGGTAAATGCTCAAATATTCCTTTAAACTTTTGTTGTAGTGTATTTTGGTCTTTGTTTGTAAAAAATTTTGTAGACATTTATTGAAAATAGGTTAATGACCAAAAATAATATTTTAAAACTTAATTATATGTTTTTTATTTTTTTTTAAAACAAAATCCTATACTGTGCAGTTTCCAAGTTTATAGTAGTTGGAATTTGCACACTTTTTAATAATTGTGTTTTGCGTTCTATTAATTTTTTGATGTTGGTATGCAGATTATCAGTACCTATTTTTTTATAATATAGCTTCTTTTGATTGTTGAATTTGTTTCGGTTTCCGTTTATTAGAATATCTTCCCAGAAGTTAGTATTGAAAAATTTATCATCAATAGTTTTCGATTTGTCAAATAGTAAAACATTATGCCATTCGTTTACTAATGAATTTATTAGTGCATTATAATATTTCATATCAGTTAGATTTTGAAGCGTAAACAGTCCTAAACTATGAATAAATTTAGCTTGTTTTGTCTTTACTTCAAATCGAAATGTATTCTTACAATGGTTTGGAAATTGCACACTTTTATCATACGCTTTTACTTGTTTATAAGCTTCATTTCCTGCTATTTTATAATTAAAATGTATTGTAGGTCTTGTAAATTGTCGCTTTTCATGATAGATTAAATTTTGCACTAGTTCATCAACTTTAATAATAGGATTGATATTTACACCATATTCTAAATTAATGAGTTTACACAGGTTCAAATCGAGTTTAAATAACTCTTTTATTAGCTCAATTGTTCCAATACAATCATATATATTGAAATCATTAGCATTGTGTAAACCATCATTAAAGAAATAGTGTAATGAGCCTTTTATCTCAAGTCTGTTTTGAAATTTTGTAAAATATAGGTTTTTGTAACTCTTTGAAAAGAGTTCTTTTATTTCATCATCAAATCGCTTTTCAGATTTACCTTCATATATTAAAATTTCATTATTCCATACTTGATTTATTAGAGCTTCATCCGTTATTTTTATTTTGATGAAATCTATCATTTATCTAAAAAATATATTTTAAATTACTTTTTAAATGGGCGATAGTTATCGTCAAGCATCTTATTGATATCTTCTATTTTATAGACAATTTTATTGTTTATTTGACTGTACGCAATTAATCCCTTCTCTCTCCAATTGGCAGCAGTACCTGGACTAATTTTAAACAATCTTTGAAACTCGTCATTATCAATAATAACTTTATCAAATATTCTTTCTTGTTTTTTAGATACAAGGCTTGTTAGCTCCTCTAAACGCTTTTCAATTTGGAATAGGTTTTCTTGAAATGGATGGCTCATTATTAGATCTTTTTAGGATTGATACTAATTAAAGCTTGCTCTATTTCGGAGCGTTTATATCTTATGAGATTTCCCAGACGATATGGATTTAGGATTTTCTTTTTATTCCAATCAGAAAGTGTAACCAAAGATACTTTTAGTATCTCAGCTGTTTCTTGTCGAGTAAGGTACTCTGTTGGAGTAATGGGTTGGAAGTTTTGAGCTAGAGATTTAATTTCAGCTCTAACATCTGTTAAGATGCTTTCTTTGAATTCTTCTGGAGAAACTCCAAATACCTGTGTCATTTTACTTTGTTCCATCGTGATATGTATTTTATCGTTATTGATGGTACAAAACTATTGTAAGGTTTGTTGTTTCTTATTGTTGGAGTAACTCCAAAAGGTACTCCAAAGGTTACTCCAAGTTATTTAAAAGTTGTTGTATTTTATCTAAATCCTTTTGATAATTAGGTTTAATTTCGCTTGGTTTTAATTCAAGTTTTTCAATTGCTGTTTTTATATTCTTCTCGTTTTTACCTATTAATTGGCTAATTAATTTGGCTTTTTTTGTGTTTGGTAAGTTTTCAAGTTTGGATGAACTAAACAAACCTAATCTGTCTAAAAGTATGACTGCTTGATTAACCGATAATTGATTTGCGGTTTCGGCTTCGGTTTCAATAATACTTTTTTTGGTCGTCATTTTTGATTTAAAATACTCAATCAGTTCATCCGCATAATACTTACAGAAATATTGGTGAAAATCTAATTGCAAATAGTAGACTTTATCAGTTTCTTGCGAAAATTTCTCCATATCTTTATAATGAGTGTTAATCATAATATAAATAGGATTATCTTGAATAGAATTACTAAATAAATCTGTTAAACTAATTTGATATTCATCAATCCACTTTTGGATATAATTAATATTTGCATTTTTAGCATAACTCCTTTTTTCGACTTCATTAATTTTAAACTCTAAATGATCGTTTCTATTTACTCCCTTCTCTTGAAGTTCTGCAAGTGTTTCGGATTTAATTTCTTTAATGCAATGTTGAAGATCAATCATTACACCGATTGCAGTGTATTTGTCCAAAACATTAATATCGTCAATCAATTCACAAAATTTATCAAAATAGGTATCTTTCATTTGACTTTTGGGTACTGTATTTATATTAATTTGTTCTTTATCATTCAAAGACTTTACTTTATATAGCTCAAGTATAAATTGCTGACCTATATAAAATAAAGAAAAAGGTAAAATACTTAAAGCCTTAGAACGTTGATATAAAAATCCCAAATAATAAAAACTTTCAACTTTTTTAAAATCTGAGCTGTATACTACTTCATAAATTTTTTTATCAATCTCTATATCATCTAGTAATTCTGCTTTTTTAGAATTTTCTTGATAGATAGTTTCTAAATCTATCAGCTGAGGATTGTCTTCAATAACTGAATAATATCGAGACTTGTTACTATCAATATAAAAATCATCTTTTAAAATATTTAGATGCAGTTTTATTGCCTTTACATTTAATTCGATATAGGAATTTAATTTTAAAGGATCTTGTGAAAGTAATATTGTTGAAACTTCATTTAAAGCATCCTGATAATGCTCTTTAATATTATTTATTATTTCTTTTCTTCTTATCAGAATTTCACTGGTGCTTAGTTCATAAAAATAAGTACCATTTAGTTTTACCAACATAATGTACTTATCAAAATCAACATATTCAGAGTTAATGTTGATTATAAAATCAGAATAATAATTTTTACCCAATAACTTAATAAAGGAACTTACTGCTTGCATATTGAAAAATAAAAGTCTAAATATAATAAACTTTATCTTACTTAATCACTTTCATTTTTTTCTCTTCAATATTTTGTTCTTCATTTTGCTTATTCCAGTATTCTTTGAGTTTATCAGCTTTCTCAGTATTTGTAATCTTGATGTATTTGAGGAACTGGGTCTCTGTTTGATGGCCAGTGATAGCCATAATAGTCAAGTTATCCAACTTGCCATATAAATTGGTAGCAAATGAACGGCGGCAAATGTGAGATGTAACTAATTCCCATTTTTCATAAACTCCTTCTTCCTTACGTTTTGTGTCAGGATTAATTTTTGAACCTTGAACTTTCTCTGTGAATTTTGCTACCTTACATAATTCCTTTACATGTTCATTGAATTTTTGGTCTGATATAGCTCTAGGAAAACCATTTCTTTTCTCTAAAATTTCTTTAACTTGTTTATGTAGTGGAATTGTAACGGTTTGACCAGTTTTTTGAGTTTCAATTTCAATATAGCCATTTTTGATATTAGCATCTTTCAATCTTAAAAAATCTGAAATTCTTAATCCAGTACGCAATCCAATTATAAATAAGTCCCTTGTGTTTTCTAATCTTTCTACTCCTTTAAAATCATGATTGAAAATTTTGTTGATTTCTTCATCTTTCAAATAAATACTATCAGCAGTAATTTTTGGAACAAAAAAGTTTGGATGCTCTATATGTGGATGTACCGGTAAGCCTTTCAATTTAGCGTCTCTAGCAATTGTTTTTACTGTACCAATATAGTTTCCAATTGTTCCTAAATTTATCTTTTGCTCTTGTGACAGGAAGTTTATGAATCTATCATAAAAAGTCAAGTCTAAATCAGTAAACTTTAGCTTTGTTTTAAAGCGTTCTTCGTACTCTTTTAACTTGTTGAGTGTTGTATTGTACTTTGTAATAGTTCCTTTGGCAATTGCCTTATTTTTACCCTTAATTATACGAGTTGGCGCATTTTTAATAAAGGTTTCTGTGAATGGAATAAAAAACACCTGGTCTACAGCTGTTTCGTCCATAGGTCTGTTAAAGAAATTAGCAATTTTCTTTTTGAGCCAGTGCTTGTCTATAAATTCTCCTTTGCTATTATCGGAATTGAATTCGTCAAAAATGAATTTCTCCAGCTCAGCCAGCTTATTATTAACTTCATCTTTAGTTGAATCATCAGCTGTCAGTTTGACTTTTTGTTTTGCCGAACTCCATCTTTTAGGCTCTACTTTTAAATCTGTAGATGCTGTTAAGTCGAATTTTCTTCCATTTTTGAAACGCAAAAGTATATTAGTCGCGTTTTTTTCACCTTTTATGAGGTAGTTTATTGTTGCCATTGGTACGGAACTATTAGGTTTTTCAATACTTTAAAGATACAAAAATATCCCCACATAATCCCCACATTGACTGAATTTATATATAATTAGCTTGTTTTAACTTAATCATCAAAAACAACAAAACCCTTATATAATAAGGGTTAACAGGTGTTTTGATAAAGTAAAATAAAGTACGAAAAAGCGGATTCTAGTCCCTCTTTCTCCGCTAGGTTTCTAAAAAACCTAATCAAAACCCTTTAAATCGTATGATTTAGAGGGTTTTTTCATTTTACACCTATACAAAATATTCATAGTTTCTCATTTTAAAGGTGTACAATTCGGGGTACTAGAATACTTGTTTAAAATAGCTACCCCTATCTCTTGTAACCCTTTAAAAACAAGGGGTTCAAATAACAGACATCTTGTTTTGTGTTGGTAATAAATTTAAATTAATTACTAATTAAAAAGGTCACCACCATGAACACAACAATCACTATTCTTTTTTACTTAAAAAGAGCCAAAGCCAATAGCCAAGGCTTAGCACCAATTTTCCAAAGAATAACTATTGAAGGGAAAAGATTAGAAAGCAGCACAGGTAAATACATAAATCCTGAAAGATGGTCTACAGAAATGTCGAAAATGAAAGGCAGTTCAGAAGAGACTAGAACGGTAAATAGTCATCTTGAAATGTTACGAGCCAAAGTTTATGAAATCGAGAAGAAATTGTTCATGAAACAAATACCAATAACATATGAAAACTTCAAGAACGAGATACAAGACAAAAAAGAACGCGAGCGTATGCTTATTCCAATCTTCGAAGAACACAACCGCAAAATCAAAGAACTAGTTGGACAAGAATATGCACCAGGAACATTAGAACGTTATCAAACTTCTTTAAAGCACACAAAAGACTTCCTTTTCTGGAAGTATAACATTTCAGATATCAATATTGAAAAGATAGACCATTCGTTTATTATGGAGTACGAATTCTATTTGCGTAGTGTCAGAAAGTGTGCTAATAATACAGCTGTAAAGTACATTAAGAACTTTCACAAAATCATTAACCAATGCTTGGCCAACGGATGGTTAAATAAAGATCCTTTTGCAAACTACAAATCAAAAGTAAAAGAAGTCACTCGAGAATTCCTAACCGAAAAAGAAATTGAAACCATATTGAACAAAAAGTTTGTTTCAGAACGATTAGAATTAGTTCGCGATATATTCATTTTCAGCTGCTTTACCGGACTTGCTTATATCGATGTGAAACAATTAACTTTTGATAATATTTCTTTGGGTATAGATGGTGATAAATGGATATTTAAAAACCGACAAAAAACAGAGACAACCTCTAAAATTCCATTATTACCAGTAGCGCAAGAAATCATTAATAAATATGCTGAGCATCCTGTTTGCAAAAATGAAAATCGTCTACTTCCCATCTTATCAAATCAAAAAATGAATGCCTATCTAAAGGAAATTGTAGATGTATGTGAAATCAACAAAGACTTAACATTCCATATTGCACGTCATACCTTTGCAACTACAGTAACGCTTTCCAATGGCGTTCCATTGGAGACTGTAAGTAAAATGCTCGGACATACAAATCTAAAAACAACGCAACATTATGCTAAAATTTTAGACAAAAAAATTAGCGAAGACATGATGATTTTAAAATCAAAATTTGCTTCTAGTGTACAAATTGATAAAAAGCTAGGTCCTGTCTGATTTGGTTCGATGTTGATAACTTTTTACAATAAAACTGAATAGAAAATTAATACAAAATGGTTTATTTTGACACTCTCAACTTAACCATTTTGTCATTTTATGAAGCTCTATGATTTCAACTATTTTTACGAATTTGAATGTGAATATGAAGCATTAAAAAATTCTAAATCTGATGTTTTAGAGCTTTGTCACAAGATGATTGAATTCATCCAAGAAAAACTTAAAGAGCTTGGTAAATGGCTTAAAAACCACATTTTTAGCACCATTCAAGAAGAAATTCAGTTCTTCAAAGAACTAAAACCAAAAATGGTTTCTAAAATAATATACCATCAGCAGCTATTAAAAATTGAAGGTTCATTACCGCCTACAAAAAAGAAGAAAAAAAAGCATTATGAAAAAGAATTAGTAAAGCTCTATGAATATGGTATGAGTAACAAAGAATTCTATGAATACTATCGTTCAAAAGGATCTTATAAAGACGAAGAATATTTTGTCCGTAAGCAATACAAAAACTTATGGGATAACTGTTCGCATTTAATTTCAGATTCAAAATTATGTACGTCACATGATTTCATTTTAGCAACATTTATTGCCAACGAAATTCTTGAAGGTTATTTAGAAAAGAAATTAGAAGAATTAAATGGGAATCATTTAATTAACAACTCTTTATTAAACAGCAACCTCAACTGGACCGCTTCCAAAGTAGATTTAGTAGAATTAATCTATGCACTACAACTGTCTGGGGCAATTAATGCTGGAAATTGTGATGTAAAAGAGATAGCAACATATTTCGGTAAAATGTTTAATGTGGATATTGAAGACAATATTTACAGGGCATTTATTGATATCAAGTCACGAAAAACCATCCAAACCAAATTCTTGAACACCATTACGGAGAACCTCAACCGTAAAATGAAAGAAGATGAACTATAAAATCCAAGGCTAAAACCTTGGATTTTTTTTCCCAACTTGTGTAGAACTTGTGAAAAGTTATACAGGTATACTTTTTTCAGAGTATCCAACGTGTTTTTCTCAAATTTTAAACGATGTAAATTTTCATTTCTCATAAAGTTTAATATTCAAACCCAACAACAGAAAGGTTTTATAAAATATTTAATTAAAAATCATTCCCAACTTGGGTACACCTTGTGAATTAAAAACAACCAATTGAAAGTAATTTGTACTATATCAAATCAAATACTTTCATCATGAATTTACATCCTAAAAAACTCTTCCCAGAAATCGACAACATCGAATTATTAAACCATCAAGTGGTAACAAAACGTGATTTACTAAACTTTGGTAACTTACTACTAAACGAAATAAAATCATCTTCTCAAAAAGAAGAAATACCACAATGGCTAAAGTCTTCTGAAGTTCGTAAACTACTTAAAATCTCTCCGGGAACACTTCAAAATCTACGTATAAACGGAACACTTAAATTCAAACGTATTGGTGGTATCATTTACTACAAATATGAGGATATTAATAAAATGCTTGAAAGATGATAGAAACAACTCAAACGAACTGCAATGGCACTTGCGAAGCTTGTGATTGCAAAAAAGTCTTAATACTTAATACTCCTATCTTAATACTTCAACCATGAATTACATAAAACACCTCACTGGCTTTTTTGACAAATTAGTCCATGATTATGACCTTAACCCTACTCATGTGAGTCTATACATTTCACTATTCCAGTTTTGGAACCTCAACCGTTTTGAAAATCCAATCAGTATAACTCGTGATGAGGTAATGAGAATTAGTAAAATTTGTTCAAAAGCCACCTACCACAAATGCATGAGAGAGCTACATGAAAAAGGATATGTTATTTACGAACCATCCTATAATCCATTTCGAGGAAGTTTGGTTCGAATGGTAAATCTTTCAAGTGAGTTAAAACCACTTCGAAAAAAAGAAGTAACCCAACTTAAAAATAAACAAGTTAATGAACAAGCAGTAAACAAGAACAAAACTTGTAATGATACAAGCACTGAACAAGCGCTGGTATCTTCTATAAACATAATAAACAATACAAACAGTATAAACAATTCAAACATAGAAGAGCAAGCAAAAAATAAAAAAAATAACCAGTTCAAAAATGAATCTAGTCATCACGAGCTTGGCGAGGCAACTCAAACCAAAAAAAAGTTGCGCGAAAAAAAAGTAATTGATAACACGAATGCCATTCCTCCAGAATTGTCAAATGTGATTGCTTTTTTCAAAGAAAAAAACACAACCCAAATCGATGCTGAAAAATTCTACAATCATTTCCAAAGTAACGGTTGGCTAGTGGGTGGGAAATCAAAAATGAAAGACTGGAAGGCTGCAGCTCGAAACTGGATTTTAAATTCAGAAAAGTTTAAAACTCAAAATTCAGAAATAATAAAACCAAATCACCTTCACGTGCCCAACGAAAAAAACTATTCAGAACCTCTTTAACCTGAACTCGTTTCAGGTTCTTCTGAACTATCATCTCGAGCGTAGTCGAGGAATATTCTCTCCCTAATCCCTATTTACTAATCTCTAATCCCTAAAAAATGAATATCTCAAACATCTCCGATTGTTTTACCATCCAAAACAATCAAAAAATATACGACTTCAACAACTGTTTACTATTCATAAACCATCAAGGAAAAATCCGTTATGGCCAATCCTTCAAAATTTGTCAAGAAGATATTCCAACAATTTACAAATTGATTATTTACATGATCAAAGACCAAAAAATAGCTGATAAATTAAAAATCAATCTTAATAAAGGTATTTTATTGTCTGGTCCAATTGGTTGTGGCAAAACATCCATCATGCAATTGCTAAAACCATTTTCCAATCATTACACAGACTATAAAATTAAAACCTGCAGAGAAATTTCTTTTGAATTTGCAAAACATGGTTATGAAGCTTTAAATCCATATACACATAAATCCAATAACCAAATCCGACTTCCAGGATTCTGTTTTGATGACTTAGGAGCTGAACAACAAATCAAACACTTTGGTAACGATTGTAACGTGATGGCAGAAATATTAATTACACGTTATGAGCAATATATTGAAAACAAATCAATAACCCACATTACTACAAACTTATCAGCTTCAGAAATTGAAAAACTATATGGAAACCGGTTACGCTCAAGAATGAGACAAATGTTCAATTTAGTATCATTCGATTTAAATACTAAAGACAAACGTTAAATAAATTGAACATTCATGAACTCCTATTGAAAAAATAAAAAACCTGTAAATATATGTTTAATGTGATCTCCTTTGATACGAATTCAAAAGACAAAAGATAATCTTTTTTCTTCAAATGTGGAAAACCGTAAAATTATTTTATTTATAGTATATATATTTACAGTCAATTAAATAACCGCCCATTAATATGTAGGAATGTATTTATAATTTTAACAACCTGTTCATAATTTGAATAGGTTTATTTGTTAAAAATATTTAGATTTACAGAGTATGAATTTAATACAAGTACAACAATAAATGAATAATTTAACAGTCATAGATTTCTTTTGTGGTGCTGGAGGTTTTTCCGAAGGTTTCAAACAAATGGGTTTTGAAATTAAACATGGTTATGATCATTGGAAACCCGCTATTGATACATATAACCATAATTTTAATTTAGAATGTCAAGTAAAAAATATTTTAGATTTCAAGAAATCAATTGAAGAAATAGAAAATCTACTTGACACTGACATAATAATCGGTAGCCCACCTTGTGTAAGTTTTTCAAGTTCTAATAAGTCTGGAAATGCAGACAAATCTCTAGGAGTTGAATTAACAGAAACATTTTTAAGAATAGTGGCAGTAAAGAAACATCAACCAAATTCCATTTTGAAAGCTTGGTTTATGGAAAATGTAGTAAACTCTAAAAGATACTTACAAACTCAATATACATTTAAAGATTTAGGATTAACTGAATGGGCAAATAAACACAGAATTAGTCCGTTAAAAATCGCAATTGATTTATTTGAAAATACATCAGTAATAAATTCAGCTGATTACGGTTCGATTCAATCAAGAAAAAGGGTTATCTCAGGTGAAATTATTAAAAAGAAAAAATTAATTATTCCTCAACCAACTCATCAACAAAAAGATTCTCAACTTAATTTACCACTTTACAATTCTATTAGTTTAATTAAGAGGAACTTTCCCTCACCTTTTGAAAAAAAGAGTAAAGTTCTAATTAAGGACATTCAATATCCTATAGAACTTGAACAAGATAAAATCACAGATCATTTCTATGATACAGGTGTTTACGAAGCAGAATGGCGATTTTCCAAACATTGGAAAACAAACCATCCATTTATGGGAAAAATGTCATTCCCTGAAAATGTAAATAACCCAAGCAGAACGATAACTGCTACTAAAATAGCCAATTCAAGAGAATCTATAATTTATAAATCAGAAATTAACAGAACTGGAGATGGTGAATATAGACTTCCAACAGTAAGAGAAGCTGCAATAATCATGGGGTTTCCTATTACCTATCAATTCGTGGGCTCTGAAAATGCTAAATGGCGTTTAGTGGGTAATGCGGTTTGTGCTTCTGTAAGTAGAGCGTTTGCATCAACAGTATTAAGTACTCTAGGTATTAAACAGGAATTGAAATTAATTACTAATGGTATTCCTAATTTAAAAGGTGTATTAAATTTAAATAATTATTCCAGAAAAACATTTGACAATCCTCCAATAAAAAATAAAAATGCTAGATGTAGATGGCAACCAGTAAAAGAAGGAAATCTGACAGTTACACTTTCAAATTACAATATTGAAAAAAATAATAAAGCTGATGGAAAATGGAGAACTTCAATACAATATGGCACTGGAAAAGGATTTCCTATTCAGCACATAGAGGATGAATATTTTAAAAAACTTGAGTCTATTATTTTAAAATTTAAAGGCGGGACTAAATTTTTAGAAGTCATAAATAACGGGTTTTCTGAAAAAATAGGTAGTGCTAACAAACTTCAAGAAATGTTTGAATTACAAAAGTCCATTGGAGATTTTTTGGAACCAACTCGTCTTGTTGATGAAGTAGGTAATATTATAGAAAAAACTATAATTGATGAACCAAACTTTGTCCAAATTGACACTACTATTTTTCTTAAAAAGACGGTGCCAACAAAACAACTTTTTGCTTTATATGCTATTAATAAAATAGCAACTATTGCTAATTCAAACTAAAAAATATGCCAATACATTTTATTGATAATTATGCTAAACAAAATTTAGAAGCTATCATTATTAATCAAGATGGAAATACCCTATTTGGTGAACTTTGGTTATATGAACAATTTCTTTCCTTTAATAAAAATAAATTTGTTCAGGATGAAATTTGGTATTTTAAGCATAACTATAATTTATCAACTCATCCATCTAGCAAAAGAAAAGTTGAAGGGCAAGTTGATTTTCTTTTACTTTCTAAACAAGGTTTGTTAATAATTGAAGTAAAAGGTGGCGGTCTAAGAGTTGACGAAAATGATTGCTATTTCTCTTCAGGTGAAGGTAAAGAATATGAAACTCAAAATCCATTTACTCAAGCTAAAGAATATGTTCATACTTTTAAAAAACTGATTGACTCTTCTGTTTTTGTTTACCGAGCAGTAGTTCTTCCACACGAAGCTGGTTTCATTTTAAAAAGTCCTCAGTTAATTGGTTATAGAGATATATTCTTTTCAAAAGCAGATATTACTGGTTTGGATGAAAGAGCAATTCAAAATATTTTTTTCAAGTTTATTAACGAATTAGGAAGAAAAGCAAGAATTAGAACGGTAAAGGAACTATTCCCTAATTTAAGTGCCGAAGCTATTTCAAAAAAAGCTTACGAGCAATATCCTGAATTGAGTTCAAAAGAATTAAAACGATTAAAATCTGAACTTTTCCCAACACAAACCACTTACGGTTATAATCCTGATAGAATAAATGCTGAATTAATTTTAAAAGAAAACTATGAAGTTTTAAAAGGTTTAAGTCGCAACAAAAATGTTATAATACAAGGAGCTCCTGGTACTGGAAAAACGGCACTGGCAATAAAGTTTTTAGCTGAAAAATTATTAAAACAGCAAAAAGGCATTGTTTATTGCGCAAATAAATTAATTAGATCCAAATTAGAACATATTATCCTTAATGATTATCAATTAGACCCTAACAACATAAATTTTAGAATATTTTCGGATGTAGTAACGCAAGAAAGTGTTGCAGCAGATATAGATTTTTTAATATTTGATGAGGCACAGGAATACTTTGATAAAGGATTATATGATTTCATCGAGAAATTAAATTCAAAATTAGGCAAACCTAAGATTTTAGTTTTATATGACCCTGATCAAGCAATTGCATCTAATCTGAAGGAATTAGCTTGGTATACAGATTTCTTTATTGAAATTGGATATACACACTATTATTTTGATGAGAATTATCGTTGCGCCCAGAATATAGAAATAGGAGAAATTTCAAATTGCTTATTGTATAATGAATATGGAAAAATAAAAAACAAGTATAAAAGCAGCTTGATTTGTGTTGATGATTTAAAGCAAAAGTTAGAATTATTTAGCTTTATTTTAAATGATGTAAATTTTACAAGTTCGGAAAAAATCATACTAATACATAGCCATTTAATTGAAGATTTTACAAAAATAGTAAGTGAATTCTTTTATAGAGATATTGAAGAATTAACAGAAGCTAACATTAATATTTCTTCAAATAAAGTTAGATATAGCAGTCCTATTAAATACAGAGGTTTAGAAAACGAATCGGTTTATTTAATTACTAAGGAATTAAATGACAGTACCAAAGTTCAAAATTATATTGGAGCAACTAGAGCAATGAATTCACTTAAAATTATATTATGGAAGTAATATTTAATAAAATTCATGATGTGGTTCTTGAGACTTTAGAAATTCAAGATAATAGACCTTATATTCTGGAAGTGATTGGTAAATGGTATTATAATTTTTTGATATCAAGCCAAGAAAAATTAACTCTTTACTTACCTAGTTATGATGAAAAGTTATTAAATATAATTTACGATTACGTTCGTCTATTTTCACTTACCTATAGACTTTTAAAAAAGAATCCAGTTTCGAATTTTGAAGGTACTTGTCTCTTAAACATCTTTGATTATAATACAAAAAGGAATAATTTTAGTTCTGGAAAATCAACAATTGACTTTGTGAAAAAGTCTGGTAATTTCTTGATATGGTCAGATAATATAGTAGTTGAAACAAATAGATTTTTGCCAATATTTCGTAAAGAACAAATTGAAAATTCCCATTGGCGTATCACATATAATACATTTAAATTATTTAAAAGCATAAGTAATCAAAGATTGATAAATCATCCAATTTTAATTGATTTTAATTTTGATTTATGTCTATCAATTCATACTGGAGAACAAATTAGATATTATGAGTATATTCTTTTTAATACATTAAAATATAATTCTGATATGTCTTTAGAAGAAGTTATTGAATATGAAGATGAAACTTGCAAACAAGACATTGTAAATCTAATTACACTAAAGTATCCTTATCACAAAAATATTCATGATTACCTGTCAAATATTGGAAAAAAGAAATTTGATTTAAATATTAATTCTCGCTTCTGCTACAATAATTTACAAGAGCATGATATTATTTTATTACCAGAGGAGATTAAACCTAACAATACTAACTTACCTGTATTAATTCCTGATTTTAAAATATTTGAGACTAATCATAATTTAGAAATATTTGAAATTTTAAGTAGTTTTAAAGTCCATTGGAATGAATATGAGTTTAATAAATTTACTAATCCATTCCCAAAATATTGGTTTTTATTTATTAATCCATCACTCCCAAAAGAGGATTGGTTTGAAATGTTTAAAATTGATTATCCTATTGTTGCGGAAAAACCAATAATTAATGAAATAAAAAAAATAATTTATTTATTACATGAATTGGACTGGGGTAAACAATTAATTAATGACATAAAAAAACCAGTACTATTGTTACCTGAAATAAAAGGGACTCGAAAGAAAAAACTAGAGAAATCATTAAATTCATTTAAACACTATTTACATGATTTAAATAGTAGGGTACTTTTTATTGATAATAACGAAATTGATTACTACCTCAATGAAAAAAATATATTATTATTAGATGCCTTTAATATTATTAATCTAGTCAATATACTTTCAAAAAAATCTGATTTTAATGTAATAATTCCTGATTTCATATATTTTAATTATCAACCTTGGATAAAATACCATATTTTAAATTATCAGTATGAACCATTATTGAATCCTATTAGAGAAGATATTGATGCCCAATTTTCTAACAACAAAGAAAAATATCAAAAATCTAAGTTAGAATTAATTCAAAATATAAAAAAAGACATAATAAATTACAGAAGGAAATACAAGCAAGAGAATATTGAAATTGAAATTGAAAATGTAAATATTGAAGGTGAGGATATTATTTTTTATAATGATGAAGAAATCGAGTTCAATAACAAAGAAAAAAAAGAAAGTGATAATAAGGAATATATAGTAAATACAATTCAAGGTATAGAATATGTTGAAAAAGGAAATACTACTATTTTAATTAGAAAAAACACTCTTATTTCAAGTTGTATTTCTCAATTAAATATTGGTGATGATTTTATATTACAAAGTGAAGTCAGTTCCGCAATAAGTAGAGATAAATTAGTAGACAAACTTAGTAAAGTACCTGATTCAGTAATCGAATTTCAAATACAATTATCAAAGTATGACAATGTCTATAATACTCTAGAGAAATTAGGTCTAGAATATATCCATAGTAGATATTTTAACCAAAAATATGTAATTGATTCAAAGGACTTTAGTTTGGATAAATTTATTCTACCAAAGAAAAAAGAGCACTGGAAAATCATTTGTGAATTTTTAGGAATTAATTCAAATGATATGTTTCAAGCATGGATTGCCCATTATGGAAGAAAACATTTGAATGAAATAAAAAAAATATACAAACAAATATATGATTTGTGTTTGAAAAACAATTATTTAAGTGAGATTGAAAACCCTGATTTAATATCAAAAGCTTCTATATATATTGAAAATAATATTTCAATATTCGAAAACGATGAAGAAATTAACACAAAAGAAATAGCAAAATCAATTCTATCTTCTATGACAAATGAAATAAATTTTCAAGAAGTAAAAGAAATAAAAAATTTAAATTGATGAATGATTTTAGAAAAAAAAGAAATAGTCTTGAGTTATTTGTTCGTGAGCAGATAATTGGACCTGGTGCTTTTAACAACCGCTTTTTCTTTATAGAAAAATGGGATACAAGTGAATTTAACGGAATTGACTTTAAAGTCAAAAATGTAAATCCAATAGATAACAAGAGTGAAATTTTAGCTGAGGTTCCTGCTTATCAATATAGTTCTGCAATTCTTTTTCCTGAAACAAGGGTGTCAAAAGGAACGGAAACACAACTCAAAGAGAAATTTTCAGAATCGGATATTGATGGAGAAAATCCAGATACAGAGGATATAGAAAAGGGTGGAGATGATGATAGAAATATTGACAATACTGAGGAAAGTTTAGTTAGTAAACAGCAGAACTATCCCAATTCATTTGGTCTCTCATTTGTTGTAGGTAAAGAAACTAATTTGCAAGATGATTTGAATGTGAGTGTTTCATTTAGAAAATATCATAATATAAATAAAAAGGAATGTTTTAGCAGTAAACTATCTTGTTTAGTTTCTGAATATGATAATGAAATTGAAATTGCAATTGAGAATTATTTTAAACCATTATTTTCATCAATTAGAAAAAATAACAACCTTTTTATATGTCTTAATCAAGAAATTAATAAGAATAATATTTATGATGTAGATTATATTCATTTAAATAATTATTTCCAAGCAACTCTTTTAAAAACTATAAGTGATGTTTTCAAAACAGAAATAGTCGAACTTAAACAAAAAAATGGTGTTATATATTATGGTATTAAAGGTGATTATGATTTTCAGTTTTATTCAATTTCAGAATCAATAAATTATAGCGGCAATGAATATAAAAATGTAGCTTCACTTTATGATAACAGCATAATTAATCATATTAAAAGTAAACTAAAAGAAGATTTATCTAATTATTCATATTATAAAAAACTTATAAAGGAAATTGAAATATTCAATCAGTTAAAAAATTATGTAACTGATTTAAAATCTGTATATAAACCAAGAAATTCTTCTCCAATTTGGGAGGCAAAAACTTTTGAAAACATTTCAATCTCTTTACCAAAACATGATGGAACCAGTAAAATATTTAGATTAAATAATCAAGTTATTGATAATAACATTAAAGAGGTTTCAGATTTAATATATTCGGTACAATATATTCGTAAAAATGAAGAAATTTTTGTTAAAATATTATTGATTAATAAGGCAAATATTATTCTTAAGGAAAATGAGCCTCCTCAATTAAACAAAAAAGATGAAGCAAACTTAAAGGCATATTTTGGTATTCAATTAAAAGTTGACGAGATTAAAGAAAATACACTAAAGCAATATAATCCTCCTCAATTATTAGATTTTGATGAAGAAGATAACTTTAATAAGTTACTCTACAGAAATTTCCATGACTTTGGTGAAGGATACAACACATCTGTAAATTGGGGTAATGTTAATAAATGTAAGTTTATTACAACAGAATTTCTTCCAGAGCAAGAAACGCCAAAAGTAGATTTTAAACCAAGTAAAATTGTTAATGGAAAAATAGTTTCAAGAATTGAAAATGATTCTATTTTATCTATGCGATACCTTTCAACTTTATCCGACGTTACGGATAGTGATGTTTTAGAGGGTTTAAAAGATTTTGTGAATGAATACAAAATATGGATTGAAGAGAAACAAAAGAATCTTAATAATGAAAATTTACTTAAAGGAGAAGAAAAGGAACTCTTAAAGAAACAACTATTAGCTTGTGATAAAGATTATATAAGATTACTAAGGAACATTAAATTACTTAGTAATGATTCGAAAGCAATGGCTGCATTCAGGCTAATGAATACAGCTATGTTTATGCAATTACATCATAGTATTAAGAAACCCTTTACTTCTACTTCAAATACAGAAGAATTTTATAAAAATATAAATCTTGGAGGAAATGATTATAAATGGCGTTCATTTCAAATTGCTTTTATTCTACTAAACATTGATGCATTTGTTAGACCAGATCTAGACGACAAAACTGTTGAAAACATATTTTCCAATGGTTGGCCTGAAAGAAATGAGATAGCAGATTTAGTTTGGTTTCCAACTGGAGGGGGTAAAACAGAAGCCTATTTAGGGATAATTGCATTCGTTATTGGATATAGACGTTTTACCAATGTTGAAAGAGGTACTGGAACAACCGTTTTAATGCGTTATACATTGAGGTTGTTAACATTGCAACAGTTTCAAAGAGCAACTATGTTAATTTGCGCATTAGAAGCCATCCGTAAAGATAGTTTTTCAATACCTAATTCTTATAGTCTAGGTGTTTCGAGAATTACAATTGGTTTATTTGTTGGTTCTGGCTCATTGCCTAATCAATGGAAAGGAACTGGTAATTCTAATGATACAAGTATGGAGAAAGAACTTGAGAAAATAGCAGCTTGTATTGAAGGCGGCAAAAAAGTGAGTACAAATATACCATTTACTGAATGCCCATGGTGTGGCAGCGATTTATTTATTGATAAAGAATTAAGTAATGTTTCTCATACTAGTAAACCATCACGAAATAATTATGGAATAAATGATCAATTAAACATTTGTTGCAATAATTCATCCTGTACTTTTAAGGGGATGGGAAGAAATAGACCTAGCAATGAATTTAGCCTACCTTTAAGATTATTTGATGAGGATATTTATAAATACCCTCCGACACTACTTTTTGGGACGGTAGATAAATTTGCTGCTTTAGCAAATAATGTATCCACAAATACTTCAGAAAGAAATAAAGATTCTAGGAGATTATTTGGAAAAGGATACAATCATGACACTTTACCACCAGAATTAATAATACAGGATGAGTTACATCTTTTACTTGGCCCTTTAGGGTCAGCTGTAGGACTTTTTGAAAAAAGTATAGATTACTTATGTACAGAAAATGGTATAAAACCTAAAATAGTTACTTCTACAGCAACTACAAGAAATACAGACAAACAAATATTTGCTCTATTTAATAGACGATCTGAAATATTTCCAAAACAAGGAATAGTATCAGACGATTCATTTTTTGCATATTATGAAAGATACATCGATGAAAATAATGATGAAAAGTATATTTCAAATCGAAAATATCTAGGGATTTTACCTGTTGGAAAAACACAAGTTTGGATACAATTAAGGATAGCATCAATTTCACTTACACATAGATTAAAATATCTTAAGGAGTGTTATACAAATGATGAAATATTTGAAAAACCTGAGTTAATAAACGAGCATAAAGATGTGTTTGATTATTATCATACTGTTTTATCTTATTTTAATAGTCTAAAAGATGTTGGTAAGACACAATCACAATTAAGTCATTATTTACCCGGAGATGTAAATTTTGTTACAAAAAACACTGTCTTATGGAGCTTTTTAGATAAGCTAATTAGAAACGAAAGTAACATTGATTATTCAGAACTTACAGGAAGATTGACAGGTGAAGATGTAAAGTCTAATCTGTCAAACATTGAAAAAAAATGGAGTCTAATTTCAAATGATGGTAATACATTAAAATTAAATTCTAATAATCCTCCAGAGTTTGTGATATCTACAAATATGATTTCGGTTGGTATTGATGTATCAAGATTCAATACTATGATAATAAGTTCAATGCCAAGAAATATTGCAGAATATATCCAAGCTTCAAGTAGGGTTGCAAGAAGTAAAGAAGGAATTGTATTTACTGTTCATCATCCATTTAGATCTCGAGACATTTCACACTATCAAAAATTTAAAGAATTTCACGAGAAATTTTACAGTTATGTAGAACCAATTTCAGTTACCCCATTTGCAAGTAAAGCAATGGAAAGATACTTAGCAATGTTTTTATCAGTTATGATTAGACATGATGAGACTTTGATGTTAATGAACAATGCAGATGCGTGTAATATTACCGATATTAAAATTAATCAAATCAAAGAGAGAATTACTAATCAAATTATTGAAATTGAAAACAATGCAATTAAACTAGACAATTATTTAAAATCAAGAACTCATAATGTAAAATCAAGTGTTGATGGTATCATTTCTGAAGAAGAGTTGATAGATTTAAATAATAAGGTTGAAAAACTTTTAAATAATTGGTTTAAAAAATTAGATGGAAGTGAACCTATTCCTGAATTATTTTTTTATAAAAAAGACATGATTTTGAATTCTTTGTTTATTAGATTAAGTGACAATAATAATCCTGATCACTGGAAAGTTGGTTATTCACTAAGAGAAATTGACCCTTCAGTAGTAATTAAAACAGTTCAACAATAAAATTATGGCAGCAAAACAATATTTTGATAATACACAGGCAAATGAAGCAATTAGTAAATTTAAACTTTTATCAGCATATGGTGGTCCTGGTTCAATTGTACATACTGCATATGGTAGTATCATTGTTTCATGTATCGAAGAATGGGGTTTTTTAAAAAAAATACTGGATATTCAAAAGGATGCAGTTGATACAGGAGTAAAAGAAAAGAATATAAAGGATTATGTTGTAAAACAAGCAAGACTAGAGAGAAACGGCAATATAGGTATTTCAAATGACGCTAGATTACTTGAGTCTTTAATAAATAGAAAAGGGTTAACTGAATTAAAATATTTAGTTCTTATTCCTGATATCGCTGTTCAAGATTTTTCTAATAAAATTAAAAATAGTGGAAATGAATTAGCAATTAATAGTTCTTTTATGCCAAAAGTATTTTTCGATAAAAGTAAACACTACAAGTTTTACAAAGAATGGTATAATGAATGGTGTAAAAACAAGAAAAATGATGATCAATATGGAGCAAAATTCTTTCCTCCAAAATATAATACTGAAAATAGTATATCAAATTTAACTCAAGATAATATTGTCCTAATATGTGATCATGGCCATATCAGTGATTTTCCATGGTCAAAATTTTTAAGATGGAGGACCGATTCTCCTATGGAAATAAATTCTGAAAAACCTATTGAATTATTTAAATCACAACCATGTTGTGGTACAGAAGATTCTAATACTTCCATAATTAAAATTACTTCAAGCACAGCCAACGCATCAGGTTTTGATGGAAAATGGCTAAAATGTGAAAGCTGTGGTAAACAAACCTCATTAAAAGGATTGATGAGTGTGAAAATTAAATGCCCAGGGCACAAACCATGGGAAGCCATAACATCTAATAATGGTGAACTTAAATATCATTCTGGTAATTCTAACTCAAGGTCTAAAATGCCTCCATTAGAAAATTGTTCATCAACGAAAGCGATGAAGGTAGCCTTAACAACAGGAAATAATTTATACTATTCTAGAATGCTTTCTAGTATATATATGCCTGACGAATTATTCTTAGATGAAAAAACATTAAAATTGAATTCTCTTGAAAGAGAATTGGAATTAGCGATGGATGATAAAAATTTTGAAGAGGCAATGAGAATAAATAGTATAATGACTTATCTAAAGACTGAAATTCAAAATAATTCTTTAGTTGAAGAAATTCAGGATTCTGAAAAAGATATACGATATCGCTTCGAAGAATATAGAGCTTTAGTATTAAAAGATGAAGATGAAATAAATGTTGATAAAGTTAATGAGCATTTAAAAGTAAAAGATGTGACTTCAAACATTACCGGTTCAAACTTAGAAAAGTATTTTTCAAGAATACTTAGAATAGATAATATGAAAATCACTTCCGCTCAACTTGATTTTTCAAGAGTTGTTCCTGTAGATTCTGATGCCGATAATATTTGCTCAAAAAATATTTTTAGCTCTAAACCTGATAGTGTCCAAGTATATCCGGTAGTTGAAAATTACGGAGAGGGAATCTTTTTTTCTTTTAATGAAGAACTAATAAATGAATTTTCAAATTCCAATGGAATAAAATCATTAAATGAAAATTTATATGAGTTGCATCAAAAGAGCGATACTTTTTCAGAAGGTGCTATTAAATATGGATTAGAGAATAATTGGCAGTTATATCTAGTACATACTTTTGCTCATTTAATTATGCGAGAATTAGAATTCAAATGTGGTTATCCAACAGCATCTTTGTCCGAAAGAATTTATGTCTCAAATGATGAAAAATACAAAATGTATGGTTGCATGATATACACAGCTGAAGGAGCTGAAGGAAGTATGGGAGGACTTATTGCGCAAACTAGACCAAAAAATTTATTAAATTTAATTCAAAGTGCATTGCGAAGATCTACTATTTGTAATAGTGATCCTTTGTGTTGGGAATCTGATGGTCAAGGATTATTCGAATTAAATTTCGCATCGTGCTTTTCATGTAGTCTTGTAAGTGAAACATCTTGTGAGCATCGAAATATTTATTTAGATAGAAGAATTTTAGTAGATGAAAATAATGGTTTCTTTAAAGAATTAATAAAATGAGTTTTTTTTCTAAAAATGAGAATTTCATTAAAATCAAGTTTCATAGTGATATGAGAGGAATGTCTTTAGAGCAAAAGATATTTCATTATAATAGATATTTAAAAAAAGATACCTTAAAAAGATTAAAAGAGTATTTAAAAAGCTCTGAAGAAGAACTTGAAAATGAAAATTTAAATAGTGAAGATTTTAACTTATTTACTTCATCTCAAAATGAGCTGCAAAATAAAACAAGAGATTATTTAGAAGTTATAGATTTATTAAAAGATTTTGAATTTGAATCAATTTTAAACTCAATTTACTTTGAAGATTCTAATAAACAATTACTATCTGTTCTTGGTGAACAATTAATTAAAAACAAACCTATTGATTTCCAAGATAAATTTTTGATTTTAAATTCATTAAAAAATAATGAAGATTTAACGAAAATAATTTTAACTGAACAATTAAACTTAACAAACAACGATTGGTTGATAGAAAGTGTTAACCAAAATCCAATAGTAAAAAAACTAATCGAATGGATAGGATTGAAATTAATTGAAAATAATTCAGAATCTGAAATTACGCTAGTATTATTTCATTACGCTAAATTTTGGAAAACAAAATATTCAAATCCTTATAATGAGATAAAAGGTATTGTATTATTAAATGATTTGATTTTAACTTTAAAAAAAGAACTTCAAAATTTGAAAATAAATTTAAAAATAGTTTTGAATGAATTATATCAGATACTTGACTCTTTACTTTTTAATATTAATTTACCTCCATTTTTAGAAAACGAATTCACTTTAAGAAACTCAAAAGTGCCAGGATATGGGAAAAAGTTGAATGAATTTAATTTATTACTAGAACAATCATGTAAGTATTTAGTTAACTATGATAAACTTTCTAATAAAGAGCTTTTTAAGAAATATTTTGATTCAGATGAATCAATTCAAAAATTGATTTTTGAAATTATTAAGAATAGATTTTCAAATGAATACATTCCAAATAGTAATGACATAGATTATTTTAATGAAAATTATTTGCAATGTATAAATGATAGTCAAAAATTAATTAATTATTTTATTCGTATTAATTATTTTTTTGATAAAATAGCTAATTGATACATTTTAATTTGACTATCTAATTAAATAATTTTTATATTAAATCAATAATGATACAAAACGACCTTGACAAAATCCTAGGCTTTTATGAACCTGGTGTTTTACATTTAAGAATTAATACTGATGAAAATATATTTGATTTAAATAGTCTGATATTTAGTAATCCTGAATTGTTTTCAACATTTCTACATGAATATATTCATTTCCTTCAAAACATTACAACTACTTTTGGTCTGTTTCAGACTAGTTTTTACATAAACTATATAAAAGATTTAAATAAAACTGTTCTACAACTTGATTCTAATTTATTTGAAACACCGGTAAAATTAAATGATGATTTCTATTCTAATACCAATATACAATTATTGAATTTATATACAGGAGATAATAATCCAATTGACTATATAAAATATGACTATTATATTGAAGAGCCTATAGAATTCACTGACAATGAGGATAATAAATTTTATCCCTTAAAATATAAAGTTTTTTATTACAACAAAAAAGGAAAGTCACTTAATTTTCATTTTGGCGCAACTTGCATTAAAGAATATGTTGCACATGCAATTCAATCAGATTATCAACTTAATGTTTCACACCCAGACGTTCCTTATTTAGTTGCGGAACTAATTGTTCAAAAAGAATATCCTGAAATTGGAAATAATAAAAGAATGATGATTGCTTTGTGTGACATCTCATTAATGGCATATGACCCAGCAAGACAATTTTTTGCAATTCTAAAAGAACTAAAGAATTCAAATTATGTTCCAAAAAATGAGAACGATTTAATCCTTTTTGTTAAAAAACAATTAAATTTTGTAAATAAAAATGGTACTACTAGTCAAAATGAACTATTCGAAGAAACGCAAAAACAGGTTATTTCACATTTAAATGATGCATTAAAATCAAAAATATTTGCAAAAGATCTTGCTTGGCTTATTCATATATTAAATAATGCTTATAGGATAAGAATAGATAATCCAAATTTTATGAATATGTTTATTGAAGAACCAAATAAATTAAGCTTGTATTTTTTAGATTTATTTAAAAAATTGGGCAGCCCATTTTATTCAAATATAAATTTCGAAAGCGGCTATGTTCCTCCTAGAGATACTGTTTTTGCTTCTCAGCCATATATGTTACTAGTTTTTAAACAAATCATAAATGTTTACAGCGGTGGATTAAAATGCAACCTGCATGAATTTTGTTTAAAATCCAATGAAGAAATTGTAAACGATTATTGCGTTTCTGCGCCATGGAAAAGGACAAAATTAGATGGTAAATGTCCTTTCATACAATTTTGGATAACTTGGGGGCTAGAAAATAAATCACCAATTGAAAAACATTGAAATAAAGTAATTAAACTAATAACAAAATGGGGATAAAAACAATATTTAACAAGAAAACAGTTCTGCCAAATTATGATTTTAGTGTAAAATATTGGCCAATAGTTACTCAAGAAGTCGAAAAAGAAATTGGCACGCTGGAAATTAAAGAGTCTACAATAGTACAGGGGTTGCTAAAGAAGTGTTTTTTTAAATTATGTAAAGTATTTGAAGATAAAATTTCGGAGCAAAAAAAAGTAACTTTTTTTATATGTTGTCAATACTTGCATGAAGATTCAATTGAATTATGGCAATTACAAACACAAGGGAAAACTTTAGGAATCAATGAGGAAGATTTTGCATCTAGTAGAAGAACACTAAAAATTATTTTGGAGCAAAGTACTAAACTAGAATTAATTGGGACACCTAGTTTTATAGACGAATTAAAGCAAAATGCTGATGAATATGTTGAAATTATTGAAGAATTATTATACTTAGGAGCTTGGTGTCATATTCTAAGTGAATATATCGCTAGAAGTCAACTATTTCCGAATTCAATAGGTTTAAAAATCGAAGATTCTGAACTTGTTATTTTAACCTATCAACCATATCCTGAATTATTTGGATTTATCTTTAAGGATATGCCTAAGCATAATTCTCATGTAGCATTATCGGATTCAATTAACCTATTTAAGGATTTGGTTAAGGATAATTTCAATATAAGTTATGATTATTTATCCTCATTTATTGTTCAGCAAATAAATCGTCCAATTTACAGATTTTCTCTATCGATGATTGAACCTCATATCCAAAAAATTACACATGAAAGTCCAGGTGATAAAAATTTTATTCGCAGTTTTTATTTAGGACTTACGGTCAGAAAAGATAATTGCTTATCGGTCGAAAAATGTTTTTACAATAACCAAGATTTAAATAGACATATTTACAGACCCATTTTAGAACTAATTGTTGATGGTAAAATTTATAATATAATTGGCTATAACAAATGGCTTGAAAGCTTTACAACTTTAACTACAAACTGTTTTCCTTTCGGGTTATATCCTGATGAATGGAAAGAATTCCCTGAGATAAAAAATTTTATTCAAAAGATAGATAATACACATGATAAGATATTACAAGATCCTATCATAAATATTTTAGATAAAAATAAACTTTATCATGAGATAGATATAGAGTCGTTTATACAAGATAATGGTACAAATATAAATATTAAGAATACAGTTGGTGATATAGATATATTATTTTTTGATAAAAAGTATAGGATAATTTACATATGCGAATGCAAACACAATAGATCAAGGTTTGATATGAATAATTGGCGTAGAGATTATGCCAATTTTAAAGATAAATATGAAAAACAATTAGATAGAAAAGTTCTATGGGCAACACAAAACAAAAAAGTTATTGAATCTCATTTTAAAAATAAATTTACAAACACATTTAATGAATCACTTGATGATTACGACATAAGAGGGATATTTATTATAAATGCTCCAACGATTTATATGTACAACGGAAAATATAGAGCTTTTACAATTTATGATGTTGAAAAATTAGTAACAACAGGTTATATAGACATAAAATTCAACTTCACTTCTGAAAGTACTGGAAAGTCATATATGATTCAACACCCTTATTTTGATGACATTGACAATAAATTTAATTTTTTATAAAATACAAAGTTTAACTTAAATAGATTTTTTTAAGTATCAATGACTTTATGATGATTTTCAATAATATGGTATATTACGCTTTTTTAAATATAAATTTCGGACATCTCACAAAAAAAATATTTGAATCTTTCAAATCAAAGACAATAATTGAAATTGTTTTTTTTTTAAATATAGTACCATTGGGTATAACTAAAGTCAAAAAAAAATCCAAATAGCCACTCCTTCCCAACGCTCCTAAAAAAATTACTGTCATGGTTTTTGTCCCAACGCACATCAAGCACTTTGCCTGTTGGCTAGAAATCTTTATTTAATAATGAAAATCCAATAAGCCATCAGTCAAAGAGCTTGCCCAACGCTCAAAACAAAAACGCGTACGCTACGCAACTCATGCCAGTAATTTTTTCTCCCAAGCTTAGTTACATAATGTGGCATTATAGTGCATAAACAAATATCCTGCATCTAATGAAACCAACGGATGCACTATAATAACATTATGTAAAAAAGCCGCTCATCCAACGCTCGTGTGGTTTGTTCCAGGACAACATTTTTTGCAGCTCCCATCGCATCACCCAGCTACAAAAAACACCGTCCTTCACAAACCACTTTCAATAGTCCGTAGAATATTTGTAGTAGTTTTAAAAATCTACTATCGCAAGACTAGTAGTATTGTTTTTATCAACTTACTGCAGACATAGGTAGTGTTCTCATTGCTTTTGTAAGTAATAAAATGGCTTTTGATTTTAGTTAATTTGCCTATGGTAAAAGCCATTTTATTACCCACAAAACCAAAATTCCCAGCAAGAGTATAATTTTTCATTTGCCAGTAACCACAAATTCCATTGCTTTCACGTTGGCCAGATGCCTTAATCCTTTCCACAAGAACTATTCACTAATCACTAATCACTCAAAAAAAGGCATCTATCCAACATAAAAGCAATCACAAAAATCCCAAAAGCAAATAAAAAATCATACACTTGCTTGCGCTACTGCCTCATCGCACTAGGTATCTTAATGCATTGTTTTTTGAAGATGCTTCCCATTTCCATAAGCACATTTTTACTGAGCACTAAAAACTGATTATTGAAGACTAGCAAAGCATCCTCAAAAATCAAATCCACAAAAGAGTATTAAATTTTAAAACAGGATAAAAGTATTCATTTTGATTAGCCTATGGTTATTTATCCTGTTTTAAAATTCAATACCCTTTAAACAACTCCTAAATTCCAAATGACAATCACGTTAGATAGAACGTATCCAAAACAACATCCGATTTCAAAACAATAATTGATTGGAAATTCAAAAAAAAATAAATAAAAAAAAGGAAGCAAAGATAAGTTCCAGGTTTACAAAAAAGCAAGTTCAAGCCCTTCGGGTTTTTGAAAAAAATCTCCACCCATACCGTTTCGCTTGAATTTATTACAATGATTCAAAAAACTCATTTCCGATTATATATTGGGTAGTATTTTTTCAAAAAAACTTGCTTTTTTGAAACCTTCCACTTGCAAATACGGCTTTCTTTTTTTTCTTTTTTTCTTTTGAAAAATTTATGTGTGCAGAGCATAGCGAGGCACACCTGCATTTCATAGGAAACACCGTAGAAAATTGAAAATATAACCAATTTTTAAAAGCCGATGTTATGTTAAAATTTGTCATTAAATCCTACACTAAAGGAACGATTTACAAAAATCCACACTTATTCATTTTAAACAAAGGATTGAACAGTGGAAAGCCTTCAAATGAGCCATTCACAAATAGTTTTGTTATCATTTTCGAGAATAAAGAAGATTTTGACAACATCAATTTAACAGCTTATGCACTTTGGAAAACGAAATTCTGGCATCAATTTCTTTGTGGTTCAGTAATACCATTTTTACGTTTAAATGATGTCAGAAAAGAATTTCCAAACAAAGTTAACCAAGAAATTAAAGACCACGAAGAACACCTTAAAAACGTGCAAACTTTAAAGCTTTTAGAACAATCTGAAAAACGTTTTAATGATAATTTAAACCTTATCAACGATATGCGTAAAGTCATTTTATATCGCTATTGTAATAGATAAAAAAAAGCCAGGTCTTTCGACTTGGCTTTCATTTTGTTTAACCCAAAGGTCACCACAACAAGGGCTAAACTTATTTTTTGTGCTTCTTTTGTAGGCTTTTAAGTAGTAATGAAATAGTAAAACTGACTATTGCTCCAACAGAAGCTAATATAATAGTTTTTGCAATATCTTCAGAATTTATATTTGGTACTATACTTAAAAATGTGCCTCCAGCAGTTCCCATTAAAGTATGGTTATTCGCTGTCATCAGTTGTAGTAAGCTGACTAGTTGCTGTCAAAACTCCTCCAGCAACAGCCATATAACCTCCAATAGTTGTAACTAATACTGGTAAGGCAATTGGAGCAGCTAAAATAGTTCCACCAACAGCAGCCAAAACCAAACCAACATTTCGAAGCACTTTAAAAAACTTTGGAGTAGGAGCTGTAGCTCTATTTACAATTTTTTTCATAATTTATATCTTTTCATTCCCATGAAAATAGGAATCTATTCAACAATCAATTCAACACTTTCTTTATTATCCAAAGCTTGATAAACTAACGTTTTTAGCTTTTCAAATGCTTTTCGTGACATCAATCCTAAACCTGGACCAGAAAGTTTTGTTACGGGGGCAATACAACCATTCAATTCTTTAAAAGCATTATTAGCAGGATGAAATAAAATAAAACTTCTATTTTCTACATCTAAAACTTCTAAATGCCATTTGAATTTTTGACTATATCGCTTTCTAATAAAATATTTCCCTACCAGAATGCAGGAAACTCTCTTTTCATTATTCTTCCAAGGTAATTCAATCGTATAACAAATAAATTTACCTTCACATTCGAGTTTTCCGTTTGTTCCGTCAGGGAAATAAGTTCTAGTTAAATAAATAACCATTACACACCACCATCAACTTTAGCAAGTGATAACGGATTATAAGCACCATTTTTCAACGGATACATTTGTCCATTAATTTCTTGATAAAATTCAACTCCAACAGCTAAAAACAATGGTTTTGTGCTTGCAGGAGTAACAGCATTCACTTGGTTTATTGCAGCGGTAGCTGTATTATCCCAAGGTAAAATCGCAGTTTCAGAACTAGAAACTACAAAAGTTTCAGTTTCAAAATCAACTTCTGCACCACCAGAAATAATTTTAAAGTGAGTTGTTCCACTAGGAGCTGCAATCATGTTCGCTGGAATAAATGATACCAAATCCACTTTAATTTCTCCAGCTGCACGGTCAATAGTAGCCACATAAGGAGCAAATAAAGAAGTTCCAAGCTTACCACGAATATTGAATTCAAAACCAAATAACAATTCAGCTTCTCCATCAATAACGTTTCTCAAACCTCTATCACTTACTAAATCCGCTTGAATAACTTTCACCATTCGTTGCGTTAAACGACTCACCATTCTACCATCAGCAGAGTTCAATAGTAATGGTCTAAAAGCTGTTCTTAAAAGCTTTCCAGCTTTTCCAGCTCTTCCAAATTCAGAGCCATTCTCACGTGTTCTTTGAAACGCAGGATCACTAACAATTCTACTAGCATCGATTCCACCTTTCTCACGAGCTAAATGTCCGTCTTGGGTTTTGTAAAAAGTAATATCTCCGATAGTACCTTTTAATTTAATTATGCCTTTCTGTCTAGCCATAACTTAAAAATTTAATTAAACAATCATTTAAAATCTCCTTCATTCTATCAACAGGTTGCAACCACTTTCCGAATGATTTGAATACAAAATTTAAAAGTTAATTGATACAATTAAACGAGCTTAGTTCCAAATGGCACAATTTGACATAAATGGCAATAATCAACTCATTTGTCCTACATATCTAATAATTTTTAGATTATTATTTTATATGTAAATACATATAGATAATATTATTTAAACTATTTTATATGCTTTTGCATATAATTTATTATATTTGTTCAAAATAGTTGTAAAAGCATATAATTATGATGACATTGGCAGAGTTTGTAAAAGAAAAAAGAAACGAAGTAAAATTAACACAAGAAGCTTTTGCTGAACGTGCTGGAGTTGCACTTACCGTTATTCGAAAAATAGAACAAGGAAAGGAAAACCTAAATCTTGAAAAAGTAAACCAGGTCCTCAAAATGTTCGGACATACCTTAGCACCAGTAAATGCTAGAGAATTATCTAAAACTAAAAAATAAAATAGGATGAGACAAGCAGCCATTTACTATAAAGACCACTTAGCAGGAATGTTAACAGAAACCGATGATGGAGAGTATACATTTCAGTACGAAGAAAAATATGTAAAAGAACATCCCAAAGAATGCATTACTTTAACAATGCCAGTAAGTTCTAAAACATATACGGATAAGCGTTTATTTCCTTTTTTTGAAGGCTTAATTCCTGAAGGTTGGCTGTTAGATATTGCTTCTAAAAACTGGAAAATAAATCAAAATGATCGCATGGGTTTACTATTGGCATGTTGCCAAAATTGTATCGGTGCTGTAAGTGTTCAACCAATACCGGATGAAAATGAAAAATAAGAAATGTCTATTTTGTTACAATGCATTGGAAGCAAATACAGTTGGTGATTTTCACGAGCAATGCAGCTTAACGTTTTTCGGTACCAAAGAACCACCCATATTTGAACATTCTCTAAAACAAATGGCCGATTTAGCCAAGAATGTTGTCGAACGAAGTGTTGCAGTTCCAGGAGTGCAACCCAAATTATCATTATCGGTAATAACGGACACAATGCAAGATGGCAGCAAAGGCCGTTTGACAGTAGTTGGTGCATTAGGTGGAAACTATATTTTCAAACCACCATCCGACCAATTCCCAGAAATGCCAGAAAACGAACACTTAACTATGCGAATAGCAGAAGCCTTCGGAATAAACACAGTGCCATCAAGTTTAATAAGGTTACAATCGGGAGAGCTATCCTATATCACAAAACGCATCGATAGAACACCAACTGGAGAGAAAATCCACATGCTCGACATGTTTCAAATTACAGAAGCCTTTGACAAATATAAAAGCTCTATGGAAAAAATAGGCAAAGCAATTGATGAGTATTCAAGTAACACGCTGTTAGATAAAGTCTATTTCTTAGAACTTGCGATTTTCAGTTTCCTAACCGGAAACAACGATATGCATCTAAAAAACTTCTCCATGATAAACTCAGGAGAGCAATGGACATTATCGCCAGCTTATGATCTTCTAAACGTAGCTATAGTAAACCCTGAAGACACCGAAGAACTAGCACTAACATTGGAAGGTAAAAAGAAAAAACTAAAATGGGAACATTTCAAAAGACTAGGTATCAGCCTTGGCTTAAACGAAAAACAACTAAAAGGAATTGCAAACCGTTTCAAAAAAAATAAACCCATCGCCCACCAGTGGATCGATAATTCATTCCTGTCTGATACTTTCAAAGAAAAATACAAAGCACTACTGGAAGAAAGATACCATAGATTATTTGAAACGGACTAAGCAAACACTTTTTTTTCATAAATTTATGCTTAATAAAGTCTAATAAATAGTACTTTAGAGTATATCAAAGCCGAGTCAAAGCAATAGATAGAGTATGAAAATAGAGAAACAAAGAATTTGCATTTATCCAAAGGACATACAACGCATAACAGGAAAGAGTTATCGTCAAAGCACAAGATTGATGCAAAAAATAAGAACAGACCTCAAAAAACTCGAAAATGAGTTGGTGTCCATTGAGGAATTCTGCCAATACACCAGCCTAAAAATGGAACAGGTTGAACCTTTAATTATTGGATAAAAAATAGAGTATTGATGTTCAAAAATTAAACCTATTCCCTATCATTTTTTGAGTATCTAAAGTCCAATTTTTGAACTTAATTTTGTAAATTTGAGTCATGCAATATAAGTGCTAAATGGAGTCAAAAAAAAGGGTGCACAATTCGGTGCACTTATTCTGAGAATTGTCTGTAAAGTCAACAAATACAAGGGGTTCATAATTCGAAACAGTCCCTCTTTCTCCGCTGAAATAAAACCCTAGCCCTTGTAGATAAAGGAGTTAGGGTTTTTTATTTGCAATAAATCCCCACATTTAGTCCACAACAATTAAAATGTATTTACAAATGAATACAACCTTTTCTTAGTGCTTCTAAGAGTTGTTTTGATTTAAATCTTGAAATGAGATCATTTTCATTTTACCCTTTATATTTTGGTAACTGATTTTTGGTGTCTTTCGAGGTATTACTAAATTATAATAATTTAAGTGACATCTCTCTCATAGAAAAGTTTAGTAATTGGTATAAATGAAAAGTCCCACCGAAGCAGGACTAAAGATTTTCATCTACGGCATATAGCCTTATTGTGATAAGATTAAAGATTAGAATTGTTTTAATCTGTTACAAATGTAAGTAAAAACTTTTTATGTTGCATTACGGAAAACAGTAATGGAGTTATTTTTTTTCTTACTATTTTTAGAAATTCTTACAAATACTAATTGTTATGGTAAAGATTTTAGGTTTAGATTTAGGGACAAACTCAATTGGGTGGGCGATAGTGGAAAAAGATAATAATGACTATACCCTTTTAGATAAAGGCGTTCGGATATTTTCGGAGGGAGTGAAATCTGAAAAAGGCATTGAAAGTTCTCGTGCAGCAGAACGAACTGGTTACAGAAGTGCACGAAAAATTAAAAATCGTAGAAAATTAAGGAAATACGAAACTTTAAAAGTCCTATCTATAAATGGAATGTGTCCGTTGTCAATTGAGGAAGTTGAAGAGTGGAAAAAATCTGGATTTAAAGAATACCCACTTAACCCTAAATTTTTGAAATGGTTACGTACTGATGACAATGAAAATGTAAACCCTTACACTTTCAGAGATAGAGCAAGTAAACAAAAAGTTACTTTGTTCGAATTAGGTCGTGCTCTTTATCATATTACACAAAGAAGAGGTTTTTTAAGTAATCGATTAGATCAGTCAGCTGAAGGAGTTTTTGAAGAACATTGTCCTCAAATTCAATCTGCAATTGAAGATTTGCAAACTAAAGATGAAATATTAATTGAATTGAAAGACTATTTCCTTAATACAGGGATACTTGATGAATCTATAAAAGGAGGTTTTAAGAAGGATTTAGATGAAGGAGAGAAAAAATTAAAGACACTTTATAATTCTTTGGTTGCAATAACTAAGAAAAATGAAAATGATATTGTAAAATGTAAAGACGAACTATTTGCTCGATTAAATAAAAAAGAAGATTTAGGTAAAGTTAAAGGCAAAATTAGTGAGATTTCGCAAGCAATGAATGACGGAAGTTTTGAAACCTTAGGACAATATTTCAATAGTTTGTATAATAAAGGAAAAATTAGAAACCAATATACAGCTAGAGAAGAACATTATTTAGCAGAATTTGAGATTATTTGCAAAATACAAGCTATTGAAGGTATTATTGACAATGAACAGTTGCCAGAAAAAAGATATAGAGGTTTAACTAAGGAATTATATAGAGCGATCTTTTTTCAACGTCCATTAAAATCTCAAAAAGGATCAATAGGTAAGTGTTCTTTCGAAAAAAGCAAATCGCGATCCGCTATTTCTCATCCTGATTTTGAAGAGTATAGAATGTGGACTTATTTGAATACTATAAAAATAGGAACACAAACTGAGAAAACATTGCGTTTTTTATCACAAGAAGAAAAGCTTAGTTTAATTCCAAAGTTTTTAAGAAAAAAGGATAATTTTAATTTTGAAGATTTGGCCAAAGAATTAATTGAAAAAGGGGCAAGTTTTGGATTTTATAAATCTTCAAAAAGAGATAGTTTCCATTATTGGTTTAATTACAAACCTACAGATACAGTGGCGGGTTGTCCAGTTTGTGCTTCTTTAAAAAATGTAATTGGAGAAGATTGGAGAATAAAAACATTTAGTTATCCAACTTTAAATTCAAAAGGTATTGAAGTTAATAGAACAGTAGATTATAAAGATTTATGGCATTTACTATCTGTTTCTACTTCTGATATTTACTTATATGAATATGCAAAAGATAAATTAAAATTAGAAGAAAAAAACGCTAAGTCTTTTAGTAAGATTAGATTGAAAAAGGATTTTGCAAGTTTGAGTTTGAACGCAATCAATAAAATTTTACCGTATGTAAAGGAAGGGTTACTGTATTCGCATGCCGTTTTTATGGCAAATATTGGAGGTATAGTTGATGAGGCTATTTGGAACGACTTAGCACAAAGAAAATATATACAAGATAAGATTGCTGAAATAATAGCCAATCATTCATTTGACAATGGGCTTTTAGAAATTGTAAACGGATTATTAAAGGATTGTAAAGTTGATGGTGCTTACTATTCTAAAGAAGCAGAATCTACATATAGAAATGATTTAAGTAAAAAACTAGTTTCGTTTTTTAAGTATCATAATATTACTAATATCTTACAACAAGAAGTAATCTTAAAGGAATTGTTTCCTGTTTTTATAGCGCAATTGGAAGCTTATGAATTCATAAAAGTAAAACGTTTGGACGAAAAAGTTTTAGAATTCCTAAAGGGAGAAAATGAAGATGGAGAGGTTTTTTGTAGTAATCCGAAGCAGTTAAATAAACTATACCATCCTTCAGATATTGATGTTTTCAAAAAGCAAAAAGTACGAGATGAAAACGGAAAGGAAACAGGCCAGTTAATATTAGGAAGTCCATTAACTTCGTCGATTAAAAATCCAATGGCAATGCGCGCTTTACATCAACTCCGAAAAGTATTAAATGCTTTAATAGTAGAGGGTCAAGTTGATGAACGAACAAGTGTTCATATAGAAATGGCTCGGGAATTAAATGATGCCAATAAACGAAAAGGAATTCAGGATTACCAAAATGAAAATAAAAAAGAACGTGAAAAATATAAAGAAGAAATTAAGAAGCTCTATTTAGCTGAATGTGGTAAAGAAATTGAGCCAACGGTTGATGATTTATTACGTTATCAATTATGGATTGAGCAAGATAGGAAGGAGATTTATGAGAATGGTAATAGTATTAGTATTTGCGATATTATAGGAGAAAACCCAAAATATGATATAGAACATACGGTTCCAAGAAGTATTTCACAAGATAACTCTCAAATGAACAAAACGCTTTGTAGTCAAGAGTTTAATAGAGATATTAAAAAGCAAAAAATGCCTATTGAATTAGTAAATCATTCAGAAATTTTGTCAAGAATAGCGCATTGGAAAGAAGAAGCTGAAAATTATACGAGAGAAATTGAAATGATTATTCGATCTACCAAAACAGCAGCAACCAAAGAAGCTAAAGATAAAAAAATTAGAAGAAGACATTATTTGACTTTAAAAAGAGATTATTTACAAGGAAAATACGATCGTTTTATTTGGCCAGAGCCTAAAGTAGGATTTAAAAACAGTCAAATTCCAGATACAGGAATTATTACAAGATATGCACAAGCCTATTTGAAGTCCTATTTCAAAAGGGTAGAAAGTGTAAAAGGAGGAATGGTTGCCGAGTTTAGAAAGATTTGGGGAATTCAAGGAAGTTATCAAAAAGATGGCAAAAAGTACTTTTTAGAAAAAGATAGAAGTAAACATACACATCATACCATTGACGCCATTACCATTGCCTGCATGACCAAAGATAAATATGATGTTTTGGCTCATGCCTGGACTTTGGAAGATAAAGAACAATTATCCGATGCTAGAAAATTATTAGCAGATTCAAAACCATGGAAAACATTCAAAGAGGATTTGATTAAGATTGAAGAAGAAATCTTGGTATCGCATTACACACCCGATAACCTAAAGAAACAATCCAAAAAGATAGTGAGAATTAGAGGTAAGAAGCAATACCTAGCAGAAATAGAAAGAGATGCAAATGGCAAAGCTGTTCCTAAAATAGATTCAAGCGGCAAAATTATTTACAAATTAGATAAAGACGGTAAAAAACTACCAAGGTTACAACAAGGTGATACTGTGAGAGGATCATTACATCAAGATAGTATTTATGGCGCAATTAAAAACCCATTGAATACAGAAGAAATTAAATATGTAATTCGTAAAGATTTAGAAAGCTTAAAAGCATCAGATATTGAAAATATAGTTGATGAAATCGTAAAAGAGAAAGTTAAAGAAGCTGTAACTAATGGGATTTTAATACTATCTTCAAATGCACAACAAAAAAATAAACTAGTTGGAGAAGTTTGGATGAAAGAACCAGATGAAGAACATAAAATAGTTGGTATTCCTATTAAAAAAGTGCGATTGTTTGCTAATTCAGTTAAAAACCCTTTAGAAATAAAAGAACATAGTTCTTTGTCAAAATCTCGTCATGAACATAAGCAAAAGGTTTACGGGCAAAATGATGAAAACTATTGTATGGCAATTTATGAGCTTGAAGGGAAGAGAGAGTTTGAATTAATTAATAATTTTAATGTTGCAAAATTAATTAAGCAGCAGCAAGGTTTTTATCCTTTGTATAAGGAAAAAGTTGTAAAAGGAAAGAAAATACAAGTTCCTATTGCGAAAAGAAATAGTAGGGATCTAGTATTAAAAAGAGGTAAACAAGTTGTTTTCTATGATAAGGATATAGAAAATCCTGAGGATATTTCGGATTTATTAGACTTAAGAGGAAGAATTTACATTATCGAAGGACTGTCAATTCAAAGGATAAAATCAGGTAATAATGATTTTGAATATGGTGTTATAATGCTTCGACACTTTAAAGAAGCAAGAAAATCTGATGAAATTAAAAAAGATAAATTTAAGCCAGATGGGGTTTTCAAATTAGGGGAAATAAAACCCACTCGAAAAATGAATCACAATCAATTTAATGCTTTTGTAGAAGGAATTGATTTTAAAGTGTTGCCAACAGGTAAATTTGAAAAAATATAATTATGATGAATCAAAATTAACGAGAGAGCAAATCAAAAGAATTCAAGTAAAAATTGATAGAGCTGAAAAAAGTGGATTTACTAAAAGGCAAACCAGAGAGGAAATGCTATTTGAATTTAAAAAGAGATTGAGCTTACTTTAAATATAAAAAACGTTCATTGACATAAGTTTTTAAACTCTTAAACATCTCAAACCACAACTGAAAGGGATGGCATCCGCCCAGCAGGGATGCAGTCGCTTTCAGTTGTGGTTTGATTAAAGATTAGAAAACACGATATTTAAAAATGTAACCGTAGCTAACAACGGTATGTTGTGGTTTGATTAAAGATTAGAAAACACGATATTAAAGATTGTTGTAGCTGGTACCTATGGTACGTTGTGGTTTGATTAAAGATTAGAAAACACGATATTAATCTCTGTTATTAATACAGCCATAGTTTAGTTGTGGTTTGATTAAAGATTAGAAAACACGATATTCTACCTTTTCAAAATCATTACACAAATATAGTTGTGGTTTGATTAAAGATTAGAAAACACGATATTAGTGGAAGCGTGAAACGTTGTGAGCCTGCTGTTGTGGTTTGATTAAAGATTAGAAAACACGATATTACTATGTGTTTGGTTGCATTCATTTTATTTGTTGTGGTTTGATTAAAGATTAGAAAACACGATATTAAAACTAAGTGGTTTGAAATGACTAAATCAGTTGTGGTTTGATTAAAGATTAGAAAACACGATATTAAAATAGAGACCGATGGCTTCAATGGAACAGTTGTGGTTTGATTAAAGATTAGAAAACACGATATTGGTCTGGCACGTAGAAAATCTGAGTCGTGTGTTGTGGTTTGATTAAAGATTAGAAAACACGATATTGAACACTCTAAATGGGTATCAACAGTATTGGTTGTGGTTTGATTAAAGATTAGAAAACACGATATTACTTGTTTGTTTGCTCAAGATGGAGAACATGTTGTGGTTTGATTAAAGATTAGAAAACACGATATTAAGAAAAGTTTAGAACTTAACTGGTATGTTGTTGTGGTTTGATTAAAGATTAGAAAACACGATATTTGTTGAGGATGCTACTTTATGGATGAATAAGTTGTGGTTTGATTAAAGATTAGAAAACACGATATTCGTAAAAAAATGCAAATAGGTTTGATGCTAGTTGTGGTTTGATTAAAGATTAGAAAACACGATATTAAAAGCTTTTTCTTTTTTAACAGAAATTAGGTTGTGGTTTGATTAAAGATTAGAAAACACGATATTTTTCTTTTGCCATGATATATAATTGTTAAGTTGTGGTTTGATTAAAGATTAGAAAACACGATATTCTCTAATTTGAATTTAACAAGCGTTACCGAGTTGTGGTTTGATTAAAGATTAGAAAACACGATATTATCCGCCAAAGTATAATGAATTTGATTCGTGTTGTGGTTTGATTAAAGATTAGAAAACACGATATTTTATTTTGGAATCTAAAATGAATAGTGATAGTTGTGGTTTGATTAAAGATTAGAAAACACGATATTTGTCCACATTGTTGATTCAATTACAGATATGTTGTGGTTTGATTAAAGATTAGAAAACACGATATTTTCGCCTTTTTTGCTAAGGCCTGCTGCCCAGTTGTGGTTTGATTAAAGATTAGAAAACACGATATTAGTTGGCTTGTTGGTTTCTGATAATCATTGTGTTAGGTTGAAATATCGTTTGAAAAAATACCTCTTTATTGGTTTGATAACCCAATATTGAGGCATTTTTTTGTTCCCAGGACTAAAAAAGTTCCAATTGTGTTGGTTGAGGCGCAGCAGGAACTTCGGCTTTGCCCCAGAAATTTTGGATATTACCAAATTGCTTGTCGGTAATTCGTAAGACGCTGACTTTTCCTAATGGTGGTAATAATTGATGAATGCGTTTTTCGTGAACATCTGCACTCTCACTACTGGCACAATGTCTAACGTAAACAGAGAATTGCATCATAGAAAAACCATCCTTCAAAAGATTGTTCCGAAATTGAGAAGCATTCCGACGGTCTTTTTTGGTTTCTGTTGGCAAATCGAAAAATACAAACAACCACATTATTCGGTATCCGTTAAGTTCCATAGCTTAGGATATTTTATTTTTTTCCTATTTCCTGTAAAACATTGCTGCAGCGAACTGGCTGTTTTTTGTAAGGCCACCATCAACGGACTTTTTTCGTCCTTAAAATAAACCGTACCAGTGAGTAGTTGTAAAAGCTCTGATTTAATAGCTGAATTCAGTTCCTGTTCTTCATATTTTTGCATGATTTCATATACTTTTTCGTCTACTATTGGACGAAACGGTTCCATAACATCGTCTGCTAATGCATAGGCATTGTATTTACTTTTGTGATGAATCCCCAGAGTATTTAATAATCCACTTCCGGATAAAGCTCGGGCAGTTGCTGCTCTTAAAATCGCATAGCCATAATTAAGGAAATTATTGGGATAATCTCCAAACCGCTCTCGCCTAAAATTGATGTCATAAGTGTCAAAAAATGTTTTCCAATATTGGCTTGCAGCTACTCCTTCCATATTGCTGGTATCACCACTCAAAACTTTACTAGCCAGAAAATCAAAACTATTTTTTTGTTTGGTAATCTTTTGCAATAAATATCCTTGATTATTTATTTTTTCGATAATGGTTTGTTGCCACAATTGTTTTTTGAGCGGGAGGGAAGCTTCGATTTGATTTCTAAATATTTCTTGTTGGATATGATGGCTGTTAAGGTTTAAAAACATACCATTAGGAAGATGATTTTTACCGCAAATTATGAGTGCTGAATTGTTTTCGACTAGCAAATTCATTGCAGGTATACTCAAGTAAATTTCAGCATTATCTAGCACTAAAAATCCAATATCTTCTATGGGAATAGTGCTTTCTCTAAGTTCGGTTTTGATAATTAACTGAAGATTTTTGGTCGAAATAGAGGCTTTGTTTTCGATTAGTAGTGTTCTTTTTATCATAATTAAATGGGAATAATTGATAATAAATAGTAACCTTCCTTTAAAAAGGATGTAAAAGGTAAGAAAAAGTTTTAAATAAAATGTAGTTTTAGGTAGAAATCAAATTGTATTAAAAGGGAAAATCTATATAAAACGCTTAAATTTGCCATTTGAACCAAATCTAAATTAATGTCTCACCACCATTTCATCCTCCACAAACCCTACGGTTATTTAAGTCAGTTTATTTATGAGTTGAAGCGAAAGAAGAAACTTTTGGGTGAGTTGTATGATTTTCCAGAGGGAACGATGGCGATAGGAAGACTTGACGAAGACTCTGAAGGTTTGTTACTATTGACTACAGATGGAAAAGTAAGCGAGCAAATACGCTCGAAGAAAGTCGATAAAGAATATTTTGTGCAAGTAGACGGCATTATTTCACAAGAAGCCATTGATTTACTCAAAGAAGGAGTCGAAATAGGCTTTGATGGCGGTAAATACAGAACCAAAAAATGCGAAGCTAGATTGGTTCCTGAAATCCCTGATTTTGGACCACGTGCTAAAAAAATACGAGACGAACGTCATGGGCCTACTTCTTGGGCATCGATAACGGTCAATGAAGGTAAGTTTAGACAAGTTCGAAAAATGACTGCAGCCGTTGGTTTTCCTACATTACGATTAGTGAGAGTTCGAATAGGAAATGTACATTTGCAAAACTTAAAAGCTGGAGAAGTAATCGAAGTAGCAAATTTCAATGATAATATCAATTTCAAAAGTCAAATTCAATACTAAAAATCGAAACATCAATATCTATCTGCAATCAAAAATCGTTAATTAAAAATCTGCAATCTAAATGTTAAACATCGTTTTAGTAGAACCTGAAATCCCTAATAATACTGGAAATATTGGCCGACTTTGTGTGGGTACCGAAAGTCGTTTGCACTTGATTCATCCTTTTGGTTTTGTGATTAATGATAAAAACTTGAAACGTTCTGGTTTGGATTATTGGGTACATCTTGATGTAACGGAATATCAAAACGTAGCCGAATGGAAGTCTCAAATTCCAGATTTGTCAAGAGTCTTCTTGATGAGTTCCCATGCTCATAAATCCTATTTAGAAATAGAATTTCAAGATGGAGATTGGTTGGTTTTTGGAAAAGAAAGTAAGGGGTTGAGTCAAGAAGTATTGGAACAATTTGAAAATCATTTGAAAATCCCAATGTCAGATAAAATCAGAAGTTTTAATATTGCTAATTCGGTCGCATTTGTAGTAGGTGAGGCGAAGAGGCAGATTCAAAATTTGTAATAAAAAGTATGTTTCCCTAAACGTAATTGGTTAAAAGATTAGACTCCTCTCTTGAAATCGAAAATTCAACGATTCGAAATGTAAATTTAAACTAGAGTTATAGTTTTTTTTGGGGGCACTATCACTATAAAGGGATTGTAGAAAAAAACGAAGTTCCTAGCCCTGATGGAAGCGATATCCTCTTGTGTGCGTTAGCAACACAAGAGATTTAGCGTACAGCAGGAGGAAAGCCTATTATGAAAATGAGTCGTTTTGCTACTAGTTAAGAGATTACAAACTTCCCTTTTTCTGCATCAAAACTAATGTGTTCGTCTTTGAAAATAGTATTAAAACTGCCTTTAGCAATAAAATTGCAGGGTTCATCTTGTACCACCGTGTCAGGTGTCATGATAATCATTTCGTCACTTAATTGAATCGCCATATCAATATCATGGGTTGAAAATAGGATGCATTTTTGAGTTTCGTGAGTCAATTTTTTCAACAGTTTGAATAAAGAAACTTTGTGTAATAGATCCAAGTGAGTGGTGGGTTCGTCCAAAATAATGAGTGCGGTGTCTTGTGCTAAAGCTCTTGCTACCAATACCTTTTGTAATTGACCATCACTGATTTCATAATGTTTTTTGGTTGCTAAATGATTGATTTGCGTCAGTTCCAAAGCACGGTTGACTTGTGTAATATCCGTTTCCGTGAGTTTGCCTATCCAGTTGGTATAAGGCTGTCTACCAAGAGCAACGAGTTCAAAAACGGTTAAATTACTAGGAGGTAATTTTTCGGTTAAAACCACGCTGAGGTTTTGTGCGAGGTCCAAAGGACTGTAATTTTCGATCTTTTTATCGTGGAGTAAAACAGCTCCAGAAAGTGGTTTTTGGATGCCTGTCAAGGTGCGTAACAAGGTTGATTTTCCAATCCCATTGGCACCGATTAACGCAATAAGTTTGCCTTGGGTTAGGGTCAAATCGATGTTAGTAGCAATGGTGTTGTTCTCTTTTTTTGCTGAATATCCGATGCTTAGATTGGATGCTTTTAGGATGGTTTTGTTAGTCATATCATTTTTTTAACACATAGAAACATAGATTTCTTTGTCTTTATTTTAGTCGTTTTACTCTCATAGCGTACATAGTGCTAAGTGTATTCAATTTGTTGAACTATGCACTCTTTTTTTTATGTGTTTTAAAAAAACTATTTCCTCTTTCGAACCAATAACCAAATAACTACCGGCGCTCCAAACAATGAAGTTACTGCATTTATAGGCAGTGTTGTTTCATAACCAGGCATTTGAGATAAAACATCACAAAGCAACATAATACTTGCTCCAATAATTAAGGTACTCCAAAATAAAATGAGATGATTGCTGGTTTGAAATATCAGTTTAGCAATATGTGGAACGGCTAAACCTATAAAAGCAATTGGACCTGCATAAGCAGTGATACTTCCAGCCAAAATACTAGTAGCTAAAATTATGATGAGTCGAGTTTTATTGAAATTCAATCCCATACTCTTTGCATAATTTTCACCGAGTAGTAATGCATTCAAAGGTTTGATACTGAACAAACTTAACAGTAAGCCAAGAAAAACAGCAATTGTCAAAACAAGAATGGATTGCCAAGACAAATTCCCTAGACTTCCCATAGCCCAAAAAGTGAATTTTTGAAGTTGGTCTGCGGTACTAAAATAAGTGAGCGTACTTACAATCGCTGAGGTAAAACTCCCAAACATCAATCCAACGATAAGTATCGCCATCGTATCTCTTAATCGTTGAGCTACGACCAAAACAGCAACCAAAACTATAGTACTTCCCAGTGTTGATGCCAAAACAATTCCGTAGGAAGACAATAAAATAGTACGCAAAAAAGGTGGGAGGAATCCTGCTCCCAATATCACAAAGGCAACCCCTAAACTCGAGCCCGAACTTAGTCCTAAAACATAAGGTCCAGCGAGTGGATTTCTAAAAAGCGTTTGCATCAATAAACCACTGATAGACAATCCCATTCCCACGAGAATCGCAGTAATGGCTTTAGGTAATCTATAATTGATAATGATGTATTCCCAAGTGGATTTACTAGCCTGACCTCCGCTTAAACTGTTGTGTATTTCTTTAAACGGAATAGTGATTGATCCTAAGTTGATGTTTAAGAAAAACAAGCCAAGAAATGCAATTCCAATCAAGGAGAATAAAATAAAAGTAGATTGTTTAGAAGCCAATGTTAGTTGAGTTTTTGTGCAAAGGTAAAGGTATAATTTGGAAGTAGGTCAGGATGAAAAATTTTGATATAATCTTTTAGAACCAAATCAGGTCGACTTGGGGCTAGTTCATAATAAATAGTCCCTCCAGTTTTTCCCAATTTGCCTTCAAAAGTATAAACTTGTTTTTGTTGGAATGCTTCAAATTGACTGTAATGCGGATTAGCATTAGTCATTTCGTTCAAACTTTTAAAGGAACTTGTCGCAATCCAGTACTGTGCATTTTTGGCTTTTTCTAAAACAGTTTCAAAGGATAAAGACAAACTTCCTGTACCTTCTGTATTGCTCCAGAGGTAATCCGCTTTGGCATCTTTGATAAATTGTGCCACCCAACTGTTTCCTCGGGCAACAAACCATTGGTCTTGGTACATTGATCCATAAAGTACCGTTTTTTTATCATTGGTCATAGAGGCCAGTGCAGCTGCATTTTCATAGTTTTGTACGATTTGGTCAAAATGGTTCTTAGCTTCTTTTTCTTTTCCCAGTAAGGCACCGTATAGCTTTATCCATTCGGCTTTACCAAGTGGCGTTTGCTCCATCCAATCTGCCTGAACAAGTGTTTTTAAACCACTTTTTTCCAGATTTTTTATCATCGGATTGTGGTTGTCCATACTAAAAATGACAATCAATTCAGGTGATAAATCAATTAATTGCTCCATGTTTAATTTTTCATTTTGCCCCAAATTCTTGACTTTTCCTTGGTCGATTAAAGCCCTTGTTTTCTCTGACGAAATGTAATCCGTATGTGGAAAACCTACTAATTTTTCCTCTACACCTAGCATTTCTAGAAACGGAATTATCGTTGTCGAAGTCACCACAATGGACTGTAAGGGAACGGTAATTATAGGATATTTTTGTAAGCTGTCAGGGAGATTAATTTGCCTTTCTTTTAGTATATAAGTTAAATTTTCTTTTGCATTGGGCCACGGATTGATGATTTTGACAATAGAAAATCCCTCATTTTTGTAAATAGCCAAACTGCTTGCGTGCTCGATGCTATTGGTGGCATGGATTGCAGTTTCGGGTTGTAATTTATCCGTCTTTTTACAACTAAATAACAAGGCAAAAGAAGTGATAATAAATATCTTTATAGTAATAAATTTCATTATTTAATTTCGATTTTGTTGGCAAAGGTAGGAGAAATTACAGAAAAGGCTACTTTTTTTTTGGAGCGTTCTATTTAGTTTGTTTGAATAATTCCAAAAAAAAATAAAATTTGTTTTTTATATTTTTTATCATTTACCTTTGTCGAAAATTGAGGTTGCTTTTTTTATAATTTTAAAATAGCATTAAAAGGGAAGTGAGTGATTGAAGATTGTTGATTAACGATTTTTGATATTAAATCAGAAATCAATAATTACAAATCAAAATTCAAAAATCTCGCGCTGTACCCGCAACTGTAAGCTATTATGCTTGTTGTTATCTACAAAACCACTGCTCGCCACGGCGAGTGGGAAGGTAAACAACAAGACGCAAGCCAGGAGACCTGCCTTTATTTTAACAAATACAAATCTCTCGGGAAAAAGAGATTTTAAAATGATGAAAGTAAAGCAAACATTTTTTTACGTCTTATTAGTAATAAGTCAATTGATTTTCGCCCAAAACAAAGAACCTATTTCTTTGGATGAGGTGGTGGTTAGTGATGTAGCATTGCTTAAATATTCGAATACTCTTCATGTTAAAAATATATCTGATACAGTAATTGAAAAAAATCACCAATCCTTAACGAATTTATTACGTTATAACAGTTTACTTTATTTTAAAGAAAATGGGAATGGTATGGTATCGTCAGTTTCTTTTCGAGGTACTACGGCAGCACAAACTGCAGTAGTTTGGAACGGAATAAATATCAATTCACAATTATTGGGTCAAACTGATTTTAACACAATTAGTCCTTTAGGATATTCATCGGTATCCGTACGGACTGGTGGAGGTAGCGGTATTTATGGTAGTTCAGCTATAGGAGGAACGGTGCATTTAAATAATGAACTGCACTTCAAAAAACAATTCCAAAATGTCTTACGCATAAATTTAGGGAGCTTTAATACCCAAGGCTATTACTATGACCTTCTGGTTTCTGATGATGAATTGGCCACACAAGTAAGTATTTCTAGAAATAGTTCTGATAACGATTACAAATATCTTAAAAGCAACCAAGTCAATCAAAATGGAGAATATTATAATACGACTTGGAATACAAACTTTGGTTATAAAATTAATGAAAGTCATGAAATTTACCTTTATAGTCAATTGTATGATGGTGAAAGAAATTTTTCGGGTACACTGGTTACCAGTTCATTAAGTCAGTATAAGGATTTGAATACACGAAATTTAGTAGAATGGACAGCTCAAAATATTGATTTTACCTCTAGTTTTAAAGTAGCCTATATTACAGAAGAGTACAAGTATTTTGAAAATAGATATAAGGATAATTTTAGTAAAGGTGGTGCAACCACTAAATTATTAAAATATGATTTGGATTATTCTTTCTCCACTGATTTTACTATCAATTCAGTGTTGACCTATTCCCATATAAAAGGATTTGGGAGTTCAATCAATAATGAAAAAAGAGAAGTAGGTGCTGTAGGACTATTGATAAAGTATAAAATGAGTCCTTTCTTAAAAGTTGAGTCTAGTTTACGTCAAGAGGTAACAACAAATTATAAAACGCCATTTTTATATTCTTTTGGATTGAGGGCTAATCCACTGGAGTATTACACTATAAAATTGAATACCTCAAAAAATTTTAGAGTACCTACCTTCAATGATTTATATTGGAAAGGAAGTGGTAACCCCAATTTAAACCCAGAATTATCCCATCAATTAGAGTTGGGACAAGAGCTGAGTGTAGGAGCTTTTAAGTTTTTGACAACCTTATATTATATTCATACTAGAGACATGATTCGCTGGATTCCAAATGAAGTGGGACGTTGGCAACCAGTTAATACAGATAGAGTTGTCAATAAAGGAGTGGAATTAACGGGTCATTTTAATAAAATAATTAATAAACACCGTCTCGATTTGGACATGGCTTACGCCTATACATCGTCTGTTGATCAAAAAAATGGAAAACAACTGATTTATGTTCCTTATCATAAATTGACTTCTAACATAGATTACTCATTTAATAATTGGTCGCTCAATTACCAATTTATGTTTAACGGTGCGGTATTTACAAGCAGTGATAATCTTTATCTACTTAAAGAATATCATGTTTCTAACCTTAGTGCCTTTTGTAAAATAGGTAAAAAAGAACATTGTAAAGTAGGATTTCAAATTTTTAACCTCTTCAATAGCAACTATCAAACCGTAGAAATTAGACCAATGCCTGGTATTAATTATAATTTATCTTTAACAATTAAATATTAAAAAATGAACTTTAAAAAAATTACAATTGCTTGTGTCGCCACTGCTTTAACTTTGGTTTCATGTACCGATGAAGCTAATGAAGAAAAATCATTAGGAACTTATGATAATGGGGTGATCATATTGAATGAAGGGAATTTTGGTAAAGGAAATACCGAGATTTCTTTTCTTGGATATAATGAAGTTACACCAGTAAATAAATTATTTTCACTGAATAATGCTGGAAGTTTAATGGGCGATACTGCTCAAGATTTTAATGCAAATGGAGAAACAGCTTATGTGGTAATGAATGGTTCGAACACTATCCAAGTGATAAATAGATATTCTTTAAAAAGTATTACAACAATAAACAAAGATTTAAAAAACCCAAGATACATCGTTTTTGCAAACGGTAAAGGATATGTGACTAACTGGGGAGATGGAGCAGATGCTACTGATGATTATGTAGCGGTTGTAAATTTAACTACAAATCTTGTAGAGTCTAAAATCCCAGTTGCTGAAGGGCCAGAAAAATTAGTTGTTTACAATAATAAGTTATATGTCGCGCACAAAGGAGGTTGGAGTTCCGGAAAAACAATCTCTGTTATTGATATTGCTACTGCTAAAGTAACAGCTACTATTGCTGTTGGTGATGTACCTTCTAATATCAAAGAGAATCAAGGTGTTATTTATGTTTTAAGTAGCGGTAAAGCTGCTTGGACAGGTGCAGAATCAGCTGGGAAATTACAAAAAATAAATCCTACTACTAATCAAGTTACTGCTAGTTATGATTTTGCATTAACATCACATCCGGGGAAAATGGATATTGAAAACAATAAAATCTATTTTACTCAAGCTAAGAATATTTATGTAATGAATACTTCTGATACCAGTTTACCAACTACTGCTCTTTTTACAGAAACATTTAGCCCTTATGGTTTCGCTGTTAATAATTCTAAGATCTATTTGTCAGATGCTGGAAATTACAGTTCAGATGGGAAAGTAGCAATTTATGATACCACTGGCAATTTAAAATCAACAATTACGGTAGGGATTACTCCCGGGGGATTTTATTTTAATAACTAGTTTGTGAATATTTACTAAAAAATCTCGTTCTAATACTTAAATGATTAGAACGAGATTTTTTTTGTTATTCTATTTGGATTCCACCACGGCCAGTGAGAGATTTGGAGTCGCCTAGATCTTTTAAAGGTTTTTCTCCAGCGGCAGGTTTAAGCGTTTTAGTTGTAATCGCAGTAATTTTACTTATCGCAGTATTCAATAAAGGTTCAGAGGGCTCTCCTAAAACGCCATAAGTACTTACAGATTCTTTTTGAAGAAAAGTGGGAGCCAAACCTGATTGGTAATCTCCAAAACCATTTTTGTTCACTGTGAGTGCAACAATAGGCTGCATGGCATACTTGTGATTTGGATTTCTGTTTTTGGAACTAAAATCAGAGGAGTCATACAGTGTTACGGAAGCTTGATTTTTCCCCACGGTAACATCTCCAATTTGGACCACATTAATATAAGGACTTAATCCATTAATAATAAGTTCGCTTGCAGAGGCAGTGCTGTTTGTGGTTAAAATATAGACCTTAGTTAGATTTAAACTATTAATAGGAGTGGAGCCTATTTTTTCAGGAAACAAATAACTGATATTGTTTCTGCTCTTTTTGGCGTTGTAAGTCAGTTTTGAAAATACTTGTCCAGCAAATTGACCTGTAATCATACTAGCTAATCTTGTAGCTGATTGTACGGAACCACCAGGATTGTATCTTAAATCCAATACAAGATCTGTAACTCCTTCTGTTTTTAGCACACCAAAAGCATCATTTAAAATAGTATCATAGGAAGAGTAAAATCCGTTGTACATTAAATATCCTATTTTGTGTCCTCCCGAGGGAATTACTTTGTTGATTAAAATTGGATTTTCGTTGAGGACTGTTTTAGTGAACTCAATCGATTTGCCATTGGGAACAATAGTATTAGCCGTAAAATCAGCAAAGTTCAAAATGTAATTTTCAGCAGCACTAAATAAAAGCGTGCGGTAATTACTCAATGTAAGTGTGATTCCATTTACACCATAAAAAATCTCACCTCTTTTGACATTTTTGGAAGCAGCATCTGAGTTTGGAATAATATAATTTATTATTCCTACCACATTAGAACTGTTTTTAGGATCAAGGCTAAGTTTAAATTCGATACCATTATTTTTGGTTGTTCCTTGAAAACTTTGTTCCAGAACTGTGTAATCATTCACAATCCAACTAAAACGATCAATGCTATTATCAAGTTTCAGTGCTTCAAATAAACTTTCAGGTGTATAACCACTAATGAAGTCTTGATATTGCGTATGATTTGCAAATCGATTATCGGCTAAGTCGGGTACGTCAGATTGCCATAAATAGTAGATATTGAGTCCTTTCCAAATAAAGTCGTTTATTTGAACATCTGGGGCAAAGTCGATATCATCATTATCTTGACAACTTTGAAAGCTAATAGCAACAACTAAGAGAAGAATAAGACTTTGGAATTTATATTTCATAATGCTTTTCATATAGGTAATTAACGTAAAAATACTATCTTTAGTTTTAAATTGAACTTATATTTAACATAATTAATAGTTTGTCAATCGTGAAAATGATACATTTTAAGCAAGTAAAGTTGGTTTCCAAAGGATTGATCCTAGTAGGAATCATGATATTGATGAGTTGTGGAAAAACGTATCAAACAGAAAGTTTAGGAACGATTGATAATCCAGAGCAAGCTTTTGAAGAAACTCAAAAAGCCCTAGACCTTATCGCTACAAACCTCAATCTTGGCATGAAAAGTGTAATCTATCTTGAAGAATTTGAAATGGCCAAAGCTAAAATATTTATTAAACAATAATTGTAAATTCAAATATAAAGAAATGAAAAATGTTATAATCGCTTTAGTAGTTCTGTTGTTTTCAAGCGCTGGATTTTCTCAGAATATTTTAGATAAATTCAATGAGCAAGATGAAATTACAGCTGTGATTGTCAATAAGAAAATGTTTGACTTGATGAGTAAAGTTAAAGTAGATGCTTCTGACAAGGAAACGCAACAATATATGAACTTGATTAAAAAACTTGATAATTTGAAAGTCTATACTACTACCAATTCTAAAGCTGCTGTTGATATGAAATTAACCGCAGATAAGTATATTAAGAGTGCGAATTTAGAGGAATTAATGAAGGTTAATGACAGTGGGAAGAGTATTCGAATCGTTGCAAAATCAGGTAGTACTGATGCTCAAATTAAGGAACTCTTAATGTTTATAGAAGGAAATAGCCGTGACAATGAAACGGTTTTGATGTCTTTAACAGGGAATTTTAGCTTAAATGAAATCACCATACTAACGGATAAAATGAAGATTCCTGGTGGTGACGAATTAAAAAAAGCGGCCAAGAATAATAAATAACTTCAAACTAATAGATACAAAAAAAGCTTCCTTATTTGGAAGCTTTTTTTGTGCTTAATCTAGAGCAGAAATAAATTTCTTTGATTTTTCTAACTCGATAATTATATTATATATTTCAATACTTTTTTTAGAAATTTGAGAACGAGAATATCTTTTGAATAACATATCAAAATAAGTTTTTGATTTTTCTAAGTCGTTTACCTTATAGTAATAGTTTCCTAAATAGTCAAACATTTCTAGTGATTCGTATCCTTTGGCTATAATTCTTTCATAAGTTTTAGGAACATCTACTGAAACGTATTTTTTATGAGAGGTGCTATCTGTTTTAACAGATTGAGCATTAGCGGTATAAGTGCCTAGAAATAGGAAAAGTAAAGGGTAAAATATAGATGGAAATATTTTTACGTGTAATTGGTCTTTTCTCATATTTTAACTAAGTTTTTGGTAAAACGGGATTCTAAAGTACGTTAATGTGTCGATTTTTCAAAAAATTAACTCATTATTAGCACAAAAAGATTGTTTTCAGCTGTTTAGATATTTTTTTTCTTACAGAAATTTTCTCAATAATAAGGAGGAATAGTGTTATATTTATTCGTCTTCATCATTCAAAAAGTCTTCAATATCGAAATCATCATCAAACTGATCTGTTTCACTGGGAGGAATCGCATGGGGAGGATTAAACAATTCCCATTCGTCCCAAGTATAATTTGAAGTATCAAAACTGTGCACCCAATCGATAAATAAAGAGCGAAATTCATCCAACTCTTTTCGGATAAGATTGAGGTATTCTGTGTCTTTATAGGATTCTTCAAAACGCAAACTACCTATTTGAACTTATAAATGCATCGCATGTTCTCGAATAATAGCGGCATTTTGCATTCTAATGCTGTAAAAGTCACCACCTTCAGCTCCAGCAATCTTTGCTGGTATAATCATGGCATCTACACGAATTAGTTCTTTCGTATGTTGTAGGTAGTCATCATTTTCTGGAATAGAAGTGATTAAACTTTCTATCAATTGATAAATTAGAATCGCTTTTTGATATATAGGAAGGTTTTCATGTGAACTGGGGTTAGGCATATAGTTTATTAATCAGAAATAATTAGTTATAGCAATAGTCGTCTAGTATTAGACAACGGTAGATTCTCCTAAACATTGTATGATTAGGTGAATTTTGCATTACAATTGCTTATTTTATTGCTTAAGGTTTGATTTTTTCCACTTCGGTAACTGTAACAATTTTAGTTTGCCTGTTGCTCCATGAATTCATAATGTAATTCATTACATCTGCAATTTCTTGATTGGTTAAACCCATTGGGGGCATCGCGTTGTTGTATTTTTTTTGATTGACATTTATTGGCCCACTTTGACCATATTTGACAGCATGGATGCTTTCGTTTCTTTTCTTAGTAAGCCAATCAGATCCATCTAGTGGCGGAAAGTTTTTGCCGTCTCCTTTACCATTTGCTAAATGACATTGAATACAGAAATCAGTGTATATTTCTTTTCCTCGCGTCATACTTTCTTGCAAAGGTGGATGTTTTTGGTTTAGGTTAGTTACTGAAATGTAATCTTTATTCAAATCAGTTTGTGGATTTAAATGAAATAGGGCGCTAGCTAAAATGATACTTAAAATAAATTGCATGTTTAATGTTTTAATTAGGGATGATTTTAATAATTCCTTTTCCTTCTACACCCATATAGATGTAACCATCAGGTCCTTCAATTACGTTTCGTAACCGACCGATGTCTGTGGCTATTTTTTGTCTTCCAACGATAGAAGTGCCATTTAACTTAACGAGTTCTAAATATTGAAATTTCAAGGAACCTACTAACAAATGCCCTTTCCAATTGGGGTACCGATTGCTGGTTACAAATGCCATTCCACTTGGAGCGATAGAGGGTAACCAGTAGTATAATGGATTTTCGATTCCTTCCTTTTCTTTTACACTGGTAATTACGGTTCCGTCGTAATTGAGACCGTAAGTAACCACTGGCCAACCATAGTTAGCGCCTTTCTTTATGATGTTAATTTCATCACCACCTTTAGGGCCGTGTTCGTGTTCCCAAATTGCTCCTGTAGTTGGATGCTTGGCCATACCCTGTGGGTTTCGAGCCCCATAAGCAAATATAGCTTCCTTGGCATTGGGTTGACCCACAAATGGATTGTCGGTTGGGATGCGACCGTCGTCATGTAAGCGATAAATTTTTCCATTATCTCGACTGATGTCTTGTGGGTTCACAAATTGCTCGCCTCGTTCACCTACGGAGAAAAACAAATAACCTTGATTGTCAAACACAATTCGGGATCCAAAATGTTGGCCCTTAGTCGTATTTGGAGCGCATTTGTATAAAGATTCTATTTGGGTTAAAGATTCGTTTTCTAGTTTTGCTCTGATAAGTTTAGTGTTTCCTCCTGTTCCTTCTCCTTCGGTTGAGGCATATGTAATATAAATCCATCCATTTTGAGCATAATTAGGGTGTAGCGCAATATCTAGCAAGCCACCTTGTCCACGAAGGTAAACTGTAGGTACATTTTTTACTTCTGTTTTTATTTTATTTTGAATGTGGTATAATTTGCCACTTTTTTCAGTAACGAGTAAGGAACCATCTGGTAAAAAAGCCATTCCCCAAGGAATTGGAATACCATCGGCTACGGTTTCAAAAGTGTATGCAATAATTTCATCGTGAAGCTGCATATCATTGGGCTTTTCTTGAGCATGACAACTCATGAGTAAAAATGAAAATAGTATATAAATAATCCTTTTCATAATTCAGTGGTTTATTAAAATTCAATTTAAAGATACTAAAAGAACTATGAAAACAAAACGATACGTTGGTTTTTATATTGGTATTGGCCGAGGAACAAGCTGCTTTTAAATTATAAAAAAAAGCATACTCATTTTTAGTGAGAATGCTTTTTCAATGACTTTGAATAAACGTAGTTTAAATGATCTCAGCACTAATACCCGCTTCTAATAATTGTAGGCATTGTGGTTTTAATTTGTCTAACGAATCTGTTTTTACAGTGCATTTTCCGTTATAATGAACAATTAACGAACATTGTTCTGCTTGTTCAGGAGTATGGTCACATACCCTAATTAAAGTATTAATGACATGATCAAAAGTATTTACATCGTCATTGTATACTACTATTTCATTATTTAAAGAAAGTGCTTCCTTTAGACTTACTCGTTCTCTTATTTTTTCTTTAGTACTCATTTGTTTTTAGGTTTTGTACTTGTGATTAATAAAAAGGTAATCTAATTTACGTATTTTAATGATACCCAGTTGTTTCTTTCGAATTTTTTAACATACGTCAAACCTTTTTCTGTGCATGAAGCATCAATAAACGGAATGTCTTCTGTGTAAAAACCACTCAATAAAAGTGTTCCCTTTGGATTTAAACAATCCACATAGGCTTGCATATCGTTCAACAAAATGTTACGATTGATGTTGGCAATAATTAAATCATATTTTTTACCTTCTAATAAGGCCGCCTCACCTTCGTAAACCGTGATATGTTTACAGTTGTTGCGTTCTGCATTTTCGATAGAGTTTAAATAACACCAATTGTCGATATCAATTGCGTCAATTGGTTGTGCTCCTTTCATTTCAGCCAAAATAGCTAATATGGCGGTTCCACAACCCATGTCTAATGTTTTCATTCCTTCAACATCCATTTCTAGTAAATGTTGAATCATCATATGTGTTGTTTCATGATGACCAGTTCCGAAACTCATTTTAGGTTCAATTACAATATCATATTGTGCTTCGGTTTTTGGATGAAAAGGAGCACGAACGTGGCAATTTCCATCTACATCAATTGGTTCAAAATTCTTTTCCCATTCTTCATTCCAGTTTACTTGTTCAATTTCTTCAAAAGAATAGTTGATCTTAAACTCATCTGATTGCAGGATTTGGATATTTTCCAATATTGTTTCGTCCCATAAGTCCTTTTGAACAAAAGCAGATATTCCAGTTTCTGTTTCCGTAAAACTTTCAAAAGCAGTTTCACCAAGTTCAGCAATTAAAATTTCAGAACCCAATTCTTTTGGTTCTACAGTAAAATGATATCCGATGTATATATTTGACATTTTTTTATTTTTTTGCAAAGGTAGTGTTTCTCTTTTATCGTTTTTGATTAAAATATTAAAAAGAATATTTTCATTTATACAGTAGATTTTGCATATAAAAAAAGCGGTAAAATTATGTTTTTACCGCTTTTAATTATTTTAATCTAAAGTATTAGATAGCATTTACAATTGCTAAGAAATCATCAGCTTTTAGAGCGGCTCCACCAATAAGACCTCCGTCTACATCCGGTTTAGAGAAAATTTCAACAGCATTTTCAGGTTTTACACTTCCACCGTATAGAATTGTCACTTCATCTGCAATATCAGCTCCGTATGCTTTACGAACAGTTTCTCTGATGAACTCGTGCATTTCTTGTGCTTGTTCAGGAGATGCTGTTTCACCTGTTCCAATTGCCCAAACTGGCTCATAAGCTAAAACAACTTTTGACCAAGATGCTTTTTCAATTTGGAACAAACCATCACGCAATTGGTTTTCAACAATATTAAAGTGTTGTTTGTCTTGACGGTCTTTCAGTTCTTCTCCAAAACAGAAAATTACAGTCATATCATGTTTCAAGGCAGTGTTTACTTTATCAGCAATTAAAGCATCGCTTTCATGAAAAATAGCTCTACGCTCAGAGTGTCCTAAAATTACAGTATTGACCCCAACACTAGTTAACATATCTGCAGTGATTTCTCCTGTGAATGCTCCGCCTTCAGCTTGATGTACGTTTTGAGCCGCTACTGTGATAGCTGTTCCTTTTAATTGGTTTACAGCTGCTGCTAAGTTTACAAATGTAGGAGCTACGATCACTAGCGCTGTTGTGCTTGCAGGTAATTTTGCTGTTAATTCATTTAATAATTCTGCAGTTTGAGCTGCATTTTTATGCATTTTCCAGTTTCCAGCAACAATTTTCTTTCTCATTTTTTTTGATTATTTATTTTTTTAACTTTATTTTAGTCTGATGATTGTTTCACTTATTTCCTTGAAATCTGTTTCAATCGCTCTGTATAGAGCAATATTTCCAGTTTTGTCAATAATGATATAACGAGGGATCCAGTCGAGGTCTATCGCTTTAGCAAATTTGCCTTTCATTTGATCATTTGCCATAAAATGAGATCCTTTCAATTGGTGTTTTTCAATTCCGTTTTGCCAAGCACGATCTGATTTATCCATTGAAATAAAAACATAATTTAGTTCAGGATGATTGGCTTGTAGTTCCTTTAGTTTTGGCATGGCTTGAATGCAATCTCCGCACCAAGAAGCCCAAATTTCAATTACCGTAGTTTTTCCTTTATTTTCCTCTAAAATCGATTCAAAACTAACTTGATTTCCTTTACGGCTGAGTAAAGTCTCTTGCAAGGCTTCTTTTGAGAAACTAGTTTTTTCTTTTACGGCATTTGAACAAGCCATAAAAACAAATAATAAAACTAAAAGTGAAGCAATTTTTTTCAAGAATTTAATTTTTTGCTAAGTTAAATAAAGTACAAAGAATGCCCTACTAAAAACGGTTAAAAATCACATTTTAGTTCTTTTTTTATCGTAAAATCAATGAATTCTTGATGATTTGATTGTGAAAACGTAATAGTTAGTTTTATTAATGAATATTTTTCAAAAGGAAGTCAATTTGATTTTTGAATCTATAATTTCAAATCCTCAATATCATTATGATGCACTTTTTGAATTATTGTCCCTTGATTTAATAGTATGATACTTGGATTGGCTCTTTCAATTGTTTTTAAAGTAGTAGCATCACAGAAATAGAAATCAAAATCGAAAGCATATTTTTTTTGAGTTTCTGTAATTTGTTCAGGTGTAGAAGCTGTCATCCCAATCACTTTGTATCCATTTGCTTTAGCTTTAATTGCCAATTCTTTTAGCTTTTTCAAACCTTCTGTGGAGGCTTTTGGTAAATCGTAGCTAACAAAAATTAAAAGTTTGGGTTCTTTTAGTAATTCTTCTTTATAATCCATTCCATCTTTTTCCATGGTAAAATCATGAATAGGAGGAATGTAACCTTCGGTAATTATTTTGTCTTTTCTATCAACAAAAGTCGCACCTTCAGGAATCTTCATTAAGTCATTTTCGGTAAATTCTTTGTCTACTCCGTTTACATTGTAAATAAAAATCATTTCTACAACCGATTGGGGGGCACCTTCAGGAATCTCCATTCCTTTTTGAATGTTAGTACCTACTTTATAAGCTCTAAAATCAATAATTGGTAAATGATTTAAAACATGATACCCCATAAAAGCAGATGCTATCAAACTTCCGTAGGCTACAAATAATTGCGTTTTTGGGTTAAATAAAGGTTTAACCAATTTTCTATTGAAGACTAATATTATTATAAAGAAAAGCAAAACAATGTCTTTTGTAAAAGATTCCCAAGGTGTAAGGTGTAGGGCATCTCCAAAACAGCCACAATCTTTTACTACATCATTGTAAGCGGAATAAAAAGTTAAAAATGAAAATTTGACAATCATTAATAACAAGACCCAGATTGTCCCTTTTACTTTATATCCAATTAATAAAAAGACACCTAAAACAACTTCAAGAATGACAATAAACAAAGCAATTGACAATGCGGAAGGTGTAAAAACAGGCATGTTGAATACTGGTTCACTAAAATACTCAGTTAGTTTATATGAAAAACCAACAGGGTCATTAAGCTTGATTAAGCCAGAAATAATAAACAAAACACCAACAAAAAGTCTCGAAAATTGAGTGATTATATTTTTCATTTAAATACGAAATTATTTATTGAATCCCATTAAAATTAAGGCAAACACCGAATAGTTGATCATGTCTTGATAATTTGCATCAATACCTTCAGATACTAATGTTTTACCTTTGTTATCTTCAATCTGTTTTACGCGTAATAATTTTTGCAAAATTAAATCAGTTAATGAACTTACTCGCATATCTCGCCAAGCTTCGCCATAATCATGATTTTTGGCTTCCATTAATTCTTTCGTTAATTGGTATTTTGCATCATAAAGTTCTGTAGCTTTTTCAACGTTCAAATCAGGTTGGTCAACAACACCCAACTCTAATTGAATCAATGCCATAATGGAATAATTGATAATTCCGATAAATTCTCCAGATTCATCTTCGTCAATTTTGCGTACTTCGTTTTCTTGTAAACTACGAATTCGTTGGGCTTTGATAAATATTTGGTCAGTAAGCGAAGGTAGTCTTAAAATTCGCCAAGCGCTACCGTAATCTTTCATTTTCTTAGTGAATAAGTCACGGCAAATTGCCATAACCTGATCATATTCTTGAGAAGTATTCTTCATTATTGATGTATATTTGTCACAAAAATAACGTTTTTTTTGGATTGAAGTGTTTCTCATTACTACAATCCAGTACGATGAAATGATTTTTAAAAAAGTATGACAATAAACTGCAAAGGACAATTAATTGATTTAATAACACCTAAAGTGATGGGCGTTTTAAATGTAACACCCAATTCTTTTTTTGATGGTGGAAAATACCAAGATCAATCTGCAATTCTTTCTCAGGTTGAAAAAATGTTGAAGGATGGAGCTACTTTTATTGATATCGGTGCTTATTCTAGTAAACCTAATGCCGAATATGTCTCAGAACAAGAAGAAGTACAGCGAATGATTCCTGTGGTTGAAATGATTACAAAAGAGTTTCCTACTGCTTTGCTTTCGATTGATACCTTTAGAAGTGAAGTCGCTCGTGTTGGAATCGAAAGTGGTGGTGCTATTATCAATGATATTTCAGCTGGACATTTAGATGCTAAAATGATGGAAATCGTTGCTAGATATAATGTTCCTTATATAATGATGCACATGAAAGGGACACCGCAATCCATGCAATCATTGACACAATATGACGATATCGTTAAAGAAATGCTTTTGTATTTTTCAGAAAGAGTACATCTTGCACGAAGCTATGGAATCAATGATTTGATTGCGGATCCTGGATTTGGTTTTGCTAAAACATTGGAACAAAATTTTGAAGTCTTTCAAAAATTAGAATTATTCAATATGCTAAATCTACCATTATTAGTAGGTGTGTCAAGAAAGTCAATGATTTATAAAACTTTAGAAAATAATCCTGAAGAAGCTTTGAACGGTACAACAGTCTTAAATACATTGGCATTAACAAAAGGAGCGAAAATTTTACGCGTTCATGATGTAAAAGAGGCAGTTGAAACTATAAAATTATGGAATAAGTTTAATCTATAGAAACTGATACCCAAAATTGATTACTGATGATGATAGGGTTCATTTCTCAAAATTGTAAATCCACGGTACAATTGTTCGATAAAAAACAAACGTACCATTTGGTGAGAGAAAGTCATTAGTGAAAGTGATATTTTCCCCTTGGCCTTAGCATAGACAGTATCTGAAAATCCGTAAGGGCCACCAATTACAAATACTAAAGTTTTGACACCTGAATTCATTTTCTTTTGTAACTCTTCTGAAAAACTGACACTTGAAAAGGTTTTGCCGTTTTCATCTAATAAAATTAATTGGTCAGTAGGGGAGATTTTTGATAAAATCAATTCACCTTCTTTTTCTTTTTGCTGGCTTTCTGATAAGTTTTTTACATTTTTGATATCAGGAATAATTTCTAAATCAAATTTTATATAAAAAGACAAACGTTTGGTATAATCGTCAATTAAAGTTTGTAATGCTTTATTATCGGTTTTACCAATTGCAAGAAGTTTGATGTTCATTGTTTTTTAGGTTTTTTATAAAAAAAGCAAAGATAGGAAACTAGTTTTGTATTCTAATTTTTCCTTCAGAACCTGTTGTGTTTGGTGTAAGTTCAAAAATTGAATTAGGAGCTAATAATTTTTCTATTCGATGGGAAACAAAAATGATAGTAATTGTAGTTTCCTTAGATAAATGAGCGATAAGTTGGGTAACTAAAGCCACACTTTCATCGTCTAGCCCTTCGGTAGGTTCGTCTAAAATTAATAAAGGAGGATGCTTTAATACAGCGCGAATAATCATAATTATCCGTTGTTGACCAACTGAAAGTGTAATAAACGGAGTTTTTCTTAGATGTTGCATTTCCAGAAAATCGAGCCATTCATTCATTTTCTTGATTTGCAAAGTACTTGGGCTAATATATAAACCGATAGAGTCAAAAAAACCAGACAGAATCATCTGCTCTACTGTATGTCTTTGTTGAAACATTTCAATCATAGCGGTTGAGAATTGACCAATTTTTTTCTTTATTTCCCAAATACTTTCGCCACTACCTTTCTTTTTTCCAAATAAATACAAATCCTGTCCATATCCTTTTGGGTTATCGCCAGTAATTAAGGATAGAATAGTGCTTTTCCCCGAACCATTAGGCCCAATGAGTTGCCAAAATTCGCCTTTATTAATGGTCCAGTTGATGTTATTTAGAATAGGCCTATCGTTATAGTGGACAGTCAAATTATTCATCTGTATTAAAGTTGAATCAGGACAATCTATAGTTTCGATTGGGTTTGGAACTGTTTTTAGGGCAAAATATTGGGGTTCAGGAATACTGGACAAAACTCTCAATTCAAATGAATTATCCTTAATCTGTCGTTTGTTTGGAATAAATGGTAGTAAGTCAGCGGAACGATTTACCAGTTGAATCAAAATGATGTTTTTCGCTAAGTCTTCGAGTTGAATATGTAGCTCTTTGCGAGAATTTTGATCTAAATGGTCTAACGGATTATCTAGGATAATATAATCCGGTTGCTGATTGATGCAGTATTTTAAAAAAGCTTTTTTGCGTTCTCCAGATGAAAAAGTTCGCAATTGTCGATTGGTTTCTGGTGCTGCTTCGATAGATTGGTATATAAATTCCTTTTCAATAAATTTTTCAATAGATAAATCTGAAAAAAGAATTCCTTTTTTACCAATAAAAGGAGTCAATTCTCCTTCAGTATTCCCTGATAGAAGTTTATTGATGAAATCTTTTTTGGCTACTTGGTTGTGTAAAAGGATATCCCAGTGCTGAAGTTGCTGCATGTTTTTAATGTAAAAAATAGTAATTCATTTTCAAAGATATAAATAGCTATGAAAATGAATTACTATTTTTTAGAATCATTTTAAAAAAATCCCAATTATAGAGTAAAAGAAAACTTAATGATATACCCGTTCAATTTTATTTTTTATAGGTGGAATTGTTTGGATGTAGTCGTATATAGCGCCAACTTCAGTATCTGTCAAAAGTGTATAGGGCATCATAGGGTAAACCATAATATGATCATCTACAACGCCAAATTTAACGGCTTTTATAAATTTTTCTTTAGACCAAGTTCCAATTCCCGTTTCCTTGTCAGGGGTGATATTAGGCGTTATTCTTACTTTGCCTTCTCGGTTCAATGGTTTGTTTCCTCCCGCAAAATAACCTTTACTATTTTCAGGATTTAGATAATCATTTGTTTTGAAATTGGCCGAATGACATGCAAAGCAATCTAAATTGGTAGTTAAATATTTTCCTAGTGCAACTGTATTAGTTGTGTCTGGTATAACTATTTTCTCTGTGGGCATTTCAAAAGGTTTCCATACAAACCTAGATAGAAGTTTAGTTAATGTAGAAGGTTTGGAAGGTTGGTCAGGAGTAGGCTCTGCAGTAACAAGTGGGTCGTCAGACCTTAAAAATGAAATGATTGCATTAATGTCTTCGTCAGCCATTTTAGGTAATTTGGCCATATATGGTGGAGCGTATTGACCGTCTTTTTTGATTCCTGTTCTCAGTAAATAAAGTATTTCTGCGTCGGTCCAGTTACCAATTCCGTAGTTTTTATCTTGTGTAATATTTGGCGCATAAATTTCGCCAAATTCTATTGGAGCATCTGTCATTTTACCGCCAGTAAGTTTACCAGATATTATATCAAGATGGCAACTAGCACATAACATAACAGCTAATTTTTTTCCACGAGCGACAGCGACTGAATCTGATTTAATTTTGTAGTCTACTTTAACCGTTTCATACTTGGGGATATCGGTATATTTTATATATAAGTATCCAATTAGGGCTACAATTGCAATTATAGATATAATTTTAATTGCTTTTTTTAAAATCTTTCTCATATTACAATCGTTTTTAAGATGAAAAATATTTCTTTTTGAAAAACTAAAATTACGAAAAAAACTAACAAACAGCAATTTTAAATCACTGTTTATTAGTTGTTTATGTTCTAGTTCGATTCTCGTGAATAAATAAGGCTTATAGTTAAATTAGTACTATAAATACATCGTTTTTTCAAATATTGATTTGGAAGATCTATTTCGTTTTAATGGGGTTTGTTCATTCAGACTTTTAAATCCATAAAAATATTCTAATTTAGCAGATATAAAATTTTAGAAAGAAATGATTACAGAAGCTCAATTTCAAGCCGAATTACAAATCCTAATTGCTAATGCCATCCGTGAAGACGTAGGGGATGGGGACCATAGTTCTTTGGCTTGTATTCCTGAATCGGCCCAAGGTAAAGCTAAACTTTTAGTTAAGGACAAGGGGATAATCGCTGGTGTGGAATTTGCGAAAATGATTTTCAATTATGTAGATCCTAATCTACAAGTTGAAACGTTTATCGAGGATGGTGCTCAAGTGCAATTTGGTGATGTAGTTTTTCATGTTTCAGGAAGCTCTCGATCCATTTTGAAAGCAGAACGTTTTGTATTGAATTCCATGCAAAGAATGTCAGCAATCGCAACTAAAACCAATAGTTATGTTGAGTTGTTAGAAGGTACAAAAGCAAAAATTTTAGATACCAGAAAAACGACACCTAGTTTTAGAGTAGCAGAAAAATGGGCTGTTAAAATTGGAGGAGGAGAGAATCATCGATTTGCTTTGTATGATATGGTTATGTTAAAGGATAACCATATAGATTTTGCAGGAGGCATTTCTTTGGCAATCGCCAAAACAAAAGAATACTTGAAAGCTCAAAATAAGGATTTAAAGATAATTGTAGAGGCACGAGATATTCAAGAAGTAAAAGAAATTATTGCTAGTAAAGGAGTTTTTAGGATTCTGTTAGATAATTTTGATTACGAAATGACCAAAGAAGCTGTAGCTCTAATCGGAAACGAATGTTTGACCGAATCTTCAGGAAATATTAACGAAGATACGATTCGAAAGTATGCAGAATGTGGTGTTAACTATATTTCTTCAGGTGCGTTAACACATTCTATTTACAATATGGATTTAAGTTTAAAAGCTTTTTAAAATTAATTCAAGTCAATAAATTACCAATTAATGTCAGCAGAAATTGAAGAAATAATCAATCGAGTCCCCATACTAAATAAGTTAGTGAAGGGATTGAAAAAAGTAAAACTTCCCCGTTTGGAAGGACTTACTTTGTATGATTTATTAGAACTGTATGGTCTTGGTATAACTGAGGGCGCTTTTTCTAATAGAGCAGGATCGATTGCATTTAGCTTTTTTATGGCATTATTTCCCTTTGCGTTATTTATTTTGAACTTGATTCCTTACATTCCAATTGAAGGATTTCAACAGGATTTTTTGGAATTTGTCGCTGATGGTGTTCCACCAAATACCTACTCAGCTATAGAAAGTATAATAGATGACATTTTGAATAATAGTCATTCGGGCTTATTATCCACTGGTTTTTTATTGTCTATTTTTTTAATGGCAAATGGACTTAATGCTATTATTGGGGGATTTGAAAAGTCGGCTCATGTTTTGGTGAAAAGAGGTTTTTTTCAACAGTATTTTGTTGCCCTTGGAATGTCTTTGTTTTTGTCTTTTTTATTGATTTTGACAGTCGCTATAATAGTTGTTTTTGAGGTTGTTATCCAACTTAAAGCTATTCAGGATGTGTTGAGTAATAGTATTCCTTTCATTATTATGGGTAGGTATGCTTTTTTGATTTTAATGGTATTGGTTACCACATCGATACTGTTTAAATTTGGTACCAAGCATAATTATAAAGGTCCCTTTATATCTATAGCTTCGATATTTACAACCGTCTTGACTATCGTGATTTCCTATGTGTTTGGAATTTGGGTTGTTCATTTTTCTAAGTATAATGAATTGTATGGTTCTATCGGGACATTGTTAATTGTTATGTTTTATATCTGGATAAACAGTATGATTTTACTCCTAGGTTTTGAATTAAATGCCACAATCGATAAATTAAAGAAGGAAAAAATAAAGAATAATAGCGAGAAGTAATTTTTGTCTGACGATGTATTTTTCCTTTTAAACCAATTAAATTTTACTGAATGCCTTTTTTTGTAGAAGTAATTATGCCGCTTTCTTTAGCAAAAACATTTACCTATAGTGTTTCTGAGATGGAGTACAATTATATCAAAAAAGGAATGCGATTAGCTGTTCCGTTTGGAAAAAGTAAGATCTATACAGCATTGGTAATTGAAGTGCATCAAAATCAACCTAAATTGTATGATGCTAAAGAAATCCATCAAATTCTTGATGAGAAACCTATAGTAACGGAGAATCAAATTGCTCATTGGCAGTGGATTGCTAATTATTATATGTGTGCTATTGGTGATGTGTATCGAGCAGCTCTGCCATCTGCTTTCTTGTTGGAGAGTGAAACTCAAATTCTCCAGAAACAAGGTGTTTTTGTAGATGAGGCTCTCTTATCAGACGAAGAGTATTTGGTTTTTCAGGCATTGCAACTACAATCTTCTCTCAAAATTCAAGAAATCAGTTCGATATTAAATAAAAAAACAGTTTTACCAATAATTCAAAAAATGATTGGTAAAAATATAATAGCTGTTCATGAGGAAATTCAAGAAACTTACAAGCCAAAATTAGTTAGGTATATTCGTTTGCATTCTAAATATAATTCAGACGAAGGTTTAGGTATTTTATTAGAATTATTAAAAAATGCTGCTAAACAAAAAGAAATTGTATTGTCTTATTTTCAATTGAGTGCGGTTGAAAAGAAACCCATTGCTGTAAAAAAGTTAATTGAATCGACCAATACGAGTTCGGCTATTATAAAAGCCTTAATCGATAAAGAGGTGTTTGAAGAATACTATATCCAAGTAGACAGAACGCAATTTAAAGGAGAAGCTGCAGAAGATGCTATTGTTTTAAGTGTAGTTCAACAAAATACTTTTGATAGTATTAATCAAATTTTTGAAACAAAAGATGTCTGTTTGCTACATGGAGTAACTTCTAGTGGAAAGACTGAGATTTATATCAAACTCATTGAGGAGTATATTGGTAAAGGAAAACAAGTTTTGTATTTATTGCCTGAAATTGCATTAAGTACACAATTGGTTAGTAGGTTGCGTGAGTATTTTGGAAACAAAGTAGCTGTTTTTAACTCTAAATACAATAATAATGAAAGAGTAGAAGTTTGGAATCAAGTTCTACATCAAGTAGATAAAGCTCAAATTGTGATCGGTTCGCGTTCGTCATTATTTCTGCCGTTTCAAGACTTGGGTTTGATAATTGTGGACGAAGAGCATGAGCAAACATTTAAGCAAATGGATCCAGCGCCTAGGTATCATGCGCGTGATGCTGCCATAGTTTTGGCAAATTTGTCCAAAGCAGCTGTTTTATTAGGTTCGGCTACGCCTAGTTTAGAGACTTATTTTAATACCCAATCTGGAAAATATGGTTTGGTTACAATTACGGAACGATATAGTAAGGTAAAAATGCCTGAAATAGAATTAGTTGATTTAAAGGACAAATATTTTCGTAAAAGAATGTCAGGGCATTTTAGTGATGTTCTTATTGAAAGAATTACTAACGCTGTTTCATTAGGAGAACAGGTTATTTTATTTCAAAATAGAAGAGGTTATTCTCCTTTGTTAGAATGTATGACTTGTGGGCATGTGCCTCAATGCCAGCAATGTGATGTGAGTTTGACTTATCACAAACATAAAAATCAACTGCGATGTCATTATTGTGGTTATTCAATCGCAAAACCAAATAATTGTCATCAATGTTCAAGTATAGATTTGACTACCAAGGGGTTTGGTACGGAGCAAATTCAGCAGGAGCTAATCCAACTTTTTCCAAACAGTAAAATAGGACGAATGGATCAGGATACAACACGAGGGAAATTTGGTTTTGAAAAACTTATCGATAGTTTCAAAAACCAAGAAATTGATATTCTAGTAGGGACTCAAATGCTTGCTAAAGGATTGGATTTTGAAAATGTAAGTTTGGTAGGGATTATGAATGCTGATAATATGCTACATCATCCTGATTTTAGAGCTTTTGAAAGAAGCTTTCAAATGATGACTCAAGTGGCAGGAAGAGCAGGGAGAGCTTCTAAGCAAGGAAGGGTAGTTATTCAAACTTATAATCCCAATCATAACACAATTCAGCAGGTTACTAGAAATGATTATATAGGAATGTATAAGGAACAATTGTATGATCGCAAAATTTATTATTATCCGCCTTATTTTAGAATTATTAAGTTGACCTTAAGGCAGAGAGAATACAATAAGCTAAATGAAGGCGCTACGTGGTTGTATAATGTCTTGGTTCAAAATTTAGCAATTCCAGTATTGGGGCCAGAGGAACCTGCAATTAATCGAATTCGAAATGAATATATCAGAACAATAATGATTAAGATCCCTCAAGATTCCTCTATTAATGGCACAAAAAAAACTATTCAAAAGATTTTGAATAGTTTTGATGCTGTTCCTCAATATAAAGCTATAAGAGTTACGGTAAATGTAGATTTTTATTAATTAGTCGATGGCGAGTGCTTTAACAAGATCTTCTTTTTTATTTCTACTTAATGGAATCTTTGTTGGACCAATTTCAGCAAATTTACTGTTGAAACGTTCTACTTTGTCAATGTTTATAATGTAGGATTTATGAACTCTAACAAAACGGTTTCCTGGCAAATCAGCTTCAAATGCTTTCATGGTGGAAAGTACTAGATTGCTGTCGTCTTCTGTTACTACACGAACATAGTCTCCAAAAGCTTCTATCCATTTAATTTTAGAAGTGTATATTTTTAATTTTTTCAAATTACTTTTGATAAAAATATGTTCACCTTCGTCATCTTTATTATCGTGTTTGTATAAATACTGATCAACAGCTCTTTTAACAGAAGCGTTAAATCGATCAAGTGCAATAGGTTTTTGCAAATAATCGGTAGCATCATAATCAAAAGCTTTCATCGCATATTCAGCTTTTGAAGTAACGAAAATAATCTGTGGTTTGGTTTTTAAACCATCTAAGAAATCAAAACCACTAATAACCGGCATCTCAATATCGAGAAAGATCAAGTCTACATTATGGATAGACATACAACTTTTGGCTTCAATAGCATTAGAAAAATCACCTACTAAATGTAAGTTTGGGTGATTATTTACTAACTTTGCTATAATCATCCGCTGTATGGAGCTATCGTCAACAACTACACAATTTAGTTTCATAATTATTATTTTAAGATTTGGTTCTGTAAAAATAAGACGTTTTTTAATATGAAACTAATTTTAATCGATTTTTTTTGCCGTTAAACGTTGTTTTGTGCATTTCAACGAATTTTAATACTTTTTTCTTGTGGATTGATTTTAAATCGATTATTTTTGCACGCAATTTAACAAATACATATATAATATGAATCATTATGAAACTGTTTTCATTTTAAATCCCGTTTTATCTGATGTTCAGGTAAAGGAAACAGTAAGCAAATTTGAAGATTTTCTTACTAGTAGAGGAGCAGAAATGGTATCGAAAGAGGATTGGGGTCTGAAAAAAATGGCTTACGAAATCCAAAACAAAAAATCTGGTTTTTACCATTTATTTGAATTCAAAGTATCTCCAGAGGTTTTACTAGCTTTTGAAACTGAATTTAGACGTGACGAAAGAGTTATGCGTTTCTTAACTGTAAGTCTTGACAAACATGCTATCTCTTGGGCTGAAAGAAGAAGAGCAAAACTTAAATCTCAAAAAGCTTAATTATTATGGCAACATTACAACAATCTGCTTCAGGAAAAAAAGACGGAGATATCAGATATCTTACTCCTTTAAATATAGAAACTAACAAACAAAAGAAATACTGTCGTTTCAAAAAATCAGGAATCAAATACATCGATTATAAAGATGCTGATTTCTTATTGAAATTCGTTAATGAGCAAGGGAAAATTCTTCCTCGTCGTTTAACAGGTACTTCATTGAAATACCAAAGAAAAGTGTCTGTAGCTGTTAAGAGAGCTCGTCACTTGGCTTTAATGCCATACGTGGCTGATTTATTAAAATAATTAAAAATTAACAGTTGTTGCCTCGCCACGGCGGGCTAACTTCTATAATACAAGGACAACAACATGGAACTTATTTTAAAACAAGACGTTCAAAATTTAGGATTTAAAGATGACGTAGTAACTGTAAAAAACGGATACGGTCGTAATTACTTAATCCCACAAGGATTTGCTCAATTAGCAACTGCTTCTGCAAAGAAAGTATTGGCTGAAAACCTAAAACAAAGAGCGCACAAAGAAGCTAAAGTAATTGCAGATGCTCAAGCATTAGCAGAAGCTTTAAAAGCTATTGAAATCAAAATTGCTGCTAAAGCAGGTGGTGAAAAATTATTCGGTTCAATTACAAACATTGATATCGCTGCAGCATTAGCTAAAGGTGGTCAAGAAATTGATAGAAAATTCATCACTTCTGGAATCGTGAAACGTACTGGTAAATACACTGCAAGTGTTCGTTTACACAGAGATGTTATCATCGAATTACCATACGAAATTATTGCTGAATAATTTATTTAGCATTTCAATATTGAATCCCGATGAAAATCGGGATTTTTTTTTATAAATTTTTTTTGAAAGTATTTAAGCTCTTAATATTCGAAGTCAAATTTTCATCAGCTCTAAGTAGTTATTTATTTACTTAATAAATCCTAAATCAAAATTCCTTAATTTAAAATGAAATACGCAAGATTAACCAAAGAACAATTTGAAGAATTAACGCAAGAGTTTACTAACTTTCTAGCTTCTCAATCTATAGATAAAGCAGAATGGGATAGTATTAAAGCTGACAAACCAGAAGTTGCTGAACAGGAATTGGATGTTTTTTCTGATTTGATTTGGGAAGGAGTGCTTTCTAGAGCGGAGTATTTAGAGCATTTTTCTAAAAATCATATTTTTCTTTTCCAGACTTTTGACACTTATATCAATTCAATTGTTTTAAAATCATTAGTTCCTGAAGTCGATTTTTTGACTAATGAAGGTTTGCAATGGCTTAGTGACAATATGTTTACTGATACCATCGAAATGAAAGTTGGAAAAAAAGAGTTTTCAGAGGAACGTAATGCTTCTTTATTTGCACTCATTAAACAAGGTGCATTTTTAAGTGACGGACAATTATACAAGCAAATAAATACGATTATTGAGTCGTAATTTGGATGTTATTTCTTTTAAATTGGTTATTTTAGTACGCAAAATTAAATACTAAAATAGCCGATTTTTTTTATGGATATGCTACCAAAAATACTTTTGTTAAGGGAAGAACTCAATCAACACAATTATAATTATTATGTGCTGGATAATCCAACAATTTCTGATTTTGATTTTGATTCCAAATTAAAGGAGTTACAAGAATTGGAAAAAAGTAATCCTCAGTATTTTGACTCCAATTCTCCCACCCAACGTGTAGGAGGAACCATAACCAAAAATTTTGCTACAGTTGCTCATGAGCAACGCATGTATTCTTTGGATAATTCTTATTCTAAAGAAGATTTACAGGAATGGGAAAAACGAATTCAAAAGGTACTAGGTGAAGTACCCCTGAATATACCTGCGAATTAAAGTATGATGGTGCTTCCATTAGCATTACATATGAAAACGGTCGTTTGGTTCGTGCCGTTACAAGAGGTGATGGTTTTCAAGGAGATGATGTAACTGCTAACATTAAGACAATACGTTCTATTCCGTTAAAGCTAAAAGGGAACTATCCCCTTAAATTTGACATTCGAGGTGAAATTATTCTTCCTTTTAAAGGCTTCGAAAAAATGAATCAAGATTTAATTGAGATTGGTGAAACACCTTATTCCAATCCGAGAAATACGGCTTCAGGAAGTTTAAAATTACAAGATAGTGCAGAGGTTGCTAAAAGACCTTTAGAGTGTTTATTGTATTCTATTGTAGGTGATAATTTGCCTTTTACAAATCAATATGATGGTTTAGAGGCTGCTAGGGAATGGGGGTTTAAAGTTCCTGTGGTGGCAAAGTTAGCTAACAATCTAGACGCTGTTTTTGAGTTTATTGATTATTGGGACGTACACCGCCATGAGCTACCTTATGAAACTGATGGTGTGGTTGTAAAAGTAAACAGTCGTGAGTATCAAGAGGAGTTGGGATATACTGCTAAATCCCCTCGGTGGGCGATGGCTTATAAATTCAAATCAGAGCAAGTGTCTACGGTATTAAATTCGATTTCCTATCAAGTAGGAAGAACGGGAGCCATAACACCGGTTGCTAATTTAGAGCCTGTGCAATTAGCAGGGACTATAGTAAAGCGTGCCTCATTACACAATGCAGATCAAATAGAAAAATTAGATATTAGAGTAGGAGATACAGTTTTTGTAGAAAAAGGAGGTGAGATTATCCCAAAAATTATTTCGGTGGATTTAGCGCAACGTCCCGCAACATTAGTAGTCACGCAATACATCACCCATTGTCCTGAATGTGAAACTGAACTAATACGTACTGAAGGTGAGGCCAATCATTACTGTCCTAATTTTTATGGATGTCCGCCACAGATTATTGGAAGGATTCAACATTATATTTCCAGAAAAGCCATGGATATTGAGGGGCTTGGTGGCGAAACGGTAGCTTTGCTTTTTAATAACGGATTGGTTCAAAATTATGCCGATTTGTATGAATTGACTGTCGACCAAATTATTCCTTTGGAACGCATGGCCCAAAAATCGGCGGAGAACTTGGTTAAAGGTGTGGCTGATTCAAAAAACATTCCTTTTGAGCGTGTTTTGTATGCATTAGGAATTCGTTATGTAGGGGAAACAGTGGCTAAAAAATTAGCCAAACATTATAAAAATATTCATGCCTTGGGGCAAGCGACTTTGATGGATTTGATTTTGGTAGACGAAATTGGAGAGCGCATTGCGCAAAGCGTGATTGATTTTTTTGAAAATGCAGAAAACCGATTGATAATTGAAAGATTAAAAGGATATGGTGTTCAATTTGAAATTGTTGAAAAAGTAAATTTGAATGCTACCGAAATTCTAGTTGGTAAAACATTTGTAGTTTCTGGTGTGTTCACCGAATTTTCTCGTGATGATTTAAAGAAAGCAATAGAAGATAACGGTGGAAAAGTAGGAAGTTCCATTTCGTCTAAAACGGACTATGTGGTTGCGGGTGATAATATGGGGCCTGCTAAACTGGATAAAGCTAATAAATTAAATATCCCAATAATCTCGGAAACAGATTTTATGGCGATGATAAAAGGATAGGATTTAGCACAAATTTCAAAAAAAATATGTTTGGGACTTAGTATAAGAGTTATTGAGTTTTAACCGCAAAGTATTTTGTAAGGTTCGCAAAGTTTAGCGAACCTTACGTTTTTATAGATAAGATTAATCTTTGTTTACTCCTATGTTTACGAAGTTATTGATTTTTCTAAATGTAACTTTGAAAATAATTCGTTATCAAATAGCCCCGGTAGAGGCGGTATCCTCTTGCTTCCCACCTTTAGGAAGCAAGAGATTGAGCCGAAAACGGGAGGTATGGTAAATAATAGAGGGGTCGTTTGCTCCTAAAAACTAAAATGGAAGTATATCTAACACTTCTTATTTTCAAACTTCGTACCTTTGCCGCTTAGAAAATTATAAGAAATGATTAAAATAGGAAAATATAATGCGCTGAAGATTTTGCGTGATACTAAAGTAGGATTGTTTTTGGGTGATCCAGAAAAAGATCCGGAAGGTGTTCATGATGTGCTTTTGCCTAATAAATATGTGCCCAAAGTTTTTGAAATTGGGGAAGAATTGGTTGTTTTTGTATATTTAGACCACGAGCAACGTCCTGTAGCTACTACCTTAGAACCTTATATTTTGTTGAATGAATTTGCGCTATTACGTGTGAATTATACCAATCAAGTGGGCGCTTTTATGGATTGGGGAATGGAGAAAGATATTCTGGTTCCGTTCAAAGAGCAAGCGCGTCCGATGGAGAAAGGAAAGCGTTACTTGGTTTATTTGTATATGGATGAAAAAACCAATCGTTTGGTAGCTTCGAGTAAGACCAATCAGTTTTTAAGCAATGAAGAATTGACAGTTGAAAAAGGTGAGGAAGTAGATTTAATCGTTTCGCATATTACCGAAATTGGGATTAATGTGATTATTAACGAGCAGCACAAGGGCTTGTTATACAAGGATGAAGTGTATGACGATGCGATTCGTACTGGTGATAGAATGCGTGGTTTTATTAAAAACATACGTCCTGATAACAAGATTGATGTGGCGCTTCAAGAACAAGGTTATGCCAGTGTGGAGCCTAATGCTGAATTGATTTTGAATGAGTTGCGTGCGAGCCGTGGTTTTTTGCGTTTGAATGATAAATCACATCCAGAAGACATCAAAACGGTGCTTAAAATGAGTAAAAAAATCTTCAAAAAAGCAATTGGGGCTCTGTACAAAGAAAAGCTAATTGAAATTAAAGAGGACGGGATCTATTTGATTGATGAAAAGCTTTAAGTATTAATAATCACTATGGATTTTCAGTCAGTAGATTAGATTTGGTAAACTTTCAGTCTGCAGGGTTACTGACTACATTTCTTAACCACGAATTACACGAATTGACACAAATGCGTTAGCAAAAATTTGAGCAATTTGTGGTGAAGTATTTTTAAAAGCAAAAGCAAGATGCACTGAAAGTGCCTATTTTAAACTTTATTTGGGACAAAAAAAGAAAGACTAATCCAAGTGGTTAGTCTTTCTCTTTTTATAGCTCCTCTTATTTTTGAAGTGCTATATATGTTTTACAATTGAAACATTATAGTTTCCCTAATTTGCTTTTCTTTATCTTTTTTAACATCTAATTTTATACGATTACCCTTTCACGTCATTGCCTTTGGTTTTGGTATCGTCTTTGGATTTTACTTATTCATTTTATTGATTTTTCAATCAAGTATAGTAATCCAACTTTTTAACCTTTGGTGTTACTCGTGGTTAACTGTATTAAATATTAGTGTTTCCCTCTTGGGCTCTTCTCGTCGGATTATTAAATTTAGTACCGTATAAAAAAGAGTGATAAAGCCTGTTGTGTTTTTCAATAATCTTTTTTTAGGTTAATAATTCAGTGAAGTAATCTATAGTTAGTCCGTATTGTAAATATTTGACCAATGCCTCAACTAACTATGCCTAAATTAATAAAAAAAATGTTTTGAAAATCATAATCATGTAATTTTTTGATGAATTTTAACAAAATTGAATGATTAACGGGAGAAGGATTACTTGAGTGATATTAAAATTAATATCTTCATTGGTCTCTTAATAAAATGAACGGATTTAGTTTGATTTATTTTTCATTACTGGAACGAATACTTTCTGACTTTGCTACAATATCTCTGATTAAACCGTCTAATTCATCAGTGCAACGATCTATATTTTCTATATAAAATATTTTTTCTTCATCCGAAGTGTCATAGTTTTTTAAAAGTTCTGTAATAGCCATTAATTTTGATAATGGTGCTCTAACTACATGAGATTGAATCCAAGTGATTTCTTTTAAAGCTTCGTTTTGTTTTTCAATTTTAAGATTGTGTTCGATACTTTTTTTAAAGCTTTCATCAAGTCCATTAAAAAGTTTTCGTATTAGGGCGCAAATTAAAAAACTTAGAAAAACTAAATTTGAAAAAACAGCAAATAGTTCAATTGTAGAAAAGTTTAAATTATTTGGAGGTGTTAAGTTTTTATAATGTAATGCAATATATCCTATCGAAATATACACGTTTATTAATGCTGGTGTATATTGATTTTTAAAAGTATATATACAGGTGGATATAAAGCAGGTTGCAAGTAAATAAAGACTACTATTCAGTCCTACATAATAGATAAGAAATGAGCTTAAAGTATAAACAGTGCTTATGAATAATAGTTTTCTGTATTTTATATTTATTTGTTCTTTGAACCCGATGAAAAAAACTACTAGTATGGCACAGATGTCTACTATAAACATCTTGTAAAGTTTAGGTTCAAAAGACCAAATTAGGGATGGGATTAAAGCAATGATACTAAAAGGAATAACGTAAATGATCGTATTGGTAAACATGTAATCTTGCCAATATTTCAAATCTTTGTTAGCGGTTGAAGAATTTAAGATATTATTTCTAATGAATGAAATGTAAGATTGCCATGTTTTCATAAGCAAATTTTATGTCGAATTTTCCGTAAATGAATTATTGTAAATATAAGAAATTAAAGTAATAAAATACTTTCTTTATTGTTAGGGCTCAATGTTAAATTTCTGTTATTCAAATTTTTTAAAATATTTGAATACCCTTTTGATGGTAAATAAGTCTTATAATGGTTAAAATGAAAAGAAAATAATTAATTTTACAGATCTAATAAAAACCCAAATAAGAATGAATTGGATTACAGCCAAAGAATACGAAGATATCACTTATAAAAAATGCGATGGAGTTGCTAGAATAGCCTTTAACCGTCCAAATGTACGCAATGCTTTCCGTCCTAAGACGACTTCCGAACTTTATGATGCTTTTTATGATGCTCAAGAAGATACTTCAATAGGTGTCGTATTGCTTTCAGCAGAAGGTCCTTCTACGAAAGATGGGGTTTATTCTTTTTGCAGCGGTGGAGACCAAAACGCTCGTGGTCATCAAGGGTATGTGGGAGATGATGGACAACACCGTTTGAATATTCTTGAAGTACAGCGATTGATTCGTTTCATGCCGAAAGTCGTAATTGCGGTTGTTCCAGGATGGGCTGTAGGAGGAGGACATAGCTTACATGTTGTTTGTGATATGACTTTAGCTAGTAAGGAACATGCTATTTTCAAACAAACCGATGCGGATGTTACTAGTTTTGATGGAGGTTATGGTTCGGCTTACTTAGCAAAAATGGTAGGGCAGAAGAAAGCCAGAGAGATATTTTTCCTTGGACGTAATTATTCGGCACAAGAAGCTTTTGAAATGGGAATGGTAAACGCTGTAATTCCACATGATGAATTAGAGGCTACTGCTTTTGAATGGGCACAAGAAATATTAGCAAAATCTCCAACATCTATTAAAATGTTGAAATTTGCTATGAACTTAACCGACGATGGAATGGTGGGACAGCAGGTTTTTGCAGGTGAAGCGACCCGATTAGCCTATATGACTGAAGAAGCAAAAGAAGGTAGAAATGCTTTCTTAGAAAAAAGGAAGCCTAATTTTGAAAAGAAATGGTTGCCATAGAAGGGGTTAAAAGTTTAATGTTGTTCAGATTAAACTTTTAAACTTTTTAAACTTTAAACAAAAAATATCATAATGAAACATTGGATTGAAGCCGCACGTTTGCGCACTTTACCATTATCTGTATCCGGAATCATTGTAGGAAGTATGTATGCTCTAGCACATCCTACAGCCGACATATTAACACCAACCGAAGTCTTTAATTGGAGGTTGTTTGGGTTTGCAATCCTTACAACCTTATTCTTGCAAGTCCTCTCTAATTTTGCTAATGATTACGGAGACGGCGTAAAAGGAACCGACAATGATGACCGAGTAGGACCTAAACGCACTATCCAAAGTGGGGCGATTTCAGCTCCAGCCATGAAACGAGCGATAATGATCACTTCGTTTTTAACACTAGTTTCTGCAGTATTATTGATCTACTATGCTTTTGGGAAAAGCAATATTTTCTATTCGGTATTTTTTCTAATATTGGGAATTTTAGCAATTGTATCAGCTATTCGTTATACGGTTGGGAATACTGCCTATGGATACCGTGGATATGGGGATGCTTTTGTTTTTGTATTCTTTGGTTTGGTCAGTACTTTGGGGGTGAATTTCTTGTATTCTAAAGAACTTGATGCTTTGTTGTTTTTACCTGCAATTGCTATTGGTTTGCTTAGTGTGGCAGTACTTAATCTTAATAATATGCGAGACGAAGAGTCGGACAAAAAATCAAATAAGAATACCGTTGTAGTCAAAATTGGAGGTGAAAAAGCAAAAAAGTACCACTACTTTTTAATCGTATCTGCAATGATTTCTGTTTTGCTTTTTGCAATTTTAGAAGGTTTTAAGTTTGATCAATATATTTTTTTGATAGCCTATATCCCTTTAATTAAACATCTAAATACTGTTGCTAAAAATAAAAATCCTAAAGAATTAGATCCTGAATTAAAAAAAGTAGCCTTGAGTACTTTTTTACTTGCAGTATTGTTGTCATTGTGTATGATTTTCTTTTTCTCAGATCTTTTAGTGAATTTGTTTTTAGGAGGACGATAGTTGGAATAGTCAAAAGTCAATATTAATAACATAGTAGCTGTTAAGCTAGTAACCAAAAGCTCATATATCATGAAAATAACATTTTACGGTCATGCCTCCTTGGGCATTCAAGTTGGCGATATTAATATTATAGTAGATCCTTATATTTCAGCTAATCCAAAGGCGGAACACATAGATATTACCACTCTTGAGGCTGATTATATTTTGATTACACATGCACATGGTGACCATATTTTGGATGTAGAGGCTATCGCCAAACGTACCAATGCTGTGATCGTTTCGAATGCTGAAATTGCTGGTTACTATGCTGCCAAAGGTTTTACATCGCACCCTATGAACCACGGTGGAAGCTGGGATTTTGAGTTCGGAAAGGTGAAATATGTCAATGCTATTCATTCCAGTTCTTTTCCTGATGGGACATACGGAGGTAATCCTGGAGGATTTGTAATTGAAGGCGAGCATAAAAACATTTATATCGCTGGTGATACTGCTTTGACAATGGATATGAAGCTAATTCCTATGAGAACCAAACTGGATTTGGCTATTCTGCCTATCGGAGACAACTTTACCATGGATGTAGAAGACGCTATTATTGCATCTGATTTTATACAATGTGATAAGATTCTAGGATATCATTACGATACTTTTGGGTACATCGAAATCAATCATAAAGAGGCAATTCAAAAGTTTTTTGACAAAGACAAAGATTTGATGTTATTGTCAATTGGCGAAAGTATCGAATTATAATTTTTAGGAGCTATTTCCAGCTATTCGTTTCAATCTTTTGGAAAGGCTGAAAAACGCCTTTCCAAAAGGATTTCCACTTCTATCTGGGCTAGGGCAGTTCGTAATTAATTTCATATCAGTGAAAAATATATATTTATTGCTATTTATTAGCATTTGTTTTCAAACGATTCAAGCACAAAAAGAAGGTTATTGGGATCGGGAACGAGCCATGACCAAAGAAATTTCGGTTGTTGCCCGCGACAGAATCGTCATCAAATCTGATGATTTTCCTGTAGGAACTACGGAGTTGATTTTTCGTATTACCTTACTAGATAATAATCAACAAATGGCAGGAAGTTTGGTTTCTGTCCTTAAAGCGATTCCAGACCCTACGGGAATCAGTCAAGGTTCTGCCGGAGCAGTTTTTTTGATGTCAAAAATTTCAGGAGATGATAAGTGTAAATACGCTGTTTTTACTAATAGTGAAGCGGCGGTTGATTATCAGAAATCAGGTAAAACAGCTGAAGCTTGTTTGGTTCAAGATACATCACTAAGTAAGGATGCTAAACGACTTTCGATTGAAAAATCTACTTGTTTGAAAAACAACAAAGGCAATCTTTGGTTTGGATTTGAGAGTTCAAATTGGATTATGAAGCAAAAAATAGTACTTGAAATAGTGCCTTGGGTGGATGCTAAATTGAGCCGTGGTTGGTCAGTTGAAAACCGAAAATATATTATTAACCTATGCAAAACTTCGGCTTTAGCGCAAAAAATGACTAGTTCGGATGATTTTTGTGTTTGCGTGGAAGAAAAAATCCAAAAGCAATACCGTTTTGATGAATTTCAAAAATTGCTTAACATCGAACAGGCTAAGGTGTACAAGGATTATGGAAATAGTTGTTATGGTGAAAGTAATGTTTCTAAGACTATTTATGCTGATTTGCGTGCCAAGGCATTAGCGGCAATGAAAAAGCTGCAATACGGTGCTGCAATCTCAGCTTTGACTACAATACTAAATGATGGTCAAGCAACAGCTATAGATGATGCTAATTTAGGGTATTGCTATATTGCTACAAAACAATATGGAAAGGCTTTAAAAGTGCTGGAAATGGGTGAAAAACGAGATGTGACGGAGTTGTTGGTCAAACTTCATTTGGCTCACGCTTTGTTGCTCAATGGTGATTATGCTAAAGCAAAAAAAATACATAAAGAATTCCGAACGCAAAATGTTACTGATAGTTTGAGTTGGACACAAAAAACCAAATCCGATTTTCAAACCTTTGTAAAAGCAGGAATTCAGTCCAGTGATTTTGAAAGAATTTTAAAAATACTGGAATAGTTTTTTGAAATAAAAGCAATTCGAAATCCTAAATACTTAATAAAAATGAAAGCTTCGTATCACCAATACATTCTTGACTTCAAACGACCCTCTGGAACTTCTAGAGGTGTTATGACGCAAAAAGAAACTTGGTTTGTAGTTTTGGAACAAAACGGTAAAAAAGGAATAGGAGAGTGCGGGATTCTTCGTGGTTTGAGTGCGGATGATCGTCTGGATTATGAGGATAAATTGCAGTGGACTTGTGATAATATTCATTTGGGAAAAGAGGCTTTGTGGAATGCTTTGTTGGAATACCCTTCGATACAATTTGGAATCGAAATGGCATTTCAATCTTTGGCTAGCGAAAATCCGTTTTTATTATTTCCATCTGCCTTTACTAGGGGTGAAAAATCGATTCCAATTAATGGTCTGATTTGGATGGGTGATGAGCAGTTTATGAAGGAGCAAATCGAGGATAAATTAGCAGCAGGTTTTCATTGTATAAAACTAAAAATAGGAGCAATAGATTTTGATAAAGAACTGCAATTGTTACGCTTTATTCGGGAGAATTTCAGTCCAGAACAGATCGAAATTAGGGTTGATGCAAACGGTGCCTTTGATTTAAATGAAGCTTTAGGTAAAATAAATCAATTATCTGAATTTAAATTGTATAGCATCGAACAACCTATTCAAAAAAGTAACACTGACAGGATGGCAGAGCTGTGTAAATCGACTCCTTTTCCTATCGCTTTGGATGAAGAATTGATTGGAGTGTTTACTATCGAAGAGAAAGAGCAATTGTTGCAAAAAATACAGCCGCAGTATATCATTTTGAAACCAAGTTTTGTGGGTGGTTTTAAGGGAACAATGGAGTGGATTATGCTGGCTGAAAAATACCAAATTGGTTGGTGGATTACCTCGGCTTTAGAAAGCAATATTGGACTCAATGCAATTGCACAATGGACGTATCTGTTGGATAATCCCATGCCCCAAGGTTTGGGTACGGGTGCTCTTTATACTAATAATTTTAATTGTCCGCTGACGGTTTCAGAAGGGAAGTTGTGGTATGAAAGTAGTTTAGACTGGGAATTTGAATTTGAGCAGTTGTAAATAATAACCAAAAAGTTTTTTATAACAATAATTACTTAATGGAAAATTAGTGATAATTGGTGAAATTCGTGTTTCATTTATTATCCTTTTTTCTTTGTTTTAAAAGCTTCAATTCTAACTCTTAAATTCTTATTTTTGCATAAATAGATTTTTTCATGCAACAATATATTTCCCAACTCAACGACGCCCAACAATTACCTGTTTTACAAAAAGAAGGTCCAATGATTATCATCGCGGGTGCTGGTTCAGGCAAAACCCGTGTATTAACCATTCGAATCGCTTATTTAATGAGTCAAGGGATTGATGCTTTTAATATTTTATCCTTAACCTTTACCAACAAAGCGGCACGTGAAATGAAGGAACGTATAGCTTCTATTGTGGGAGCTAGTGAGGCTAAAAACCTTTGGATGGGAACTTTTCACTCTATTTTTGCTCGTATTCTTCGTTCGGAGGCAGATAAATTAGGCTATCCATCCAATTTTACTATTTATGATTCTCAGGACTCCTTACGTTGTATTTCGGGGATTATCAAAGAGATGCAATTGGATAAAGATATCTATAAGCCAAAACAGATTTTGAGTCGAATCTCGAGTTTTAAAAATAGTTTGATTACCGTAAAGGCTTATTACAACGATCCCGATTTGCAAGAAGCTGATGCGATGGCTAAAAAACCTCGTATGGGGGAGATTTATAGAAATTATGTAGATCGTTGCTTTAAGTCGGGTGCTATGGATTTTGATGATTTGTTGTTGAAAACCAATGAATTGCTAACACGTTTTCCAGAAGTTTTAGCCAAGTATCAAAACCGTTTTCGATACATCATGGTGGATGAGTACCAAGATACGAATCACTCGCAATATTTGATTGTAAGAGCCTTATCAGATAAGTTTCAGAATATTTGTGTGGTTGGTGATGATGCGCAGAGTATTTATGCCTTCCGTGGAGCCAACATTAATAATATTTTGAATTTTCAAAAGGATTATGAAGGGGTGCAAACGTATCGTTTGGAACAAAATTATCGTTCGACTCGAAATATCGTTGAAGCTGCCAATACGATTATTGATAAAAATAAAGTCAAATTAGACAAAGTGGTTTGGACAGCTAATGATTTTGGTCCTAAAATAAAAATTCACCGTAGCATGACGGATGCTGAGGAAGGACGTTTTGTAGCCAGTACCATTTTCGAACAAAAAATGCAAAACCAACTTCATAACGGAGCTTTTGCTATTTTGTATCGTACCAATGCGCAATCACGTGCCATGGAGGATGCGTTACGTAAACGCGATATTCCCTACCGAATTTACGGCGGTTTGTCTTTTTATCAAAGAAAAGAAATTAAGGACGTGCTATGTTATTTGAGGTTGGTAATCAACCCCAAAGACGAGGAAGCTTTGGTGCGTGTGATCAATTATCCAGCAAGAGGAATTGGCGATACAACCGTTGAAAAGCTGACTGTAGCGGCCAATCACTATAAACGTTCGATTTTTGAAATCATGCAAAATATTGACAAAATCGACTTGAAGTTAAATGCTGGAACCAAGCAAAAACTGAAGGACTTTGTTTTGATGATTCGTAGTTTTCAAGTGATTAATGAAAGTCAAGATGCATTTTATTTAACTGATCATGTGGCTAAAAAATCTGGTTTGGTACAAGAGTTAAAGAAAGATGCCACTCCAGAAGGTATGTTGCGAATTCAAAATATAGAAGAATTACTCAATGGTATTAAAGATTTTACTGAAGGACAGAAAGAAATAGATGGTGCTAGAGGATCTCTAGAGGAGTTTATGGAAGATGTAGCTTTGGCAACGGATTTAGATAATGACACTACAGACCAAGATAGAGTAGCATTGATGACCATTCACTTGGCAAAAGGATTGGAGTTTCCTCACGTATTTGTGGTAGGTATGGAAGAAGATTTATTTCCTTCGGCCATGAGTATGAGTACTCGTAGTGAGCTTGAAGAGGAACGTCGTTTATTTTATGTAGCTTTAACGCGTGCGGAACATCAAGCATATTTAACGTATGCACAATCACGTTACCGATGGGGGAAATTAACTGATTGTGAACCATCCCGTTTTATTGAAGAAATTGACAGTCAATTTTTGGAATATTTGACACCGCCAGAAAGTAATTATCGTTACCAGTCTATGATTGACAAAGATATTTTTGACGATGTGGACAAGTCTAAATTTAGATTATCGAAACCTGTAGCTGGAAAGCCTCCTGTTAAACCGGCTGCTAACAATCCGAGCTTTGAAATGAATGTTCGAAAGTTGAAACCTGTATCAAGTAATGGTTCTGCTAGCAAAGCGAATTTATTTGACAATCAATTAACTATTGGAAATATTGTAATGCACGAACGTTTTGGAAAAGGACAAGTTTTAAACCTTGAAGGTGTTGGTGCCGATAAAAAAGCCGAAATTAAGTTTGAGGTGGGAGGGATTAAAAAGTTATTGTTGCGTTTTGCTAAGTTGGATATAATAGGTTAATTAATAATAGTTTAATTTTGTTTAAAATGGTTTGAAGTTGTTTAACGAAACTATATTAAACTTTTAAAACTATAAACTTTAAACAAATAAAATGGCAGAATTCATCAAAATATACGAAGACAAACCAAGCGAAGCGGCTATAGCTAAAGTCGTTAAGGTGCTACAAGCTGGTGGGTTAGTTATTTATCCTACAGACACGGTTTATGGTTTGGGGTGTGATATCACAAATAGTAAGGCACTTGAAAAGATAGCTCGCATTAAAGGAATAAAGTTAGACAAAGCTAATTTCTCTTTTATTTGTCATGATTTGAGTAATCTCTCTGATTATGTACGTCAAATTGATACGGCAACTTTTAAAATATTGAAACGTGCTTTACCGGGACCTTATACGTTTATCTTACCAGGGAATAACAATTTACCAAAGGAATTCAAGAAAAAAACGACTGTTGGTATTCGTGTTCCTGAAAATAATATTGTACTCGAAATAGTTAAATTGTTAGGGAATCCAATAGTAACAACTTCGATTCGTGATGAAGATGATGTGGTGGAGTACACCACTGATCCTGAATTGATTTTCGAAAAATGGCAAAATCTTGTTGATTTAGTCATTGACGGTGGGTATGGTGATAACGTAGCATCAACTATTATTGATTTATCCGAACACGAACCTGTTGTGGTTAGGGAAGGTAAGGGGAGTTTGGATGTTTTGTAGATATGAGCTAAAGGTTAAGGGTTTAGAGTTAATAATTAGGTATACAATTGTAATTTTTAAGCCATAAAGATTGTCAAACATTTACATAAATAAAAACGTCCCGAATTACTCGGGACGTTTTTATTTTAGATTTTAAGCCAATAACTTATTTGCTTATTTTCCTTGTTGTTTTTTCATTTCTTTTTCGATCATATCGTAGAATTGGTCAATTTTAGGCAATACAACGATACGAGTTCTACGGTTACGCGCTCTGTTTTCAGCAGAATCGTTAGAAACTAAAGGAACATAAGAACTTCTACCTGCAGCAACTAATTGCTCTGGTTTAACTCCTAATTGATTTGTTAATACACGGATGATAGAAGTAGAGCGTTTCACACTTAAATCCCAGTTGTCTAATAAAACACCGTTTCCAATGTAAGGTACGTTATCAGTATGTCCTTCAACCATACATTCAAAATCAGGTTTGTCATTTACTACTTTAGCAACTTTCGCTAAAACACCTTTTGCTCTATCAGTTACTTCATAGCTACCGCTTTTGAATAATAATTTATCAGCAATAGAGATGTAGACAACCCCTTTTTCAACATTGATTTCGATGTCTGGATCAGAGATACCCACTGTACTTTTTAAACTAGATACAAGCGCTAAAGTTACACTGTCTTTTCTCGTTAAAGCATCTTGTAATCTTGTGATTTTTAAATCTTTTTCTTTTAAGCTTTCTAAAGATTTCTCCAAGTTCTCAGCACCTTTGGAAGTTAACATGGTTAAATTCTTAGAAGTAGTGATCAAAGTCTCGTTATGATCTTTCAACCCTTCTACTCTTGCAGCAAGTCCTGCTTTCTCTTCAAGACAAGTGTTTAATTTTACAGTACAAGTATTTAATAAATCTTGTGTCTCCTTGTTGCGAGCTTCCAATTCTTGATATTTCTTTTTGGATACACATGATGCTAAAAGAGTTAATACTGATAATGCTACTACGATTTTTTTCATAAAATTCATTAATTAGGTTTGGGTTACAAATTTAGTTTTTAATGTTTAAAATATACTTATAAAATTCTGTTAAAATTAGGAAGCAAATACCTTGCCATTATTGATGTAGTACTTGTAAACAATGCTATTAGACTTGTAGTAGTTTTTAGATTGAAAAGGAGTTCTTTTTTTGTAAAAAACTGAAAATGAATTATAAAAACTAAAATGAGCTTTTAAAATAGCCCAAAAATGTTTCCATTTTCCTTGTGAAATAAATTTAATTGCCGCAATTCCATCTAGTATCATTCTCCCAAATAAAATAGGAATTAGTGTTTTTTTGGGTAAATTTTTCACCAACATAAACAAGGAGTTCCTAAAGTTTAAGTAGGTTTTTTTGGGGTTTGATTGGTTTAATGTGGCACCCCCTACATGAAAAACGGTAGAACTTGAATTGTACTTAATAGAGTAACCATTATTAATCACGCGCCAACATAAATCTATTTCTTCTTGATGAGCGAAAAAATCATCATCAAAACCTTTCATTTGATGGTAAACTGCTGACCGAATGAAGAAACATGCTCCCGAAGCCCAAAAAATTTCAGTTTCATCATCATATTGACCTTTATCTTTTTCAATGGTATCAAAAATACGTCCACGACAATAGGGATATCCATATTTGTCAATAAATCCACCCGCAGCACCCGCATATTCAAAATATTCCTTGTTTTTAAAATCTAAAATCTTTGGTTGGATAATAGCGGTTTGGGGTTCTTTTTGAAAAGTCTCTATAATAGGTTGAAGCCAATTTTCAGTTACTTCAATATCTGAGTTTACCAAAGCGTAGATATCAGCTTCAATATGTTGCAAAGCTTCATTATAACCTTGAGCAAAACCGAAGTTTTCCTTGTTTAGAACAATTTGCACATTTGGAAAATGTTCTTTCAAATAAGGAATAGAATTATCGGTAGAAGCATTGTCTGCTACATATAAGGTAGCTTCAGGGGAATATTGCACGATGGAGGGTAGAAATTTTTTTAATAAATCAACTCCATTCCAGTTGAGTATAACGACTGCTATTTTCATTTTCTAATTCTTGTATTGAGGTAATTGGGGTAGAAAATCGTATCTTTCATTTTCATAATCCATTTGGCAAAAGTAATGATTCAATCCATTGGTAACCATTAAATATTCGGCATTCATTGTTAGATTATATCGTGCAATTTGGTCAAAAACTCCTTGTGTTATTTTAACCTCAGGTGCCTTGCATTCCACTAAAATATGTATTGAACCATCCGAATTAAAAACAACTACATCATAGCGTTTGTTTAATCCATTGACTTTTAGGAGTTTTTCGACATTAATTAGGGATTTTGGGATTTGTTTTTCTTCTAATAAAAAACGAACCACATGCTGACGGACCCATTCTTCAGGAGTAAGAATGATGAATTTTTTCCTGATTTCATCAAAAATAGCCACTTTATTTTCGCTATTTTTGAATCGAAATGAATAAGGGGGGAATTGTAGCTTTTGCATGCCGCAAAAATAGTTAATTTTGTTTCAGGTTTCAAGTTTCAGGGTGCACAACCTAAAACTTGAGACCTGAAACCTGAAATAAAGAAATGGACGACGTAATAAAGATTGTAAACGATATTAAAGCAGGAAATATAAAACCTATTTATTTTTTAATGGGAGAAGAACCCTATTATATTGATAAATTATCGGATTATATTGAAGATACTGTTTTGTCTGAGGAAGAAAAAGGTTTTAACCAAACCGTATTGTATGGTCGGGATGTTTCCATTGAAGATATCGTGTCTACTGCGAAACGCTATCCGATGATGGCTGACAAACAGGTTGTTATTGTGAAAGAAGCACAAGATTTAAGTCGAACAATTGACAAATTAGAATCTTATGCCGAAAATCCGATGCCTACTACCGTTTTGGTTTTTGCGTACAAATACAAAACACTTGATAAAAGAAAAAAAATCACTAAAACATTGGCTAAAAATGGCTTGGTATACGAAAGTAAGAAATTGTATGAAAACCAAGTTGGCGACTGGATCAAACGTGTACTAGCAGGTAAAAAATATGCTATTGAACCAAAGGCTTCGGCAATGCTTGTAGAATTCTTAGGGACAGATTTGAGTAAAATCAATAACGAACTGGAAAAACTTAAAGTAATATTGCCTAAAGGGAGCACGATTACCGCCCATCATATTGAAGAAAATATTGGTTTCAGTAAAGACTTTAATGTATTTGAATTACGAAAAGCCATTGGTGAGCGCAATCAAGTAAAAGCTTATCAAATTGCAGAGAATTTTGCACAAAACCCAAAAGACAATCCTTTGGTAATGACTACGGGATTAGTTTTCGGTTTTTTTGTGCAACTGCTGAAATACCATGGAGCCAAGGATAAAAACCCAAAAATAGTAGCAGGTTTGATTGGAGTAAATCCTTATTTTATGAAAGATTATGAGGTTGCTATCAAAAATTACCCCATGCGCAAGGTGAGTCAAATTGTGGCTTCATTAAGAGAAATAGATGTAAAAAGTAAGGGTGTAGGAGCGAATGCACTTTCAAATGGTGATTTATTAAAAGAAATGCTCTATAAGATTTTTAATTAGCCTTAAATTTTAACGATATTTGCCTTTTAAAAATACCACTAATTTATGGGAATGAATAAAAACACGATATTAGGCTGGGCTACATTTATTATGTTAGTTATGGGCTTTTTGCTAATTGGTTTAGGAGCCTTTCGTTATGATGATGTAGCTGGCTGGGGCTTTGCCGCAGTAGGTGTTGGTTTTTTAGCTATTTCATGGGTTTTTAATTCATTAAAAGGAAGATTGTGATTTTTTGTCTATAGTTTGTTGTTAATCGTTTATTGTTATGGCGAAAATAAATAAATTTGAAGATTTAGAAATTTGGCAAAAAGCAAGAGAGATATGTCAGTATGTTGAATTATTGATTCAGACAACAAATTTAAAAACAAATTATTCTCTAAAAGATCAAATTGACAGAAGTTCGGGGTCTGTGATGGATAATATTGCAGAAGGTTTTGAACGAAACGGAAATAAGGAATTTATACAATTTTTAAGTGTTGCCAAAGGTTCGGTTGGAGAAGTAAAATCTCAATCTTACCGAGCTTTTGATAAGAAACTAATTTCAGAAGAGCAACATTTGGAATTAAATGAAATGACCGAAATAGAAAAAAATAAAATTGGAGCAATGATGAATTATTTAAGAAATTGTGATATTAAAGGACTTAAGTTTAAGTAATCCATAGCGAACCATAAACAATAAACCACAAACAATAAACTAAAAATAATAAACAAACATATGTCAGACGATAAGAAAGTAATTTTCTCAATGTCAAAATTGAGTAAGACCTATCAAGGAGCGGATAAACCTGTTCTAAAAAATATTTATTTGAGTTTTTTCTACGGTGCTAAAATTGGTATTCTTGGTTTAAACGGATCTGGTAAATCTTCTTTATTGAAGATTATTGCAGGTGTTGATAAAAACTATCAAGGGGATGTCGTTTTTGCTCCAGGTTATACTGTTGGATATTTAGAGCAAGAACCAGAATTAGACGATAGTAAAACGGTAATCGAAATTGTTCGTGAAGGGGTAGCTGAAACGATGCAGGTTTTAGAAGAGTACAACCAAATCAATGATTTGTTTGGACTTGAAGAAAACTATTCTGATCCAGATAAAATGGATAAATTAATGGATCGTCAAGCAGCTTTACAAGACAAAATTGATGCTTTGGGAGCTTGGGAAATCGATACCAAATTAGAGATTGCAATGGATGCTTTGCGTACTCCAGATGGTGACACACCTATCAAAAACCTTTCAGGTGGAGAGCGCCGTCGTGTAGCTTTGTGTCGTTTGTTATTGAAACAACCAGACGTATTATTATTGGATGAGCCTACCAACCACTTGGATGCAGAGTCTGTATTATGGTTGGAGCAGCATTTAGCTCAATACGCAGGAACCGTAATTGCAGTAACACACGACCGTTACTTCTTGGATAATGTTGCGGGTTGGATTTTGGAATTGGATAGAGGAGAAGGTATTCCATGGAAAGGGAATTATTCTTCTTGGTTGGATCAAAAGTCAAGCCGTATGGCATTAGAAGAAAAAGTAGCTTCCAAACGCAGAAAGAACTTAGAACGCGAGTTGGAATGGGTTCGTCAAGGTGCTAAAGGTCGTCAAACCAAACAAAAGGCACGTTTGCAGAACTACGATAAATTATTGAACGAAGATCAAAAAGAACTAGACGAAAAATTAGAGATTTACATCCCGAACGGGCCTCGTTTAGGCACAAATGTAATTGAAGCCAAAGGAGTTTCTAAAGCATTTGGAGATAAATTACTATACGACAATTTGAACTTCACTTTGCCTCAGGCTGGAATTGTTGGAATTATCGGGCCAAACGGTGCTGGTAAATCTACTATTTTCAAAATGATTATGGGGGAACAAGAAACTGATAAGGGAGAATTTATAGTAGGGGACACCGTAAAAATTGCTTATGTAGATCAGTCTCACTCGAATATTGATCCTAATAAATCAATTTGGGAAAATTTCTCTGATGGTCAAGAATTGATTATGATGGGTGGCCGTCAAGTAAATTCACGTGCTTATTTGAGCCGTTTCAACTTTGGAGGTAGTGACCAAAACAAAAAAGTAGCTACTCTTTCAGGTGGAGAACGTAACCGTTTACACCTTGCGATGACATTAAAGGAAGAAGGAAACGTTTTGTTACTAGATGAGCCAACGAATGATTTGGACGTTAATACATTACGTGCTTTGGAAGAAGGTTTGGAGAAATTCGCTGGTTGTGCAGTAGTAATTTCACACGATAGATGGTTCTTGGACCGTATTTGTACCCACATCTTAGCGTTTGAAGGAGATTCTGAAGTGTACTACTTTGAAGGTGGTTTCTCTGAGTATGAGGAAAACAAGAAAAAACGTTTAGGTGGTGATTTAACTCCGAAACGATTGAAATACAAAAAACTAATTAGAGGTTAATATTTCTAATTGTTTTAAAATAGAAAAGGATATCTTAATCACTAGATATCCTTTTTTTTATTTGTTGATGATTGAAAGCCTATTTAAGTTTCGTTTGTTTTTATTGAATATCCCAAAAAACTCCCGCAGTATAGGTTGGAGCTGCATAGGTGATTTTACCAGTCAGAATAGCGGTATAGTTTAATAATACACCAAATTTATTTGAAATATAATAACCTAGTTCTCCTCCTAGATTGGTAAATTCTACATTATTAGCAAAAATTCCCTGACCAGTTTGATTGTTTAAAGTTCCATTATTAAAAGAGCGAACATTATTGAACTTGGTGGCTACAAAAAGTTTATTAGCAATGGTTGTTCCTATTTCGGCACCAAAATGAAATTCATCAGAAAACCCCTTGGTACGATTGTTAAATCCAGAATATATTTTACTGTATAGGTTAAGGCTGTTGATTTTAAAAGGAATTCCTAAGTCCAATTGAACCAACTGATTAAATTCGCCATCTCCTGTTTGTAAACTACCGTCAGAGCCACCCTGTTTTTTACCTGTGGGTAATCCTAGTTTTAGGGTTGTCGAAAGTGCTATTTGGTCATTTTTAATCAAGCCGTAGCGAACACCTAAATCAATATCTCCAATAGTATTTACACTTTCTCCCTTTGCGATTTGATATCCTGTTGTAGCTGAAATTTGTTTGTTTTGATAAACTCTGGTCAATAGCGGTATATACGCCAAAACATCCCATTTAGTAGCCAGACCGTATTCTCCATAAGCACTCACGATGAAGTTTCCTCTGGTAATATTGGGATCTTTCTCCTTGGCAGAGGTGAAATGTTCATCAGCCACTAACAAACTGGTTGCTAGTTTGTAATAGGCATTTCCCTTTCCTTTATTCCATTGTCCAAAGGAAAGCTGTACGATAAAAAATAAAATAAAAATAGTGGTTGTAGACTTCATCATTATTTGTTTTTAATTACTGCTTCACCAACTTTGATTTTGAAAGGTACACACCAATGTGTCAAATAACCAAAATCATTGATCCCAACACCCATTACATCAAGAGTAAAGGCTCCTTTGTAAATTACTCCATCAGCATCACCTTGAGCATCTATTATTCGAGCGCCTTCGAGTGTGTTTGGATTGTTACTTAAATACATGGCATAACCTGGTAAACTAGAATCCGCCATATAATTACTAGCAAATGTTATTCGGATACCACCGCTGATTTCCGTAATTTCAAAATCACCTGCAGAAACATAAGAACTGGTTTTCATGATGGTACCTACTTTTACATTGTTTGTTGGAGTATCTCCTGATTCAATTACTGTAATAGCTGTACTGTTTTCAACTAATTTTCCTTGATAGGTTGTTGAAATGGTAATGGTTGCTGTTCCTTTGGATTTGGCAATAATTTTTTTGGTGTTATTATCTACTTCAATAACTGAAGAATTGTTAGTAGCCAAATCAAAAGTTACTTCTTGTTTTATTCCCAAATTATCGAAGAAAAAGGCATCTAAAGTTGCCTCATTACCCACAACAAAACTCGAAAAAGAATTGTTAATTCTGATAGTTTCTTCAATTTCGTCATTGACAATATCTTCTTGAATACAAGATGTAAATCCTATAAAAAGCAGAAAAAGTATTAGTTTGTTCCTCGTTTTCATGACTGTAATATTTAGTTAAACGTTTTTTAATAGTCGTTTGTCCTGAGTAAACCTGACATATTATATACGAATATTTTTCGATATCGGTTTTTACAACCTTTTGGAGGAACGTTTTTAATACAGATAAAAATTTATTTTACAGAGTGATTTTCTTGGTTATGCTAGAAATTTAGATTTTAACTCTGGTGTCGGAATCATGCAACTTTCTTTTTTTCCGTACCAACGATAACGGTTTTTTGCCACATAATCGTAAACCCAATTGCTAATTGAAGTGGGAATAATTTGAAAAAGAGCCAATAAAGGTAAAAAATCACTCAAATCACAGGCAATTTTCAGTGCTGCTTGCGATTTGTAATAATAGGCCTTTTGAGGAATATAAAGAATGATACTATCGGTCTTGGTTGTATCTACACCGATGTGATTAATGATTTTTTGCCCCAAGTCAGATTGAATCGCTACAAAACGAAAAACGTCTTTCTTATCATGTGCAATCACATAATTCACCGCCGAATTACAAAGATTGCAAACGCCATCAAAAAGAATTATTTTTTTGTCTTGTGGAAGGTTTAACATCTTAAGGGTTTGTTGTTTATGGTTAAGGGGGTATTTGGTTATTTGTTTAATTTGGTCAACTTTTTAATTGTTATTCATTAATCTTCAATCGTTTTCAATCGTTAATTTTATAAAAAAGCACCTCAACAAGCTCAGTGTGACAACTGGTTAGAAGATGAATTGTATTTTAAAAAATCAATCATGTAAACTTTTAATAACAACTAATCAACTAACCGATTAAACAATTAACCATTTTCTACTTTTTCTTAACAGCTTCCACCAACTCTAATTCATCTAAATTCACCTTAGAAGTAAACATCCCGTAATTCACTGTGGCTTTGTTTTTTTCAATGCTGTCAATGCTTCCCACGGCTTTGCCGTCAATCATACGTACTCGATCACCTAATTTTAAAATGTGTTTAGGTTTTAGAATTACAGGTTTGAGTTTCTTTTCTTTTTTCTCTTTTCGGATTTCCTCTACCTGAACTTCCACTTCTTTGATGACTTCTTTTTTCTTGGCGATTTTTTCTTTTGCTTCTTTTGGAGTCGCTTTTTTGCGTTTGGAATTTTCAATTTCAATGATTTTCAAAAACTCCCCAATTAAGTTTTTTTTATTTTTATTATTGAAATACTTCTCGGCTATATCTTCAATTTTCTGACCAATGTAAATCGTTTTTTGATTGCTGTCAAAAAGCTCTTGATAGCTTTCTAATTTTTGTTTGATTTTGACATTGATTGTCTCCATTTTTTTTCCTTCTTCACGCGCTTTGCTTTCTTCCTCTTTCAGTGTTTGAGACGTTTTTTCGAGTTTAGAACGTTCTTTTTGAAGCGTTGCAATTGTTTTATCAAAACGCACTTTCCCTACTTCAATTTTCTTTTTGGCACGATTGATTAAACTAAACGGAATTCCGTTTTTTAAAGCGACTTCAAAAGTGAAGGAACTTCCTGCTTGTCCTAAAACCAACTTATACATGGGCTCTAATGATTTTTCGTCAAAAAGCATATTGGCATTAGTAGCATAAGGCAATTCGTTGGCCAATATTTTCAAGTTGGAGTAGTGAGTAGTAATAATTCCAAAAGCTTCTCGATGGTAAAATTCCTCTAAGAATATTTCGGCCAAGGCACCTCCTAATTCAGGATCAGAACCTGTCCCAAACTCATCAATCAAAAACATGGTTTTGTGATTACACTTCTTTAAAAAGTAGTTCATGTTTTTTAATCGGTAACTATATGTACTTAGGTGATTTTCAATAGATTGATTATCTCCGATATCTGTCAAAATTCTATCAAATAGAAAAGTTTCAGAGCGCTCATGAACCGGAATTAACATACCTGATTGTAGCATCAATTGCAATAAACCGACTGTTTTCAGGGAAATAGTTTTTCCTCCCGCATTTGGGCCTGAAATAACAATAATACGATTTTCTTGATGAAGTTCAATGGTTTGGGGGTAGGTGATTTCCTTTTTTTGCTTGTTGTTCAAATACAAAATAGGATGATAGGCTTCTCTAAAATACAATCTTCTTTCATCGCTAATGGTTGGTAAAATACCGTTAATTCTGTCCGCATATTTAGCCTTGGCAGCAATAACATCTACATCGCTTAGAAAGTCTTGGTATTGTTTTAGCAAAGGTAAAAAGGGGCGAATTCCATTGGATAAATTCTTTAAAATTCGAGTGATTTCTTCCTTTTCTTCGTATTCTAAATTACTCAATTCACGGGAATAACGCAAGGTAGCTTCAGGTTCTATATAGGCAATACTACCTGTTTTGGAACTACCTAAAATCGTTCCACGTACTTTACGTCGATACATTGCTAAGACCGCTAAAACGCGTCGATTTTGAACAATACTTTCTTTAATATCATCCAAATATCCTAAACCGTTGTATTGTGTTAAGGCTACTCCAAAACTCTGATTTACTTTGCCACGAACAAGATTCATACTTCTTCGAATTTCCACCAAAGCCGGAGAAGCATTGTCTTTAATTTCACCGTACTTATCTACTACAGCATCAATTTGTGTGATAATTTCCTTGGTTAGTTCAACTTCCGATGCTCTTTTGTTAATATTTGGGTAATAGTCGTCAAATTTTCGAAGAAAATTCAACAGAAAATTAACAGTAGAGGACAAGTTGGCAATTTTTCTAAAACTACCTACTTCAAGAAAGCTATCTTCAATAGCCAAAAACTTAATTTCGTGACTAATAGCGTCAAAACCATGGTTAGGGATGGCATTGTTATTTTGAAAAGAAGAGACATACTCAGAGGTTTGCAACAAGGCGCTCATCAAAGTTTCTTTATCTCTAAAAGGGGTGATTTCTAAGGCTTTTTGTTTTCCAATATCTGTATTACAAATTTCCGAAATGGTTTCGAGAACAGTTGGAAATTGTAAGTCTTGTAAAGTTTTTTCGGTAATGGATATCATTATTTTATATAAGATTCTTTTATGCAAAAATAGTTAATCGTAAAGACTATTGCATAGCCATTCACGAAGTTTTCACAAAGATTAAAAGAGATAATTTTTAACCTTTGAAAATCTTAGAGTATTCTCTGAGTATCTTTGTGAAATAATTTTCAGAATATGCAATTAACACTTCCCTCAGACTGGCAAAAGATTTTAGAAGACGAAATCCAAAAACCTTATTTTAAAGAATTGGAATTGGCGGTTGCTAAAGAATACAAAGAAAACATATGCTTTCCACCACAAGATTTGATTTTTTCAGCTTTTGCAAATTGTCCTTTTTCCAATGTAAAGGTTGTAATCATTGGTCAAGATCCGTATCATGGAGTAGGAGAGGCTAATGGTTTGAGTTTTTCAGTGAATGATGGGGTGAAAATCCCGCCATCTTTGCGAAATATTTACCGCGAACTTTGCGAAGATTTGGATTCGATTTTTATGCCTACATCTGGGAATTTAAAACACTGGGCACAGCAAGGTGTATTGTTATTGAATGCGACTTTAACCGTTCTGAAAGATAGTCCAAATAGTCATAAACATTTAAAATGGAATCTTTTCACAGATGCAGTTATTCAGAAAATATCTGAAGAAAAAGAGAATGTAGTTTTTTTACTATGGGGTGGTTTTGCACATAAAAAAGGAGCCCAAATAGACCGCAACAAACATCTGGTTTTAGAATCGGGGCATCCTTCACCTATGAGTGCCAATCAAGGAAAATGGTTTGGAAATAAACATTTTAGTCAAACGAATTCCTATTTAAAAGAAAAAGGTTTGGAGGAAATTGCATGGTTGTAGTTGACTAAGGTTGACGCAGTATTTTTTCCATCTTTCTTCCTTTTGCCAATTCATCCACCAATTTATCCAAATAACGAATTTGTTGCGTCAAAGGATTCTCAATTTCTTCCACACGATAGCCACAGATTACACCAGTTATCAAAGATGCATTAGGGTTTAAACTAGCTTCTTGAAAAAACTCTTTAAAACTTACTTTCAGATCTATTAATTCTTGAATTTTTTTCTCATCAAAACCTGTTAACCATCGGATGACTTGATGTAATTCTGCTTTGGTTCTGTTTTTCTTTTCTACCTTGGTAACATAATGTGGATATACAGCAGCAAAAGTCAATTCTGCTATTTTATGGTGGTGAGCATCTGAAATGTTCATGGTTTCGATTTTTAGTATCAACTAAATTATTAAAATAAAAAAGAATGAAAAAGTGTTTTTTTGAGCAGAATACAATTTTATGCCTACTGTTATATTGAGATCATGTATTTGTTAATTGTAACTAATGAGTCCTTGTAAAGCAGGAAGCCGCGTGAGGGGGAGAAGCTGGCTACCGAAGTAGCGCGTATCACCCGACAGCATTACAAAAAATGGGCTCATCACCGTAAAGTGAGGAGCCCATTTTTGTAATGGTGGCACGCCCAGAAAAAGGGATAGCCTATCTGTAATTGTTATTTTTTAATGATTTCTTCGAGTGTAGCGCTTTCAGCTGTATTGCTTACTTTCAGAATAATTTCTTGGTTTTGGGTAGTTTTGCCTTCGATTACGTATAATTTGGTGTTTTTACCAAATTCGGTGTTGCTTTGGTCAAAATCTACGTCTCCGAATTGAAGGGTGTTTTTGATATCGATGGTGTCAATCCAAGATTCGGCTAAAACGGAGGAAGCTTTTTCAGAGTAATTAAAAGGTTTGCTCCTTAGGTCGTTTAAAACACGTGCATTGGGAAAGTAATTGCATCGGGTGTCTTTACCGCTGAAAACCAAACCAACAAAGAAAAGACCGATCACTAATCCTACCAAGTAGTAGGCAAAACGTTGAAAAAATTTCATGTATTTTTATTTTGTTGCAAAGGTAAAATAAAGATTCTTTAAAATACAATTAAATTGATATCGTTATTGGGTAAATTAAACCAGTCTCCAATGGCTTTATTGGTTAAGATACCGTGGTAGAGGTAAACTCCATTTTTGAGTCCTACATCACAACGAATCGCTGATTCGATTCCGCCATCATCAGCAATTTGCATTAAATAAGGCGTGATAATGTTACTGATAGAAAGAGAAGCTGTTTTAGAGTATCGAGAAGCAATATTTGGAACGCAGTAGTGCAGTACATTGCTTTTGATAAACGTTGGCTTTTCATGTGTAGTAACTTCTGAGGTTTCAAAACAGCCTCCTGTATCGATGCTTACATCCACGATGACAGCACCTTTTTTCATGTGTTCTACCATAGTTTCAGACACCACAATAGGGCATCGTTGTGCTCCTCGTAAAGCACCAATAGCCACATCACAGCGACGCAATGCTTTTGTTAAAGCTTTGGTTTGGATTGTAGATGTAAAAATCCTTTGGCTCAAGGTGTTTTGTAATCTTCTTAATTTTGTAATAGAGTTGTCAAATATTTTCACATTAGCCCCTAAACCGATGGCGGTTTTAGCAGCAAATTCGGCTACAGTTCCTGCACCTATGATCACGACATCAGTAGGGGAAACTCCGGTGATATTACCAAAAAGTAATCCTTTTCCAAAATCATTGGTAATCATTAGTTCGGCAGCAATTAAGATGGAAGCGGTTCCGGCAATTTCACTAGAAGAACGTACTGCTGGATAAGATCCGTCTTGATCTTTGATGTATTCAAATGCCAAGGCTGTTATTTTTTTCTTGCTCAAAGCTTCAAAATAAGCTTTGTTCTTTGTTTTTAACTGGATTGAGGAAATTAAAATCGATTTGTTATTCATCATTTCGATTTCTTCTAAGGTAGGAGCACCAACTTTTAAAACCATAGGACAACCAAATACTTTTCGGGTGTCATGGGTGATTTCGGCACCTGCATCACTGTATTCTTTGTCGGTATAACTGGAACTCTCTCCTGCACCTGATTCAATCATCACCCGATGTCCGTGATGGGTTAGCGAGTTTACGGCATCTGGAGTAAGGCAAATGCGTCGCTCTTGGTAACTGGTTTCGCTAGGGACACCAATAAAAAGCTCGCTTTTTCGTTTTGTTACTTCGAGTTTTTCTTCTTGTGGGAGTAACTGTTCTTTAGTAAATGGTGTAATTGCTACGGTTATTGACATTGCTAATTTGATAATTTAAAAGTAAAATTACGTAAAAAGATTAAAATAAGCCATTTCCATTGGTAGAATTAACCAATTGTTTTTGTTTGGGCTTCTTTTGAAACAATTGCAAGGTTAATTGAATTTAGACTGCATTTTTGTGTTGCGCTCTCAAAAAAAAAAAATCAAAACTTTCTGTGATGGCTGAGTTAGCAGGACCACTTTGTTTTTTTTATGAGTCATACGATTTATTTAATAAAAAAAAGTAAAAGGATGCTGAAAAAAAATAAATATGTAATAGCAACCCTTTATATGTTATAAATAATTATTTTTGCAAACGCTTAAAATTAAAATTATTACTAGAGATATTATGGTAAAAGATTTATTCGAAAGAATTCAGAACAATAAAGGACCATTAGGAAAATGGGCTTCACAAGCAGAGGGTTACTTTGTATTTCCAAAATTAGAAGGAGAATTAGGGCCAAGAATGAAATTTCAAGGAAAAGATATTTTGAACTGGAGTTTGAACGATTACCTAGGTCTTGCCAATCATCCTGAAGTACGTAAAGCTGATACTGAAGCAGCTATTGAGTACGGTGCAGCATATCCAATGGGAGCCCGTATGATGAGTGGTCATACAACTTACCATGAGCAATTAGAAAATGAATTGGCTGAATTTGTAATGAAGGAATCAGCTTATTTATTAAACTTTGGTTACCAAGGAATGGTGTCTATTATTGATGCTTTGGTAACTAAAAATGATATTATAGTTTACGATGTAGATTCACACGCTTGTATTATTGATGGTGTGCGTTTGCATATGGGGAAACGTTTTACTTACAAGCACAATGACTTGGAAAGTATGGAGAAAAACTTGCAACGTGCTACTAAAATGGCTGAGGAAACTGGAGGAGGAATCCTTTTTATTACTGAAGGTGTTTTTGGAATGCGTGGGCAACAAGGAAAGTTGAAAGAAATTGTTGCGATGAAGCAAAAGTACAATTTCCGTTTATTAGTAGATGATGCACATGGTTTTGGTACGCTTGGTAAAACAGGAGCTGGAGCAGGTGAGGAGCAAGGGGTTCAAGAGGATATCGATGTGTATTTCTCTACTTTTGCGAAGTCAATGGCTAATATTGGTGCTTTTGTGGCAGCTGATAAAGATGTAATTGATTACCTAAAATACAATTTACGTTCTCAAATGTTTGCTAAAGCATTGCCAATGATTCAAACTATTGGTTCATTGAAGCGTTTGGAGTTGTTACGTCAATCTTCAGAGATTAAAGACAAACTTTGGGTAAATGTAAACGCCTTACAAAATGGTTTGAAAGAAAAAGGATTCAACATTGGAGATACCAACACTTGTATCACTCCTGTATATCTTGAAGGAAGTATTCCTGAAGCGATGGTGATGGTGAATGATTTGAGAGAGAACTACGGTATTTTCCTTTCGATTGTAGTGTATCCTGTAATTCCAAAAGGAATTATCTTATTGCGTATGATTCCTACGGCTTCTCATACAATAGCTGATATAGATGAAACTTTAGTAGCTTTTGAAGCAATTCGTGAGAAATTGGTTAACGGTACTTATAAAACTATAGCTGAACAAACTACAGTTGATGTTTCATAAACTGTTTTGTTGTTATTATAAATTAAAAATCCATTAGTTTATGCTAATGGATTTTTTGTTTTAATAGACAATTAAATCCTAATTGAGCTAGTAGAAATTTACAAAATAAACTTAGAGAAGATAATAGTATAATGATTACCAACATCTAGTTCGTACTAATAGTTGTTTAGCCATGTTTGAAAATTTCAGTGACAGCGGCATCATAATTTTTAAAACTTTTTGCCTTTTTGATAAGCTTAAGTACTTTGTGTGGATTAGAAAATGTAGTAGAGAAATACTCCCATAGATGATACATTTTTAGTAAAATATGAGTTTGTCCGGATAGGGATTCGCTGTAGATTGCGTATAAAACATCATGGAACTCTTTAAAAACCTCTAGTTTGTTTTCTGGATACTCGTGCGTATTATTTTTAATCATACTTGGTAAAAAAGGATCAGCAATCAAGGCCCTTCCAATCATCCAATGGTCAATTGTTGGGAAGCGTTCTTGCATTTCTTGAAACTTCGCAACCGAGGTAATGTCACCGTTGTAGTATAATTTATGCTTGGATTTGTCAATGCAGTTTTGAAAAGCATCCAAATGTACGCCGCCTTTGTAGAGTTGCTTTCCCAATCGGGCATGAATAGCGATATTCTTTAGTGGGTATTTTTCTAAAATTGGCATCACATCTAGAATTTCTTGAGTATTTTCATATCCTAAACGCATTTTCATCGAAACAATAATATCAGTTTCAGAATGCGCTTTGTTTAAGATGTCATCAATTCTTTCGGTATTGCTTATCAGACCTGAGCCCATTCCTGATTTAGTTACCATGGGATAGGGACAACCTAAATTCCAATTTAGTTCATTATAACCTAATTCCTTGACGTACTTGGCAACAAATAAAAATTCCTCCGCATCATTGGTGATAACTTGCGGAATTACTTCAAGTCCTACATTATTTTCAGGTAACAAATCACGTTCGTACGAAGATTTAATGACCAATTTACCATTTAGCCGAATGTAAGGAGAATAAAATGTGTCTATTCCGCCAAAAAGTTTGTTTTGGGCATTTCTAAATCTAAAATCGGTAAAACCTTGAAGAGGTGAAGATAATAATGTGTAATCCATATCAAATTTGAGTTGTGCAAATATAGTGTACTTTCTATTTTTACGTCCTTTTAATTTTAGTAAGTTGGTTTTGGCTAAGAATTTTTTTATTATGCAACCACAAACGACAAACCATTAACTTTTTAACTCATAACTCTTACCTTTTTCCCTTTCTACTTTGTATATTTGTTTGCTTCAAATGAATACAATGATATACCCAAAAATACCTTTAGCACAAAGTATTATTGAACTCTGTTTGGCTAAAGGGGTTACCCAAATAATTATTTCCCCAGGTTCACGTAATGCGCCATTAACAATTGGTTTTGTAAATAATCCTAATTTTACTTGTTATAGTATAGCAGATGAGCGTTGTGCTGCTTTTTTTGCTTTAGGAATTGCGCAACAAACCAAGAAGGTTGTAGCTGTAGTTTGTACCTCTGGTTCGGCATTATTGAATTATTACCCAGCCGTTTCGGAGGCTTTTTATAGTCAAATTCCTCTGCTAGTAATTGCGGCTGATAGACCTCAATCTAAAATTGATATTGGTGATGGTCAAACCATTCGTCAAGAAAACGTATTTGCTAATCATTCACTTTACAACGCAAATCTCACAGAGGAGGCCTCAATTGAAAATGATTTGAAAATAAATGATGCGATTGATACCGCTATTTATCAAAAAGGCCCAGTGCATATCAACGCTCCTTTTGAAGAGCCTTTATACGAGACCGTTTCTGATTTATCGGTGGAGGTAAATGTTTCCGCTTTCGCAAAAGCGCCACAACTCATTTCGATTTCCGAATTGGAAAGTCAGGCTGCGATTTGGAATACTGCTACTAAGAAACTAGTGCTTGTGGGGGTAAATGATCCTGATTCGATTGATAAAGAGGTAATCGAATATTTAGCAACCGATCCCTCGGTTGTGGTAATGACTGAAACGACTTCTAATTTGCATCACCCTAGTTTTATATCCAATATTGATACAATTATTACACCATTTAGTTCGGAAGAATTTGAAGATTTTCAACCCGAAATTCTAATCACTTTTGGAGGTTTGATTGTCTCTAAACGTATCAAAGCTTTTTTAAGAAAGTACCAACCTAAACATCATTGGCATGTTGATAGCATCAGGGCTTATGATACTTTTGGAGTTTTGTCTCATCATTTTAAGCAAGAGCCTAATTCTTTTTTTAAAAATTTTATGCCGCTTACGCAAAAAGTCGTGAGTAACTATTTTGAAAAAATGAATAAAGTCGCTCTATTAAGGAATCAAAAAACCGTTGACTATTTGAATAAAATTCCATTTTCAGATTTTGTTGTTTTTGAAAAGGTAATCAAGCAATTACCTAAAAGTAGTCAATTGCAAATTAGCAATAGTTCTGCGATTCGGTATGCCCAATTAATCAAAACGGATTCTAGTATAGAGGTTTTTTGTAATAGGGGAACCAGCGGAATTGATGGAAGTACCTCTACAGCAATTGGTGCAGCAGTAGCTCATAAAAAACAAACAACCTTGATTACAGGTGATATTAGTTTTTTTTACGACAGTAATGCCTTGTGGAATAGTTATATCCCTAACGATTTCAAAATTATCATCATCAATAATGCAGGAGGTGGTATTTTTAGGATTTTGCCAGGACACCAAGAAACTCCTGTTTTTAATACTTTTTTTGAAACTTCCCATCAAATGACAGCGGAACATTTGGCTAAAATGTTTGGATTTGAATATACTGTAGCTACTAATTTAGAAACTTTAGAGGCTAGTCTACCGGTGTTTTTTCAGTCAAATGAAAAGCCAGCTATTTTAGAGATTTTTACGCCTACATTAATCAATGATAAGATACTTTTACAATTTTTCAAAGAATTAGTATAAATTGAATATTATTAGGTTTTCTGGCTGTTATTAATAAGAGGATTAATTGGTTATTTGTAATCATTTAGTTATATTTGAGATTATTAACTTAAATTTTAATTAGCAATATGAGTGCAAGAGAAGAATTAATAGCAAAATACGCAGCAGATTTAAAGGACAAATGTGGAGTAACTCCAAATATGGACTTATTAACTAAAGTGACGATCGGTTGCGGTCCATCTATTTATAATAAAGATTCGGCAACAGTAGCAGGTAGTCAGCAATCAGAATTGGATACGGTAAAAAACAATTTCTTGATCAAGAAGTTAGGATTGAAAGATAGTCCAGAACTAGATGCTGGCATTGATGCAGTAATTGAAAAATACGGTCGTTCTAATGCTAATAAATACAGAGCTGTGGTCTATTATCTTTTAGCAGTTCATTTTAAAAAAGAAAGTGTTTACAATTAAAATAAGTAAACAATAAAATAAATATGTAAAGCACCTTTTTGGTGCTTTTTTTACGAGTCATTTTTCTTTTAAAGCTTGATTTCTATGTTTTTATAGATATGTACAGTCGAAGCTGAGTGCAGTAGTGGCTATTTTTCAAAATCCTTGATGATATTTACATCCCATTAATTGTAGGGGCTAATAAGTGTCTAATTGTTAATAATATAACAAAAAGTTTCAAATCACAATTATACTTTTTTAGATTTGCGCCTCAAATTGTGACATAATTAATTAATTTTGTGGATTAGAAAAGAAATATGCTGTTGAATTATTTAAAGGGTTTTTTGGTAAAAAAAAGAGTGAAAAATAATTTACTCGCTGAAAGAACCGTTCCTAATTCAAATAAAATTAAAACAGTTGGTTTGTTGGTTGATGAAAATTATTTTTCAGATAAAAACGAATTGATAAATCAAATTGTTTCCAATGGAATTTTGAAAGAGGATATTCAGGTGTTAGTTTATAAAAACAGAGCCAGTAAGAATAAGGATTGTGAGTATCCAGTTTTTACTCCTAATAATTTAAACTGGAAAGCTGAAATAAATAATGAAGCTGTTAACGACTTTGTTAATCAAGAATTTGATTTATTAATAAGTTACTACGATGTTGAAAAAGCCTTATTATTATTGGTCACACATCATTCAAAAGCAGATTTTAAAGTTGGTTTCTCTTCTATAGACAAAAGATTAAATGATTTGATGATTACTATTAATGCCGAAAATCATAAAGTTTTTGTCCACGAGTTGTTTCGATACTTAAAAATATTAAATAAAATATAACCTAAACATGCAATCATTAATAGGAACTGGAGCTGCATTAATTACTCCATTTAAAGAAGATTTGTCAATTGATACGGAAGCTTTATGTAAAATAGTTGATTTTTCAGTAGATGGAGGAGTGGAGTATCTAGTGGTTTTAGGGACTACAGCTGAGACAGCTACTTTAACACCTACAGATAAAGAATTAGTTATTAGTACTATTGTTGCTGCTAATAAAGGAAGATTACCATTGGTTTTAGGAATTGGAGGTAATGATACTATGAAAGTAGTGGAGGAGTTAAAAACAAGAGATTTGTCTGCATTTGAAGCCATTTTATCTGTTTCTCCTTTTTATAATAAACCTACTCAAGAAGGGATTTATCAGCACTATAAAATGGTTGCTGAGGCATCACCTTTGCCAGTGATTATTTATAATGTTCCTGGGCGTACTTCTAGCAATATGTTGCCTGCAACTGTACTGCGTTTAGCTAATGACTGTAAAAATATTATTGGTTTAAAAGAAGCATCAGGAGATCTTGTTCAAGCCATGGAAATAATTAAAAACAAACCCAAAGATTTCATGATGATTTCAGGTGATGATATGTTGGCTTTGCCAATGATATTAGCGGGAGGTGTGGGGATTATTTCGGTAATCGGACAGTGTTTCCCAATTGCATTCTCTGAGATGGTTCGTTTAGGATTGAATCGTAAAGTTGATGAGGCTTACGAGTTGCATTACCGTCTTTCAGAATGTATTGATATGATTTTTGAACAAGGTAATCCTGCAGGGATTAAACAAGTTTTTAAATCTTTAGGAATATCTGAAAACCATCTACGTTTACCTTTGGTTCCAGTTGATGAGTCTTTAGCTGCAAGAATAGATACTTTTGTATCTAAATTTGATAAATAAGCACTCCTTTTTCTTAGGGAAAGAAATATTTTGAAGTGGCTAAATTAATAACTAAATTTGCACCGAAACTTCGGTACTGTTTTTTGTAGGTTGATGCTAACAATTGAATCGAAAAAAAAATAAAATGAAAAAAATTGTATCGTTATTACTTCTTATAGTTCTTTTTACTTCTTGTAATGAATATCAAAAAGCATTGAAAAATGAAGATATTGCAGTAAAGTATGAAATGGGGACTAAGTTGTATGAAGCAGGCAAGTATTCAAAAGCTATTCGATTATTTGAACAAGTAGCAACTACTTATAGAGGAAAACCTCAAGCAGAAAAGTTGTTTTATATGTTTTCTCAATCGTATTATAAAACCAATCAGTTTTATTTAGCGGGTTACCAATTTGAAAGCTTTACGTCTAGTTATCCTAAGAGTGAAAAAGTGGAAGAAGCTGCATTTTTAGGCGCAAAAAGTTATTCGAAATTATCTCCAGTATACAGCCTGGATCAAACGGATACTTTTAAAGCAATTGAGAAATTGCAAAACTTTATTGATACTTATCCTAATTCTTCTTATTTAGCAGAAGCTAATGAATTAGTGAAAAATTTAGCTCAAAAAATTGAGAAAAAAGTTTATGAAAATGCCAAAGGATACAATACAATTTCTGATTATAAATCAGCCTTAGTAGCATTAGATAATTTTATAAATGATTATCCAGGTACACCCTACAAAGAAGATGCTTTGTATTACAAATTGGATTCAGCTTATAAATTAGGTATTAATAGCGTTCAAGATAAAATGGAAGAACGTCTATTAGTAGCTAAAAAAGCATATTCGAATTTAATTAAATTTAAACCGGATACTAAATATAAAGATAAAGCTGATGATATGTTGGCTAGAGTTGAACAAGATTTACAAAAATTTACTAAATAAATAAAGTCATGGATTTAAAAAAGACGAACGCTCCAGTAAATACAATAACTTATAACAAAACAGTTATTGAAGAACCTACTGGGAATGTGTATGAAGCAATTACCATTATGGCTAAAAGAGCAAACCAAATCAATTCTGAAATCAAAAAAGAATTGACTGAAAAACTAGAGGAGTTTGCTACATATAATGACAGTCTTGAAGAAGTTTTTGAAAACAAAGAGCAAATCGAAGTTTCAAAATTCTATGAAAAATTACCTAAACCTCATGCTTTAGCAGTGCAAGAATGGTTAGACGGTAAAATTTACCACAGAGATTCAAACAAATAATATACTAGATGTCAGTTTTAAACGGTAAGAAAATTTTACTAGGAGTTTCTGGTGGGATTGCTGCCTATAAAACAGCTTCTTTAGTACGACTTTTTATAAAAGCAGGTGCACATGTCCAAGTGATAATGACACCTGCTTCTAAGGATTTTGTTACCCCATTAACCTTGTCTACACTTTCTAAAAACCCTGTTTATTCTAGTTTTTATAATGAGGATGATCAAGAAGCGGAATGGAATAATCATGTAGAGTTAGGACTTTGGGCTGATTTAATGCTTGTTGCACCTGCCACTGCAAATACTTTGTCAAAAATGACAAATGGAAATTGTGACAATCTCCTCATAGCAACTTATTTATCGGCTAAATGCCCTGTGTATGTTGCTCCTGCAATGGATTTGGATATGTACAAGCACCCTTCTACGATTGCGAGCTTCTCTGCTTTACAAAAGTTTGGAAATACCATTATTCCTGCCGAATCAGGCGAACTAGCTAGCGGTCTTTCTGGTGAAGGACGTATGGCTGAACCAGAAAATATCATTTCATTTATTGAAGCCGATTTAGAAAGTCAATTGCCCCTAAAAGGGAAGAAAATTCTAATTACCGCCGGTCCTACCTATGAAGCTATTGACCCAGTTCGTTTTATTGGGAACCATTCTTCTGGGAAAATGGGATTTGATATTGCTCATAGCGCAGCAAATTTGGGAGCAAAAGTAATTCTTGTTTCTGGACCTACACATTACAAGATCCACCATTCGTTAATTAAACTGATTCCTGTAGTTTCGGCTCAAGAGATGTATGAGGCTTGTCATGCTCATTTTAATGAGGTAGATGTTGCCATTGCTGCTGCCGCAGTTGCTGATTATAGACCAAAATTTGTAGCTTCTCAAAAAATTAAGAAAGCAGCTGGCAATTTTGTTATTGAGATGGAGAAGACTAAAGACATTCTATTGTCTTTGGGTGAAATAAAGAAAAATCAGTTCTTAATTGGTTTTGCATTAGAAACAGAGAATGAAATTGAAAATGCAAAGTTGAAAATCCAGAAAAAAAACTTAGATTTGATAGTTCTCAATTCTTTACAAGACAAGGGAGCAGGATTTAAAAAAGCAACAAATAAGGTAACTTTTATTGATAAAAATTTCAATATTGAACCTATGGAGTTAAAATCCAAAGAAGCGGTTGCTGATGATATTTTAAATAAAGTAAAAGCCTATTTTCATGAATAAATGGATTCTTTTTATTGCATTACTATTTTTTACAAACATTGAAGCCCAGCAGTTAAATTGTACGATTACTGTCAATTCTGAGCGAGTGGCCAATACTAATCAATCAGTATACAAAAGTTTACAAACATCCTTGACAGAGTTTGTCAATAAGACAGATTGGACTGGTAAAGCCTTAAAGCAAAATGAAAAGATCAATTGTTCGATGTATATTAATATTACTTCTAATAATTCTGATCAATTTGTAGCGACAATTCAAGTGCAATCATCAAGACCTATTTATAATTCCTCTTATTCCTCACCAATTCTAAATTTTAACGATAAAGATTTTAATTTTAGATATACCGAATTTGAAAATTTGATTTTCAATCCAAATGGTTTTGAATCAAATTTAGTTTCAGTTGTTTCTTTTTATGCTTATGTGATTTTAGGATTAGATGCAGAATCTTTTGTTGCAAAATCAGGTGATGTACACCTTACAATGGCACAAAATATAGCTAATAATGCCCAACAAGGTGGTTATAAAGGATGGAGCCAATCGGATGGTTTTCAAAATCGTTATTTCTTAATTAATGATTTGTTGTCTCCTACTTTTTCAGTGATTCGCACCACAATAACAGATTATCATACTGGTTTAGATACGATGACTAAAGATTTAAAAAGTTCAAAAGAAAAAATTAAAAACGCTTTAGTTGAGTTGAATAAATTGAATTCTTCTAAGCCAAATGCTTTTTTAACTCGAGTATTTTTTGATGCTAAATCAGATGAAATTGTTTCTATATTTTCAGGAGGTCCCAGTATTGCCATTACAGATTTGGTAGAGAGTTTGAATAAAACTTCGCCACTAAATACAGGAAAATGGGAAAATATTAAGTACTAAAATATCTTATTTACCTTTTTTATATTTTACAAAACGGATTAGATGATTACCACACTATCAATAAAAAACTACGCCTTAATTGAAAAATTATCTATTGATTTTTTACAAGGATTTTCTATCATTACTGGAGAAACTGGAGCTGGAAAATCTATTATTTTAGGTGCTTTAGGTTTGGTTTTAGGTAAGAGAGCCGATTTAACTTCATTGAAAAATAAAGAAGAAAAATGCATTATTGAAGCTCATTTTGAAATTTCAAAGTACAATTTAAAACCTTTTTTCGAAGCTAATGACCTCGACTATGAGGACGATACTATTATCAGACGTGAAATTTTACCTTCGGGTAAATCACGTGCTTTTATTAATGACAGTCCTGTAAACCTTCAAGAATTACAGGAATTGAGTTTGTATTTGATTGACATCCATTCGCAGCAACAAACTCAAGAGTTGTCTGATGAAAATGTACAATTCAAAATCATTGATGCTATTGCTAATAATGGTGAAACCGTCGTTGTTTATCAAAATGTATTGAAGCAATACAAATCAGAAAAATCTAAATTAAATTCACTGCTTAAAAAACAAGCCGAATCCTATAAAGAACAAGAGTACAATCAATTTTTATTGAATGAATTGTTGGAGGCAAAATTACAAGCAGGAGAACAAGAAAGTTTGGAGTCTGATTTTGAAAAACTAAACAATGTTGAGATTATCAAAGAGTCTTTAGACAAGTCATTGGCAATAATTAGTGCGGAGTCTATTGGGGTTTTATCTAGTTTGAACGAAATCAAAGCTGCTTTGCAAAAGATAGCTTCCTTTTCACCTGAATACCAATCGTTGCTCGAACGGGTAGTGAGTGTGTTGATAGAAATAGACGATATATCCAATGAGTTGAACGACAGTACCGAAAGTTTGTATAGCGATCCAGCGCAATTGGAGTTGATTAATCAAAAATTACAATTGATATATAATTTGCAAAAGAAACACCAAGTTTCTACTGTAGAGGAACTTTTAGAGATACAAAACCATTTAGATAATTCTGTTTTAGAATTAGGGAATCTTGGTGATGAAATTGAAAAGTTAACGGTTTCTATACAAAATAAAGCCACAGAACTGGATGTTTTAGCCAATACGATTTTGAATAATAGACAAAATGCAATTCCTGTTTTGTCTGATAAGTTAATTTCTATTTTAGCTACTTTAGGAATGCCTAATGTTCGTTTTGATATTAAAGTGACACCTACAACAACTTACTTTGAAAACGGAAAAGACGACTTGCAATTCCTATTCGCGGCTAATAAAGGAACCGATTTTGGACTGCTAAAGAAAGTAGCTTCTGGAGGAGAAATGTCTCGAATTATGCTTGCTGTTAAAGCAATTTTAGCGCAATATTCTAAATTACCAACCTTAATTTTTGACGAAATCGACACTGGGGTTTCAGGAGAAATAGCCATTAGAATGGGTGAAATCATGAAAGAAATGAGTCAAAGCATGCAAATTTTTGCCATTACACATTTACCCCAAATTGCAGCCAAAGGAAATGCACATTTTAAGGTTTTCAAATCTACGGTAGGTGAGGATACACAGTCAGAATTGGTTTTGTTAAATTCGGAAGAGCGTATTGTCGAAATTGCTCAAATGTTATCCGGTGCAGTGGTTTCAGATTCGGCCTTAAATCATGCCAAAGCCTTGTTGAACTAATATATTCAGTTATATTTGTACTTCAAAAATTTAAAATTATAAAGAGTTTTATACCTTACTATAAATAACGAATAAAAAAAGAAAAATGATTATAGAACCAAGAATGAGAGGATTTATTTGTTTGACATCACAACCTAAAGGATGCGAACAAAACGTAAAAAATCAAATTGAGTATGTAAAATCAAAAGGAGCTATTGACGGTGCTAAAAAAGTATTGGTGATCGGAGCTTCTACAGGTTTTGGTTTGGCATCTCGTATTACAAGTGCCTTTGGTTCTAATGCAGCTACAATTGGAGTGTTCTTTGAAAAAGGTCCAGCTCCAGGAAAAACAGCTTCACCAGGTTGGTACAACTCAGCAGCTTTTGAAAAAGAAGCTACTAAAGCAGGTTTATATGCTAAAAGTATCAACGGAGATGCATTTTCTAACGAAATCAAAGAGCAAACCTTAGCTTTAATCAAAGAAGATTTAGGGCAAGTAGATTTAGTGATTTACAGTTTGGCTTCGCCAGTTCGTACGAATCCTAAAACAGGAGTTACACATCGTTCGGTTTTGAAACCAATCGGGAGTACGTTTTCTAACAAAACGGTAGATTTTCACTCTGGAAAAGTTTCTGAAGTTTCAATCGAGCCATGTAGTGGTGATGATATTGAAAATACCATAGCTGTAATGGGTGGTGAAGACTGGGCCATGTGGATGGAGGCTTTAAAAGCTGCTAATTTATTAGCTCCAGGCGCTACAACTGTGGCTTATTCTTATATTGGACCATCATTGACTGAAGCAGTTTATCGTAAGGGAACTATTGGTCGTGCTAAAGATCATTTGGAAGCAACTGCTTTTGAGATTACTAAAAGCTTAGAAGACATCAATGGTAAAGCCTATGTTTCAGTAAACAAAGCTTTGGTAACGCAAGCGAGTTCAGCAATTCCAGTAATTCCATTGTACATTTCATTGTTGTACAAAATCATGAAAGCGGAAGGAATTCACGAAGGTTGTATCGAACAAATCCAACGTTTGTATGCAGATCGTTTGTATAACGGAACTGAAGTTCCTACTGACGAACAAGGTCGTATTCGTATTGACGATTGGGAAATGCGTGAAGATGTTCAAGCTAGAGTAGCGGCATTATGGCAAGAAGCTGTAACTGAAAACTTAGAAGAAATTGGAGATTTAGAAGGATACCGCAAGGATTTCTATAATTTGTTTGGTTTTGATGTGGACGGAGTTGATTACAAATCGGACACAGATGAAATGGTTACTATTCCAAGTATTAGCGAATAATATAAGTTTTAATATATTAAAAAACACCTTGTTCAACTGTAGTTGTGTAAGGTGTTTTTATTTTACAGATTGTTTGTAAATTTGATAATTAAAAACTGACGCCTTAAAATTTTAAAAGAATTTAACCTAATTGTATAATAGAAACGATTTGCGATACTCTTATCTTGACGAAAAAATTGAATAAATTAGCAATAGCTAGCAAATGTTTATAAATTAATTAATCTATTTCAATATTGAATAAAATTTTTAAAATTATTTTAAAAATAGGGTTAGGCCTCATAACACTTTTCTTAGTAATAGTGTTGGCATTGCAAGTACCATTTGTTCAAAATAAAATAAAAGATCAAGCCGTTTTTTATTTACAGAAAAAAATAAAAACTAAAATTGTTGTTGGTTCTATTACCATTGGTTTACCCAAAAAAATCATTCTCAGAGATTTTTATTTTGAAGAACAATCAAAAGATACCTTACTCGCTGGTAAATCCTTGAAAGTAGATATAGATTTAGTTCAACTATTGAATAACAAAGTCCAAATTAATACTATTGATTTAGAAGGAATTGTTGCAAAAATCAAAGTGAACAAAGATTCTGTTTATAATTTTGATTATATTATTAAGGCATTTGAATCACCAAAGGAATCTAAAAAGGAAAGTAAACCGATAGAGGTTTCAATAAAGAAGGTCAATCTAGATCATGTTAAATTTAGCTATCAAGATGCTGTTTCAAGGAATAATTTAGCCTTATATGTGAATCATTTTGATACTAAAATAAAGCAGTTCGATTTAGAGAATTTATTTTTTGACGTGCCTGATATTAATCTAAAAGGTTTTCAATTGAATTTAAATCAGGATGTTGTGCAAGCTACCGAAAAAGCTGCTAAAGAAATAAAAGATAAAGAAAAGACTAAAGGCAAAAGTCTAAAATTAAACTTAGAAAACATTCAACTAGATGACATTGGTATTAATTATATAAGTGCAGTTTCCAATATTACTACTCAAATCCATGTTGGTAAATTTCATACAAAGGTTCAATCTGTTGATTTAGAGAAACAGATTTTGGTATTCAATTCTATTGTTTTAAACAAAACAGAAGGTCGACTGACATTGCCTAAATCAGAAGTTAAGGAAATTGATAAGGCGAAAAGCGCAGAGGGTTTGCCTTGGAAAATGGAGGTGAAAACAGTTTCAATTGCTGATGTTAATTTTGTATTTGATAATAATAACACAGCTAAAACTGCTCATGGATTGGATTACAATCATTTGCAATTAAGAAATTTGAATTTGGAAGGAGAATCAATTGCAATCGATTCGGATAAATACAAAGGCAAAATAAATACTTTCCGTTTTAAAGAGAAAAGTGGTTTTGAATTAGATGAATTAAGTACAGAATTTGAATATACACCACAAACAGTTTCTTTAAAAAAGTTGTTATTAAAAACTCCTCAAACCTTCTTAAAGCAATCTATTGTCGTAACGTATCCTTCGATAAATACAATAAGTGAGAATTTAGAGAAGTTAACTATTGATGCGAATTTAAAAGACAGTAAGTTGGGTTTTAAAGATCTCTTATTATTAGTTCCTCAACTAAAAACCGTCGATATATTTAAAAATTACCCTAATGCAATTGTAAATTTTGATGCAGTCCTAAAAGGGAAGTTAGATGATTTAAATATTAAGACTTTCAATGCGAGTGGCATTGGAAATTCAAAAGTTGCTTTTAAAGGGACTATTACTGGTTTGCCAAAAGTGGAGAAAAGTAATTTTAATATCACGTATTTAGACCTTCAAAGCACAGCTAAAGATATTTATGCTGTAAGCCCAAAAAACACAATTCCTAATACTATTCAGTTGCCAGAACAACTGAATTTGAAAGGAAATTTTTTCGGAAGTATAGCTGATTTTAAAACAAAATTGGATTTAGTAAGTTCTTTTGGAATTGCCAAAGTTGAGGCTACTTTAGACCAAAGTAGAAAAAACAACGAAAAATATGAAGCTGATGCAACTGTCGAAAATTTTGACTTAGGCAAATTTATTAAAAATAAAAAGTTAGGTAAATTCACTGCAAACGCAACTGTTAAAGGCGTGAGTCTAGATCCTGAGACAGCCTCTGCAAAATTATCGTCAAAAATTGTAAGAGCTACCTTCAATGATTATGATTATAATAATGTCAAATTGAATGGATCAATTGATAACGGATTTTTTGCTGTGAATGCTGAGGCTGTTGATCCGAATCTTACTTTTAATTTGGACGCAAAAGGGACTTCTTTTCCTGAAAAACCTACAGTAGATTTAAAATTAAATGTAGATATTATAGATTTGAATGAATTAAACCTTCATGCTGGACCATTGAAAATGAAGGGTAACATCACTGCTAATTTTGATGATTTAAGATTGGATAATTTGAAAGGGGCTATCTATGCTTCTGATTTTTTAGTGGCTTTGGAAAAAGAACAGTTTCCATTAGATTCGATTAGTATAAGAGCCATTTCTAATCAGGAGAAAGATTCAATTGTCATACAATCACAGTTCGTTAATGGTTTGATTTCAGGGAATTATAAGTTGACCACAATAAGAGATCAACTGATGAATTCAATTTCAAAATACTATCAATTAGATAAAAAATTGGCAAAAACAAGGTCGCAACAAAACCTTAATTTTCGATTTACAATTAAAGATAACCCAGTCTTAAAAAAGATGATTCCTGAATTAAATGAATTGTCAAGTATTTCTTTGTCAGGTGGATATAATTCGGCTACAGATAGTATTGCAGTAAATGCTCATATTCCTAGGATTAATTTTGCTTCGAATGAAGTCACAAATGCAGAATTAAAAATAAATACTGATGAAAAGGACAAGGCATTATACTACAGTTTGTATCTGGGAGCGCTCAAAAACGAACAATTTGCAATCACAAAAACAGCTATTAATGGAAAAATTGCAAATAATACCGTCTATTATAATTTGAGTATAAAAGACTTGAAGGATAAAGAAAAGTATCTTATTGGAGGAATTGTCAAAGACAGTTTAGGAACTCCAGTTGTTTCTTTAAATCCTGAAAAATTACTTCTTAATTATGAAAAATGGCAGGTTGACGCTAACAATCATATAAAAATTGAACCAAAAGGAATCTTATTTTCTGACTTCCAAATTCAAAATGGTCAGCAATCTTTCCATATTCAATCTGAGAATAAGCAAGCGGTATCGCCTGTTGTTGCTAAATTTAAAAACTTCAAAATTGAAACTTTGACGAGCCTCGTCCAATCTAATTTTGAAATTGGCGGTATTATTAATGGAGCAACTACTATTAAAGACTTAACGAGCAGTCCATTATTTGAGTCAGATTTAAGAATTGATGATTTAAAAATAAAACAAGATTCAATAGGTAATTTACAATTAAAAATAGCCAATAAAAGCACCGGGATTTACTCTACTAATCTAACTTTATCAGGCTTAGGGAATCAATTAAATGTAGATGGGAATTACAACGTTACGAATCAGAGTTTGGATTTTGATGTGGCCATTGAGAAAATGCAAATGAAATTAATACAAGCCTTTTCTCTAGATAATATTAAAGATAGTGAAGGATATTTGAATGGGAAATTAACGGTTAAAGGTAAAGCCACTCATCCTTATGTTAATGGAAATCTTAAGTTTAATTCGGTTGGATTTGTAGTGGTACCCTTAAATTCAAAATTACAATTGATTAATGATGAAGTTGCATTTCAGGGGGATAAAATTATTTTTGACAACTTCAAATTATATGATGAAAACAAGAATCCACTTAAAATTGACGGATTTGTTGATAGTAACGATTATGCTAATCTAGGCTTTAAGTTAAGGCTAACAGCAAGTAATTTTAGAGCAGTCAATTCAAAAGTAAAGGATAACAAATTGTTTTATGGCGAATTGTATTTGGATAATAATTTGGGGATAAAAGGCACTCTAAATAACCCTATTGTTGATGGTACTGTTAAAGTTAATGCCGATACAAAATTCACTATTGTATTGCCACAAAGTGATCCTTCAATTACTGACAGAGAAGGAATAGTAGAATTTATTGATCAAGATCAACCAGTATTGATTACTGATAAAGATCCTATGAATGAAGTTATTCAAACTGAATTAAGAGGTATCAATGCCTCTGTCAATATTGTTGTGGATAAAAAAGCAGAAATATCAATTGTAATTGATGAAGCTAACGGAGATTATTTAAAACTTCAGGGAGATGCACAATTAACAGGAGGAATTGATCCTTCAGGAAAAACAACTTTAACAGGTAAGTATGAATTCACTGGAGGAGCTTACGAAATGAATTTTAACCTAATTAAAAGAAAGTTTGAAATCCAGCCACAAAGTTATATCCTCTGGACAGGGGAACCTACAACTGCTAATATTGATATTACAGCTATTTACAAGGTAGAAGCCTCTCCACTAGACTTAGTAGACGATCAATTGTCTGGTATCGATGCAGCGACTAGAAATACCTACAAACAAAAAGTTCCTTTTGAAACCAAACTAATGATGAAAGGGGAGTTGTTGCAACCTAAAATTACATTTGATATTGTTTTGCCAGATGGGAATAATGATGTATCAGCCGATATAATTAATACAACACAAGCAAAATTAACACAGATTAAACGAGATGAGGATGCGTTGAATAAACAAGTTTTTGCGCTTTTGTTATTGAATCGATTCATAGGAGACAACCCTTTTGAAAGTGAAGCGGGTGGAACTAGTGGAGCTTTTTTGGCAAAACAGAGTGTGAGTAAAATTTTATCACAACAGGCTACCAATTTAGCTGGCGATCTAATCAAAGGTTTTGAAATTGATTTTGATTTACAAACGTCTGAGGATTATTCAACAGGAGAACGTAAAGAAAGAACTGACTTGAACGTGGGGATTTCCAAACAATTACTAAACGATAGATTGAAGGTTACTTTGGGAAGTAGTTTTGGAGTGGAAGGTGTACAAAATGAAAACGAAGAGGCAACTAATATTGCTGGAGATGTCACAGCTGATTACCTCATTACTAAAGACGGTAGATATAAGTTTAGAGCCTATAGAAAAAACAATTATCAAGTAGCTTTACAAGGTCAAGTGGTTGAAACAGGTGTTGCCTTTATTATTACGATGAATTATAACAAGTTTAGAGAGTTGTTTCATTCGAAACGCAAACCAAGAGAAAGAAAAGCAAACCAGAATCGTAAAAAAAGATGAGAATTAATCATTATATAGAATTAGTTTTATTAGTTTCCTTTTTTATAGGTTGTAGTGGAACAAGTAAAATTCCAGAAGGAGATTTATTATATGTTGGACATACGATTACTGTATCAAAAGGAGAAGAAACGAAAAAAGTGAGAAAAAAAATTAAATCAGAATTAGATGATTTAATTCGGCCTATTCCTAATAAATCATTCTTAGGAATGCGACCAGCTGTCTTTTTTTACAATTTGGCTGGCGAAGTAAAAAAAGAAAAAGGGTTTCGGTATTGGCTCAAAAACAAAATTGGAGAGGCACCTGTTTTGATGAGTAAAGTTAATTTAAATTATAATAAAGATTTAATTCAAAATTATGTAGAGAATAATGGTTTTTTTAATGCCGAATCCTTAGCTGATTCTACTGCAAGAGGTAAAAAAGCCAAAGCCAATTATGAAGTAAAACTTCACAATCAATACAAAATTAAGTCAGTTCATTTTCCTAAAGATTCCTCGGTTTTGGGGAAAGAAATAAATTTGCTTCAAGAAAAAAGTATTTTAAAAGTTGATCAGCTTTATAGTTTAGATCGGATAAAAAAAGAACGCTCCCGTATTGATTTGAGACTCAAAGAACGTGGTTTTTATTATTTTAATGAAGACTATCTTTTGGTTCAAGTAGATAGTACTGTGGCTAAAAATGAAGTAGATTTAATTCTTAAAATAAAAAAAGAAACTCCTGAAAAAGCCAAAGTTCAATATAAAATCAATGATGTATTTGTTTACCCTAGTTATAACTTAAAAAGAGACACCGTTGCAACAAGAAGAATGGATTCCATTCATTACAATGATCTAACTATTATTGATAATAAAATGGTATTCAAACCCTTTGTCTTTGATAAAACTTTATTATTCAAAAAAGGGGATTTGTATAACAGGACTAACCATAATTCGTCGTTGAATCGTTTGATTACTTTGGGAACTTTTAAATTTGTAAATAACGAATTTAAAGTTGATGATTCTTTTAAAAATCAATTAAACGCCTACTATTATTTGACTCCTTTACCCAAAAAATCGATTCAAATTGAGGCTTTAGCAAAAACAAACTCAGCTAATTATTCGGGAACCGAATTAAATATTAGTTGGAGTCACCGCAATTTTTTTAAGGGAGCAGAATTTTTTAATATTTCGGCTTTTGCAGGATTTGAAGTCCAAGTTTCAGGTCAAAACAATGGTTTTAATGTGTATCGTGCAGGTAGTGAAGCTAGATTAGTTTGGCCTCGATTTATTACGCCAATCCAAATGAATTCGGGAGGGGGCTACGTGCCTAATACCAAGGCGTCATTGGGTTATGAATACCAGTTGAGAACACAATTGTATTCGTTAAAAACCTTTAATGCTTCGTTTGGGTACTTATGGAAAGAGAATGAAAGAAAAGAACATAACCTCAATTTACTCAATATTGCTTTTACTTCTTCTAATGATGTTTCCGATTTATATAAATCCCAAATAGCAGCAAATCCTTCCTTACAGAATGTAATTGACAAGCAATTTATTTTTGGAACGAATTATTCTTATGTTTACACCAATACCATGTTGAAAAATAAAAAAAACAACTTCTATTTTAAAGGCGGTTTGGATTTTTCAGGAAATGCTTTGGGGTTAATTATGGGTGCAAATGATAGTAATAACCCCAAAAGTATTTTTGGAGTTCCTTTTAGTCAATATTCAAAGATAGAAACAGAATTTCGTCATTACTACCATTTTAATAAAGAAACTACACTGGCGAGTAGGATTATTCTAGGGGCAGGTATTCCTTATGGAAACTCTGATAATTTACCTTTTATCAAACAATTTTTCATAGGAGGAACTAGTAGTATAAGGGCCTTTAGAGCAAGATCGATTGGGCCTGGAACTTTTGATGGAACGGTGGCAACCAATTCTTTTTTACCCGATCAATCTGGGGATTTGAAATTTGAATTCAGTACCGAGTTGCGAACAAAAATATATAGTTTGGTAAAGGGGGCTCTTTTTCTAGACGCAGGTAATATTTGGTTGCTGAACAAGAGTGATGAAAAATCTGGAGCAGAATTTTCTAATCAATTTTTGAATCAACTGGCAGTGGGAACAGGTGTGGGTTTACGATTTGATTTTAGTTTCTTGATACTTAGAACTGATTTGGCTTTTCCAATAAGAAAACCTTATTTGCCCAAAGGAAACGAATGGGTTATAGATGAGATTAACTTATCTGATAAATCTTGGCGCAAAGAGAATCTTATTTTTAATCTAGCTATAGGTTATCCATTTTAAAATCAATTAATTGTTTTGGTGATTTCTCGTTGGTATTTTGTGATTATATCTTTAAAAGTTTGTAAAATTTAAATTTTACTACCTCAAGATAGTGCTGCTAAATCTTATTTATAAAAAGTTTGATTTTCAAGAATTTTATAAAACAACGCTACCTAATAGAAAATAAATTCTTGTCGTTGGGATTTTTATTAGAACAACCAACCGAAAGAATCGGTCGGTATATATAATAGATTTCAGGATTTCCTTGTAATCTGATGGTTTTTCTCTCGAAGCTTTGGGGTCAGAAGACAAAGGATTTCAAGCCTTAATTTACTAGAGAAATTTTGCGCTAACGATTGACTTAAAATCTGCGCTATCTAAATTATGAAAGTTACTTGTTTTTAAAACCATATTAGACGTAAAAAGTTTTTTTGTTTTTTTGCCAACAAATAAAAAAGCACTTCCATTTTTCAATAGGAGTGCTTTGTATTATTTAAATTGGTTTTTAATACCAACGTTTTTTATTCTGTTTGGAAGCTGTGGATTTTCTGGATTTGTTTTTTTCGCCACTTCGGTTAGAATTTTTAGGTTTTGTTGAGCCACCAGGAGCAGTTTCTGGATTTCCAGAATGCCAAGGATAAGGATGGTCACTGACCGTTTTAACATCAACTTTGATTAATTTTTGAATGTCTTTCCAGTAACCGTGTTCGTCTTTACTGCAAAAAGAAATAGCAATTCCTCCGTTTCCAGCACGTCCTGTACGTCCTATACGGTGTACATAAGTTTCAGGGATATTAGGCAAATCAAAATTAATCACAAATGGCAATTGGTCAATATCAATACCGCGAGCTGCAATATCTGTAGCAACTAATACACCTACTTCTTTATTCTTAAATGCATCAAGTACGCGTTGTCTTGCATTTTGAGATTTATCTCCGTGAATCGCTTCGGCAGGAATATTTTTTTTACGAAGTGCTTTTACAACATTGTCTGCTCCATGTTTCGTTCTCGAAAAAACCAAGACATCTGTAAGGTTTTCGTTTTGAATTAAATTGTACAGTAAATTTCTTTTTTCACCTTTTTCGACAAAATAAATACGTTGTTCTACATTTTCAGCAGTTGAAGAAACAGGAGAAACTGTAACAGTTTCGGGATTGGTCAAAAACATTTCGGCTAGTTCTCGAATTGCTATTGGCATTGTTGCCGAGAAAAATAATGTTTGACGATTTTTAGGTGTCAATTTTACAATTTTTTTGACATCATTTACAAATCCCATATCCAGCATTTGATCCGCTTCGTCTAATACCAAAGTGTGTAAATGATCTAAATCTATAAATCCTTGTTTGTGTAAATCCAGTAATCTACCTGGAGTTGCTATTAAGATATCGACACCGTTTTTTAAAGTGTCAACTTGTGGATTTTGTGAAACACCGCCAAAAATGGTCAGTTGTGTTAAGTTCGTATATTTGGAATAGGTGTCAAAACTTTGTCCTATTTGTACCGCTAATTCTCTTGTTGGAGTAACAACTAAAGCACGAATTTGTTTGGCTTTTTTGGAAGAACCAACTATACGATGTAATTGATGTATGATAGGAATGGCAAATGCTGCTGTTTTTCCTGTACCCGTTTGGGCACAACCTATCAAATCATTTCCTGCTAAAATTAGAGGAATAGATTGTAGTTGAATAGGAGTGGGATTAGTATAGCCTTGTTCAAATACGGCCTTTTGAATACTTTTAGAAAGTGATAAATCTTCGAATAACATATTTTTGATATTAAATACACCGTAATAATTACAGCGATTGAAAGGCAAAGATAGTGTTATTTATTTACTCCCTATAAAATGGTTTATTTATGCTGATTCGATACTGTCTTTATATTATTGGTTGGCTTTTATAAAATCAGTTACAAGGTAAGCTATAAGTTGGCCAATGAGATGGTTGTTTTTATCTCCATCTAAATCAGGTGCTCCTTCGCAAATGTGGATATAGGTTGCATTTTTATGTTTTCCAAAATAAGCTATAAATTGTCGCAATTCTTCGATTGAAAAACCACTTAAAGTCATAGCGCTACTTGCAATATTAGGAATAGCATCTAGGTCAACCTCAATTCCGTAAGCATCAGTTTTGATAAATTCGTAGGCTGCTATAATTTCCTGAATAAAACTTTTCTCTCCACGAATTTTAATACTATCATAGGTATTGTATCGTAATCGGTCATCAGTTTTTTTGATTAAATCCAAAACATTTTTAGAAACATGGTTTTCGTGTAAACCAAAAATGAAGTATTTTTTCAAAAAACCTTCGTTGTAGGCATAAGAAAAAGCATTGCCACTATGACGACCTTCGAGAATTCTGAAATCAGAATGAGCATCAAAATTAATAGCGTTTATAGGTTTTCCCTTAGCTAAAGCAGCACCTTTAATGTTTCCATAGGCGTTATTTTGTCCTCCACCTATAATAATGGGTGTTTTTCCAGATTTAATAATACTGAAAATAATATGAGAAACTTCTTTATCAATTTTTTCAACTAGTTTGCTGAGTTTTAATCTGTGGTCAATGTTTTTGAAGTCCAATTCTTTGGCTTCCTTCATTTCTTCTTCAACATCAATTTCACCTAGGACAATAATTTGATTTCCTTTGCAAAAACGATTGTGCTGAATGTTTGCGATGCTTTTTAGTGCTGTTTTCCAGGCGGATGCGGCTCCTGGTCTCCCAAAGTTAGCCTGAATACCAACATCTTCAGGGATGCCTATTAATACATATTTTGCATCGGTATTCTTAATAAAAGTAATGGGGTCAACACCATTTGGGATGGTAATCATCTTTTCTCCAAATTTTATTTCACCACTTCTATGGTTGGTAATTTTTGCAAGATCCTTTATTGTAAAAGGCAAAAGCTTTTCCATAAAAAAAATATTTTTTCTCAAAAATACTATAATTGTCTAAACTTACGTTATAACTTGACTATATATTCCTTAAATTTGAAAAACTAATTTTATAAAAACAAATAAATTAAAAATGGAAAATCAACAAAGTAATTCAAGTCTAAAAGCAGTTATTGCTGTTTTAGCAGTTCTATTAGTAGGAAGTTTAGTTTATATATTTAAAGTGTCATCAGATGTTGAAAATGTTCAAACAGAATTGAAAACTACCGTTACTGAAAAAGAAACAGTAATGAAAGATTTGCAAGATTTAAAAGCAACTTATGATGCTGCAATTGCTGAAAACACTTCTATGTCAGAAGAGTTAATTAAAGAAAGAGACAAGGTGGTTAGTTTAATGTCAGATTTGAGTAAATCAAAAGGTGACGTATCAAAATTTAAATCACAATATATTGCTCTGCAAAATAACATGAAAGCTTTGATGGCTGAAAATGAAGGTTTGAAGAAGCAAAACACAAAATTAACGGTACAACGTGACAGCACTACAGTTGTATTAACTGCCGCTAAGAAAACTAACGAGGTTTTGGTTTCTCAAAATGATGAGTTGTCTAAAACAGTAGAAAAAGGATCTAAATTGTCAATTGTAAATTTAAAAACTTCTGCTTATATCGTAAGAAATCCAGGTTTATTAAGAAGTTCTGAAAAACAAATTGAAACTGACAAAGCTAGTAGAGCAGATATGCTTAGAATTAGTTTTACAATTGCTGAAAATCAAATTGCTAAATCAGGAGATAAAACTTATTATGTTCAAGTTATTGATAGTAAAAACAATGTTTTAGGCGATAAGAAAACTCAAAATTTTGGAGAAAAATCTTTGTCTTATAGCTTTGCAACAACGGTAAAATATGAAAATAAAACGGTAAATGTTTCTGAAAATTTACCTGGTAAAGACTTTGCAAAAGGAACGTACTATGTAAATGTATTTGATAAAGATGTTTTGGTTTCTAAATCTAGTTTTGAATTGAAATAAGGTTTAGTGATTTATAATAAAAAAGCAGTAATGATTTAATAAATCATTACTGCTTTTTTTTACAAGGTATTGTAAAAAGAAAGCGGTTGACAAACTTATTGAACAACCGCTTTCTTTTTGTATTGTTAAGAATGAACTTATTCAGAAACTGTAATCTCAAACATTTTATCCCAGTTTTTACCAGTTACAAAAATAGTTTTGGTTTTAGGGTTATAAGCTATTCCGTTAAGAACATCATCAAGAGTAACTTTAAGTGATTTTCTTAATCCGGATAAATCAAGGATTCCTTCAACAGCTCCGTTAGATGGATTTACCACTGCGATAGCATCTTTCATCCAAACGTTAGTGTAGATTTTACCTTCGATCCACTCGAGTTCATTAATGGCTTTTATTTTAGAATTTCCCGCATATACATTAATGTAATCAATCATTTTTTGAGTTGCTGGATCCATTTTCCAAATTTTCTCTGTTTTGTCTGTTTGGTATAAGTGGGTACCATCATTAGTCATTCCCCAACCTTCGATGTCTTTGTCGTAAGTAAAGGTTTTTTCTAATTTCAAAGTTTTAGCATCATAAATGAATCCCGTTTTTTCTTGCCAAGTCAATTGGTAAACTTTATCGTTTAGAATGGTTATACCTTCTCCAAAATATTTAGAATCTAAATCAACTTGTTGGAAAACTTTTCCCGTTTTATAATCATACTTTCTAATGTACGATTTACCTTTCAGCCCTGTACTTTCATAAAGGGTGTCTTTGTAAAATTCCAAACCTTCCGTAAATGAATTGGTGTCATGAGGGTAAGTGTTTACAATTTTATATTTTAATAATTTTGGACTTACATTAGAAACTAGTTCAACTCTTGCAGTAGCCTCAGAGTTGTCACCTTCAAAATATACTAAAGCTTTCAAGTTTTGGTAGCCTAGTTTTTGGTTTTTTAATTCTAATGGTAATTTAGTGTTTCCTTTAGTAGTTCCTACTTTGATGTCGTTTACAAAATAAACAATGCTATCGATTTCTTTTGAATTTGGATTTAAAATTTCTAAATCCAGTTTGTTCTGGGGCTGGTATTGAGCTGAAAATTGCGCCGAATTAAATGTAAATATTGAATTTTCACCTTTTTTTTTGCCACCACAATTAGAAACTGTTATCCCTAATAAAATGACATATAGTAAGTTATGTTTTTTCATGATTAAAAAATTTGTAAGACCAATATACAATGTTATTTTTAAGTCAGCAAAGCCCTTGCAAAAATATAAAAAGATTGTATATTTGCACCGGCAAGTCCTACACGACCAGCTCCTGCAGACTCCCCCAGGATGGGAACATAGCAAGGGTACGTGGTTGAGCGGTGCGATGTAGGTCGCTTGCCATTTTTTATTTAATCTGTCTACCTTGGTGAATCAGATTCTTTTATTTTAAAAATTGTAGTCTTCCTTAGGGGAGATTTTTTTATTTTTGAACCAATCAGAAGTTAGGTGTTATTGGTTAGAAGTTGAGTGTTTTACTAATTAAAGCCAAATTGAAAACGATCATCAAAAGCTTTTAACACATAGCTCCAAACTTATAACTAATAAAAATGAGTAAAGTAGTTTTAATCACAGGAGGTTCTTCGGGAATAGGAAAATCTATTGGTGAATTTTTACATCAAAAAGGTTTCACGGTTTACGGTACAAGTAGAAATCCTGAACGAATTTCCGATTCGGTTTTCCCTTTATTGACTTTGGACGTTCGAGATACTGAAACTATAAAAAATGCTATTGATCAAGTTATTGCGCGTTCGGGAAGAATAGATGTAGTAATTAATAATGCAGGTGTAGGGATTACGGGACCGTTAGAAGAAATTCCTAGTAAAGAAATCAAGAACAATTTTGAGACCAATTTTTTTGGTCCTATTGAAGTAATTAAAGCCGTTTTGCCACAAATGCGTGCGCAAAAAACAGGTTTGATTATTAATGTTACTTCTATTGCGGGTTATATGGGATTGCCTTATCGCTCAATTTATTCGGCTTCAAAAGGAGCTTTAGAATTGGTTACAGAAGCACTGCGCATGGAAGTAAAACAATTTGGAATCCAAATCACGAATGTTGCTCCAGGAGATTTTGCGACAAATATCGCTTCAGGGCGTTATCATGCGCCTATTATTTTAGGTTCAGCTTATGAAAAAGTATATAGTAAAATGTTACAAACTATGGATGCTCATGTAGATGAAGGGAGTGATCCTTTAGAAATGGCCTCTGCAGTTTATCTAATTATACAAAAAGAAAATCCAAAGATTCATTATAAGGTAGGAGCTTTTATGCAAAAGTTTTCTATTGTACTAAAACGTATTTTACCAGACAAAGTATATGAAAAAATATTAATGAGTCATTATAATTTGTAAGTTTGCATGGGTTTAGCGTGAGGGATAGTAGTGGAAAGCCCACAGTATTATGTAGCGATAGCGGAATAATACGAGGACTTGTAACGAATAGCCCGACCCGACTTTTTTTGGAGGGTCACGCCCAAATAATAAAAAAACAATTAAATATAGAATTATGAAATTTTTTATCGATACGGCTAATTTAGCTCAGATTAAAGAAGCACAAGCTTTAGGTGTTTTGGATGGTGTAACTACTAATCCATCATTGATGGCTAAAGAAGGTATTACAGGAAAAAACAACATCTTGAAACATTATGTAGATATTTGTAATCTTGTTGAGGGAGATGTTAGTGCCGAAGTTAACGCTTTGGACTTTGAAGGAATGGTGAAAGAAGGAGAGGAATTGGCAGACTTACACGATCAAATCGTGGTTAAATTACCAATGACTAAAGAAGGAGTTATGGCTGCTAAGTATTTCTCAGATAAAGGAATTAAAACGAATGTTACTTTAGTTTTCTCTGCAGGTCAAGCACTATTAGCTGCTAAAGCAGGAGCTACTTATGTTTCTCCTTTTATTGGTCGTTTGGACGATGTCTCTACTGATGGTTTGAACTTGATTCAAGAGATTAGAGAAATTTACGATAACTACGGTTACGAAACTGAGATTTTAGCTGCTTCTGTGCGTCACACGATGCACATTGTAAACTGTGCTAAAATTGGTGCTGATGTAATGACAGGACCATTATCTGCAATTTATGGATTGTTGAAACACCCATTAACTGATATTGGATTAGCACAGTTTGTTGCTGATTTTGAAAAAGGAAATAAATAATATTCCAAACACAACGCTAATAAAAGGCCTCGTTTTCAAATTGAAAATGAGGCTTTTTAGTTTAAGGTCAATGCTCCTAAAATTTCTTCAGAAAGGAAAGGTCCTCCAGGATATTTGGCGGTGTAATCGAGGTTTAACCAAATTTGATTGCGTTCATCAATGTGATAATGCAATTGTTTGCGATAACTTTCTTTGGTAAATAAAATGTTTTTAATCAAAAAATTGACGGTTTCTAGATCATTCATTTTTCCAATGAGTATTTCTGGATAAATATGTCCTTTGGTGTGAATGAGTCTCGGAGTACCTCCAATGGCTCGTACGCAAGCAGCCATCAAGATAGAATGGTCATCACAATCACCTGAAAAATAATTTAAAGATTCGCTAGCACTCGCAATATAGTCTTCGTCTTTAGGATCACTTACATAATTCCAGCGCTCGTTTATTTCTTTAAAAACAGCAAAACATTGTATAATGGTTCTATAATCAGCATAACCTCTGACGTTTTTAAAATGCTTTGTAGTTGCCATTACGGCAAAATTACGGACTCTAGGGTTTTGATATTCTATCGCATTTAGGATTTTAGTTTTGTTAGGAAAGGGAAGTAATTTGGATACAATGATATCTTGAGGATATGGATTGTCAGACATGGTGTAGATCATCGAATTGTAATCTTCAAAGACGCTGTTAAAGCCATAATTACCCAAAGTGGTTCCATAGAATAAAACCATTACGTATAAAAAAATACAAATGATAATGATAGTACGTAAGAGTCTTAGTAATAACTGGATTAATAGAATTATTCCAATAAATATTAAAATCCGATCTAGGTTGAAAACCCAATTGAGTTCAATAAGGTTTTCATGCGCAATGATGAATAATGGTATCGCAATTAAAACATTAAGGACAAAAATAATAACATCATCCCAAGGTTTCTTAACCTGCAGACTTTGCTTTATTTGAGTAAAAGAAATGTTTTTAAAGTTTAACATAAATAACCTGAAAAGGTAAAAACTAGATTGATTTTACAATTTCTTCAAAAGTACCTATTTTATCAATGATTTTCAGTTGAAAAAGTTGTTTTTGGACATTGTTTAACAGTTTTTCATCAATATTTTCTTGTGACCATTGGGTTAAGGAAAGCCATTCTTGGATGTCTTCTAGTTTTTGAAGGTATTCTGTAGCTAATACTGTATCAATGTTTGGGATGTTTTTGAAATTTTTGGTAGTTTGGTTGATCGTCGACAAAATGGATTTGATGATTTCTGGTTTTTCTGCTAAAATTTCTTCACGTACTGCAATCACAAAGCAGGGCCAAGGAGTAGGGCAGTCTGCTATTTTTCTAAAAATTCCTTTGTCAACCAAAGGTTTGGTCATAAAACGTTCCCACATAAAATAATCAGCCGTTCCGTTTGTTAATGCTTCTACCGCGCCATCAATAGTATTTACGATTTCAAACTGTAATTCATCTGTATTCCAACCTTGATTGTCGGCATTAACGTACGCCATTAATTGGGAGCCGGAACCTAATCTGGAGATAGCTGCTTTGGTATGCTGCAAATCGTCTAAGTTTTGAAATTTAGAATTAGCAGCTACATGAATTCCCCAAATAAGTGGTGACTGCACATAAATTTGGACCAATTTACTAGGATTTCCAGCATTGATATCCTTGATAATGCCTTCAGTTAAAATAACAGCAATATCAGTTTCTCCGGAGCGCAACATTTGGCACATTTTGCCCGTTCCCTCAGGAACATCAATCCATTGTAAATCGATATTTTGTTTCTGAAATTCTTTGTTTTCGATGGCTAAATGCCAAGGTAGATTGAAATGTTCAGGTACGCTTGCTATTTTTATTGTTGTCATCTATAATTTATTTTTTTTGGGAACTCAGATTTTAAAAATTAGAGAAATTTCAAAAATCGGTGTTACTCTTTACTTGTTATCTTTTGTCCTAGGAACCTATTTAAGTGTCTTATAAAATTATTTTAAATTTCTCAAATCTGCGTTCCTTTTTTGCTTATTTGAGTTAAAACGTAATCAATTAATTTTTCAATTGTTGCATCAGGATTACTGCTAAAAGTTCCGTTTGACCGATTGGCTATAATAGCATTAAGCGAAATCGCCTGATGTCCTAAAAGTGCCGAAAGTCCGTAGATAGCAGCAGTTTCCATTTCGAGATTAGTGATTTTTGTTCCTTTGTAATTGAACGAATCCATTTTACTATTCAGCTTTTCGTCTTGAAGGGCTAAACGTAAAACACGTTCTTGTGGACCATAAAAACCACCTGCGGTAGCTGTTATTCCTTTATAAATAGATGGATTTCCGAGTAGCTCCGCTAGTTTTTCTGAGCAAGCTACAGCATAAGGTTGTCCTTTGTTAGGGTTCCAATTTGTATATTTTACAAATGCATTTTCCAAGAATGGAATAGTAACGGTCTCCGATTGGTAGGAGCGAAGCATACAGTCTAATCCAAGTCCAATTGCAGATATTACAAAACTGTCGACAGGAATATCAGGTTGTAAAGCACCCGATGTTCCGATGCGAATGATATTCAGTGAAGTGAGTTTATCCTTTATTTTTCGGGTTTCTAAATCAATGTTAACCAAAGCATCCAATTCATTTAAAACAATATCTATATTGTCTGCTCCAATTCCAGTTGAAATTACCGTTAATCGTTTTCCTTTATAGTTACCTGTTTGCGTTTTGAATTCTCTTTTTTGAGTTGAAAATTCTATTGAGTCAAATAAGTGCGTGATTTTTTCCACACGATCTGGGTCGCCTACAAAAATAATATCATGGGCAATATTTTCGGGTTTGAGGTTCAGATGGTATACACTCCCGTCGGGATTCAAAATTAGTTCTGATGCTGCTATCATTTTACATAAATTATCCGCCTACGCGTTTTACCTTAAAACCTTTTTCTTTGAGAATAGTCATGATTTTATCACGGTAATCTCCTTGAATAATCAATGCTCCATCCTTGAAACTACCGCCAACACTAAGCTTTGTTTTGAGTTCCTTGGCTAGAATTTTAAAATCTTCGTCTTCACCTTCATAACCTTCAATAATGGTGGTTGCTTTGCCTTTTCTTTTTTCATATTTACAAATCATAGGTTCTTTTTGAACGTATAATTCGTGTGGTGTATCGTCAATTTCCTCAGGCTCGTTACTTGGAACGTGGTCAGGGAATAAGTTTTTTAATTGGTCTTCTAGGCTCATAACTGTTTTGTTAACCGCTAGGACGCAAAGGCGCTAGGAGTTTTGTTTAATTTTATTTATTTCGATCTCTTTGTTTCTTTTCTTATTTAAACTAAATTTCTATAATTTCTGCAATCTGCGTTCCCTATTTTTAAAATATGAAATATTATTTTTTAATCAATCCTAAATCAACCAAACGTTCGTAAAGAAACTCTCCTGCTGTTATGTCTTCAAACTGTTTTGGGTTTTCGCTATCGATACAGTTTTCCAAACAATTCAATGGCATGTCACTCACAGGATGCATGAAAAACGGAATGGAATATCGGCTGGTTCCCCACAATTCTCTTGGTGGATTGACTACCTGATGTATGGTTGATTTTAATTTGTTATTGGTGTGTCTAGAAAGCATATCACCAACGTTGATAACTAGTTCATCTGGTTGCGCAATAGCATCAATCCAGTCACCCTTGTGATTTTGAACTTGTAAGCCTTTACCTTGAGCTCCCATCAATAAAGTGATTAGGTTAATGTCTCCATGAGCCGCAGCTCTGATGGCGTTTTCAGGCTCAGAAGTAATAGGAGGGTAGTGAATCGGGCGAAGAATGGAATTTCCTTCTTCGGCATATTTGTCAAAATAAAATTCATCTAATCCCAATCGCAACGCCAAAGCTCTTAAAACATAAATTCCTGTTTTTTCAAGCATTTGGTAAGCTTCTTTTCCTACAGCATTAAAGCGTGGTAATTCATCAACCGTGATATTTTTAGGGTATTCGGCAGCGTATTTTGAATTTTCGCCCACATATTGACCAAAATGCCAAAACTCTTTTAGGTCACCTTCTTTACGACCTTTGGCATGTTCTTTACCAAAGGAAACATAACCACGTTGTCCACCAAGTTCAGGGTCTTCGTATTTCTGTTTGATTTCTAAAGGAAGGCTAAAAAAATTTCGAATTTCAGTGTAAAGTTCGTCAACCAAATTTTGCTCTAAAAAATGACCTTTCAGTGCTACGAAACCAATATCTTCAAAGGCTGTTCCAATTTCGTTCACAAATTTTTCTTTTCGTAACGGATTATTTGATAAAAAATCGCTTAAATCTACGCTAGGTATGTTTTGCATTTTGTTGTCAGTTTAGTGTTATTTGATTAATCGGTTAACTGTTTAAGAGTTTAAAGGTTTAAAAGAGGCTTAGTCTCTATCATTTTATTAGCTTCAAACTTCTATTTGTTCATCGATTATTTAATTTGGCTTTTTCTTTAATAATATCACCAATTTTACGATTTTCAATTTTACTTTCTAGCCATGAAATAATGTCAAGATATAAGAAAGCTCTTTTTTCGTATGGAATTTTTTCTAATTCGATAAAACGTTCTCTCATTTTGATGAATTCCTTTTTGATATCTGACGGATAAATGGAATTCAAATTTCTCATAAAACGAATAATTTCTTTTTGAACTTCGTGCAAATCATTCATCTTAAGTAAGAACTTGTAAGTGTTTTTGATTTGGGTTTCTAAGTGGAAATCTTTTCCTAATTCGTAATGTACAATCAAATACAACAAACGAGCAAAGCACATCAAATCCTCACGCATGGTCAGGTTTTTGTTGTTGATGATTTTTTCCAGATAAAAAATGGACTCGTTAAATTTGTCTGAACCAAAATAAATACAAGCAATTTTATAATAAAACAGCATTTCGTGGTGTTCGTCTAGGTGGTCACTATGTAATTTGATTTTGTCTAAAACTATCGGAATTAAGTATTCTCCATCTTCAAAGGAGCCTTCCAGGATATGATAATTCAATTTGTTGTTGTACAAATACAAAAACGATAATGAGGCAATATTGTCATTAACTGGAAAACGGGGATCTTCGATGGTATGTTCCAGTAGATTCAGGTATTTTTTAAATTTAGTTTGGTACTTCAACATGAATACCGACTCCAAGAAATAGTTGTTTCCTTTTAAGAAAAAAACAGGGTTCAAGTAAATCATATTGGGGTTGTCATAGAACAAAGTCACCCATTTGTATGCAAATTTATAACTAGAAAGAAAATCTTGTACAAGAAAACTGCGCCATAAATTAGCATTGTAAAACCAGTATTTTTCTCTGAATCCAAATTTGTTTTCGTCTAGTTTGGCAGTGTGTTTTACAAAATAATCATCAATGTATTTATACTCTTCGTCATTTTTGACATAGCCTGTTTTGAGCATAATACCATACAACTGTAACGATAAATTGGATAATTTACTAGAAATGGTATTGCGATAGTTGAGTTCTTTGGCTTGAATCACTAATTCATCTGCACGACCTTGAATACTACGTGTAATGTATTGAGATTCTATAAGTTTTTCAAATTCAACTATTTCAAAAGCAATGTATTTTTCGTCATTTTCCAGTGCTTGAATTTTGGTTTTGTCTAAAATCTTTAAACTCTGTTTGTATAATCCTTTGTTGTATAATATAGTTGCAAAATCAATTTGTTCTCTTAATTGATAACGAATGTTTTGGCTAGGAATATTCAAACGAATACTCACTAAAATTTGTTTGTATAAATACGATTTAAGGTTCGATAATTGAACCTTTTTAATTACACCACTTTTTAATATTAATTTTTCATCATAAACCTCTGATTTATCTAAAATATTGAATAATTCTATAAATTTTGTATTAGAACTCGTCTCTAATCGACTGGCAAAAATCTTAAACTGTCTTTTTTCAGACTTTGAAAGTGATTTTATTAATACAAATAAGAAATCTTTTTGATGGTTAGCCATTGTAAAATATATGAGCTTAATTACTTGTTTTATAATGCTTTACAAAGTTTTGATTCGCTTTATAAGCAGTATATTTCATTATTATGAGTTTTATATTCAATTAATGAAATCTACTTTTGTTATGAAGTTGTGAAATTACATTAAATAAATTAAAATGAATAGAGAGAAAGTTCAAATTTTTGATACCACTTTAAGAGACGGAGAACAAGTTCCAGGATGTAAATTAGATACCAAACAGAAACTCGTTATAGCAGAACGATTAGACGGAATGGGTGTTGATGTCATCGAAGCTGGATTTCCTGTTTCTAGTCCTGGTGATTTTTTATCTGTTTCTGAAATTAGTAAAATTGTAAAAAATGCAACCGTATGTGGCTTGACACGTGCTGTTAAAAATGATATCGATGTAGCGGGTCAGGCATTGAAAAATGCTAAAAAACCTCGTATTCATACAGGAATAGGTACTTCACAATCTCATATCATTCATAAATTAAATACAACTCCTGAAGATATTATTGCTAGAGCTAAATTTGCTGTAGCACATGCTAAAACTTATGTAGAAGATGTAGAGTTTTATGCTGAGGATGCGGGTAGAACAGACAATGCTTTCTTGGCACGAGTCTGTGAGGAAGTGATTAAATCAGGAGCAACAGTACTTAATATTCCTGATACAACAGGTTATTGTTTGCCACACGAATACGGTGAAAAAATAAAGTATCTTAAAGAAAACGTAAAAGGTATTGAAAATGTTACCATTTCTTGTCACTGCCATAACGATTTAGGAATGGCTACTGCTAATTCAATTGCTGGAGCCATGAATGGTGCTAGACAAATCGAATGTACTATTAACGGAATTGGTGAACGTGCAGGAAATACAGCACTTGAGGAAGTGGTGATGATTTTCAAACAACATCCATACTTGAATTTATATACTGATATTGATACAAAACAGTTGAACGAAATGAGTCGTTTAGTATCAGATAGTATGGGTATGATGGTGCAACCAAATAAAGCGATTGTGGGATCAAATGCATTTGCTCATAGTTCTGGAATTCACCAAGATGGTGTAATTAAGAATAGAGAAACTTATGAAATCATGGATCCACTTGATGTTGGTGTGAACGAATCTTCAATTATCTTAACAGCGAGAAGTGGTAGAGCAGCATTAGCTTACAGAGCAAAAAAAGTAGGATATGAATTGACTAAAACACAATTGGACATTGTTTATGTTGAGTTTTTGAAGTTTGCAGATATCAAAAAAGAAGTCATGGATGATGATATTCATCAAATCATTGAAGCTTCTAATTTAAAAGACGATTTAGTTAGAAATTAAACCTTAAAGCCATGAATTTAAAAATAGCAGTACTCGCGGGGGACGGAATAGGTCCTGAGATAGTTTTGCAGGCCATGAAAGCATTAAAAGCGACAGCTGTAATGTTTGATCATGAGTTTATTTTTGAAGAGGCTTTAGTAGGAGCTGCTGCTATAGATAAAACAGGGAAACCCCTTCCTGAGCAAACGTTGAATCTATGTTTGAATACAGATGCTGTTTTGTTTGGTGCAATCGGTGATTTGAAATACGATAATGATCCTGAGGCTAAAATTCGACCAGAGCAAGGATTGTTTCAATTGCGTAAAGCCCTTGGTTTGTATGTAAATATCAAACCGATAAAACCATATGAAGGATTATTGGAAAGTTCTCCTTTGAAAAAACAAATTATTGAAGGGACTGACTTTTTGATTTATAGAGAACTTTCAGGAGGAATTTATTTTGATGAAAAAACATTAAACGAAGAAGGTACTATTGCTACGGATTTGTGCAAATATACTGAAGAACAAATTTTAAAAGTAACTCATCTTGCTTTCAAAGCGGCTCAACAAAGAAGGAAAATTGTTTCTTTAATTGATAAAGCAAATGTTTTAGAGACTTCAAGACTATGGAGAAAGGTAGTAACTGAAGTTAGTAAGGACTATCCTGAAGTGGAACTGAATTACTTATATGTAGATAATGCAGCCAAGCAAATCATTGCGAAACCTAAGCAGTTTGACATTGTATTGACAGAAAACTTATTTGGTGATATTTTATCTGATATGTCGAGTATTATTACAGGATCTATCGGAATGCTAGCTTCTAGTTCATTGGGAGATACACATGCATTATTTGAGCCAGTACATGGAACTTTTCCACAGGCAAAAGGCAAGAATATTGCGAATCCATTTGCTTCTATTTTATCAGCAGCTTTGTTATTAGAGTATTTTGGTTTGCATAAAGAATCTAAAAAGATACACGACGCTGTTGAGAAAGCTATTGCGTTAAAAGTCGTCACCATGGACTTGAATCCAGAGTCAAAATTCGGAACAAATGAAGTTGGTGATTTTATTTCCAACTTTATTTTAGATAAAGATGATTTACTATACTTCAATAACGATAATGTAAGTATTGGACAATCAACAATAGTATAAAAAAAATAAACACACATACAAACACTATATAATGGAATTAAATAAATACAGCAAAACTATTACGCAAGATGAAACGCAACCAGCTTCTCAAGCGATGTTATATGCACTTGGATTAACTGAAGAGGATTTAAAAAAAGCGCAAGTTGGTATTGTAAGTATGGGTTACGATGGGAATCCTTGTAACATGCACTTAAATGATTTAGCTAAAGATATTAAAACAGGTGTCTGGAAAGAAGATTTAGTAGGTTTGATCTTTAACACCATTGGTGTAAGTGATGGTATTTCTAATGGAAATGATGGTATGCGTTTTTCATTAGTTTCTCGTGATGTAATTGCTGATTCTATTGAAACAGTTATGGGAGCACAGTGGTACGATGCGATGATTGCAGTACCTGGTTGTGATAAAAATATGCCTGGAGCTTTAATGGCTATGGGTAGAGTAAACCGTCCGTCTATTATGGTTTATGGAGGTTCTATTCATCCAGGTAAATGGAAAGGTGAAGATTTGAATATTGTTTCTGCTTTTGAAGCTTTAGGTAAAAAAATTAAAAACACCATTACTCCAGAAGATTTTAAAGGAGTAATTCAAAATGCTTGTCCTGGTGCAGGAGCTTGTGGAGGAATGTACACAGCAAACACAATGTCATCAGCAATTGAAGCATTGGGTATGAGTTTGCCTTATAGTTCATCAAATCCAGCTTTGAGTCCAGAGAAAAAACAAGAATGTTTAGATGCTGGTAAAGCGATTCGTATTTTGTTAGAAAAAGATATCAAGCCTAGAGACATCATGACTCGTAAAGCATTCGAAAATGCTATTACCATGGTGGCTGTTTTAGGAGGTTCTACCAATGCGGTTATGCACTTAATTGCAATGGCCCACTCAGTAGGGATTGAGTTGACCTTAAAAGATTTCCAAGATATCAGTGATAGAACACCATTATTAGCCGACTTGAAACCAAGTGGTAAATATTTGATGGAAGACTTACACAATGTAGGTGGTGTTCCAGGTGTAATGAAATATTTATTAAAAGTAGGTTTATTACACGGAGATTGTTTGACAGTAACTGGAAAAACAATTGCTGAGAACTTGGCTTCAGTTCCAGATTTGCAAGATGGTCAAGAAGTAATTTTTGAAATCCAAAAAGCATTAAAAGCAACCGGAAACATTCAAATTTTATATGGAAACATTGCCACAGAAGGATGTGTGGCTAAAATTAGTGGAAAAGAAGGAGAGTTCTTTGAAGGTACTGCGGTAGTTTTTGAAGGAGAGAAAGATGTCATTAGAGGAATACAAGCAGGTGAAGTTAAGTCTGGAAACGTAGTAATTATTCGTTACTGTGGTCCAAAAGGAGGTCCAGGAATGTCAGAAATGCTAAAACCAACCTCTGCTATTATGGGAGCTGGTTTAGGAAACACAGTGGCTTTGATTACTGACGGACGTTTCTCTGGAGGTTCTCACGGGTTTGTGGTAGGACACGTTACTCCTGAAGCTTATGAAGGTGGTGGAATTGCCTTAATCGAAAATGGCGATGTGATTACTATTGATGCAGTGAACAATACGATCAATATGAAAATTTCTGACGAGGAGTTTGCAAAACGTAAAGCAAACTGGAAACGTCCAGAATCGGATATCAAACAAGGAGTTTTACTTAAATATATGAGATCGGTCTCTAGCGCTTCAGAAGGATGCGTTACCGATAAATAATTTAATAAAAATACAAGTAACCAAGACTTTTGCAGTCTTGGTTACATAAACAAGTACAAAATGGAAACAACTAAAATAAGCGGTGCAGAAGCCGTTATTAGGTGCTTATTAGAAGAGGGGGCAGACTTGATATATGGTTATCCAGGTGGAGCCATCATGCCAGTTTATGACGAATTATATAAATTTCAAGATAAATTACACCATGTTTTGGTACGTCACGAACAAGGTGCAGCTCATGCAGCTCAAGGTTTTGCAAGAGCAACAGGTAAAGTAGGGGTATGTATTGCTACTTCTGGACCTGGTGCAACAAATTTGGTGACAGGTATTGCTGATGCTCAAATTGACTCTACACCTTTAGTATGTATTACGGGGCAAGTAGGAAAACATTTATTAGGGTCTGATGCTTTTCAGGAAACGGATATCATTGGAATATCTACTCCTGTAACAAAGTGGAATTACCAAATTACCGAAGCTCATGAGATTCCAGCAATTATGGCAAAAGCTTTTTATATTGCTAGATCAGGACGACCAGGACCCGTATTGATTGATATTACTAAAAACGCACAGTTTGATACTTTGGATTTTAGTTATAAAAAATGTACAGATATCCGTAGTTATCACCCAAAACCTATTTTGAATATAGAGAAAGTTAAGGAAGCTGCAGCTATCATCAATAAGGCTAAAAAACCTTTTATTGTTTTTGGTCAGGGGGTAATTCTTAGTCAAGCTGAAAAAGAATTGAAAGCATTTATAGAAAAAGCTGGTATACCTACAGCTTGGACTATTTTAGGACTTTCAGCATTGCCAACAGACCACGAATTAAATGTGGGAATGGTAGGAATGCATGGGAATTATGGTCCTAATATGTTGACTAACGAATGTGATGTTTTGATTGCATTAGGAATGCGTTTTGATGACCGTGTAACGGGTAATTTAGCAACTTATGCTAAACAAGCCAAAGTTATCCATTTCGAAATTGATTCAGCAGAGGTAGATAAAAATGTGAAAACAGAAGTTGCTGTTTTGGCAGATTTGAAAGAAGCTTTGACTGCTTTATTGCCACATATCGAAGAGAATTCACATCAAGAATGGCATAACGAATTCAAGAAGTACTACCAAATTGAACTTGACGCTGTTATCAACGAAGAGTTAGCTCCTACCAATGGAAAAGGAATTTCTATGGGAGAAACTATTGAAATGATTAACAAACACTCTAAAGGTGATGCCATTATGGTATCGGATGTAGGACAGCACCAAATGTTTACCTGTCGTTATTCTAAGTTCAATACTACCAAAAGTAATGTTACTTCAGGAGGTTTAGGAACTATGGGATTTGCTTTGCCTGCAGCAATTGGAGCGAAAATGGGTAGACCAGACCGTGAAGTAGTTGCTATTATTGGTGATGGTGGATTCCAAATGAATATCCAAGAATTAGGAACCATTCATCAAACTAAAGTTCCTGTAAAAATTGTGGTACTTAACAATGAGTTTTTAGGAATGGTACGTCAATGGCAAGAATTATTTTTTGATTATAGATATGCTTCTACAGTGATGATCAATCCTAACTTTTGTGCAATTGCAGAAGGGTATTATATCAAATCTAGAAAAGTAACAAAAAGGGAAGAACTAGACGAAGCTGTAGCTGAAATGTTAGCTTCAAAAGATTCCTATTTCTTAGAAGTTATGGTTGAGAAAGAAAATAATGTATTCCCAATGATACCTACAGGGGCTTCGGTTTCAGACATCAGATTATCATAAAATGGTTTAAAGTTTAAGGTTTAAAGTTGTTTAATAAAATGTATTGCTAAGACTTTAAACAATTTTAAACTTTAAACGATTTTAAACTTTAAACAAAAAAAAATGGAAAATAAAACATTCACCATTTCAGTATATTCAGAAAACAACGTAGGTTTGCTGAATAGAATTTCAGGTATCTTTTTAAAGAGACACATCAATATATTGAGTTTAAATGTTTCTGAATCAGAAATAGAAAATGTATCGAGATTTATTATCGTAGTAGATACTACTGAAAAATGGGTTCAAAATATTGTAGGTCAAATTGAAAAACAGATTGAAGTAATTAAAGCATTTTATCACGTAGATGAGGAAACGATTTATCTAGAAAATGCTTTGTTTAAAATCGAATCAAGTTTACTTTTTGACGAAAGACAAATTCAAAATATTATCAAAGAGAGTAACTCTGAAATAGTTACAGTTTCTAGAAAGTTTTTTGTGATTTCAAAGTCAGGAAGACGTTCAGAGATTGAAGAATTACACGAAAAATTAAGACCTTTTGGAATCATGCAGTTTGTACGTTCGGGACGAATTTCAGTTTCAAAAGAACCAATGGAAATATCAACGTTATTACAAGAATTAAATATAAATAAATATTAAAAAATGGCAAATTACTTCAATTCATTACCACTTAGATTACAGTTAGAACAATTAGGCGTTTGCGAATTCATGGATAAATCTGAATTTGTTGACGGAATTACTGCTTTAAAAGGAAAAAAGGTAGTTATAGTAGGTTGTGGAGCTCAAGGTTTGAACCAAGGTTTGAACATGAGAGATTCAGGATTAGATATTTCTTACGCTTTGCGTGCTGAAGCTATCGCTGAAAAAAGAGCATCTTATATGAATGCAGCTGATAACGGTTTCACTGTTGGAACTTATGAAGATTTAATTCCTACAGCTGATTTAGTATGTAACTTAACTCCAGATAAACAACACACTGCTGTTGTAACTGCAATCATGCCTTTGATGAAAGAAGGAGCTACTTTAGCTTACTCTCATGGTTTCAATATTGTTGAAGAGGGAATGCAAATTCGTAAAGACTTAACAGTTATTATGTGTGCTCCTAAATGTCCAGGTTCTGAGGTTCGTGAAGAATATAAAAGAGGATTTGGAGTTCCTACATTAATTGCTGTTCACCCAGAGAATGACCCTAAAGGTGAAGGTTTAGCTCAAGCTAAAGCGTATGCTGTAGCAACAGGAGGAGATAGAGCAGGAGTATTGCGTTCTTCTTTCGTAGCAGAGGTAAAATCTGATTTAATGGGAGAGCAAACTATCCTTTGTGGATTGTTACAAACAGGTTCTATCTTGTGTTTTGACAAAATGGTAGCTGAAGGTGTTGAGCCAGGATATGCTTCTAAATTAATCCAATACGGATGGGAAACTATTACCGAAGGTTTAAAACACGGAGGTATCACTAATATGATGGATCGTTTATCGAATCCAGCTAAAATTGCTGCATTTAAAGTTTCTGAAGAATTAAAAGACATCATGCGTCCTTTGTTCCAAAAACATATGGATGATATCATTTCTGGAGAATTCTCTAGCACAATGATGGCTGACTGGGCTAACGATGACGTTAACTTATTAACTTGGAGAGCCGCTACAGGAGAAACTAACTTCGAAAAAACACCAGCTGGAGATGTTCAAATCTCAGAGCAAGAATACTACGATAACGGTACTTTAATGGTTGCTATGGTTAAAGCTGGAGTGGAATTGGCTTTCGAGGCAATGACTGATTCAGGAATCATCGAAGAGTCTGCTTACTACGAGTCATTACACGAAACGCCACTTATTGCTAACACTATTGCAAGAAAGAAATTGTTCGAAATGAACCGTGTAATCTCTGATACAGCTGAGTACGGATGTTATTTGTTTGACCACGCTTGTAAGCCATTAATCGCTGAGTATGTGAAAAACGCACCATCTAACTTAGTAGGTCGTCCATTCAACGATGGATCTAACGGAGTTGACAACAAAGAATTAATCGAAGTAAACAACATCATCCGTAACCACCCGGTTGAAGAAGTGGGAGCTTGGTTAAGAGAGTCAATGACTGCAATGAAAAAAATCGTTTAATTCACGATATATTTATAAAACTAAAAAGCGGAGTAATTAATTTTACTTCGCTTTTTTTTGTGTCTATATTTTTTTTTCAAGAGCAGAACGTTTTGTGGTTTTCTGGAAGTTGAGTTCCCGCTTTTCTTTTCAAACGTAGTTCACTGAACTCCTATGAAAAATATAAACTTAGTGAAGTAATCTTGTGGCGGCGTATCCCGACGCTTCGGGACCAGCCGCCACAAGGATGTCACCTCAATCGGGGCTATGGAGAGAGGTTTATATGTCTTAGGAAAATTCCTCTTATTTATATTATGTTTATAGAAAATGTTATATATATTTGGTGTGATGCGAATAACAATAAGTAAAACTGTTTTGAAATGATGATTTTAATTATATTAATTGGAATAGTGGTTATATCAATTGTAGTACTTAAAGAAAAAAGTAATAAAAAGACCATTATATCCAAAAACAATAATTTTGAAGTGATTAAAGCTGATATCAAAAAATTAAATTTGGTTAAAGATTTCAATGTTAATAAACTTAATAGAATTGAAATTGATGAAATTGTTGGTTTTATTGGAATCACAAATTTTTCTCCCAATAACTTATTTGGCGTATCTTGTAATCCAGGATATAATGATAATGATAAATGGTTCAATGGGAAAATTGCAGTTTTTAATAATAAAAAGTTATTGTTTAAGAAAGATTTGAAAAGACCAAATAACTGTGCTCTTAGTAATAATGGAGTAACAATATGTTGTGACTGGTTAAGTTCAGATAAATTATCAGGTAAATTTTATGTATTTGATATAAATGGAAATGAAATATTTCATTTAGAAACGCAGGCAAATCTAGGCTCTTGTTGTATATCTGAAAATGGTGAAATCTCTGTGTTTGAAACTTACAATTCAGATAATGAAGATGGAAATAATCTTTTTATAATTGATATTGCAAAAGGCTCAATAATAAATAAAATTAAAAAACCTATTTCCTTTTCAAAAGCTATAATTAATACTGAGGTAAGAACTATTGAATTGATTTCTAAAAGTGAATTTATTTTTGAAATAGATTTTGATGGGCAACAGGTTAATTTACAGGAATATAAAAAAAAGTTACTAGATAAAGGGAGTACAAATGATATTCTCCTTTATTATTCAAATTTACCGAATGAAATTAAATTCCAAGACGAAGATTATTTAGCAGTTTTGGAGAAAGCAACAAAGAATGGCGACTCATTTATTTCATTAAGAAATGAAAAAGTTTACAGAGAAATTGGAGATTTCTATGAAGTTTCTGGATATGTTGAAAGGGCCATTAAATATTGGCAAAAAGCTATAGAAATTAATCCTAAAGTTGGAATTAAAAAGAAATTAAATAAGTATAAAGCCAATTTGTAATTTATCCTCATGATGGCGCGAGCGTACCGATCGTGTACGAAAACTATATAAAAAGCTAATTATCGTGTCCTAAAAATTATTTAGAAAATGGGCACGAACGAGACACTCGTACTAGGCTTGAGAATTAATTGACCTAACGCAATTTCTTGGAAAAAAAACTTAAAATGAAAGTAAAAATAATAAAAAATACACGTTGGATTTTACTGATCTTCTTTTTAGAAATATTTATAGTTAGGTTCATAACATCTAGAAGATTTTCTATAGAATATGGTGAATTAATATTCTTAGTTGTCATTGGATTGTCAATGTTTGTTGCTTTTAGGTTACTTAAAAATAAATATACTAATATGGCTCTTTTTAGTATGTTGTCTTTTTTATTAATTGGATTTTTTCCTTACTCACATTATTTGTGTTATTCTTCTAATAGAGATAATTATAGTTTTAATCCTGATTACTTAAATCAAAGAACTGAAGCTTACAAAAAGGAACTTAAATACTTTAAAGATTCTAGTTATGTTCAGGAACTATCAAGAAATTTAAACAAAATTGATGTTAGTCTAAAATTCGATTACTCTCATATAGGTAAAGAACAAAGGATTGGAAATTATACTTTCATATTAAAACAATTTAAAAAAGAATACTATTTAGTCAAAGGAGCACCTAGACCAAGAAACTTTCCAGAAGGTGAAACAAACAAATTTTTAATAATAAAAGGGAATGAAAAATTTAATTTTGAGATGATAAATGAAGATTTTATTAGTGAAACAAATCATTTTCTTAATCAAAAAAAAATGCTAACAAATAAAATCAAAAACTCAAAACAATATATTCCATTTTCAGACATTTGGTTAGATTCAGTCACAGGATTTGTTTTTGCTTTTATTAAACCTTTATCAAAAACATCTCAAATAATAAGATTATTACAATTAGTGACAGCTTATTTCTTTTTCCAAATGATTGCAAGTTGGATAAAACAATCCAGAAGTCTTAATATCGAAAAAGTAGAAAAATAACAAACATTCCCACTGCTCGATTGCATCGAGTACCCCTGCTTCGCAAAGTCTCATGACTTTGCGAAATTTTCAAAATCGTTTTATTAAATAAATTCGTCCCAAAGTCTCCTGACTTTTGACAAATCTTGTTAATTGCATTTAGTGCATGATGTTGGATTCAAAACGTCATTAATTTGTCAGTAGTTTTATCAATTTGTATACTCTTAAAAATAACATTTTGTGCATAAGTCAGGAGACTTATAGAACGATTTCGCTTATAATAACATTTTAAAATTGCGCAAAGTCGAAGACATTTGCGCAGTACATTTAATTTAGTTCCCGATTTACAGCTTCGCATTCTATGACTTTGCGAAATTTTCAAAACCTGAACCTTCTTAAACTAAATAATAAATCTTAGCGTTTGCAAGCCGGATAACTATATCAGTTGATCGGAGATTTTTTAGCGAGGTTTATAGCTAATATTTATTTAAAAGAGCATTGTATAGTTTCAAAATATATAAGTACATTTGGTTTACCATTTTGGTTTACCATTTTTAATTTCTTTCTTCTGACCAAGTAAGGATATAGCATTAAAATGGAGACAGAATTACTAACTATTAACTTTTATACAATGAACTTTATACGACGTAGTACGCTTTTCTTACTGGCTGTGTTTTTCCAAATGAGTACGGCACAAAGCATTCCTTCGGAAGCAATTATTGCCTCCAATAAATTGAGTGCCTATTTGAAACCTGAAGTGCAACAAGAATTAGGAGGAGTCAATGCTATCTCAACTGCCAAACTAGCGGATTACTTTAGAACTAAATTTTCTGAAAGGTATTTTTACGATTGGAAAAATGGAGAGCAACGTTTCAAACAATACACGAGCATTTATGAAAATGCCAAAAAGAATCATACCGAAAGAGCATTAGATCATATGGCAAAGTTTCCAGCAAATGCGCAATGGAAATTGCCGTACAATTACCAAAATGGAGAACCTGTCAATGCGTATGCTTTACGTCATTTGGCACGTCAGCACAAGATGGTGGATATTGCTTTTTATTACAAATACCAACAAAAAAATCCAGAGTACCTGCGGTATTTTAAAAATCAAATGGTTTCGTTAAATGCTGCTTTATTGGCTAATAAATACGAAACTATCGAGGACGGAAACGGTGTGTATGAAGCTTTTCGTTCGGGTTATCGCATATTGAATTGGTTGCACATTCACACTTTCTTTTTGGGTGAAAAAGAATATTCAGATGAAGACCAACTTTTGACTATTGCTACCTTATTGCAACACGCTTCCAATCTTTATGAAACTAATACCGAATTTGTACCCGGAAATCATCAAACACGTGGAATGTCGGCTTTGGCGATGCTTTCGCTTTTGTTTAGAGATTTTAAAGATTCTGATGCATGGTACCAACGTTCGATGGGATTGTTAGAGCAACATTTGTCTAAAGAAATTAATAAAGATGGATTCCAATTTGAACGTACCGTACATTATCATATCAGCGATATTGACACCTACTATTATGTGTATCAATTAGCCAAAAATAGCAATATAAAAGTGAATCCTTTTTGGGAAAACAAACTGAAATCGTTGTTTACTACTTTGACCAAAATTGCTTATCCAGACAAATCAGCTCCCGTTTTTTCAGATGATACCAATGAACCTTGGGCTGAGAAAAATAATATTTCAGGAGCGCTTACCTTGGGCTATCTGTTGTTTGGAGAACCAGAGATGGGTTATTTTGCGAATGATTTTGTAGAGTCGAATATGTATTGGTATTTGAATGATGCCCAATTGCAAATGCTAAAGGCTATTCAATCCAAGAAACCTGAGTTTAAGTCGGTTGTGTTTCCTGATACCGGCTACTATATCATGCGCCAAGGTTGGGAGCCAGGTGCAATGGTGATGGCCATTTCTAATGGATTAGATCCGGAAAAACCTGACCATCAGCATGGCGATATGTTAGGGATTCAAGCTATGGCAAACGGTCAGGTTATTTTACCCAATTATCAAGTGCGTTATTCGCTGAAAGACTATGAATTTTTTAAAAATTCTATGGTCAAAAATGTGGCTTTGGTTGATGACGAAGTTCAAGGGAAGGAGTATGGTGGTAATCAAGGAGGAAGTGGTTTTGGGAAGTTTAAGGTTTTACCACAACCAAAAACGATTGCTTGGGATTCCAATGATAATTTGGATTATTATGTAGGTAGGCACAATGGTTTCGAAAATATAGGTGTCAATTATTCAAGACAAGTTATTTATTTGAAAAATGATTTTTGGATAGTAAAAGACAATTTTCAATCTGGTAAGCCCCATATTTATAAGCAAGTTTGGCAAGGACACTACAGTTTTGAAAAAGCTCCTAAATTACTGCGTTCTAGTTTTGTTGATGGTTCAGGTAATGATATTTATCAATTGGTAGCCACCGATTCTGTAACGACATCTGGGAAAAACGGAAAAGAATGGTCTGTAGTTTCTAAAAACAATACTGCGAACTATAGTTTTATTACGGCTATTGTTCCTTTTAGAAAGTTTGATGACAGAATTGATGAAGATAAAGAAAGTCCACAATTAAAGGGCTGGGAGGTTAACAAATCAAAATGGACTGTTGAAGGACTAGGCGGAATTACATTGACAAAAGAAAATAGTACGGTGTTTTTCTCTGTAAAAAAACTAACTTTAAACAACATCCAAATTCAATTTTCTAGTGAAGCCGATGTATATGTAAAACAAGACAAAAATAGACTTAGCATTCAGTCTTTGAGTAATAAGGATGTACAAATGGATTTTGTCAATCAAATAATAAAGAAATCAACTTCAGTTAAACCTGGACAAGTTGTTGTTTTTGAAGTAAAGTAAAACTAATTTCAGTGCTATGCATTTCTTTCAGTATGGTACAGACAAAACATAAAAAACGTTGGTGCAATCACCAACGTTTTTCTGTTTTTGACTCAGTCTCAATTAATAACCTTATGAGCTTAATCTAACCTAAAGTTAGTTATGAATTTTGGGTTGCAAACAAATGAGTTTGTTTACTTAATAGCAATTTGTTTTACTGGCCTTGGTTTAGCTTCTTCCTTTTTAGGAATTGTAATCGATAAAATACCATTGTCGTATTTTGCAGTAATTTTATCGTCTTCTACTAATTCTGGTAAAGTGAATGAACGAGTAAAAGATTGGTAACTAAATTCATGTTTTGTAATACGTTCATCATCTTTTACCTCATCTTTAATTTCTTTCTCAGAAGAGATAGTCAACATATCGTTGTCAATCTCAATTTTGAAATCAGTTTTTTCAAATCCTGGAGCCGCAACTTCAACTAAAAATTCGTCTTTGTTTTCTTTAATATTAACGGACGGTAAAGTTGTGTTGGTGTTTGAAAAATTGTTTCTGTTCCAGTCTTCAAGTTCATTTGAGAAGAATCTGTCAAAAAAGCTTGGTAATTGGTTGTGGTATCTAACTAGTGCCATAACGTTTAAATTTTAAAAGTTCAACAATAATTTTTTCATTATTATTTTTGCAAAAAAAATACCAAACACAAAAAAATGACAATTAGGCATTTTTTAAATAGCTTAAAATGACCTTTTTACAGTTTTTTTAGAAAATATAATACAAAAACACATGGCTTAAAAAGTGAAATGGATACTTTTTTCTCTCGAAAACCAATATTACTGAATTTTCTATATTTTAAGATTTTTAATATGGATTTATAATTGGAACTAGCAATTGATAAAAAAAAATATTAGTTTTACAAACCTTGATTTTAGAGCATTTAATACAACCAAGAGAATTGCTTTTAAGAATCAAAAGAGTTTTAATACATTTATGCAAAATTTGAACAGATGAGTTATTATAAAATTGACAATTTAGAACAATACTTTAAGCATTATAATAAATCGGTACGAGAACCAAGAAAATTTTGGGGTAAAATAGCCGAAGAAAACTTCACTTGGTACCAACAATGGGATAAAGTGGTTGAATTTAATATGGCTGAAGCTGAAATTGAATGGTTTTCGGGAGCTAAAGTAAATATTGTTAAAAACTGTATTGACAGACATCTTAATAAAAGAGGAGAGAAAACCGCAATTATTTTTGAACCTAATAACCCAGAAGAAGAAGCGCTTCATATAAGTTATAACGAATTGCATCAAAGGGTATGTAAAATGGCAAATGTTTTACGTGACCAAGGTGTGAAAAAAGGGGATCGCGTTTGTATTTATTTACCGATGATTCCTGAGTTGGCTGTTTCTGTTTTAGCATGTGCTCGTATTGGTGCGATACATTCCGTGGTTTTTGCAGGTTTTTCAGCATCAGCGCTAGCAAGTAGAGTAATTGATAGTGGTTGTGAAATGGTTATCACTGCCGATGGAGGTTTTCGAGGAAACAGAACCATTGAATTAAAACCAATTGTAGATGAAGCACTAGAAAAATGCAAGTCGGTGTCTAAGGTATTGGTGGTTAAAAGAACCAATTCCATTATTAAAATGCAAGAGGGAAGGGATATTTGGTTGAAACCTTTACTGGAAGAAGCCTCTGACAATAGTGTAGCTGAGATCATGGATGCCGAAGATCCATTGTTTATTCTGTATACTTCTGGTTCTACAGGAAAACCAAAAGGAATGGTACATACTACTGCCGGTTATATGGTGTATAGTGCTTATACTTTTAAAAATGTTTTTAACTACGAAGAAAATGATATTTTTTGGTGTACTGCTGACATTGGTTGGATAACAGGACATTCTTATATTTTGTACGGTCCTTTATTAAACGGGGCTACTACAGTGATTTTTGAAGGTGTTCCTTCATATCCAGACTTTAGTCGTTTTTGGGAAGTAATCGAAAAACATAAAGTAACTCAGTTTTATACAGCTCCAACAGCCATTCGTGCCTTAGCAAAAGAAAGTTTGGATTATGTATTGAAGTACCCTTTTAAGTCATTAAAAGTTATTGGTTCTGTTGGAGAACCTATTAATGAAGAGGCTTGGCATTGGTATAATGATCATGTGGGGGCTAAGAGATGTCCAATTGTAGATACTTGGTGGCAAACTGAAACGGGTGGAATTATGATTTCGCCAATCGCATTTGTGACTCCAACCAAACCAACTTATGCAACTTTACCGTTACCTGGTATACAACCCGTTTTGATGGACGAAAAACGTAATGAAATTGAATCCAATCAACAAGAAGGTAGTTTGTGTATCAAGTTTCCATGGCCAGGTATTGCTAGAACAATTTGGGGGAACCATGAACGCTATAAGGAAACTTATTTCTCTCAATTCCCAGGTAAATATTTCTCAGGAGATGCCGCTTTACGTGATGAAGTAGGGTATTATAGAATCACTGGTCGTGTGGATGATGTGGTAATTGTATCAGGACATAACCTGGGTACAGCACCTATTGAAGACGCTATCAATGAGCACCCAGCCGTGGCAGAAAGTGCAATCGTTGGTTTCCCTCATGATGTTAAAGGGAAAGCTTTGTATGGTTTTGTGATTTTAAAAGAAACAGGAGAGCTTAGAAATAAAGAAAATTTATCTTTGGAGATCAACAATCATATTTCAGGACATATTGGGCCAATAGCAAAATTAGATAAAATTCAATACGTGTCGGGATTACCAAAAACACGTTCAGGGAAAATTATGCGACGTATATTGAGAAAAATTGCTGAGGGTGATTATTCTAATTTTGGAGATATTTCGACTTTATTAAATCCTGAAATTGTAGAAGAAATTAAGAAAGGTAGAATAGAGTAAAAACTATTTGTTAGATATAATTAAAAAAGGCTCAAGAAATATTTCTTGAGCTTTTTTAGTTTTCCTTAAACCTATTAATTTAGAATTTATTGATATAGAAAATCAGGCCTTAGAAAATTTCAGCTAGGGTAAGTTTTATAGCTAGATTAAAGAAGGAACCATTAAGAAATAGTATTCAGAATCTTATTTTCTTAATGGTTTTTTTATGTTAAATGATGATTTTTTTAATTTTTACTTCTGGTATTCCTTTTTCTTCAAAATATCCGATGCTGTTTGATAGTATGAAATTGTTTCCTTAATCAAATCATTTCGTTTTATCGCTAATGGTTTTTGATCGTAATAGATTTGGAAATCTGCTTCAACACCTTCTTTTGGGTTTAGTTTTAAACCATATTGCTTTACTTGTTTTTTTGGAGAAATAATGGTCAAGACATTATCTTTTAATAAACCTAAATCTTGATACGTAGCAATTAAAGCTCTTGGATGGTAATTAGGATTTAAGACATCTTGTCCAAAAAATTTGGATTGGTAATCAAAATGCAATAAGCCAAATAAAGTAGGCATAATATCAATTTGTGACATTAATTGGTTGTAGTGATGTGGTTGTATAAAACCTGGGCTGTAAATCATTGCTGGAATACGGTATTTATCAATTGGCAACTCAGTTTTTCCAGCACTAGAAGCGCAGTGATCTGCAACTATAACAAAGACAGTGTTTTTGAACCAAGGTTGTTTTTCTGCCATTCCAAAGAATTTTTTAATGGCATAATCGGTATATTTCACTCCGCCTTCACGTGATTTTGCATTCCCTGGTATGTCAATTTTTCCATTTGGATAGGTAAAAGGTCTGTGGTTTGAAACAGTCATCCAGTGATTGAAGAAAGGTTTTCCTGTTTGCGCTTCGGTATTTATGGTTTTAATGGCTTTGTTGACCATGTCTTCGTCGCATACACCCCAAACGTTTGAGAACGTTATTTCTTCAGGTTTGAAAGTTTTTTCATCCACAATGTCATAGCCATTTCCCGAGAAGAAATCTTCCATATTATCAAAGAAAGCATCACCTCCATATAAGTATTTTACTTGGTACCCTTTCGATTTAAAAACACTTCCAGTTGTAAATTTATTTTTATTATCTTCTCTTTTTACGACGCTTTCTCCTGCTGTAGGTGGCAAGCATAAGGTTACTGCTTCGAGTCCGCGCACGGTTCTATTTCCAGAGGCATAAAAATTAGTAAACAACAAACTTTGAGTAGCTAAACTATCTAAAAACGGACTGATGTTTTGTTTGTTACCGTACATTTTCATAAAATCAGCACTGTAGCTTTCAATAGTGATTAAAACCACGTTTTTGTGTATTTCAGCACTGTCAGATTGTATGGTTCTTGTGGATGAAAGTGGTTTCAAATTGTGTATTTGATTATTTAATAAAGCATACGCTTCTTGTTCAGGCAAAGTTTTGTAGAATTTAAAATAGTCTAATTCACTATTCATAAACGCTAAATAAAATCGATACATTCCATTAGCTTGCAATTCATTGGTAAAGACATTGGTGGCATTCTCAGTTATTGCAAGTTTAGGAATACTCCAAAGAGCTATTCCAAATAATGAGAAATAAATTACGGAAAGTTTTATTTTTTCCGAAACAGAAGGAATTTTTTCGATGTAAATTTTTGATTTTTGGATAACAAAATAAGAAATGATTCCCGCTACAAGAAACAAAGTGCCAAAAATAGGAATCACAGGATATGACTCCATAATATTTCCAATTACTTCATTGGTGTAAACTAAATAATTGACGGCTATAAAGTTATATTTTACACCAAATTCATTCCAGAAGAAATACTCACTGACGGCATTTTGAAGAATCAAAACAACATATAAGAACATAACAAAGGCAAATAGCCAAAATCTAATTCGCTCTCTTTTTTTAGGTACAAAAAGGAACAAACCAAATAAAAAGGTTTTAATCCCTACAAATATTAGCCCTATTATTGGCAAAGCACCACCGTATTCAGTCAAAATAGACTTGCCTGATAAAATATAGAGGAAAAGTGCAATGAGTAATCCAAAATGGATAAAACCATACGGTTTTTGGTACTTATCATTGGATATGAAAATAAGATATAACCATAAAAATCCACAGGCCAAACTGAAAACCAAAATATCAGATAGGAATCCTAAAGAGAATATTTTAAGGGTGTCCAAAAATGTAAAGGAGGATTGCGTAATTGGGTGAAAAAGCAATACTAGCCTGAGAATAAAACTGGTAATTACATAAAAAACAGTAAGAATATAAAATGGAGCTAGTTTTTTTATAAAAGACATAAAGTGTTATTTTTGGTTTGTAAAAGTAATAATTTTAATGATAATCAGTTAGTTAAGGTTAGTTAATTTTATACATTAAGCAGTTAAAACTACTTTATTTTTAAACTTTCTTAGTAAGAATATATAAAGAAAACTCTCTTTTGAACTATAGAAAATAGATTAAATAAGTATAATATTGTGTAAAATTATTACATTTACAAAGTGAAATTACTTCGAATCATATTATCGATTTATATTATCGCCTTGTCTTGTATGCCATGTGCGGATGCTGCTTATGGTACAGACGAGAAGAATCATATTGTCCAATCGGATGAGAATTCGGCTTCGGACCATCATTTAGAGGACAATTGTTCTCCTTTTTGTGTTTGCAGTTGCTGTCATTGTATGGGATTGTATAAATTCAATGATTTCACCAAAGACCTTTTGACAATCAATCCTTTTGTTGAAAGAAACACGGTAGCTTATACCACTACTTTATTCTCAAATTTTCAAAATGCCATTTGGCAACCCCCACAACTTAGCTAATTGATATTTTAGGTTTTGATGTTTCAAAACAAATTCTTTGTGAGGTAACCTACCTTGCAATATGTTTTTTTTGTCAATTATTTAATTTGTTATACATGCTAAACAAAATCATTGCGTTTTCTATAAAAAACAAACTGATTGTAGGGCTAATGGTTTTAGCTCTCATCGTTTGGGGTATTTTTTCAGTTAAAAATTTACCTATTGATGCCGTACCTGACATCACTAATAATCAGGTGCAAATCATTACTACATCACCTAGCAATGGCGCCGAGGATATCGAAAGATTTGTCACTTTTCCCGTAGAACAAACCATGGCAACGATTAAGGATATTGAAGAAATTCGTTCTTTTAGTCGTTTTGGGTTGTCTGTTGTAACGGTGGTTTTTAAGGAAGAAGTGGATGTCTATTGGGCTAGACAACAGGTTTCCGAACGCTTGACCGAAGCGATAAACCAAATTCCAAAAGGTATGGGTACGCCAGAAATGGCTCCTGTTTCTACAGGTTTGGGTGAAATTTATCAATATGTCATTCACACCAAAAAAGGCTTTGAATCCAAGTATGATGCCACCCAATTGCGTACTATTCAAGACTGGATTGTTCGTCGTCAGCTGTTAGGAGTGGAAGGGATTGCCGATGTGAGCAGTTTTGGAGGTTTTTTGAAGCAATATGAAATTGCTTTGAATCCCGATAAATTACGAAGCATGAACATTAGTATCGCTACTGTTTTTAATGCTTTGGAAAAAAACAATCAAAATACAGGCGGGGCTTATATCGATAAAAATCCCAATGCCTATTTCATTAGAAGCGAAGGTTTGATTAAAAATATTGATGATATTGAGAATATTGTCGTAAAAACCAATGCCAATAGTGTTCCAGTACTGATACGTGACGTAGCTGAAGTAAAAATTGGAGCGGCTACACGCTACGGAGCCATGACTCGAAATGACGAAGGTGAAGTAGTAGGAGGGCTAGTTCTGATGTTGAAAGGAGCGAATGCTTCTAAAGTAATTGAAAATGTAAAAAGCCGAATTTCACAAATTGAAAAAAACTTGCCTGAAGGGATAACTATTGAGCCTTTTTTGGATAGAACTAAGTTAGTGGATAACGCTATTCACACCGTTTCGACCAATTTATTAGAAGGGGCATTAATTGTTATTTTTATTTTGGTTTTGCTGTTGGGAAATTTACGTGCGGGCTTAATTGTAGCCTCGGTGATTCCATTGGCGATGTTGTTTGCCATTTGTTTGATGAATTTATTTGGTGTCGAAGGAAATTTGATGAGTTTGGGTGCGCTAGATTTTGGATTAATCGTGGATGGAGCTGTAATTATTATCGAAGCCACAATGCATTATTTACACGTTAAACATAAAGGTAAAGTTATTACGCAAGAAGAAATGGATCAAAGTGTGTTGAGTAACGCACGCAAAATGATGAGTTCAGCGGCCTTTGGTCAAATTGTAATTTTAATCGTGTATTTGCCTATTCTGGCTTTGGTGGGGATTGAAGGAAAAATGTTTCGTCCTATGGCGCAAACGGTTTCTTTTGCTATTTTAGGTGCTTTTTTATTATCATTGACTTATGTTCCTGTAATGAGTGCTTTGTTTTTGAACAAAAAAATAATTCACAAAGAAAATATTTCGGATAGAATCATAAATGCCCTCCAACGTGTATATACTCCCATGCTTTCATTTGCCATGCAATCAAAAGTTTTGGTAATTGGTATCGCTCTTAGTTTGCTACTAATTAGCGGGGTTATTTTTACCTTTTTGGGAGCCGAATTTATTCCAACTCTTGATGAAGGTGATTTTGCTGTGGAGACCAGAACGTTAACCGGAAGTAGTTTGTCTTATACTGTTGAGCAAGCGCAAAAAGCAGCGAAGGTGCTGAAGGACAATTTCCCTGAAGTGAAAGAGGTAATTGGTAAAATTGGTTCGTCTGAGATACCTACAGACCCAATGGGGGTTGAAGCTTGTGATTTGATGATTATTTTGAAAGATAAAAGCGAATGGACTTCAGCGGATTCCCGAGTTGATTTGGCTGAGAAAATGCAACAAAAATTAGAACAACATATAGCGGGAACGACCTTTGGGTTTCAACAGCCCATCCAAATGCGTTTTAACGAATTGATTTCTGGGGTCAAACAAGATGTTGCCGTAAAAATCTATGGCGAAGACTTGAATAAACTAACACAATATGCCAAACAAATTGGGAAAATCGCAGGAAAAATAGAAGGAGCAACGGATATTTATGTTGAGCCCATTGCTGGTTTGTCTCAGGTTGTTGTCAAGTTCCACAGGGATAAAATTGCTCAATTTGGACTGAATATCGAAGAGGTGAATACCGTCATCCGAGCTGGTTTTGCTGGAGAAATTGCAGGTTTGGTATTTGAAGGAGAAAAACGTTTTGACTTGGTGGTTCGCTTGGATAATGAGAACCGTCAAAGCATTGACGATGTCCGAAATTTGTATGTTACGGCTCCTAATGGAAATCAAATCCCATTAGAACAAGTGGCAACTATTGATTTTAAAGAAGGTCCGAATCAGATTCAGCGTGAAGATGCTAAACGAAGAATTATTGTAGGTTTCAATGTACGTGGTAGGGATGTAGAAAGTACGGTTGAAGAAATTCAACAAAGAATAAACAAACAAGTAAAGTTTGAAGCAGGCTATTTTGCTACTTATGGTGGCGCTTTTGAGAACTTAATCGCTGCCAAAGAACGTCTAGGAGTGGCAGTGCCAGCAGCCTTATTGCTTATATTTATTTTGTTGTTTTTTGCTTTTGGGTCTATCAAACAAGCCGTTTTAATCTATACAGCTATCCCGCTTTCGGCTATTGGAGGCGTATTAGCGCTTTGGATTAGAGGAATGCCATTCAGTATTTCTGCGGGTGTTGGGTTTATTGCCTTGTTTGGAGTAGCGGTTTTAAACGGAATTGTGCTGATTGCCGAATTCAATTCGCTTAAAAAAGAAGGCATGACGGATGTAAAAGCAATCATCATCAAAGGAACTTCCGTTAGATTGCGACCTGTTATTATGACGGCACTCGTAGCTTCATTAGGTTTTTTACCTATGGCCTTAACTCAGGGTGCTGGTGGAGAAGTACAAAAACCCTTGGCAACAGTCGTAATAGGAGGATTACTCACCGCAACCTTACTCACACTTTTAGTTTTACCAATATTGTATATGTGGTCTGAAAAAAATAACAAACCTATGAAACCTGTAAATCCTTTACTTGCAGTTGTGTTTTTCTTTTTTGTAGCTCCTACTGTAACGGCTCAAAACCAACCTCTAGACTTGAATCAAGCGATTGTGTTGGGGCTGAAGAACAATAAAGACATGATTCGTTCCCAGTTAGAAGAAAAACAGGAACAACAATTAAAAAGAACCCGAATTGAAATTCCTAAAACGGATGTTTCGGGGCAGTTTGGGCAATACAATAGTTATGTCACAAAAGATAATAATTTTAGTATCTCTCAAACCATTCCCTTTCCAACTGTTTTTTCGGCAAATGCGTCTTTAGGGGATGCCCTTGTCAAGAGTAGCGCAATAAAAATCATGATTACCAAGAATGAATTGGTCTATCGCATCAAACAGGTGTATTCTAATTTACAATATTTATATTCGCGACAAACACTATTGCAAAAACAAGACAGTATTTATCAAGGTTTTGTAAAAGCAGCGTCATGGCGTTACAAAACAGGAGAAAGTACCGTCTTAGAGCAAAGCACAGCCGAAACAAGGTGGCGTGAAACACAAAACTTACTCAAAGAGAATGACGCAAAAATTGAAGTGGGTTTGTCTCAATTGCAAACCCTATTAGGTACTGAAGAACCGCTTGTTATTGCAGATAAAAAATTGGACGAACAAGTTTTTTTAGGAACTAATAATGAAAAGGAAATAACTGGAAATCCTGTTTTAGCTTATTTTCAACAACAAATGACGATTGCTGAAAAACAGAAAAAAGTTGAACAAGCCAAAGTATTACCTGACCTTACTTTTGGCTATTTTAATCAATCGCTCATTGGGAGTTCGTTGAATGATACAGGTTCGGAAGTGGCTATGGCAGCGAATCGTTTTCAAGGTTTTCAATTGGGATTGTCTATCCCTATATTTTATGGTTCGTATGCTGCCAAAGTGCAAACTGCAACAATCAACAAAGAGATTGCTAAAACCATTTTGGACCACAATCAAATTAGTTTAAAAGGACAATACACACAAGCATTTGTAACGTTTCAACAAAATAAAAAGAGTTTGACCTATTACAAAGAGTCGGGAATGCCAAATGCAAATTCTATTTTAACCAAAAGTCAAAGTGCTTATAAAAATGGTGAAATAAGCTATGCTGAACATCTTTTGAATTTAAGAACGGCAATTGAAATAGAAGAAAATTATTTGTCGGCGATTTTAGGATACAACCAAAGCATATTACTATTGGAGTATCTTTCAGGGAAAACAAATGAACTAAAATAATACATGATGAAATCAATATATAAAACTATTAGCCTTCTTTTTTTAGGGATTAGCATTCTGAGTTGTGGTAATAAAAACGAAGAAGAAGCAACTACTGTAGAAGAACAAAATCAAGAAAGCTCAGTTGTAGAATTATCCGCAGAACAACGCAAGAGTTCGAACATTCAACTGGGAAATGTTGAAGAAAAAGAATTGAGCAGTACTACCAAAGTAAATGGTGTACTCGATGTACCACCACAAAATTTAGTTTCGATTGCAGCTCCCTTTGGTGGATTTGTAAAAAACACGACCATGCTCCAAGGGTTGAAAGTGCGTAAAGGGCAAGTGGTAGCCATGATGCAACATCCTGATTATGTGCAACCGCAACAGGATTATATCGATTTGAAAAGCCAATTGAATTATCTCAAACTGGAATATGAACGCCAACAAGAATTAGCTAAAGAAAATATCAATGCTCAGAAAACAGTACAAAAAGCGAAATCGGATTACGAAAGTGCAAAAGCAAGAGTTGCAGGCTTAAAAACGAAACTTCAGTTGATGAATGTTAATTTGGCTAGTCTGGAAAAAGGGAATATTCAAAGTACATTACCCCTGTATTCCTCTATTAATGGCTATGTGACTCAGGTAAATACAAATATTGGGGCCTATGCGGCGCCTACAGATGTGTTGTTTCAAATAGCTGATACAGAGCATTTACATGCCGAGTTGACAGTTTTTGAAAAAGATGTTCCAAAACTGAAAATAGGGCAAAAAGTTCGTTTTGTTCTAGCAAATGAAACCAAGGAGAGAATGGCTACGGTCTATTTAATTGGAAAAGAAATTAGCCAAGAAAGAACCGTTCAAATACATTGTCATTTAGATCAAGAAGACACCCATCTTTTGCCTGGGATGTTTCTTAAAGCATTGGTAGAAAAGGGGAGTCATAAAGTAGCTGCTGTTCCTAATAAAGCGATTGTCGAATTTGAAGGAAGCAAATATATATTCGTGATGACTAAAGAAAATCCTAAAACCAATACAACCCAGTACCGTTTGGTGCCAATTAAAGAAGGTGTTTCAGAGCTAAATTATACTGAACTCATTATGGAGAATAATTCCAATTGGAAAAACTGGAAAATTGTGACCAATGGCGCTTATGATTTACTTTCTAAAATGAAAAATAGCGAAGAGGAAGAAGAGTAAAATAAGTTGGGGATGTAAAAAAAAAGCTAAAATGTTTCTTTATTTTTCATTCCCAAAAAAACTATTCTATATTTGAAAGCAAAATAAAATTATTAATAGAAATAAGATAAATTAAAACGCTATTTATGAACGACGCACATTTGCACCTTATGGTAAATCATTTTCCAATTGTGGGATTGATTTTTGGTTTTGGAATATTAATTTCAGGATTGTATTTTCGAAATAATGGTATTAAAAATACAGCCTATTCGCTATTTGTAGTGGCAGCTATTACTGCTTTTTTAAGTATGGCCACAGGAGAAGGTGCTGAGGAAATAGTGGAAGACATGCCTAATATAGGACACCATATCATCCACGAACACGAAGAATATGCTGAAAAGTTTGCTTTAATTCTTTATGCTTTAGGACTTTTATCTATTTATGGTTTCTATTTGAATGTTAAAACACATACCAGAGCACGATTAATTTCAATCCTAGTATTGGTTACAGCTGGAATCGCTTTAGTATTTGCTCTAAAAACAGGTGAATCTGGCGGAGAAGTAAGACATACTGAAATACGCGATGTCCAAGTTGAGACCATTCCTGTGGAAAGTCCAGATGAGGATTAATTTTTTGTTTTTAAATAAAATAAAAATTGCTTCTATTTAAAATAAAAAGTATATTTGCAATCGAAAATAAAGACAGTTCAATTTTATAAAAATGTTATCAAATCAAGTACATCATCATCATTCTCACAATTGCTCTCAAGCGATGTGTTAATGGTATGCATGTAAGTCATCATATTAATAAACCCGTTTGAGTACATCAAACGGGTTTTTCATTGTGTGTTAAGTCCTTTGTACTCAAACACATTCAATAAAACATAAAAAAACAAAACAATGAGTACGTTAAAAATTGCAATTCAAAAATCAGGTAGGTTAAACGAAGAAAGTATTCAAATCCTTAAAGATGCTGGGATTTCTATCAACAACGGCATTGATCAATTGAAAGCAGAAGCTTCTAATTTTCCATTGGAAGTTTTGTATTTGAGAAATTCAGATATTCCTCAATATTTGATTGATGGAGTAGTTGATATTGCTATTGTTGGTGATAATTTATTAGTTGAAAAAGGAAAAAACATTGAGGTAATCCAAAAATTAGGATTTTCAAAATGTAAAGTTTCTATTGCGGTTCCTAAAGCATTTGAATACAATTCGATTCAAGATTTAGATGGTTTACGTGTAGCAACTTCATACCCAAATACAGTAATTGATTTTTGCAATTCAAAAGGAGTTACTGTGGATATTCACCAAATTTCTGGTTCTGTTGAAATTGCTCCCAATATTGGTCTTGCTGATGCAATCGTAGATATTGTTTCTAGCGGAAGTACGTTGTTTAAAAATAATTTGAAAGAAGTAGAAGTAATTTTCAAAAGTGAAGCGGTTTTAGCAGTTTCTCCAAAAGTTTCTCCTGAATCTCAAAAAATAATTGATACACTTAAATTTAGAATTGAGTCCGTTTTAAGAGCTCGTAAATCAAAATACATTTTGATGAACGTGCCTAATGATAAGATTGAAGCAGTGAGCAGTATTCTACCAGTGCTAAAAAGTGCTACCGTAATGCCTTTGGCAGAAGAAGGTTGGAGTAGTGTGCATACAGTGATAGATAAAGACACTTTTTGGGAAGTAATTGACCAATTGAAAGAAGCTGGTGCCGAAGGGATTTTGGTTTGTCCAATTGAGAAAATGGTTTTGTAAATTCCAATAGTAAAAGTTGAATTTGAATAAAAACTATTGAAACCTTAGCGATCTTTGCGTGTCATTCTGACTTGTCTTATGACTTTGCGAAATTTGCGGTTAAATATTAAAGTAATGAACAAAATATACAATCCAGCACCGGATACTTGGACTTCAATTTTAGAAAGACCAACGAAAACGGTTAACGATATCGAAGGAACAGTAAAAGAGATTTTCTCGGCTGTTCAAAAGGAAGGAGATGTGGCTGTAGCTAAATATACAACCCAATTTGATGGTGTAAGTTTTGAGAACATCGAAGTAACGTCTGCTGAAATTGAAACAGCAGTTGCTAGTTTGTCAACGGATTTAAAAGAAGCGATTGCTTTAGCAAAAGCCAATATAGAAAAGTTTCATCAAGCGCAAAAAACAACACGCGTTTCTGTAGAAACTGCCGAAGGGGTGCAGTGCTGGCAAGAAAAACGACCGATTCAAAAAGTAGGTTTGTACATTCCAGGCGGAACAGCACCTTTGTTTTCGACAGTTTTAATGCTAGCAGTTCCTGCTAAAATTGCTGGTTGTAACGAAATTGTGTTGTGTTCGCCTCCAGATAAAAACGGAAATATAAATCCTGCTATTTTGTACGCTGCCAATTTGTGTGGGGTGACTAAAATCATCAAAGTCGGTGGAATCCAAGCGATTGCCGGAATGACATTTGGTACCAGAGCAATTCCAAAAGTATATAAGATTTTCGGACCTGGAAATCAATATGTGACCGTAGCAAAACAATTAGCAACACAGTTTGGTGTGGCGATTGATATGCCTGCTGGTCCATCGGAGTTATTAGTAGTGGCTGATGATACGGCTGTTCCTGCTTTTGTAGCTTCTGACTTATTGAGTCAAGCAGAACATGGTGTTGATAGTCAGGTTATTTTGGTAGCTACATCTAAAGCGATGATTGATGCTGTTGAGAAAGAGATTGAAGCACAATTGGAACAATTACCCCGTAAAGAAATTGCTGAAAAAGCCATTGCTAATTCCAAATTAATCTATGTTGAAAACGATAAAATAGCTTTGGAGTTAATCGATGCGTACGGTCCTGAACATTTTATAGTCTGTGTGAAAGATGAAGATTTCTACGTGAATAATATTGGAAACGCAGGTTCAGTTTTTATTGGGAATTACACACCGGAAAGTGCGGGTGATTATGCTTCGGGAACGAATCACACCTTACCAACAAATGGATATGCAAAGAACTATAGCGGTGTGAACTTAGATAGTTTTATGAAATCAATGACGTTTCAAAAAATCTCTGAAAAAGGAATCCAAACTATTGGTTCAGCAATCGAATTGATGGCAGAAGCCGAAGGATTGCAGGCTCACAAAAATGCAGTTACATTACGTTTAAAAGCGATTGAAAATGAAAAATAATTTCAATATAAATACACTTGTTCGAGACAATGTAAAGGTTTTAAAACCATATTCGTCGGCCCGTGATGAGTTTGAAGATTTTGATACCGCTCAAATGGTATTCTTGGATGCTAATGAAAATCCGTTTCAAAATGGAGTCAATCGTTATCCAGATCCACAGCAGACTTCTGTGAAAGTAGTCTTGGGAAAAATGAAAAACATCAGTCCTAAACAAATTTTGTTAGGGAATGGAAGTGATGAAGTGTTGGATTTACTGTTTAGAGCGTTTTGTGAACCTAAAGAAGACAATGTGATTTCGTTGCCACCAACCTACGGAATGTATGGTGTTTTGGCTAATATCAATAATGTAGAACACAAAGAAATCGTGCTTTCTGAAAGTTTTCAACCACGAGTAGAAGCTATTTTAGAAGCGGTAACAGCAACCACTAAAATGATCTTTTTGTGTTCGCCAAACAATCCAACAGGGAATTCGTTTACCGAAGAAAGTGTAACGACTATTCTAGAAAAATTCAATGGTTTTGTGGTGATTGATGAAGCTTATATTGACTTTTCGGACAAAGCGAGTTGGTTAGCTAAACTATCCCAATATCCTAATTTAATCATCACACAAACGCTTTCTAAAGCATACGGTTTGGCAGGAATTCGTTTAGGAATTTGTTATGGTTCTGCTGAAGTAATAGCGGTTTTGAACAAAATAAAACCTCCATATAACGTAAACGAACTAACGCAACAAAGAGCTTTAGAACGATTGAAAGACCAAGCCAAAATTAACAGCGAAATCACTTCTATTATAGTACAAAGAGAGTCTTTACTTGAAGTATTAAATGAAGTATCTTTTGTGGATAAAATTTATCCTAGCGAAGCTAATTTTATTTTGGCTAAAGTAGATGATGCCAACAAACGTTATGATGAATTGATTGCTAAAGGAATCGTGATTCGTAACAGAACTACGCAGCCTTTATGTGAAAACTGTTTGCGTTTTACCATTGGAACAGAAAGTGAAAACACAGTTTTAATAAACGCTCTAAAAGAATTGAAATAAAAAAGACCACAGATTTCACAGATTAAACGGATTTTTATAATCTTTTAAATCCGTGAAATCTGTGGAAAAAAATATAAATAATGAAAAAAGTACTTTTTATCGATCGTGATGGAACGATTGTTTTAGAACCAGAAGGATATCAATTAGACAGCTTGGATAAATTAGAGTTTTATCCAAAAGCGTTTCAATATTTGGCTAAAATCGCTAACGAATTGGATTATGAATTAGCAATGGTGACTAATCAAGACGGATTAGGAACCGACTCTTTTCCGGAAGATACTTTCTGGCCTACACAAAATTTCATTTTGAGAGCGTTCCAAAACGAAGGTGTTTTGTTTGATGATATATTTATCGATCGTTCTTTCCCTGAAGACAATGCGCCAACACGTAAACCTAGAACAGGAATGTTGACGAAGTATATCGACAATCCAAACTACGATTTGGAGAACTCATTTGTACTTGGCGACAGACTTACCGATGTGGAACTAGCAAAGAATTTAGGTGCAAAAGCCATTTTCTTAAATACCACTGACGGAGCGGGAAGTGAAGAAATCAGTGCAAAAAGAGAAGAATTGGATGCTGTTATTGCGTTACAATCTACCGATTGGAAACAAATCTATGAGTTTTTAAAATTGGAAGAGCGTACGGCGTCAATCACTAGAAAAACGCACGAAACAGATATATACATCAAGTTGAACTTAGATGGAACGGGTCAAAGTAAAATTGATACTGGAATTGCTTTCTTCGACCATATGTTAGACCAAATTTCGCGTCATGGCCAAATGGACTTGGATATCAAAGTGAAAGGCGATTTGGAAGTGGATGAACATCATACGATTGAAGACACTGCGATTGCTTTGGGAGAAGTCTATGCAAAAGCCTTAGGAAATAAGTTAGGAATTGAGCGTTATGGTTTCTGTTTACCAATGGACGATTGCTTAGCACAAGTAGCGATTGATTTTGGAGGAAGAAACTGGTTGATTTGGGAAACCGAATTCAAACGTGAAATGGTAGGGAAGATGCCAACAGAGATGTTTTTCCACTTTTTCAAATCCTTCTCTGATGGAGCCAAAGCAAACATCAACATCAAAGCAGAAGGCGATAATGAACATCACAAAATTGAAGCGATCTTTAAAGCTTTTGCGAAAGCGATAAAAGTAGCGGTGAAACGTGATACTGAGAAAATGATATTGCCATCAACGAAAGGGATGCTTTAAATAGTTGATAGTTGTTGGTTGATAGTTGTTAGCTGTCAACCAACAACCGACAACCAACAACTAAATAAATGAAAATAGCAATTATAAATTACGGAGCGGGAAACATTCAAAGTATTCTATTTGCCATAGAAAGACTAGGTTTTACTGCTGTGTTGACTAACAATCCAGCCGAAATCAAAGCGGCAGACAAAGTGATTTTTCCAGGAGTGGGAGAGGCAAGTTACGCGATGAAGATGCTGAAAGAAAGCGGACTGGATGCTTTGATTCCAACATTGACGCAACCTGTTTTGGGAATATGTTTGGGAATGCAATTGATGTGCAAACATTCTGAAGAAGGTAATACTGATGGATTAGGGATTTTTGATGTGGATGTAGTTAAGTTTACACCGAAGGTAAAAGTTCCACAAATGGGGTGGAATGTCATTTACAATCTAAAATCAGATTTATTCAAAGATATTGCTGAAAATGAATACATGTATTTAGTACACAGTTTTTATGCGCCACTTTGCAAAGAAACGATTGCTACCACTGATTATGAAGTGGAATATTCATCGGCTTTGGAAAATAAAAATTTCTTTGGAACGCAATTTCACCCTGAAAAAAGTGGTGATGTAGGTGAGCAAATCCTTAAAAACTTTTTACTTCTAACCTCTAACCTCTAACTTTATCATGAGAATAATACCAGCCATAGACATCATCGACGGAAAATGTGTTCGTTTGTCAAAAGGAGATTACAATACTAAAATTATATATAACGAAAATCCGTTAGAAGTTGCCAAAGAATTTGAAGCACACGGAATAGAATATTTGCATTTGGTGGATTTAGATGGAGCGAAGTCAAGTAAGATTGTAAACCATAAAATATTGGAACAAATTGCTACTAAAACCAGTTTGAAAATTGATTTTGGTGGTGGTTTAAAAGCGGATTCCGATTTGAAAATTGCTTTTGAAAGTGGTGCCAACCAAATCACAGGTGGAAGTATAGCAGTGAAAAACCGTGCTATTTTTGAACAGTGGATTGCGAAATTTGGAGCCGATAAAATTATTTTAGGTGCTGATGCCAATAACGAAAAAGTAGCGGTTTCAGGTTGGTTAGAAGAATCAAACGAAGATTTAGTACCTTTTATTCAAAACTATCAGTCAAAAGGAATAGAATACGTAATTTGTACCGATATTGCTAAAGATGGAATGTTGGAAGGACCAAGTTTTGATTTGTATTCTAAAATATTGAGTCAAGCCAAAGGATTAAAATTAATCGCTTCGGGTGGAATTTCAACTTTTGATGAATTACCTAAATTAGCTGAAATAGGCTGTGAAGGAACCATCATCGGAAAAGCAATTTACGAAGGAAGAATTTCGTTGAAACAATTAGAGAATTATATAATAAGTTTATAGTTTGTTGTTTATGGTTTGTTGTTAACAGCGATAAACCATAAACTATAAACCACTAACAATAAACAATACATGCTTACAAAAAGAATCATACCTTGTCTTGATATCAAAAACGGAAGAACTGTTAAAGGCGTAAATTTCGTAGATTTACGAGATGCAGGTGACCCAGTAGAATTGGCTAAAATCTATTCCGATGAAGGTGCCGATGAATTGGTGTTTTTGGATATCTCAGCCACTGAAGAACGCAGACGTACTTTATTTGATTTAGTTCGAAAAGTAGCTGCCACGATTAATATTCCGTTTACTGTAGGTGGTGGAATTTCGGCTGTGGAAGATGTGGAAGTCTTGTTGCAAAACGGTGCAGATAAAGTCTCTATCAATTCCTCGGCGGTTAAAAATCCGCAGTTGATTAATGATTTGGCTCAAAAATTTGGTAGTCAGTGTGTGGTAGTAGCCATAGATGCTAAACAAATTGATGGCGAATGGATAGTGCATTTAGTAGGTGGAAAAGTACCAACCGAATTAAATTTATTTGATTGGGCAAAAGAAGTAGAACAGCGAGGAGCGGGAGAAATTCTATTCACTTCCATGAATCACGATGGAACCAAAAACGGATTTGCTAATGAAGCTTTGGCTAAATTATCGAGTTTGGTAAATATTCCGATTATCGCATCAGGTGGAGCGGGCAACGTACAACATTTTGTTGATACTTTTGTCGAAGGTAAATCGGATGCAGCCTTAGCCGCTAGTGTGTTTCATTTTAAAGAAATTGAAATAAAAGCGTTGAAAAAAGAACTAAAAAATAATAACATTGAGGTTCGAATATAGAGGTACGAATTACGAAGTCTAAAAACTTTTAATTTCTAACTTCTAATTTCTAACTTCTAATCTCAAACTTTAAATAATGGAAATAGATTTTTCAAAAAGTGCCCACGGATTAATTCCAGCCATCATACAAGATAGTGAAACGAAAAACGTATTGATGCTAGGCTACATGAATGCCGAAGCGTATCAAAAAACCATCGAAACAGGAAAAGTAACTTTCTACAGCCGTTCTAAACAAAGACTTTGGACCAAAGGCGAGGAGAGTGGCAACTTTTTAAACTTAGTTGACATCAAGAACGATTGTGATGGAGATACTTTTTTAATTCAGGCGAAACCAGTGGGACCAACTTGTCATACAGGAGCTGATACTTGCTGGCAAACGCCCAATAATCCTAATTACGGATTTATTTCAGATTTAGAATCAACTATTCAATCTAGAATCGAAAATGCGGATTCAGAAAAGAGTTATGTAGCTTCTCTTTTTGCAAAGGGAATCAATAAAGTCGCTCAAAAAGTAGGAGAAGAAGCAGTTGAAGTAGTTATCGAAGCTAAGGATTCGAATGATGAATTGTTTTTGAGTGAAAGTGCTGATTTACTATTTCATTATTTAATGCTTTTGCAAGCCAAAGGTTTTAAAATAAATGATGTGATATCTGTTTTGAAAAGTCGTCAAAAATAAAAATACACTCGTTAAATGTGTTAAACCCAATAGTTTTAAAATTAACTATTGGGTTTTCTAATTTTAGCTTATAAAAACTATCTTTACATTCTCGTTAAAATTACCCTTTGAATTTTGTAAAAAATGGAATCTGATAATACCACAATTGAAAATAAAAACACACTTCTTACAAATAAAAATAGTCTTTGTATTTTACTTACAACTGATGAAATAGACAGACGTCCGATTTATATAGCAGGGAATTTCAATAATTGGAATACTCAAGATCCGAATTGTGTATTAGAGCAATTTGGAGAAAATAGCTATCGTTACGAATTTAACCTTGACTTTACATACCCGGAACCTCTTTTGTATAAATTTACAAAAGGAGATTGGAGTGCGGTTGAAATTGGTGAAAATGAAGAAATAACACCAAATAGATCAACCTATTTAAAATCCGGTGTACAAATGGAATATGTACCAAAGTGGAGAAGAAACTGGTTACCATTCAAACCTAATTTTTTACCTCAAGTGGTTTTACTTTCTGATGAATTTGAAATTCCGCAATTGAAAACAACGCGAAAAGTTTGGGCTTTACTACCTCACGATTATGACGATAGTGAAGAAAGATATCCAGTGATGTATTTACAGGATGCTCAAAATTTGTTTAATGAAGACGCCCTTTATGGTAATTGGGAAATTGATAAAAAATTAGCCGTTATGGCTGAGTATCAAATTGGGAAAATTATAATAATTGCTGTTGAACATGCTGATGATAATCGAAATAAGGAATACAGTGTAGGGAAAACTGTTTTAGGAAAAGGTCAAGGGAAAAAATACATTCGTTTTTTAACGGAAACTTTGAAACCCTATGTAGATGCAAATTTTAGAACTAAAACAGATAGAAAAAATACAGGTATAGGAGGGAGTTCGATGGGAGGGCTAATCAGTATTTTTAGTGGATTGAGAAAACCTGAGGTTTTTGGAAAATTAATGATTTTTTCACCTTCTTTGTGGGTAGTACCACAGTTAAAAATTGATGTGGAAGTTGAAAATACCGACGATACAAAAATTTATCTTTATGCTGGTGGTGAAGAAAGTGAGCAAATGGTAGAACAAGTTGAAAAGTTTAAAGAACGTGTGTTGAATAGTCAGTTTGTGAAAGATAAAATGAAAATTAATCTGAGCATTAATAAATTAGGTACACACAATGAAACCTATTGGAGTGATGAATTTCCTAAAGCCATAGAATGGTTGTTTTTTAGCAATAAAGACTAAATCAAAAATATGAAGACAAAACAGTTGAAGGATTTAAAAGGATTTATAGGAACTATTGTGATTCCTGTCTGTGAAACTAGTGACACTTTCGTTTCTTTTGAAAATGTTTCCGTATCGTCCAAAATTTTCAATGGTAAAAAAGATACACTTTATTTGTCTGAGCAAAATGGAAGTATATATGTTTTTGTTGGAATAGGAAAAGATACTGACTATAAAGACTTAAAAACCATTTTTAGACGCATTGCCAAAAATCAAAAAACTTTTTTAGATGAAAAAGTAGCGTTGTTTATTCCTTCTGAAACTGATGAGATGGAGGTTGAAGCTATGGTTTCTGGTTTATTTTTGGGGACTTATAACATAGGTCATTTTAAAGGTAACGATCTACATCCTTTTTTAAAAACTAATTTTGAAATACATATTTTAAGTAACAGAGATTTTAGTTCTATAGTTAATAGAGCCTTCAAAATAGCAAGAGCACAATTGGAGACCTTGGCTTTGGTTGATTTACCTCCAAACATTGTAAATCCAAAATATTTGTCTCTATGGGCTCAAGATAAAGGTGTTAATTTTGGTTTTGAAGTTAAAATTTTAGGTCGTGAAGCCTGTGAAATTGAGTGCCTAGGAGCTTTTTTAGCTGTTGGTAAAGGAAGTGAGAATGACCCTCAGTTTGTTATAATGAATTACGAGCCAAGAGTCAGTAGTCCAGATTTAAAACATATAGGACTAGTTGGTAAAGGAATTACTTTTGATACAGGCGGACTTAATATTAAAACGACAGGAATGCTCCATATGAAATGTGATATGGCAGGCGCTGCTGCTGTTTTAGGAACCATGCAATTGATTGCTGATTTACAATTGCCTATAAAAGTAACAGCAATAGTTCCTTGTGCAGAGAATTCTGTAGATGCAAAATCTTTTTTTCCAAGTGATGTTATAACGAGTTATAGCGGTAAAACTATTGAGATCATTGATACTGATGCCGAAGGTCGTTTGGTTTTGGCAGACGGTTTATCCTATTTGATTAAAAATTATAATCCAGAATATATTATAGATGTAGCGACTTTGACAGGAAGTGCTGTGGGGACCTTTGGTTATGAATGTGCTGCTTTGTTTACAAATAATGAAGATATTTCTAATAAAATACAAGCTGCAGGAAATTTCGTGGGTGAAAGATTGTGGCCTTTGCCTTTGTGGGATGCCTATAAATCTGATATAGAGAGTGAAATTGCTGATGTTAAGAATTTTAGTGGTAAACCTGTAGCAGGAGCCATTAGTGCAGCTAAATTTTTAGAGTTTTTTACTAACGAACACCCTGCTTGGGCACATCTTGATATTGCAGGAGTGGCTTTTGGAGATAGTGAATTTGCAAAAACCAAACATGCAACCGCTTATGGTGTTCATTTATTGACTAAATTCATAGAAAATTTATAGTCTATGCCTCCATCCAAAACTTTTGTTTGTATATCAAATTTTTATAAAGGAACAGATTTTCTAACCCACTTACATCAATTAGGAAATACAATTTACTTGGTAACAAGTGAAAAAATGAAAGAGAAACCTTGGCCTACAGAGGCGATCGAAGAAATATTCTATATGCCAGGTCAAGATGTCGATTGGAATTTAGAACATTTATTGCTGGGAATTGGAAATTTAATGAAATCCAAAAAGATTGATGCTATTGTGGCTTTGGATGATTTTGATGTTGAAAAAGCCACTTATTTGAGGGAAAACCTTCGTATCGACGGAATGGGGCAGACAACAGGGCGTTATTTTCGAGATAAATTGGCCATGCGTATGCGATCTAAAAGTTGTGGTATTCCTATTCCAGCTTTTGTTTCATTATTTAACGATAATGATATTAACACTTTTTTAGAGGCTGTTCCCGCTCCCTGGATTTTAAAACCTAGATCAGAAGCCTCTTCATTAGGTATTGTTAAGTTAGAAGATAAAGAATCGGCTTGGATTCATATTAACGGCATGGGAAACAATCGATTTAAATACTTATTGGAAGAATTTATCCCTGGAGATGTATATCATTGTGATAGCTTGATAAAAGATAAATCGATACTTTTTAGTTTAAGTTCGCAATATTTAGCCACTCCTTTAGAGATTTCACAAGAAGGTGGTATATTTAGAAGCGCAACAGTTGTGAAAAATTCTGAGGATGACAAACGTATCAATGCTTTAAATGAACAAGTAATCAAGGGTTTTGGACTCAAACATGGCGTTTCTCATACTGAGTTTATTAAATCAAAAAAAACAGCTGAAATTTATTTCCTAGAGACTTCCTCAAGAGTAGGAGGGGCGCATTTAGCAGAAATGGTTGAAGCTGCTTCAGGTGTTAACTTATGGAAAGAATGGGCTTGCATTGAAGATGCTTTAGTAAAAGCCAACGAATATGCTATACCTGAAACCATTGAGGAAAATGCTGGAATAGTATTGACATTGGCACACGAAAAACATCCTGATTTATCTTCTTTTTCAGATCCAGAAATTTGTTTTATTGTTCCCTTAGAATTTCATGTAGGATTGATCGTGAAATCTCAAAGTCACAATCGTATTCGTGAACTTTTAGACGATTATACAGAACGATTGGCCAATGGTTTTTCAGCGATTGGTGTTCAGAAAAAGGTATCAAAATTACATTAAAAAGTAATATTTTAGATTCCATGAAGATTAAGTTGGTTTTTATAGGCCTTTTATTTTTTGTTGCAACTGTTCTATTTGCACAGAAACCTGATTCGTATTTAGGTGTGAATTTTACTCGTCAAGACAGTTTGCGCGGTAGTGTCACCAAGGAAAGAGTATGGTGGGATGTTAAAAAGTACCATTTAAATTTAAAAGTAAGCCCTAAAGATAGTGCTGTCATTGGTTCAAATAAAGTTACCTATGTAGTTTTAAATGAGTATAGTGTCATGCAAATTGATCTTCAGGAACCATTGCAGATTACCAAAATCACACAAAACAGTGCTGAATTGGATTTCACTAGAGACGGAAGTGTTTATTTTGTTTATTTGAAAAAAAAGCAAGAGCAGGGTGCTGTAGAAACATTGACTATTTATTATCAAGGAAAGCCTAAGACAGCTGTACGCGCACCTTGGGACGGTGGTGTGGTTTGGGGAAAAGATGAGAACGGAAAGTCATTTATAGCTTCTTCCTGTCAGGGGATTGGTGCTAGTGTTTGGTGGCCTAATAAAGACCATTTATATGACGAAGTAGAAAGCATGGAATTGAGTATCAATGTTCCTACTGATTTAGTAGCTGTTTCTAACGGTAGATTAAAAAATAAAGAGTTGTTACAAGATGGCACTGCAACGTATAATTGGTCTATTGAGAATCCCATTAATAATTATGGAGTTAATTTTAGTATTGGTGATTACGTTTCCTATTCGGAACAGTTTGTTGGTGAAAAAGGAGTGTTGGATTGCAGTTACTATGTTTTAAAATCTAATTTAACGAAAGCCAAAAATCAATTCAAAGATGTTTCTCGAATGTTAAAAGCATTTGAACATTGGTTTGGGCCTTATCCTTTTTATGAAGACGGTTATAAGTTAGTAGAGACTCCATTTTTAGGAATGGAACATCAGAGTGCGATTAGCTATGGCAATGGATATCGTAATGGTTATCGAGGTATTGATTTGAGTGGAACTGGTTGGGGAATGAATTTTGATTTTATCATCATTCATGAATCGGCTCACGAATGGTTTGGGAACAGTATTACCAATCAGGATCGCGCTGATATGTGGATTCATGAAAGTTTTGCGAGTTATGCTGAGAGTTTGTTTGTAGAGTACTACTACGGAAAAAAGGCAGGTTGTGAATACGTAATAGGCACCAGACAAAATGTAGTAAACGATAAAAATGTGATAGGCTTTTATGATGTAAATAATCACGGCTCAGGTGATATGTATTTTAAAGGGGCGAATATGTTACATACTTTAAGGCAGATTGTCGATAATGACAAGCAGTGGCGAACGATTTTAAGAGGGTTGAATGAGGCGTTTTATCATCAAACGGTCACTACAAAACAGGTAGAGCGCTATTTGTCAAAAGCTATAGGAAGAAATGTAACAGCTGTTTTTGACCAATATTTAAGAGATGTCCGCATTCCTGTTCTAGAGTATAAAATCCAAAAAAATAAGCTATTGTATCGATGGACTAATTGTGTTTCGGGATTTGATATGCCTGTTAGGATTTTTATAAGTAATAAAGGCATCTGGCTTAAGCCAAGTCATAATTGGAAATGTAAGTCAATAGCATCAGAAAAGGTAGGGATTAGGATTGATAACAATTTTTATATATCCGAAAATCAAATTAGAAACTAAAATTGATTAATTTTACCTAGTTATTGAATCATCAACTAGGTTTATTTTTTATGAAAAAAACAACTACTTTTTTATCCGTTTTTTTGTTGTTAACTATGGTTGCTTTAGCACAAAACAGTGCTAAGGTTAAGGAAGTATTGAAAAAAACTACAGTCTCAACTGAGGTAATTCCTGTGGTAGCATTTGATTCTATACATTTTGAAAAATCTTCTGAAATGCTTGATGAAGAGTTGTATTGGAGTATTATTGATAACATGATTAAAGAAAATTTAAGTCAAGAAGATCAAGAAATTTTCATTACAAACCAATTAGAACAATTAACTCCAAAGGAAATTATAGGTTTTAGATTGAGAACGGACAAGTTATTGTTTGATTCTTATACTTCTGATTTATGGTGTGCAGCATATATCATGAATGGAGGAAGTACTGATGGTGGTTTTGATTATTTCAGATGTTGGATAATTTCAAAAGGGAAAGAGGCTTATTATAATGCTAAAGCAAATCCAGACAGTTTGATTAATTTGGTAAATACGGCCCAAGATTCTTATGAGTTTGAAGGTTTTTGGTTTGTGGCAATGAATGCATTTTTAAATAAAACCGACCATGAAATATATAATTATATCGATTATAAAACTTTTGTAACTAATGATGAACACTATCCGTTGTTAACTTTCAATTGGAGTGTGGACGATCCTAAGACCATGGAAAAAATATGTCCTGTATTGTTTCAAAAATTATGGAAAAAATAATGCCATTAATTTTCAAATAACCCAATAGTTCCACCCACCCAGTCTTTGTCTTGGTTGTATTTTACACCAATCATTTCACCTCTGCTCAATCGTGCCAAATTACATAGTAAAGTGGGGTTTGTGTCTCCATTTTTCCAAGTACAAAGCATGCGAATCTCTACTTTTATTTTGTCGTCTGGAGCTTGAAGAATAGGAGTGTAGTTTACTTTTTTTTGTAAAATATATAGTTCTTTATCTGTTACAGCTTCAATATCTTCTTTTTTTACATGAAAAACAACTCCAGATCCTGAGAATGAAAAGAGTGGTTTTAAAACGTAATTTTCTAAATCTTCAGGAATTTCATTTAAATCACTCAGTAATACGGTGTCGATGAAGTATTTTCCTTTTAGCAAAGGAAGAATGAACTTACTGATTCTAAAAAACCAATTGGGATGTCCTGCCCATTCAACATCGAGTTCATCCGTAAAACTGAAATTTAGTTTTAAGTCGGTTCTTAAATTCAATTCGTCAAAAATAACACGATTATATATTCTTTTGATTAAAATTTCCTCTCCAACTTCATTGGTGTAAAACAATTGTTTTCCTTTTTTTATAATTTCGGTTACACATATAGTTTGGACTCCTAAATCTCTTTTGCAGTAATAAAAATCGATTTTGGTATTTTGTTTCTCTGGTTCGATTTCGAGTAAAATAACATTCTCTTTTGGGTGATTGTTACAAATAACTAAATCAAGATTTGCTAAATAATCTTCATTGGACATCGGATTTACAAAAGGAGAAAGCGTGCTTAAAAAGGGGTAATGATTTTTGAATTTTATAAATAAATTATTTTGGTAATTAAACAAAGAAGGAAAACCTTGTACTTCTATAAGTTTTGGAATTAGCTTTCCGTCTTCTTCACAGATACCAAAATCAATGGCAATAAAATTAGTATGATTGTCTTCGTTAGGTACTTTTTTGTTAAGTTCTAATGATTTATTAGTGAGTTCCTTAAATCTAATGCTTTGAATTAAAGCTATAACCTCATTACAGCCTTCGATTAGTTGTGACTTTAATTCTTTAGAAATAAAAAAAGGGGTTTCTGCAATTCTAAATGTAGGTGCATAATCAAAATCAGAAGCAATATCGTCTTTGAAATTTTGATATTTCTCTAAGGTGAATTGGCTATTGAATAACTCCCTGTATTTTGATATCATAAAAAATAGTTGTGATTAATTAGACATGATTTTTTTTGTTTTCATCAAATCATTGATAGCAATTCGAAGGAAATTGGGGATTAAAGTTTCGTTTGTTTTGTAAATTTTATCATCGTCTAATAAATCTTCTAGCATGTTTCTAAATTTCTTTTTCCCTTTCATATTCCGAATTTTGCTTTTGGCTTCTTTGTCTCTTAAATGAGCAATAAAACTTATAGGGTCAGCTTCAGGATGGAATTGTGTACCTACAAAATAATCTGAAAAACGTACTGCCATTATAGCTCTTTCGTATTGAACGTAATCTCTAATTTTTTCCAAAGAAAGTATTTTGGCACCTTTCTTTTTAAAAACTGTTAACTTTGGTTGTACGACTTGATAATCTCTGGAATCAATGGCGTAAAAAGGATCGTCTAAACCTTCAAAAATAGGATCAAGTTGACCGTCAGGGGTTTTATGAATGGTCATAACTCCAAAAGAAGTATCTTTTCTTTTGGTAATTTCAGCTAATCCAAAATGTTTGCAAGCCATTTGAAAAGAATGACAGATAAACAATACATGCTTTTTTACATTGTTTTCAAGATTCCAGCGGGTTAATTCATTAATGAAATGATAATACTTAACCTCCCAATTTCCATCTCCTTCTAATGGATTTCCCGGTCCGCCAGTAGAAATATAGATATCATAATTTTCAATTTCTGGTAGTTCGCATTTGGCTCGTACATCAAAAATATCAAATTTCACTAAGGGTGAAAACCGATTCACTATTTCAATAATACATCTCATCCCTTGGTTAGGCTGGCCGTTATACATGTCTAAAATAGCCATTCTGATTGATTTCTTATTGTTCATTATGTGGTATTTAAAATAAAGTACAAATATAAGTTATTATTTTTAGAGCCCTTTTTTAAATTGTTCAGTGATGTAATCAACGACTTTTTTTAAATCCTTGGTTTCTTCATAAACGGCAAGTTGCTGTGCCGCTCCCGTTCCGTTTTTCAAGATTTCATGAACATAATTTATGTGTTCTCGACTGTCTAGTTCATCTACAACATCATCAATAAAATGAAGTAGTTCCTGAATTAAAATTCGGGTCTCGACTTCTTTTTGCAGCCCAAAATCAATCATATGTCCTTCAATACCGTAACGAGCAGCTCTAAATTTATTTTCCTTGATTAAAGCCAGTCTGTAAATATTGAAACTCATATTACTTTGTTTCATACGGTATAATTTAGCTACTAAAGCCTGAATTACAGAGACGATACACATAGTTTCTTGAACTGTCAAACTCATGTCACAGATGCGAAATTCGATCGTATCATAAAATGGATGCAAACGTAGGTCCCACCAAATTTTCTTGGGATTATCAATACAGTTTGTTTTTACGAGAGTCTCTAAAAATTTATCGTAAGCGGCCGAACATTCAAAGTATTCAGGTAAACCTGTACGCGGAAATTTATCAAAAACTTTTGTTCGGTAGGATTTGTATCCTGTTTGTCTTCCTTCCCAAAAAGGGGAATTTGTTGAGAGTGCAAATATGTGAGGCAAAAAGTAACAAGCTTGGTTCATAATTTGCAAACCGATTTCTCTATTTTCAATTCCCACATGGCAGTGCATACCAAATATTAAGTTGGAGCGTGCAGCATCTTGTAATTCGTTTATAATAGTGTGGTATCGTGGTTCATCAGTTATCGGTTGGTCTTGCCATTTGGCAAAAGGATGTGTTCCTGCCCCCCCCACAATCAAATTTTGATTATCGGCTAGTTCTATAATTTTGGAGCGTAGAAATTTAATCTCTTTCTCAGCTTCCTGTACGTTTTTGCATATATTAGTACCTACTTCAACCACAGATTGATGCATTTCGGCCTTCACTTGTTCTTTTAGAAGTGTTTTAGCTCCGTCTACTATCTTTGATAAATGAGAACGTAGATCTCTTGTTTCAGGATCGATGATTTGGTATTCCTCTTCAACACCTAGTGTAAAAATTGGTAATTTTTTCATTTACATAAAAATTAAAAATATAAATTTAAAATTGGTTGGTTTTTTGGTTGGTTCAGTTTATTGCTGCTTTACAGCATCTTTGATAAAGGTACCCCATTTAAGATTTAATTTTCCAGGTTTTTGTTTTTTTGCAGCCGTAATTGCCATTTTAGCTGCTTCTTCAACCACCCACTCAAAATTATCAGGACCTACTGAGCTTAGTTCAGCATCAGGAGCAGGGTTTCCAAAATCTATAGCATAAGGAATGCCATCACGGACTGCAAATTCTACTGTATTGAAATCATAGCCGAGTCCTTTGCATAATCTTATTGTATAGTCTTTAACGGTGGCTAATAATTTTTTATCAGTAGGAGGGCCATCGTGAACGTATCTCAGGTGATGGGGATTTCTAGGTTCGTATTGCATAATTCTTACTGCTTTACAGCCTAAGCAATATACTCTAAAATATTCAGTAAATACAATTTCTTCTTGTAGCATCATGACAAGTTGCCCTGTTTCTTGATGTTTTTTCCAAAATTCTTCTTTATTTTCAAGACGATAAACGTTTTTCCATCCACCGCCTGCGTAGGGTTTCATATAAGCAGGAAATTGTACATATTCAAAAATTCCTTCCCAGTCCATAGGAAACTTTAAATTTCTAAAGGAGTTTGACGTAGTATCGTCCGGATGTTTGGCAGAGGGGAGGATAACTGTTTTAGGTAATGGTACTCCTAGTGTATCCGCTAAGGAATTATTGAAAAATTTATCATCAGCACTCCACCAAAACGGGTTATTGATGACGTTGGTCCCTGTAAGCGCAGCATTTTTTAAAGCGGCACGATAAAAAGGAACATCTTGAGAAATTCGATCTATGATTACGGCATATTCATTACCTTGGTTTTGAATTACTTTGTCAATTGTAACAGCTTCAGCGATAATTCCTTTTTCATTTTTAGAATTTACTCTGTCGATAAATGCTTGAGGAAAAGTGTTTTCCATTCCAAATAAGATACCAATTTTTTTCATAGTTGTATTTGTCTTTATATTTATTTGATATAGAAATTGGTTTAATGAAATTGAATTCTGGATAAATAGTGAGGAAACATTTCAGTCCATACAGGCCAATCGTGTTCTCGATTTGGTCGGATATCAAACCAATGGGATATGTTTTTATCGTTCAAAATTTTACTTAATTTGAGATTAGCATCAAAACAAATGTCCCAATTGGATGTTCCTAACGCTACATCTATATTCCAGAGTTCATAATCTTGAAGTCCTTGTAAATAATCTTCAGGATTGTTGTAATAAACAGCATCACTATAAAAACCATCCATAAAACTCTTGATGTTAAAAGCGCCTCCCATAGAGAACAAATGACTCACATATCCAGGATGTCTAAAGGTAAAATTAGCAGCATGATAGCCCCCAAAACTACAACCTGCCATCACTACTTTACCTGAAGGAGTATTGTTTTTTACTTTTTCAACAATTTCATGACATATCATTTTATCATACCAAATATGATTAGAGATACGATGCATCGGATGTATATTCTGGTTATAAAAACTATCCCTGTCAATACTATCTGGACAATATATTTGAATCAAACCATTTTCAATAAACCACCTAGCAGATTCAATTAAGCCCCTATCTTTATTCTCATAATAGGTACCCATAGAGGTAGGAAATAAAATCACTGGTTGTCCTGAATGTCCAAAAACCAACATTTCAATATCCCGACTCAGATTGGGAGAATACCATTTAAAATATGCCTCTTTCATGACTTTTTTTTTAGCAAGTATAGCAATAATACAAGTAAAAAAAATCATTTTTTGTTTAACTTTTCATATCCAAATGGATAAAAAATTAACAAATTATTAAAAGGTTAATAAAATTGTATTAGGTTTAAAAAAGTGTTAATAACTAATGTCTTAGGTTAAGAAACTGGGGCTGTATCAAATAATTGTACTTGACTTTTTAATCGTTCAATGAGCATATTCATCATTCGCTTGTTCAAGCTGGAAGAATTCTTAATATACTTTTCATATTCCTCTACTGTAAAAAGTGCAATGACCATTCCTTTTAGAGCGTTCCTGAATTTAATATCCTTTTGAATTGCATTTTCAATGGTGTATAACTTTTTCTCTACAGATTGTGAATAAAAATCATTCTTATATTTTGAAATGTAATTATGAAAAGAAGCTATAAACAAATCGTTTTGTAGTTTTAAAATGGGACGAAGTACTTGATTTTGGAAAATTTCATCCGAGGATGACTGTGTGCTTATTGATCCAATTGATTCTCCTCTAAACTCTTGTAAAAATTGATCTCTTTGACTCATTTTTTATTTAAAAATAGCTAAAAAAACTTTATGAAATAGTATTTTAGCATTATAAAATAAAATTTATGAGATTTCACACAAGGAAGTGGGTCAAACCACAAGATTTGAATCCAAATGGAACTTTATTTGGGGGGCAATTATTAGCATGGATAGACGAAGAATTAGCATTATACGCCATCATTCAGTTAGAAAATTATAGAGTAGTTACTAAAAGTATGTCTGAAATTAATTTTAGAACATCGGCTAGGCAAGGGGACGTTATCGAAATTGGAATTGATGTTGTTAAATTTGGAAATACATCGCTAACTTTAAAATGTGAAGTACGTAATATGATGACTCGGGAAACAATTATTACCATTGACGCAACAACCATGGTAAATTTGGGTGAGGATGGAAAGCCAAAAGCACATGGGAAAACAAAAATTGAATTCGTTAAGGATCGATTAGTATAAAATAAAAAGTTCTAATTCGTAGCATGATAAATACGAATTAGAACTTTAATTTTTGATGCATGTGCAATTATGCAGTTGCTAAATATTTTTTATCAATATAGAATGTTCCAAAAGGAACTAATGAAGCTGCAAGGATTATACCCAAAGTTTTCCAATCCCAGTTTTGGGCATTTTTCAAAAGAACAGCTAAACCAACATAACCAATAAACAATACCCCATGACTCATTCCTATTGGGTATAGTAAGGTGTGGTATAGGTCAAAATTTGTAGGTTTGATAAAAAGCATATTTGAAAATAATGCCAAATAGGAAATTCCTTCTAGTATCGCAGTAACTTTAAAAAGTTTGAACATAATTGTATTTTTTTAATTTGGCGCAAAAATAAGTAATATCCTTGGTATGAATGGTATGACTGGGAGTAATTTAACGTTGTGTTTGTAATTTTTAATTATGAGTAAGAGAGATTTAAAAAAATACTTGTCGGAATTGAGTAAAGAACAGCTCGAAGAACAAATTATAGAGTTATATGAAAAATTTCCAGCCGTTAAGGTGTATTATAATTTTGTCTTTAATCCGAAAGAAGAGACGCTTTTGCAAGAAAGTAAACTTAAAATTTCAAACGAATATTTTCCAATAAAGGCATCAGGAAGGAAGAGCAAGCCTAAAATGCGCCGTTCCGTGGCTCAAAAACACATCAAGCATTTTATACTTTTGGGAGTTGATCCTTTTGTAATTGCTGATTTGATGCTCTATAATATTGAAATTGCTCAAACTTTTTCCAGCGAGAATACCATCAAGCAAGAGCTTTTTTATAAAAGTATGCTTAATTCCTTTGAACAAGCCGTGCAATTTGCCATTGTAAACGGCATTAGCGAAGCTTTTAAAAAAAGAATTATAGCCATTTATAATGAAACTTTAGTGCAAAAATGGAAAAATCAGGCGCAATTTAATGCGATTATTGAAATGATTGAACACTAAATCAATTAGAATTCCTATTTATTTAAAGATTATCTATCTTTTTGTTTAATTATAACGCTTTAACTGTTTTTTAGCCGTATTTTTGCAAAAAATCAATATTACATAATGCTCGAAAACATTTTAGAAATAGAAAAAGAAGACAAAAAAGAACTTTATGCGTATCAACAAGGCGATATTGACGCTATTTTTGAACGTATAGACAATGGCCCAAAGCAACATCACCTTTTATATCAACTACCAACTGGTGGTGGAAAAACAGTGATTTTTTCTGAAATTGTTCGTAGATACATCTCAAAACACAACAAGAAAGTGGTTGTGTTAACCCATAGAATTGAGTTGTGTAAGCAAACCTCCAAAATGCTTAAAGGTTTTGGTGTAAAAAATAAAATTATCAATAGTAAGGTTAAAGATCTTCCAGACCAAAACGAATATTCTTGTTTTGTTGCCATGGTCGAAACCTTGAAAAACCGTATTAATGATGAAAAACTGCATTTGGATAATATTGGGTTAGTCATCATTGATGAGGCTCATTACAATTCTTTTAGAAAATTATTAAATTCTTTCAAAAACGCATTTATATTAGGAGTGACAGCGACCCCGTTGAGTTCTAATATTAAATTGCCGATGCATCAAAGCTATGATGAGTTAATTGTAGGAGATACTATTGCCTCATTAATTGACAAAGGATTTTTGGCTCGTGCTGTAACCTATAGTTATGATGTAGGTTTGACTTCTTTGAAAGTAGGTATTAATGGTGATTATACTGTGAAATCTTCGGATGACTTGTATACCAATACTTTGATGCAAGAGAAATTGTTGCATGCCTATACGGAAAGATCATTGGGAAAAAAGACTTTAATATTCAATAATGGTATCAACACCTCCTTGTATGTTTACGATACCTTTAGAGAAGCGGGATATCCTATTCGCCATTTAGACAACACGAGTAGTAACGAAGAACGAAAAGAAATTTTATACTGGTTTAAACACACTCCAGATGCTATTTTGACTTCAGTAGGGATTTTGACTACTGGTTTTGACGAACCTACAGTAGAAACGATTATTCTTAATAGAGCAACAAAATCTTTGACTTTATATTACCAAATGATAGGTCGTGGATCGCGTAAATTGGCTAATAAAGACGAATTCTCTGTGATTGACCTTGGAAATAATGCCGCTCGTTTTGGATTATGGAGTGAGCCAGTCAACTGGCAACACATCTTCAAATCACCTGAATTTTACTTAGAAAATTTACGTGATGATTCGGAAATTGAATTGCATTTTAAATATTCCATGCCTCCAGAACTACGAGCTAAATTTAGCAAAACTGCCGATGTGACTTTTGATGTTGATGAAGAACACAAACAAGCAATTGCTCAAAATTTACGTTCTAAAGTAGTTCTTGAAAAATCATTGGATCAACATGCTGCCATGTGTGTAGATAATACTGAGGAGTTAAAAGACGCCAGACTACTTTCAAAAGAATTGGATCAGGACATCGAATGCCGTATCAAACGTTATTCTAAATGTTTGAGTCAGTGTAGTAAAAATTACAGAGAGTGGTTAGTGGAAGATTACAAACAAAAATTGACCTTATTGATAGGGAAAAAATACAGAGAGAAAATATTACGTGAATTGGAAGATGAAGAAGATGAAGATTAATACTGGGTCCAAAATTATAATTGATATTAAAAATACATAACTTACCAATGCCAAAACAATTCTTAGATTTAGGAATTTCAGCACCAATTCTACAAGCAATTACTGAATTGAATATTGTTGAACCTACAGAAATTCAACAAAAAACAATTCCATTATTATTAAGTAATGCTACAGATTTAGTAGGTCTTGCTAAAACAGGAACTGGTAAAACTGCTGCTTTTGGTTTACCATTATTACAGCTAATCGATACTAATAATACAGCTGTTCAGGCTGTTATATTAGCACCAACTCGAGAATTAGGGCATCAAATTTTTAATAATCTAGAGTCGTTTGGTAAGTATATTCCAGGTATTTCTATTGCAGCTACTTGCGGAGGAATTCCCATTAAACCGCAAATAGAAAGATTACAAACGCCTACACATATAGTAGTGGCTACACCGGGTAGATTAATTGATTTGATTCAACGAAAAGCGGTCAATCTATCTTCAACACAATTTTTAGTATTAGATGAAGCGGATGAAATGGTTATCATTCTAAAAGAAAGTCTAGACGAAATTGTGGCAGAGTTGCCTAAAGCTCATAAAACCATCCTTTTTTCAGCGACCATGCCTGGAACAATCAAGCAATTGATTCAGAATTATTTGCATAAAAATGTTGTGCAAGTAAGTGCAAGTATGGAAACTATTGGAAATCAAGGAATAGAACATCAATATATAGTAGTTGATCCAATTGAGAAATTGGATGTGCTGATGCATTTCTTGAACAGCAGAGAAGGAGAGCGAGGAATTATTTTTTGTAAGACCAAAGCAGCAGTCAATAAATTAGCTAAAAACTTAGCAATAAATCGTTTTTCATCTGGAGCTATTCACGGAAGTTTGACTCAAGGAATCCGAGACAGAATTATGGATCAATTTCGTGAAGGGCATATAAATATATTGGTAGCGACTGATTTAGCAGCTAGAGGAATTGATGTAAAAGAAGTTTCATTTGTTGTAAATTATCATTTGCCTGATGTGTACGAAGCTTATGTGCACCGCAGCGGGCGTACCGCAAGAGCAGGTGCCAAAGGGCTTTCTTTGACAGTTTTACAACAGGAAGAAGTAGTTGAAATAGCAGATTTTGAAAAAGAATTAGGAATCAAATTTGAACTTTTTCAAAAACCTTCTGAAGCAAGTATTGAAAACAATAATACTTTGTTGTGGGCCAAACAAATTTTTAAAACTAAGCCCAATCAAGATGTTGATTCGGAACTGAAATCCAAAATAAAAACCATTTTTCATCATTTAACCAAAGATGAATTGGTAGAAAAAATACTAGCCAATTATTTATTGCAAAATAAAAATACTCCCACAGAGAAACCTGTGAAGAAACAAAAAAAGAACTAAAACTAGAATAAAGAAAAAGAAAACTTATGGAAATCGTAATCATCGGAGGTGGTTTTGCAGGTATGAATCTTGCCAAAGAGTTATTGAATCAAGACGGGGTTCATGTAACTTTAGTTGATAAAAACAATTATAATTTTTTTCCTCCACTAATTTACCAAGTAGCAACTGCTTATTTGGAACCTTCAAGTATTAGTTATCCTTTTCGTAAATTTTTTGCAGGTAAAAAGAATTTACAATTTCGTTTAGGAGAATTTCAGGAAGTGATTCCTTCTCAAAACAAAATTATTCTAAGCAATGGTGAATTGTATTATGATCAATTGATTTTTGCTACAGGAGCTGAAACAAGTTACTTTGGAATGGAGAACGTTAAAAAGAACGCTATTCCTATGAAGACGCTTAATGATGCGATTGTGATGCGTAATACGTTACTAAAAAACTTAGAAAAAGCGGCAATTACTAAAGACATTCGTAAACGTCGAAAATTATTAACGATTGTAGTTGCAGGCGGGGGACCTACTGGTGTGGAAATTTCAGGGATGTTTGCTGAAATGCGTAAAAACATTTTACTAAAAGAATATCCTGAATTAGCAACGACAGCTAGTAACATTTATTTGGTAGATGGAGCACCAGCTTTGTTAACTCCTATGAGTAAAAAATCGCAAGATGACACCTATAAAGCAATCACTGAACTAGGGGTTGTGGTGAAATTAAATAATAACGTAGTGGATTACGTAGACGATACTGTTTATTTTGCAAACGGTGAAACGATTCAAACTAAAAATCTAATTTGGGCCGCTGGAGTTACCGCAAGAGAATTTAAAGGTTTGTCTTCTGACTGTTACGGACGTGGAAAACGTTTAAAAACAGATGCATTTAACAAAATAGAGGGTACTGAAAATATTTATGCTATTGGTGATACTTGTATTCAGTTTAATGATGAGAGTTTTCCACACGGACATCCACAAGTAGCACAAGTAGCGATTCAACAGGGGATTAATTTGGCTAAAAATATTAAATCACAATTAAATAACAAACCTCAAGTTCCTTTTGTTTATAATGATAAAGGTGCGATGGCTATTATTGGAAAAAACAAAGCAGTAGTTGATTTGCCAAAGCCAGAGATGCATTTCAATGGTTTTTTTGCTTGGATTATTTGGTTGTTTATTCACTTAATATCATTAATCACTTATCGAAATAAGATCAAAACTTTCTATAACTGGATGATAGCCTATTTTTCAAAAGATAATTCTTTACGAATGATTATCAGACCGGATAAAAAAACGCCAAAGACCGTTACAGAAGTTTAATGATATATTTTTGTTTATATAAAAAAGACCAATTAATGCATTCTACTGCCTATTATTGGTCTTTTTTTATTGATGAAGATACTTAAAAGGTTCTGAATCCTGCTAGTCTTTCACTTTAATAGTTCTTTTTCCTATTTGAAGTACTAATAAAGCGGTTATTGTTGTTGTTGCGATAATCATTGCCATAGGCAAGATGGAATCGGTCACAAAAGTACTTACTGCAAAAGAAGCTATAGCACCAAGTCCTAATTGAATTGCCCCCATTAAAGCAGACGCACTTCCAGTATTTTTTGTAAATGGTGCCAAGGTGAGACCAGCAGTATTTGGATTTGAAATTCCTAAACATCCCAAAAACAAAAACAATAAAGCGATGGTTTCATATAAACCTAATAAGCTGTTAAATGCTGCAATTAAAAATAGTATACTCACTAAAGATTGCGTTATCAAAGCGGTGCGAACCATTTGCTCACTTGAAAACTTTCGCAATAATACAGCATTAAGTTGGCTAGCACCGATAAAGCTAACCGACATAAAGGCAAAAATCCAACCATAGGTTTTGGCGTCTACCTCATAAATATGCATAAAAAGAATAGGGGAGGCCGCTACATAAGTGAAAAGTCCAGAAAAAGAAATAGCCCCTGTAAATGCATAAGTATAAAATTGAGGTTCTTTTAATACGCTTTTGAAATTAAGGATAATTGGCTTGGGTTTTAATGAAATAGATTCGTCGGGTATGTAGGAATTTGGTAAGCCTAATTGTGCAGCCGTTAAAATTATTATTCCCAATAACATTAATATAAAAAATACAGATTGCCAACCAAAACCTGCGGTTACGTATCCTCCAACAGTAGGAGCGAGCATAGGCGATAATCCAACCACGAGCATCAGCATAGAAAATACTTTTGGTATATCCTTTACGGGAAATAAATCTCTAACCATGGTAATTGAAGTTACTGCCGCAGCACAACTTCCAACGGCTTGAATAAAACGTAAAACAATAAAAGTATCAATGTCTTTGACAAAAATGCAACCAAGCGAAGCGAAAATATAAACAGTTAGTCCTACAAATAGTGGTGTTTTCCTACCATAGCGATCTAGTAATGGACCGTACAATAATTGCCCTATCGAAATTCCGATGAAATAGCTAGACAAAGTCATGGCGACCTTAGCAACACTGGTATTCAGGTCTTTTGCGATTCCTGAGAATCCAGGTAAATACATGTCAATTGAAAAAGGACCAAGAGCTGTCAATGAACCTAATATTAAAATTGTTTTGATTTTATTAGACATTATCATTAAATAGTTTTTTATTTGTGAAAGATATAATTTTGCAAAATTATTTTATCTATAGTAAAGTTAAATTAGAAATTTAATTGCAATACTATTCTCAAAATGTTAATAATATGTTAAAATAACAATATAGATTAAACCAATTGATGTTTACGCATTCTAACTAAAAAATGTTTTTAAAAGTAATTTTAATAGTTTAAAATCCAATATTTAAAGTTGTAGTCGTATACAGTTTATTATAATTTTTTGAATAACATTTTGGAAAGTAATATTCATTGGTTAGTTTGACGATTCACCTTATTTATTAAGGTGGGTCGTTTTTTTTATAGAACAACGAACTTCATTATTTAATAAAAAAAAGCTGTCTATAATCAGACAGCTTTGGAACTTTATTTTCGATATTTTCTTAATCTTGATTGATTGTTTTTCTATATGGAAAAGCATTGAAAATATGTCTTTTAGCAAAACGTCCTGGAGAATCAGCATTCACCATCTTAACATAAGTTGCTTTAGGAACACTAATGTATTCATAAACACTACCATTTGAGAAGTTAACGATCAATCTACCTTCAACAAATTTATAATCTGTTATTGTAGCTGTAGTAATGGTTTCGTTATATTCAGGTAAATTAGCTTTGATAGTTTCAGGATTGATACTTACTAAAAAGTGGTAAGCTTCAATGATTTTTTTACTATTCTCTTCTGCTTCTTTAAGGCCAGCTTCGTCACCTTGAAACTTATCAGGATGTGAATCTTTCATCGCATTGCGATAAATGGTTTTAAGCTCTTTTAATTGTACTGTTTTATCTACATTAAGTAGTTTGCGGTATTCAACTATTTTTTTCATAAATTATGGTAACTGCTTGTCTATTAGTATGAAATTATATTTTTTTAATTTCATTATCAACAATTTTTTGCAAAGGTACACTTTTTTTTAAGTTTTAAGTAGTCTTATAAAAAATAATAAAAAGACTGTTCTAAATTAAAATTTACAGTACAATTTATGAATGTTCTGGTTTGTTATTGGCTTTGTCAAAATTTTTAGATTTTTTAGGGTATTTATTGTGACTAATGTCGCTTGGATTTTCAATAATTGACTTTATTGTAATCATATCACCCACAGCATGTTTGGCTATCACCATCTTGTAATCTAATAGGTATTCACCACAAAAAAAATTGTTATTTTCATCTTTCTCAATCTTACCAGTATATATTCCTTTTTGTAGCATTTCTTTATTTTTAGTGATGTGAATTATTATAAGTGGACAAAGTTAGTCAATTGGAGGGACTAATTTTAAGTTTCGTTACTTCTTATTATATTTGCTCATGGAAAAAAAATTCAAGCCTAGTCCCAATTCTTTCAAAAATACATTTTGTGTTTTTACTGAGGTTCCGATGCAGGAAATTACGAGCTTACCAGTTCAGTTTCAAAGTAAAGCAGGGAGTAGGTATTATTATACACCTGAGGGAATGTTTCGGTTGTCGAATCATTGGGGACGATTGGCTAATAGTAAATGGAGGTTAGTACCAATGGATCCCCCTTCTGCTTCAAAAACAAAAATAGGATTTGCCAAATGGAGCGCATTTTATCCAGACAATGCGGAGGAGAAAATATATTTCATTGAAGTGGATTACCTAAATAACACTGTGAATTATCAACATAAAAATTCTGAAACTTATGATGGTATAGCCGTTTTACGTACAAGTTTTGAAACAACTAAGAAAATAAAACAAATTCGAAATTTACAACAACTTACTTCTTGGGCGAAATATTTTGATTATGAAGACTTGGACGTTTTACGTAAAACAATAATTGAACAATTAGTATATACAGATCAAACTTTAGAAGAAATAAAAAGTAATTTGCTTTAAAGTTAGTACTAATTACTGCTGATTAAAACTAAATCTTCCAGTTTTATAGGTTTAGACATATAACCTAAAATGTATTTATTATTTTTAGCCTTTTCTTTATCCTCAGTAGCGATAGAAGAACTAGAAATATAAATAGAAATTGTACGCAATTGCTCAGGGTTTATTTTAGCAACCTCTTTCATAAATCCCCAACCGTCCATAATAGGCATTTCGATATCTAACAATATAAGATCAGGTATGTTATTGTTGTTGTTTAATGATTCATTGAGGGCAATTATGGCTTCTTTTCCATTTGAAAAAACTTTAATTGAAGAAAACAGATTAGACTTATCGATTATTTTCTTCATGATTATTTTGTAAATAGGATCGTCATCAATTACCCAAATTGTTTTTTTTGTCATGAGATGTAAACTTTAAAAGTCGTTCCAATATTAACTTCGCTCTCGATAGTTATTTTCCCTCCCATAGCGTCTATTTGATTTTTCGTAATGAATAAACCAACGCCTCTTGAGTCAGGATTGTTGCTAAATGTCTTATACATTCCAAATATTTTGGAACCGTTTTTATCCAAATCAATTCCTATACCATTATCAGTTATTTGAAGAACTTTTTTGTTGTTTTCAGTTTTCATCGCAATTAAAACTTCCGGATTTCGTTCTGGATGTCTGTAACGTATGGCATTTGAAATTAAATTGTACAATATGCTTTCTAAATAGGCAGGATTGTAAATTACTTCGATTTCATCAGAAACCAAAGTCTTAATTTTGACTCCCTGTGATTGAATTTTATTCGAAAGCACTTTTAAAGTATTGTTTACATATTGACTCACATTTATTTTTTCAGTTACTAAACTGATATTTGACTGAATATTTACTATTTCATTTAAGTTTTCTAGGGTTTCATTTAATGCACTGGATACTTTTTTTAACAGGTAAACATATTCATCAGTTTCTTCTTCAGATTCTGAAGTTTCTATTAAATCGGTTAGTGAAGTAATGTTACTCGTATGTGACCTCAAATTATGAGAAACAATATAAGAGAAGTTCAATAACCTTTTATTTTGCTCTGTTACTAATTTGAAAGAGTTGTTAAGGTCGTTTTGAATTTCTTTTGTTTTAGTAATGTCAATCATAATACCTCTCAATAAGGAAGGAGAACCGTTTGCTGAAATCACATTGACAATATCTCTTAGCCATACTGTTTCACCATTTTTTGCTACAATTCGGTATTCGAAATCATGATCTGCGCTTAGAGCTGTCTTTTCGCTACAAAAACCTAATACTTGGTTTTTATCATCAGGATGGATTTGGTTTTGCCAAAAATTTGGTGTAGCCAGCCATTCTTCGGCAGTAAAGCCTAAAATATCTTTTACTTTTTCGCTGACAAATGTAAAATTTAATGTTTCGGCATCACATTCCCAAACAATTCCATCTATGGTATTAATTAATGATTCAATTCGTTTTTGGTATTCTTTTGATTTTTTTTCGGCTATTTTACGCTTGGATATATTTTCAATGATTGAGATATAGCTAGATTCTTCATCACCCGTTTTTAATAGGTAAGAAACGGTGAGTTTCACCCATACTATATCACCATTTTTCTTGAAATATCTTTTTTCTAATGAATATTTATCAATTAAACCATTTTTGAGCTTCTCTAAATACACTAAATCTTTGTTCAAGTCTTCTGGATGAGTAATTTCCATAAAACTTTTACTTTTTAGTTCTTCTTCGGTGTAACCTAAAAGTTGGCAAAATTTAGAATTCAATTCGATAAACGCTCCTGTTTCTTTTTTGACATTGGCCATTCCCACAGCAGCTTGTTCAAAGAAGGCTTTGAATTTGAGTTCACTATTGAGTAAGTGAACAGCTTGCTCTGCCACTAACAATCGCAATTTTGCAGGTTTGTCTAAAATAGAAGTAGTTACTACCCCTATTAGTATGGAAATAATCAATCCAAAAATAGCTATAAGGATTAATTGTGAGTCTAAATAGGGAGATGAATTCTTTTCTATCAAATATAATTTCCAATCGCCATCAGGGATGATACTTGAAACATAATTTTGGCTTGAAAAATTATGGGATTCGTTTAGGAAGAATATTTCCTTAGAAGTGTTGGGGTCTTTTTTTGAAAGTTGCAGATAATATTTTGAACTGTCTGCAGGGTTCAGCTCAAAAAAATTAACCAATTTTTCTAACCGAATTACAACAGCCGAGAAACCCCAGAATTTATTATTCTTGTATACAGGTAACCTACCCACAATTCCCTTGCCTCCTTGAGCCAAATCAAATGGACCAGCAAAGTACATTTTTTGACTGACAATTGATTTTAAGGCTTCTTTTCGGTGTATAGAAGACTTTAATATATCTAAGCCAATTGCAGCTTTATTTTCTTCGTATGGATAGACGTATTTAATAATACCATTTGGAACGAGTTGTACTCCATTTATATTTTGATTTGAGGCTAAAAGTTTTTTAGCGATAGTGTCAAAATTTACTGGAATTCCATGATCATTGAGTGTGAGTGCTAAGGTTAGGGTAGTGGTGTAACTATTTTTTAATGACTTCTCAATGTCCTGTTGAATAACTTTTAAATAGTTATCCATTTCGTCTTGTTTTTGTTTCTTTAAAATTGAATATTGTTGAAAGACAACATATGAAACAATAAGACTTAAGAAGAAAAAAACACCAATGCCTATTATTTTTGGCTTACTTAAGTAACTTTTAATTTTTGATATTATTTGTTCTAAGCTCATGTATGGTTCAAGTCAAAGGAATATAGAAAGAAATTCTAACTTTGTGGTTCGTTCTACAGCAAATATAAGGATTAATAGATATTAATATGGTCAATTGTAAAATTTAACTTAGCGTTAATTCACTTTATATGAAGATGTACTATGGCAATACTATTACTTCTTAGGAGTCTATTTAATTCGCTCATTTTTTAATGAAATAGTAGTATGAAATGTGAAATGGTTTACTCATAGTTTCGATTTCCGTTGAGTTTGGTTATATTTGAGCACAATTACAAAATGAAATGCAATGGGGAGAAATAATGAAAGAAATATCAAAAAACACAATGATAAATTGCACAAAGCGCAAGATAAAGCCAAGCAAGCTGTCATTGCACGAAAAGAAAAGCTGAAAGAGATTACAAAAAAATATAACGAAAGTAAACCTAGTGAGAACTAGTATATAAGATATTATGGAAAAGAATAAATTTTCGGCACTAAAGGATAGTGTGCAAGAAGTGATTGATTTGATTGCGGTCAACGATAAAATTGAAGCAGGTAATAAATTAATTGTGATTAGTGAACAATTAGATGAATTACTTGATTTTGCTGAAGAGGATGAAGAGTTAATCGAAATAAGTAAATATCAAGTCTTGTTGAATCAATTGTTTTTGAAAGTAAATCCTACTATTGAAGATTAATTTTTGAAAGTTTAAGAAATGGAAAATATCGGTTGTTATTGTTGTTCAGGAAAATCATTTGTTGATTGTTGCGAACCTTTTTTAATTGGAACGAAAAAGCCAACAACAGCTGAAGAATTAATGCGTTCTAGGTATACCGCTTTTGCAACACAACAAGCAGAATATTTGGTTGAAACAACCCATTTTTCTACTCGAAAGCATCATGCTATTGAAGCTATCTTAGAATGGTCAAAAGCTAATAAGTGGTTGCAATTAGAAGTCGTGGAAGCAACAGAAACTATGGTCGAATTTAGAGCCTATTATCAAGATACTTCTGGTGAAAAACATATCCATCATGAATTCTCTACTTTCAAAAAAGAGATGGGAAATTGGTATTATGTTGATGGACGATTTTTGTAGTTTATTGGTTCTGTAAATAGTTAAAACGATACTTTTTAATGCATTTCGCTTCTAAAAAATGTACTCTATGATTCTTCAGACATTAAGTCCGCTAACATTAGAATTACTTTAGTATTAATGTATTCGCTCTAGTTCTAGTTTTAATTGGTAATTTTCATTTTCAATTTTCTCAATTTCTTTTTTCCAATACGATATTTGTTTTTGGGCATCATAAACCTCTTCTTCGCGTTCAGCCGCTGACCTAAAAAACTGAAAATTAGAAGCTTCCGCTAGTTGTTTTTTGGCTTCTTCAAAATTGGTATTGGCGACTATCAATAATTCTTGATTGCTGAATAATTTGTTCTGTATCGTTTCTTTTTTCTCTTTTAAAAGACGGTCCGCTTCAATTTTTTCTTGGATGGCCAATTGAATTTTCTGCTCCTCAATTTCTTTTTGCTGCAAACGATATTGAATGTTGTTTTTTTCAGTTTCCCTATTTTTTAATTCTAAAGCTTCACGTCGATTATCTTGGTAAAGACTCAAGAAAAAACTAGCAATAATTAAAATCCCAAAAAAACTAACAAAATAAAACACGCTTTTGTTCAACCCCAAAATACGTTTGTTTTTTTTGGTTTTAAAAGTTTCTTTTACAACCGTAGGATTCGGAGTTTCTTTTACAACTGTAGGATTATTTTTAATTGGAGGCGGAATAACCATTAATAAGCTTTTTAATTCTTCTACCTCAGCCGCGGTAGTCCAATCAGGCATTCCCTGACACCAAACCGGTGTATTGCCTTTGATGTTTTTAGTTTTTAATTCTTCTATTGTAAAAGGACCGCTACTTTCGGTACCGTTATGCAGGAAATAACTATTCATTTGTGATGGTTAGAATTTGTTTCAAAAATACAAAACAATATTCATTCCAAGCTTTAAAAAAATGGAAGAAAAAGTTGAAGGATAGCAGTTTTGTTTTCAGTCAAGGATAGTGAAGAAAAGCCCACAAAGGAGGAAGCCATTTTTGTTTAACTTAATTAATAATAGTGACTCCCAACACTTCTGGAGAAGCTCATTTTTATAGGCTTGTTCCTGTATGCTTGTATTGGATAGCCTGCTTGGACTGCCTCAAAATTTGATTTTAACTTAAAATTAATAAGCGTTTGTAGGAGTGATGCTTTAAAAAGCCGTAATTTTAAAATTATGAAAAATGAGATAAAAAAAGGTTTTTATTTTAAGCAATATTCGGCACCTGAACAGTCACCTTTTGAGAAACTTTTTGGTATTTTCAAAGAGTTAATTACCCATACATCTGGAGATTTTGATGAGGCCATTAGTTGGTTGCGTGAGTTGGATAAAGAATACAAACTCACGGACGAAAATTACACCATTGATGATTTTATCGAAGATTTAAAAAAGAAGGGATATATCAAGGACGAAGTTCGCGAAGATGGAAGTGGAGGTTTAGGTATTACGGCCAAAACCGAACGGGCCATCAGGCAACAAGCCTTGGACCAGATTTTTGGAAACTTAAAGCGTTCAGGTTCGGGCAATCATAAGACCAAACATTCGGGCACTGGAGACGAGCATACAGGTGAGTTTAGAGAATTTCATTTTGGGGATTCATTAGAGCAAATTTCGCTTACAGAGAGTTTGCGTAACGCTCAAATTCATCATGGCATAGGAGATTTCAGGTTGACAGAAGACGATTTGGTTGTAGAGGATACCCAACATAAATCGCAAATGAGTACGGTCTTGATGATTGATATAAGTCACAGTATGATACTATATGGTGAGGACCGTATAACGCCTGCCAAAAAAGTGGCGATGGCTTTAGCAGAGTTGATTACAACCCGCTATCCAAAAGATACTTTAGATATTTTGGTTTTTGGAAATGACGCTTGGCCGATTGCTATCAAGGATTTACCCTATTTAAAAGTAGGCCCCTTTCATACCAATACTGTTGCAGGTTTGCAGTTAGCCATGGACATGCTCCGTAGAAAACGCAATACCAACAAACAGATTTTTATGATTACCGATGGGAAACCAAGTTGTGTGAGAGAGCGTGACGGTTCGTATTACATGAACAGCAACGGACTGGATGAGTATATTGTTGATAAATGTTATACTCAAGCACAACAAGCCAGAAAATTACACATTCCTATCACGACTTTTATGATTGCAAGTGATCCTTATTTGCAAAAGTTTGTCAATAAATTTACCGAAGCCAATCAGGGGAAAGCTTTTTATACTGGTTTAAAAGGACTGGGTGAAATGATTTTTGAAGATTATGAAACCAATAGGAAGAAACGAGTAAAGTAGTTTGCAGTGTTCCGTTTTTAATAATCAGTTTGGAATTAAAAATCAAAATCAAAGTTCAATTTCAAAAGTCAAATTTAAAATTTTAAAGAAAAGCTTAACAACTTAAAAAAAAAAACATGAACATAGAAAACATAGAAAACATAGAAAACATAAAAACATTAGGAGCATTAAAAGCTTCGAACTATCAATCAAAGTTAATCAAGGACGAATTGAGAGCTAATTTAATTACCAAAATACAATCAGGGAAACCTACATTTGAAGGGGTTCATGGATTTGAAAACACGGTGATTCCTGAGTTGGAACGTGCGATTTTATCCCGTCATAACATCAATTTTTTAGGATTGCGTGGGCAGGCCAAAACGAGATTGGCCCGTAAAATGGTGGAGCTTCTAGATGAATACATTCCGTATGTGAGTGGGTCGGAGATTAATGATGATCCTTTTTGTCCGATTTCCAGATTTGCACAGGATTTGATTGCCGAAAAAGGAGATGAAACACCTATTTCATGGTTGCATCGAAAGGAACGTTTTTCAGAAAAACTAGCGACTCCTGATGTAACCGTGGCCGATTTGATTGGTGACGTAGATCCTATCAAAGCGGCTAATTTAAGATTGTCTTATGCAGATGATCGTGTAATTCATTTTGGAATGATTCCAAGGGCGAACCGCTGTATTTTTGTAATCAACGAATTACCTGATTTACAAGCCCGTATTCAAGTAGCTTTGTTTAATATTTTGCAAGAAGGTGATATTCAGATTCGGGGTTTCAAATTGCGTTTGCCATTAGACATTCAATTTATATTCACTGCAAACCCTGAAGATTATACGAATCGTGGCAGTATCGTAACACCCTTGAAAGATCGTATTGGGTCTCAAATATTGACACATTATCCAGAGAATATACAAATTGCAAGAACAATTACCGAACAAGAAGCCAAGCTGGATGCCACACAAGAATCTAGAGTTACTGTTCCATCCTTGGCTAAGGATTTGTTGGAACAAATTAGTTTTGAAGCTCGAGACAGTGAATATGTAGATTATAAAAGTGGGGTAAGTGCTCGAATGAGTATAACGGCTTTTGAGAATTTGCTGAGTACAGCCGAACGCAGGGCATTGCTAAATAATGAAACTAAAACAACAGTTCGATTATCCGATTTTATGGGAGTGATTCCAGCGATTACAGGTAAGGTAGAATTGGTTTACGAAGGAGAGCAGGAGGGAGCGGCATTTGTAGCGCAACGATTGTTAGGTGCTGCTATTCACAGCATGTTTCCAAAGTATTTCCCTAAAATTGAAAAACTAGAAAAACCCAATGAGAAAAATACCTATACGGATTTGGTCGAATGGTTTTTTGCAGAAAGTGGTTTTGAATTACTCGATGATTGTACTGATTCCGAGTATCAAAACATTCTGAATGGTATAGTACCGCTTGAAGTTTTGATTCAAAAGTTTCAAGCTGAACTTCCAAAGAAGGAACAGTTGTTTATGAAGGAATTTATTCTTTGGGCAATGGTAGAATATAGAAAACTGAGTAAAGACCGTATTGCAACAGGTTATCAGTTTAGAGATATTTATGGCAGTTATATAAACAAACTTTAAAAATACGGTAAAGCAAAAAAATAAAGGATTTGGATTTTTTCTGAATCCTTTTTTCATTAAAAAAAAATAATATTTTTTTGACTAGTCGTACTTTGATTTTATTTGTTTTTTAGGCACGCAGATTTTATGCTTTAAAAGTAATAACAATATCTGTGTAAATTGGTGGTGCCTGTCTGTCGGTTTATAGGGTTGTTTTTTAATGCTTTATTATAATTATCTCATGAAAAAGTTTAAAAGGAAAAGCGTCTTGGTGTCGTTCTTTTTAAATATTAAAAAAGACGCCCTTGTTCTAAAGTTGGTTTGGGGTTATCATTAAAATCAAAACGGTCAATTATTTCAAACTGTTTTTTTATGGGGTTGAAAAGTCGTAACGCGATGCTATCACATACAAATTGTATAGCAATCGGATTAGAAAAAAGGCGGTAAGCAATGGTGATATGTTCCGATTTCAACTGGCGACCAATTGTCAAATGCGGTTCGCTGTTTTTGAATAGCGTTTTTACTTTGAAGGACTGATTGATCTGTTTGAAAATGTATTTCAAGTTGGTTTTCGAGACTTCATCAGGTGCTAGAAAAAAAGCACCGTTGGGAAAAGTGTCAAAATGTTCTAAGGAAAACGTTTTAGGCTGAATGGCGTCGCAAATGTTGTAAAGTTGTTTTTTGATGTTTTCGATTTCATTTTCAGTAGCCATAAATTCGTTAATCGTAATGTGTGCCAGTGAGTTTTTACTGTGAAACCAACCTATTTCTTTCGCTAGAGCTTCCTTCATGGATTTCACTAACGCAATAATTTCATCTGGTGGGCTAATTACAATTGAATAACGGTTTTGCATGTGCTTTTTTAAACTAAAGAATTAATCATTAACCAACAAAGTTACGGAAATCAGTTTCGAGTTTCTGTCGTTTGTAGTCTCAGACAGCGTTCGGTTCCTAAATACAGTGGATTTCCATATTTTTCCGACCAAAAACCATCGAGTATATCTTTGGTAATGCAACGATAAACCGCCACTCCTTTGAATTTTACCTCTTCGTCACCAGTATAGTAAAAGTTAATAACCAAGATATTGTCTTTGAAAAAACCATGACCAAATTGCTCTTGATCCTTACCGATTAACCAATGAGCAACCACGCGGTTGTTTTCATCCAATGACAAATGCAGTTTACCACGATAAGCGATTCTGTTGCTCTCGTCTTGATTACTGCCTTCGATGGCATAACTGCCTACTAATTCGTGTACGGTCATGGAGGATTTTTTTGGGTTTTTATAAGTAGATTAAGTTAGATAGAGAACTACAATTTGGAGTACAAAAAAAGCTTTTTATTTTATTCCGTCAAAAACATATTGGTTCTTTGATTGATTAATTCAATGTAATTCGTCTTCTTTTCCTCGTTTAGAAATTATATTTCAATTAGGTTTATAGCATTTGGAAGCTATTTTTCTAATCATTAAAAATGTTTAATTATGTGCAATTGAATATAAAAGTAGCAAAAATGAAGAAATTATATGCTTATACATATAATTAGACTTGTTTTTTACTGGTATAACAGTGAAATAATCCGTTTTGAAATTCTTTGCCGTTTCAAAAAAGTGTAGTATATGAAGCTGTAGGGAAGAGTTAGAGTTGTTTTTTTAGACAAAATGAGCTGATTAAAACAATTATTCAGCTCATATTTTTTGTGTATTTGAGCCGAATAAAAACGATACATTCTTTTTTACTCAGTCACTTTAAGTCTGTCAACTAACCCTATAAGGCTTCAAGTCTATAGTGGTTTAGTTAAATTCAGCCCCTTCCGCGAACTTCAAATCTCTAACCTCTAGTCTCTAACTTTGTTGTTGCTTTCCGATACAGAAATTAGTTTTTCTTTGTTTATAATGCATTAAAAGGTGTCAGGTACATAAAAGGAATATTTTTTTAAAAAAACTTACAGAAATTAGCATTTTTTCGTAAGAAAAAACAACACTTGTTCTTTGTCTTGTTATCATTCCCTATTATTGTCAATTAAATCAGTACTTTACAAAGATATGATTGATTTATTTAATTTTTTTGGTGCTTTTTATAACCTTTTTTAACCAACAAATTTAACACAGTTTGGAGAGTTTTTAGGTGCTAATTTCTGTGAAATAATAGTTAAAAAATGATAAGTAATTGATTTGTAGTTATTTGTTGTTTTGTGAATTATGAAACTGTTCTAAATTTCAGGTCTTTTTATTGATTTTTGAGTGATTTAGAAGCAAAATTATACTGCGTAAGAAAAAGAAGTTAAAAATATTTTAAATACCTTTTTCAAATCGGTAACTTAATCTTCATATTAATAAAAATCAATTTAATTCTGGATTTTTTATTGCTATCTGAAATACTTAATTATTTTCAATATATTAGCAATCACTAACAAATGATGTAAATTCTTATTTATTCAGTTTAAATTGATGGCTTCAACATTCTCATTCCTAGAAATAAATTATCCTGAGTTGTTCACTATTAGTGAATTATCGGAGCGATTAATTTATATCGATCCTAGTTCATCCTTGTCTAAGTCTCGATTGTTTTCTGAGAAATTAGCGCAACTAATTTGGCAATTTGAAGATTTAGTCCCTTTTGATGGAAATCAAGTGGAACGCATCAACCAGTTATTTTATAAAAATTGTATTCCTGACGTAGTCAAAGATATATTTCATGTTATTCGAAAATCTGGAAATAAAGCCAGTCACGATGGAAGCGGTTCAAAACAAGAAGCCTTATATATTCTTAAAAAATGTTTTCAATTAGCGAAGTGGTTTTATGAAACCTATGAGAATGATTATATTGAAACTACAGAATATCAACTTCCTGAAGATGATCAGAAAGTTAGTTTAGACAAATTAAATGCTGAACTGGAGCGATTATCAAAACAAGTAGTCGATTATCAGGCAAAAGTGGCTACAATCAATGCAACACCTGAGTTGGTTATAGAAAGACAACAACGCGCTCTGACCAATGCCAATAATATAGGTAAAACGGAAGCTGAAACTAGAGCAATTATTGATGAACAGTTAAGAGATGCTGGTTGGGAATGTGAAACGGAAAAGCTTAACTACAAAAAGAATAAATCGTTACCTGAAAAAGGAAAAAACAAAGCAATTGCTGAATGGCCATGTAATGGGAAATGGGCTGATTATGCCCTTTTTGTTGGATTAGATTTATACGGAATTGTAGAAGCTAAAAAATTTGCTACCGATATTTCCACTGATTTACAGCAATCCAAGATATATGCAGAACGTATTGAATCGCATGATAATTTCAAATTATTAGGCAATTGGAATGGTTATAGAGTTCCTTTTCTTTTTTCTACCAATGGTCGTAATTATTTGGAACAAATCAAAACGAAAAGTGGTATCTGGTTTTTAGATATCAGAAATGACCGAAACAAATCAAAAGCTTTAAGAGGTTGGTTCTCTCCCCAAGGAATAATAGAGCAATTTAATAGAGATGTTGAAAAAGCCAATACTAGATTGCAGGAAAGTGAATACGATTATTTACAAAATCCAAGTGGTTTAGGATTACGCTATTATCAAATAGATGCTATCAAAGCAGTAGAGAACAAACTGATAAAACAACCTGAAGATAAACGATCTCTCTTGGTAATGGCTACAGGAACAGGAAAAACGAGAACAACTATTGGTTTAGCTTATCGTTTAATAAAATCGGATCGTTTTAAGCGTATTTTATTTTTAACGGATAGGCGTTTGTTAGCGTCACAGGCATTGGGAAGTTTTAAGGACAACAAAGTAGAAGACATTAACACCTTTTCTAATATTTATAAAATAGAAGAGATGAAAAATGTATATCCTGAAACAGAAACGAGACTTCATTTTGCTACCGTTCAAAGCATGGTGAAACGCCTTTTTTATTCGGATAACGAAACATTAGCTATTGATGCTTATGACTGTATTATTATTGACGAAGCACATAGAGGCTATAATCTAGACAAAGAAATAAACGAGGAGGATTTATTCTTTAAAGATGAGAATGATTATGTAGGGCAATATAAAAGGGTAATAGAATACTTTAATGCTTATATCATTGGGTTAACTGCTACACCTGCTTTACACACTACAGAAATTTTTGGAAAACCCGTCCATAATTATTCCTATCGCTGAAGCAGTTATTGATGGTTTTTTGACAGATCATGAGCCACCTTATATTATTAAAACTAATTTGAGCGAAAATGGTATTCTTTGGGAGAAAGGGGAAAAGCCAAAGGCTTTTAATCCTGAAACTAATTCTATTGAAGACTTAGCTGAATTAGAGGATGAATTACTAGTAGAAATTGAACAATTCAATAAACTAGTGATTACTGAGCCTTTTAATAGAGCGGTAATCAAAGAACTGGTTCAAAATATAGATCCTGAAGGGGATGAAAAAACCTTAATTTTTGCGGTTCGGGATTTTCATGCAGATTTGATTGTTGATTTACTAAAAGAAGAATATGCTGAAATAGGTATTGATGTACCGCAAGGGGCTATTCAAAAATTAACGGGGAATGTCTATGATGTTGAGAATTTAACCAAACGATTCAAAAATGAGAAATTCCCAAATATTGTAGTGACTGTCGATTTGTTGACCACAGGAATTGATGTCCCTCAAATAACTAATTTGGTGTTTTTACGCAGAGTTCGTTCTCGTATTTTGTTTGAACAAATGTTAGGTAGAGCCACTCGTTTGTGTCCTGAAATCAATAAACAATTTTTTAAGATTTATGATGCTGTTCGGGTGTATGAAGCCTTAGAAGATTTTACCCAAATGAAAACTGTTTCTAATCCTTCTATATCCTTTCAAAGGTTAATAGAAGAATTAGATTTCATAGATACTCCTGAACGTTCCAAAAAGCAATTGGAGCAGATTGTAGCCAAGTTACAACGCAAAAAGAAACAGATTAACGAAGGACAACTAGAACAGTTTATGTATTATGCCAAAGGGGATAGCCCAGAGGAATTTATCGAAAATCTGTTGGGTGTTGATGGAGCAGATGTTAAAAATGTATTAGCTAATTACGCTAGTCTTTGGGATTTCTTAGATAAAAAGGTCTATCAACCTAAAATGCAATTGGTTTCAGAACACCATGATGAAGTAATAGGTATTGAACGTGGGTACGGGAAAGCTTCGAAACCAGAAGATTATATTGAAGGTTTTAAAACTTTTATAGAAGAAAATCGCAATACCATTTTGGCCTTAAAAACGATTTGCACCAAGCCTTCTGAATTGGATAGAAAATCATTAAAAGAATTAAAATTACTATTAGACCAAGAGGGATACAATGAATTGACTTTGAACGCAGCATGGAAAAATGCCAAAAATCAAGTTATAGCAGCCGATATTATTTCTTATATCCGAACTTTAGCATTAGATACTGTTTTAGTAAGTCATGAAGACCGAATTAAAAATGCAATTACCAAGGTAAAGCAAATGAAAGATTGGAATATGCACCAGTTGAAATGGATTGAACGCTTTGAAAAGCAGTTGCTTCATGAAGATATATTTGATAAAGAATTCATCAACCAAACCTTTAAAGAAGAAGGTGGTTTAGCTCGTATTCAAAAGATATTTAATAACGAACTGGATCAAGTGATTGCTTTGTTGAATGATAATTTATTTACAGCCTAATGAGTGATATTATAATTTATACTTCGAAAGGAAACCATACTCAAATTGAAGTCCAGTTTGAAGATGAAACGGTTTGGTTAAATCAAAAACAGATTGCAGAAGTTTTTGGAACAGAAGTACCAGCTATAAATAAGCATATTAAAAATATACTTAAAGAGTCTGAATTGTTGCCTGAAGCAACTATTTCCAAAATGGAAATAGTTCAAATAGAAGGAAGCAGAAAAGTAACTAGAAAAGTTGATTTTTATAACCTTGATATGATTATTTCGGTGGGGTATAGAGTGAATTCGGCTAAAGCTACCAAGTTTAGAATTTGGGCAACCCAACGCTTAAAGGACTATTTAGTAAAAGGATATGCACTAAATGAAAAGAGATTAAAAGAACTCAATTATAAATACACCGAAATACAGCATGCTCTAAAACTGGCTACAAAAGCTGCTAATGTTGACAATTTATCCTCAAACGAAGCCAAAGGAATTTTAAAAGTATTAGAGCAATATGCCTATGCTTTAGAAACTTTAGATAAATATGATCATCAAAAATTAAGTATTGATTCGAATTATATCGCTACCGAAACAAAGCGCTTGACTTATGATGAAGCAATTAAGCAAATTCATATTTGGCGTGATTTTCAACAAACTGGAGATTTATTTGGTAATGAAAAAGATCAGTCCTTTAAAAGTTCTTTAGAAACTATTTATCAAACTTTCGATTTAGTAGATTTGTAACCCACAATAGAAGAAAAAGCAGCTAATCTTTTGTATTTCGTGGTAAAAAACCACTCTTTTTCTGATGGAAATAAGCGAATTGCAGCAGGATTATTTATTTACTTTTTAGACTTGAATAATAAATTATTAAACCAAGAAGGAAACAAAAAAATTGCCGATAATGCTTTGGTTGCTATTACTATTATGATTGCCGAAAGCAAATCAGAAGAGAAAGACATGATAACCAAATTGGTGGTCAATTTGATAAACGATAATAATTAATTGTTGGGTGTATGCAATACAATACACTGTAGTGAGATTGCTTCGTTCCTCGCAATGACAATGCATTAACATGAATACAACTATGAAACCAGGATTTGTATATATCATTACAAATAAGTATCAAACCGTGGTATATACTGGTGTTACTTCAAATTTGCCTAAAAGAATGTTAGAGCATAAAGAAAAAAAGTATCCGCAATCATTTTCAGCTAGATATAATGTGAATATTTTAGTTTACTATGAGCAATTTCAGGAAATAGGCGATGCAATAGCAAGAGAAAAACAAATAAAAGCGGGTTCAAGAGACGATAAAAATAAATTAATCCGATCTTTGAATCCAACTTGGAAAGATTTATATGAAGAGATTAAAGATATAATGACTATTTAAATATTTTTACACTTCGTCATTGCGAGCGATAGCGTAGCAATCACATTAGCAAGATCAAGTAAAACGAGCAAATAACCTGGAGCATTGGAGTGAGATTGCTTCGTTCCTCGCAATGACAAACACTAAATACTAATTGAGGAATGAGATTGCTTCATTCCTCGCAATGACAATAAAACAATGAGTGCACAAGAAATAGCTAATAAACTCTGGAATCTTTGTAATGTATTGCGTGATGATGGGGTAACCTACCACCAATATTTAAATGAGCTGACTTATATTCTTTTCCTGAAATTAAGTGAAGTAAAAGGATTTAGTCATGAAATTCCAGCAGAGTTTCAATGGAGCTACTTTGTAAACGAACATGATAATGCCGAAGCTTTTGCACGTTACCGTGAATTTCTAGCCACTGTAAGTGATAAGACTACAAGCCAAAGCATCAAGGAAATCTACAGCAATGCTTCAACGAGTTTGCGCAAGCCTGTCAACTTTAATTCGCTTGTTGTTGCTATTGATAAACTGGATTGGTACGAAGAGGACGATCGTGATGTCATGGGTGATATTTACGAAAGCCTATTAGAGAAAAATGCAGGTGAAAAGAAAAGTGGCGCAGGACAATACTTTACCCCACGACCATTGATTAATATTATGGTTGATTTGATGGTGCCAAAGATTGGAGAACGTTGGACAGATCCAGCTTGTGGTACTTTTGGTTTTATGATTTCAGCAGATCATTATTTACGTAGCAAAAACGATAACTATTACGATCTAACCGAAAAAGAAAGACAATTTCAAGTAAACGAAGCCTTCTCAGGTGTAGAACTCGTACCTGATGCGCACCGATTGGCATTGATGAATGCCCGTTTGCACGGAATGGAAAGTACCATACATCTAGGGGATACCTTGACCGAATTTGGTAAAACCCTCAACGGTTTTGATGGAGTGTTAGCAAATCCTCCATTTGGTACCAAACAAGGTGGAGAACGCCCAAGCCGTGATGATTTTACTTTTCCTACCAGCAATAAGCAATTGAACTTTTTGCAACACATATACCGTAGTTTAAAGAAAGACGGGAAAGCCAGAGCAGCAGTAGTCTTGCCCGATAATGTACTTTTTGAAGACGGTGACGGACAAAAAATACGCCGTGATTTGATGGACAAATGCAACTTGCATACTATTTTGCGTTTGCCTACTGGGATTTTTTATGCTGCAGGTGTAAAAACCAACGTACTCTTTTTTACCCGTGAAAAAACCGAAACTAACAATACTAAGAACGTTTGGTTTTATGACATGCGTACCAATGCACCTAGTTACGGAAAGCGCACCCCATTTACAGAGAAAGCCTTTGAAGATTTTGTTTTGGCTTACACAGGAGGAATTCCTTTTGATAAAGTAGAAAAGGATTATGATGGTTTGGTGTCTGATGACAAACGTAAAACGATAAAAGACGAACGCTGGAACTGCATTTCACGTGCCGAAATTTCAAGCAAAAACTACAGCCTTGATTTAGGTTTAATTGCTGATAATACGTTGACGAATAGTGATGATTTAGGCGAGCCGATTGATATTGCCAAGGAAGCTTTAAGCGAATTACAAAGCATTACCGAGCAATTGAATGCGATGATAAAAGAATTGAATTAGTCAAAAAGATAACCACCCTGTCATTGCGAGGAACGAAGCAATCACACTAAAATGAGTAGGAAGTTATGATAAAAGAATTGAATTAATGAAGAATAAATTGCCGAAAAATTGGATTGAAACCGATATAGAAACAGTTGCTGATATTTTAGATAATTTAAGAAAACCAGTTAGTTCTGATGAAAGAAGCAAGCGTATTGGAGATGTTCCATATTATGGTGCAACTGGTCAAGCAGGTTGGATTAATGACTATATTTTTAATGAAGAACTTGTTCTCGTTGGTGAAGATGGTGCTCCTTTTTTTGATAAATTTAAAAATGTAGCTTATAAAATATCAGGTAAATCATGGGTTAATAATCATGCACATGTTTTAAAAGGTAAAAATGGAATTTCTAATGACATATTACTTCATTTTTTTAATCAGTTTGATTATAGTGGTTTTGTTGGAGGAACAACAAGATTAAAATTAAATCAAGGATATTTAAAATCTATACCATTTCCCCTCCCACCACTTGCCGAGCAAAACCGCATTGTAGATAAATTAGATCGTTTATTTGCCCAACTGGAAACTATAAAAACCAGTATGGCCAAAGTGCCTGAATTGCTAAAGGATTTTCGTCAGCAAGTGCTTACGCAAGCCGTTACTGGGAAATTACTAAAAATTAATCAATTTACTGAATTAGGAAAACTGGAAATAGATATAAGAACAGGTCCTTTTGGTAGTGCACTTCACAAAAGTGATTATATAGAAAATGGTGTTTCTGTAATAAATCCAAGTCATATAAATAATGGTATAATTATACCAGATACTAATGTTTCTATTTCAAATGAGAAGTATCAAAAGTTAAAAGTATATAAGCTAATTAACAATGATGTAATATTAGGTAGGAGGGGAGAAATGGGAAGAGCAGCATTATATAATGAAAGTTATGGAAACTGTATTTGTGGTACTGGTTCAATCATTTTACGATGTGGTAGTAATATATATCCAAAATTTTTAACCTTTTATCTAAGAAGTCCTTTTTGTATTGAATATCTTAATTCCAATTCAGTAGGGACAACAATGATTAATTTAAATCAAAAAATAATTAAGTCTTTAAAGGTTCCAAATGTATCTTATCTAGAACAGCAAGAAATCGTTTCTCGAGTAGAAAGTTTGTTTGCCAAAGCAGATGCAATAGAACAACAATACAAAAGCCTAAAAAACAAAATAGATACGTTGCCACAAGCCATCTTGCATAAGGCGTTTAAAGGGGAGTTAAGTGAGCAGCTAGATACTGATGGAGATGCAAGCGAGTTGTTGCAATCCATCCAGTCATTGCGAGCGGAGCGAGGCACCCGAGCAAAGCGAATTGAGCCTTTGGCTAATCCCACTAAAAAAGGCAGGAAACAAGAGTCCAAAAACAAAAAACTAGACAAAAAAAGTACCAACAAAGAGCACGAAGATATGATTGCTTCGTCCCTCGCAATGACTGCGAAGAATTATCCTGAAGAGGATGAGGTTTTAGGGATGGTGGCGGAAGAGAAAATAGAATATAAGTCATGAAAGTATATAACCGTTCAGCCATTACCATAAGCTATAAAGCGCCTTTTGTTGATTGGAATAATCAATTGACACCTGATTTCCAAATGGATGCTGGAATGTTGGGCGAGTCCAAAACTTATTTAACCAAAGAAGATTTTGAAGATGCCAATCAACAAATCAAGAAGTATTTCAAAACAATTTTTGAATTAGAGTTAGAAGGAATCTGGACTGACGAAAACGATTGGCCTCAAAAAAGAGATTTCAAAACTTTTTGTGAATGGTTTCATTTTGAAGTGAGTGATTGGGTGGTGGATTTAGGTAATCAGCCTTTGATAGGGGATGATTTATGACTAAACCACTATTGACTGAAAGGCCATAGATTTGGTTGTCAGACTAAAAATCTGTATATGAAAACGCTATAATTAGCCACAGATTAAAAAGATTAGCACAGATTAATCCTTTGAATCTTTATAATCTTTGTCTAAAATTTTTAGAGACTAAAGCGAAATGCACTAAAGAGCATAGTTTTAACTATTTTTGGGACCAATAAAAAGCTATTGAGTAAGGAATCGTTTTCCCTGTCAAGGATAGTAACGAAAAGCCCGTAAAGGAAGAAGGCGAATAAAACAAACCCCAAAAGAGCGACTGCAAGAAGCTCCTTTTGGGGTTTTTAGTTTTATAGCCTGATGCCTGCGGACTTGTAGTGGATAGCCTGCCCGGACAGCCTTTTTATTTTGATTAAAAGATTAACTGGATACTAAAACTGTAGACTGAATACTATCTTTACTTTCCGATACAGAAATTAGCAAAAATATTTCCTAGTAATTCATCGTTGGTAACCTGACCCGTTATCATTCCAAAATGGTACAAAGCTTCCTTAATATCAATCGCCATCAGGTCGCTGGAAAGTCCAGTTTCCAGTCCGTACTTCACTTTTGATATTTCGTCCAGCGCTTTAAGTAAAGAGTCGTAATGTCTTGTGTTCGTCACGATTGTTTCGTTGTTACGTAGAGCGCCTGTATTTACAAAAGAGAGTAATTGGTTTTTCAATTCGTCAATACCAAGGTTTAGTTTGGCAGAAATAAATAGGGTTGTTAGTTGTTGTTTGTTAGTTGCTAGTTCTTCTTGGAATTGAGAAATCATTTCTTGAGGAATACTATCTTTTTTGTTGATTATTATTACCAAAGGTTTTAACGGATATTTGTTTTTTAATTTCTCAATTTCAACTTTTATAGGAGCCAAACCATCAACCAATAACTTATAACCATCAACCAATAAAAGAACCACCTGAGCTTGTTCAATTTTTTCAAATGTTTTTTTGATTCCGATGCTTTCTACTACATCTTGAGTTTCACGGATTCCGGCAGTATCAATAAAACGAAAACCAATTCCTTCGATAACCAATTCATCTTCGATAGTATCACGAGTCGTTCCTGCAATGTCTGAAACAATAGCACGTTCTTCGTTCAACAAAGCGTTTAAGAGCGTTGATTTCCCTACGTTAGGTTCACCAACAATCGCTACAGGAATTCCGTTTTTGATAACATTACCTACCGCAAAGGAGTCTATTAATCGTTTGAGAACAAACTCGATTCGGTTTAATAATTCATTGAATTGAGTTCTGTCAGCAAATTCGACGTCTTCTTCGGCAAAGTCAAGTTCCAATTCGATTAAAGAGGCAAAATTTAATAGCTCTTCACGGAGTTTGGCAATTTCGTTCGAGAAACCCCCACGCATTTGCTGCATGGCAATTTGATGACTGGCTTCGTTGTCTGACGAAATTAAATCGGCGACAGCTTCGGCTTGCGATAAATCAAGTTTGCCGTTTAGGAAGGCACGCAAGGTGAATTCACCTGCATCAGCCATTCTACAACCTTTTCGTAATAACAATTGAATGATTTGTTGTTGAATATAAGAGGAACCGTGACACGAAATTTCGATAGTATTTTCACCAGTATAGGAGTTAGGTCCTTTGAAAATAGAAACCAAAACCTCGTCTAACGTTTTATTTTCGTCTACGATATGTCCTAAATGTAAGGTATGTGTTTTTTGGGTAGTTAAATCCTTGTTTTTGATGGATTTAAAAACCGAATTACCTATGTCGATGGCATCTTGGCCTGAAACTCGAATGATGGCAATGGCTCCGGCACCTGAAGGTGTAGCAAGCGCTACTATAGAATCGTTGTTTAGCATTTTGATATGAATTGGCTGCAAAGGTACTAAATCTAGGGTAGTATCGTTCAATTGAGAAATATTTAGGATTAAATTACTGGTAATTAACGGGTTAAAATTGTATCTTTATAAGATGACTAAGTGTTTAATCTTTATAAAATGATTTAATATGAAACGCATTCTTTTCCCAACTGATTTTTCTGATGTCGCCACGAATGCCTTTGTACATGCCTTGGAATTTGTCAATGCCGTCAAAGGGGAGATTTTTGTATTGCATTCGTATGATTTGCCGCCTATGGATGATCAGTTTTTCCCTGAAAACTTTAACGAAGTCTACGATACCATGGAGTTAGCACATTTTGATTTATTCAAAGAAGAAATACCCAAACTTAGAGAGGTTATCGAAGAACATCATTTTGATAATATTAAAATGACACATCGCTTAATGGAAGGGAATTTAGCCGAAAACATAAAAAAAGCCATTGAAGAAGATGCTATTGACATTGTAATTATGGGAACAACGGGGGCTTCTGAATGGGAAGCGCTTTTTGCAGGAACTAACTCGGGTGCTGTTATTTTAAAATTAGCCGTTCCTATGCTCTGCATTCCCGCAGGGGTTAGCTATAAAAAAATAAACACCATTGGTTTTATTACCCATTATCGACCTGAGGAAAAAAAAGCGTTACACATCACCTTGGAAATCGCTAAAATATTTGAAGCCAAAATCAAATGTTTACATATCAAAAACATACATACTGAGGTGACTACGGGTACAATTAGAGTTTGGGATAATGAATTTGAGGATGAAGCCATTACTTTTTTTACTATTCAAAGTGACCAAATTAAACAAGTAACTCTAGATTTTATTAAAAATCATCATATTGATATTTTATCGATGTTGACGTATAAAAGCAACTTTTTTGAAGCTATGTTCGTGCCTAGTTACGCCGATAAAACACCTACAGATATAGAAATTCCAGTATTGGCAATCCATGCATAATAAAAATTAATGGCTTGCTTTAGATTAATCATGAAAAAAATATTAATTTTAAGTATGTCTTGCGAATAGTTCACTTTAAACCATTGTAATATGAAACGTATTTTATTTCCAACTGATTTTTCCGACGTGGCCAATAACGCCTTTGTACATGCTTTAGAATTAGCTAAAACCCTTAAAGGAGAGCTGATTGTATTGCATAGCTTTGAATTGCCTGTTGTTGATAATCAGTTTTTTCCAGAAAATTATATGGTTATTTACGAATCATTGGAATTGGCACAATTTGATATGTTCAAAGATGAAATACCAAAGCTCCGTTCCATTGCTGAAGAACGTCAATTAGATAAAATAAAAATGACTCATCGATTGATGGATGGTGATTTAACTTTTAATATCAAAAAGGCTATTAAAGAAGACCGAATCGATTTTGTGGTTATGGGAACTTCGGGAGCTTCGGGCTGGCAATCTTTTTTTATGGGAACTAATTCAGGTAATGTAATAACAGATATTACGGTACCAATGCTTTGTGTACCTCAAGATGTACCGTTTAGAAAAGCAGAGACTATTGGTTTTACAACTCGATTTAGAGCAAAGGACAAAAAAGCCCTGAAAAGTGTTTTGAAAATTGCACATAAGATGAACGCACAGATCAAGTGTTTGTATGTAAAAACTAATGAATCTGATGTTGATAACGCTACTGTAAAAGAATGGGAAAAAGAATTTGAAAAGGAGCCAATCACTTTTTATGTTACGATTTCAAATGATGTCAAAGACACTATTTTAGATTTTATATTGCAGAAGGATATCGACATACTTACCATGTTGACTTATAAAAGAGGCTTTTTTGAAAGTATATTTCATCCAAGCTTAACCAAGAAAATAGCAACAGAATATGCTACATTGGTTCTAGCTATTCCAATAGAATAATTTTTAAAACAAATACAGCCCTAAAATATATTGAGCTGTATTTGTTCTGAGGTAATGAGGAATAGTTTTTATAATAAATTTTTGTGACTTCCATCACAAAATGGGGGATTGCCTGTTTGTTTGCAGCCACACCAAGCTACTGTTTTTTCTTCTGTAATTTTTTCGATAATAGGATTTAAATCTGTTGTTTTATGTGACCCATCACAATAAGGTTGTTTTTTACTTTCGCCACAGGCACACCAAGCATAAGTACCTGGTGTAACTTTAATGACATAAGGGCCTTTTTGAGGGATATTTGGTTTTTTCATTTTTACTTGTTTTTAGGGTTGTACTTTAATAATTTTCGATACAGGGACTTGAGGTTTTTGAGTTTAGGATTGATTACATTTTGGCAATAACTAGCATCAGGATTGTTGATGTAATAATTTTGGTGGCGTTCTTCCGCTTTATAAAAATGTTCAAAAGGAACAATTTCGGTAACAATAGGATTTTTGTAAGCTAATTGTAGTTCCTGAACAACTTCTAATGCAGCTGTTTTTTCAATTTGGTTTCTGTAAAAAATAATACTTCGGTATTGCGTACCCCATTCCTTTTCTTGTACTGAAGATCGAGTAGGGTTGTGTGTGGTCAAATGAATCCGAATCAAATCTGAAAAACTAATTTGTGTAGGATCGTAGGTTATCTCTATAACTTCAGCATGTCCTGTAATGCCACTACAAACTTCTCTATATGTTGGATTTGCAATTTTACCGCCACTATAACCGCTTTCAACATTTACAATTCCTTTCAGTTGTTGGAAAATAGCCTCCGTACACCAAAAGCAACCACCACCCAAAGTACACTTTTTTTCATTAGAATCTATTGTTGCCAAAGCAATTGTACGGATATAAAAACGCAAACCACCTGGGAAAGGGCCATTGGGAAAAACAAGACCTAGATAAGCTCCGCAGTTCTTACATGTTACGTTTACTCGATTTTTTTCTTCATTGCTTTCTTTATAAAAAGCAAGGGCATTATCTGTGGTAGGTTGTGCAAAACTAGTCCATTGCATTTCAGCTCTAAGTATAGCATCTTCGTAAAATAATGGTGTCTGACAATACACACAGGCATATATTTTGTTGCTGTTGAATTTACAAGTTTCAAAACGACTAAATCCCTCCCCTTCATTAATGGAGTCAATACTGAATAGATATTGAGGTAGATCTAATATGTTGTCACTTTTTTTGTTATGTGCAGTCTTACCCGCATTTGGATTGCTGTTAATTGTAAATTTTACGATGTCGAGCCATTTTAGCATAAATTGGTATTAAAGAGCCTGTAAATACTGGATTGCATTTTGTGAATTAATATGAAAGTCATTGAATATAACGATTCCCTTCCTGTCTATAACTACAAACCATGGTGTTCCTCCCGTACGGTAAGCACTCATGGTTTTAGAAATAAAATGTGTAGATGCGTCGCCACTATCGTGACCAAATGGTATTTTTAAATTATATTTCGTCTGATTTATTGCTGTTTTTTCAACGGTGTTCTGGCTTTGTCCTTCAAAAACAGTTTGAATGGCAAAAAATGAAATGTCTTTAGTATCACCTAGAGCGGTTACCATTCGGACTAAGGAAGGAAAACCAACACTATGACATCCTTGACACCAATTTTGAAAAAAGAAAAGTACTTTTATTCTTCCGACATAATTTTCAAACTTGATGCTGTTGTCCAATTCTCCATACTTGTTTATCCAATGTGAAACTTCCCACCTTGGAGCAATTTGTCCCAAAATTCCATAGGTGTGATTCTGGTTCATAACGATTTTATTAGAATTGAAAAACTAGCATTTTTTAAAAACCTTTAAGTGGAATTAATAAAATTGTAAGTTCAAGTGTTTTAAGTTTAATCTTCAGAACTTAGAATCCTTGACTTTATCAGGTAGCGATGCAAACCTTTTTAAACAGTAGGTTTACTTGCTTTTTAGATGTATAAAAGGTCTTTTAATTTCGTCCTTTTATGCTCAATTTAATTAAGGTTTCATGGGCTTCGTTAATTGAATTTGCTGCAAAACCAGCTACATAAACGCCTTTTTTTCCTGAAGTAGACTTAATGCCGTATACGACTGCTTCATCATCAGGATTGGTGTCACCTTCATAACGATAAATATGTACAATTTCATATTTACTAGGATTTTTTACAATATCATCTTCATGAAGATTAAAATCATATGTAAAACCTTTTTCATTTAATTGGTCTAAAGCTTTAGCTACGGAAGTATAGTGATACATTTTGGTCATAATGGTAGTTTTTAAGTTGATGCTTAAAGATAACTATTTTAAAATTAAATCTTTACAAATCTCTTGTTAAAGTATGGTATCAGAATCGAAAAAAACGGTTGAAAAAATGTAAATTTGCATCACAGACCGCCTTATCGTCCCGATTTATCGGGGAGGAAAGTCCGGACACCATAGAGAAGCATAGCGGGTAACACCCGTCGGTTTGTTTTGGATTAATTTCAGGACGAATTAGGACTAGTGCAACAGAAAGTATGTACAGGTAATGCTGTAGTGAAACCAGGTAAACTCTATGCGGTGAAATATCAAGTATATCGGCATTTAAGGGTTTCTCGTCCGTTGCCGAAGGGTAGATAGCTTGAGCTTATGAGTAATTGTAAGCCTAGATAAATGATAAGGGTTCATTTCGATGAATACAGAATCCGGCTTATAGGTCTGTTTTTTTTTGTTTAATAGGTAATTGTTTAGGGTTTAATTGGTCGATTAACCAGTTAAAAAATTAAGCAGTTTACCAATATAATAAGTTGTCACCCCTTCTAATTATTCTTCCTCACCATCAGCTTCTACAATTTCCTCAGCAGTATTTAATTCAAAAAAACTAAAGATAGAACCGCCATAGCTTTTCTTAAAAGAGAAATGCATCATATGATCTAGTTTGGTGTATTTTGAATGTTCAATAATCATCATCCCGTCATCGTTTAAACTGTTTTTTTCTAAAATCATTAATACGATTTTTTCAAAAGTAGCTTGGTCAAAATCATAAGGAGGATCAGCAAAAATAATATCGTAAGTGGCATTGTTTTTTTCTAAAAACTTAAAAATATCACTTTTGATAGCAGCAATATTAAAGTCAAATTCTGCGGTTGTTTTCTTGATGAATTTCACACATCCAAAATCCCCATCCACTGCAGTAATAGGGGTACAGCCTCTAGAAGCAAATTCATAACTAATATTTCCTGTACCTGAAAATAAATCCAAAACTTTCAACCCATCAAAATTGAAATGATTGTTTAAGACGTTGAATAAAGCCTCTTTGGACATATCTGTAGTAGGGCGCACCGGAAGTCCTTTGGGAGGAGAGATGCGTCTGCCTTTGTATTTACCTGAAATGATTCTCATGAGTTGAAAAGTATAAAATGTTTTCTGTTTTCGGCCTCAGAAAAATAATTGTTCCATCGCAAATCTTCCACTTCTTTTAGATTGATATTGCGAATGTATTTATAAGCTATTTTGTAAAAAGGACTGTCCGTTGTGATATCTCCAATCAATTCCAATGGGAAATTTTCCGGATTCATCTGCAGTTGTTCTGCAGTAAATAATAGGTAATACAAAAAGTCTTCTGGTGTTTGATAATCAAAAGAATTGAATAACAACAATTTTTGGTTTTGAATCACAACAATTTCAAAATGTCCTTGGGCAAAATGGACCCACATGGTTTTGGTGTCATTGTTTTTGGATTCGTCCATCAATTTGGATACCAAGATGCTATTAGCATGTTTATAGTCAAAACTTCCAAATTTGTCAATAAAATAGTTGTTCATATTGACATAGGGGATATAAACCGAATTGATTTGGTAATTACTGATTTCATCAAAAGCAAAAAAATCAGTTTCAAAAACCTTAGTATTGTATTGCAAATAACTTCCAAGGTAATTTTCGTCAAATAAAGCAGTAGGTACAAAGGTTGATAGGTTGTTGTTATGAATGATTAAAACGTCATCATAGTCTTGATTCAATTCTGAGTATTTTTCAAAGGCTTCCGAAAACAATTCTTCAATTTTAATTCCTTTTTCAAAGGTATCAAAGTATACTTCATGAAATGAAGATACTGTACCATTTAGAGTATCAAAACAACAAAAAGAAAGTCCAGTCAAGGAAACCTGAATGGATAGTTTTTTGTATTTCTTTTCAGTAATGTTCATGAAAACTCTTGTTTTGTATTTGCTTGGACAAACTTACAAATTCAAAAGTCAATTGCCAAGGTGAAAGGTCAAAAATCAATTTCAAAAGTCAAAACCTTTGTGTCCCTTGCATAAAACCTTTACACTCATTGCAGTTATTTCAATACTTGTATTTCTTTTCATAAAAATGTTAAAAACCTTTAATTAGTTAGGATAACTAACTATATTTGTACTATGTAATTCATTTTACAAAGTATAAAGTCTAATTTAAAATTTAATGTCATGAGTAAGTCAGTTTTTTATCACGCAGGATGCCCTGTTTGTATTAGTGCAGAACAAGATGTTATTGATTTGATTGGTCAAAGTAACGTTGAAATTATTCATCTGGGAGAGGACAAGTCAAAAATTAGCGATGCAGAAAATGCTGGAGTGAAATCGGTTCCTGCTCTGGTAACCCCAAAAGGGAATGTATTGCATTTGAATTTTGGAGCCGCCATTCAAGATTTGAAAGGGTAATGTTCTAAAGTCCCTGTGAAATCTTTTTTTGCAGGGATTTTTTATATTTCTGCAGAATTTAGGAGGAAATATTTATTAACACTAGTTTGATTGAGGTGTTGTTAGAAAAACGATTACTTTTATCCTAACATAAAGATCTAAAACTTTATAAAAATGTCAGTATTCAATCTTAATCAGCAAAATTCAAATCTAGACCATAAGATTGTGGCTGGACTGGAACGTATTTCAAATGTTTTTAGAATATTGCTTTGGGACAAATCAAAAAGACACCAACTTTCTCCCATCCAAATTCAGTTGCTGATTTTTATTAATTATCATTCTCAAAAGTTATCCACTGTAAGTTATTTAGCTCAAGAATTTAACCTTTCCAAACCCACAATTAGTGATACGATTAAGACTTTGGAGCAAAAAGGTTACATTAAAAAAGTTCCAGTTCAAGATGACGCAAGAAGTTATACCATAGAAATTACAGATCTAGGCAAGAATGTCATTTTTGAAACTGAAAATTACACGGATCCTTTGAGTGCTATTGTATCAAAATCAAACGCAGCTGATAAAGAAATTCTTTGGAAAACCATTTCAGATATGATACTTCAATTGAATAGAATGGAAATCATTACTGTGCAAAGGACTTGTTACAATTGCAAGTTTTTTTCAAACGAAAAAAATGTTCCCTTTTGTGGTTTGTTGGGACAAGAACTAAAAAATGAAGATATTCGAATTGATTGTGGAGAATTCTGTCAAGATTGATTTTTGAAAACTTTGCTATATGTATTGGCTGTTAAACAATCATTAAAAGCTATCTTTGAAGTTCATTTTACAACTTTGCGCAAATAATGATTTCTTCCCAGTTTTACAGTCTTTTAAAAAATAAATTCCCATTTAACCCCACTTACCAACAGGATATATTTTTTCAAAAAATCGCTATTTTTTTAACAGATAGTTACAACGATACTATTTTTGTACTCAAAGGATACGCTGGAACTGGAAAAACAACAGTCATTTCGACTATTGTAAATAATTTAGCAGAAATAAATAAAAAATATGTTTTATTAGCTCCCACAGGTCGTGCGGCCAAAGTGATTGCTAATTATTCCGATAAACCTGCATTTACTATTCACAAAAAAATCTATTTTCCCAAAAAATCTTCAGGTGGCGGAGTATCATTTGTTTTGCAGCCAAATAAACATAAAAATACCATATTTATCGTTGATGAGGCCTCGATGATTTCTGACACCAACTCGGATTCAAAATTGTATGAAAATGGTTCCTTGCTGGATGATTTGATTTCGTATGTTTATTCGGGAACCAATTGCAAGATGATTTTATTAGGGGATACCGCTCAGTTGCCCCCTGTTAATTTAGATGTGAGTCCAGCTTTGGATATTGATACACTAAGTTTGCATTATAATAAAGAAGTCGAGCATATTGAGTTGGATGAAGTCATGCGTCAAGAGGAAGATTCTGGAATATTATACAATGCAACGGAACTCCGTGAATTGCTGAAAGATTCCTTTATAACCGATTTTCAATTTGATGTTCGAAAATTTAAAGATATCGTTCGTTTGATTGATGGTTATGATATTCAGGATGCAATCAATGCGGCCTATAGTAATTATAGTATTGAAGATACTGCCTTTATTGTGCGTTCCAACAAACGAGCAAATCAATACAACGAGCAAATTAGAACCAAAATTTTAGACAAGGAAAGTGAGCTATCTACAGGTGATTTCCTGATGGTGGTTAAGAATAATTATTTTTGGCTTAAAGATTCAGACGAAGCTGGTTTTATCGCCAATGGAGACATTATCGAAGTTTTGGAAATATTTAAAATCATCGAATTGTATAGTTTCAAGTTTGCTAAAGTGAAAATACGAATGGTAGATTACCCCAATCAAAAACCTTTTGAAACGGTGTTATTATTGGATACTATCAAAAGTGAATCTCCCTCGTTAACATATGAGGAATCGAATCGGTTGTATCAAGAAGTACTAAAAGACTACGAAGGAGAGACCAAATACAAGCAATTTCAAAAAGTGAAAGCCAATGAATATTTTAATGGTTTGCAGGTGAAATTTTCTTACGCTATTACTTGCCATAAATCACAAGGAGGGCAGTGGAATACGGTTTTTGTAGAGCAACCTTATTTGCCTAACGGAATTGACAGAGATTACATTCGGTGGCTGTACACCGCCATGACTCGTGCCAAAAACAAATTGTATTTAATAGGCTTTAAAGATGATAGTTTTGTTGAGTAAATAATAATACTGTTTTCACTGATTAACAAAAATCATTTCAGAGCCGATATGAGAAAACTGCATTTTAAAAAAATCCAATGAATACACTAAACGATTTACACCATATAGCAGCCAATTTTTCAAATACTGAAAAAATGCCTGTTTTGTTTCTAGGGCACGGGAGTCCAATGAATGCTATCGAGGAAAATCAGTTTGTAACAGGTTTTAGGGATTTAGCGCAAACTTTACCACAACCCAATGCGATTTTATGTATTTCGGCACATTGGTTCACTAAAGGAACGAAAGTTACTGCTATGGAAACACCCAGAACTATACATGATTTTGGAGGTTTTCCTAAAGAGTTATTTGAAGTCCAATACCCTGCGCATGGAAGTCCTGAGTTGGCCAAAAACGCTCAGAAATTATTACTACCAACAGAAGTAGCACTCGATCACGAATGGGGATTAGATCATGGCGCTTGGAGCGTAATAAAACATTTATATCCCAATGCAAATATTCCTGTTGTTCAGTTGAGTATTGACTATACAAAAAATACACAATTTCACTTTGATTTGGCACAAAAATTAAGTGTTTTAAGGAGAAAAGGTGTTCTGATTATAGGAAGTGGAAATATCATTCATAACTTACGATTGGTAGATTTTCACAATATGGACAAAGATAATTATGGTTACGATTGGGCTATTGAGGCCAGAGCAATAGTGAATGATTACTTACTAGATGGTAATTATAACGCTTTGATTGATTATGATAAACAAGGTAAAGCTTTGCAACTGGCTATTCCTACACCAGACCATTATTTGCCATTAATTTATGCTTTAGGCTTAAAAGAAAAACAGGATGAACTTCATCTTTTCAACGATAAATTATTAGGAGGTTCTTTGAGTATGACTTCGGTGAAGATTTTGTAATTATTGTGTTAATCGCATGAAACTCTATTTCTCATTTGAATCTATTATATTTGTCTAACCAAAAAAAAGTCTAATAAAAACTTTGTGCTTACCTGCCTTTATGGCGAACCTAAAATTTATATGAAAATAATAGCAGTCATTCCCGCTCGTTACGCTTCCACAAGATTTCACGCTAAACTTATGCAAGACTTGGGTGGAAAAACAGTGATTTTAAGAACTTATGAAGCCGCTTTAAATACTAATTTGTTTGCCGATGTGTTTGTAGTAACCGATTCGAAATTAATTTTTGACGAAATTGACAGCAATGGAGGAAAAGCTATTATGAGTATTAAAGAGCACGAATCAGGTAGCGATCGTATAGCTGAAGCAGTTGAAAGTATCGATGTAGATATTGTTGTCAATGTTCAAGGAGATGAGCCTTTTATCAATGCAGAACCTTTAAAAGAAATCATTGAAGTTTTTAAAAACGACCATGATAAAAAAGTAGATTTGGCTTCGTTGATGTATGAGATCAAAGACCAAGAGGAAATTAATAATCCTAACAATGTGAAAGTAGTTGTGAATCAAAATAATTTTGCTTTGTATTTTTCCCGTTCGGTAATTCCGTATCCAAGAGATCAAAATGTAGGAGTGCGTTATATGAAGCACATAGGAGTGTATGCGTTTAGAAAGCAAGCGCTTTTAGATTTCTATCATTTACCGATGAAATCGCTAGAAGCCTCAGAAAAATTAGAACAATTGCGTTATTTGGAGTTTGGAAAACAAATTAAAATGATCGAAACTACGCATGCAGGTATCGGTATTGATACTAAAGAAGATTTAGATAAAGCTAGAAAACTTATTTAATCAATTCTTTCAATCAATATTAGTTCATTATGTTTTTCAACTCTTGGCAATGATTTAATGGTAAAGTTCTCCTTATTGAAACTAGAAATATAAGTTTCGTTAAGGAGATTTTGTTTTTTATCCAATGGCATTGTATTAAACAAGATACAACCGTTCTTTTCAAGTAATAGACAAATTCGGTCTCTAAAGTGTATTTCATATACAAAACTCGGCATTTGAATGTCTTGAAAAAGATCGACGATGATTAAATCATACTTTACTTTCGTTTTAAATACAAATTCAAAGGCATCATCGATTACAATTTCCAATTGTGGAATTTTATTAATATTGAAATATTTATTAGCCAATTTGATAATGTTAGCGTCAATTTCGACCCCAGTAATTTTGCCTTCATATTGTACATCGTCAATCAAAGTTCTAACAACACTGGCGCCAGCCACCCCCAGGACTAAGACCTGTTTCATTGCTTTTACTTTTTCAAAACCAATAGCTTCCAATCCTAATTTTAAAAAATGTTGTAGGTGACCGTAGGAGTAATTGGTGTTTTCTGAATCGATTACTAATTCTCCGTTATTCCAATTTATATCTAATGATTTACTCACAGTTGATTTTTCTGTGTGAATGCTTACAGGTGTAAAATAACTTAGAATTTTCTTAAACATCAAGAATGGTTTTTCTCAAAAATAAGTTTTTATTCTTTATTGTTTGAAAAAAAAATACAATTCTAAAAGCTACTTTATAATCTTTAAAAAAAACTTTTTAAAAAAATAAAACCATCTAAGTTTCTTTCTCGTAAATAGAAACTAATCTCTAAATATAATTATCATGAAAAAAGTTTTGATTTGTATGTCGGCAGTTTTGTTAATTTTTTCTTCTTGTAATAGCAATGACGAAAACAACAGTATTAATTATAAAGAATTAGCGTTAGTCACCTCAAGTAACACTTCGGGAAAGGTAACTTATACTAATTTGTTAGCAGCTTCGCCAATGGTAAAATCTTTCACAATAGCATCCATTGATGCCGAAGGAGTATCCTATGATACAAATACTGACGCAATTACAGTAGCTTCAAGGACCAATAACAAACTTGAAATGTATACAGGAGTTAAATCCGCTGTCTCAGCTGGGACAGATAATCTATCATTGTCTTTGAGTAGCGAAATAGGTCATTTTTTAAACGCCAGAGAAACCGCCGTATATGGTGATAAAATAATTGTGACTCAAGATCAAATTGTAGCCAATGGAAATACAAATAAATTGTTTTTGTATCAAAGAACAAATGCTGGATTTTCTTTATTGAAAACATTTACCACAGATTTTAAGCTTTGGGGAATTCATATGGATGGAACGGATTTATATGCGGTTGTCGATTTGACCGGAGATATAGTACAATTTAAAAACTTTGAGTCAAATGCGTCAGGAGCTATAACAGCAACGAAAAGAGTGACTATTGAGGGCTTAATCAGAACACATGGTATTACATATTCAGCTGTTGATAATGTGATGGTTTTGACTGATGTAGCTAGTGCAGCCTCAGCTACTGATGGAGGTTTGGTGATTATTAAGAATTTCGCATCTGTATTTGCTTCAACAGCTGCTGCTGGTAAAATAACAATAGACAAACAAATTAGAGTTTACGGCCCTAATTCACTTTTAGGGAACCCTGTAGATGTGGCTTATGATAGCGTTTCAAAAAACATATACGTAGCGGAAAGACTTAACGGAGGAGGGCAAGTTTTGACATACAATACGCCAAGTGCTTCTGGAGATTATGCACCTACTAGCGCAAGAGCTGAAGCAGGAGTAACTTCTATATTTGTATTAAGAAAATAATTATCGTTTCGTTTTATATATTTGGTAAAAAAGACCAATTCAGTTTTTCTGAGTTGGTTTTTTTTATTCTGGAAAATAGGTTTTAAAAGTACCGTTTTTGTAAAAAACAACAATTTTTTCTATAGCACTTTCAGAAGTATGTTGAGTGTGTTTTACCCCTATATCGTTCTTAATCTTTGAAGAAGGAGGTGGAGGTATGGGGTTTTCAGAGCTAAACAAGTCATTTGGAGCGGAGGTTTCTGGCTTAGCAGGAATGTCCTTATTGATTTCTGAATTGGTTTCGGCATCTCTTGGAAATTGTCCTTTTCCATTTAAAACCCAGTATAAATCGACTTCAGGAAATTCCTCCAATATTTTTAATATAAAATCTAAACTAGGTTTGTTTCTGCCTGAAAGTAGGTGAGACAAACTGGAACGTTGCACGCCTATTTTGTCCGCAAAAGCAGAAGCGTTTAGACTGTAATAATCCAGTATTATTTCTAATCGTTTTATGAAATCCTCAGTGTTTACCATTGTAAATTAATCTATCCGTCAGGGTTGTTACAAATGTAATTAAAATGTTTTTGAATAGCAAAATATCGGTATTAATCCGTTAAAATATATTCGCAAACATTAAACCTTAACTACTTGTGTTTGTATTTAATAACTTGGTTTTCAATGTTTTTGTTTTTGCGTCAAAAGACAGTTACCATATGTAAACTCCTTAGTGGGTTGAGACGGTTAAAGAAAGGAATTCACTGTTTACATTTCTAAATTTTCCCAAAAAAACATTGTTTACAATTGTAAAAACAAAGATGTTTACTTTTGTAAATTAAATATTTGTATTATGAATTTAGAACAATTGTTCGAAGAGAATAAAGAGCAAACAATAAGTGGGAGGTATTTAACATTAGACGCGGTTGAGCCGTTATTAAAGGAATTAGGAAAGAAATGGGATTTGTCAATTATAGGTAAATCAGTTTTGGGTGAGCCTGTTTATAAGCTTCAAATAGGTGCTGGTAAAATAAAAATATTTCTTTGGTCTCAGATGCATGGAAACGAAAGTACAACGACCAAAGGTTTATTTGACTTTTTTAATTTACTAGAAAGTAAAACTGAATTTGCAAATCGATTATTAGGTACTTTTACTTTTTGTGCGTTGCCAATGTTGAATCCAGATGGAGCGCGATTATACACTAGAGAGAATGCTAATAAAGTAGATTTAAATAGAGATTCTCAGGATTTAACACAGCCTGAGAGTAAGTTATTGCGAGAGACTTTTGAATCTTTTCAGCCGGATTACTGTTATAATTTACACGATCAGCGTACTATTTTTGGTGTAGACATGACTGGGGAGCCTGCAACTATGTCTTTTTTAGCTCCTTCTTATAACGAAGAACGTGAGGTAAATACCTCAAGATTAAAAGCTATTGAATTGATAGCGGGTATCAATTCAGCCTTGCAAAAGTTTATCCCTGGAAAAGTAGGGCGATTTGACGACTCTTTTAATATCAATTGTATTGGAGATACGTTTCAGTATTTAGGAGTTCCAACGTTATTGTTTGAGGCAGGACATTTCCCTGGTGACTATAATCGCGAAGCGACTCGTAAATTTGTTTTTATCGCCTTAGTAGAGAGTTTTAAATTGTTGAGCGAAAACGATATAGTTCTTAATGGAATTGAAGATTATTTAAATATTCCTCAAAATAAACAGTCTTTTTATGATTTTATATACAAAAACATAAAAATAAATTATGATGGTATTGAAAAAATAACGAATTTTGCTGCACAGTATAAAGAGGAATTGGTCGATGGTAAAATTGATTTTAATGCTTATATTGTTGAGATTGGAGAATTAGAAAATCGCTTCGGACATTTTAGCTATGACGCAAAAGGTGCTAAGTATAGTGATCAGGAAGATGGAATTCCACAATTGAACAAAAAAGCCCATTTCTGTTTAGAAAATAATATTAAATTTGTTAACGGATTGATAAAAAAGTAATATTTTGCATCTGTTTTTCATTTTTATGTATATTTTTATACTTTGTAAGAACTGTTAATAAATTAATTAAAGAAATATGAGTAAGTTCCGTTTAGATGAAGTTGATCATCAAATTTTAGATATGTTAATTGATAACACTAGAGTGCCTTTCACAGATATTGCCAAAAAGTTATTAATTTCTGCTGGAACAGTGCATGTTAGGGTCAAAAAAATGGAAGATGCAGGGATTATTATGGGATCTTCTTTGGTTTTAGATTATGACAAATTAGGGTATTCTTTTATCGCTTATGTTGGTGTTTTTCTTAATAACACTTCTCAAACTAAATTTGTTTTAGAGCGTATTAATGAAATTCCCTTTGTTACTGTAGCTTCTGTAACTACAGGTAAATTTAATATTTTCTGTAAAATTAGAGCTAAAGACACTAAGCATGCTAAAGATGTAATCTTTATGATTGATGATATTGATGGAGTATACAGAACTGAAACAATGATTTCACTTGAAGAGAGTATCAACGATAAAAAGCGTTTGATGCACACTATCTTTAAAAACATGTAATCCAACTTAAAAGCTATATTCAATATAACCTTAAGTTAATTCTTGGGGTTATTTTTTTATAAAATCCAATCCAAAATAACGAAATTAATTATGTACACACTCCCGAAAATTGAACGGTTTAATCAAAATGTCCTTTCAAAATACAATATTTACAACAGTGTCTTTATTACGTTGCCTTTTGATTCGATAGATAATACTGGAGTAATGCTCCCTTTGTTTACAGAGGTCTGTGAAACAGGGTTTAAAAAACAAGAAACTCCTAAAGAAATCATGGAATTTTTCTCAAATAAATACTTACACAGTACAAATGAGAAGGATAAAATTGATATTATGTTTCGATTTATCCAGTATATCGAACGCCAAATTGTATTGTTTGATGCAGTTGAAGATGCAGCATTTCCTGTAGTAAACAATATGGAAGGTAGAGGATCTTTGAGAGATATTAAAGAAAAAGCAGATGCAAAAGGAAAACAAGAAGAGTTAATCGATTTTCTTAAAAATTTTAATGTTAGAACAGTTTTAACAGCACACCCTACACAATTTTACCCAGGGGCTGTATTGGGGATTATCAACGATTTGACACAAGCAATTAGAGAAAATAATTTACTTGGAATCAAACAGCTTTTGGCACAATTAGGGAAAACACCATTTATCAAAAATGAAAAACCTAATCCATACGATGAAGCTGTAAGTTTGATATGGTACCTAGAGAATGTTTTCTATCCTACTTCTAGTGATATGATTCATTATTTACAGAAAAATGTTTTTCAAGGTCAAAATGTAGAAAATCCAATTATCAAATTAGGTTTCTGGCCTGGTGGAGACCGTGATGGAAATCCATTTGTAACAACTGAAATCACTTTAAAAGTAGCAGACCGTTTAAGAACATCAATCTTAAAATGCTACTATATGGAAGTACGTAAGTTAAAGAGAAAATTAACTTTCTTTAATGTAGATGTACTCGTGGCTGAGTTGGAAAATAAATTATATCGTTCCGTGTTTTATTCTCAAGGAGATATTTTCATCACCTTAGATGAATTGAAAACGCAATTGAATAAAATAAGAAATATTATTGTAGAACAACACGAGTCTTTATATCTGGACGAATTAGAATCGTTGATTATAAATGTGAACCTATTTGGTTTCTACTTTGCAACTTTGGATATCCGTCAAAATAGTAGAATTCACGATGCTGTCTTTAAAGATATTTTTGATTTCTACCAAAAAACAGATCCATCAGTATTTCCAGCAAATTACTATGACTTAACCGAAGCTGAAAAGTTTAAAGTTTTAGAAAATGTAAAAGGAAACCTAGATTCTAAAGATTTTGAGGCAGAAATGACACGTGCTACAATCGAGTCAATTCAGGCTATTAAAGTGATTCAAGCTAATAATGGTGAAGAAGGTGCAAACCGATACATCATTAGCAACAACGAAAGTGCATTGAATGTGATGGAAACATTAGCTATGATTCACTTAACGGATTGGGAAAATCCAACGGTAGATGTTATTCCGCTTTTTGAATCTGTTGACGATTTACTAGATGCACACAATATTATGGAGAAGTTGTATACGAATCCAATGTATGCTGCTCATTTGAAAAGCAGAGGTAACGTTCAAACCATTATGCTAGGTTTCTCTGACGGTACAAAAGACGGTGGGTATTTAATGGCTAACTGGAGTATTTATCAAGCCAAAGAAGCTTTGACTGCTATTTCTAGAAGATATGATGTTGAAGTGATGTTCTTTGATGGACGTGGTGGACCTCCAGCACGTGGTGGTGGAAAAACACATAAGTTTTACGCTTCTTTAGGTCCAAAAATTGAGAATAAAGAAATTCAGATTACGGTACAAGGGCAAACTATTAGCTCTAACTTTGGAACATTGGATTCTTGTCGTTACAATTTAGAGAATTTATTAAGTGCAGGGGTTACCAATCAAGTTTTCAATAAGGAGAATAACATCTTTTCTCCTGAAGATAAAGAGGTGATGGAACAATTGTCACAGTTAGGATATCAGAAATACTTGGATTTTAAAAACCATCCAAAATTTATTCCTTATTTGGAGCAAATGAGTACTTTGAAATACTATGCTAAAACGAATATTGGAAGCCGCCCTTCAAAAAGAAGTAAATCAGCACAATTGGATTTTAAAGATCTAAGAGCTATTCCGTTTGTAGGTTCTTGGAGTCAATTGAAACAAAATGTTCCAGGTTTCTATGGAGTAGGTGCGGGATTGAAACATTATGAAGAAACAGGACAGTGGGATAAAGTACAAGCGTTATATGACAATTCTATGTTCTTTAGAACTTTGTTAGAAAATAGTATGATGTCTTTGGCAAAATCATTTTTTCCTTTGACTGCTTATATGAAAAATGATCCTGAGTTTGGTGAATTTTGGCAAATGATATACGATGAATTTTTGGATACCAAACGTTTGTTATTGAAAATTGCTGGACATAAAGAACTAATGGAAAACTATCCTGACGGTAAAGCTTCTATTGCAATTAGAGAGCGTATCGTATTGCCATTGTTGACTATACAACAATATGCTTTATTGAGAATAAACGAGTTGAATAAAGAAAGCAAGCCAGACGAAGCACTAATTAAAGTGTATGAAAAAATCGTTATGCGTTCACTTTTTGGAAACACAAATGCCAGTAGAAACTCAGCATAATTAAAAGATGAAAGTAAGCGAATTAAATACTTCAGAATATTCGAAATATTTTTCGACTTATATTAATGCATTGGAAAATGAAGATTTGATTGAAGACTTAGAAATAAGTCTTCATCAATTCATCAAGTTTGTTCAAAATATTCCAATGGATAAATTTGATTTTCGATATGCCGAAGGCAAATGGACCATCAAAGATATTATTCAACATCTTATAGATTCTGAAAGGGTGTTTTCTTATCGTGCCATGAGAATTTCAAGAAATGATAAAACTGCCTTGCCAGGTTTTGATGAAAATGATTATGTAGCGAACACTAATGCCAATACTCGAGGAATTCAGGATTTATTAACCGAATTATCAGCAGTGCGTTTTTCAACCTTATATTTTTTTAAGAGTTTGTCTGATGAACAATTAATCAGAGAGGGAATCGCATCAGGTTCGGCTGTTTCTGTTAGAGCTCTAGGTTTTTTGATAATGGGACATCAAAAACACCATCAAAAAATATTTAAAGAAAGGTATCTGTAAACTATTCCAAAATAGTAGTCCAGATTTTTAATTTATTTTCAAAAGTCATAGTATTAGCTGGGCTTGTAGAAGGCATCACATAATAGGTGATGCCTTTTATTTGTCCAAATTTCTTGGTAAAATACCGATGACTTTCTTTTCCGTTGAATACTAATTTATGAATAGAAGGATAATTTTGAAATAAGGTTTCAAAATCATTTTCTTTTTGATTTTTGATATGGATATCCAAACTTCCTTTGCGTTCGCAGTACTGTAGGACATCCCAGAGACCAATTTTATGAGAATCCAAAAGTTTAATTTTCTCTTCAAAAACTTCAGAAACTGGTAATTCGCTGAGAAGTGTGTACATGATTTTCCAAAAATGATTTCTTTTGTGTGCGTAATATTCTTGTTTTTCCAAAGATGCAATTCCGGGCATGGTACCTAGTATTAAAATCTCAGTTTTAGAATTTACATAAGGTGCAAAAGATTGAATCATGATTTTTATTATTTAGAACTTTCTTTTTCAATTATTGCTAATGCCAATCGGATTTTCTCATATGGTATTTGTTCTTCAAAATGATCGAAGTAGGGCTTTAAAGCCGTTGGACTTTCCAGAGATATTTTGGCTTTTGCAATTTTCGCTACTTCTTCTTTAGTAACAAATTGAAACAAATCTATAGCAACTCCTTCTTGGTATAATTTAGCCAGATGTGACATAATGGTACTAACACCCAAATTTCTTTTTTTAGCAATTGCTTCTGGTGAAAGTCCACTCTCAAATAGGGCTAGTGTTTCTTTATAAGTAGTCGCACCTTTTTTAGGTTTAGCTGCTTTGCTTTTATGAAAATCGATAATAGCTTTGATGAAAATATCGCCGTATTTTTCTGATTTCACCTTTCCAACACCATCAATGGCTAATAGTTCATCGTCACTCATTGGACGATTTATTTCCATTTCTTTTAATACGGCATCGCTAAAAATAACATAAGCCGGAACCGATTCCTCTTTGGAAATGTCATAACGTATTTTTCGTAACACTTCAAATAGAGAATCTTTTTTAGATTTAGTATTTTTTGATTCTTTGACAGCCGAATTTTCAACAACTACTTTGTGAACTGTGGTCAATTGAACTTTTTCGCCATTAAATAAAACCTCATGGGCTAGAGCGGTTAACTTGATATGGTTTTTTTGGTGAAATGCAATTTCACAATAACCTTGATTAATCAATTGAATGATATATTGATTCCAATCGTGCCAAGAAACATCGCTGCCCACTCCATAGGTTTTTAAATTTTGATATTCTTTGTCAAAAATAGAAGCGTTTTTTGATCCTCTTAAAAAATCTACAATTACAGGCAAAGGTTCTGATTCTTTCAAGCGAATTATTCCTGAAAGTGCTTTTTGGGCTAAGATTGTACCATCAAAAAATTCTGGTGGATTTTTGCAAACATCGCAGTTCCCACAGTTTTCGGTTACAATTTCACCAAAATACGATAACAATATTTTTCGACGACAACTTACAGCATCGGCATATTGTTTCATGCGTTCTAGTTTGGATAACTGTACTTCAGCATTCAAACCTTGTGAAGCAAATTTTTGTAATTGTATCAAGTCACCGTAACTTTCGAATAAAATTGTTTCAGATGGTAGACCGTCCCGACCAGCGCGACCAATTTCCTGATAATAGCCTTCAATATTTTTAGGAAGGTTGTAATGGATTACCCAACGGACATTGGATTTGTCAATACCCATGCCGAAAGCGATGGTTGCACAAACGACTTGACAGTCATCGTTTATAAATGTATCTTGGGTTTGAGCTCTTGTATTGCTATCTAAGCCCGCATGATATGGATTTGCATTTATACCTGCTTTTTGTAATTTTTCAGCTAGTTCTTCCGTTGTTTTGCGACTTAGACAATAGATGATGCCACACTCATTTGGTTTTTTATCAATAAAATCAATAATTTGTTTGACCCTATCCAAGGCTGGACGAACTTCTAAACTCAGATTTTTTCTATCAAAAGATGAAATAAAAACTGTAGGATTGATAAGGTTTAATTGCTGGCAAATATCCGTTCGAGTGGCTTTGTCGGCAGTTGCGGTTAATGCTAAAATAGGAGTGGAAGTGAAGCGGTTTTTAAGGTAACCTAAATTGGTATAGGCAGGTCTAAAATCATGTCCCCAAGAGGAAATACAGTGTGCTTCATCAATAGCTATTAAACTGACTGTTATTTGGTTAAAGGTGTTTTCTAAGTAAGACAAACTTTCAGGCGCTACATATACCAACTTAATTTTATTGTTAATAATAGCTTCAATGTGTAACTGTTGTTCTTGGTCTGATTGACTACTGTTGATATAGCAAGCATCTATTCCGTTGGCTTTTAAACTATCTACTTGGTCTTTCATTAACGCAATTAGTGGAGAAATGACTATGGTGATACCAGGAAGTAACAATGCTGGTAACTGAAAACAAATTGATTTTCCACCACCAGTTGGCATAATTGCTAAAACGTCTTTTTGAGACAAAATGCTGTTTATAATTTTTTCTTGGTTGGGCCTAAATTTTTCAAAACCAAAATTATCCTTAAGTGTTTGATGAAGGAGTGCGGAATTTATCATTGTATCAAATAAAAGTCATTGTAGATAGTATAAAAAAAGGAACTCTGATGGAGTTCCTTTTAGTATAGTTGTGGAAGAAATTAATCTTCGTCATCTTCATCATCGTCGTCGTCAGAAGCACTGTTTCTATCGTCAGCATCTTCGTCATCATCGTCTAATTCAGGTTTGTCGTCATTGTCATCGTCGTCGTCATCATCACTAATGTCGTCATCCAAATCCAGACCTTTAATTGGTGCAATTGGTTCGATTACATCATCAATTTCATCATCTTCGTCATAATTTTCGATTCTGTCTGCTAATTTAGTACTCACTTTTACTAAATAAATAGTGTCTTCAGTGCGTACTTCAACAGCTTCAACTAATTCGTTTTTAGCATTTCTAAAACGAATTATATCTGAATCGTCATATCCATCAGGGAATCTTTCCACTAACAGGTTTAGGATCTCGTTCGTAAGTTTTGCGTAATCAACAATTACTCTTTTCATAATGATATTCTATAAATCTAATAAATAAGCAAAAATTAATGGTGCTACAATAGTAGCGTCTGATTCTATAATAAACTTAGGTGTATTAATGTCTAATTTACCCCAAGTAATTTTTTCATTAGGAACTGCTCCTGAATATGATCCGTAACTCGTTGTCGAGTCAGAAATCTGGCAGAAATAACTCCAAAATGGTACATCATGCATTTCCATATCTTGGTATAACATAGGAACTACGCAAATAGGAAAATCACCTGCGATACCACCTCCAATTTGGAAAAAACCAATTCCGTTACTACTGTTTTTTGGGTACCAATCTGCAAGGAAAGTCATGTATTCAATCCCTGATTTCATAGTTGAAGCTTTCAAATCTCCTTTGATTACATACGATGCGAAAATATTCCCCATCGTACTATCTTCCCATCCTGGAACAATAATAGGTAAATTTTTCTCAGCAGCTGCATACATCCAGCTGTCTTTTAAGTCAATTTCATAATACTCTTCTAACACACCTGAAAGTAGCATTTTGTACATGAATTCATATGGAAAATAGCGTTCACCTTTATCGTCAGCGTCTTTCCATATTTTGTAGATATGTTTTTGTAAACGTCTGAAGGCTTCATGCTCAGGAATACAAGTATCTGTAACTCTATTTAATCCTCTTTCTAATAAATCCCATTCATCTTGAGCAGTTAAATCTCTATAGTGAGGCACTCTTTCATAATGAGAGTGTGCTACTAAATTCATGATATCTTCTTCAAGATTAGCACCCGTACAAGAAATGATTTGTACTTTGTCTTGACGAATTACTTCGGCAAATATTTTACCAATTTCCGCTGTACTCATCGCACCAGCCATAGTTACCATCATTTTAGCACCATTTGCTAATTGTTGTTCATATGCTTTCGCTGCATCCACCAAAGCAGCTGAGTTAAAATGCAGGTAATGCTTTTCTATAAATTGGCTAATAGGTCCCTTGCTCATTATATTTATTTTTAAAGATATTATAACCCGTCATTTGAAATAGATTATAATTTCAAATGTAAAGATTTTTTAATTGAACTATATATTAAATTGAATTATTATTTTGTGTTGTAACCTAAAATTTTCAAAACGTCTTCAGAAGTTTGTTGTTCTGAAAATACTTCCGTCCCTATAATTCCGTTTTCATCTCTATCAATCAAGATATGCTTAGGTTGCGGGATTAAGCAGTGGTGTAAACCTCCGTAACCACCAATGGTTTCTTGGTACGCACCAGTATTAAAAAAACCTATATAAAGCGGTTTTTCTTTGTTATATTTAGGTAAATAAATAGCATTCATGTTTTGCTCAGAGTTGTAATAATCGTCACTATCACAGGTTAATCCTCCTAGTAAAACTCTTTCGTAAGTGTCATTCCATCGGTTAACGGCTAACATAATAAAACGTTTGTTGATAGCCCAAGTATCAGGCAGAGTTGTAATGAAAGACGAGTCAATCATGTTCCATTTTTCTCTGTCATTTTGTTGTTTTTGATATAAAACTTGGTAAACCGCTCCACCACTTTCACCAACTGTAAAAGACCCAAACTCTGTAAAAATATTAGGAACGTCTACTTCAGCTTCATCACAAGCAATTTTGATTTGGTTGATAATTTCATCAATCATATATTGATAATCGTACTCAAATGTCAATGAATTTTTGATTGGAAAACCACCACCGATGTTTAATCCGTCAAGTCCTGGACATTCTTTCTTCAGTGCGATGTATACTTTGATACATTTCACTAATTCATTCCAATAATAGGCGTTATCGTTGATCCCAGTATTGATGAAAAAGTGTAACATTTTCAACTCCAATTTAGGATTGTCTTGGATTTGTTTTTTGTAAAAGTTTACAATGTTTTTGTATCCAATTCCCAATCTAGAAGTATAGAATTCAAATTTTGGTTCTTCCTCTGCGGCGATACGAATACCGATTTTGAATTTTCCTTTGATTTCAGCTTGAAGTAAATCTAATTCTTCATAATTATCAATAATTGGAATAGTATTTTTATGTCCGTTATTGATCAATCGAGCAATGTTTTCAATGTATTGATCTCTTTTGAAACCATTACAAATCACATAAGTACTCTTGTTGATTTTACCATTTTGAAGTAAATTTTCAACAATATTAATATCAAAAGCCGATGAAGTTTCGATGTGAATGTTATTCTTGAAAGCTTCATTCATAATGTATTCAAAATGAGAGCTTTTAGTGCAATAACAATAGTAATATTTAGCCTCATATTTGTTTTTCTCCATCGACTTACGAAACCAGTTTTTGGCTTTGTTAATGTTGTTGGAAATTTGAGGTAAATAAGTAAATTTTAAAGGAGTGCCATATTGTTCCACTAGTTTCATTAAATCAATATTATGAAACAATAGGTTGTCTTTATTTAAAGTGAATTCCTCTTGTGGAAAATAATAAGTTTGATTGATTAGATCAGAATATTTAGTATTCATTTTATGTTTGATTTTTTAAGAATGATTTATTTTTGGTCTAAAAAGAAACTATTCTGTGATTCAAACTCGAATGTTAGCGTAAATGATCTGTAGCTTTTGATTTTCCATTTTTAAGAATTGAAAAAGATCAAAAATAAAATTCCCTTTAATTAAATAGAAACGTCTCAACAAACTCATAAGTGAGTTATTGTTCGGGACTCTATTAGAACGGTAATTTTCTTGTTTTTGACTATTTTTCATTGAGGCAAATGTAAAAAATATTATATACGTAATGCAATGCTTTTAAGGTAAAAAATAATTATGATTGATAATCTTGGAAAGCTTTAAGAATCAATTCATTTTCAACCGTTTGATTGATGATTATTTTGCCAATGCCGTCAATCAAGGCAAACTGTACGGTTCCGTATTCATTTTTTTTGTCGTGAATCAATAATTCAAGTATCGGATCGATATCATTTTCCTCAAAACTAATGTCTTCGTATATCGATTTCAATGTAGTTTTAATCTGATTGAATTCAGTTTCGTTCAGTAAGTTTTTCTTCCATGCAATATAACTTTCAAGAATCATTCCTACCGCAATTGCTTCACCATGCAATAAAGTAGTTTTGTTTTCATTTTCTAAAAAATAACTTTCTATAGCATGTCCTAAGGTGTGACCAAAGTTCAAAGCTTTTCTAAGATTTTTTTCAGTTGGGTCGATAGTTACAATTTCGTTCTTAATTTCAACAGAACGGAAGATTAATTCATCCAATTGAGCAAAATCAATAGAGGCAATATCTAAAAATTGTTCCCAATAGTTTTTGTCGTAAATCAAACCATGTTTAAGCATTTCAGCTAGTCCCGAACGCATTTCGTTTTGAGGAACTGTTTCAAGGTAAGCAGTGTCTACAATGACCATTTTAGGTAAGTTGAAAACCCCGATTTGATTTTTTAAATTTCCTAAATCCACACCGTTTTTTCCACCTACAGAAGCATCGACCATAGATAATAAAGTAGTAGGAATGTTGATAAAGTCCACTCCACGTTTGAAAGTAGAAGCAACAAAACCACCTAAATCGGTAACAACACCACCACCAAGATTGATAACTAATGTTTTACGATCTCCGCCTAGTTCTGTTAAGACGTTCCAAATTTGAACGCAGGTGTCAATATTTTTGTGGATTTCACCTGCTTCGAATTCAATAATTTCGATAGTCAAATCGGTTTCTAAAAGCGGTAGAAACTTAGGCAAGCAAAATTCGTTAGTATTACTATCAACGATGATGAATAAATTAGAATATTTGTTTTGTTTTAAATGTGCATTTAAAGCTTCGTAACCTTTTTCATTGAAATGTATCGGATGATCAACGGCTTGAATAGTATGAGATTGTAAAGACATCTTTATATGATATAATTAACTATTTATGAAATTTTGTTTTTTTAGGAAAGATGTGCTATTAAAAGTGTTGTATGAAAGATTTTTTCATAAAACTAGCCCATTAGCAGTCTAAAAAATTTTTGCAAATCTACTGTTTTTTTGATTTTATTTGGGCGTTTTTTAAAAAATAAGCGCTTTTATTTCTGGTTTTGCGACTTCTAAATGATTAAGTATAAATTTGAGTTGGAATATCTCATTATTTAGTTATTTTTAGTACAAATATCAATTGCTATGGAGGGCTTATTTAAAAATACGGAAGTTGCTTTTGCGTTAAAATCGGATACAGAATTGGAACGTGCTTATTTTTTGTTTAAGTTAATTGCAAATGAACCCTTAGTGCGTATTGGCACAGCAGTAACTCGTTTTGCTCTCAAAGCGCATCTCCCTGTAGAAGGTCTTATTCGTTCTACTGTTTTTGATCATTTTTGCGGTGGTGTCAATGAAGAAGATTGCTTGAAGGTAGTTGATAAGATGTTTACCAAAGGGGTTTCTTCTGTTTTGGATTTTTCTGTGGAAGGGAAAGAAGAAGAAGAGCAATTTGAAGCTGCTACAAAAATGATATTAAGAACGGTTCTTTTTGGTAAAGAAAAATTAGCTATTCCGTTTGCGGTGTTCAAACCTACAGGATTGGGAAGGTTTTTATTATTTGAAAAAGTTTCTGCTAATGAAAAATTAGATATGAAAGAGCAGGAAGAATGGAGTAGAGTAGTAGCGCGTTTTGATCTGATTTGTAAAACTGGCTTTGAAAATCAGGTTCCTTTATTAATAGACGCCGAGGAAAGTTGGATGCAAAATGCAGTAGATGCATTGGTACTTGAAATGATGCGGAAATACAATAAGAAGATTGCAATTGTTTATAATACGGTTCAAATGTATCGTTGGGATCGGTTGGGTTATTTGGGAAAATTAAAGCAGCATTCAGAAAAAGATTCGTTTTTTGTTGGAATCAAATTGGTTCGTGGTGCCTATCTAGAAAAAGAACATGAACGTGCAGTGGAATTTGGCTATCCATCTCCAATTTGTTCCTCAAAATCAGAAACCGATAAAAACTACAATACTGCAATTACTTTTATACTTGACAACCTTGATAGTTTTTCTCTTTTTCTAGGGACTCACAATGAAGAAAGTTGTTTCCATTTATTAGAATTAATGAAGAAACGTGACATTGAATCGAATGACTTTAAAATTTGGTTTGGTCAGTTGTATGGAATGAGTGACAATATCAGTTATAATTTGGCGGCAAATGGCTATAATGTTGCTAAATATCTGCCGTTTGGCCCTGTTAAAGATGTAATGCCTTATTTGATACGACGTGCTGAAGAAAACACTTCCGTTGCAGGACAAACGAATAGAGAACTAGAGTTGATTAAGTTGGAACGTAAACGTAGAGAACAAAATAGAGCATAAAAAAACTCCATTTCTTCTAAAAAAAATGGAGTTTGATATGTTTAAAATTAGGTTTCTTTAAGAATGACTAAATTGAAGATTGCTTAAATTTTTATAAATCCCATTCTCTAAAGTAATCAGTTCTTGATGCGTTCCTTGTTCAGAAATTTTACCATTATCTAAAACTAAAATTTGATCAGCAGAACGAATTGTTGATAAGCGATGTGCAATGATAATGCTCGTTCTTCCTTGCATTAAGACTTCTAAAGCTTCTTGTACCAGTTTTTCGCTTTCGCTATCTAATGATGATGTAGCTTCATCCAGAATTAAGATACTAGGATTTTTAAGTAAGGCACGAGCGATTGCAATACGTTGCCTTTGACCTCCTGAAAGTTTGATTCCTCGTTCCCCTACAATCGTTTCAAATTTTTCTGGAAATCCTTCGATGAAATCCAAAGCGTTAGCTTGTTTGGCTGCGGCTATAATCTCTTCATTACTGGCGTTTGGTTTTCCATAAGCAATGTTTTCTTTGATAGTACCTCCAAACAGAATGACATCTTGAGGTACAATACTCATGTTGCCACGCAATTGTTCAAGGTCATAATCATAAATGTTTTTCCCATCAATAATAATTTCACCGCTTTCAATATCGTAAAAACGTAATAAAAGTGAGGCAATGGTTGATTTTCCAGCACCACTAGGCCCAACTACAGCAATTTTTTGACCGAATCCAGCAGAAAAATTAACATCCTTTAGTACCTTGATTTCTTTGCGAGAAGGATAACTAAAAGCTACGTTTTTAAAACTAAGTGTACCATTGATTTTATGTACCTGAGAATGATTCGGTTTTGTATTGATATCCTCAGGAGTTTCATCTAATAATTCGAATACACGTTCGGTGGCGCCAACTGCTTTTTGAATTTGAGCATACATTTCAGCTATTCCACCAAAAGAAGCACCAATGAATGTAGTGTATAAAATAAAGGAAATTAAATCACCAACACCTTCCACTTCTCCTTTGATTGTTAAGGTGATTCCATACCAAACAACTGCAACTACACAACCAAAAAGGCAAAGAATAATAAAAGAGGCAAAATAACCTCTGTATTGACCGCCTTTGATTGCAATGGATACAATTTCCTTGATTTTGTTTTTATAACGTTCTAGTTCATACCATTCATTGGCAAAAGATTTTACATTAGTAATCCCTTGTAAAGTCTCTTCCACGATCACTTGGCTTTCGGCTACTTTGTCTTGGGTCATTTTACCATATTTGCGTATGAATCGTCCAAAGATTACTGCTGCAACAGCCACTACAGGTACAATACAAAGCATCATAAGGGTTAGATTAGGACTGATACTTCCTAAGATGATAAAGCCACCGATGATTAAAATAAACTGACGTAAAAATTCGGCTATTGTTGTCGTAAGTGTATCTTGAAGTTGTGAAATATCAGCACTAATGCGACTGTTTAATTCTCCTACACGTTTTTGAGAGAAAAAAGACATCGGTAATTTTATCAAATTCTCGTACAACGCAAATCGGATGTTTGATAAAGTGTTTTCAGTAAAATTAACAAACAAAGATATTCTAAAAAAAGAAAAAATTGCTTGCAACATTAGAATTCCCATCAATGCCAAGGCAATTTGATTGGCTTGACTTAAATCTTTTGCAGCCACACAATCCACCAACATTCCCATTAATTTAGGAAATGCCAAGGCTGTAGCACTAGTTAATAGTAAAAAAACAAGTCCAATGAAAAACTTCCATTTTTGATTTTTTGCATAGTTGAAAATACGAAGTGCTTTTTGAAGCGAATTAGAAGTTAACTTCGCTTTGGGTAAATCATTTTCTTTAAAACGAGCCATTGTGGATTTTTATTTTTTGCAAATGTACTATATATATAGGTAGTACAAAAAAAATCTATTGTCTTATGGTTTTCTTAATCTACTGTAAGTGAGTTGCAAAGAAAATAAGGTTGTTTTTTTATTCAATTATTTTCAAAAAACAGTTGTAAATACAAAATCTCGTCTTATATTTGCACACGCAATGGGGCGATTAGCTCAGCTGGTTCAGAGCACCTCGTTTACACCGAGGGGGTCGGGGGTTCGAACCCCTCATCGCCCACAAAACTTCTCAAGAAATTGAGAAGTTTTTTTTTGCATAAAAATTTTAAAAAAAATCTCCTTTTTAGTATTCCTTTCCAATCTTTTTTATTAATCCATTATCTTTTATTTTTTCATAAAGAATACTGATATTATGTAATTAAATTATAAAATTATGTAATCTATATTATTGTATTTGCAGTAATTTTATTGAACAACTAACAATAATATTATGCAATCAAAACTACCTCTTTCGCATAAAAATTCGACAAATAATAAATTGGTCTTCAGTAAAATAAAAGAGATCTTTATTTTGTTCTTCATAAGACTGGCTAATGTTGTGAATTATTTAAAGAATATCTTTCGAAATCTTATTTCTAACAAATTAGAATTTCAAGAATTTTTAAAGCAATGCTACCAAATTGGTAATAAATCCGTTGGGTTAATTTCAGTAACTGGGATAATAATTGGTTTGGTTTTAACAATTCAATCAAGACCGCCACTAGTAGATTTTGGAGCAGTAGCAATGTTACCTGGAATGGTTGCTGTTTCAATAATTAGAGAAATGGGCCCTGTAATCACAGCTTTAATCTGTGCTGGAAAAATTGGCTCTAGTATGGGGGCAGAATTAAGCTCTATGAGAGTAACAGAACAAATAGACGCTATGGAAGTGTCTAACACAAATCCTATAAATTTTTTAATTATCCCAAGGGTTCTAGCGGTAACACTGATGATTCCGATCCTGACTTTATATGCAGATGCAATAGGGATTTTCGGGAGTTGGTTGGGAGTTAATATTAAAGATGATGTTAGTTTAAGACTGTTTATTTCACAAGCATTTAAAAGCGTCGAATTTATTGACATTATACCTGCTTTAATAAAGTCATTCTTTTTTGGTGCAGTAATTGGTTTGGTGGGCTGTTATAAAGGATTTAATGCAGGTCGAGGAACTGAAAGTGTTGGAATAGCTGCAAATTCTGCAGTAGTCACCGCATCATTATTATTAATTATTGTAGACTTAATTGCTGTACAAATAACTGATTTATTATAATGGAAAAGAATTATAAAAATGTAGTCATAAAGATTAAGGATTTAAAGAAAAGTTTTGGAGACCAAAAAGTTCTTGATGGAGTAACACTACAACTTCATGAAAAAGAAAACTTAGTGGTTTTGGGTAAATCGGGTTCTGGTAAATCGGTTTTGATTAAGTGTATCGTTAGTCTTTTAAAGCATGATGAAGGAAGTATTCAGGTTGGTAAACATGAATTGACTAATATTAATGAAGACGATTTAATAAAAGTACGAAGAAAAATAGGCTTTCTTTTTCAGGGTGCTGCTCTTTATGATTCTATGACCGTTCGAGAAAACTTAACCTTTGCACTTTCAAGGTTGAAAGAAAAATTTTCAAAAGCAGAAATAAATAGTAAAATAATAGAAGCTCTGGAGAATGTCAGTCTTCCTGATTCTATCGATAAAATGCCCTCAGAATTATCAGGTGGAATGAAAAAAAGAATTGGTTTGGCTAGGACATTAGTAGTTCATCCCAAAATAATTCTCTACGATGAACCCACAACAGGTCTAGATCCAATTACTTCAGATGAAATAAGTAATTTGATTAATGATACGAAAGCCAAATTTAACAATGCATCTATAATAATCACTCACGACATTAATTGTGTAAAAAAAGTCGCTGATAGGATTGTAATGATAAAGGACGGTAAAGTATATAAAGAAGGCAGTGTAAAAGAATTTATAGAAGATAGTGACCCATTTATTCAATCATTTTTTAATTAATTTATCATGGAGACAAGTAAAAACGCATATAAAATTAAACTAGGATTTTTTGTATCTGTAGGAATATTGATATTTTTTATAATCATATTTTTTATCGGCGCCAACCAAAACTTATTTAGTTCTAAATTTAAAATTAATACAAATTTTAAAAATGTAAGTGGCTTACAAGTAGGTGGTCAAGTTCGTTTCTCTGGAATTTCTGTTGGAACGATTGAAAATATAGCCATCATAAATGATTCAACGGTCAATGTTATTGCTATAATTGATAATAATGTAAAGAGATTCATTAAAAAAGACAGTAAAGCCTCCATTACCTCTGAGGGAGTAATTGGGGATAAAATTTTAACTATTTCACAAGGGAGTACAAAATCACCAGAAGTTAAAGACGGTGCTAGTATTAAGTCATTTGAACCGATAGAATTTGATGTAATTCTATCGTCTATTAAAGTTTCTACCGAAAATGCTGAAATTATTACAAATGAGCTCGCTTATTTATTAAGTAGTATTAACAATGGAGAGGGAGCTATTGGGAAGTTGATGAATGATAAAGGTATGGCTGAAGATTTAGATCGAACAATGACCAACTTAAGAAAAAGCTCTAAGGGATTAGAAGAAAATATGGAAGCAGCAAAACACAACTTTCTATTGAGAGGCTACTTTAAAAAGAAAGAAAGGGAAAAAGAAAAGCTAGAAAAGGAAGCTAAGGAGCAGGCTGAAAAAAGTAAATAAATTGATGAATTTACTCGGATTTTCGTCCCATAAAACTGCCCCCAGATAAAGTATGCCTTTTTGGGGGCAGTTTATTTTGGATAAACAAACTCTTTTTTATGCAAAAAAACTTTTATTCTTCTTTAAAATCAATAGATAGCGAATTCACGCAAAAACGTTCTCCAGTAGGAGTAGGACCATCGTTGAATACATGACCTAAATGCCCACCGCAATTGGCACATACGATTTCAGTACGAATCATTCCATGACTTTTATCCAATACATTTTTTACTTTTCCAGGAATAGCTTGATCAAATGAAGGCCAACCACAATGGGCATCAAATTTTGAACTGCTTTCAAATAAAGGTTCGTTACAAGCGCCACAACAATAAGTACCTTTGTCGTAATGTAAATTATACTCACCTGTATGCGGATATTCAGTGCCTTTTTGACGTAGAATGCGATATCTTTCTTCGCCTAGAATTTCTAGCCATTCCGCTTCTGTTTTTTCAATAGGATATTCCATGATTATTAATTTTATCAATTAAAAGTTACTTTTGGAAGTTTAAAATAAAAAGTTGAACCTTCATTGGGTGCGCTTTTCATACCAATAATTCCATTATGTAAATCTACAATTTGCTTTGCAATTGCTAAACCTAAACCGGTACTACTTTCTCCCTCTGTAGGTTGTGTACTGGTTTTTTGGAAATAATAAAATAATTTTTGTTGTTCTTGATCTGGAATTCCCTTCCCTTGATCAATAACTTCTGTTAGTATAAAATCATTTTGCATGATTATACGAACCTTAATTAGACTACCGTTGTATGAGTATTTAATAGCATTTGAAAGTAAATTGCCTGTTACCTCACTTAAATAATGATTGTCAAACATATAAGGGAAAGCCTCAATTTCAGTATCAAGAACGATTTCTATGTTTTTTTTGCTAGCCACAATTTGATTAAATTTAACTTGTTTTCGAATAAAGTCTATGTAATCGTGGTTTTCAATTTTTAAATCTATTTTTCCAGATTCTATCACGGATACATTTAATAAATTCTTTAAAACTCCTAGAGTGTTAGAACTTAGCTCTTTTATAATGTGAAGTCCTTCATTGATTTCTTCATTTATATCATCGGCATTACTTTGAATGAGTAAATCAGTAAAAGAATATATTGCTCCAATGGGATTTGCTAAATCGTGTGCTGCAATTCCAATGAATTTGTTTTTTTCAGTATTTAACTCCTCTAGTTTTTTATTGGCTACACGAATACGCCTGTCTTTCTCCTTGAATTTAAAGAATAAAAGTCCAATAGTTGTATAAATTGTCAATCGTACTAATGAATTCCAAATTGGAAAAAAAATATGCGATAATTTAATGTTTGAATATTCACAATACGACCAAGAAATTGCAGCTAGTAGGGCGCAAATAATAATTTCTAGTGATTTAACTTTAGGATGTAGCGCTAATAAAACAATTGGCAAGATATAAAATAAAGAGAATGCCATTTCTACTCCCGTAATTAAGTCAATGTAACCAATGGTTAAAATGGAACTTGTCGCTAGAATGATATTTATAAATCGGTATTCTTGTATGAACTGTGGTATTTTCATTGGTGTGTATTGTGGCATTTAAAAAAAAAATAACAAACTGTAATTAGTAATTGCAAAAAGTATTATTTGGTATTTTAAGGTAAAAGTACATGTTACTAAATGGTCTTCCAAGAGAATTATGAAAACCTTAAAAGTATTTATGGTCTTTAGTTTTCATTAGCAATATCATTTTTCTTGCCTACATTAATTTCATTGTTCTTGTTACAAAAAGGTTTTCTTGAATAATTTTCAATAAAAATGAAAGTTTCAGAAGAATATGTAAAATAAAATTATGTTCTAAATCATCATAGATTGCCGTAAAATATGGGATTTTATAATATAAACCGATGTGATTCGCACAATTTTTAAATGAATATGTAGGTTTTTTGATAATTTATTAAAACTTTTATTTAATTTTTGTTTCCTTAATTTTTTACTAAATTTAAAAAAAGATAATAGGGGTAAAATCTAAATCATTTCAGGTTTTGATATTTGAATAGCTGGTGATTTACCGTTTAAAATTGTGTAAAGTTATTGTAATGAAAATAATTCATATAAGTGCTGAATGTTATCCTGTAGCCAAAGTTGGAGGCTTGGCCGATGTGGTTGGTACCTTATCTAGGTACCAAAGTAGGGAAGGACATTTAGTTCAAGTAGTTATTCCTTGTTATGAAACCAATTTTATTAAAGAAAACGAATTTGAAACCGTTTTCTGGTCACAAGTTGAATTAGGCAATTTTAATTTTCCGTTTTCAGTTCTTAAAGGAGTTAAAAACGATTTAGATTTTGAACTGTATCTAATTGCTATACCAGAATTATTTGATAGAGCTGAGATTTATGGCTATAAAGATGATATTGAACGTTTTTTATCTTTCCAAAAAGCCTTCTTGGATTGGTTAATTACCGTGAATGATAAGCCAACAATTATCAATTGTCACGATCATCACACGGCGCTCTTACCATTTATGATAAATTATGCCAGTAAGTATGTTGCTCTAAAAGAAGTGCCAACTTTACTAACGGTTCATAATGCTATTTATCAAGGACAATTTGGATTCGATAAGTTACATTATTTCCCAAACTATGATTTGTCTAAAACTGATATACTTCAGTGGAATGGATGTATAAATTCTATGGCTGTAGGTTTAAGATGTGCAAGAGCGATTACCACGGTTTCACCTAATTATTTGAATGAAATTAATTATTCGGGAAATGGGATGGAAATGTTATTTAACCAAGTTAGATATAAGTCCAAAGGTATTTTAAATGGTATAGATATCGAAATATGGAATCCAGAAACGGATTCTAAAATAGCTTACAATTATACCGCCGAAAATTGTGAAGTAGGTAAGTCCAAAAACAAGCAAAAATTATGTAAAACGTTTGATTTGGATCCTGAAAAACCATTGATTTGTTTCATAGGCAGATTGTTTCCTGAAAAAGGAGCTGATTTATTGTGTGAATTTTCAAAAAAATCCTTGTCAGAAAAAGATAGAGAACTTAATATTCTTATATTAGGCTCAGGAAATAGAGATATCGAAGAGCAGTTGACAGATTTGGTTTCTGAATACAATGGGAATTATAATGTTTACATTGGTTTTAGTGAAGAGTTGGCTCATTTGATTTATGCGGGTTCTGATTTTTTATTGATGCCGTCAAGGACAGAATCCTGTGGTCTGAATCAAATGTATGCCTACAGATACGGAACTATTCCAATAGTCAGGAGTACAGGAGGATTAAAAGATACCGTTGTAGATCTAGATGAAGGAGGATGCGGGATTTGTTTCAATCAAGCTTCGGTAGAAGATATGATAAAAGCTAAAAATAGAGCACTAGAGTTCTATAAAGAAGAAGAAAAAGTAATTACAACAAGAAAATCAGGAATGAGGCTCAATCATTCTTGGAAAAAAGCATATCAAGAATATTTAGAAATGTATAATTTAATAATAAAATAAAAAGATGAAAGCGAAGAGAAAGAATGTGATTGCAATTATTCTAGGCGGTGGACAGGGTTCAAGATTGTATCCATTAACTGAAAGCAGATCAAAACCTGCTGTTCCGATTGGTGGAAAATATCGTTTGGTAGATATCCCTATTTCAAACTGTATGAATTCTGATATATATAGGATGTTTGTTTTGACGCAATTTAACTCTGCTTCTTTAAATGCACATATTAAAAACACTTATGTCTTTAGTGCTTTTAGTCAAGCTTTTGTCGATATTCTAGCTGCTGAGCAAACCCCTGATAATCCAACTTGGTTTCAAGGTACTGCCGACGCTGTAAGACAATGTATGCCTCACTTTTTAAATCATGATTTTGATTATGCATTAATTCTTTCTGGGGATCAATTGTATCAAATGGATTTGAATGAGATGATTGAAGAACATATCAAAAAAGAAGCTGATATTTCGATTGCGACCTTACCAGTAAATGACAAGGACGCACCTGAATTTGGTATTTTGAAAACCAACAGCGACAGTTTTATTGAATCCTTTATTGAAAAGCCAGCAAAAGAATTACTGCCAGACTGGACTTCAGATGTTAGTGAACAAATGAAATCAGAAGGGAAAAATTATTTGGCTTCAATGGGTATTTACATCTTCAACAAAGAATTATTGGTTGATTTGATGAGTAATCAAGAAACTAAAGATTTTGGAAAAGAAATTATTCCACAGGCTGTTAAAGAGAATAAAGTATTGAGCTACCAGTACGAGGGTTATTGGACAGATATTGGAAATATCGACTCTTTCTTTGAGGCAAATATCGGCTTGACAGATGATGTTCCACAATTTAATTTATTTGATAATGATAATAAAATTTACACAAGACCTAGGATGTTACCGCCTTCCAAATTTCAAAATACAAACATTGATCGTTCGTTAATATCTGAAGGTTGTATTTTAAATGCTAAAGAAATTAATAAGTCAGTTATTGGAATTCGTTCAAGAATTGGTAAAGATACAGTGATACAAAATTGTTACGTTATGGGTAATGATGTGTATCAAAGTATTGAACAAATGGAGAGAGATGTAAAAAATAATAAAACATTAATTGGAATTGGAGAAAGGTGTTTCATTAAAAATGCATTAATTGACAAAAACTGCCGAATAGGAAATGATGTTTACATCAGTGGAGGGCAACATTTAGAAAATACTTCTAATGAATTGTACTCCATCAAAGAAGGCATCGTGGTGATTAAAAAAGGTGTTGTAATACCAGATCATTTTGTTATTAAATAGTGTTTTTCAACTCAAAACAATCAAGTAAATTATAAAATTAGAATAGAAATAAATTTATAAAATGCAGAATCAAACCCGAATAATAATCGAAAATGTATTACCTCAGTTAGACGGTGGCGCTTTCGCAATTAAGAGAATTGTAGGTCAAACAGTAAGAGTAACAGCAGCAGTTTTTGCAGACGGTCATGATGTTATTGAAGCTTGTGTGAAATACAAACACGAATCACAGAATCATTGGGAAGAAGTCCGAATGACTTCGACTGTAAATGACGAGTGGTTTGCTGATTTTAAAGTTGAAATGCAAGGGAATTATGATTACTATGTTGAAGGCTGGGTTGATTATGCTTTAAATTGGCAACATGGTACCGAGCGTAAAATTTTAGACAATCAATATGTTAAGTCTGAATTGCTAGAAGGAGCAGAATATGTAAAAGCAATTCAAGACGAGGCAACAGCTGCAGAGAGGGAATATTTAGGTCACTTAGAACATCTTTTTAAAACCGAATCAGAATATAATCATGCCATTCCAGAGGTGACTTCGCCTAAATTGACGGCCATTTTTAAAAAATACCCAACCCGATTTTTAGCCAATCAATCACATCAATTAAAAGTATATGTAGATAGAAAAAAAGCTCTGTTTAGTACTTGGTATGAATTCTTTCCAAGGTCAGCTTCTGAGGAGGAAGGAAAACATGGTACTTTTAAAGATTGCGAAAGGTTATTGCCTAGAGTGGCTCAAATGGGATTTGATACTTTGTATTTTCCACCTATTCACCCAATAGGAGAGGTAAACAGAAAAGGGAAAAATAACGCTACAAATGCGGAATATGGAGATGTGGGGTCACCATGGGGAATTGGTTCTGTTCACGGAGGTCATAAATCTACTCATCCTGAATTGGGAACTATTGAAGATTTCAAACAATTAGTTAAAAAAGCACAAGACTGGGGTATCGAAGTGGCAATGGATTATGCTTTACAAGCTGCTCCTGACCATCCTTATGTTAAAGACTTCCCACAATGGTTCAAATGGAGACCTGATGGAACAGTGCAATATGCTGAAAATCCGCCTAAAAAATACCAAGATATTCAACCTATTTATTTTGAAAGTGGAGACTGGAAAAATTTATGGAAGGAGCTTTTAGATGTCGCTTTATTCTGGATTGAAGAATGCAATATAAAAATCTTTAGAGTTGATAATCCGCATACTAAACCCTTTTACTTCTGGGGTTGGTTGATAGGAGAAATCAAAGCGAAACATCCAGATGTACTCTTTTTAGCGGAAGCATTTACGAGGCCAAAAATTATGAATGAATTGGCCAAACAAGGATTTAGTCAATCTTACACTTATTTTACTTGGAGAAATTCTAAGGCTGAGTTCACTGAATATGTAACAGAATTAACGCGATCTGAACAAAAGGAGTTTTACAGACCTAATTTCTGGCCCAATACGCCAGATATTAATCCATTTGCATTGCAAAGCGGTAATGAATCTACTCATTTACAAAAATATTTTTTAGCAGCCACTTTAAGTTCTAATATAGGTATTTATGGACCCGTATTTGAATATATGGTTTGCGCTCCTTTGGCACCTGGAAAAGAAGAATATTTGAATTCTGAAAAGTATGAAGTTTACAAATGGGATTGGAATGTTCAAAATAAATTAATCAGTTTAATCACCAAGATAAACGGCATTCGTAAAGAACAATTTTCTTTACAACAGACTAATAATATTATTTTCTGTGATACCGATAATGAGCAGGTTATGGCTTATTATAAGTATGATGATGATAAATATAATAAGACATTGATGGTGGTTAGCTTAGATGCTCATCATACGCAACAAGCTATGGTTAGAATTCCTATTGAAGAATTAGGAATTAACCCTGTACATATTGTTGATTTAATCACTGGAAACAGCTATTTGTGGGATAAAGAATGGAACTTTGTTGAGTTAAGTCCTGATTTGCCTTTTCACTTGTTCAAAATTCAACAATAAGAATATAATTAGAAACAATTGTTTCTAAAAGAAGTATACACTAAGTAAAACACACCAAAAAATGAATAAAGTACAAACATATTCTCTTTTTACTGATTTTGACATCAATTTATTTAAAGCTGGAAAGCATTTCAGACTTTATGAAAAATTAGGAGCGCATCTTATTGAAGTGGATGGGGTAAAAGGAGTTTATTTCGCAGTTTGGGCACCCACGGCTCGTTCTGTTTCTGTTGTGGGGGATTTTAATTATTGGATTCAAGGGGAACACCAATTACAAGTGCGTTGGGATTCATCGGGTATCTGGGAAGGATTTATTCCAAACCTTGATAAAGGAGCCACATACAAATATAAAATTCAATCAAATAATGGCGGACTTATAACGGAAAAAGCAGATCCGTTTGCATTTTATTGTGAAAAACCGCCACACACCGCTTCTGTAGTTTGGGATCTTGATTACAAATGGAAAGATTCAAAATGGATGAAAACCAGAAAAGAACACAACAGTCTGGACAAACCATTTTCAGTTTACGAAGTACATTTGGGTTCTTGGAAGCGTCATGGTGAGGAGAACCGTTTTTTAACCTATCTAGAATTTGCTGAGGACTTAGTGAATTACGTAAAAGAAACAGGTTTTACACATGTGGAGTTTATGCCTGTAATGGAGTATCCTTACGACCCTTCATGGGGGTATCAGTTGGTGGGTTATTTTGCGCCAACTTCTCGTTTTGGAAATCCTCAGGAATTTATGGTCCTAGTAGATAAATTACACCAAGCTGGTATTGGAGTAATTTTGGACTGGGTACCTTCTCATTTTCCAGATGATGCACACGGTTTAGGATTCTTTGATGGGTCTAATTTATACGAACATCCTGATCGTAGAAAAGGCTACCATCCTGATTGGAAAAGTTTAGTTTTTAATTATGGGCGTAATGAAGTGCGTTCTTTTTTAATTAGTAATGCGATCTTCTGGATGCAACATTACCATATTGATGCTTTGCGTGTAGACGCAGTTGCTTCGATGCTGTACTTGGATTACTCTAGAAAAGATGGGGAATGGGAGCCAAATGAATTTGGTGGAAGAGAAAATTTAGATACTATTAGTTTCTTGAAAGAATTTAATGAAGCGGTCTATTCTAATTTTGAAGGAGTACAGACTATTGCTGAGGAAAGCACTTCTTTTCCAATGGTTTCAAGACCAACCTTTGTAGGTGGATTAGGTTTTGGAATGAAATGGATGATGGGTTGGATGCATGATACTTTAGAATATTTCAAAAAAGATACAGTTTATAGAAAATACCATCAAAATGATTTGACTTTCTCAATGACTTATGCTTTTTCTGAAAATTTCATGTTGCCACTTTCACATGATGAAGTGGTTTATGGTAAGCAATCTATCGCGGGAAGAATGCCTGGTGATGAATGGCAAAAATTTGCCAACTTGAGACTTTTGTACAGTTATATGTTTACCCATCCTGGTACAAAATTATTGTTTATGGGGGCTGAGTTTGGACAAAGTGCTGAGTGGAATTTTGAAGCTAGTTTGGATTGGCATTTATTACAATATCCAGTTCACGAAGGTATTAAAAAGGTTATTACAGATTTGAATAGTTTGTACAAATCACAACCAGCATTATACGAAAAGCAATTTAGCCCAGATGGTTTCGAATGGATAAACTATTCTGACCATCAAAACGCGGTAATGTCATATATTAGAAAAGGAAACGATCCTAAAGAGAACGTTGTAGTGGTATGTAATTTTACACAAGTTGTGCGTAAGAACTATAGAATTGGTTTGCCAAGAAAAGGAAAATTAGTTGAAATATTTAATAGTGATTCTGAAAGCTACAACGGAAGTGGTGTTTCTAATTTGAGCAAAATTAGTATTGAATCTTCACCTTATGATGGTAGAGATTATTCAGCTGAAATTACACTACCTCCTTTAAGTGTGGTCGTTTTTAAAATAACATAAATTTAACCTTATAATACAAAAATATCATGCTGCTATTAATGAAACTGATTTAATAGTAACATGGTATTTTTTTATGTCCTAATTTGGAATATGTATTTTGTTATAATAACCAATAATAAAATTCCTTCCAGCAAGAATTATTGTAAATTTGGACATTAAAAGTTTTTAAAAAAAACAGTGATAACATGATTACTAATACTTATTTAGAATATAAAGGAGATTTATATCCTTCTAAAATTGTTTCCCACGAACACGAAGTAGATTCTGTATATTTTTATACAGATAATAATGTTATTCTAAAAATAACAATATTGAGAGATAGTATGTTGCGATTTAGATATACTACAAAAGGATATTTTAGCAACGATTTTTCATATTCTATAGATAAGAACCACTTACATGGATATAATTTTCTGGAATTAATTGAAAAAGCTACCTATTTCCAGATCAAGACTAGTAAAGTTATTTGTAAAATCCAAAAAAACGATTTAAGAATTTCCATTTTTGACATAGAAGAAAAAGTCATTTTAGAAGATGAATTAGGTTTTCATTGGGAGGAAAGTTATGAGTTAGGTGGAAATATTGTCAAAATGAGCAAAACCTCAAAGGAAGGAGAATGTTTCTATGGTTTGGGAGACAAAGCCACTCATATGAATTTGAAAGGTAAAAAGTTAGAAAACTTTGCTACCGATCAATATGCATTTCAAAAAGACCAAGAGCCCCTTTATAAAGTAGTTCCTTTTTATATTGGGCTTCATCACAAGCAAGCCTATGGAATTTTCTTTGACAACACCTTTAGATCCTTTTTTGATTTTTCACATGAGCGAAGAAATGTAACCAGTTTTTGGGCAGAAGGAGGTGAAATGAATTATTACTTTATCTATGGACCAAAAATGAGGGATGTGGTTACTTCTTATACAGATTTAACAGGTAAACCAGAGTTACCTCCTCTATGGACTTTAGGTTTTCACCAATGCAAATGGAGTTATTATCCTGAGAGTAATGTCAAAGAAGTAACATCTAAATTTAGAGAGTTGGAAATTCCTTGTGACGCCATCTACCTTGATATTGATTATATGGATGGATTCAGATGTTTTACTTGGGACAAAAATCATTTCCCTGACCCTAAACGAATGGTTTCTGAGTTATCTGCTGATGGGTTTAAAACAGTGGTGATAATTGATCCAGGTATCAAAATAGATAAGGAGTATTCTGTTTATAAAGAAGCATTGGCTAATGATTACTTTTGCAAAAGAGCCGATGGACCTTATATGAAAGGAAAAGTATGGCCAGGAGAATGTAATTTTCCTGATTTTACAAATCCTACAGTGCGCGAATGGTGGGCTGGTTTATTTAAGGAATTAGTGGCTGATATAGGGGTAAAAGGAGTTTGGAATGACATGAATGAACCAGCAGTAATGGAGGTGCCAAACAAAACTTTCCCTATGGATGTAAGACACGATTATGATGGAAATCCATGTAGTCACCGAAAAGCCCATAATATTTATGGGACACAAATGGCAAGAGCTACTTATCATGGGATAAAAAAATATATCTACCCTAAAAGACCATTTGTGATTACGAGATCTGCTTATGCTGGAGCACAACGCTACACTTCCTCTTGGACGGGTGATAATGTTGCCACTTGGGAACATTTATGGATTGCTAATATCCAAGTGCAGCGTTTGAATCTTTCTGGGATGGGATTTACAGGCTCTGATATAGGTGGATTTGCTGAAAAACCTACTGGTGAATTGTACGCCCGTTGGATTCAGTTAGGGGTATTTCATCCTTTTTGTAGGGCTCATTCGTCTGGAGATCATGGAGATCAAGAACCTTGGGCTTTTGATGAAGAGGTGATTGATATTACAAGGAAATTCATCAATCTTCGTTACCAACTTTTACCTTATTTGTATACGATGTTCTGGCAATATATAGAAGAAGGATTGCCGATGTTGAAACCATTGGTGTATTTTGACCAAGAAGATATTCAAACACATTATCGAAATGACGAGTTTATTTTCGGGAATCAAATATTAGTTTGTCCAATTTTAGAACCTAATTCTTTAGGAAGAAGGATGTATATTCCCAAAGGTCAATGGTATAATTATTGGAACAATAAATTGGTTAAGGGCGGGAAAGAAATGTGGGTAGATTCGAAATTTGACGAAATACCAGTTTTTGTAAAAGCAGGTGCCATCATTCCAAAGTATCCCATACAGCAATTTGTAGGTGAATTAGATTTTGATGAATTAATTTTAGATTTGTATTACAAAGAAGGAATCGAAAAATCTGTGGTTTATGAAGACGCCCAAGATGGTTATGATTATAAAAAAGGGAGGTATAGTTATTTGTCTTTTCAAGTAACGGGTAAAGAGAAAGAATTAATTATACAATTGCATAAAGATGGAAAATACGAAACAGATTATTCTAAATATAAAATCAATTTAATAGGATTGCCATTCAAGGTAAAAAGTATACAAATTAACAATGAAGAAATAGACATAGATAAAAAAATAATAAATGAAAACAATTATTTAATAGTAGAAAAAGAATTTAGAGTCCTACATATTATAGGGGATTGATCCAAATTCTTATTTTTGTATAAAATTAAAAAATGATGAGAAAGAATATATTTATTGGTTTAGGTGTTGTAGGCTTAATGGTAGCTTGTGCAACCAATCCACTTACCGGAAAAAAGACATTAAATTTTGTTTCTAATAGCGAATTGTTTCCAACTGCTTTTCAGCAATATGGAGAATTCTTGAAGGAAAACAAAGTGATTACTGGAACCACTGATGCGAAACGTGTTGAAAGTGTTGGTACTAAAATCAAAGGGGCTGCAGAAAGATATTTAGCTTCTTTGGGACAAACGGAATACTTAAAAGATTACCGTTGGGAGTACAAACTAGTAGAGAGCAAAGATGTAAATGCATGGTGTATGCCCGGGGGAAAAATTGTAGTGTACTCTGGAATTATGCCAATTGCCAAGAATGATGCAGGACTTGCAACGGTTATGGGACATGAAGTTTCTCATGCATTAGCGAACCATGGTGCACAACGTATGAGTGCTGCACAAGTACAATCATTAGGTGCTGTAGGTGTAGCTGTTGCAACAGGAAATCAAAGTGCCGAAAAACAACAAATGTGGCAACAATATTACGGAATAGGAACTCAAGTGGGAGGGATGCTACCTTTTAGCCGCAGTCACGAAACAGAAGCAGACAAAATAGGATTAATATTAATGGCTATTGCAGGGTATAATCCAGAAGAATCTATTCAGTTCTGGACTAGAATGTCGTCTAATTCTGGAGGACAAGCTCCACCAGAGATGTTAAGTACACACCCCTCTGATGCGACTAGGATTGCTAATTTAAAAGCAATGGTTCCAGAAGCAAAAGCAGTTGCAGCTAAATTTGGAGTTGTATTTAAATAAAAAAATACATTTAGTATCAAAGAGAAGTTTATTCCTGTGAATGAACTTCTCTTTTTTTGACAAAAATAGATTCAATTCATTCATTCTTTTTATTAATCAATTATGAGCACTTTGCAAAAGGGAGACAAAAAATTATTAAATGCTTGGGCATTTTACGATTGGGCAAATTCGGCCTATCCATTGGTAATTAGCTCAGCTATTTTTCCGATTTTTTATAATGCTCTTTTTGATGCTAAAAATCCGTACTTAACCGTTTTTGGCTACCATTTTAAAAACTCGGCTTTAATTAGCTTTGTGACTGCTTTTGGATTTTTAGTTGTAGCATTTATATCTCCACTTTTATCTGGAATAGCTGACTTTGTAGGGAACAAGAAGATCTTTATGCAATTTTTTTGCTATTTAGGAGCCCTTTCATGTATAGGATTAAATTGGTTTAGTTTAGAAAATATTTATTTTGGGTTACTGTTTTATTTTTTAGGACTTATTGGTTTTTGGGGTAGTTTGGTTTTTTATAATTCCTACTTGCCTGATATTGCTTATTCGGAACAGCAAGATGCTATCAGTGCAAAAGGATATTCTTTAGGTTATTTTGGAAGTGTTTTGTTGTTAATTGTTAATTTGGGAATGGTGATGCAACCTCATTTTTTTGGTATCACTGGCACGAAAGGGACAGCAGCCATGAAGGCCATGCGTTACTCTTTTGTAACTGTTGGAATTTGGTGGATATTTTTCAGTCAATACACTTACTATTTTTTACCCAAAGGAAATCGAACTTTGGAACAGAAAATAACAAAATCGATACTCTTTAACGGTTTTAAAGAATTGAAGAAAGTATGGGAGTTACTGAAACAAGACACTATTTTAAAAGGTTATTTTACACTGCCCCCAAAAAGTTAGACACTATTTGGGGGTATTTTTATGGAAAGAAAAGTCAAGTATGATTATGCATTTAAACTTGAATGTGTAGAATTAGTTATCAACGAGCATTATTCTTGTGAATCTGTAGGTAATAAAAAAGGGGTTAGTAAGTCAAATGTTGAAAAATGGGTGAGATTCTATAATCACTATGGTGAAAATGGTTTAGTACCGAGAAAGAACCGTAGTTATAGTTCTGATTTTAAATTTAAGATATTGCAGTACATTCAGAAAGAATCTTTATCGCTTCGAGATTGTTGTGTAAAATTTGACATACCTGATGCAGCAATTATAGTAAAATGGAAAAGAGATTTTATTAACTTTGGTTTTGAAGGATTAAAACAAAAACCAAGAGGTAGACCCAAGAAGATGAGTGATTTTAAACGTAAAAAACGTAAGTCTGATAAACCATTAACTAAAGAAGAAAAGCTATTACAAGAAATAGAGTTTCTTCGTTGTGAGAATGATTTACTAAAAAAGTTCCAGGCCTTAATTCAAGCCGAAGAGCAAGCCAAAAAGCGCAAGCCATAATGGAATTAAGGCATAAGTACGATTTAAATTTACTTTTGAATCAAACAAATATGGCACGGAGTAGTTTTTATTATTATGAAAAACGAAGTAAATCGATTGATAAATATCTTGAAATCAAAGAGTTTATAAAACGTATTTACCACAAACATAAAGGCCGTTACGGCTATAGAAGAATTACAGACGAACTCAACAATCAAGGAGTAATAATTAATCATAAAACAATTTTAAGACTAATGAAATCTTTAGGATTAAAAAGTGTTATTAGAGTTAAAAAATACAAATCATACAAAGGAGAACAAGGAAAAATAGCTCCTAATTTGTTAAACAGAAATTTTAAAGCAGCAGCACCTAACCAAAAATGGGCAACCGATATTACCGAATTTAATGTCTCAGGCAAAAAATTATATTTATCACCAATTATTGATTTATTTAATCAAGAGATAATTAGCTACGAATTGAAGGAACGACCTGTGTTTGCACAAGTAAAAGTGATGTTAGAAAAAGCTTTTAAAACAATACCAAACAACACGAGCTTAACCTTACATTCTGATCAAGGATGGCATTATCAAATGCGACAATATCAACAATTATTAAAAGAAAAAGGAATTAAACAAAGTATGTCAAGAAAAGGAAATTGCTTAGACAATGCTATCATTGAAAACTTCTTTGGAATTCTAAAATCTGAATTATTTTATCTTAAAAAATTTAATTCGATAAATCAGTTAAAACAAGAAATCAAAGAGTATATATTGTATTATAATAATGAAAGGATTAAATCAAATTTAAACAAAATGAGCCCGATAAAATACCGAGCTCATTATTATCAAAATTAATTATAAATTTGTCCAAACTTTTGGGTGCAGTCCATTTGAGTAGTTTTTTTGTTTATAGTATGGCAGTACAAACCGTCATGCTGATTGCTACTTATTTTGGATCTCAAGAAATCGCTTGGACATCTCAAAGTGAAAGTACTACGGGGTTAATTATCTGTATATTGGTGATTCAGTTAGTAGCCATAGCCGGGGCTTTTTTAACATCTAAAGCTTCGTCTAAATTTGGTAATATCCCAACACTAATCGCTATAAATTCCTTTTGGGTTTTGCTTTGCATTACAGCTTATTTTATAACACAACCAGTCGAGTTTTATATTATGGCAGGATTAGTTGGTTTGGTCATGGGCGGTATTCAGTCTCTGTCACGCTCTACCTATTCCAAATTACTACCTGAAACTAAGGACACGGCATCTTTTTTTAGTTTCTATGATGTGGCAGAAAAAATTGGAATTGTAATTGGAATGCTTGTGTATGGATTAATCGATCAGATTACTGGCAGTCCTCGATTTGCGATTGTCTTTTTGGCGGTATTTTTCATAATTGGTGTTTTATTATTGAAAAGAATCCCTAAAAAATCAGAAATAATAGTTTAACTTTAATTATAGTCTACAATAACACTTGTATTGTGGCATAATGATTGTTTTTATTGCAAGAAGTTACTACTATATATGGAGCTAGTAATTGATTATCAATAAAATATAACACTATAACTTTAACTTTGTAATTGAATATCTTTATATTTAATGACAAAATGACTCAAAATAATTATGTCAAATCATAAAATAAGTACAATTGACAATTTGTCACTTCAAGAGCTTGATTCACAAGCCGAATTAATTCCGCTATTGACTCCGGAGGATGAAGAGGAAATGATGAATGAGGTATTACCTGAAACAATTCCCATTTTACCTTTGCGTAATATGGTACTTTTTCCAGGTGTCGTAATTCCAATTACTGCAGGTCGTGATAAATCGATAAAACTAATTGATGATGCTAACGCAGCGGGCAAAATCATAGGTGTAGTGGCTCAAATTGATGAAGATGTAGAGGAACCTAATAAAAATGATATCCATAAAATAGGTACTGTAGCGCGTATTTTACGTGTTTTAAAAATGCCTGATGGTAATACTACTGTAATATTACAAGGTAAAAAACGATTTGAAATAGCCGAGATTATAGAGGAAGAACCTTATATGATGGCTACGATTACAGATATAGTTGAGAAAAAACCAAAAGGGAAAAATACGGAGTTTTTGGCTATTCTAGATTCGGTAAAAGATGTGGCGATTCAAATCATAAAAGAAAGTCCTAATATTCCAAGTGAAGCTACATTTGCAATCAAAAATATTGAAAGTCAGTCATTTTTAGTCAATTTTGTAACTTCAAATTTGAATTTATCAGTTAAAGAAAAACAAGATTTACTTGCTATAAATAATCTAAAAGACAGGGCTTTAGAAACTTTGAAGTACATGAATATTGAGTTGCAAAAATTAGAACTCAAAAACGATATACAATCCAAAGTTCGTTTTGATTTAGACCAGCAACAAAGAGAATATTTCCTGCATCAACAAATGAAAACCATTCAAGAAGAATTGGGTGGCGCTTCGCAAGAAGAGGAGATGGACGAAATGTTGGTAAAATCTAAAACCAAAAAATGGGACGAAAAATGTCAAAAGCATTTTGAGAAGGAATTGTCCAAAATGAGACGTATGAATCCTCAAGCGCCAGATTTTGGAATTCAAAGAAACTATTTGGAATTATTATTGGATTTGCCTTGGAACGAATATTCTAAAGACAATTTTGATTTAAAACGTGCCCAAAAGATTTTAGATAGAGATCATTTTGGTTTAGAAGATGTTAAAAAACGTATGATTGAACATCTTGCAGTTTTAAAATTGCGTAACGATATGAAGTCGCCTATAATTTGTTTGACAGGACCTCCAGGAGTAGGAAAAACTTCGATTGGGCGTTCGGTAGCAGAAGCATTGGGAAGAGAGTATGTTCGAATTTCTCTTGGTGGTTTGCGTGATGAAGCTGAAATTCGAGGTCATCGAAAAACTTATATCGGAGCAATGCCAGGTCGTATTATCCAAAGTTTGAAAAAAGCAGGGACTTCTAATCCTGTTTTTGTTTTGGATGAAATTGACAAACTATCCAATAGTAATCATGGCGATCCTTCATCAGCATTATTAGAGGTACTAGATCCTGAACAAAATAATGCATTTTATGATAATTTTGTTGAACTTGGCTATGATTTGTCTAAGGTAATGTTTATTGCGACTTCCAATAATATGGCGGCAATCCAACCTGCTTTGAAAGATCGAATGGAGGTGATTAAAATGTCCGGTTATACAATTGAAGAAAAAGTTGAGATTGCCAAACGACATTTGTTTCCAAGACAACTAAAAGAACATGGACTAACATCAAAAGAGCTGACAATTGGTAAAAAACAATTAGAAAAGATTGTAGAAGGTTATACTCGGGAATCAGGTGTACGTGGATTAGAAGCTAAAATTGCACAAGTGATTCGTAATGCGGCTAAGTCAGTAGCAATGGAAGAGGAATATAACAAAAAAGTAACCGATGCAGACATTGTTCAAGTATTAGGGGTACCTCGATTAGAAAGAGATAAGTATGAAACCAATGATGTAGCTGGTGTAGTAACAGGTTTGGCTTGGACAAGTGTAGGTGGTGATATACTATTTATAGAATCACTAATTTCTCCAGGAAAAGGAGGAATGACGATTACAGGGAATCTGGGTACAGTAATGAAAGAATCTGCTACGATAGCATTAGAGTATATTAAAGCAAATACGGAATTGCTAGGGTTAAATCCAGAAATCCTGACCAAATATAATATTCACATTCACGTGCCAGAGGGAGCCACACCTAAGGATGGACCGAGTGCAGGAATAGCGATGTTGACCTCAATGGTGTCTTTGTTTACGCAAAAAAGAGTAAAGAAAAATATCGCAATGACTGGCGAAATTACCCTTAGAGGAAAGGTGCTTCCTGTTGGTGGCATCAAAGAGAAAATTTTAGCGGCTAAAAGAGCGAATATCAAGGAGATCATTCTTTGTCACGAAAACAAAAGTGATATTGATGAAATTAAGCCCGAATATATTGAAGGTTTAACTTTTCATTATGTAAAAGAAATGAGTGAAGTACTGGAAATAGCCATTACAAATCAAAAAGTAAAAAACGCTAAAAACCTATAAAACAAATTCTTTTTTATAGAATTAAAATAAACCAAAATTAAGGTTGAATAAACGCCTTAATTTTGGTTTTATTTTTAATATTTGATTTTCAGCAAAAAAAGCCACTAATTATTATATATTAATTTTATCTTCGCAAACGCGTTTTATACACAAAATGTATTCTAGTTTGACCTAAAGCATTTTGGTATAATGCTACTATTTTGACTAAATAATACATTGTAGACGTGTTGCTTATCAAATATATATTGGTATTAATCGAACCACTAGAGAAATTTAAAACATGTTAAAAAGGCATTTAGTTTATTTGTTTTTATTTTTTTGTTCTTTGTCTTATTCACAAATAGGAGGTAAGAGTGTTTATCAATTTTTGAGTTTGGTGACCTCTCCTAGACAAGCAGCACTGGGAGGAAAAACAGTAACTTTATATGATGAAGATGTTAATCAAGGAATATTTAACCCAGCATCTATAAATGCAGACATGCATAATCATTTAGCGATTAATTATGGAAATTATTACGGAGAAGTAACTTATGGTACAGCATCTTATGCTTATACTTATGATCGACATTTGCAAACTTTTCATGCAGGTGTAAATTATGTTAACTATGGTGATTTTGAAGGTTATGATGAAAACGGGCAACAAACTGCTTCCTTTACAGGAAGTGAAATAGCATTATCTGGAGGGTATTCGTACAACATCCCTAACACTAGTTTGTATATCGGAGCTAATGCTAAATTGATATCTTCTAATTTAGAGACCTATTCTTCTTTAGGAGGTGCAGTAGATTTAGGTGCAATTTACATCGATGAACAAAATGATATCAATTGGGGATTGGTAATTCGAAATATTGGAACGCAATTCACAACCTATTCTGGAATTAGAGAACAATTACCATTGGAAATTATTCTTGGAGTTTCTCAAGAATTAGAGCATGTACCTATTCGCTGGCATTTGAATTTAGAAAATATGCAACAATGGAATATTTCATTTTCAAATCCTAATAGAGCTGAATCCTCATTTGACGGTAGCTCCAAAGAAGAAAAGGTTTCATTTTTAGGAAATGCTTTTCGACATGTTATTTTAGGGGCTGAATTGTTTCCTCAAAAATCATTCAATTTACGATTGAGTTATAATTTTAGAAGAGCTCAAGAGTTAAAAATAGTAGAACAGCGCAATTTTTCTGGATTTTCTTTAGGATTGGGTTTGAAAATGAATAAATTAAAATTCAATTATTCGTATTCTAGATACACTTTGGCGGGAAATACTAGTTTGTTTGGCTTAACCATTAATTTTCAATAGAACATTTTGACTTCAAAAATCACGATAGCAATAGATGGATTTTCATCTACAGGAAAAAGTACTTTGGCAAAACAACTGGCTAAGGAATTAGGGTATGTATATGTAGACACTGGCGCTATGTATCGTGCTATTGCACTTTTTGCTATGCAAAACGGATATATCACTGAGGAGTTTTTTGACAAAGAATCACTAATTCATAGTTTGCCTTTTATTCGTTTGCAGTTTGAATACAAACCTGAATTAGGTTTTGCAATAATGATTATGAATGATATGGATGTTGAAAAAGAAATCCGTACCATTGAAGTTTCTGGCTTTGTGAGCAAAATTGCTACAGTAGACGAAGTTCGAGCAAAATTGGTTGAACAACAACAAGAAATGGGTAAAGGCAAAGGAATTGTAATGGACGGTAGGGATATTGGTACTGTTGTTTTTCCAGATGCTGAACTCAAAATTTACATGACCGCAACTGCAGAAACTCGCGCGCAAAGACGCTTTGACGAATTGACTCAAAAAGGAGATGCAGTAACTTATGAAGAAGTGTATGCTAATGTAGTCGAAAGAGATTATATTGATACCCATAGAGCCAATTCCCCTTTAGTAAAAGCTCCAGATGCTATCGAAATCGATAATTCAGATATGACAAGAGAAGAACAACTGGCCTTAGTTTTGGCCTTAGTGCAAAAAGCAAATAGCTAAAAGTTAACTCAAAAAAATAAAAGACCTTTTTAAATTCATTCGCAAAACTGTATTTTCAAAGGTTTTTTTATGCGCCAATTCCAGCACTCCGCTATAGCCCTCCATTCGCTGGCTTTTTTTACTAGCCACTAGAGGAGCTTCCTCTGGTCGCTCTCTATCGGCTGTAAAAAATAGCCATCAAATTCTCGGGGCTGCCGCTGCGGTCTGGGGCGAAAGTTGAGTACACAACAAAAATTAGATAATAAAAAATCGGAACAAAAATTCTTATGTCCCTATTTACAAAGTCAAATATGTTTAATAACAATAGATATTAGTATTTATAAATTTAGCCACAGATTAATCCTTTTAATCTTTTTAATCTGTGTTCCATTTATTAAATGATGCTTTGCGCTCTGGATTATTACAAAAAATGATTCCTAAAATTTCTAATAAAATGTTTACTCAAACAGTGAGCAAACTAGAAAAAGATGGTCTTATTACCAGAAAAATATACCCCGTTGTGCCACTAAAAGTAGAATATGAACTAACAGAACGAGGAAAATCACTCGAAGCTATTTTGAGAAGTTTGGATAAATGGGGATTAGAGGATATTTCTAATTAAGTTTTCTTCTTTAATTTAGATAAAAAAAGCCAGAGACCTATCTGCCGAGGCAGGTCTGTGGCTAATCAAAAGCTAAAACCATACAGACTTTACGTCTGCTTACCAAATCTATGAACTTTCAGCTGTGTGTTTCTTGTTGTTATAGAAACGCAAATTATTTAATTGCTATTTTTTTTATAGGTTTTGGTTTAGCTTCTTCTTTTTTTGGGATCGTAATTGATAAAATTCCGTTGTCGTACTTGGCTTGAATTTTATCTTCTTCAACTAGTTCTGGGAGTCTTATGGAACGAGTAAAAGATTGGTAGCTAAATTCTTGTTTGGTAATTCTTTCTTCCTCTTTTTCCTCATTTTTGACTTCCTTCTCTGAAGATATGGTTAATAGATCATCATTCAGTTCAATATTGAAATCTGATTTTTCAAATCCAGGGGCAGCAACTTCAACAAAAAAAGCATCACTATTTTCTTTGATGTTCAAAGAAGGTAAAGTTGTGTTTGTCATTGAAAAATTGTCTCTATTCCAACTGTCAAAATCATTATTAAAAAATCTGTCAAATAAACTAGGAAACTGATTTTGGTATCTAACAATTGTCATAATAATAAATTTTTAAGTTAAACATTAATTATCTTTCGTTTTAAGTATCGCAAAGAAAATACCAAACTCAAATAATTGACAATTAGTTAGTTGTATAGAAAAAATAGATGTTATTTTATTTAAAATTTTATTAAATTTTTAGAAAAAAATGACATTTTTTCAGTTTGTACTAATAAAGTACAGGAGGAATTATCGATGGGAATAAACAACACCCCTCATTTAAAAAAGATTTAAAGAGGGGTAGATTTTTACTTTGTGTCCCGTCCTGAAATAACTCCTTTAAACTTATTATTATTCCTTAGTCCAATAATCCATAATAAAAACATCCTCTAGTAACGGGCCTACTTTGCTTACCAATTGTAAATGGGCTTCGTGAAAAAGATATACTTCTCTTGCATGAGCATCTTTAAACGTAATAGTAAAACAATACTTAAAACCTTTGCTATGTCCTTCTGTACTGTCGTTTAATCCCCATTCTAAATTCTGGATTTCTGGAATTTTATTTTTTAAGTTTTCAAAAGTCGAAAGTGCCTCGCTAACTTCTTTTTCGTTTATATTTTCTTTGAATTTCAGGTTAACTATATGTCTTAAAACCTTTCCATTAGTGTTCGTGTTTTCAGGAGATACTTTATAGCTAACTAATTTTTTAGTATCAAATCTAACTGAGCCAGCGACAAAGAAAAGATTCTCGTCAATTTTTAAAGAGCTCAAACCATAATATATTGGATATCCCGTTTTTAAATAATGTAAAGGAGTAAGAATTCCAGCGGCGTCTAATTTACACAGTTGAATACTTTCGTCGTCTCTAGTTCCTACCGCAACAATAGCTTCTTTATCACTAATACTTAGGATTTCTATTCTTGTTTGCCCAGAAAGCATTGTCTTATCATCATCAATTAGAGTAGAGTGAGGGATAAGTGCTCCTTTGTTATTTATTTTGAAAACACTCACAGCATCACCATGGTATACAAAATCTTTCTTTTTAATAAAATTACCTCTTTTGTAATATTTATGATGCCTATGTCCCACCACTACATAGTGATTGCCTCCTAATGTAATACCTGTTACAGGATAGGTTCCAGTAAGATATCTATCGGTAGTGTTGTCATCTATATTGTTTATATTTTTGAAGGTTCCATTTTCGTATACTCTAAAACTACTAACGCCATTGTCTTGAAAACCGCCAGTATATAAAAACGTTTTACCTTTTATTTTATGGGTAAACATTCCTATAATACCATCGGTATGAATTTTATCGTCGTCTTTTTGCGACTGAATATGAGTCAATGATCCGTTACTATTTATCTTGAAAGAGCTTAATCCAGGATTGTCTTCTAATCCGCCAACAAAAAGATAGGACGATTGCTTCATATGTACCACTTGTAAAGTGATGACTACGCCTAAATGAGTTTGGTCAGTATCGTTAACTACAAAAACTCGGTTGAGAGAACCATCGTTTTGAATTTTAAATACTTCAACAGCATTAGCGCCTTTATTCCCTACAAATAGGTAGTCTGTACCATCAACCGAATCTGCAACAAGCCCCCTTGCAGGCCCTTTGTCATTAGTAAGTTTATGGTTGCTCACAGCAGTCAATGTTCCCGCTTTATCGATAGAAAAAACATCAATTGTTCCGCCGTCACCTCCTACATAAAGGTAATTTGTATTACCTTTTTTATAGTTTGTGACGGTTACTGTGTTGTTTGTAGTGTTTTTGAAATCCTGCCTTTGGAGTATTGGATTGTCAATCGTTTGAGCGATGCAAATGGTTGATAGCAATAAAAAACCTAATAGGATATTTTTTTTAATCTTGTTCATCATTATTGTTTTTATGAGTAGCCTTATTCAATTACAGATAAGGCTCCAATTGTTGCAATTTCGTGATCTTGTTCAATAGTACCACCACTTATTCCAATAGCACCAATAATTTTGCCTTCCTTATTTTTTATAGGCACCCCTCCTGGAAAAGAGATTAACCCATTATTAGAGAGTTCGATGTTATAAATAATCCCTCCTGGTTGGGTTAGTTTACCTAAATCTCCGGTGTCCATGTCAAAGTAGCGAGCCGTTTTTGCTTTTTTGATGGCTACATCAATACTACCTAAATAAGATCCATCCATGCGGAGGAACGCTTTTAAGTTGGCACCAGCATCTACAACAGCAATATTTACAGGTACCTTGGACGCTTCTGCTTTTTTCTTTGCTGTTAGTAAAGCTTTAAATGCTTCTTCATGACTAATGTCGTTTGTAATTTGTGCTTGTGCTGAATGGGTGTATAATGCAATTGTAAATACAACAATACAAAATTTTAATTGTTTAAGTGAATTCATCTCTTATTTATAATTGATTAAATAATAATTGTGCAACAGCTAGGGAGGAAGCCGGATTTTGACCTGTAATTAAATGACCGTCTTCAATAGCATAAGATTCCCAATCTTCCCCTTTGGAAAAATATCCTCCTTTGTTTTTCAATTCTTCTTCAACCAAAAAAGGAACAATCGTGTCTAAACCAATAGCCATTTCTTCTGAATTTGAAAATGCCGTTACTTTTTTCTTATTTACTAATGGTGTGCCATTACTGTCTTTGGCTTCTTTCAAAGCGATAGGTGCGTGACAAACAGCTGCTACAGGTTTTAGGGCTTTGTAAAAACTTTCAATAAGAGCAATCGAAGTTTTGTTTTCGGATAAATCCCAAAGCGGTCCGTGACCACCTGGGTAAAATATCGCATCATAATCGTTAGAATTGACAGTCTCAAGAGCTAAGGTTTTAGCCAATTTGCATTGTAGTTCTTGATCATCATTGAATCGGATGGTTGCTGGTGTTTGAAAATCTGGTTCATTACTTTTGGGGTCAATAGGAGGTTGGCCTCCTTTAGGAGAACTTAGTGCTACCTTAATTCCGTTGTCAATTAAATAGTAATAGGGAGAGGCAAATTCTTCTATCCAAAAACCCGTTTTTTCTCCAGTGTTTCCTAATTCTGAGTGGCTTGTTAAAACAAATAATACGTTTTTCATTTAGTTTAAAATTTTATAGTACAAAATTTGTAAAACCCTATGAGAAAATAGTTGAACAAGTTCAACTCTATAAAAAAACGGAATTTTATTTTAGTTGCCTTTTTTGATTTTACTTAGGAATTCATGAGTAATTCCAAGGTAACTTGCTATTTGTTTGTCGTTGATTTTTGAGGCGATGTTGGGGTAGTTTTCTATAAAATAAAGATAGCGTTCTTTTGCTGTATGGCTATGGTTTCGAATCAATCTTCTTTGCCATGCAACCAAAGCTTTTTGAGACATGACTCTAAACAGTTTTTCAACAACAGGCATGGATTCGTATAAAGCCAATTTATCAGTTCTATTTATCAAAAGGACTTCACTGTCTTCCAAAGCTTGAATATTTAAATCAGAGCTTGATTGATTCATAAAGCTATCAATATCCATTATCCACCAATCTTTAGCGGCAAAATAGAGCGTGTTTTCATTTCCTTTTTTGTCGATTGTGAAAATCCTAAAACAACCGTCTAGTACAAAACCTTCAAACTTACAGACTTCTCCTTGTACTAGCAGAAATTCCTTTTTCTTAATCGTTTTAGGATAAAAATATCGGCAAAACATTTCTAACTCAGTGGTAGAAAATGAAATATTTTTGGTGATGTTTTCTTTTAATAAATCGTTTATCATTGGGGTATTTTGAACTGTAAAAGCTTAGCGCTATTTTGTGTAATTTGTTTTTTAGGATTTTAAAATTCCAGAATTAACTTAAACGAAAGTACAAATAAAATGAGGTTCTCACAATCAAATCTTCTTAGCGTTTGATTGCTTTTGTTTACGCGTTGGTACGAAATGAAATGTGCCTTTTGACTAACCGTGTTGATTGTATTTTATAGCTATGTTAGGATCCAAATTATCAGCAATAAGATATAATCGGTATCGTTTGAGATTTTGACACCGCTAATTTTGGGGTTTAAAAAATGTTTTGTAGAAAAGTCAGGAGACTTTTAAGAAGGTTTCGTTTATATCAAACTATTAAAATTACGCAAAGTCAGAGACATTTGCAGCACTTGGAATAATATTTAGTACTCTGCGAGGAGTTTGGGTAAATACACGTTATCAGTCCATTTTATAAGCCACCCGAAAGGATTCGGGCGGGAGCAGCGAGTTATTCTTTAATCTTGTCATTGCGAGGAACGAAGTAATCTCATTAAGTAATTCTATAAAGCATTTCCATTCGTTATTTGCTTGTTATTGCGGGCACGGATTGCAAATCCGCGCTATAGATTATTCAATTTGGCTAATTTATCGAGTAATAAACTTCTGTAATTTTTTAAATAATCTGGATATTTAGCATTCCTAAAGCGCCATGATTTATGAAATCCATCATTACCTTGATATTCAATATAAAATCCTCCATTATCATTAGTACATTCAGTACAATCTAAAAATCCATTAGGTTCATTAAATATTTCAATAGGTAATTCAATTATCAATGATTTATAATCCTGATAATCTGCGTTATTCATTAGTTGAAAATTACCCTCAAAAAATGTTTTTTCTTGGAAATTATTATCAATGTTTTTATAAACATTTTGTGTGTCAATTTTATAAATTGTAGAGCAATCACCTGAACAGTTTGAATCTGTAAACCACCCAAAAATAAGTGTTCCTTTTCTTTGAGAGTTGTCATTATCAGTGTTGCATCCCGAAAGAAATAAAAGCGATAATAAACTTAAATTAAAAATCAGTTTTTTCATTTCGTAAAATTTGGTTTAAATTATTAACAAAGTTTGGTTACTTATTTAAGTAGTGGACTTTTCTATTTATTTGAAATCTTGTCTTTTCGATGTTGGAACAATCTCCGTGTATATTCAAGCAATTGATGACTTGATTTAATTTGTTCTACAATGCCACCCGAAAGGATTCGGGCGGGAGCGGGGGCAGGAACAAAGATAATATGTGTGTTAGTAGATAGTACCTTTATGTCCAATCAAAACCTATTTCATTTAACCGATCTATTCTCCATTTTCCCTCTTCAGATTTATCATTTTTATAGCTGTATTTGATGCTTGCTTTCATTTCTAACATTTTACTAAATCTAATATCTCCACGAACACCTTTTCCATCTGGATATTCTTTTTTAAATTCTAAATAAGTTTCAATAAATTTTTCAAGATTTGCTTTTCTTATATTTAGTTGATAGTCAAAATCAACTCCAAGATCAATTAGCCATTCTTCACGTTCTTTTGTTAATCTAATTATTTCGCCATTTGCTTTTTTCCTTCCAGTATTTCTTAAAGTTCTTTGGTCATTAACCCATTTACCTAATTTTTTTATTTCTAAATCTTTATCTACTTGTGATGGATTTGCATTTCCAGTTTTGGTTTTATATTCTTCAAGTTTAAAATAATTTTCAAACCATTTTCTATCTAGTGGTGTACCCGAAATTTTAGAACCAAATGTTTCCCATAGAAAATTGATTTCATTCATTTTTTGCTCTTCGTATTCTGTCCAAATTGGAGGACGTATACCTTTTCGTCTTAATTTTTGTAATGCACACCAAGTCCCTAATGAATAATAAGGGCTGTTTTGGTTTTTAGTTTGGGGAATATGTGCAAAATCCATTTTATGTTTAGTTTTGTATGCTACTAATTCCTCAAAACGTTCATTCCACCTTATTCGACTCTTAACAAGTTTTCCATCTTCAAATGGAAAATTACTTTCTTCGAGCTGTTTCATTATTGAAAGAGGAATTTCTCTATTATTATTGATTAGATATTTTATAATTCTAAACCAATTGAATAACGTTCTATCATCTACGTCTTTCTTAACAACTCCGCCACTTTTAGGGTTGTTTTTTTTATATTCTTTCCATCTTTCAAATAGAATTGGAAATCTTTCTAACTCATTATTGGTAAATTGTATATCATAAGTTCTGTCATTTTCTAATTCATCGGGCAAATCTAAATTACCTAATTCTAAATTTTTTAAATTTAGTTTTTCTATTTCTGGAAAAATCTCTAAATTTTCTAAACTTTCAATTTCTTCATCGCTTTTAACACGAGTATTTATTTCTTTCCTTACAAGACCTTCAGAAATCAATATATCTAAAAATTCAGTTGTTAGTTTTTCTATATTTTGATGAGTTTTATTTAATAAATCTTTAAAATAAAGTTTGACCTGATTTATGATTTTTATTCCTTGAGCGTCACTTGGACTAAAATCTAAAGAAAGTGCACCTTCTATATTGACAAATAATCCAGAACTGGTTAAATTAGTAGAACCAATAATTAATCTATTCCAATTTTTCCCTTCAAAGAGAAAAATTTTAGGATGAAAAATCATTGCTGATTGTGTATGAAAAATGTAAGTTTCAATTTCATTTCGGATAAGTTCTTCTAATGCATCTTTTGATGTTCCATTATCGTCAACACCAATGAAGAAATTTAATTTTTTATAATTTTTTTTTGCAATATTTATAGATGGGACAAGTTTTTTAACTCCTGCGTAAGATGCGAATGCTACTAATCCAGTAAAACTGTCAAACTTATTCTCTTCAAACGAAGTTGCTAAAATATTCCCAACTGTATTTTCGTTTTTAGGGTCTAATCCGTGTCCAATGAAATTAACTTGCATAAATTTTTTTTTGGTGTTTTTAGCTTTTTTTCTTTGTTGCGAGGGCATTTCTGCTAACTTGTATATAGTACCAAACAAACCCTCGTAATTACATCTGATTTTTGGTAGATTGGCGAAGTTATGTTTCGTTTTATTTATTTCTCAAATATATCAAAATATCTTTACAAAATAAATTATGATACAAAACCTAAAATACAGCCCTGATCGAGACGGTATCCTCGTAGTCCCGTCCCGAAATTTCGGGGTCGGGACGGAGAGATAAAGGCGTCCCGAAGCATCGGGAGCAGGAGGGGAGTGCGTTGTGAAAACAGGACATTCTGCTCCTAAAAACAGGAAAACGGTTTATAAATGGTGTTATGTTTTGGTTTAGTGGTGATTATCAGTAGTATTTTCTTTGTAATTAATTAAAAATGTATTAATTTTGCAGTCCTTTTGGTGAATAAGAGTTTCCACTAGGGTTCAATTAATTATACAAACAACTTCTGTTGTTTTCTCTCACTCAAGAAACTCAAGCGAACGCAGAATACAAATTTTTAATCAGCATGTCTGAACAAATCCAATCACAAGAAGAGTTTTTAGCAAATTTTAACTGGCACAATTTTGAAGAAGGAATTGATGTAGTAGACGAAAAAAACTTACAAGAATTCGAAGAATTAGTATCTAAGACTTTTATCGCTACAGATCAAGAAGAAGTTGTTGAAGGTGTAGTAGTTAGAATTACAGATAGAGACGTTATCGTTGATATCAATGCTAAGTCTGAAGGTGTTATCTCTTTAAACGAGTTCCGTTACAATCCTAACTTAAAAGTTGGTGATAAAGTAGAAGTATTAATTGATATCCGTGAGGATAAAACAGGTCAATTAGTATTGTCTCACAGAAAAGCACGTACTATCAAATCTTGGGATAGAGTTATCGCTGCAAACGAAACAGGTGAAATCGTTAATGGTTTTGTAAAATGCAGAACTAAAGGTGGTATGATCGTTGACGTTTTCGGAATCGAGGCATTCTTACCAGGATCTCAAATTGATGTTAAACCAATTAGAGATTACGATGTTTACGTAAACAAAACAATGGAATTCAAAGTTGTGAAAATCAACCACGAATTTAAAAACGTTGTTGTATCTCACAAAGCGCTTATTGAAGCGGATATTGAAGTACAAAAGAAAGAAATCATTGGTCAATTACAAAAAGGACAAGTATTAGAAGGTGTTGTTAAAAACATTACTTCTTACGGTGTATTTATTGACTTAGGTGGAGTTGATGGATTAATCCACATTACTGACCTTTCTTGGTCAAGAATTAACCACCCATCTGAAGTTCTTGAATTAGATCAAAAATTAAACGTTGTAATTCTTGATTTTGATGATGAGAAAACAAGAATTCAATTAGGATTGAAACAATTAAACGCTCACCCATGGGATGCATTAGATGCTAACTTAACTATTGGTGATAAAGTTTCTGGTAAAGTAGTGGTTATCGCTGATTACGGAGCTTTCATCGAAGTTGCTGAAGGTGTTGAAGGTTTAATCCACGTTTCTGAAATGTCATGGTCTACTCACTTACGTTCTGCTCAAGATTTCGTAAAAGTAGGAGATGTTGTTGAAGCTCAAATCTTAACTTTAGACAGAGACGATCGTAAGATGTCATTAGGTATCAAACAATTATCTCAAGATCCATGGACTGATATTACTTCTAAATACCCAGTAGGTTCTAAACATACAGGTATCGTTAGAAACTTTACAAACTTTGGTATTTTCGTAGAATTAGAAGAAGGAATTGATGGATTAATTTACATCTCTGACTTATCTTGGACTAAGAAAATCAAACACCCATCTGAGTTTGTAAATGTAGGTGAAAAATTAGACGTAGTAGTATTAGAATTAGATGTTGACGGACGTAAATTATCTTTAGGTCACAAACAAACTACTGCTAATCCTTGGGATCAGTACGAAGATTCATTCGCTGTTGGAACTATCCACAACGGAGAGATCTCTGAGATTGTTGACAAAGGAGCTACTGTAGAATTTGGAGAGGATATCGTTGCTTTCATTCCTACTCGTCACCTTGAAAAAGAAGACGGTAAGAAATTGAAAAAAGGTGAATCTGCTGATTTCAAAGTAATCGAATTCAATAAAGAATTCAAAAGAGTAGTTGCATCTCACACTGCTATCTTCCGTGAAGAAGAAGAGAAAAATGTGAAGGCTGCAACTGAAAATACTTCATCTGCATCTACTAACGCACCAGCTGCGACTTTAGGTGACAACAATGATGTATTAGCTGCTTTGAAAGCTAAAATGGAAAAATCTGAGAAAAAATAATTCTCAACTTTTTTATAATAGAAAGCCTCACAGGGATGTGAGGCTTTTTTTGTTTAAAATTATTTAAAGTAGGAAAATATTTAGCGTAGGTTTTTGTTGTATATTTACTCTAAAATCTTACATATGAAGAAAAACTACTTTACCCTAATTACATTATTGATACTCAATTATACATCTGCTCAGGTTGTTTCTATTCCTGATGCTAATTTTAAGGCATTATTATTGGCAGCTGATACTAATAATTCGATTGCCTTTTATGGTTGTAACCGCTTAATGCCTATAAAAATAGATGTTAACAATAATGGCGAAATTGAAGAATCAGAAGCCGCAGCGGTACAGGAATTGGTTATTGACAATGCAAATATTAGTAATCTTGAAGGAATCAGTTATTTTACTAGTTTGACCGAACTTAGTTGTCAAAATAACTTATTTAGTTCTATTGATATTAGTGGAATCAGTGAGCTTGTTAGTTTGAATTTAGACAATAATCCCAATTTGGTTTCCATTAATGTAAAAAATAATAAGATAATATTTTCATATCCTAACTCGAGTTTTACAGCTAAGCCTATGAATTCCTTTCCGCCAGCTCCGTGTGGTATTAACGGTGTCAGTATAATAAATTGTCCCAATTTAAATGCCATATGCATTGGTGAGTCATTTCAGGAGGATTTGACATCATATCTTACCTATTATAACATTACGGGGATATCCTATACTTGTACTACCCTAGAGAATTCAGATTTTGATTTTACAGACTATTTTACAATTTATCCCAATCCAGTAAAAGAAACTTTGCATATAAACTCAACAAAGACAACTGTCATTAAGGATGTGGTTATTTATGATACCTTAGGGAAATTTATAAAAAACGTTTCTAATTCAAATGATTATTCGGTTATTGACGTTTCTTACTTAGCAACTGGAAATTATATACTAAAAATTAGTACCGATAAAGGAATTTCAACAGCTAAATTTGTGAAAAAAAAGTAATTAAAAATTGAAATATCATGGAAGAAAATTTTAAAGAAGTAATTTCAAAGAAGAATTTTGAATTATCAGCTGAAGCAGAAGGGTTTTTAAGAGAAACTGCTAAATGGGGGTATTTCTTGTCTATTTTAGGATTTGTATTTCTGGGCTTAATGCTTGTCTTAGCATTATTTATTGGAACTGTTTTTTCTAAGTTAAATAGTTTTGGAGGAGGAATGAGTCCAATGATGGGAAGCGGAACCGGAATGTTTTCAGTGGTGTACCTCTTGATTGCATTGTTGTATTTTTTTCCAATTTATTATCTATTTCAATTTTCTTCGAAAGTAAAAAATGCGTTCAAGTTCAATGATAATGAACAATTGAACGCTTCCTTCGAATATTTAAAATCACATTATAAGTTTATGGGGGTATTAGCCTTGGTTATTATTTCTTTCTATATGGTGGTCTTTTTTATGACTTTTATTGTTGGGATTATTTCCGCAATGTAGCTTAGCATTTAAAATACTTTTAAAACTCCAATGTTTTCATTAACGTTGGAGTTTTTTTTTAAATGTAAAATACTGATTTACAGTTTTAAATTAAAAACATTTGTTTTTTTCTTCTTTTTTTAAAACCAAAACCTAAGTAATGGCGTAAATGCTATTATAACTTAATAAATAAATTTATGAAAACTAGAAAATTTTTATCAGTAGCATTTTTAGCATTAGTATTCGGAGCCACTTCTTTCGCTCAAAAAACAGTAATGGTTGGAGGAGCAGCGATGTATCCAACAAAAAACATTGTGGAAAATGCAGTAAATTCAAAAGATCACACCACCTTAGTTGCGGCAGTAAAAGCAGCTGATTTAGTAGAGACTTTGCAAACTAAAGGACCATTCACCGTTTTTGCTCCAACAAACGCAGCTTTTGATAAATTACCAAAAGGTACTGTCGAGACTTTACTAAAACCAGAAAACAAAAAAATGCTACAAACAGTTTTGACTTACCACGTGGTTGCTGGCAAAATGAATGCTAATGACATTATGAAAGCCATCAAAGCTGGAAAAGGAAAAGCAACTTTGAAAACCGTAAGTGATGGAACTTTAACAGCTTGGATGAAAGGTAAAAAACTATACATCACTGACGAAAAGGGTGGTATGTCAATGGTAACAATCGCCGATGTAAACCAGTCAAACGGTGTGATTCACGTAATTGATACTGTGGTTTTGCCTAAATCGTAATTAAAAATTTTATCCATCAAAAAAGCCAATTCTGTCAAGAATTGGCTTTTTGGTTTATATTAAATAAAAATAAATTACCTCAAAATGGCTCCTAATTCAGCTTCAAAATTGGATTGTAATTTACTCATGATTTTGTCAATTTGAACATCAGTCAAGGTCTTGGAACTGTCTTGAATTGTAAAACTCAAAGCATAGGATTTTTTACCTTCTGGTAATTTGTCACCTTGGTAAACGTCAAATAAGTTGATGTTTTTCAATAAGCTTTTTTCTGTTTTCTTTGCCACAGCATAAATCGAATCATAACTAACAGCTTGATCTACTAATAAAGCTAAATCTCGACGGACTTCTGGGAACTTTGGAATATCTGTGTACTTAATTTTCAATGAAATTGCCTTCAAAATTGCATCCCAATTAAAATCAGCATAAAATACTTCTTGTTTGATTCCGAACTGTTTTAAAATAGATTTTTTAACGACACCAAATTCCACCAAAGCATTGTGTCCTGTTCCAATAGAAATTCCCTCTGAAAACACATCAGAACTTACAGGTGAATTCAAAGTTTTTGCAATTCCAAGTCTTGCCAATACCGCATCTACATAACCTTTGAATAAAAAGAAAGTAGAAGGAGATTGTGGATTTGTCCAACTTTCACTGTTGCGGTTTCCTGTTTGAAATAAAGTCAAATGCTTTTGCTCTTCAAAACCTGATAAGAATTTATGATAGCTTTTTCCAAATTCAAACAATTTTAAATCACTATTCTTACGGTTGATATTGTATGACAAAGCTTCCAAACCTGAAAACAATAATGATTGACGCAAGGTTGCCAAATCATTACTCAAAGGATTCAACATCGTTACATTGTGTTCTTCTTTCAAATTCTCTGAAAGTTTTACATAATCGGCTGTTGTTAACGAGTTGGCCATCATCTCATGAAATCCTTGTGAATTCAATTGTGAAGCTACAATGTTTTGTACTTTGTAATCTTCGTTTCTTGGAGCGTTACAAACTGTAGCATTCAATTTCCCTGAGAAACCAATATTGTTATATCCATAGACTCTCAAGATTTCTTCGATTACATCAATTTCTCTTTGTACATCTACACGATAAGCAGGAATTGTAATTCCTAATCCAGCTTCTGACACACTATTCACTTTGATGTCTAGAGAAACCAAAATTTGCTTAATAGTATCTTTGGGAATTTCTTGACCAATGATTTTGGTAACATTGGCAAAATTTACAAAAACGGTAAAGTCTTCAATTTTCTTTTGGTAAACGTCACTTACATCTGAGGTGACAATTCCGCCAGCTACTTCTTGAATCAATAATGCAGCACGTTTCAATGCGTAAGCCGTAATCGTTGGGTCAATTCCTCTTTCAAATCGGAAAGAAGCATCGGTGCTCAATTGATGTCTTTTGGCTGTTTTTCGAATGCTAACCGGATTAAAATAAGCACTTTCTAAGAAGATATCTTTAGTGTTTTCTGTTACACCCGAATTTTTCCCACCAAAAACACCTGCAATACACAAAGGCCCTTTTTCGTCACAAATCATCAAATCTTCTTCGTGAAGTGTACGTTCGATATCATCAAGAGTTGTGAATTTTGTACCTGCTTCGGCTGTTTTCACAATGATTTTTCCATTGATTTTAGAAGCATCAAAAGCGTGAAGCGGTTGACCTAAATCATGTAAAACATAATTAGTGACATCGACAATATTATTTTTTGGTGTAATTCCAATAGCTTTCAAGCGATCTTGCAACCAAGCTGGAGATTGTTTGACTGTAATTCCGGAAATGGTTACTCCACAATAACGAGGTGCTAGCGTGATATCTTCAATTTTAGTATCAATTTTCAAGGTACGCATATCTACTCTAAAATTAGAAATAGAAGGCGTAATCAACTCTGTACTGATTCCTTTTTGCATCAAACCAGCTCTCAAATCACGTGCAGTACCTAAGTGGCTCATGGCATCGGCACGGTTTGGTGTCAAGCCAATTTCAAAAACTTCATCATTTTCTACCTTAAAAACTTTGGCTGCAGGAGTTCCAGGAAGGAGTGCTTCGTCCAAAACCATAATTCCGTCATGGCTATTTCCTAGACCTAATTCGTCTTCAGCGCAAATCATACCATAGCTTTCTTGCCCACGTATTTTTCCTTTTTTAATCGTAAAAGGATTTCCTTCTGCATCATACAAAATGGTTCCTATTGTTGCCACAGGCACTTTTTGTCCCGCAGCTACATTTGCAGCTCCACATACTACTTGAATTGGTGTATCAGCACCTATATTTACAGTCGTAACTTTCAATCGGTCAGCATCGGGATGTTGCTCACAAGTCAACACATGTCCTACCACAATTCCTTCCAATCCACCTTTCACGGATTGGTATTTTTCTACACCTTCTACTTCAAGACCTAAGTCCGTAAGTAAGTTCGAAACTTCCTCTGATTTCCAGTCGGTTTTAACGAATTGTTTTAGCCAATTATAAGATATCTTCATTTTGTGTTTTTTTCAAGGTTGCAAATATAAACATTGTCAACCGAGGTTCAAAGGGAATAAAGTCACTTTTTTCATTTAATCGGATAGCAATTGATAATTTGCATAGCATGATTTTTATGGACTTTATGATAGGATTTAAGTAAATTTGGTGTCATCATTTAAAACTTTCTATAAGCTGAGTTTGACTATTAATTCAAATTAAAAATATAGACTAACCATCTTTCGCCAATGACAGGCTTTATGGGCTTGCTCATCCCATTCGTACAATTGATAAGAAATGCCTTTTTCATCCAAAATACTACAAAGTTTATGATTGCTTTGCAAAAAAGGATCTTCTTTTCCTATGGCCAATATAATGTCCATTTGCTTCAATTGATGAATTAAGCAGGGGTCTTCTATATTTTTCAAATACTGATTTGGCATATTGAAATAAATAAAATCATTGTGATAACCACTCAATAAATCCTGAAAATAGCCATTCGATTTGGTAAGATCATAGCGACCACTCATGCCCACTACTTTACAAAACAATTGAGGATGACGCATGGCAACATTTACTGCATGATAAGCGCCTAAACTACAACCTGCTGAAATAGTATTAGGGTTTGGATTTATTAAATTAGCCAAGGGCAATACTTCATTAAGAACATATTTTTCGTATTGAATGTTTCTGTAAATACGATGTTCAGGATGGCAAAAACTATTGTAAAAAGATTCTAAATCTACGCTATCAACGCAGAAAATCTGCAATTCACCATTGGTGATTTTTTGTTCGATACTCGCAATGACTTTCCAGTTTTCATAGTCATAAAAACGTCCCATTCGAGGAGGGAAAAATAAGACCTTAGCACCTGCGTGACCAAAAATAAGGAGCTCCATGTCCTTTTGAAGATTAGGACTATACCATTTGTGATATTCTCTTTTCATAATACCGTTTTGCAATGTGATAAAAGGGCTTTTTGCTTAAATTTTTTGGTGCTTTTTTTGCGGAAAAATCTCAGGATGATTTTTTAAAACTTCAGTCCATAATTGATAACCCGCTGCGGACAGATGCAAACCGTCTTCAATATAATAATCAGGGTTTGGATTTCCCTCTTTGTCCAACATTAAATCATAAATATCTATAAAATGAAAATTCGGATCTTTTGTAGTTAATTTTTGTATATTATTATTGGTAAATTGAATACTTCCGGATAAGTGCCAACGGTTAAAACTAGGTTTAATTGAAATAATCGTACATGGAATATTTCCGTATTTATTTCTAATTTTAGCTAATATATTTTCTACAAACAAAATCACTTCTTCAGGATGTCTTCCTTCTCCTAAGTCATTTTCACCAGCATAAATAATGATAGCTTCAGGTTTTTTTATGTTCGCAAAAACACGATTAAAAAACCAAGTACAAGAAGCCAATGTAGAACCTCCAAACCCTAAATTAATAGGGGAATAATCATTAAAAACAGTAGTTAATTCAGTCCATAATGTAAAAGTAGAACTTCCATAAAAAATCAACTTTGGGTTGTTTTTTAATATTGCAATTTCATTTTCTAAACGTTGTAAATCTTCATTGAACCAAAACATTATTTCTAATTATCTAATATTAATTCTTTAAATATATAGTTTTAAAAATAAAGAAATGATAAGAAGTTGATATATTTAAGAAAATGTAGTAAAAAACCAATTTCAAACCTTTTGCTGCCAAAAAACAGTATTGAACAGAGTCTTCAAAATGTTGATTTTAGCATAAAAATACAGTAGGCAGGACTTTTAGATCAATTCTTCCACATGTTTCTTGATATTCTCAGCAATCTTTCGTGTAGGTAAATCATTGTCGTCATGTCCAAAAGGTTCTTCGATTTCTTCGGCAATTAATTCTAAACTGCCCAATACATAAAAGATAAATACGACTACGGGAACTACATAATAACCTAGGTTAAAAACATAACCAAAAGGCAAAGTCATCACGTAAAAAAAGATGAATTTCTTCAAGAAAACACTATAAGAATAGGGAATAGGTGTGTTTTTAATTCGCTCGCAAGCGCCACAAATATCTGTAAAAGACTGGATTTCACTATTAAGAACGATCAATTGGTCGCCAGTTATTTTTTGAACTTTATACAACTCATTGATTTTCAAATACATCATTTTAGCTACTTGATTTGGGCGATGCGTATGATGATCAACTGGAAAAGAAATTTCCTCTGACAACTGTTTGCCTGTTTCTTCGTCTTTCAAATGTTTGTTCAAAATAGAGGCATAACTCGGAATCATTTTTCTAAAAAATGCTTTGTCTTTTTCGTCTTCCAAAATAGCATTTAATTTTAATGCTAAATTCCTGCTGTTGTTGACCAAAGCACCCCATAATTTTCGACCTTCCCACCATCGATCATAAGCCGTATTGGTTCTAAAAACCAGTAACAATGAAATCACAAATCCTAACATTCCGTGCATCATCGAGATGTTTTTGACATGACTGTCATCTGGCAATTGCCAATATTCTAATTCTAAATAAGCTACACCAGCAGCGTACAAACCAATTAATACCATCAAAGCAAACAATTGCCGAAAAGTATCGGCTTTGTGGAAACGAAAAATAAAAGTAATCCAGTCTTTAGGGTTGTAACTTATCATGTTTGTTTTTTATTTTTTGTAAAAAGTAATGGTCTGAACTTTTGATAGCGCTTTTTGGGATAGAAATTGATTATAGATTTTTACCCCTTAAATACAGCGTTAGACCTATAGAGAATCGCTAACATAAAGAGATTTTAAACACTAATTTACAAAGTGTATAACTATGAAATTTTTATCTGACTCGCAATATATTACTAATCTTAAACTAAAATTTATCTTAACTCTAATACGCGTTTTCCGCTTGGTAAGGCTTTTATGGTGATGACAGAGTGTTGTTCAGGAATAAGGTTGGGGATATTTTCAGCCCATTCAATAAAACACCAGTTTCCTGAATAGAGATATTCATCTACTCCCATGTCCAAAGCTTCCATCTCATTTTTTAAACGGTAAAAATCAAAGTGATAAACCAGTTGATTGCTTGCTGCTTCATATTCGTTTACCAATGAAAAAGTAGGACTGCTAGTGGCAGCGGTAACTCCTAGTTTTTTAGCTAATGCTTTGATAAATGTTGTTTTACCAGCTCCCATTTCGCCATGAAAAAGTATAATCTCGTTTGGTTTAGCATCCAATACCTTTTGAGCAACCGAATCGATTTCGTTTAAAGAAAATATAAATTCCATTTTATAGTTAGTTATGTGTTATGAGTAATGCGTCTGCTGGATTTTAATAGTTCCTTTTAATTCATAGCTCATAACTTTTAATTTGATAAATTACTTAGGATTAAAAACCAAGCAAGGAATAATCATCTCTTCTAGAGAAATCCCCCCATGTTGATAGGTGTTTTTGTAATATCCTACATAATGATTGTAATTATTAACATAAGCTAAGAACAAATCATTTTTGGCAAAAATATAAGAACTGGTCATATTAATTACGGGCAAACCAATTTTTTTTGGGTCTTTGACTGCATAAACGTCTTTTTGCTCATAGGTGAGGCTACGCCCTGTTTTATACCTTAAATTCAAGCTAGTATTTTTGTCTCCTACTACTTTGGATGGATTTTTAACATTTATAGTTCCGTGGTCTGTGGTTAGAACAAGTTTGAAACCAAGAATTTGAGCTTGTTGAATGATTTCTAGTAAAGGAGAGTTTTTGAACCAACTTAAAGTCAATGAACGATAAGCTTTATCATCAGAGGCTAATTCTTTTACTACATCCATTTCGGTTTTAGCGTGAGAAAGCATGTCTACAAAGTTGTAAACCACCGTTACTAAGTCATTATTTTTATATGCTTTAAAGTTTTCGGCTAATTTTTTACCACCTGCTAAATTGGTGATTTTAAAATAATCTTCCTTAATATTCAACCCCAAACGTTTTAATTGTGCGGTTAAAAACTCCGCTTCAAAAAGGTTTTTGCCTCCTTCTTCTGGGTCGTTTTTCCAGTACTGAGGGAATTTTTTTTCCATGTCAGCAGGTAATAATCCTGAGAAAATGGCATTTCGAGCATACTGTGTAGCTGTTGGTAAAATAGAGTAGTAGGGTACTTCTTTTTCTAATTTGTAATAATTGGCCACTACATCTTCAAAGGCTTTCCATTGATCGTAGCGGAGGTTGTCAATCACTACAAAAAGTACTGGTTTTTCTTTTTTGACCAATTCGGGAACTACCAATTCTTTGAATAAAGTGTGAGATTGTATTGGTTTATCCGCTTTAGGTTCGAACCAATCTTCATAATTTCGTTCGATAAATTTTCCAAACTGTGAATTGGCTTCTACCTTTTGAGATTCCAAAATTTCAATCATCGCTTGATCGTTGATGTTTTCTAGTTTTAACTCCCAAAAGATTAATTTTTTATACAATTCAATCCAATCTTCATAAGAATTAACCATGGACATTTCCATTGCAATTTTTCGGAATTCCTTTTGATAATCTAAAGTTGTTTTTTCGGAAATTAGACGAGAATGATCTAAATTCTTCTTTAAACTCAATAAAATTTGGTTAGGATTGACAGGTTTGATAAGATAATCAGCAATTTTAGAACCTATGGCTTCTTCCATAATATATTCTTCTTCACTTTTGGTAATCATAATCATAGGAACTGCCGACTTTTTTTCTTTCATTTCTGAAAGCGTTTCCAGTCCACTCATTCCAGGCATGTTTTCGTCTAAAAAAACAATATCAAAGTTTTCGTTTTCAAATATTTCAGTAGCATCGCGACCGTTGTTACAAGTCGTTACGCTATAATTTTTTTTCTCTAAAAAAAGGATGTGTGGCTTGAGATAATCGATTTCATCATCAACCCATAGTATTTTTATTTTGTCCATATCGAAGTATTAAATGTGTGCAATATTTAGCAATCAATGTGCCAATTTACATTTTTTTAGAGTCTAATGTTCCTAATTTTTTTATAAAAATGGAGAAACTAATCTAGTTTTAAAAATTCACTCTAAAACTTAGATTAGGTGTCAACCCTAAAGAAGCGTTATTGACTTCTACAGCTTTGCTAGAATCGTTTGGATCTACTCTATAATAGCGATTAATCAAGTTTTCTTCATTGGTTAGATTAATAATTCCTGCTCTCAATATTCCTTTAACGGACTGGCTGAAAGGAAATTTATAACTCAAAGAGACATCTAAACGCTTAAAATCATCTAAATTCCTACTATTGGGATTGTCGTAATTTACCACAATTGTGTTTCCAGTTTGTAGCGTTTCATTTCCAGCTATTGGTGCAGTATAGGGATGGCCATTGCGCCAGATTCCACCCAAGGAAATGCTAAGATTCTCTATGATATTATAGTTAAAACCAAAAGTCACCGAATGTCGGATATCAACATTATTAGGGAATTGAGAAGGAGTAAAACTTTCAAATTCGTATTCGTTTTTGCTTAGAGTATAACTGGTCCAAATGCTATAATTTCGAGCGGTTTTATTCGTTAGAAACTCAATTCCTTTAGAGGTATAATTACCATTGGCATTTTTGTATTGAAAACTGTTGTAAAAACCTTGGTTGGAAGCAGTGATACCGTCTACAAATTTATAAAACCCAGTGACATCAAAGTTGAATTTCTTTTGTTTGAATTCAACTCCAAAAGAACCTTGTTTGCTAGTCGCAATAGGAATCGTAGTGTTATTAACAACTACCCAGCGTCTTTTTTCAACACCAAGAAAATCATCTTCAAAATCGATGATTTGAGTTGCAATTTGATTTTTAAATTCACCTTCAATTTTCAAAGCAAAATTCTTGGATAATTCCTGTCTGAAGTTAAGTCTAGGTTCTACAATAAATTTGTTGAATTTTTCAAAATAATTCAGACGAAGTCCCAATCTCAAAAAGGTTTGGCGGTTGTGGAATTCGGTTTCCGCAAAAACGGCTTGACTTAAGAGTACATTTTTCTTCGTACTAGAGTAAGCTGGTGCACTTACTGTAGTTTGATTGAGCATACCCGTTTCGGTAATTTGATAACCTCCTAGAAAATGAAGAGATTCATTTGTTGTAAATTTGGCATTTACTTTTGCTCCTGTTTCTAACACTTCATTGGCTTCACTAAGTAATTGGTCTGTCTGAAATCGATAATCAGTAGCGTCAATATTGTATTTGGAATAATACGTATTGACTTCTGATGACCATTTTTCACTCCATTTTCCTTTCCAATTAAATCCTGCTCCTAAGTTTTTTTGAGATAAAGTAGTCGATTTGGATTCGGGTTCATTTTGTTGACGGCTATTTTCATTGTATTCCAAATTGTTTTGGATGCCAATAATATTGGCTCTAAATTGATGATTGGCATTAAAATCAAAAAGGAGTTTGGCGGTATAATCAAAAAAGTGAAAATCAGAACTGGTATTGGAATCTTCAGCTTTTGCCTTAATCTCTGAATCTTGAAAACTACGTTCAAAATAATTGGTAAAAGTAGGTGTGTCAACAAAATCAGTTATAGACCGACGTCCTGATAGGTGTACGGACCATTTTTTTGTCAAAGGAATTTCTAGAAAAGCATCGGCATCAATTAAATTAATTCCTGCTCCACCCTCAAGTTTATTGCTAATATCATCTTTGGTAAACATAGAAATGGTACTAGAAACACCGTCGCTATAAGCAGCTGAAGTACCATTTTTGGTCACGATCACTTTGTTAGTTAAATTGGGATTGTACGCTGAAATTAAGCCAAAGAAATGCCCTGAATGATACATTTTAATATTATCCCAGATCATTAAGTTTTGGTCGTTTGTACCACCGCGAACATTGATATTTGCAATGCTTTCATTTGTGCTTTCTACCCCTGGAAGTACTTGGATGGACTGTAAAACATCGGGCTGTACTAAGCCAGGTAAAATTTCAAATTTTTTAGTGGTTAAGACAATGCTTCCATCTATATATTTTTGCAAACCCGCTGTTAAATAAACATTTATCAATACTGGATTAAGTTCTTCTTGAAGCGGTTTTAAGTTGATCCTTTTGCAAGGATTTGTTGTGGAAAAAAAATCCCGAGCTATCAATTGCTGACTCTCATAACCTAAATACGAAATCAAAAGGATGGTATCTGGAGACAGATTATTTAGGCTAAAATAACCTTTGGTATTCGCCGATGATTTTAAAACTGAATTAACCGAAATAGAAGCTCCAGCTAATGGTAACCCTGTATCAGAAGACAAAACAGTACCACAAATAGAAATGGTTTTATTCGCAGTTGTTACTGTAATATAGCGTTCGTCTAAGGCTTTAAAATTTAGTAAGGTATTGACGTTCAAATAAATTATGACCTGCTGCAAGCTCATTTTTTGAGTTGGTGGATTCAATTTCACCTGAACTACATCTTGAACAGCGTATGAAAATTTTACATCAAACTCTTGTTCAATGTGTTTTAAATAGTTTTCTAACGTAATCATGGTAGTTGATTTTTGTCCATAACTACAAAAACCAACTATCAAGATCAGATAAATAAGCCATTTATTATTTTGCATGATTGTAAAATATAACGGTTTTGCCTTCTATTTTATAATGAATTTGCAACGGAATTGTGATTGCATCCAAGGCAACTTTTTCATTTTTATGGGTAAAAGTTCCTGTAAATAAAACGGACGTATTAATGTCTTTAGTGTTGATTTTAAGGTCATACTGACGTTCCAATTCGCTTATTACTTGAGATAACGGAATGTTTTCAAAACTTGACTCTTGTTGTAGCCAAGATGGTGATTGTGCCACAAAATCAGCTACAGTTTCAATTTGGTCATTAATCAATCTAAAGGTTTTTCCTGGAGGTAATTTTACTATTTCATTGTCGTGTGTCACACTTACTAAACCTTCATAACAGCGTACCTCAAAGTACTGATCGCGTTGTTTTACATTAAAATGGGTACCTAATACTTTTACAATTCCATCTGTTGTATTGACACTAAAAGTTTTTCCTTTTTGAACTTGAAAATAAGCTTCTCCTTTTAAAGTTAATTCACGGCTTTTATCCCATTCTTTTTCTTTAAAACTGATTTTGGAGTCGGCATTCAAAACCACTTCCGAATGATCCGGTAGTTGAAAGCGCTCTGTTTGTGCTATTTGAGTTTCAATAACAGTGGTGCGATTATAAAACAAGAAATAAGCCGTAGTAAGCAACACCACAAAGGCAGCAGCCATGGATAACCAGAGCGGTTTGTCAAAGGCAATTAGTTTGCTTCTTTTCTTAGTTTTTTCACGTTTTTGAAAAGCTACTAAGGCTTCTTGAGCGTCTACATTTGGAGTTTCCAATTGGGCGCTATAATGGGCGATTTTTTCATAGATTTTAAAATCATCCGATTTTTTTAAATCTTCAATTTCTTGGCTAGAAAGTTCCCCGTTAAGCCATTTGAGTATTTTTTTATCATTTTCCATAATTTTCCCTTCTATTATAATAAGACAATTCAAAATAGAATTACCCTACCTTGTAATCACTTCTATTTAAATATTATCTACTTGTGATTTAAGTGTTTTAAGAGCTGCCGACATCCTTTTTTCAACGGCCTTCTGTGAGACACCGAGTAAATCGGCAATTTCTCTATATTTTTTTCCTTCTATTCTATTGAGTAAAAACACTTCTCTTTGCGCTTCACTTAAGGAACTTATCGCTTTTTGTAGTTTTAATTTAAATTCCTCTTCCTCTAAAAGGTACTCTGGACTTTGATTATTGGTATCTAAATTAGGAAGCTTCTTTTTGGTATTGGAAAACTACTTTTTGATGTTTAATGGTATTGAGAAATAAATTATTGACAGTAGTCCACAAATAAGTCTTGACTTTACTGAAGTCAATTTGGGCACAATTTTCCCAGATCTTCGTAAAGGCATCTTGAACTAAATCCAGAGCAGCATCACGATCACCACATTTGAAATAGGCAAAATTAGTGGCCGATTGAACATTTTTTAGGTAAAAGTCATTAAAATGATTTTCCTCACAAAGACTGTTTTTTTCTTCGTTCATCAGGGCAATTTGTTTTTTTTAGTAACAGTAAAATTACTTTTTTTTAAATAATAACAAGAATGAATTATTCAAATCAATTTTTTTTAGACTTACAAATATATGTAAGGTATTGATTAGTATGCTTGTATGCGCAAAACAAGGTTTGGATATAATTTTTTTTAAATCTTTAGGTAGGGTAAAATTAAAGATGGTTGTCTTATTAATAGAAACGGCTAAAAACGCCTTGATACTATTTATTTAAACAATTAATTTTTAAAAGTATGAAAAAGTTAAGAAATAATACAGCACCAGCATTAATTGTGTTATTAAGAGTTAAATCTCGTCAAAACCAAATAGATAAAGTTGAAGAAGTTTCTTCATCTGTTGACATGACTAAATGCAATTACATTAGAAATACAACAATATTATTAAGCATCTATGTATTAATCAACCTCTTTTTTTATTTTTTTTTTAAACTAGGGTAGGGTAAAATAAAAGTAGGTTGTCTTACTAACAGAAACGGTTTTAAATACCATTAAAAATAATTATAAAAACATTAAATTTGAAAATTATGAAAAAGTTAAGAATTATCACAGGAATGGCATTGGTAGCCTTATTAGGTTTTACATCTTGTCAAAACGAAATTGATGAAGTATCAGGAGATAATCCAAATGGAACGAACTCTACAACTGCTAATAACATCAGACGTACTACAATGTATGATGGTTCATTTGATGACTTTTTAGACGGAGCTTCCTGTTCTTCAATAGTTTTACCTGCTACCGCAACAGTAAACGGGATTAAGATTACTTTGTTTAGTCAGTTAGATTACCAACAAGTAATCTCCATTATAGGAAGATATAATGATGACCAAGATTCAGTAGTGTTACAATTTCCTTTGAAAGTTAAAACTAGTAATTATAGTGAAGTTACTGTTAACAATCAAAATGAATACAACGCTATTGTAAATGCATGTACACAAGCAGAAGCTGAGGGTAGGGATGCTATTAAATGTATTAAATTTAATTTTCCTCTTACATTGCTAACGTATAATTTGACTTTTGAGCAAACAGGAAGTGTTGTAATTACATCCAAACAACAATTATATACGTATATGAGCAATACCAACAACAATGAGTTGTTTGCGTTGCAATATCCTATTAGAATTACTTTTAGTGACAACACCACAATCTCTATTAATAGTGATGCGGAGTTACAATCAAGCATCAATGAATGTAGAGCTAAAGAGTCTGCAGAAGACGAAGCTGAAGCTAATGCTGCAAGATTGCAAAAAATAATGGTTGATGGAGCTTTCAAAGTACAGTCCTTTTTGAAATTAGGTGTAGAGAAAGCTAATGATTATAAAGATTTTACTGTTGATTTTACTAATGATTTTAAGATCAAAGCAACTAACGCACTTATTACAACAGTTAATGGTACTTATGCAGTAACCTCTGAAACAAATGTTTTCTTAGAAATGAATTTTTCAGGAAATGCTAACTTTAATTTACTCAACAACACATGGAAGGTTACTAGTTTTAGCGCTTCATCAATCACCTTACAAAGTAAAACAGATGCTGCTGTAACTTTGGTTTTGAAACAAATTTAATCTAAAATAGGAATAATTAAGGGACAACTATTTTAGTAATAGAATAGTTGTCCTGTTTTAACTATTAATTCATAGAATAAATACAATCAAAATGAAAAAAGAAATTGCATTAGTACTGATATTTTTTAGCCTTTTATTCTCTTGTAGCCAAGACGATAGCTCTGGAGAAACTGTAAACGGAAATCTGGTTTCCAATAATAAAAAAAGCACTGGAAGTTCTTCTCGAGATTTACTTTCAAGTGATCAATTTAAAAGTATGGTTTTAGAGGTTGTTTACATTCAAGGGAGTGAGCCTTCAACTACTGCAATCTCAAATTTAGTTGCTTTTTTGAATGAAAGATCGAATAAACCTGAAGGGATTAGAGTCGTTAAAAGAGCAATTAGTTCACCACAAAAAACTAGTTTCACTAACCAAGATATTATTGCTATCGAAGATGCCAACAGAACTTTGTACAATTCAGATTCTGAAATTGCGGTTTGGGCTTTTTTTGCTGACGGAGAATCAGCTAACAACACTTCAGATGGAGTAGTACTTGGAACAGCTTATCGCAATACCTCGTTTGCTATTTATCAGAAAACAATTCAACGACTATCAGGAGGACCTTTCCAACCCAGTCGAAGTTTGTTAGAAACAACGGTAATAGAGCATGAATTTGGACATTTGTTTGGATTGACCAATTTAGGAGCTCCGCTTCAAAGCAATCACGAAGATTCAGAACATGCTAAACATTGTAATGTGGAGAGTTGCCTGATGTATTGGGCAGCTGAAACTGGTGGAGGGATTGGCTCTATGCTTTCTGGCGGATCAGTTCCAAAGTTAGATTCACAATGTTTAGCTGATTTAAAAGCCAATGGTGGAAAATAATTTTTTGATACAAAAGTTTAACTAAAATTAATTTAAAATGAAAACAACACATTTAGTACTTGCCTTATGCTTCGCTCATTTTAGCGCTATCTTCGCTCAAGAAAACACTGCTGATAAATCTCATGTAGGGATTAAAGGAGGTTATAATTTAGCGGCTGTAAACTTTGATGGTGATGGAGAAACTGATCAACGCCATGGTTTTCATATTGGACTTTATGGAGAATCATTTGTTAGTGATAACTTCGCTATTCAACCCGAAGTAATGTTTTCACAACAAGGTTATGTGGTTAATAATGGTAATTCAAAATTCACTCAAAAACTAAATTACATCAATGTCCCTTTAATGTTCAAAGCTTATCCAGCAGATAATTTCTTTTTTGAAATCGGACCTCAAGTTGGTTTTGCTGTAACGCACAAAGAAGAATATTCTGGACCTTTATTTAGTAGTTCAAACGAATATGATCCAAGAAAATTTGACTGGGGAATGAATTTCGGACTTGGATTAAAATCAGATTCAGGAATCAGTATTGGTGTTCGTTACCATTTAGGTCTAGGGGAGTTGTATGAAGAGAACAAAACTTTTAACAGGGTTTGGCAATTTTCATTAGGGATTGATTTGTAAAACAAAAATCAAGTATAGATTAAAATTGAAAAGGGGTTGGCTTTTAAAGTCCAACCCCTTTTTCGTGGTATTTAGGATCGTTGTAATTGTATAACTCAGTTTGGTTTGTAATCTTTTTTTATTAGAAAGATTGAATTACTAGGTAATAAATTGGCATTCCTACTGTGATGTTTATAGGGAAAGTAACCGCTAAGGCCATTGGTAAGAACAGTCCTGGATTTGCTTTTGGAACCGTAATTTTCATGGCGGCAGGTACTGCGATATAGGAAGCACTAGCAGCTAAAATGGCGAATATGAATCGGTTAGCAATATCCTCTGTTACAAATGAGCTTAGAATTGCAAAGAGACAGCCGTTGAATAAAGGGATAATTATAGCAAATAGAAAAGGAAACCAGCCAAAGGAGAAAAATGATTTCAGTTTTTTACCGCTTGTAATTCCCATATCTAAAAGAAAGATAGCTAGAAACCCTTTGAAGAGGTCGTTTGTAAAAGGTTTGATTCCTTCTGCTTGATGCGCATTTGCCATATAACCAATTACTAAACTCCCCAAAATAAGTAGTACACTTCCATTTGTTAAAGAGTGTTTGATGACCATTCTTTTTTTGACTGCATTAGAGTCATTTTTATTAAAAATCGTAATCAATATTAATCCAATAATAATAGCAGGACTTTCCATTAAGGCCATGATGGCTACCATATGTCCATGTAGTTGTAAATTTTGTGTTTCAAGATAAGATACCGCCGTTACAAATGTTACCGCACTCACAGAACCATAAGCTGCAGCAATGGCTCCAGCATTGAAGACATTGAGTTTCTTTTTTAAGATAAAAAAAGTATAAAGCGGAATACTGAGCGAGATGAAAATTCCAAATACGATTGATAAAGCGATCTCGGTATTAAATGTTTCGTGTGACAATTCCTGACCACCCTTAAACCCGATGGCAAATAATAAATATAAAGAAATGAATTTTGAAGAATTTTGCGGTATTTCAAGATCGCTTTTTAAATAGGCCGCAATAATACCAAGGACAAAAAAAAGTAAGGCTGGGTTCGTTAAATTTTCTGTGAGTAGATTAAAATTCATTTTGTTTTTTTAGAAGGATTATAAAATGTTTTGATTTGCTTTTAAAGCAATTAGTTTTGCTCCAAATCAATATGTATAATAGATTTAATCGTTAGCTTTTGATTGTTACTTTCTGCCTTTTGAATTAGCATTTTGATCGTTTCCACATCAGCTTTTAGTTCCGGTATTCGTTGAACCGATTTTGAATCTGCGCTGCCGGTGCATACCTGCGTGCTAAAATCCTTTAACTCGTGGAAATTTATTTTTTTGTCATAAAGATTTAGCAAAATTTCTGTTGCCTCTTTTGGTAAATACGTTCCGTCAATTAATTTTAGTTCTTGTGGATTTTGCATGATTGAAAATTTTTAATTGTTATTTTTTTCTGGTGCAAAATTGAATAAACTATTCCATAAATTTTTATTTATATTTGTAATGTAATCCATAAAATATATTTATGAACTATACACTGAATCAATTACAGATATTTCTAAAAATTGTACAAACAAAGAGCGTTACCAAGGCTTCAGAAGAGTTGCATTTGACTCAGCCTGCCGTTTCTATCCAACTTCGAAATTTTCAAGACCAATTTGATATTCCGCTTACAGAGGTAATTGGACGGAAAATTTACATCACTGATTTTGGTCATGAAATTGCCGAAGCTGCCGAAAATATCCTAAACCAAGTTCAAGCCATTAACTACAAAACAATGGCTTACAAGGGGCAATTAGCAGGTAAACTAAAACTGTCTATTGTTTCCACTGGTAAGTACATTATGCCATACTTTTTGGCTGACTTTATGAAAGTACATACTGGAATCGAACTTCAGATGGACGTGACTAATAAGAGTAAAGTGCTGGAAAGTTTGAAAAATAATGAGGTAGATTTTGCCTTAGTGTCCATCGTTCCCACTTCTCTGGATATTGAACAATTGGATTTGCTTCAAAATAAATTGTACTTGGTTGGAAATACTGAAACCGAATATAATGGAGAAAAGAACATCAAAAAGGTTTTTCAAGACCTGCCTTTAATTTTTAGGGAAAATGGTTCTGGAACCAGACAAACGATGGAGAAATTCATTGAACAAAATGATATTGCAGTGCTTAAAAAAATGGAACTAACATCCAACGAAGCTGTAAAGCAAGCCTTAATAGCAGGTTTAGGGTATTCAATAATGCCTTTAATTGGGATCAAAAATGAGTTGCATAACAATGAGTTACAAATTATCCCAGTAGAAGGTTTACCTATTAAAACGAACTGGAGTTTGATTTGGTTAAAAGGAAAAAAACATTCCCCTATTTCCAAAGCCTTATTAGACTATATAAAAACCGAAAAGAGAACCATTGTACAGCAAAAATTTAATTGGTATGAGCAGTATTAACTTTTCGGTACGTTTTTATAAAAAGTAGTATTTGTTTTAAAATTTACTTATTTTTATCAAATGTAAATTTGATTCCTCAAATAATTCATAAGAAATAGTTTACCAGAATAATCTATTTTTAAACCGATAGGATTAAATATCTGCTTTTAGTAGGATATATTTAATTATCTGCTTTAAAGTAGATATATTTACAAATAAAATTCAATTTTATGTTTGCAGTCATTACAGGAGATATTGTTCATTCACGGAAAACCGCTGTAGAAGTTTGGTTGATAGCATTGAAAGAAATTTTAAGTCAATACGGGACTAGTCCTAAAGATTGGGAAATTTACCGTGGTGATAGTTTTCAAATAATTACTGCACCAGAGCAAGCCTTAATTTTAAGTTTTATCATTAAATCTTATTTAAAAAGTAAAGCAATCAATATTCGGATGGCGATAGGTATTGGAGAAATGGATTACCAAGCTGATAAAGCAACAGAATCTAATGGAACAGCTTTTGTAAATTCTGGGACTTGTTTTGATTCCTTAAAAAAACAAACTTTAGCTATAAAAACACCTTGGGAAAATTGCAATATTACTTTAAATATCATGCTGGATTTAGCTACTTTGACCATGGATAAATGGACTGTAAAGACGGCTGAAGTAGTCCTTTTTAAACTTCAAAATCCTGAGATGAATCAAAAAGATATCGCCGATAATCTCCACAAAAAAGGGCAAGGAAATATTAGCGAAGCATTAAAAAGGGGAGGGTACGACGAACTTCATCAATTGCTAGTATATTATCAACAAAGCATTTCCGAATTATGTTAAGCTTATTTATCTCTTTTTTATTAGCACATTTTGTCGGCGATTTTATACTTCAACCTGATAAATGGGTAAAAGCTAAGTTAAGCGCTAAGAATCAACTTAAATATTTATTTTATCATATTGGCGTACACGGATTGGTACTTCTAATTGTTTTGCAATTTCAATTCCAATATTGGTTGGGAATTTTATCAATTATGTTTAGTCACTTTATCATCGATTGGGCTAAAGTTAGTTTTCAAAACAAAAAAAATGAAATTCTTCTCTTTTTTGTGGACCAATTGGCTCATTTTATAGTTATCGCCCTGGTTGTTTATTTTTACGAACCCTATACGCTTGACACTACTATTATTTCTATCCCTAAACTCATGTTAGTAGTGATGGCAATCATCATGCAAACACAGGTGACAGCAATATTAATGCGGGTTTTACTTTCTAAATGGAAAATGAAAGACGAAAACCCCAATCAAGCTGGAAAATATATTGGAATGTTAGAAAGACTTTTTATTTTTTCATTTGTAGTCATGAATTACTGGGAGGGAGTCGGTTTTTTATTAGGAGCAAAATCTATTTTCCGTTTCGGTGATTTAAATAATGCTAAAGACCGCAATTTAACAGAATATGTACTAATAGGGACACTCCTAAGTTTTGGATTGGCCATGTTAATTGCTCGAGGCTATCAATATCTTAATCTATGTTTATAAAAATATGTCAAAAAATATTTTGAAATAGCATTTACTAGTAATTTACTCTTTATTATTTTGACCGAAGTAAAAACATTGACAATATAAATGCCACATTAAAAACGGATATGACATAAGTATTATAAAAGCAATTCGTTGTTTGTATAAACGTCTGTAAAAAGCTCAACTAATTAATTCTTGAGCTTTTTTTGTAGGTGATAAATTGCGTTAAAGACAAATAATTAACTAAAAATTATAACATTGAACAGATATTTTTATTAAATTTAAGGATAACATAAATCCATCTATTATGACTGTAAATCAAATATTAAACGAAAAAGATAGTAAGATACACTTCATTCCTTCAACCATTTCTGTATACGAAGCATTAAGAATAATGGGGGAGAATAACATAGGATCTGTTTTAGTAATTGAAGACAATATTTTGAAAGGCATTTTATCTGAAAGAGATTATGCCCGAAAAATTGTTTTAAAGAATAAAAGTTCAAAAGAAACCTTTGTTCATGAGATCATGGATGATGAAATCATTAGTGTTAAACCAACAGATGATATCTACTATTGCATGGATGTAATTACCAATAAAAGAGTGAGACATCTACCGGTTATGGAAGAAGATAAAGTAGTTGGAATTGTCTCCATTGGTGACGTGGTCAAATCCATTATCGAATTACAAAAAAACACTATTGATCATCTCGATTCTTATATTCACGGAACTAAAGCAAAATAGAAACCACTAGAAAACCATTATTATGACAACTATTCTTCTTTCTGTTCTGCTTTTGGGGTTAGCAATAGCTGGTATTGCAATCAAACTTCTAGTGAAAAAAAATGGAAGTTTTTCAGGAACTTGTAGCAGTAACAATCCCATGTTTCAAGGTAAGGAAGGGGAGTCTTGCAGTGTTTGTGGTGCAAAACCTCAAGAGAAATGCAAATCTTAAGGTATTTTTTTGATACGATTTTCTAAACTTTTGGAAGTATAGGTTTTCCATTTTCCATTTTCATCATAGATGAAATGAACTTCAAGGTTCATTTTTTTGTTTTTTTCAAGAAAATCGATTGACTTTTGTAACCCCATCACCATAAAAGCGGTAGCATAAGCATCAGCTGTAATACCATCATCAGCAATAACGGTGGTACTTAGTAAATTATGCTTAGCAGGATAACCTGTTTTTGGATTGATGATATGAGAAAACTTTTGATCGCCCTCAATATAAAATTTCCTGTAATTTCCTGAGGTAGCCAGTGCTCTGTTCTTTAAATTAATTATGGCTTCTAATTTTCTTTCAATTGCTTGTTCTTCGTTGGGTTGTTCAATTCCTACTTTCCAATCAATATCACCTTTTTTGCCTTTGGAGATTATTTCGCCTCCCAATTCGACTAGGTAATTATTGATTCCTTTAGTCTCTAGAAAACGAGCTAAAACATCAACTGAATAGCCTTGTGCGATAGCATTGAAATCTATTTTGATATTTGGATTTTCCTTACTGACTTGGTTATTCTTTAACGAGACTTTTTTATAATTCACCAGTTGCAGTAAACTATCTACTTGAATTTTACTTAAACTATTTTTATTTGTTGGACCAAATCCCCAAGCATTGACCAAAGGACCTACCGTTATATCAAAATCACCAGTTGTTTTTTCAGATACTTCAATTGATTTAGTATAAACGGTTTCGAAATAATTATCTATAACTACATTTTGTTCATTATTATTTATTCTGGAAATAATTGAAGTGGGAATCCAAGTAGACATTGATGCATCGATAACATTTAACAGCGAATCAATTTCTTTTTTATAAATAATACCGTTGTCAGACAGATAGGTAATGTGATAAGTGGTTCCTTGTGCTTTTCCTTCAAGTTTTATGATTTCAACTTTTTGGGAAGAACAACGCGTTAGTAAAAACAATGTAAAAAGAAGGATAAAAAAAGTTTTTATCATAAAATTATGTTTTATTACCACAAAGAAACTAAGGTCCAAAGGTTTTCCTAAAATAGATTAATTGAATGTTTTATTTTTTTGAGTCTTTTTGCCTTCGTGGCAACTTAATCCTCTAACCACCAAAATCATCAAAAGCAATATTTTCTTGTGGAACTCCAAGTTCGTCAAGCATTTTAAAAACGGCTGCATTCATCATAGGTGGTCCACAAATATAGTATTCTACATCTTCAGGAGCCTCATGATTTTTTAAGTAATTTTCGTATAAAACATTATGAATAAAACCAGTATATCCAGTCCAATTATCTTCGGGTAATGGTTCAGAAAGGGCAATATCGTATTCGAAATTTGGGAAATCTTTTTCAATTTCTCTAAAATCTTCCGTATAAAACAGTTCTTTGGCAGATCTTCCTCCATACCAAAAACTCACTTTTCGGTTCTTTTCTTTCAAAGTATGAAACAGATGAAATAAATGAGAACGCAAAGGAGCCATTCCAGCGCCTCCACCTATGTAAATCATTTCTCTTTGTGTTTGTTTGATGTGGAAATCGCCAAAAGGCCCTGCAATAGTGACTTTATCACCTGGTTTTCGAGAAAACACATAAGAAGAGGCAATACCAGGATTTACTTTCATGAATCCCCCCACTTTTCGGTCAAAAGGAGGAGTAGCGAGTCGAATGTTAAGCATAATAATGTTACCTTCCGCTGGATGGTTTGCCATGGAATAAGCTCTAAAAATAGGTTCTGAGTTTTTCATTGTCAAATCCCAAATCCCATATTTATCATAATCCTCTTTGAAACGGTCGTCAATTTTGTACAATTCATTTTTAAAATCGATTTCACATTCAGGCACATCCAGCTGAATATAGCAACCTGATTGAAAGTCTAGAAATTCTCCCTCAGGCAATTTGACTACAAATTCTTTGATATAAGTAGCCACATTATTATTAGAAACGACTTCGCATTCCCATTTTTTAATTCCCATTACTGTGGCCGGAACAACTATTTCCATATCCTGTTTTACCTTAACTTGACATCCTAACCTCCAGTTGTCTTGCTGCTCTTTTCTAGAAAAATAAGGGACTTCTGTGGGTAAAATGGCACCACCGCCTGATATAACTTGACATCTACACATACCACAAGTTCCTCCACCACCGCAAGCTGAAGGCAGAAATATTTTTTTATTAGACAAGGTAGAAAGTAGGGTAGAACCAGCTTCGGTTTCCAGTTCGTCCTCCTCATTGATGACTATCTTAACCAATCCTGAAGGACTCAATTTAGATTTTGCATATAAAATAATATAGACTAATAGCGAATTGAATAGTAAAAATACAATTATGCTACAGATTATTGTCGTGCTATCAATATTTAATAGTGTCATTTTCAATTGGATTATAGATTATAATGAAATCCCCATAAAGCTCATAAATGCTATTGCCATCAAGCCTGTCAAAATAAATGTAATTCCTAAGCCTCTCAAAGGCCCCGGCACATTGGAATATCTTAATTTTTCTCTAATGGCAGCCAAAGCTACTATGGCTAAAAACCATCCCACACCAGAACCAAGGGCAAAAGTAGTAGCTTCTCCTATGGAGGCGTATTCTCTTTCTTGCATAAACAAAGCCCCTCCTAGAATGGAACAATTTACCGCTATTAAGGGCAAGAATATCCCCAGACTAGTGTATAGAGCTGGGGCAAATTTTTCAACAATCATTTCTACCAATTGTACAATGGAAGCAATCGTAGCTATAAACATGATAAAACTTAAAAAACTAAGGTCAACTGACGCAAAGTCTGGAGATAACCATTCTAACGCTCCTGCCTTTAAGACATATTTTTCTAACATATAACAAACAGGAACTGATATAAATAGTACAAAAGTTACTGCAATTCCTAGTCCTAAAGCATTTTTTACCGTTTTAGAAATGGCCAAATACGAACACATGCCAAGAAAATAGGCGAAAATCATGTTCTCGATAAAAATCCCTTTTATAAATATATTGATATACTCCATACTAATAACTTTAAAGTTTCCTGTATCAAATTATTTTGATTCGATTAGTTTTTGATTTTTACTTCTTTGTATCCAAATAAGAACGCCTACTATAATTAAAGCCATAGGCGGCATAATGGCGAGACTGTTGTTGAAATAACCCAATTCATACATGGAATTTGGAACAACCCGATAGCCCATCAATTCACCCGAACCAAACAATTCACGAATCATTGAAACAATAACCAAAATCAATCCATAGCCAAAACCGTTACCTATTCCGTCCAAGAATGCTGGCCAAGGTTTATTAGACATGGCAAAAGCTTCTAAGCGCCCCATAATGATGCAATTGGTGATAATCAAGCCAACAAAAACCGATAATTGCTTACTGACGTCAAATACAAAAGCTTTTAAAAATTGATCGACTAAAATCACCATCGTAGCCACTACGGTCAGTTGCACAATAATTCGGATTCGGTTTGGAATAATATTTCGAATCAATGAAATGATAACATTCGAAAAAGCGCAAACTACAATCACAGCTAGTGCCATTACTAATGAAGGTTTCATTTTTACGGTAACCGCCAAGGCAGAACAAATTCCCAAAACTTGTACTGTGATGGGATTGTTGTCATTTAAAGGGTCGTAAAGCAGTCTTTTGTTTTTGAGTGAAAACAAAGGCTCTTTCTTTTTTTTAGGTTTTGCAGGAACTGCGATGGTTTCTTTGCTCATATCCTATACTTTTTTAATTTTTGATTGCTAGAGTTCCCTGTTTTTTGAAATAGGGAATATAGTTGTTTAAGGTGCTTTCAAACATTTTACTGACACCATCACTAGTAATTGTGGCACCAGAAACAGCATCAACACTGTGTAAATCATCTGGTTTTGCTCCGCCTTTGACTACACTAACAGAAACAAATTTTCCAGATTCATCAAATATTTTCTTCCCAACAAACTGTTGCTGAAACTTTTCCGTTTCAATTTCGGCACCTAAGCCTGGGGTTTCACTTTTGTGACCAAAACTGACCCCATAAACGGTATTCATATCACTTTCTAAGGAGATATATCCCCAAATAGGTCCCCACAATCCTTTTCCTCTTATGGGAATTATATAGAATGACTTTCCTTCCTTGTTGCAAATAAAAAGGGGAAACAACCGTTCCTGTGCTTTTCCAGTTTTAAGTTTGTCTAATTCCTTTTTGAGATCAATGTCAAATGCTTTCACACTTCCCGTTACCTCTTCTCCCTTGTTGTTTAAAACAATCTGTTGGGTAATATATTGATTGAAAGCAGTTTCGGTCTGCTTTGTTTCAGTAGTTATTGAAACACTAGTAAGTATGTTTTTCATTTTCTCAATTCGAATATTTTTCTCCTGGAAGGGAGCTAAACTGGTTGCTGTGAGAGATAGCAGTATAGCAATCACTACCACCATCACAGAGGAGAAAATAAATGTGGCTTTGTTGCTGTCTTTATCCATTTTGTTTCTGTATTGACTTTACTCTTTTTAATCTTTTTTTAATGTTGGCTTCAAGAACGTAATGATCAATTAGAGGAGCCATCACATTCATAAATAAAATGGCTAGCATCATTCCTTCGGGATAAGCAGGATTAAATACTCTAAAGAGAATCGCTAGCAATCCTATCAAAAAACCGTAGATATACTTACCTCTATTGGTTTGGGTGGCACTCACAGGATCAGTAGCCATAAATACAGCTCCAAAGGCAAAACCGCCCAATACCAAATGGTGCAGGGGACTGATTTGCATTAAAGTATTCAAGCTAAATAAATTGAAGATAAACGCCATCAAAAGGCCTCCTGCAAAAACGGAAGACATGATGCGCCAACTACCAATTCCCGTGTACAATAAAATAGCCGCTCCAATTAAGCAAGCTGCTGTTGAAGTTTCTCCCACCGAGCCTGGAATAGTTCCTATAAAAGACTCCATGATGGATGGAATTTTACCTGCATAGCCCGCTGCGGCATCGCCTAGTGCCGTGGCTCCTGTATAAGCATCCACAACGGTTTGACCAGGCTCAGTGCTAGTATTTATCCAAACTTCGTTTCCAGACATTTTAGTAGGGTAGGCAAAGAACAAAAATGCTCTGGCAGTTAGTGCTGGGTTTAATATATTCATTCCCGTTCCGCCAAAAACTTCTTTCCCGATGATAACGGCAAATATGGTTGCCACTGCCAACATCCACAAAGGAACATCAATTGGCATGATGAGCGGAATCAACATTCCAGAAACCAAAAAGCCTTCATTTATAGTGTGCTTTCGAATAATGGCAAAAACAAATTCAGTGGTCAAACCTGCGCCATAAGAAACTAAAACCAGCGGAAGTACTTTGATAGCTCCAAAAATAAAGTTGTCAATTAAGGTAACATCCGTCATTCCTAATGCACGGTAATGTTGGTACCCAATATTCCACATCCCAAAAAGCAAACAGGGAATCATAGAAAGTACCACCAAAATCATGGTGCGTTTCAAATCGATTGCATCGCGTACATGGGTGCCTTTACTTTTGGTGGTATGATTGGGGACAAATAAGAAAGTCTCAAACGCATCAAAGGCAGGGTAGAATTTCTCTAGTTTCCCTCCTTTTTCAAAGTTTGGTTTGAGATTGTTAAGTAAGTTTCTAAGTGGTTTCAAATTCAGATGTTTTTTTTAAATTATTAAATTTGGTAACTATTAGATTATATGAGTTTTGTGTTGCTTTATATTATGTTTTACTTATTATTAAAATAACCTTATATTAAATAATGATTTTATTCTTAAAAATGGCAATTTCAAAATGTGTATACTCGCTATCTCTCAGACAGCTTTTCTTTTTAAGGATTCTTCAAACATTTGACACTCGACTGCGGCAACGAATGATATTAAAAACTCCTTCTTAATTACGATTGCATTCAAATATTAACAACAATTTTAACTTTGCATCAAATCGACTTTTATGTTCTTCCATTAAGCCTTGCCTTAAGCTTAATAAATATTAAAAAAACTTATATGTCTTAATATGGTTAGATAAATATTTACAGCGTAAATACTATATCTAGTTATATGGTTTTTAAAAAAAATTAGCTAAACTCCTTTCGCATGATATCTAATCCTTTGCGAATGATTTCTTGAGATTTTATCTTAGATGTACAGACCAATTCACAAAGCGCAAAATCTTCTTCGGCTACTTCATAGATTCCTAGCTTTTCCATCATGTCAATGTCTTCTATCAAAATAGATTTTAGTAGTTGCACAGGGTAAATATCCATAGGGAAGACTTTTTCGTATTGTCCTGTCATCACAAACGGACGCTCTTCACCATGTAAATTTGTATTCAAATTGTGTTTTTTATCAGGTGTGAGCCATGAGAAAAATGTACGTGACATACTAAATTTATTCAATCCAGGTGCTAGCCAACCCATAAATTCGTATTTATTTCCTTCAGGTATTACCGTAATTTGGCTGTCATAAAACCCTAAAAAACCGTCGGCTGGAATTTGGCTTCCCGATAGAATAGAACCGCTGATGACGCGGTTATCGCCTTCTTTGAGTCCAGCATCTGCTAGTATGTTTTTGATGGTCGTACCTACTACTGTTTGGTAATACTGTGGTTGGTTCAGCTGCGCGCCAGTAACGGCAATGGTTCTGGAAGCATCAAAAACGCCTTCAGTGAACAATTTTCCAATAATCACTACATCTTGTGGCTGCACATACCAAACGATTTCTCCTTTATTGATAGGGTCAATGTGGTGAATTTGCACACCTACATTTCCTGCAGGATGCGGTCCTGAGATACTATTGATTTGCACGTTTTGAGCCTGAGTAAAAGCAGGAGCAGGGGAACTGTTGGCAGCTACATTCAAGTGAATTTTACCTGAAGTTAGTTGCTTTAAGGCATCAATTCCTGATTGAAAATGCACTTCCTTGCCCGCAATAACAAAATCGTTATCTGGGGCTAGCGGATTGGTGTCAAAAGCTGAAATGAAGATTGCTTTTGGAGTATCACTAGGATTGGCTATGGTTCCATAAGGACGCTGGCGTATAAAAGGCCAAACACCGCTTTTTAAAAGCTGTTGGATAATTTCTTTACGAGAAAGCTGATTGGGGTCACTTCGTTCAAATGGCGTGTATGTAATCTCTCTATCGGCTAGAATTTTAACTTCTAAGATAACTCTTTTAGCACCGCGTACAATTTCAATAATTTCTCCACTTACAGGAGCGCAAAACAGAATTTCTTCATTGTTTTTATCAAAGAATAAAGGAGTTCCTGCTAGGACATTTGTTCCTACTTTTACTAGTAACTTTGGGGTAAGCCCGACAAAATCTTTTGGTTTTATAGCAAATGTTTCAGCAATAGGCAAGTCCACCACTGTTTTAACAGCTTCTCCTATCAATTTGAGATTCAATCCCCGTTTAATTTTAATATATTCACTCATACATTAACCTATTTTTTTTGTGGGTATTAATTATTATTTTCTGGTATATGGACGCGATTCTAGTATGCTATAAGATTATGTTTATTAGTTATTTGTTAAAAAAATGAAGGATTAATGCACTAATTTAATGAATTTGCACAGAAAAAACAATATTAAAGAGAACTTTAATTAAAGAATAATATTCAATTGTAGATAAAGCTCATTTTTTGTTTGAATAGGTAAAAATCATCTAACGATTCTTTTTGTCTTTCCAAGATGAGAATTTCTATAAAAAAAGTTTTATGTTTTTCATTATAATTAGAATTGCAAGACCTTTATATTTTTTATCTAATTCAAAGTAAAGACAAATGTCCCCAACTTTGCGAAGCGAGTAAAATTACCGCGTTGCAAACGCTACGATTTGTTTATCCATTTAAGTAGGTACTCGTTGCAAACGAGCACCAGATTAGGGTAAAAAATCTTTTGCTAGTGAGCGCCTGGAGACTTGCCATCACTTAAAATTCAACTATTACAACGGTTCGTCAGTTCGATTTAATGAAAAATGCGATAGGATTTTTATTAATCCCGAAGCTTCGGAAGTATCGAGAACGCTTATGTGTACAAAACCTTCTCGATACAATTTTGACTAGTAAAGCTGTCGCGTTACTAGTCAAAATCACTCGAAGTGACGTGTCTGAAAGCTTTTTAGTAATCTTGGTTAATATACTTTATGAAGTTTCTTTGTATGAAGGTGTATGGGTAAAATTACCGCGTTGCAAACGCTACGATTTGTTTATCCATTTAAGTAGGTACTCGTTGCAAACGAGCACCAGATTGGAGTGACAGCGAGCTATGACTTCGTGCTATTATTTTTTTATCTTTTTATCATTTTTTTATAGTGCGCTTCATAACCTGCAATTTTAAAAAGTTCTGAAAAAGCTTCTTTGAAATCTTGATAATTAAATTCTTTAAAGTCAAATATATTTTGTCCTACGGAATGTGATTCTCGGTTAATATATCTGTAAAATGCTTGAAACCTATTACTGTTCAAAGGTCCTTGTAAAAAGAAATTATTTAAGTCTTTCTTTTCAACAAAATTAAAGAAATACTCAATTATGTTCCTCATACAATTGGCTATTAATGCGGGATGTTGCGATTCATCTTTAATTATAAACCAATATGCTTGATAATCGTTTTGTATTTCCTCGTAACTCATTGATGTAAAAGAACTTCCTTGTTCGTTTTTTGACAATCGAAAAAGTTTTTGTGTTTCTTTTCTTTCATCGTGTTTTGTTTCGGTAATTTCATAAAAGAAATACAAACTATGTGTTAAGATAAAAACTTGTTCATATTTATATTGCCATTCTACAATTTTTTCTCCTGCTGCATCTTTCTTACTTTGCTTTTTTCCGAAAAATTCATTTTTTATAAGTCTTCCTATATTGAAAATGTAAATGTGAGATAAACTTGAGATTGGGTCATCAATTACAATAATTTTCTTTTTCCCTGTTTCAGTTGCTTCTTTTTTTCCTCTGCATAATTCTATAAAATAAAGGAAACTAATAATCATTTTTTCTCCTTCACTTAATGAGCGAAAAACTTTGTCTTCATTTTCTCCTCGTACTATTTTGTATAGGTTTTCAGAATGCTTTTTGATTTCAAAATCTGTAATACCTAAATCAACCAATCCATTTTTTATATTAGCAACAGCTTCTCCAATATTAATAGTATGTTTTTGTTGTTTAGCAATAATTTCGTTTTGAGTAGTAATTTTTGTTGAAATTTCTTTTAACGTAACTACTAAAGAATCAGTTTTATTTTTTGAAGTTAATTTTTCAGTAACAATAGAACTGATTTTGTTATCATAATCCCAACGCATTATTTCCCAAAAAGTTTTTTTGATATTTCTTTTTACTGTTTCTTTTTGGTCAATATTATTATTGTGTTCAGTAATAAGCAAGTTGATTTTAGTAATAATATCGTTTAATTCATGTAATAAATCAGATGAATTATTAAGAGCAATAGAAACACTTGGCGTTCTTATTTTGTCTTCAATAAGTTTTCTATTGTTTTCAACAACTTTGATAAACTCATTATATTTAATTTCAAAGTCCTTGCTGTAATTTTCAAATTTAGGATTTGCTTCAAAATATGATTTACTTGGGATTTTTTGAATACATTCTGAATATTCTTCTAAAAAAGATTTCAATGAATTCACATCTGTTTCGTATGTAACATCAAAATAATTTTTTATGTTTTCAATTAATTCGTTTGAAATAGTTTTTTCTTGGCAAAAAGGACAAGTGGAATTTTCTTGAGTTTTTGTTTCTGGCAAAAAAAGCAAACCTGTTTTTACCCAATCTGAATTACCAAGTTCTTTGATTAATCGAGAAACAGAACTATTTTCATTACCTACAATTTGGTTGTTAAACAAACTTTCGTTTTCAACGCTTTGTGATGAAAATGTAATTTGTGACAAAGTGGTGAATTTTTGAGCATTGTCACCTGAAATTGATTGTAAATCACTTTTTAAATCGTCTATATTTTTTGCAGGCTTGGTATTTGGTTTAGTTAAGCTAATAATTTGATTGTATAAACTATCTTTGGAACCTTTGTGTCCTTCTAAACAAAATTCAAGAACTCTATCGCCTCCGCTATAATCTGTTTTAATTTTCCAAATAGAATCTTTTGCAATATTTTCTTTTTGGTTAATTGCAGTCTTTTCAATTTCAAGCTCTTTACTTTTTGTTTCTTCTTCAATTTTTAGTGTTGAAATTTCTTTTATTGCATTAGCAATATTAGTTTCCGCTTCTTTATTTTCTTTAGAAAGAGTGAAAATTCCTTTTTGGTTTTCAGGTTCAAAAAAGTTTTCTGAAATAAATTTTTGATTGTATACTATTATTTCGTGACTTTCGTCCAATGCTTCAATTGTACAGTCTTTATATTTTTCGTCACTATGTTGGTTTAAAAAATTTGATAAAGTACTTTTTCCTGTTCCGTTTAAACCATAAACAAGGTTTACCTTTTTGTCCGTTTCCAAAGCTGTTGGATTCTTGTAACTGGCAACTTTATTTATGTTTAATTTAGTAATCATTTCAAATTTTTGTTTTGTTAGCAGTGTCGGTTTTAGCATGACACACAACTTGTTTATAAATCTGTCAACATCAAACCTATCACCCCAAAATCAGGTAACTATGTCTGACAATCATAATATTTTACTTTCCCAAACATACAACTTAATCTCCAAAAATACTTACAACTATTCTTTCAGTTATTAACATTTTTCAAAGATAATTCCTTCTTTATTATGAGTGTTACAGGAAACCATAATGACGTTATTATTTATACCAATCGCCTTAGCCCCGGTAGAAGTGAAAAGCGAACGCAGGTTGAAAACCACTTTTTTCTGGTGGTGGTAGAGCGACTCCAAGAAGCTCCTGCCAGCGCCTAGAAAAAGGGTTTGAAACCAAGTTCCTTGTAACGGATGACGGGAATAGCTGCTGAGAAGTGGGGAGTGGGGAGTTAAGATGGGCTTCGACCCTTCGATATACTCAGGGCAGGCTTAGCTCAGTCTGACAACCTAAGACTATTTTAGTAATACCTAAACGAAAAAAGCCACTAGGAAAACCTAGTGACTTTTAATTAATCAACCAATTATAACCTAACTAAAGATTAACTTTTATTGCCATCCGCCACCTAAGGCTCTGTATAATTGAATAATGGCTTTGTATTGTTGGTACTTATTGTCTACCAAATTTAATTCGGCATTCAAAGCGTCATTTTTAGAAGTCAATACCTCCAGATAGTTAGCCAATCCATAGGTCAAAAGCTCATCAGAATAATTAGCGGCTTTGGTCAAAGCTTCGACCTGTTTTTCTCTAACCGAAATTTTATAGGTTTCGTTCTTATACAGTGCCATGGCATCTGAGACCTCTTTTCCTGCTGTTAAGAGCGATTGTTCAAATTGCAGATAGGCTTTTTCTTGATTGACCTTGGCGATTTCGTACCTTGTTTTGATTTGGCGTTGATTAAAAATAGGTTGGGTCAAACCTGTAATCACGCTCGCAAAAATCGAGTTGGCACTCAACCATTTTTGGATATCTATACTTTGCAAACCTCCTGTAGCGGTTACTTTCAAAGAAGGGTAAAAACTGCTTTTAGCTACATTAGTCATTTCAAAATTGGTAATCAAATTGTATTCAGCCGCAATCACATCTGGACGATTTCGGAGCAAACTACTAGAAACGCCAACTGTAATTTCAGGATTGAGTTGTGAGTTAGGAAAACTGGCTCTTTCAATTGATGTTGGTCCTTGTCCTAGTAGTGCGCAAAGTGTGTTCTCCAACAAAAGCGTGCTGTTTTTCAAATCGGCAATGATCAATTCTGTAGCATATTTTTGTGCTTCGGTTTGTTTGACACCTACTTCAGTAACCAATCCCGCTTTTTTCAGCGCTAAAATGGTTTCGATACTTTTGTCTCTGTTGGTCAAGGTGTTTTCGGCAATTTTGATTTGCTCGTCAATTGTCACCAACTGGTAATAAGTAGCTGCGATGGATGCGATTAATTGCGTTTTAATGGCTTGGTTGGCGGCTTGGGTTTGTAAAAAAGCGGCTTGGGCACCTCTTTTATTGCTTCTTATTTTTCCCCAAATATCGGCCTCCCAACTTAGACTTCCTGCCAATTGAAATTGGTCTACACTACGATCTCTCACAATAGCTCCAAACTGACTGTTTCTGGATAGTTCCTGATGCGTCCAGTCTGTAGAAACGCTTAGAGTAGGGAAGTAGCCTGCTTTGCCTTGCTTCATGGTAGCCTCGGCAGCGGTTAAATTCTGCATCGCAATTCGGATATCCAAATTATTAGATAATCCTTTTTGGATGTAAGCCTGCAAAACAGGGTCGGTGAAAATTTTGTTCCAACTGAGATTCGCCATCGAGAGAGAATCAGTAGTTGACAGTTCGCTACGATATAATTTATCAGTTTTTACTTCCGGTCGTTGGTAATCTTTGGCAACAAAACAAGATTGCAATAGGGTCGTAGTTAATACGAGGAAACCTACTTTATATATTTTATTTTTCATTTTAATTTTCTAAAGTTTTAACATCTGCTTTTGGAGACTTTGGCAGGGGTTTTATGGAAACCTTCTCTTGTAAAGTTTGGAAAACGATAAACAAAATCGGAATCACGAATACTCCCAAAACAGTACCAATTAACATTCCACCAATGGCTCCGGTTCCGATGGCTTTATTACCCACAGCTCCTGCGCCTCTCGCTAACATCAATGGCATTAATCCAAGAATAAAGGCAAAGGAAGTCATCAAAATAGGACGTAAACGAGCCACTGCACCTTGTACGGCTGCTTGTGTGATGCTCAAACCTTTTCGTCTAGCATCGGCAGCAAATTCTACAATCAAAATCGCATTCTTGGCCAAAAGTCCAATCAACATGATTAAGGTAATCTGGAGGTAAATATTGTTACTCAAGTTAAAGAAATAAGCAAAAATATAAGTTCCTGCTAAACCAATTGGTAATGAAATTAATACTGCAAATGGCAAAATATAACTCTCATATTGTGCAGCTAGTAAGAAATAAACAAAGACTAAACACAATAAGAAAATAAACAAGGTTTGACTACCCGAACTGATTTCCTCACGGGTCATTCCAGAGTATTCGTATCCGTACCCAAGAGGCAAACTCTGAGCTGCTACTTCTTCCACTGCTTTGATGGCGTCACCAGTACTGAATCCTTCATTAGGAGCTCCCACAACTTTTAATGATGTAAATAAATTAAATCGATCTATGGCTTGAGGTCCTAATACTTTCTCTAAGCTTACAAATTGTGAAATAGGAGCCATTTGTCCTTTATTATTTCTAACCAATACTTTGTTCAACGATTCAGGATCTCTTCTAAATCGTGGTTCAGACTGGTACATGACACGGTATTGTTTTCCAAATTTATTAAAATTGGATGCGTAAACACCACCATAATAGCCTTGCATGGTTCCTAAAACATCTGTAACACTTAAACCCGATTTTTTAATCGCTGCCACATTCAAATCCATTCGGTATTGAGGGAAATTCGGTGAAAAGTTGGTTGCTGCGTACTTCACTTCTGGACGACTATTTAAGTCGGCCAAAAATTTGGTTCTCACTTCATTCAGTTCTGCAATAGTACCTCCTTTTTGATCTTGTAATTGGAATTCAAAACCGTTTGAGTATCCAAAACCAGTCAAGGTAGGACGAGCAAAAAACAATACTTTTGCATCTTTAACAGTAGCAGAACGCTTGAACAATTCCTGTACAACAGCTGTTATTTCTTGATTATCACCTTTACGTTCTGACCAAGGTTTTAGTTTCAAAATAACCATTCCGTAATTACTTCCAGTTCCACTAATCAAACTTCGACCTGAAATACGCAAAACTTCTTTGACCTCAGGCATGTCTTTTACTTTATCTTCGATTTGAACCAAAATTTCTTCTGTTCGCTCTAGAGAAGTTCCTGGTGCTAAAGAAACGTCTGAAAGGATAGCTCCAGTGTCTTCACTCGGCACAAAGGCTTTTGGGGTGATATTTATTAACAAAATAAATATTCCAACAAAAATGGCAACTCCTAAGAAAGCCAGCCATTTTCGATTGATTAAAAACTCGACAGCTCTTTTGTATTTGGAAGTAGTCGTTTCAAATCCTGTATTGAAGGCAGAATAAAAACGGTCCATAAAACCTTTATGATTTTTCTCGCCATGATTTTTCAAGAAAATTGCACACAAAGCTGGAGATAAGGTCAAGGCATTAATAGCCGATAGTACAATGGCAATGGCTAATGTCAAACCAAATTGCTTGTAGAAAACTCCCGCCGAACCACTAATGAAGGAAACAGGAATAAATACCGCCGACATCACCAGAGTAATCGAAATAATCGCACTACTAATATCGCCCATGGCACTGTGTGCTGCTTTCCTAGGATCGTGTTCTCCCGCTTCCATTTTGGCATGGACGGCTTCAACGACCACAATGGCATCATCGACGACAATTCCGACGGCGAGTACTAGCGCAAATAGCGTGAGTAAGTTAATCGTAAATCCAAATAAACTCAGGAAAAAGAAAGTTCCAATAATCGCCACAGGTACAGATATCGCAGGAATCAAGGTTGATCTCCAATCTTGTAAGAAAACAAAAACTACAATAAACACCAAGATGAATGCTTCAATCAAAGTGTGTACCACCTTAGTAATTGATTCTTCCAAGAAATCATTGGCATTAATCAAAGTGGCGTATTTGACACCTTTTGGGAAATTAACGGCTGATTTTTCCAATACTTTTAGCGAGCCTTCAATTACTTCTTGCGCATTCGAACCTGCAGTTTGTGCAATTGCAATAGCTATAGATTGGTTTCCGTTAGTATAGGAATTACTAGCGTAATTAACAGCTCCCAGTTCAATTCGGGCTACATCACTTAATTTTAGCACTTCACCGTTAGGAGTAGAGCGAACGATAATATCTTCAAATTCTTGAGTGCTTTGCAAACGTCCTTTGTATTTTAAAGTATATTGAAAAGATTGATCGGCACTTTCACCTAATTGACCTGGAGCGGCTTCAATATTTTGTTCCGCTAATAGGGCCGTGATATCCGATGGAACTAAGCCATAGGCTCCCATAACATCTGGCTTAAGCCAAATACGCATCGAATAATCTCTTTGACCAAAAATAATAGCATCTCCTACACCGGGAACACGTTTAATTTTAGGCAAAAGATTGATATTCGCATAGTTTTGAAGAAAAGTAATATCGTATTCTGGATTTTCACTGTATAAAGATAAAATCAAGATATTATCACTTTGCTTTTTGGAGGTGGTTACACCGGCTTTGGTTACTTCTTGTGGCAATAACGAAGCAGCTCTTGCCACACGGTTTTGTACATTTACCGCAGCTAAATCAGGGTTTGTACCCAATTTAAAAAAGATATTAATGGATGCCGAACCATCATTATTGGAAGTAGAAGTCATGTAGGCCATGTCTTCTACACCATTGATTTGTTCTTCAAGCGGAATTACTACGGAGTTCATTACCACCTCGGCACTAGCTCCTTGGTAGTTTGCGGATACCGATACGGTAGGGGGAGCAATTTCTGGATATTGTGAAACGGGTAATGCAATTAACCCCAATATTCCTAGTATAACGATGATAATAGAAATCACCGTTGACAATACGGGTCTGTCAATAAATTTTGAAAACATGCTGTGTTTTTTAGGAGTTAGTTAACGGCTTTTTTTTCTGGATTGATGATGGTTGCGTAATTCACTAATTCAGGTTTGATTTCAGTCCCTTCTGCAACAATTCCTACTCCTTCAATCAAAATCTTATCCTTTGTATTTAATCCTTTGTCGACTACAAAAAATTGACCACCAGGGACAGCACGCACTTCTACTGGAACCGATTTCACTTTATTTTCCTTATCAGCCACTAACACGATACGTTTGTCTTGCAACTCCAAAGTAGCATTTTGAGGGATTAAAATAACATCTTCTAAATGTGTTGGAATTTGAATGGTTCCACTAACTCCTGAACGTAATAAACGATTAGCATTTGGAAAACGTGCTCTAACGTTGAAAGAACCAGTTTGCGTATTGGCTTGTCCGCTAAAAGTTTCAATTTTTCCTTTTTGCTCGTATTCAATTCCGTTACTTAGAATCAAGTTAACAGTTGGCATTTTGGCAATTTTTTGTTGAAACGTCTTTCCTTCAGCGTTCATCATAATATCCAATTGTTGTTTTTCATTCACTGAAAAATAAGCGTAAATGGTACTCACATCAGAAATTCGAGTCAAAGGTTCTGCTGTTTGACTACTCACATAACTTCCTATTCGCAATGGGAGCGTCCCTACAATTCCGTTTACCGGACTTTTGATAGAGGCATAATTGATTTTTTCAATGATACTTTGGTAAGTACTTTTGGCACTTGCTAAGTTGGCTTTGGCAGTTTCTAGTTGTACATCACTAATAATATTACGATCTACCAGTGGCTTTAATCTATTGACTTCTACTTGAGCAGCTGTCACTTTTGCTTTGGCAGCACTTGCTTCCTGATTGGCCGTTTGCGTTTCTAGTTTGAAAAGCAATTGTCCTTTACGAACTTCCTGACCTTCTTGCACATAGATTTTTTCAATATATCCATCCACTTTGGCACGTATATCTATATCCGTTGTACCTTCTAAAGTAGTAGGATATTCGGCCAATAGAGTCGTGCTGGAAGTTGCAACTTCCACCACTTTATAAGGCATTACGGGAGGGGTTTTAGGTTCTTCTTTCTTTCCACAAGCAACTAAGAGTACTAAACTTATAATGGTTAATGAAATTTTCTTCATTGGATGAATTATTTATTGTTGTTATTGTTAATTTCTATTTTTTTAAACTCGTTGATGGTTTTGGTAAATACATTGCCTACTTCTACAACATGTGCTTTATAAGCTTTGATATTTTCCAAATTGCATTTTTCTTCTGGGCAAGAAGCGGTCATTTCTCGATAATCAGTGAGTTTGTCTATAATAACCATTTCTGAATTAATCAATTTTAGATAATTAGCCAATCGATCACTTAAAGCCGCAGGTTTAAAATATTTTTTTCGGTCACCAGTAATAGTGAAATAGGATATTTTATCCATTTTAAGTAGTAAATTCAAATTAGTTGAAATAGAACTTTTACTCGCTCCCATTTTTTCTACTAATGAATCAAATGTCAATCCCGATTTACAACCATCAACGATTAGAATACCTAATATTCTGGCCGCTAGAGGCGGAATGTTGTAGAGTTTTTCAAAATGCACCCCAAACATTTCTATAATCTCTAATCTATCGTTTTCTATACTCATGTTTAGTATTTTTATTTTGCAAATTTACAACTGGTTCGGTAATTACCGAACTAAACGAACTTAAAGTTATGTTAAACATTTATAAAGGATGTTTATTAAGGATAAAAAATGATGCTTAATACAAATGATGCTATATTTCAAAGGGATTTAAAAGCTAAATTTTATATATTTGTCCACCTTAAAAAGAAGTTGTAGTGCCTAAAATCAATAAACTAAAAATATTCAATGACCCTATTTATGGGTTTATCACCATACCCAATGCGTTAATTTATGATTTAATTCAGCACCCGTACTTTCAGCGTCTTCGTCGAATAACACAAATGGGACTGTCATATTTAGTATATCCAGGGGCCAATCATACTCGTTTTCACCATGCTTTAGGCTGTATGCACTTGATGCAAAAAGCAGTAGATGTATTGCGTTTTAAAGGAGTTATGATTAATGATGATGAAGAAAATGCTTTATATATTGCAATTTTATTACACGATATAGGTCACGGTCCTTTTTCGCATACTATGGAAAAAAGTATCGTAGAGGAGGTACATCATGAAGAAATTTCACTAATGTTCATGCAACAGTTGAATGTGGAATTTGGAGGACAATTAGATTTAGCGATTAAAGTTTTCAAAGGTGAATACCACCGGAAATTCATGTTACAGTTGATTTCAAGTCAATTAGATATGGATCGAATGGATTATTTAAAGAGAGATAGTTTTTATTCGGGAGTCGCAGAAGGGAATGTAAACTCTGAGCGCTTGATTCAGATGATGAATGTGGTCGATGATGTTTTGGTTATTGAAGAAAAAGGAATCTACTCGGTTGAAAAATTTCTAATGTCCAGACGATTAATGTATTGGCAGGCCTATTTGCATAAAACCAGTTTAGCGGCCGAATTAATTTTGACCAAAGTTTTAAAACGTGCTAAGGAATTAACAACTAAAGGGATTGAGTTGCCTTGTAGCTTGCCATTATTGTTTTTTATGAAAAACAGAATCACAATGGAACATTTTGACGATAAAAACCTTGATTTATTTGCTCAATTAGATGATTTCGATATTATTAGTGCGCTAAAGGCTTGGCAGTATAACGAAGACTTTATTTTGTCATCTTTGAGCAGCATGATTATTAATAGAGATTTACTCAAAATAAAATTGTCTAATGAAAAACCTACCATTGATGATTTAGATTTTTTAAAGGAGAAATTCGCTGATCAAAATAATATTAGTTTAGGAGATACTAATTATTTTATTTTCAAAGGAAAGATAAAAAATCAAGCCTATAGCAAGGAAGCCGAACCGATTAAAATATTAAAGAAAGACCGTTCTGTGGAAGATGTTTTTGAATCACCAGATCAGCTGAATTTAAAATCATTATCGAAATCAGTAACTAAATACTATATTTGTTTCCCAAAACAACTCGAACAAATAAAGATTTAACATCAATTTTTTTATATTTTTGTCGAAATAAAAAGGGTTATCTTTTTTTTTAATACCATTAAAACTTAAACAAAAGTTAAGGGTATTGTAAAAAAATAATTTAAATAAAATGAAATTTACAGCAGAACAAATAGCGGGTATTTTAGAAGGTGAAGTAGTAGGTAATCCCAATGCTGAAGTATATCAATTAGCTAAAATTGAAGAAGGAAAAGAAGGATCTTTGACTTTTCTTTCTAATCCAAAATACAACAATTACATCTATACAACTCAAGCAACAATCACTATTGTTAACAAATCTTTCATCCCTGAAAATGAACTAAAAACAACCTTAATTAAAGTTGAAGATGCTTATTTGTCTTTTACAAAATTATTAGAATTTTACGATCAAGTAAAAAGTCATAAGGTAGGAATAGAACAACCATCTGTCATTTCAGAAGGTACTGTTTATGGCCATCATCTTTATTTGGGAAGTTTTAGCTATATTGGCACCAATGTCAGATTAGGTGATAATGTGAAAATTTATCCTAATTGTTACATCGGTGATAATGTAAAAATAGGAGACAATGTTACTATTTATGCTGGTTCCAAAATATATTCAGATACTGAAATAGGGAATCAATGTAAAATTCATTCAGGTACTATTATAGGTTCTGATGGATTTGGTTTTGCTCCCAATGCTGATGGAACCTTTAAAAAAATCCCACAAATTGGAAATGTTATCATTGAAGATGATGTTGAAATAGGCTCTTGTACTACTATTGACAGAGCTACAATGGGCTCAACAATTATTAGAAAAGGGGTTAAATTAGACAATCAGATACAAGTTGCGCATAATGTTGAAATAGGGGAGAATACCGTTATTGCAGCGCAAACAGGAATAGCAGGATCTACCAAAATAGGAAAAAATGGAATGATTGGCGGTCAAGTAGGTATCGCAGGTCATTTGACCATTGGAAACAACGTTCGTATCCAAGCACAATCGGGGGTAGGAAGAAATATCAAAGACAATGAAGTGTTACAAGGGAGCCCTACATTTGGCTATAATGATTTTAGCAAATCTTATGTACACTTCAAAAATTTGCCCAAAATAATTACTGAAATTGAAGAGTTAAAGAAACAAATATTAAACACAAAAAACGTAAACAATGGTTAAACAGAAGACCATCAAAACAGAAATTTCCCTAACTGGTGTGGGATTGCACACAGGTAAAGAAGTGAAAATGACTTTCAAACCTGCTCCAGTAAATAACGGTTTTACTTTTGTTAGAGTTGACTTAGAGGGACATCCTGTTGTTGAAGCAGATGCAAATTATGTTGTGAATACACAAAGAGGAACTAATTTGGAAAAATTAGGTGTAAAAATACAAACTCCTGAACATGTTTTAGCTGCATTAGAAGGTTGCGATTTAGACAATGTTATCATTGAATTAAACGCTTCAGAGTTGCCTATCATGGATGGATCTTCTAAATATTTTGTTGAAGCCCTTGAAAACGCTGGTATAGAAGAACAAAACGCGAAACGAAATGTCTATGTAGTCAAAGAAGTAATTTCCTTTACAGATGAAGAATCTGGAAGTGAAATCTTAGTTATGCCTAGCGATTCATATAGCGTAACTACAATGGTTGATTTTGGAACTAAAATTTTAGGCACACAAAATGCCACTCTTAAAAACTTAGAAGATTTTAAAACAGAAATCGCAAACTCTAGAACTTTTAGCTTCTTACATGAATTGGAATCATTATTAGAAAATGGTCTAATCAAAGGAGGAGACTTAAATAATGCCATTGTATATGTAGACAAAGATATTTCAGATAGTACCATGGCTAACTTAAAAGTGGCATTTGGTAAAGATACTTTGAATGTAAAACCAAACGGAATTTTAGACAATCTTACATTACACTATCCTAACGAAGCGGCTAGACATAAATTACTAGATGTTGTGGGTGATTTGGCATTAATTGGTACTAAAATTCAAGGTAAAATTATAGCCAACAAACCAGGACATTTTGTAAACACTCAGTTTGCTAAAAAAATGGCTAAAATCATCAAAATAGAACAACGTAATTTTGTTCCAACTTATGATTTACACCAAGAACCATTGATGGATATTCATAAAATCATGTCGGTTTTACCTCATAGACCTCCATTTTTGTTGATTGACAGAATCATCGAAATGTCTGAAAGTCATGTGGTAGGTATGAAAAATGTTACCATGAATGAAAACTTTTTTGTTGGACACTTTCCAGAAGCACCTGTAATGCCTGGAGTTTTAATAGTAGAAGCTATGGCTCAAACGGGAGGTATTTTAGTATTAAGTACGGTGCCAGATCCAGAAAATTATTTGACTTATTTCATGAAGATGGATAATGTTAAATTCAAACATAAAGTGTTACCAGGTGATACACTAATATTTAAATGTGACTTGATAACTCCTATTAGAAGAGGGATTTGTCACATGCAGGCCAATGCATACGCTAATGGAAAATTAGTAGCAGAAGCAGAACTAATGGCGCAAATAGCAAAAAAACCACAACATTAATTGTGTTTTTGAGTTATAGCTCTTTATAAATAAATTTAAAAAAAAGTAGATGAATCAACCATTAGCTTATGTTCATCCAGGAGCGAAAATTGCCAAAAATGTGGTTATTGAACCTTTTACAACCATTCATAATAATGTTATTATTGGTGACGGTACTTGGATAGGTTCTAATGTGACCATCATGGAAGGTGCTCGTATTGGTAAAAACTGTAACATCTTTCCAGGAGCAGTTATTTCAGCTGTACCACAAGATTTAAAATTTGGAGGAGAAGATTCTCTAGCCATTATAGGAGATAATTGTACTATTAGAGAGTGCGTGACTATCAATAGAGGTACTATTGCTTCAGGGCAAACCACTATTGGGAATAACTGTTTAATTATGGCGGCGGCGCACATAGCCCACGATTGCCATGTAGGGGATAACGCTATTATTGTTAATGGTGTACTTTTAGGAGGCCATGTTACTGTAGGTAATTATGCGGTAATTGGAGGCTTATCAGCTGTTCATCAATTTATTAGTATAGGAGATCATGCCATGATTTCAGGAGGTTCTTTATTACGTAAAGATGTGCCTCCTTATACTAAAGCGGCTAAAGAGCCTTTATCATACGTAGGTATTAACTCTGTAGGATTAAGAAGAAGGGGATTTACCACTGAAAAAATTAGAGAAATACAGGATATTTACCGAATTCTTTACCAAAAAAATTACAATACAACACAAGCAATCGGAATCATTGAAGCCGAAATGGAAGCAACTCCTGAGCGTGATGAAATTTTGGATTTTATCCGAAATTCATCAAGAGGAGTTATGAAAGGGTACACCAGTAGTACTTTGTAATAAATAAATAAGAAATAATTAAATATAAATTGCTAATAGCTAAAAGCTACTAGCCAAAAGCAAATAATAAATGGCATCTACATCAGATATTAAAAACGGACTTTGTATCAAACACAATCACGATATTTATAAAATTATCGAATTTCTTCATGTAAAACCGGGTAAAGGTCCTGCATTTGTGAGAACAAAATTGAAATCATTAACAAATGGAAAAGTATTAGACAATACTTTCTCTGCTGGACATAAAATTGATGTAGTACGTGTAGAAACGCATACTTTTCAATATTTATATCCTGAAGGAGATGATTTTCACTTTATGAATGCGGAATCTTTTGAACAAATTACTTTGAATAGAAATGTGTTAGATTCTCCAGATTTATTAAAAGAAGGTGAAAATGTAATGATCCAAATTAACACTGAAACTGATTTGCCTTTATCTGTAGATATGGCTCCATCAGTAATTTTAGAAGTGACTTACACAGAACCAGGCTTAAAAGGAAATACTGCTACCAATGCTACTAAACCAGCAACGGTTGAAACAGGAGCTTCTGTAAATGTGCCTTTGTTTATCAATGAAGGTGACAAAATTAAAATTGATACCGCTTCTGGTTCTTACATGGAGCGTGTAAAAGAGTAGTTTTTATAAGTTTCAGTTTTCATTCTCAATTGTTTTTCTAATTAGGATTGAAAGCTGAGATTGAAAACTGAAACTAAAAACGAAATTATATGAAATTTCCAAAGGGTAATACTTTACAAGAAATTGCGAATTTACTACAGTGTGAATTTGTTGGGGATGTTGATTTTCCTGTTTTAGGTATGAACGAGATTCATGTTGTGGAACCTGGAGATATTGTTTTTGTAGATCATCCTAAATACTATGACAAAGCGCTTCAATCTGCGGCCACTATAGTATTGATTAATAAAAAAGTGGACTGTCCGGAAGGAAAAGCACTTTTAATCTCTGATGATCCTTTTAGAGACTTCAATAAACTTACCAATCATTTTAAGCCTTTCCAATTTGCAAGTGTTGCGATTGCGCCTTCGGCAAAAATAGGAGCAGGGACTGTGATTCAACCCAATGTTTTTATCGGTAATCATGTAGAAATAGGAGAGAATTGTTTGATACATTCTAATGTTTCAATATACGATCATACCATCATTGGTGACAATGTTATCATTCATGCAGGAACAATTCTTGGAGCAGATGCATTTTATTACAAAAAGAGAGAAGCGGGATTTGACCAATTAATTTCTGGTGGGAGAGTTGTAATTCAAAACAACGTAGGTATCGGTGCACTTTGCACTATTGATAAAGGAGTAACTGGAGATACTACCATAGGAGAAGGGACTAAAATAGACAATCAAGTCCATGTAGGTCACGATACTATTATTGGTAAAAAATGTTTGATCGCTTCACAAACCGGAATTGCAGGTTGCGTAGTTATTGAAGACGAAGTAACTCTTTGGGGGCAAGTAGGAACTACTAGTGGAATCACAATTGGTACCAAAGCCGTAATAATGGGACAAACAGGTGTAACAAAATCTGTTGAAGGTGGAAAGTCCTATTTTGGAACCCCTATACAAGAGTCGAGAGAACAGCTTAAACAACTTGCTAATCTTAAAAAAATCCCTGAAATTTTAACCAAATTACAATAGTATATGACTGCAAAAGAATTAGTTGTTGATTTTTACAAATCAGACGCTTTAATCAATTGTGATATTATGAAGGAATTTATACATCCCGATATTACTTTTGATTGGAATAATAGCAATGGTTTTTCACAAATGGATTATGATGCAATACTGCGTTATACTGAAGAATTAAGTAAAACCTATATTCGCTCCAAAGTAAAAATAAGCCATATAGTTACTCAAGACAACCTAGTATCAGTTCGTTACACACATGGTGTCAAAATCATCGAAAACCCAAGAGAAGAAATCTTACTAGGATATTTCATGGTTATTTGGGAGATTAAGGACAGTAAATTATTTCGCGGGTTTCAAATCAGTCAAAAAGCTTAAATTTTGTGTCAAAAAATCGGATTTTCGACACAGATTACTGCTTACTATTTTATATTTTTGCAAGACAAAATTTAAAAACTACATAAAATATATATCATGAGTGTTTTAGTTAATAAAGATTCCAAAATAATTGTTCAAGGATTTACAGGAAGTGAAGGAACATTCCACGCTTCTCAAATGATCGAATATGGAACTAACGTTGTTGGAGGAGTTACTCCAGGAAAAGGTGGTTCTACCCATTTAGACCGTCCTGTTTTTAACACAGTGAAAGATGCTGTTGTTCAAGCAGGTGCAGATACTACTATTATTTTTGTTCCACCAGCTTTTGCTGCGGATGCAATTATGGAAGCTGCTGATGCAGGTATCAAAGTAATCATTGCTATTACTGAAGGGATTCCTGTAGCAGATATGATTAAGGCTAACAATTATGTAAAAGAAAGAAACGCAAGATTAATTGGACCTAACTGTCCTGGTGTTATCACTCCAGGCTGAAGCTAAAGTAGGTATCATGCCAGGTTTTGTTTTCAAAAAAGGAACTATTGGTATCGTTTCTAAATCAGGTACTTTGACTTATGAAGCTGCTGACCAAGTAGTAAAACAAGGATTAGGAATTACAACTGCTATCGGTATTGGTGGAGACCCAATCATTGGAACAACTACCAAAGAAGCGGTTGAATTATTGATGAATGACCCAGAAACTGAGTGTATCATCATGATTGGTGAAATTGGTGGTCAATTAGAAGCTGATGCTGCTAAATGGATTAAAGCTGATGGTAACCGTAAGCCAGTAATTGGATTTATCGCTGGAGAGACTGCTCCTGCTGGTAGAACAATGGGGCATGCCGGAGCAATTGTTGGAGGATCTGACGATACTGCTGCTGCTAAGAAACAAATCATGAGAGAAAACGGAATTCACGTGGTTGATTCACCAGCTGAAATCGGTAAAAAAGTTAGCGAAGTATTAAAAGGAGTTTTAAACTAAGCTTTTATTTCTTATAAATTTAAAGCCTCACATTTGTGGGGCTTTTTTAGTATAAAATGGAATTAAAGAATACCTTTGCACTCGATTAAAAATACTGATTTTTCAGTATGAATATAAATCATATCAATGAAAAACAAATGATTTTGACTAATCATCACGATTTTGTGGAGATTATTTTGTCGAAAATCACAAATAATTAACAAACAATTATGTATAAAGAATTAGAAAAATACAAAGAGAACAATAGTTTTACTTTTACGATTGATGACAGCTTAGAGGAAGCTTGCAATGCATCAGAAGGAAGTGGCGTTTTTGTTGTAAATGCAATCAGTGATGATGCTAAAGAATTAATCATGGTAGGTTCTACAGGAACAGTACAAAACGATGGTTCTCTGAAAAGTAAGAATGGAGGTTTGTACGATAAAATTGTAAACGGACACCAATTTGCTAAAACTGGAAGAAAATATTCTTGGCCAGCTCAAATGAAAATCGAAAACATCGAAAGATTAGAGGTACTTTGGTTTGAAACTTTTAATGAAAGTGACAAAGGAATTCCAACTTTTATAGAAGGACAGGTCTTGCAAAATTTCTTAGATAAAAACGGAAGATTACCAAGATGGAATGTGGCTTTTTAGTCCTTTCTATTTCAAATAAACAAAAGCTCTACTTCAGTAGGGCTTTTTTAATATAACTTATTTTATAAAACGCTTAAATAATCTATATTTGTAACTCCAAATACAAAAAATATACATCAAAAAATATGAAATTACTAGAAGGAAAAGTTGCCATAATTACTGGTGCAAGTCGCGGAATTGGTAGAGGAGTAGCTGAAGTTTTTGCAAAACATGGAGCTAATGTCGCTTTCACATACAGTTCGTCTGCTGCATCGGCATTAGAATTAGAAAATGAATTAAACGCTTTAGGCATTAAAGCCAAAGGCTATCAATCAAATGCAGCTGATTTTAATGAAGCACAAACTTTAGTAGATAAAGTTTTAGAAGATTTCGGGACAATTGATATCTTGATCAATAACGCTGGAATCACTAAAGATAATTTGTTAATGCGTATCTCAGAGGCTGATTTTGATGATGTTATTGCGGTGAACTTGAAATCAGTATTTAATATGACCAAAGCGGTTCAAAAAACATTTTTGAAAAAACGTGCAGGTTCTATTATTAACATGAGTAGTGTAGTTGGAGTTCAAGGAAATGCTGGACAAACAAATTATGCAGCATCTAAAGCAGGAGTGATTGGTTTTACTAAATCTGTTGCCTTAGAATTAGGTTCTCGTAACATTCGTTGCAATGCGATCGCTCCAGGTTTTATCGAAACTGAAATGACTGCTAAATTAAGCGAAGATGTAGTACAAGGATGGAGAGACGGTATTCCATTGAAACGAGGAGGGTCAACTGAAGATGTAGCTAATGCTTGTCTATTCTTAGCTTCAGATATGAGTGCTTACGTTACTGGTCAAACACTTAATGTGTGCGGAGGAATGCTTACTTAAAAAAAGTATTCTGTATTCAGTTTTTTAGTATTCAGTTTTGTGAAATACAATTAAATTATTCAAAATTAAATTGCTGACCACTTATACAACTGATCACTGAATACTTGATAAGATGACCGATTACTAAAAATCTGAATACTGAACACTAATTAAATATGACAATCAACTCCATTTTTTTGCTACTAGTTTCATTGATAGTATCAGCTGGTTTGTCTTATTTTCAATATTTACATAAGGCCAAAAGCAAATCCAATCTGAATTTGCTTTTGGCTTTTTTGCGTTTTCTAACTTTCTTCGGAATATTGCTGTTATTGGTTAACCCAATAATAACAAGAAACAATTTAGAAATTGTAAAGCCTGCTTTGGCTATTGTAGTAGACAATTCAAGTTCTATTATCAATTTAAATGCAGATAAAAGAAGCTTAGAAACGTATCAATATTTGAGTACAAATAAAAAGTTAGCAGAAAAATTCAATATTCAAACCTACCAATTTGATTCGGATTTTACTTCTTCTGGAACTATTGATTTCAAAGGAACCCAAACCAATTTTGGCGGTATATCCAAAAATTTAAAAAACTACAATCGCAATCAAATTTTCCCTACCCTAATTATTACTGATGGAAATCAAACATCTGGAAATGATTACACTTATTCTTTCGAGACAAATAACAAAGTTTTTCCCATTGTTGTTGGAGATACTACCCAAGTATTGGATTTGAAAATCAACCAACTCAATGTTAATAAATATGCTTTTTACAAGAATAAATTTCCTGTTGAAGTATTTGTAAACTATTCTGGCAATAAAAATATTCAGGCTGAATTAACTATTGAGCAAGGCAATTCAATTATTAGCAAACAAAAAATTTTTTTTTCAAACACCAAACGCACTGAGACGGTAAATCTACTTTTGCCAGCTAATAGAGTGGGGGTTCAAGTTTTTAAAGCCGCTGTTTCCTCAGTTGAAAAAGAAAAAAACACCTATAATAACATTAAAAATTTTGCAGTTGAAATTCTCAATCAAAAAACAAAGGTAGCTATTATTTCTTCGATTATCCATCCTGATATCGCTGCATTCAAACGCTCTATTGAAACTAATGAATTGCGTAAAGTAACCATTCTTAAACCAAAAGAAATCAAGGATTTAGAAGATTACTCTATTTGTATTTTATACCAACCGAATACAGAATTCAAGTCGGTATTTGACCAAATAAAAAATATGAGGATGAATACCTTTGTGATTACAGGAATACAGACTGATTTTAATTTTTTAAATCAAAATCAAAATTATTTTGAATTTAAAATGAGCGACCAACCAGAAGATTATACAGCTAAATTTAATAACCAGTTCAACTCTTTCGCTACGGAAAATATCGGATTTGAAAACTTTCCACCTCTTGAGAATCCTTATGGTAAATTCATCTCAAAAAATTCGAGTACAACTTTATTATCATCTAAAATCAGGAATATTGAAACAGAGCAACCTTTGTTGTCGTTTATAGAAAATCAAGGAAACCGAATGGCATTTTTATTTGGGGAAAACAGTTGGAGGTGGCGCATGCAAACCAATATTAACGAACAATCATTTGCTAAATACGACATTTTTATTGATAAAATCATTCAGTTTTTGGCCTCAAATAGTGCTAAAAAAGCATTGATTGTCAATCATGAAAGTTTTTTTAATTCAGGTGAATCCATCGAAATCAACGCACAATTTTTTAATAAAAATTATGAATTTGACGAAAAAGCACATTTAACCATTTCTGTTAAAAATACTAAAACAGATAAGCTCAAAAATTATGATTTATTAAAGTCAAATAGTTCATACAAAGTAAACCTAGACGGCCTTGAAGCAGGCAACTACGAATTTACAGTCAAGGAACTAAATACAAATAATAGTTACTCTAGTCGATTTGAAATTTTAGATTTTGATATCGAAAAACAATTTGTGAACGCCAATGCTGAAAAATTGAATCAATTGGCAAATCAAACAGGAGGAAAGCTTTTTTATCCAAACCAAATGGAAAAATTAGAGCAATACTTATTGAATCATTCTGAATATAAAGCTATTCAAAAAAACACATTAAGTCATTCTCCTTTAATAGAATGGTATTGGTTATTAATCTTAATTGCTTTATTTCTTTCTACAGAATGGTTTGTTAGGAAATATAATGGTTTATTGTAAAAATGGAAAAAGTAAAAGAAAATCATAATCCTTTGATTGATGTAAATCCAAATTTTCAAAAACTTGTATTTGTATTTCTATTAATCGTTTGTTTGAGCAGCAGTATCACACCCCCAATAGCTTTATTGTTAGGGCTAATTGTAGCGAATGTTTCTGGCCATCCATTTTTACCTTTTAATCACATTGCAATTCGGTACTTACTGCAAATATCTGTAGTAGGTTTAGGATTTGGCATGAATGCAATACAGGCTTTCGCTATAGGTTCAACCAGTTTTTTCTTTACTCTTTTTTCCATAATAAGCACTCTATTAATTGGTGTCCTGTTAGGGAAGTGGTTTTTGATTGAAAAAAAGACCGTTCATTTAATTTCCTGCGGAACTGCTATTTGTGGTGGTAGTGCTATCGCAGCGATTGCTCCTATAATAAAATCTGATGAAAAACAAACTTCAGTGGCATTGGGAGTGATTTTTATCTTAAACTCATTGGCTCTTTTTTTATTTCCAGCCATTGGTCATTGGTTGCAATTATCACAAGAAGAATTTGGGTTGTGGTGTGCTATAGCAATTCACGATACTAGTTCAGTTGTAGGGGCCGCTAATAAATACGGAGCCGAAGCTTTAGCCATTGCAACTACCGTAAAATTAGCACGAGCTTTGTGGATTATTCCAGTAGCATTATTGACTACAATTACTTTTAAAAATAAAAGTAGTAAGATTAAAATTCCATACTTTATTGGATTTTTTATTATTGCAATGCTTTTAAATACTTACGTGACTGAAATTGCATTTTTTGCTCCTAAAGCCGTTTATATGGCTAAAATTGGTTTGACGATTACCTTGTTTTTAATTGGTTCTGGATTGAATTTTAATGTTTTAATTTCTGTTGGTTTCAAACCTTTATTACATGGCACATTATTATGGTTTTTCATAGCAATTTTATCCTTGCTATCCATCATGTATCTTACTTAAGTCCCAATCTAGATTTTAATTTTAAAAATAATAAAGCTGTCTTATACGCGCATTCTGGAGATGAACCATTTTCATCTTCAGGAATTTTATACGTTTTTAATAATTCATTCAAACTAAAATCTTGATCTGTAATTTCAATGAGTTTTTGATGCATAATATTAACATCCAATGCTTCATTTTTCAAATGACCACACTCTAGGCGTTCTAGCGCAGCATTAATCATGTCCACACTAAAGTTGATATTGTGCCCCACCAAAATAGCATTTCCCAAGTAATCAATAAACTCTCTTATCGCATCGGGCTCTCCCATTTTTTTAAACTTACTTTCGACAATAAAATCAAAAGGAAGTTTGTTGTCATGGAAATATTTATACTGCATTAACACGGTTTCAAAACTGTCACCTACATGGATACTATCATCAATTACGGAAAAAGCTCCAATGGTTAAAATTACGTCACTATGCAGACTTTCACCCGTAGTTTCAGTAGCTAAAATAACGTAACGTTTTGATTTTTTATTGAATGTAGCCAAGTAGGATTTCCAAAAATCTGGATATTCTTTATTCATCGTTTTTAACCAGTCTAGCATAATTAAGAAAATTGAGTTAATTGAAATTTATGTTTAATTAAATCTTCCAATTCCTTCATTGGCAAGAGTGCATTTTTGAGTTTTTCACGATCAATTTTACTCAACTCTTCTATATTTATAAATTGACCTGAATCATCATTTTTGATACCTTCTAAAGTTCTAAATTTTACTAAGGTTAAAAAAGCATCTGCACAATCAAGATATATTTCAGAATGTTTAGGATCTGAAATAGCCAATTGTTTGAATCGTACATAAGTATTATTGATTCCCTTGATACCTTGGCTTAAAGTGAATAATCGCGCACCATCAATTAATGGCAGAATAGCACGTGTTTTAATATCAAATTTATTTTTATTTGGTCCTTCTTCTTCAATAATAAACTTTTTAAAGAATGTTAAAGACGAATTTTTTCGTAAAGCATCATTCCCCAAGAAATCGTAAAAAGAAACACTATTCAAAGCATTTTCAAAAACGATTGTATTAATAGCTTCTTCAATTCTTTGGTCTCCAAAAATAATTTCATAATCAAAAAACAAACTGCTTAATTCGTTGTTTTTCTCGCCGGGGTTTTGCATCCAATTATCAAATTGTTTCATCCAATCGGATAATGATTTACACCAAATCATGTTGCTAGCTAAGTGTCCATTGGGGCATAAAGCGTAACCTACTTTTTCTAATTTTAAAGTGGTTTTTTTGGCCAGATTAAGAAAATAATCCTTTATATCACGATATTTTTCGGGTGCAATATCTTCAAAGACTAAAAAACTATCCTGATCCGTTAGCAACAACTGTTCTTTTCTTGCTTGGCTACCAATACTAAACCATGCAAAACGAGCAGGAGGGGAGCCTAATTCCAAAATAGATTGTTCTACAGCCCTTTTTAAAATGGCAAAATTAACTTCACTCGCAATATTTGTGATATGGGTTAGTGGTATGTTTTTTTGAATGGAAGACTGAATAATATCAGCTAATCGGGAGCGAATTTGTTTTAACTCAGCTGCAGATTGTGAACGTTTAATTTCTTTAATTAAAATTCCAGGATTATTAGCTTGCGCCAAAATCAAATCATGTTCAGTGATAACTCCTTTAATTTCAGTCTTGTCCGAACCATCAATCGTAACACACAAATGAGTAACATTATTTTTTAACATTAATAATTGCGCCTCCGCTAGAGATACATTTTCAGAAACTGTTATGACTGGCCATGTCATAATTTTATCCACAGTACTAGTTATAGGGTAGCGACCTGTAGCTATTTTATAGGATAAATCGATTTCAGTAACAATTCCTACTGGTAAATTATTTTCAGCTACTATGGCATTATTAACTCTATTTTCGGCCATTAATTGCGCTACTTCTTGAACTACATTGTTTCCTTGTGTAATTAATGGAGAGGTATTAAAGGTTAGATTTTGAAAAAACTGCATACCAGATTGTTGGCCCGTGAAAAAAGCATTTTCAGAAATCAGATTACTTTCATAATTTGATTTGTCTTTAGTATTTCGTTTGTCTACTGCAAAATTTTCAAGTAACAAATTCAAAACTTCTGAATTACTAGCAACAAAAGGTCTAAAAACAGCGATAGGGATAGCATAAACAACACTTTCTTCACGTGCTTTAGCAGTCATCATATAATTGTTTTTGGCAAAAAATGGACGCAATCCAAAAATAGTTCCTTGGTGACATTTGTCCAAAATTGTTTCTTCAGCATCTAATATTACATAGAGATTGATTAAACCGGAAGCCACCACATAAAAACAATCTTGTAAAGGATCATTGACCTTGAATATTGTTTTATTTTTCTCTAAATTGATTACTCGAATACTGGAAGCTATTTCCGATAATTCTTGAATTGACAAATGATTAAATGGCACATATTCCTTTAAAAAATCAGCAATTTGAGCAGCAATTGTATTCATAGTGTTTTTTAATTGTGTGAAGCAAATTTAATAAATTAAAAAGTCATAATGCAGGCTTCTTTGGATGTTTGTCGCTCTTTTATTGAAAAAGTTTTTTATTATTCTTTTTCTCCGAAATCGTTAATTTTCTTTTGAAAAAAACACTAAAGAGAGGTATGTCATTATAGATTATTAAGATTAAGTGCTATTGTACTGCAAGACAGTTCTAAAATATTCTATTTTACATAATATAAATTATGATTCAAATTTAATTGTCTTAATATTGATTTAAATTCACTCCTACAACAAAAACAATTTGTTAGATTTGTATGAATATTAAATGTATTAAACTTAAATTATATTAAAAATTGAAAAAGAACACCTTTATATTTGATATGGACGGGGTGATTATTGATTCTGAACCTCATTGGCGTGAAGCTCAAATAAAAGTCCTTGCTCGACAAAAAATTTCCATAAATGCCGAAGATTGTATTCAATACACTATGGGAAAAAGAATTGATGATGTTGCTAAAATTTGGTGTTCGCTGTTTCAACTAGAAACAAATCCAAAAATCATCGAAAAAGAAATTATTGACGCCGTGGTCTTATTAATTAAAAACAAAGGTGTTGCTAAACAAGGATTATACGAACTTTTAGATTATTTAGCTAAAAATAAGTATAAAATTGCATTAGCTACTTCTTCAAGTTTTCCTATTATAGATGCCGTTTTTGACAAATTATCCATAAGGCATTATTTTAATGAAGTAAATAGTGCTGATGATGAAGAATATGGAAAACCCCATCCAGCAGTATATATACGTGTTACAAAGAAATTGAATATAAATCCAACGGATTGTATTGTGCTTGAAGACAGTGTTACTGGGATGATTGCTGGTAAATCAGCCAGTATGACAACACTTGTAATTCCTGAAGATCCAAATGATCCCAGATTTTCAGTTGCTGACCAAATATTTTCTTCTATGACTGAAATAATTGATTATTTAGAAAAAAATAGTCAGTAAGTTTTTATTTAAAAATAATCATTATTTTTACTGCTATACTTTTGCCCCAAATGACAACAAACGAAAAAAAAATTCACCAATTTTATTCTATATTATCTGCTGGTGATACCGCTTCTCTGTCAGAATTTTATGCCCCAGACGTGAAATTTAGAGATCCTATCTTCGGATTATTAACAGGAAAAGATGTATTTGCCATGTGGACTATGCTGATTGAAAAAGGAAAAGGAAATCTTCACATCAAATTATCCGATACTAAAGCCGATGATTATTTGGGTGCTACCCAATGGACTGCTACCTACACATACGGCCCTAATAATAATAAAGTAGTCAATACTATTCAAGCAAATTTCCATTTTAAGGACGGTTTAATTATTAAACATACAGATGATTTTGATATATGGAAATGGTCTAAACAAGCCCTTGGCTTCAAAGGATTTCTGTTTGGTTGGACAGGTTATATGCAGCACAAAATTCACAAAAAAGCACTAGAGTCTTTGCGTAAATACAAAGTACTACAAAGTGATAAAAACCAGTCTCCAACAACTGTTTAATCTTGATTTAAAACGAATTGAATCAGATAAAGTATTATTCCAGATTTATTTTTTCATGAACAAAAGTAACTGGACACTTGCTTATTGGGCTTACTCCCTCCTAGCCAGCCTATATTAATGTCAAATTTATTCCCATTGATGATTCTAGAAAATAAATTTAGAATGTTAATAAGTCAATATGACAATCTCTAGAGTAGAAAAAGTGTTTTAAAAAACTCTAAAAAAAACAATAATCTCCATCGAATTAAATTTTTAAGTAATTTACATTGGGAAATAATTAACAAACTATTACCTTGCGATGGATTATACCTTAATATTAAATAATGAAAAAAGTATTACACACCAAATTAAATGAATTACAAGCAACTGCAATTTGCGGTAATGATATTAGTTCTTCCTGTTTGTATGTTTCGGCTCTAACCATTATGTATGCAGGCCAATACGCTTGGATTTCATTATTATTGGTGGCGGTTGTACTTTTCTTGTTTAGAAAAATTTATGGTGAAGTTGTAGGTGCCTTACCTTTAAATGGTGGAGCTTATAATGTATTATTGAATACATCTTCCAAAAGATTGGCTTCTATAGCTGCTACCCTAACCGTTTTGTCCTATATGGCTACAGCTGTAATTTCAGCTTCAGAGGGCATGCACTATTTACACAATATTGCTCCTGATATCAATATCACCATTTCAACTATAGTAATATTACTTCTTTTTACAGGGTTAGCCATCTTAGGAATTGGAGAATCAGCAATAGTGGCAGTTATAATTTTCATTACTCATCTTACCACTTTAACTTTACTGGTATTGGCTTGTGCATGGTTCATTTTCATGCATGGGTTGGATATTTTTAATCTGAATTGGAGTCTCCCGATTACCTCAGGAGGTATCATTAATGCTTTGTTTTTAGGGTTTTCTGCGGCTATGTTAGGTATTTCTGGTTTTGAAAGTTCAGCTAATTTTGTTGAAGAACAAGAACAAGGTGTTTTCCCAAAAACATTGAGAAATATGTGGGCTATCGTGAGTTTTTTCAACCCTGTAATAGCCTTGTTACTTATTTGTATAATTCCTTTGGCTCAAGTAGGAGAACATCAAGAGTCATTATTAGCCCATTTAGGAGCTACAACTGGTGGTTCTTGGTTGGCTTATTTGATTTCTATCGATGCGGTATTAGTACTATGTGGAGCCGTTTTAACTTCATTTGTTGGGGTTTCGGGTTTGTTAAACCGAATGACTTTGGACAGAATTTTACCAAATTACTTTTTAAAACAAAATAAAAGAGGTTCTAATTACCGTATTATTATCAGTTTTTTAATTTTATGTATCTCTGTTTTATTAGTGACAAAAGGAGACATTGTAGCTTTAGCTGGAGTATATACTTTTTCATTTTTAGCCGTTATGGGCTTATTTGGAATCGGTAACCTTTTGCTTAAATTTAAAAGAAAGAAATTACCACGTCCTGAAAAAGCAAGAGGTATAGCCGTAGTTGTTGCTGTATCATTGATTATAACTGCTTTTATTGGAAATGTAAAATTGAACGTTTCTTCTTTCTATACCTTTATTGAATATTTGATTCCTGCTTATGGATTTGTAGCAATCATGTTGAATCGCTCCTTTTTAATCAAAGTATTGATTGAAGCTTTGGAGTATTTTTACAAGCCTCTTCGTAAAATGGTCATTTTTAGTAATCGCTATTTACTTAAAATGAATCTTAAAATTAAATCTCAAGAGTTTGTGTTTTTTACTAAAGGTGATGATGTTGCCATCATTAATAAGGTCATGCAATATGTACAAAATAACGAATCTACTAAAAAATTAAAGATTGTTAATATCAATAAGGACCATGATAATAACGAACTATTAATTTCGGATTTAAAAGTTTTGGATCGTGCGTATCCTGAAATTGATATTGAATTTATAGAATTAGAAGGTGTTTTTGGTCCTGAAATCATCGATCAATTATCTAATGAGTGGAATATCCCTAAAAACTTTATGTTCATTGGTTCTCCTGGAGATCGTTTTTCATACCGAGTTTCTGAATTAGGTGGGGTTAGATTAATTATGTAATTTTAATACCCTTTTAGAATTTAAGAAATTAGTATCAAAAAGATGAATGAAATTATAAATTATACCCTTTTTCAAGTTGGGGATTTTAATATAAAAGTCAAAGGGCTACTCTCTTTGGTGGTATTTCTCTTTTTGACTTTTCTTTTTTTAAAATTGATAAAAAAGGCTATTTATAAATCGGGGAAAATTGATTTAGCCAAGAAATACTCGATTTACAGTCTTTCGAAGTACTTGATATTCTTTTTTGCAATAATTTTTGGACTCCAAATTTTTGGATTCAATTTATCCGTTTTAATAGCAGGTTCTGCAGCTTTATTAGTTGGTGTTGGATTAGGATTGCAAAACCTCTTTAGTGATTTCGTATCTGGAATCATCCTATTGGTTGATTCTTCTATAAAAGTGAATGATGTCATAGAAACCAATGGATTAGTTTGTATAGTAAAAAAAATTAATTTACGTACAACCACCGTCCTTACTAGAGATGATAAATATATTATTCTTCCGAATACAGACTTAACAAGGAACCAAATTATTAACTGGACACACAGTGATTCTTCTTCTCGTTTTGAAGTAAACGTAGGAGTCGACTATGGTTCTGATGTGTCTTTAGTTATGAAGGTATTGCAGGAAGCTATAGATTTACAAGAAGGTGTCCAAAAAGAACCGAAACCTTTTGTTCGCTTAACCAATTTTGGAAATTCATCTCTTGATTTTGCGGTTATTTTTTGGACCGGAAATGTATTTAGAGTTGAAAGAGTTAAAAGCGAACTACGAATAAAAATATTTCACCTATTTAAAGAAAATAAAATAACGATACCTTTCCCACAAAGCGTTATTCATTTTGATAAACCACCAGAAAATCAATAAAAAGTAACTCAAGAACGTCAGGTTTTAGCTTTTATAACGACTAAATAATAAATTTATTTTTTATGAAAAAATCTGCCCTCTTTTTTACTGTTTTTATCTCATTTTTTATTTCGCAAAACACTCATTCTCAAAGTCCTTGGACTCAACAGAAAGGACATGCCTACATACAATTAGGAATTTCAGGATTGTTCTATGATTTAGCACAAATCAACGGACACAAATCAACGCTAAATGCTGATTATTCAGATGTGACTACGCAAGTTTATGCGGACTACGGTCTGACCGACCAACTGGAAGCTCAATTAATTCTTCCCTATAAATTCATCAATGTTAGTTCTAACACCAATTCAAATACAGCTAATCTCACAGGAATCGGAAACATTACTTTAGGTTTGAAGTACAAAATTCAAGATAAAGACTGGAAAATTAGTTCCGGATTACAGTATACTGCTAACTCAATTGTTAGAAATTCTGATATAGAAGGACAAAAGTTAACAACAGGTTTTGACGCCAATACTTATATGCCATATGTATCCGCAGGTACAAGTGAAGGAAAATGGTATTATTTTGGAACTGTTGGATTTGGTTATATGACTAATGACTTCTCGGATTATTTAAAACTGGATGCGGAAATAGGTTACCAAATTACTCCTAATGGTCATCTTATTTTTGCTTTGAATTCTAAAAATGTAGTTTCTAAAGAAAGTGCTTTTTTTAACAATTCTATACAATGGCCATCGTATTTAGATCGTCAAACATACAATGCCTTGGGACTCAAATATAATTACGAATTTAAACCCAATTATTTGGGGGCAAATATTGCCATATTTGGAGCATTTGGAAATGATAACGTCCCTCTAGCCCCTTCTATCAATCTTAGCTTTTATACTAAATTATAGTTTCCCTATCCAGAACAACAACCTTATTTCCTACCTTAAATAATGAAAAAAGTACTGTTCATTATCGTTCTTGCACAATTTTTATGTACCTCGTTATGGTTTGCTGGTAATGCAATATTGGGTGACTTAATCTTAAAACTTGGTGTTTCCAGTGATTTTTTGGCCCATAGCACGAGTGCTATTCAGTTAGGATTTATTTTAGGAACTCTTTTTTATGCCTTATTTTCAATCGCAGATCGTTTTTCGCCCTCTTTAGTATTTTTTATTAGCGCTCTTTTAGCTGCTTTGTTTAATTTGGGCGTAAATCTTACAGTCCTTACCCCTACACTACTTTTAACAGTTCGGTTTTTTACAGGCTTCTTTCTGGCTGGAATTTATCCCATCGGAATCAAAATTGCAGCTGATTATTACCAAGAAGGTTTAGAAAAATCCTTGGGTTACTTAGTGGGAGCCTTAGTTTTGGGAACGGCTTTACCGCACTTAATCAAAAGTTTCACACTCGATCTGCCTTGGCAATACGTCACTTATGCTACTTCTGTATTTTCAATTGTAGGTGGATTACTTTTGTTAGTATTAGTACCCGATGGACCTTTTCGAACCAAAGGCAGCAGTTTTCGAATAATGACAGTATTTGAGGCCTTTAAAAATAAAGAACTAAGGTCGGCAGCAGTAGGCTATTTTGGCCATATGTGGGAATTATACGCTTTTTGGACCTTTATACCGCTACTACTGAAAAATTATCAAGAACACCATCAATTAGAAGATATAAATACTTCAACTTGGAGCTTTCTGATAATTGGAATCGGAAGTTTGGCTTGTGTATGTAGTGGTTATTGGTCAACTTACATTGGAACTAAAAAATTATCTAGAATAATTCTTTTCATATCTTGTTGTTGCTGTTTAATATCACCACTATTTTTTCAGTCCAATTCCCCTATTTTATTGCTACTATTTTTATTTATTTGGTCGTTTTTCGTAATCGCTGATTCTCCACTTTTTTCGACCTTAGTAGCTCAAAAAGCACCTGCTTACATCAAAGGTTCGGTGATTACAATGGTAAATTGTATCGGTTTTTTTATCACCATTTTGAGTATTCAGCTGATTGGCTATTTATTGAATGAAAGCAATCAATTGTACTTGTTTACTATCCTAGCCATTGGACCTATTATAGGATTGTATTTTCTAAAAACAAAGGATAAATAATCTTTTATTTGTTCCAAAAAACATCGTAGGCAAAACGAATTAATGTCCCTACCACAACAATCAAAAAGAAAATTCTAATGAAGCTGTTTCCTTTGTTAATGGCCAATTTTGCACCAATCCAGCCTCCCAAAGCGTTACTTATTGCCATTGGAATAGCAATCGCCCAAATGATTTTTCCTTTTATCATAAACAAAACGATGGAACCAAAATTAGTCGATAAATTGACCATTTTAGCATTTGCAGAAGCGTGCAAAAAATCAAATCCCATCAAAGCAATAAAGGCTACCACAAAGAAACTCCCGGTACCGGGGCCAATAAAACCGTCATACATGCCTACTATGAAACTTATCAAAACAGCATTGATTATTTGCGTTTTCTTAGTCATGTTTTTTTCAATATGTTGACCAAAATTTTTCTTGGCATAGGTATAAATTGCCAATAGAGATAAAATAAACAACAATAGCGGTTTCATAAAGTCGTTGCTCATATATGTCAATAAGGTAGAGCCTGCAAAGGCTGATGGCAAGGCAACAGACATCATCAAAAACAGTAACCTCCAGTTCATCGTTACTTTTTTCAAATATTGAACTGCTGCAAAGGAGGTTCCGCTAAAAGCTGGGATTTTCAAGGTTCCAATCACGGTGGAAACAGGCAAATTGGGTAGTAAAATCAATCCTGCAGGTGTTTGAATTAATCCACCACCGCCTACAACAGCGTCAATAAATCCTGCCGCAAAAGCCGCTACGCATAATAAAACATAAATATAGATTTCCATAGTAGCTCTTGAAAAGTTAGGTTGGCAAAAATAACATTCCAAAATTGAAATCGACACACATTATCTATTCAAAAAAACATATTTTTGTCAAAAAAGATATTTTACATGGATTCTAATCAGATAATCGAACTTTTCTCCTACACTATTCCATCATTAATTACAGGTGGAGTGGCTTATTATTTATTCGACGCCCATTTTAAAGACCAACAAAATACCAGAAAGTGGTTGTTACAAAAGGACACCAAACCAGCCATTTTACCTTTGCGATTGCAAGCTTATGAACGCATGACTTTATTTATGGAACGTATTAATCCAGCGCAATTAATAGTTCGAGTGCATCCAATCTCTACAGATAAAACAGATTATCAAAATTATTTGATTGCCCAAATCGAACAAGAATTTGAGCACAATTTGGCACAACAAATTTATATTTCAGCTAAATGTTGGTCGATAATTTTGACGGCTAAAAATGCTACAATTCAAATGATTCGCTTGGCAGGGAAAAATGAAAAAGTCATAGATGCTGACAGTTTAAGAGAATTAATATTAAATGACTTAATGGAAAAAACAGCCCCGAGTAATACCGCTATTGCTTTCATCAAGGAGGAAGTAAGCGAAATGTGGTAAGACTACAACTCTTTTAATAACCGATTGAGTTGAAATTGTTCTGACTCATTCAACTGCGGTAAGATTTGCTCAAAGGATGATTTCATTTTCTCTTCTTTGAGCATTTTTCGTATCGTGTCTCTTCCAAATTTAGAAAACTGCCACATATGATGTGTAGTTGCTTTAACCAAATTAATGAGTACTTCTTCGTTTATGATCTTAAAGCCAATCAATTTTTCTAGTGCGTTTTCTCTAGTAATCGCTTCGTATCTTGGACTGGAATATTGTATTAATTCATCTATCAAAGGCTGTTTTTCGGTCACATAATTAGCAGTTGATAAAGCTAACGACAGCCACAATGTCCTTAAATTATAATCATTAAAACCAATCCATTCTTTGGATAGCGTTAGATAATAAAAACGTTTTTCTGGAAAGTTTTTCCATAAATAATACAAAGCTATTTCTTGAGTTTGATAGGAATTATCATTTAGTAAAGTCTCGAATTCTATTTGGAAATCTTCTGGGATTTTAGGGAGTGAAATCGCAATTTGTTGTCTTAGTTTAACATCATTTGTATTTAAGGCTATTCGAAACAACTCTTTTTTGTCTTCCCATTTCTCCGATTTTAATTGAGTGATGATTGTTTTTTTTACTAAAAAGTCAGCATCTGACATTAGAATATTCTTAAAAAAAAGTTCTTTTTCTGCCACCGTTTTTTTCTTTAGAACTTCTACTTGAAAAAGCAGTTGAATCATTTTATTTTTCAACAACAACTCATTGGCTTTTTGAGTGTTGAAACTATAATCCTCAAGCCATACTTTACTAAAGTTTTCTAAATCATAGTTGGAAACTTTCTTGATTTCGTTAAAAAAATCTTCCGTTTTTACGGTTTGATACTTGTATTTATTGAGGTAAGAATACACTGCCTTTGCAAAAGCTTTTTCACCGATTGCTTCTTGCAAAACAAACAAAGCCCATGCTCCTTTTTGATAAAAAGTCAAAGAACTAGCTTTGGCATTCAAAACAGGAATGGTATCGGTACGAGAAGCATATTTTAATTGTTGTGCTGACTCATACATTTTTGAATAAAAATAATCTTCTCCTTTTAGTTCTCGCTCTGCCAAAAGCGCATAATAGGTTGCAAATCCTTCTTGAAGCCAATGATGTTTTCCACTTTCTGCTGTAACCAAATCTCCAAACCATTGATGTGCTAATTCGTGGGCATTCACATTGGTATAACTTCTGTCCTCAAAGCCAGTACTATCCACCACATAACGACTCGAAAAAATAGTTGCAGTCGTATTTTCCATTCCAGCATACAAAAAATCGCGCACCGGAAGTTGACGATAAACTTTCCAAGGGTACTTCACTCCTATTTTTTGTTCTAAAAAATCAAAAATGGTTTTAGAATCTCTATAGGTTGTTTCAAATTTTGGCGCATCATTTTTTTCCAAATACATTTCTAAGGGAGTACCAGTTTTTGATTTTTCTAAATAGATATCATATTGTCCAATTCCTAACATCAGTAAATAAGAACTCATCGGTTTGTTCATTTGATAACTCCAAACCGTTTCTCCTTTTTGACTTTTTTTAGATTTCAGAACGCCATTGGAAACGACCTGATACTGATTATCAAATGCAATTTCGAGTTTAAAAACTACCTTTTCATTGACATCATCAATACTTGGATACCAATTGCTCGTGTATCTTCCTTGACCTTGAGTCCAAATTTGGGATGGAATTGTTGAATTTCCCGAAGTCTCAAAATCACCTACAAAATACAGGGCTTGTTTAGGGAAAGCTTTGTAATCAAATTCTACTTTGTAATTGCCTTTTTTAAAGGTTGATATAAGTTGAAGTTGTTTATTTGTGTTTTGGAAATTTATCTTTTTCCCATTTAATAAAACACTCTCAAAGCTCATTTTTTGAGCATCAATGCTAATGGTATCAATTGGTTTAACTACTTTGAATTCATAAACAACTTTTCCTGAAATAGATTTTTCTTTGGGATTTAAATTAATCTTACCACAAGAACTTTTAAAATCAACAGATTGTGTTTGTTGTGCAATGGTAAAATAAGAAAGGAATAAAAAAAGGTATTTCATGGACGCAATTGATTTTCTACAAACCAAAGTTACAAAAGGTTTGGAGAACATTCAGAAACTTATTTTGTAAGTTTACAACTTAATTTTTCTTAAAAATGTCATTAAAATCACAAGCATTATTCAACTGGAGCAGTGGAAAAGATTCTGCTCTAGCCTTATACAAAACATTACAAAATCCTGAAATAACCATAAACTGTTTGCTAACTAGCGTAAACCAGCAATACCAACGTATTTCCATGCATGGTGTGCGAGTAGAATTATTAGAACAACAAGCAGCAAGTATCGGTTTGCCACTCGAAATTATGACCATTCCTGAAATGCCTACGATGGAGGTCTATGAAGATGTTATGGCTAAAACTTTAACCAAGTTAAAAAATCAAGGTATTACGCATTCTATTTTTGGAGACATCTTTTTAGAGGATTTGCGTAAATATCGTGAAGACAAACTAGCAACAATTGGATTTACAGGCATATTTCCGTTATGGAAAATTCCAACTACCAATTTAATCAACGAGTTTATAACATTGGGATTCAAGACAATTGTTGTGTGTGTAAACGAAAAATATTTGGATCAAAGTTTTGTAGGTCGAGTAATTGATGAGAGTTTCATCAATGATTTGCCTGATAATGTAGATGTTTGTGGTGAAAACGGGGAATTCCACACTTTTACTTTTGATGGACCTATTTTTTCTAAACCAGTTGATTTTAAAATAGGTGAAGTTGTCTATCGAAAATATGAAAAACCTAAGGAATCAAAACCTTCCAATACGGCTTGTGATACTAACGACAATGCCTATGATTTTGGTTTTTGGTATTGTGATTTAATCCCTGAGTAATTTGTTGATTGTCATGAGATTTTAGTAGGAATTATTAAAATAAAGTCTATTTTTGAAATTGACTAACCAAAATAATAATTTATGGAAAACAAATTAGCAAACCCCGCACCCTTAGGTTTAATGGGTTTTGGAATGACAACAATTTTATTAAACATCCACAATTTAGGATTCTTTCCGGTGAGTGCAGTTATCTTGTCAATGGGCATATTCTATGGTGGTATTGCACAAATTATTGCTGGAATCTTATCTTTTAAAAGGGAAAAAACCTTTGCAGGGACAGCCTTTATATCCTATGGTTTTTTCTGGCTTTCCTTGGTGGCTATCTGGCTATTACCTGCTTTGGGAGTTGCAACCGCCGAAGAAACACCTGCTTCTTTTTTCGCTTGCTATCTTGGAATTTGGGGGATCTTCACCGGTTTTATGTGGTGGGGAACTTGGGGTGGTAGCAAAGTGCAACAATTTGTATTCCTATCACTAACACTTTTATTTTTTCTACTCACAATTGCAAAGGCAATAGGTAGCGAAACTGTTATGGTTATTGCGGGTGGATTAGGCGTAATTTGTGGATCTAGCGCAATTTATCTTGCGATGGCTGAATTACTAGAAGAAGTAAAAGGTAAAAAAGTACTGCCTTACTAATAATTAGAGAACTAAATTAAAAAATAGCCTTGGTCGAACTTAATTACGAACAAGGCTATTTTTTTATGACGAATTATACTAACGTTCTTCATACATTTTTAATAATTGTGTAACGGTATTCCAATTGCGAATAGTAGCCGAAACATTCAATTTCTTTTCAATATACTTTTGGTCAAAACGTGTTTTTCCTGCTCCAACAGCATATTTGATAAAAATACGATTGCCATCAATACGAGCTTCATCAGGTTTGAACTGACTTATTTTTAAATCATTGATATTTTCAGGACGTAAACTAGTGGAAACAAATGCAACATATAATTTCTTTAAGTCGACTTCTTTCTCTTTTAAAAAAGGGTTGTTGTTAAAGCATGCTTCCAAATCGGCCTTGTTGATTACAATAACGGGCACTTCATGTCCAAATTCTTTAAAAATTTCCTGTTTAATTTTAAATCCTACCGCTGCAGTACTTTCCTCCTCAGTGTCCACAAAAACATTTCCAGATTGGATGTAAGTCACTACATTTTGAAAACCAAAGGCTTCCAAACAGCTTTTTAAAGCTTCCATTTTCATCATGTTGTGACCAGATACGTTTATTCCTCGAAGTAGAGCTAGATGCGTTGTCATTGTTTATTGTGTTTTTTTAAATTACTTAACAAATCCGAAATTCAAGTTTTTAGAGATGTTTAACTTTAGTTTATTTTTTTTCCTCTATAAGAAGTTTTTTGTCTTTTAGCTGTTGGTAAATTTTAAAAGAAATCTGCATTCCCCATTTTCTTCCTGCTTCCATAGATTCATTCAGGATGTTAGGCATGGTTGCAATTACCTTTTTGCCTAAAGAGGTTTGGTAAAAAGCAATAAGTCCGTTGATTTCACTTTCAGTATAGTTAGATTCATAGATAGGAATGAGTAATTCAATCAAGTTTTCAGCATTAAATTCCTTTTGTGCTTCATTCCAAAATTCTTCGGGCACATTGGGTTGGCTTTTTTTAAAATTGGCTAGAATAGTTTGCCCCAGTTGAACACCCATTTTTGCTGAACCTGTAAGTTCTAATAATTCTTTTATTGCAGCTGTTTTCGTTTTAGAAGTTTGAGAAAAACCAATAGTAAAAAGAAAAAGGAACAATACTGTGTATATTTTGATCATGATAAATTACAATTTAAAAAAGATAATACTTTTCAAAAATATCGTTTCTTTCTTATAAATTTATCTTTGAATTGTCTTAGTTCTTAACAAAATCAAAAAAGTTTTCATTTTTAAAATTCCCAGTAAAAAACTATCTTCGTTTCCCAAATTATAATCGTATAACTACTTTTAACCAGTTAAACAGTAAACCAAATAATCTCCAACCTCAAATGTCAAACCTCCTTCTCACCCCTATCGAATACCTCAAAGGTGTTGGTCCTAGTAGAGGCGAACTTTTAAGAAAGGAATTAGGCATTCATAAGTATGGAGATTTGATTAATTTATATCCCAATCGGTACATTGATCGCACACGATATTATAAGATTAATGAATTACAAAATACTACTGCCGAAGTTCAAATTATTGGAAAAATCATCCACATTAAAACGGTCGAATTTGGTAAAAACAAAAAACGCTTAGTTGCCAGTTTTATCGATGATACTGGACAAATGGAGCTCGTTTGGTTTCAAGGTCAAAAGTGGATTAAGGAGTCTTTGAAACTCAATGAAGTGATTGTCATTTTTGGAAAATGTACTTCTTTTAATGGACAGTTTAACATGGCTCATCCAGAAATTGAATTGCTATCGGAACACCAACAAAGTCTGCGTTCCGCAATGCAACCTGTGTATCCTTCGACTGAAAAATTGGCTAATCGAGGAATCAGCAATCGTACCGTAAACAAGTTGATGCAACAACTTTTTATTGAAACACAAGCCTTATTTACAGAGACTTTGCCTGATTACTTAATTCAAGAGTTGAAGTTGATTTCGAAGCGAGAAGCCTTGTTCAATATACATTTTCCTAAAAGCACAAATGCTTTGGCGAAAGCCGAATACCGTTTAAAGTTTGAGGAATTATTTTATATTCAAATTCAGTTGATTCTGAAAAATTTGATTCAGAAACACAAAATCAAAGGACATTCATTTTCAAAAGTTGGGGAATTATTTAATGATTTTTACCAAAATCATTTGCCCTTTAATCTCACTGGCGCTCAAAAACGGGTAATTAAAGAGATTCGAACAGACATGGGAAGCAATGCCCAAATGAACCGCTTGTTACAAGGCGATGTTGGTTCTGGAAAAACAATTGTGGCCTTTATGAGTATATTATTGGCTCTCGATAACGGTTTTCAAGCTTGTTTGATGGCTCCCACAGAAATCTTGGCCAATCAACATTTTATAGGACTTTCAGAATTCGCTAACAAACTGAATTTAAACATCAAAATATTAACAGGTTCTACCAAAACTGCAGCACGTAGAATTATTCACGAAGAACTAGAAAATGGCAGTTTACAAATAATTATTGGAACCCATGCTTTACTTGAAGACAAAGTTAAGTTCCAAAATTTAGGTTTGGCAGTGATTGATGAACAACACCGTTTTGGCGTAGAGCAACGAGCAAAACTGTGGCGAAAAAACACAATTCCGCCTCATATTTTGGTGATGACAGCTACTCCTATTCCGCGAACCTTAGCGATGAGTTTGTACGGAGATTTAGATATTTCCGTTATTGACGAATTACCACCAGGTCGAAAACCCATCCAAACTGTGCATCGCTACGACAGCAACCGTTTGAAAGTCTGGAAGTTTTTACGGGATGAAATTGCTAAAGGTCGCCAAATTTATATTGTATATCCCTTAATCCAAGAGTCGGAGAAAATGGATTACAAAGATTTAATGGATGGCTATGAGAGTATTTCAAGAGATTTTCCGTTGCCGCAATACGCTATTTCTATTTTGCATGGAAAGATGAAACCAGCGGATAAAGATGCCGAAATGAAACGTTTTGCTGATGGGAAAACCAATATTATGGTGGCCACAACCGTAATTGAAGTTGGAGTAAATGTCCCTAATGCCAGTGTGATGATTATTGAAAGCGCAGAGCGTTTTGGTCTTTCTCAACTCCATCAATTACGTGGTCGTGTGGGTCGCGGTGCCGAACAGAGTTATTGCATCCTGATGACTAGCCATAAACTCAGTTCAGATAGCAAAATCCGAATGGAGACCATGGTGGGTACTAACGATGGCTTTGAAATAGCCGAAGTTGATTTGAAACTACGTGGTCCTGGGGACATGATGGGAACCCAACAAAGTGGTGTTTTGAATCTTCAGATTGCTGATATCGTTAAAGATAAAAACATACTGTCATTGGCTCGTAATTATGCACAACGGCTGATTGCAAACGACGCTCCTTTGTCAAAACCAGAAAATGAGATTATAAAAACAATTTATTTAGAACTGACTAAAAAGAAGAATATTTGGAATTATATCAGTTAAAATGACGGATTCCTGAACACTATTTGTCCTCTAGCCGCCAAAACTCTGTACAAGGCGAATATCTATCGTTTTTAAAAATATATTTTTTTTACTATGAAAAAAAAAACTTTCCATAAATTAATATAGAAAGGCCATTTTTCTTTTTAGAATACCTTTTATTTAATAAAAGGTACGGCAACCCGAATTGTTCCCCAACCTAAAAATAGCGTACCATCATTCTCAAAGGCCATTGAAAAAGCATCCAAATTTTCTCCAGAAGTCACTGGTGCAGAAACGCGGACAACATCATTGGCTTCGTTGTACGAATAAGCCCCCCAAACATTAATATCTTTGTTTAATATTATGGTCCATTCTTTTTCACCCGGTATGGTAAAAAGAGAATACTCACCAGCCTTAACTAATTTCCCGCCTAATTTGGTGTCTTTATACAAAGTTACATTTACTGCTTCATTTGCCCCAGTACGCCATATTTTCCCATAAGGTACTAGAGTAGTAAGTTCTCGTCCCTTTAATTGTGGTCTACTATATATTACCTTAATTAATTTATTCGTTTCTTTATTATTTGTTGGAAAAGCAACTGCATCCATCGGACTAGCATCCAGTCCTTTAAACTTTTGCGCCTGTAAATTAGAGGTTACTAAAAAAACAAAAACCGAAGTAACTGTTGTTAAGAAAGTGGATTTTTTCATGATATTGTCTTTTGTTTAATAATCTTCTAAAATTAGGTAAAGTTTTAAAAACCATTGTAAGAAATTTAATTTTTATTTTTTTAGTGACAAATAAATCGAATAACCAAACAAATCTATATCTGTAAAAAAAACAAAAACTCTCGTGATTTTATTATTTTTACATAAAAAAATCAATGCATGACTCAATACATCCTCGATATCCAATTCAACGATCAAATATACACCGAGGTAGCACTCCATTTTAAAGAATTTGAAGCCTGTAATTTTACGAATTGTGATTTCTCAGCTTGTAGTTTTAAAGCAGTTACTTTTATAGATTGCTCTTTTAACAACTGTAATTTTAACGGCACCAAAATCAATCATGTAGCGTTAAGAACAGTTCATTTCAATGGATGCCAAATCAAAGATGTGAATTTTGCCATGGTGGACAAACTCATTTTTGAGATTCATTTTAACAACTGCGTCTTGGATTTCTCCAAATTCTACGCACTCAAAATGAAGCGAACAAGTTTTACCAATTGTAGTTTAATAGCAGTAGATTTTATGCAAACCGACTTAAATGCTGTTTTCTTTAATAACTGTGATTTATATCGAGCTGAATTTGATTATGCAAATGCCAACAAAGCAGATTTTAAAAGCAGTAAAAACTACACAATCAACCCAAAGAAAACAAAATTAAAGAAAGCTATTTTTGCATTAGAAGAACTCAAAGGTCTATTGTATACACATGATATTATCGTGGAGTAAATTAAAGTTTTTTCTCCATCACATAATCTTCCATCCAATATCCCCGACCAATATCGATATTCTCTTCTTTAAGGATTTCAAAACCTATTTTCATGTAAAAATCCAATGCTTTATTAAATCGGTTAACATTCAAAAAAATGGAATCAGAATGGTTTTCTTTTGCTTTCTCAGCCACATAATCCACTAATAGCTTACCAATACCTTTGCCTTGAAAATTGAGCAAAAGATACAGTTTGTGAATTTTGGTAATAGGGCTATTTGGATAATGATGCTCGAAAGAGACAAATCCTATAGGTACGTCATGTTCTTTGGCAACAGCAAAATAATGACCATGTTTTAAGTCCATATTCATTTTATCAACCGAGTAAAACAAATCCAACATATAATCCATTTGTTCTTTAGACAAAATAGCACCATAGGTTTTGGGCCAAGTAGTCCTTGCTATTTCTTGTATGGCAGAAAAATCAGCTACAGTAGCAGGAATAATTTCAATCATTATTAATCCGTGAAAATTTTATTTTCTTGTTCGTTTACGCGGATAAAAGTGGTTCTTTTAGTCAATTCTTTTAACCTAGAAGCTTCCAACATAAGTACAGGTACTTCGCAATCCTCCCATAATATCCAAAACAGTGTGAATAACATTACCTTTATAAGGTATTTTTACTGTTTTTCCTTCACTGGCTCGGTATTCAGCAACACCGCCTACATGTTTGTTCATAGCCGTTGTTGAACTCATTCCGTAAAATTGTTTATAAGCTTTGCCTCCAATTTCAATTAAATCTCCCCCACTTTCCTCATGACCTGCAAGCATCCCACCAAGCATGACAAAATCGGCACCTGCTCCAAATGCTTTGGCTACGTCTCCAGGCGTCGAGCAACCACCATCACTGATGATATGTCCACCAAGTCCATGCGCCGCATCAGCGCATTCAATTATGGCCGAAAGTTGTGGATAGCCCACGCCCGTTTTGATTCTAGTGGTACATACCGAACCTGGACCGATACCTACTTTAATGATATCCGCACCCGCAAGAAGTAATTCTTCGACCATTTCTCCTGTTACCACATTTCCTGCAATAATTACTTTGTCAGGATATTGTTGGCGTGTCTGTTTTAAAAAATTCACAAAATGTTCTGAATAGCCATTGGCCACATCAATACAAATAAATTTCAGTAATGGATGTGCGCTAATTATTTCGGCTACCTTTTGTGCATCTTTTTTTCCTGTTCCTGTACTAATTGCAATATAATCATACCAATTTGTTGGAATAGCATTTAAAAAGACACTCCATTGTTCTAATGAATAATGTTTGTGAATAGCCGTAAAAATCTTCTCTTTGGCCAAAACTGCAGCCATTTCGAAGGTACCTACCGTATCCATATTGGCCGCAATTATAGGAACTCCTGTCCAAGTAGCCGTACTGTGTAAAAAATTAAAATTTCGTTCCAAACTGACCTGAGCTCTACTTTTAAGTGTGGAACGTTTGGGACGAATCATAACATCTTTAAATCCTAGTTTAAGGTCTGTTTCTATTCTCATAGTATTGGCTTTTGATTACTCTCAAATTTACCTATTTTGAAAACTAAAAAGAACCTATTAAAGTAAAACTAATTTGGTATTTATCAACAACGGTTGTTAGAAAACTAAAAAGTTATTCTTTTTCCAAACTCAAAAAAGCTTTACCAAGAAAATCTATGATATCAGATGCAATAAAAGATTGTGTCCCCATCTCGGGCAGAGCAAGATCTGCTGTCAAACCATGAAGATACACCCCAATAAGAGCCGCGTCTAAAGGCTCATAAGATTGTGCCAATAAACTAGTGATTATCCCAGTCAATACATCACCACTTCCAGCGGTAGCCAATGCAGCATTTCCCGTAGTATTTTGATACACATAAGAACCATTAATGATGAGTGTAGGTGCACCTTTCATAACCACAATCAGATTGTATTTGATAGAAAAAGTAATCGTTTTAGCTAATTTTTCTTCATCAGATTGCCAATCTCCTATTAATCTTTTAAGTTCTTTGAGATGTGGGGTTACAATCGTTTTAGGCGTTAAATATTTTAATCCTTCAGGATTTCTAGCCAGAATATTCAAGCCATCGGCATCAATGACCATTGGATAATGATTTTTTCGTAAAAATTTTAAAACTGCTTTCTGAGTCTGAGTTGACACTCCTAAGCCTGGACCCAAGCCCACAGCATCAGGATGTAATCCTAAATTTATATTAGAGATGCGTTTGTCTACGTCATCGGTATAAACCATCACTTCTGGATTAGCTAATTGAAGTATGTGGTAACCACATTTAGGAATAAAGGCGGTAACCAAACCACAACCTGATTTAATACACGATTTAGTTGATAAAACAGCTGCTCCTATCTTCCCATAACTTCCCCCTATAATTAATGCATGCCCTTGTATCCCTTTGTGCGTATCAAATGGAACAGCTTTGAAACGATTTAAAATTCCCTCTTTATCGATATGCTTAATCTCTCTCATATTTTGTAAATATTTACTTAAAATTACAAATTTATAAGAAACCATTAAATTTTTTTTGATCAAATTTAATTTGCTGTCTAAATTTACATTCTTATAAAAAGTTTCAGAAACTAGCAAAATTTCCCTAAAAGACGCATTAATTTCACTTTGGTTAGTCCATAAAAAAGCAATAAATTAGCCACTTCAAAATTCATAGAAAAACAAAATGAAAAATACTGCGCTAACGCACATACACGAAGCTTTGGGAGCTAAAATGTTGCCTTTTGCTGGCTACAATATGCCTATTTCATACGAAGGAATTAATGCAGAACATGAAACGGTTCGTACGGCCGTAGGTGTGTTTGACGTTTCGCACATGGGAGAGTTTTTGCTTTCAGGACCTAATGCCTTGAGTTTAATCCAAAAAGTAACCTCTAATGACGCTGCATCTTTAACTGACGGAAGAGCACAATATTCTTGTTTACCAAACACAACTGGTGGAATTGTTGATGATTTATTGGTTTACAAAATTAAAGACGAACAGTATTTATTAGTCGTTAATGCCTCTAATATTGACAAGGATTGGGATTGGATTTCGAGCCAAAATGATTTGGGTGTCGAAATGAAAAACCTTTCTGATGATTATTCTTTATTGGCCATTCAAGGACCAAAAGCCGTAGAAGCGATGCAGTCATTATCCACTATAGATTTGACTTCTATCGATTACTACCACTTTGTTGTAGGCGATTTTGCAGGAATTGAGCATGTAATCATTTCGGCAACGGGTTATACTGGTGCTGGAGGTTTTGAGATTTATTGCAAAAATTCGGAGGTAGAACAAATTTGGAACAAAGTATTTGAAGCAGGAGCTGATTTTGGCATCAAACCTATCGGACTTGCTGCTCGTGATACCTTACGACTAGAAATGGGATTCTGTTTGTACGGGAACGATATCAATGACACGACTTCACCTATCGAAGCGGGATTGGGATGGATTACCAAATTCAACAAAGAATTTACCAATTCTGAGAACTTAAAAGCACAAAAAGAAGCAGGTGTCAGTCGTAAATTAGTCGGTTTTGAAATGCAAGAACGCGCCATTCCAAGGCATGATTACGAAATTGTAGATGCTAACGGAAACGAAATTGGGATTGTCACTTCTGGAACCATGTCACCTTCTTTAAACAAGGGAATCGGATTGGGTTATGTAACCACAGAAAACAGTGCTGTAGGTAGTGAAATCTTTATTCGCATTCGCAAAAAAGACGCATTGGCTAAAGTGGTAAAATTGCCTTTTTACAAAAAATAGAGTTTTTTTTATAGAATTTCTAAGTTGCTGAGATAATAAGCTTTTAGGTTTTCAAATTTTAAACGCAAAGTTCATAAAGGATTTCTCAAAGTTCGCAAAGCTTTGCTTACTTTGCGTTTTATAAACAAAATAAACATAGCGAACCTTGCGGTTAAAAGATGCTATAAAAAAATATTTAGAATATATAAATCCAAATCCAGATATTGAGTGTACTAACCTAGAAACTTAGCCACTTAGAATCTTTGAAACTTACATAATAATTGTATTTTTGCATTCGTTAAATAAAAAATAGAAATGGGAAGAGCATTCGAATTTAGAAAAGGAAGAAAAATGAAACGCTGGTCAGCAATGGCTAAGGCGTTTACCCGTATAGGAAAAGATATCGTTATGGCGGTTAAGGAAGGTGGACCAAACCCGGAAGCCAACTCCAGACTACGTGCCGTGATACAAAATGCCAAGGCGGCGAATATGCCAAAAGATAACGTAGAACGCGCTATCAAAAAAGCAACTGATAAAGACACCGCCAACTATAAAGAGGTTCTTTTTGAAGGTTATGCACCACACGGAATTGCACTTTTGATTGAAACTGCTACCGACAATAACAACAGAACAGTGGCTAACGTAAGAAGTTATTTCAACAAATGCAACGGAACATTAGGAACACAAGGGTCTGTAGAGTTTATGTTTGACCATACTTGCAACTTCCGTATTCCTGCTGAAGGACTTGACCCAGAAGAGCTAGAATTAGAACTAATCGATTTTGGTGCCGAAGAAGTTTTTGAAGACGAAGACGGAATCTTAATCTATGCGCCTTTCAACAGCTTTGGAACCATCCAAAAAGAATTAGAAAACCGCAACATCGAAATCTTATCATCAGGATTTGAAAGAATTCCTCAAATCACCAAAAAACTAACCGAAGCTGAAATGGCCGACGTAGAAAAATTGATTGAAAAAATGGAAGAAGACGATGATGTCATGAACGTGTACCACACTATGGAAGAAGCTTAATCCCTTCTCTCCTACTTAGAATACAAAAACTCTAGCGAATGCTGGAGTTTTTTTTTGATGCTTCTTCAGGTTCCGAAGCTTGGGGACTAACTGGGCTAGGATTTTGGGAATTTTAAACGATTATTTATTACTTTCTAATTATGTTTAGCTGTAAACTTTAATGACTATCCTAGCATGGTAATTTATTATATTATTAAAAACCAGCTTAGCGAATCTCTGTGTAATAAAACTGCATTAAAAACCCATTACAATCACATTCTTTTAGCCTTTATAAATCAGTTGATTTATCACTTTAAACAATACAGTAGTTTCAAAAGGTTTTACGATAATATCATTCATACCAACAGATAAAGCTTCTTCAGTAATTTCATCTTTATTGAATGCTGTTAATGCGATGATTGGCGTTTTAACTCCCATGTCTCTAATAATTTTTGATGCTTCAAAACCATTCATTTCAGGCATATTAATATCCATCAAAATTGCATCAAAATTTTTATTTTTCACAAGTTCAATAGCTTCTTTACCTGACCCCACTACTTCACATTTATAGTTTCGTTTTTCAATAGTTTTTTGAGTTACCAATCGATTAATACTATTATCATCAACTACGAGAATTTTGAAAACCTGACTTTCCGACAAATCAACTTCAATATTATTAATAATAGCAGTAGTTTTTTGAGGATCAAAATCAAATCCAATTGTAAAAGTAAAAGTGGTCCCTTCCCCTAATTTACTTTCTATTGCTACAGTACTATCAAACAACTCTAATAATTTCTTGACAATAGGCAACCCTAGACCTGTTCCTTGATAATCAATATCCCTTCTTCCTACTTGTGTAAAGGTGTCAAAAACTTTTTCTTGGTCTTCTTTGGCAATTCCAATGCCGTTATCTTTGATTTTAAACTCAATAAAATGTTTAACTCCTTCAATCTTTACTAATTTGGCACTTATCACTACTTTACCATCATGTGTAAACTTCAATGCATTACTAATCAAATTAATTAAAATCTGCGAAAACCTCAATTTATCTCCTATCAATAATTCTGGAATATTAGGATCTAATTCAACATCAATCGCATTATTATGATTCTTCGCTATAAAGGAAAGTGATGTAATAATCATCTCTATTTCGTCCTCAATATTAAAGGTTAGTTCTTCTAAGACTATACGGTTTTCTTCTATTTTATTTATTTGTAAAACATCATTAATCAAAGACAATAAATACCTAGCAGAAAACTTCAAGGAGTTGAGATGCGGACTATTTTCTAATTCTTTGTGTTCTTCTAAAAGCATATTGGTTATTCCGACTACACCATACAAAGGTGTTCTCAATTCATGAGTAATCGTTGAAATAAATTGTGATTTTAAGTGCGAAGCCTCGTCTGCCTTTTGTTTAGCTACAATCAATTCAGCATTGGTCAAGGTCAATTCTTTATTGGATTTTTTCTTAAATAGATAGTTTTTATACAAAGTGTACATTTGTAATAATAACACCACAATCACAACTATAAACATAACCACAATGATTTTCGACTTCCTCAAGCTATGATTTTGTAAAATATTCACTGCTGTAATAGAATCAACCTTTCTCTTATAATCGTCCAATTCAACATTAACCCCTACTCTTTTAGCCCTTTTGATATTCTCCGAGTTTTGGATATCTGTAGACAGCTGATTGTATTTGACCAAATATTCATAAGCCTTTTTATAAGCACCAATCTTAAATAAATAATTAGAGTATTCTTGATACGAATAAGATAAATCTGTCTTATTATTTTCTTGAATACCTAGTTCTATTGCTTGTAAAAAATAGCTTTCTGCCATAGCATGTTTATTTCTATTCCCATAATACATCCCATTAAGCATATTCAAAACTACTACTTTTGAATTATCTACATATTGAGACTTATTTTGGTTTACAAAATCTAAGTATTCTATCCCTTCATTAAATAATTTAATATCAAAATAAGCCCAAGCAATTTTCAGTTTGGTTGTGACAATCTTAGTCGTATCCTTGTTTTCCTCATTAAAACGAAGAGATTCTTTGAGATATTCAATCCCTTCTTCATAGTTTTTTTTCTCAAAACAATATAAAGACCCTAAGTTATCGTAAATCCAATTTTTGATTGTATCATTTTTAGCTTTATAAGCAAAAGATAATCCTTTCTTATAATATAGAATTGCTTTATCATACTCAGACAACTGTTCGTAATTAGCTCCAATGGTATTATACGATTTCGCTATAAGATAATTATCTCCTTTTTCATAGGCATAACGCAATACTATTCTAGAAGCAGCGAATGATTTTTCAAAATTAGACTCATGAAGCAGATCAGAAGCTTCTTTAGCTAACTTCAAAATTTCTTTTCTAGGAAGTGAAGACTTTATGGTATCTAAAGTATTGCCATAGACAGAACAAGAAAATAAAATGAAAATTAATATTCTTTGTACTAGCATATAAGAGATCTAAGAGTTAAATGTAAATTTAAAGCGAACAAAAACCTTAAATTGTAATACATCAATGATTATAAATAACGAATTATATATTATTTGGAGTCTAATTTGCCCACAGATTTTGCTACTATTGTTGCTACAGTGGCATCACTTGTAACATTTACCACTGTTCTACACATATCCAAAGGTCTATCGATAGCAAAAATCAATGCCAATCCAGCTTCAGGAATTCCTGCTTGCCCTAATACGATTACTAACATTACCATTCCAGCACTAGGCACAGCAGCCGAACCAATCGAAGCCAAAGTTGCTGTTACAACAATCATTAATTGTGTATGCCAATCTAAAGGAAAAGGCAGCATGGCTTGTGCTATAAATATTGCCGCAACCGCCTGATATAAACTAGTTCCATCCATATTTACCGTTGCTCCTAAAGGCAATACAAAACTCGAAACTTCTTCGTCAACACCTAATTTATCAGTTACACATTCCATCGTTACTGGTAAAGTTGCTGCACTGGAACTTGTAGAAAATGCCAATAATTGTGCTGGAGCAATGGCTTTGAAAAATCGTTGCGGTTTAACTCCTGCAAATAACAGTAATAAACTAGGATACAACACAAAAGTCATAATCAGTAAACCTATAAACACTGTTAATCCATAGACCCCTAACGCAGCTAGAGTACTAAAATCTGGAATTTCAACCATTAAAGCAGCCATTAATGCAAATACTCCGTAAGGAGAAAACAACATAATAATGTCTATTATCTTCATAATGACATCATTTAATCCTTTAAAAAAATCTATTACAGGTTTCGCCTTTTGTTCCTCAATAAGAATAAGTCCTATGCCAATTAGGATTACAAAAAAAATCACTTGCAACATACTACCATTGTCTGATAGAGCGTTGAAAAAATTATCTGGAACAATATCTACTAAAGGTTGTAGTGGGCCACTTGTTTTTGCTTTATCTGCTAATTCAATTTTTTGTGAAGCCTCACCAGAAAAATTCTCCAATAAACTTTTTCTTGAAACTTCATTAATATAACTTCCTGGTTTAACTAGATTTGCCAAAACCAAACCCAAACTTACAGCAAAAACAGTAGTACATAGATAAAAAATAACGGTTCTACCTCCTAATTTAGAGAACTTAGAAATATCTTTTAAATCAGCCAATCCTACAATCAAAGAAACCACAATCAGAGGAACAGCAATCATTTTGAGCATGTTGATAAATATCGTCCCAAATGGCTTTATCCAATCAACCACAATTCCTTTTTGTTCCAAGTTTTTCATTAGTAATCCAAAAAGTAAGCCTATTATCATGCCTAGTAGGATCTTCCAATGTAATTCGAGCTTTTTTATCATTCTAAACAATATTTACAATCTGGCTACAAAGTACAAAAAAAGGTGCGCTTAATTTAAAATTAATGCCACACCTTTTTATAATTATTAAAATATCAAAAAAACAGTATCTGTATTTTTAATAAAATGATTTTAACCTTATTTATATGTTTTATTTATTAATGAGAAATCAGCTAAAACGATTGCTGCCATTGCTTCAACAATTGGCACAGCTCGTGGCACTACACAAGGGTCATGACGACCTTTTCCAGTCATTTCAGTAATATTACCTTTATTATCTAATGACTCTTGTTTTTTCATAATAGTTGCAACAGGTTTAAATGACACTCTAAAATAAATATCCATACCATTACTTATTCCACCTTGAATTCCACCTGACAAATTCGTTTTTGTTGTTCCATCAGCATTGTATAAATCATTGTGTTCACTACCTTTCATTTTAGAACCACAAAAACCGCTTCCAAATTCAAAGCCTTTAACTGCATTAATAGACAGCATCGCTTTTCCTAATTCTGCATGTAATTTGTCAAAAACAGGCTCACCTAATCCGATAGGCACATTCTGAATCACACAAGTTACTGTTCCTCCTACCGTATCTCCTTCCTTACGAATTTCGCGAATGTACTCTTCCATTTCAGCCGCTAAAGCTTCATCTGGACAACGTACTGGATTGCTTTCAATTTTAGAAAAATCCAAATCTTGATAGGGTTTTTCTAAATAAATAGGACCTACTGACGAAACATAAGCATTAATCTTTATATCAGATAACATTTGCTTCGCTATAGCTCCAGCTACTACTCGACTAGCAGTTTCACGTGCAGAGCTTCTTCCACCACCACGGTAGTCTCTAGCGCCATATTTTTGATCATAAACATAATCAGCATGACTTGGTCTATAATTATCTTTGATATGTGAATAATCGTCTGATTTTTGATTCGTATTAGGGATAATAAAACCTATTGGCGTACCAGTAGTCCTTCCCTCAAAAATACCCGACAAAAACTGAACATCATCTGGTTCTTTTCGTTGCGTTACAATTGCTGATTGTCCTGGCTTCCTTCTGGACATTTCCAGTTGAATCGCGTCAAAATCTAATGTAATACCTGATGGACATCCATCTATTATTCCGCCTAAAGCTTCTCCGTGTGATTCTCCAAAAGTTGTTAATCTAAATAGTGTGCCGTAGCTATTTCCTGCCATTATTATAAATTTTGAACAAAAATACTATTTTATACCGATTAAGTATTCAATAAACATTAAAAAATATGGACTATTTTACACTTGAATAGCGGTAAACTAACTTAGATAAGCTGATTATCACAACCTCATTTAATTGATTTACATATAGATATTGTTGTATTTTTGAATGTACTAATATTTAAAAAATGATTTTATGTTAATATTTGACTCTGTTTCTTAACTTAAACTTTAGTTTTAATTTTCTTCAATACACTTAATTTGCCAAAATTCAAATAAAGATTACATTGAAAAAAAGAAAAGTAGAGCTGGTTGTGATTTCAGACACACATCTGGGAACTTATGGAAGTCATGCTAAAGAATTGTACAAATACTTATCTTCAATAAAGCCCAACACCTTAGTACTCAATGGTGACATCATCGATATTTGGCAATTTAGAAAATCCTATTTCCCAAAATCGCATTTAAAAGTAATACAACAAGTCATCACACTTGCTTCCAAAGGCACCAAAGTTTACTATATTACGGGTAATCATGATGAAATGCTTAGAAAGTTTACAGACTTAAATATGGGCAATTTTTCATTAGTTGATAAATTAGTACTCGAACTTGACGATAAAAAAGCCTGGATATTTCATGGTGACGTTTTTGATGCCTCGGTTCATCATGCTAAGTGGATAGCAAAATTAGGAGGATTAGGATATGACTATTTAATCCTTTTTAATAGGTTAGCCAATTGGTTTTTGAATAAAATGGGAAAGGAGCCTTATTCTTTTTCAAAAAAAATCAAAGCGAGTGTCAAAAAAGCAGTAAAACATATCTCTGACTTTGAAGAAACAGCTACAGAGTTAGCCATTGAAAACAAATACGATTATGTTATTTGCGGTCACATCCACGAACCTAAAATACTTAAAAAATCAAATAAAAATGGGGACACTTTGTATTTAAATTCAGGAGATTGGGTTGAAAATCTAACCTCATTAGAATACAATAAAAAGAAGTGGAAAATGAGACGTTATGATGAATCCTATTTTATTGATTTTAAAAACCCTACAGATGAAGAAGAGGTCTTAAATCATAAATTGATTGCTTCCATTTTATTTTCTAAGTAACTTTTTATATGTAATTTAGTTAGGTTTGTAAAATATTCAATAACAAGTAAATAAATATCTGACCATAAATTCTTTATAAAATATTGAATAGTTTTTATAAAAATATAATAATTATAGACTAAATTTACCGTTATAATTTCAATATAACATTGTTAAAACTCAATTAAATTATGAAAAAACTTATTTTATCGGCTTTTATGTTAATGGGATTAGCATTCAGCACACAAGCTCAGAGCATTTCTAAAAATGCTTTGGGATTACGTTTTGGGGACAATGATGGATTTGGTGGAGAAATCTCATACCAAAGAGGTTTGTCAAGCAACAACCGCCTAGAATTGGATTTAGGATGGAGAAACAGCAACAACATAGATGCTTTTAAATTAACAGGGATCTATCAATGGGTTTGGAATATTGATGGGGGATTAAACTGGTACGCTGGTGTCGGTGGAGGAGTTGGAAGCTGGAGTATTAACAACAAAAATTTTGATGATAGTGGTTCATTTGCTTTTGCTGCTGGAGATATTGGAATCGAATACAATTTTGACATTCCATTGTTAATCTCATTAGACTTCAGACCTGAATTTGGTGGAGCAGGTTACTACAAAAACAATTACGGATCTGATATTGCTTTATCTTTGAGATATCAATTTTAATGAAACAATACAAAGTAAAAATGCCGCTATTCCTACATAGCGGCATTTTTTTATTTGAAGCGGATTGGTTTTTTAGAATTAATTTTTAACACACAATAAGGATAAGTTATCCCTTGAGTCAGCATATCAGTAGGCTTAGGAATGAACTCTTTTACTTGAACTACAATAGAGTCATTTTTTTGTACTACATTTTCAACTCCTATTGAATAACCTCCGGTAGCTTGCTCACCCATATTCAAAATCACAAAATTAGATTTCCGAACATCTTCTGATGATATTTTTTTTCTCAAAAAAACATCATTTTGTAGCATCTTGATTTCCCTAGGCTCGGTCAATATTTCATAAAACCGTATGTTGGCTCCTCCTGTAGATTGTTGCGTTAGCACTTCATATAAGGGAGGTGCTTCAAAAGTTTTTATTGCCTTTGAACCACAAGATACTACCATTAATATCAAAAAAAGGAAAGCTATTTTTTTCATTTAAATATTATTAATGAGAGCCCGATGGTAGTTTTCTTTTTTTGGCATACTTTTTTAAAGCTTCCTCATACAAATTCACATATAATGGCAAAATATTTTTTATATCAAATCTCTTAGCTACTTCTAATGCGTTTTTCTTGAACTCACAAAGAACCACATCATCACTCAAAATTTTAAGTGCATTTTCGGCCATTTCATCAATTTCACCTACATCACTCAAGTATCCAGAAACTCCTTCAAAGTTTACCTCAGGCAATCCTCCAGAGTTACTTGAAATTACAGGGACTCCCCAAGCCATTGCTTCTAAAGCCGCAAGACCAAAACTTTCAGTAGATGAGGGTAACAAAAATAAATCCGAATAACTTAAAATTTTATCAATCTCATGACTGTTCCCAAAAAAGATAACTTTATCTAAAATTCCAAGTTCTTGACATAATAGTTCTGCTTTTTCTTTTTCAGGTCCATCCCCTACCATCATTAACTTTGCCGGAATCTTTTGCTGAACTTTATGAAAAATTCGAATAATATCTGGAATGCGTTTTACTTTCCTAAAATTACTGATATGAGTAATTATCTTTTCTCCTTTTTTAGCCATTACAGAACGGCGACAAGGAATATGAGGGTCCAAAATATTTTTATCCAGTTCAATAAAATTAGGAATCACATGAATGTCCCGTTTAATATTCAACAACCGATAGGTATCTTCTTTTAGACTTTGGGATACCGAAGTAACTACATCAGATTTGTTAATACTAAAACTCACAGCGGGTTTATAAAACGGATGATTTCCCACCAAAGTAATATCAGTCCCGTGTAAGGTAGTCACCATCGGAATATGAATTCCCTCGTCTTTTAACATTTGTCTAGCCATATAACCTGCATATGCATGCGGAATGGCATAGTGAACGTGTAAAATTTCGATATTATACAATTTGACCATATCTACAAGCTTACTCGAAAGGGCCAATTCATAAGGTTGATAATGAAATAAGGGATATTCAGGAACATTTACTTCATGATAATGTACATTAGGATTCAACAAAGCCAGACGTACTGGCTGACTATAAGTGATAAAATGTACTTCATGTCCCATTCTACCTAATTCTAACCCTAACTCTGTAGCGACAACTCCACTACCTCCAAAGGTTGGGTAACAAACAATTGCAATTCTCATCTATTGATTTTAATATAGACCGCAAATTACTTAAAATTGCTACAATAAAGCGTAAAATTAAGTTAAAACTAAGGTCTTTGAAATAGAAGCAAAAACATTAAAAAAGCATTTGTAAAATCTATTCGCTTTTCAATGCTTCAATTCCCCATTGATCGAGGCTACGTAATATTGGCTCTAGCGATTTCCCTTTTGCTGTTAATTCATATTCTACTTTAGGTGGTACTACAGGAAATACATTTCTAACCACCAGACCATCGTTCTCCAATTCACGAACTGTTTGGGTAAACATTTTATTAGAAATACCTATAATTTTCTTTTGTAAGATTCCTGAGCGTAATCCTCCATCCAACAGATGGAATAACACCAATGGTTTCCATTTGGTTCCAATCAAATTCATGGTATAATTTAGTGGGCAATAATTAAATTCACTCATTGTAATATACTTAAACTACTATAAATCATCATTTCACTCCTTTAGGTAACTATAGCACTTTTAGGTAAGTTATTGCTATTAAGGCAAATATAGATTAATTTTACAATTCAAAACAAGACTTATGGAAACAAATAAAAATTATCCGAAATCATTTTCACACATTGGAATTACCGTTCCAAATATCAAAGAAGCCGTCAAGTTCTATTCAGAAGTTATGGGCTGGTACGTTATCATGGAGCCTTCTAAAATAAAGAAAGAGAAAGAAACCGCAATTGGACTCATGTGTATAGACGTTTTTGGGGATAATTGGGAAGAATTTGAGATTGCTCATTTATCCACATCAGACGGCATTGGAATTGAATTATTCTCTTTTCCTCATGGCATTAAAGAAGCGCCAGAGTTCAACCCCTTTAATACCGGTCTTTTTCATTTTTGCATCCAAGACCCCAACATTGAAGCCATTGTAGAAAAAATTGTTGCCTATGGAGGAAAACAAAGAATGCCTATTCGAGAGTATTATCCAAATGACAAACCTTATAAAATGTGTTATGTCGAAGATCCATTTGGAATCGTCTTGGAAGTATACACACACAGCTATGAATTGACCTACTCTTCAGGAGCATACAATTCATAATACTTTTTATGAGAAAATATAAAGACATACAATAACATAAAGTTAATTGCCTTTGATATCATTGGCTTATATTAGAATCATCCACTAAAATTTAAAAACAAACAAGAGGCCTTTTGGCCTCTTATTTATAATTTTATTTCCACTAAAAGAAACGGCTGTGCCAACTGTCAATCGCCTCTACCTCCCAAGATTCGTTGAATTCTTGAACATTATTGATAAGGTTATTAAAGACTATAGTATTTTCAGTAACTGATTTATCTTTGACCATTTTCTTAAAATCAAGCAATGGCTTGTGTGCAATATGCTCACCTTGTTTGAAAGTTACATTCATTTTATCCAACAAATCGACATTGTATTTCTTCTCTAAATGCTGAATAAAAACTACAGAAGCATCAATAGAACAACCTGTAGCGGCTTGCACTTCTTGATTCACTGCAATAATGATAAATCGATTGTACTTCAATAAGTACGATGACTCTAAACTGGTTCCATGAGCCGACCATCCTTCTAAAAAAGCTTTCAATTCTGTTTCTATTTCAGCAATCTCCACATCTGAAAACTTTCTATTGGACTGGTAAATCCAAATTCTGGATTCTTCTGGTAAACTTTCAAAAGGTACGTACATTAATTTAGGATTTTAGAATTTGTTATTTAGGATTTGAAATTTACAAATCCTGAGCATTTGCAATTAATTCGGCTATGTCTAATACTTTGACATCCCCTTCTTTTTCTTTGTTTTTGATTCCGTCTGTCATCATGGTATTGCAAAAAGGACATCCTGTAGCAATGATTTCTGGAGTTGTTTCCAAAGCATCCTCCGTTCTAAGCACATTCACCTCTTTGTTTCCTGGTTCAGCGTCTTTAAACATTTGAGCACCACCAGCACCACAACACAAACCATTTGCACGGGAACGTTTCATTTCGACCAATTCAGAATCTAACTTTTGAATTAAATCTCTAGGAGCTTCATAAACTTTATTTGCTCTACCTAAAAAACAAGGGTCGTGAAAAGTAATTCGCTTTCCTTTGAATTGACCACCTTCGATGGTTAATCTTCCATTATCTAGCAAAGATTTTAAAAACTCTGTATGATGTACTACTTCATATTGACCACCCAATTCAGGATACTCATTCTTCAAAGTATTAAAACAGTGTGGACAAGCAGTTACGATCTTCTTCGCTTCATAAGCATTCAATACCTCAATGTTCATCATCGCCTGCATTTGGAACAAAAACTCATTTCCTGCTCTCTTAGCTGGGTCACCAGTACAACTTTCTTCTGTACCCAAAACGGCAAATGAAACATTTGCACGATTTAAAATACGCACAAAGGCTTTTGTTATTTTTTTAGCTCTATCATCAAAACTTCCTGAACAGCCTACCCAAAACAAAACCTCTGGTTGTTTGCCCTGAGCAAGCATTTCAGCCATTGTTGGCACTATTAAATTTTCTGACATTCTGTTTTGTTTAAACTTTTCAACTATATTTCATTTTTCCAATTCAAGCGATCTTGTTGATTGTACTGCCAAGGAGCCCCATTATTTTCTACATTAGTCATCATTGCATTTAATGACATTGGTGCAGCACTCTGTTCCATTACCAAATAACGACGCATGTCCATAATAATTGAAAGTGGACTAATACTCACTGGGCATTCCTCGACGCAAGCATTACAAGAAGTACAAGCCCAAAGTTCTTCGGGAGTAATATAGTCATTTAATAAGGATTTATTATCTGGAACAAAAACACCTTTATTGGCATCAATATTTCGACCTACTTCCTCCAAACGGTCTCGAGTGTCCATCATGATTTTACGAGGAGATAATTTTTTTCCTGTTTGATTAGCTGGACACGAAGAAGTACAACGACCACACTCCGTACAGGTATATGCATTCAACAATTGCACCCAATTCAAATCTTGAACATCACTAGCTCCAAACTTAGCAGGAACTTCACCTTCTGCTGGTGCAGGTGCTGCAAACGGATCTGCATTTGGATCCATCATTAATTTTACTTCTTTGGTAACGGATTCTAAATTATCCAATTGCCCTAACGGATTCAAATCAGCAAAATAGGTATTTGGAAAAGCTAATAAAATATGAAGGTGTTTTGAAAAATATAAATAGTTCAAGAAAACCAAGATTCCTGTGATATGTAACCACCAAGCTGTTCGTTCTATCAAATGCAATGATTCTGGGGAAACTCCAGAAAATATTGGTGCAATATATTGTGAAATTATATTTCCAGAATTACTCATTTGAAAGTGCACATCAGTAGCATTCATTATCAAAAACAAGGTCATTAATAACATTTCAAAATACAAAATATAATTACCATCGTTTTTAGGAAAACCTTCTAAATCTGGATTCACAAAACGCTTTAACTTAATTACATTTCTTCGTATCCAAAAAATGGTAACAGCTATCAAAACCAATAAAGCTAAAATCTCAAAAGAACCAATAAGGACTCCATATAAAGGACCAATATTAGAGAAAACTCTATGAGTCCCAACTAATCCATCAATGACAATTTCTAATAACTCGATATTGATTATTATAAAACCTATATAAACCACAATATGAAGGATTCCCGCGATGGGTCTTTTAACCATTTTAGATTGTCCCAAAGCAATCATTGCCATATTTTTCCAACGAATATTGGCATTATCGCTACGATCTACTGCTATACCTAGGTTGATGTTTCTCTTTATTTTTTTTACATTAGAAAAAAAATAACCAAAACCAATTACCAGTAATGCGGCAAAAATTATATTATCTAAATAGTTCATACTATTCTTATTTATTATTGGTAATTGTATCTTTTACAGGTGCTTTGTACGGTTTATTTTTTTTACCAAAAAGGGAAACATTGACATAACGAGTTGGGTTCAATCGAAGGTCCTGTAGTAGTAATTCTAGTTCTTTAGATGACTTAGTAAAATTAGCATACATAGCCTCATCTTTCAACATTTTACCCATAGTTCCTTTTCCTGACTCTAACCCAGCCATTATTCCGTTTACTTTAGTCAGAGTTGTATTCAAACTTTTGATCGTTTTTCCAATATTCGCTTTATGAATAGAATCAGAAATTTTAGAGAAGTTACCAGATACTTTATTAAAGTTTGTCACCATACCTTTAATTTGAACTTTGTTATCATCCAAAATGCTATTCACATTGGCAGAAGCTTTGTGAAATTGTTCCAAGGTCTTGCTTAATTCAGCCAAACTTTTCTTTAAATCGTCTTGCCCTTTTTTATCTAGAACGTTGTTAATACCAACAATTAATTGGTCTGCACTTGTTACCAACTTTTCAATCTTAGTTTGCAACGGTACTAATTGATCCCCTATTTTTTGTGTTAATCCCAAACGAACATTTCCACTCAGATGATCTCCATTTGCTGCTAGGTTTTTATCTTCAAAGTTAGGTTCAATAGCAATTTGTTTCCCTCCAATAAAACCAGGTTCGTAAATAATCGCTGTACTTGTTTTAGAAATTGGAAAATCGGTTTTAACTTGTAATTCTACTAATAACTTTCCAGTTGTTGGGCTTATAGTGATTTCGTTAATTTTACCTATCACCAGTCCGTTCAAGGTAATAGCTGCAGACGGCGCTAAGCCCTCCACATTCTCATATTCAACATAAAAGGTCTTGTAGTTTGTAAAGAGGTCTTTCCCTTTTAAGAAACTATATCCCCAAATAAATAATAAAATAGATGCAATTACTAAGATTGCGGTCTTGATCTCTCTTGTTAGTCTCAAAATGTATGAATTTTGTACAAATTTAATATAAAATATTCAGAACCTGTCTTTATTTAATTGCTTCTTGAACACTAACTTTTTTACCTCCTACAAAGGCTGTAATAAATGCATGCTCGTAACCCTTTGATTTGGCCTCTTCTAACAAGTTTTTAGCTTCATTGTAATCATTAGTTTGGCCATACATATAACGGTATAAATTATCCTCATAAGATACTGAAATATTATTCAAACCTTTAAAGTTTTTGGAAACTAATGGTATTTTTTTACCAATGGCAGCAATTTGAACTTTAAAAACAGTATCTGCGCTCACCGCAGTACCATTACTCGAATTCACGGCATTTACAATTTTAGTTACTGGATTAGCGGTATCTTTTGCAACAGCTTTGTTAACAGCTTTTGGTGCTGTTTTTACTGATTCGGTAACATCATAACCATTTCCAAAATATTCATTTTTATACCTAATAATAGCATTTGTAATGGCTCGAGCGATTTCTCTTTGTCCATTTTCCGAATCCAAATAAGCTCCTTCTGCTGGATTCGAAATAAAACCAGTTTCAATTAATATTCTAGGCATATAGGCTTTATGGAGTACCATAAATGGTGCTTGTTTTACTCCTCCTCCTCTAATTTTTTTACCTAATTTTTCAAACTCGTCTTCTACTTTACTCGCTAATATAATACTATGTTCTAGATACTCTTCTTGCATCAGAGTCATCCCAATCATTGTTTCAGGAGAATTAGGGTCAAATCCTTCATACTTTGTTTTATAATCTTTTTCTAAAGTAATAACAGAGTTCTCTTTTTTAGCTACTTCTAAATTTGAACTAATTTTATTCATCCCCATTACGTAAGTCTCAGTACCATCGGCAGCTGTGTTCTTATTTGCGTTACAGTGAATAGAAACAAAAATGCTGGCATTTTCTCGATTAGCTATATTAGCTCTTTCTACTAAATCAATAAAAACATCTGATTTTCTAGTATAATTGACATTAATTTTAGGATAGGCTTCAAGCATCTCACCTACTTTAAGTACAATAGCTAAAGCAATGTTTTTTTCTACTCTACCACTGTAAACGGCTCCAAAGTCATGACCTCCATGACCTGCATCTAAGGTCACTTTAAAAACATTAGACTGACTATAAGTTAATTGTGATACTATAATTACAAGAAATGTAAAAATTACTTTAATTTTATTCAAAGTATTCATAAATTATAAAGTTAATTTAATTAAAAAGCTATCGCTATAATTTGTTCAATTGATTATTTTTGGCAAAAAATAATATGTAAGTTTGTCACCTCAAATAACAAGCCATAATTTTTTACAAAAATAGTATTTAAACCTTTGCAGACAAACTTATTTAATATCGTTTTATTATCATTCATCCTCTCCCTTGGATATAATAATTTGTATTCTCAGGAATTGCCAAAGCAACCAAAAGCAATCCCTATAAAGGAACAAGCAAATACTAGTCCAAAATCAAATTCTACGGCTTCAAAAGTTTCCGACACTTTAAAAAAAAGGGACACAATTAAGGCTAAAAAAGCTTTCTTAGACGGAATCGTAAAATACAAAGCCAATCAGTATACCAAAATTGATCAAAAGAAAAAATTAATTACGTTATATGATCAGGCAGAACTCTACTATCAGGATGTAGAATTAAAGTCTGGTATTATCGTTTTGGATTATGATAAAAATGAAGTGTATGCTGGTAGAATAAAAGATTCAACTGGTAAATTCACTCAATACCCTAATTTTAAGCAAGGCGCTAATGTGATTGAGCCAGACTCTATTCGGTTCAATTTTAAAACAAAAAAGGCTATAATCTGGAATTCTAGAACAGACCAAGGAGAGTTTAAAGTAAAAGCTCGAATTACTAAAAAAGAAAACGACTCTGTTTATTTTTTAAAAGGCGCACGTTTCACTACTTCAACCAATGTTGATAATCCTGAATACTACTTTCAAACCAGTAAAGTGAAATTTATTCCAGGAAAAAAAGTAATCACAGGAATGACACATATGGTGATTGCTGACGTGCCTACTCCAATTGCTTTACCATTTGCATATTTCCCAATGAGTAAGGAAACAAGTGTTTCAGGTATTATTTTACCTAGTTATAATGATTCCAACACACGTGGGTTTTCGTTACAAAATGGCGGATATTATTTTGCATTAACCGACAACTACGATTTAACCGTTATAGGTGATTATTACACCAATGGTAGTTATGGAATGCGTTTTGAATCTTCTTATGCTAAACGGTATCAATTTAGGGGAAATGTCAATTTTCGATATGAAAATTTAATCTCTAGCGAAAGAGGTTATCCAGATTACTCCAAACAAAAAATATACAACATCCAATGGTCCCATTCGAGAGACTCTAAAGCGAATCCTAATTCCAGTTTTTCAGCTTCTGTCAACTTAGGTAGTAGTAAATACTTTAACCAATCGATTAACCAAGCCAACATTGGTTCAAGACTAAACAATACCTTAAGTTCATCCGTATCTTATTCTAAAACATTCAATTCTGTTCCCGAGGTAAGAATGTCTTTGACTGCTACGCATTCACAAAACACACAAACCGAAACTATTGATATGACCCTCCCTACCTTACAATTAAGTGTAGACAGGATCTATCCATTTGCTGGAAAAAATGATACTAAAAAAGGTTTTATCAAAAACATCAACTTTCAATACAATTTGAACGGAAGAAATAGTTTTACGACTACTGATTCTTTGTTCTTTAAGCCTCAAATGTTTAGAGATGCTAAAATTGGTGCACAACATTCAATTCCTCTTAGTACCAATTTCAAGTTATTCAAATACTTCAGTGCTTCTACTTCTGCTAATTATGAAGAAGTTTGGTATGCCAAAACAATCAAAAGAAGTTATGACGTTGATAAAAGTGCCGTTGTAGACGAAGTTCAAAGTGGTTTTGATGCATTTAGAACTTATTCATTTTCATCGAGTTTAGGGACTACTATTTATGGAACTTTTAATTTTGGTGAAGAAAAAAGAATCAAATCGATTAGACACGTTATGCGTCCCAGTTTGAGTTACAGCTACACACCAAGTTTTGAAAAATACTATGACACTTATGCTACTGACGCAAGTGGTAATATGGCACAATATTCGCGTTTTGAAAATGGTATTTATGGCGCACCTGGATTAACAAATTCGAGTAACATAGGATTCAATTTAAGCAATACTTTTGAAGCAAAAGTAACCGATAGAGACAGTACTAAAACTGAACCTAAGAAAATCATGCTACTTAATAACTTAAATTTATCAACTAGCTACAACTTAAATGCTGACGGAAAAACTAGTTTAGCTTTTGCTCCTGTTCGAGTAAGCGGTGGCACACAACTCTTCAAAGACAAAATGAATGTTAATTTTGGGACAACCTTAGACCCTTATGCAATTGATAATTCTGGAAGCCGTATTAACACCTTCAATATCAATAACGGAGGAAGTTTGTTTAGAATGACTAGTGCCAATATGACCATTAACTATTCGTTGTCTAGCAAAGACAGTGAGAATAAGGGAAATCAAAAAGATTCCCAAACACAAAGAAATGGGGGGCGTGAAGACGATCTTTTTGGTACCGCTTCAGACTTTGGAAACAATAGAAAAAGCCTTTTTGACGGTAGTGAAGAAGAAGGAGAAGATGTTGTTTCAGAATTTTTCAGATCTAAGTTGCCTTGGGACATGACATTTGCCTATTCATTGACTTATAGTAACAATAATCGAGAAAAACAGATTTCAGGTAATTCATTGATGATTTCAGCCAACACCGACCTAACACCTAAATGGAAAATTGGAATTTCATCTGGTTATGATTTTGTTCAAAAAGGAGTTACCTATACTCAATTACGTTTAGAACGAGATTTGTTAAGTTGGAGAATGAGTGTGAACTGGACGCCTTTTGGAAATAATGCCAATTGGAATTTCTTTATCGGAATAAAATCAGGAATACTTAGTGATATCAAATGGGATAAAAACAGCACAACCAATCGATAAAAAATATTTTTTTATCTTTAGTCTTGTAATAAAAAGACAAATACAAGTTATAATCTCTAAAAAAGAAACTTATGAAAACAATAATTTTCACAGAAGAAGCTCCTGCACCAATTGGTCCATACAACCAAGCTATATTAGTTAAAGACACTTTGTATATTTCAGGACAAATCGCTATTAATCCTGAAACTGGCGACATTACTACCAATACTATCGAAATCGAAACCATTCAAGTAATGGAAAATTTAAAAGCCATTCTTAAAGCAGCCAACATGACCTTTGAAAATGTTATAAAATCAACTATATTTATTACTGACATGAAAGATTTTGGCAGTATCAATAGTGTGTATGGTTCCTATTTAAATGAAAAAACCGCTCCAGCTCGTGAAACGGTTCAAGTGGCAGGTTTGCCTAAAAATGTCAATGTAGAAATCTCTATGATTGCAATGTTATAGAGATAGCATTTAATAACAATTGTGCCGAAGCTTCATTAGTAGCGATAGGCACATTGTGAACATCACATACACGCAATAACATATTTATATCTACTTCATGTGCATGACTCGCTAAAGGATCTTTAAAAAACAAGACCATTTTTGTCTTTCCCTCCGCAACTCTTGCTGCAATTTGGGCATCACCACCTAGTGGACCAGATAGCATTTTTTTCACTTTAAAACCAGCTTTTACTGCCTTTCCCCCTGTAGTTCCAGTGGCAATAATTTTGATTTTATCATTTTGTAGTAAGTCAATATTTTTATTTAAAAATTGAACCATATCCACTTTTTTACCGTCATGTGCTATAATTGCTATTTCCATAAAATTTTTATTTATTTTCAGAATGGTGAGCAATTAAACCATCTATAGGTCTTCTCAAAACATTCCCTAATTGTAAACCATACTTATTAAAAACAACTTCCAATTCGTCTTTTAAATAAAAGGCGATTGAACCAACAAAATGAACAGGTACTTCGTAACAGTTATCATATTGCTGAATATAATTTTTAACAAAAGACTTCATTCCTCTACGAATAATTTTTTGACAAAATTTTGTGTCTTTATTTTGAATTAAAAATTTAGCAAAAGTGGCTAAATGAGCATTAGGATTCGGTTCTTTATACAATTTAGCTTTCAAATAATCTGGTTCAAGATTGTATTCTTTTTCAAATTCAACCGCTAATTCTTGTGGCATTTTATTAAAATAATACTTTCTTATCAATTCTTTACCAAACACATTTCCGCTACAATCATCCATTACAATGTACCCTAAAGATTGTACTTTTTGATGTAAAACAGTACCATCAAAATAACTGCAATTAGAACCTGTACCCAAAATACAAACAATTGCTTTTTCATCTTTTGGGGTGGTCGCATAGACAGCCGCATAGGTATCTTCTTCTACAATAATCGTAGCTTTAGTAAAATATTCATGAAAAATTTCTGAAAGATTTTTCTTCATTCTATCTGTACCACAACCAGCACCATAAAAAAATAAATGTGTTGCGATATCTTTGTTTTGCATCAAATCAAAACGATCATTGACACGTTCTAAAATTTCAGCTTTGTTTAATACTTCAGGATTCAATCCTAAAGTTTGAGTTGTAAACAAAACCTTTCCGTAGTCATCAATCGCTATCCAGTCGGCTTTTGTTGAGCCACTATCTACTAATAATCTCATCCTTTTAGTTTATTTTGGTTATTTTTTTTATACGAAATCTGATTTCTTAAATATAAAAAAATCCCGTTAATGATTAAAAACGGGATTTTTCAATATCGATTTTACAATCAATTGATTATTTCAAACCTGCAATGTGAACAGATAAATCGATTAATTTACTTGAATAACCATATTCGTTATCATACCAAGAAACTATTTTGAAGAAAGTTGAATTCAATCCAATTCCTGCAGTTGCATCAATGATAGATGTTCTTTTGTCAGAAATAAAATCTTGAGAAACAACAGCATCTTCAGTATATCCTAAAATACCTTTTAATGAAGTTTCAGAAGCATTTTTCAATACAGCCATAATTTCATCATAAGAAGTTTCTTTAGCTACTTTTACAGTTAAATCTACTGTAGAAACGTCAGCAGTAGGTACACGGAAAGCCATACCCGTTAATTTACCATTCAATTCTGGAATTACTTTTCCAACCGCTTTTGCAGCACCTGTTGAAGAAGGAATGATATTGATTGCAGCAGCACGTCCACCTCTCCAGTCTTTTCTAGAAGGTCCATCAGCAGTCATTTGAGTTGAAGTTGTAGCGTGAACAGTAGTCATCAAAGCTTCAACAATTCCAAAATTATCATTAATAACTTTAGCCAATGGAGCTAAACAGTTTGTAGTACAAGAAGCATTAGAAACAACTAAATCAGATGCTTTAGCTTCAGTATGGTTTACTCCCATTACAAACATTGGAGCATCGGCAGAAGGAGCAGAAATGATAACTTTCTTAGCACCACCTTTGATGTGCTCGTTTGCAGTTTCGATAGTTGTAAAGATACCTGTACATTCAGCAACTACATCAACATCAACTTCATTCCATTTCAAATCAGCTGGGTTTCTTTCAGCTGTGATACGAATATTTCTTCCGTTAACGTATAATTTTCCCTCTTTTACTTCTACATCACCATCAAAACGACCATGTACTGAATCATATTTCAATAAGTAAGCTAAGTGATCTACATCTAATAAATCGTTGATTGCTACAACTTCTACATTATCTCTGTTAAAAGACTCTCTAAATACAATTCTTCCAATTCTACCGAATCCGTTTATTCCTAATTTTACTTTTGACATTTCTCTAATTTATTTATTATTTATTATTAAGTTTAAAAAGTTACTTATTACTTCATTAAAGCAATAAATACTTCATTTAGTTTTTATGTAGTAATTATATCCGAAACTCTCAACAACTCTCTATCAATCTCTGATTTCCCTTTGATAGCTTGTGCCAATGGTGTAAGATTCACTTTATCATTATTCAATCCCACCATAAAGTTAGATACCCCATCTAATAAAGATTCTACTGCTTTCACTCCTAAACGGCTGGCAAGAACTCTATCAAAACAAGAAGGTGCACCACCACGTTGCATATGTCCTAAAACAGACACTCTTACATCGTACTCAGGTAAATTAGCTTCAACATAATCTTTTAATTCAAATACATTTTTACCAATTTTATCTCCCTCAGCGATTACTACGATACTTGAAGATTTTCCAGATGCTTTACTCTTCTTAAGAGACTCTAATAATCTATCTAAACCTAGGTTTTCTTCTGGGATAAGAATTTCTTCTGCTCCTGCTCCAATACCTGCATTTAAAGCAATATGTCCTGCGTCTCTACCCATTACTTCGACAAAAAACAATCGATTATGTGAACTGGCAGTATCTCTAATTTTATCAATTACTTCTACAACTGTATTTAAAGCTGTATCATATCCAAGTGTATGACTGGTTCCAAATATATCATTATCAATAGTTCCTGGAATTCCCATTACCGGAAAGTTGTATTCAGAATTAAATATCAATCCTCCTGTAAAAGTACCATCTCCTCCAATCACAACTAAAGCATCGATTCCTGCTTGTACTAGATTTTCGTGAGCTTTCTTTCTTCCTTCTGGAGTTCTAAATTCAGCTGAACGAGCCGACTTTAAAATTGTACCACCTTTATTAATGATATTATTAACAGATCGAGGTCCCATTTCTTTGAAGTCTCCTTCTATCATTCCTTGGTATCCTCTGTATATACCGATACATTCAATATTATGAAAAGCACAAGTCCTAACTACTGAACGAATCGCTGCATTCATTCCTGGCGAATCACCACCTGAAGTCAAAACTCCTATTTTTTTAATCTTATGTGTCATTATTTTTAGCTTGTTTTTAGTTTTAAAATGTAAATTTAGGAAACATATCTCAATATTCCCCTTTATAAAATGCTAATTTACTCAACCTCAGTAAATTCAAACGTTTTCGTTAATAAGTTTTCGAAAAATCAAAAAAAATTCAAATTAATTAACAGAAAACTATTTTTTAGATGATAAACTAACAATTAATCATTTTCTAAAAAAGTTTGTTTAAAAAAAAGAATTCTAATTAATATGCTAAAAAACTATTCTTCATCAGGTACAATCGCGTCTCGATTTGGTTTTGGCTCTACCGATTTTGGTTCTTTTGGCTTAGAAAAATTAATATATTCTGGCGCTAAGTTAGAATCCTGAAATTGATCTATATACTGTATCGTTGCATTCGACTTTTGGTTTTTAAATATTTTATGTAGTAATTCTCTAAAAGTATCAAAATCTACTTCATAAGTAACCCCTAATCCCTGTGTATATCCAATCCCTTGACCAATGTAATTTACATCATTTTCACGATTAAAAAGTCGTAAATTCAAGGTCCCATCTTCATTAACCCTATATTGTACTTCTAAATCTCCTACTACAGCCGATTCATTAATCCCTCCAAAAGGCACCCCTACTTTTCCATTGATAGTAAAGCGTTCGTTAATTTTAGACGAAATCGTAGCCACAACCCTACCATCTGTTTCTCTTCCTATACGTCTGTCTGCAGACACATAATTAAATCCTACTTTAAATTTATCATCATCCGTTTTGATAATTCCTCCAAGTAAGCTTGATGCCGTTTCAAACAAACTTCCTGAAAAATCAGACTGTGTAACTCCCTCTGAGCTTAAAAAACCGCCCGAAGACAATAAGTATAATGCTTGTGTTTGCCTTACGTCTTTATCGTACAATTTATATTGGATTTCAGACTTCAAAACATTACTAACCGTGGGGAACTCAATATTAAAATCGGGCTCTGGACTAGCCAAATCCCCCTTAACACCTATAACTACATTCACAGGTACTTTTCTATTAAAAGAAGAGTTTTCTAAAAGTACTGCCGGATTTGCAACCGTTTTATAGACTGCTTCTAAATTTAACTGAGCACGCATTGGATTTCCTTCCCAAGAAATAGAACCTCCTTTTCTTACATCAAACTTCTTATCTATAAGCCCTCCATACTTAAAATTATAAGAACCTTCATAAGCTTGGAAATCTCCCCACATGTTAAACTTACCTAGTGTATTGATTTTAAACAACAGGGAACCAAATCCTTTCCCCTTCATACCGTGACCAGAGTTACGATCTAATATTACTTCTACTTCGGCATCTGGAGTAATGTCTAAATCAAACTCAAGCTCAAGTCCTTTATAATTTCTAGAATTATCAATAATTCCCTTTTGGATATTTTTCTTTTCCTTTTCAGTAATAAAATGTAACAAACTATTATCACCAAGACTTTCTGCTTGATTGATAGGAATTTTCAAAGTAGAACCTTTTTCAGATCTTGCTTCCATCTTTATAAATAAAGCATTTGTAGGTCCTTTTATAGATGCGCTTCCATCTATAAATGCCGTACCATAATAAGCCGCGTCTTCACTATCAACTGTATTGAGTACTAACAATCTTTTAGAACTGATGGATAAATCTAACTTCCAGTCCATAAATTTATTATGTTGAATATCTCCTCTCAGCACCCCTTGGGTTCCGAACTTTGAATCTGTCAGCACATTATTTCTAATTAAAAAACTTTCGTCTAACAAATCGACTATGGAATTGTTTGCCAACTTATAATCTACATTTAGATATGGAATGGTCAAACCGGCACCATCCACAAAAAGACGCCCACTAATTTTAGGCTCATTTACCGTTCCCGCAATACGTGAATTCCCCGTAATAAAACCTCTTATATTTGACAAGACATCACCCCCTAGCGGATCGAAAATTCCTAGATTAAACTTCTCCAATTTTAAATTCAAATCTAAAGCGGCCTCTTTACCCACAATTGTAAAATTTCCTTTGGCATTGAAAGATTCGATGTTCTTGTTTTCTAAATAAGAATCAATAGAGAATTTCTCCAAATTTTGATCTCCTTCGATAGCAAATTTTAAAACACCTAAATTGGTATCGTTAATATTCAACTTATCAACAACTAAAGTTGCTGTAGGTTTGTACACAGCGTCATTTTGTAAAAAATGGACTTCTCCATTCAAATTTCCATTAAAAACAAATTTGTCATCAGCTGGAGTAATTTTAAACAAATCCACATCTTTAAAACTCAGTTTTAAATCCTTATTTTTGGTCCCCCCTAATTTCCCTTTTAGTGCAATTTCCTGACCTTGATGTGACAAAACAATATTATCAATTGAAAAGTTTTTCAAAAGCTTATCAAAAACCACCTGATTATCCGCTGTCTCTTTTTCATTTAAAAACCACATATTATCTTTAAAATGAAGCTCGGATTTACTGATACCTACTACATTTTCATTCTTCTTGTTTATAGTATGATACAAGTTCAAGTTAAAATAATCTTCGCCTTTTGAACCTCCTTTGAACTCCGATCTGAAAAACAAAGTATCTTTACTGGTCACATTAATCAAGCTAAAGTCTCTTATTTTATAATATTTGGTTTTTATACTATCTAACTCTAAATAGGCATTGTACAAAGGATTTTTATTATCAATTGCAATTCTAATATTATCAAAGGTATTGTCTGCAGCAACAATTTTTGGTGATTTAAAATTTAACTTAAACTCCTGTTTATCTGACTTTATACTCCCTTTAATGACAGTGTTAGTTCCAATAGCTATTTCGGGATAAAATATCTCAATGATTTTATTATAAACCGAAAAATTAAATTTTAAAAACTGCCCTTTACTGACTGGTTCTGGTTTAAAATTGGTATACAAACTCCCAATAGAATTACGAACTAAAATTCCCAAATCCCTAAATTGAAATTTCCCTACAATTTCCCCTTGAACGATATCAGGAGAATTTAAAATGATTGTTCTAATCTTTTCAGCATCAAAATTTGAACTAATTGAAAAATCATCAAACGTATAACTGTCTTTTGCGTTTTGATAGGAAGTGTTCCTAAAACAAACGTTTCCTTGAAGATTTTCGATTGTGTTCCCACCTACTTGGACCATTACATCACCTTTAAATACTGAGAGTGTGTCTTTGACCAAATTTAATTTATACAAATCGGCATTTCTCACATCGACATGAAAATCGTATCGACTGTCTTTTTTACTTAAATCGACTAAGCCATCAAAATCCATATTTAGATTTGGATCATCAACTGTCACTTTTCCTCTGTAATACGGAAATTTAAAATTTCCATTTAGCGCAACAGTTCGATAATTATAATTTCTATAATTTATTTTGGAAACCACGCCTTTTATCCCAGTATCAAGATATTTCCGAGTAAATCCAATTCCTTCCACTTCGACATCCATCGTGATTTTCCCCAAATCTTTTTCACCTAGCAATATCCCTGCATTAAAATCTTTGGTAACGACATTTCCTTGATAAGAAGCCTTATCAATAAAATCAATTTGATTCATGCTTAAAACTGATTTAACTTGACCGATATCCGAACTCAATGTAAAATCAGCATCTAGTTCTGATGCCGTCAATTGTACAATCCCATTCAAGTTAAATTTTCCTATTCGTTTCAGTTCAATTGGGAGCTTTTCTCCTAATATTCTAGGTAAAATAGGTACTAAATTATCGTAAGAAGAAGCAACTTTACTAAAGTTTCCATTCATACGAAAACGTTGATGTTCTTTTCCAAATATGTTTTTAAAATTAATAGCTCCAAACATTCTTGTATTACTTGAATCAAATAATTCCAAATTATTCAAAGTCAAATCATTCAAAGTTCCCTTTACTTTTGTTGCAAGGGTAAAAGACAAATTCTTTCCTAATTCTTTATAAAAATGCCGAATATCATTTGAAGCAATAAGCGATGGATATATAGTCCCATCAAACTTGACCTTATCGTTAAAATTGGCAAAATCAGTAATCTTATAATTAAGTACTAAATCAGCTTTAATCATAGATTCTTTAGTCTTTATATCGAGATTTTTTAGTTGAATTTGCTTTTTAGTATAACTAAAATTTGTATTTAACTCCGAGACATAAACCCCTCTGTGATCTTGAAAAGACATAGTTTTTATCACGGTTGTCACATCAGGACCATACAACTTAAAGTTAATTAGTTTTGCGTTTAATTTGGTAAAGTCAACATCTTTAGGAATTACTCTATTTTCATCTGTCAAAATAAAGTGACTGTTTACAATTGTAGCTTTGTCAGACTCAAAAAGCGTGTGTTTGCCTGTAGGTGGTTTGCCGTCCTCAAAAGATTTTATAAATACATCAATATTAGTATCATCTTCCCCTTTATAAGTTTTTAAATTAAATAGAAGGTTTTCTAATCTGATATCGCCAAATATTAAATCGCCATTTACTAATTTGTTTACATCTAAAATATTAGTATTTACAATCTCGCTATAAATCAAAGTATCTTTATGGTGGTCTCTAATCAATACATCTCTTAGTTTAACACCTCCAAAAACATTTATTTTAGCCTTACCTACATTAATATCCACACCGAAATCTTTGTTTAAAGTTTGGGTTACGTAGTGTGCAATTTTAGTTTGAACGAATGAAGTAGAAAGAGCAATTCCTAGCAATAGTATTAGGAGAATGAACCCAATAATTACACTTAAAAATATTTTAATATACTTTTTAATCTTCTTGATTTTTAATTTTTTATAAAAACAGGATAATGCAGAAGGAAAGAGTCTGTCCTTTCACAAAAATTCTTTAATTTTGGCTGCGCCGTAAAATTAAAGAATTTAAAATTCGGTTTGCCAAATATAATTCAAAATTTGTCCCTTTTTATGCAAAATTCCGAGGTTTTCATTCTTGCCATCGAAAGTTCCTGTGACGATACTGCTGCTGCTGTTTTACATAACGACAAAGTATTGTCAAATGTTGTTGCCAATCAGCTCATTCACACACAATATGGTGGCGTAGTCCCAGAATTAGCTTCCAGAGCACACCAACAAAACATAGTTCCCGTTATTGATACGGCATTAAAAAAAGCCAACATACAAAAAGAACAACTGAGCGCTATTGCCTTCACTCAAGGTCCCGGATTAATGGGGTCTTTGTTAGTAGGTAGCTCTTTTGCCAAATCCATGGCCATTGCTTTAAACATTCCATTGATAGCTGTCAACCATATGCATGCTCATATTTTAGCGCATTTTATTGACGAAGAAGGTTATAACAAACCAGAATTTCCATTTTTAGCTTTAACCATTAGCGGCGGTCATACACAAATTGTTAGAGTCGACGGCTTTTTTGACATGACCATCATTGGCGAAACTACTGATGATGCCGTTGGTGAAGCATTTGATAAATCTGCTAAAATATTAGGCCTACCTTATCCTGGCGGTCCACTTGTAGATAAAAACGCCCAATCTGGTAACCCAAAAGCTTTTTCGTTTACCAAACCTAAAGTTCCAGGTCTGGATTTCAGTTTCTCAGGACTTAAAACTGCCATTTTATATTTCATTCAAAAGAAAAAACAGGAAAACGAAAATTTCATTGAAGAGAATCTTAATGACATTTGCGCCTCTATTCAACATACGATTATCGAAATTTTGATGGACAAATTAAAATTGGCAGTTAAAGAAACAGGAATTATCCAAATTGCCATTGGTGGCGGAGTTTCAGCTAATTCTGGAATTCGCAAAACACTAAAAGAAGCCGAACAAAAATACGGCTGGAAAACCTTTATCCCTAAATTTGAATATACTACTGATAATGCCGCAATGATAGGAATTGTAGGGTATCAAAAATATTTAACTCAAAAATTTGAAACTGCCACTGTAGTTTCAAAGGCACGAATTCAATTCTAAACTATGCAATTATTTTACAATCCCACTCTAAACGAATCCACTTTTACTTTTACTTTCGACAAAGAAGAAAGCAAACATATAGTTAAAGTTTTACGCAAGAGAGATGGCGATATCTTACATGTTACTAACGGATTAGGATTATTATTCGAAACTAAAATTGTTTTAGCTTCAGATAACAAATGTACTGTTGATATTATATCGTACACAAAAAAAGAACCTTCCAAGTTTCATTTACACTTGGTTGTTGCTCCTACTAAAATGAACGATCGTTTTGAATGGTTTTTAGAAAAAGCAACAGAAATTGGCATCCAAGAAATCACACCTATTATTTGTGATCGTTCCGAAAGAAAAATAATCAACCAAGAGCGTTTTGAGAAAATTATATTATCAGCTTTAAAACAATCTAACGAACTGTATTTGCCAAAGTTAAACCCTGCTATTTCACTTAAAGATTTCATTATTAAAAGCGAAAAAAAAGGACTGCAATTAATAGCCCATTGTGAAGAAACAGACAAAAAAACACTTAAATCTGTTTTAAAACCCAATATAAATGTCACCATGCTTATAGGTCCAGAAGGAGATTTTTCCGAAAAAGAAATCCAATTTGCATTAGAGAATAATTATCAAGCGGTATCTTTAGGCAATACTCGATTAAGAACCGAAACTGCAGCAGTAGTAGCTTGTCATAGTGTGGTGTTTTTTAATGAAAACTAATCCTTATGAAGAAATTACAGCTTTTTTTTTATTAGTATCTATCAGTAGTTTTGCTCAAGAAATTGCACTATTGAAATACAATGGTGGTGGTGATTGGTATGCTAACCCTACTTCACTTCCTAATTTAATTCAGTTTTGCAACACCAACATTAATACCAAATTAAAAAGCAAACCTGCTACTGTTGAACCAGGAAGCTCAAGCCTTTTCACCTATCCATTTGTACATCTAACAGGTCACGGAAATGTCGTTTTTAACGATACCGAAGTTAAAAATCTTCAAAATTACCTGAACTCTGGTGGCTTTTTGCATGTTGATGACAACTATGGATTAGACCAATACATTCGAAAAGAAATAAAAAAAATATTTCCTAATAATGATTTAGTAGAAATTCCATCCAATCATCCCTTATTTCAAAAACCGTATTCCTTTCCAAACGGACTTCCCAAGATTCATGAACATGATGGCAAACGACCGCAGGCTTTTGGGATATTCGTAAAAAACAGATTGGTATTACTTTACACATACGAATGCGATTTAGGAGACGGTTGGGAAAATAGCGAAGTAAATAACGACCCTTTGATTGTAAGAGAAAAAGCTTTAAAAATGGGCGCCAACATCATTCATTATATCTTTAACAACTAATCTGATTGTTTTCTTTTTAAACTATATTTGAATTCACAAACCTGACATTATGATTACTTCTAAAATTATTGCAAGCGGAATCTTAAGAGCCCTAGGGTTCATACTGATTACCAGTCTGGGAGTATATTTTTTATACCAAATTCAAACTGTAATTTTGTACCTCGTGATTTCATTAATTCTTTGTTTGATAGCCAATCCTTTTGTTCGATTTATGAATACTAAGTTAAGGTTAAGCAAAACTATGGCTACGGTAATCACCCTGCTGTTTTTCATCGCCTCTCTCACGGGATTCATTCTGTTATTTGTCCCTTTAATTATTGCACAAGCTGAAAATCTGTCACTTTTAGATACTGATTTACTTCAAAGTCAATTCCTAACCATAGAAAGAAACATAGAGAATTATTTTAATATTAATCATATTGATTTGCAACAATTAATAAGTGAAACTAATTTATCCTCTAAAATCAATTACAATTATTTTACTGATTTCATCAATTCGATTCTTAATATTCTAGCGGGATTTGGTATGGGTTTAGCCTCCGTTTTTTTTATTACTTTCTTCTTTCTAAAAGACCAATTGCTTTTTAAAGAAAAAGCAAAAATGATTCTTCCTGATGAGAATGAAGACAAAATCCTAAACTCAATTGCTAAAACAAACCAATTGTTAACACGTTATTTTATCGGTCTGTTGATTCAGCTGACGGTTGTATTTGTATTGTACCTGATTGTATTATTACTCTTTAACTCAAAAAATGCATTTATCATTGCATTTTTATGCGCGCTACTAAACATTATTCCTTATTTAGGTCCAATAATTGGAACAGCATTAGCAGCAGTACTCACTTTAATAGGAGGTATTGGAACTGATTTTAGAACTGAAATGCTTCCTACCACCATTTATGTGGTTATTGGCTTTTTAATTGTTCAAATTATAGACAACAATGTTAACCAACCCATCATATTTTCAAAAAGTGTGAAATCTCATCCTCTTGAAATATTCTTGGTCATATTGATTAGCGGAATTACATTTGGTGTTTTTGGGATGGTAATTGCGATTCCAATTTATACTATTCTTAAAGTGGTTGCCAAGGAGTTTTTTCCAAACAATAAAATCGTTTCCGTTTTAACCGAAAATATTTAGATTTGAACCTCTCTATTTTAGCACCTAAAATCCAGGAATTGATCAACCAGAACATTGGTGTTTCTTTGTCAAAATTAGCTTTGCAAAAGAACCCATTTCCTGAAGTAGAATGGATTGAAATTTTAAAACAAATTGAAGCAAAAACCAAAGCAAAAGACAAATTGCCTACTTGGTTTCAAACAAAAAGCATTTATTATCCTTCTAAAATTTCTGTTGAACAAACCTCTTCTGAAAAAACAGCGCTCTACAAGTCGACACTAGTTTCTGGAGAAAGTCTAATCGATTTGACTGGGGGCTTTGGTGTAGATGATTATTATTTTGCTAAAAAAACAAAACATCTTGCGCATTGCGAAATCAATGATGAACTTTCTACGATTGTCAAACACAATCTGACACAATTAGAAGTAACCAACATTAACTGTTATAATGGTGACAGTACAAACATATTGAGCACTTTAAATCAACAATGGGATTGGATTTACATTGACCCTTCTAGGAGAAATGATGCTAAAGGCAAGGTTTTCATGCTCGAAGATTGCTTACCTAATGTGCCTGAAAATTTAGAGCTATACTTTACTTATTCTAATCGAATTCTGATTAAGACTGCCCCTTTGTTGGATCTTAGTTCAGGTTTGTCTGAATTAAAAAATGTAAAAAACATTCATATCATTGCACTTGAAAATGATGTAAAAGAATTATTATGGGAAATTCACAAAGATTATACGGGTTCTATTACTATTAAAACAGCCAATATAACCAAAGACAAAGTAGAAAAGTTTGATTTTATTTTGGGTGAGAATACCAACTTGCCAGATTATGGATTTCCTAAAAAATATATTTATGAGCCAAACAGTGCTATTATGAAATCGGGTGGATTTGATGAAGTGGCTTTACAATTTAAACTCCAAAAACTCCACAAACATTCTCATTTATATACTTCAGAAGAATTAATCGATTTTCCGGGACGCAGCTTTCAAGTCAATCAAATAATACCTCATGCTAAAGCAGAACTCAAAAGCAATTTACAAAACACCAAAGCCAATATTACCACTCGAAATTTCCCTGAAACAGTAGAAAATATTCGAAAAAAATGGAAAATAAAAGACGGAGGAAATACCTATTGTTTTTTTACAACCGTTGAAAATAACCATAAAATAGTTTTAATTTGCACCAAAACACTATAAAACTGACCATGAAAAACATATTTACACTATTCTTATTCACTTTAAGCTCATCTGTTTTTGCTCAAAAAGACTGTGAATACAGCGCAAATGTCACGGACTCTCTAGGTGTTTACAAAATGACAACCGAATATTTAATTTCGGAAAAAAACTTTGCTGGAAAGTCTGAATATATCTTTTGCTCTTTGATAACCAATAACGGTTTCCCTGCTTTGAATGTGCAATTGATCCAAAAAAGTAAAGAATTTTTATCTGCCAAATGTTTTGACAAAAATTCGAAATTGTACTTACAACTACAAAACGGTAAAATTGTTACCCTTTTACATCTTGATAAAGAAAGTTGTGGTTCATTAATTAGAAATGACCAAGGCTATGACAACAGAGTCAGTACGGGAACTTTCATGTTCCTCAAAGGAACATTCGAAGACCTAAAGAGTTCTCCCGTAAACTTAATGCGTATAAAATTCTTAACTGGTACAGATGATTATATTGTAAAAAAAGAAATCACCTCAGAAATGAATCAAAAAATATATTACCCTGAAAACTACTTTATCAATTATTTAAAATGTATTGAATAGTATACCCAAAACTATATAACCTCAATAGATTGTAACCCAGATACAGCATAGAAAATAGTGGCATATCTGGGTTTTACTTTACAATCTTGTTTTTGAGTATTTTTTTGCCTTTACATATTTGTTTATCATATAAACTGTAATAGGTTTTAATGGTTTATCATTCTCAGGATGAAAACCTGAATTATTAAAAAACTCTAAATCTTTACCATTTTTACAATACCAAACCATTGCTCTATGATCCTTAAAAAAAGTGGTCGTATCGCAAACTTCTATTTTTCTTAAAAATAATAACTCGTTGTTTAAAGGAACTTTTGATACCCTATTCAGGATTCCAAGACTCGTATTTTCTTGACAATCTACTACTTCATAATGATCCATCTGCCACTGCATGCATTCTTTTTTGGGTAAAAGAAAAAGTCCAACTCCACAAAACACAGAAGTTACCAATACGGCAAAAGTTATTTGTTTATAAAATATTCGTTTTCCTTTCGGTTGTTTAATCCCAATTCCCTGATTTGATTGAACTAAAATAGTACTTCCAACATCATTACCTTCCTCTTTTGTAGATTCAATCCCATTTGAAATCTCGTTTAATACATTATTTGCCTTTGAATATTTTAAAAAAGGCCTCCATTTATAATCTACCAAAATTGCTGCAATATTCACTGCTTCCAAATCAGCCAAATCAGTCTCTCCTTTAAAAAAAGTTTCTATAGGTCTAAATTTATCCGTAATCCCCTTAAGTTTATTTGAAGATACAGGAGTGAATTCAAAACCACAAAAAGAAGCAAAACTCATCAAATCATCTTTATTCGAATCATTCTTGAGCACTTCAAAACACAAATTTCTCAATTTGGCACGTGATGGGTTTAATAAAAAACTCGAATACTTTCCAAGTTTTTCAACTTCATATTTTGCTTTAATAGCAATTTTATATTCTTCTAAAGCATTGCTTTTCATAATCTAAACGGAATTTTCAGGATTTATAGGAATCTCAGGAATTCCTGAGGATTATTACTTCAAAACTAACTTTCCTTTGCCTCAGAATTAGTAGTTGTTCTATTTCACGACAAGAACAAATATAAAAAACTACATCATAAAAAGTGTGGCTAAGCAGAACTGAAATACAATTCGGGAAGTATTGTAAATCGTCCTGCATTAACTCACTTCACTTCCCGACAAAACGAGTATCCAAAATGGTTTGGTAACAAAAACACATTCGAACTTCAATATCGAACAGCCAAACCTATGTCCAAAATTAAAAATTAAAAATCATGAAAAAAATCTTTTTCGTTACTGCATTTGCAATGACTGCCTTAGTAAGTGCATCATCTATTACTGAAAACAAGAAAACTTTACAACTTTTGCCTACTCCTAAAGACGTAGACAAATATGTGATAGAAGATCAAAAAATAAGCAACCTGACATTACAAAATAATGATCCAGGAGATGACGAAATTATAATTACACCACCAAAAAAAAGACAACCCTAGTTTTCTTACTCTAAAATAATTATTACTTTCGGGGAAAGTTACAATTCATGCAGCATTCCCCGATTTTCATTTTACTACTATTCATTTCATTGGTCTGCTGTCAAAAGCGGTCCGAAGACAATACAGTTACACAATCAAAAAATCTAAACCACCGTCTTGCAACCCAATTATCAGTAAAAGCGGATTCTTACTACGTTAAAAATAAATTTGATAGTGCCTTTTTCAACTACGACAAATCCAAAGAGCTGTTTGAAAAAGAAAAAGACAGTGCTTTTATAGCCTACACCCTAATCAGACTGGCAAGAATCCAACAAACTTACGGCGATTACATCAACAGCGAGGAAACATTAACAGAAGCTTTAGAATTCACCAAAAAAAATACAGATTACCGTTATGCCATTCATAATTTACTGGGAATTGCAGCCAAGGAATTAGAAAACTATGACGATGCAATTGTTAATTACAATTATATTTTAAAAACAGTCAAAAAACCTATTTTAAGAGTTACACCTCTAAATAATATGGCAAAAGTTTATATCGATCAAAAGAAATATCCTGAAGCCATAGCTTTATTAGATCCTATAGTACAATCAAATCTTCTCGATAGTCTCCCAAACAAAAAAGCGATTCTCATGGATAATCTTGGGTTTGCTTATACAAAAAACGGAATGCAGAAAAAAGGACTCGCATTAATGATTGATGCTTTAACTTTAAGAATTAGGTCCAATGACAACTATGGTGCAATTGCAAGTCACCTACATCTTGCTAATTATTACCAAAATAGTGATGCTCAAAAATCAAGAAATCATGCTAAATTAGCTTACCAAAAAGCTTCAATCACCAATAGTGTTGACGAACAATTACAAGCACTTTCATACTTGATGCTCAACACTTTTGAAAGAAGGAATAATTCCTATTTACAATCTTTTCTAAAATTAAATGATAGCATCTTAAAGGTTAGAAACAACGCCAAAAATCAATTTGCTAAAATCAAATACGACGCTACCAAAGCCACATTAGAAAACATCAAATATAAAGAAGAAAGGGCTGGAATAGCTCTAGAGCTCCAAACCAAGAAAAACCAAAATTATATTTTTACTTTTGGAGTAATTCTATTGCTTTTGACAATCGCTTTTTTGGTTCATTATTTTAAAAACAAAAACAATCAAGCACGTTTACAGGCTAGTTATTTAACAGAAACACGTATAGCCAAACAACTGCACGACGAACTGGCTAATGATGTGTTTTTTGCTATGACATTTGCAGAAACTCAGGATTTGCTCAATCCAACAAAAAAAGAAATGCTGCTCGATAATTTGGATAAAATATACAAACGAACACGAAATATCAGTAAAGAAAACAATACGATTGACACTGGAGAAAGTTTCGAAGCTAATTTGAAACAAATGCTAACCAGCTATAAATCGACTGAAATAGCCGTTATTATAAAAAATCAAAATCCTATTGATTGGTCCAAAATTACAGCCGATAAAAAAATTGCAATTCAACGTGTGTTGCAAGAACTAATGGTCAATATGAAAAAATACAGTCAAGCAAATTTTGTTATCATTGGCTTTGACACGGTAGAAAACAAAGTAATCATCGATTATTCAGACAACGGAATTGGGTGTTCACAACAATTAATTTTGAAAAATGGTTTACGAAATGCGGAAAACCGTATTCATACAATCAACGGACTTCTTACTTTTGACACACAAACCCAAAAAGGCTTTAAAGCAAAGATTACCATTCCTAAATAAATAGTGTTTTTTATGTTTACAAAAGTATTAATTGCAGATGACATTGATTTTAATGACGTTGGAGCTGCACAAATCTTAAAGGAACTTGCAGTAGCTGACGTACAATATGCCAAATATTGTGATGAAGCTTTACTCAAAATAAAAAGAGCATCCCAAGACAACAATCCGTTTCAGTTACTCATCTCCGATTTATCATTTAAAGCTGACCATCAAATCAACAAAATAAACTCGGGTCAAGAATTGATTAAAGCTGTCAAAGAGCTATATCCTGATATTAAAATCATTGCATTTTCAATTGAAGATCGACCACACAAAATTAAGTCTCTTTTTGAGGATCTAGATATAGACGGTTATGTTCTAAAGGGACGCAATACTATTTATGATTTAAAAATAGCGATCCAAAAAGCCTATCAAAATGAATCAGACAACATTTCACCAGAACTGTTTTACCTCATGCAAGATAAAACAACAAGTGAAATCAATCAATATGATATTCTGTTAATTCAAAAACTGTCTGTTGGTATCAGTCAAGATAGTATGGAAACCATCTTTAAACAAGAAGGAATCACTCCTAATAGTAAAAGTTCGATTGAAAAACACATCAACAAACTAAAAATCTATTTCAAAGCCAACAATACGACACACCTTGTCGCCATTGCCAAAGATTTAGGGATCATTTAACAATTATTCATTTTTTTCATAACATCTATAAGCTTCTATTCGGAAGCTTTATTTGTTTAAATAATTAATTGATATAGTTGGCTACGGTTTACCGTAAGGATATCCTTTTTTATGAAAGTAATTTTGCAAAAACGAATGAAACACTCCATATAACATGGAAAAATCAGCAGTCGTTAGTAAAACAAAAAAAAATATAAAAAAGGTATCATGAAGAAATTTATAACTCTAATCGCACTAATATTATGCACGCTAACTATCATTTTGCTTCAAGAAAATGATCGAAAAGGTAAAATCAACTCTGCCAAAGCTGAAGGGAGTTCGATAGCTCCTCCACCTCCCCTAAATTAATTATCCAATCTTTTTTTTACGGTTTCCCGTAAGGAGATATTTTTTAATGAGGTAAGGGTAGATTTTCAAATCGTGCATTAGTACAAAAAGCAAAAAACGAAATGAAGAAAAACGAAAATTTAAGTGGTTCAAAAATTATTGCAAACATAACTTTTGATAAACATTTCAATGGATTTATTCCTTTTTTTCAAAAGTCCATTAACTGCACCAGCAAATATAGTTGAGTTTACAGAATAATCTAAAAACTTCGTATCGTTATTATATCTATACGAAGTTTTTTGTTTTATCTTTAAAAATTTCACTTTCTAGTAAAACTTAACTTCTAACATAAATTCTAATCTATTGCAATTTAATTCATTCACAAAAGTCCTTGTCCTTTTTTTATTCACCTTAACCTTTTCCGCCCAAACCAAACTCCTTTCTTGGAACATTGAAAACCTTGGGAAATCTAAATCGGAAAATGAAATTGCCTTTATAGCATATACTGTAAAAGATTTTGATATTATAGCTATTCAAGAGGTTGTAGCGGGATATGGCGGTGCACAAGCAGTGGCAAAACTTGCTAACGAATTAAATCGGAAAGGTGCCAAATGGGACTATATTATTAGCGAACCTACAAGTAGTAGCGCTTATAAAACGGAACGTTATGCTTTTTTGTGGAAAACACATAAAATAAAGAAAATAGGAAAGGCATGGCTCGAAAAAAAATACCATTTAGAGATTGACCGTGAACCGTACTTTTGCACTTTTGAATATAATAATAAGCAATTTACAGTGGTAAATTTTCATGCTGTTACCAAAAGTAAACAACCGGAAACTGAAATAAAATACTTTAAATTTTTACCTGATGAATACCCTACTCTTAACTTGATTTTTACAGGAGATTGGAATTGTCCGCAGTCACATACCGTTTTCAATCCGTTGCGAAAAATGGGGTACACTCCTGTTCTATCTAACCAAAAAACGTCTTTGAAACGAGAGTGCCAATTGGAAGATTGTTTAGCGTCTGAGTATGATAACCTTTTTTACAATTCGAATAAGGTGGTGGTAAAAAACTCGGGGGTCTTGTTATTTTACAAAAAATTCAATTCTTTGCAGGATGCTCGTTCTATTTCGGATCATATTCCGATTTGGGCGGAGATGGAGATGAATTGATTATTTTTCGCTAATTTAGAGTGCTGTTTGCGTGAAGGATAGTAGTGAAAATCCTTTTTTGGGGCTTTTTCTGCCCCAAAAAAGATTGTAACGAATAGCCTGACCCGCGTTTTTCAGCGGGGCACGCCCTAATAATCTTTATTCAATTCATTTGCTTAAAAAAATACTAATCTACTTCACAATCCCATTTTTCATTAGATACCTTATCCGTCAATGCCAACTTTAGATTGTAATGCCACCATTCTGAATCAAAGGAATTGAAGTACTTTGCAGTCATAATCGTTTTTAATAATAATCTATTTTTCTTTACTTCATCAGAAACCTTTTGATAATTATGGCTTGCTTCTACTCCAAAAAAATCAAATGGAGTTCCCATATCCAGTTCTTTTCCGTTTTTATCAACTAGAGTAATATCTACCGCTCCTCCTCTATTATGTATCGAGCCTTTGGCAGGATTAGCCACATATTCTGGATTGGGAACAATAGCCCACATTTTCTTTTGAATGTCCAAGGGACGATAGCAATCAAATAACTGAATGCGATAACCTTGTTTCATGAATTCTTTATTGACTAACACCAAGGCTTTTACGGTTTTTAATCGCAAATAACATTCGGCACAATCATACACTTTAGCTTTCAAGAAATTATCCTCTGACGCATATTTCATATTATAAACAAAATCAGCACTATAGTCTTTCAGATTCACAAAGGTAGTGTCGTTTTCTTGTGGCAAAGGATTCAAACTTTTGACACTAATAGACAAGCTGGAATGACAAGAGACCATCAGTATAGATACAAAAATGAATGCCAAGTAAAATAAAACGCTGCGCATGATTTTTTTTCATAAAATTAATAAATAAAAGCAAAATCCAGATACTTATTAACTGTCATTGATTTTGGGAAAAATCTTATTTCGGATTATGGTTCTAATCATAAATCAATCGTTTATCTCAACAAAAAAGTTAAGCAAAATGTATTTAAAACAACAATAAAGTAAGGATATAAAGCGGATATGTTTATACTCAAGGTAATTATCGAGTATAAAAAATAAAACCTTCACTCTAAAAGATATACTGAGTTCAAGAATTTTATACATTTCCAAGCCTACTTCAGTAAGTCAATTATTTATGTAAACGACTCAAATCAAACGAGATGTTTCTAATTTACACAACTACTTCAAAACAAAGAGGTAATTTTGATTTGTAGATTTTTGAATCTCTAATAAGATTTTGAAGCTATATTAAAAAGAATTTGGCTTGCAAATACAGTAACAACATTAGAACCCTACAAAAACAATGATTAACTAAAAAAAGCATTGTTATTTGTCAACTGATATACCAATTACAAAATAACATTCTTATTGATATCTTTTTAAGTTGACAGCTTTTGGATAATAATGTATTTTTAAAAAGAACAACGGTTTTAATGATTCGAAAATGGGACTGGTGTTAAGAAAGTAAGTACTTAACTTATTTTATTATAGTTACAAAAATCAATTTCTATAGATGAACCATCAGATTTAACACCGTATAGATTAAATTATATTTTTGCAAATATATTAGTATAATATTTTTTTCCAGTTTCTGGATCTGTTTTTATCGCTATTCCAAAATGAGTATAATTTCCAACAATATTTTCTTTGTGAGCTGGACTATTTAACCAAGCCGCAACTACAGATTCAGCAGTTTTAAAATTGTATGCTACATTCTCACCTACTTTTTTAGCACCCAATACTGCAATGATATTTTCTGAACGTGCTACAAAATTATTATGATTAACTACTTTATTAGTTATCATATAATCATCATGTTCTTCTGACTTAAATGAAATATGATTGATTTTTTCTAAAGGATTTAACCCTACACTAACTCTATACTCATTGATTAAATTCATTGTAACTAGTTCCAATTCATTGTAATTGTAATCCACAACTTTTGCAGTATAGTTAGCCGAATTTTCAGCAGTTGCTTCAGAAGCGTCAGAAGAGCAAGAATTCATTGTGAAGATAACTGTTGTAAGTAATACTAGACGAAGTAAATTTGCTTTCATAATGTAGTAGTTTAAGTTTAAAGTAGATTGTGGGGCAAAAAACTTTAATATGTTTATAATAATCTTTTGTTTATTTTCTTAATTCGAAAGTACACAAAACATCGATAAAAAACACAAAAAAATCGACGAAATACATAAAATATATCAAAACAATACTTAATTCTTACAAAATACACAAATCCATCTATCTTAATTTTATATAAAACCATACTTCTAATATAAAATATAACAAGGAAAGCCAATTTTCGAATTGAAAATTGGCTTTCCTTGTTTTGAAACAATAACTTTTTTGATTTTAGGGCGCTAGACGATCTATTTTCCAAGAATAATCGTCCTGTATGTGATATCGAATTCTATCATGCAAACGATTGGCGCGTCCTTGCCAAAATTCCACTTCAATAGGATTCACGAGGAAACCTCCCCAGTGTTTTGGACGTGGAATACTTGCATTTTCATATTGTAATTCTAATTTTTTCAAAGCTTTTTCCAAATAATCTCTATTAGGAATCACTTCGCTTTGATTAGAAACTACTGCACCTAACTTACTTCCGTCAGGTCTGGAATCAAAATAATTGTCTGAGATATTTTCAGGAACTTTAGTTGCAATTCCTTTTATGATAACTTGTCGCTCCATGGAATGCCAAAAAAAAGATAAACATACTTTTGGGTTTTCCAGAATTGCTTTTCCTTTTTCGGAATTGTAATTGGTGTAAAAAACAAATCCTTCTTCTGAAAATTTCTTCAACAAAACCACTCTTGCTTTTGGAAACCCGTCCAAACCAAAGGTAGATACTGTCATAGCATTAACTTCCGCTCCTGAACCATCGGTACCTCCAAAATCTTCGACTTCATGAAACCATCTCTTAAAAAGATTGATTGGATCCTCTGGAATAGTCGATTCTAGAAGGGCACTTTTTTCGTAAGATTTTCTATAATTACTTAAGTCACTCATTGTATTGGTAATTTATATTGTAGCATTTGATTCATCCTATCAAAATTCAAAACTTTTCCCATCATCCGCCAGTAAGACATTTTCAAAAATAGTTTGGGCTTCTGTTCGAAATAATTCAATACTTTCGTATCGAGTAGAATAATGACCTAAAATTAGTTTTTTTGCGTTAGCTTTCAAAGCTATTGTTGCCGCTTCAATCGCTGTAGAATGCATCGTTTTATTGGCCAATTCTTTTTCGGACTCTAAAAAAGTGGATTCATGATACAAAACATCCACACCTTTAATCACAGGTATAACAGCTTCATTATAAACAGTATCCGAACAAAAAGCATAGCTCATGGGCGGATCTGGATCAAAAGTTAATTCGGCGTTTTCAATCCACTGACCGTTATCCAACTGAATATCTTTTCCGTTTTTTATATTTTGATAAAAACAAGTCTCGATTTGATATTTCTCTACTGCTTGAATATTTAATTTTCGTTTTTCTAATTTTTCTTGGAACAAAAAACCATTGGTATACACACGATGTTTAAGCGGAATTGTTTGCACAACTACTTTATCATCTTCAAAAACAACTTCTGATTTTTTAGAATTTAATTCATGAAATAACAAATTGTAATTCGTCCAAGAATTTGATAATTTTAATTGTAAAAGTGAAATTTCTTTAATCCCTTTTGGACCATAAATATGTAAATCTGTAGTACGTCCGAGCAAGCCAAAAGTAGAAATTAAACCTATCAGTCCAAAAAAATGATCGCCATGCAAATGAGAAATAAAGACATGATTAATTTTTGAAAATTTGATTTTATTTTTACGCAATTGTACCTGTGTCCCTTCTCCACAATCAATTAAAAAAAGTCGGTTTTTAATTTCCAAAACCTGTGCAGTAGGATTGGTAATAGTGCGAGGTGTGGCTGCGTAACAACCTAAAATACTTAATTTCAAAGTGTATTGATATAACTGGTTATTTGAGAAAATCGAGCGATTAAACTTTTAAATGAATTAACATTAAACGATTTAAAACCCTAAATCTCTTTCAATTTCTTCCATATCAATAATGTCATTAGCTTCTAATAAAGTAGGTACTACAGTCAATTTTGTTGGAATTGCATTGTAATCAAAATCACCAACCACAATGACAAAAGATTTTTTAGCTTTTTTATGTTGTTCAGATAACGGTAAAAATGATTTAACATCATCAATACTGATGTTTTTATAAGCTAAAAGATCGATAATGATGTTGTGATTTTCATAGGTTTTATATTGATGAGTAACTTTCATCAAAAATGCAGTTAAATCACCCTGCGTATCTTTTAAAGTCATGACATTTCCTTTTTCATCTACTTTCATCAATTCTTTTTTTAAAAATTAAGTGTTGCTAATTTACTAAGGATTATTTAATTTTCGATGCTAAAAGGTAAATAACTGCCATTCTGATAGCTACACCATTTTCCACCTGATTTAAAATAACTGATTGTTGTGAATCTGCCACATCCGATGTAATCTCCACTCCCCTGTTAATTGGTCCAGGATGCATAATGACAATTTCCTTATCTAAGGAATCAAGCAAGGCTTTATCTACTCCGTATTGCTGAGCATATTCTCTTGTAGAAGGAAAGAAATTCACATCCATTCTTTCGTTTTGAACGCGCAACATATTGGCCACATCACACCATTCTAGGGCTTTACGCAAATTAGGTTCTACCTTCACTCCTAGTGATTCAATGTGCTTTGGAATCAACGTTTTTGGTCCACAAACCTTTACCTCTGCTCCCTGCATCTGCAAGGCATAGATATTAGATAAGGCTACTCTAGAATGCAAAATATCACCAACGATTACCACTTTTTTACCCGCTACATCTCCCAGTTTTTCTCTTATCGAATAACTGTCTAGCAAAGCTTGCGTAGGATGTTCATGAGCTCCATCACCTGCATTGACAATACTCGCTTTGACATTTTTGGATAAAAAGTAAGCTGCTCCAGGATTAGCGTGGCGCATCACCACCATATCCACTTTCATCGAAAGTATATTGTTCACCGTATCAATCAAAGTTTCTCCCTTTTTAACCGAAGATTGTGCCGCCGAAAAACTAATTACATCGGCAGACAAACGTTTTTGTGCCAGTTCAAAAGAAAGTTTTGTTCTGGTACTGTTTTCAAAAAATATATTGGCAATCGTAATATCACGCAAGGAAGGTACCTTCTTAATAGGACGATTGATAACTTCTTTAAAATGATCCGCTGTTTCAAAAATTAGATCAATATCATTCTTATTGATGTATTTGATACCTAATAAATGATTTACGCTTAATTCTTTCATTTTTATATTCTTAAATTATGAGCTTTTTATGGAATGTACCAATTGTTAATTTGTAATTAAACAGACAGAATCCTCACCTTCATTCTCTTCCCAGTTTACTTTTACTCTCTCATCATTAATCGCATCTACTTGACGCCCTCTATAATCAGGCTGAATAGGCAAATGACGACTAAAACGTCTGTCTATCAATACCAATAATTCAATTTCCGATGGACGACCAAAAGACTGAATTGCCGTCAAAGCGGCACGAATACTACGACCTGAAAACAAAACATCATCAATAAAAATGACTTTCTTGTTTTCGACAATAAAATTGATGTTGGTTTTATTAGCTTCCAATGGTTTTTCAGTTCTACGAAAATCATCTCTAAAGAAGGTAATATCCAGATATCCCAACTTAATCTCAGGCGTTTGATATTCTTTTTCTAGTAAAGCTTTTAAGCGCTCTGCTAGATAAGTTCCTCTAGGCTGAATTCCGACTAATATAGTATTCGAAAAATCCAAATGATTCTCAATGAGTTGACAAGCCAAACGATGCAGAATGATATTGACTTCCTTAGAAGTGAGCAATACTTTTTGAGTCATAGTAATTGTAGTGTTTGTACAGCAAATATACAAATTATGGTTTAGGAATTAAAGATTAAACTATTCTTCCATTTATAATTCTTTCACAGAAATAATCATTAACATTTGAAATCTGTTAATGTCATAACTTTTGATATTAATTCTGTAACAATAGTAAATTTTTCATTACCTAATTTTATCAAAAATTGAAACTCTAAAAAAACAATTAATTATGAAGAATTTAACTGTCAAAATAGCCTCTCTTTTTATAATTATTTCTCTTTTTACTAGTTGTGAACTAGTAGGCGGAATTTTCAAAGCAGGAATGGGTTTTGGAATCTTTATTGTTGTGGCAATTATAGTATTTGGAACATATCTAATCACCAAAATCATGGGAAGAAAATAGTGGTCAATCAAAACATAAAAAAACTCCTGAATACACTCAGGAGTCTTTAAAATTTTATTTTTATTAAAAATTAAGAATACATTTTCACTCTTAATTCTTGTATTTTTTCGTCATCCAAATACTCATCAAAAGTCATGTAACGATCAATAACCCCTTTAGGAGTTAATTCTACGATTCTGTTACCTACAGTTTGCGCAAACTCGTGGTCATGCGTAGTAAAAATAACCGACCCTTTGAAATTCTTCAAAGAATTGTTGAAAGCTGTAATCGATTCCAAGTCTAAGTGATTGGTAGGTTCGTCCAGCATCAAGATGTTAGCACGTTCCATCATCATTCTTGACAACATACAACGTACTTTTTCTCCTCCTGATAATACACGACTGGTTTTTAAAGCTTCTTCTCCAGAGAAAATCATTTTCCCTAAGAAACCTCTAATAAAAACTTCATCACGTTCTTCCTCCGTTTTTGCCCACTGACGCAACCAATCTACTAAAGTCAAATCATTTTCAAAAAAATCGTGATTTTCAACTGGTAAATAGGCTTGATTTGTGGTTACACCCCAATCAAATGTTCCAGCATCAGCCTTCATATTGTTATTAAGAATTTGATAAAAAGCAGTTGTTGCTCTCGAGTCTTTCGAAAACAATACAATTTTATCGCCTTTTGCCATATTCAAATCTACCCCTTCAAAAAGCAAATCACCATCTACAGAAGCTTTCAATCCTTGAACGTTCAAAATCTGATCTCCCGCTTCACGGTCTTGGTCAAAAATAATCGCTGGGTAACGACGACTAGAAGGTTTGATTTCAGAAATATTCAATTTCGAAATCATTTTTTTACGAGAAGTCGCTTGTTTGGACTTCGCCACATTCGCGCTAAAACGACGAATAAACTCTTCCAATTCTTGTTTCTTTTCCTCTGCCTTTTTGTTTTGTTGTGCACGTTGTTTTGCCGCTAATTGGCTAGACTCATACCAAAACGTATAGTTTCCTGAATAATGGTTGATTTTTCCAAAATCAATATCTGAGATATGGGTACAAACCGCATCCAAAAAGTGACGGTCATGCGATACTACAATTACTGTATTTTCATAATTAGCCAAGAAATTCTCTAACCAAGCAATGGTTTCAAAATCCAAGTCATTGGTAGGCTCATCCATAATTAATAAGTCTGGATTTCCAAACAAAGCCTGCGCCAAAAGCACACGTACCTTAATTTTTCCCTCCAAATCAGCCATCATGGTATAATGATTCTCTTCATTGATTCCAAGATTAGACAACATCGCAGCTGCATCTGAGTCGGCATTCCATCCGTTCATTTCCTCAAATTGCACCTGAAGCTCCCCTATTCTATCGGCATTTTTGTCGTTGTAATCCAAGTACAACTCATCCATTTCTTTCTTAACAGCATACAAAACCTTGTTCCCCATCAATACTGTTTCCAATACTGTGTGTTCGTCAAACATATTGTGGTTTTGATTTAAAACTGACATCCTTTTGCCTGGTTCCAAGTGTACGTGACCCGAAGTAGGATCCATATCCCCTGCAATAATTTTCAAAAAAGTAGATTTTCCAGCACCATTGGCACCAATCACTCCATAAATATTACCGTGTGTAAAAGTGGTGTTTACTTCATCAAACAAAATTCGTTTTCCAAACTGAACCGATAAATTATTAACTGTTAACATGAATGTTCTTTATTTATAAAATTTCGGCAAAAGTACAAAAAAATACCAATTTTATCGGTTCTTTACACAAGCATCTTAGATTGTTGTTTTTTATAAACTATACACATATCATAATATTAAGCAAAAATGCAATATGAACATTTTGTAAAACCAAAAAAGTTATATAAAATTGCATCCAATTTGCTAATTTGAAAATTAGGTATAAATATATAAATTGATTCGTTTAACACAATGATCACTCAAATTAGAAACAGCTCATTAATTACTATGCTATGGGGGCTAATGGGAGTTTTATTATTGAACCTCAGTGTTGATTCAGCCGATCCATACCCACCAAACATTCCCGAAAACCTAGCATTCAATGATCAAGAAAGTATTATTGAGATTGTCGTTGAAAAATTGTTAGGCTATGAGAATGCCATTGAAGAACACGACGACAATGATACCGAAAATCACACCAAAAAAAGCAACCACACAATTGATTTAGCCTTGTATCCTTTTCTTGATTCTGCTTGGTGCCAACAACTTTATGAAATAAAGCGAAAAATAAACCTTCATTTTAAATCAAATATAACAAACGGTTTTCGCCAGCTCGACACACCTCCACCAAATTAATGATACTTTTTACTGCTTAATATAAAAACAATTACAACCTAAAATGGTTGTAAGTATACTATTTAATGGTTTAAAAAATATCTACAAATGAACACAAAAAAAATAGTGACCTTAGTCACTGTAATAGTTTGTCATGCGCTTTCTTTTGCACAAATTACTGATTCCGAAAAAGATAGCATTTACATTCAGCAAGTAGAAAAACACAAGCACACTGCTAAAGTTTTACATGCTGAGCCCTTATTTATCGACCTGATTCGAGACCTAGGAGCAAGAAAAGGTGAAAAAGAATGGAATGTTGGTTTAAGTTTAACTGACAACCTCAAATTTGACTCCTATGAAGCTTTGATAGAATACGAATGGGCACCAATAGACAGATTGGGATTAGAAATCGAATTGCCCTTTACTTTCTATTCTGCAATAAACGGTACCGAAAAATTCACGGTTCCTTCTAATCAGCTGAACAGCATAAAAATGGCGGTACAATGGTCTTTTTTTGTCAATGTTCCTATGGCGACATCCATGGCAGTAGGATACATCAATGAACTAGAATTATCTGATTTTAGAAGCTTTGGAAAGCCGTTAATTAAAGGAAATGTCTATAACCCATTTTTTGTGGTAGCGAAACGCTGGGGAAATAATTTTCATAGCTTAGTTTATACAGGTCCTAAAGTTGAACATAGTTTTGCTACCAATAAACTCCACACGACTTATGACATCAACACCAGTTTTCATTATATGATATCTGGAACAAGAAACTTCATTGGTATAGAGTTTAACAAGACAATTAAGGATAGTGCCTTTGACATGATTCTCAGACCTCAAATGCGCTTAGATATTGCTGAAAATCTGCTTATAGGTATTGTAGCTGGGATTCCTGTAAGCAGAGAAAATGAAAGATTAAGTTCATTCATACGGTTAATTTGGGAACCAAAACATCATAAACATTAAATAACAAAAACAGATTAACTGTATCTTTTCTTGAGGAGCTTTGGCTCCTCTTTTTTTTAACATAAAAAAACAAGAAACCCTATTCCCCATATTTTAGACAATCGGTAGCGCAGGTATTAACTGTTCCACAATGATTTTCTACAAACCAGAAAGAGACCTCTAATAAATATAATGAATATCATTTCTTCAGAATGACAAGCTCGCAGTAATACTTTGCGTGTTTTTTCTTTTGTAAATCCGACATTACTACAAGATTTGTGACTTTTGTGTTTAAAAAAATTGTTAGTCTCTGGTTCCACTTAGAAAACCTCTGGGTAATAAACTCATGAATATTTTCAAAAGACATCCCTTTTTTGAAAATCTAATTTTAAATTCTACTTTTGTTTGCTTAAAAGAAAAAATTAACAATGAAAAAAATTATACTCCTTAGCTTTCTTGCTGTTCTAATGATTAATTGTGGGGTTAAAACCACTCGGAATTACCTAACATCTGGAAATTATGATGATGCCATCAATACGGCTCTCTCTAATTTACGTTCTAACAAAGAAAAAAAAAGCAAGCAAGACTACGTTTATATGCTCGAAGAAGCTTTTGCAAAAGCTAAAGAAAGAGATTTAAACAGTATTAATTTTTTAAAGCAAGATGCCAATCCAGCTAACCTCGAAAAAATCTACAATACCTATTTGTTGCTCAACAATCGTCAGCAAAACATTACTCCTATCTTGCCACTGAAATTATTAAAAGAAGGTCGAAATGCGAAATTCCCTTTTGATAATTACAACGATGAGATTGTAGAAAGCAAAAACGGACTAACAAATTATTTGTATGCGAATAGTAAAAAGTTACTCCTTTCTAATAATAAAATGGACTTCAGAAAAGCCTTTGACGATTTGAGTTATATCAACCAAATCAATCCTAACTACAAAGACGTCTTAAAATTGATGAACGAGGCGCAATTTAAAGGAACTGATTTTGTGATGGTGTCTACCAAGAATGAAACCAATATGGTTATTCCAACACGTTTATTAAATGACCTGATGGATTTCAATACCTATGGGTTAAATGACAAATGGACAGTTTATCATAGTAGCAAAACAAAAGGAATCTATTATGATTATGAAATGTTAGTGAGTTTCAGAGATATTCAAATCTCACCAGAACAAATTAAGGAAAGAGAATTTGTCAAAGAACGCGAAATTAAAGACGGCCAAAAGACACAATTAGATGCCAATGGCAAAGTAGTTTTGGACAAAAACGGTAAAGAGATACTCATTGACAACATGGTCAAAGCTACGGTTCGTATCTATGAAATACGCCAACTTAAAACTAGTTTAGTAACCGCTAAAGTGGATTTTTTCAACACCAAAAACAAGCATTTATTGCAGAGTTTCCCTATCAGTAGTCAGTATGTTTTTGAAAATATATACTCTAGGTACAAAGGAGATCGTCGTGCTGCTGATGATAACTATATGAACTATTTCAATAACAAAATCGTTCCTTTTCCTGATACACAGCAAATGATTTATGATACTGGTGAAGATTTAAAGTCAAAACTAAAAGCAGTAATTACGCAAAACAGATTTAATCAATAGTCTTTTAATTAATAAGAAACAACATCCCGTTAAAAAATTGTTAGAAAAAGTCAATTCGTACTGGTCTTTTTCAAAAATAATTGTACTTTTGCCCCATGAATAAAGCACGTGTACATATTACTTCAATCTCACGGATGAACCGACATGTTATCTCACCCGAGGTACGGATACTATTAGTTTAGTATTCATCATGTTTGGCTTAATAAATATTTATTCAATTATCATTTTTTTTGCTTTGGAATTGCAACTGTTATCTAGCATTGGATTAACAAATCCTAAAAACAATTATTATAACGTAGTTTTGTATTCATTTTTGTGGATGCTAACTATTTTATTGCCTGTGGCTATTGCCAAAAAGCAATTACAATTAGTATCACAACCCAATAAATCAACTCTTAAATGAATATAGATATCGTTATCACTCAGGAAGAGCATTTTAAATACGCACAAGAAATTTGCGATACAATAGAATCTTCTGCCCTTTTGAGAGGTACAGGAATTGCTAAAAGAACCCCTGAGTACATCATCAAAAAGATGGAAAACAAAGATGCTGTTATTGCATTAGCAGACGGTAAATTTGCTGGTTTTTGCTATATCGAAAGTTGGCAACACGGGAAATTTGTGGCACATTCAGGACTGATTGTTCATCCTGATTACAGAAATTTTGGATTAGCAAAAAAAATCAAGTCGTTTGTTTTTGATTATTCGCTAAAAAAATACCCAGAAGCCAAAGTATTTGGAATTACTACTGGCTTAGCAGTGATGAAAATCAATTCCGATTTAGGATACAAACCAGTTCCGTTTTCAGAGTTAACAACTGACCCTAGTTTTTGGAAAGGCTGTCAAACTTGTACCAACTATGAAATTCTAAAAAGCAAGGACAACAAAATGTGTTTGTGTACTGGAATGTTATACGATCCAAAAGAAAAGCCAAAAGACCCGCCAAAACACCCTTTCAATGTGAAAGTTTTAGACCGATTGAAAGCCATTAAACAGGCTTTGTTCTTAAACAAAAAAGACAAAAAGGATAATAAAGATAAAAAATAAACGTAATAATTAATTTTGCTCAAAGCCAAATGCCTAGAGCCAAAAGTCATAAAAAATGAAAAAAGTAGTATTAGCTTATAGTGGAGGTCTTGATACCTCATATTGCCTTAAATATTTAAAAAACGAAAAGGGATTTGAAGTACATACAGTATTAATCAATACTGGTGGATTTGATGACGAAGAACTAAACGCTATTGAAGAAAGAGCTTATGAGTTAGGAAGTGCGAAACACGCCAACCTTACTATTTTAGACAAATACTACGACAAAGCCATCAAATATTTGATTTATGGGAATGTATTAAAAAACAATACCTATCCACTATCTGTAAGTGCAGAACGTGTTTTTCAAGCGATTGAAGCGATTAAATACGCTAAATCGGTTGGAGCAAGTGCAATTGCGCACGGAAGTACAGGTGCTGGAAATGACCAAATTCGTTTTGATTTAATTTTCCAAACACTAGCTCCTGAAATCGAAATCATCACCCCTATTCGTGACTTGAAATTATCTCGTCAAGAAGAAGTAGATTACCTTATCAAAAATGGGGTTCACTACTCTTGGGAAAAAGCACAATACTCTATCAACAAAGGATTGTGGGGAACAAGTGTAGGTGGGAAAGAAACTTTAACTTCACACCAATCACTTCCTAACGAAGCTTACCCTTCTCAATTAACTAAAGACGGAGAAGAAAAAGTAACTTTAGAATTCAAAAAAGGAGAATTAGTAGCCGTAAACGGTGTTGCTGACAAACCTTCAAACAATATTGTTGTTTTAGAAAAATTAGCAAATGCTTACGCTATCGGTCGTGATACACACGTGGGAGATACCATCATCGGAATCAAAGGAAGAGTTGGTTTTGAAGCAGCTGCTCCACTGATTATCATCAAAGGTCACCATTTATTAGAGAAACACACTCTTGGAAAATGGCAACAATACTGGAAAGAACAATTAGGAAACTGGTACGGAATGTTATTCCACGAAGGGCAATTTTTAGATCCTGTGATGCGTAACATCGAGGCATTCCTTGAAGATACTCAAAAAACAGTAAACGGAAAAGTATTTGTCACTTTAAAACCGTATCATTTCATTTTGGACGGAATCGAGTCTGAAAATGATTTAATGAATACAGGTTTTGGTCAATACGGCGAAATGAACAACGCTTGGACATCTGAAGATGCCAAAGGATTTATCAAAATTTTGGGTAACGCTCAAAACATATTTTCGTCTGTAAACAACGAAACTTACGAATAACATAAATTGTCTTTTAAGGAGCAGAAACATTTTGCTTTTTAAAAAACATCCCTCCCGCTGTACGTTACAAACGAAGTTCACTGAACTCCGATAAAAATAAACGTTAAGTGAGGTAATCTTGTGGGGGCAAAACCAAAGCCCCCACAAGGATTTTCACTGCTATCGGGGCTAAGAAGAAAGTTTAAGTTTTTCATAGAAACTTTTACATTCATTTAAAACCATTAAAGAATTAAGATTATTAAACTTGATTCCTTAATGGTTTTAAACAAAAAAATATTTTAAAAATAGATTGCTTTTGTTCGGAAAGACAATCTTAAAAAAAGAAATTATGATTACTATTGGAATAATTGGAGGTTCAGGGTACACCGCAGGAGAATTGATCAGAATTCTAATGTTTCACCCTAATGCGAAATTAGATTTTGTTTATAGCACCACAAACGCTGGAAAACCGCTTACTACCGCACACCAAGATTTGATGGGTGATATCGAAATGAACTTCACTGACACTATCAACCCAAATGTGGATGTACTTTTCTTGTGCTTAGGACACGGAAAATCAATTGCATTTTTAGAAAACAACAAATTCTCTGATGCTACTAAAATCATCGATTTAGGAAACGATTTCCGTTTGACTAAAGACAAGGAATTTGACGGTAAATCTTTCGTTTACGGACTGCCTGAACTGAACAAATCCGATATTAAGAAAGCCAATTATATAGCTAATCCAGGTTGTTTTGCAACTGCAATTCAATTAGCCTTATTGCCTTTAGCAGCTGATGGCTTATTGAGCGAAGATGTTCATATCAATGCTACGACAGGAAGTACAGGTGCGGGTGTTGGACTATCGGCTACTTCTCATTTTAGCTGGAGAAACAATAACTTTTCGCACTACAAAGCTTTTGAACACCAACATTTGGGAGAAATAAACCAAAGTTTGAAACAATTGCAAGCGTCGTATTCTGACGAATTAATTTTTGTGCCTAACAGAGGTGATTTCCCAAGAGGAATTTTTGCTACACTTTACACTAAATCAGAGGAAAGTTTAGAAGAATTGGTAGCCAAATACGAAGCTTTTTACAAAGACCAACCATTTGTAACCGTTACAACGACGAACATCAATATGAAGCAAGTCGTACAAACCAACAAATGCATTATCAGTTTATTAAAAAAAGGAAACCGGGTATTAATAACATCAACCATTGACAACTTATTAAAAGGTGCTTCTGGTCAAGCCGTTCAAAACATGAATTTAATGTTTGGATTGGAAGAGACTACAGGATTGCATTTGAAACCGTGTGGATTCTAAAAAAGTTTAATTGGTGAATCGGTTAATTGTTTAATCGATTCACCAAATAAACGATTAACCGATTAAATAAAAAAAGATGAACTTATTTGACGTTTACCCATTATATCCTATTACACCTGTAAAAGCAGTAGACTGCACCATTACAGACGATAAAGGAATTGAATATTTAGATTTATACTCTGGACATGGAGTGATTTCTATCGGCCATACACAACCGTATTATGTGGCCAAAGTAAAAGAACAACTGGACAATTTGAGTTTTTACTCAAATGCGATTCAGAATCCGTTACAGGTAGAATTAGCTGATAAACTAGGGAAACTTTCTGGTTATGAAGATTACAGTTTGTTCTTGTGTAGCTCAGGAGCTGAAGCTAATGAAAACGCTTTAAAAATGGCGTCTTTTCATACCAATAAAGCAAGAGTGATTTCGTTTCACAATGCTTTTCATGGTCGTACATCTGCAGCAGTGGCCACTACGGATAACCCAAAAATTGTTGCTCCTATCAATGCGCAGCAAGTGGTAACATTTTTGCCGTTGAATCAAATTGATTTAGTGGAAGCGGAATTGAAAAAAGGAGACGTTGCTTGTGTCATTATTGAACCTATTCAAGGTGTTGGTGGTTTGGACCAAGGTACCACCGAATTTTTTCAGGCTTTAGAAAAAATCTGTAAACAATTCGAAGTCGTATTGATTTTGGACGAAGTACAGTCTGGTTTTGGGAGAAGCGGGAAATTCTTTGCACACCAATTTCACGGCATCACACCTGATATTATTTGTATGGCAAAAGGAATGGGGAATGGTTTTCCAATTGGAGGAATACTTATTGCACCACATTTTAAAGCAAGTTACGGATTATTAGGGACTACTTTTGGTGGAAGTCATTTGGCTTGTGCAGCTAGTATCGCAGTACTTGATGTGATAAAAAGTGAAAACTTAATGGAAAATGTCAAAAAAGTGGAAGCCTATTTTTATGAAGCAATCAAAGTCATTCCAGAAATAATAAAAGTTAAAGGAAGAGGCTTGATGCTAGGAGTAGAATTTGATTTTGACGTCAGTGCTTTGAGGAAGAAAATGATTATCGAAAAACATATTTTTACGGGTGGAGCAAACAACAAGAACTTGTTGAGAATTTTGCCACCATTAACGATTACAACAGATGCTATTGATACTTTTGTAGTAGCGTTGCAAGAGAGTTTGGCTGAGTTGAAGTAATTTTAAGTTATAAACTAAAAATAAAAATCTGCTAAAATCTGTGAAATCTGCGTGCTATTATTTTCACGCAGATCTCGCAGATTTAAAAAGATTTTAAATCAAGCTCCCTAAAGTGGTTTGGGTGAGATTTGAAATTAAAAGGAGGACAGCCAGTGGCTGTCAGGTATTTTTACGAAGGGTCACGCCCAAAATTGAATAACATATAGTAAAAAAGACATGAGCACATTATTATCCATAGAAAAAAGAAACGCTGTATTGACTACGATGGCGACACTTTTGGAACAAGAAAGAGAAGCTTTGAAAGCCATCAATCAACAAGATTTAGCCAATTATAATGGTGAAGACTTAGCTATGGAGAAACGGTTACTCGTGGACGATGCTAAGGTGGACGGAATGATCCTTTCGGTACAACAACTAGCAAGCCAGCAAGATCCTGTCGGACAAATTCGTTATGAATTTACCCACGATAACGGCATGCGTATTAGTAATAAAACGGCAGCTTTTGGAACGATTATGATTATCTATGAATCGCGTCCAGATGTAACAGTTGAAGCTGGTGGAATCGCATTCAAATCTGGAAACAAAATTTTGTTGAAAGGCGGAAAAGAGTCTTTGCTTTCGAACCAAAAGATTGTGAGCCTTTGGCACCAAGCTTTAGAAAGCAACGGGGTAAGTACTGAATGGGTAGAATACTTGAATTATGACCGAGCGCAAACCCAAGCTTTCTTAGAAAAACCAACTCAAAGAATCGATTTAATCGTACCTCGTGGTGGCGAAAAACTGATTGAATTTACTAAAAAACACGCAACTTGCCCTGTAATCGTTAGTGGTCGAGGAAATAACTTTGTATATGTAAACGCCGAAGCCGATATCGAAAAAGCATTGGCGATTATCATCAACGGAAAAACATCAAATATCTCGGTTTGTAATGCATTGGACAAGGTTTTAATTGATACAAATTTGCCTAATTGGGAAGTTTTCGCAAAACAAGTGATTACCGAATTACAGCTTGCTCATGTAACGGTTCTTGGTGACGCTGAGGTTGCAAAAGCCACAGGTATCAAAGAAATCGAAAATGAATTGATTTGGTATGAAGAGTTTTTGGATTACAAAATTGTAATTGGAACAGTCGCATCAAACCAAGAAGCAATTGCAAAAATCAATAAATATTGTGGCGGACACTCGGCTTCAATTATCACTAAGAATGATGAATTGGCACAAGAATTCATGGAAAATGTAGATGCATCTTCAGTATATCATAATGCTTCGACTCGTTTTACTGATGGTGGGCAATTTGGTTTGGGTGGTGAATTAGCCATCAGTACCGATAAATTGCACCAACGCGGACCGATTGGTTTGCAGCATTTGGTTACAAATAAATGGTATATTTACGGCGACGGACAGATTCGATAGTAATCAGTTGACAGTTATTAGTGTTCAGTTGATTTAATTGTAAGTTCGAGCACAGTAAAAAACATATTAAATATTTCAAATTTGTTTTGCGAACCTTGAGTTTACAAAGTTTAAAAATATAAAACCTTGCGCCCTTTGTAGTTAAGTAAAACACAAAGGATTGCTAATTTAAGATAGAGCTTTGCGAACGATACGTTTGTAAGGAACCAAAATAAAAAAATTGCGCCTTTGCGCCTTTGCGGTAAAAAAACCATGGCTAAAAAACGAATTTTATTAAAAATAGGAAGTAACACGCTCACCAAAGAAACCAATCATATTTCGAGAGGAAAGATTGAGGATATTGGTATGCAGATTGCAGCTTTAAAAGACGAATACGAATTTATTATCGTGAGTTCTGGTGCTATTGCAGCGGCAAAACAATTTGTGAAATTAGATAATAACGAAAAAGAAGTTTTTGTCAAACAAGCTTTGGCTTCAATTGGTCAGCCACATTTGATGCGAATTTATCAAGAAAATTTCAAAGACCTTGGATTAAACACTTCGCAATGTTTGCTTTCTTATTCTGATTTTGAAAAGGAAAACACAAAGGTGAATATCGTAAACACCATTAATGTTTTAGTCAAAAACAATTACATACCGATTATCAATGAAAACGATACGGTAGCGACGGATGAAATTAAATTTGGAGACAACGATAAACTAGCCGCTTTAACTGCTGTTTTGCTGAATGTTGATATACTGATTATTGCTACAAATACCAACGGTATTTACACCAAAGAATCTATTCATAACGAACTCCCTTCTACCATTTCTATAGTCAATGATTTAAAAACATTGGAAAAGGAAATTGGAGATTCTAAATCTTCTCACGGAACTGGAGGCATGCAATCCAAAATTGAAGCTGCAGCAATAGCAAAAGCAGCTAACATTGAAACTTGGGTTGTCAATGGATTAAAAGATAACTTTATATTAAACGCATTAGAAGACAAAATTCTTTTTACCAAAATTGTATAAATTGTTAATTTGGTTAATCGGTGATTCGATTAATCATATAAACAAATAACCGATTAAACAATAAAAAAATGAACTACATCTCAATAAAAAACATCGACAATCTATCACAATGGGTAGAAGATGCACTTAAAATCAAAAAAAATCCACTTAAACATAAAAAATTAGGAAAACACAAAACCTTAGGAATGTTGTTTTTTAATCCTAGTTTAAGAACACGTTTAAGTACGCAAAAAGCAGCCTTAAATTTGGGTATGAACGTGATGGTCATGAATTTCACCAATGAAGGTTGGACTCTTGAGTTTGAGGACGGTGCTATCATGAGTCAAGGAGCATCTGAACATGTTAAAGAAGCAGCAGAAGTAGTATCACAATACTGTGATATTATTGCAATTAGAGCCTTTGCAGGATTAGTAGAAAAAGAAAAAGACAATGCCGAAATTGTTTTATCTGGTTTCTTAAAACACGCAACAGTGCCTATCGTAAACATGGAAGGTTGCACAGGACACCCTCTGCAATCATTAGCTGATGCCATCACTATGGCAGAATTCAAAACTCCTCATAGACCAAAAGTAGTTTTATCTTGGGCACCACATCCTAAAGCCTTACCTCAAGCAGTAGCCAACTCATTCGTAGAAATGATGCAATTGCAAGATGCTGATTTCGTGATTACACATCCTGAAGGCTATGAGTTAAATCCAGAAATTACCAAAGATTGTAAAATAGAATACGATCAGGATAAAGCTTTTGAGAACGCCGATTTTATTTATGCTAAAAACTGGAGTAATTATATAGAGTACGGTCAAATCACTAATGCAGATACCAACTGGACTATTACTGCCGAAAAAATGGCTTTGACCAACAATGCCAAATTCATGCACTGTTTACCTGTAAGACGTAATGTAATTGTAACTGATGAAGTAATTGATAGCGAAAATTCAATCGTGATTCAACAAGCCAACAACAGAACGTATGCAGCACAATTAGTACTTCAAAAAATATTGAAAGATGCAAAATAAGCAACCTTTAACATTAGTAAAAATTGGCGGAAATATTATTGATGATGCCAAGGAACTAGAACATTTTTTAAGTGATTTCTCTAAAATTGATGGACACAAAGTATTGGTTCATGGTGGTGGAAAATCTGCAACAAAAATGGCACAAAGCGTTGGCTTAACTCCAAAAATGGTTGACGGTCGTCGCATTACCGATGCCCCAATGCTGGACATCGCAGTGATGATTTATGCAGGTGAAATAAACAAAAAAGTTGTTGCGCAATTACAAGCCAATAACACCAATGCAATGGGGTTTTCTGGAGCTGACGGAAATCTAATTGTTTCTGAAAAAAGAAACCACCCAACTATTGATTACGGTTTTGTAGGTGATGTCAAAAAAGTAAACTCCCCACTATTAGAAACCTTAATTAATGCTGGAATCACTCCTGTTTTTTGCGCCATTACACATGATAAAAACGGGCAGTTATTAAATACTAATGCTGATACAATTGCTAGCGAGTTAGCCATTGCTTTATCTGAGGTATACGAAGTGACCTTAAATTATTGCTTTGAAAAACCTGGAGTTTTAACGGATGTAGAAGATGAAAACTCCGTAATAACTCAAATTGATAGCAACTTATACGCTAAATTAAAAGACGAAGGCGCGATCCATTCGGGGATGATTCCTAAATTAGACAATTGTTTCAATAGCCTGTCAAAAGGGGTTCAAAAAATAAAAATTGGACACCATAAAATGTTGAAAAATGCTGACGCTATTTGTACAAGCATTCAACTATAAACAGTAGTCGTAATTATAAAAACGATAGCTGAAAATCTAGAAGAAAAACTTCTAAAAAACTCCAAAAAAGATAACACTTATTGGAAAAACAAAACAAAATGAAAAACATCGAAACACTTACTCAAGAAGCAATAACACTATTAAAAAACCTGATTGAAACCCCTTCATTTTCTAGCGAAGAGCAACAAACAGCCGTTTTAATAGAAAATTGGTTTAACCAAAATGAAATACCTTTCAAGAGAGAGAATAACAATGTTTGGGCATTCAACAAACACTTTGATCAAAACAAACCAACACTATTATTAAATTCACACCATGATACGGTGCGTCCGAATCAAGCTTACACCAAAGACCCATTCAAAGCCATTGTAGAAGATGGTAAATTGTATGGTTTAGGCAGTAATGATGCTGGAGGTTGCTTAGTATCTTTACTAGCTTCCTTCGTTTATTTCTATGAAAAAGAAAATCTGGCGCACAATATTGTTATCGTTGCATCTGCAGAAGAAGAAAGTAGTGGGAAAAATGGATTGAACAGTGTTCTCAAACATTTACCAGAAGTAGAATGTGCTATTGTTGGAGAACCTACCTTAATGCAACTGGCTATTGCCGAAAAAGGATTATTAGTCCTAGATATTAAAGTAAAAGGGACTCCAAGTCACGCTGCACATCAAAACGAGGACAATGTTATTTATAAAACCATGTCGGTAATTGAATGGTTCAAAAACTATACATTTGAAAAAATATCAGAGCAATTAGGTCCAGTAAAAATGACCGTAACCCAAATCAACGCTGGAAAACAACACAATGTAGTGCCTTCTGATTGTGATTTGGTGGTTGATATCCGTGTAAACGATTGCTATAACAACACACAAATATTAGAAATAGTTCGCGCTAACATCGATGCCGAAGTGACCCCACGTTCCATGCATTTGAACGCTTCTTCTATTCCTGTTTCACATGGATTAGTACAAGCAGGGATAGCTTTAGGTCGCACTACTTACGGTTCTCCTACCCTATCAGACCAATCGGTTTTGAGTTGTCAATCATTGAAACTAGGACCTGGAGATACCTTACGTTCACACTCTGCAGATGAATTTATCTACTTAAACGAAATTGAAGAAGGAATTGATTTGTACATTAAAATATTAGGAGATTTTTTAAGAAGCTAATCCCACTCACGACGCTTCGGGACGTTACAATCTTGTGGGGGCAAAACAAAAGCACCTACAAGGATTTTCACTTCTATCGGAGCTAGGGATTTCAGGTAACAAGAAAAAATTATCAAACATAAAATTTGCGAGTCTCTTAGAAAACTCTGAGTATCTTTGCGAAACAAAACATACAAATATGAAACTTTGGGAAAAAGGAATACCTACTGATAAACAAATTGATTTTTTTACTGTTGGTAATGATAGAGAATTAGATTTAATTTTGGCCAAACACGATGTTACAGGAAATATGGCCCAGGCAAAAATGCTTGCTAAAATCGGACTAATTACCAACCAAGAATGTGAGGACCTACTTGGTGCATTAGCGGAAATTCAAGGAGATATTACAGCAGGAAATTTTACGATTGAAGATTCTTTTGAAGACGTACATTCTAAAGTGGAATATTTACTGACTCAAAAAGTAGGTGAAGCTGGAAAAAAAATACATACTGCACGCTCTCGTAATGACCAAGTTATGGTAGACATGAACTTGTATTTAAAAGAAGAAGTGCAACAGCTAAAACAGCAAGTAAAATCACTTTTTGATTTACTTATGACTTCTGCTGAAAAATATCAAGACGTATTATTACCAGGATATACGCATTTACAAATTGCAATGCCAAGTTCATTTGGAATGTGGTTTTCTGCCTATGCCGAAAGTTTGATAGATGATATGAGTATGCTTAATGCTGCTTTAAAGGTTGTTGATCAAAATCCGCTAGGCTCAGCTGCAGGATACGGCAGCTCGTTCCCTATTGATAGAACATTTACCACCCAAGAATTAGGCTTTAGCACCTTAAAATACAATTCTGTTGCGGCCCAAATGAGTCGTGGAAAATCAGAGAAAACAGTTGCTTTTGCAATGGCAAGTGTAGCTGGAACGCTTTCAAAATTTGCATACGACGTCTGTTTGTATATGAGTCAAAACTTTGATTTCATTGGTTTACCTGCAAATCTAACAACAGGATCAAGCATCATGCCTCATAAAAAAAACCCCGATGTTTTTGAATTAATCCGTGGGAAATGCAACAAAATTCAAGCGTTACCTTTTGAATTAACTTTAATTACGAATAACTTACCAAGTGGATACCACAGAGATTTACAACTTTTGAAGGAAGGAATGTTTCCTGCTATTCAAAACCTTAAAGCTTGTTTGGATATTGCTATTTTCTCCATACCAGATATCAGGGTAAAAGAAAACATTTTAGAGGATAAAAAATACGATTATCTTTTTACTGTTGATTCTCTAAACGAAATGGTAACGGCTGGAATTCCATTTAGAGATGCCTATAAAGAAGTAGCGTTGCAAATCGAAGCTGGAAATTACAAGTCACCAAAAGCAACCAAACACACCCACGAAGGAAGTATCAACAACCTTTGCTTAAATGAGATAAAAGAAAAGATGAATCAAGCTTATTAAGAGCTTAAGAATATCTTAAAAAAAACAAAAGCCACGGAAATCAAATTCGTGGCTTTTTCAATATAAAATTTCTTCAATTTCTCTAATCTGCTTTTCTGGCTAAAATATTTAACCGTAAGGGACACAAAGATTTCTCCAATTTCTTTAATTTCTTCAATCTGTTTTTCTGGCTACAAAATTTAACCGCAAAGAACACAAAGGTTAAACGCAAAGGACACAAAGATTTCTTCAATTTCTCAAATCTGTGTTCCTCTATAAAAAAATAAGCCTTAAAGGACATAAAGCTTGCGCAAAGGACACAAAGATTTATTTAATTTCTTCAATCTGTGTTCCTCTTTAAAAAATAGGCCGTAAAGGACGCAAAGGACACAAAGATTTCTTTAATTTCTCCAATCTGTGTTCCTTTTAAAAAAATTAAACAGCACAAAGGCTACGCAAAGAACTTAATCATAAAATGAGTGGCGAAAAACTACAACAGCTCTTTCAATACCGCTGCATCAATATCAGAGTGCGAAGCATCATAAACAGCTTGCCCGTCTTTAATCAAAATCAACTGAGGAGACTGGTGAAAAACATCAAATTTTGACGCAATTTCGTTTGAAATAGCACGATTCTCCAACAAATCTAAATAATATGGAGTCACTTCGGATTCCAAGTCAAACTCGTTTTCAAATTGCTTCAAAGCCATACGACTAATACTGCAACGGGTACTGTGCTTAAATATAACTGCAGGCTTTTCATTTGAATTAAATACAATTTCACCTAATTGTTCTATATCTGTTAATGGTGTCCAATTTACTTTCTTAGACTCTTGGTTTGGAGTAGCATCACTCCCGAAGATATTTTTTAAAAAACTCATATTTTGACTTATTTTCTGACTTTTTGACATTTAAAACTGATAAAAATCAGTATTTTAACGACTTTTTGTCTCTAAATTTGAAATGGAATATAATTTGTCGATTAGTTGACAAAGTTAGTTAATAAAATATCAACCTTAATCATAAATTAAAATGAACATCAATAAATTTACCATTAAATCGCAAGAAGCTATCCAGCTCTCGCAACAGCTCACCCAACGGGCGGGACAACAACAAATAGAAAACGAGCATCTCTTTAAAGCTATTTTTGAAGTGGATGAAAACGTTGCGCCTTTTATTTTGAAAAAACTCAATGTCAATGTGCCATTGTTTCTACAAATTTTAGACAGCACTATTGAAAGTTTTCCAAAAGTATCTGGAGGTGAAATTCAATTTTCGAGAGCGACAGGAACGGCCTTGAACGAAGCCGAAAATATCGCTCATAAAATGAAAGATGAATATGTTTCAATCGAACATTTGATTTTAGCGATTTTTGCTTCTAAAAGTAAAGTGGCACAGATTTTAAAAGATCAAGGTGTAACCGAGAAAGGACTTAAAGCTGCCATTGACGAGCTACGAAAAGGAGAACGCGTAACTTCAGCCTCAGCTGAGGAAACCTATAATGCCTTAAACAAATACGCCAAAAACTTAAATCAGTTGGCCAAATCAGGCAAACTCGATCCTGTGATTGGACGTGATGAAGAAATTCGTCGTTTGTTGCAAATCCTTACCCGAAGAACTAAGAACAACCCCATGTTAGTGGGTGAAGCTGGTGTGGGTAAAACGGCTATTGCAGAAGGATTGGCACACCGAATTGTCGATGGTGACGTACCTGAAAACCTGAAAGACAAAATCGTCTTCTCTCTCGATATGGGGGCGCTGATTGCAGGTGCTAAGTACAAAGGAGAATTCGAGGAACGTCTGAAATCAGTAGTTAAAGAAGTAACCGCTGCTGAAGGTGACATTGTACTTTTTATTGACGAGATTCACACCCTAGTCGGAGCTGGTGGTGGTGAAGGTGCTATGGATGCTGCAAATATCCTAAAACCTGCGCTGGCTCGTGGAGAACTTCGTGCCATCGGAGCAACAACTTTGGATGAATACCAAAAATATTTCGAAAAAGACAAAGCGCTAGAACGTCGTTTCCAAAAAGTATTGATCGATGAACCTGATACTGAAAGTGCAATTTCAATTTTGCGTGGTATCAAGGAAAAATACGAAACCCATCATAAAGTACAAATTAAGGATGAGGCCATTATTGCCGCGGTGGAATTGTCACAACGTTATATTACCAGTCGTTTTTTACCCGATAAAGCCATTGACTTAATGGACGAGGCAGCGTCAAAAATCCGAATGGAAATCAATTCCAAACCTGAGGAACTGGATATTTTGGACCGTAAAGTGATGCAACTCGAAATTGAGATAGAGGCAATCAAACGAGAAAAAGACGAAAGTAAAATCAAAATTCTGGGGCTGGAATTAGCCAATTTGAAAGAAGAACGCAACCAAGTATTTTCTAAATGGAAATCGGAAAAAGATGTTGTCGATCATATCCAAGCTGTAAAAACCGAAATTGAAGATTTCAAACACGAAGCTGACCGTGCAGAACGTGATGGTGATTATGGAAAAGTAGCAGAAATTCGCTACGGTAAAATCAAAGAAGCACAAGAGCGTTTGGATGCTTTAAACGTCCAATTACAAGAAAATCAATCGGGAAGCTCTTTGATTAAAGAGGAAGTTACTCGTGAAGATATTGCCGAAGTAGTCGCCAAATGGACTGGAATTCCAGTAATGAAAATGTTGCAAGGGGAACGTGAAAAACTCTTGCACTTGGAAGAAGAATTGCACAAACGAGTAGTAGGACAAGAAGAAGCCATCGAAGCCGTGAGTGATGCTGTGCGTCGTTCCCGTGCCGGTTTGCAGGACATGAAAAAACCTGTGGGTACCTTTTTGTTCCTGGGAACAACAGGTATTGGTAAAACTGAGCTGGCCAAAGCCTTGGCAGAATATCTTTTTGATGACGAAAATGCCATGACTCGTATCGATATGAGTGAGTACCAAGAACGCCACAGTGTGAGCCGCTTGGTAGGTGCACCTCCGGGTTATGTGGGTTATGATGAAGGTGGACAATTGACTGAAGCCGTACGCCGTCGTCCCTATTCTGTAATATTGTTAGATGAGATAGAAAAAGCACATCCAGATACTTTCAATATCTTACTTCAAGTATTAGATGAAGGTCGATTGACAGATAATAAAGGACGTTTAGCCGACTTCAAGAACACGATCATTATCATGACCTCAAATATGGGTAGTCATATTATTCAAGAAAAATTTGACAATCTTAAAGGAAGTATCGATGCAGCTACAGAGGCAGCAAAAATGGAAGTCTTAGGCTTATTAAAACAAACTGTTCGTCCAGAGTTCATCAACCGTATTGACGAAATTGTGATGTTTACACCGTTGACCGTAGCCAATATCAAAGACATTGTAGGGCTACAATTAAAATCAGTGACCAAGATGTTGGCACAACAAAACATTACCATGGATGCCACTCCTGAGGCTGTAGACTATTTATCCCAAAAAGGATTCGATCCACAGTTTGGTGCACGTCCCGTGAAGAGAGTCATCCAAAGAGAAGTGCTCAACAAGCTCTCTAAGGAAATCTTAGCCGGTACCATCACAACCGAGAGTATCATACTGTTAGATTCCTTTGACAATGAATTGGTTTTCAGAAACCAAAGCGAGTCAGAGAACTAAGCAACCACCGTCAGTTCGAGTAAGTTTTCAGAAAATGCGAATAGCTTTTTCAGAAAATTTGTACCGAGAACCCTAACAACCCTGTCAGAGTTTTGAACTATGACAGGGTTTTATTCCTACACCAGTCATTAATACTGGTGTTCTTTTTTGGGAGCAGAAACCTACCTTTTCATAACAACCTCCCCTCCTGCTCCCGACGCTTCGGGACCTTTATCTTTTTATTTTGTCAGACTGAACTTGTCAGACTGTGCTTGTCGAAGTCATTTCCAATGAGTAAAATCACACTCAATTACCCTAAGTCTAAAAACAAAATAAAAAGTATATCGGCTCGATCAGGGCTATTTTTTACGTTACATTTCCAAAATATCGTATAGTAAAATTTCGTTCAGTAAAATGTCTTACAAATTAAATTCACTACAACTATTTGTAAGAAAAAAAGAATATATTTGAAATAATGAATTACACGCATAAATTCAAACAAAATCATGCGCATATCATACCAATTAAGCATAAAACAAGTTTGATTTATGCGTGTATAAATTAGTTACCAGTAAGTGTAAATGACGACAACGACACCAAATATCAGTAAGGAACTTTTTGTAGAAATTCTGCAAGACAAAGACCTTGTACAACCTGACGACCTTCTCATTTTTCAAACTTTATATTCACTCGACAAACAAGAAGCATCAGCGACAGACCTTGCAAGAATTATCGGCTGGTCAGACAAAAACGGTGTTGTAGGGAAAATTGTTGGACTTGGAAAACGCATCCTTAAAAAACACGACATTAAACAAACAGAACGTGAAGACGGAACGAGAAAACTGTGGGACTTCTTTTTTACGGGATATTACAAAGGGACGTTTTTCATTTATCAACTCAAACCAGAATTAAAAGAGGCATTAGAAGAATGTGGTTTGACAGAAAACATAAAACCGATTTCAATTCAAAATTCTTATCTCTTTGTTTGGAACCCTAACAAATGGAGCCAATGGACAGACCCAAACAATGAACCATACATTGAAAAAAACATTGAAGAACTTAAAAACACAGGTAAGGTAACATTAATGTGGAGTTGCCGAAGCCATAAAAGTATTAGACCAGGTGACAGAGCATTTTTAGCAAGAGTTGGTTCGACACCAAGAGGAATTTTCGCATCAGGGAAAGTTGTTTCAGAACCTTTTCTTTCACAACATTGGAGCGGTGAAGACAAAGACGTTCCGAGAGTATTAATTGAGTTTGACACTTTATTAAATCCCGAAAAAGAACCAATTCTAACAGTTGACAATCTTGACAAAGGAAATTTATCAAAGCAAACTTGGACACCACAATCTTCAGGAATTTCAATAAGACCTGAAGCTGCTGACGAACTTGAAGAAGAATGGTTTGAGTTTTTAAGAACACAGAACATTCGTTACAGTCCATTTTCAGAAACAACCGACACGACAATAACATATATTGAAGGTTCGGCAACACAGGTTACACAGACACGATACGAACGAAATATTTATGCAAGGAAGGAATGTTTAAAACATTTCGGTTACTCTTGTTCTGTTTGCAACTTCAACTTTGAAAAGTTTTATGGTAGTTTAGGTTACAAATTTATTCACGTTCATCATTTGACACAGGTAGCGACAATCAAACAAGAATATAAAGTAAATCCAATTCAGGACTTACGACCTGTTTGCCCAAACTGCCATTCAATGTTGCATAAACAAAATCCACCATTGACAATTGACGAACTTAAAGACATAATAAAAAATGGTTGAGACTTCATCTGGTGCTCGTCTTTGACGAGTACCTACTTAAATTAAACGCAAAATCGTAGCGTTTGCAACGCGGGAAACTAGAACAGGAATGACTTAAAAAATATTCCTGTTTTTTTGTTTACTGAAAAATCACAATTATCACGTTTTGAACAAAGTATCCGCGTTAAAAACGCTTCATTTAGTACTCAAAACTAAGTAGGCACTCGGTGCAAACGAGCTCCAGAACGTATGTGAAAATAATTTGTCGAGTTACTTATTGAGATTGCTTCGTTCCTCGCAATGACAAGATTGTGGATACTAGCAATTAAAAACTAAACTATCCTCCACTGGTGCTCGTCTTTGACAAGTACCTACTTAAATTAAAAGCAAAATCGTAGCGTTTGTAACGCGGGAAACTAAAACAGGAATGACTTAAAAGCTATTCCTGTTATTTTGTTTGCTGAAAAATCACAATTGTCGCGTTTTGAGTAAAGTATCCGCGTTAAAAACGCTTCATTTAGTACTCAAAAGAAAATAGGCACTCGATGCAATCGTGCGCTCAATGTCATTAAGTTAAGAAATTACACGTCACTTCGAGTGATTTTTAATAGTAATGCGACAGCTTTTACTATTAAAAATTGTATCGAGAAGTCTTGTTTAAACTAGAGTTCTCGATACTGAGATATAATTTTCTGTCGCAAATTTCATCTCAACTCGAACTGACGATAGCTTAACTTAATGACATTGAACGAGTGCTAGAGCGTATGTGAAAATACTTTGTCGAGTTACTTACGGAGATTGCTTCGTTCCTCGCAATGACAAGAGCGTGGTTACTGCCTGTTAAAAACCCCAGCTGTACCCATACCGCCAAACCTTTCGGCTTTGTTCTAGATAAACCAAAGGATTCATCGACCAAACTTGGCGGCTTATCTAGATTGTAAATTTTGCCATCGAATCATCTATTCCTATCTCAAGAAATTTTATCTTTAACATAAAATAGTCGGTTCTTAAGTTTGCCGTTTTGCAAAGCTTCAGAACTTTAGGCTTCAAAACAAAAAAACATCTCAAAATTTTAATTCTCATAATCATGAAAAAACTACAATTCAAGAAAGAGATTAAGGCAGCTGCTGAGAAGGTTTATGACGCCATGCTTGGTATTAGCGCTATTGAAACCTACCAGCAATGGACCGCTGAATTTAATCCTAGCTCAACTTATGAAGGCAGCTGGGAGAAAGGCGCAAAAATCTACTTTATCGGAACGGGCGAAAACGGTAAAAAGGGCGGAATGGTGGCTGAAATTGCCGAGAACATTCCTTTTCAATTTGTTTCCATTCGGCATTACGGCATTCTAGACGGTGACAATGAAATTACCGAAGGTCCCGACGTTGAGAAATGGGCCGGCGGACTGGAAAATTATTCTTTCCATGAAAATAACGGTCTGACTACGGTAACTGTAGATTGTGATGTAACTGAGGAATATGTTGATTTTTTTAACACCGCTTGGCCAAAGGCGCTGAATGCACTCAAAGCTCTTGTGGAATAGCAGTAATCCAATGCAAACAAACTCAAGAATAGCTTCCATCATAAATGCAAATAGTCTCGACTTTTCGGTTACGGGTATTCCTGCTTTTGATTTATCTGTTCTGGAACTACCAGATAAGTTACATGTTGAGTTACCAACTAATCTAAGATTGGGACATTTGGTAGAAAAAATTATTTCTGAGCTAATTAAAGCCTCTAGCAATTACAATATTGTATATGAAAACCTTCAGATTATTGAAGACAAAAAAACCATTGGCGAAATTGATTTTATCATTCAAAACGAAATTACAAAGCAGTTAACTCATTTGGAGTTAGCTTATAAATTTTATCTCTACGATCCTACCCTTTCTGCTGAACCTATTAACAACTGGATTGGACCAAATAGAAACGATTCATTACAAGAGAAATTAGAAAAATTAAAAACGAAACAATTTCCTTTATTATACCATGATAGTACACAATCAACATTAGATACTATTGCAATCGATACCGTTTCAAACGCTTTATGTTTGTTGATTTCTTTATTTATTCCTTATGAATATAAAGCTAATTTTGACCCTAGTTTTCAAAAAGCCATCAAAGGCTACTATATTAACTTTGAAACGTTTATAAGTCATCATAGCAAAGGCAATACTTATTATTTACCTCAAAAAAAAGAATGGGGCATAGATCCTTCAGATAACGAAATTTGGTTGGAATTTGAAAACATTGAAAAGAAGCTGAGTTTGAATATCTGTGAAAAACAATCCTCTTTATGCTGGCAAAAGAACAAAGACTCCTATTTAGCTTTTTTTATCGTTTGGTGGTAAAACACTTAATAGTTTATGTTTTCTAGAGATGCTTTGTACTAGCTCTTCGATTGAAACTTCTATGCAATAACAAAACCTAAACGGTATATTAAGGATTCATCCGTTTAGCCCGAAAAAACAGTTTCAACTTATTAAGTCCTTTTGTAACAACCAATAGTGTTGCAAAACTAATCTGTTAACAAAAATGCACTAAACCTATCAATTCTGTTTCTTTACCAAATTGAAAATCCCTAATTTGCATCCTCAAAAAACAGCAGAAATAAATGAAGGTTTGTATTGCCGAAAAACCCAGTGTAGCAAGAGAAATTGCCTCCGTTTTAGGAGCGAATACCAAGCATGACGGCTATTATGAGGGCAATGGTTACGCAGTGACTTATACATTTGGTCACCTTTGTACCTTAAAAGAACCCAATGATTACAAACCCTATTGGAAAAGTTGGGACTTAAACAACCTTCCCATGTTACCCGAAAAATTTGAAACCAAAGTAGTGGAGAATTCGGGCATTCAAAAGCAATTTAAAATCATCAAAGGTTTGTTTGACAAAGCCGAGTTGGTCATCAACTGCGGGGATGCTGGACAAGAAGGCGAATTGATTCAGCGCTGGGTGATGAACGAAGCCAATTACAAAGGGAAAGTCCAACGTTTGTGGATTTCGTCCTTAACAACCGAAGCCATCAAAGAAGGATTTGAAAACCTAAAACCATCCACTAACTATGATAATTTGTATTACGCTGGTTTTTCAAGAGCGATTGGGGATTGGCTTTTGGGAATGAATGCGACTCGTTTGTACACGGTAAAACATGGTGGTTATAAGCAAGTATTATCAATTGGTCGCGTGCAAACACCCACTTTAGCAATGGTAGTGGATCGATGGAAAGAAATTGAAAATTTCAAACCACAACCCTACTGGGAACTTCAAACCTTATATAGAGAAACTCTTTTCAGTTATGAAGAAGGCCGTTTTTTGAAAAAAGAAGACGGTGAATTGCTGGCCAATAAAGTCAAAGAAAGCGAATTCGAAATTGTTTCAATAGAAAAAAAGAACGGTAATGAGTATGCGCCCAAACTCTTTGATTTGACAGGCTTACAAGTTTATTGCAATACCAAGTTTGGTTTCTCGGCAGAAGAAACTTTGAAAATAGCCCAAACTTTATACGAACAAAAAGTAATCACCTACCCTAGAGTAGACACCACTTTTTTGCCCAATGACATTTACCCCAAAGTCCCTGGAATATTGCAAAAATTAACCAATTATGCTGCCCTAACCGAGCCGCTTTTGGGAAAAAAAATAAAAAAATCGACTAAGGTTTTTAATGATAAAAAAGTAACGGATCACCATGCAATTATTCCCACTGGAGTACAATCTAATTTGCAATTCAATCAACAACAGGTGTATGATATTATAACAAAGCGTTTTATTGCTGTATTTTATGATGATTGTTTGGTAGCCAATACTACTGTAATGGGTAAAGCGGCTGATGTACTTTTTAAAACCACAGGTAAAGTAATCTTGAAAAAAGGTTTTAGAGTTGTGTTTGATACTTCGGCTACGCTCAGTATTAAAACAAAAGAAAAAGAAGCCGATTTACTTCCTGATTTTGTCATTGGTGAAAAAGGCCCACACCAACCTTCTTTTTTAGAAAAAGAAACCAAGCCACCCAATCAATTTACCGAAGCCACTTTACTCCGCGCTATGGAAACGGCTGGAAAACAAGTTGATGATGAAGACTTACGCGAATTAATGAAAGAAAACGGCATTGGACGACCTTCCACCCGTGCCAATATCATCGAAACCTTGTTCAAACGTCAATATATTGTTCGAAATAAAAAACAAGTACTGCCTACCCCTACTGGAATTCAACTGATTGATACGATTCAGAATGATTTAATCAAATCGGCTGAGCTTACGGGAACTTGGGAGAAACAGTTGAAAGATATTGAAAAAGGAGAATATTCTGCCGCCGCTTTTATCAAAAACATGAAGCAGATGGTGGACGCCCTGGTCTATGAAGTGCGAAGCGAAACGGTGCGTGCTAATATTTCGCATGTCGCTAGTATGCAGCAACAAGAAGCTAAAGTCGAGAAAAAGAAAGCCGCTGGTATTATGGCTGAAACCTGCCCTAAATGCAAAAAAAACACCTTAATCAAAGGAAAATTGGCCTATGGTTGTGGCAATTATAGCTCAGGCTGCGATTTTGTATTGCCTTTTACTTTTGCAGAAAAAAAGATTTCTGAGAATCAATATTTACGATTGTTACAAAAAGGATCAACAGTCAATTTGAAAGATTTCAAAACAAATTCAGGTACAGTAGAAGGTTTGCTGCGCTTGGATGAAAATTTCAAACTTAAATTGGAACCCAAAAAAACAATTTCTCCAACTCTAAAAACTGAAAACAAAACTAAATCAGACGATTTGCCTTGTCCAAAATGCCAAAAAGGGTATGTTATCAAAGGTAAAACCGCTTATGGTTGCAGCGACTACAAAACGGGTTGTGACTTCAAAGTAACTTTTAATCTTGTTAGAGAAAAAATCAAAAATCAAAAACCAACAAGGGAATTGGTATATGAAATTTTAAAATCAAATTTTTAACGCATCTTGGCTAAAGTTAGTCCTGATTGAAGTCTAGGGACTCAATGAGGCCTAATAACAAATTAAACTTTGTATTATCACGATTAACATAAACGTTATATTCAAACCCAGACTCCGCATTAGACTTCATAACGAATCTTGATTATTCAATATAAAACAGTCGATACAACAAACTACTTTTGATTTTTGAAATTGCTTTTTGAACTTAAATATATGTACTTTTACTTTTTATAAAAAACACACATTATATGCCTACAATTATATCTTTTTTATTGATTTTTATTATTGCCTTAGCGATTGGTTTTGTGATTGGAAAAATGCTTTCTTCAGCAGGATTTAAGGCAGAAAAAAGTGGTCTTGAAGAACGACTTTTAGGAGTACATTCGCAACTAGAACAAACTAAAGAACAACTTGTACAAGAGCGTGCTGGTTTTGAAAAACAATTCTTGTTGAGTCAATCGGAAAAGGAACAACTACGCCATGAGAAAGAGAGCTTGATGGTCCAGCTCTCTAAAAAAGAAGCCGACTTTGAGAACCTTTGGGAGCGTAACAAAGAGCAAAAAGAAGAAGTGGAACAACTTCAGGAAAAATTCACTAAGGAATTTGAAAACCTTGCCAATAAAATCCTAGACGAGAAGTCTAATAAATTCACTGAACAAAATAAAGAGAACCTAAAAAATATCTTATCCCCTTTACAAGATAAGATTCAGTTGTTTGAAAAGAAAGTGGAAGATACTCATAAGGAAAGTATCGACTATCATGCAGCTTTACGCCAACAAATTCTTGGTTTGCGCGAAATGAATTTACAAATGAGTAAAGAAACCTTGAATTTGACCAAAGCGTTGAAAGGTGACAGCAAAATGCAAGGAAACTGGGGGGAATTAGTATTAGAACGTGTCTTAGAAAAATCTGGATTGGAAAAAGGACGCGAGTATGAAGTACAACAGAGTTTCACCACTGAAGAAGGCAATCGTGTCTTTCCTGACGTTGTCATAAACTTACCTGATGGTAAGAAGATGATTGTAGATTCTAAAGTTTCCTTAACCGCTTACGAAAAATACATCAACGATGATGATGATGATACAAAGTCAAGTCATTTAAAAGAACATGTTAATTCCATCAAGCGACACGTTGAACAGTTAGGAAATAAAAACTACCAGGATTTGTACCAAATAGAAAGTCCCGACTTTGTCTTATTATTTATTCCTATTGAACCAGCATTTGCCATGGCACTGAATGAAGACACAACTTTATACAATAAAGCTTTTGAGAAGAACATTGTTATTGTAACTCCTGCTACCTTACTCGCTACCTTACGCACTATTGACAGTATGTGGACCAATCAGAAACAACAGGAAAATGCTTTTGAAATTGCACGTCAGGCGGGCGCCCTATACGATAAATTTGAAGGCTTCCTTGCGGATTTAATCAAAATAGGAAAAAAGATAGATGAAAGTAAGGTGGAATACAGTGGCGCCATGAACAAATTATTTGAAGGTAAAGGAAACCTCATCACTAGTGTTGAAAAACTAAAAAAGATGGGAGCCAAAGCTAAAAAATCGCTTCCCGAAAATATCTTAGCTAGAGCTGATAAAGACGGGAACAAACTTCTCAACTAAAAGAATTTATACCTAATTATCAGAATGATTTTTTAATGTTAAAAAAGGACTAAAATTCATGTTTTTTAGTCCTTTCATATTTTAAATTCATAAATAAATTCGTAACTTTAAGAAGGACCTAAAAGTTTTTCAATCATGAAAAAAACAATACTTTTTCTCTTCTTTTTACTCAGCATTACTTCTTATTCCCAAAAAATATGGAAGGTAAATGATGCTGTGGTCCTATTTGAAGCATCAGTTCCTTTTTTTGAACCTGTAGCAGCTAGAAATGACGCTGTTGAAGTAACTTTAAACACCAAAAGAGGTCACATCAGTTTTGATATCAAAATGAAAAAATTTCGGTTTGAAAGAAGTTTGATGGAAGAACACTTTAATGAGCACTACCTAGAAACAAAACGCTATCCACTTGCCACTTTCAAAGGGATGATTGATAAGTTTGATTTGAAAGTAATCAACAAGACTCCAAAAACTTTTAATATTAAAGGTGTAATAGTGATACATGGAAAATCTAAACCCATTTCGGTTACTGCAACACTCAACAAAACCACTAAAGGAATTGAACTCAAATCTCAATTTTCACTTCAAACAGACGATTTTAATATCGAAATTCCTTTTTTAATCCGAGAAAAAATTTCCAAAACTGTAAATGTTTCAGTAAAAACCCTATTTAGAGTACTCCCTATTGAAGCTAGTGCAATTGTAAACGCCTCTACCTACTAAAATACACGCACCAAATTAAATCCAAAAGAAATTTCTCCCTTTGTCCAATCTCCTGTAGTTTGACCTAAAAAACCTGACTCGTGCATTGCTCTGGCATTTGTAAAATGCATTTGGAATACATGTCCACCTGTTTCTAAATCTACACCTACAGAAAGTGGATTTTTATAATTAGACTGCGAAGCACGATTCAAATGTGCTCCATAATCCATATTAACTGACCAGCGTTTTGCTAATTTATACCTCCCACCTATTCCTAAAGCGATTTGACTATTATCTTGTGGATTAGGTATAATCACATTGTTATTAGTATCCAAAATATCTCTAACTACATTTTCATGATAAAAAGTTGGAGCCAATTCTACGGATAATTTCTCATTTACTTTTCTAGAAATCAGCAATTGACTCACATAAGTTAAACGATGTTTAAATTCGATTAAGGGATAGAACTCTTTTCTCATTTCAGTATTAATAGTAATACTATTAAACCCAACAATCGTCAGCGGAAAACCATTATTCTCTTGACTTATTAGTCTGTACTTTAATCCTAAATCATAGGCTTTTTGAAATCCACTTCTGGCAACATGAACAGTTACACCTTCTGTAAGTCCGTAGGCAAATTTAATTTGGGTAACGGCATCGTCTATTCCGAAGAAATCCTCAAAACCATTTTTAATGTAATCAAATCGATGTGCAACTACAAAAAACAAATCGCCTTTACCGACCAATTTTGTAGATTCAAAATTGACAATTTTAAGCGATTTAAAAGCAGCAATTGATTTATTATCTTCTTTGATAGGTCCTAATTCATCTAATAAACTATTTTGTGAAAACATACTAAAGGGAATCAATAAAACGAGCCAAAAATTCTTCATCATACAACTTTATTTAATTACTACACTTTGATCCATTTTTAATTCTTCAAGTAAGGAATCAAAACCAATCAACCTACCTTTTATTTCTATTGGTTCCCCTATCTTCAATCCATCAGGTAAACTGTCTATAAAAACAGCATGCAATTGATGCTCTATAACAACTGTCTTAGTCACTTCATCAAACGAACTAATAAAACCAGTTACCACAATTGTTTTATCCAGATACTTTAGATTAGCATCGATTTCATTTTCTTGATAGGCCATAAATATATTTTCAACCTGACCATTATATACCTCTTTTTCATTTTCTATATTTCGATGGACTTTATAAATATAAAAATAACCACCTACCATTGTTAGAATTAAAATCCCTATAATAATGATGTATTTCTTCATAATATTTGAATTAAAACATAAATTTATTACAAAATATCTAAACTTTTAATATTTATTACTAAATTTAATGAACTAATCTATTAAAAAACCAAAAAATGAAATTATTTAAAGTCCTTTTTGTTATTACAGCAACAGTTCTATCTTCAAATTGTTCAAGTGATTCTGAATCAGACATTAGTACCCCACCTACTACTCCACCTACTACAACAATAACTTATACGAATACCATACAATCAATTATGTCTGCTAATTGTACCTCATGTCACGGAACTCCAACTACTAATGGTGCATCAGTTTCATTAAACACCTATACCAACGTTAAAAATGCAGTAATTAACAACCAACTGATCGAAAGAATCTCAAAAGCGCAAGGTGAAAGTGGCTTGATGCCTTTTAACGGAACTCGACTACCACAAACAACGATCGATAAAATTATTAGCTGGAAAAATGATGGCTATAAAGAATAACAATTATGAGAAGAATTATTTTAAACATCAGTTTATTATTTTTCGTTTTAACGGTTTTTTCTCAAAATAGAAAAATTACGAAAACGGGAAGCATTACTTTTGAAGCTTCTGTTCCTGCTTTTGAAGAGGTCAAAGCTACAAATAAGACAGTGAGTTGTGTTTTAAATACTAAAACAGGAGAAATTGCCAGTTTAGCACTGGTAAAAGGATTTCGCTTCAAAGTAGCGCTAATGGAAGAGCATTTTAATGAAAACTACATCGAAAGCAATCGTTTTCCAAAAGCTACTTTTAAAGGAGTGATTAATAACTTTGACGAAAAAGCACTAAGTACAACTCCGAAGACATTTGACCTTGAAGGTACCTTACAACTTCATGGAAAAACAAAAGATATAAAATCGAAAGTTATTCTTCAAAAAGCAGCTGAAGATATTGTTTTGCATTGTGAACTAAAGGTAAAACCTTCCGACTTTGATATTATTATTCCAAAGGTAGTTAGCAAGAAAGTGGCAGAATCAGTAATTATAACTATTGATTATACATTGCAATAAAAACTACAAACATTCAATAAGTGCTTGTTCTAATTTTTTGAATCGAAATTGAAATCCGAGACTTTCTATTTTTTCTGAAGAAACCCTTCTTCCTTTTAAAATAATCGCAGCCATTTCCCCCATAACGACTTGAATCAAAAAAGACGGAATATTTGGCAACCAAATACTATAACCTAATACCTTTGCCAAAGTTTTTGAAAAAACACTATTGTTTGTATTGTCATTTATAGCGGCATTATAGGCACCATTCATATTATCATTTGTGAGGGCTAGAAAATATATCGCACACAAGTCATCAATATGAATCCAAGGCATGTATTGTCTTCCTGAACCTATTGCTGAACCTAGGCGCCATTTAAAAACAGGCAATAATTTACCCAAAAAACCTCCATTTTCACCTAAAACTAGCCCTGTACGAACTTTTACAACTCGGTTTGTGAAAGGTTCTAAAGAATCTGCCGCAGCTTCCCATTTCACGCAGGTAGTACCTAAGAAATCTGTTGCCGCTTTTTTAGTTTCAAGACAAATTCTACTTCCGCTTTTAGCACCATAAATCCCAATACCAGAAGCTGAAACAAATACTTCTATTTGCTTTCTGTGTTTCTTTAAAACAGATTCAATAAGTTGGACTGGCTGGACTCTACTATCAACAATTTCCTTTTTTCTTTTTGAAGTCCATCGCTTTCCTGCAATATTAGTACCTGCTAAATGAATTATATAATTGGCATTAAGTACTGCTTCTTCATCTATTAATTGGTTCTTAACATCCCATAGATGATAGGAAACAGAAGGTTCATCTTTTCTTTTAGAACGGCTCAATATGCTTACTTGAAAACCTTTTTGCACTAATAAATGCGTTAGGTTTTTACCTACAAAACCTGTTCCTCCTGTTATTAAAACCTTCTTTTTCATAATACTTCTATTTAATAATCCCAGCTTTGTAAGTCGCTATAGCGCGGTCTCTTGCAAAGGCATGGTCTACCATGGGAGCTACATATCCTAAATCAAATTCGGGAATCCATTTGCGAATGTATATCCCTTTTTCGTCAAACTTTTTCAATTGAATTTCGGGGTTAAAAACCCTAAAATAAGGTGCTGCATCACAACCTGTTCCAGCAGCCCATTGCCAATTCCCTACATTGGCAGACAAATCATAATCTAATAATTTTTGAGCAAAATAGGCTTCGCCCCATTGCCATGAAATCAATAAATGTTTGCATAAAAAACTAGCCACGACCATACGCACCCGATTGTGCATATAACCCGTTGCATTTAATTCTCGCATACCTGCATCCACCATGGGATAGCCTGTATTTCCTGAACACCATTTTTCAAAATCGGCCTCGTTATTGCGCCATTGAATACCGTCATAAGCACTTTTAAAATTTTGTGTCACCACTTTTGGAAAATGAAACAAAATTTGCATAAAAAATTCTCTCCAAATTAACTCACTTAAGAATACGGGATTGGTACTAGAAGCCCAAGTAACTAATTTACGAATACTTATCGTACCAAAGCGTAAATGAGGTGATAAATAAGAGGTTGAATCCAAAGCTGGAAAATCTCGCGTTTCGTGGTAATTTTTTATATGCGTTAAGTTGTATGGCTTTACCTTAATTTTACTTATTATAAAACCTAAAGCTTCTAGACTAGGAAAAGAAAAAGTGATCCGATAAAAATTGGAATAATAATCCTTAGTTTTATAAGGTGTCAATTCTGTACTAGCGTGCAGTTTTTCTAGCCACTTATTTTTATAAGGCGTATAAACAGTATAGGGCAAACCGTCTGCTTTTGTAATTTCATTTTCCTCAAAAATCACTTGATCCTTAAATGATTGAAAAGCTATTTTCTGTTCTTTTAAAACTATTGCAATAGACAAATCACGCTCAATAGCATAGGGTTCATAGTCTTTGTTACAAAATACTTTTTGAATATCAAATTCCTTAATCAAAGACTTCCATACGTCAAGCGTTTTTCCTTTTCTAATCAAAAGTGCGCTTTCTATACCTAGTAATTCTTTATTAATTTTGGATAATGAATCATAAATAAATCCTACTCTAGCGTCATCTTTAGGCAAACTCTCTAATATGGCATCATCAAAAATAAACAAAGGAATCACAGGAAAGCTAGATTGTAAGGCATGAAACAAACCTACATTGTCCTCCAATCTCAAATCTCTTCGGAACCAAAAAAAAGAAGCCTTCAGTTTACTCATGATTATTTATTAAAAATTTGATGGACTGCTTTTTCTCTATAAGCAAATATTTCCTTCAGTTTATTTTTGACAACCAAACTATTCATAATGCGACCCAAAAAACCTAATGGCAATGCATAATGAACCACATCAGTCATCTTTACACCTTGCTCCGTCGCTTCAAAAAAATGTTTATGATGCCACATAGCATAAGGGCCAAAACGTTGTTCGTCAATAAAATAACTTTTGTTTTTGACAATGGTAATTTCCGTTACCCAAGGCAATTTAATCCCCAATAGTGGCGAAACTTTGTATTGTATTATCTGACCGGCATACATATTTTTACCATCATAATCTGTGATTTGAAACCCCATACTTTGTGGAGTTATTTTTTGAAGATTCTTTGGACTCGAAAAAAATGCCCAGCATTCTTCTAAACTGGCATTTATGAATTGAACGGATTCTTTTTTATATACCTTCATTTTTCTGTGTTTTATATTCCAATTCTCTCATAATAACTAAAGTCATCAATAACATTGAAAAAGCATAGCCCACATCTTCCACTGGAATAGTACCTAATCGAATACCTAAATTCTCCATATCATTATAATACACTACTGGCTCATCTATAAAGCTCCCTGTTAGAATTCCGTTTACTATCGCAAATGGCACCAAAATAATCAAAAACGTGATAAAGAAAGTTTGCAAGATTTTTGGCGCTTTAACAATTGTATAAGTTAATAACAGCAACAGTAAACTATAATTAACCGTAGTGTACCATTTGCCCCAATTCCAAATTAAAACGGGTAAAACAACCGCCACTATTATCCAATAAATCATCCAAATGCTTTTTTTACTAATCATTGTTTTTGGAAAAAAATATTGGAAAGCAAAATGAATAAACAAACTAGCGTAGGGAATACAAATAAAAAACAACCATTCCTCTATGGGAAGTCCTGCTATTTCAATACCAGTATGGTAACGGGGATTAAAATGCCAAACACCAATTTTGGTAAAAAAAACATCCCAAATGATAAAAAAAACAGCTGTAAACAAGAGCGCAGGGAAAAAAGTTTTCCATCGACTGCTAAAATGCATTCTTTTCTCAAAACTGTATAAAAACGGAATGATAAAAGAAGCTATATTTAGAATTAGATAAAGTGACATTCGGGATTTGAGATTAAGTGTTAAGGATTTGGAATTTACAATTAAGGATTTCGGATTCTTGATTTAAAAACTGGAATTGATCACCTATCTAACTCCTAACTTTTAACTAACAACCCTTAACTTTTCAACTACATTTTCCAATATTTGAAAGGGACAAATAACATTCCAAAACATTCTCCATCTTCTTTACCTAAATGTTTATGATGTACTTTATGTGCTTTTCGGAGTCCTATCAAATAAGGATTCTTAGTGTTCTTAAACCATTTAAAGCGTTGATGAATCAAAACATCATGTATCATAAAATAACAAAAACCATAAAATGTAATTCCGAGTCCAATGAAGAATAAATAATTCAAACCACCGGCTACACCAAAATAAAAAAGGACAATACTAGGGATGGCAAAAATGACGAAAAAGATATCATTTCGTTCAAAAATATGGGCATACTTAGGCTGGTGATGGTCCTCATGAAAATACCACATAAAACCGTGCATCACATATTTATGTGTCAACCAAGTCACACATTCCATCAATAAAAAAGTAACCAAAAAAATTAAAAATGAAATCATTATCTCTAGTATTTTTTAATTTATAATTTAAACTAATCTCAGTTTATACGAAACAAATGATTGTGCAAGCAAACCTATTTTGGAATAATTGGAGACACGTATTCTCGTATTTCCTATTTCATTTGAAGGTGTGTTTTCTAATTTATGCAACAACTTCTTGTAATAGACATAAGCTGTATAGACTCCAAATTTAGCTTCCATCGGCAATTTTACAATTCCTTGATAAGCAACTCTAAAATCTTCTTCGATTTCTTCGATAATCGCTTTTTTGGCATTTTCATCAAATGAATTCAAATCTACACCGGGAAAATAATTTCGATTCAGTATCAAATTGTCATCTTTTAAATCTCGCAAGAAATTTACTTTTTGAAAGGCTGAACCCAACCGCATAGCTTCCATTTTCAGAGCTTCATATTTTTCCTGATCTCCCTTTACAAAAACTTTCAAACACATCAGCCCCACCACATCAGCCGAGCCATAAATATACTCATTATAGTCTTCTTTATTATCATAATTGAGTTTGACCAAATCCAGTTTCATACTTTTTAAAAAAGCTTGAACCAGATCATCTGCAATATTGTATTGCTTGACAGTCTGCTGAAACGAATTTAAAATAGGATTCAAACTTATTCCTGCTTCGCAAGCTTTATAATATTCTTTTTCAAAATCGTTGATGAGCCCTTCTTTGTCATAGCCATGAAATGAATCTACAATCTCATCAGCAAAACGAACAAAACCATAAATACTGTATATGGCGTCACGTATACTTGGAGAAAGCATATATACTGCTAATGAAAATGAAGTGCTGTAATTTTTAGTAACTAACTTGCTGCACTTAAAGGATATGTCGTCAAATATTTTTTTCATAAGTTATGTTGCTAAAAATTGTTTTATAATTAATTCTGAGACCAGCTTTCCTGAAATTAATGCAGGTGGTACTCCCGGTCCTGGAACTGTTAATTGTCCTGTAAAAAAGAGATTCTTCACTTTTTTGCTTTTTAATTTAGGGCGTAAAAAAGCCGTTTGCATCAAAGTATTGGCCATTCCGTAAGCATTTCCTTTATACGAATTGTATTCCGACACAAAATCATTCTTACAAAATGACTTTTTATACACAATATGTTCTCTTACTTTTTGATTTGTAATAGTCTCAAAACGGTTCATTATTTTATCAAAATAAATTGCCCTTAACTCCTCAGAATCTTCAATTCCCGGCGCTAGTGGAATCAGAAAAAAAGCAGATTCCATCCCTTCTGGTGCTGCTGTGGCATCTGTTATCGACGGGAAATTGGCATAAAACAAAGGTTCATCTGGCCATTTTGGTTCATCATAAATATCATGTGCATGAGCTTCAAAATCCACATCAAAAAACAGATCATGATGCGCTACATTTTTAAGTTTTTTATTAAACCCAATATAAAACAACAAAGACGAAGGCGCAAAAACTCGACTTTTCCAATATTGCTCTGAATACACTCTGTATTTCTGATCCAAGAGTGTTTCTGTATGATGGTAGTCCGCACCACTCAAAACCATGTCAGAATGGATTCTTTCTCCATTGCTAATAATTCCTTTGGCTAGACCATTTTCAACAATGATTTGCTCAATATTGGAATTTGTTTTAAAAACGACACCTAACTCTAGTGCCAGTTGCTCCATCGCTTTGACCACATCATACATTCCCGTTTTTGGATGCCATGTCCCTAAACCAAAATCGGCATAATTCATAAAGTTATAAAAAGAAGGCGTATCAGCGGGTTTAGCACCTAGAAATAAAACAGGAAATTCCAAAATTTGCACCAATTTTTGATTTTTAAATTCCTTTCGAACGTCTCTTTTTATCGTACTGAAAAATTGTCCTAATTTCTTCGTCGTTTCTAAAGTAACCAATTCTAAAGGGGAAACTCCTGGCTGATAAACTAAATCTTTAATCGCAATATCATAATTACTTTTAGCCTTCCCTATAAATTCTCTAAGCTTTTTTCCACTTCCCTTTTCTATAGATTCAAAAGTATGAGTAATTTTTTCCAAATTATCAGCTATGGCGATACAATCATCTTTACCATAATAAACATTATATGCTGGAGAAAGTTTTACTAAATCATAATAATCAGTTGTTTTTTTGTCAAAGTCAGCAAAAAATCGTTCAAACACATCGGGCATCCAATACCAACTTGGGCCCATATCAAAAGTAAAACCTTCTGCTTTAAATTGACGTGCTCTTCCTCCAATACTATTGTTTTTTTCAAAAACAGTAACTTGATGTCCTGCTTTAGCCAAATAACAAGATGCTGACAAAGCGGAAAAACCTGAGCCAATTATGGTGATGTTTTTTTTCATTCGTTCAATATTGTTAAAAATAAATAAACACAATTACAACTTTTGAATTAAGTCTAATATTGTATTAAAAACGATTACTTGCTCAGGTAAATTCTCTAATTGTAACTTCTTAGTCATCCTCCCTAACAACCAAATTTCTGTATTATCATCTATCAATTGATCCGATAGATTGATCACATAATCTTCTAACTCATCTATTGATGGCTGTACCGTTAGATAACCTACAAAGACTATATCATTAAAATGCTTCTTGAGTTCTTGTAAGTTATCTACTGGCATACTTTCGCCTAAATAAACTACTGGATAGCCATGATTGGCTATTTCGTAATTCAAATACAACAAACCTAAATCATGAATTTCATTCAAAGGTAAAGACAAAACAAAGGTTTTACTAAGATTGAAACGGTCTCTCAACTGTACCTCATGAATATTCAAAATCACTTTTTGCCTAATCAAATGACATATAAAATGTTCATGAGCAGGAGTTATAGTGTTCGTTTGCCACAAACTACCTATTTCTTCCATTAAGGGAATAAAAACTTCTAGAAATATTTGTCTAAATGTCTTTTCCTCAGTGAGCCAATTATAAGTCTGTGCAAACAATTGATGATCAAAATTCATCATCGCCATTTTGAAAATATTAATGGCATGGTTCTGGGCATTCTTTTCTGAAACGATACCTGTTACCATCGTTCTAATTTCATCATCAGAATAAGATGCTATCTTAGAGATTTTATACCCATATTCATGTAAGAAATTAATATTTAATAGCTTTTGCAAACTTTTTATATCATACACTCTAATATTGGTGTCCGTTCGCAATGGCTGAAAAACGTTATATCTTTTTTCCCAAATCCTAATGGTATGTGCTTTGATCCCCGAAAGGTTTTCGAGGTCTTTAATACTGAACGCCGTTTTTATATTGTTTAACATAATCTATTAAATATTAAACAAAATTACTTTAAATAATTGACATATCCCAGAAAACCCACAAATATTCTCTTTTAATTGCTTGATTACTTCAACTATAAAAATTTAAAAATCTTAACTTTTAGTTGCATTAGCGCTAAAGTTATGCCTACTTCAATATCGATTACATTCAATTGATTTAATTATAAAATTAGAACTAATAAAAATAATTAAATTATCGTGAATTTATTACGTAGGTGTAATTAGTTTTGAAGTTGATTTTCATCAGTATTAGTGATTTTTTTTCCCGATATCTCCAACGGGATGAATTTATTATGGTATTTCACTTTCAAATTAAATCATTAAATAATAACAACCCCAACAAAACAAATATAATAAACTAATTACCAGTATTTTATTAAAAATTTAAATTAAAAAAACACTAAGAATTAATGGATTTTAATTACCTTTATAATGGTGTTTTTTACTAATTCTTAACAATTCAATAATTCACATATTTCCATTTGTTAAAATACCATCTGTGAGCATTGGAAAATTTAAAACACCTAAAAAAATCCAATTTCACGTTTAAATAATAGCATATTTCAATACTAAGTTGATTAAATAGAATTAGAATTTTCCCCTCAATCTTTTATTCGAACCTACAGTCTAAATTATTTGTAATTTAACAAAGATCGTTATGAAAAATTATGAAATGGAAATTCCATTAAAATCCGTGACTCTCAAAGGAACCATGGTGATTCCTGACAACGCTACAGGAATGGTCATTTTTTCAAATGGTAGTGGTTCCAATATTTCTAACACCAGGATAAAGACCTTGGCAGAGTTAATCCAAAACAAAAACATTGGAACATTAGTTTTTGATCTACTTACTGAAGAAGAGGATGAAATTTATGAAAACAAATACAATATTGATTTGTTAGTAGGACGATTAATAGAAACTACGGAGTGGTTGATGCAAAACAAGCACACCAAGGACTTACCTATAGGTTACTTTGGTTCCAGCACAGGCTCTGCAGCAGCAATGAGAGCAGCCGCCTATTTTGGAAAAACCATAAAAGCCGTCGTCTCTAGAGGCGGAAGACCCGATATGGTCATCAACACCTTAAATCAAGTATTATCACCAACTCTATTAATTGTTGGAGGCATTGATGTTCCAATTATAGGTATGAACAAAATGGCATTTGACGAACTAAGGTCCGTAAAAGAAATGAAAATTATCCCTAAAGCTACCCAACTTTTTAAAGAACCGGGAAAACTCCAAGAAGCAGCTGAATTAGCCATTGTATGGTTTAAAAGATACTTCATGCAAAAAAATATGGAAGCTAGACTTGTCTAAACTTTAGTATTACCTTCAAATTTAAAGTATTTCCATATTGATTATTACTATTAACACCAACTTCAACTAGCTAATTTTTACTATTAATTTGAATAGTATAAATTAGCTTTGTCGCATCTACACATCATCATTACACTATTAAAAACAAATAACACAAAACAATTAGCTCGCTCACAACTTCAACAAAATTCCACATAAAAAACTGTTAATCAACAACCTATTCCAAACCAATCTAAACACAAAATTACCTTGTTAAAACTTATTTATAAATAATCTAAATAAAAATTTGTTTTTCTTAAATCTGATTTTATCTTTGCAGAAAATTATTCTTATTCATTCTAAATAAATAAAAAATGACTCGATCAAATTTTCTTTTTTCTGCTTTAGCAATTACTACTTTAGCATTTACTTCATGTTCAGATGACAACGATGATTCTGCTGTAAGCTACAATGTTCCAACTGATTATACTTTTGAAAGAAATAGTGCAACAACTGTTGATTTCTCTGGTCAAACTAGCAGATTATTAATGCTTGGTGAAATGGGTTCTTACATTAGCACTGCTGCTAAAAACAAAACAGCTGTTGATAAAACAGTTTTAGTTAATATGTACTCCAACACTAATAATGCATTTTCAACTACTGAATTAAATACTTCAGGAAAACAGTTAAAAGATAAAACCGCAGCTTCTAAAGATTACTTTTCTTTATTTTTAGGAGGTGGAAGCACTACTGAAAAAGTTGCCGTTCAAGCATTTTTTGAAACTCAATTAACTAATGCTTCTATTGCAGGTGCTCTTCCACAAGTTTCCGCTTCTGCAGGTGTAGCGGGAAGCTATGTTGACGGTTCTTCAACTAGATTATTTGCTCCAAATGGTTTAGAGCCACAACAAGTATTATTAAAAGGAATGATGGGTGCTTGTTTATTAGACCAAACAGTAAACAACTATTTAAGTCTAAATAAATTAGACGAAGCTTCAAATACTGAAAACAACACAAACAAAGTAGTAGAAACAGGTAAAAACTACACTACAATGGAACACCTTTGGGACGAAGCCTATGGTTATATCTATGGTGCAGGCGGTGGAAAATACTGGGACAGTTATATCAACCAAGTAAATGCTGATGCTGATTTCAACACTGTAACTGCTGATATTAAAAATGCTTTCATCAAAGGAAGAGCTGCAATTGTAGCTAACGATTACAATACTAGAAATGCACAAATTGACATTATCAAAACTAAACTGGCTTTAGTACCTGCTGTACGTGCTGTATTCTATTTACAAGAAGGAAAAGGGAAATTGGTTACAGCTAATGGTGCAGCCGCTTTCCATGCCCTTTCAGAAGCTTACGGATTTATCATGTGTCTTCGTTATACTAATAAGCCTGGTACCAATGCTCCTTATTTCACCAGAACTGAAGTAGACACTATCTTAAGTACATTGACAGCTGGAACAAATGGTTTTTGGGATGTTGATTATTTAAACCCAGCAGCTGCTAATCAACCAAAAATACTAGATAATTTATCAACTCAAATAGCTGCTAAATTTGGTTTTACTGTTGCACAAGCTGCCACTGTAAACTAATACAATAAAATCAAAGCAAGAGTAAGTAACTGCTCTTGCTTTTTTTGTATTTTTGCAAAAATTTTTGAGAGCTATAGAACGGGACAACATATTCTATTGATTTTTACCACAAATCATTAAAAAAACAATAGCTTTTAAACAATAACAATACAACATTTCATGAAAAAAATTTTTTCTTTATTCGGAATTATTGCCCTAATTGCAGCTTGTTCTTCTAATGACGAAGGAGGTAACAGTAATGATGGTTATGATAGAACAGCACTTTTAACACATTGGGCAAATAACATTATCATCCCAAGTTATACCGACTATCAAGCTAAATTACAAACTTTAGTAAGTAGCACCAATACTTTTACTACTAACCCTACAGAGGCAAATTTACAAACAGTAAGGACTTCATGGTTAGAAGCATACAAAGCCTTCCAGTACGTATCCCAATACAGCTTTGGAAAAGCAGAAGAAATTTATTTTAAAGAAAGAAACAATACCTACCCTACTGATGCAACGGGAATCAATGCCAATATCACTTCTGGTTCATACGACCTTAGTTTAGTTTCTCAAGTGAGTAAACAAGGATTACCAGCTGTAGACTATGTATTGAATGGTATAGGAAATACAGATTCTGAAATTGTAGCTTTATATACAGGTACAAATGCAGCTAAATATAAAAAGTACTTAACTGACCTAGTGGCAGCCCTTAAATCAAATAACGACACTGTTTTAGCCGATTGGAACGGAAGCTACAAAGCTAGTTATATTGCCAATAACGGTACCTCTGTAAGCAGCTCTGTAAGTATAACAGTAAATAATTATATTAAGAATTTTGAAAAAGATGTTCGTGCTGGAAAATTAGGGATTCCTGCAGGTGTATTTTCTGGGGGAACTCTATATCCTGAAAAAGTAGAAGCTTATTATAAAAAAGATGTTTCTAAAGTGTTATTAAATACAGCAGTACAAGCAGCTCAAGATTTTTTTAATGGTAAAAACTTTGCCAATAGTACTACTGGACCAAGTTTAAAAGCTTATTTAGATTTTTTAAATACGGTTCGTAATGGTCAAAATCTAAGCACAACCATCAACGACCAATTTGCATCTGCATTTACTAAAATTAATGATTTAAGTGCTAATTTGTCTTCACAAATCACAACAAGTAACAGTAAAATGCTTACTGCTTATGATGCATTACAGCAAAATGTGGTTTATATCAAACTAGACATGATGCAAGCGTTAAAAATCACGGTGGATTATGTAGACAATGACGGAGATTAAGTCTTAAATCTCTTTTATTACTTATCAAGTTAACAAAATATGTTTCAAAATTATTTCAAACAAAATACATCAGCCGCAACGCTAGCCTTCTTTAGGCTAGCGTTTGGTTTAATGATGCTATTGAGTTTGATTCGGTTTGCGAGTTACGGATGGATTGAAAAGTTTTATATCGATCCCGTTTTTCATTTTAGTTATTATGGCTTTGAATGGGTTCAACCTTTCGGGATATACACTTATTTGATTTTTATCATTTGTGGAATTGCAGCTTTGTTTGTAGCTATTGGCTATCAATACAAATGGGCTATTTGGAGTTTTTTCTTGAGTTTTACTTATATTGAACTCCTAGACAAAACTACTTATCTCAACCATTATTACTTCATTTCGATTGTAAGTTTGGTACTGTGTTTTTTGCCTGCAAACTGCTACTTTGCTATTGATGCATACAAAAACGAAAATAAACGCTTCGAAAAAATTCCTCGTTGGACTACCGATATTCTCAAAGTACTTTTGGCTATTGTGTATATTTATGCTGGAATTGCCAAACTCAATTCCGATTGGTTATTAGAAGCCATGCCATTGAAAATTTGGCTTCCTGAAAACACCACTATTCCCGGTTTAAGCTACTTGTTAAACCAAACATGGATGCATTATGCCTTCAGTTGGATTGGTGCTATCTATGATTTATTCATTGTTTTTTTGATGTTAAACAAAAGAACCCGAAACATAGGCTTTCTACTAATTGTAGTTTTCCACGTATTGACTCGAATTTTATTTCCGATAGGTATTTTCCCCTATGTAATGATTATTAGCTCCTTGATTTTCTTTGATGCTTCATTACACAAAAAAATCTTGAACTTAATTGCTAAGCTTTTTTCTACCAACATTAATTTATTCGAAAATGGTAAAGAGAAAATTCAAAGCTTCGCTCCTATTCAGCAAATAAAACTTGGATTTTTAGGACTTTTTCTAGTTTTTCAATTGGTATTTCCATTTCGATACTGGTGTTATCCTGATGAATTATTTTGGACCGAAGAAGGATTTCGGTTTTCTTGGCGCGTAATGTTAATGGAAAAAGCAGGTTACGCTGAATTTACCGTAATTGATAAAAAAAACAATAAAAACATACGGGTTAACAATGCACAATTTCTTACTGCATTTCAAGAAAAACAAATGTCATTTCAACCCGATTTTATTTTAGAATATGCCCACTTTTTAAAAGATTATTACAAAAATCAAGGTTTTGAAAATCCTGAAGTATATGTAAACAGTTACGTTGCGCTTAATGGAAGATTAAGCCAACGATATATAGACCCAACAATCAATTTAGCAAAAGAATATGAAAGTTTCAAACACAAAACTTGGATTCTCCCATTTAATGACACTATCAAAGGTTTTTAAAGTGATGCTGCTTTTAGTAGCAAGCTTAAATAGCTATGCCCAGCATAAAATTACTGGAACTATCACGGATAGTAAAGGAAATAAATTGGCCGCTGTGGAGGTTTTCAATAGAACCACTGGAACTAAAGATTTATCCAAGTCTAATGGCGAATTTGAATTGAATTTCAAAAGCAAAGGCAGCCATGATTTAATTTTCTTTAAAGATGGTTTTAGTATTCTAGAACAAATTAGCATTACTACTGGCAGTCATTTAACGGTTGTATTAACAAGAATCAACAAACTTTCGGAAGTAATTATCAAAAAGCAAAATGACCGTTTATTTTCTGTTCGAAAACTAAAAGATATCGAAGGAACTTCCATATTTGCTGGAAAGAAAACTGAGGTGGTTGACATCAGTAAATTGACCGCAAACAAGGCTACGAACAATGCGCGACAAATATTCTCGCAAGTAGTGGGTTTGACTATTAATGAAAGTTCTGATGGAGGTTTGCAACTCAGTATTGGTGGACGCGGTCTAGACCCTAACCGAACGTCTAATTTTAATACCCGTCAAAATGGTTATGATATTAGTGCCGATGTTTTAGGATATCCTGAAAGTTATTATGCGACACCTACAGAAGCTTTAGAAGAAATTCAAATCATCCGTGGAGCAGCAGCATTGCAATACGGAACACAGTTTGGAGGTTTGGTTAACTTTAAATTAAAAACACCTACCCAAAAACCATTTGAACTCATTACTAGAAACACTGTGGGCTCCTTTGGGTTGTTTACTAATTTTACGTCTGTAAGTGGTACTAATGATAAATTCAGTTATTATTCCTTTTTCAATTATAAAAAAGGAGACGGTTTTAGACCAAATTCTGATTTTGAAAGCAAAAACTATTTTGCCAATTTGAATTATAAATTCAATAAAAAAACATCTTTACATTTAGACTATACCTATTTTAATTATCTAGCACAACAAGCAGGTGGATTAACAGATGTTATGTTCCAAAAGGACCCTACACAAAGTAACCGAGAAAGAAACTGGTTTGCTGTAGACTGGAATTTATTTGCCTTAAAACTAGAACATAAATTTGATCATGATGCCGATTTCTCACTGCAATTATTTGGATTGGATGCCAGTCGTAAAGCTGTTGGATACCGTTCTAATAGAGTTTCAAATCCTGATACCCCAGGAACAGTAAGGGATTTATTAGTAGGAGACTTTGTCAATTGGGGAGCTGAGGCACGTTATTTAAAACGTTATCATATCAAAGAACAAACAAGTGCTCTCTTAATAGGAACCAAATATTATCAATCAAAAAATACTGGTTTACAAGGACCTGGAAGCTCAGGAACTGATGCTAATTTCAATTTAGCTACAGATGAATTCCCATTTTACGCAAGTCAATCTAACTATACCTATCCTAACTTGAACCTTTCTGTTTTTGGAGAAAACATTTTCAAAATCAACGCTAATTTATCAATTACTCCAGGATTTAGATTAGAGCATATCCGTACTCAAGCCGATGGTTATTACAGACAAATTAATCAAGATTTAGCCGGAAATGTAATCTTCGACGAAACCCAAAATGAAAACATCGTAAAAGATAGAAACTTTGTTTTATTGGGTGTGGGTGTGAGCTATAAACCAGAAAACAAAATAGAAATGTATGGTAATATCTCCCAAAACTACCGTTCCGTAACTTTCAACGATATCCGAACTGCCAATCCGAGCAGTGCTATCGATCCTAACATTACTGATGAAAAAGGTTTTACATCTGATATTGGTATTCGAGGACAACTGAGCGATAAAGTTTCTTTTGACACTAGTATTTATGGACTTCTCTACAATGATAAAATAGCCGAATACCAAGCACGAAACCCTAATGGTTCAGCTGGAATTGTACGCTACCGTTCTAATGTGGGAACCGCACTGACCTATGGTTTTGAAACTATGTTTGACTGGAGTTTGTGCAAAACTTTCTTTCCTGAAAAAGAAAATTTAATTTGGAATGCTTTCTCTAATATTGCCATTACAGATTCGCAATATTTAAAATCAAACGCACCTAATATTGAAGGAAATAAAGTTGAGTTTGTACCACTTTTAAATGTTAAAACAGGAACAAGTATTGGATATGAAAACTTTTTATCTAGTATTCAATTCACCTATGTGTCTTCGCAATTTACAGATGCAAACAATAATCCAACTGATAACGATGATAATACCTATGGAATCTTTGGTAAAATTCCGGCCTATTATGTTGCAGATATTTCGACATCCTATAAATGGAAAAATTTCAAACTAGAAGCGGGAATCACTAACTTTACTAACAACAGTTATTTTACCCGAAGAGCTACTGGCTATCCTGGTCCTGGAATTATTCCATCGGATAGCAGAACGTTCTACACTACATTAGAGTTCCAATTTTAGATTAATCATTAAAAGACAAATCATAAACTCCTCCCCCCTCTTAAGAGGGGAATTGGAAGTTTTAAAATTCAAAAAACACTACCTTAATATTCCTTTTTTGGGTATAACTCAAATTCGGCATTAGAAATTCTACTGCATCTAAAAACTGTTTCAAAACAAGTATTTTACTCTTTTTTTGAAAATCAAAACACAAAAGCATACCTCAATTAAAAACAGTCGAAAGCGCTTGTATTATCGCTTAAATTGACCTGATACAAAAAACATTTATCTATCCTATACCAGTCTTAAAGAACCGTTTTAAAAGAACATTTTCTAGTTCATAAATCTCCGGATGCTCTGGATATTTTTCAAAATTGAGCTGTTATTTTAATAATTTCAACCAAGGGATTATTATTTGGTTGTGTCCAATAGTAGTTTTTACTTTTAATTTAAACAGACGAGATAAATCATAGGTCATTTTTGGGCAAAAAAAAACCGAACTATTTCTAGTTCGGTTTTATATCAATTATAGAGACGGACTGCAGTCCATCTCTATAAAATAATTATTTTACTTCTTCGAATTCAACGTCTTCAACGTTGTCTCCTTGAGATTGCTCTCCTTGTGCTTCGGCACCACCTTGAGCTTGTTCTCCTTGAGCATACATTGCTTCAGTAGCTTTTTTCCAAGCTGCGTTGATGTTATCTAAAGCAGTTTGAATAGCTGGAATGTCTTGAGATTGGTGAGCCATTCTCAATTCAGTTAAAGCGTACTCAACAGCTACTTTATTATCATCAGATAATTTATCACCTAGTTCTTTCAACTGAGTTTCAGTTTGGAAGATCATAGAATCAGCTTCGTTTAATTTCTCAGCTCTTTCTTTAGCAATTTTATCTGATTCAGCGTTAGCTTCAGCATCTTGTTTCATTCTTTCGATTTCTTCAGCTGTCAATCCAGAAGAAGCTTCGATACGAATGTCATGAGATTTTCCTGTTCCTTTGTCAGTAGCAGAAACTTTGATGATACCATTTGCATCAATATCAAAAGAAACCTCAATTTGAGGAACTCCTCTTGGTGCTGGTGGAATACCATCTAAGTGGAAACGACCAATAGTTTTGTTATCAGCAGCCATTGCTCTAGCCCCTTGTAATACGTGGATTTCAACAGATGGTTGAGAATCAGCAGCAGTAGAGAATACTTGAGATTTTTTAGTTGGGATAGTCGTGTTAGCCTCGATAAGAGTTGTCATAACACCACCCATAGTTTCGATACCTAAAGATAGTGGAGTTACGTCAAGCAACAATACATCTTTAACATCTCCAGAAAGTACACCTCCTTGGATAGCTGCACCAATAGCAACAACCTCATCAGGGTTAACTCCTTTAGAAGCTTTTTTACCGAAGAATTTTTCAACTTCTTCAACAATTCTTGGGATACGAGTAGAACCACCTACCAAGATAACTTCATCAATATCAGATGTAGATAAACCTGCATCTTTCAACGCTCTAGCAACTGGAGCCATAGAACGTTTCACTAATGAATCCGCTAATTTCTCAAATTGAGAACGAGATAATTTTTTAACTAAGTGCTTAGGTCCTGAAGCTGTAGCTGTAACGTAAGGCAAGTTAATTTCTGTTTCAGCAGAAGCAGACAATTCAATTTTTGCTTTTTCAGCAGCCTCTTTAATACGTTGTAATGACATTGGATCTTCACGCAAGTCAATTCCTTCTTCAGCTTTGAATTCGTCAGCTAACCAGTCAATAATAACTTGGTCAAAATCATCTCCTCCTAAGTGAGTATCTCCATTTGTAGATAATACTTCGAAAACTCCGTCACCTAATTCAAGAACAGAGATATCAAAAGTACCTCCACCTAAATCGTAAACAGCAATTTTTTGATCAGTTCCTTTTTTATCTAATCCATAAGCTAATGCAGCTGCAGTAGGCTCATTGATGATACGCATTACTTTAAGACCAGCAATTTCACCAGCTTCTTTAGTAGCTTGACGTTGTGCATCATTAAAGTAAGCAGGAACAGTAATAACTGCTTCAGTTACTGTTTGACCCAAATAGTCTTCAGCAGTTTTTTTCATTTTTTGAAGTGTCATAGCTGACAATTCTTGAGCAGTATATAAACGACCATCAATATCTACACGTGGTGTATTGTTGTCTCCTTTTACTACTTTGTAAGGAACTCTTTTTGCTTCAGCCGAAACCTCACCAAAACCTTGTCCCATAAAACGTTTGATAGAAGCAATAGTCTTAGTTGGATTAGTTACCGCTTGTCTTTTTGCAGGATCCCCTACTTTAATTTCTCCACCTTCAACAAAAGCGATGATAGATGGTGTTGTTCTTTTTCCTTCAGCATTAGGAATTACAACTGCTTCATTACCTTCCATTACAGAAACACAAGAGTTGGTAGTACCTAAATCAATTCCGATTATTTTACCCATTTTTACTATATTTAATTTTATTATATATTCGTTTTAATAACTTGCTGACTCTAACGCAATCATTGTGCCAACAGAAAACCCCTTATAAAATTGTCAGTTTTTGTTAAAATGGCGGAAATCCATCTGACAAGTTGGCATTTTTAAATTACTGACATTTCAATTATCATTGACATACTTATTGTCATAAGTCGTCTTTTGCTGTAATTTGGGATTCAGGATTGAGGAATTAGGATTCTGAGGTCTATCCACTAATCTTTAACACTTAACTTCTCCCCCCAAGCAACATCATTCTTTTTTTAAAATTGATTTTTACAGTATATTTGTTTTTCAAAAAATCAAACTATGTTCACCCTTTCCCAAATTAAAACAGCATACGAAAAAGTTCAAACAGGTGCTGACTTCCCAATTTACATTAAAGATTTAATTCAGCTTGGCATTCAAGGCTACAATACAATGGTTAGCGATGGTAGTGTCGATTATTTTGGAGCCAATGAGTATTCAGTTAGTACAGAAAAAAAATATGACAAACTCACTATAGCTCCAGCAGCTAATAAAGAACGCTTCATTGAATTTTTAGTCATGCATCAAGATGGTCAAACAGATTATTTTACCTTTTGTAAACAAGCTGCTCAATGTGGTATTGCGAAATGGCAAATAGATATTATAGAAATGGAGTGCACCTATTTTGATCTTTTAGACAATGCAGTTGTGATAGAAAAAATTCCTGTTTAAACAAGATTCAAATACAATAGCTATTAAAAAGCTTGAATTTCATTTCGCAAAATGAATTCAATTTCTAATTTTTCAGAAAACATGCTTGAATACTATAATTCTATTTAGTATATTTACCTTAGACCTTGAACGGAATAATAACTATACACCAGTAAACAGATTATGACTTCTTTTTGCAAAAGATTATCCTTCCGATGGTCAGATCTTGACCCCAATTTTCATGTTCGTCATAGCGTTTACTACGACTTTGGAGCGCAACATCGTATCGAAATTTTAGACAGCCTAGGACTCACTATGAACGTTTTTCAAGCACTACATTTTGGTCCTATAATTTTTAGAGAAGAATGTGTTTTTAGGAAAGAAATTAAACTCTCGGATATTATTGCCATACATACTAAAGTGAGTAAAATGAAACCTGACGCTTCTCGGTGGACTATTGTCCATGAGTTGCGTAATGAAGAAGATCAACTAGTTGCTACCATAACTGTTGACGGTGCTTGGATGGATACCAAACTCAGAAAACTAGCAAACCCCACACCCGTGGCTGTTTTACAAGCTCTTTCTATTTTTCCTAAAAGTGAAGATTTCACTGAACTTTAATACCCAATTGCAAGGTCTTTTTTGAATAAATTCCGTAAATTTGAATAGAAGCATTTCTATACAAATATTGCAAATCGACTTCAAACCAATCCAAAATAAAATACGATATTAACCAATAATTATATATTTATGGAATCAACTATTCAATTTGTACACTCTGAAAGAAACAAAACCGCCGAACATATTGTCACTAAAAAATTAGATTCCTTAACAAACCATTTTGATTGGGTCATCCGAGCGAGCGTCATCTTTAAAGAAGAAAAACATTCTCACGGAAAAGGAAAAATATGTGAAATTACCCTAAGTTGTCCTGGCCCAAGAATATTTGCAACCTCAAATGAAACCTCTTTCGAAATTGCAGCCGCAGAGACAGTTAAAGATATTGAAACCCAGCTAAATAAAAGAAAAAGCGAGATGAAAACGTATTAATATTGGTTGTATTAACGGCTATTTTCGCTTTATAAAATCAAAAATAATATACAAATCGGATGAACTTCAGCAATCTTATTAAGAGATGGTTGAAGTTCATTTTTATTTAAAACCAACTACATTTGCATTTTTAACCTATAAGAAAATCTAAATAATCTTTTTTTTTTCTTATACGTATGCCACTAAAATGACAAAACATAAATTAGTTGACATGACTTCGGGGCCAATTGCCCCACAAATCATCAATTTCACAATCCCATTAATTATTGGTAATTTTTGTGTTTTAACTTATAATGCCACTGACTCTATAATCATCGGGCGTTATGTGGGAGCCAATGCACTTGCCGCATTGGGAGCTGCTAGTCCTGTCATGAATATTATGCAATTTTTCATTATTGGAATCTGCCTAGGGATGTCCATATTAATGGGGAATTTATTTGGTGCAGGTGATGTTTCAAAACTCAAAAGGGAAATCAGTACATCCTTAATTTCAGGCGGAATTTTTACATTTTTACTGGTGATATTAGGCTATCATTTTTCAAAAAAAATACTTTTATTAATTAATACTCCCATTGCTATTTTATCAGATGCAACGAGTTATTTACGAATCATATTTACAGGCTTTATCTTTACCTTTATTTACAATATTTATGCTTCTACCTTACGAAGCATGGGAAACTCTAAAATCCCGCTTTACTTTTTAATTTCATCAGCCGTACTGAATGTTTTTATGGATTTACTGTTGGTCGTAGTCTTTAAAAAAGGCGTTGAAGGCGCTGCTTATGCCACGGTAATAGCTGAAGCCTTATCGGCACTATTTTGCATCGCTTATGTCTATTTAAAAATTCCGATGTTAAAATTCAAGTTTAATGAGTTTGTTTTTGACAGAAGTTTGTTCCGAGAAACGGTGAGTTACAGTTCAGTGGCAGCTATGCAACAAATCACCTTGCATATTGGAAAATTCCTCATTCAAGGAGCGGTAAATCCACTCGGAATTTACACCATTGCAGCCTTCAATGCTGTTACTCGTATTGATGATTTTGTGATGATAGTACAACAAAATATTGGTCATGGAACCACTGTCTTTTTGGCCCAAAATAACGGAGGTGGCAAAAAAAACAGAGTTAAAAGAGGATTTATAACGGGCTTAAAAATGGAAGTCATTTACACCCTTTTATTCTCCGTTATTATTTTTGTATTTGCTAGGCCATTAGTCGGTTTATTTGTTGATCAACAAGCCGATGAAGTTATCGAATCTGGTGTCGATTATTTAAGAATAATGGCACTTTTATACCTATTACCGGCTGTAACAAATATCATCCAAGGTTATTTCCGTGGGTTAGGTAAAATGAAAATTACTCTTGGCGCTACCTTTGTCCAAATTGTTGCCCGAGTGATTGCTGCCTATCTTTTAGCAGACCATTTCGGTATAGAAGGATTAGCTATGGCTTGTTTGGTAGGTTGGATTTTCATGCTGGGTTATGAACTTCCCTTATTCAAAAAAACCTGGAAAGATCATTAATTCTAGACTAAAAAAATCATTTCTAAAACAGTAACACAGCAGACAAAAAGTAGTTTCATTGAAAGACAAAACCATTTTTTTGTTTGATACGCTTTTGTTTTACTACTTTTACACCTCCAAAACAGCATTACTATGTCAACAGCAAAAAAAGATTACAAAAGAGTTACCACAAAGTCCTTAATCGACATGAAAGAACACGGAGAAAAAATCTCCATGCTTACTGCATATGATTATACGATGGCAAAAATTGTTGACACTGCTGGTGTTGATGTGATCTTGGTAGGTGATTCAGCATCCAATGTGATGGCAGGACACGAAACCACCTTACCCATTACCTTAGACCAAATGATTTATCATGCATCTTCGGTTGTACGAGCGATTGAAAGAGCCTTGGTTGTCGTTGATTTACCCTTTGGTAGTTACCAATCAGACCCTAAAGAAGCTTTACGTTCCGCTATTAGAATCATGAAAGAAAGTGGAGGTCACGCGGTAAAACTGGAGGGTGGAAAAGAAATCAAGGATTCAATTAAAAAAATCCTGAACGCTGGTATTCCTGTGATGGGACATTTAGGATTGACCCCACAATCTATTTACAAGTTTGGGACCTATACCGTTCGTGCCAAAGAAGATCAAGAAGCTGACAAACTAATGGAAGACGCGAAACTGTTGGAAAAATTAGGATGTTTTGCTATTGTACTAGAAAAAATTCCAGCACATTTAGCTGAAAAAGTAGCCAAAAGTATCTCCATACCTGTAATCGGAATTGGAGCTGGTGGAAATGTCGATGGTCAAGTATTAGTGATTCATGACATGCTAGGGATGAACAATGAATTTAGCCCCCGATTTTTAAGACGTTATATGAATTTATACGAAGGCATGACTGCCGCCATAGGACAATATGTGACCGATGTAAAATCACTTGATTTCCCTAACGAAAAAGAACAGTATTAAATTGAAAATACTATCCAATAAAGACAACTTACAAGTCCTTCACGAGGACAACCACATTATTGTCATCAACAAACGTGTGGGTGACATTGTGCAAGGTGATAAAACAGGCGACAAACCGCTTTCTGAAATTGTCAAAGAATATATTAAAGTAAAATACAACAAACCAGGCGAAGTTTTTTTGGGTGTGGTACATCGTTTGGATCGTCCTACTTCAGGAATTGTCGTATTTGCTAGAACAAGCAAAGCACTTACACGTTTAAACGAACTTTTTAAAAATAGAGAAACTCAAAAAACCTATTGGGCGGTAGTGAAAAATAAACCACCACACCAGCAGGACAAATTGGTTCATTTTTTAAAAAGAAATGAGAAAAACAATACCTCCAAGGCCCATTTAAAAGAAGTTCCAGATAGCAAAATAGCCAGTTTGGATTATAGTATTATCAAAGAATTGAACAACTACTTTGGACTTGAGATTAATTTACACACGGGAAGACACCACCAAATTAGAGCGCAGTTAGCCGCTATAGGCTGTCCTATAAAAGGTGATTTAAAATATGGCTTTGACCGAAGCAACCCTGACGGTGGGATTCACTTGCATGCCCGAAAATTAATCTTTACGCATCCCGTTAGTAAAGAAAACTTAACATTAATTGCACAAACGCCTAATGACATTATTTGGAATGCAATTTAAAAAAAAAGTGTAAATTTGCTTACAAATAAAAAACAAAAAAAATATAAATTAAATTTCATCTGTATGAAAAAAAAATTGCTTTTCGTTTTTGGATTATGTGCTTTTAGCATGTCTGCTCAAGACCATTTTTCGGGATTAAAAAATTCTAATAAAATTGGTATTTTTAGCGCTAGCAGAAACCCTGCTGAACTTTCTAATTTAGGTTCTAAATACGATATTAATCTTTTCTCCTTTAGTATCAGTGCCTCTAACAACAAAATAGGTTTTCAAGACCTTATCAACTCTGACAGCGACATTGAAGAATTAGTATTTACTGGCTCAGAACCAATCAATTTGCGTATTGACGCTGAGGTGTACGGACCAGGTTTCGCTATGAGATTAAACAAATGGGCTTTTGGTGTTACAACTAAAACTTATGTAAAAGCTAATTTTGTTGACATTGATTCTCAATTAGGTAAAGCTATTATTGATGGAAACGATACAGCTATTTTAAGTGCAACCCTTTTAGAAAGCAAATACAACCAACGTATGAATGCTACGACTTGGGGAGAATTAGGGTTTACTGTTTCTAGAAATTTATTCGAAACTGAAAAACATAAATTCAATGGTGGTGCTTCTGTCAAATTATTGTTTCCTGGTGCTTATGCGAACGTGGGTATCGATAAATTCAAAGGTCAAATTAACTACCAACTTAACGGAACAACTCCTACTGCTTATTTAAACGGTATTGATACCAATTTGAATATTGCATATTCAGGAAATTTATCAGACAACAGCGATTTTTCAAAATCACTTTTAGGAAAAATGAACGGCGTCGCTCTTGATTTTGGAGCAAACTACCAATTGAAAGACAAAGAAGGTTACAAATTAAACACAGGAGTTTCTGTTAAAAACATTGGATCCATGACTTTCAAAGATTCTGGAAATTCTTCAACCAATTATGCCTTCAAAATACCTACTTACTCTCCTACCAATCCTGGACTTGATTTAAATCAATTTGAGGATGTTGAGGGTGTAAAAGAGGCGGAACAAATTTTATTAGCGTCTCCTTATTTAACTAAAAAACAAGGACAATCAGACATCAAAGTTAAACTGCCTACAGTATTCTCTGCTTATGCTGATGTGAAAATTATACCTAAATTATTTGTATCACTATATACACAACAAAAATTAGGAAATGATAACGACAATGACCAAGTTACCACTCAAAATGTAGTTTCAGTAACACCACGTTTCTCATTGATTAATTTTGAAGTTTTCTCTCCTTGGGCTAGCAATGAAATTTCTGGTACTACTGGAGGTTTTGGATTGCGTTTTTACGGATTCTATCTAGGTTCAAGTTCAATTGTAACAGCGGTAATTAACGACTCTAAACAAGCTGATTTCTATATGGGATATCGTTTAGCTTTGCGATAATTTATCTCGTAATGGGAGACACTAAAACTTAATTTTATAAAACTCCTAACTTTATAGTTTCAAAAAATTCCCTTAAACTGATTAATTGGTTATCCAAATAAAATCAGTTTAAGGGTTTTTATTTAAAAAACCTTTAGATTACTTTTACAGTCCATAAAATGGAAAACGATAGATACATGGAATTCACTAATGAAAAAACAGTAAGCGAAGCAATAAAATATAGGCGCTCTATACGTGTCTTTAAAAAAGAAGCTATAGATACTGAAAAAGTAAAAGAATGCATCCATCTAGCATCCTTAGCTCCTACTAGTAGCAATATGCAACTTTGGGAATTTTATCATGTATGTTCACCTGAAAAATTATTACAGATTACCGAGGCCTGTTTTTTTCAAAACGCTGCTAAAACAGCCAACCAAATGGTAGTAGTCGTTTCTAGAAAAGATTTATGGAAGAAAAGAGTGGCTGCTAACATCCAATTTTTAAAGAAGTCATTCGGTAACAAACCCGAGTCAGAATACAGTAAAAGAGAAAAGTTTGCTTTGTATTATTACCAAAAAATTGTTCCTGGACTTTATTTTGATTTTATTGGAATTCTAGGTTATATTAAATACCTCTATTTTCATATTTTAGGTTTTTTTAAACCTACCTATAAAGAATCCAGACGAAGCGACATGCGCATTGTAGCCCAAAAAAGTGCAGCTCTTGCGGCTCAAAACTTTATGATCAGCATGGCGTCCATCCATTACGACACCTGTCCGATGGAAGGTTTTGATTCCAAAAGAATTAAAAAAATTCTAAACATTGATCGTGCTGCGGAAATTAATATGATTATCGCCTGCGGAATTCGAGAGGAAAATGGCGTTTACGGCGAACAATTTCGTATTCCGATGGACGAAATTTATTTTAAAGTTTAATTACAGAAAGAAGAAAATCCCCAAATGACACACATCACAGACCGAATCGAGTTTATCAAGCAAAACGGGTATCAACTAGATTTTGAAACTATTTTCACCAAGGTTTTTGCAAACTATAAAAAAATAGCCATTTATGCTGGTTTAGTACTTTTTGTATTTGGTATTCTACTAATTGCACTCATTTACGGTGGTATGCTTTCGTATTTTGGTATCGAAACCGTGACCGATATGCTAAAACCTGAAAACTTACAAGCTCAGAATTTTTCCAAGGAATTTCTAATTATCTATTCGGCTTCAGCGATTTTGTTTACCGCAATGATTAGTCCTTTTACGGCTGGATTTATAAAAATGGCTTACAGCGCTGATCAAAACGAAGAGTTTCATGTAAGCACTATTTTTGAATTTTACAAACCATCCTATTTTATTCCCCTTTTTACAGCTACCTTTATCATTACACTAGTCAATACTGGAATATCATCAGCCTTAGAGCTAATAGGTCTTTCTTTTGTTGGAACCATAATGACCATGCTTGTCTCCTTTTTTACCTTGTTAGCCATACCCTTAATTATCTTTGGAAAATTAAATGCCATAGAAGCCATTCGTAACAGTATCATGGTGATTTCTAAACAACCTTTTACCATCATTAATTTAACTGTAGTTTCAATATTGGCATCCCTTGTGGGACTTCTAGCTTTTTGTATCGGAATCATTTTTACTATTCCATTCGTATATTCTTTATACTATATTCTTTACAAAGAAATAATTGGATTTGAACAATAAACTCATTTTGTGATACTTACAAGGATCACAGTTGTAATTAAAATCCATAAATAGAGATTAGAAAGTTTTTTTTTCTTAAATTTCATCTTTATAATGGCAAATCATTGAAACTTAAATACCACCTATGTTTTTTTGCTATCTATTTGTATATGAATTCATTTCACATATATCATCCATTTGTTGGAATATAATACCATTAGGTATTAATTATTTTTCACCTTTGGACAATATTCCTATTGAAAAAAGTTTTTTTAGAACGATTGCGGTATTTTTTACCATTATCATTTTTGTGTTTTTATATATCTATTTCAGACCCAAAACAATACTTAGACCTCAATTTTCGGAAAGTTATATTAATGAGCTTTCAAAAAATCAAGAATACCAGCTCTATTTTCTTTACATTGGTGTTTTCTTCGTTGTTTTTGAATCCATTTTAGAAATATTCAAAATAAGACCTCAGAGTCTTTTTATAACCAATTTTAGTATTGGAATTTCGTTATCCTTATTCTATTATGCTAGTAAGAAAATTAATTTTTTATTCAAGCATACCCATCTAATATTCAAAATTTTATATTGTCTATTTTTACTAAACATCACTAAGAACATTGTAAATAATCCTCAAGACAGCATTCCATACATCGGGTTTGTATTAATGTTTCTGTTTTCATACAGTATTTTTAAGCCTATTCGCTCCTATTGGTATTTCGTCGCTTATGTTTTTGTGATTTTATCCCAATTGTATCTTTTTGATTTACTTCCTTCTAAATCGTTTATCGTACTATTTAACTACAGTTTAATTGTACTTTGTGTTAATATCATACGTCATATTACTTTTTTAAACATTCGTAATGAATTTCGTTTTTCTAATGAAATTGTTCATAAGGGAAATTCCTTAACGATTGCTATTAACAAAAACAAAGAAGTCATTTTTTGTAGTGAAAGTATCTTTTCTATTTTGGGTTACACCAGCAATGAAGTAATGGGTTTACAATTTTTGGAATTAACCCAAAGTCATGAGTTGTTAAATAATATTTTCGATAAAGATTTTAAGCAAGAAAAACTCTATCTCAAAAATATTAAATGTAAAAATGGCAGTTATAAATACATTCAATGGAATTTACAAAAATATTCAGATGAGTTATTTATTGGCGTAGGTCAAGATGTTACAGAGCAAATTAGAATTCAAAAATCCTATGAAAATTTAGTAGAATCTGCAAATGACATTATTTTTGAATTAGACCGTTTCGGAAATTACATTTTTATCAACAAATATTCTGAAACCATTACTGGATATAGTCTTCAAGAACTCTACAGTTCTAATTTTAAAAAACTTATTCGCGAGGACTACAGGGAAACGGTCATAAATTTTTACAGTCATCCTGCCGATAATCTTAAAAACTACCCTCTTTTAGAATTCCCTTTAATCAGAAAAAATGGCGATGAAATTTGGGTATCTCAAAAGGTGGCTATCAACCGTAACGAATCGGGTAAAATCATAGGTTTCTATGCGATTTCTCATGACATCACCTTCATGAAAAACAATGAAAAGGAAAAAACAAACCAACAAATTAAAAATCAAAAATACAGCTCAGCACTTAAAATTTTTACCGAAAAATGCTATTCGAATGATGAAGGGCTCAACTCTAAATTAAAATCAATTCTAGAATTAACTGCCAAAACAGTTAAAATAGAAAGAGTAAGTTTTTGGAATTATAATGACGCACAGATTGACTGCTTGTACCTTTATTGCAAATCTGAAAAAAGCTTTAAGAAAGAAGCCTCCCTAGTCAAAAGTAAATATCCAAACTACTTTTCGATTATTGAAAAAAAACATCAAGTCGTTGCTTCTGATGTGTATGCTAACCAACTCGCCTTTGAGTTTTGTAATGATTATTTTCCGCAAAATAACATTGTTTCACTCCTGGACACACCTGTCATTATTGATGGAGTACTAAAAGGAATCCTATGTTTTGAAGCCACACAAAAAATTCACAACTGGGACAACCAAGACATTAATTTTGCACGTTCCATTTCAGATATTATAGCAATTGCATTTGAATCTAAACTGAGATTAGACATTGAAGCTAAACTTAGATACAAAAGTGAATTATTAGCAGCAATGACCATTTGTACTGAAAAATTTCTAATTAGTAAAGACATTGATGATATCTTCTCTAATATTTTAATTTTGATGGGAAAAACTACCCAGTCTCATCGCGCCTACTATTACAAATCAAACTTAGAGGATAAAACCATAAGTCAAAAATATCGTTGGATAAAAAATGCGGAAAAACTCACTGAAAACAATCCAAAACTTCAAAATATTCCATTTGAATATTTTGAAAACTTATTGCACCCTTTATTAGACAACAAAATATATAATGCAAAAATTTCTTCTATTTCTAACCAATCGCTTAAAGACAAATTAATAAATCTAAACGTCGTATCCTTAATCTTATTCCCTGTTTTTGTCAAAAACAAATTTCATGGTTTTTTAGGTTTTGACGACACGAATACCGAAAGAGATTGGTCCGAAGATGAAATCAACATCTTGCAAACTCTTGCCAAAAATATTTCCGCATCTTTAGAACGTATTGATTCAGAAAATGCTATTTACGAAAATGAACAAAAGTTCCGATTATTAGCCAACAACATTCCTGGAACAGTTTACTTATCTGAAAATGACCATGACTTTACGAAGCTTTACTTAAATGACGAAATAAAAAAATTAACCGGTTATAAGAAAAAAGACTTTCTTAATAAGAAAATCATTTTTACCGACTTAATTCACCCTGAAGATGTAGAAAGTGTTTTAGCCGATTCAGCCGATAAACTAGCCAAGGCAGAGCCTTTTCATTATACCTACCGAATCATCAAAAAAAATAAGGAAATAGCATGGGTAGAAGAGTTTGGAGATGCAGTAATCAAAGACGGTAAAATTGCCTATATCGAGGGAATTATGCTTGATATCACCAAACGAAAAGAAGCCGAAAAAGCAGTTGAAAGACAAAAATATGCAGAGGCAGCCAATCTCGCTAAATCAGAGTTCCTCGCCAATATGAGCCACGAATTGCGAACGCCTCTCAATGGAATCATAGGTTTTACTGACCTATTGATGAAAACCCGTTTAAGTGACAACCAACTCAAGCACATGGTAACCGTCAATCAATCCGCTAATTCCCTATTAGGAATTGTGAATGACATCTTAGATTTTTCTAAAATAGAAGCCGGAAAACTCGAATTATATGTTGAACGCGTGGATATCAAAGATTTACTGAACCAAATTATAGATTTAATTTCGTATGAATCCAATCTTAAAAATATTGATTTACAATTACACATTGCCTCCAATGTGCCAAAATATTTTTGGATTGATAATGTGCGTATCAAGCAAATACTAATTAATCTATTGTCCAATGCAGTCAAATTTACGCATCATGGTTTTGTAAAATTAGAGGTGACCAACCTCAAAGCAATCAATAATTCTAAAAGCCAAATTCGTTTTACCGTCAAGGATTCAGGAATTGGTATCTTAGAACAGAACAAAGACCGCATTTTCAATGCCTTTTCGCAAGAAGATAGTTCTACAACTAAAAAATTTGGAGGAACAGGATTAGGACTAACAATATCCAACAAACTCCTTAGTTTAATGAACAGTCAATTGGAATTAGACAGTAAAATCAATGTAGGAAGTACTTTTTATTTTGATTTAGAAATAAAAACAACCAATATAACTGATGGTTCAGAAAACTTAAATATTGAAGAAACAGAAAACAATCACCTTAATAATTTAAAATTTCTAAAAAACAAAAAGCCCACCATCATGCTTGTTGAAGACAACAAAATCAACATGCTATTACTTAAAACAATACTAAACAATATTTTTCCAAAAGCTTCCATACATGAAATCCAAAATGGTCAAGAAGCTATAGAACAATTTGAAAAAATCAGCCCTGATATTGTTTTTATGGACATTCAGATGCCTGTAATGAATGGATACGAAGCCACTAAAGCCTTGAGAGAATTAAAATCAGGTATTAATACCCCTATTATTGCCATCACTGCAGGTGCTGAAAAAGAAGAAAGAAACAAATGTATTGAGATAGGAATGAATGACTATATATCAAAACCCATTATAAAAGGAATTATAGAAGAAAAACTTGCACAATGGTTAAAATAATTTAAAAAAAATTCCCTTAATGCTATCCCTATGCTTATCTTTAATTTTGTAAAACGTTTAAAACAATTAAGAATATGAAATGGAAAGACAGAAGACAAAGTGATAATGTTGAGGACAGAAGAGGCATGTCAGGCGGTGGAAAAGCCATCGTAGGCGGAGGAGTTCTAGGAATCATTATTTTACTACTCAATGTTTTTGGAGGGGAAAATGCCCAAATGATTACCCCTATTCTGGAACAAATGAATCAGGGACAATCAGCACCTACAGAACAACGCGACTTGACCGCTACCGAAATCGAAGAACAGCAATTTGTTAGAACCATTCTAGCCGATAGTGAAGATGTATGGAGTAAAATTTTTCAAGAAAACAATCTCAGCTATAAAAAACCAAAAATAATTTTATTTGCTGGAGGTGTAAATACTGCCTGTGGGTCTGCCACCTCTGCCTCGGGTCCTTTCTACTGTCCTGGTGACCAAAAAGTGTATATGGATCTAGCTTTTTTTGAAGAACTCAAAACCAAATTTGGTGCCCAAGGGGGCGATTTTGCAACGGCTTATGTCATTGCACACGAAATTGGTCATCATGTACAAACTTTATTAGGAACTTCCTCCAAAATGCGCAAAATGCAACAAGGAAAAAGCAAAGCCGAAGCCAACAAACTTTCTGTTGCTCTGGAGTTACAAGCCGATTTTTATGCCGGTTTGTGGACACATTACAACCAAAGAATGAATAATGTACTCGAAATTGGCGATATCGAGGAAGCCCTAAGTGCCGCTCATGCCGTGGGGGACGACGCCATTCAAGCTAAAATGCAAGGCCATATTGTCCCTGAATCCTTCACACACGGAACCTCAGAACAACGTAAATATTGGTTCATGAAAGGCTATAAGTCTGGTGATATCAATCAAGGAAACACCTTTGCCGAAATTCGATAGCAAGCCACGAATTCATTGAGAATAAGTTGCTACAATTTTACATAAATAAAAATGAAGTATCCAAATAAATGAAATTAGTGTAATTATATTTTTAACCTTAAAGCACGCTAAGAATGATTTTATCTTGTCGTTAAATACGCAATGAACACAAAGCTTTGCGGACCTTGCGTAATGCTTTGTGTACTTTGCATTTAAAAGTTAACAACTCTTAGTCAAAATCCTAAACGCACTTTCTTTAAATTCGTGGCAAAAAAAAGAAACGTACTCCTCTTAATTTCATTTCCTTTCAATAAAATGTATATTTGCTGCAATTGACAAAATCGCACTAATTGTTTATGAAAAAAATTACTTTATTATTTTTTGTATTTGTATCCATCAACTGTTTCGCTCAAATGGACAGTATTCCAGTTCAAAAATCAAATCATTTTCAAACAGCAGGAAGAGTAATCAAAAACAGCGTCTTGAGTGTTCCTGGTGATTTTACTGAAATGGGGCATACCGTTTCCTGTGATTGGAAGCGCACCGCACTCTATGCGGGAGGAATTGTCGGATTAATTGCTACTGATAAAATCACCACTGGTTTTTTACACGACCATATCGAACCTACAGTAAATTATTCCCTTCCTAAAATCGATGTGATTAAAACAGGAATTGATTGGGCACAAGGAAACAATGCTTATATGCTCTACCCTATCTTAGGATTGTACGCAGGTTCACTAGTAGCCAATCACGAAAAAGGCCAACAAGTGGCTGTCAATGCCGTAAAATCGATCACCTATTCTTATGTAATTTCCCATTTATTTTTAAAAACCATTTTTGCTAGAAACAGACCGCAACGTCCCGTAAATGGTAACGAACCAGCTGAAGCTCCATGGACCAAAGACAACTGGGATTTTGGAAACTTTCACAGACCTTATATACAATCCCGAGCAGACGGAACAGCCTTTCCTTCCTTTCATGCCACCTTTTATTTCTCAGTAGCCAAGGTGTTCCAGATGGAATACAACAATTACTGGATTCCTTATACTATTGCAACGGGAGTTTTCCTAGCAGATATCAAAGGACACAACCATTGGGTTTCCGACTTGTTAGTGGGTGGATTAGTGGGAACCATCATCGGAAAATCCGTAGTCAACAGCAGCCGCAAACAAATAGCTAAAAACAACGGTACCGCTGTAATCGAAAATCCTAAAAAATTCAGAATGCAAAAACAACTCGTACCTACCATTTCGAGCTCCTTAGTCGGATTTCATTTTGTAGGAAGTTTTTAACAATTACACCCAACGGGTTAAACAAACCATTTAGCAGCGTAAAAAAGCCACGAATTCACGAATGTACTATCTTAATTCGTGAATTCGTGGTTTACAATATTAGCAAAGTCGCTCCCAAGAATCACTTTTATCTCTTCAATTAAAAGTCATTCCACTAAACTTATTGAGATTCCATCACTTTATCGGGAAAAATAGCTGCATCTTTGCACAAAATTAAAGTAACCTAACCATAGTGTTTACTTTACAAACACTATTTATGTCATTCAACTCATTAGGATTATCTGATGCTTTACTTAAAGCCATCAACAAAAAAGGATACACAACCCCTTCACCCATTCAACAAAAAGCCATTCCCTCGATTTTAGAAGGCAAAGATGTTTTAGCATCAGCGCAAACAGGAACTGGAAAAACAGCAGGTTTTACATTACCAATACTCCAAATCCTATCACAAGGAAAACAACTAAGCCACAGACCCGTTCGTGCCTTGATATTAACGCCAACAAGAGAACTAGCTGCACAAATATTTGAAAACCTTAAAGAATACGGCACTTACCTTGATATTCGCAGTACCGTAATTTTTGGAGGAGTAAATCAAAAACCACAGGTGGCACAATTACGTAACGGCATTGATATACTGGTAGCCACTCCAGGACGCTTAATCGATTTGCAAAATCAAGGCTTAATTTCGCTTTCCAAAGTCGAAATCTTAGTTTTAGACGAAGCCGATCGCATGCTCGACATGGGATTCTTGCGTGACATCGAGCGCATCTTGAAAGTATTGCCCGCCAAAAGGCAAAACTTACTGTTTTCAGCCACTTTTTCTAAGGATATCAAGAAACTAGCGATGGGGATTTTGCATAACCCTGTTCATGTGGAAGCAACGCCAGAGAACACCACTGTTGACGCCATCATCCAAAAGATATATCCTTGTGCCAAACAGAAAAAAACCGAATTAATCATAAAATTGATTTCTGAAGGAAACTGGAAACAAGTCTTGGTTTTTACCCGCACCAAACAAGGCGCTAACAAACTAACCGAAGCCATGATTAGCGCAGGTATCAAAGCAGCTGCCATCCACGGAAACAAAGGACAAGGCGCTAGAACCAGAGCTTTGGCAGGTTTCAAGGACGGAACCTTGACTGCTCTAGTAGCTACAGATATTGCCGCTCGTGGTCTTGACATCCCGTTGTTACCGCATGTTATCAATTTCGAATTGCCTAATATCCCTGAGGATTATGTACACCGCATTGGTCGTACCGGAAGAGCTGGAGCCAGCGGAGAAGCGATTTCGCTAGTAAGTCCTGACGAAACCGTGTTTCTACGTGATATTGAGAAATTAGTTGGCTTAAAATTGCCAAAAGAACAAATCCCAGGTTTCGAGCCAGACCCAAACGCCTCTACCGAGCCTATCAAAGCAGGACAAGGAAGACCGCAACGCAACTCGACACCCAAGAAACCAAAAACCGATAACAAGGCTCGAAGCAACAACAGCTTTGGCCCAAGACGCCCTAGTCAAAACAACGACCGACGTTCTAATCGATAATAATTAGCATTTATTTTAGGAGCATAACGATTTCGTTTCTTATGGAGTCTCCTCCCGCTTTCCGTTGCAATCTCCCGAAGAAAAATCGGGAGGATTTCCACTGCAATCGGGGCTGTTTTTTACGTTTTGTTTTATTAATATCGTTTTTAAAAAGTTCAAAATTTAAAGACACTAGTAATTTGTAGGATAAATTCAATATATTTGGTTTTGAATAAATTCAGACAATAGTTAGACTTAGCTACCCTGTTTTGGGTGGCTTTGTATGATTTTGTTATACGTATAAACTAGTTACCAGCAATTTAACATAAAATCAAAATATGATTAATATCCCTATTGATATTCAACTTCCTAAATTATGGGCAACAAAGACATTTACTAAAAATGAATGGGGAGAAATAAATTTAATTGTTGGACCAAATGGAACTGGTAAATCATTATTTGCTGACCAGCTCAAAGCCCAACTAAATTCAAAAGGTTATAAAACCAGAATCTTAAATGCTGAACGTCTGACTGGTCTTGAAAAACAAAATTATTCATATTTCGGTAATAGTAATTTTAATGATGGTTTAAACATCTCACAATTTGACGGTATTAGAAGTAATGGAGAATTATTTGGATTATCAACATCAGCTTTTATAATTTTAAAAGAAAGACTAGATATTAGAGTAAAAATTGAGGCTTTGTTATCTGATATTTTTAATAAAACAATACGTTTAGTTGAAGAAGGAGGATTTCTCAAACCAAGAATTCAAAACAATAATGGTGGAGACGAATATGGTCTGAAAGAAAGTGAATGTCACGGTTTGAAAGAATTAATGACACTTCTGACTTTCTTGTATGATGATAGTAAAAATTGCCTAATATTAGATGAACCTGAATTACATCTTCATCCCCAATTTCAATCTTTTTTGCTAAGTGAAATCCGAAAGTTTGCAGGTGATCCAATTGCTGACCCAACAAAAAAATTAATTTTCATAATTACTCATTCACCTTACTTTTTGGATTTAAGAAATATTGATGATTTAAAAAGTATCCTTGTTTGTCATTATAATGAACCTCCAAATTTTGTAGACACATTAGATTCTCAAGATGAGTTTATTTTAAAAAAATTTCTACCTCGTTTTAATACTCATCATAAGCAATTTTTCTTTTCTCCAAATCCAGTATTCGTTGAAGGATATACAGACCAACAAATAATAACTTTACTTTTTGATAAATTAAATTATAACATAAGTGCTTCTGGCTCTAGTGTTATTGATGTTGGTGGAAAAGATGAGTTGGCAGTTTTTTTTAGACTCTGCAATAAACTTCAAATTAAGGCGAGGATAATAGCAGATCTCGATGCATTATTCAAAGGTAAATTAAGAGAAGTTGCGCAAGAAAATTTAAATTGCAATATTTATGTGCAAGACGAAGGTATAGGAACTGATTTAGCAATTCTTATTGGAGAATTAGAAAAAAAGTTAAAAGAAGTTGCAGATGATTTGATAACAAAAACTTCATCTGATACTAAAATAAATCACTTAATCGATTTCTTAAAACCTATATCTCTGATAGCGGATAAAAGACACACAGTGATAACCTCAATGCTACTTGGATTACTAAAATTTAAAGAAAAAATTATTTCTTATGTTTCTGAACAGCAAAAAGCTAAAATAAATTTTATAATACCTCGATTTTATCAATTATTAGAAGCTTTAAAATCAGCAAACATTTATATTTTCCCAAAAGGTGAAATAGAAAACTATTATACCCAAACTTCTCTTGATTATTTAAATTTCACTGATAAAGATAAAAATTCATCTTTCCACACAGAAAGAGAATATATTTTAACTAGTGATGATAATATTAAACTTGAGCAAAATTATCACGAACTCATTCCAATTTTGAAAGCTTCTGTCCCACAAATAAAGGTTGACTTGAGCAAACATTTAAAATATCAAGTTGTTGAATGGATTCAAACTGTACAAAGAGCAATATCAAAAGGAGATATAATTGATTTTGAAGGACTAAAAACAAATGCCAAAATTAACTACAAATTATTTAGTCAAATAATTCAAGCTGAATCATTGGAAGTAGAAGATGATAAAAGATTTATTTGTAAAATAAAAATAAGTAAATCTTTAACAATCAATGACAAAGAAATTGAATTTAACGAAAAGACTATACCTCACGATTTCGAATTCAAAATATAAACTGCTGTTAACACACGTAGCCGTTGCCCCCGATAGCGCGGACCCCAAACTGGTGCTCGATTGCATCGAGTACCTACTTAAATTAAAAGCAAAATCGTAGCGTTTGCAACGCGGAAGACTAACACAGAAATGACTTAAGAGTTGTTCCTGTTTTTTTTTCGGTTTTCTAACAAATAAACTACCCGCGTTAAAAACGCTTTGAATGGCAGGCAAAAGTAAGTAGGTACTCGATGCAATCGAGCACCAGAATTATAGGAAATACTTTGTCGAGTTTCTTGTGGAGATTGCTCCTAGGTCGCAAAGACAAGATTGGGGTTACTGTATGTCATAATGATAAAGAATGTAGTTGATAAAACTTTACCTCCTTAAAATTCAGCATACAAAATCCATTTAAAACTCATCTGGTGCTCGATTGCATCGAGTACCTACTTAAATTAAAAGCAAAATCGTAGCGTTTGCAACGCGGAAAACTAAAACAGAAATGACTTAAGAATTGTTCCTGTTTTTTTTTTCGGTTTTCTAACAAATAAAAAACATCATGTTTTGAATAAACTACCCGCGTTAAAAACGCTTTGAATGGCAGGCAAAAGTAAGTAGGTACTCGATGCAATCGAGCACCAGAATTATAGGAAATACTTTGTCGAGCTACTTATGGAGATTGCTCCTACGTCGCAAAGACAAGATTGGGGTTACTGTGACTTAAAACTTAGTGAATCTTTGTGTCTTTCTTTGTGCGTCTTAGTGAAACAACCTACCTACCACTTGTGCTCAAGTCCTCATTCTTCGCAAAGACAAGATTGGGGTTACAGAGACTTAAAAACTTCGTGAATCTTTGTGTCTTCCTTTGTGCGTCTTGGTGAAACAACCTATCCGTGTTTTCGCTTTAACGAATCCGTTACATCTGTGTCCCATTTCGCAACAGTGAGCAATCAACCTACCCCAACCACCCATCACGATCCAAACTGCGATACTGAATCGCCTCGGCAATATGTGAAGGGCCAACATTAGGCGAAGCTTCCAAGTCGGCTATAGTTCTCGAAACTTTCAAGATTCGGTCGTAAGCACGTGCCGAAAGGTTGAGTCGCTCCATGGCGGTTTTTAACAATTGTTTGGACTCCTCATCAAGGGCACAAAATTCCCTGATGTGTTTGGTGTTCATTTGCGCATTATAATGAATATGCTCCATCTCCTGAAAACGAAGGGATTGAAACTCGCGAGCTGCAGTAACTCTTTTACGAATATCCACACTGGCTTCGGCTTTGCGATCATCTGATAATTTCTCAAAAGGGACTGGAGTCACTTCAATATGAATGTCGATTCGGTCCAATAAAGGCCCTGATATTTTGCTCAAATAGCGTTGCATTTCGTGTGGCGAAGACGTTTGTGGCGCATCGGGATCGTTAAAAAAACCACTCGGACTTGGATTCATACTCGCCACCAACATAAACGAAGAAGGATAAGTCACGGTAAATTTGGCTCTCGAAATCGTCACTTCACGGTCTTCTAACGGTTGGCGCATCACTTCGAGAACATCCCGTTTAAATTCGGGCAATTCATCCAAAAACAAAACCCCATTATGTGCCATCGATATCTCCCCTGGCTGTGGATAACTTCCACCACCTACTAGCGCCACATTCGAAATCGTATGATGCGGACTCCTAAACGGTCGTTGGTTCATTAACCCAACTTCTTTCAACTTACCCGCCACACTATGGATTTTTGTCGTTTCTAAGGCTTCGCGTAAGGTCATTGGCGGTAAAATACTCGGCAAACGTTTGGCTAACATGGTTTTTCCCGCTCCGGGTGGCCCAATGAGAATAATATTATGACCACCAGCCGCTGCAATTTCCATACAGCGCTTAATCGACTCCTGTCCTTTCACATCCGAAAAATCAAATTCGGGAAAATCCAAATCTTTATAGAATTCGGCTCTGGTATCTATTTTGGTAGGCTCTAAAGTGCCTTTTCCTGCAAAAAAATCAATCACTTCAAGTACATTCTCTACTCCGTAGACATCAATTCCGGCAACAATGGCCGCTTCTTTGACATTTTGTTTTGGAAGAAAAAAACCTTTAAAACCTTCTTCTTTCGCCTTGATGGCAATCGGCAAAGCACCTTTGATGGGTTGCAAACTCCCATCGAGCGACATTTCTCCCATAATAATATATTGAGCCACAGCTTCCGACTTGATTTGTCCAGAAGCGGCCAAAATCCCGATAGTCAAGGTCAAATCGTATGCCGAACCTTCTTTGCGTAAATCAGCAGGAGCCATATTGATGATGATTTTCTTCCCTGGGAGATAATAACCATTGTTTTTGAGTGCGGCTGCAATTCGGTAACTGCTTTCCTTGATAGCATTATCAGGTAAACCTACCAAATGATAGCCAACACCTTTATCAATATTTACTTCTACAGTAATAGTGGTCGCCTCCACTCCAAAAACGGCACTTCCAAAAACTTTTACTAACATAGCAGGAATTTTATTAAGATTTTGCAATCATAAAAATATAGAATTATCTTATAAAAACAACATTGGCTCAAAAATAAATAATAGACTGTGTTTTAACCGCAGAGGCGCAAAGGCAAAAGCGCTAGGTTCGCAAAAGGTTCCTTCATAAAAACTATTATTTTCAGTTATCTACGAGTCACTTATGTACTTAGTTTCCGCAGTCGAGCGTCAAATATTTGAAGAATGTGTAAAAAAGAAAAGCTGTTTGATTCGCCGCGACAGAGAGTTTTTTTTGTTTTAGACTTCGAAAACTCATTTGACCAACGAGGAAGCGTGAGACTTGAAATCGAAGATTCACTAAATCCATAATTATAATATTATCCTGAGTATTTTTTTGTTTCTTTTTTGATCAAGCAAAAAAAGAAAATCATATTTAATAACAAAAAATTGTGATTTTTTAATATAAAGCTTTTCTAAATAAACATCGTGACAGCACTCCATCTGACAAAACATTATCATTAAATCTAAAATACAGCTATCAGTTCGAGCAAAGTCAAGAACCGTTAAAACCTTCAGTTTCTCTTAACAAAAAAACATCTCTATAGCTAACAATGCAATAGCACCATTTCCACTTTTACTAGCTTTTTAGATATAAATCCTTACCTTTGCACTATAATTATTCGGTTTTCAGGACTAAAAGTGATTTTTATTCAATATTTCACGCCAGTCATTCTAGGATTTCAATGGATCGAAATCAAACTGAAACACCATCAATAGGTGCAGTTTACTGCATTCTTTGCCTTTGGAAAAATTCCATAATCAGGCGTATCAATAATCTGAAATACTAAACAATGCACGTAATAGATTATCTAATCTTTATCGTTTACATGCTAGCCATGCTTGGAGTTGGCTATTATTTTTTCAAAAAAAACAAAACCGCAGAGGATTTTTACGTCAGTGGTCGCAATATGAGTAGTTGGCACATTGGACTGTCCGTAGTCGCTACAGATGTAGGTGGAGGATTTTCCATTGGACTGGGAGGCCTCGGTTTTACAATGGGACTCTCAGGCTCATGGATGCTTTTTACAGGGTTGCTAGGTGCTTGGTTAAGTGCCGTTTTTTTGATTCCGAAAGTCAGTGAACTGGGTCACAAACATAAATTTTTCACTTTCCCACAGATTTTCAATCACTTTTATTCGGCCAGAGTCGCTTTATTAGCTGGAATTATTTCCGCCATTGGTTACATTGGTTTTACTAGTTCGCAAGTATTAGCAGGAGCCAAATTAGCCTCAGCCACCATCGAAGGTTTGAACTTACAAACTGCACTGATTATCATGGGTTTGATAGCGGTTATCTATACTGCTATTGGAGGTCTTAAAGCTGTGATTTATACCGATACCATCCAGTGGGCCATACTGATTTGTGGACTTGTTTTCCTCGGGATTCCAATGGCCTATCATGCCGTAGGAGGTTATGAAGCGATTAAAAACTCCTTAGCTCCCGAGTATCTCTCACTCACAAATATAACAGGTTACCAGCTCTTCAATTGGTCCATCACCATCATCCCCATTTGGTTTGTAGGAATGACCTTGTACCAACGTATTTATGCCAGTAAAGGCGAAAAAGAAGCCAAAAAAGCATGGTTGATTGCAGGAGCTTTTGAATGGCCTATCATGGCCTTTATGGGAGTTAGCTTAGGACTATTGGCAAAAGTAGCCGCCAATCAAGGATTATTTATAGGAATTACGGATGCGACAGCTATGGATAGCGAAATGGGATTGCCTATTTTACTAGCGACCATTTTACCTGTAGGATTAATGGGACTGATGCTTTCCTCCTATTTTTCGGCTATTCTTTCTACTGCAGACAGTTGCCTGATGGCGGCCTCTGGAAATATTGTCACAGATATTATTGCCAAGTTTTCGAAAAAGGAATTAACCCATAAAAAAGAACTCCAATTATCACAAATTGTGACCTTAGCGGTGGGATTCTTTGCTATTTTATTGGCTTCGCAAATGCAAAACGTATTAGAACTCATGCTTTACTCCTACGCCTTTATGGTTTCAGGCTTGTTTGTTCCCGTTTTAGGCGCTTTATTTTGGAAAAAAAGCCACCCTATTGCTGCTTTTTGGAGCATGTTATTAGGAGGAACGACCACAATTGTTCTGATACTAACCAAAAATCAATTACCTTTAGGACTACAACTACCTCCAAACTTAGATGCAAATACTTATGGTATTAGTCTATCAGCACTAGTTTTTATAGCCTTATCAATTTATCATACTAATAAAAAAGAAAAACAGAATGGAATTCAAAATAATTAATACAACCACAGGAGAAGATGCAGTACATACTAATGAATTACTCGCACAATTTCTTTTTACCCACTTAGAACAATACGGAGATAAAGTCGAAGACATCTTAAAATGCATTGACTTTGTAATGAATCCAAACAAAGGTGGAAACATTGTTGTAGGAATTGACGAAGGTAAAGTTGTAGGGATTACTATTTTGAACAACACAGGAATGAAAGGATTCATTCCTGAAAACATCTTGGTATATATTGCTGTAGACAACAGTCAGCGTGGTAAAGGATACGGGAAAAAGCTAATGCAAAAAGCGATTGAAATCACTGATGGCGATATTGCACTACACGTTGAGCCCGACAATCCTGCAAGAATATTATATGAAAAACTAGGATTTACTAACAAATATCTTGAAATGCGTTTAATCAAATAAACAAAATATGGACTTAAAGTTCATAGATTTTGTTGACAGATATAAAGTCTGCAAGGATGAATTAAAAAAAAATTAGCCACTGATTAAATTGATCTGCTTCGCCTGTTCGCTATCGCTCGGGTTCACAGATTAAATCATTCTAATCCAAATAATCTGTAGCAAAAAAATTTTAGAAGCTAAAACAAAATACACTAAAGTACATAGTTTTAACTATAATTTGAGATCAATAAACAAAATATGGAGAATCTAAATCTAAATACAAACGAACTAATTACTTTACGTAAAGATTTACATAAACATCCAGAAGTAGCTTTAAACGAATTCAATACAGTTAAAAGAATTTGCTCTTTCCTCGAAAATCATCCACCTGATGAACTGATTACCAAAGTTGGAGAAACAGGTATCCTCGCCATTTACAACGGTCTAGAAAAAGGAAAAACAGTAGTCTTTAGAGCTGAGTTAGACGGATTGCCAATTGAAGAAATCAATACTTTCGAGCATAAATCTATTTACGAAGGCACTTCCCATAAATGTGGACACGACGGACACATGGCAATTTTATGCGGACTGGCTACACAATTACATGCCAACAGACCCAAATCAGGAAAAGTAGTCTTACTATTTCAGCCCGCCGAAGAAGATGGTCGTGGCGCAGTTAGTATTGCCAATGATGCCCGTTTCAAAGCACTAAATCCCGACTACATCTTTGCTTTACACAATTTACCAAGTTATCCCAAAAACCAAATTGTAGTTAAAAATCATACGTTTACCTGTGCCGTGAACAGCATCATTATTAAATTAAACGGAAAAACCTCACATGCAGGTGAACCTGAAAAAGGAATTAATCCGGCTTTAACTTTAGCTGAAATCACCATGCGTTATCTAGCTCAAATTCAATCCGATATCACCAAAGATAATTTCTGTTTAATTACTCCCATTTATACCAAAATGGGAAAGAAAGCTTATGGCGTTTCGGCAGGAAGTGGCGAAACACATTTTACCGTGCGCTCTGACAGCAACGATCAGATGAAGAAAATTGAAACTAGTCTAGAGCATATTGCAAAAACTATTGCTCGGAAACACCAACTGGAAATTAAAATCCGCTGGACGCAAAGTTTTCATGCTAACGAAAACAATCCTACAGCTGTAGATTATGTACGTCAATCGGCACAAATTAACGGATTTGAAAAAGTAGAAAAAGAATCGCCATTCACTTGGGGAGAAGACTTCGGGATTTTCACCCAGCAATACTCAGGCGCTATGTTCGGTTTGGGCGCTGGTCTAGAAACCCCTGCGCTTCACAATCCTGATTACGACTTCCCTGATGATATTATAGAAACAGGAGTCGCCATTTTTTATCAAATAGCCAAACAAATCACCAATGCACACTAATTCCATCATAGAACTAAGCCGAACTGCTTTAGAAAAAAACATTGCATTTTTGCGAAAAACCTTTGGAAAGAAAGTTATTCTTTCCTCGGTAGTCAAAGGGAATGCTTATGGTCATGGAATTGCCGAATTCACCTCTATGGCTCACGATATGGATGTCAATCATTTTTCTGTTTTTGATGTAGAAGAAGCCAAAGCAGTCTATGCTAATTTACAAGATAAAGTCACTATAATGGTGATGGGATTGGTATCCGATGAAGATATGAAATGGGTGGTTGACAAAGGTGTGGAATTTTTTGTTTTTGAAAAAACCCGCCTAAATAAAGCCGTCAAAACTGCTAAAATTTTACAGAAAAAAGCAAAAGTTCATATCGAAATAGAAACAGGAATGAACCGAACAGGTTTTGACAAAAAAGACCTAAATAGTATTATTTCAATATTAAAAAAAGAAAGCAATAATATAGTATTCAAAGGACTTTGCACCCATTATGCTGGAGCCGAAAGCATCGCTAACTATTACCGAATTGACAACCAAATCAAGAAATTTGAAGAAGCTTATCAAAACTTCTGCAACCATGGATTAAAACCAGAAATAAAACACTCAGCCTGTTCTGCTGCCTCGATTATGTTTCCACAAACCCGAATGGATCTCGTTCGCATCGGAATCATGCAATATGGACTTTGGCCGAGTCCTGAAGTCTTTGTCAATTACCTTAATGCTAAAAAAAGTAAAATAGACCCTTTGCAAAGAGTAATCACTTGGAAAAGTAAAATCATGAACATTAAAACGGTTAATTCAGGGGAATTCATCGGATACGGCAATAGTTTTTTGGCCGAAAGAAAAATGACCATCGCCGTGATTCCAATTGGTTACGCTCACGGATACAGTCGCTCCTTGAGCAACCAAGGACGTGTTTTAATCAACGGACACCGCTGCGTAGTCGTTGGCTCTATCAACATGAATATGATGACTATAGATATCACTGATATTGGCAATGTTAAAAAAGAAGATGAAGTCATCCTAATTGGAAGACAAAACCAAGTCTCAGTATCTGTTGCCTCATTTAGTGACCTTAGCAACCAACTCAATTACGAATTATTAACCCGAATCTCCAAAACAATACCTAGAAAAATAATCGAATAATGGCTTTTATAAAATTATATAGAAACAAGCTACAAGAGAACTTTACGTATCTAAACACAATTTTCAAATCCCGAAATATTGATTGGGGAATTGTATCTAAACTTTTGTGTGGTAATACGATTTATCTCAAAGAAATAATTGCATTAGGCGTGACTGAAATTCATGATTCCCGTGTAAGCAACCTTAAAAAAATAAAAAAAATCAACCCTGACATCCAGACCGTATACATCAAACCACCCGCTAAAAGAAGTATTGAGCGCATTGTACGGTATGCCGATGTGAGTTTCAATACCGAAAAGTACACCATTCAACTGCTTTCTGAAGAAGCACAAAAACAGAACAAAATTCACAAAATCATCATCATGATTGAAATGGGTGATTTGCGCGAAGGTGTTATGGGTGAAGAACTCATTGCTTTTTATGGTGAAATTTTAAAATTACCCAATATCGAAATTAGAGGAATTGGTACCAATCTCAATTGCCTAAGCGGTGTAATGCCTACCCAAGACAAACTAATTCAACTGAGTTTATACAAACAATTGATTGAGGCCAAATTCAACATCAGCATTCCATGGGTTTCTGGAGGAACTTCAGTAGCGGTGCCTTTGATTTTGAAAAATGCACGTCCGATGGCTGTGAATCATTTTAGAATTGGAGAAGCTTTGTTTTTTGGAAAAGACCTCTTTACGGGTGAAACCATGATTGGCATGCACAATGACGTATTCAAACTTTTTGCCGAAATTATCGAAATCACCGAAAAACCAGACACTCCTACAGGAGAACTGGGAGAAAATGTGGCAGGGAACGCATTTACCGTAGCTGATGATGTGGATTTTAGCACCACCTCCCTACGAGCTATTCTAGATATAGGGCTACTAGATATGCAACCGCAATACCTACAATCTGAAGACGAAAAAATCACGATCGTAGATGCCAGCTCAGACATGCTTGTCATAGACATTACCAATTCAGATAAGAAATACAAAATTGGAGACCTTGTTAGCTTTAAGCTTCAATACATGGGCGCTTTGTACTTATTAAATTCTGATTATATCGATAAAACTATTGAATAGCTAGCTCTTGAAGTAACATTTATTTTTCAACCATTTTATAAATCGTTATTTTAATTGAACCAATGTTTATCCATTTGATCGAAAAACAAAATACCAACAACTTAACCATTAATTATTCTGCATTAGTAAAAACACCTACTAGAAATCATTATTTTTATATTTTTAGAATTCAATATCCAATTTATCAATATGAAAATTTAAAGAATCGGAATTTTAAAAATCAGTCATATTTAAAAAAGTTTCTAAAGTTTTTTACACAAATTGAACTTTTACAAACAATAAAGTCAAAAACAAGGGGGTAAAACTGCTTAAAACGTAAAAATAAAACAAACACCCCTATTCATTTAGATGGGTTCTGTTATATTTTTATACATTTGCAAAAAAAATACCATACAATTAAACCTAACAATTAATATGAGAAAAATTATTCTTAGCGTGATATTAATCGCACTTTTGGTTTTCACCTTCTTTTCTAATTTCCTTTTAACACCTCATCCCGTACCTGCTGAAGCTGTGGCTTTTGACACTGGTGACACCGCTTGGATGATTGTAGCTACCGCCTTAGTACTTATAATGACTCCTGGATTAGGATTCTTTTACGGTGGTATGGTTGGTAAAAAAAATGTAATCAGCACCATGTTACAAAGTTTTATGGCCATGATTATCGTAAGTGTACTTTGGATTGTAATTGGTTTCAGTATGTCTTTTGGTACTAGTATCGGAGGAGTGATTGGAAATCCATTAGAATACTTTATGTTTGAAGGCGTAGGTACCAATACTGCTTGGAGTCTTGCCCCTACTATTCCATTCATGCTTTTTGCTTTGTTTCAAGCTAAATTTGCCATCATCACACCAGCCTTAATCACAGGTGCTTTTGCAGAAAGGATTCGTTTTTGGGCTTATATGTTGTTCATGGTACTATTCATCCTTTTAATCTATACTCCATTGTGTCATATGACTTGGCATCCTGATGGATTGTTCTTTCAAATGGGAGTTTTGGATTTTGCAGGTGGAACTGTAGTACACATGAGTGCTGGATGGGCTGCTTTAGCTGGAGCGATGTTCCTTGGGAAAAGAAAAGTACAAAAAGTAAACCCTGCCCGTATTACTTACGTATTATTAGGAACTGGTTTGCTATGGTTTGGATGGTTTGGTTTCAATGCTGGTTCAGCTATGGGAGCAAATGGCTTAGCAACTCAAGCTCTAGGAACTACTACCGTTGCCGCTGCTGCTGCAGGAATGGCTTGGGTATTTATCGATAAAATATTAGGACACAAACTATCTGCTATGGGAGCTTGTATCGGAACTGTTGTTGGATTAGTAGCAATTACACCAGCCGCAGGATTTGTAAGTATCCCACACGCTATTTTCATTGGAGTTTTCAGTAGTTTAGTGAGTAACTATATGGTAAGTTTATTTCCAAAAGGAAAAATTGACGATGCCCTTGATGTATTTGCTTGCCACGGAGTAGGTGGTATGACAGGAATGTTGTTAACTGGAGTTTTTGCTTCATCAGCGGTAAACCCAGCAGTGGAAAACCAAGGTTTGATCTTTGGAGAAACTACCCTTTTCTTTCACCAAACTGTTGCTTTAATCATGGTTTCACTTTTTGCGTTTGTGGCTTCATATACCTTGTTTTATATTGTAAACAAAATCACTCCATTGCGTGTTACTGAAGAAAAAGAAGAATTAGGATTAGATATCTCTCAACACGGAGAATACCTATAAAACTTATTTTATAAACATTTAAAACACTCTAAAGATTCGTTTTTAGAGTGTTTTTTTTATCCAAATTGACCTTAACCTATAGTAGAAACAGACCTAAAACTCAGAATACATTATAAGTATCATACCATTAACAACTGATATACTTGATTGGCTATTTCCAATTCTTCGTTAGTTGGAATTACTAAAATTTTAGTTTTTGAAGTAGCTTTGTTTATCTCCCTAATTTCTTTAGATCGTAAATCATTTTTAGCTTCATCAAGCTCCAATCCGAAAAAATCCATATTTGCACAAACCGATTTTCGTATATAAGAAGAATTCTCCCCTATTCCAGCGGTAAAAATAATGGCATCCAATCCATTCATGACCGCTGTATACGCTCCTATATACTTTTGAATTCGATACACATTCATATCTAATGCCAACTGACATTCTCGATTTCCGTTTCCAGCGCGTTCTTCAATATCCCGCAAATCGCTATAGCCTGTTAAACCCAACATACCACTTTTTTTCAGCAATAACGAACTCACTTCGTCCATAGTATAACCAAGTGTTTTCACGAGATAAAAAATAACAGACTGATCAATATCCCCACAGCGGGTTCCCATAATCAAACCATTGGAAGGTGAAAATCCCATACTATGGTCAATACTTTTTCCGTCCTTGATGGCAGTCATGCTACAGCCGTTTCCTAAGTGAATACAAATTAACTTAGAATGATTATCTAAATATTCGATAGCCCTCTCAGACACATATTTATGACTGGTGCCATGAAACCCATAGATCCTAATTTTATTTTCTAATAATAATTGATTTGGAATAGCATATCTATGTGCTACAGCGGGAATTGTTTGGTGAAAAGCGGTATCAAAAACCACCACTTGTTTCGCTGTTACAAAAATTTCCTCCGCAACAATTATTCCTTCTAAATGAGCAGGATTATGTAAAGGTGCTAGTTGAGACAGCTCATCAATTTCTTTCTTTACTTCTTCTGTTACTTCTACCGTTTCTGAAAAAATAGCTCCTCCATGAACCACACGATGTCCTACAGCATTAATTTCATCCTTGGACTTAATAACACCTACTTTATCATCCAATAACAATTGTGCAATTTTCTCTAAACCTATTTTATGGTTGGCAATTGGCACAATTTCTTCAATTGTATTCGAATCTGTTTTATAAACAAAATTGGAAGTTTCTAAACCGATTCTATCAATCATTCCGGAACAAATGACTGTTTTTTCAGGCATATTCATTAATTGATATTTGATAGACGAACTTCCTGAATTGATAATAACTATTTTCATTGAATTATTTTTTTGAGATTCTGAGCTTATAAGTTTCTAAGAATCTAAGTTTTATATTTAAACTAAATATGATGACAATTCCAAAATCTTTAAACCATTAAACTCCTAAAATTTTAAACTCTTAAACCCTCCTAAAGCCCTTGTGCCTGAATAGCCGTAATCACAACAGTATTAATAATATCATCTACCGTGCAACCACGACTCAAATCATTAACAGGCTTATTCAATCCTTGTAACATTGGACCAATTGCCAAGGCTCCTGTTTCTCTTTGAACGGCTTTGTACGTATTATTACCTGTATTCAAATCTGGAAAAATAAGCACACTCGCTTGCCCTGCTACTTCGGAATTTGGCATTTTACTTAGTCCCACACTTTTGTCTACAGCCGCATCATACTGAATAGGTCCTTCAATTTTCAAATCGGGACGCTTGGCACGAACAATTTCGGTAGCTTGACGTACTTTGTCCACTTCGTTTCCTTTTCCAGAAGAACCTGAAGAATAAGACAACATAGCTACTTTGGGTTCGATTCCAAAAGCCAAACTTGTATCTGCTGAAGAAATGGCAATTTCAGCCAATTGTTCTGCGGTAGGGTTAGGATTAATAGCGCAATCTCCAAAAACCGAAACTCGATCTTCTAAACACATAAAAAACACAGAGGAAACTACCGAAGACTCTGGTTTGGTTTTAATAAACTGCAAAGCTGGTAAAATAGTATGTTGAGTGGTATGTGCTGCACCTGACACCATTCCATCGGCATGCCCTTTGTAGACCATCATGGTTCCAAAATACGATACATCTTCCATCAAATCCATCGCCATGCGTAAACTTACATTTTTTGCTTTACGCAATTCATAATAGGTATTGGCATAATCCTCATAATTAGGAGACTCAATTGGGTTTATAATTTTAATTTTTTCAAAATCAAAGACTATTCCTAGTTCATTTACTTTATTTTCAATTTGACGTTTATTCCCTATAATGGTGATATCCACAACATCAATTGCTAATAATCGTGAGGCAGCAATAATGATACGCTCATCAGTTCCTTCAGGTAAAACTATATGTTTACGATGCGTTTTTGCCCTTTTTACTAAGTTATACTGAAACATCTTTGGAGTCATTCCTTCAGCCTCAAATGCACTCAGTTTAGCTGCTAACAGTTCCACATCAAAGTATTTTTCAAACGTACTAATTGATGTTTCTATTTTTTGCGCATTATCGGCATAAATTTTAGAATTTATACCACCTATTTTATTAGTAATCATATAAGTACCTTCATTAACACTAATAATTGGTACAACGCTCGTCAATCCTTCAATTAATTTCAAAATACTTTCTTCAGGTAAAATATTCCCCGTTAAAATTATACCTGAAATAGAAGGGTAATTCGCAGATTCATTTGCTTGTAAAGCTCCTAAAATAATATCAGCCCTGTCTCCAGGTGTAATTACTAATCCTTTCTCTTTTAAGTGCAATAAATAATTTCTCAACTGCATCGCACCTACACTATAACTCCCTACTTCATTATTCAAATATTCATTACCAAACAATACTTGAGCATCTAAGGTTTCTATTATTTCCTTAACCGTTGGGTTTTTTAAGCTAGATATAAGCGGAATGGAATTCACCAACACCGATGAAGGCAAACTTGCTTTCAGACCATTAATGGCTAAGTCTAAATTCTCTACCTGAACCTTATTTGCTACTACTGCCAAGACATCGACTTCTTTCACTTTAAAAGAATCGTAAGCTAAATACAAACTATCTACAAATTCATCTAGCGTTTTCCCAACGCCTGAACTCACAATAATAGCAGGAATACCGAGATTTTTAGCAATTAAAACATTCATATCCAATTCAATTGCCGTTCCTTCTCCACTGAAACTAGTACCCTCCACTAATACAAAATCATATTGCTCTTCGAGTCGTTTGAATTTTTCAATAATCAAATCCAAAACCTCTCCTATTTTGCCACTATTTTTTTTCTTAATTAATTTACTTTTAGTAATGGCATAAGCGTCCTCAAAAGCAATATCAAGGTTAAAATGAGAAATTACAGTCTCAATATGATTGTCTAATTTGCCATCTTTAAAATCCTCTATAATAGGTCTAAAATAGCCCACTTTAGCTGTTTTTCCAATTAGCATACTCATCAAACCCAAAGTAATAATAGATTTTCCACTGTTTTTTTCGCTTGTGGCGATGTAAATTGCTTTATTCATTTATGCTAGCTATAATATTATTATCAATTGAAATATTGATTATTCTAAAACCATTTTCTTTTTTTAAAGTAAAAAATCATTAAGATTCCAATCAAAAACATTACCCCTATAATGATGTAATACCCATTAGAATACTTCAACTCAGGCATGTTTTCAAAATTCATTCCGTACACTCCAACAATAAAAGTCAATGGTATAAAAATTGCGGAGATTACCGTTAAGGTTTTCATGATTTCATTCATCTTATGAGCTTGTGATGAAAAAAAGAAATTAGACGCACTTTCTAAGGTCCCCATATCCGATTCTATTTGCTCTAATAATTCCAAACTTTTTTGATACAACCTTGAAAAATAATTATAAGTTTCAGGTTCAATTATAAAAAAAGATTCATCAACTTTCAAACTTTTGATCGCTAATAAGGAATCTCTTAAGGGAATAATTGAGCGTTTGAGAAAATTAAAATTATCTCTATGTCTTTCAATATTAACTAAAATTTCAGGATTAGAATTTGTTTTAGAAAGTACGATTAAGGCTTCTACTTTGTCTTCCTCATTTTCGATGGTGATGTAGAAATTTTCCATAACAGCATCTAAAAGAAGGTATAGTAAATAATCTGTGTTTTTAGCACGTACATTGCCCGTTTGCACCCTTATACGTTCTCGAATATGTGTAAAAAAATCGCTTCTTTTTTCCTGAAACGAAATCAACACTCCTTCTTTCAAAATAAAACTAATCTGCTCCACATGAATGCTATCTGATTCCTCAGTGTGTAATAAAGACTTGATATTGAAAAATAAGTATTTTTCAAATTGCTCTAATTTGGTTCTTCGTGAAGTATTTAAAACATCGGAAAGTATAAAATTATCTATTTTAAAAAAACTTCCAATAGCCTGAACCAATTCTACATTATTCAATCCATGAAGATTCAACCAATTATTTTTAGAATAATCTATTTTATTTAAACCTTCGATTGTAAAACTACCCTCCTCTTTAACATACAATTCATCATAAACAAACAACTGCATCTGAGATTCATATTGCTTGTACTTACCTGTATACTCCAAAGGATTAACTTGAGTTTTTCGTACTTTCTTGAATTTAATTTTCCGCATCCAATATCATATTTACAGTAATATTACAAAAAAGTTTTATAAAACTTAGCTTTGAAACAGTCTTGTATAAAAAGAATAACTCAGCATTAATCTGTAATATACTCCTTGAGCGAAAATAGCCATATAAGTTCCGTTTCTTTGTTTCAAGTCTTTTTCATTGAAAAAATCATTAATCAAACGAAGCTTTTAATAATTTCCCCAATAGGTTAATCTTATAACGTTTTTATTGAATTGTGTAAAGCGCAAATAGTATCATCCCTTATCTTTGATAATATTTAAAAAAGTAAAAACTATGAAAACGACTGGATTTATATTAGTTATTATTGGAGCAATAATGATGATTTATACTGGATTTAATTATGTAACTACCGAAAAGATAGTTGAGATAGGTCCGATAGAAATCAGCAAGGAAAAAAAGAACCCTGTAAACTGGTCTCCAATTTTAGGTGGTGTACTCCTTTTAGGTGGAATAATTTTGATTTCCAAACACTCAAAAAAATAGTGCCTATTTAATTTAAATTGGAATGTAACATTTTGAAATATTCTAATGCTTTCAATAACCTTGTACCATACCAAGAGAACATTTCTCCATCAACCATAATAATTTGGGTAGTTGACAAATCCGGTTGTAACTCATATCCATCTTCCTTTTTAAAAGGATATGGTTCTGATGATAACAAAACCAATTCCGGATTTGATTCAATCAATTTGTCAATTGTGACTTCGGGATAACGAGGAATCGATGCAAACACATTTTCAAAATGATTGAGTTGTAGCAACTCTTCAATATAATTATCGGAACCCGCAACCATATAAGGGTTTTTCCATATAAAATACGCCACCTTACGGAAGGGTTTGTCTTGAATAAATAACCTAAAATTAGCCAAGGAAAAAACCATTTTGTCGCTCCATTTACGAGCTTCCACACGGCGGTTGAACATCTTACCAAAATCAGATATCATTTGAAAATTATCGTTGATAGTTGAAATATCAGTTACCCAAACGGGGCAAATTTCACTGAGCTTTTCAACAATTTCTTTGGTATTTTCTTCTTTGTTACAAATGACAATATCAGGTTCAAGTAGTCTAATTTTTTCAAAATGTACTTTCTTGGTTCCTCCTACTTTAGTTTTCGTAGCTTTTAAATGATATGGATGCACACAAAACTTAGTGACCCCAACAATTTGAGATTCTAAACCCAAATCATACAGTAATTCTGTTTGAGAAGGCACCAAAGAGACTATGCGTTTAGGAGTTTTCGCAAAAGTATGAACGGTACCAAGTTGGTCAACTAATGTCATTTAAAGGGGGAGTTGGGTAACTGGTTAATTGTTTAAGGGGTTAACTGGTTAACTGATTATTCAAAAAATTAAACTTTTAAACAATTAACCGATTAACCTTTTATAAACTCCTACATCATCAAGCCTGCCATTTCCTGTTGTATTTTTAAGGCTTCGGCTCTAGCTTTTTCGGCAAAATCAGTTCCATTAGAAGCGTAGATAATCCCTCTTGAAGAATTAATTAACAATCCAACTTTTTGATTCATACCGTATTTACATACTTCAGACAAGCTTCCACCTTGAGCGCCAACACCTGGAACTAACAAGAAGCTGTCAGGAACAATTTTACGAATTTCAGTAAAATATTCAGCTTTTGTAGCTCCCACAACATACATTAAGTTATGACTATTTTTCCAAGATTTAGAAGTTTCTAATACTTGTTTGTACAATTCTTTGGCTTCCACTTTCAAAGTCTGAAAATCAAAAGCGCCTTCATTCGATGTCAATGCAAGCATAATGGTGTGTTTATCCTCAAAAGCTAAAAAGGGCTCTACTGAGTCTTTACCCATATAAGGTGCTACGGTCACACTATCAAAATTTAAATCTTCAAAAAAAGCTTTGGCATACATCGAAGAAGTGTTTCCAATATCACCACGTTTTGCATCGGCAATAGTGAAAAGATCAGGGTAATTTTCATTAATGTAATTGATTGTTTTTTGCAAAGAAATCCAGCCTTTTATTCCATAAGCTTCAAAAAAAGCCGTGTTAGGTTTGTAAGACACACACAAATCATGAGTGGCATCAATGATAGCTTTATTGAACTCAAAAATAGGATCTTCAAGCGCTAATAAATGTTGTGGTATCTTGTTTAAATCAACGTCTAAGCCTACGCAAAGAAAAGATTTTTTAAGTTGGATTTGGTCAAAAAGTTGTTCTGTAGTCATATCTTATCTAGATTCTGGCGACAAATTTACAAACTAGAATTTAAATAACTTGGAATTTTACAATAATCCTAAAAAATTGTATAAATGCTTTACAGACTTGATATAATATCTTTGTAAAGAACATATAAAACAACTAAAAAAACACAAAAAATTAAAAATATGGACACTAAATTAGGAATGCCTCAAGCAGAAATGAAAACGAATGTTAAAAATTTGACCATTGTTTTAGCTACTGAAATGGTGCTTTATGTTAAAACTAGAAAATTTCATTGGAATGTTGCAGGAAACAGTTTTATGGAAATGCACAAACTTTTTGAAAATCAATACAATGAATTAGAATTAATTATTGATGAAGTAGCGGAGCGAATTGGAAAATTAGGAGCCAAAGCTATTGGAACAATGAAAGAGTTTAATGAGCTATCAATTTTAAAAGAAGCGACAAAAGACCAAGACAAAGAAGCGATGGTGCAAGAGTTACTAGATGATTATAGAACATTAATTAGTCAAATTAGAGATTTCATTAAAGAAACGGAGGAAACAGATGATTTTGGAACTGCCGACTTTTTAACTGGAATAATTCAAAAACATGAGGCTCAAGCCTGGATATTAAGACGATACAATAGCTAACCTAATTGAGATCTTATGATTTTGCAACTCAACCCATCCATACTAGTCAACACCCCTTTAGGTGTTGGACAAGCATTATTCCTAATTGATTATGGAATGCATCAAAACAGTTGTTGGGTAATTGCCATGCAGGAAAGCGGTATCATTAAACATTTTGACTGCAATGATGTAATATTGAGCACAAACTACACCTATGGCATGAATTTGAGAAAAAACGATTTTAAAAAAAGCGGAAAAATTTAAAGTAAAATAATAAAATAAATAGTAACATAAAAATCAATTATCATGAATAGTACAGAATTTAAAGGAAATTGGGATGAGCTAAAAGGTAAATTAAAGCAAAAATTTGCTGACTTAACTGACGATGATTTATTATTTGCCGAGGGAAAACAAGATGAAATGCTAGGAAAACTAGAACAAAAACTTGGTAAATCGAAAGATGAAATCAAAAAAATCATAGCTGACTTGTAGCTTAACCGACTTGAAAGAGAAAAACTAGAAGCCTATTGGTTTTTAATTCTTAATTTTAGAGAATTAAAACCATTAGGCTATCTTATCATTAAACAAAAAAAAGAAATATGTTGAGTAAAAGTCATCTTGCATTAGATTTATTAGGCCTTGTCTTAATTATATTTATAGCCTTCATTTTACAAGACTTTGTTATTCCCTTATTATTTGCTATCATACTAAGTGTTTTAATTTATCCTATAGTGCAATTTTTTGAATCGAGACTTTGCTTTAATCGGATTATTTCGATCACCTTAGCCATTACAATTTTTACCGTAATCATATTCACAGTTTTTGTATTAATTGGAATACAGTTTGAGGAAATCATGAGCAAAAGTAGTAGGTACTATGTTCAAATTGAACGCAAAACCACTCCCGTTTTTGCAAAATTAGAGGAGATTTTAGGGGTAAACAGCAAAGATATTGTAGGAGGTGGAAAACTTGAAGTAAAAGAAATTGTGAAGCAAAATTCCAGCAGTATTATTCAATTTTTAACCAAATCTGGAGGTATCTTAAGTGATTTTATTCTGTCCCCATTATACATGTTTTTGTTTTTACTCTATCGCAATTTTCTAGTTAGTTATATATACAAATCAACTGCAGGAATCTATAGCAAATCAAAAACCAGAAAAATTTTAAGTGAACTCTACAAAGTGCAACAGAATTATTTACTGGGTTTAGTCAGTGTGATGATTATAGTAGGTTTATTAAATAGTATTGGTTTACTAATTTTAGGTATTGATTATCCTTTTTTCTTTGGATTTTTATGTGCCTTATTATTACTTGTTCCTTATATCGGAATAATTATTGGTTCTCTATTACCAGCTTTAGTAGCATTAGCCACTAAAGATTCCTATTTGTATGCAGTGGGTGTAATTGGTATTTTTGGATTTATTCAATTTATAGAAGGCAATTTTATAACCCCAAAAATAACTGGTAACAAAGTTTCTTTAAATGCTTTTGCTTCTATTTTATCCATTGTACTCTTCTCTATGTTGTGGGGAATACCCGGAATGATTTTAGCTTTACCGATTACGGCATCTTTAAAAGTTATCTTTGACAACTCCTATAACTTGACTAATTTTGGTTTTTTATTAGGCGAAGCCAAAGAGAAATATTTCAGCAACAAAGCAAAAAACAGACTCAAGATCTGGAAACGCATTAGACAACAAAAAAATCAAAACGCTGATTAGAAGATATCTATATTGTTAAACTATTAATTTTAAGTACGAATAAAATACAACTAAAATAGGACAAACAATTTAAACGTATCTTTGGCGTTAAGTAGGAGGACAATTAATACTTAAAGTTAAAAAGAACCGTCTGTAAATTTATAGATAACTTAAAGTAAAGAATAATACCGTGAGCTGTATCTTCTATTATATTTAGTTAAATTAGTATTTAAACACCCATGATGAAAGTATTTATAAAGTTTGATTTCAATAGTATATGCAGCAAAATTCTTGAAGAAAAATTAGAAGAATCTCAAATTAAATATAGAATCTTAGGCTTTGGTGAGGTTGAGTTTTTAGAAAAAGTACCTACCGAAAAACTAGACAACTTCACGCAATCCCTTCAGCAATACGGAATTAATATAGTTGAAAATCAGAAAACAATATTAATTCAAAAAATTAAAGACGCCATCATTGAAATGGTTTTTAATGAAGAAGCAAGTGTTAATGTGAAAAGTTCTGTTTATTTGGCAGACAAACTCAATCATAGTTATGGCTATTTGTCTAATTTATTTTCTGAGGTAACCTATACTTCCATTGAAAACTTTATCATCCTTCAAAAAATTGAATATACCAAACAGTTAATCATTAGTAATCAATTAACATTAACAGAAATTGCTTTCAAACTCAATTATTCCAGCGTTTCCCATTTGAGTTCACAATTTAAAAACACCACTGGACTTACCCCTTCAGCATTTCAAAGAATTATAAAAAAACGTAGAGAAATAGCTTCTCAAAACTTAAACTAAATAACCATGCAACAAGATCGCATAATTATTACACTAGCTGATGACGATGAAGATGATAGGCTCTTTTTCACCGATGCATTTGATGAAATCAAAATAAATACCACGGTCAACACCGTTAATAATGGTAAGGAATTACTAAATTTCCTAAAACATCCTGAAACGATTCTACCAAATATCATTTTTCTTGATTTAAATATGCCTATCATGAACGGAATTGATTGTTTGAAAGAAATAAAAAAAGAGGAACGTTTCAAGGACATTGCTATCGCTATCTATTCTACTTCCTCTTCCGAGAAAGACATCGAAAACACCTTTGTTTTGGGTGCAAATATTTACATCAAAAAACCTAGTAATTTTTCAGAATTAAAAAAGATATTGTCTGATGTAGTTGTTATCAACTGGCAATACCATACTAATAGTTTAAATAAAGAAAACTTTTTACTTCGCTTATAATTTATGAAGGATAACAAGTATAAATCGTCTATTTACCACAAGATTATATTTGCGATAAGCTTAATTGTATTGTTGTTTATAGGCGTCATTACCGTTAAACACATCAATAATATCTCTGATTCCTCCAGATTACTCATGCATACCTATGAGGTAAATTTGGAGTTAGAACATTTATTTTCCTACATAAAAGATTCAGAAAACAGTATGCGTGGGTATTTAATCTCAAAAGACACTCTTTATCTTAAACCCTATAGAACAGCTACAAAAAACGTAAACAACTCTTTTTTGTTATTGAATAATTTGACGAAAGACAATCCCATCCAACAAAAGAATTTGGAATCCTTATATGGTATTGTCAATAAGCGTTACGAATACATCTCTAATTATGCCGATGCAAACAATAGTATTGATCTAACCAAAGACAATCATTTCAAAAAAAATTTTAGAGAAAGTAGTACCTTATTGGTCGAAATTAGAAATAAGTTGAATGAAATGGTAGCGTTAGAAGAATTGTTTCTGAAAGAACGAAATAAACTCTATCAAAGTCAAATCTACCTGACGCCTATTTTAACACTTAGCATTTTGTTTCTTACTCTTATGGTATTGGTTTTTGCGTATTACCAAACCAATAAGGACGTCGAAAAATTGCAAGCAGCTAACATTAAATTAAGTAAATCCCAATTTTTAAGTTATCAAGCAGAAATTCTCTCTGAATTTGGAACCTGGGAATGGAACTTAAATAATAACAGCCTCAGCTTTTCGGATAATTTATATCGAATATTAGGTGTCGAACCGCAGTCTATTGAGGCTTCTGAAGAATCATTTTTGAAATTTGTTCATCCAGAAGATATCGAAGTTGTAAAAGAAACCAATAAAAAAATTGTGAACCAAGAAGAGGTTCCTTATACCTATTTCCGAATCATTAAAGCCGACGGAACTCCAAGGCTACTAAGAGCCACAGGAAAACTCTTTACAGATCGTTTAGGGAACCAAACGGTATTAGGAGTGACTGAGGACATCACCGTGGAAAATGACAAAACCGAACTACTAAAAAGCAATTATGAGGATTTAATCAAAGCCAATAATCACCTTAAAATTTTTGAAGAATCCAGCAAGCAAGCTGAAATTTTAGGTAAATATGGTAGTTGGGTTCTTAATTATGATACCTTAGAATTTACCTATTCGGATAACCGATTTCGATTATTGGGTTTTGAACCTCAATCTTTTAAACCCTCTGTAGAAAAATTTGTTGAGTTTGTACATCCAGAAGACAAACATATTGTGATCAATGCACTTGATAAGGCGCAAAAAGAAAAAAAATTCCCTACTATCAATTACCGCATCATTAGAAAAGATGGTAAAATTAGAAGATTTAGAACCAATGCCACTTCATTCATCGACTTTTTAGGTGCCAAATGTATGATTGGAACCACCCAAGATGTTACCGTGGATTACAACAAAAGTTTACAGCTTAAAGCTCGTAACAAGGAACTGGAACAAAAAATTAACGAACTCAACGAGTTCAACCATGTTGCTAGTCATGACTTACAAGAGCCACTTCGTAAAATTCAAACTTTCATTTCCCGTATCAACGATAAAGAAACCAATAACCTATCCGATTTTGGAAAAGAGTATCTCTCTCGTATTGAGTCGGCATCAGTTAGAATGCGAGTACTAATCAATGATTTGCTACAATATTCACGAACAAATAAATCCGAAAACAAATTAGAAAAGGTGGATTTGAATATTGTTTTGCAGGATAGCTTAACCGAATTATCCCAAAAAATTGAAGACACACAAGCCCGTATCCACTATACCGATTTACCAGTTATCAACGGACTTCAATTTCAAATGCAACAACTGTTTTACAACTTATTGAGTAATTCTTTGAAATATGCCAAAGAGCAGGTCATTCCAGAAGTTTCCATTTCTTATACCGAAGTCATGGCTAAAACAGAGCCTCTTTTGAACGAAAAGCAAAACAAAAAATACTACAAATTTGAGTTTACAGATAACGGAATCGGATTTGAGCAAGAACACGCTGAAAAGATTTTTTTACTTTTCAATCGTCTGCATGGTAAAACGGATTACCAAGGAACAGGGGTAGGATTGGCCATTTGCAAAAAAATTATTGAAAATCACAATGGATTTATTTTTGCTACTAGTCAACCTGAGATTAGAACAACTTTTACTTTTTTTATTCCTGCCTAATTAATAAATGGGAATTATATAATTCCTATATTGAATCGTATAATATTTTTTAATCTTAGTTTTCTAATTTTGTATTAAAATAGGACTATGAGAAAAAAGTTTCCATATAAAATTGTCATCAGTAGTCTATTCTTACTTTTATGTTTTAGTACGATATACTCCTGTTATAAACAAAAAAAAGATTTTGGTGAATTCATAATTCACGAGACTACATTTGATGTCAATTCAGCGATGGACTTCAATAACCTCGCTTGTATTAATGAATCTAATAAAAAAATCATTGACATCAGTACTATTATTTTTCGCCAAAATAAAAAGGTGCCAAATCTAGCTCTTTTCTTAAAAATAAAAAAAGACCATCAAAATAATAGTTATCAATTAAAACAATTGACTAAAAGAAATATGATTGTCATCCCTAAGCCTATTTATAATCTAGACCTAAATAAGGATTCATTAGGAGATCATAATTCTACTGACTATCTTGTCGCTATTTTGGATAACGAAATCAACATACAAATAGAAATTTTAGATAACTTAAAAAGTACTACATTCAATCCTGACTTAAAATCATTTGCAGAAAAATCAAAAAAAATTCTCGAGAAAAATCGCAAAGATTTAGAAGCTAGCTTTAATCTTTAGCAGCATGAAATCCTCCAACACATACGCTAAATCTCTTTGGAAGGTCCTAAAACAGACCTTCAGTTCTTTTTTAGAACATAAAGTTTTAAAAATGAGTGCTTCGTTAGCTTATATCACCATGTTTTCTTTAGGACCATTGTTACTTGTACTTCTATATTTATCCGACTTTTTTTGGGGAAGAAAAGCTATCGAAGGAAAAATATTTAGCCAAATAAAAAGTTTTGTAGGTCCCTCAAGTGCCCAACAAATTCAATCTATAATTGAAAAACTTTCTCTTTCTGAGTCTAGTAATTTAGCTGGAATGATTGGAGTTATTACATTACTCATTGGGGCGACCTCTGTTTTTGCAGAAATTCAAGATTCTATCAATACCATTTGGGGAATCAAACCAAAAAAGAAATCGGGATTTTGGCTTTATCTTAAATCTCGATTGTTATCTTTTGGAGTAATTGTAAGTTTTGGATTTATTCTGTTGGTTTCTTTGGGAGTTTCAGCCGTCATGGAGGCTTTAAACGAACACTATTTTTCTTTTTTCTCTAGTTCGTTTTATTATTCCACATTAGCCTTAAATACAGTGATTACCTTCATTATCATCTCACTATTGTTTGGATCAATTTTCACTATTTTACCTGACGCTCAAATCAAATGGCGACATGTAAGACTGGCTTCATTTACAACAGCTATATTATTCATGGTTGGGAAATTTATAATCTCTTTTTACATCACTAATTCTAATATTCAAAATGTATATGGAGCCGCAGGATCTTTTGTTATAATAATGGTTTGGGTCTACTATTCATCTGCAATTTTATATTTTGGTGCTGAATTTGCAAAAAATTATGCGATGCTATTTTCTATCCCCATCTTACCTTCAAAATTCGCTGAAATAGTCCATTCTATCGAAATTATATCCAAAGAAAAAAACCTTCAAGATGCCAAAAAAGAGCTAGATATAATAAATATAAAAAACAAGCAGTAATAATCTAGGCTCGTAAAACTTCATCAAACTTCTCATTATGGGGGAGTTTTTTTATTTATAAGAATATCTAAATGGAAATTCTATAAAACATCACAAATATCTTATAACAGGTTAGGCTTCTTCTTGTTGCATCTTTGTAATGTAGAAACAAATAAATATATATTCTTATGAAAAATCGAATTAGAACAATAGCAGCCCTAACTTTATTTATTGGCTTAGGAACAACTCAAATGAAGGCACAAGTTAACAATGGTACACCACAATTTGGTATCAAAGGTGGTGTAAACTTTTCCAACATGTACACCGAAGATGTTGATGACAACAATGTATTGACAAGTTTTAATGCCGGTATTTATACCTTGATTCCAATTACAGATTTTGCTGCTTTCCAACCAGAAGTTCTGTTTAGTCGTAAAGGTTCAGAATTGACTTATGACAATGTGATTGCTTCAGGTAAAGCCAAATTCAAATTGAATTATATCGAAGTACCTTTGCTAGTAAAAGGAAATTTAACTAAGAATTTAAGTGTGCACGCTGGTCCTTATTTTGCTTACTTAATCGATGCCCAAGTGACAAATGAAACTAGTGATGGGGCTTACAATTTTGAAGAAAATTTCGACAATGATGATTTCAACAAATTTGATGCAGGTTTATCAGCTGGTATTGGACTTGACTTTGATACTATTGGATTTGGAGCGCGTTATAACTACGGTTTAACAACGGTAGGTAAAGAAAGAGATTCAGGTACTGGAACATATACTTTTCCTGATGGAAAAAACAGTAATGTGAGTGTGTACATGACTCTAAAACTGAATTAGTAACTTATTAAAATATAGAAATCATGTCTAACTTATTGTATTTAATCGCAGTAGTACTTATTATATCATGGCTATTAGGTGTTTTTGTCTATAGTGCTGGCTCTTTAATTCACTTACTTTTAGTAATTGCTTTAATTGCCATTATACTAAGACTAATCAAAGGTAGAGGAATTTAAAAAAGAAAAAAAACATTAACAACAACAATTTAAAAACAATATTAAATTATGAAAACGAATAAAACAATCATCGGATTTTTAGGAGCAGCGGCAGTAGGAGCAGCATTAGGTATTTTATTTGCTCCAGACAAAGGAACTAACACTCGAAAAAAAATTGCTAAAAAAACTTCTGAAACTAAAGAAGAAATCAAAAGCAAAATTGATCAACTCAAAGAAACCCTTGCCGATAAATACAATGAAGCTTTGGATAAAGGAGAGAAAATTATTGAAAATGGTCAAGCTAACATTGATAATATAAAGAAAATCAACGAGAAATCAATTCTTTAAGTCAATTTGTAGATTAACAAATTTAAAGACTTAATAATCTGCATAATGAATTATCTAAATTAAAAAAATCAAAAAAATGAAAAGAGTACCATTTATAGTAACAATTCTAGCAACAGCAACCTTCTTTACTTCTTGTAAAGATGAGAATCAACAAGAGGCTGAAAGAAGACTAGACAACTACACGCATTACATTGATTCTATCAGCTCCGTGGCCGAGGAAAAAGCAGTGGAAAACTGGAATGCCATTGAAGAAAATTATAATAAAGTAAAAATGGACGCTGAAAAAGCCATTACAACTGCCACTGACAAAGCTGAAATTCAAGAAAAATTGGATAAAGCCTCTATTAAATATGAGGAATTCAAAATGAAGATCGTGTCAAAAAAAGAACAAATGAACAATGACACTAAAATAGTGATGTACAAATCTCTGTTTGGTCCTGCTTATGTGAGTGACGACATGCAGTTTAAATGGGTTAACAAAGACAATATCCTTTCTGTATATCAAAACTTTGTTAATACAGTACAAAAGAATAAAGATTCTTATTCTCGTGAAGATTGGGACGAAATCAAGCTTGTTTATGAAGCTTTGGATACCCGAAAAAATACTGTTGAAAAAGAAGGATTATCTGGAAGCGACAACCGTAAAATTGCAGCTTTAAAAATCAAATTTGCTCCAATGTACACTGTAAATCGTATGGGTGCAAAGTCTGAAGAAAACGCAGAAGCTAAGCAATAAATATAATGTCATTAAAAAAAAATGAGGTCTTTAAAGGCCTCATTTTTTTTATTCAATAAATTCAAAATTTAAAAAACCTCACTTGCTTCCTTTAATTTCTCCATATTATTTACCAATTGTAATTCATCGACAATTTTCTGAATATCACCATTCATGATATTTCCCAAATCGTACAATGTTAATCCCACACGGTGATCGGTCACACGACCTTGAGCGTAATTATAAGTACGAATCTTAGCAGATCTGTCTCCAGAACTTACTTGTGACGTACGCTTAGAAGCATCTTCTTCTTGTTTTTTCGCTAATTCTTGTTCGTATAAACGAGAACGCAATACAATTAAAGCTTTGTCTTTATTTTTATGTTGCGATTTTTGATCTTGACATTGTGCTACTAATCCTGTAGGAATGTGTGTCAAACGCACAGCCGATTTAGTGGTATTTACAGATTGCCCACCAGGTCCTGACGAACAAAAGAAATCCACACGTACATCATTCATATCGATTTGTACATCAAATTCCTCAGCTTCTGGCAATACCATTACCGTTGCTGCCGAAGTATGCACACGTCCTTGAGTCTCAGTTTGTGGAACACGTTGCACACGGTGTACTCCGGCCTCAAACTTCAATGTTCCATACACATCTTCTCCTGTAACTTCAAAAATTACCTCTTTGAAACCTCCAGAAGTCCCTTCATTCATATCTACAACAGAAGTTCTCCAACCTCTATTTTCGCAATACTTAGTATACATACGGAATAAATCTCCAGCAAAAATACTCGCTTCGTCCCCACCCGTTCCAGCACGAATTTCCACCATCACATTCTTCGCATCCTCAGGATCTTTAGGAATTAACATGAATTTGATTTCTTCTTCAAGTTCTGGTAATCGCTCTTTAGCTTCATCCAGCTGCATCTTGGCCATTTCTGTCATATCCGCATCACTACCGTCGGCAATTATTTCATTTGCCTCGTCAATATTAGCCATTAAGAGCACGTACTCGTCTCTCTTTTCAGCTAACGCCTTCAAGTCTTTATATTCTTTATTAAGCTGAACATATCGTTTTTGATCTGCAATTACATCCGGTTGAATAATCAAATCCGAAATTTCATCAAAACGCTGCTTTACTATTTGAAGTCTATCTAACATATCCTTAGTCCTTTATTTGGAGTGCAAAAATACAAAAAAGTATTCAGTTTCCTCTTTGCAAAATTTAGTTTTTTTAATCTGAACATTCCAGCTATATCCCCTCACTTTTATTTAGAAATTGACTCATCATAAAAGTAAGCTTCTAGGAAAGGTTAGCAAATAACAAATTATCACTTTCTATAACTAATTTACTGTATAAGTAATTGTAACATATATTCTCAATTTCCAGTACTAACCGTGGATTAGCAACTAAATCTCAGTTAGAAACCTTAATAAATAGCCTTTATTTGATATTCTGTTTCGTTGAAACGGAAATTATCCCCGTTTTTAAGTCCTCGCATGGCTGCGTATATTGGTGCCTTGGTCGAAATCCCATAAAGTATTTCACCTTGAACTTCAATTTGCTCAATGGATACACAAATGTAAAGAATCAACTTATCGGTCACTACTAAAGCTCCTGGTTCGACAATCGTACTTTCTTTTTCTGGATTTAGTGTTTTAAGAAATTCCATCTCGCGTAAAGCAAAATCAAGCTCATTACCAACAGCATTTAAAAGTTCGATTTTACCTGCTGCTCGATCATCGGTTTGACTTGGAGATTGATCTATTTCAAAAGTATCAGCTGTCATAGCTTCCAATCGGTTTTGAAAACCTACTATTAGTTCATTTTGTTTTTTAATGCAGGCTTCTAATATCAGATTTTTGGGGATGTTCATATAATTTCTAATTTAATATTAATTAATACAAGAATCTAAATGTAGCACATTTTAGGAGACCAAACTTCACAACTGCTAAAAAACACTTGTACCTACTTAACCACATCAATAAGTTGTTTGACTTCAACAATTCACAACTGTACTATTAGCGAAATACAGTTTTAATAAAGTTCCAATCACACTGTGAAAGCATATACACCTATCACTTTTTTATGTAAATATTCACAAAAACCAAACTACATTGTTAAGGAAAGGCTAATACTTCCGTTCAATCCTTTACTTAAATTATGTATGTTAACTTTGCAAAAAAGAAACAAACAAAACATGATTCAATTTAACGACAAAAACACTTCTATACAACTAGACCCAAAATGGTTAATCGATTTTTTTGGCATAGATCCACAAATTGCATCCTATATGAATCTTCCAATTCTATTTTTTGGTCTAATCCTTTGTTGTTTTATTTCTTGGCTTTTAACCAAAAAAATAATTGTAAATTCAATACATAAACTTTTTTTGAAAACAAAGGTTACTTGGGATGACATCTTAATCGAGAAAAAAATATTTGACAAGCTCGCATTGATTATCCCCACTTTAATTATCTTATTTGTAGCTCCTTCCATTTTACACGAGTTTCCAATAATTTCAAAATACACCGTCACTTTTGCTATGATTATTGTTCTAATAGTCATCGTTTGGACTATAAATGCATTACTTGCAGTCTTTAATGAAATTTTATCGAAGTCTCCTATTTTCAAAGACAAGCCTATTTCGAGCTACATTCAGGTATTAAATATTATTGTTTATTTCATAGGTGGAATTTTAATTTTGTCATTACTGCTTGGAAAGAGTCCATTTTACTTTTTGGGTGCCATGGGTGCGATGACAGCAATCTTACTATTAATTTTCAAAGACACTATTTTGGGTTTTGTAGCAAGCATTCAAATGTCAGTATATGATATGGTTCGTGTAGACGATTGGATTGAAATGCCAAAATATGATGCTGATGGTGTTGTATTGTCTATTAATTTAAGCACAGTAAAAGTTCAAAACTGGGACAAGACCATCACAACTATTCCTACTTATGCTTTTATCAATGATTCCTTTAAAAACTGGCGTGGTATGAGTAATTCAGGAGGACGAAGAATCAACAGATCCATTTACCTTAAAGTAAGTAGCTTCTGTTTTTGTAATGAACAAATGCTAGAACAATTTAAAAAATACACGCTTATCAAGGATTACATTTTAGAAAAAGAAGAAGAAATAAAAAAATACAATTCTGGTTTAGCAGATAGTGAATCTAACCCCGTTAATGCATTAAGTTTAACAAACATTGGCGTTTTTAGAGTATATGCCGAAAACTACATTATTGCCAATCCAAACATCAACACCAAAATGACAAATATGGTGAGGCAATTAGACCCAACATCGAAAGGGTTACCACTAGAAATCTATTGTTTCACACACGAAAAACAATGGGAAAAATACGAGCAAATCAAATCGGATATTTTTGATCATTTGCTAACCATTACTTCGCAGTTTCATCTGGAAGTTTTTGAAGAACCTACTGGAAAAGACTTTCATGCCTTAGCTAGCGGTAAGAATCAATTCTCAAATGTACCTCGTTATTATTCACCATCGTAATTTATACGATTAAGAACTATAATAAGGTCAATTTGATAAGATTATTTAAATCAACAAAATAACAACATCTTATAACTTGAAATTCAGCAAAATTGTTTATAAAAAAACAAGTTGGTCTATGCTAAACCACTGTATCTCCTTCAAATCAATTCAAGAACTTTAGTCTTATTTTATGATTTTCATGCAGAAGCAGTTTAGACAACAGCCTTATCTTTGTTGCTATCAAAATAAAAACTATGAACAATCATCCAATCGCTTATTCCGTTTTAGATCTTGCAGTTGTGACTAAAGGAAGTTCCTTCAATGATACCATTAAAAATACGATAGCTCTTGCTCAAAAAGTAGAAGGGTTTGGATACAAGCGTTACTGGTTAGCAGAACATCACAATATGCCTGCCATTGCAAGTAGTGCCACTTCAGTTTTAATTGGTCATGTGGCACAGGCTACAAGAACTTTAAAAGTAGGTTCAGGAGGAATCATGCTCCCTAATCACTCCCCACTTATCATTGCAGAACAGTTTGGAACTTTAGGTACGATTTACCCAAACCGAATTGATCTAGGATTAGGAAGAGCTCCTGGAACCGACCAAGAAACCGCAAGAGCGATTCGCTCCGATTTTATGGATGCTGCACATTCCTTTCCAGATGAAATTGAAAAAATTCAAACCTATTTTGCGAGCAACAATCAAAATGCAAAGGTAAGAGCTCCAATAGCTGAAGGTGTAAATGTTCCAATTTATATTTTAGGTTCAAGCACAGAAAGTGCACATCTAGCAGCAAAAAAAGGACTTCCGTACGCTTTTGCAAGCCACTTTGCAACGGCACAATTATTTACAGCTTTGGAAATATATCGAAAAGAGTTCATGCCTTCAGCACTACTTCAAAAGCCTTACGTAATGGCAGGAATTAATGCATTTATTGCCGATACTGATCAAGAAGCAGAACGAATGGCAACATCTTTTATAAAAATGATAATAAGTTTGCTAACTGGAGCCAAAAGAGAATCTCTTGATGAAGCTTGTGAGATGACAGATGATTTAAGAGAAACTTTCTCCCACCCTACTGTACAACAAATGGCTCGCTACACATTTATTGGTTCTAAAAATAAGGTAAAAACGGAATTAATCGATTTTCTAAATCAAACCGAAATAAATGAATTAATTATCACTACTAACTGCCATAATCAAAATGCACGAATAAAATCCTACCAATTATTAGGAGAAGTTATAAATGAGATTAATAAAAACAAATAACGATTACTTCTAAAAAGACGATAATAATTACAAAACAAACATTATGTTATATTTTGTTAGAAATAGTAAAATGCATTGTAAAACCAATAAAGAATAATAAATTTGCTCAAAAAATTAAAATGCAACCAAAAGACTTACTTCAACTTTCAGAACAATTTGGCAGTCCGCTATATGTGTATGATGCCGAAAAAATAAAATCACAATACAATAGATTAACTAAAGCTTTCTCTAAAGTAGAAAAACTGCGTATAAATTACGCAATGAAAGCATTATCTAACGTTGCGATACTTCAATTACTAGAAGGAATGGGTTCAGGATTGGATACCGTTTCTATCCAAGAAGTACAATTAGGACTTCATGCAGGATATTCTCCAGAGCGTATTTTTTACACACCAAACGGAGTTTCTCTAGAAGAAATCGAAGAAGTAAATGCACTAGGTGTTCAAATCAATATTGACAACCTTTCAATACTAGAACAATTTGGAGCCAAACATCCAAATGTTCCTGTTTGTATTCGTATAAATCCTCACGTAATGGCGGGTGGAAATGCAAACATTTCAGTAGGACATATTGACAGTAAATTTGGTATCTCTGTACACCAATTACCACATCTAGTTCGTATTGTTGAAAATACCAAAATGAACATCGTAGGGATACACATGCACACTGGATCTGACATCTTAGATATTGAAGTATTCTTATATGCTGCCGAAATCTTATTTGACGCTGCAAGACACTTTAAAGACTTAGAATTTTTAGATTTCGGAAGCGGATTCAAAGTTCCATACAAAAAAGACGATATAGAAACGGATATTGAAGAATTAGGGAAAAAATTATCCAAAAGATTCAATGAATTTTGTACAGAATACGGTAAAAACTTAACCTTAATCTTTGAACCAGGAAAATTCTTGGTGAGTGAAGCTGGTTATTTCTTAGCTAAAGTTAATGTTGTTAAACAGACAACGTCAACTGTCTTTGCAGGCATTGATAGTGGATTTAACCATTTAATACGTCCAATGTTTTATGGTTCGTCACACCATATTGAAAACATTTCTAATCCAAAAGGAAAAGAACGCTTTTATTCTGTGGTAGGATATATTTGCGAAACAGATACATTTGCTAACAACCGTAGGATTTCAGAAATAAATGAAGGTGATATTTTAAGTTTTAGAAATGCAGGAGCATATTGCTTCTCAATGGCATCTAATTACAACTCAAGATACAAACCAGCTGAAGTACTTTGGATGAACGGTCAAGGACATCTTATTCGTGCACATGAAACCTTTGAAGACTTAATAAAAGGTCAAATAGGTTTACCTCAAATAGCTGATGCTCAATAAAAACAAAAAATCCCATTCCAATCGAAATGGGATTTTTTTTATATTATTTATCTAGAACCTCTGATAATACATTTGCTTCTGTACCATTAGGAAAAGAGACTTTTATTTTTTGTGCTATAGTTGGAGCAATTTGTGTTATTGATTTTTTTTCAAAAGACTCTCCTTTTTTGATATGCCATCCATAAAAGATTGCTGGAACATGAGTATCATATACATAAGGAGTACCATGAGAAGTACCTTTACCTCCATGTCCTCCAGGTTTATCAAGAATAACTAAATCACCACTTTGTTTAGGATCATAACCTTTTGATATAAAACTTAAAAAATAATCTGATCCCGTATCAGCAAGAATCTCTTCCTCTAAATACACTCTTTTTATATGTGGAAAAGTCATTAAATACTCTTTAAACAAAGTTTTTACCTTATTTAAATCAATGCCTTTTTCTTGAATTATTTTTTTATTAAAAAATAAATTATCATTAGAGTAATTTAATACAACATCCGCTCCAAAGGTAGTTTTTGAATATTGACGAAGCCCACTTACCAACTCCTTAGAATTAATATTTTGTACATTATATTTATTATCTCTTAAAAAACTCGCATTCTCTTCTGCAGCATGATCAGCAGTTAAAAATAACAGATAATTACCTTTACCCACCTTTTTATCTAGATAAGAAAGAAAGTCTGTAATAGTTTCGTCTAAACGTAAATAAGTGTCTTGAATCTCTCTTGAACGAGAACTTGTCAAATGACCAACATAATCTGTTGAAGAAAAACTAACCGTTAAAAAATCAGTATCACTATCCGTACCTAAATTTTCATTAGCAATCGTTTCTTTAGCAAAATCAGCTAAAAAATTATTCCCAAAAGGGGTGGATTTTATGATTTTAGCACCATTTTTTTCATACATTGATTTTAAGTCATACGGAAAAACAGGCTTCTTACTTCCAAACAAAAGTCCTTCATAATTATTATCATCTGTCAAACTTTCATTATAAACCGATTCTGGTTTTAACAAATTCCAATCTTTATCTAAATAAGAAGCGTATTTTTTTCTAGCATTAAACTCCATAACCCAATTAGGTAATTTAGTACCATAAAAACTACTAGAAATAAAATTGCCCGTATCACTAAGCCAAAAAGCCCAATTAGCAAAGTGACCAGCTGGCAAAATAGCACCACGATCTTTAATACTAATTCCAATTACTTTACCTCTAAAATTTGTATCTAACCGCAATTCGTCAGTAATTGTAGTTGTTTCTAAATTAACAGGGGACATCATTCCCTCAATTTTATTTCCATCTCCTAACAGAGTTACCGATGCATCTTCTGCACAATATCTTGATTTTCCTACCGATTTATCAAACCAATCATTTGCAAGTATTCCATGAATAGAAGGAGTTGTTCCTGTATATATAGATGCATGTCCCGGTCCAGTATATGTTGGCATATAATTGAAGTGCATGTTTTGAAAAACATATCCCCCATTCATCAATCTTTTAAAGCCATTCTCCGAGAAATCATCTTGAAAACGATATAAATATTCCATTTTCATTTGATCCACAACGATTCCAACCACTAATTTTGGACGTTCTTGGGCATTTATTTGATTGAATAAAGTAATTGTTAAAAGTAAAAATATTTTTTTCATAGTATCTATTGCTTATTGTAAGTAAAAATAAGGACAAAATAGAGCCAAACAAAAAAACAACATCAAATAAATAACAAGGATATGAATATATTCAAATTAGCAGAAAAGTTTGTAAAACAAAAAAAACCGTTTCGTTAGAAACAGGGTTTTAAAGACACGAGGGCAAAGCCCGAACTGAGCGAAGCTAAAGGCGACGACATACTCTCCCACATAACTGCAGTACTCCCGATGTTTCGGGACTCCGGCGAGCTTAACTACTCTGTTCGGATTAACTTTTACCTTATTTTTTTAAAAAATAAAACAAAAAAAGCTATAAAACAAAAAACCCCGTTTCGTTAGAAACAGGGTTTTAAAGAAAGGCGACGACATACTCTCCCACATAACTGCAGTACCATCTGCGCAGGCGGGCTTAACTACTCTGTTCGGGATGGGAAGAGGTGAGCCCCGCCGCAATAACCACCTTAAGATTATAGCCCCCTCCAACTCCCCCAAAGGGGGAGAGCCAACCGCGTGATGTTTGGCGTTCCTTTACTAAAAAAGGCATGGAGGGACAAATATCTTAACATACTGAGATAAAGAAAATTTTATTTATTAGAAAGTTTCGCCAGCCCTCTTGTTCCCCCTTCGGGGGTTAGGGGGCTGACCTTGTACATAAGCTTACAGGTTATTAGTACTACTCGACTATGACATTACTGCCTTTACATCTATAGCCTATCAACGTGGTCATCTCCCACGACCTTTAAAAGAAATCTCATCTTGTGGTGGGTTTCGCGCTTATATGCTTTCAGCGCTTATCCCTTCCAAACGTAGCTACTCTGCAGTGCCACTGGCGTGACAACAGATACACTAGAGGTTTGTCCAATTCGGTCCTCTCGTACTAGAATCAGATCCACTCAAATTTCTTGCGCCCACAGTAGATAGAGACCGAACTGTCTCACGACGTTCTGAACCCAGCTCGCGTGCCACTTTAATGGGCGAACAGCCCAACCCTTGGGACCTTCTCCAGCCCCAGGATGTGACGAGCCGACATCGAGGTGCCAAACCCCCCCGTCGATATGAGCTCTTGGGGGAGATCAGCCTGTTATCCCCGGCGTACCTTTTATCCTTTGAGCGATGGCCCTTCCATGCGGAACCACCGGATCACTATGCTCTACTTTCGTACCTGATCGACCTGTATGTCTCTCAGTCAAGCTCCCTTATGCCATTGCACTCTTCGCACGGTTACCAAGCGTACTGAGGGAACCTTTAGAAGCCTCCGTTACTCTTTTGGAGGCGACCACCCCAGTCAAACTACCCACCAAGCAATGTCCTCCGCAACGCGGAGTTAGGCCTCAGATAAACAAAGGGTTGTATTTCAACAATGACTCCACAACGCCTAGCGACGCCACTTCACAGTCTCCAACCTATCCTACACATCATTTATCCAAGGTCAATACTAAGCTATAGTAAAGGTGCACAGGGTCTTTTCGTCCCACTGCGGGTAAACGGCATCTTCACCGTTACTACAATTTCACCGAGCTCATGGCTGAGACAGTGTCCAGATCGTTACACCATTCGTGCAGGTCGGAACTTACCCGACAAGGAATTTCGCTACCTTAGGACCGTTATAGTTACGGCCGCCGTTTACTGGGGCTTCAATTCAATGCTTCTCCGAAGATAACATCTCCTCTTAACCTTCCAGCACCGGGCAGGTGTCAGGCCCTATACTTCATCTTACGATTTTGCAGAGCCCTGTGTTTTTGATAAACAGTCGCCTGGACCTCTTCACTGCGGCCAGCATTGCTGCTGGCGACCCTTCTCCCGAAGTTACGGGTCTATTTTGCCTAATTCCTTAGCCATGAATCTCTCGAGCACCTTAGAATTCTCATCTCGACTACCTGTGTCGGTTTGCGGTACGGGTACTAATTACCTGAAGTTTAGAGGTTTTTCTTGGAAGCCCTTAGGCGCACTATCTCTTTGTCCGAAGACTCCGAGTACTATCGTATTTCCCCAAAAACCGTGGATTTGCCTGCGGTTCTTATAGGTAGGTACTTCAACGAACTATTCCGTCAGTTCGCGGCGCTTTCATCACTCCGTCACCCCATCACAGTAATTAGTAGTACGGGAATATTAACCCGTGGTCCATCGACTGTCCCTTTCGGGTTCGCCTTAGGTCCCGACTAACCCACAGCTGATTAGCATAGCTGTGGAAACCTTAGTCTTTCGGTGTGCGGGTTTCTCGCCCGCATTATCGTTACTTATGCCTACATTTTCTTTTCTAACCAGTCCAGCTCTCCTTACGAAAAACCTTCAACCCTGTTAGAATGCTCCCCTACCACTTTGTATTGCTACAAAATCCATAGCTTCGGTAATATACTTATGCCCGATTATTATCCATGCTCGTCCGCTCGACTAGTGAGCTGTTACGCACTCTTTAAATGAATGGCTGCTTCCAAGCCAACATCCTAGCTGTCTGGGCAGACAAACCGCGTTCTTTCAACTTAGTATATATTTGGGGACCTTAGCTGATGGTCTGGGTTCTTTCCCTCTCGGACTTGGACCTTAGCACCCAAGCCCTCACTGCTGGTAAACATTATATAGCATTCGGAGTTTGTCAGGAATTGGTAGGCGGTGAAGCCCCCGCATCCAATCAGTAGCTCTACCTCTATATAACTTATAACCAGCGCTGCACCTAAATGCATTTCGGGGAGTACGAGCTATTTCCGAGTTTGATTGGCCTTTCACCCCTACCCACAGATCATCCCAAGACTTTTCAACGTCAACGGGTTCGGTCCTCCACTTTGGGTTAACAAAGCTTCAACCTGTCCATGGGTAGATCACACGGTTTCGCGTCTAACACTACTGACTAAAGCGCCCTATTCAGACTCGCTTTCGCTACGGATCCGTGGCTTAACCACTTATCCTTGCCAGCAACGTTAACTCGTAGGCTCATTATGCAAAAGGCACGCCGTCACCCCACCAAAGGGCTCCGACCGCTTGTAAGCGTATGGTTTCAGGATCTATTTCACTCCGTTATTCACGGTTCTTTTCACCTTTCCCTCACGGTACTGGTTCACTATCGGTCTCTCAGGAGTATTTAGCCTTAGCGGATGGTCCCGCCAAATTCAGACAGGGTTTCACGTGCCCCGCCCTACTCAGGATACCACTATTTATTATACTCGTTACCCATACGGGGCTATCACCCTCTATGGCGTCACTTTCCAGTAACTTCCGGTTCCTTGTACATAAAATCTCGTGGTCCTACAACCCCAACATTGCCTTAACAACATTGGTTTGGGCTAATCCGCGTTCGCTCGCCACTACTTACGGAATCACTTTTGTTTTCTTCTCCTCCGCCTACTTAGATGTTTCAGTTCAGCGGGTTTGCCCACCTATCGGTGTACTATGTCTTCAACATAGTGGGTTGCCCCATTCGGATACCTACGGATCAATTTGTGTGTGCCAATCCCCGTAGCTTTTCGCAGCTTATCACGTCCTTCTTCGCCTCTGAGAGCCTAGGCATCCCCCATACGCCCTTATTTTGCTTATTGTACCAATCATAAAATTAATTATGACCGTTATTTTTTGTCTTTTACTATCACTAGCAAAAAACTCTTTCTACTTATTTTTTACTTTTCTTATCTCAATATGTCAATGAACTTTAAGCCCCCTCCAGCTCCCCCGAAGGGGGAGAGCCGATTGCTCTGTATTCCTCCCTTTTGGGGAGGTTAGGAGGGGCCTTTGTGGAGAATAACGGAGTCGAACCGTTGACCTCCTGCGTGCAAGGCAGGCGCTCTAGCCAGCTGAGCTAATCCCCCGTATCTAGTTGTCAGTTAACAGTATTCAGTTAACAGTTTTTTGAAACGGTTCACTTTTCGTGTAACTCAACCTCTAAAATTTCCTCTTAAGTATAAAATAGTAGTCCCGGGCAGACTCGAACTGCCGACCCCTACATTATCAGTGTAGTACTCTAACCAGCTGAGCTACGAGACTCTGTTTTTACTTAATTCTTTTTTCAATTTCTTTAAATTAACAGCAAGAGTAATAAATTCTCAATATTCTAAATCCGAAAGATTCTTCGTCTTTTTCCCTAGCGTGCTAAAAGCTAACACTAAGGCTCTAGAAAGGAGGTGTTCCAGCCGCACCTTCCGGTACGGCTACCTTGTTACGACTTAGCCCTAGTTACCAGTTTTACCCTAGGCAGCTCCTTGCGGTCACCGACTTCAGGCACCCCCAGCTTCCATGGCTTGACGGGCGGTGTGTACAAGGCCCGGGAACGTATTCACCGGATCATGGCTGATATCCGATTACTAGCGATTCCAGCTTCACGGAGTCGAGTTGCAGACTCCGATCCGAACTGAGAACGGTTTTGTAGATTCGCACCTGGTCGCCCAGTGGCTGCTCTCTGTACCGTCCATTGTAGCACGTGTGTAGCCCAAGGCGTAAGGGCCGTGATGATTTGACGTCATCCCCACCTTCCTCACAGTTTACACTGGCAGTCTTGTTAGAGTTCCCGACTTGACTCGCTGGCAACTAACAACAGGGGTTGCGCTCGTTATAGGACTTAACCTGACACCTCACGGCACGAGCTGACGACAACCATGCAGCACCTTGTAATTTGTCTTGCGAAAGATCTGTTTCCAAATCGGTCAAACTACATTTAAGCCTTGGTAAGGTTCCTCGCGTATCATCGAATTAAACCACATGCTCCACCGCTTGTGCGGGCCCCCGTCAATTCCTTTGAGTTTCAAACTTGCGTTCGTACTCCCCAGGTGGGATACTTATCACTTTCGCTTAGCCACTGAGATTGCTCCCAACAGCTAGTATCCATCGTTTACGGCGTGGACTACCAGGGTATCTAATCCTGTTCGCTACCCACGCTTTCGTCCATCAGCGTCAATATATCAGTAGTAACCTGCCTTCGCAATTGGTATTCCATGTAATCTCTAAGCATTTCACCGCTACACTACATATTCTAGTTACTTCCTAATAATTCAAGTTTAGCAGTATCAATGGCCGTTCCACCGTTGAGCGATGGGCTTTCACCACTGACTTACTAAACCGCCTACGGACCCTTTAAACCCAATGATTCCGGATAACGCTTGGATCCTCCGTATTACCGCGGCTGCTGGCACGGAGTTAGCCGATCCTTATTCTTACGATACCGTCAAGCTCCTACACGTAGGAGTGTTTCTTCTCGTACAAAAGCAGTTTACAATCCATAGGACCGTCATCCTGCACGCGGCATGGCTGGTTCAGACTTGCGTCCATTGACCAATATTCCTCACTGCTGCCTCCCGTAGGAGTCTGGTCCGTGTCTCAGTACCAGTGTGGGGGATCTCCCTCTCAGGACCCCTACCCATCGTAGCCTTGGTAAGCCGTTACCTTACCAACAAGCTAATGGGACGCATGCTCATCTTTCACCGTTGTGACTTTAATTATAAAGTGATGCCAATTCATAATACTATGAGGTATTAATCCAAATTTCTCTGGGCTATCCCTCTGTGAAAGGTAGATTGCATACGCGTTACGCACCCGTGCGCCGGTCTCTAGGTCCGAAAACCTATACCCCTCGACTTGCATGTGTTAAGCCTGCCGCTAGCGTTCATCCTGAGCCAGGATCAAACTCTTCATCGTATATTGTGCGTCCGCCGTGGCGGACTATTAATTGTCGACTCAGTATCTATCGGTTTTTATTCGAATCTATCGATTCTATTACTCTTATTCTTTTGTTCTAACATCTCTGTTAAAACGGCTGTCAATTCAATATGTCTAGGAACGTATTCTTCTTTTTTTTATCCTCGTTAACCACATTCTCATGTGTTTCTCGAAGCGGGTGCAAAAGTAAAAAACTCTTTTGTTTCTGGCAAGAAAAAATTAAAGTTTTTTTTTAGAATTTTATTTCTATTTCTTTAACCTCTCTTATCAATAACTCAATGAACTTCTCTATTCTTGCGGGGTGCAAATGTAAAACGTAAATCCTAATCTCACAAGCTTTTTTTGATATTTTTTCTAGAAGAATTTCTCCCTCTTTATTTCTCTTAAAACCTGTCAGTATTTCGATGAACGCATTCGCTGTTGCGGGTGCAAAAGTAGTGAGTCTTCCCAATTAAACAATACCCCACAACAACCTTTTTTTAATCTTTTTTACAATATGCTGAAAATGCATTGTTTATGTTTTTGCATTTGTAGGAATTTAGCGTTTTTATTATCGGGAATACTATGGACCATATCGTAATCACTCGTATTATTAGACTATTTTCAGTATTTGCGTCTGATTATTTCAAGAACTTAATGTAATTCTATATCATTATAAGAGTACTTCAGTGTTTTTCCACTTCAACCTACACCCTACCCCAAACCAAAACAGCACTTTTTATTCCTATAATATAGGTAACACTATTTACTCCCCACTATACAGACATTCTACATAAAATCGTTATGTAAAAAATAAATCTTCATCTTTAGCCCCGATAGTAGCGGCATCCTGTTGTGTTGCCTAAGCATAAACAACAGATATAGCGAATAGCGGGACAAAAGCCAATAATGAAAACTATTCTAAGTGCTCCAAAAAACATATCTCAACACCTAATAATTATTATTTCACCTTTAAAAAAACACCCCAATATAGCCAAACGCTAAAAACACCGTCTCAACATCAACATTAAACTCACCCAACCAAAATCAAATTATTAATCACTAAGTTTTACAAAACATAAAAACAAACGCTACATATATATTGTATGTATTTTTGTAATCATATATATTTGCAGTCTTAAAATTAAACAAACAATGATTAAGATTACTTTACCCGATGGGTCAGTTAGAGAGTATGCACCAAACGTAACACCTATGGATGTTGCCAAGAGCATTAGCGAAGGTTTTGCCAGAAATGTAATTTCAGCATCTTTCAACACCATAACCATTGAAACTTCTACTCCTTTGACCACTGATGGTAGTCTTGTTCTTTACACTTGGAATGACGAAGGAGGAAAGAAAGCTTTTTGGCACTCGACTTCACACGTAATGGCTCAAGTTCTTGAGGAATTATACCCTGGAATTAAATTAACATTAGGACCGGCTATTGCAAATGGTTTCTACTATGACGTAGATTTTGAAGAACACAAAATCACTGAAGCAGATTTTAAAAAAATCGAAGACCGAGTATTAGAAATTTCTAGAGGAAAACACGAGTTTAAAATGCATCCTGTAACTAAAGCGGAAGCATTAGAAATGTACAAGGACAACGTTTACAAAACAGAATTGATTTCTAATCTTGAAGATGGCACCATTACTTTTTGCGATCACGATACTTTTACCGATTTATGCCGAGGCGGTCACATTCCAAACACAGGAATCATCAAAGCCATGAAAGTGATGAGCGTTGCTGGTGCCTACTGGAGAGGTGATGAAAAAAACAAACAATTAACTCGAGTTTACGGAACTTCATTCCCAAAACAAAAAGATTTAACTGAATATTTAGCCTTACTTGAAGAAGCAAAAAGACGTGACCACAGAAAACTAGGCAAAGAATTAGAATTATTTGCTTTTTCACAAAAAGTAGGTCAAGGTCTTCCGCTATGGCTACCAAAAGGAGCCGCTTTAAGAGAACGTTTGGAGCAATTTTTAAAAAAAGCTCAAAAAAAAGCAGGTTATGAACAAGTAGCTACTCCTCATATTGGACAAAAAGAACTTTATGTAACTTCTGGACACTATGCTAAATATGGAGCTGACAGTTTCCAACCTATAAGTACTCCAAACGAAGGAGAGGAATTTTTATTAAAACCAATGAACTGCCCTCACCATTGTGAAATTTTCAACGTTCGCCCTTGGTCTTATAAAGATCTACCGAAACGTTATGCTGAATTTGGAACCGTTTACCGTTACGAGCAAAGTGGAGAATTACATGGTTTAACTCGTGTAAGAGGTTTTACTCAAGACGATGCACATATCTTTTGTACACCTGAACAACTCGACGAGGAATTTAAGAAGGTTATCGACTTAGTTTTATATGTTTTTGGATCATTAGGATTTGAAGATTTCACAGCACAAATTTCACTAAGAGATCAAGAAAACAGGGAAAAATATATTGGTACAGATGAAAACTGGGAGAAAGCAGAATCGGCTATTATCAATGCCGCTGCTGACAAAGGTTTGAAAACTGTAGTTGAATATGGCGAAGCGGCTTTCTATGGCCCTAAGTTGGATTTCATGGTCAAAGACGCCCTAGGGAGACAATGGCAACTGGGAACGATCCAAGTAGACTACAACCTACCGGAGCGTTTTGACTTAACCTACAAAGGATCAGACAATGAATTGCACCGTCCTGTAATGATTCACAGAGCTCCTTTTGGTTCAATGGAGCGATTTATAGCTATTTTACTAGAGCATACTGCGGGTAATTTCCCACTTTGGCTGATGCCGGAACAGGCTATTATCTTGTCTTTGAGCGAGAAATATGAAATATATGCTAAAAAAGTTTTAGATTTGCTAGAAAATCACGAAATTCGCGCCCTCATTGACAACCGAAACGAAACCATTGGTAAGAAAATCAGAGACGCGGAGATGCAAAAAATCCCGTTTATGCTGATTGTAGGTGAAGAAGAGGAGAAAAATGGAACAATTTCCATTCGTCGTCACGGTCAAGAAGGAAAAGGAAACATTACGATAACAATAGAGGAATTTGCTGCTATTGTTGACGAAGAGATAAAAAAGACATTAAAAGTATTTACAGTTTAACTTAAATTTATAAAGCCATAGCAATAAGAAGCAACAGAGGTTACCAACCTCGCGTAGAAAAGAAAGATGCCCACAGAATTAATAATAATATTCGTGGAATACAAGAAGTAAGACTCGTAGGTGAAAATATTGAACCAGGAGTTTTTAAACTTTCTGAAGCATTAAAACTAGCTGATCAATTTGAATTGGATCTAGTTGAAATTTCGCCAAATGCAGAGCCACCGGTTTGCAAGATTATGGATTACAAAAAATTTGTTTACGAACAAAAGAAACGTGATAAAATCTTAAAAGCTAAATCGACACAGGTTACTGTAAAAGAAATTCGTTTTGGTCCTCAAACAGATGAGCATGATTATGAATTCAAAAGAAAAAATGCTGAAAAATTCTTAAAGGAAGGTTCAAAATTAAAAGCTTTTGTATTCTTTAAAGGTCGTTCGATTATTTATAAAGATCAAGGGCAAATTCTATTATTACGTTTGGCTCAAGATTTGGAAGAATTTGGTAAAGTTGAAGCGATGCCAGTTCTTGAAGGAAAGCGAATGATTATGTTCATTGCTCCTAAAAAGAAAAAATAAGAAGTATTCAGTTTACAGTTTTTAGTAATTAGTTAAAAACCTGAAACAATAAACTTGAAACAAAAAATAAGTAAGTAAGAATAAATTAAAACACTAGGAAAAAATGCCTAAAATGAAAACTAAATCTAGCGCCAAGAAACGTTTTAAAGTTACTGGTTCTGGAAAAATTAAAAGAAAGCATGCTTTCAAAAGTCACATCTTGACTAAAAAATCTAAAAAACGTAAATTAGCTTTGACTCACTCAGCGCTAGTTCACAAAACAGATGAGAAAAGCATCAAACAACAATTAAGAATCATCTAAATGGTTGATAGTTGACGGTTGATTGTTGATGGACTTATATCCAATAACTGACAACCAACAACGAACAACTAGATTCTAGGTTAAAACAATTTAATAACCTTGGAGTATGGCCTATAAGTGCTCTTGATTCAATTCGGGCCGCCTGCTACAAAAAAAAAGTAAAAATTATGCCAAGATCGGTAAACTCAGTTGCTAAAAGAGCAAGAAGAAAAAAAATAATGAAGCAAGCCAAAGGTTTCTTTGGTAGACGTAAAAACGTTTGGACAGTTGCTAAAAATGCGGTAGAAAAAGCAATGTGCTATGCATACCGCGATAGAAAAGTGAACAAAAGAAATTTCCGTTCATTATGGATTCAACGTATCAACGCTGGAGCTAGATTAGAAGGAATGTCTTATTCACAATTCATGGGTAAAGTAAAATCTAACGGAATCGAATTGAACAGAAAAGTTCTTGCAGATTTAGCGATGAACCACCCTGAAGCTTTCAAAGCTGTACTTAATAAAGTAAAATAAACGTTTTATCAACCTCAATTTAAGCTTACTTACTTATATAGAAACCTCATCCGCCTAGGCGAGATGGGGTTTTTTGTTTTAAAAAATGTTCAAAAAAAGCTTTAATATTTTAGACTAACACAATATACTTATTAAGAAAAATAGTATTTTAGTCTCATGATTTCCAAACACCACTTTCTTACAATACTACTCCTATTAACACTACTTTTTTCTTTCTTTTCTTGTAAAGAAAAAGCAAAAAGTACTGTTGTTAACGAAAATGAAACGACTGAAGAGATTGAAGAGTACATAAAACTAGGAGAAAAATACCATAAAGAGTCCGAATTTAATAAAGCATTTTATTGCTTTGACAAAGCAAAAAGCATTTGTAATCCCAATAAAAATACCCAAAAATATGTTTACACAATTACATATTTAACATCTATTCTACAAATACACGGAGATTATGCAAGTGCAGAAACTATCGCAACAGAAGCAATTCCATACATTTCAAATGTAAAAAATGAAAATTTCAAATGGCGCATTTATAGTATTTTAGGATTAAATCACATACATACTTTAGATTACCAAAGCGCTCTATACTATTTCAATAAATCAATTTCATTCAAAACAGATTCGGAGCGAAAACTCACAAGCCAACTAAACATTGGCTACATTTCTCTAAAAAAGAAAGAGTACTATAATGCTATAAAAATACTTGAACCCTTATTGTCAAAAAAAGAAATTATTAATAATCTTCAATTATACTCTACAACTTTAAACTATTTAGGTTATTGTTATTATAAAACTGGAAACAATAAAGCTATTTCGTATTTAATGAAAGCTCTAGATATCAACCTAAATTATAAAGAATTTTTACCCGACGAGTGGGAACTTGTAACCAGCTACATATATTTATACGAGTTTTACTCAGAGAAAGCTCCAAAAGAAGCCATTAGATACGCCAACTTAGCTTACCAGAAAGCAACTGAACTAAGAAGTGCTGATGATCAATTAACCGCCTTAAAACACTTAATCCAACATAGCCACGGAAACCAACTTAAACAATACTCCCTGAAATATATAACGCTAAATGACAGCATTACTAGAGTTAGGCAAATAGCCAAAAATCAATTTGCAAAAATAAAGTACGATTCGAAAAAAGAAAAAGAAGAAAACCAAAGGCTGAAAACTGAAAAAGCCTTACGGCAAGAACAACAAAAATTAAAAAATTTGGTACTCTATCTTGCGATAGGAATTATACTCATCGTAGCGGTTTTTATAATTTATTTACAAGTCGAAAAAAACAAAAAAGAAAAACTAAAAACATCCTATGATACAGAAACAAGAATCTCAAAAAAACTACATGATGAATTAGCTAATGATCTCTATCAAACCATTGCTTTTACTGAATCACATGATTTAAATTCGATTGAAAACAAAGAAAAGCTATTAGAAAATTTAGATCTAATTTATTCAACCACAAGAAATATTTCTAGAGAAAACAGCCCAATAGAAACCGGAGCGCCTTTTGCAGCTAATTTAAAGGAAATGATTCAAGAATTTAGCAATGAATCCGTAAGTATTGTAGTTAAAAATTTAGAGCTCATTGATTGGAAGAAAGTAGATCCTAACAAAAAAATCATCATACATAGAGTACTACAAGAGCTTTTGATCAATATGAAAAAACATAGTCAATGTAAATTCACGATACTTTTATTTAAGGATTCGAAGAAAGGAATCATTATCAATTATGCAGACAATGGAATTGGTGTAGATCTAGAGAAAACTAAAAACAGGAACGGACTCTCTAACGTTGAAAACAGAATCAATAGTATTAACGGTAAAATAAAATTCGAATCTCATCCAAATAAAGGGTTTAAAGTATCTATAAACATTCCAACTTAACACTTCTTATTATGTTTAAAAAAGTTTTAATTTCTGAAGATATCGACAGCATTGGCATGACATTAAAGTTAATGCTTGAAAAACTTAAAATTGAAGAAGTTCATCAAGTTAGCCATTGTGATGAAGCCTTTCTGAAAATAAAAAAAGCAATATTAGAGCAACAACCTTATGACTTACTCATTTGTGATCTTTCTTTCAAAGACAGTCATATAAATACAACACTATTCACTGGTGAAGAATTAATTAATACCGTTAAAACAATACAACCTGATATTAAAATAGTTGTCTACAGCATTGAGGACAAATCGTACCGCATAAAATATTTGTTTGAAAAATCAGGAATCAATGCATATATCTTAAAAGGTAGAAACAGTATCCCTACATTACAAAAAGCAATTCAAGACATCTATTTGAATCATGAGGTTGTCATCCCTATCGAAATAGAACAGAAATTAAATGATCGCAATCTTATAGAAATTGACGATTATGACATTTCAATTCTACAATTAATGTCCAAAGGATACACCTTGGAAGAAATTTCAACCTACTTCAAAACGAACACTATCAACCCTAGTAGCAGTAGCAGTATCGAAAAAAAAATTACAAAACTTAAATCTTATTTTAAAGCTAACAACAACGTCCAACTAATTGCCTTGTCTAAAGATTTAGGAATTATTTAATATCCCATCATCTCTCTATGTACGTAATCGATTGTAAATCGATTACACCTATTTTCCTGCTTATTTTCTTGAAATAAACACTCAAAATGAGGTTTTCCGTAAAAAACAAATTATAGGAATCCCTACATTTGAAAGAAAAAAAATGCTTTTGAAAATCTATAAATACTTATTTTCGGTAGGAACTGTTTTATTTCTTTTGGCAGCATGCAAGGACAATGACATAAAAGAAGAAAAGACCGATGAAAAGGTTGCTTTTCACCATCGATTAAATAACATTCAAATAGAGAATTACAGTTTCAGAAATACGGAGTTTAAATACGATCACGAAGTTACTGGTGTTGATGAAAAAGGAAATGATATTCGTGGTAACATTAATATAGAAGGTGAACACGGAGAAGGTAAACTATACAATGTTTTAGATAAACCTGAAATCAATATTGTTATTGAATCAAACGAAAATGGAAAGTTAATTGCTACGGATGCTGATGGTAATAAATTCTACCTTCAAATTAAATAAACGATCATTATAAACCTAGGATAGAATTTTAGGTTTTCAGTTTCTTTTTTCTTGCTGCAGGGAATAAAACATTATTCAAGATCAACCGATAACCCGGTGAATTGGGATGCAAATCCAAAACGGTTGGAGCATCCCCTACTTGATGTTGGTAATCTTCAGGGTCATGACCACTGAAAAAAGCAAACATCCCTTTTCCTTTTTCTCCATGAATGTAACGAGCTTCACCATTCAGTTCACAAGTTCCCATTAGCAATACATTAGATTTTATCAAATTCGAATCAAAGGCAGTGGTTTGCCCCATAAAGCCTTTTACCAATTGTGTGTGATTTTGGCATAACATGCTAGGAATTGGATCCCATTTGGCTGAAAACTCCATTAAGGTAAAGTAATCCTTATCCATAGGAATACGTCTTTTTTCAGTCATATCTATATCTGAAAATTCATATTTTTCAGGTCTTCTTTCCAATATAAAATCTTTAAACGCAAATGAATTCAAATAATTTAATTTCGACTGATAATTTGCTTCAGAAGGATCTCCGTCAAACATGGGTTCACAAATATCAATTCCATCAGCAGTTAGAGCAATATCAAAACTGTCTGTAGCCGAACACATTGCAAACATAAATCCTCCTCCAATTACAAAATCACGAATTTTCTTTGCTACTGCGCCTTTTGCTTGTGCAACTTTGGCAAAACCCAATTTAGCCGCTAGGTCTTCGGCTGATTTTTTTTGCTCAATATACCATGGCGTACTTTTGTAAGCTCCATAAAACTTCCCATACTGCCCTGTAAAATCTTCATGATGCAAATGCAGCCAATCGTATAAAATGAGTTGATCACTTAATACTTCTTCATCATATATTGGGGTAAAAGGAATTTCAGCATAGGTCAAAACCAAGGTTACTGCATCATCCCACGGTTGTTTACCTTTTGGTGTATAAACAGCTACTTTGGGTGCTTTTTCAAGTATTACCGTTTCCATGTTTTGGGAAGGACTAGAAATTTCATTTAGGATCGAATTGGCATCTGCATCAGATAGCACTTCAAAACTTACTCCTCTAATTTGACATTCTTTTCGGATTTCGGATGCATCGGGCAATAAAAAGGAACCTCCTCTATAATTGAGTAGCCAACTGGCCTTGTATTTTTTGTCCAAACACCAAAAAGTGATTCCATAAGCTTTCAAATGATTTTTTTGAGTCGTTTCATCCATTGGGAGTAAGACAAAAGAAGCCTTGGTAGAAAATGAAAACAATATGATTAGCAGTACAATTGTATTTTTGAAACCCATTTTTTTATTATTTTACTCAAAGATACTGGATTTTATAGTTATTGCTGCAATCCAAATTGAACAAGTATAACTGGATAACAAAAAAACCTTTGTATTTCTACAAAGGCTTTTCCTAATATTATATTTTGTTTTTAGTTAAAACGGCATATCGCTATCATCATCATCGTCATCATTAAAAGTACTACCAAATGCTTCATTTGCAGAAGGCAAACTTTTGGTTGAAAAAGGATTTTCATCTTGATTCATTGAAGAGGGTAAATCATCATAATTACCACTAAAATCGTCTAAATTATCAAACTTACCTAAGTGTCCTAAGAATTTCAAACGAACATTTTCAATTCCACCATTACGGTGTTTTGCAATCATTATTTCTGCTTGACCTGCAGTAGGTGAAGCTTCATCGTCATCCCACTCTTCGATCTTATAATATTCTGGACGATACAAAAAGGAAACAATATCAGCATCCTGCTCAATTGCTCCAGATTCACGAAGGTCAGAAAGCAAAGGTCTCTTACTAGATCCACGGGTTTCTACCGCACGAGAAAGTTGAGAAAGTGCAATAACAGGAACGTTTAGTTCCTTTGCCAATGCTTTTAAATTTCGAGAAATAGTCGAGATTTCTTGCTCACGGTTTCCGCCTCCTTTTGCATTTCCTCCAGCGGTCATCAATTGTAAATAATCAATTACGATAATTTTGATTCCGTGTTGGGACACCAATCGTCTTGCCTTAGCACGTAAGTCAAAAATGGATAATGAAGGCGTATCATCAATATAAAGCGGTGCTTTTTCAAGGTTCTTAACCTTGGTGCTTAGCATGGTCCATTCATGTGGTTCTAGTTTTCCTGTACGCAATTTTTCAGAGGACAATCCAGTTTCTGAAGAAATCAAACGAGTAATTAACTGAACTGATGCCATCTCCAAGGAGAACAATGCCACAGGATGTCCGTAATCAATTGCCATATTTCTAGCCATGGAAAGTACGAAAGCAGTTTTTCCCATCGCAGGTCTTGCTGCAATAATAATCAAATCACTTGGTTGCCACCCCGAAGTCAATTTATCTAAATTAGTAAAACCAGTTTCTACACCACTTAATCCTTCTTGTTTGCTAATTTCTTCAATCTTCTTTTTGGCTTGGAGTACCAAACTTTGAGCTGTTTCAGAACTACGTTTGATATTTCCTTGAGTAACCTCGTAAAGCTTAGATTCAGCTTGATCTAATAAGTTAAATACATCTGTAGTCTCATCATATGATGCCTCAATAATTTCAGATGAAATTCGGATCAAACTACGTTGAATAAACTTTTGTAGAATAATACGCGAGTGAAATTCGATATGCGCTGAGGAAGATATCTTTTGAGTCAATTGAATCAAGTAAAGATCACCTCCTGCTAGTTCTAACTTTGCATTCTTTTTCAATTGGGCAGAAACAGTTAACAAGTCAATAGGCTGTGTTTCAGTAAATAATTGAACAATTGCTTCAAAAATATGTTTGTGCGCTTCTTTATAAAAAGCATCAGGTTGTAAAATATCAATGACATCATCAACCCCCTTTTTATCAATCATCATGGCACCCAATACCGCCTCTTCTAATTCTATCACCTGTGGAGGTAATTTTCCTTTTTCTAGACTTATTATTGTCGATTTATCCACCTTAACGGGGTTTATATTTTTGAAATTTTCCATCTCACGAAAGTAACTTAAATTATAAAAATAATCGAATTTAGTTATTACAAATTAATGTTTACAACTTCTGTTTTTTTGTTTATAACCCAAAAAAAATCCGAAACTTTAAGGCTTCGGATTGGACTTTGCAAAAGTAAGTTTTTTACTCTTTAAACTCACCCATTTTGCTGTATTTATCCATTCTCTGAGCTATTAACTCTTCTGTTGATAAATCTTTTAATTCGTTGTATCCTTTTAAAACATATTCTTCAACTGTTTTAAAAGTTGTTTCTCTATCATAGTGAGCACCTCCTAATGGTTCAGGAATAATATCATCTACTAATTTTTGTTTTTTCATATCTGAAGAAGTCAATTTCAAAGCATCGGCTGCTTTTTCTTTATATTCCCAGCTTTTCCAAAGGATAGAAGAACAAGATTCTGGAGAAATTACAGAGTACCAAGTGTTTTCTAACATATACACTCTATCTCCCACACCTATTCCTAATGCACCACCTGATGCACCTTCACCTACAATTACAGTTATAATTGGCACCTTTAAACGTACCATCTCAAAAATATTTCTTGCAATAGCTTCTCCTTGTCCTCTTTCTTCAGCTTCTAAACCAGGATAAGCTCCAGGAGTATCTACTAATGTTAAAACAGGGATATTGAATTTTTCGGCCATTTTCATCAAACGCAACGCTTTTCTATATCCTTCAGGATTTGCCATCCCAAAGTTTCTATATTGACGTGTTTTAGTGTTGTAACCTTTTTGTTGCCCTACAATCATAAAAGATTGTCCACCAATTTTCCCTAATCCACCAATCATGGCTTTATCATCTTTAAAGCTTCTGTCTCCATGAAGTTCTAAGAAGGTATTTCCACAAATCGCTCTGATATGATCTAAGGTATATGGTCTACTAGGATGTCTAGACAATTGTACTCTTTGCCAAGCAGTCAAATTCTTGTAAATATCTTTCTTGGTTTCTAAAAGCTTTTTATTGATTTGCTTACAAGTATTGGTAACATCAACATCTGATTCTTTTCCAATAACTTGACACTTCTCTAATTGCTCTTCTAATTCTTTTATTGGAAGCTCAAAATCTAAATATTCCATAGGATTTGTGCGTTTTAATTTATTTTGGATTGCAAATATAAAATTTTATATCGTTTAAAAGTTTTATTTTTTGTTTAACTCTTAAAAACATGATGAAATTAGTGAATTTAAAAGAGATTACCAATTGTAACAATAACTTCTTAAAATTTAAAAATAACGTAATTATTAAACAAAAATCAAGATATCAACTGTTTATAAAAACAGATAACTTTAACGCTTGGCTTTGCGTAATAAATATAAGGCTAGAATACCGAAAACAAAATTAGGAAACCAAACCGCTATAAAAGGTGAAAAAGTAGTTTTTTCGGCTATAACACCAAACACTTTGTCAAAAAAGACAAAACCAAAAGCGATAGCTATCCCTATAGTTAAGTTCATTCCCATCCCTCCTCTTCGTTTCATTGCAGATACCGAAACCGCAATAATAGTCAATATAAACGCCGAAACTGGTACACTATACTTTTTGTACAAAACAACCATATAGGTATTAATATTAGAAGAACCTCTGGCCTTTTCTTTTTCAATAAACGCGTTGAGCTTGTCTAATGTCAAAGTTTCTGCTATATAAACTACCGGAGTTAAATCCTCTAAATCAAAGCTAAATACTGTTTTCTTTTCAGGAGCCCTTTCAATCTTATCACCTAATTCCCCAACGGTTCTTTTAGTATAATCATACATGGTATAAGTACTATCAGAAGGGTTCCACTGAATTCTACTTGCGGTGATCTTAGATTCCAGTTTTTCTTTATTAAACTTTTCTAAAGCAAAATTAAAAGCAGTTTTTGAATACGAATTAAAGCTATTAACATACAAAAACTCATGATCATTAATCTGGCGATATACATCGGTATTAAGACCGCGCATTTGTTCTTTTCCGCCTCTCTTTAAATAAGTGTACCTAAAATTATTGAAGCCTTCACTGGAAACAGGAACCACAAAAAAACCCATTATCAGTACAAAAACAGATACCAGCGTCGCGCCTATAATATAAGGCCTCAGAAATCGAGTAAATGAAATCCCAGAACTTAAGATGGCAATAATTTCTGTATTATTAGCTAACTTAGAGGTAAACCAAATAATGGATAAAAATAAAAATATAGGAAACAATGCATTGGCAAAGTAGATTGTAAAATGATAATAATAGACCGCAATCTTTATAAATGGAACTTCGTTCTCAATCATATAGTTGATCTTTTCGGATACATCCACAATAATCCCAATAGGAACAAACATGAGCAACATAGTCACAAAAGTGGCCAAGTATCTTTTTAAAATGTACTTATCTAATATTGTTAGCATTGTCAACTGTAATCGTTTATTTGTTTAATTGTTTAACCGAATAACCGATTAAAAAATTAAACCTATTTTATAGCCTCTGACTCATATTTTTAACCATCATATCTTTCCAGGTTCTAAAACCACCTTCAATAATATGTTTTCGAGCTTCACGCACTAACCACATATAGAATCCAAGGTTGTGAATCGTAGCTATTTGTTTTCCCAAATATTCATTGGCAGCAAACAAATGGCGCAAATAAGCTTTAGAGTATTCGGTATCGACATAAGTAATCCCCATTTCGTCAATTGGCGAAAAATCAGCTTCCCATTTTTTATTTTTGATGTTTATGGTACCATTGGCCGTAAACAACATTCCGTTTCTGGCATTACGAGTTGGCATTACACAGTCAAACATATCGATTCCAAGGGCAATATTTTCTAGAATATTAATTGGTGTCCCTACCCCCATCAAATAGCGAGGTTTGTCTTCTGGTAAGATAGCCGTAACCACTTCAGTCATCGCATACATCTCCTCAGCAGGCTCCCCTACTGATAATCCTCCAATAGCATTACCTACTTGGTTTGTATTGGCAATATATTCTGCTGACTTCTCTCTTAAATCTTTATAAACACTTCCTTGGATAATTGGAAAAAAATGTTGATCAAAACCGTATTTCATTGGTAATTTATCCAAATGACTGATACAACGATCCAACCATCGGTGAGTCATATTCATCGAACGACGTGCATAATGGTAATCACAAGGATAGGGTGTACATTCGTCAAAAGCCATAATGATATCAGCACCAATAGTGCGCTGAATTTCCATAACATTCTCTGGCGTAAAAAAGTGGTATGAACCATCAATATGCGATTTAAACTTCACTCCTTCTTCCTTAATTTTGCGGTTTGAAGAAAGTGAATACACTTGATATCCCCCAGAATCCGTCAAAATAGGACGATCCCAATTCATGAATTTGTGCAATCCACCCGCTTTTTCAAGAATTTCAGTCTGCGGACGCAAGTACAAATGGTAAGTATTTGCTAAAATAATATCAGGATTAATATCATCTCTTAATTCCCTCTGGTGCACCCCTTTAACAGTAGCAACCGTACCAACAGGCATAAAAATTGGGGTTTCAATCACACCATGATCAGTGGTTATACTTCCAGCTCTAGCCTTAGACTGAGGATCTTTTTTTAATAAATCAAACTTCATACTGCGTTTTTTGTACCGATTGTTCTCCCGACCTTTCGGGAGCGCAAATATAGTTTAATTTAGAAAAAGTCTCCTTATTATAAATATAAACTCTTTCACAAAAAAAAAACCTGACAAAAATAATATGGGCATGGCCCTGTTTCCACTTCGTTCCACCAGCGTTGGGCTATACATTTCAAATCCTCGACAAGTTCTACTACTGTCTTTTTTTTGTCAACGGGCTTTTCTCCCGAAGCTTTGGGATTATCCCTCATGCAAAAAAACACAGAAACTCATTTTAAAATTCATGACAATTTGTGAAATTCGTGGTTTCTTTTTTAAATACATTTCGAAAAAGTAAAATCAAATACTTGGTAAAAAAGCAATCACAATCCATCTACAACAATAGTATTTGTACCTTTGTAACAAACAATCAAAGCCATGAAACTCCACATTCAAGATACTTTCAACAAAGAATTACCTGCTGACTCAATTACCAGTAATTACGTTCGACAGGTGGAAAAAGCATGTTATTCATTGGTAACACCACAAAAAACTGCCAACCCTAAAATTCTACATGTTTCACCAGAAATGGCCGAAAATCTCGGAATTTCTATAGCCGAAACCCAATCAGAACTATTTCAAAATATCTTTACAGGCAACGAAGTTTTACCCAATACACAACCTTATGCTATGTGTTATGGCGGACACCAATTTGGTCATTGGGCAGGACAACTCGGTGATGGTCGAGCCATCAATCTAGCAGAAGTGGTTCATAACCATCAGCGTTGGGCTATACAACTTAAAGGAGCTGGCAAAACTCCTTATTCAAGAACTGCCGACGGATTAGCCGTTTTACGTTCATCTATCAGAGAGTATTTGTGTAGCGAAGCCATGTTTCATTTGGGTGTACCTACTACCCGAGCCTTGTCTCTTGCACTATCTGGAGACCAAGTACTGAGAGACATTTTGTACAATGGAAACCCTGCCTATGAAAAAGGAGCCATCGTTTCTCGCATTGCCCCTAGTTTTCTTCGTTTTGGAAATTATCAAATATTTGCTTCACGTCAAGACTATGAAAACTTAAAAATACTTGTTGATTATACCATCAAACATTTTTATGCTGAATTAGGCAACCCTTCAAAAGGTACTTATTTGAAATTTTTCCAAGAAGTTTCTAACCGAAGTTTAGATATGGTGCTCCATTGGCAACGTGTTGGATTTGTTCATGGCGTGATGAATACGGATAATATGTCTATTCTAGGATTGACGATCGATTACGGACCTTATGGCTGGCTGGAAGGTTATGATTACGGATGGACTCCCAATACTACCGATGCTCAAAACAAACGTTATCGCTATGGCAAACAACCTGAAATGGTGTTATGGAATTTATACCAACTTGCTAATGCTATCTACCCATTAATCGAGGAAACAGCTGGACTAGAAGCTATATTAGAAGACTACAAAACAAAATATGAAAGCAAATACTTGGCAATGATGCGTTCCAAAATTGGACTATTTACCCAAAGAGAAAATGATGCGGCACTCATCCAAGAACTTGAAGAAAACTTACATCGAACAGAAACCGATATGACAATCTTTTTTAGAAATTTAAGTCGTTTTGAAAAAGATAATCCAGATCATGGTTTCCTAGACATTCAAGATGCTTTTTATGATTCTTTGGACCAAAAATCAGAGATAATTCAAATATGGAATAATTGGTTTCATCAATACAGTAAAAGATTAAGCTTTGAAAAAGAAACCGACAGCGAGCGAGCTATTCAAATAAATCTTATAAATCCAAAATACGTATTGCGAAATTACATGGCTCAACTTGCTATAGAAGCTGCGGACAAGGAAGATTACAGCGTGATTGACGAATTATTCCAACTTTTAAAAAACCCATACGCTGAACAACCCGAGCATGAAAAATGGTTTGCCAAACGTCCTGAATGGGCTCGAAACAAAGTAGGTTGCTCCATGTTATCTTGCAGTTCTTAAATCATATTACACAACTAAACCTTTCCTTATTTTGCTCCGCTAAAAAATTTTATTTTATTTGCGGAGAATAGAATTCATCAATATTATTATGAAATACAAATGCATTATTTTTGATTGTGATGGAGTACTTGTCGATAGCGAAAGTATCTCTAATGCAACATTAGTTGATATGGCAAAATCTATTGGTGTACTCATCGAACTTGATTTTGCCATGACTCATTTTCTTGGCAAATCATTGCAGTTTTGTTTTGATTATATTGAAAGTTTAGCTTCTCAAAAACTCCCTGATACTTTTGAAGAAGAATTCAGAGAACGTACTTTTGAAGCCTTTAGAACACAAATGCAACCCATTCCAGGTGTCCATGAATTACTTTCTAAAATCAATATCGATGTTTGTGTTGCTTCAAACGGCCCAGCCGAAAAAATAAGACTCAACTTAACCACTACAAAGCTCATTGACCGTTTTGAAGGAAATATTTTTAGCGCTTACGATATTAACAGCTGGAAACCCAATCCCGAACTCTATCTTCATGCCGCAAAATCAATGGGCTATTCTGTTGAAGAATGTGTGGTTATCGAAGATAGTTTGGCTGGTGTTACTGCTGCAAAAGCTGGGGGTTTTGATGTTTTTGGATACACTAACAAGCACAACAAAGATCAATTCAACGGAATTGACATTCCCGTTTTTAACGACATGAAAAACTTATATCTGTTGCTATCAAAACAGTAAAATAGTATTAATCAGCTTTTTTTCTTAACTTTAATAGCATTCAAATGTCGATTAAATCATGAAAAAGATACTTCTATTTATTGTTGGATTTTTAATGATGGGGTGCTCAACTGATAAAAATATCCCAGAATACCAAAATCTTTATGGGCAATGGAATTGGTTAGAATCTACTGGTGGAATCGCTGGCATGACGCTTACACCTCAATCAACTGGAAAAACAATTCTTCTGGACATTTCTAACACCACTATTAAAAAATACGAGAACGGGAAACTAGAATCCGAATAAAAATATAAAATCGAGATAGAATCCTCTATTTTTGGAGGGGAAAAGCCGATGATTGTCTACGAAAATGACTCGAAATCTTCGTTCGAAATCAAGAGCAATCAATTATTCTTAAACGAGGAATGCAACGATTGCTTCCTAAGCAAATACGAAAAAAAATAGTTTCAAATTACTGTTTTACAATATAACCAAAGAATCTCCCTACTATTTTTTGTTAATTAACACTTTAAGCAATCAAACAACTAACTGTGAAACAGTTAAAAATCATTAACTTTATAACAATCAAAAAATAAGGCTGTATGTCTATCACAAAAACAAACTAAATCCATTACTCAGGAGTCTTTCTACTTGATTGGATTTAAATATTAATTTTTTAAAAAAAACATCATGGAAAAAGCAATCACCAAAAATGGAGCCTATTCGAGCACAGAAGATTCTGCTCATGGACTAAGAGATTTATTTGTAAAAGGCTTAAAAGACATTTATCACGCAGAAAAAGCATTGAGTAAAACATTAGCGAAAATGATGAAAAATGCCACCAACAAAGACTTGGTCGAAGCCATACAGAATCACTTGGAGCAAAACAAAAAACATCTTATCCGTCTTGAAGAAATCTTTAAATCTACCAGCATCAGACCTACTACAGAAAAATGCGAAGCGATGAATGGTATCCTAAAAGAAACAAATGAATTACTCAAATCAACAGATATTGGAACCGTTAGAGACGCTGGAATTATCTCATCCGAACAAAAAATAAAACATTACGAAATAGCCACATATGGTACATTATGTGCTTTCGCGAATACTTTAGGCGAAAAAAATGCAGCAGGATTACTAAAGAAAACCCTAAGAGAAGACAAAAAAGCTGATAAAGCCTTATCAAGAATCGCTATGAGCTCTATTAACAGGAAAGCTTTCTACGCCAATGCGCTTACTACAGCTTTCTTATAATTTCTTAACAAAAAAAAGGCCTATAAAGTCTTTCAAAGAGAAAAAAAGTTGCAACTCTAAGCAGAATATTTCTAGTAAAAAACTTCAATAAAAATAAAAAAGCTGTCCTAACCGACAGCTTTTTCACATTTAGTGGTATTATGTAGGCTAACTTATCTAAAAATCATTTGTCTTACGGCAAAATAAAATTTACATTTGCAGCAGTTTAACTTTTACACACAAAATGAAGCCTAATACACAACAATTAAACGATTTAACGATCCAAGTAAGAAGAGACATTCTTAGAATGGTACACGCTGTCAACTCTGGTCACCCAGGAGGATCTCTTGGCTGTACAGAATTTTTAGTAGCCTTGTACCAAAACCTAATGGAACGCAAAGAAGGTTTTGATATGGACGGAATTGGTGAAGACCTTTTCTTCCTTTCAAACGGACATATTTCTCCAGTTTTTTATAGCGTTTTAGCTAGAAGCGGTTACTTTCCAGTATCTGAATTAGCTACTTTTCGTTTGATCAACTCAAGACTACAAGGACACCCTACTACTCACGATCATTTACCAGGTGTGCGTGTTGCTGCAGGATCATTAGGCCAAGGTTTATCTGTTGCAATTGGTGCTGCACAAGCAAAAAAATTAAACAATGATAACCACTTGATTTATGCTCTAACAGGAGATGGTGAATTACAAGAGGGACAAAACTGGGAAGCTATCATGTATGCTTCTGCTAAAAAAGTAGACAACTTAATTGCAACTGTTGATTTAAACGGAAAGCAAATTGACGGAACTACTGACGAAGTATTAGCAATGGGAAGCCTTCGTGCTAAATTTGAAGCTTTTGATTGGGATGTTCTTGAAATCAAAGAAGGTAACAACTTAGAAGCTATTATTGCTGGTATGAATGATGCCAAATCTAGAACAGGAAAAGGAAAACCAGTTTGCGTATTGCTTTATACTGAAATGGGTAATGGAGTTGATTATATGATGTACAGTCATGCTTGGCATGGTAAAGCACCTAATGATGCTCAACTAGAAAATGCTTTAGCTCAAAACCCTGAAACTTTAGGAGATTATTAATCAGTCCAAAGTTTTCAGAATATTAATACATACAAAACATACTGAAATAAATTCAGCATAAAATGAAAAAATACACAAATACAGGAAGTAAAGATACCCGTTCAGGTTTTGGAGTGGGAATGACTGAATTAGGTCAAAAAAATGAAAATGTTGTTGCACTTTGTGCTGACTTAATTGGATCATTAAAATTTGATGATTTTAAAAAAAATCACCCAGAGCGTTTTTTCCAAATCGGAATTGCGGAAGCTAACATGATTGGAATTGCAGCAGGATTAACTATAGGTGGAAAAATTCCTTTTACAGGAACATTTGCAAACTTTTCAACAGGAAGAGTTTACGACCAAATTCGCCAATCAGTAGCTTACTCTGAGAAAAATGTAAAAATATGTGCGTCTCACGCTGGTTTAACCTTAGGTGAAGACGGTGCTACACACCAAATTTTGGAAGATATTGGATTGATGAAAATGTTACCAGGCATGACCGTAATCAATACTTGTGACCACAATCAAACTAAAGCTGCTACTATTGCATTAGCTGATCACCAAGGTCCTGCTTACTTGCGTTTTGGGCGTCCGGTTGTGCCAAACTTCACACCTGCTGACGAACCGTTTGTAATTGGAAAAGCAATCATGCTTAACGAAGGTACTGATGTTACAATCATCGCTACGGGACACTTAGTTTGGGAAGCTTTGATTGCTGCTGAAGCTTTAGAAGCTAAAGGGATTTCAGCTGAAGTAATCAATATCCACACAATCAAACCATTGGATGATGAAGCTATTTTAAAATCAGTTGCTAAAACAGGTTGTGTAGTTACCGCTGAAGAGCACAACATCCTTGGAGGTCTTGGAGAAAGCGTTTCTAGAGTATTAGCATTGAACACACCAGCTCCACAAGAATTTGTTGCAGTTCAAGATAGTTTTGGTGAGTCTGGAACTCCTGAGCAATTAATGGAAAAATACAAATTAAACAATCAAGCTATTTTTGCTGCTGCTGAAAAAGTAATCGCAAGAAAATAATCGCTTTTTTTAAAATAAAAACCAAGCCGCTACTTTTAAAGTTAGCGGCTTTTTTATTGGATACCAATAACTAACAGTTGGCTTTTAAAAGTACTATTAAAAAATACTGGATAGGAATAAGAATATTATTTATAACAAACTAAGAGGAATATCTAAAGGAGATGATCAAAATAGACAAGTGGTTTTGTTAACTTCAAAAAAAAGTTATTGCTTTATAGAGACTAATATACAATGATTTTTTTCCTCAGAACGAAACATAAAATAGTAAGAATTAGTTCATTCAAAACTAAAAACCAATTTTATTTCCTTATTTTTATATTCATTACACTAATAAACAGCTCGTTAACCATCATTGTTATACAACATCCATAAAATTATTTTCGATTTTCAAACGATATCAAACATCAAGTATTCAACTAAAAATATAAATTATGAAGTTAGGTGCATTTTCAATTAGTCTTAGCGTCAAGGATATTAATATTTCCAAAGAATTTTATGAAAACCTCGGATTTAAAATCTTTGCAGGGGATATTGAAAAAAAATATCTTATAATGAAGAATGAAAACGCACTGATTGGACTTTTCCAAGGTATGTTTGACAATAACTTTTTAACATTTAACCCTGGATGGGATGAGAATGCCAATGAAATGGAAGATTTTGATGATGTAAGAGAAATTCAAAAGAAATTAATAAACACTGGTATCAATACTAGCAACAAAATAGACCCTAAAACCACTGGGCCAGCTAATTTTATGATTACTGATCCAGACGGCAATGTGATTTTATTTGACCAACATCGTTAAAAACTGCAAAAAACTGTTTGGAATACTAATTGCAAAAAACAGCAATCATGAGTGAACTTAAAAAAGATGCTATTAGCCAAGAAGTTTTTGATCTTTATGATGATTATGCACATAATAAAATAGATCGCCGACAATTTGTCGAGAAACTTTCGGTTTATACAATTGGAAGTATTACTGTAGGAGCGCTTTTGAGTTTCATGACTCCAAACTATGTAGATACTATTCTAGTCCCTAAAGACGACCCTCGATTGGATTCTGATTATATCACCTACAATTCACCCAAAGGAGGTGGTACCATAAAAGGATTACTTTCTATACCAAAAGGGATTTACAAAAAACTAGCTGGGGTTATTGTGGTACATGAAAATCGCGGACTAAATCCTTATATAGAAGATGTGGGCCGTCGCACCGCAATTGAAGGTTTTATCAGTCTTGCTCCGGATGCTCTTTCACCTTTAGGGGGATATCCTGGAAATGACGACGATGGTAGAGAATTACAAAAAAAACGAGATAAAAACGAGATGCTGGAAGATTTCATAGCTGCATATAATTATTTAAAAACACATGCAAAATGCAATGGTAAAATTGGCGTGGTAGGTTTTTGTTTTGGAGGATGGATTTCTAATATGATGGCCGTAAAATTGCCTGATTTAGGTGCTACTGTCCCTTTTTACGGAGGACACCCCACAGACGAGGAAGCCGCACTGATTAAAAGCCCATTATTAATTCAATATGCAGAACTTGACACACGGATCAATGCGGGGTGGGAGAATTTTGAAACTGTTTTAAAAGCAAACAAAACCAAATACACTGTCCATTTCTACCCAAATGTCAACCATGGTTTTCATAACAATACAACTCCTCGTTATGATGAAGCCGCTGCTGAATTAGCATGGAACAGAACCATCGATTTTTTTAAAAAGCATCTTAAAAGATGACGTTCAAAACCGAAATAAACTACAAAAAATTAAAACCAAATTCTAATTATCTTTCGTCATGAAAATACTATTAACAGGAGCAACTGGATATATCGGAAAAAGAATTCTTCCCGTATTAGTCGAAATGGGACATGAAGTAGTATGTTGTGTGCGTGATGTCAAAAGATTTCATCCTCCTGCTTCTATTAGAGATAAAATAGCGATCATCGAAATGGATCTTCTAGACGAAAAATCATTAGAAAAATTACCTAAAGAAATTGATGGCGCTTATTACCTTGTACATTCTATGGCGACTACTTCCGATTATGAAAGAATGGAACATCAATCTGCCCTCAATTTCAAAGAAGCTTTAAACAAAACTAACGTAAAACATGTCGTGTATTTAAGTGGCATTGTCAATGAATCTGAATTGTCTTCTCATTTATCCTCTCGAAAAAATGTTGAAAACCTTCTCTCAGGGGGGAAATATCATTTGACCACCTTACGAGCAGGAATCATAATTGGCTCTGGAAGTGCTTCTTTCGAAATCATCAGAGATTTAGTCGAAAAACTACCTCTAATGATTACCCCAAAATGGTTAAAAACCAAGTGTCAACCTATTGGCGTTACCGATGTGATTGCTTTTTTGACCCAAACCATATTTAATTCTGAAACATTTGATCAGAATTTTGATATTGGGGGTCCTGACATTCTCAGTTACAAAGAGATGTTGTTAGAGTTTGCTCGTGTTCGAGGCTTAAAACGACGCATATTTATTGTTCCTGTAATGACACCACGGCTGTCTTCCTATTGGTTGTATTTTGTCACTTCTACCACTTATAAATTGGCCACTGCCTTGGTAGATAGTATGAAAGTAGAAGTCATCTGTCGCAATCATAATCTTAATACTCTATTAGGAATTCAGCCCCTAAGCTACCGAGAATCTCTAAAAAAAGCCTTCCTCAAAATTGACAATAATGCCATTGTATCTAGCTGGAAGGATGCCTATAGCAGTAGCGGAATTAATATTGCTATCTCTGATTTTATCAACGTACCTTCACACGGATGTTTTATAGATCATCGAGAAAAACTCATTCAAAATAGAGAAGCCTGTATTGAAAAAATTTGGAGTATCGGTGGGGAAAATGGCTGGTATTATGGCAATTGGCTATGGAGAATAAGAGGCATCATAGATAAAATTGTGGGAGGTGTTGGTTTGCGACGCGGCCGAACCAATAAAAACTCACTCAACGTGGGTGACGCTTTAGATTTTTGGCGCATTTTATATGCCAATAAAAGCGAAGGCAGATTGTTACTTTACGCAGAAATGAAATTGCCAGGTGAAGCTTGGTTGGAATTCAAAATCAAGGAAAACAAACTAGTTCAAACCGCCACTTTTAGACCCTTAGGACTAATGGGAAGACTTTATTGGTACTCTGTACTCCCTTTTCATGGTTTTATCTTTAAAGGTATGTTGAATGCACTAACAAAAGGAAATTAATGAATGCTCTTTAATGATTAAAAGTTCATCATAAATCCATCTTATCCCCTTTTTAGTTTTTTCCAAATACCATCAATCACTCCGTTAATCTCTGGTGAAATAGTGAATTTATAATTCAGATAAAGATAAATTACCGTAACAATTATCGACTTCAATACAATTCCAACCAAGGGGTAAACCGGAAAATCCCAAAAATAAAATGCGACAAAAACTACTGCTGTCAATACAATGGATGCAATAGTTTGTTTAGTAAAAGGATACAAATGCATGCGTTTGACCACAAATAGCAGTTTGGCTAAACTATATAATGTTATAGATAATAAAGTTGCAAAAGCGGAACCAATAATCCCGTAGCGAGGGATAAAAAACATATTCAATCCGATGGTCAAGAAAACCAATAACAACCCTAAGAATAATACCATCCTGTAATATTTAGAATTGAAAATAATAGCATTGTTATTACCCAATATCAAATCAAAATATTTAGAAAGACCAATCATAAAAACAACCACGATTCCACCGCTGTATTCTTTTGGAACCAATTCATACATCTGATTGATATTGACAAAAATACACAACATCACATAACCACCTACAACCTGGAGGTTTATAGACGTTTTTTTGTATAAATCATTTAAGTCATCGTGTTTATCCTCGTGCATTAGTTTGGCCGTAATCGGATAAACTATTTGATGCATGGCACGACTTGGGACCGAAATAACCAAAGCGATATAAGTCGCTACGGAATAATAAGCAATATTGTCAATTAACATGTACTGATTCAACATGATTTTGTCACCATCCAAAAGTAAATTCGCTACACTCCCAGATAAAATAATGTAAAAGGTGTATTCTAATATTTCTTTGACATTTTGAGGAATCGAGAATTGAAAATTAGGTTGTTTGATACGGAAAGCATACCACATGGTTACTACCAAAGCTAAAAAATAAATTCCTGCCGTAACATAAACAAAATCGACTACCGTCATCCACTTAAAGTAAACTCCTATCAATGCCAAAAGTGAAAAAATACGCAAACCCACCTCTTTAATAAAATTCCCAAACACCGAGTGCATATGTACTCTTGCCCAGGCATAGAAAATTTCAAAATAGGCCATGCAAAGCCCTATAAACGGAATCAACCAAATGAACTCTTTGACAACAGGGTTTTTTTTGGAAACAAAATAGACAATATCATCATAGTAAAAAAGCCCTATTAACGCTAAAGGCACACACAATATTAATGGAAACAAAACCGTAAAAGACAAGAAACGCTCCCGCTCCTCCTCTGACCTGTATTGCGAATAATATTTAACAAGCGTATTTTGCATCCCAATGGCAAACAATGGCATAATGACGTTTGCTGCTGAAAGTATATAGTTAGCTACAGCGTAATAGGTCGCTCCTAGAAAAACAGGATACAAAAACAAGGTATTAATGGCACCAACACCAAAACCTAAATAAGTAATTATTGTATTCTTAAATGATTGATTTAATACTATTCCCATTAATAATTTAGGATTTAGAATTGGATAATAATTCAACCAGTTCCTTAGTTAAATTTTTTCTAGCATATTTCTGTAAACCAATACCGTGGGATTGTAATTTATTTTCTAAATACTGATTATAGTAGCTAGCTATTTGGCTTTTCAGCCTTTCTTTTTCGGTATACGTAAAAAACACTCCCGTATTTGTTCCTGTTATAATTTCAGCAAAATCAGAACCTTGAGGTCCAATAGCTATGATAGGACGATTAGATACCATGTATTCAAAAAGCTTCCCAGGGATAATACTTTGTGTATCTTTAGAATCAATTTCGATAAGTAATAGCACTTGTGATTTCTTTTGATGAGCAATTGCTTCTTCATGAGAAATATAACCCAGATTATTCAAGTAATCGTTTAAACCAAAATGTGATAAGGTCTCCAAAACTTCCTGACTCACTGCTCCAATCAATTTGATTTCAAAATTATTCTTGAAGCCCGAAATTTCCTTAGTTAATTCAACCAAAGATTCCCATAAAATTAAAGGGTTTCTTTCCGATAAAAACGAACCAATATGCGCCAAACTAAACTTGACATCCAGAACCTGATTACCCACAGGCTCCACGTCGTATCCGTTTGTGATTACTGATATAGGCTTAGTTGTTATGGTTTGAAATTCAGTTTTTGTGGTTTTACTTGTCACAATTATACGGTCGGCCGAATTCAATACTTGATACTCTAATCTTTTATGCTCTTGAGCAGCATAATTTGACAAACGCAATGATTTATGATAACCAATGGTAGTCCATGGATCTCTAAAATCGGCAAACCATTTTAAATCTAATTTTTGTTTCAGCTGCAAACCAATCAAATGCAAACTGTGTGGTGGTCCCGAAGTGATGATGGTCTCTATTTGATGCTCTTTAATGTATTTTTCTAAATAAGCAACTGAAGGTTTTACCCAAAACACACGTGCATCAGGAATGAAAAGGTTTCCTCGTATCCAAAGAAATATTTTGTCCAAAACACTCTGCTTCTTCTTGTTAGGAATTATACCAGAACTAATTTTCTTGGTTTTGTTCTTCGAAAAAAAAGAAGCCAATTGATACGGTTCAAAAATAGGTTTCTTTAATATAATCGCTTTCTCAGATACATCAGAAATTAATTTTTCATCTACAATAGGATAGGTCGGGTTTTCAGGAATATATACAATTGGCTGTATCCCAAAATCCGGCAAATATTTCACAAATTTCAACCAGCGTTGTACCCCAGGACCTCCAGCAGGTGGCCAGTAATAAGTTATGATAAGTACTTTTTTTAGTCCGTTATCTTTGGTACTATTTTTATCGAAAGCAGTGTTTTCCATTTTATTCAACACTGTCTTTAGCTTTTAGCGTTCGCTTTCTTTCAAAATAAATACCACCAATTACTAATAATAAAATAATACCATAACTTATCAATGTAAGGATGGTTCCTGTTTTAATTACTTCAGGTTCAAATTTAAATTCGATGGTATGTTTTCCTGGAGGAACCATCATGGCTCTTAAAACGTAATTCACAGGAAAATGTTCTGTTAATTCACCATCAACATAAGCATTCCAACCTTTTTCATAATAGATTTCAGAAAACACAGCCAAACCTTCTTTAGTTGTTTCCGCTGTATATTTTAAATAATTAGGTTTGTAAACATCCAAATGAATAGTACCCGTCGTGTCTAAATTTCTTTTCAAACGAGCATTTTTAAATTTGTGTCCGTAAATTTGAATATTAAATATTGCAGCTAATTTAGTATCAAATCGCTCCAATGACTTCATTTCGTCATTAGCCTTATTGACCAACTTCACATCGTGAACAAACCATGCATTTCCATTGGCATTAGGATTAATTGTTGGAAATTCATTCCCTTCCTTATCCGTTTGAATAATATATTTCACATTCAACATGTTCAAGACTTCCATATTGTTTTTGGCAATTTGGTAATCAAATAACTGTTGAACACGTCTTGGTTTAGCGGCATGATACCCTCCAATTGATTTATGAAAATATGAGGCTCTCGCACTAGAGAAATTACCACTTACTTCAAATACTCTGTAGTGTGTAGTGTCTTTTAAAATTTCAGAATCAGATGGCGTTTCTTGAAAAGGAACAGCCACTTCTCTACCGCTGATAAAGTCTTTGGCATCGACATATCTTTTAGCCACAAAAAACAAATCAGAAATCATAAAGAGTCCTACTAAAATAATAGCTGTTTTTTGAGCTAATTTATTTTTTGTAAACAACCATAAAATCGCTGCAATCACCAATATAAAAAAGGTAGAACGTAACAAATCAGCACTATACATACTCATTCTGTCCATTTTCAAAGCATCGACGAACTCAGGTCCATAAGACTCCATATAGTATGTATCACTAGTTCCTGAAAAATGGAACAAGCCTTTGCTTAAAAATAAAACAATCACCAATCCCAAGGCTAAAGTAGCTGCCTTAGTCAGTCCTTTTAACTGGTCTCCTCTATCTAACGTAAAGAAAGATTGGAATCCCATAATTGCTAAGACTGGAAAACACAATTCAAGAATCACTTGAATGGAAGATACGGCCCTAAACTTATCATACATGGGCACATAATCAATGAAAAAGTCGGTCAAGATTGGGAAATTTTTCCCCCAAGACAACACCAAAGCCACGAAAGCACCTGATAGAAAAACATACTTAATTTTTCTCTCATCAATAAAAAGTGCCAAAACAGCCAAAAAGAAAACTACGGCACCTATATAAGCAGGAGCAGCAACAATAGGTTGATCTCCCCAATAGGTTGGCATTCCTGAAACAAAATCGGCAGCTTGGTTTTCTGGAACTCCTTTTGAGAGCATGAACTCATACATTTTACTATCTGTACCTACATTCTCACTGTTAGAACCTCCAAAAAGCCTTGGTGCAATAAGGTTAAAACTTTCAGCTAGTCCATAACTGTATTCTGTAATATATTCTCTAGAAAGCGCGCTTGAGCCTGAATGAGCCGAACCATCAGGATTAAAAGTCAATTCGCTCTTTCCTCTAGTACTAAAATTAGCGTATTCAGCAGTAGCTAGTAAACTGGTAGCATTGGCTCCAATACCTACAATACCCGCTCCAATCAATACGCCAAATGACTTAAACAATGTTGGTAATTCTTTATTCTTAAATGCTAAATAACTAAAATATCCAGATAAAATCAGTAAAAAAATCAACAGATAATACGTCATTTGAAAGTGGTTCGCATTGATTTCTAATGCAGTTGCAAACAAAGTAAGCAATCCACCCACTACATATTTTTTTTGATACACTAATAAAACACCCGCAATTACTAGCGGCATATATCCTATAGCATGTGCTTTTGCATTATGCCCCACACCTAAAATAATGATGAGATAAGTAGAAAAACCAAAAGCAATAGCTCCCAAAAAGGCTTTTAAGGGATCAATTTTCAATACTAATAACAAGGCATAAAACCCGAGGAAATATAGAAAAAGATAATCAGCAGGACGCGGTAAAAAACGAATGGCATCATCTAATGCACCAATATAGTCATGAGGATATTTGGCTCCTAACTGATAGGTTGGCATTCCACCAAATGCAGCGTCAGTCCAATAAGGTTCTTGATGTTCTAAAGCTCTAAAATCATTTTGTTCCTTGGCCATTCCTGTATACTGAGCGATATCGGATTGAAAAATTTGTTTGCCTTGTAAAACAGGATAAAAGTAAAAAAGAGAAACAAAAACAAAACCAAAAATGGCAAGAGCGTGAGGGTAAAACTTATTTATAACTTTCAATTTCTAGCGTATTATGAGGGGTTAAAAAGAAAATAATTCGAGCAAATTTAGTCTATTTCTTCATAATCTACATAATCCCCTACTTTTTTAGTTGACTTAGGATTTCCTGAAGTAGGTGGTTTGTAATAAATATCTCCTGCCGAGGAGGTTTTATTCCAGGAATTATCTTGCGCTTGCTGTTGTTGTTGCTGAAAATTAGTGCCTGCTTTTTCTACCGCTTTTTTTAACAATAAAGGCAAAAACAATTTTGCTAAAAATTTAAAAATGTAGTAAAAGGCCATTATATATAATACCGTTCTTAAAAAACCTATAAAAGAAGCTGTTTCCATAAATCGATTATTTTTTTACAAAATTAACAAATCCTGCACTCAAAATTAAACTATGCTTCTTAAATAAATAATAAAATATAGTACATTTGGAAAACGCTATTCTTGTAAATCCTAAAAAACGACAACTATGTATCCATTTAAAACCGCAATATCTATTGCCTTTCTACTGGTTTCATTTGCTCAATACGGACAACACACAGATGAAATCAACTCCAATAGACCAGGAGAAACCATGTCAGCTTTTGCTGTAGGAAAGTCGGTTTTTCAAGTTGAATCTGGTATTTATGGTATTCATGAAAACCATAGTTTACTGAACTATGACGCTAATGGATATGGGGTTGACTTGACTTTTAGATATGGAGCCCTTCTTGAAAAACTAGAATTTATTGCAGATTTACAATATCAAGAACAAACGGTTATAGACCATAGCTATCAATATAACAGATCCGCTTTAAAACAAACTGTGCTAGGAGCTAAATATTTATTTTACGACCCTTTCAAAGGTTATAAAAAGGAAATTAATGTTTATAGTTGGAAGGCCAATCGTGCTTTTAATTGGCATCAATTAATTCCCGCTGTATCTCTATTTGCAGGAGCTAATTTAACCTTTTCCGATAATCCTTACTATTTTTCGCGTGAAGCAGACATTTCACCGAAAATCATGCTGATTACACAAAATCATTTCGGAGACGGAAGATGGGTTTTAGTTTCCAACATCATCGCTGACTACATCATGACCGACTACCCTAGTTATGGTTATGTTTTAACCTTAACGCGTGGATTCAACCAAAAGTGGTCTGGTTTTATTGAAAATCAAGGTTACAAAAGCGACTTTTATAGCGATGCCATTGTTCGTGGAGGTGCAGCATATTTAGTTAATAGAAGTCTACAAATTGATGTTTCTATTAGTAATAGTCTAAAAACAACTCCTTCTATTTTATATGGCGGAATAGGTATTTCATGGCGTTACGACGCTAATTATAAAGAAGTCATCATGGAAGGAGACAAAGGTGATTCTAAAAAAGCCATTAGAAGAGCTAAAAAAACTAAAAAAGGATAAGAAAATTAGGTATTCAATATTGGCTCTAAAAACGACAGCCCTCCCTTACCTCTTACCCAATAACTCATAACCCAAAACGCATCGCGATCAATGATTACAATTCAAGAAGCAAAAACTAAAAAAGAATTAACAGCATATATTAAATTTCCCTTTTCACTTTATAAAGACAATCCATACTGGGTACCTCCAATTATTGCAGACGAATTAGAAACTTTTGACAAAACAAAAAACCCAGCGTTTGAAAATGCCGAAGCTTATTTTTACTTGGCTTATCGAAATAACCAAGTCGTAGGTCGCATAGCCGCTATAATCAATTGGGAAGAAGTAAATAACCAAGAAAAAAAGAAAGTTCGTTTTGGCTGGTTTGATGTCATTGACGACATTGAAGTCACTAAAGCACTTTTAGAAAAAGTATATGAATTAGGACGCAAAAATGCGCTCGAGTATGTTGAAGGTCCGATGGGTTTTTCTAATCTTGATAAAGTTGGTGTGCTAACGGAAGGGTTTAGTGAATTAGGAACCATGGTTACTTGGTACAATCATTCTTATTATGCACAGCATTTTGAAAAATTAGGTTATGTACAAGAAAAAGAATACATAGAAAGTAAATTCCCTTTCAAAAATGTGAAAGTGGAAGCTTTTGATAAAGCACAAGATTTAATAAAAAGAAGATACCAGTTAAAGGCTTTAAATTTCAAAAAAACGAAAGACGTGATGCCTTATGTGGACAAAATGTTTGATTTGTTCAACGCTTCTTATGCTAACTTATCTTCTTTTGTAGCTATTTCAGATGTCCAAAAAGCGTATTTTAAGAAAAAATACCTCAGTTTCATCAATCCTGAATACATTAAATTTGTTGAAGACAAAGATCATAATTTAGTCGCCTTTGCAATTGTAATGCCCAGTTTCTCTGAAGCCTTACAAAAAGCAAATGGAAAGCTTTTCCCTTTTGGGTTTTATCATTTATTAAATGCACGTAACAATAGCAAAGACGTCGCTTTTTACCTTATTGGTGTTCATCCTGACTACCAAAAAAAAGGAGTTCATGCCGTTATTTTCAAGGAATACCATACCACTTTTACAGAAAAAGGTATTGAAAACTGCATCCGAACTCCAGAATTAGCAGACAACCATGCCATTCACGCAATTTGGAAAAACTTCGACCCAAAAATTACTTGTAGAAGAAAAACATTTAGAAAAGATTTGTCCTAATAACTTACTCTAATGCTATTTTTTCTGCCAAAATATAACATTAGAACATTCTTCTATTTAAAACAAAAGATCCAAATACAAAAAGGTCTAGTGCCGTACCATAAACACTAGACCTTTGCAAACAAACAAAAATCAATCTCTAAAATCTATAACTAATTTTTCCTTTCAGAAAAAAAGGTGTCCCTGGAGTAAAATGAATTTCTTCAACGCTATTGGATTCATTTTGCAATCTGGTTTCTGTAGCAAATTGGGTTTCATTCCATTCCTTATTGAATAAATTTTCAATAGCAAAACCGAATGTTAGGCTTTTCAATTCGTAATTGAGGTTACAATCTACAATTCCGTAACCTTTAGCAACGATTGAGTTATCCTCATTGGCAGGTCGATTTTTCAAATGTCTATAATGAATTCCTCCTGAAAAACCATTCCATTTTTGAAAACTTAAACCTGCAGTAGCTGTAAAATCAGGTGCGAGTGGAATGTAATTTTGACCCGATGGATTCTCCCTATCTCTGGCATAGGTATAAGTCAAATCCGTATCAAAAAACAAAAAATCGTTCATCTGGTAACGAATACCTAAATCAGCTCCCATTCTTTTTGTTTTTCCACTCGGTTCGATTATTCCTGCGTCACCCACATACACAAACTCTTGTTCCAAAAACAATCCCCATAATGCAGTATTGACTAATAATTTTGGACTCGCTTTAAAAATAGTTCCTAAATCAAAACCTACCGAACTCGGAAGTATCTGTCTTCCATTGTTTTCAACCACCACCCTAGTATCGTTAGAATGAAAACCTACGCCAGTTTTTAAAAAATATTGTACGTTATTATTGGGCGCGTAAATAAAATTTAATTTGGGAGAGATCTTAAATTCAGTTTCTGATTGTGTAGCATAACTCGTAGCCAATTTATCTTGGTAATTAAATTTGAAAAAATCAAAACGAACCGCTGGATTGATCATCCAATTCCCGTGTTTGAATTCGGCGTTCCAATAATTAAACCCATTAAACTCTTCAATATCTCCCAGTTTAATCTGGTCTAGGGTCGTGGTTCTCCCTTTTGTATGAGACAATTCAGAATCGACGGTCGCATCGGCTCTAAAACCGGCACCTACTTGTAGTAGTACATCCCAATCCTTTTGTTTTAATTTCTTATTCCATTCCGAATTCATTCCATAAATAGAACGATTTTCTTTCTGTTTGATTTGGTCTCCATTTATCGGATCCTCTAAGAAAAAAGTAAAATTCGAATACAATTCAAAATCATATTTAGAATAAAATACATTGGCTTTTACAAACGTATTTTCATCAATAGATTTCACCAAAGCCGCATTGATATTAGTCCGAGCTGTACTTCCCCCTTCGGTATTATCCACAGCTCCAAAACGTGAAATCAAACCTTGATCTACCAATCGTTGTGGTATTTGCCCAGAAGCATCCCATCGACTTGCAAAACGAGAAGCCGTAAAGGAAAATTTGCTATTTTCATCTAATAAAGTCGTAAACTTTCCCAATAAATTCACTCTATTAAAGTTTTGTGGACTATCAAATGGACCGTCAGTCAAAATATATTCGGTAGCGATATAAGCCGATTGTTTTTTTTGTTTTCCTAAAAGGTTAAAGATTCCCACTAATCTTTGTGTATTGAACTGCCCCGCTTCAAGACTTATCATGCTTTTATCAATTTTCTCTTTTGTTTGAAAAGCAACATAACCCGCTGTTGCAAAATCACCTTTGTCAGCATAATAGGAACCTTTGCCAAAATCAATTTTCTCAACTGTTTCTGGAATTACAAAATGCAAGTCGGCATAGCCTTGACCGTGCGCATGCGAAACCATATTCACTGGCATTCCATCGACTGAAATTGCTATATCAGTTCCATGATCAATATCAAACCCCCTTAGAAATATCTGTTCCGCTTTTCCACCACCTGCATGTTGACCAATGAATAATCCTGGAACTTTTCTTAAAATTTCTTGGGACGAATTTACGGGGGCGGTTTCCAAATCTATTTTGGAAATCACATTCATTGCTGATAATTTAGGTTGGATGATAATTTCATTCAATTTGAATATCGCATCCTCTAAAACAATTTTCAATTCGGAGGTAGCTACTGAATATTCTACTTTTTTATATCCAAATGCAGTAACTGTAAGCGTATTTCCTATTTCGGTTCTATCCAAAACAAACCTACCAAAGGCTGTTGTATGGGCATGAGCATTTGAATTACTGTTGACTACATAAGCATTTTCGATAGGGTTCCCCAATTCATCAACAACAACACCTTTTACATTTTGTGCAAAGGATGTAATTGAAATACAAGACAACACCACTATTAAATATAGATATTTCATACGTTTACAATTCTTTAATTTTCGATTCAAACTCAGGACCTAGTTCATAAATACTGCTTTCCAATTCTTTTTTCAAACTAGCAACCTTATCCAATTGATTATTTGCCTTGTAAATCATTGCCAAATGGTATTGAATATGTGGTTCAAATGTTTTTCCAACTACTTTATCATTAGCTATGGCTAAAGCATTTTTAGTGTCTCCTTTTTTCAAGTAAGCCCATGCTAATAAATCAAAGGATTCAGGTGTAGGACGATGATCTACTTCTTCTTTTGCAATTTCCAAAGCTCTATCAAATGTCAATTGATTGTCGGCATAAATTAAGGCATTGTATTTATTATACATCGCACCATAATTTTTTTTGGCTAGGCTTTCAAAATAATCTTCTTGGTATTTTTCAGCATCCAGTTTATTTTGTTCAAAGGAAGCAATTTCCGACTTTAACAACAATAAATCCGGTGTATTATGTGATTTTTCAATTGCTGTGATAATTCTTTTAGCTTCCTGAGTATTTCTTTCGTGTGAAAATACAATCCAGGCAATTCCTTTTTTAGCATATGCATTATTAGGATCTATTTTTAAAGTCATGATGTAATGATCATATGAATCTTGAATTCGACCAGCATGACCGTAAAAATCAGCAATATTAGAATAAGACCAAACTTTTAACAGCTTGTTGTTTTCTTGCTCAGCAATCTTTTTTGCTTTCTCCATAAATCTGATTGCAGTATCTAAATCACCCTTATGATCGTTCCATTTAGCAAGGCGAATGAGATAATCAAAATCATTCATGTCTTTGGTGGCTTCAAGATTCATTAGAGCCTCATTATAATTCCCTAGTTCCATTTGCACATCAAACAGTAACTTTTTTGACTCTATTCGTCCTTCTCCTATGGAAAAAGCTTTTTTCGCTAAAACCAAGGCTTCTTTAAAACGATGTTGGGAAATATAATTTCTAGCCAATGCCCTTAAACTCCCTACACTATTGTAATTTCTAGCTTCATTAGCCAGTATCAGTAACTTTTCAGCATGATATAAATGATTTATGTTTCCAGTAAATTGAAATAAAGCACTATATTTAGAGGCAATTATACCTAAATAGGATTTTTGGATGGTATCAGCCTTATATTTGGTTTCCCAAAATTTAATTTCTTGGAGGGTAAAATCCAAATCTTCATTCTCTTTCACTTCCAAAAAAGCATTGTAATCCTTTGAATCGGTAATTTGTTTTTTCGGGTTGGTACATGAAACAAGAAATGTTATTCCTAAGAATACCGTGAGTATTTTTATAGTTGCATTCATAATCTCATTTTTGTTTGTTTATTTGAAATAAAAACAGAGTACTATGGTAATATGACGTACTCTGTTTTTTTTTAGTGAAAGATCATATTACCAAGCAGTCGCTAAGTATGGAAAAGATGTTGTAAAATCTTTATCATTCTTGTTCACATTATCTTTTGTCAATCCTGGATTTGATGTTCCATTTGGACCTCCAAAAATCAACAACAATTCCACATCAATCACATCGTCCCCAAGTGCTCTACCAGTTAAAACATTTGTTCCGTCAAAAAAAGTTGTTTTTCCAGAAGTAGATACTCCTAAAACATCCGTTGCTAATACAGATGTAAAAGTATCCGCATCAAGAGTTAGCGCATTTGTTGTATAATTTGGGTTTAAAGCTAACAATCTAGCTTTAAAGACAGACTTATATTTAGCATTCATTTCAGAAGGTATGGTTCCATTGAAATCGTCTTTTGGCTGACCTGATGCTACAAAAACCGTATTAATAGCTGGTCGTCCCATTTGGTCTTGTTGAACAAAAGTTCCAGTAAAGTCAGGCTCTACTGAACTATTATTATCATTATTGTCGCAACTTACCGCTCCTACAGCACATACAAGTGCTAAACTCATTACTTTTATTTTATTTATTGTTTTCATAATTTATGTATAAGGATTTAACCCGATTTTGAACTTCAAAATCAGCTGATTGTAATTAAAATTTGATTATTGTTTTTTCTTAGTTTCCACCCAAGTATTCAATGAAGCAGCTGTTCCCAATTTTGCTTTAGGTACCTCAATTACCACTGAAAGAACATTTGTTCCTGCAAATGTATCCACACCAGTAGTTCTAAATCCAGCAGCTTTGCCATCAAGAATGTCTAAATATTGTCCTAAATCAAAAAAGAAAGGATCATCTCTAGGTCCTGCAAAAAACTTCATTCCGTTTTGAGTAGCTGTAATCGCTGATGCTCCATATTTAGAAATCATCACGTTTCCAGAAGCCTTACTCATATCAATTGTGCTAGTTTTTCCTTTAACGGAAGGAGCGTATGGTCCAAAGAAATACATTCTATCTCCTTTACGAATCGCTTGAATAACCAAATCTTCTTTATTATCCCCATTATTATCAATATTCACTTCGATCATCACATTTTCGTTGAATGAAGCAGCAGCTGTTGTAGCAGGACTTAATAATCCTTGAGTGTTTACTGCAAATACTAAATTATTAGTATCCTGTCCTTGAAAGGCATAGAAATCTGTAATATCAGATGCTGTGTCCTTAACCGCTGGTGCGTCAATATGATCCGCTGCCACTAAGGTTAATCCCGCTATCGCAATTAGCGAAAGTCCTAAAATTGTTTTTGTCTTTTTCATTTTGTAAATTTTTAAAGGTTATAATAGCATTTACGAGATTAAATTCCTTTTGGTTTTAAGTTTTCAAAAAAAAATAAAAAAACATTCATTGTGTATAATCATTAATTCTAAAAAAAGAAGATCATCTCAACAATTCAGCTGTAGAATTTATTTCATCATGACAATTTTCAAAAAAACTAGGAGTTCTCCAAAACATACAAAATATAGACCACAACCCTCATTAAGAAAAATTGCACAACATGATTTCTACTTTATTTATTTTAATAAGTACAATTCTAAATAAGTTTGTATAAGTTTGTAAACAAAATCGAAAACATCATGACACAAGAAGAGTTATTAGTTTTAATCTACAAAAAAGACGAAAAGGCTTTTACCTATCTTTATGATATGTATTCTAAAAGTCTATTCGCTGTTATAAATGTTCTGGTTAGAAATACTGAAGAAGCAGAAGATGTGCTTCAAGAGGTTTTTATCAAAATATGGAAAAACATGGATTCCTATAATGAAAGTAAAGGAAGATTTTACACTTGGATCCTCAATATAGCTCGAAATACTTCTATCGATAAGTTACGTTCTAAAAACTTTAACAACAGTCAAAAAAACCTTTCTTCTGATAATTTCGTACATCTATTAGATGACAATACTAAATTGACTAATAAAGTGGATACCATTGGGCTACAAGAGTTTGTAAAAAGGTTAAAACCAAAGTGTATACAAATAATAGATTTACTTTTCTTTAAAGGATACACCCAACAGGAAGCTGCGGAAGAGTTAGAAATACCACTAGGAACGGTAAAAACACACAATAGGAATTGTATAAATGATTTAAGAACCTATTTGAAAGTATAATGGAAAATAAAGAATATATAGCATCAGGAATATTAGAACTTTACGTTTATGGCTTACTCAGTGAAGCTGAAAACATAGAGATTGCTAATAAAGCCAAAAACGACCCCGAATTACAAGCAGAAATTATAGCCATAGAGCAATCTATTGTGGCATTATCATCAAGTTTCTCGCCTTTCAATTCTATAGGGAATTATGAGAAAATCAAAAACAGTTTAGGTTTCAAAAAGGAATCTGAGGTAATTGAATTAGAGCCAAGAAGAAGCCTTTCACCTTATATTGGTTGGGCAGCAGCTGTTCTATTACTAGTAGGAATTGGCTACCAATACACGCAACTTAATGTTGCCACTAACCAAGTAGTAAATGCTGAGGCTGAAAAAGAAAAAATAGAAAAAGAATTGAATGCTTTGACTTTAGAAAACAAAGCTATTGAATCTAGTTTAGCCGTCATTAGAGATACCAACAATACAGTGGTAGCACTTGGAGGACAAGCCGTAGCACCAGAATCATTTGCTAAAATTTATTGGAACAAAGAAACCCAAAAAGTATATGTAGATGCCTCTGGATTACCTGAACCTCCAAAGGGAATGGTCTATCAAGTATGGTCATTAAAATTAAACCCATTAACACCTACAAGCATTGGATTATTGGATAATTTTGTTGCCAACAATCAACGCATTTTTGCTGTAGAAGCTACTCCTGACGCTGAAGCTTTTGGAATTACGTTGGAACCAGCAGGAGGAAGTCTAAGCCCTACAATGGAACAATTATACACCTTAGGAAAGGTATAAATCCTATTGCAATTAAGCAAATCTCATTTATACAAAGACCAGCTTCAAATTCGATTGAAGCTGGTCTTTTTTTATTTACAATTCATTCACGCCTGTCAAGAATCATCAGCAAATAACAACTCTCAAACCAAAAATTCTTTGAGGCTACTTTATCCCATTGTGTTTTTCTAAATACAACCCATAAAAAACTACAATGTCAAAGAAATAACCTAAAATAGAAGAATTAACCATAACATAGCACTTGCATTATCTCACCTTGAGCTAAAAACTAATTGTGACAAAACTATTATAGACGTATGCTTCAAATTTCTAAGAGAAAGATATAAAAGCAAAAAACACCCAATCACTTTTGTCGAAACAAATGTCATTGGGTGTTCAAAAAAAAAAAATTAAAAATTGTTTTAATACTATTTCTTTAATTAAATCTAAAATCTAATCTTTAAAATGTATTTCCTGCTAATAGCCCTCATTCTGATTGATTGGAGTCTTCGTATTAGTTATAATTTCAATATTTGGGATAGGTAATAATTTAAACTTAGGATCTGCTGTATGAGCCTGTAATTGTGTTAAACTAAAAGGATTATCATACATACTATAAAAAGCAGTCATATTAGCAAAATGATTATCCATTACTCCTTTAGCAGTAATCGTTGTCATTGTAGTGTTAAAACGCAACAAGTCAAACCAACGTTGATTTTCTAATGCAAATTCCCATCTTCTTTCATTAGCAACCGCTAATTCATAAGAGGCTGTTGTTGCTAAATTTAACAAAGTGTAAGCAGGCAAACCAGCTCTTGTATGAACTCTATTAATATAGTCTAAAGTAGTAGTGTTAGCAGTTCCTACAGCCTCACAGTACATCAATAATATATCACTATATCTCAATACTGGCCAATCTAATTCAGAATCATTTGCAACAGCTACAGTAGTAATATGTTTAGATGCCCAATATGTAAATGTACTAGGAGCTGAAGTAGGTGTTGGTTTATAGACCTTGATATTATAATTTCTTCTCACATCGGTTTCACCATAAGATTTATACAATTCTTCTGTAGGATTATTATATGATCCTCTAGTTCCTGCAGGAACAGGTAAACCTGTTTGATTGGTCACTGATGTAGTATTACTAGAAAATAAATTTGCTAATGAACTACCGTATCCTAAACCACCTGATTTAAAACGAATGGCAAACAAAATTTCAGCATTCAATTCATTCGTTGATGAAAATACATTTGCATAAGCTCCAGTACCTGTTAAAATAGAGTGTCCACTATTAGCGATTACATCTGTAAGCAATGGCAAAGCATCCGATTTTTGTCCTCTAGTTAAATACACTTTAGCTAACAATCCTTTTGCTGCCCATGCAGTGGCTTTCCCTCTATTTGCGGCTACCGTACCTGCATAAGTAGTAGCAATACAGTTTTCAGATGCATTTTTCAAATCAGCAATAATGAATTTATAGATATCATCTACAGTTGCTCTTTTAATGTTTAGAGCTTCTTCAGAGCTAACTGGTCTATCTAATAAAAACACACCACCGTACAATCTAACCAAATTAAAATAATGATACGCTCTCATAAAAGAAGCTTCTCCAGCAGTTCTTTTACGAATTGCTTCAGATACTGACACAGAACCGTTGTAATCAATAGTGCCAGTGGTTGGATTATAAGAAGTTTTCAAACCTTGTAATAAGGCATTTATACTACGTATACTTGTATAAGAAGTTGCCCAGTAATTCTCTATAAATAAATCAAAAGAAGGCGCTTGAAACACATCATTACTATACACTTGTAAGTTTTGAGCATTTGTTGTTCCTGTATTATTCATAAAGGTGTTGTCACTCCTGATTTCAGACAACATCCATTCAAATGCAATAGGACCTCTTAAAGTACTATAACATCCATTTATAGCTAGATTCAATTCTGTTTCATCTCTATAAAAGTTTTCACTACTAATTTGATTAAGATTGTCAACTTCAATATAATCAGAACAACTTGATAGCGATAGAATTGAAAATAAAATTAACAACTTATTTTTATTGATAATATTTTTCATATTTATATTTTTTAAAAAAATTTTTAAATTTCACAAAACTTGTTTTACCAAATTTTAGTAAATCCATTTTATTATAATCCTACTTCAATACCAGCAAGAATAGTTCTTTGTATTGGGTAAGCTCCTCTTTGATATCCTGCATGCAATGCATCTGATTGAGATGTTCTCGCTTCAATATTTATTCCTCTATAATCTTTATTAGCAAAGAATAATAAATTTTGACCAGATAAAAAGAATCTCAAATTTGTTAATCCTAATGTTTTCAAAGTTGTTTTTCCAACATTATACCCCAATGAAACTTCTCTTAAAGTCATATAACTAGCATCTTCAATAGCATTATCAGTAAACAACCAGTTAAATCCATTTGTTGTATATGGAGTTTGTCCATCGCCTGGATTACTTGGGCTTACCCATCTATTAGCCATGTAATTTAAGTTTCTTTCTTTAGATTCATTGTAATTCGTGTCTCCATTGATTAATTGACCACCTTTTACACCTTGTATTGTAAAGTTTAAATCTAAATTTTTATAGGTCAACTTATTGGTAAAACCATAAGAAAAATCAGGATACGGATTACCTAAAATAGTTCTGTCATTAGTATCAATTTTATTATCACCATTAATATCTACAATTTTCAAACCACCTTCTTTCAGTCCATTTGTTAAAGTTGTAGTGTATCCTGAAGCTGCAATTTGTTGTATACTAGTCCAAACTCCATCAGTTTTATACCCGAAATAACTTACTAATGGCTGACCTATAATAGCATAGTTATTCAATCCATTTCTATTATCAACAGTTGATGAAATAATTTGAGAATTAGCTCCTAAATCTTTAATTTTATTTTTAACATGTGAAATATTAAAATCAGTACTCCAAGTAAAATCTTTTGTTTTAATGTTAACGGTAGAAAGCTCAAGTTCTATCCCTTTGTTATTTAAACGACCCGCATTTACAATTGTAGAACTTGAACCAGTAATTAACATACTAGACTGATTTAATAATAGCTTTTCAGTTTCAGAATTGTAAACATCAATACTCATATTAACTCGGTTTCTAAACATCGCTAAGTCTAAACCAAAATTGGATTGAAAAGTTCTTTCCCAAGTAATATCTCTATTAAAATTAACTGAATTTGTATTTGCTAATCCTCCTTGAACAGAACCCGTTCCTGTTCCACTTAAGTAATTAGTGCTGTTAAAAGTATTCTCATAAAGGAATGGAGCGATATTATTATTACCCGTTGCTCCATAACTTGCTCTAAGTGCTAATCTACTAATAGCTGCAGCATTAGACATAAAATTTTCTTTAGACACTACCCATCCAATTGAAGCAGCAGGAAAACCTCCCCATTTATTTCCTTCAGCAAATTTTGAACTACCATCCGTTCTATAACTTGCCATTACTAAATATTTATCTTTATAAGCGTAGTTTATCCTTCCTAAAACAGACACTAAACCAGTAGTTATATCCGATTGTATTGGTTGTGCAATTGTGGTAGCAAAATTTAAATTTTTAACAAAATCACTCGGGAAATTAGTTCCTGCAGTAATTAATGATTTTTCTCTTGTAGATTGTAATGTAAAACCAGCTAAACCTGTAAAATCATGATTTCCAACAGTTTTCCTGTAATTCAATGTGTTTTCTGTTAAGAAATCAAAATAATAGTCATTCGTATAAGTTGCGTAATTAGGATTTCCAAATCTTGAAGCGTTCGCTGCACCAGATTCTAATCTATCAGAATTTCTATAGTAAATACTTTGAGTCGTTCTAAAATCCAAACCTTTTAGTATTTCAAAATTCAAACCAATACTTCCTTGAAAACGAAACTGATTTTGATTGTCGTCTTGCATTAACAAAGCACGCATTGGATTGGTGTTTGAAGTGGTAAAAGGAATTGCATTTGCAGCTGTGGTAAAAGCATTTCCATTAGGATCTGTTCCAGAGTAAACTAAATTTGCAAAATCATCATCTTCTGCAAAATCACCAACTTTTATATTTCTACTTGGTTGTTGACCATTAATAAAATCAGCCGTTTTTTGTGTATGATACACAGGTAAAAAACTTGGAAATCTAGTAAAATCGATAAAATTAACAGGAGGTCTTTCTCTCTTTGTATTAGATGGATTTAAATTAATATTCAATTTAATCTTGTCTGTTAAAGCTAAATCGTATTTTACTCTAAAGTTTAATTTTTGGTACTCACTTTTCAACATCAAACCTTGATCATATTGGTACCCAGTCGAAATGAAAAACTTACTCTTTTTACTTCCACCGGAAACATTAAATTGAATATCTTGATAATAAGCATTTCTTAATGCTTCATCTTGATAATCAGTCCCGTTACCATCTAACAAATCTTTCTCGATTGCATATTGTGCTTGCCACTTACTCAAAGATGTTAAAGTAGACCCATAATTATTAGGAGCAGTAGTTGTCCACAATGGATCTGCAACTCTTAAAGCTTGTTCAGCATATAATCTCTCCACATAAGCCTGAGAACTCATAATATTATATGTTTCATAAGCCTGCTTTACCCCTGAAGTATTTCTGAAAGTAAACTTAGTCTTTCCTTCTTTACCACTCTTTGTAGTAACCAAGATTACCCCATTAGCTCCTCTAGAACCATAGATAGCAGAAGATGCTGCATCTTTCAAAACCTCTACAGACTCTACATCAGCATTGTTTAAAGCCCCAAAACCATCAGGCATTGGCTGTCCATCAACTACTAATAAAGGACCTGTACCTGAACCAATAGAACTCACACCTCTAATGTTTACTTGCGTATCAGCACCTGCTTCAGAAGAGATATTTTGAATCGTTACACCCGCAATTTTACCTTGCAAAGCATTATCTAAACGAGAAACTGGAGCATTTTCAATTTTTTCACTTTTTACTTTAGCAACTGAACCCGTAACACTTGAACGCTTTTGAGTTCCATAACCAACAACTACAATTTCATTAAGTTGATTATTGGCTTCTAATAATGACACATTTACCGTTGTATTCTTTCCTACTACAACACTTTTGGTTTCAAATCCTAAATAAGAAAATTTTAGAATTGACTTAGCACTATTGGCTAATATCACATACTTCCCATCTAAATCCGTTATTGTACTCTTTCCGTCCGCTGTAACAGTAGCATTGGGAATAGGTTGCCCCGTATTATCAAGTACTCTTCCTGATATCTTAATATTATCAGTTTGTGCATTGATAATTGATGAGAAAACTAAGAGAAACATTAAAATCGTTTTTTTCATAATTTAATCCGTTTGTTAGTTAGTTATTATTTTTTGAGTTAACCTTATTTTATTATTACTATATCGATTGAAAAATTTACACCTAATTGCATTTTTTAAGGTTAAAAACTAAACGACCAATTTGGTTAACCAATCAATAAAACAAACTTAATTTTTTTAAATCAATAAAAAAAAAGAAGTAGTACAAAAAATAAAAAAATGAAAATAAAAACACATTTCATTATTTTTATTAAAAATATCTGAAATATTATAAGCTAAATACTAATTTTAATAATAATCTATCAAACAAATTGAAACAATTTTTAACTACAAATTGATAAAAAAAAGCAATTAAAACTGAATTTACTTACTAAATACATCTAATTTTTCTAGATAAAAGCTTAAACCTACCAATCTGGTAAACCAATTTAAAAAATTAAGTAAAATGTAGCAGCTTATTACAAACGAATTCCTTACTAAATTACATAAAAAAAACCTCCTTGAAAAAAATCAAGGAGGTTCTAAATATATTGAACTAATTTTACAAAATATAATCTGTATTAATAAAATTAGATTCCTTGCTGTCTAACAATTCTTGTAAGATAGAATTGTTATAATCGTTATCTTTTGAAGCTACAAATGTTCGAATTGAAAACGAACGTAAAGCATCATGGATACTTAAGGTACCTACAGCCGAATCTTTACGACCTGTAAATGGGAATACATCTGGCCCTCTTTGGCATGAGCTATTCAAATTCACTCTACTCACCAAGTTTACCAATGAATCAATAAGGGGTGCTATCGTTTTGGCATTCTTACCAAACAAACTTACTTGTTGCCCATAATTAGATTCCGCCATATCTCTCAATGGCTCTTGAATATCTTTGAATGTTAGAATTGGTACTACTGGACCAAATTGCTCTTCCTTATACACTCTCATTTCTTTGTTTATTGGAAACAAAACTGCAGGAAAAATATAATTATCTGTTCGTTGTCCTCCTTTAGCATTAATAATTTTCGCTCCTTTACTAGTAGCATCATCAATTAATTCCTGAATATAAGCAGGTTTTTCTTTTTCAGGTAGTGGGGTCAATGTCACTCCTTTTTCCCAAGGATTTCCAAAAACTAAATTATCAACTTTATCAGAGAAACGCTTGTTGAACTCAGTAGCAATAGACTCATGCACATATAGTACTTTCAATGCAGTACAACGTTGTCCATTAAAAGACAAACTACCTGCTATACATTCGTTGATAGCCAAATCTAAATCAGCTTCAGGCAAAATTATCGCAGGATTCTTAGCTTCTAACCCTAATACCAAACGCAAACGGTTTTTGTTAGGGTGTTGATCTTGCAAGGCAATGGCCGATTTACTATTTCCAATCAAAGCCAAAATATCAACTTTTCCTGATTGCATCACCGGAGCAGCAACCTCTCTACCTCTACCGTACAAAATATTAATAGCTCCCTTAGGAAAACTATTTCTAAATGCTTCTAACAAGGGTGAAATTAATAGCACTCCATGCTTAGCAGGTTTGAAGATTACAGGATTCCCCATAATCAAAGCAGGTATCAATAAAGAGAAGGTCTCATTAAGTGGATAGTTATAAGGTCCTAGACATAAAACTACTCCTAATGGACTTCTTCGCACCATAGCATTTACACCTTGTACTTTTGAGAAATGCGCACTACGACTGTTCAATTCTTTATAACTATCAATCGTATCATTGATATATTCAACAGTTCTATCAAACTCTTTTTCTGAATCACCTAGGGACTTCCCTATCTCCCACATCAAGAACTTAACAACCTCAGCACGGGTTTCTTTCATTTGTTTAACAAACTTCTGCATGCATTTGATACGATCTACCACTTTCATTGTAGGCCAAAGTCCTTGCCCGTGATCAAAAGCCGCAGCTGCAGCCTCCACAGCCTCAAGTGCTTCTTTTTCGCCCATAAATGGAATAGAACCTAAGATTGTTGGTGCATAATCTTCAGTTGAAGAAATTGTTGAAAATACAGGAGTTGTTTCTCCTGTCCATTTTTTTAACTCTCCATTAACTAAGTAAGTATCCTGATTCAGGATCTCCTTAATTTGGTACTCTTGTGGAATTGAATTCATTTTTTTTATAGTGTTGGTTTTTTTTTATGTTTTTGATATATAAATGAAAAAAAGAGGTTTTTACCCTCTTTTCTTTAAATGTCTATTCTACTTCACCTTCCCACTCTAGCATTCCGCCAAGCAAGTTATAAGTATGTTCAAATCCTAATTCATTCATTATTTCACATGCTTTGGCACTCCTAGCTCCTGAACGACAATATATGTAGTATTTCTTATCTCTGTCCAAAGCTTCAATTTCTGAAATAAATTCTTGACCTTTATGTATATCGATGTTAATGGAATTTGGAATCATTCCTTCGTTAACTTCACTCTCAGTTCTTACATCTAGAATTACTACATTCTCGTCTGCTTCTAACTGAGCAACCCATTCTTCTTGTGATAAATTCATAATTCGTTATTTTTTTAGCTAAAATACAACGTTTTTACAAAACAAAAAACATTAATTTTAAGATATTCGTGATTACGAAAACGTATTAGTTTAGATAAGGACTTGATTTTTAAAGAGATATAGAATTGTATTTTTTTTAGTTATTTAAAATAAATACACCTTATTCCAATCTAAATATAATAACATTGATTTAAAACTAGATGAACCATAATCACTGAATTAAAACTAAAGCTATTTCATAAAAGATTGTTACTTTTGAATAAACCACTAAAGTCTTATGCCTGATACCATAAAAAAATTATTCGCTAGCTTTTCAAACGACCTCATCCATGATGTACAGGAAAATGCCATCCTTAAAAATGTCGAAGCTGGTGAGGTTATCATGAGAACGGGCCAATATATTAAAAATACCGTTTTAATCACCAAAGGAAAAATAAAAGTATACCGAGAAGGAGAAAATGGAGGAGAGTTTTTTATGTATTATCTACAACCTGGACAAGCATGTGCCTTATCCATGATATGCGCTACCAAAAATGAAAAAAGTCAAATAATGGCCAAAGTAGTTGAGGATGTTGAATTGATGATGATTCCACTTTCACTTATGGATCGTTGGATGATGGAACATCGCTCTTGGTATGAATTTGTTATAGAAACCTACCGCAGCCGATTTGAAGAAGTTCTTGAAGTTGTGGATAATATTGCTTTCAGAGCTATGGACGAGCGTTTGGAATTCTACTTAAAACGCCATCGGGATGCTTGCGGTTGTAATGTTCTAAAGTTATCTCACCAAGAAATTGGTACTGAACTCAATACTTCTCGTGAAGTAATTTCAAGACTTCTCAAAAAAATGGAACAGAGGGGATTAGTTAAATTGCATCGAAATAATATTGAATTATTAGACCTTTGATTAGCTAATGTGATAAATGTTACTGTACAACTATAAATAACCTCCCACCTTTGTAAAAAATTACAAAATGGAATATTTAGGTTATTTTGCATCTATTATCATTGGACTTTCTTTGGGATTAATTGGCGGAGGAGGCTCCATCTTAACCATTCCAATATTAGTTTATTTGTTCAAAGTGGATCCAGAGCTTGCTACTAGTTACTCTTTATTTATTGTAGGCACTACTGCTTTATTTGGTGGCTACAGTCATTTTAAATTAGGCAATTTAAATATAAAAACAGCCCTCTATTTTGCACTGCCCTCGGTGGTATCCATTTTGATTATTAGAGAAGTAATTTTTCCTCAAATTGCTTCCACAATTTTCACAGTTGCCTCCTATGCTGTTTCGAAAGATTTACTAATCATGATCGTTTTTTCGATTCTAATGATTACTGCTGCTATCTCAATGATGAAAGACAATAGCAACTTGGTAAAGAATCCAAAAACAAATTTCACTCAACTTGGTTTCATTGGATTTCTAGTGGGAATTGTCACTGGTTTTCTAGGTGCAGGTGGCGGTTTTTTAATCATTCCTGCTTTGCTATTTTTCGCCAATCTCCCAATGAAACAAGCGGTGGGTACTTCCCTTTTGATAATATTTATCAACTCTACAATCGGTTTTGCAGGGGATATATACATAGGCACACCGGTAGACTACAAATTTCTATTCCTAATCTCATCAATTGCATTTGCAGGAATGCTTCTTGGAATTCAACTTTCAAAAAAGATAGACGGCCATAAACTAAAACCTGTTTTTGGTTGGTTCGTATTGATTATGGGAATATACATTATTGCAAAGGAGATTTTTATGTAAAAAGGAAGTTTAGCATTATTTGTTATGAGCTGCTTCAACTCTAAACAAAACTCACTAACCCTAAACCTATAACTCAATGCTCTCCATAACCTACATCATCCATTTTACCACTAAAAACTTTGTATTGGATTATAAAATAACCAATAACCAATACTAAAGCTATTGCAAACCAATAAACCCCAACAGACAAAGCGTAATCTTCATTGGCTACATTATAAATGGTTAACGAAGGATTAGTAGAATTGGTAGATGGTAAAACTTCTGGAAAAATAGAAGCCGTAGTAGATGTAAAACCACCAACAAGGAAAAGTGTCGAATATATAAATCCTGTGATATCCTTCTTAAAACTTTTGACCTTAAAAAGCCCAAATAACCCAACAAAAGTAATCAAGGGAAAAATAAAAAGAATTGGGGTTTCTATAAAGTTATGAAACGGCTCTTCTTCAATAATATGCCAAACCGATAGTGATACAATCACCAGTCCAAGAAGCACATAATTTAATTTATAAATCACTTCTTTCAATTGAGAATTTAGGTCCGAATTGGTTTTGTAAATAATCCAGTTGGCACCATGAATCATCAATGCTACTACGCTTACAATACCTAAAAACAAAGTAAACCAGTCGATAATTCCTAGCTCTGTTGCTACTGGGCTAAAACTAGAATTCCACAACGGTAAGAAAAAATAATGTGGTTCTTGTGTAGAGACCCCATTGACCACCATACCAAGATTCACTCCTCTCACTACATTTCCTAGGGCCATCCCAAAAAACAAGGCTAATAATAAACTAGCAATTCCAAAGGCTTTGTCCCATACTACTTCCCACATATGATGGTGAAATTGTCCGCGTAGTTCCAGCCCAATCGCTCTAAAAATAAGCAACCACAAAATCATAATCAAAGGCAAGTAAAATCCACTAAAAGAAGCTGCATACAAAGTAGGAAAAGCGTAAAATAAAACACCTCCACCTGCAATCAACCAAACCTCATTGGCATCCCAGAAAGGACCAATTGCATTGGTAATGGCTTTTTTATCTTTTTCTTTTTTGGCAAAAAACAAATGAATGATTCCTGCCCCAAAATCATATCCATCCAGTACCACATAGGTCCCTAAAATGACGATTAATACGATGTACCAAAAAAATTCCATAAATTGATTATTTATTTTTATTTAAGATATTTAGTGAACGATTTTTGATTTCAGAATTCTCAAAATCAAAAAAACTTCGTCCCTAATTACAAAATCTCCTGTTATTTAGTGTTGTTCTGGTTCTGGTCCTTTGTAGATGATTTTACCAACTAAGATTGCGAATAGCATTCCCAACAAAGCATATAAACCTACAAATCCCATCAAGGTAAACAATGTGTTTCCTGAGGAAACTGTTGGCGAAGCTCCATCAGCTGTTCGCAACAAATCATAAACCAACCACGGTTGGCGCCCTAATTCAGCTGTGTACCATCCCGTTGTATTGGCAATATAAGGAAACGGCATCATGAACATAAAAGACCACAGCAACCATTTGGTTTGGAACAGCTTATTTCGACTCAATTGAAAAGCGGCCAAAACCATCATCCCGATAAACAAAGTCCCTAATCCAACCATAATGTGATAGGCATAATACAAGCCTGAAATATTAGTAGGATGAGTGTTTTCTGGAAATTGATCCAAACCTTTCACCTCAGTATCCCAGTTTCCGTATGTCAAGAAACTCAACACATTAGGCACAGCAATTTTGTTATCCAACTTTTTATCTTTTACATCTGGCTGTCCTATTAGTACAATTTCGGCCCCTTTTTCCTCGGTATGAAAAATTCCTTCCATCGCTGCAAAGGTTACCGGTTGATGTTTCACCACATTTTTAGCCAATAAATCTCCAGTAGGCATTGCCACAACCAAACTCGAAATCAGCCCAAACACAACACCTGTTTTCAAGAACAATTTACCATAGGATACATTGCGGTTATTCAAAATATAAAAAGCACCTATTCCTGCCACTACAAACGAACTTGTCACCATTGATGCCGCTTGATTGTGTAAATAAGAAGGCCAAAGCCACACATTAGTAAATAAGGCACTAAAGTTTGTAAGTACAAATTTTCCGTTTTCGAACACTTCATACCCTACTGGATGTTGCATCCAAGAATGGGTTGCAATAATTAAAAAACCACTAGCCCAAGAACCTAGACAGATTAGCAAGCCTGTTATAAAATGCCAGCGATGTCCAATAATTTTTTCTCCAAATAGAAACATTCCTAAAAAAGAAGATTCTAGAAAAAACGAAAACATTCCCTCCATGGCCAGGGTTTGCCCAATAATTCCACCTGTGAGTTCAGAGAATTTTGCCCAATTGGTACCAAATTGAAATTCCATTGGAATTCCAGTAACCACACCCATCGCAAAATTGAGGGCAAAAATACGCATCCAAAAATGAGTAGCTTTGTTATAATGAGGGTCGTTTGTCTTTAAAAATTTCCATTTGAAATAAACGACAATCAATGAAAGTCCCATGGTCAATTGCGGAAACAGATAGTGAAAAGTAATGGTGAATGCAAACTGCATTCGGTCATAAAAGAGCATTTCTTCCATAAGGAAAGGAGTTTATTTTTGATTGCGCAAATTTAGCCTAAACAGAAATAAAACACTACTTAAAAAAGTTTAAATTTCTATTATTTTCATTTATAAACTATTTTAGTTTATGTAACTTTAGTCACTATTTAACTAGAAAGGGAGCCTTATCTTTGTAGTGTAAAATTTTAAAACATACAGTCATGCAAATCGAACAAATATATACGGGTTGTCTTTCCCAAGGAGCTTATTACATCACTTCTAAGGGAGAAGCTGCCATCATTGATCCCTTACGTGAAACACAACCTTATATCGCACGTTTAAAAAGAGATAAGGTAAAACTCAAATATGTTTTTGAAACCCATTTTCATGCCGATTTCGTTTCAGGACATATCGATTTGAGCGAAAAAACAGGTGCTCCCATCGTTTATGGCCCAAATGCAAATCCTGAATTTGAAGCAATCATTGCTACGGATGGTCAAGAATTTAAAATAGGTGATGTTACCATACAAGTTTTACATACTCCAGGACACACTATGGAAAGTACAACCTATTTGCTAATTGATCCTAAAGGGAAAAAACATGCTATTTTCTCTGGAGACACCTTATTTATTGGCGATGTAGGAAGACCTGATTTAGCCCAAAAAGCGGCTTCGATGACTCAAGAACAATTAGCGGCTATTCTATTTCATTCTCTTCGAGATAAAATCATGACCTTACCGGATGATGTAGTTGTTTATCCAGCACATGGAGCAGGAAGTGCCTGTGGTAAAAACATGAGCAAAGAAACCATTTCGACTATTGGCAATCAAAAAGAAACAAATTATGCTTTAAGAGCCGATATGACGGAAGCTGAATTTATCAAAGAAGTTACCGAGGGACTATTGCCTCCACCAGCCTATTTTGGGATGAACGTCGCTATGAACAAAAAAGGATATGAAAGTTTTGAAACCGTCTTAAATCACGGTATGAAAGCTATCAAAGTATCAGATTTTGAAGCAGTTGCCGAAGATTCAGGCGCGTTAATTTTGGACAGTAGAGAAAATCAAGATTTTGCAGAGGGACACATTCCTCAATCCATCAATATAGGGATTGACGGTAGTTTTGCCCTATGGGTAGGAGAACTTATTGTCAATGTGAAACAACCCATCATTCTTGTAACTGCAATAGGCAAAGAAGAAGAAACCGTAACCCGTTTAAGCCGTGTAGGGTTTGACAATATTATAGGTCATCTAGAAGGTGGTTTTGAGGCTTGGAAAGAAGCCAACAAGGAAGTAGACACTGTAAAAAGAATTACTGCTAAAACCTTTGAAAAAGAATTTGATTTAGGTAAAAGTAAAGTAATTGATATTAGAAAAGAAAGTGAATACAAAGCGGAACATGTAAACGACGCTTATTTAAGACCTTTAGCTGAAATCAATGATTGGATTGAAGAAATCAACCCAAAAGAACATTTTTACATGCACTGTGGAGGCGGTTATCGTTCTATGATTGCAGCTTCAATTTTGCAAGCTAGAGGTTTTAGGAATTTCACCGAAATCAAGGGAGGATTTGCAGAAATGGCTAAAACAAATATCCCAAAAACCGATTTTGTTTGTCAGAGTAAAGTTTTGAAATCGAATTAAAAAGCTGTATTTTTAGTGTTCCAATTCTAAAAAACACTCATATGATTTCTTTATCTAAACTAGATTTTGCGAAATTGATAAAATTTAGGAGGAAACAAAAAGCCGAAGAACCACTTGTAAAACCAAATAAGGTAATTGAAACCTTAAAAAAAGATTTAATACTAAGGGAACAACTCGCCTTACAGCGGACGATTTTGGCCAATCAAAGTACATTTTTAGCTTTTCTGCGTACTGCCATGTATTTTTCAATTGTAGCATTGAGTGCTCGAAATTTACTCCAAATAGAGAATAGTTTACTAGTAGAAATTATATTTTTTGTAATCTCAGGTTTTATTTTACTTTTTGGAATAATCAATTTCTTTAAACACAAAAGAATGATTAAAGACAACAGAAAACACATTGGTGATTATCAACTGCAATATCATGAATAAAGAAAAATGCTGTACCATTTCCTGCGAAAATCCATTGGACCAAAACTATTGGGACACCCAATACCAATGCAATAGTACAGGATGGGATTTGGGCTGCGTTTCCCCTCCTATTCAGACCTATATAGATAGCTTATCTAATAAAGATATTTCAATCCTAATTCCTGGCTGTGGAAACAGTTATGAAGCAGAATACCTATTGAAACAAGGATTCTCTAATGTAACACTAATCGATATTGCACCTACATTAATAGCAACATTACAACAAAAATTCAAAAACAATCTTAACATCACTATCATTTTAGGTGATTTTTTTCAACATCAAGCCAAATACGACCTGATTCTCGAACAAACCTTTTTTTGTGCACTACCACCCTCTATGCGACAAAAATACGTTTGGAAAATGCACCACCTATTAAATAAAAATGGCATACTAGCAGGTGTATTATTCAACAAGGAGTTTGCATCAGGTCCCCCTTTTGGAGGAACTAAAAAAGAGTACAAACTACTATTTGATAGAGCATTTGAATTGGTATCTTTTGAAACTGCACGCCATTCAGCAATTCCAAGAGCTAATACTGAATTAGCCTTTCAATTTAGAAAAAACAATGAAGTTGTCGTAACTTTATATAATATAAACGGAATTACTCATAATGAAAGCAAAGAAACCGTTGGGCAAAATTTAGCAAAAAATAAATCGGTATTAAATGTCAGTATCAGCAATGATTTTACAACTATACTGGTGGTGAGCAAGACAGAAATCCCTGTCCAGCTATTACAAACTGCAATTGGCAGCAATAAACATTATGAAATAACAAAACATGAAGACGATACTATTCAATAATTGGCATACCATGCGCTGGATCCGATTAGCAATTTCGCTATTTTTGATTCAGCAAGCAATTCAATTCCATGAAATCCTATTGGCTTTTATGGGTGCTTTATTTTTATTTCAAGCGCTATTTAACCTGGGATGTGGGTTGAACGGCTGCCCATTACCAACAACTAAAACTAGAAATCATGAACAGTAATTTTGACAGCATTATCAACACTAACAAACCCGTTTTAATAGATTTTTATGCCACTTGGTGTGCTCCCTGTAAAACACTCAGCCCAATTTTAAAAGAAGTTAAGGACAGTCTAGGTGACCAAATTACCATTATTAAAATTGATATTGACAAAAACCCCTCCGTTGCAGGCAAATACCAAGTAAGAAGTGTACCCACCATGATATTATTTCAAAATGGCGAACCACTTTGGAAACAATCTGGAGTTTTGGACAAAAATGAAATTATCAACTCAATTGTTCATAAAGCGAAAATATAACAAAAGGAAGTGTTAGCTAAATAAACTTATCCTTTCAATCCATTTAATTTTCGCACCATTTACATAAAACCTGTTCTAAATCAGAAAAAATGATAGGCTTGGATAAATAATCATTCATTCCAAATTCAAAGCATTTTTCCTTTTCACCTACCAAAATCCCCGCGGTTAAGGCTATAATTGGAACTTTGGAAAAACTTTCATCTTTTCTAATTTCGAAAGAAGCTTCATATCCATTTTTCAAAGGCATTTGGATGTCCATAAAAATGATATCTATTTTTTCTCTTTTGCATTTCTCAATTGCCTGGACTCCATTATAAGCTTCATGGATGATACAATTAGGCATTACTTTTTTAATCAAAGTTTTAGCCAAAAGCATATTTATTTTATTGTCTTCTACCAACAAAATAGTTTTAGAACTTAAAATTTTTAAAACGGAAGGAAACACAGGAATAGTTTCTGACTTATCATTACCCTTCTCTTGAAGTAGTTTCTTAAAATGAACAGAAAAAAAGAAATTACTACCAACTCTATATTTTGATTTCAGTTGTAATTTACTCCCCATTAATTCTAGTAATTGATTGGATATCGACAAGCCTAAACCAGTACCTCCAAATTTTCTACTTGTAGAAGTATCTTCTTGTACAAAAGAACGAAAAATTTTACTATTGTTGTACGATTTAATTCCAATACCTGTGTCTTTTACTGAAAAATGAATCTTGACCATATCATCATAATTGGAAACTTCTTGATAAACCACAAGCCGAACCTCTCCTACTTCTGTAAATTTCAAGGCATTACCAATCAGGTTTACCAAAATTTGTTTTAACCTAACAGGGTCTGCTAAAATAAGTTTAGGCAACTTTTGATCGATGTCGAGTGCCAAATCAATATTTTTTTGACCGGCTTGATACTTAAACATATCAATGATTCGATTGCATAATTCTACCAAATCAACTTTATCAATTTCTAGCTCCAGATTACCTGATTCAATTTTGGAAAAATCAAGAACATCATTGACAATTTGCATTAAAGTGTTGGCAGAGTCATTTACTGTTTTTAAATAATCATTATGATTCTCCACAGAATTAGATTCCATTAGTAAATGTGAGAAACCAATAATCCCATTCAAAGGTGTTCTTATCTCATGACTCATATTGGCTAAGAAATCAGTCTTCGCTTTGCTAGCAGCTTCTGCTTGTTCCTTTGCTTTTTTTAATTCATTTTCCATGAGCTTTTGCTCAGTAATATCAATAAAGCTAATAACAATTTCATCTATTTCTCCATTTTCATTCCAAAGCGGAAAACCATTCACTAAGACCCAAACAACTTTCTTGTTTTTAGGATTTTTTATAGCTGTAGTTAAGTTTTTTATTGACTTATTAGTTCTTATAATTTTATTGACCGGATAATTATCAATTGATAAGGCATTTTGATGTTCATCTAAAAATATCAACTTTTCAACCAATTCTTGCAAAGCTTCTTTATTCTCTGCATTGATACTAAACAGTTCTGACGCTTTATTATTACTCATAATAATAGATTTATCAGGACTGAAAACGATGATTGCAGCATCTAAATTTCCAAGTAACCCCCTGTATCTTCTTTTGCTCTTTACCAATGATTGTTCTATTTTCTTGGTCTGCGTCACATCACGGGAAAGACAAATAAATAGCGTTTCAGCAAAATCTTTATTCTCTAATCTTGAAATGGAGAGTTCAAAACAATGTTTTCCATTAGGCAAATGCAACCAATACTGCTTTCCAATAGAATACCCGTTAATATAGGCTTCATTTATTGCTTTTTCACATACATTTGCAGCTTCTGGTGGTAATATTTCACTATAAGGTTTTCCAATAAATTGTTCAGCAGGAACGGTCAATAGTTCACTGCGACCAGAATGGTAATTTTTTATGATGCCATCTCCTCCTATTTCAAATAATAAATCGGGAAGTGCATCAAAGACAGCTTCCAACCTTTTATTTACGGTCCTAAATTCTTGCTCGGTTTTTTTGAGTTCCGAAATATCCATCATAGAACCAACTAATTTTTCGACATTTCCATCTTTATCCCGAATAATAACAATTCGTTCTAAAAAATTGCCATACTCACCATCCTTTTTTAAGAATCTGAATTCGTCTGACCGCGTGTAATCACCTCGTTGAAACGCCGTATTAAGTCCACTAAGCACCCTTTCTTTATCCTCTGGATGTAATTTGCTTATCCATAATTTTTTATTTTCTTCATTAGTCAAGTTCCCATCAAAAGAACCTATAATTTCATTATGTACTTTATTATACCAACTTTTCTCATTTACAAAATCTAACTCAAAGATTACATCATTTGTGGCCGAAGAGATCATTTCAAACCTTTCATTAGCCTTGATTATTTCTTCTTCTGCTAATTTCATAACGGTAATATCAGTCAATGTACCAATAAAACCAACAACTTGACTTAAAGAATCTTTTTCAGGGATAGCATTCCCCAACAACCATAAAATTTTGCCATCTGGATGTTCAAAACGAAATTCTGCCGACTTCTCGACTCTATTATTAACCAAATCATGCCATAAATCAAGCACATACTTTCTATCATCAAGATGTACTGCTTTGATCCAGTCACAATTTTTATAATCCTCAAACGTTAAACCTGACATCAATTTCATATTAGGACTTACATAAGAAACATTTCCTTCTAAATCAGTCCTAAATATCCCAACTGGTGATACTTCTGCTAGTGAATGGTATCTTTGTTCACTTTCAATCAACTCGTTTTCAGCTTTTTTACGCAAAGCTTCTTTTTCAAATAACTCTAAGGCAAATGCAACATCCCCCGTTGCTTCTTCCAGTAAAGCCTCTTCTGCTTTATCAAAGAAACCAACTTCATCCGAATAAAAAATAAATAAGCCCACCACTTGACCAAATTTTTTAATAGGCAAAGTCATCAATGCCCTAAAATCTCTTGCTAAAGCTTCTTCTTTCCAGTTATCCATCAGAGGATCATTGGCAATATCATTACAAACTACAGTGTGACCTTCCCTTAAACAGATTCCTGCGGGTCCATTACTGTATTTATCCTTACTAGTACTTACATTCTTTAGAAGTTCTCTATAACCATCATCGGCCCCTGCCGACATAACTGGAACTAATTTATTAGTATTTTCATCTAATAAACCAATGCAAGCCATTTTAAATCCACCTAAGTCCACCGCTATATCACAAGCTTTTCTGAACAAGGTTTCTTCATCTTTGGTCTGAACAATCATTTGGTTGATTTGGCTGATAAAGAAATAAAGTCTATTAGATTTTAATAGTTTTTGTTTGTCCATTATTTTTTCAGAAATATCAGTAATGATTCCGTGACAAACAACAGCTCCATCAGGTTCCACAACAGGTAATGAATGTACTTCATGCCAAATACAGCCTTTGTCAGGATGGTTGTATCTATATTCGCAATTTAGAGGAACCAAATCTGTTTTAGTCTTAATGATACTTTGCATCAAACTGTCAATATCATCAGGATGAACTAATTTAAATATACTCATCGCATCCATTTCTACCTCCATAGATGTCAATCCAAAAATTGCTCCCATAGCATCACTTATATAAGGAAAACTAATTCCTCCTTCATTGTCTTGGCGCATGGAATAAATTAGTCCAGGAGCAGTAGATGCTATTTTTAGAAACTTATCTCTTTCCTCTCTTAGAGCATTGGTAATTCTTTCTCTCTCAGTAACGTCCCTAAGATTTACGACAATACCATTAATGACACCATCATTTAACTTATTGTTTATCGTTCCTTCTAACCAAATATAATGTCCTTCTTGATGTTTTACTTGAAATAAAACAGGAATATTAAGATTAGGATTCGCTAGTGATTCTTTAACTTTTTGTTGTGTATATTCAATAAAATCAGGATGTAAATGGACTAAGGCTGATGATTCTTTCTCCTTATCAAAAGACATGCCTGTGATTTTTTCTGAAGAAGCCGCTCTAAAAATAACTTTCATATTTTCATCAACCACTGAAATAATCTCTTCATTATTTTCAACTAAAGCTCTAAACCGCTTCTCATTTAATTTTAATAAATCTTTATTCTTGCGCTGTTCTGTAATGTCTCTAAATAAAACTGAAATTCCATTAGGCGAAGGATAAATATGATTTTCAAACCACAAATCAAAGGAAGGATAATATTGTTCTAAATAAGTGTATTCTTGATTTTCAAAGGCCAAATGATATGCCTCATAAAAGGGTAGTTCTTTTCCGTTTGGATAAAGCTCCCATATACTTTGACCAATCACCTCCTTTGGATTACAATTTAAATAGGTAGCCGCTGTTTGGTTCATATAAGTGTAACACCAATTGGCATCTAAGGCTATAAAAGCTTCTGTTATTCTTTCATAAAAAGAATCAAACAACAGCTTCCCCTGAAGTTCATTATCTTTATTAATGGAAGTTTTTAAGTTTACTCCAGCACTATGGTTTTGTAAATCATCAATCACTTTTTCTAATTCAGCTATTTTCAACTGCAATTGTTCGTACGTAGGTGTATCTCTTTCCATTTCCACTATGTTACATTGTAATCAATCCCTTATATTAACATTAAATAAATGTAATACTTTTTTAGCAAAAAGCAATCTTTTAAATTAATAAAAAAAAACATAATACTCAGATTTTATTTCTGTTATAAAAATAAATGTTAAAAAAACATAAAATTTGTATATACAAATAAAATAACAACTACATTTGTACCAACAAATATCAAAAAAGTTGAATTATGAAAATAGAAGAAATAACCAAAACTAATACATCGCTGGATGATGCAACGAAAGTTATTTTAAATATAGTGTACACTGAAAAAGTAATTTCAGAACAATTCAGCGAAATACTAAAACCTTATGATTTATCAAGTGAACAATACAACGTATTACGAATATTGAGAGGTCAAAAAGGAAATCCAGCTAATATGTGTCTTATACAAGAACGTATGATAGCCAAAACGAGTAACACCACTCGCTTAGTAGACAAACTACTACTAAAAGAATTAGTCACCCGAAAAGTTTGTCCTGATAATAGAAGAAAAATTGAAGTCTTAATTACTCAAAAAGGGCTAAACACACTAACCGAACTGGACCCTAAAATTAAGGAACATGAAATTTCATTTTCAAAAAGACTTAGTTCAACCGAACTGAATCAATTAAACGAATTGCTAGAAAAATACAGAAACAATTAATATTAAAAACAATGAACACATTTATAGAAAAACAAAATTGGAGATACGCTACCAAAAAATTTGATGCAAGCAAAAAAATTTCCGCAGAAGATTTAGACTTTTTGAAAGAAGCTATACGACTAAGCTCTTCTTCTTACGGCCTACAACCTTACAAAGTTTTGATCGTTGAAAACCCTGAGCTAAGAGCTAAAATTCAACCCGCAGCTTGGGGACAATCACAAATTGTTGAAGCTTCACATCTTGTTATTTTTGCCAATATAACAGATGTCAACGAAACAACTATAGATCAGTATTTTCAAAACATCAGTAAAACCCGTAATATTCCGCATGAAAATCTATCTGGATTTGCTGATTTTATGAAGTCAAAAATTCTCCCTTTAAGCTCTGAGACCAAAAACATCTGGACATCAAAACAGACTTATCTAGCAATGGGAAACCTCCTGAATGCTGCAGCCGAAAAACAAATCGATGTTACACCTATGGAAGGCTTCATCCCTGAACAGGTAAACGAGATCCTAGGACTCGATGAATTAGGACTAAATGCTACCCTTATCGCAACAATTGGATACAGACACCATGAGGATGATACTCAACATTATAAAAAAGTTAGAAAATCAAAAGAAGAACTATTTATCACTTTATAATTATTAATCACACACTTTAAAACAATGAAAAAATTAAAAACAATTGCACTAGCCTTAGTATTAGTATTTACTACAGCAAACATCAATGCACAAACTAAGAAAATTGACGCTGCTAAAAGCAACATCAACTGGGTAGGTAAAAAAGTAACCGGAAAACATAACGGAACTGTAAATTTCAAAGAAGGCCAGTTAATTTTTAAAAATTCTAAATTAGTAGGTGGAAATTTCACTGTAGACATGAATTCGATGACCGCAACAGATCTATCAGGTGAATACCAACAAAAATTAGACGGACATTTAAAATCAGATGACTTTTTTGGAACTGAAAAATATCCAACTTCTACTTTAGTATTTAAAAAGATTGCCCCAAAATCAAAAGATGTTTATACGGTAACTGGAGATTTAATTATCAAAGGTAAAGCAAATCCAATCACTTTTAACCTAGCGGTAAAAGGTAATACGGCAAGCACAACATTTAATGTAAATAGAACCAAATACGACATCAAGTACGGTTCAGGAAGCTTTTTTGACAACCTAGGAGACAAAGCGATTTCAGATGAATTTGAATTGGCTGTGAATTTACAATTCTAAAAAGTAGTTACAGAATTACTAAAGCACCTCTAAGCAATAGCGTTTAGAGGTGTTTTTTTTATCTAAAACTCAAAATAACTGTTAATATTAACTAATGACAACCAATTGTTTACTGATAATTAGTTTAAATATTATGATTTTATTGTAACTTTGAGAAAGAACATTATTACATATTCGATAATTAAACATACAACATATAATTTTATTAACTAAAACCATCTATACAATGAAAAATCTAAAACTACTACTACTCGCACTCCTTGTTATCTTCAGTTTCACAAAATTAGAAGCGCAAGACAAAAAAATAGATGTTTCCAAAAGTATCATTAAATGGACTGGGAAAAAAATAACTGGACAGCACGAAGGAACAATTAAATTTAAAGAAGGCGTCTTAATGTTCAACAATAATAAAGTTGTTGGTGGCCGATTTATCGCTGACATGACTACACTGGACAACACAGACCAAACAGGGAGTTCAAAAGCCAAACTTGAAGGACATTTAAAATCAGACGATTTTTTTGGTATCTATAATTTTGACACTTCTCTTTTAACATTCAAAACAGTTACAAGCAAAGGCAATAATGTCTACACAATCATAGGCACCTTAACTATCAAAGGAAAATCACATCCAATTATTTTTGATTTAATTGTAAAAGGAAACACGGCTATGGCAAATCTAAGTGTTGACCGAACAAAATATGACATTAGATATGGATCAGGAAGCTTTTTTGACGACTTAGGCGATAAGACTATCTACGATCAATTTGACCTTAATGTTTACTTGGTGTTTTAACCAAAATCTAACAAAATTAATCATATTTTAGTATTTAAAATTTGAAAAATCAAATTACATTTATATATTTGCCCTATGAAATTTACAAATAAAAATACTTGGTGGTGGAACAATTTACGTCAATAGTCGTGAACTAAGCTCCTATGGTATTATTTCTATAAAAATATATAAAAAAGGCTTGTCAACACGACAAGCCTTTTTTCAATTAAAAAAATCAGAGTCAACTAATTTTAAAATCAAAATAAATTGAAACCATTTATACTCAAAACCCACTATAAACAAATATTGGCAGACACCATTACTCCTGTGAGTGTGTATCTGAAAATTAGAGATAAATTCCCTAATAGTTTATTGCTTGAAAGTAGTGACTATCATGGAAGTGACAATAGTTTTTCCTATATCTGTTGCAATCCTATTGCTTCTTTCAAAATCGAAAACGAAACCATTTATAAAAATTTTCCTGACGGAACGACTGAAACTATTACTATTGATGCAAAAACAGATATTCCACAGATTATTCAAGAGTTCTCAGGGCAATTTCAATCGGAGAAAAATGATTTCAAATTCATCAATAATGGATTATTTGGATACATTTCCTATGATGCCGTTCGTTATTTTGAAAAAGTAACAATTGCCAAAAAAGAAAATAGCAACACCATTCCTGATGTTTATTACGCAGTTTACCAAAATATTATTGCAATAAACCATTTTAAAAACCAAGCCTATATTTTTTGTCACAGTTTAGATGGTCGTAATAACATCTCTGAGTTAGAGCAATTATTGCAATCTCGAAACTTGTCAACTTATAGTTTTACTAGAGAAGGTGAAGGATTTTCAAACCTAACAGATGAGGAATTCAAACAAAATGTTGCCTTAGCCAAAAAACATTGTTACAGAGGTGACGTTTTTCAATTAGTATTATCGAGACGATTCACCCAAGGATTCAAAGGAGACGAATTTAATGTTTATAGAGCGTTACGAAGCATAAACCCTTCTCCTTACCTCTTCTTTTTTGACTATGGCGATTTCAAAATATTTGGCTCTTCTCCTGAAGCACAAATTATTGTCAAAGACCGTAAAGCCGAAATTCATCCTATTGCAGGAACGTTCAAACGTACAGGTGATGACGAAAAAGACGCTATTTTAGCGAAACAACTATCCGAAGATAAAAAAGAAAATAGTGAACATGTCATGTTAGTTGACTTAGCTCGAAATGACTTGAGTCGTCACGGTCATAACGTAAATGTTGAACGTTACAGAGAAGTACAGTTCTTTTCACACGTCATTCACTTAGTATCTAAAGTTACAGGACATTTGCATGACAATGCTACAACTTTACAAGTGGTTGCCGATACTTTCCCTGCGGGAACTTTGAGCGGCGCTCCTAAACACAGAGCCATGCAATTGATTGAAGATTACGAAAAAACTAATCGCAATTTTTATGGAGGTGCCATTGGTTTTATGGATTTTGAAGGTAATTTCAATCATGCCATTATGATTCGAACTTTCTTGAGTAAAAATCATCAACTACATTCACAGGCTGGAGCTGGAATTGTAGCGAGTTCTAATGAAGAAAGTGAAATGCAAGAAGTATACAACAAATTGAGAGCTTTAAATACGGCTTTGGATTTAGCAGAAACAATATAGAAACGATAATAAGTTAAGTAGTGAATGTTAAGCACTAAAAATTAATAACCATTCACTCCTAACTTACAATTTTAATGAAAATGAAAAAAATACTAGTTATAGATAATTACGATAGTTTCACTTATAATTTAGTGCATTATCTGGAAGATTTGAATTGCGAGGTTACGGTATATCGAAATGACGAATTTGACATAGACGAAATAGCACATTTCGACAAAATCTTACTTTCTCCAGGACCTGGAATCCCAGACGAAGCAGGTTTATTAAAACCTGTCATTGCTAAATACGGCGCAACAAAAAGTATCTTTGGAGTATGTCTTGGCCAACAAGCTATTGGTGAAGTATACGGCGGAACACTTTCTAATCTTGACAATGTGTATCATGGTGTAGCCACTAACGTAAAAACAGTAGTTGACGATGAAGTTTTATTTCAAGGTTTAGGAAAGGAATTTGAAGTAGGACGCTACCACTCATGGGTAGTTGACGCTACTTTACCTGATGCTCTCGAAGCTACTTCTTTTGACGAAAATGGACAAGTTATGTCATTGCGTCATAAAACATTTGATGTTCGTGGCGTACAATTTCATCCTGAAAGTGTTTTAACACCAAACGGAAAAAAAATGCTTGAAAACTGGGTTAACAGCTAGTAAGCAGTATTCAGTTAATAAAAACTTAGAACCTTAAGTACATAGATTCTTAGCAACTTTAAAAAAAATGAAAAACATTCTCAATAGATTAATCAATAACGAAATGCTTTCTAAGGAAGAAGCTAAAAACGTTTTGGTTAATATTTCTAACGGAAGTTATAATCCAAGTCAAATTGCCTCTTTTTTAACCGTATACATGATGCGAAGCATTAGTATTGATGAATTGGCTGGATTTAGAGAAGCCCTTTTAGAATTATGCGTTCGCATTGATTTATCTGATTACAACACAATTGATTTAGTTGGTACTGGAGGAGATGGCAAAGACACTTTTAACATCTCAACTTTAGCTTCCTTCATAACTGCCGGAGCAGGAATAAAAGTAACTAAACACGGTAATTATGGGGTTTCTTCTATTACTGGTTCTAGTAATGTAATGGAGAGTTTAGGAGTTAAATTCAGCAATGATGCCGATTTTCTAAAAAAATGTGTGGATGAGGCTGGAATTTGCATTCTACACGCACCCTTATTTCATCCTGCAATGAAAAACGTGGGACCTATTAGAAGAGAACTGGGTGTACGAACCATTTTTAACATTCTCGGACCAATGATTAATCCATCATTTCCTAAAAATCAATTATTAGGGGTTTTCAATTTGGAATTGGCTAGAATGTATGGTTATCTATACCAAAATACCGACAGTAATTTCACCATTGTTCACGCACTGGACGGTTATGACGAAATATCATTAACGGGACCTGCTAAAATCATCACCAAAAGCACAGAAAGAATGTTGAATCCAGAAGATTTTGGTGTTCGATTAATACAACAAAGTGAAATTGAGGGTGGAAACACTATTGAAGAATCAGCGCAAATGTTTGTAAATATCATTTCTGGAAAAGGAACTGAAGCCCAAAACAATGTAGTTTGTGCCAATGCAGCCATGGCAATTGCTACGGTGACAAATTGCAATCCATTAGAAGGTTTTGAAAAAGCTAAAGAAAGTTTGCTTTCTGGAAAAGGATTAAATGCGTTGCTTAAATTGCAAGAATTGAGTCGATAAATAGTTTAAGATGTAGTATTTAAAGTTGAATCATAAGACGAATAGAATAGAACTTTAAACACTAAAACTTTAAACTTTAAACATAATACATAATGAACATCCTAGATAGAATCATAGTTGACAAAAAACAAGAAGTTATTCTAAAGAAATCAATCATTCCTGTTTCACAATTGGAAGCTTCAGTATTTTTTTCGAAAGAAACAATTTCGTTAAGCCAAAATTTAAAAAATAGCCATTCAGGAATCATCGCCGAACACAAACGACGTTCGCCATCTAAATCCGTTATCAACCACGGATTTACGGTTGAAGAAGTCGTAAAAGGATATGAAGACGCAGGCGCTTGCGGAATCTCTGTATTGACTGATGGAAAATATTTTGGCGGTTCATTAGACGATTTATTGTTGGCAAGAGCATCTGTAAATATCCCGCTATTGCGAAAAGAATTCATTGTAGATGAATACCAAATCTTGGAAGCCAAAGCTCACGGAGCCGACTTGATTTTACTAATCGCAGCGGTTTTAACTCGCGAGGAAATCAAATCATTGTCTGAATTCGCACATAGTCTTGGACTAGAGGTTTTATTGGAAGTTCATAATCTAGAAGAATTAGAAAAATCAATCATGCCTACATTAGATATGATTGGAGTGAACAATAGAAACCTAAAAACCTTTGAAGTAAGTTTGGATTTCAGCAAGCATTTGGCCGATAAAATTCCAAATGAATTTGTAAAAGTTTCTGAAAGTGGCATCAGTAGTATTGAAGCCATAACTGAATTAAAACCCTATGGATACAAAGGTTTCTTAATTGGTGAAAACTTCATGAAAACAGATAATGCGGGAAAAGCGGCAACAGAATTTATTCAGCAGTTAGAAGGTAAAGCTTAAAGGCTATACGATTAAACTTTGCAAAACAAAAACAACAACAAAATGAAAATCAAAATTTGCGGAATGAAATACCCCGACAATATAATCGAAGTAGGATCGCTCCTACCCGATTATATGGGATTTATATTTTGGGAAAAATCAGCACGATATTTTGATGGAGTAATACCTTCATTACCGGAAAGCATCAAGAAAACTGGGGTTTTTGTCAATGAAACCATTGAAGAAATTTTACAAAAAGTAAGCCTTAACAATTTACAAGCCGTACAATTACACGGCAAAGAATCTGTGGAATTTTGTACCGAACTAAAAAGCAAATTACAGAAAAGGACAGAAATAATTAAAGTTTTTTCTATATTAGACGACTTTAATTTTGAGGTACTAAAACCCTATGAATCAGTATGTGACTACTTCCTTTTTGACACTAAAGGGAAGCTTCCTGGCGGAAACGGAACCACATTTGACTGGAAAGTACTCGAAAACTATCCTTCTAGTAAACCTTTTTTCCTTAGTGGCGGAATCGGTTTAGATGAAATGGAGGCTGTAAATGAAATATTAAAAACCAATTTACCTATTCACGCCATTGACGTAAATAGCAAATTTGAAATAGAACCAGGATTAAAAAACATAGAGACATTACAATGTCTCTCAACAATAAAGTAAAGACGGACCGAAGTACGTTTTCATAAAAAAATAAAATATGGGATCATATAATGTAGACGAAAAAGGGTATTATGGCGAATTTGGCGGTGCTTACATCCCCGAAATGCTCTATCCAAATGTTGAAGAATTACGTCAAAACTACCTTAAAATTACAGCAGAACCTGATTTTAAAGCCGAGTTTGATCAGTTGTTAAAGGATTACGTGGGACGTCCTAGTCCGTTGTACTACGCAAAACGTTTATCAGAAAAATTCAACACCAAGATTTATCTCAAGAGAGAAGATTTGAATCATACAGGTGCGCACAAAATCAACAATACCATCGGGCAGATTCTAGTTGCTAAAAAACTAGGAAAAAATCGCATCATTGCTGAAACAGGTGCAGGACAACACGGAGTGGCGACTGCTACAGTTTGTGCCTTGATGGGCTTAGAATGCATTGTTTATATGGGAGAAATTGACATCAAACGTCAAGCCCCCAATGTAGCTCGTATGAAAATGTTAGGTGCCGAAGTACGTCCAGCCAAATCAGGTTCTCGTACTTTGAAAGACGCAACTAATGAGGCCATTCGCGATTGGATCAACAACCCTGTTGACACCCATTACATTATTGGCTCAGCCATTGGCCCACACCCTTATCCTGATATGGTGACCCGTTTTCAAAGCATCATTTCTGAGGAAATCAAATGGCAATTAAACGAAAAAGAAGGACGTGAAAACCCAGACTATGTTGTAGCTTGTATCGGTGGAGGTAGTAATGCGGCAGGTACTTTTTATCATTTTTTACATGAACCAGAAGTAGGTATCATAGCCGTTGAAGCAGCAGGAAAAGGAGTCAATTCTGGACACAGTGCCGCTACTAGCAAACTAGGTAAAATGGGGGTTATCCACGGCTGTAAAACCTTGTTGATGCAATCCCTCGACGGACAAATTACAGAACCTTATTCTATTTCGGCAGGATTGGACTATCCAGGAGTAGGACCTATGCACGCGCATCTGGCGACCTCAGGACGTGGCGAATTCTACTCAATGACTGATGATGAAGCTATGAAAGCAGGTTTTGAGTTGGCACAATTAGAAGGAATCATTCCTGCAATTGAGTCTTCCCATGCCTTGGCAGTTTTAAAAGAGAAAAAATTCAAACCCGAAGATATTGTAGTCATTTGCCTTTCAGGTCGTGGAGACAAAGATTTAGAAACTTATATCGATTATTTTAAATTATAGTTAGGGTTTATCTTGAATTTATTTCAGGTCGTTCCCGCAAAAAAAATCGGGTTGACCCTGACAATTCGGGACCATCTTTAACGCACACACAACAACATTAGGCATTACATTAAAAAAAGAGAACATGGCAAATTTATTCGCATACGGAACATTAAAAGACACTGATATCCAACAAAACATTTTCGGTCGCCTTTTGAAAGGAACTCCAGAAAGGTTGATTGGCTATACCATTACCCAAATTGAAATCGAAGAAGAGTTCGGGATGGAAACCTACCCTATCATCACGGCTACAGAAAATCCAAAAGACATCATCACAGGATGGCTTTACGAAGTTACCGATGAAGAAATACAACTTGCTGACACCTATGAAGGTTTGCATTACAAACGTGCTGAAGTAACTGTAGAATCAAACGTAAAAGCTTGGGCCTACATCGTTACCAATTAAAAAAGCAATTACCTCAAAAAGCCAGAGTTCCCTCTGATAAAAATAGAACGGTTACAATGAATAGAATCGAACAAAAATTACAAGAAGATCAAAAAATACTCTCCATCTACTTTTCAGCTGGATATCCTAATCTAAACGACACAGTCCAAATCATTCAAGATTTAGAAAAAAACGGCGTGGATTTAATCGAAATAGGCTTGCCTTTTAGCGATCCTTTAGCTGATGGACCTACGATTCAAGAAAGTTCCACAGCAGCTTTACACAACGGCATGACTACTGAAATTTTATTCAGCCAACTGAAGGACATTCGCAAAACGGTATCGATTCCGTTGATCATCATGGGCTATTTCAACCCTATGATGCAGTATGGTGTAGAAGCTTTTTGTGCCAAATGTGCTGAAGTAGGCATTGATGGATTAATCATTCCTGATTTACCCGTAGACGTTTATGCAGATGAATACCAAGCCATTTTTGAAAAACACGGATTAATCAATGTTTTCCTTATCACGCCACAAACCTCTGACGAGCGCATTCGTTTTATCGACAGCGTTTCTAACGGATTTATTTATATGGTAAGTTCAGCTAGTGTGACTGGTTCTCAATCTGGTTTTGGCAGCACACAAGAAGACTACTTCAAACGCATTGCCAACATGAACTTAAAAAACCAACAAATCATCGGTTTTGGAATCAACAATGCAGAAACCTTCAACCAAGCGACTGAATATGCCAAAGGAGCGATTATTGGTAGTGCTTTCATCAAACATTTGACTGAGGAAGGAACTTCTAAAATATCAGAATTTGTGAAAGCGATTCGATAAGATTTACTTTTATTCAAAATTTACAAGGCGTTTAATCTCGATATAAATTGAGATTAAACGCTTTTTTTATATACAAATTTATAATGATTTTTTCTTACATTAGCTTAATGAAATAATATCCGCCGTTTGTCAGAACTATATACAAGTCTCACCAATTTTAAAAACAACCAAAAGATAAATACTCATAAAAAAATGAAAATAAATTTATTAACTATTTTGACAATCACCCTTTTGACAAGTTGTATTGGGACAAATAAATTTACAAGTTTTTCTGAACCTAAGTTTCAAGAAGTAAAAACAAACTCAGCAAATAACAGTTTTACATTTGACTTAACTGGACTTGAAAGTAAAACCAGCATAATTACTTCGACTAAAGTAAAATCGCAATTTATTCCTGCTATACTTTATTGGCAGTGGAACAATACAATAAAATGCGAAATTAATCCTGTTACAGTCGGGCAATTATTTCAAATAAATTTTATGCAATATGTAGACTCCTTGAAAATTTCAGAAAAACTACAAGGAAGAAAACTTGAAATGAAAGTAGAAAAAATTCCAAACAGTTTCGTTTATACACACAAAGGGAATTCCATTATTCTAATTGTTGCATATACAGTTAGTGATTTAGAGGCAATTTTTCCTCAAGAACAAGACTTAGTAGTAAGTTACAAAATGACACAAAATGGTTCGACAATAAAAGAAGGAAAACTAACTGCAAGCAATAAAGACCAAACAATTAAAAATGTATGGAAGTCGACAAAGAAGTTTACTTGGTTGTATATTGACCAGTTTAAGCAAAATACCAACTCAATGGCAAAAGAGATAGTTGATAAACTTGTTAAAGAGATATAAAAAATGATGCTAAAGTAAACCTACAGCTAGTACCCGCATAGAAAATCGATTCATAAGAACAACATTGAAAGTACAACTTTCCGCTATTCAAATTAGAATTAAATACCTTAGCAACTGCTAGTTTTCAAAAATATCCACAAATTCAATCTCAACATTCCTCAATCATACATGAAAAAATCCATTTTATTAGTATTGACATTGGTTTCCTTATTACTGCATGCTCAAGACAAAATAGCTGTTCAAAAAGTCAATATCAAATCCACTTTATTTGAGGAAGAAAACAATGAAATTCCAAAAGTGATTCCTTTAAAAAAAGAATATACTGCTGTTGCTAACAAGATTAATCAATTCATTTTAGAGGAATTCATGATTGAAGGATTTCAATTAAAGAAAGAAGAAGATTTTAGATATTCTGATTGCAAATTCAAATACCAATTAAGCCCCACTCATTTATACCTCAAAACAGAAGGAGAATACTTGGGGCCTTATCCAAGTCCATTTGAAAGAGAGCTGATTTTTAATTTAAAAAATGGAGCTGTTGAAAATAACGAAAATATTCCGTTTCAGGCTTTTTTTACGCTGAACGGATATTTGGATTTTATGGAGAAACATTGGTTAACGGAAGCCAAGAAAGAATTTGTTACCGCCATCAAAGATTGTGAAGGCTCTGAACCTTATTGCTCTTATTACGATATTGAGAAATATGAAGTAACAAACAACCAATTAACAATTTCACTAACAAATGATTGTTATCCTCATGTTGCGAAAGCCTGCACGCCTTATTTGACCAAATCCTTTTCTAAGGAGGTTATGAAAAAATTTTTAAGTGAATGGGGTTATAAAATTTTATTTAATGCCAATTATACTTCTAAAAAAGCAATAGATAAATTTATAATCAATCAAAAAGAAAGAAATAATGCTGAAAACAACATTTTCCTTTTTGGAAAAATAAACAAATTGTATCCTATTAGTATGGCTTTAACACTTTCCAATAAAGACAATTCGGTAAGCGGATATTATTACTATGACAAGAAAAAAATTAAAATTAAAATAAAGCTCAGGGGGACATATTCCACAAACGCTATTTCCCTAAACGAATTTACAAACAACCAAAACACTGGGAATTTTAGTTTGAAATTCAGCGAGAACTATAATGAAGATGGAATTTTTATCGACGATAATGACAACCAATCAAAGTACTTAACGGGAAATTGGTCAAACAACAAAAATCATTTTAAAATTATTTTTAATGCTATAGTATTTAATAAATACCCCAAAATAATGCTGGCTAAACAAACAAAAAACTAAATCAACACAAAACTACAAATAGAGCATTGGCAATAAAAAGGAAGCCAAAATCAGTAATACTATGGAAAGGACTCCTCCAATAATTAGGAAATGTTTGAATTTGTAAATTCCCAAACCATAAATAATGGCATTGGTTTGGTAACCCATTGGGGTGTAAAAACTAAAGTTAGCCCCAAACATCACTGCATACAACAAAGGCTTAGGATTAAGTTCTAATTTGGCTGCAATCGCTATTACAATAGGCGCCACTATAATTGCGGTGGCATTATTAGAAATAAAACCACTCATCAGCATGGTAAAAGCAAATATAATAGAGATGGTTACTGAGGCAGGAACCACCTTCAAAACACCGTACAATTGTTCTGCCATGTACTCATCTGTACCTGTGTTTCTCATTGCGACACCAAGTGGTATCATACCAGCCAATAAAAAAATCACTTGCCAATTGATATCGGTATAAGCATCTTTCAGCTGAATACAGCCTGTAAATAAGCACAAAGCCACCCCTATTAAACAACTTTTAAGTATCGAAAAAGTATTTGATGCTGACAATGCAATTACTAATAAGATAGCCAGAAATGAAATTACTTTTTTATACGTTGGGATATACGGATTGGTAATAACGGTATTGGCAAAAAGCAAATTATTATTATTGGCAATCTTTTGAATTTCTGTCAAACTTCCCGTTAGTAACACACGATTGCCAGGGATAATGAACTTTTTTGAGAAAAATTTCTTGAAATAATTCCTAGTATTCCGATCTTTAAAACTACTACTCACCCCTTTTACATATACATTTTCAGGTAAAGTATCATTAAATTCTTCGATAGACATATTGATAAAACGTGAATTAGGCAAGATAATCACCTCATGGAATTCATTTGTAAAGTGCTCTTCTATTAAATCTTGATCAACACCCAATATATTCAATCCTAAACTTTCCGTACGCGCGGTCAAGTCTTCTATGGTTAAATCCAACCAAAGTATGTCATTCTCTTGCAACACTTCTGATTTTAAATCTCCTTTTAAATAGTGTTTTCCTCTTTGTATTTTAATAAGATGAATGTCATTTTCATCCCAAATTTCGGTTTCAGATGTCTTTTTACCTATCAATTTAGAACCTTCTCTAATTTTTACGGTAGTAATGTAGCCAAATTTATTGTGAAGTTCAATGGTATCTAACTCGGGCGATGTGGGTAAAAATTTCTTGGCAAGAACAAAAATAATTGGAATTGAGAGCAACAAAAACAAAATACCAGCGCTTGAGAACTCAAAGAAACTAAATCGCCCAACACCACTTACTCTGGAAATATCAGAAACAATCAGATTGGTACTGGTCCCCATCAAGGTACAACTACCTCCTAAAATTCCAGCAAATGAAATCGGCAACAATACTTTTGAGCGATCAATTTTCCCTAATTTATCCAGTTCGTTAAACAATTTGATAAAAACGATAACCACTGCAGTTGTTGCCACAAAGGAAGATAGAAAACCTACAACTATCATTAATATTGGTAGAAAAACCCATATTGGTAATTTAATAATGGGTATGATTTTATGCACCATCATAGCGACAACCCCATTTTTTTCTAAACCAATAGCAATTATCATTAAGCACAATATGGTCAACACAGCATTATCTGAAAATCCCGAAACAGCTTCTTCAGGAGTTACAATTCCGCAAATAAGCAAACTAGTTAATATAAAAAAGGCTGTTTTATCTACCGTAAATTTTTCACTTACAAACAAAAGAAATGCAGTGAATAAAATTCCGATTACGATGGCTATCTCAAATGTCATACTTTCTAATATTAGAAAATTAAAGTGCTTTATAAAGCTAGATTTTTAAAGTTATACATTTTTTTCTACATCTGATATATTGATTATTAACTATTTAACAACACCTTCAATATAGACTACTTAAAAGGCCTCAATTTAGATTCTATATACTATCAATCATTTGTTTCAATAAAAAAGTATAACTCATTGATAAACTTAAATTCAAAGCAGATAAATTTAAAGGAAGTCCATAGCAAATACCTATAATTTGGACCCAAAAATAATTATCAAGCCAATTCAAGATTCTGGAAAAATTACAGCATTTATGTTTTTTAAACCAAAATTTGTATTTTCGATACTTTAGCCATTTTCTAATCAGGATTGATTTTATCTTACACTAATAAATAAGTTTATGCCCACCGGTACAATTTATTCTTATAACAATTGATAAGCTTCCAATTAGCAAGAAAAGTAAAATTTATAAAAAAATCCTAAGCCACATAGCTTAGGATTTTAAATTTATTTTAGTGTTTAATTTACGATTGAAAATTTACATCAAAAACATAAATGGTATCAATTAACAATTCATCTGTTTTAAGTTTTTTGAAGTTCAAACTTTCATTTATATAATTATTTAATTCTTCATTGAAGGAATCTGTTTGCAACACAACAATTTCATTATTGGCATTAATTCTAATCTTTACTTTTACCACAGTTTCATTTTCTAATTCACCCACTGAGGATTGAGGTGTTAAAAAAGTAGTTAATTCTTGGAAAACTTTAGAATTCGTTTTTTTAGGTTTCAATTCGTTTGCTGACACCAAAGCAGTACAAAGCAACAAAAGACACACAATAGATAAGCTTATTTTTTTCATGATTTTTCCTTTTAAGTTTTATTTTCTTTTCTTTTCTTTTACAACTCAAAACTACATCACTTACCCATAAAAAAATAAAGAACTCAAATAGCTTAACTCAATGATAAAACACAAAAAAAAGGTAAATAATTAGGCTGCTAATTTTATCCATTTAAAAATAGTTAGTCAATAATTATTCATCTGCAATATTATAGAATCGCTATAAAAACAACCAAATAGTCATCAAGAAAAGAATTCAAAACGACAGATTGAGATTAACATTGTGATAACCTTAAATTCTAACACGAATCTATTTAGTAGCAGTACAAAAAAATCCCGAGCTTTCACCCAGGATTTATATTGAATTCAACTAGCAAAACTAGTTGCAATTAATTTTCAATTAAGAAAGTGCTGCTTGAACTTGATCAGCTGCTTCTTGAAAAGCTACTGCAGATAAGATTGGCATACCAGAATTATCAATTAATTCCTTAGCGATATCAGCGTTAGTTCCTTGCAAACGAACAATAATAGGCACTTTAATAGCATCACCCATGTTTTTATAAGCATCAACAACTCCTTGAGCCACACGGTCACAACGAACGATACCTCCAAAAATATTAATCAAAATAGCTTTTACGTTTGGATCTTTTAAGATAATACGGAAAGCAGTTTCCACACGTTTAGCATCAGCAGTTCCACCTACGTCTAAGAAGTTTGCAGGTTCAAAACCAGCATACTTAATTAAATCCATAGTTGCCATTGCAAGACCAGCACCATTAACCATACATCCTACAGTTCCGTCAAGATCAACATAGTTTAATCCTACTTCTTTAGCTTCCACTTCGATTGGATTCTCCTCACGAATGTCACGCATTTCAGCAATGCTTACTTGTCTGTATAAAGCGTTATCATCAATATCAACCTTAGCATCAACCGCTAAAATTTTATCATCAGAAGTTTTCAAAACTGGATTGATTTCAAACATAGATGCGTCTGAACCAATATATGCCTTGTATAAAGCGTCAATAAACTTCACCATTTCTTTCAATGCATTTCCAGAAAGGCCTAAGTTAAAAGCAATTTTTCTTGCTTGAAAACCTTGTAATCCAACAGAAGGATCTATTTCTTCTGTAAAGATTAAATGAGGAGTATGCTCAGCTACTTCTTCGATATCCATTCCACCTTCAGTAGAATACATAATCATATTACGACCTGTTCCTCTATTCAAAAGTACGGATACATAAAATTCAGAAACTTCACTTTCACCAGGATAGTAAACATCCTCAGCTACTAATACTTTGTGAACTCTTTTACCTTCAGCAGAAGTTTGAGGAGTTACTAATTGCATTCCTATAATTTGTCCAGCAATTTCAGCAACTTGATCCAAGTTTTTAGCTAATTTCACTCCACCACCTTTACCACGTCCACCAGCGTGAACTTGGGCTTTGATAACATGCCATCCCGTTCCTGTTTCAGCAGTTAATTGTTTTGCAGCAGCAACAGCTTCGTCTGCGTTATTAGCAACGATTCCGCGTTGAATGCGAACCCCGTAGCTAGCTAAAATTTCTTTACCTTGATATTCGTGTATGTTCATAATATAGATTTTATCTTGTTCCTGAATTTGTTTCAGAATAAATAAGTGGCACAAAAGTAGCAAAATACATCCTAAGAGAGAAATATTTTTAATATTTAAAAATCAATATTTTGATAACAAATGTTAAATAAAAAGAATTTCATTTTTTAAATCGAAAAAAATCAGAATCGGCAAAAACACGACACTATTACGTTTGAAAATTCGCAAAAAAAAACATAAAAACTTGTCCAAATTGGTTAAAATTGGCTTTCAATAACAAATAAAATTATCGATTTACTAAAACAAAGAAGCAAAAACCGAATTATTTACAATTATCATCGAATTTTATGCTTTTATTACAAAAATACAGCTTCCACCACGTTTTCGATTCATAATGTATAATGAAATCTTTATTTTTGTAAAAAAATTTATCAAGCATGAAACTTAAAGAACAAGGCCTTTATTTGCCAGAATTCGAGCATGAAAACTGTGGAGCTGGTTTTATTTGCAACCTTAAAGGTGAGAAAACGAATCAAATTATACACGACGCATTAGAAATTCTAGTAAAACTAGAGCACCGTGGTGGTGTAAGTGCTGACGGGAAAACAGGAGATGGTGCCGGACTTTTGATTGACATACCACACGAATATTTCAATAGAGTTTGTGATTTTAAATTACCTGCTGCTCGTGAATATGCAGTTGGTATGGTGTTTTTACCTAAAATCAAAAATCAATACGTTTTTTGTAAAGACATCTTTGAAAAAGAAATCAAAGCACAAGGACTTGCTGTTTTAGGATGGAGAGAAGTTCCTGTTGATTCTACTCAACTAGGTGAAATTGCATTAGCTTCTGAACCTTCTATTGAGCAATTATTCGTTGGGAAAACTGAGGATATTGATGAGGCTACTTTCAAAGCAAAATTATATGCTGCCCGTAAAATCACTGAACACACAATTGCTGGCTCTAAAATCTCGCAAAGTTCTTATTTTTATGTTCCAAGTTTATCTACTACTACCTTAATATATAAAGGTATTATTATGCCTGAAGATATTGGCCCGTATTATACCGACTTACAACAAACTGATTTAGTAACTCGTTTGGCATTAGTACATCAACGTTTCTCTACCAATACGATGCCTACATGGGAATTGGCGCAACCTTTTAGATACATGTGTCAAAATGGTGAGATTAACACCCTTCGTGGTAACGTAAGTAGAATGCGTGTTCGTGAAGAAATCATGAAAAGTGATGTCTTTGGACCACAAATAGAAAAATTATTCCCTATCATTTTACCAGGAAAGTCTGATTCTGCTTCTATGGACATGGTGGTTGAATTATTAACACATACAGGAAGATCATTACCAGAAGTAATGATGATGATGATTCCTGAAGCATGGGAGAAACACAAAACCATGTCGGAAGAAAGAAAAGCTTTCTACGAATACAATGCTTGTATCATGGAACCATGGGACGGACCAGCATCTGTACCGTTCTCCGATGGTGACTACGTTGGAGCGTTATTAGACCGTAATGGTTTGAGACCTTCTCGTTATACTGTAACAAAAAGTGGTAAATTAATCATGGCATCAGAAATTGGTGTTGTAGAAGTTGACCCTGCTGACGTTGAAAGCCATGGTAGATTAGAACCTGGAAAAATGTTCTTGGTGGACATGAACGAAGGACGTATCATCAATGATGAGGAAATCAAAAGCAAAATTGTTTCTGAAAGACCTTACCAAGAATGGCTGAAACAATACCGTTTGAACTTAAAAGACGTTCCTACTACTACGATCGCTTGTCCTATCGAAACTATCGATTTAAAAACAAGAGAGCGTTTGTTCAATTATACATTAGAGGACATACAAGAAATGATTGTTCCAATGGCTCAAGCTGGAAAAGAAGCTTTGGGTTCAATGGGTATCGATACACCTCTTGCTGTTTTATCTGACAGACCTCAATTAATCCCTAACTATTTCAAACAATTATTTGCACAGGTAACAAATCCACCTTTGGATGGTATCCGTGAGGAAATTGTAACAGATATTAGTTTGGCTTTAGGTCAAGACAGAAATATTTTTGACATTTCTAGCAAACAATGTAGAAAATTAAGAATTCAAAATCCGGTAATCTCTAATGACGATTTAGAGAAAATCAGAAACATATCAATAGATAATTTCAAGGCAGAAACTATTGAAATTCTTTACTCAAAATCAAAAGGATTAAATGGTTTAGAAAATGCTTTGGATAACATTATCATCCAAATTACAAAAGCGGTTGAAAGAGGAACAAACATTATTATCTTATCAGATAGAGGTGTAAACAAAGAGTTCGCTCCAATCCCTGCTTTATTAGCTTGTTCTTACGTTCACCACCAAATGAACCGTTTGCGTAAGCGTTCTTACTTTGATATCATTATCGAATCGGCAGAACCACGTGAACCACATCATTTCGCTACTTTATTTGGTTACGGAGCAAGTGCTATCAACCCTTATATGGTAAACGAAATTATTCGAGTACAAGTACAAGAAGGTTTCATCACTGGTATCAGCGAACAAAAAGCAGTTGACAACTTCAACAAAGCAATTGGTTCAGGAATTCTAAAAATCATGAACAAAATCGGAATCTCTACTTTACATTCTTATAGAGGTTCTCAGATTTTTGAAATCGTTGGTTTCAACTCTAAATTTGTTGAAAAATACTTCCCTTACACAGCTTCAAGAATTGAAGGTATTGGATTGTATGAAATTGAGAAAGAAATTAGCGAAAGATATAATTACGCTTATCCAGATGTATTAATTCCAAACCGTTTAGGATTAAACATTGGTGGAGAATATAGATGGAGACGTAACGGGGAAAGACATATGTTCAACCCAACCACTATCGCTAAATTACAACAAGCTGTACGCTTAAGTGATCAAGATAGTTATGATGTATATGCTAAAACTGTAAACGATCAAGCTAAAAACTTAATGACCATTCGTGGATTATTTGAGTTTGATAACTTAGACCCTATTCCATTAGACGAAGTAGAACCATGGACTGAAATCGTAAAACGTTTCAAAACAGGTGCAATGTCTTACGGATCTATCTCTAGAGAAGCTCACGAAAACTTAGCCATCGCAATGAACCGTATTGGAGGAAAATCCAATTCAGGTGAAGGAGGAGAAGACAGAACTCGTTTCCAACCAGATGTAAACGGAGACAGCCGTAACTCGGCTATCAAGCAAGTAGCTTCTGGACGTTTTGGAGTAACTTCTCACTACTTATCTAGTGCAAAAGAGATTCAAATTAAAATGGCTCAGGGTGCAAAACCAGGAGAAGGTGGACAATTACCAGGTGAAAAAGTATTGCCATGGATTGCATCGGCTCGTAACTCAACTCCTTTTGTAGGACTGATTTCACCTCCGCCACACCACGATATTTACTCAATTGAGGATTTAGCACAATTAATCTATGATTTGAAAAACGCTAACAGAGAAGCACGTATCAACGTGAAATTAGTTTCTGAAGTTGGTGTTGGAACAATTGCTGCGGGTGTTGCTAAAGCAAAAGCTGACGTTGTATTAATTGCAGGTTACGATGGTGGTACTGGAGCATCTCCATTAACATCGTTGAAACACGCAGGTCTTCCTTGGGAACTTGGTTTGGCAGAAGCACAACAAACGTTAGTATTAAACAACTTAAGAAGCCGTATCGTTGTAGAATGTGACGGTCAATTGAAAACAGGACGTGACGTAGCTATTGCTGCTTTACTAGGTGCTGAAGAATTTGGCTTCGCTACTGCTCCACTAGTTGCTTCTGGATGTATCATGATGCGTAAATGTCACTTGAACACTTGTCCTGTAGGTATCGCTACTCAAGATAAAGAGTTACGCAAAAACTTTAAAGGAACTCCTGAGCACGTAATTAACTTCTTCTACTATGTGGCAGAAGAATTAAGAGGAATTATGGCTCAATTAGGTTTCAGAACATTAGAAGAAATGATTGGTCAAACGCACAAAATCAATTCTAACAAAGCAATTACTCATTATAAAGCAAGAGGTTTAGATTTATCTTCTATCCTACACAGACCTGACACGTACAAGTACATGACAGTTCGTAACACTGAGAAACAAGACCATGGATTAGACAATGTATTGGATTTCCAAATCTTGAAAGATTCTCATCGTGCTTTATATAGAAAAGAAAAAATGACTTTGGATTACCCAATTAGCAATATCAACAGATCTGTTGGTGCAATTGTGAGTAACGAAATTTCAAAAATATACGGTCACTTAGGATTACCAGAAGATACCTTAAACATTAATTTCACAGGTTCAGCAGGACAAAGTTTAGGAGCATTCAGTGCACATGGATTAACTTTTACAGTAGAAGGAAATACAAATGACTATTTGGGTAAAGGTTTGTCTGGAGCTAAATTAATCATTAAGAAACCAGCTGCTGCGACATTTGTTGCTGAAGATAACATTATCGTTGGAAATGTTTGTTTGTTTGGAGCAATCGAAGGAGAAGCTTACATCAACGGTATTGCAGGAGAACGTTTTGCAGTACGTAACTCAGGTGCTACAGCAGTAGTTGAGGGTGTGGGAGATCACGGTTGTGAATACATGACTGGTGGTAAAGTTGTTGTTCTTGGTAAAACAGGAAGAAACTTTGCAGCAGGTATGAGTGGTGGTATCGCTTATATTTACGATCCAAATAACAATTTCAAAAACGGTTTGTGTAACACCGAAACTATTGAATTTGAAACAATCGAAGGTGCTGAAGCAGATGAATTAAAACAATTGATCGAGAAGCATGTCCTTTACACCAACAGTACTAAAGGAACTGAATTATTGAAAGATTGGAGCGCAAGCTTAAACAATTTCGTAAAAGTAATGCCTACAGAATACAAAAAAGCATTGAAGCGTTTGGAAACTGAGGTACAAATGGTAGAAGAATTAACAGTATAATACAATGGGAAAAGTAACAGGTTTTAAAGAATTCGAAAGAAAAGATGAATCATACACAGCTGTACAAGAGCGTGTAGGGCATTATAAAGAATTTACAGTTCCTTTGAGCGAAGCTGAAATCACAGAACAAGGTTCACGTTGTATGGATTGTGGTATCCCATTTTGTCATAGTGGATGTCCGTTAGGGAATTTAATCCCTGATTTCAACCACATGGTTCACCAAGGTGAATGGCAAAAAGCCTCTTGGATACTACACTCAACAAATAACTTCCCTGAATTTACAGGACGTTTATGTCCTGCACCATGTGAAAAAGCATGTGTATTAGGGATTATCAATGAACCAATATCTATTGAAAATATAGAAAAAAACATCGTTGAACGTGCTTTCGCAGAAGGATGGATCAAACCACAACCTCCAAAAAACAGAACGGGTAAAACTGTTGCTGTTGTTGGGTCCGGTCCTGCTGGATTAGCTGCTGCACAACAATTGAACAGAGCTGGTCATACAGTTACTGTTTTTGAAAGAGACAATGCAATAGGTGGATTATTACGTTATGGTATTCCTAATTTCAAATTAGAAAAAGAAATCATCGACAGACGTATTGCTATCCTTGAAGCAGAAGGTATTACTTTCAAAGTAAACACTAACGTTGGTGTAAACTATGATATCAATGACTTAAAAGCATTTGATTCTATCGTGCTTTGTGGTGGAGCAACAGAAAGAAGAAGCTTACCTACTCCAGGTGCTGATGCAGATGGCGTAGTTCAAGCAATGGATTTCTTGACACAACAAACCAAAGTAGTTTTTGGAGAAAAAATCGAAAATCAAGTATTAGCTACCGGTAAAGATGTAATCGTTATTGGTGGTGGAGATACAGGATCTGACTGTGTGGGTACTTCTAACCGTCATGGGGCGAAATCAGTAACCAACTTTGAGATTATGCCAAAACCTCCAGTAGGAAGAAGCGAAACTACTCCATGGCCTTTCTGGCCGTTGCAGTTGAAAACATCTTCTTCTCATAAAGAAGGTTGTGAAAGAAACTGGTTAATCAACACCAAAGAATTCATCAAAGATGCTAATGGTAAATTAACTGCTCTTAAAACGGTAAATGTAGAATGGAAAATCGTTCCTGGACAACGCCCAGAATTGATTGAAGTTGAAGGTTCTGAGAAAATATGGCCATGTGACTTAGCTTTATTGGCTTTAGGTTTTACAGGTCCAGAGAAAACTTTGGCTGAACAACTAGGTTTACAAACAGACTTTAGAAGTAACTATAAAGCAAATAACTACCAAACTAATGTTCCGAACATATTCACTGCGGGAGATATGAGAAGAGGACAATCCTTAATTGTTTGGGCTATTTCTGAAGGTCGTGAGGCTGCCAGAGAAGTTGATTTGTACTTGATGGGAACAACTAACCTTCCTACTAAAGAAGGTGGTGATTTACCAGGAGTATAATACATTGTTAAAATAATTTCAAAATGGCTGTCTATGAATTTAGACAGCCATTTTTATTTTCTAGTTGTTTTATTATACAATCATTTTTTTCCTAATTTAGCCTCTGCAATCAATCATTAAATATCCTGTCTTATGATTTCAAGAATTAGTCTTTTATCTATTATTGTAGCCTGTGTTTCCTGTCAAAAAAATTCAAAATCAGACAAAGAATTGATTCGTTCATCCGAATGGTTGTTGGGAAATTGGGAACAAAAAACGACAGAAGGTTTGCTCGTTGAAAACTGGACGAAAGTCAATGATAGTACATTGAATGCTACTTCTTTATTTATTAGAGAAAAAGATACCATCCATAAAGAAACGATTGTACTCCAACAAACGGGAGAAAACCTTACTTATAAAACTACTATTAAGGGACAAAACAACGACCAACCCATTCTTTTTTTATCGAAAGAATCCCTAGAAAACCAATTAATTTTTGAAAACCTCAACAATGATTATCCTCAAAAAATCAGTTATTCGAAGCCAAAAGAAAACCAACTGCTAACTGAACTTTCAGGAGTACAATCAGGAAAACAAAATACCGAAAAATACATTTTAGCCAAGAAAAATTAACTGAACTAAAGTTCCCTAATTGTCTTATTATTTTGTCACGTTTACACGAATTGACACAAATTTAGGAATATATAAAATGAATTACACCATTTTTCTAATTTTAAAAATTCTTGTAATCTACAGATATTAGAGTGCGTTGAATTGGAGCCTCTAGTTAATAACTAACAGAAAAAGTAAATTCGTATCTAACACAAAAAAGGTTGCCTTTTCAGACAACCCTTTCTCACCAATAAAATATGAAACTAAATAAGCTAACTTGACCCATTAATTCCACCCGCCTCCAAGAGCTCTATAAATGTCAACAAAAGCATTCATTTGTTGTTTTTTAGTTTCGATTAATTCGAATTTTGATTCTAATGCTTCTCGTTGAGTCAACAATACTTCCATATAATCAGCACGGGCCGATTTAAATAATTCATTAGAAATCCCAACCGATTGGTTTAAAGCTTGAACTTCTTGCGATTTTAAATCAAAACTTTGTTCCATATTTTTGATTTTGGACAATTGATTTGCTACCTCAACATAAGCATTTACTAGTGTTCTTTCATAATTGTAAACGGCTTGAATTTGTTTTGCATTGGCACTTATATAAGTCGCTTTGATCGCATTTCGATTAATTAAAGGCGCTACTAAATCACCAGCAAAAGAATACAATAACGACTCAGGAGTTTCTAATAAATACTTCGCATTGAAAGCCTGAAAACCTATTCCTGCTGAAATTCCTAAAGAAGGATAAAAACGAGCCTTGGCTACTTTTACATCCAAATTAGCAGCTGCTAATTCCATTTCAGCTTGTTTGACATCTGGACGATTTCCCAACAATTGAGAAGGAACACCCGCATGAACTTTGGCTGGCACTAAATTCTCAAAAGAATGGTGTTCCCTACTAATGGGTTGAGGAAAACGACCACCAAAAAGTTGATTTTATTCTCCGTTTCAGTTATTTGCTGTTGGATCGAAAACTGCAAACCACGAGTATTTAAAACTTGTGCCTCAAAACGACGAACCGCCAACTCGGTAACACGAGCTGATTCTTTTTGCAATTTGACAATTTTAAAAGCATTGGTTTGAATTTCGATATTTTGTTTCACAATTTCCAATTGATTGTCCAAAGCCAATAACTCATAATAGGAATTAGCAATCTCAGCAATTAAATTAGTTTGCACAAAATTACGGCCTTCAACACTAGCTAAATAACGGCTTAGAGCTGCTTTTTTAGCATTGTGCAGTTTGCCCCAAATATCAGCTTCCCAAGTTGCAAAAGCACCAATTTTATAATCTTGAAGTGGTTCGGGAGTTTCGATACCTAGTTTGATTTCAGTAGTTGCTTCACTAGCTCCAATATTGGTATAGCGACCCACCTTATCTATTCCTGCACTAGCATTCAATCCCACAAACGGTAAATATTCTCCTTTTCTAGCTCTAATTTCGCTTTGAGCAATTACCATTTCTTGCATCGTGATGTTGAGCTCTTGATTGTTTTTTAAAGCACTTTCTACCAACTCATTCAAATAAGTGTCTGTGAAATACGTTTTCCACTGAATTTTGGCAGAGTTCAAAGTATCATTGGTAGTATTAAAAAATACCTCTGGAACCGTTTTATTTTCTGTTTTTTTAACCACAGAAGGAACCATACAACCTGCTAGACTTATTAATACGCAGGTTAAACCTGCGTATTTTAGTTTATTTAATTTATTCATTTTTATCGTTTTCTTCAGTTGTTGAGAAATCATCAATATAGTGTACAAATCCTTCTGTCAATGACTCATCCTCTTCTCCTTTAATTAATTTTCTACCATCAGCTAATGAGCCAAAAATATAATAGAGTCCCGGAACAATTATTACTCCGAAAATAGTTCCAAAAAGCATTCCTCCTAAAGCGGCTGACCCCAATGTCCTATTACCAATAGCACCCGCTCCTGTCGCAAGCATCAACGGAATCAATCCAGCGATAAAGGCAAACGAAGTCATCAAAATAGGACGGAAACGCACTTTGGCACCTTCAATGGCTGCTTCTAAAATCGTCATCCCTTCATGATGCTTCTGGACAGCAAATTCTACAATCAAAACTGCATTTTTACCGAGTAGTCCAACGAGCATAATGAGACCAATTTGAGCATAAATATCATTTTGAAGTCCCATTATTTGTAACAAAAGAAAAGAACCAAAAATCCCTACTGGCAATGATAAAACCACGGCTAATGGAATGATGAAACTTTCATATTGTGCTGCTAAAACAAAGTAGACAAAGGCTAATACAATCATAAAAATGTAAAGCGATTCGTTTCCTCTACTGGCTTCGTCATAAGACAATCCTTCCCATGCAATATCATAATTTTTAGGTAAGGTTTCTGCTGCTACTTCTTTGACTGCCTCAATAGCGTCAGCTGTGGTATAACCTTTGGCTGGAAGTCCTTGAATGGCTGCCGAATTGTACATGTTATAACGTGTGATTTCATTAGGCCCTTGGGTTTTGACCAACTTCATAAAAGCGGAATATGGAACCATTTCGTCACGGTCATTCTTAATGTACAGATTTAAGATATCAGATGGTAATCGTCTGAATTTAGGATCAGATTGTACGTAAACCTTAAAGAAACGTTCAAATTTGATGAAACCCTGTTCATATGTACTACCAATTAAGATGTCCAGATTTTCCATGGCTTTACCAATAGAAACTCCTTTTTGCATAGCTAGTTCATTATCAACTTCCAACTCATACTGTGGATAATTCGCTGCAAAAAAGGTAAACAAGCCTGTAAGTTCTTTGCGTTTGCTCAAATTTTCCATGAAATCTTTGTTAATCTTGTCAAAGTCTTTATAATCAACCGTAGTGTTTTTATCTAACAAACGCATCGAAAAACCTCCTGACGAACCAAAACCAGGAATTGCTGGCGGTTCAAAAAACTCAATTTTTGCTCCAAGGTCTCTTGATTTTTCTTCTAACTCTTCCATGATTTCGGTCACTTTATGTTTTCTATCCGACCATGGTTTTAAGTTAATCAAACAGGTTCCTGCATTAGAACCCCTACCCTCTGTCATGATTTCGTATCCTGCAAGCGAAGAAACCGACTCTACTCCATCTACCTCTTCACACACTTTTTGAAGTCTTTGTGATACCTGATTGGTCGTTTCTAAAGTGGATCCTGGAGGTGTTTGGATAATCGCATATATAGTTCCTTGGTCTTCACTTGGAATAAATCCTGAAGGAAGAATTTGATTAACAAAAAAGGTACCAATACAAAAAGCAATCAAAATAGCAAAAGTCAACACACGCCTGCTTACAATCGATTTGAGAAGCTTCACATATTTTCCTGTCAACTTATCAAATACACGGTTGAAGCTATCTAAACTCTTAGTTAACAGATTTTTTTTCGTTTCTTTTCCATGATTATTTTTTAGTAACATCGCACACAAAACTGGTGTCAATGTCAAAGCAATAACCGCCGAAATTACAATCGAACTCGCCATTGTAATCGAAAACTGTCTGTAAAATGTTCCAACTGGACCAGACATAAATGAAATAGGTACAAACACCGAAACCATTACAGCCGTGATGGCGATAATTGCACCACTAATTTCACCCAAAACTTTCTTAACTGCCAAATAAGGTGTAATATGCGGGAATTCTTCAAACTTGGCGTGAACAGCCTCGACGACGACAATGGCATCATCGACCACAATACCAATAGCCAATACTAAGGCAAACAAGGTCACTAAGTTGATGGTAATTCCAAAAAATTGAATGACAAAGAAGGCTCCGATAAGCGAAACAGGAACTGCCAAAATCGGAATCAAAGTCGAACGCCAATCTCCTAAAAATATAAACACAACTAAGGCAACCAAAATAAAGGCATCTCTCAAAGTGTCAATTACTTGTTCTATGGAAGCGTCTAAGAATTTCGATACATCATAACTGATTTTGTAATCCAAGCCTGGAGGAAAGGTTTCTTTCATTTCTTCCAATTTCTCTTTTACTTGCTCAATTACCTCATTAGCATTACTTCCATAATTTTGTTTCAATACAATAGAAGCAGATGGATGTCCGTCTAAATTGGAATAAATATCGAAAAATTCACTCCCTAGTTCGGCTCTACCTATGTCTTTTAAGCGAATACTTTCACCATTAGGATTGGCACGAATGATTACATTATCATATTCTTTTGGTTCACTAAATCGTCCTTTATAGGTCAATACATATTCTAAAGATTGTGCTTGAATTCCTGAACTTTGTCCAATACGCCCTGGACGACCTACAATACTTTGTTCTCCCAATGCTTTCATCACTTCGTCAGTAGAAACATTATAGGCTCTCATACGGTCAGGATTCAACCAAATACGCATCGCATAAGTTCTACTTCCTAAGATTTGTGACCTTGCAACACCTTTGATCCTGTTGATTTCAGGAAGCATTTTCACGTTGGCATAGTTGTAAAGGAATTTTTCATCCATATTTTTACCCGTTGCATAAAGGTTGACATACATCAACATACTCGGTTGGATAGGTGTAATCACAACTCCTTCTCTTTGTACTAATTCAGGCAATAATGGCATTACTTGATCGACTCTTGTCTTTACTCTAATCACCGCCTGATTGGGGTCGGTACCAGGTTCAAAAATGATTCTCAAAGTAGCTTCTCCTGCACTAGTCGCATCGGTTGCCATATACCTCATATCTTGAACACCATTAATGGCATTTTCTAAGGTAATTAATGTAGATTTCACCAATACATCTGCACTTGCGCCAGGATAAGCAATAAATATATTTACGGTTGTAGGGGCAATATCAGGAAATTGTGAGGTGGGCAATTTTAAAATTGCCAACAGTCCCATAAAAACAATAACAATCGAAATCACTATCGCAAAAACGGGTCTTTGTATAAATTTACTAAACATGTTTTTATCTTTTTAAATGATTTGATTATTCAGCATACAATTCTAAATGCGCCAAAACAGATTCTGGTTTCTCTAATTTATACTCGATTTTTTCGTTTTCTTTTACTAATCGAATCCCTTCTAGAAGTACTTTATCATTCAACGTCAAACCTTCTTTGATGATGAAAAGGTGAGGCAATTCGGCAGCGATGATAATCTCTCTTGATTTGATTACATTGTTCTTGTCTAAAACATACACATATTTTTTGTCCAAAACTTCAAAAGTGGCTTTTTGAGGAATCAACATAGCATTTTTGTACGGTAAACTCATTTCGATATTACCCGTTTCTCCATGTCTTAACAATCGTTTGGGATTTGGAAAAGTGGCTCTAAAAGGGATATTTCCTGTTTCATTATTAAAATTAGCTTCAATCGTTTCAACAACTCCTGAATAATCAAATAACTCATTATTTGCCATTAATAAATTCACTTTGGTCTTACCATCATTATGTGCTTTGGTAGCATAATCAAGGTATTCTGCCTCAGGAACATTGTAATACACCCACATTGAACTGTTATCTGAAAGTTCTGTAAGTAAATCACCTTCATCAACTAAACTTCCTAAACGAACATGAAAACGGTCAATAATCCCATCAAACGGCGCTCTTATCTCTGTAAAGTTTAGATGTACTTGATTCAATGACATTTCGGCTTTGGCCTTATCTAATTTGGCTTTAGCCATAGCTAATTCATTTTTGGAAACCACATTTCCGTCGGCAAGTTTTTTGGTGTTTTGATATTCGATTTCAGCAAAATTGGCTTCCGCTTTTGATTTTGCAAATTCTGCTTGATAGATATTTGGCATAATTTTGAATAGCAACTGTCCTTTTTTAACAGCCTGACCTTCATCAACATAAATTTGTTGTAAGTACCCTTTTTCCAAGGCTCTCAATTCAATATGACGAATGGAGCTTATTTGACAAACATATTCTTTTGTAATGGCTGTATCTTTTTGAACTGGATTAGTTACTAAGAATTTCGTTTCTTCTTTCTTTTCTTCTTTTTTGTTATTGCAACTAGCAAGCCCCATTAAAGCACACAGGCTTAAGAGCATAGATAATTTCTTCATAATAAGGGATCTTATTAAAGTAAATGTTTTTTTGTGAAATATTTAAAATAGAATAAGCACTAAGCATGCCCTGTAATTGAGACTACAAGGAAACGGTTTTAGATAAAACAAAAAGTGCTTGGCAATTGCAAATTGCCTATAAGAAATTTACAATCAAATGCGGAAAACCTGAAAAAAGACATATCTTTTATAAGAAATCAGGTTATTAAAAATCGTTTTGTAGGATGCTTTTTTCTTGACCGTAATTGGTATGTTTATACCTCTTAGAATTTGGTAAAAAGAAGCAAAATAACTTTTGGAAAGTAATTCTTTCTTGGATGAAAATTGTTCATCTTCTTCAACTTCGTTATCAGTAGCTCGAAGTTTAAAATCAATATTTTTTGTAAAAGGTTGTTCAATATGAAAAGAAGTCAAACATGTAATGAGTACGTTCTCATTACCAACATTCCCCTTTTCATTTGCTTTTTCAATAGAAAAAGAATATGAATTGCTTATAAAATTAGTGGCAAATAATGAACTGTAACCGCTAAAAATGATTACAATTAAATACAGAAAAAATCGATAATTCAACTTCTTTTTCATGATTGCGAAATTACACTTTCTTAGATAGCTATCAAATCTACTACTGTTAAATATTGTTAAATAGATTTTTATATGAATTTAAAGTCAAAAACAACACTTCAATTTTTATATGTAAAATCTAAATCCCACAAAAATTCTTGATTCGTCTCTACAATTCAATTGTTAAGCTAATCCCAAAAAACCTACTAAACAATAAGTTAGAAAAAATCACGTATTTTATTTTTATTTATTCTAAATAAACTTTGTGAAAAACTTTTTTAGGAACTACATTTGCCTTGTTATTTTAATTAAATCTAAATAAAATTATGAAAAATATCGTGTTATTGATGACAACCTTAATGGGAGTAAGTTTACAAGCTCAAGAAGTATCAACCCTTTACTCCCAAACTACATTAGAAGCCAAATACAATTTTGTGCATGATACTATTAAAAACAAAAAAGGAGAAATCCTTAGAGAAGTGACTATTACAGCAAACAAGCAACCAAAACCAGTCACGGTATTACGCTCTGGATTGCAACCAATGGACATCCCACAAAGCATTCAGATAATTGATTCAGAAATTATAACTCAACAACAAGCCATTCGTTTAAGCGAAGTTATTAAAAACACTAATGGTGTTTATGTAGGTTCAGCACGTGGTGGAGCTCAAGAATCCTTCTGGTCTAGAGGTTATGATATGGGACCCAATAATATGCTAAAAAATGGATTTCGTTATAACGCTGGATCTATACCCGAGGTTTCTTCATTAGAAAGAGTCGAATTTTTAAAAGGTGGTTCGGCATTATTGTATGGTAATGTGGCACCTGGAGGAATCTTAAATTTAGTTACAAAAACACCCCAATTCACTCAAGGCGGAGAGATTTCGATACAAGCTGGTAGCTACTCATATTACAAACCCACAGTTGATTTTTATGGTCCATTAAACAAATCAATTGCTTACCGTTTCATTGGTTCGTATGAAAACTCAGAAAGCTTTAGAGATGTGGTTAAAAATGAACGAATTTATTTCAATCCCTCGTTCTTATTTAAAATAACTGATAAAACACATTTTACTCTTCAAGGAGATTATTTAGATGCAGATTGGACCCCTGATTTTGGTACTGGAATTATTGGTAAAGAAATTTTAGATATCTCTCGAAATAAATATTTTGGAGCCCTATGGTCAACTGGTAATACTAAATCTGCTAGTGTATCGGCTTTATTGAATCACGGTTTTAATAAAAATTGGAAATTAAATTTCAATACTTCGTTTCAAAATTACAATAGAACCCAAAAATCAACTGCTCAACTTTCTGGTTTAGACACTTACGCTGTCCCTGGAGACTGGAACCGTTCGTTGACACAAAATGATAATTCAGAACAAATATTTGGTAACCAATTGAGTTTACAAGGCTGTTTCAGTACAGGAAGTATCAAGCATCAAATATTTACTGGCGTTGATTTTGAAAATTCTTTAACAACTGCATACACTTTCGCATTTAACGAAAAATCAGTAATGGTAAATGGTAAACATGTAGCTAATCTTTATGATTCTATAAATCTTTTTACTTTTGATCCTACAACACAAAGAAATGACATTCCAAATGCTAATACTACCAAAATTGTATACACAAATGCAAAACGTTTTGGAGCTTATGCTCAAGATTTGATTTCAGTAACAGATCAAGTTAAAATTTTAGCTGGATTACGTTGGTCATGGCAAGAATCACAGGCAGACACACGTGATTTGACTAAAAACCCTCTCACCTTTGACGAAGGTGCAAAGCGTTTAGACCATGCTTTTTCTCCAAAAGTTGGATTGGTCTTACAACCTACTAAAGACATTTCCCTATTTGCTAGTTATTCTAATTCTTTTACACCTAATAATGGTAACACCTATAACAATCAACCTCTTGACCCTTCCATCATAGATCAATACGAAGCAGGGGTTAAAACTGATTTTTGGAGAGGAATACTGAGCACAAATGTTACTATATATCAAATATCTAACAACAATTTGGTTCAAACAGCACCATTTGAAGCTGATGGTGTAACTCCAAACAACAACTCAAATTTAAAAATAATGAGTGGAGAAACTAAAAGTAAAGGTGTTGAATTTGATGTTACTGCTAAACCACTAGAAGGATTTAATATCAATGCTGGATACAGCTACAATGACATGCGATTTGTGAACACACCCATAGCTATTGGGAATTCAGTAAAAGGGGATCGTGTTGCGAGAACTCCAGCAAATACAGCAAATTTAAGTTTCTTTTATACCGTACAATCAGGAAAATTAAAAGGAATATCAATTGGTGCCATTGGAAATCATATTGGAAACCGAATTGCTGGTTGGAACAACCGCTATGTTGTAGATCCAAATAATGCTAATAACTTGATTATTGAAGACCGAGAAGTTCCCATTCACGGATATACTACAGTTGACATATCAGCTGGTTATACTTGGAAAAAAGTCTCAATCTTATGCAAATTATCAAACATTACTAACGAATTGAACTATACCGTTCATGAAAACTATAGTCTAAACCCAATTGCACCGCGTCAAATATTGACTTCATTAAAATATATGTTTTAAAATATTCAAATATTTATTGGATACTGTCTCCTTTAAAAGCTTTTCCTAAGTGAAAATTAGGAAAAGCTTTTGCTTTTAAAAATAAAAATTACATTTACACAATTCAAAAAAACAAATTACAGTTATTTTTAAAAGTACCTACTATGTCGAGTCCCGCTTCAGCATGTCTTTATTGTCAAAACAATGACAACTTACATCAATTAATGATTAAAATTACTGATCTTGATGTATCGCAACTTTTTTTATTCAAAGAACAATCTTATTCTGGACGTTGTAATCTAGTTTACAACCAACACGGACTAGAATTATTTGACTTGAATGAGGAACAACGCTCCGCCTATATGGGAGACATTGCCAAAGTAGGAAACGCAATTAACAAAGCCTTTGCTCCTTCTAAAATTAATTATGGCGCCTATAGCGATACCTTATCTCATTTACACATGCATATTGTTCCCAAATACAAAGATGGATATGGTTTTGGAAGTGTTTTTGAAATGAATCCACAAAAAATCTATTTATCAGATATTGAATACGAAGCGGTTATTTCAAAAATAAAAGCTCATTTGTAATTTCAAAAAAATCCCATTTGTTCCTAAAAACAAATGGGATTTTTATTTTGCAAATCAATTTTGATTTTTAATTCAATCCTGCCAAACTTTGCTCGATAGTCGTGATTTTTGCCAAAGCATCGGCTTCTTTTTGACGTTCATTAGCAATTACTTTTTCAGGTGCTCCTGCTACGAATTTCTCATTAGACAATTTTCCTTGAACTGATTTCAGAAATCCTTTGGTATAATTCAACTCTGCTGTCAATTTTTCAATTTCTTCGGCAACGTTGATGTTTCCTGTGATTGGAATGAAATATTCGTTAGAGTTCACACGGTATGACAAGGCGCCATCTACTTTTTCGGTCACATACTCAAAAGAAGAAATGTTCCCTAATTTAGTAATTACGGTATCAAAATAAGTAGAAATACCATCATTGTTAATTCCTTTCAACTCAATAGCATCTTTAAAAGGAATGTTTTTGTCTTTACGAATGGTTCTGATTCCAGAAATGACTTCCATCGTAATATCAAAATCAGAAACCAAAGTCGCATTTGCTGTTTTAGCCACAGGCCAAGTTGATACAATCAAAGCTTCTTCTGGAGTTCTTTCCGTAATTAATTGCCAAATTTCTTCGGTCAAGAATGGCATGAATGGGTGTAACAACTTCAAATTATTTTCGAGCATTTCTATCGCTTTCACAAAAGTTACACTGTCAATTGGTTGTTGGTATCCTGGTTTAATCATTTCTAAGAACCAAGAACAGAAATCATCCCAAACGAGTTTGTAGATTCCCATCAAAGCTTCAGAAATTCTATATTTATCAAAATTATCTTCAATTTCAGCTAATACTTGTTGGAACTTCGCTTCGTACCATTCGATAGCTACTTTAGAAGATTCTGGTTGTTCAATTGCATTAGAAACTTCCCAACCTTTAATTAATTTGAAGGCATTCCAAATTTTATTCGAAAATCCTTTTCCTTGGTTGCATAATTCTTCATCAAACATGATATCGTTTCCTGCAGAAGCACTCAAAAGCAATCCCACACGAACACCATCGGCACCAAACTTCTCAATTAATTCTAATGGCTCAGGTGAATTCCCTAATGATTTAGACATTTTACGTCTTTGTTTGTCACGTACCAATCCTGTTAAATAAACATTGGTAAACGGTTTTGCACCAGTATATTCGTAACCTGCTATAATCATACGCGCTACCCAGAAAAACAAAATATCAGGACCAGTTACCAAATCATTGGTTGGATAATAATATTTAAAATCCTCACTCTCAGGATCCATAATTCCACCAAAAACTGACATTGGCCACAACCAAGAAGAGAACCAAGTATCTAGTGCATCTACATCTTGTCGTAAGTCAGAAATTAGAAGTGCAGGGTTAGAAGTTCTTTCTTGCGCTAATTTTAACGCCTCTTCGATATTCTCAGCTACAACAAAATCTTCTTTTCCATCACCGTAATAAAAAGCTGGAATTTGTTGACCCCACCACAATTGACGAGAAATATTCCAGTCGCGTATGTTATTTAACCAATGCGCATAGGTGTTTTCGAAGCGTTTTGGGTGCAATTTGATGTCACCATCCTCTAAAACCGACTTGATAGCAGGTTTTACCAAATCCTCCATCTTTAGAAACCATTGATCTGATAATCTAGGTTCGATAACCGCTTTGGTTCTTTCAGAAGTTCCTACTTTATTCAAGTGGATTTCTGTTTTGGCTAAATCCCCTTTTTCCTCCAATTCTTTGGCAATAGCTTCACGTACTGTAAAACGATCTTGTCCTTGGTAATGCAAACCAAAACTATTCAAAGTCGCATCTTCATTGAAGATATCAACGATTTCAAGATTGTGCTTTTCTCCCAAAGTTTTATCATTCATATCGTGGGCAGGAGTCACTTTCAGACATCCTGTTCCAAACTCGATATCTACATACTCATCTTCGATAATTGGAATCACACGACCGCAAATAGGGACAATAGCTTTTTTGCCTTTCAAATGTGTAAAACGCTCATCATTAGGATTGATACAGATAGCGGTATCTCCAAAAATAGTTTCTGGACGTGTCGTTGCAACTGTTAGAAAATCCTCTGAACCTTCAATTTTATATTTCAGAAAATATAACTTTCCTTGTCTTTCTTCAAAAATAACCTCTTCATCAGATAAAGTGGTTTTTGCCTCTGGATCCCAGTTTACCATTCGGTAGCCACGGTAAATCAGTCCTTTGTTATATAAATCCACAAAAGATTTGATCACTGATGCAGACATATCTGGGTCCATCGTAAACTTAGTACGTTCCCAGTCACAAGAACATCCCAATTGTTTCAATTGTTCCAAAATAGTCCCACCATATTTTTCAGTCCAATCCCAAGCGTGTTTTAAAAACTCCTCACGAGACAAATCATTTTTATTGATTCCCTCCGCTTTTAATTTGGCCACAACCTTAGCTTCTGTAGCAATAGAAGCGTGGTCTGTTCCAGGAACCCAACAAGCATTGAATCCTTTTAAACGCGCACGACGAATCAAAACATCCTGAATAGTATTATTCAGCATATGCCCGATATGTAGTACTCCTGTCACATTTGGTGGTGGAATTACAATCGTATAAGGTGTTCTATGATCTGGTTCAGAATGAAAATAATTATTTTTCATCCAGTACTCGTACCATTTATTCTCAATAGTTTTAGCGTCAAATTGTGCAGGAATTGTCATTTTATCATTTATTTGTTTAATCGGTTATTCATCTAATCGATTAAACAAATAACCGATTAAACAAATAACCTTTTCTTTTGGTCTGATTTTTGTATTTTATATCGGCAACAAAAGTAAATAATTAAGCACACTATAAAAAGCGAAATAAAAATTTGTGTCCTAATTAAAAGAAAGTATATTTACTTTAACAAAAACAAACCCAATGAAAAAAATAGCCACTTTTATCGCATTCGTATTATTCTGTAGTATTGGATTTGCACAAAATGGAGCTAAAATTGATTTCAAAGCTAAAAACAATACTATCGATTACGGAACCATTTCTAAAGACAAAGACAGCGGTATCAGAGTATTTGAATTTACCAATATTGGAAATGCTCCTTTGATTATTTACTCTGTGCAGTCTACTGTAAGTTGTACTATTCTCTCAAAGCCTTCTGATCCTATAGCTCCTAACAAATCTGGTAAAATTGAAATCAAATACAATCTAGCTCCTGGTCCTATTAGAAAAACAATTACAGTTGAATCTAATGCTGTTAATTATGAAGACGGAAGAATTCCTTTAAAAATAAAAGGAGAAGTCATTGATAAATAAACCTTTAAAGCACTCTAAAACAGAGTGTTTTTTTTTAATCTAAAATATTGACTAATTTAAAACTAAACTGGTGAATGGCTCCATTTCTAAGAACCTCCATTGAAATCCATTTTTCATTAGCTGATTTTAAAATTGAAATTAATTCTTGATAAGTATAATTGTCTGCATCGTGTTTATTGATTGCAATAATAATATCCCCTCTCTGAATTCCACTTTTTTCAGCTGGTGAGTTCAAACGCACACTTGCTACTTTATAAATAGGTTTTAATTCAAATTTGTATTTAAAATTTATCGGTTCGGACTCTTCGGCAGAATCAAAAACAGAAGTAGTTTTTAAAAATAAAGGCTTTTGTTTCACTTCAACATTTACTAATTTCATTCCAGCATGAATAATTTCGATGCCACTTTTGTTGTACAAAAAGGGATTTTTAAACATTTTATTGGGTTTTAAGTACATGCTACTATTTTTATAATCCATAATAACAGTAAACCTTTTTAAAATTTCTCCCCCAACAGAACCCATTCGCCCAGGAATAAATTTTAAATATTGAATAGCAGTTGAATCTGGAAATGCAGCTATAGGATTTTTAAATCGAAAATCTAATAGTCTAAACTCATTTATGATAGCTCGCTTTCCGTGTACATCACCACTAAAACCTTTCCCTAAATAATCTTCAAAATTTTTATTGGGTATTTTTATAGTATCATTTTCAAAAAGCCAAATAGAATCACTATTCCCTACATCAACAAGTAATTTCACTGCTAAAAAATCATTCTCTAACCCCACCATTCCCTCCACATAAGGCTTGTATTTTTCAATAACAAGAGGTGTTTTAGTAAATTTTCGCGAGATTTTCTTTCTATTCCTTTCATTATCATGATAAATTGTTATTCTTTTTTTTTCATAATTAATTGCTATCAAATTATTTTTAAAGAATGTATATCCCAAAATACCATTTACAGGAATTCCTAAATGATCTGAAAAATTAAATTCACCACCAAGTATCACATACAGCAGGTGTGAACGAGAAACCATACCTTTTATCTCTAAAACATTAGCTGTCGATTTCAAACCCGGAACTGAATAATCACTACCAAATCCTTTTAAAACAATTCTTTGAGTATTCTTATACTCAAGATCATTATTTTCGTCTACACTAAACACAATGGTGTATACAGCACCAGTATCTAACATAAAAGTGAGTTCTACCCCATTTAACTTTACTGGAATCAAGACTAAATTATTAATCAATTTAAAGGAGAAACAAAGTCTATTCTTTTTTTTTATAAATTGAAAATCGTCTTGTCCTAAAACAGGGATAGCAAGGCAAAACAGAAAAAAAAATAAACATATTTTTCTCATGTTATAGTAGTTTTGATAAATTTAATAAATATCTTGCATTTCTAGCGAGATATTTCCAAATTGTGAATCTATCAATAGTTAAGTTCTAAAAAAAAAATCGCAAATTTGCAGTAAATTATTATTCACATGCCTAACATTTCAATAAGAGGTCGAAAAATGCCTCAATCCCCAATACGTAAACTTGCTCCTTTTTCTGATATAGCTAACAGAAAAGGATTAAAAGTTTACCACTTAAACATTGGTCAACCCGACATCAAAAGTCCTGAAAAAGCTATTGAAGCCATAAAAAACATTGAGTTGGATGTGATTGAATATGGTCCATCAGAAGGAAACAAAACCTACAGAAAAAAACTGGCTCAATTTTACAGAAAACAACGAGTAAATGTTGATTTCAAAGATATTATGATTACTACTGGAGGCTCTGAAGCGCTTCTATTTGCAATGGGAAGTATAATGGACCCAGGTGATGAAGTCATTATTCCTGAACCGTTCTACGCAAACTACCATGCTTTCTCAGAAGAATCAAGTGCAACCGTAGTTCCTGTTAACTCAAGTTTTGAAAACGGATTTGCTTTACCCTCTATTGAAAAATTTGAAAGTTTAATTTCTTCTAGAACAAAAGCGATCTTAATATGCAACCCAAGTAATCCGACAGGAAATTTATATTCAGAGCAAGAAATTCAACAATTAGGAGAATTAGTAAAAAAACATGATTTGTTCCTTATTGCCGACGAAGTATACCGTGAATTTATTTATGACAAAGAAGATATTCATTACTCAGTTATGAATCTTGTTGGATTAGAGCAAAATGTCATTATGATTGACTCTGTATCTAAAAGATACAGTATGTGTGGCGCTCGTATTGGCTGTATGGTTACCAAAAACAAAGAAGTAATTGCTACAGCAATGAAATTTGCACAAGCACGTCTGTGTCCACCAACAATTGAGCAGATTGCTTGTGAAGCAGCACTTGATACACCAAAAAGCTATTTTACAAAAACCATCAAAGAGTACAAAATAAGAAGAGATACTTTGATCTCTGAATTGCTAAAAATTGAAGGAGTCGAAGTAACATTGCCTAAAGCAGCATTTTACTGCATCGTACAATTGCCTGTAAAAGATACAGAACATTTTGCAAAATGGCTGTTAAAAAACTATGAACTAGACGGAGAAACCGTTATGATTGCTCCTGCAGCTGGTTTTTATTCTACGCCTGGAATGGGGAAAAATCAAGTACGTATGGCCTATGTTTTGAAAAAAGAAGACTTAATCAGGTCTGTACAAATATTAAAAGCAGCTTTAGTCGTTTACAAAGCGATAAAATACAAAAAACCGATGATTGCTGATGCAAACATTTAGTCCCATAAAAACTTCAAAACAACGGCAAGAACCAGTTTACAAGGTTTTGCCGTTGTTTTTTTTAATAGTAAAAAGTTTTATTTAACTTTTGTCGAATTAAATACTTTAATATTTATTAATTAACTTTGCTCGCTTAAAAATAACCTCGTTTATAATAGAAGATTTTGATGATACAAAATGAAGAAATGCATGACGAAATAGGAGATAATCATATTGCTTCATGTGCACAAAACCCAGTCCGAGAAGACGCTTTTGACCTATCTGACGACGAAAAGATTGAAAAAATAAAAAAAGATGTTGAAAACATTCTTCAAACTCTAGGAATGGATTTGACAGATGACAGCATCAAAGGCACACCAAATCGTGTAGCAAAGATGTTTGTTAAAGAAATTTTTGGCGGATTAAATCCAAAGAAAAAACCAAATGCTTCTACCTTTGATAACAATTACAAGTACGGAGAAATGTTAGTTGAAAAAAACATCACCCTCTACTCTACTTGTGAACACCATTTACTACCAATTATTGGAAGAGCGCATGTGGCTTATATTTCAAATGGAACTGTAATTGGTTTATCTAAAATGAACCGTCTTGTAGAACATTATGCTAAAAGACCTCAAGTACAAGAACGCTTAACAATGCAAATTGTTCAAGAACTTCAAAATGCTCTAGGAACAGAAGATGTCGCTTGCGTTATTGATGCCAAACACTTGTGTGTAAACTCACGTGGTATTAAAGACATAGAAAGCAGTACTGTAACTTCTGAATTTGGAGGTAAATTTAAAGAAGAGCAAACGAGAAGAGAATTTTTAGACTACATCAAATTAGAAACTAAATTTTAATTGATTCCCTAAATCCTAACCCTGATTAAAGTAAAAATCCTTTTTATCGTTTTTTTTAAACGATAAAAAGATTGAAACATCCCGAAGTATCGGGAGCAGGAAAAAGCTTCAAAAAAATAAAACAATGCCTTTATATCGTACTCAAACCGTCAAAATATATAATTCTCTTTCGGGAGAAAAGGAAACGTTCACTCCAATACATGAAGGAAATGTAGGAATGTATGTTTGCGGACCTACAGTTTACAGCAATGTACACTTGGGAAATCTGCGTACTTTCATGTCATTTGATGTTATATTTAGATACTTATTACACCTAGGTTATAAGGTACGTTATGTCCGTAATATTACTGATGTGGGCCATATGGTTGACGATGCGGATGAAGGAGAGGATAAAATTGCCAAAAAAGCACGCTTAGAACAATTAGAACCAATGGAGGTTGTTCAACGCTATACGGTAGATTTTCATGAAATATTGAAAGCTTTCAACTTTTTACCCCCTAGTATCGAACCTACCGCAACAGGACATATCATTGAGCAAATTGAAATTATCAAAAAAATTATTGATTCGGGTATAGCCTACGAAGCCAATGGATCGATTTATTTTGATGTGGTAAAATTCAACGAAAGCAATAATTACGGAATCCTAAGTGGTCGTAACATTGAAGATATGTTAGCTAATACTAGAGATTTGGACGGACAATCAGACAAGAGAAATCCTCAGGATTTTGCTTTATGGAAAAAAGCCGAACCACAACAGATTATGCGTTGGCCATCCCCTTGGGGAGAAGGTTTCCCTGGATGGCACTTAGAATGTACCGCAATGAGCACCAAGTATCTTGGCAATCATTTTGATATTCACGGTGGTGGAATGGATTTAAAATTCCCACATCACGAGTGCGAAATTGCACAAAATCAAGCCTGTACTGGACAAACACCGGTAAACTATTGGATGCACGCTAACATGCTGACATTGAACGGCAAAAAAATGGCAAAATCTACAGGCAACAACATCTTACCTGGAGAAATATTAACTGGTAACAATACCATTCTAAGCAAGCCTTTTTCAGCTTCAGTAACTCGTTTTTTCATGTTACAAGCCCATTATAGAAGTATCCTTGACTTTTCTGACGATGCCATTGTGGCTGCTGAGAAAGGATACAAACGATTAATGGAGGCTATCGATAACTTGAAACAAATCATACCAAGTAACACAAATACCATTCCGATTGCTTCGTGGAAACAGCTTTGTTATGATGCCATGAATGATGACTTTAATTCCCCCATTTTAATAGCGCAATTATTTGAAGGTGTTCGCTATGTGAACTTATTAAAAGAAGGAAAAGAAACGTTAACAGCGGAGGATTTGAATGATTTTGCTAATACAATGAATGCCTTTGTTTTTTCAGTTTTAGGGTTGGAAAACGAAAAAACATCCAACAGTCAAAATGACAAATTAGAAGGCACTGTCAAACTCTTAATAGAAATGCGAAATCAAGCAAGAGCTGATAAGAATTTTAGTTTATCAGATCAAATTAGAAATCAGTTACTTTCTCTGGGTATCCAACTGAAAGACAGCAAAGAGGGCACTAGCTTTACTATATAATATATTCAGGTTCAATTGTCTCCTACAATTGAACCTTTTTCATTTACAGCAAACACAACATTATAATGAAAATCACTACTCCATTCATAATACTTGTTCGCTTTTATCAATCGGCAATTTCGCCATTTACACCCGCTGCTTGCCGATTTGAACCCACCTGTTCTTCCTATATGATTCAAGCTTTACAAATTCACGGCCTGCTACGTGGAGGCTATTTAGGAATTAAAAGAATATTGAGCTGTCATCCTTGGGGAAAGACTGGTTACGACCCCGTTCCTCCAAAGAAAAATAAACAATTATAAGGACAAGGTTTAGACTGTTAAACTGTTCCCAATACTCTTTTATAACTTCAATTTAATATTGAAACTCAAAACAAAAATAGTATTTTTACACCAAAAATTTCAGAATGACACACGCTTTAAACATTGTATGGAACCCTTCAGAAGGTATCGATTTAGGATTTTTTGTGATTCGTTTTTACAGCCTTATGTTTGTAATCGCCTTTGGATTAGGTTGGTACATTATGAAGAATATATTTGAACGTGAAGGCGAAACGATTGAGAAATTGGACTCATTATTTGTTTGGACCGTATTAGCCACTTTAATTGGCGCGCGATTAGGGCATGTATTGTTTTATGATTGGGAATATTTCCGAAATCATTTGTCTGAAATTTTTCTTCCCTTTCGTTTTACTCCAAAATTTGAATTTACAGGATATCAGGGGTTAGCGAGCCATGGAGCGGCAATTTCAATAATTGTAGCCATGTATTTTTACAGTAAAAAAGTTTTAAAAAGACCTTTATTATGGATATTAGACCGAGTAGTCCTTGCCGTAGCTAGTGGAGCTATATTTGTTCGGCTTGGAAATTTTTTCAATTCGGAAATTGTAGGTAAAAAGACAGACTCTATTTTTGGAATTCAGTTTATAAGAGACCATTTTTCACCTAGAGAAGCCGTTTCTTTAACCAATATGGCAGAACCAACTGAAGCCTACTCAGCCATAGCTACCAATCCACAATTTTCAACTATACTCGCTCAAGTACCTTTAAAACATCCAGCACAGTTATACGAGTCCTTTTGTTATGTATTCGTATTTGCTATATTATTCTTTTTATACTGGAAGACTGAAGCACGCTTGAAATCTGGGTATTTATTTGGTCTTTTTTTAGTTGCCTTATGGACTGTTCGATTCATTGTTGAATATGTAAAAGAAAGCCAAGGAGGATTTGAAAGTGCTTTGGGATTGTTTTCTACAGGTCAATGGTTAAGCATACCCTTTATACTCATTGGATTTTATTTTGTTTTCACAGCAGAGAAACCAATTAAATCTTAAACAACCATTTGTAAAATAAAAAAGAGGAATAGTACTAAAAATACTATTCCTCTTTTTTATTACTAATTTCTATCGAAAAGAAGACATCTAAACTTCTTTATTTAAACTATAATCAAGCCTTAAAATTAAAGATAAAGGCTAAACTCCCCTAACGTTTTAAAGAAAAGTGAGAACGAAACTTTTTCAAAACATTGTCCTCCACATAATCAATTACAAACCAATAATCGGTAGCTGGCATTGGATTTCCATTGTAAAAACCGTTCCATCCTGCACTATTTGGTTTTACTTCGACCAATAATTTACCATAGCGATCAAAAATTCGAATTTTAGCATTCACATCATCCTTTAAGGTATCTATATTCCACGTATCATTGTATCCATCACCATTTGGAGTAAAAAATCTAGGAAAATCTACGACCAAAATATTAGTTTTCGTTATTGGAATACTACAACCAATTGGATCTTTAACAGTCACCGAATGAAGTCCATAAGAAACATTTTCAAAAACAGAACTCTCTTGAAAAGGTCCAAAATCAAGTTGGTACAGGTAATTACCTGGTGCAGTGGCATTAATAGTTACTATTTGATTATCTGCAAATGCCTCAGAAACGGTCCACTGAAAATCAACCAAAGTATTGGAAGGAACAACAGTTACAACTATAGTTTGCTGGGTTGCACATTCTCCAGAATTAGGAGTAAACACATAAGATCCCGTATTCATATTATCAATTACAGCAGGATTCCAACTACCATTAACCCCATTAGGTGAAGTCGATGCCAAAGCTGGAGGCACGCTTCCTGAACAAATAGAAAAAGAACTAAAACCGGGATTGATTGGCTGATTCACTGTAACATTCAACGTTTGCGTAAAAGCACACTCAGTTGGATCTGGAGTAAACAAATAACTTCCACTGGTTGTATTACTAACTGTTGCAGGAGACCAAGAACCAGAAATACCATTAGGTGAAACCGAATTTAATACTGGAGCCGTACTACCAGCACAGAAGGGAGCAATAGGAGCAAAATTAGGTGTACTCTTAGGAGTAATAGTAACATTTAAAGTTTGAGCTGTTGAACATTGGTTAGGATTAGGCGTAAATACATAACTACCGCTAGTGGTATTATTTATTGTAGCTGGAGACCACGAACCCGTAACTCCTGTTGGAGATGTCGTCGCCAATACCGGTGGCGTACTACCGGAACACAAAGGAGGGATATTAGCAAAATTAGGAGAATTATTCGCTATAACCGTAATAGTTACTGTTGTAGGACTTGTGGTGGCACATTGTCCCGCATTAGGTGTGAAGGTATAAACAACAGGACCTAAAACTGCGGTATTTACTGTTGAGGGTGACCAACTACCCGAAATAGCAGGGCTGTTATTGGAATTAGTAGGTAAAACAGGTGGCGTGGCATTTTGACAAACAGTACTAGGAATAGTTGCAAAAGTTGGAGTTGCTCGAGGCACCACTGTAACATTCATTGTTTGGGTAGTAGCGCAAGGATGCGCAACCGGATCAGGAGTAAAAGTATGTGTCACAGTTCCTACTGTACTAGAATTAATTGTAGCAGGAGACCAAGTTCCAGCTATACCTTCATTAGAAGAAGAAGGCAATGCAGGTGCTGTACTTCCTTGACATACTGATCCAATAGCCGTAAATGTTGGGGTAACAGTTGAAGTACCGCAAGGAACACTGCAAGTAAGTACAGAACGATCACAAGGATAAGTTGTATGCCACAGAGTTAAGGTCACTGACTTCCCAGGTGCTAACCCAAACACTTGTAAATTGGTTGGGCCAGTAGTCCCAGTAATGGCAGGTCCTCCATCTATAGTATAAAAATAAGTATATTGATTGGGTAAACTTCCAGTATTAGTCCAATCGAAATAAACGGAACTATTTTTATCAGCAGCTGCAATTTGAGTAGGATCACATCTAAAACTTAATATTTTAGACCCATTATCCGCAACTACATTAACTACAATTTGAGATCTACTACTTACAGTAGAACCATCTGTTTCACTCACATAATAAGTTGTAGAACCTACCGTAGAAGTTGAAGGGGTTGGCGCTGTGATACTAGGAGTTCCTCCGGTTGCTGCAGTACCATACCAAATCAAAGTGTTTCCTGGCGAAGCTGTTGCAGTTAACGGTGACGCAGTACTCCCTTGGCAATAATAAATAGGAGAACTAACTACTGGAGGCGCAACTGCCATTAAAGGAATAAAACTGTCAGATAAATCAATCTTGTTTTTTAAAATATTGTTATTAGGCTCATTAAAGTCTTTTAAATTATTAGCAAACAAACTTGCATGCAAAAACCACACAACAATACACAGAAAAGTAAATGATTTGATAAATTTTCTCATTATCTAAAATTTTAAAATTGAACCTGAGTAAAGAAACTCATTATTTCAATATTTAGTAAATATATAAAATTTGAAATTCTTATAAAATTAAAACCGATTAATAACACCTTTAAATGGATATAATAAGAAACAAAATTTAATATTTATATAACAACACTTTTACTACACATAATATTACAATCAAATTATGTATACAATACCTAAAAGAAAACTATAATTACACAAAACTCCAATTTCTAAATTTTTAGTATTAAAACATGTGTTAGAGTTTTTAAGGCCTGCATTGGAAACATGTCTTAGATTTCCACCAAAATAAAACTTAAACTGTTTTATAACACACAGAAAGCCCTGACGACAAAATATCTGAAAAAGCAAACCCATTAGACAATCTTTAGGTTACCGTATCAGAAAACAACGGTCCTACACTACCCTAAACAAAAACATTCAAACTTTGATATATTCTTTTTCGACTTGAAATCCTACATTCAAAATGTATTGATAAACATTTTTAATTTGGCAAACCGTTCTTTTCGTTCTTCATAATCAGGTTCTGTAGGCTTAACAAAATATAAATTCAATAATTGATGTTTTCAAAAATTTATTTCAGATTGAATAACAATCATATACGCAAACGACTGCGTTCTCTTAACTAAATAATTAAAAGCCGTTTTATAATATTTATTGGTGAATGTATAATTCTTATTCGTATACTCACTATCAAAACATGCACTAATCCAAAAATATTTTGGATGTTCATTGGACTGACAAAACAACAATAACAAACAATTAAAAAAACAATAAAATACTAAAAACTTATTTACTTTTTCTTTTGCAATTCATTTTACCAACTTAAAGTTCTACAAAACACTAAATATTGCACAAAAAAAAGACCCAACAATAATGTTAGGTCTTATTTAATTTTTCAACTTTTGAATTATACTTCAGAATGTTGTTTTTCAACATTTGATTTATCTTCTTTAGAGATTGTATCTACCAATACTGGAGTTGCAATAAATAGTGAAGAATAAGTTCCAACTACAATACCTACTAGCATTGCAAATACAAATCCTCTAATTGATTCTCCTCCAAAAACAAACATGATTAACAATACTACAATCATCGTTAATGAAGTATTGATTGTTCTTGACATAGTGGTATTAATAGACTGATTTACAATTTCAGAGAAGTTACCTTTTGTTTTACCCGCCAAGAATTCTCGAACCCTGTCAAATACAATTACAGTATCGTTCATAGAATAACCAATTACAGTCAAAATTGCAGCGATAAAATGTTGATCGATTTCCATACCAAACGGCATAAACTTATAACATAAAGAGTAGATTCCTAAAACAAAAATAACATCATGAGCTACTGCTGTAATCGCACCTAAACTGTATTGCCATTTTCTAAAACTAATCATTAAGTACAAGAACACTAACAACATCGCTCCTAGAACAGCCCAGTAAGCATTAGTCTTAATATCCTCAGCTACCGTAGGACCTACTTTTGAAGCTTGTAAGATACCAACTTTTTTTCCGTCGTATGCATTAACAAATTTGTCATAAGTCAAATCAGCTGCATAATGATGTTTCAAGTTTTCGAATAATAATTTATTCACTTCTTCATCTGCTTCTATTCCGTGATCTTTAACTTTATATTTAGTAGTAATTTTTAATTGATTATCATTACCAAATACTTTTGCCTCTGCACTTCCAAACACTTTCGTCAATTCGTCCTTTACTAATTCAGCTTCTACTGGTTTTTCAAAACGTATTTGGAAAGTTCTACCTCCAACAAAATCCACACCTTGATCTAATCCATTAGTGGCCAAAGAAACGATACTTACCACCAATACAACAGCAGAAAACATATAAGTCCATTTTTTCTTTCCTAAGAAATCAAAGTTGAAATTATTAAATATTTTTTCAGAGAACTTAGTTACAAATGTTAAGTCATTTTTACTTCTTAAATTTCTATCTAAAAAGATTCTTGCAATGAAAATAGAAGTAAATAAAGAGGTTGCAATACCAATTAATAAAGTAGTAGCAAATCCTTTAATTGGGCCTGAACCAAAAATAAACAATACTGCACCAGTCAAAATATGTGTTACGTTGGCATCTGTAATAGACGACATTGCTCCTGTCCAGCTGTACGAAGTTTTAATTGCTTCTTCAAGAGATTTACCTGATTTCAATTCTTCTTTTGCTCTCTCATAAATAATAATATTCGCATCTACTGCAGTACCCATTGTTAATACAATACCCGCAATACCAGGCAAAGTTAATACAGCACCTAAACTTGCTAAAATTCCAAAAAGGAATAACAAGTTCACTGCCAAAGCAATATTAGCATACCAACCTGCTCTACCATAGTAAACCATCATCCATAAAGATACAATAAGCAATCCAACGATTGCAGAAGTCGTACCATTGTCAATAGCTTCTTGACCTAAAGATGGTCCTACTACTTCTGACTGAATAATATCAGCTGCAGCTGGTAACTTACCTGCTCTTAATACATTTGCTAAATCTGTAGACTCATCTAAAGTAAAACTTCCTGAAATTTCAGATCTACCTCCTGCAATAGGTCCACTAGAAACCCCTGGAGCAGAATATACAACATCATCTAAAACAATGGCAATATTTGATTTTTGAGTAAAAGCTCTTCCTGTTAATTCTTCCCAAATCTTAGCCCCTTGACCGTTCATTTCTATAGAAACAGAAGGTTTCCCTAATTGGTCAAAAGATGGATTAGCACCTGTAACAACACCACCGCTCATTGCAGCAGCATCATCTCTATTCCCTCTTAGAGCATATAATTCAACAGCTTCAACATTTTTATCTTTAGCATCTTTAATTTGAGATGATTTACCCCAAACAAATTTCACATAACGAAATTCTGGCGCTAACAAAACTCTAATATCAGCTCTTTTAAAATAACTATTAATTACTGCAGTATCTTTAGGAGCAAATAATCCTAAAACTGGACCACCACCTTGAGACAACATTTTATCAAACAAAGGATTATTTCCTTGCTTAGTAGCCAATGAATCCTTAGTATCAGTTAACAATGCACTTAATGAATCCTTAACTACTTTTTTAGTTTCAACATTATTGATTTCTGTTTTCTTCAAAGCATCATTTGCAGCTACTAAGAAGTTTCCGATTTCGTCAATTTTGTATGTTTCCCAAAACTCTAATTGAGCCGTACTTTGTAATAATTTCTTAATTCTATCCACATCTTTAGCACCAGGAAGTTCTACTAAAATCCTTCCTGACTCTCCTAATTTTTGGATATTTGGCTGTGTAACACCAAATTTATCAATACGTTTTCTCAATACACCAAAAGCACTTTCAACAGATTCGTCTACTTTTCTTCTGATTACTTTTTGAACTTCTGCATCTGACATTTGAAAATCAACTCCACCTTCACCTTGTAAAGAACGATTGGCAAAAATATCAGGAGAAGCTAATTTTACAGTTCCTTTTGAATTAGCAGCAAAAGCATCAAAGAAAGCATCAATATACGTTTGATTTCCTTTTTGATTTGCTGTCGCATCAGCTAATGATTTATTAAAAACTGGGTTTTTAGAATTATTAGAAAGCCCTTTCAAAATGTCTTTTACAGAAATTTGCAATATCACATTAATACCACCTTCTAAGTCTAGACCTTTATTAATTTGTTTGTCTTTTACTTCATCAAAAGTAAAATCAGCAAAACCTAAGTTGAATACTTTTTCTTTACTAATGGAATCCAAATATCTTAATTCCTTATCAGGGTCTCCTCCTGAGAAAGCTTTAGCATCGTCTTTTATTTTATTGGCGACAAAAGTGAAAGAAAGCTGGTAAATACTTACCAATGCAAATAGAATTGCAAAAAATTTAATAAGTCCTTTATTCTGCATTATTACTAAAAATTAATTATTTTATATTTATTTTATTTTTGTTTCTACATCAATTTCAATCCTTGAATTCATTTTTTTAACAAAAAAACAAAACCAAAGGATTGTATTATTTTTATAAACCGAGCAAATATATAATTCTGGTTCAGACTAACCAATTTATTTGCGAATTAATCTCAAAAAAAAGACTGCAAAAGTGCAGTCTTTCCCATTATATGTTGTTTTTATTAACCTAAGATAGATTTTAAAGCATCATTCATTTGCCTTACAGCAACTGCACTCTTTGCAAATAACGCTTTTTCACCTTCATTTAACTTAATATCAATAATTTCTTCCACACCGTTCTTGCCAATAATACAAGGGACTCCAATACAAATATCAGATTGTCCATACTCTCCTTCTACATAAACAGAACAAGCAATCATTTTTCTTTGATTATTCAAGATACTATCCACTAAAAAAGCTACTGAAGCTCCTGGTGCATACCAAGCTGACGTACCTAACAATCCCGTAAGTGTTGCACCCCCAACCATTGTATCAGCAGCTACTTTTTCTAAAACATCAGCTGATAGAAACTGAGTAACTGGAATACCATTATAGGATGCCAATCGCGTCAACGGGATCATTGTCGTATCACCATGACCACCAATAACCATAGCCGATATATCATTTACTGGTTTGTCCAATGCTAATCCTAAATAGGTTCTAAAACGAGAACTATCTAATGCTCCACCCATACCAATTACTCTATTTTTAGCTAGTCCAGTTGATTTTAAAGTCAAATAGGTCATCGTATCCATTGGATTTGCTACAATTACAAAAATAGTATTAGGAGAATATTCTAAAACACTTTCAACAACCGACTTAACAATTCCAGCATTAATTCCGATTAATTCTTCACGAGTCATCCCAGGTTTCCTTGGAATTCCTGAGGTAACAACAACAACATCACTATTTGCTGTTTTAGAATAATCGTTGGTTACACCTGAAACTGTAGTATTAAATCCAGTATTAGTTGCACATTGCATAATATCCAAAGCTTTACCTTCTGCAAAACCTTCTTTTATATCCAACAATACCACTTCACTAGCAATTCCTCTATAAGAGATTACATCCGCACAAGTAGCTCCTACGTTTCCTGCTCCTATTATTGATACCTTCATATTTTTTTTGAGTTAATTGTTAATTAAAATAAAACCGACCATTTGTTAGAATGGTCGGACTAATTTAATAAATTAAGCATCAATATTTGCATAAACTGCATTTTTTTCGATAAATTCCCTACGAGGTGGCACTTCATCCCCCATCAACATCGAGAATACTCTATCGGCTTCAGCCAAACTTTCAATAGTTACTTGACGTAAAGTTCTAAAACTAGGATCCATTGTCGTTTCCCACAATTGCTCCGCATTCATCTCTCCAAGACCTTTATAACGTTGAATCGCAGCACTTCCACCCATTCTTTCATTAGCTTGATCACGCTGAACATCATTCCAAGCATATTCTTTTTTATTTCCTTTTTTAACCAAATATAAAGGTGGAGCTGCAATATAAACGTGTCCCTCTTCAATCAATTCTTTCATAAATCTAAAGAAGAATGTCAAAATCAAAGTTGAAATGTGACTACCATCGACATCGGCATCACACATAATAATCACTTTATGGTAACGTAATTTAGAAATGTTCAAAGCCTTACTATCTTCTTCCGTACCAACAGTAACACCAAGAGCAGTAAAGATATTTCGAATTTCTTCGTTCTCAAAAACCTTATGATGCATCGCTTTTTCAACGTTCAAAATTTTACCTCGTAGTGGCAAAATAGCTTGAAAGTTACGATCACGACCTTGTTTTGCAGTTCCACCTGCCGAATCTCCCTCGACAAGATATACTTCGCATTTTGCTGGATCTTGCTCTGAACAGTCAGACAATTTTCCTGGCAATCCACCGCCACCCATTACGGTTTTACGTTGTACCATTTCACGGGCCTTCTTAGCAGCGTGACGGGCTTGAGCAGCCAAAATTACTTTTTGAATAATCACACGAGCATCATTTGGATTTTCCTCCAAATAATTTTCTAACATTTCACCTACAGCCTGACTTACTGGCGAAACTACTTCTCTATTTCCTAATTTGGTTTTGGTTTGTCCTTCAAACTGAGGCTCTGCCACTTTTACGGAAATAATCGCAGTTAATCCTTCACGGAAATCATCCCCTGCAATTTCAAATTTTAACTTATCCAACATCCCAGAAGCATCAGCATATTTTTTAAGGGTTCTTGTCAAACCACTTCTAAAACCTTGCAAATGCGTTCCTCCTTCGTGCGTATTGATATTATTTACGTATGAAAAAATATTCTCACCATAACTAGTGTTATATATCAAAGCAACCTCAACTGGAATCTCCCCTTTATCATTATCCATTGAGATTACATGAGCAATAATTGGCTCACGATTCCCGTCTAAGTAACGGATATACTCTTTTAAACCTTCAGTAGAATGAAAAACTTCTCCTAGAAAATTACCTTCTTTATCTTTTTCTCTTTTATCCGTAAATGTAATTGTAATTCCTTTGTTCAAGAAAGCCAGTTCACGCATACGTGCCGATAAAGTATCATAAGAATACTCTATGGTTTGTGTGAAAATAGTTGGATCTGGATAAAAAGTAACAATAGTACCTCTTTTAGTCGTTTCACCAATTTGCTTTACAGGATACAAAGCTTTACCTCTTTCGTATTCTTGCTCGTATATTTTCCCGTCTGCACTATGAACGGTAGCTCTCAAATGTTGAGACAACGCATTCACACATGAAACCCCTACACCGTGTAAACCTCCAGAAACCTTATAAGAATCTTTATCAAACTTTCCTCCTGCTCCAATTTTGGTCATTACTACCTCAAGAGCCGAAACTCCTTCTTTTTTATGCATTCCAACAGGAATACCACGACCATTATCTTCTACAGAAATAGAACCATCTTCATTTATATCTACTCTAATCGTATCGCAATGACCTCCCATTGCTTCATCGATAGAGTTATCTACAACTTCGTAAACCAAATGATGCAATCCTCGAACTCCTACATCTCCAATATACATGGAAGGACGCATTCTTACGTGCTCCATTCCCTCTAACGCCTGAATACTATCAGCTGAATAATTATTTTCTTTCTTGATTTCTTCGCTCATGTTTTTTATGCTAAAAATGTATTTTTTTTGTCTAACGAACAAATATATAAAAACTGAAATTAGAACGCAGCCTAAATCAGCTTTTAAAGGTTTAAGTTATTAACAATAAATGTCAATTTCAATAACAAAATGCAAATTCAATAGCAATATCAAAGAATCAATTTCAATAGCCGTGACAATGACCCCAAAAAAACTAATTAAAACCCTTTTTAAAACCAATAAATTAAAACTTGACAATCCCAAAACAGTTTGTACTTTTGCCTCATGAATGATAATTTCACAACAGAATTTTTCGGTATTGGTATCCAAAACGGTAAAACCCCAGAAAATCTAGGTGTTTTATGGCGAACCGCTCAAAACTTGGGTGCCAGCTATATTTTTACTATTGGGAATCGTTATGCCAAACAAGCATGCGACACGCACAATGCCGTAAAATCAATGCCTTATTTTCATTATGAAAACTTTGAAGATTTCTTTAATAACTTACCCAAAGGCGCCCGCTTAGTAGGTGTAGAACTTGATGAAAGAGCCGAAGATTTAGAAACTTTTGAACATCCAAGACGTTGTGTGTATTTGTTAGGCGCAGAAGACAACGGTCTTTCCAAACAAGCCATTGAAAAATGTCATTTTTTAGTAAAATTCAAATCAGAGAAAAGCTTGAATGTATCTGTTGCAGGAAGTATTGTGCTTTATGATAGAGGACTTAATAAGCCGAGGTCGTAATCAAGCTACACCACTTACAGCAACATAAAAATAAATTCACCATTAAGAAATTAAGTAAAATTAAGCCTTAACTACCCTTAAATTTCTTAATGGTTAAATTAAATAACTGATTTTTTTTATTAAAAAAGCGAATTCATACTCTTCAGTACGAATCCGCTTTTACTTTATTTATAGAATTTAAGAAATCTACTTCCTCATAATCTTCACATTCATTTCTTCTACCTTTTTATCAGATAAAATCGATGGTGCTCCGAATAATAAATCCTCACTTGATCCTGTTTTAGGAAAAGCCATAACTTCACGAATAGAAGCTTTTTTCTCCAAAATCATCATCAAACGGTCAATTCCCCATGCGATTCCACCGTGTGGAGGGGCACCGTATTGGAAGGCTTTGTACATCGTTCCTACGCTCTTCATCATCTCCTCTTTATTGTACCCCATATTTCTATAAGTTGCTTCTAGAATTTCCGATTTGTGTGCACGAACAGATCCTCCACCTATTTCGTAACCATTTAAGATAATATCGTATTGTTGCGCAATGATGGTTCCGATTTCGTCTTCGTTACCATCCATGTGTTTTTTCAAATCATAGATAGCCGGCATTGAGAACGGATTGTGTGTAAACGTCCATCTTCCCTCGTCTGTTTTTTCAAACATTGGAAAATCAACCACCCAAGCCGGACGCAATTCCTTCGGATTAATCAAGTTCAACATTCTACCCATTTCTTGACGAACCGCATCCAAAGCTTTGTTTGCCGTAGCATAATCTGCCGCAGAGAAGAATACAATATCCCCTACTTGCGCATTCGTGGCTTTGATAATTCCTGCTGCGATTTCCTCTCCTAAGAACTTAATAATAGGCGATTGCAAGTCTTCTTCATTTACAATAATATACGCTAATCCACCCAAACCGTGTTGTTGAGCCACAGCCGTTAAGGTTTCGATTTGCCCTTTAGACATACGCTTATTTCCTTGCTCTGCAGCCGAAACTTTGATACATTTTACAATTCCACCTTCGTCAATTGGTTTAGAAAATACTTGGAAAGTAGTGTCTTTTACAATAGTTGTGATGTCTTGCATTTTTAATCCGTAACGCAAATCAGGTCGGTCACAACCATAGAAATCCATCGCATCTTTATAGGTAATCACTTCAAACGGATGTAGAATCCATTTTTTACCGTAAATTTTAGTCACGATTTCATTGAACATTTTTGTGTTCAAATCAATAATTTGCTGCATGCTTGCATACGCCATTTCCATATCCAATTGTGTAAATTCAGGCTGACGATCTCCACGAGAATCTTCATCTCTAAAACAACGTGCTACTTGGAAATATTTCTCATAACCACTCACCATCAACATTTGTTTAAACTGCTGTGGCGCTTGTGGCAACGTATAAAACATCCCTGCCCCTTTACGAGTAGGAACAATAAACTCGCGTGCTCCTTCATCTGTTCCTGCACTTAAAATTGGTGTTTCTATTTCTAAAAACTCCTCCGTATCTAAAATATCACGAATTAACTTAATAACCTTATGTCGGTTGACAATAGCTCTTCTTACTTCTTCGTTTCTGTGATCCAAAAACTTGTATTGAAAACGAGTTGCTTCATTTGTTTTAGCAGCTCTTTTTATTTCGAAAGGCAAGGTTTTCGATAAGTTCAAAATTTCTAAAACCGAAGTTTCCATTTCGATTTTACCTGTACGCAAACCTGCATTGTAATCATCTTCATTACGGCCAACGATAACTCCTTTTACAGAAATCACCGATTCTGATTTAATCTTAACCAAATCATCAATATTTGGGAATGACTCTCTACTGATACGAACTTGGAAAATTTCATAGCTAGAATCACGCAAATCGATAAACATCAAATCTCCGTGGTCACGTACAGACGCTACCCAACCAGACAATTCTACTTCTTGACTGATGTTTTCTTCAGACAATTGAGATATTTTGTGTGTTCTATAGGTGTCCTTTATGATAATTGGCACTTCAGGAAGCGTTTCTTCTTGTTGTCCTTTGCCTTCTACTTCTATTTCTTTTGAAACATTTTCAGCAGCTGCTTTCTTTTCTAAAACTGCAGCAGCACCCAATTGATCTAAAATAATCTGACGAATTGCTTTTCCATCGGCACCTTTCCCTACAACACCTAAAACTTTACCAACTAAAATCCCCGCTTTTCCTTGATTTCCAGCTTTAATATCATTGGCAACAGCTTCATTTTCTGAAAGCACTTTTGCAATTACTTCTTTAATTGTATCTTCAGAAATGGTGTTTTCTTCGAAGTATTTGTTATAATCAAAATTTTGATCTTTCAAATAACCTGCAATCGCATTTTGAACTAAAGCTGCCGTAATTTTCTCTGCTTTAAACAGCACAAAAATGGTTGTTAGATGCTCAATATTATGGATTTTAGTATAATCTTCAGCCTTGATATTGTTAGCCAACGTCTTAGCCACAAATGAAGGATCGTTGATTTTGTCGTTTAATGTCACAAACGTTCTTGAACGCAACGCATCAGCCGTGAAAAATTTAGCATCTTGAGGCAAAACACCACCACCAATCAAAATTGATTCTACTGCATAAGGCAAGGCGCTAGTATCTACAGAAATCGCTTCAATCTCCGCTTTGATATTTACAAATGGTAAATCGGGTTCCGAAATAAAACGGTAATCCGCTTCGAATTCCTTTTTACGCATGGTTTTGGTTTGCTTTAAATCGGCATCCCATAAAACCGTAGTTTGTTCAGGTCGAAACGCTTTGTTTTCGATATAATAATTGAACTGTTTTTCTACCTCTTCCTTCAAAGCTTCTACCATAAACTTAAACGAGTTCAAGTTTTTGATTTCCGTTCTTGGATTCAAATCTTGGCTGTCTTTTTTACGTAAAGAAACTGAAACATCCGATTTGAATTCTCCTTTCTCCAAGTTCGCTTCTGAGATTCCAAGATTCTGAACTATACGCTGAATGTACTGCGCATAAATCGAAGCGTCTTCGATATTTCTAAGACAAGGTTCCGTAACAATTTCGATTAAGGGAACTCCTGCTTTATTAAAATCCACTAAAGATATTTTCTTTTCGTGCATCAATTTGGCAGCATCTTCCTCTATATGCACCTGAGTCAAATTCACTGTAAATTGCGAACCATCATTTCTATAGCAAGAAACCTCTCCGTCAGGAATTATAGGATTATGAAATTGTGTAATTTGAATATTCTTTGGGTTGTCTGGGTATTCGTAATGCTTCCTATCCCAAGAAATGACTTCGTTACTAAAAGACGAATTGACTGCTTTACCAAAATAAATTGCTTTGGTAATCGCTTCCTTGTTGATAGCTGGTAAAACGCCCATTTGTCCTGTACAAACCGAACATATATTTTTGTTAGGTGTTTCAATTTCTTGATTGGGACAAGAACAAAACAACTTGGTTTTGGTATTCAATCGAACGTGTGTTTCTAGTCCGATTACCAATTCTAAATCGTGGGCAATTATCGCCGCATTTAATTGTTCCAATTCCATTATAGTGTGTCTTTTAAGAAGTTAGCAAATTGCATCACTAATTCGTCATTATTTTTTGCTGCTGTAATTTGCAGTCCTGTAGCTGTACCTTGTGGCACTGTCATTGTAGGCAACTGCCCTAAACTAAATCCCACGGTGTAAGCATCTGATAAGTACATTGCCAAAGGATCTTTTAAACTGTCGCCAATTTTTGGTGGTGTGCTTGGCGTTACTGGTGATAAAACCACATCAACTACTTCAAAATCTTTACTGAAATTTTCCGAAATTTGGTCTCTTAAAGCCAATCCTTTTAAATAAATAGCATCCGAGAAACCTTGTGACAATACTTGGTTCCCCCCTACGATTCTACGTTTGGTTTCTTCTGAAAAGTTTTCAGAACGTGTTGTTGCGTAAGTGTCAATTAAATTTTCTCCTTCAATACGGTTTCCATAATTAGTACCGTCGAGACGAGACAAATTCGAAGCAGTTTCAGCCATTGCCAAAGTATAATAAGTAGAAACTAAAATATCCGATTTGAAGAAATCCAATTCTTTTACAGCAATTCCTTTGGCTTTAATTTTTTCGATACTCGCCAAGAAATCGGCTTTTACTTGAGCGTCAATCGCTTCACTTTCGATGAAGTTTTTGAAATAGCCTACCGTTTTCACTTTTGAAGTCGCAACTGTCTCTTCGCTAATTTCGTTGGAAATGATAGAGGTTTGATCTTTTGGATCTTTTCCGCTCATCACGTTCAATACAATGCGAATATCTTCGATTGATTTTGCCAATGGTCCCACACAATCCGTAGAAGACGCATAAGCCATCAATCCGTATCTTGAAATTCTACCGTAAGTGGGTTTAAATCCGTAAATATCATTATAACCCGCAGGTTGACGAATCGAACCTCCCGTATCTCCTCCAATAGAAAAAACCGTATAATCTTTGGCTACGTTTACCGCAGAACCTCCACTGGAACCTCCAGCTACCAATTCTGGATTAATAGCATTTTTCACCGCTCCAAAAATGGTGTTTTCACTAGAAGAACCATGCCCAAAACTATCACAGTTTTCTTTTACTAACGGGATAGCACCTGCATCCAATATTTTTTGAATAGCAGTAGCCGTGTATGCTGATTTGTAATTTTTCAATAAATCAGAACTTGCTGTTGTGTACGTTCCTTGAACCATATACACATCTTTAATTCCAAAAGGAATCCCTTCTAACAAACCAATCGTTTCGCCTTTTGCAATTTTAGCATCTACTTTAGCTGCTAAATCCAAAGCCAAAGTATCCAAAGTTGAATTAACCGAATTGTATTTATTTTCTTTAAGTAAGTTCAATTTTTCTTGTACCAAAGCGGTGCAAGTAATTTCTTTGTCCACCAATTGCTGGTGTATTTTTTTTATTTGCGAATCCATGTTTATCCTTCTATTACTTTAGCAACCACCAAAAATCCATTTTTCTTGTTCGGGAAGTTTTCGATAATGATTTGTCTCTCTATTTCAGAACTTTCAACAACCACATCTTCTCTTAAATCACTTACCGACACACAATTACGATTGACATTATTGGCAGCGTTATTATTTGAGGCATTGGCATTTTTAATTACATCAAACAATTTGTTCACACTCTCGGAAGGTTGCGCTCCTTTAATACTCGACAAGACGTCGACTGTCATTATTTTACTCATAATTGTATTTGGTTTTAAAGTCAAACTTTTAAGGTCGCGAATTTACAAAAGTTTTATTAGGGAATCATCATTTTTTGATAATGATTTCAATGGTGTAAAAGCAAAAGTCCATCTTAAAAAGACAGACTTTGATTTGATCTTGGAAATTACAAAAGTAAAACTATTCGATTTCCTCAATCAAATACTTCGTTCCATTAATTTCAAAAGTAAAGCCTACTTTATTCCCTATCAGTTTATTTCCTAGCGGAGATTGTGGAGAAAGCGCAATTACATTAGTTCCGTCAATGTTGATTTTTGGCAAAGCCAAAGACAGATAAAGGTAAATTCCGTTCGCTTTTACGAGACTTCCTAGCGAAATTGTTTCGGCTACAATTTCGGGATTGATTTTCTCCAAAACTGCTTTTTGAGCAATTACTTCACTCAATTTAGCATTGAGTTTTTCTTGCTCCAAGTGCATCATAGACAAAGCCGTTTCGTGCTTGTCACCAGCTGAACCTTTGGCGTCGTTTTTTGCATCTTCGGTCAATCCTGAAATCATGTCTCTAAAAACATCGATTCGATCCTGAACTTGTTGGGAATAATAAGAGTGTATTTTTTGTTTGAAAGTCATTTTTTTTATTAGCCGCTATGGCTCTAAGTCACTAAGTTTCTATGATTATTTTTAAATAACTGATAAGTATCAAAGAAAAAAACTAATTAAAAACAATTAAGTTTTTAGACACTTATCGAATAATCAACATCCGCAAAATATTAAAAAAGCTTTGTATCTTTAGTTCTTTGTGACAACTTCTTAGAAATCAAATTTATAATTAGCCCCTACCACGATTTGCAATCCTTGAACTGGGTAATTCAGCCATTTTTGATAATTTTGATTGGTGATATTGTTTACTTTTAAGAATCCCGTTAAACGCTCATTGTGTTTATAACCAACATGAGCATTAACATCAAAATAACTATCCAAAGTAATAGGATCAGGTTGGACTAGATAAAGTATATCTGTATTCAACTGCAGGTCTTTCCTTTCACCAACATAGAAAACTTGCGCTCCTGCAAACCATTTTTGTGTAATATTAAAATCTAATTTAGAGTCTAATTTAACTGTTGGTAAATTCCAGGCTTCTTGTTGAAAATCGTTTTTAAAACTGTATACAGAACCACCAATACTAAAAGTTACATTTTCAGAAAAACTAGCTTTTAAATCTCCTGTAAAACTCAATGTTTTCATATCGTCATACACCACCTGGAACGAGTTTCCAAAAGCATAGAATTCGTTAGAGGCATTTTCATTATAATCATTACTTTTAAACAATGCCTTATTCTTTTCATTCAAATAAGATGCTCTCAAGTTATAACTCACATTGTTAGCCAATTTCCCTTTCAAACCAGCAAATATATCATATTGCTTATCTGTTGGTCTCATAAAACCTGTAGTACCATTATCCCCCATTGTAGGTGATAAAAACGGATTTCCGTCTACAAAATTTTGATACGAGTTTTGCTCTAAACTACCTTGCGCACCTGCATAAAATATCATCAAATCCCCTACTACATTATAAGAAGCGGTAACTTGAGGATAAACAAATAAAGCATTCTTCGCATTTTCTAAACCAAAACTATAAAAAATACTAGCTCCTAAATTTAATGTCCAATCATCTTTCAACATTACAAAACTTGGTGAAAGCCCAATATTGGTATAGCCATACTTTACAGCCTCGGTATTGGTTTTAGCATAATTATTCTCAAAACTTCCACCTACATAATCCACAACTACATCCGTTTTCACAGCTTGTTCTCCCACTTCAAAAAGAAAAGTAGGCTTTGCATAAAAACGATTTTCGGTGCTACCAAATGTATCTGCAAAATGCAAAAACTTCAAATTTGCATCGCTCAAAATACTTTCTCCAAAACCAATTCTCCCTCCAATTGAATACGTATTGAATGAGTGTTGTGGATTGATACTGTTTATTAAATCCGCTCGATCTTGTGGAGTTTGTAAACTTCCAAAAGTTGCAGGCAAACCATACCAATTGTAAATTTGATTCTTATATCCTAAATCAAAATTAAACGACATATCATTGTAATTGGCTCCATAAGTCAAATCAAGAGCTGTATCAAAATAATCTGCATCTAATTCTACTCCTTTTACACCACCTTGTGATGAAAGATGACGAAACATCCCTCCCACATAATCATTATTATTCAATTCTTGATTTACATAAAGCTCCGCATTCAGTGTTCTAAAGTTTCCAAAACCTAAAGTCGCATAATTATTATAAATAGGTTCTTGTTTTGATTTTTCTACCCCTTCCGCTTTTCCTTTCAATGGTGCAAATGTGGAAGCTACTGGAAATGAAAAAATGGAATATTTGATGCTTTCTTTCTTAGTATTGCCCTCATCATCTAATGAAGGTGTTTCACTTATTTTAATTGCATCTGAAATAGTTGGACTATAGGACTTCGTAACTGTTACTTCTTCTGAACCAATGTTCCCATCTCTCTTTTGAGCAAATGATACTTGAACAGTCATTATTAAAAATGCTAAGGCTATATAGTTTTGGAAATTGAATTTCATACTTTTTATCTTTATAATTTGGTCTAAAACAAAACACTTTTATTGTTTTTTTTTCAAACCTATCTTTTGCTTGAAACTTTATAATTAATTTTGAATTGATGAATTGGTTTTCGACTCTTGAGATTTAATAGCCGCTAATTCAACTTTAGCCTCAGAGACTACATCTGGATAATCGGTAAAATTCTGAATTACATTGTCTAAAATATAAGTCGCTTGAAAACTATCTTTTAAACCATAAAAGTTCTTAGCCATGACAACTAATCCTTTAGCACCATAATACCTGTAACTCGAGTAACTCTTTGCTAATTTTTGTACCACTGTGTTGGATACTTCATACTTCCCATCTTTATTTTTAAAATAAGCATCATAATATAAGGCTTCAGCCGCTAATTCACCCTTGGCAATGGTTAACAACTTAGCGTATCCTGCTCTAGCTTTGGTTTCGTCACCCGTTTGCATAGCAGAACGAGCAATGATAATTTGCGCATCACTTTTGACATTATCATCTATTTTAGAACTATTTAAAACTTTTTCAGCATAGACAACTGAATTGGAATAGTCTTTTTTGTCATAATAACACTTCATCAAATTAGATTGTGCAAATATCTTGTTTTGAGAAAGCTCTGCTTCATTTTCCAAACGTAGTAATACCGAAATTGCTTTATTTTTATCACTACTTTTTAGATAAATTTGCCCCAATCGTGTTAATGCTTGCTCTGTAAACTCATTACGCGATTGATTAATCACATATTCATAATTCGGAACTGATTTAGCTTCCATATTTTCAGAGAAATAGGTTTGAGCCAAATAAAAATTTGCTTGTAAGCTATGTAAACCTCGAGGAAAACTTGAAATATAGGCATTAAAACCAGATATGGCTTGATTGTAATTTCTTTGACTAAATTGTTTATACGCCGATTCGTAACTGTCATTATCCAATTCAACATCTGATACTGCTACGAAATCCAATGTTCTAACCCAAGAAGCATATTCATTTACCCTTCCACTATCTACATAAATCAATCTTGCTGTTGAAACTGCTTCAAGTGCCTCAGGACTTTTTGGAAATTCAGAAGCTACTTTTTTAAATTTCGTTAAGGCCAAATCATTTCTATCTGAATTATAATAAACTAAACCTTGACGCAAAATAGCTTTGGCAGTAAAAGATCCTTTTTTATAATCATTTATTAATCGATCATAAGTGTTTAAAGCTAAATCTTGCTTGTTTGTCGCAACATACGTATTCGCTAATTCATACAATGCATCATCTTTATAACTCGATTTAGCATAAACTTTAATGAATGTGTTTAATTCGTCAATTTTCTTGTCATTTTTCCCTACAAAACCATAGCAAAGTGATTTTTGAAAATAAGCATAATCAGCATCAAATCCGTTGAACTCAATTACTTTATTGTAAGCTTCCATGGCTGGATAATACTTTGAATTTACAAATCGGCAATCTCCTAAACGTAAATAAGAGTCGTTTAAACGATCCACATCACCTTTAACTTTATTAATTTGATTTTGAAAATAATCTCCAGCTTGATCGTATTCTTTTAATTTAAAATAAGCGTACGCAATGTTATAGTTGATATTCTTATATTCAACAGTGGATGCAGCTCGAGGTAAAGCCATAAATTGCTTGAAACTTAATAACGAATTTCTATGGTCTTCTAACTTGTTTTCCGTTTCCCCTTTCCAGAAAGTAGCTCTAGCTGTAAACTCAGCATCCACTTGATTTTCAAGTGATTTTTTAAACATTTTTTCAGCTTCTTGGTAGTTCCTATTGGTAAACAACTCTAAACCACTGTAGAAAGTCACTTTTTGATAAGAGGCCTTATTTTCTGGTCTTTTATTTTTTTCTAATAATACTAAAGCTTCGTTGTAATTCTTAGAAGAAATATAGGAGTCAATTAACAACTTTTCGATAGTTGCTCTATTCCCATTATTAGGATATTTGCTAATAAAACCTAATAAAACTTCAGGCACACTTTGATAAGAATTTCCAATTTCATAACTCAACTTGGCATAATTCAAACCTGCATCTTCTTGAATTGCAGCATCAAAATTCATTTCAGAAGCATTCTTGAAGGCATTCAGAGCTTCTTGTTTTTTATTTTGGTTCAAATAACTTTCACCTAAATGGTAGTAAGCGTTTTGAGCAACTGAATCTTTTCCGCCAATGATTTTATTGAATTGCGCAATCGCTTTTTCATAATCATTTTGTTTATAATAAGCATAGCCTAATTGGTAATAATCGGTATTACTCCATCGTCCTCTTTTTCCTTTATAAGCTGTCAAATATGGAATGGCTTTATCGTATTTTTTTAGGTTAAAATAACTTTCACCAATAATCTTATTCAACTCTGACTTTTCCAAAGCGGTAGATTTTGCCATTGCTTTTTCTCCCAATTCGATTGCTTTTTGAAAATTACCTTGTTTAAAGTTCATATCAGCCTGGTAGTATGAAAGTTTCTCTTTGTATTTTTCATCACCAGAAACCTCATCAAAATATTTATTGGCCTGAGAGTAATCGTTCCCTTCATAAGCCATAAAACCTAAATAATATTTAGCTTGGGAACCATATTCTTTTGAATTCACTACTTTATTAAAATAGCTTGAAGCTTCTTTTTTGTTTTTGGTATTAAACAAGCAATAGCCTTTTTGAAAATTAAATTTTTCTCTGTCCTCACTTTTTAGTTGGTACTCATTCACTTTCTCAAAGTTTCTCATGGCACCAGAATAGTTCTTTTGATCAAAATAATAAAAAGCGACTTCTAAATAGGCTTGATTGCTTTTAGCACTTGTAGGGTAATCTGTAAGGAAACGTTCAATCAAATCACCTGCATTTCCTCTATCTAAACGTATTGCACAACTAGCGTCATAGTAGGCGCAATCAGACTTAACTTCTGGATTTTTACTCTCCAAAAACACTTTCTCAAATATTGTTTGAGCTGAAGCAAATTGTCCGTCTCGGTACAAAGAAACAGCTTTATTAAAATCTTTTAAATCATGAGTATATATCGTTGATTTTTGTGCAAATATTGAAATTGCATTGGTAAAAACCAACAAAATGAGGCAGCTAGAAAGTTTACGCATTTGTTTCTTTTTTTTATCTATTCAAAAGTATCATATTCTAATGTTTATAACGAATTCTAAAACGATTTTATTATAAACATTCTTTTAACAATAAAACTACTTTAGCTTCATTATTAAAACTTGAATAAACCTTACAACAATAATGCCTATTTTTTAAAATCACGATAACTTTTGTAATTGATAAAATTTATTTTGAATACAACCGTTAACTTATTACTTTTACCCAAATAAATGAAACCTATATTATGTCTCAACCTATCCTTTCTTTAAAGAACGCAACTATTTACCAAGAAGACAAAACTATTTTGTCTAACGTAAATTTAGAAGTTAACCGTGGTGAATTTCTATATATCATCGGAAAAACAGGAACAGGAAAAAGTAGTTTAATGAAAACACTTTATGCGGATTTACCATTAACCGAAGGTGAGGGACATATTGTTGAGTTTGATTTAGTAGGATTAAAAGACAACGATATTCCATTTTTAAGAAGAAAAATTGGAATAGTTTTTCAAGATTTTAAGTTACTACCAGACCGTAGTATCAAAGAAAATATGATTTTTGTATTGAAAGCTACAGGCTGGACTGTAAAAGAAGAAATGGAACGTAAAATAGATGAAGTTTTAGACAAAGTGGGGATGAAACAATATCTTAACAAGATGCCACATCAAATCTCTGGAGGAGAACAGCAACGTGTGGCCATCGCCAGAGCCTTGCTAAACGACCCTGAGTTAATTCTCGCAGATGAACCAACAGGAAACCTAGACCCTCAAACTAGTACTGAAGTACTAGATGTGCTAAGAAAAATCAATGAAAATGGGAAAACAATTATCATGGCTACGCATGATTATGCCCTTTTAATGAAATATCCTGCTAAAACCTTAAAATGTGAGGATGCTAAAATATTTGAAGTTGTTCAAAGAACGGTTTAACAACATTAATTCTTTTAATTGAAGCAAAGGACTATCGTTATATCAGGTATCAATATGGTTGAAGGAGGTATTTTTACAATCCTTGACAATTGCCTGCAAAAAATCTCAAGTTATTCAGAAAACAAAGAGATCAAAATAATTGCATTAGTAAACGACAAATCAAAATTTAATTACCCAAATATTGAGTATATTGAATTTCCAAAGTCAAAAAAATCATGGACTTTGCGATTGTATTATGAATATTTTTATTTCAAAAAATTTTCAAAAAAAATAAATCCTGATGTATGGCTCTCCTTACATGACATTACCCCAAATGTTGTAGCCAAAAAACGCTTCGTTTATTGCCATCATCCCACTATTTTCTTTAAAGCAAAATGGAAAGACTGGAGATTTAATTATAAAATTGGTGTTTTTTCGATTCTTTACAAATACTTGTACCAAATCAATATTAGAAAAAACGATGCTGTTTTTGTACAACAAGATTGGATAAAAAATGAATTTGAAAAGCTTTTCGATATAAAAAACATTTTTGTTTGCAGACCTGAATTCACTGAAATTATAACAACCAAAAAAATAGCATTAGAAGATGATAAAATTCATTTCTTGTATCCTAGTTTTCCCAGAACATTCAAAAATTTTGAATTGATATTTGATGCCATCGAGTTGTTAGATCATTCTACAAAAGACAAAGTCAAGTTTCATTTTACGGCGATAAAAGATAATCCAAACGCTTATGCCATCCACTTATATCAGAAATATAACACAATAGAGCAAGTTGTTTTTTGGGGTATTAACGACAGAAATGAATTACTTAAACTTTACAATTCTGTTGATTGTATTATATTTCCATCCAAACTTGAGACTTGGGGACTGCCAATAAGTGAAGCAAAAGCATTTGAAAAACCAATGCTTTTAGCCAATTTACCCTATGCAAAAGAGACTGTTGGTGATTATCACAAGGTTTCTTTTTTTGATATCGAAAATCCAAAAGAACTAGCCCAGTTAATAACACTATTCACCAATAAAACCATCCAGTTTCAAGGAAACTTGTATTCTTTTAATTCCAATTCTCAGCTTAATGACTGGGGAACTCTTTTTAATTATATTCTAAAAGATTAGTAATGGCCTTTTTCTCCGTAATTATACCACTATACAACAAAGAAAACCATATTCAAGATACTTTAAGAAGTGTTCTTAATCAAAGTTTTCAAGACTTTGAAGTACTTATTATAGAAGATTGTTCAACTGACAATAGTAGAATTAAAGCTGAATCTGTTATTTCAGATAAAATAATAATCATTCAACATAAAGAAAATCAAGGATTATCGGCTTCAAGAAATACGGGGATTCTAAATGCGAATTCCGACTATTTGGCTTTTTTAGATGCAGATGATATTTGGGATGAAAAATATTTAGCAAAAATATTTGAATTAACTCAAAATTTCCCAAAAGCACATTTGTTTGCAACCAATTATGTAGAGGTGTATTCTAAAAAAGTAACCATTAGTCCTTCTACAAATTTAAAAAAATTTGATTCCGATGGAATTGTTCCTGATTTTTTCGAAAGTAATTTATATCAAAATATTTACTGCCCTTCAAGTCTCTGTGTTAAAAAAGAAGTTTTTGAAAAAATTGGAGGATACGATAATACTATAAATTATGGTGAAGATGTGGATTTTAATATTAGAGCTAATTACTTATTTAAGTTAGCGTATTCAAACTCTGCTTTAGTAAATAATATAATGTATTCTGAAAATAAAATTACTAATAGCAGTTTAAAAAATAAAAAAATCACAAATTTCACTTATTATGAACCATTAGCTAAAACAAACAAGAGTCTGAAAATGTACTTAGATATAAATCGCTATATGATGGCTCTTAATTACAAAAGACAAAACGACCTCGTTAATTGGAAAATGTTAAAAAATAGTATTCATAAAAACCCAGACATATCGGGCTTAAACAATAAGCAGCGTATTTTATTAGAACTACCTACTCTCGTATTACAACTAATATCTAAAATAAAATTAATTCTTTTGAAATTGGGAATTAAAATTTCAAGTTTTTAAGTCTTAAATAAATCTAGCCATTGAATCCCTATAGTTTCTAATGAAAAATTATGAATACTATTTTGTGCATTATTTTTACATTTTTGGTACAGTTCAACATCGGTAACCATTATATCCAAAGCCTTTGTCAAGCATTCACTATTTTGATTTTCAACTAGTAAACCATTTTGTTTATGAGTTATAATCTCACTTGGCCCTGATAAACAATCAAAAGACACAACAGGTGTTCCACAAGCCAAACTTTCGATTAAAACCATTGGAAAACCTTCATTTTTACTTGACAAAACTGTAAAAAGCGCATTTTTGTAGTATTTATAAGGATTCTCTACTTTTCCCATAAAAGTCACTAATTCTTCAACGCCTAGACTTTTTACTTGTTTTTGGAATTCACCTTTCAATTTTCCATCACCTAACAGCAACAATTTTACTTTTTTGGAAGGTAAAACCGAATTTGCATAACAATTAATTAAAATATCAAATTGTTTTATATTGTCTTCCATTCTCCCTACTGCCAATATATAACTAGAGGGAACCACAACAGATTCTTTTGATTTATCTAAAATACTGCTAAAATCAAGTGGATTATAAATGGTTTTTATATTTGTAAAACCATAAAATTCACTCACCTTTTTAGTTATTTGCTTAGAAACTGAAACAATTAGAGGATTACCATAAATAATTTTTGCTATCCATTTATTTTTTGGAAAATACAAATAAGTCATATAACTATGTACCCAAATAATCAATGGAGCATTATAAACTAATTTAGATATAATAAACTCCTGAAAATAATGATGTTTTGTTCTTGAATCAATGATGAAATCAAACGAATGATGTTGAAAAAATTTATACATTACCCAAAACCTTTTCAAACGATGAAAAACCCCACTTTTCAATTGTTTAGTCCCCAAATTTAATAATTGTCCTGCATATTCATACTCTACTTTATCAATAGATATAATATGATGAATACTACAATTATTTTCTTCAAAAAAAAAGGATAATTGAGAAGCACATCGTTCAGCTCCTCCAGTGGCTAACTCCTCGCCAACAATACAAATAGAAAGCTTTCTATGGGGTGAAGATTTCAAATTTTTAATTTTAGTATTAATGGAAGCTAGTCTGTTAAAAAAGTTTTATCTTTTAAACAAATGCATTTTTGTCTTTATACTTTTAAATGTTTCAAAATCTCGAATGTAATCTTCCTCATTAAATTTTTCAGAAGCAACTACTAAACAAACGGAACCAGATGAAAAATTTTTTATTTCTCTCCAAATACCTGGATTTATTAATAGTCCAATATCTGGTCTATTAAGCGTAATTACTTCATTTTCTTCCGAATCATTTAAAATAACATCAAAACTACCACTCAAAGCTACCAAAAATTGTTTTAAATTTTTGTGGGCGTGCCCCCCCTTTCGGCACCAGAAGGAACATCATATAAATAATAAACTCTTTGAATATCAAACGGAATGGTATCATCCTCAATAACTGATAAATTGCCTCTTGGATCTTCTATTTTTGGTATTTTGATTAGTTCTATATTCATTTTATAAATACTTGTAAAACTCAATAAGTGCTATACTGTAAGCTAATTCAGTCAAAACTATTATTTGGCTACTGTAATAATATACATTAGCACAATTATACTATTATTATTTTTGTAAAACAAATTATAATCAATCATCCAAAATATCAATTATTTTGAAATGTATAATACAGAAATATAAATAGTATAACTATTTTGTAATCTCAATTACGAACTATATTTTTGCTTTTTTAGTTGATTTTCAAAATCCTAGTATGTCATCAAAACCATTAATTAGTGTTATTTGTTTATGCTACAATCACAGCAAATATGTAATTGAATCTTTGAATTCGGTTATCGATCAAACTTATGACAATATTGAATTAATAATTGCTGATGATTGCAGTACCGACAACTCAACCAAAGTTATTAAAGAATGGCTATTAAAATATCCGACAGTTCAATTTGTAGAGAACTCAAAAAACTTAGGTAACAACAAAACTTTCAATAACGCTTTTGCATTATCAAGGGGAGAATATATTATTGATCTGGCGGCAGATGATGTTTTGCTACCAAATTGCATTGAAAAACAATTGAAATCTTTTCAAAATTCTGATTATAAAAACATTGGAATTGTTTATGGAAATGCGGAAATAATCTCTGAGCAGGGTGATCATCAATCTTACTATTATCCAACCAACGAATTAAAAAAAGCCACTCCTTGTCCGCCTTCTGGAGATATATACCTTTCGGTTATTGGTCAACGTAATTATATATGCTCAGTTAGTTCCATGTTAAAAAGAGAACCTTTCATTGCTTTAAAGGGCTATGATGAAGATTTAGCTTTTGAAGATTTAGATTATTGGTTTCGTTGCTCTAGAAAATACAACATCGTTTTTATTGATGAAATATTAATTAAAAAGAGGGTTATTCAAAATTCGCTAGGTTCTGTTTTTTATAGAAAAATGAACTCCTATACAAACAAAATTAATCATTCTGTTTTTTTAATTATAAAAAAAGCAATAGTAATGAATCAAACTAAAGAAGAAAACAAAGAATTACTCTACAGAATTCATATAGAAATGGATAAAGCCATAAGAACTATGAATTTACCTCTTCTGCTTCGTTATATTCCATTGGAATTAAAAATGAGATTTAGTTAACTCAAGACTAGCTTCTGTTTTACCTCGTAAAAACCAAGTGATTTCCCTTAGAAAGATTTGCATCAAATTGATAACCTTCGTAATTAAATCCTTTTAGATCATCAATCGTTTGAGCATTAGTATCAATAATATAACGCACCATCATTCCTCTGGCCTTTTTTGCAAAAAAACTAATGATTTTTAATTTTCCATCTTTGTAATCCTTAAAATCTGGTGAGATTACAGGAACTTTTAAAGCCTTAGTATCTATAGCCGAAAAATATTCATTACTTGCTAAATTAACAAATAATTCTCCTTCTACTAACTCTTTATTGAGAGCTTTAGTAATGGTTGGTTTCCAAAATTCATAAAGATTTTTATTATCACCTATAGTTATTTTGGTTCCCATTTCAAGTCGGTAGGCCTGTATTAAATCCAATGGTTTCAATAATCCATACAATCCAGATAATATTCGCAATTTATCTTGTAAGATATCTATTTGATCAACTGGTATCGTAAAAGCATCCAATCCAGTGTATACATCCCCATCAAAAGTATAAACAGCAGGACGTGCATTTTCAGGTGTAAAAGGCGTTTGCCAATCTTGATTTCGTTGCCAATTGAGGTCAGCTAATTTTTGAGAAATACTCATCAAACTTGCCAAATCCTCTGGCTTTTTGGTTTTTAAAACTTTGTGTACTTGACGAGATTCTTTTAAAAACTGTGATTCAGAAAATGTAGATATAGGTAATTCTTTTTCAAAATTTAAAGATTTGGCAGGTGATATTACAATTTTCATATAAAGAAATTCAAGTTCATAGTATTAACAGTTCAAATGTACAAATTGAAAACAAAAAATCCGTTTTCTATAATTGAATTGTTCAATGATAGAATAAAAAATAAAAATAGTAATACAATTGATTTATCTTATTTTTGAAAAAAAAATAAAAACATACGATGACAACGAATACTTCTATAAAAACCAAACCTGTTTCCATTTTTAATGCAGCTGTAATTGTAGCTGCATTAGGTTATTTTGTTGACATTTATGATTTACTTCTTTTTGGAATTGTACGAACTGATAGCCTTAAAGATCTTGGTTTAGTGGGTGATGCTATACGTAACCAAGGTGAATTTCTAATTAGCATGCAAATGGGTGGCATGTTAATAGGAGGGATTTTATGGGGAATTTTAGGAGATAAGAAAGGACGAATTTCGGTGCTTTTTGGCTCTATATTGATCTATTCTGTGGCAAATATTGCCAACGGAATGATCACCACAGTTGATGGCTACGCTTTTTGGAGATTGATTGCTGGAATAGGACTTGCAGGAGAATTAGGCGCAGGCATTACTCTAGTTACAGAAAGCTTACCTAAAGAAAAAAGAGGATATGGAACGATGATTGTGGCCTCTGTTGGTGTCTCAGGAGCCATTGCTGCTTATTTAGTATATCAAATTTTTAAAGACTGGCGTTTGTGTTACTACGCAGGGGGAGTTTTAGGTATTTTATTGCTTTTTATGAGAATCAGAATCAATGAATCAGGAATTTTTAAGAAAGTAGCTGAAAGTGATGAAAAAAAAGGAGATTTTCTTTCCCTTTTTTCTAAAAGAGAACGATTTTTCAAATACCTACAATGCATACTCATAGGAATTCCTATTTGGTTTCTAGTTGGTGTTTTAATCACCTTTTCACCAGAATTTGCCAAAGCTTTGAATGTTGAAGGGGCTGAGACGGTTTCAGCTGGACAGGCCATTGCATGGTGTTATACAGGTTTAGTATTGGGTGATATTGGTAGCGGTATTTTAAGTCAGTGGTTCAAAAGCCGCAAAAAAATTACCTTCGTTTTTATATTACTAAATCTATCGATGGTGTTTTTGTATTTAAATTCGTACGGAATATCGGTTGCTAATTTTTACTTAATTTGTTTAGCTATGGGATTCTCCGTGGGGTATTGGGTATTATTTATTACAATAGCCGCAGAACAATTTGGCACAAATATTCGCGCTACAGTAACAACTACTGTTCCAAATTTCGTAAGAGGACTTTTACCAATTATCATCCTAATTTATTCATTTTTCAGAGATCAATTACTCAACGGAAACATCCTTAATGCTGGAATGATTGTTGGCACTTTGCTTTCAGTAATTGCGTTGTTAGCGCTTTGGAAATTAAAAGAAACCTTTCACACCGATTTAGATTTCATAGAACAAAACAATTAAAATTTACTCAAAATAAAGTAGTTTAAATATATCTTGCATAATTTCATTTATTTAAAAAACAATCCTAAGTGAAGATAAGAAAACGTTTTCGTTTGAAAATCATTTAACATTATACTCAAAAGAGCAGAATATCCTTCAATTTAGTTATGCTATTAATGGCAAATTAGGTATTTTTGAAAAAATTAAAATAAAAACTATAATAACCCTAATAGAATATTTTCTAGAAATAAAACTCCCATGAGAAAAAGAATTAAAAAAATCTATCAATCAGACTTGTTTAGAGAATTTTTTGATAATGAAAAATCAAGTGGTCTCGTATTAATTGGCTGTACTTTAATTTCATTAATACTTGCTAATTCCATTTTCGGAGAACAATACCACCACACTTGGCTAACACCTATAGCTGGCCAAAGTTTGGAATATTGGATTAATGATGGATTAATGACAATTTTCTTTTTATTGATTGGTTTGGAGCTAGAAAGAGAAGTATACTTAGGAGAATTATCGAACATAAAAGATGCCCTTCTTCCTATTTTTGCTGCTTTAGGAGGTATGCTTGTGCCAGCAGGACTTTATTTATTATTAAATTCAAATGACATAACTCGATCAGGAGCTGGAATACCAATGGCTACTGATATTGCTTTTGCGCTAGGCGTACTCTCTTTATTAGGCAATAGAGTTCCGCTCTCACTAAAAGTTTTCCTGACAGCACTTGCCGTAATTGACGATTTAGGCGCTATTTTAGTCATTGCTGCTTTCTATACTAAAACCTTGTATTGGACTAATTTACTTGCCGCTTTAGGGGTTATGCTAGTTCTTTTTATAATGAACAGAATGAAATATTACAAAATCATACCTTACCTAATTGGAGGAGTCATTATGTGGTATTTTATGTTGCATTCTGGAGTACACGCAACTATAACTGGTGTTCTTTTAGCTTTTGTAATTCCTTTTCAAAAAGGAGAAAAAACATCCATATCCTACAAATTACAGCATTATTTACACAAACCTGTTGGTTTTTTCATCCTACCCCTTTTTGCCTTAGCAAACACTGCCATTGTTCTAGGTTCAAACATTGGTGAAACACTACAACAACATTACAGCATTGGGATCGCCTTAGGTCTCGTTTTAGGAAAACCGATCGGTATTGCAATATTTAGCTTCTTTGCTGTTTCAATAGGCCTTTGTAAACTTCCTGATGATTTGAATTGGAGGTCCATTATTTCTGTTGGATTTTTAGGAGGAATTGGATTTACCATGTCCATATTTATCACTTTACTAGCTTTTGATGACCATGAAATAATTAACAACGCTAAATTTATCATTTTACTTTCATCTCTAACAGCTGGTGTCATTGGTTTCTTCTCTCTTAAAAAAACTTTAAATAAAGGAAATCATAATGGAAAAACTAATTAGTGATTTTCTAAAATTCATCAACCTCAATCAAGGAGAAGAAGAACGAGGCAAAGTTTTAGACAATGTAAAAGCTAACATTTCATTTAGTGGTTCGAATTTATGGATTCTAGCCTGTGCTATAGTGGTAGCATCGGTGGGGTTAAACGTTAATTCTACAGCTGTTATTATTGGTGCCATGCTTATCTCTCCATTAATGGGACCTATTGTAGGTGCCGGTTTTGGCTTAGGAATATATGACTTCAACCTATTAAAAAAATCACTTAAAAACTTATTAGTTGCCACTATTGTTGGACTACTTGTATCTACCTTGTATTTTTACATTAGCCCTTTTAAAGATACCCAACCTGAATTACTCTCTCGTACCGCCCCAAATATCTACGATATCATTATTGCTTTTTCAGGTGGACTTGTGGGAGCTATTGCTATTACAAGAGTAGAAAAAGGAAATCCTATTCCAGGAGTTGCCATCGCAACCGCCCTTATGCCTCCGCTTTGTACTGCAGGATATGGATTAGCCGTGGGGAGTTATCGCTTCTTCTTTGGCGCTATTTATTTATACACCATTAATTGTGTCTTTATCTGTATTTCAACTTTTTTTATTGTAAAATACCTAAAGTACCCTACAAAAAAACAACTTACAGAAACCAATCAAACCAAAGTAAAATACATCATAACTACCTTAATTACTATACTAATACTTCCTAGTATTTACTTTGCTTACCAACTATTTGAACAAAAAAAATACCAACATGCGGTAGATATTTTTTTAGAAAATGAATTTACAAACAAAGGGATTGCAATTTTATATAAAAAGACAAAATTCAATCAAAACCCCAAAAAACTAGAACTGGGTTTCTTGACCAAAAAATTCACTGAGAAAGAGATTAAATCCTTAAATCAAAAATTAAAATCTTACGAAATTAACAATACCAAATTAGTAGTAATGCAAGACACGACTGATTTAAAAAGTGATATTTTAAACGAAATTAAATACAATAAATCTGTCTTAAGCGAGAAAGATGTCACAATATTAAATTTAAAAAAACAAATTGCTGACAATCACTACAACAACAAAGCGTTATTAGCCGAAATAAAAATTTTATTTCCTGTAATTGATAATATAACAATAGCCAATCATAATTTTAATGAAGGCACAGATAGCCTTAAAACAGTCCCTATACTTGTTTATATCAGTAAAAAAAGACTTGAAGGAGAGTCTGAGAAACAATTAGCCTCTTGGCTCCAACAAAGATTATCAAAAAAAGAAATCCAAATTTACAGTCAGATCAACAATAATACACCTAAAAAAAACTAGTCTGCCATAAAAAAAATCCCCTCAAACACTACTTCAATTGTGTGAGGGGATTCTCTTCGAAAAACTATTCTTTTTTAAGTTGTTTGAATTCCATTATTTTCAAGTATTGCTAAAAGATACAGACCTTCATCTACATCATAATTTTCGATACCATTTTTGTACCATTCTTGAATAATTTCTAATTGGAAGGCGGTGTATCCTTCTGAATCGATATTCATTCCTAACATTCCTGCTAACTGAAATTCATCTAAAACTTTTTTAGTTACTATTCGAGCTGGAATACCCTGTGTCAATTTTCCATTTAATCTCTCGTAATCTGCTCTTCCACATTGAAAACCACAAGTAAAGGCTTGACAATTTTGTAAATTCAAATTAAGCTGACAAAAAGGATTTAAACCTAGTGAATATCCTTCCATATAACCTTGCCTGTAAACGGGGTCAAATATATCTTCCATCTTAATATGGTGTTTAGTTTCTTACTAATTCTATTCAAACCTACCGATATATGCTTAACTATAAAATTAAAATCGTTGAAAGGAAAAAATAATCTTTAACCTTCACTTTAAACTTTATATTATAATCAAAAATCAATTTATTTCTTTAATTGATAAACATATTTACACCATATTATTCTCATACTTAAAAAACTTTAACAACTCTAAAAAGGATTAAATAATTTCATCAACAAACGAAACCAAGAAAAAAGCTCTTTTTTAGGCCGTATAAAAGTAAATCCAAGATCATTCAAATTATTAATCCCGTATCTTTGTTTGTCAATAAAAATAGATAAATTTAGGTTATGGGAATAAAATATTTAAAATATCTATATCATTTTCTTTTCTTGTTGCTATTTTTTACTTGTTGGTCCCAAAATGTAAAAGTATCCCCTACATTTACATACTTAAACTCACCAACTAAAACCTATACCGTAGCTGATTTAAAGATTATTGATCTTCCTTTATCAACAACCGCAATTTGGTATGATGCACTTACAGGAGGCACTATTCTCTCACCAGTTACCCCCTTAGTAAGTGGGAAAAAATATTTTTTGGAAACCGTTCCAGCTGCGGCAATAGGCACTAGACTACAAACGATTGTTTATGAAATCACACCTACAATTACTGCAGACAAAACGAATAACATTTGTGTAGGTGAAATAGTTAAAATCACAGCTAGTAATTTATTGTCAAATGAACAATTTTCAACTGAGAATACCAGCGGTTTAGGGCTAAACCTTGTCAAAATAGCACAATTTGAAAACTCAACATATTATGTAAAACAACAAAAAATGTCTTGGGAAGATGCTAACAACCTCATCAATGCGATACCTGGAGCTTCTATGTATATAATCAATAGTACAACGGAAGAAACTGCAATTTATAACGCACTGACCAGCCTAGGACTAGCAAGCACTACTGACGACGGAATCGCCTATTGGTTAGGCTTAAAACAATATCCTAATGCAAACAACTTTAGCGATAGCGCAAGTCAAGGTGGTTGGTATTGGATTGACGGAACACCTATGACATATACAAACTGGAGTCCAGGCGAACCTAATGATTATAGAGATGCCCCCGGAAACACTCCTCCTTTCCAATTATATGATGCAGGAGGTTCTAACGACGAAGATTACGCACAATTTGACTATCAAAATCGTGGTATAAAATGGAACGACGCTCCAAATGACAGTAATAATCGAAATTCGTTTCCAATATTTGAATTTACTTTTTCAACAGGGCTACAATGGTTTCAATTCAATACAACTACAAACAATTATGATCTTATATCAGGAGAAACCAAAGAAGAACTTATCGTAACCACCAAAGCTGGAATTCAAAAATACAGACTCGATTTACTTACTAATGGGGCAACCTTTTCCTTATATTACGAAATCATAAAAAACGAACCTCAAGTTTTCCCTATCGATACCAACTTAACTACTGCATGTGCCACAACTATAAATACCAATACTCTTGAAGAACAAACTGCTTTTAATACATCAACTTTTGAAAGCACCATTTTAGGAGGCCAAACGGGTATGATTGTGACCTATCAAGACGCGACAGGAAACATACTACCTAGTCCGTTACCAAACCCTTTTGTTACTGGTAGCCAAAACGTAACTGTAAAAGTAGCCAACAGCTCAAACCCTAGTTGCGTAGCAACCACTATAATTTCGTTCTCTGTCACTCCTAGTGTCAAAATTGAATCCATCGATATAAGTGACTTACACAATGAAAATAGTGTTACCGTAGAATTGGAAAACAATTTAGGACCAAATCAGTTCAGCCTTAACGGAGCTAGTGGTCCTTTTCAAGAATCTAATTTTTTCAACGCTGTAGCACCCGGACGTTATGAGGTATATGTAAAAGACAGTAACAATTGTAGCTTTGATTCAAAAACTATTTACGTAATTGGAGCTCCTCAATTTTTTACTCCAAATGGGGATGGTTATAACGATTATTGGAACATTAAAGGAATCGATACTAATTTCAACTCTAATTCCATAATTCATATTTATGACCGATACGGTAAATTCATCAAAGAATTGCAAACTTTAGACCAAGGTTGGGACGGAACTTATGCAGGAAATCAACTTCCTGCTTCGGATTATTGGTACACCGTTAAATTAGGCGATGGTAGGATTGCCAAAGGACACTTTAGTTTGAAAAGGTAACTTGGTTTTACTGATTATTTGTTTAACTGTTTAACCGCTTAAACAGTTAAACAAATAAGACCTTTTATTCCTCCTCTTCAAGCGTATGCGACTTCGAGTAACCTCTCCATTTATCAATACAATCTTGAAAATCTTGTGGCAATTCGGTATCAAAACGTATATGTTCCCCTGTGTTTGGATGAACAAAACCTAAAGTTTTAGCATGTAAAGCTTGTCTTGGTAATGCTTTGAAACAATTATCAATAAACTGTTTGTATTTGGTAAACGTTGTTCCTTTTAAAATCAAATGACCACCATAACGTTCATCATTAAACAAAGGATGACCAATATGTTTCATGTGTGCACGAATCTGATGGGTACGTCCCGTTTCTAAAATACACGAAATCAATGTTACATATCCAAAGCGCTCCAACACTTTATAATGCGTAATAGCAGGCTTACCAATCTCTGGATCAGCAAAAACAGCCATTTGCATACGGTCTTTTAAATGACGAGCCAAGTTCCCTTCGATAGTACCTTGTTCTTCGACTACATTTCCCCATACAAGTGCGATGTATTCTCTTTCAGTAGTTTTAGCCTCAAATTGTTTGGCTAAATGTGTCATAGCAGCCTCAGTTTTAGCAATTACTAAAAGCCCTGAAGTATCTTTATCAATCCGATGTACTAATCCAGGTCGTTCACTGCTGTTCATTGGTAAATTTTCAAAATGAAAAGCCAATGCATTCACTAAAGTTCCTGTATAATTACCGTGTCCCGGATGCACTACCAAACCTGGTTCTTTGTTCACTAACAACAATGCATCGTCTTCATATACTATATCCAAAGGAATATCTTCGGGCAATACATGATTCTCAAACGGAGGATGTGACAACATCACCGTTACAATATCAAAAGGTTTTACTTTATAATTAGATTTTACAGCAATTTCATTTACAAAGATATTCCCTCCTGTAGCTGCATTCTGGATTTTATTTCGGGTTGCATTTGGGATTAACCCCATCAAATATTTGTCAATTCTTAATAAGGCTTGACCTTTTGGCACCTCAAATCTGTGGTGTTCAAATAATTCATCTTCTATGTCAACCGACTCTATATTATTGTTCATTTGGCATTTCATCTAGTGGACTTGCAATACTATCCGTTGGTATACTTTCTTCATAACTCGCTTTTCCGTCTCCTAAAACCAAATCAATTTTAGAGCCTTTCAAAACTTTATCACCTGCTTTAACGTTTCTTCCTTTAAAACGCATCTCCAATACCATATCTTTTGCTAGATTCGGTATATACGTAATAGCCCCCTCTTCAAGACCTAAAGCTCTTAATGTAGGCACGGCTTCACGATAGGTTTTTTCAACTAAATCTGGAATTTTAACCGATGAGAATCCAGATGAATTTATCTTGATATACACTTTTCTTCCCACTTTCACTTTAGCACCAGGCAAAGGATCTTGTTGAACTACGCTATATTTTGGATAGTCACTTCTATAATCTACACTATCCAAAAGGACATAAGCTAAATCCAATTCATCTAATTTTTCCTCTACTTGTTCTTCTGTTAACTTACTCAAATCTGGAACCGTAATCTCATTTCCATGGTCAGTTGTAAAAGTCAACCAATGCATCAACAAATATCCTAAAACGGCAATAATCAAAAGTGCCAAAAAGGCTTGTACAAAAAATACTCGGCTAGTAAGGTATTTACGTAAACTCATAAATTAATTTTTATAATACGACAAAGATATAGCTATTTCGTTCCAAAAAAAATGATAATTTTGTTTAGCATACGTTTAATCGGTTAATCGGTTAGACGTTTAACCTTTTAAACTTATAAAATGAAAAAAATTGCCATCATCATGGGCGGTTATTCTAGCGAATACAAAATCTCTTTAATTAGTGGAAACGTTGTTTACCAAAATTTAGATAAAACCAAATACAATCCTTTTCGCATTCATATTTTCAAAGAAAAATGGGTGTATGTTGATGATAATGAAAATGAATTTCCAATTGATAAAAATGATTTCTCCGTAACGGTTGAAGGCAACAAGTTCAATTTTGACTGCGTATTCAATGCCATTCACGGAACACCCGGCGAAGATGGACTAATGCAAGCTTATTTTGAATTAATCGGTCTACCACAAACTGCTTGCGATTACTACCAAGCCGCATTAACTTTTAATAAAAGAGATTTATTATCTGTTTTAAAACCATACGGAATCAAAACAGCAATCTCCTATTACTTAAACCTTGGTGACGAAATCAATATTGACGAAATTATCAATAAAGTAGGTTTGCCTTGTTTTGTAAAACCTAATAAAGCAGGTTCTAGCTTTGGAATTTCAAAAGTAAAAACTACAGAAGAATTACCAACAGCCATTGAAACAGCTTATAAAGAAGATAACGAAATCATCATTGAAAGTTTTCTTGACGGAACTGAAGTTTCTGTAGGGGTTATCAACTACAAAGGCAAAGTCACCGTTTTACCGATGACAGAAATCGTATCCGAAAATGATTTCTTTGACTACGAGGCCAAATACCTTGGGAAATCTCAAGAAATTACTCCAGCAAGAATTTCAGCTGAATTGACTGAAAAAGTAGGAGCTATTGCCAAACGCGCTTATGAAGTTTTAAAAATGAAAGGTTTCTCCCGTTCTGAATTCATCATTGTAAACGACGAACCGCACATGCTAGAAATGAACACTATCCCTGGAATGACTAATGAAAGTTTGTTGCCTCAACAAGCCGCGGCAGCAGGAATTTCATTGCAAGATTTGTTTAGTAATGCGATTGAATTGGCTTTAAGCTAATTGAATTTTATTTCGTTAACTTTGTATAAAAATTTACTTCATGATTGATTATAAACAACATATCGTTTTAAATTCTGAAACTCGTTTCAGAAAACCAACAATTATAAACAAACAAATTACAGTATTTGATGTTTTAACTTGGCTTACAAATGGAATGACATTTATAGAAATCAATGAAGATTTTCCAGAACTTAATGAAGACAATATAAAAGCATATCTAGCTTACGCTGCTTAAAAGAGAACACAAAATTCAAATAGCATCGTAAGTTTGTTTTTGATCAAAACATATCGTTTAGAATTATCTCTAAAATCAAAAAGCATTTTCAGATGCAAAACAAGTCAAACAATTTGGTATTAAAAATCACAGTGATATAGAAATATGGAATTATGCAAAAGCAAATCAAATGACCATTGTTAGTTTTGGTGCAGACTTTTCGATTTCTCAAATTTCAAAGGGCATCCACCGAAAATTATTTGGCTACGATTGGGAAATACTAAAACTGATTTTCTAGCTAAAATTATCAAGCGTAGATATGCTTTAATCAACGATTTTTCAACATCACATTTTTATACTGAAATTGCTTGTTTAGAAATCAAATAATCATTTCAAAAAGTTACTATTCAAACTAAGAAGTTACCTCTAAAAACATAGATGCATAGTAACTAAGTACCTTAGAATCTAAAAAAATGAGAAAAGCCATATTCCCTGGATCCTTTGATCCCATCACACTTGGACACGAAGACATCATCAAAAGAGCAATTCCTCTTTTTGACCAAATCGTGATTGCCATTGGTGTCAATGCCGAAAAAAAATACATGTTCACCCTCGAAGAAAGAAAACGTTTCATTGAAGAAACCTTTAAAAATGAACCCAAAGTCTCTGTTATAACTTACCAAGGTTTGACCATTGAATTGTGCCAAAAAATAAATGCCGATTTCATCTTAAGAGGATTACGCAATCCCGCTGATTTTGAATTCGAAAAAGCCATTGCTCATACCAATAGAGAATTATCAAAAATTGAGACCGTCTTTTTATTAACAGCTGCTAGTACTTCTTATATTAGTTCAAGTATAGTGCGTGATGTAATACGAAACAATGGTGAATATCAAAAGCTAGTTCCAAAAGCAGTTGTGGTAAGCACCACAAATTAATTCAGAGAACAATTAACAAGTAAGTTTAAAATTATTTTTTCACCATTAAGAAATTAAGAAGATTAAGCTAAATAAATCTTAATTTCTTAATGGTTTTAATTTTCAAATCACCCCAGTTTTCGTAAATACCATTAATAAAAAACTTCTAATCTAATATTCTTAGTAATTTAGCCACCTTAAAACAAAACAATGAGCATCGATAGAGAATTAAACAAACGAAGTGGATCACAATGTGAACTTTGCAACGCCACTGAAAATCTAAAAGTATATACCGTTTTACCTACTCAAAAAGGCGGTCTTGACGAAAGCATATTTGCTTGTTCCACTTGTATTGACCAAATAGAAACCCCAGGCAACGAAGACCTAAACCACTGGAGATGTTTGAATGATAGCATGTGGAGCGAGCACACTCCTGTTCAAGTAGTAGCTTGGAGAATGTTGAGCCGTTTACGATCAGCAGGATGGCCGCAAGAATTATTAGAACAAATGTATTTTGACGAAGATACGTTGGCTTGGGCACAAGCAACTGGCGAAGGCGAAGATGATGAAAATAAAATCATTCACCGCGATAGCAACGGAGTAATTCTTGAACATGGAGATTCGGTAGTACTAATCAAAGATTTAAAAGTAAAAGGTTCTAGCATGGTTGCCAAACAAGGAACAGCAGTTCGTAACATCCGTTTAGACCATGAAAATGCCGAATACATTGAAGGAAAAGTAGATGGACAAACGATTGTAATCATTACGCAATATGTGAAGAAAACATAATTTGTAGTATTCAGTGTTCAGTTTACTCAGATTAAAATTTTATGTAAAAACATAAAAAAGAAGCCGTCTCAAAACTGAGGCGGTTTTTTTGTTTACATTTGGTTTTTTATAGGTTATTTCGTATATTTAGTTATTGATATTAGATAGTTAAATATGAAATTCAAACATTACAACCAACAGCAAACAATACTTTTACCTTATTCGTTTGACGAATTAATTCCAGAGAAACACCCCGTTCGAGTAGTTGACCAAGTTGTGGAGTCAATTAACATTCAACCTCTTTTAAAAGCATACAGTAAAGAAGGAAATCCAGGTTATCATCCAAAGATGTTACTCAAAGTGATGTTGTATGCTTATATGACCAATGTGTATTCTTCTCGCAAGATAGAACTTGCTCTACGTGAGAATATCAATTTTATGTGGTTAACTTCAATGACCATTGTTGATCATAACACCATTAACCGTTTTAGAAGCAATAAACTAAAAGACAGCTTTAAGGAAATTTTCAAACAAGTGGTGCTGATGTTGGCATCAGAAGGCTTAATCACTTTAAAGCAAATCTATACTGATGGCACAAAAATAGAAGCACAAGCAGGTCGTTACACATTTGTTTGGGGCAAGAGTATTAAAACCAACAAAACTAAAATGCTAACCCAGTTAGAAGATTTATGGAATTATGCCCAAAGTATTGATAATAATGATGAGCCAAATCCTGAGCCAACCGAGTTTAAAGAAATCAGTAAAGAAGTAATTGAAAAAACAGTTGCTAAAATAGATGCTAAACTCTCTGGGAATGAAAAAGCTAGTTCCAAAGCAAAAGCTAAATTACGCTACATTAAAAATAATTTTGTTGCCAATTTAGAGAAATACGAGCAACAAGAAGCCATTCTTGGTCAGCGTAATAGCTATAGTAAAACCGACAAAGAAGCTACTTTTATGCGTATGAAAGAAGACCATATGCTAAATGGACAACTCAAACCAGCTTATAACACTCAAATATCAACAGAGAATCAAATCATTGTTCATTACACGATTCATCAAAACCCAACCGACACCAAAACACTCAAACCTCATTTAGAAAATTTTGAACAAACCTTCGGAAAAGAAGTCCTTAAAGAATTAGAAGAAATAACGGCAGATGCAGGTTATGGCAGTGAAGAGAACTATGATTATCTAGAACAAAAAGAGCTTACTGCTTATGTTAAATACAACACTTTTGATAAAGAGCAAGACAAAAATTATCAAAAAAAGCATAAGCCATTTAGCAAAGAAAATCTTTATTATAATCAAGAAGAAGATTATTATACATGTCCAATGGGACAAAAAATGCACAAAACTCATCAAAGCAAACGCACCACAGAAGCAGGTTACCAACAAGTAATGAGCCATTATCAGGCCAAAAACTGTGAGGGATGCCCACTGCGAGGACAATGTTTTAAAGCCAAGGGAAATAGAAGTATTGAGAGGAACCACAATCTTGAGAGGCACAAACAAAGGACAAGAGAACTACTATTAAGCGAAACAGGAGTCCAAAAAAGAAAACAACGCACTGCCGATGTAGAACCTGTATTTGCACAACTCAAACATAATAATGGTTTTAGAAGATTTTCTCTAAAAGGACTTGAAAAAGTGGAGTTAGAGTTCGGTTTAATGGCATTAGGTCACAATTTAAGAAAGAAAATTGCCGCATAAGGTCAATTTTTGACTTTTTCAGCAGAAAGAAAAATCAAACTAAAAAACCTGAAAATAAAAAAGCCGACTCAAATTGTGTTTTGAGACGGCTTCAACGTTAGTAGAAAAATTTCTGCTAACGTTTTTTGTTTGTTGAAAACCGTGACTGAACACTTAATACTGAACACTAAGAACTATTCCTCTACTTTCTTAATCACTTTTCGAGCCACTTCGATTTTGAACTTTTTACCTTTCATTTTTTCGTCTCGAATATTCTGCAATAAGTCTTTTACTTTTCCGAATTTGACTGCGGCAAAAGAAATAAAATCTTTGACTTCTATTAATCCTAAATCGCCTTTTTCTAATTTTCCTTTTTGAGAAAAGAAACCCACAATGTCGATTTTATTTAACTTATTTTTCTTTCCACCGCTGATATAAATTGTTTGAAATTGTGGCGGTTTTGGAACACTTCTAGCTGTTTCTACTTCTAAAACAGGAATAGAATAATCAATATAATCCGATTTCTTTTCGCTATCATGTATCAAAATATACGCCGTTCCCGAAGCCAACATACGAGCGGTACGACCATTTCTATGTGTAAATTCATCTTCTTTTGAAGGCAAATGATAGTGAATTACGTGATTCATTTCTGGGATATCCAATCCACGGGCTGCCAAATCGGTTGTGATTAAGTAACTCATACTACCGTTACGAAACTGAATCAAAGCACGCTCACGTTCGTCCTGATCCATTCCGCCATGGTAATACGTAGCATAAATCCCTTTTTCATTCAAAGTATCACTAATGCGTTCGGCTGCATCACGATGGTTGCAAAAAACAATTGCAGATTCCGATTTTAAGGAACAAATCAAATTGAAAAGTGTACCTACTTTATCTCTTTCTTTGGAAATTACCATTCGCATTTCGAGATTACTCTCTCTCTCTTCTTCTTCAGGAATAAAATCCAAAATCGTTGGATTGACAACTCTCGTGTATTTTGGAATCTCTATATCTGAAGTAGCCGAAACCAAAACACGTTTGTTTAACTTAGGTAACTTTCCAATAATAAAAGACATTTGCTCATGAAAACCCAATTGTAAAGACTTATCAAATTCGTCTAAAATCATTGTTTGGATTTTGTCCAAACGAAAAGTTCCCCTTTCGATATGATCTGCAATTCGGCCAGGAGTACCAATTAAAACCGCTGGTGGGTTGCTTAAGTTTTTGATTTCGGTATCAATAGAATGACCACCGTAACACACATTAACTTTATAATCCGTTCCCATTTTTTTCCAAACTTGCTCAATTTGTAGTCCTAATTCACGTGAAGGAACCAAAATCAAACATTGAACAGACAAAATTTCAGGCTGTAACAACTCTAAAACTGGCAATAAAAAAGCCAATGTTTTTCCGGAACCTGTAGGCGATAACAACAAAACATTGTTGTCATGCAAAATAGCGTCTTGTGCTACTTCTTGCATTTCATTCAATGCTGAAATCGCTAAATTTTTAAGTATATTTTGAGGTAGGTGTTTTGGATTCATTTTTATAATTTGGGCAAAGGTAGTTAAAAATTGTTGTCAGTACAGTATTCCTCAAAAGCCAGACTAGGTTTTGAGCAGTTAACAAATCATCGCAAATCCTAAAACAAAGAATTGAAATTACTATGTTTATACTGCCAATTTTAATCCAAATACAACAATCCGCGAGCTAAAAGCTTACGGTCTTAGCACAACTGATTAAATATTGGCCAATCTCTAAAACTTACTTCTAACCTATCTAGGTAGAAAATTCATTCGGCCACTTTTAATACTTGAGTATAAAAAACGAAGTTGTTTACAAAAATCACCCCAAATTAAAAAAACGAACATCATTTTAAAATTAAAATCACTATCGCGGCCAATAATCAACTAGATGTGTTGAAAAAACAGTTCAAATGACTAATAACAACTAAACTCTGCTTACTGTTTTTTGACTTACAAATTTCATTGTAGTGCAAAACTTAATATCCATTTTGGTTGAACTAAAAAACTATCTGACGATTAGCCTTTATATTATTTCGTCAAATATCAAAAAATATTAATTTAACTTTTCTTCCTCTTCAAACAATAATTTAATATTCTCGTAAGAATTTTTTAACACCTCTGGTATCTCATCAGGGCTAAACCAGGCCACTTTTTCGATTCCTTCCTCCAATTGTCCTTGCGGAATCCCGTCAAAATCTGATTGCATTTCAAACCAATGTGTAATTTTCAACTTATAAACACCGTTGCGTTTGAAAACATGGTAAGTCTTTTGAAGCTTGTTGGTCACTCTTAATTGGTTTACCCCTGTCTCCTCCTCTACTTCACGCATGGCAGTTTGCTCAATATCTTCTCCTTTTTCGGTACCTCCTTTGGGCAAATCCCATTTTCCGTTCCTAAAAATAAAAAGCACCTCCCCTTTTTTATTATAGACCAAGCCTCCACCTGCTTTATTTACAGGTATTTTTGTCTTTAAAGTTTTCATAATTTCACGCTCATCTGGATGATAGAGATAGGCTTTTTGAATTTTATTTTGAAAAATTTTAACAATAAGTTGCTTGATATCAATACTTTCGAGAAGAAATAATTGAAAATCGGTTTCTTTTGATATTTTATTTGTCAAAAAAAGTGGTTTGTCGTTCACAAAAACTTTATACATTTGTACTATGATTTTTAATAAAGATACAGCCGAAAAAACAGCCGAATTGCTTTTACAAATAAATGCAATTAAATTGAATCCAGGAAATCCTTTTACATGGGCTTCAGGATGGAAATCGCCTATTTATTGCGATAATCGTTTAATACTCTCATTTCCAGCCATAAGAAATTATGTCCGAGATGAATTTTCTAAACACATTGAGAAACAATTTGGAAAACCTGATGTAATTGCAGGTGTAGCTACTGGAGCCATAGGAATTGGGATACTCGTTGCCGAAAGCATGGGATTACCCTTTGTGTATGTACGTCCAGAAGCTAAAAAGCATGGTCGTCAAAACCAAGTAGAAGGTTTTTTACAAAAAGGCCAAAATGTGGTTGTGGTAGAAGATTTAATCAGTACTGGTAATAGTAGCTTGATGGCTGTAGAAGCTTTGAAAGCAGCAGGAGCCAATATCAAAGGAATGGCTGCTATATTCACTTATGGTTTTGATGTTGCAGAACAAAACTTTAAAGCAGCTAACATTGATTTATACACACTAAGTAACTACCAAAATTTATTAAATTTAGCGGTAGCTAAAAGTTATATTACAGAAAAAGAAGAGGCTACTTTAAGAGAATGGAGTGTTACGCCATCAACATGGAATGTTGTCATTGAAAAATAAACCAAGATGAATCTAGAAAGCCCCAAAGTAACGGTTGAAAAATCAGCTCAGGAATTGTTTGAATCCTTGTCAGACATAAAAAACTTTGAAAAATTAATGCCTGAAAACATTGCTAAATTTGAAGTAGTAGAAGACGATTCTTTTATTTTTGGGCTGAAAGGAATGCCTGAGGTGCATCTAAAAATGAAAGAAAAAATCGCCCCTTCAAAAGTAGTCTTAGGTGCAGCTACTGGAAAACTTCCTTTTACATTGATTGCCTCTATCGATGCAGTATCCGATAATACGAGTGCTGTAAAATTAGATTTTGAAGGCGAATTCAATGCAATGATGGCAATGATGGTAAAAGGTCCTATCAGTAAATTCATTGAAACATTAGCAAATAATATGGGGAAATTATAAAAAAAAACCTATTTTGATATTTTCAAAATCCCTTTTAGTTTCATTTTAGAACTAAAAGGGATTTTCGTTTGAAAAGAGACGAAGAAAATCTATATAATTTCACAAAGCTAATCTTAACTTTGAGTGCTTTCCAAAAAATAAAATACAGATTAAGTTAAAAACGAAGCAGAAAAAACTTCTATAGTAGGGATTAATATAACATTTGAACTTCTTTAATCCCAAATTCAGCTGTTACATCATCCTCTAACAAAACTTGCAATTTCCCTTGACAGGTTACACCTTGAATAATTCCCATGAAGTTTTGGTTAGTCTTCATATTTTTAAAAGCCATGGGCGTGTTTTTTTTGAAAAGCAAATCAGCATAAGTTAGCCAAATAGCATCCCATTTTGGCGTCTTGACCGCCAAATTTTGTTTAATATTTTCAATTATTCGCAATACGAGTGATTCTATATCAAATTCACGTTGACACAAGACTGCCAGTGAAGAAGCTTTGGGTAAGTTTTCTAAGTTAATTTGGTTTACATTCAGCCCAATCCCAATAATGGAATGAATAGTCCCGTCTTGTTTAACACTATTTTCGATCAAAATGCCACCGATTTTAAATTGATATGACATAATGTCGTTAGGCCATTTAATTTTCAATTGAGGAATTTGAAAATGTTCTAAGGCTTGAACAATTGAAACCGCAACCGCTACATTTAAATTAAAAATATCAGAAACACCAGTAAGCGTTTCTTTCAAAAAAACACTCATTATGAGATTCTTACCTGATTCTGTTTGCCAAACCGTCCCCATTTGTCCTCGTCCTTTTGGCTGACTTTCAGCTGTGACAACAGTAAAACTTTCTACTGCTTCCTTTAAACTTAATTGTTTTAGAAAATCATTCGTAGAATCTATGGCATTGAGTTTGATTAGTTTCATTTAGTTATTATTTAACAAACAGCATTTAATATTATGTTAAGGTTCAAAAATAATGACAAAAAATGATAACTTTGCGAACTTACACATATAAAATAATTCATGGCGAAAAAAACAGTAAATAACGATGCTCTTTTAGCGAACATCATAAAAGGAATAGAAGAAGTAAAAGGTAATGACATAGACATTCTAGACTTAAGAGAAATAGACACTTCGGTTTGTGATTATTTTATTATTTGCAACGGAAATTCAAATACTCAGGTTAACGCCATAGTAAACTCCATCCAAAAAACAGTATCGAAAGAATTAAAAGATAAGCCTTGGCATATTGAAGGTACAGATAATGCTGAATGGGTACTGATGGATTACGTAAATATCGTAGTACATGTTTTCCAGAAACACATAAGAGAGTACTACAATATTGAAAGCTTATGGGGGGATGCAAAAATCACTACTATAGAAAACAAATACTAAAGACAATAAACATAGAATGGCAAAAAATAATAACCCAAATCCAAATAAATTTAGAATAAGTCCTTGGTTAGTTTATACAGCCATCCTACTTATTTTCTTATTTATTAGTTTCGTAACTGGTGGTTCTAATATCCAAGAGCCAGCTCAATTAACCTCATCTAAATTCAATGTTTTTTTAGATAAAGGCCAGATTGACAAAGTAATCGTTTACAACAAATCAGAAGCTGAAGTTTTTTTAAAGCCTGAAGCTTTAAAATTACCTGAACATAAAAAAGTTGCTAAAGATATTTTTGACAGACCTAACACAAAGGGACCTCAATACACTTTTGAAATAGGAAATGATCAAATTTTCCAAACCAAACTGGAAAAAGCGGTTGAGGAAGGCAAATTAAAAGATTTTAACTTTTTAGCAAAAAGCAACTGGTCTGATATTATTATCAGCTTACTACCTATCATCATCATTATTGGAGTATGGTTATTTATCATGCGAAAAATGTCAGGTGGTGGCGCTGGTGGTGGCGGACAAATATTCAACATTGGCAAATCCAAAGCCAAATTATTTGACGAAAAAACTGATGTTAAAACTACCTTTAAAGATGTTGCTGGCTTAGAAGGAGCGAAAGAAGAAATACAAGAAATTGTAGAATTTTTGAAAAATCCAGAAAAATACACCAACTTAGGAGGGAAGATCCCTAAAGGTGCCTTACTGGTAGGACCTCCAGGTACAGGGAAGACTTTATTAGCTAAAGCCGTTGCTGGTGAAGCACAAGTACCCTTTTTCTCTTTATCAGGTTCTGATTTTGTGGAGATGTTCGTAGGTGTTGGAGCCTCACGTGTAAGAGATCTTTTTAAACAAGCTAAAGAAAAATCACCTTCCATCATTTTCATTGACGAAATTGATGCTGTGGGTAGAGCGAGAGGAAAAAGCAATATGTCAGGTGGTAATGACGAGCGTGAAAACACTTTAAACCAATTACTAACCGAAATGGATGGTTTTGGAAGCCAAACTAACGTCATCGTTCTAGCAGCAACAAATAGAGCTGATGTATTAGATAAAGCTTTGATGCGTGCTGGTCGTTTTGACAGACAAATCTATGTAGACTTACCAGACGTTAGAGAACGTGCTGAAATTTTCAAAGTACACTTAGCTCCTCTAAAGAAAGTAGAAGGATTAGATCTAGACTTTTTAGCCAAACAAACTCCGGGTTTCTCTGGTGCTGATATTGCTAACGTATGTAATGAAGCGGCTTTAATTGCTGCTAGAAATAACAAAACAGCAGTAGATAAGCAAGATTTCCTTGATGCTGTAGACAGAATTGTTGGTGGTTTAGAGAAAAAGAATAAAATCATCACCATTGAAGAAAAGAAAGCTATTGCCATACATGAAGCAGGACATGCTACTGTAAGCTGGATGCTGGAACATGCCGCTCCACTTATCAAAGTAACTATTGTACCTAGAGGTCAAAGTTTAGGTGCTGCTTGGTATTTACCTGAAGAACGTCAAATTGTACGTCCAGACCAAATGCTTGACGAAATGTGTGCTACAATGGGTGGTAGAGCTGCTGAAAAAGTAATTTTCAACCGAATCTCAACAGGTGCATTAAGTGACTTAGAAAAAGTTACCAAACAAGCTCGAGCTATGGTAACCATTTATGGTTTGAATGATAAAATAGGAAATGTAACTTACTACGACTCAACGGGTCAAAGCGAATACAGTTTCTCTAAACCTTATTCAGAAGAGACTGCCAAAATTATTGACACTGAAATCTCAGAACTGATTGAAGGACAATACCAAAGAGCTATTAAAATATTAGAAGAAAACAAAGACAAACTGAACGAATTAGCAGACATCTTAATTGAAAAAGAAGTGATTTTCAAAGATGACTTAGAAACAATTTTCGGGAAGAGAGCGTTTGACAAAAATCTAGGAGAAATAGTATCTTAAGAAAGGCTTTATTAATAATTATTTTTAAAATCTTAATTCAAAAAACGCTTTTGAATTAAGATTTTTTTATCTTTGAACGTTTTTCAGATAACAAATAAAGCCCCTTTTCATAATATGAGCATTTTCAGCAAACTTTTTGGTTCTAGCAGTGCAGCTTCAGAAGAAGATAATGACAAAGAAAATAAAAACTCTTTTCCTGAAAAAAACATGACTATAGACGAACAATTCATCTATAATTTCAAGAAAAACGGAGGTAAATTTTTGTATTGTGAAAATCAAGAAGAAGTAACAGAACAGTTTGAAAATATACTACAAGAAAATGATTGGTACGAGAGTGAAGTACTTTGTTATGAAGCTTCTCTTTTTGGTATACTAGAAGAAAACAAACTTTCCTTTACTAAAGTTAACAATCCTAAATTTTTATTTGCAGGATGTGAAAACCTGATTGCTGACGAAGGCTCGGTTTTATTTTCATCTCGTCAAATAAAGCAACACAAACCAAACGAATTACCTACCAACATTGTTGTTTTTGCTAAAACAAGTCAAATTCTTGCCTTTAAAACCGATGGCCTCAGTGCTATCAAAAAGAAATATGAAGGTGATTACCCAACCAATATTACCGCGATAAAATATTTTGAAAAAGCAAAAGAAGAAGACTTTACGCAATATGGAAGTTCTGCAAAAAACATTTATTTGTTGCTTTTAGAAGATCTTTAAAATGAATGAAACCCTCAAGAGATCTTTATCAGGAGCTGTTTATATCTTTCTATTAATATTCAGTATCATTTACTCAACCGAAAGTTTTTTTTTACTTTTTGGTGCATTCCTGCTAACTGCTACTATTGAGTTTTGTTCTTTAGTGAAAATAAATAAAATAGCACCTTTTCTATTTGCCTTAGTATGTTATGTTTTTTTCTACAGCATTACTTTTGCTACAAACGGATTCTTATTATCCCTTAAATTCAACAAAACATTTGATTTAATTGTATTAGGCTCCACCTTATTTGTATCTGCGAAATGCATACATTTTTTATTTGACAGTAAATCTTTAAATATAGATACATTTTCAAAATACGTTTATTTACTAGGATATATCATTCTCCCTTTTATCATTATCACTAAAATACCTTTTGGAAAAGCAGGATATAATCCTAAAATCCTAATTAGTATTTTCATTTTGATCTGGACCAATGATTCTTTTGCATACATTGTAGGGAAATCGATAGGGAAAACTAAATTATTTGAACGTATATCACCTAAAAAGACAGTGGAAGGGTTTTTTGGCGGAGTTTTTTTTACAGTTCTAGCCAGTTATATTATCGCAAGATATTATATTCAAATCGCTGAATCCAATATCTACATTTGGATTATTATTGCTCTAATAGTTGGTGTTTTCGGTACTATAGGCGATTTAATCGAGTCAAAATTCAAAAGAGTAGCCGAAGTAAAAGACAGCGGAAAAATAATGCCAGGCCACGGAGGCGTACTAGATCGACTAGATAGTGTTATATTTGTAGCACCAATTGTATTTTTGTTTTATCAAATTTTAAATTATGTTTCATAAAGAGGGAATCAAGACCATTTTACTAGGTATTATTTTTACCGTTACTGTACTATTAGTATCAGATCAATTTATAGCTGTTGAATGGGTGAAAAAGCTTATTCAAATCAGTGCTTTTTTAATATTGATTATTATTTTACAATTCTTCAGAAACCCGAAGAGAACCGCAATCATTAATGAAAATCACATTCTAGCTCCTGTAGACGGAAAGGTAGTGGTTATTGAAGAAGTATATGAAGGAGAATATTTCAAAGACAAACGTTTGCAAGTTTCTATTTTTATGTCACCAGTAAATGTACACGTAACTCGCTATGCAATGAGTGGCTTGGTCAAATTTAGCAAATATCATCCAGGAAAATTTTTGGTTGCTTGGCATCCAAAAGCAAGTGAAGAAAACGAAAGAACGACCATAGTAATTGAAAATAAAACTTTTGGGGCTATATTATACCGCCAGATTGCTGGTGCCTTAGCACGTAGAATTGTAAATTATGCTCAAGAAGGCATGCAGGTAGTGCAAGGAACCGATGCTGGTTTTATTAAATTTGGATCTAGAGTAGATTTATTTTTACCAATCGGAACCAAAATTGACGTTGTTTTAAACCAAAAAGCTATAGGAGGAAAAACTATTATTGCTACTAAAGAGTAATGAGCAAAAAAGATTTAGAAATACAATTTCAAGAAGCATTACAAAAAGCCTCAGAAATGACTCAAGCTTCCCTACCACAAGACGTTCAATTACGCCTATATGCCTATTTCAAACAGGCCACTTTTGGTACAATTGACCCCAAACAACCTAACGCCTCTTTCCACCTTAGAGATGCTTTCAAAACAAACGCTTGGATGCAAATTAGTCATATTTCTGTCTCAGAAGCAAAAAAAAGATACATAGAAATCATTAACTCACTTTTAGAAAAACCAAATTCCAATGAAAACGAATAATTTTTTTATAGTAAGTACACTAGCCGTTCTTTTCTTTATTTCATGTAATAAAAAAAAATATACAGAAGTAGTTGAAGTTCCTTTGCCTACTGCACAAGAAAAAATAACGATAGGCTTCCCAGAAGACGTTAGAGCAGACCCTGGTTCTTTCTTAATGGAAAAATTACCTTATGCTTATGATGCTCTTGCTCCAACAGTTTCCCCTTTAACCCTAGAAACACATTATTCAAAACATTACCTAACCTACACCAATAATTTCAACAAAGCAGTTGCAGGAACAGGACTAGAAAATCTATCTATTGAGGAAGTTCTAAAACAACTCGACCTAAACAATGCTGAATTGCGCAATAACGCCGGTGGTTATTACAACCATGGTTTGTATTGGAAGTCGATGTCCCCAAATGGTGGAGGCAAACCTACTGACACGATAGCATCAGTTATCAATAGGGATTTTGGTTCTTATGAAAATTTCAAAAGAAACTTTTCTGCTGAAGCCAGCAGACAATTTGGTTCCGCTTGGGTATGGCTGGTTGTAGACAAAGGAGGAAAACTTCAAATCACAAGTACTCAAAACCAAGACAATCCATTGATGCGAAATGCCATTGTTCAAGGAACGCCTATAATCGCTTTAGATTTATGGGAACATGCATATTATCTAGGTTACCAATACCGTCGCAGAAGCTATATTGAATCCTTTTTTAATGTCTTAAATTGGAAAAAAATAAACGAAGCCTACGAAGCAAGTACACGAAAAAAATACAGATAATAAAAAGCTGATGTAAATTAAATATACATCAGCTTTTTTATTGCAATTCACATCCTATTTAAATATCATTCCATTTCTAAAATGAAAGATTCTAATGGTTCTAATTGCATTGCAATCAAACCTTCTCCGTTTTTAACCTCCATTATTAATTTGGTTTTCTTGTATAGCTGCTCTTTTAACTTGTATTTTCCATCATTCAAACCCCATTTTTCAATAACTAGGCCTGGTACTTTCAACTCAAAACTACTTTTAATTTCATCAGAAAAATTAACTACAATTACTAATTTTTGAGTTTCAGACCAGCGCGTATAACTATAAATCCACGTATCATAACCTTGCGTATGATATCGGTTTGCGAATTGAATTTCCTGAAATCCTCCCATCAACGCAGAGCTTTCCAATGTAAAATTCAATAACCGTTTGTAAAAATCACGCAAAGAAGCTTCTTCGGCCGTTAACTGCCCACCATCAAATTTCCCATTATTTACCCAACGTTGATGTGATGGCACACCCACATAATCAAAAATAGAAGTTCGAGAATGTGTCCCAAAACCTCCATTCTCATTAGCCGCTTCACCTACTTCCTGGCCAAAATAAATCATTACCGGAGCAGTACTTATCGTAGCCGAAACCACCATCATTGGTTTGCCTTTTTCCCCACTGCCTGCAAATTCTGGACTAGCAATACGCTGTTCATCATGATTATCTAAAAATTTCAACATATGATGACCTATATCCCATAAATCATACTGAATTTGGGTCAATTCATCAGGCCATGAACGTCCTTGAATCACATCTTTTAACTTATCATAGGTACCCACTTTATCATATAGGTAATCCATTTTTCCCATTTTGATATAATTGTAATACAATTGCGGATTATAAACCTCAGCAAGTAAAAACGCATCCGGATTTTCCATTTTGATAGCCGAGTTCATAAAACTCCAAAATTCAAATGGAACTAATTCTGCCATATCATATCGAAACCCATCTACTCCTTTTTTAGTCCAATACAAAGCAATGTCTCTAAATTTATACCAAGAATCTGGCAACTCTTTATCTTTCCAGAATTCAAAGTGTGTTTCATAGGACTCCGTATCATAACCCCATGGTAAAAAAGGAAAATCATAGCTTCCATCAGGACGTACCCCATAATTGATTTTTACAGTTTCGTACCAATCATTTTTGTCTGGACGTGCCAATCGAGAACCATTACCTGTCCATTTAGCAGGAATTTCAACAAATGGTGTACTTAAAGACGGATGCGATTCCCCGCCTAGTGGTGGCTCAATATCGGGTAATTCAAACTGAGAATTGGGAATATAATAAAAATTATTATCCCTGCTATACTCTACTGAACTGTCGTCATTAGCTCCAAAATCTTTCACTCCTCTCGGATTGGTTTTTCCTTCGTATTTTCGAGCCACATGATTAGGTACAATATCAATAATTACTTTCATCCCCGCTTTGTGAGTACGTTCAATCAAAGCCTCAAATTCCTGTAAACGATTTTCAGGATTCACCGCTAAATCAGGGTTTACATTAAAATAATCCTTGACTGCATAAGGAGAACCTGCACGCCCCTTCACCACTGAAGGATGATCATTTGAAATCCCAAAAGCTGTATAATCATTAATCAAGGCATGATGCGGTACTCCCGTATACCAAATATGAGTTACTCCTAGCTTTTTAATTTCCTTAAGCGCTTTAGGGGTAAAATCGGCGAACTTCCCAACTCCATTCTCGTCAATTGTTCCCCAAGGTTTGTTTGTTGTATTAGTATTCCCAAAAAGTCGTGTAAACACATGATACACTACTTTTTTAGTCTCCCTGTTTTTTTCTTTATTCATAATAACTTATTTAGTTCATTCACACCCAAATCATGCAGGTAACCACTAGATTCTTTAATTTCTAAATATAATATTTTCTAAAAAACAACCACTAACAAAGCTGTTGTATTTTCAATTTTAATAATAGAAATCAAAAACTGACCATCTTTGACACAAAAGCACAAAGTTAGTTAGTCGTTAAATTTAAATTAAACCTTATTATTAATGTCAATCTTCTATTATTTTTGTAAAAAAACTAGTAACCTTAGATAAAAACTAGTAAAAACAATAACAAATGGCTTCAGGAATTTTTTTATTATTAGACGATATCGCAGCATTAATGGATGATGTGGTTGTGATGAGCAAAGTGGCGACAAAAAAAACCGCTGGAATTTTAGGCGATGATTTAGCCGTTAATGCCGAAAAAGCATCTGGTTTTGTCTCTTCTAGAGAGATTCCTGTTTTGTGGGCAATTACAAAAGGTTCACTTCTAAACAAAATTATCATTCTCCCGCTAGCTTTTGTGTTGAGTTATTTTGTACCTGTATCCATCACAGTCATTCTTTCAATAGGAGCAATTTATTTGGCCTACGAAGGTGCTGAAAAAATTTATGAATATTTTTTCCCTCACCATCATGAAACAGCTACAGCTTTGACTCAAAACTTGACAGAAGCTGAAATAATAGAACAAGAAAAAAGCAAAATCAAATCGGCAATCTTAACAGATTTTATTCTTTCAATTGAAATAATAATTATTGCCCTAGGAACCGTACTCGAAAAATCAATTACTACTCAAATCATTGTCACCTCTTTCATCGCTTTACTAGCGACTGTAGGCGTTTATGGAATAGTTGCCATCATAGTACGTATGGATGATTTAGGTTTAATTTTGAGTAGAAAACAGCACAAGATTCAGCAGATTATTGGAAAGATATTGATTCAAGCATTACCCAAAGTGATTCAATCTTTAGCTTTCATTGGTACTATTGCCTTACTTCTTGTTTCTGGAGGGATTTTCAAGCACAACATTGACTATTTTCACCACTTTTTGGACAGTTTTCCATCCTTGGCTAGCGAATTTATTCTAGGCCTCGCCATTGGAGGAATTACACTATTCACAATAAGTAGCTTTCAATTTATTAGAAAAAAAATCATGTAATTTTATTCCTAAACACATCTTTTCAAATCTTGAAAGCAATAACCAATTTCATTGCTTCCTTTTTCATAAATTTGACGAAAAATATTTCCATTGAAACCATTTCATTTTTTTATTAGCTTTTTCTTGTTTCTCATGAGTTTTCAAACACTTGTGGCACAAACTCCCAAAAAAATCATTATTGAACATTCGGACTTTGCAGATGTTAATGAAGCCGAGATTCCAGATGCTTTTTTACTTACTGGAAATGTGAGCGTTAACCACGACGGAATAGTTTTAACTTGCAACAAAGCCTATTATTTTCAAAAAGAAAATTACATAAAAGCTTTTGGAAATGTTCAACTGGTACAGGGAGATACACTTTACCTCAATAGTAAATATGCTGAATACAACGGTAATATGAAACAAGCATTTGCCACTGGAAATGCAGTGATGAGTTCTCCAGATGCTACTTTAGCTACGGATACTATCAATTTTAACCGAAATACGCAAGAGGTTTACTACAACACGCAAGGAACAATTACAAATCGAGAAAACACCTTAAAATCGAAATCTGGTCGCTATTATGTAGCTCAAAAGAAATTTCAATTTTTAACTGCTGTAACAATTACTAACCCAACTTATGTCATCAAGTCTAACCACTTAGACTATTACAGTAACTCAGGCCACTCATATCTTTTTGGACCTTCAACAATAACAAGTAAAGCCAATTATATCTATACAGAAAAAGGTTTTTATGACACAAAAAAGAATCTCGCTCACTTTTTAAGAAAATCCTATATTCGTTATGATGACCGTTTAATTGAAGGAGACAGTTTGTATTACGACCGAAATAAAGAATTTGCTTCAGCCACACGAAATGTCAAAATCACAGATACCATCAACAAAGGGATTGTAAAAGGTCATTATGCCGAAATGTACAAGAAAAAAGACTCTCTTTTTGTAACCAAAAGGGCTGTGGCTATAAATTTGGTCGAAAAGGACTCTGTTTACATTCATGGAAAAAAATTAATGGTAACAGGACCTGAAGGCAACCGAATCATTCGCGCATTTAATAATGTTCGGTTCTTTAAAACAGATATGAGTGGCAAATGTGATTCTCTGCATTCTAGTTCCAAAGAAGCTTTGACCAAACTAATTGGGAATCCAATTTTATGGAATGGCGAAAATCAAATCACAGGGGACATTATGCATCTTATTGGCAGCAATCAAACTCGAAAACTCGATTCTTTAAAAGTGCTTAACAATACTTTTTTAGTATCCAAAGACACTTTGGGAACTGGCTTCAACCAAGTCAAAGGTCTCAATTTATATGGTAAATTTGAAGAAGGCAAACTCCACGAAGTTGATATTGTCAAAAACGCGGAAGTTATTTATTATATGCGGAATGACGCTCAGGAACTCATTGGTATAAATAAAAATGTAAGTAGTAGAATCAATATGACAATGGCTGATAATACAGCCGAAACTATTACTTTTTACAACCAAGTGGATGGAAATATTTATCCTGAAGAGGAATTGCCTGAAAATGCACGAAAACTGAGGGGTCTCAATTGGCGTGGCGAAGAAAGAATTAAAAACAAAGACGATATTTTCTCCGAAGAGGACAATCAAATGAATGAAAAATTAGTCCAAGAAGGTGAAATTGACAAGGCCAAAACCAACGTTCCTATGAAAATCAGGAAAGAAACTTTGGACTATGACAAGAAGAAAAAGAAGAAATAAATTTAGTACTAAGTCGTAACTTAAAATAAAAACTTTGTGAACTTTGTAATTAAAAAAGAACGAAATTGAATTCAGATTTTATAAAATACCAAGCGCAAACCTCTCCTTACCCTTTGGGCATGGAAGTTTCTCATGCAAAAGGCTCCTATATATACGACACAAACAATAAAAAATATTTGGATTTTGTCGCTGGTGTTTCTGCTTGTACCTTGGGACATCAACCACAAAGAGTCAATCAAGCTATAAAGGATCAATTAGATAAATATTCCCATGTAATGGTTTACGGAGAATATTCTCAAAGTCCCGCAGTTGAATATTGCAAATTAATGGCTTCTCTCCTACCTGCACCTTTGAACAAAACCTATTTGGTTAATTCTGGAACAGAAGCAATTGAAGGAGCTTTAAAACTTGCCAAACGTGTTACAGGACGTAGCCAATTGCTATCCTGTCACAATGCTTACCACGGCAACACCATGGGCTCTATGAGTGTAATGGGTTTCGAAGAACGTAAACAAGCTTTCCGCCCCTTACTTCCAGATATTGATTTTATCACCTTTAACAATGAAGCTGATTTAGAAAAAATAACCACTAGAACCGCTGGAATATTATTAGAAACAATTCAAGGTGGTGCTGGTTTTATCCAACCAGAAAATGATTTCTTAAAAAAAGTACGGCAACGTTGTACCGAAGTAGGTGCCTTAATGATATTGGACGAAATCCAACCTGGTTTTGGACGAACAGGTAAATTATTTGGATTTCAAAATTACGATATCGTTCCTGATATTGTGGTTATGGGTAAAGGCATGGGAGGCGGAATGCCAGTAGGCGCTTTCACAGCTTCATCAGAAATGATGGACTTACTTACCCATAGTCCTAAATTAGGACACATCACAACCTTTGGAGGACATCCTGTCATTGCGTCAGCCTGCTTAGCCACTTTACAAGAATTAACAGAAACTGATCTTATAGAAGCTACTTTAGTAAAAGAAAAACTCTTTAGATCACTTTTGGTACATCCTTTGATACAAGAAATAAGAGGAAAAGGGTTAATGCTTGCCATTATGACAAATAGTGCAGACATTACAAATGAAGTGATATTGAAGTGCCAAGACAGAGGACTTATTTTATTTTGGTTACTCTTTGAAAGTTGTGCCATTCGAATCACTCCCCCTTTGACTATTTCCGAAGAAGAAATTCGTGAAGGTTGTGCGATATTGATAGATGTGATGAACGAACTGGCTTTAAAACAGGAAAATAATAACTAAAAAAATACCATATTACTAATAATTCATTACCTCTTAGATTGTTAATTAAATTGTTTACAACAATTCTAGATTTTCTTCCTCATAAAAGTAATGATGCCTAACTTTAAATAGGCTAAATTCTAAACAACAACAGTATGCAACTAAGTGACGAAGAAGAAAACTATAACTTATCGCTTTCCAAATTCGAGTCCATGTTAAAAACCAATAAGGTGCTCTTTTTTGACTCTGAAGAATTTGAGGAAATTATCCTTCACTATTTGGATACAGGTAAGACGGCGTTGGCTAAAAAAGCCCTAAAATTAGCACTTGACCAACATCCTAAATCAACTGGTTTAAAATTGGTCCAAGTTGAAATGCTTATTTTTGAGGACAAGCTAGATATTGCGGAAAAATTACTCAACGAACTCTATGCTATTGAGCCCAACAATGAAGAAATTTACATTCAAAAGGCCAATATTTGCTCTAAGAGAGACTTGCATGAAAAAGCCGTAGAATATCTTAAAATGGCATTAGACCATACCGATGATTATGCCGATGTGTATAACTTGATGGGAATGGAGTACTTATTTATGGATAATCTTGAAGAAGCAAAGAATAGCTTCATAAAATGTCTCGAAGAAGATATCGAAGATCAATCGGCACTATATAATGTGGTGTATTGTTTTGAGTTTTTAGATCAAAATATAGAAGCTATTGAATACCTCAATCAATATATAGATAAGAATCCATATAGCGAAATCGCATGGCACCAGAAAGGACGTTTACACTATGGATTAACACAGTATGATGAAGCTATTCGTGCCTTTGAATACGCTACTTTAATTGACGAAGATTTTCTAGGGGCTCATATGGAAAAAGCCAAAGCATACGAACGTCTGAATCAATACGATAAAGCCATCGAAAGCTACAATCGCACCATTGAGCTAGATGACGCCACCTCTTATGCTTTATTAAGAATAGGAAAGTGCCATGAAAAATTAGGAAACACTGCTTTAGCATTAAAATTTTATAACGAAACAGTACATGAAGACCCATTACTTGACAAAGGTTGGATTGCTATTACTGATTTTTACGTTCGTCAAAATAACTTTCAAAAAGCATTATTTTTTGTCAACAAAGCACTAGCTATTGACAATCAAAATAAGCTGTATTGGAAACGTTATGCTACTATCAACAAACAAATGAACTTTTTTGAAGAGGCAGAATTTGGATATAGAAAAGCAGTAGAATTTGGCGATACCGAATTAGACACTTGGTTGTTTTGGGTTGACTTATTGCAATTTTTAGGAGAATTTGACGGTGCTATCATGACACTATTACAAGCTACCGAATTTTATCCGGAATCAAATGAAATTGAATATCGATTGGCAGGATTGTATTTTATGATTCAAGACACTGCTAAAGCCAAATTTCACTTGAGCAATGCATTACGTCTCAATTTTGACAACTATATTCTTTTAGAAGACCTATACCCTATAGCTTGGGCTAAAAAAAGTGTTAGAAATTATATTGATAAACATAAGAAAGAATAATGATTACGATTAACAAAAAGCGTTATGGCTTATTAGGAAAAAATATTAGCTACTCCTTTTCAAGAGGATATTTTAAAGAAAAATTTGAATCGGGTAATTACGAGGGATGTAGCTATGAAAATTTTGACATTCCTGAAATTACAGATTTCCCAAGTATTATCGAACACCACCCATCTGATTTAAAAGGGATTAATGTCACTATTCCATATAAAGAAGTAGTTATTCCTTACTTAGATAAATTATCCAAAAAAGCAGCCAAAATTGGAGCCGTAAACACCATTAAGATTACAAAAAAAGGCAAATTAAAAGGCTATAATACTGATTATTACGGATTTAAAAAGTCATTACAATCACTTTTACAACCACATCATCAGAAAGCATTAATCTTAGGTACTGGTGGTGCTTCTAAAGGAGTTGCTTTTGCCCTAGAAGAGTTGGGTATACAATATACATTTGTCTCTAGAGGAAACAAAGCAAACACCATTGATTACAGTCAAATCAACGAAGCTACTTTTAATCAATACCACATCATTATTAACTGTACTCCAGTAGGTACAAGTCCTAATATCGATGCTTGCCCTGATATTCCTTACGAATATTTTTCAGACAAACATATCGCTTACGACTTAATTTACAATCCTGCCGAAACGAAATTTCTCCAGCAAGCCAAAGCAAAAGGTTCTCAAATAAAAAATGGACTGAAAATGCTTGAATTACAGGCTGAAAAATCTTGGGAAATCTGGAACAAATAAACTCCCATAACAACACTAAAAAACCCGCTTAGAATCAAATCTAAGCGGGTTCTTATTTTGGTACAAACTGGATTATTTACCCATTTTTTCTTTAAGTGCTTTTTTCTCAGCAGACATTTCCAATGCTCCATAAACACTCATAAGAGTTGTCGAAATGTCTTCATTTTTAGGATCGATTTCCATAGCTTTTACTAGTAAAGGAATAACTCCTTGGTAAATCTTTTTCTTCTCAGCTTTCAAAACTTCATACCTTTTATTGTCTTTGTCAGAAGTTCCCAATTTATTCATCTCTGCATTGATTGGTGTTTCAGCTTCTAATTTTAAAGCAACTAAATTAATGTAAGCGTTCATATACTTTGGTTGCACCTCAATTGCTTTCTTATAGTACATCTCGGCCTCTTCTTTATTTTTAGCATTTGCACTAACCACACCTAAGTTAAACAACAAATCAGGATCATTAGGGTTCTTAGCTAAAATTTCAGAAACTAATTTTTTATAGGTATCGAAATCTTTGGTCTCCAAATATAAATTAGCTTCAGTCAATGCCAAAGAACTATCAGAAGGATTTAAAGCTTTAGCCTCAGCTATTACTTTCTTGGCTTCTTCGATGTTTTTTTGCTGAACCAAAATCAAAGAAATATTTTTATAAATCTCTCCTTGTTTTGATGGTATCACTTCGACTCTCGGTTTTGAATGGGTTTTCAATTTCACCATTTTATCCATCTCAGCTTTAGTAGCGAATGATTCTTCTTTATTTGAAACTTCGCTTGTAGCCATAAAAGATTTAGATTTACCAGTGAAATTAAGTTTTCTTAATTCTTGCAAGTCCTTAAGAGCCCCTTCGTAATCTTTCGCATTCAATCTAAAACTTGAAGCATAATACAAATTCAAAGTGTCTTTTTTATCTAATAGATAGGCTTCATATAACTTTTTTGCTCCATCCTTAAAATTTTCAGCTTTTGAATCTTCAATTGCTCCATTGATTAATTTGTCCTTAACCTTTGCAACTACTTTATTCATTTCAGCTGAATACTCCTTTTTACCAGATTTTCTCTCAATTTCCATTACTTTTTTAGCTGCCTTAGCTGCCTTCAATAAGTTCTTTTCAGTATCAACATTTTTGTCAGCGGCATCCATGTATACCGTTTCCCTTAAATAATAATACTTCGCTTGCTCTTCTTCAGAAGCATTCGTAAGCAACGGTTCTGCTTCATTTAAAAAATTAGCAACTTCCGCAATATTCCCCTTTTTCAAGGCTTTTTCTGCAGACTTTAATTGGTCCTTTTGAGCAAAGGTAGCTACTGACATCACCAAAGCCGAAGCAAGCAATACGTTTTTAGCTTTCATAATAAATTATTTTTAAAATTAGTTAGTTTGTTTTCATTTTACACCTAAGACTCATCATCTTCATCTTCTAGTTCTTCATCACTATCGTCCTCTACTATTTCTTCATCCTCATCGTCGTCGTCCTCAACGACATCGTCTTCCAGAACCTCTAGAACTGGTTTCACTCTTTCAATTGTTTCAATTACTTCACCGTCTTCGCCAATTACTTTTTCTTCTTCTTCATCTTTCATTACTTTGGCTACTGCTGCAATTGAATCGTTCCCTTTAAGATTAATCAACTTAACACCTTGAGTAGCACGTCCCATAACACGTAAATCCTCAATTGCCATTCTGATTGTCAATCCTGATTTATTAATAATCATTAAATCATCAGCATCAGTAACAGCATTTATGGAAATTAATTTTCCTGTTTTCTCAGTAATATTAAGTGTCTTGACACCTTTTCCACCTCGATTAGTGATACGATAAACATCTTCTCCGTCATCATCCACTAACTTAGTACGTTTTCCATACCCATTTTCAGTTACAACTAAAACTTGAGAATCATTTACTGCATCTTTATCTACAGTAACCATACCAATTACTTCATCTGTATCATCTTTTAACGTAATTCCACGTACTCCAGAGGCTGTTCTTCCCATCGGACGTGTTTTCGTTTCTTCAAAACGAACTAGTTTACCTGACTTAACTGCAAGGATAATTTGACTTTCACCGTTGGTTAATTTAGCTTCTAATAACTCATCACCTTCTTTAATTGTGATAGCGGCAACACCATTTACTCTAGGTTTAGAATATTTCTCCAAAGAAGTTTTCTTTACCTGTCCTTTTTTGGTCACCATTACTAAATTATGGGTAGTGATATAGTCCTTATCTTTAAGATCTTGCGTACAAATAAAAGCTTTTACTTTATCATCACTTTCAATATTCACTAAGTTTTGAATCGCTCTACCTTTTGCGGTTTTACTACCTTCTGGGATTTCATACACACGCATCCAGAAACATTTTCCTTTTTGTGTAAAGAACATCATGTATTGATGGTTAGTTGCCACAAACATATGTTCTAAGAAATCTTGATCTCTCGTTCCTGCACTTTTTTGCCCTACTCCACCTCTATTTTGAGTTTTGTATTCGGTTAAGTTGGTACGTTTAATGTATCCAGCATGCGAAATCGTAATTACTACTTGTTCGTCTGCAATCAAATCTTCGATACTTACATCTCCACCAGAATATTCAATTTGAGAACGACGTTCATCACCGTATTTATCTCTTATTTCGGTAAGCTCTTCTTTTATTAAAGCAATACGCAAGTTGACATCTGCTAATAAAGCTCTTAAGTGCTCAATTAACTTCATGATTTCTTCGTACTCCGCTCTTAATTTATCTTGCTCCAGTCCTGTCAATTGACGCAAACGCATCTCAACAATGGCTCTCGCTTGAATATCTGACAAATTAAATCTTTCGATTAATTTCTCTCTAGCTTCTTCTGTATTCTTAGAGGCTTTGATTAAAGCGATTACTTCGTCAATATTATCAGAAGCGATGATTAATCCTTCTAAAATATGTGCTCTTTCTTCTGCTTTTCGCAATTCGAACTTGGTTCTACGAATCACAACATCGTGACGGTGTTCTACAAAATAATGAATCATATCTTTTAGATTCAACATTTGAGGACGTCCGTTTACCAATGCAATATTGTTCACACTGAACGAAGACTGTAATTGTGTATACTTATATAAGGTATTCAAAACTACGTTAGGTGTTGCATCACGTTTTAAGATGTACACAATACGCATACCTGTTCTATCTGACTCGTCACGAATATTTGCAATTCCGTCAATTTTTTTCTCATTAACTAAGTCCGCAGTACGCTTAATCATATCTGCCTTATTGACTTGGTATGGAATTTCAGTTACGATAATACTTTCTCTTCCATCTACCTCTTCAAAACCAACTTTAGCACGCATCACTACACGTCCACGTCCTGTTTTAAAGGCTTCACGAACTCCCTCATATCCATAAATCACACCTCCAGTAGGGAAATCAGGTGCTTTAATATGAGTGATTAATTCATCAATTTCAATGTCATTATTATCGATGTAAGCTAAAGTACCATTGATCACTTCCGTTAAATTGTGAGGAGGCATATTAGTAGCCATACCCACGGCAATACCTGTTGCTCCGTTAACCAACAAAGTTGGCACACGGGTAGGCATTACTTTTGGCTCATATAAAGTATCATCAAAGTTCAATTGAAAATCAACTGTTTCTTTTTCGATATCTGACATAATTTCTTCAGAGATCTTACGCATTCTGGCCTCTGTGTAACGCATAGCTGCAGGGCTATCACCATCAACAGAACCAAAGTTACCTTGACCATCTACTAATAAATAACGCATGCTCCACTCCTGAGCCATACGAACCATGGCATCATATACAGAGGTATCTCCGTGTGGGTGATACTTACCCAAAACTTCTCCAACGATTCTGGCAGACTTTTTATGGGCTTTATTTGAAAAAACTCCTAAATCATACATTCCATAAAGAACACGACGATGTACAGGCTTCAAACCATCTCTAACATCTGGAAGCGCTCTAGATACAATAACCGACATTGAATAATCAATGTAAGCTGATTTCATTTCATCTTCTATATTAATAGGAATTAACTTTTCTCCTTCAGACATAAGTTGTTATATTAAATATTATATTCGTTTCAAAACGTGCCAATATACAGCTTTTTGAAATTTTTAAAAGCTTTTTACCTCACTAATTTCAATGATTTATTAACAAACCTAGCCCATATTTGTTGAATAAATTAACCTTTTTTTTAACCATATTATTTATTTTTTTTGTCACTTAGCTGTCAAGACCCGATAAAGGAATGATTTTTGTTTTTAAAATACTAAATCACTAAATTTACTGATACCAATTACAAATATTATGGATGATAATTTTTCACCAAGAGTAAAAGACGTTATTACCTACAGCAAGGAAGAGGCCTTGCGATTAGGTCATGACTTTATAGGAACAGAGCACTTAATGCTAGGTATCTTAAGGGACGGTAATGGAAAAGCTATAAGAATATTAAACAATCTTTCTGTTGACCTAGAACATTTACGCAGAAAAGTAGAAATACTAAGCCCCGCAAACCCAACCACTGAAACCAACATCGAGAAGAAAAATTTACATTTGACTCGTCAAGCCGAAAGAGCTTTAAAAACAACTTTTTTAGAGGCCAAAGTTTTTCAAAGCACTTCTATCAGTACAGCGCATTTATTGCTATGTATATTAAGAAACGAAAATGATCCCACAACCAAGCTACTAAATAAACTAAAAATAGATTATGACCTAGCTAAAGAACAATATTTAAATATGACACCAAACGAAGAAGAATTCCTAGAAAACCTACCTAGAGCTACTGATTCATATAATGACGATCTAGGACAAGATGACAGCCTAAAAGAAGGCAATTTCAATAATCCTGCTAATAAATCTAATAAAAAATCAAAAACACCAGTTCTTGACAACTTTGGTAGAGATTTAACAGAAATGGCTGAAGAAGGTAAACTAGATCCAGTTGTAGGACGTGAAAAAGAAATTGAGCGTGTTAGCCAGATTTTAAGCCGTCGTAAAAAGAACAATCCGTTATTGATTGGAGAACCTGGCGTAGGTAAATCTGCTATTGCAGAAGGTCTTGCTTTACGCATTATCCAAAAGAAAGTTTCTCGCATCTTATTCAACAAACGCGTTGTTACTTTAGACCTTGCAAGCCTTGTAGCTGGCACTAAGTACCGCGGACAGTTCGAAGAGAGAATGAAAGCGGTGATGAATGAATTAGAAAAAAATGACGACATTATCCTTTTTATTGATGAAATCCACACTATTGTAGGTGCTGGCGGAGCCACTGGTTCACTAGACGCTTCCAATATGTTCAAACCTGCATTAGCAAGAGGTGAAATACAATGTATTGGTGCTACTACTTTGGACGAGTATAGACAATACATCGAAAAAGATGGTGCTTTAGAAAGACGTTTCCAAAAAATTATCGTAGAACCTACATCAGTTGAGGAAACCATCACCATTTTGAATAACGTTAAAAACAAATACGAAGACCACCACAATGTAACTTATAGCCCAGAAGCCATTGAAGCTTGTGTAAAATTAACCAATCGCTATATGTCGGAGCGCTTTTTACCAGACAAAGCCATTGATGCCTTGGACGAAGCAGGATCACGTGTTCATATTACCAACATTGAAGTTCCTAAACAAATACTTGATCTCGAACGTCAATTAGAAGACATTAGAGAGCTTAAAAATGTAGTTGTTAAAAAACAAAAATATGAAGAAGCAGCTAAACTTCGTGATGACGAAAAACGTCTTGAAAAAGATTTAGCCATCGCACAAGAACAATGGGAAGAGGACGCTAAAAACAACAGAATAGAAGTAACAGAAGACAATGTTGCCGACGTAGTTTCTATGATGACAGGAATTCCCGTAAATCGTATTGCCCAAACCGAAAGCAATAAACTCGCGAAGTTACCAGACCTAATTGAAAGCAAGGTTATTGGTCAAAAAGAAGCCGTGATGAAAATCGCTCGTTCTATTCAAAGAAACAGAGCAGGCTTGAAAGACCCTAACCGACCAATAGGTTCCTTTATTTTTCTAGGCCAAACTGGTGTTGGTAAAACACAGTTAGCCAAAGTTCTTGCTAGAGAATTATTTGATTCTGAAGACGCTTTGGTTCGTATTGACATGAGTGAGTACATGGAGAAATTTGCGATATCTAGATTAGTGGGAGCACCTCCAGGATACGTTGGTTACGAAGAAGGCGGCCAATTAACCGAAAAGGTAAGAAGAAAACCTTATGCTGTAGTACTTTTAGACGAGATCGAAAAAGCACATCCAGATGTATTCAACATGCTTTTACAAGTACTTGACGATGGATTCTTAACGGATAGTTTAGGTCGTAAAATTGATTTCAAAAACACAATCATCATTATGACTTCAAATGTAGGTGCGAGACAATTAAAAGATTTCGGACAAGGAGTTGGATTTGGAACAGCCGCTAAAGTGGCACAAGCTGATGATAACTCAAAAAGCATTATTGAAAATGCTTTAAAGAAAACATTTGCACCTGAATTCTTAAACAGAATTGACGATGTGATTGTATTTAATGCATTAGAGAAAGCCGACATCGATTTGATTATCGAAATTGAATTAAAGAAATTATATTCTAGAATTGCCGAATTAGGATACATTTTAAAACTTTCTGACAAAGCAAAAAGCTTTATCGCTGACAAAGGATTTGACAAACAATTTGGAGCAAGACCCCTAAAAAGAGCCATTCAAAAATACGTTGAAGACTCATTGGCAGAAGAAATAATCACTTCTAAAATAGATTCAGGTGATGAAATATTTATGGATATTGAAGATGGAGCACAAGAACTATCCGTCGAGATACATAAAGCTGGAGAAGCCAAAAAGAAATAATTTATGATTCTCAATAATTTACAAACCCGTTACGTTTTATTAACATAACGGGTTTGTTTTTTAACGTATTCTTGACTAAAATCAAAAAACTATAGCTACTTTTACTTCTACTTAAAATTAGGCTAAACAAATCATAAAAAATGTCTCTAAACAAAGTCATACTCGGTAGTGAAGAATGGTGTTCACTACCTGAATTAGGCATCCCAACCATCAAAGCTCGTGTAGATTCAGGTGCTAAAACATCCGCTTTACACGCTGTAAACATTGCTCCTTTCATAAAAAACGAAACTAATTGGGTTAAATTCGACATTAATCCTATTCAGAATAATCAAAAAACTGTCATCCATTGTGAAGCTCCATTAATCGACAAAAGAATTGTAAAAAGCTCCAGTGGATTCAGAGAACAACGTTATGTCATCCAAACCCCTTTAGAAATTGGAGGAGAAAAATGGCTTATCGAAATGACATTAACCAACCGAGATTCCATGGGGTATCGCATGCTCTTAGGCAGAGAAGCCATGAGTGGCAGAGTACTAGTGGACCCAGAACAACAATATCTTCTAGGAAAACCTACAACCGAGCACCTCAAAGAACTATACAAAGATGCCGAAAAACAGACCACAGGTTTACGAATTGGACTTTTAGCTAGTAATCCCGAACTATACAGCAACAAAAGAATCATGGAAGCAGGCGAAATGCGCGGCCATGAAATGCATTTTCTTAATATTAAGGAATGCTATATGAAATTGGACGCTGAAAAACCCGAAATACATTACAGGGGAGGAATTATCTTAAACCAGTTTGACGCAATTATTCCTAGAATTCGCCCTAGTGCTACATTTTATGGATGCACCTTAACGCGTCAATTTGAAGCTCTAAAAGTATACTGTTTAAATTCGTCTACAGCGATAACCCAGTCCCGTGATAAATTATACTCACTCCAACTACTACTACATAGCGGAATCGGTATTCCAACCACAGGATTTGCAAATTCTCCTTTAGACACTAATGATTTGATAAAAATGGTTGGAGGACCACCATTAATTGTAAAATTATTAGAAGGAACACAAGGAAAAGGAGTGGTTTTAGCAGAAACCAAAAAAGCTGCTGAAAGTGTTATCAACGCTTTCAAAAGTCTCAACGCAAACATCCTTGTTCAGGAATTTATTAAAGAAGCAAACGGTAAAGATATTCGTTGCTTTGTCATTGACGGTAAAGTAGTCGCTTCTATACAAAGAGAAGCCATGCCTGGAGAATTTAGAGCTAACATTCATCTAGGAGGAACAGCTTCTATCATCAAAGCTACAGCAGAAGAAAAACGAATTGCCATTAAAGCCGCCAAAGCCATGGACCTAAAAGTTGCAGGTGTTGATATTATTCGTTCTTCAAAAGGACCATTATTACTGGAAGTAAACTCTTCACCGGGCCTTGAAGGAATTGAAGGTGCTACAAACAAAGATATTGCAGGTGAAATGATTAAAGCGATTGAAAAAAACTTTATCAAATCAAAGTAATCTCATTTCAAAACACACACTTTAAAACAAAAAAACATCCTAAATCTCATTGAATTACACTGCCCCCAAAAAGTTAGACACTATTTGGGGGTATTTTTATGGAAAGAAAAGTCAAGTATGATTATGCATTTAAACTTGAATGTGTAGAATTAGTTATCAACGAGCATTATTCTTGTGAATCTGTAGGTAATAAAAAAGGGGTTAGTAAGTCAAATGTTGAAAAATGGGTGAGATTCTATAATCACTATGGTGAAAATGGTTTAGTACCGAGAAAGAACCGTAGTTATAGTTCTGATTTTAAATTTAAGATATTGCAGTACATTCAGAAAGAATCTTTATCGCTTCGAGATTGTTGTGTAAAATTTGACATACCTGATGCAGCAATTATAGTAAAATGGAAAAGAGATTTTATTAACTTTGGTTTTGAAGGATTAAAACAAAAACCAAGAGGTAGACCCAAGAAGATGAGTGATTTTAAACGTAAAAAACGTAAGTCTGATAAACCATTAACTAAAGAAGAAAAGCTATTACAAGAAATAGAGTTTCTTCGTTGTGAGAATGATTTACTAAAAAAGTTCCAGGCCTTAATTCAAGCCGAAGAGCAAGCCAAAAAGCGCAAGCCATAATGGAATTAAGGCATAAGTACGATTTAAATTTACTTTTGAATCAAACAAATATGGCACGGAGTAGTTTTTATTATTATGAAAAACGAAGTAAATCGATTGATAAATATCTTGAAATCAAAGAGTTTATAAAACGTATTTACCACAAACATAAAGGCCGTTACGGCTATAGAAGAATTACAGACGAACTCAACAATCAAGGAGTAATAATTAATCATAAAACAATTTTAAGACTAATGAAATCTTTAGGATTAAAAAGTGTTATTAGAGTTAAAAAATACAAATCATACAAAGGAGAACAAGGAAAAATAGCTCCTAATTTGTTAAACAGAAATTTTAAAGCAGCAGCACCTAACCAAAAATGGGCAACCGATATTACCGAATTTAATGTCTCAGGCAAAAAATTATATTTATCACCAATTATTGATTTATTTAATCAAGAGATAATTAGCTACGAATTGAAGGAACGACCTGTGTTTGCACAAGTAAAAGTGATGTTAGAAAAAGCTTTTAAAACAATACCAAACAACACGAGCTTAACCTTACATTCTGATCAAGGATGGCATTATCAAATGCGACAATATCAACAATTATTAAAAGAAAAAGGAATTAAACAAAGTATGTCAAGAAAAGGAAATTGCTTAGACAATGCTATCATTGAAAACTTCTTTGGAATTCTAAAATCTGAATTATTTTATCTTAAAAAATTTAATTCGATAAATCAGTTAAAACAAGAAATCAAAGAGTATATATTGTATTATAATAATGAAAGGATTAAATCAAATTTAAACAAAATGAGCCCGATAAAATACCGAGCTCATTATTATCAAAATTAATTATAAATTTGTCCAAACTTTTGGGTGCAGTCCAAATTAGGATGTTTTTTTTCGCTTAAAAGTGCTTTTCTACTAAATAAAAACACTTAAAATATAATAAAACAAAGCTGCTAACAAGGCCGAAATTGGAATAGTTAACACCCAAGCCCACAATAAACTTACTGTAACTCCCCAACGTACCGCAGAGACTCTATTTGTCAAACCAACCCCGATAATAGAACCCGTAATGGTATGCGTCGTACTAACTGGAATTTTTAAATGTTCTGTAAAATACAATGTCAAAGCACCGGCTGTTTCAGCAGCAACTCCTTCAAAAGAGGTTACTTTGGTAATTTTAGATCCCATGGTTTTTACAATTTTCCACCCACCACTAAGTGTTCCTGCCGCAATAGCAGAATAACACGCTAAAGGAATCCAACCCGGCATACGACCTTCAACATTATCTTTAGGCAATACCACATTCAACCAATCTGGCAAACTTTCTTGAGCAACACCACTAGTATTAATATACACCGCTACAGCCGCAGCAATAATACCCATTACTTTTTGAGAATCATTACCACCATGCCCTAAACTAAAGGCTGCAGAAGACAACAACTGCATTTTTTTCAACCATGCTGTAGCTTGATTTAAATTTAAAAAACTAAAAATCAAACAAAAAGTACTGACTGACAAAATGATGAAGCCTACTAAAAACCACTTAATATTATGCGCTTCGGTTACAACAGTCCAAAAATGTGATTCAAAATTACGATCCTTTAAATCTATAGCATCGTAATATTTCAATTGGCTCTCCACAAACCAAACCGTTATAATCATAATCAAGGCGGTAATTACTTTTGGCATGATTGTTTTTTTAGAAGAATGCAGCAACCACAATGAAAGTAAATAAGACATCAATGCTCCTACCAAAGGCGCCAAAACTATAAATGCGATAATGATCAATACCCCTGAAGGCATTCCACCATCTTTTCCTTCTTTGTACCAAGAAACTACTTCCAAACCTGCATGAGCTATGGCCGCTCCAGCAAATCCACCAATCAATGTATGAGAGGAACTCGAAGGGATTCCCAACCACCATGTCAAAAGATTCCAACATATCGCAGCAATAACACCTGCGAGAATTACCACCAGATTAATATCCATGGTGTGAGCGGTTTTGGCAACGGTATCAGCTACCCCAAATCCAAAAACCCAATAGGCTAAAAAATTAAAAAAAGCAGCCCAAACAACTGCCTGAAAAGGAGATAAAACCTTTGTAGCAACAACAGTTGCGATAGCATTAGCCGCATCATGAAAACCGTTGATGTAGTCAAAAATCAAGGCTAAAATTATAATAACTATAAGTAGTGTAAATTCCATAAATGTAATTTCAGAAATGTAACGATTAAATTAAGAATGTTTTACTGCAATTGATTCTAATACACTAGCAACACTCTTACACTTATCCGTAGCCGTTTCTAAAACAGACAATACCTCTTTATATTTAATGATATTTTTAGCATCTGTTTCATTTTCAAAAATCTCAAACACTGCTTTATTATACACATTATCCGATTTATTTTCCAACTTACTAATTCTAGCACAAGCCTCTGTTATGCTTCGAATATTTTGTAAATTTCTTAATTCTTTCACCGCTGAATCAATATTTTGACAAGCTTCCAGATTAATCTCAGTTAATTTCCTGATAGACTTTGTAATTTTATCTACTTGATACAAACGCATAATACTCGATGCCCCATGCAACTTATCAGCAACATTGTCAATAGACGTAATCAAAGAATGAATATCCTCTCTATCAAAGGGAGTAATAAAATTTTTGCTTAATTCTAAATTTGTCTGACGAGTAATATCCTCTCCTTTTTGCTCCAAAACATCGATTTTTTGAAAAAGCGCTTCTCTTTCCTTTAAGGGCAAATTAACCGCTTCATGCAAATCTGAAGCCAATTCAATTAAATTACTTGATGCTTCTTCAAAAAGTGGAAAAAACTTTTTATCCTTTGGAACTAGAAATTGAAAAATACTATTTAATGACATTTTTATCTATTTTTATTGTTGTGCGCAAATTTAATTTTTTTTTTTATACCAATCCTCATCTACTAGGACAAATCCATATTAAACTTAAAGCACTGATTTACTATTGACTTAACAATTTAAAAATAAATTAAAGTGACAGTCTTTTGCTTATTTATAAAAAAAATGTACTTTTGGACTTCTATTTATGACAAAAAACAGAAATACATATTATACTTCATTGTCAACTTCTAACGAAGTTGCTATTTCTGTTACTTTTACGACAACAACTACCCCTTAGGGGTAATCTTTTCACATATAATCTTATATTTGCACTTTCCTTTATTTTAAAGGACGGTCTTGGATATATAAAAAATAGTACATTTTTTTTTTAAATAAAACAAACAAAATGAAAGTATTAAAATTTGGCGGAACTTCAGTTGCCAATGCTCAAAATATAAAATTAGTTTTAGACATTGTCGCTAATAAAGCCAAAGAAGACAAAATAATCGTCGTAGTTTCTGCACTTAGCAAAATTACTGACACTTTGCACCTTGCCGCTGCAAAAGCTGCTGCTAATGATGAAAATTTCAAAGAGATCATCGCTGAAATTGAAAAAATACATTTAGACACCTTAAAACAACTAATTCCTGTTAGTGAACAAAGTAGTCTCTTAAGTCATATAAAAAGAATCATCAACCACCTTGAAACTTTACTAGATGGTTGTTTCTTACTAGGTGAACTTTCAGCCAGAACTTTGGATACAATTTTAAGTTTTGGAGAATTGCTTTCTTCTTATGTTATTGCTGAAGCTTTAAAACAAAATTTAAAAAACAGCAGCTACAAAGACAGTCGTGAATTAATTAAAACCAACAATAATTTTGGCAAAGCCAATGTTAACTTTGATATTACCAATTTATTAATCACTGATTTTTTCAATGCAAATGAAAACCAAGTGGTAGTAATGCCTGGTTTCATTTCTTCATCAACTGACGGAATCAGTACTACTCTAGGACGTGGAGGTTCTGATTATACTGCCGCTATTGTTGCTGCAGCATTAAACGCAACTGATTTAGAAATTTGGACAGATGTAAACGGAATGTTTACTGCTAATCCTAAGATTGTAAAACAAGCACAGCCTATCGCTACCATTTCGTATCAGGAAGCTATGGAATTGTCACACTTTGGTGCCAAAGTTTTGTATCCTCCAACAATTCAACCTGTTTTGCAAAAAAACATTCCAATTCATATCAAAAACACATTTGATCCTGAAGTTGAAGGAACTTTTATCTCTAATAATCCTTTGACGAGTACTAATCCTGTAAAAGGAATTAGCCATATTGAAAATATCACTTTAATTACGCTGGAAGGCCCTGGAATGATAGGCGTATCAGGATCGTCAAAAAGACTTTTTGAAGTACTCTCTCATGTGCACATCAATGTTATTTTTATCACCCAAGCTTCATCTGAACACTCTATCTGTATAGGAATTCTTAACGAAGATGCTGAACAAGCTGAAATAGCAATCAACAAAGCTTTTGAAGTTGAAATTGCTCAAAACAAAGTGGATCCTTGCATCGTGGAGAAAAACTTGTGCATCATTGCTCTTGTAGGCGAAAAAATGAAAAACCACCAAGGATTGAGCGGAAAAATGTTCAGTACTTTAGGTAAAAACAATGTAAACATCCGTGCGATTGCCCAAGGTGCTTCTGAGAGAAACATTTCAGTGGTAATCAACGAAAGAGATGTCAAAAAAGCGTTGAACACATTACACGAGCGTTTCTTTGAAGACAACACCAAACAATTGAATCTATTTGTAATGGGTGTTGGAAATGTGGGTGAAATATTCATTTCGCAAATTGCACAACAAAAGAAATTTTTGAAAGAAAATTTAAAAATCAACCTTCGTGTTATTGCCGTTTCTAACTCACGAAAAATGCATTTTGATGAAGATGGCATTGAGTTGAAAAAGTGGAAAGAAGCACTTGATGAAAATGGCGAAACTGCCAATCAAGATCTATTTGTATCTAAAGTAAAAGAACTCAATTTACGCAACAGTATTTTTGTTGATATTACTGCTAACGAAGGTGTTTCTAGATTATACGAAAGATTCTTAAAAGAAAGTGTTGGTGTAGTAACCTGTAACAAAATCGCTTGTGCTTCTGAATACAATAACTACATCCATCTGAAAAACCTTTCGCGTCAATACAACGCCCCTTTCTTATACGAAACAAACGTTGGTGCTGGATTGCCTATTATAGATACTGTAAAAAACTTAATTGCCTCTGGTGATAAAGTACATAAAATACAAGCCGTATTATCAGGAAGTTTGAACTTTATTTTCAATAATTTTGACGATAAAAATTCTTTTCACGATGTCGTAAAAGAAGCAGGAGTTCAAGGTTTTACAGAACCTGATCCTACTATTGATTTGAGCGGAATTGATGTTGCTCGAAAAATATTAATTTTAATTCGCGAAAGTGGATACAAAATGGACATCGAAGAAATTGCAAATGAAGCGTTCATGCCTGCAGCTTGCTTGCAAACCAATTCTAATGAAGCTTTCTTTGCTTCATTAATTGAACATGCAGCACATTTTGATGGTCTTTACCAAAAAGCAATTAGCAAAGAATCAAGATTGAAATATGTAGCGCAATTTGAAAACGGAAAAGCTAGTGTAGGATTGCAATTCATCCCTAAAGAGCATCCTTTCTACAACTTAGAAGGAAAAGACAATATTGTTTTGTTCTACACAGATCGCTATGTTGACCAACCATTACTAATCAAGGGTGCAGGTGCAGGTGCGGCGGTTACAGCCTCAGGAATTTTTGCAGATGTAATTAGAATAGGAAACGTTTAAAAAATAAGTTGCTAAGCAACTAAGGCACTAAGTCGCTAAGGGAAGTATTTCATCACAAAACACTCAACTTTAAACTTAGAATCTTAGAAACTTAGAACCTCAGAACCTTATAAAAATGAATGAAATAAAAGTATTTTGTCCCGCAACTATTGCCAACCTTTCTTGTGGGTTTGATGTTTTAGGCTTGTGCCTAGACAATGTTGGGGACGAAATGATTATTCGAAGAACTAAAGAAAAAGGCGTTCGCATCACCAAAATAGAAGGTGCCGACTTACCGCTCGAAACTGAAAACAATGTTGCAGGTGTCGCTTTATTAGCCATGCTTGAGGAAGTAGAAACAGAATTTGGATTTGAAATCGAAATCTACAAACATATTAAAGCAGGAAGCGGAATTGGTAGTAGTGCTGCCAGTTCTGCAGGAGCAGTTTTTGGCGCCAATGAGCTATTAGGAAAACCATTTACTCGAAAAGAGTTGGTAAAATTTGCCATGCAAGGCGAAAAGTTAGCTTCAGGAAATGCACATGCTGACAACGTTGCCCCTGCTCTTTTGGGAGGCTTCACTTTAGTACGAAGTTCAAATCCTTTGGATATCATTAAAATAGACAGTCCAAACGAATTATATGCCACCGTAATTCATCCTCAAATTGAATTAAAAACATCTGATGCTCGTTCGGTACTAAAACAAACAGTTTCCTTAAAGAGTGCTATCACACAATGGGGAAATGTAGGCGGTTTAATCGCTGGTTTATATACTCAGGATTACGATTTAATTGGTCGATCCTTGCATGACGAAATCGTAGAACCTTTGCGTTCTGTTTTAATTCCTGGTTTTGATTTAATTAAAAAAGCCGCTTACGAACAAGGCGCTTTAGGTTCAGGAATTTCGGGTTCTGGACCATCTATTTTTGCCTTGAGCAAAGGAGCAGCGACTGCCGAAAAAATAGCCACCGCCATGTGTGCTGTTTACGACAGTATCAATTTACCTTACGAGATTCATGTTTGTAAAGTAAATGACGAAGGAATGAGAGTGATTTGAGGTTAGAAGTTAAAAGTTAAAAAGATTAAGGACTTTGGATTTGGGTATTTGGATTAAATGAATCCAAATTAAAAAAATCCTAAATCCTAAATAAAAAAATCCTAAATAAAAAAATGAAGTATTACAGTTTAAATCATAATGCCCCAAATGTTTCTTTTCAAGAAGCAGTAATTCAAGGATTAGCGGCTGATAAAGGATTATACTTTCCTGAAAGCATTACGCCACTTCCACAAGCGTTTTTTGACAACATTGAAAATTTAAGCAACGAAGAAATTGCTTTTGCGGCGATTCAACAATTTGTGGGTGATGAAATCCCAGAAGCTAAATTAAAAGAAATCATTGCAGAGACATTGTGTTTTGATTTCCCAGTCGTTCCTGTTGAAAAGGGGATTTACTCTCTAGAATTATTTCACGGCCCTACGATGGCATTTAAAGATGTGGGAGCACGTTTTATGTCTCGTTGTTTGGGATATTTTAACCGAGATAAAAAAGACAATAAGAACACGGTTTTAGTAGCGACTTCTGGAGATACTGGAGGTGCTGTTGCTAGTGGTTTTCTAGGGGTGAATGGTGTTGAAGTTGTCATCTTATATCCCTCTGGAAAAGTGAGTGATATCCAAGAAAAACAATTGACAACCTTAGGTCAAAACATCAAAGCACTGGAAGTAGATGGTGTATTTGATGATTGTCAAGATATGGTTAAAAAGGCATTCTTAGACGAAAGTTTAAAACACAAAGGATTAACTTCGGCAAACTCGATTAACATTGCACGCTGGTTGCCACAGATGTTTTACTTTTTCTTTGCGTACAAAGCCTTGAAAAACCAAAACAAAAAATTAGTTTTCTCTTGTCCTAGTGGAAACTTTGGAAATATTTGCGCGGGTATTATTGCCAAAAAAATGGGCTTGCCTGTGCATCATTTTGTAGCTTCTACCAATGTGAATGATACCGTTCCACGATTTTTAGTAGACGGAAAATACGATCCAAAAGCTTCGATTGCAACAATATCTAATGCGATGGATGTAGGTAATCCGAGTAACTTTATTCGTATTCAGGAGATGTACAACAATGATTTGGAGCAATTCAAAAAAGACTTTTCATCGTACCGTTTTACAGATGCAGAAACGACTATTGCAATGCAAAACATTTATAAAACCGATGGCTATATTGCAGAGCCTCATGGTGCGGTAGGCTATTTAGGTTTGAAGAAAGAATTGGCTTTTCATGAAAATGCGATTGGTATTTTCTTGGAAACAGCACATCCTATCAAATTCTTAGATGTGGTTGAACCTGCTTTGAATATCACCCTTCCTATTCCTGCTCAAATTGAAGCGGTAATGCACGAAGAAAAAGTAAGCACTAAGATTAAAACTTACGAAGAGTTGAAAGCATTTTTAGGCTAATCAACTATTCAAATTTTAATATACTAACGACTGAGAAGTGATTCTTGGTCGTTTTTTTTATTTGATTAGTTTTATGTAGGTAAAATTATTAAGTTCGTGATGACAAATAAAAGCTACCGTTGTAGCACAAAGCCATCCTGAATTGGGTGGATTCAAGAGATTTTATGGCTTTTACATATAAATTAGTAGATAGTGAAAAAAAAAATCCGTAGAAAAAAGGAAAACAGAACATAAATGAAGCAAATTTTAACACTTATAATTCTTATTTCATTTAGTAATTGCGGAAAAAATATAAAAATGAAAAAATTCAATTCCGAATATAATTATTCAGTAAACATTCCTGAAAATTGGAGTGAGTATGAAACTGATGAAAAAAACACAAATGCTTTTTTTTGACACAACTCAATGGACGGGAAATTTAAGAATAACCCCAATGAATTATGAAATCAAAAATGCAAAGGAATTTTTAAGAGAAATATTAAGAGAAGAACATGGTCAAAATATAAATTGGAAAAATATACTCGGAGTTTACTATACTGAAAATAAAAAAAATGAAGAAATAAATTATTGGTATTTAATAGAAAATAACAAACTTTACATTTGCTCTTTTACTGTTGGAAATCTTAATGGAAAAACGGAAAAAGAAACGGAATTAAAGAAAGTTAATGAAATATTGAGGTCAATTAAAACTGAATAAAAGCACTATCTGCTAATACACTTCTTGCGTCATTTTCGAATTTAGTGGAATTACCGTTTTTTAATCATATTTTCGTTTAGCCGAAAATATTCGTCTTCATAAGTCGTAAACTGAGCAAGGAGCATGAACGTTACTGGAAACTTGTATCGAAATGACGATGTTAGAAATAACATTAATAAAAGTATCAAACAAATTGAAATAAAAATGATTTTTTTTATTACATATTCTTTAATTCCTGCTATTTATTTAGTTAGCAGAAAATCTTTAAGTGAAAAGAAATCATTTCTCATCATTTTATTTTTATGTACAATACTTTCAACTTTTGGGATTACAAATATGATTATTAATCATAATTATAAGTATTTAGACTTTATTTGTCCTTTATATTCATTAATCATCTACAGGATACTATTATTTATTTTTTATACAATAACAAAAAAATATCCTGATATTCCAACACGCAGTTTTCCTGCCAGCAATGAAGAAACTGCTAACAGATTTTTTTTTATAATATTTATGTTTTTCTGCACAATTGTTCCCAACCAAATAACAATGAATTTCACACAATCCATATAAATTCCAAAGTAAAAGTTTAAAAATTGGAAACCCCGATTGCTCAGATATGTTCAAACGTTAGCGCAGGTGGATATCTGCGGTAACGATTGTTGTAAGACTGGAAAAATCTAATAAAAAACTTAATTGTAGTTGTCTGACAATCTTTGCGGGCACAGGTGAATACGCTAACGATTGTTTTTTACACCGATTTTTTAAATTATTTTTTAAAATTAAAAATATTTATCAAATGTTAAAGATGTTTTAAAAAAAATCCAAACAAACAAAAAATCTTTTAATTTGTTTTCAAAAAAATCAAAGTATAACTATGAAAAAATCGATTTTATTAAAAATATTAATTGATATATTAATTCTATTTTACATTCTTGGACTATTAGGATTAATACTAAATATCCCTTTACGAAAATGCATAATGAGTCCCATAAAAATATGCATCACAGATTGGAATTTATTTTATTGGTCTATTGCATTTATAAGTTTGGTTGCGTATTTATCATTTTTGAAATCTTTATATCATTTACGAAAAATAGTTAAACTATTAAACCACAAACCTCTTTCTGTTACAATAATTGAAAATTTAAAAATAACAGGAAATTATTTTTGTATTACTGGAATTAACTATTTTTTAGTTATCATTTTTCTTTGGTTATACCAAGCAGTTGAATCTGGTGAAGTTATTATAGGATACGATATGGATCTTATCCCTCCATTATTCATATTCATAATAGGAATGCTTTTTACCAAAGCATCAAGCTTAGACTTCCCAAAAAATTAACACAGGTATTTATTATCTGTGCTAGCTCTATGAAAAGACAATGTGATTTAATAAAAAAACTCAAAAACGCAAATGGTACTTCGAGTTTGCGTGAGGGATAGAAGCTGGCTACCAAAGTAGCGCGAATAGCCCGACAGCATTGTGGAAAGGGGCTTAATCAACATACAGAAGAGTAAGCCCCTTGACAGAATGGTGGCACGCCCAAATGATTTTATAATTAACTTTTTAGAAACAGTCTATTATTTTAAAAAAGCTATCTTTGAAATCTATTTTAAAAAATTTTGAGACCATTCTTTCACTTTTTTTTACTGCTCTATTATAGCTTTGGTGTGATTTGTTTGCCTATGGGTGATTTTTCGACCTTGGTGCAATTGCCTGATATGTATAGTCATTGTAAGGAAACGGAAGATCCTAATTTGACTATTTTGGATTTTGTGGGAGAACATTTGATGAATTTGGACATGATTTTTGAAGCCCATGAAAGCGAAGAAGACGATGACAAACCTCATCAGACGGTAACCTTAGTATCACTTAATCAAGTGACTCCGCTAACTCAAAAAATTACTGCATTTGAATTTAAAAACAATACACCTTTTGTTTCTTGTTTCGAAATAGAGGCTATTGCTTTCAAAAATCAAAATTATTTGTACAATCCTAACTTTTCTATTTTTCGCCCTCCGATAGTTTAATTTACTTTTTACCAACTCAAAAATTTGAATAACAACTATTTGAATCAAATAACTATGCGAAAAAATCATTATTATCTCGCTTTACTACTTATTGTAGTAGGCACAAACCTTTATGCGCAACAATTGGCTCAAAAAGACAGTCTTGTTGTAAAAGAAGTAAAAAAAACAAAATTTAACTACAAGCAATTAATCCTTCCTGTAGGTTTGATGTCTTATGGCCTCATAGGTATTGAAAGTGATGCTGTACAATCAATTAACACAGAAATTAAAGAAGAAGTCAACGAACATATTGACAAGCGAATCACAATTGATGATTTTGCTCAATATGCGCCAGCCTTGACTGTTTATGCGTTAAACAATTTAGGCCTACAAGGGAAACATAATTTAAGAGATCGTTCTATGATATTAGCGACTTCTTATTTGCTCCTTTCGGCGACAGTTTTACCTTTGAAGACGATTACCAAAGTCGAACGACCCGATGGAAGTTCGAACAACTCTTTTCCTTCGGGTCATACAGCAACTGCTTTTGCGGGAGCTGAATTTTTATGGCAGGAATACAAAGATGTTTCGATTTGGTATGGCATTTCGGGTTATTTGGTCGCTGCGGGAACGGGAGCTTTCCGTATCTACAATGACCGCCACTGGCTAACGGATGTAGCCATGGGAGCTGGTATAGGGATTCTCTCTACCAAAGTAGCTTACTGGACGTTTCCATACATTAATAAATTATTACAAAAGAAAAATAAAAACAATACAGGAATGATTTCGCCATTTTACAATGGAACTCAATTTGGAGTAGGAATGATTTTGAATATAAAATAATACTCTTATGAAAATTAAAATTTTAAATACAATCCTACTTTTAGGTTTGCTAACAACTCAATTATGGGCACAGAGCAAACAAGTAACCATTTCAGGATTGGTAAAAGAGAATAAAACCAACACTAGCATACCTTTTGCTAATGTGGTACTAAAAACAGTAGCTCAAAAAACATTTGTAGCAGGAACAATCACAACTGAGTCAGGGCGTTTTAAATTAGTAAATATTACATCTGGGAACTATATCCTTGAGATTTCCACTTTGGGATATGCAACACACGAGCAAGAGCTGTACGTGGGGAATTTATCGGATTACTTGGATTTAAAAACCATTGAACTAAGTGAGAACATCAATTCGTTGAATGAAGTAGTTGTAACCTCAAACAGCACCGAAATAAGCAACAAAATGGATAAAAAAACTTTTGAAATAGCTGATAATATTGCGCAATCAGGAAGTTCCGTTTTACAAGCCATGCAAAACTTACCTAGTGTGACCGTTCAAGATGGAAAAGTGCAATTGAGAGGAAACGACAAAGTAATGGTTTTGATTGATGGTAAACAAACAGGTTTAACGGGTTTTGGTAGCCAAAGCGGTTTGGATAACATTCCAGCCTCAGCCATTGAAAAAATTGAGATTATCAATAATCCATCAGCCAAATATGATGCGAATGGAAATGCGGGAATCATCAACATCATCTACAAAAAGAATAAGAAAGAAGGTTTTAACGGAAAAGTGGGTTTGACATCAGGACTGGGTGCCTTATGGGTTCGAAAAGAAAACTTGCCTACGATTCGTCCACAATATACGATGACGCCAAAAATCAACCCCTCGGTTTCGTTGAATTATAAGAAAAATAAAATCAACGCCTTTTTTCAAGGGGATTATTTGTACACCGAAACTTTGAATAAAAACGAATTTGTCACCCGTTATTATGACGATGGCGACATTATTAATTCGCAATTAAAAAGAAATCGTAACACGCATTTTACAACTATCAAATCAGGTATTGACTGGAATATTGACGACCAAAATACTTTGACGGTTTCAGGTTTATTTGGAAGCGAAAAAATTATTGACCGTGGTGACCAACCTTTTTTTAATGCTGATTTTTCAGAACGACGAAGATTATGGCAGTTTCTAGAAGATGAGTTAAAAACAACCGTTATGGCCACAGCTGCTTACCAACACAAATTTAAAGAACCTGGTAGGTTGCTAAATGTTGGTTTTAACTATACTTTTCATAGAGAAGACGAGAAGTATTTTTACGATAATATTCTAGTGGGGTCAACTGGGACGGATGCTTTCAAACTATTATCTGACGAAAAAGTCTATGATTTGAATGTGGATTATATCGAACCGTTGAAAAATGGGCGTATCGAAACGGGAATTAAATTCCGCAAACGCGACATTCCAACGAATATGGATTTCAAACCGGGACAGAACTCGGTTATTGATGCCAATGCTGGCGGACCTGCAACCTACAAAGAGTTGATTCCTGCGGTTTACGGAAACTACGTTTTTGAAAGCTTGAAATGGGAAGCTGAACTAGGATTGCGCTTGGAATATGTTGATTTGAATTATGAGGTAAATCCAAATCACAATACGTATAAAAGTGACGGATACAATTATACACAGCCTTTCCCTAACATGCGATTGGCGTATAAATTTAATGACGACAACAAAATATCGCTGTTCTTTAACCGAAGAGTTGACAGACCCAATGAAGTTGATATTCGAATTTTTCCAAAATACGATGATGCTGAAATTATCAAAGTCGGAAACCCAATGTTGAAACCACAGTTTACCAATTCACTAGAATTAGGCTATAAATTGAATTGGACAAAAGGAAGTTTGTACACAGCCCTTTACCACCGTTTTGCTGATGGAACCATTACTAGAATATCGAGCACCGTTCCTGGAAGCGACATCATTTATGCTACTTTTCAAAACGTGAATAAAAGCTATAACTCGGGAATCGAAATGGTTTTGTCGCAAGAAGTAAGTCCGCTCTACTCCTTTAATATCAATGCAAATGCGTATCGCAACCAAATAAATGCTTTTACGGTAGAAAACAAATATCCAAGTTCCCATTTATTTTCGGCAGAAGAACAAGTTATTTATTCTGGAAATGTAAAACTGAATAATACTTTTCATTTTACCAAAACGGTAGATGCACAGTTAACAGCTATATATCTAGCTCCAGATGTTATTCCACAAGGAAAAATGGAATCCCGTTATTCGGTTGATTTTGGTATAAAAAAATCTGTTCAAAAAGGAAAAGGAGAATTTTTCCTGAATGCAACCGACTTGCTAAATACCATGGTTCCTAAAAAACGAATTCAGGGAGATGGTTTTTATTATACAAGTAATGATTATTACGAAACTCAGGTTATTCGTTTAGGATACAATTATAAATTCTAAATTCCATACAACTTAAAAGCCTCTAAAATAATTGCTTAGAGGCTTTTTTTTTAGTACCTTAGTATAATAAATCAGCTTTCCAAAAGCAAACAATACCACATCAAAGAATATTTCAATTAATAGATTTGTTTTTATTGATTATAAGACATTTGAACCTATCACAATAATTGCCTCAATTTCTGACTTCTAAAAAACTACTACACTAATCTATGTACTGATCTCGTTTACGAAATCAGTAGTAACGATATTCTTAAACTATAAATTAAAAAATAGCATATGAATTGTAAAATTACTCGTCATGAAAAATATTTTTCAAATACTTACTATTTTCGTAGCATCATTGTGTACACATAGTGGTTATTGTCAAAATCCCAACGTGACCATTAATACTGAAACACGAAAAGTGCTCTACTATCAAGTAGAAGAAACCGTAAACCAAAATTTTGGAGGAACCAAAACCAGCTATACAGTTTCTGATTTGAGTCTGATAGACGATGCCGATTTAGGTCCTAATAACATCCGAACCATTACCCCAATTTATAAAAAGGAAAATTTTACGGACAAGGAATATGCCCGAAACATTACAGCTAAGACAAGAGAAACCAACGTAAAAAAAAGAGTTGAAGAACCTAGTAGTATCCAAATAGAAGGTAAGGAAACCACTGATATTGTTGATCCAGAGATTGAAAAAATAGCCTTAAAACTTGCTATTGAAAATTTCAAAAAAGAAGAAGCTAAAGAAATAGCAAAAAGCGACCCAAACAGGCTAAAACCAGATCATATCTATATTAATATTATAGATATTTATGAAAGAGTCGCTGAAAAGGGATATAAATCTGTATACTTATTCACCTTATTATCCGACTCGTTTTACTACAACAAAGAAATTGAAAAAGCAGCCAAATATTATCAAGAATTATTCAAAATGACCACCAATTTAGCCCCCGAATATTACTTTAGATATGGTGATGCTTTGCTAAAAACAGGACAAACTGCTAAAGGAAAAGAAATGATAGAAAAATTCTATCAATTGACAGAATAATAAAAAACTAGGCTAATTTAAATTAAAGTAGCCTAGTTTTTTATTTACTTACCATCAACATAATCCTGCAGGTAACTAAAACGAGCCGTTAACTGTCCATTATGGGTAATTTGCGCTCTTTCTAAAACCCCATCTGTATCTTCATTAAAGAATGCAGGAATGACATATTCAGTAAACATTTCTCCAAATCCAATACTGGCATCTCTAGGCAATTCGCTGGGCAAATTATCTACTGCCATCACCACTAAAGCAGCTGGATGAAAAAAGTCTACCTCCTTAGCTTCTGAAGGTAAATAACCATAAAAAGGCTCTTCAATAGTTGAAGTACGTAATGTACAAGCGATAGGTCCACCAACATCACATGAAATATCCGCTACTACTTTTAGTTTGCAATCCTTAGACTGTAACATCTCGCGAGTCAAAATAGCTGGAGAACCCACACTATAAAAATGCCCCGAAATATAAATCTCTGAAACCTTGGTAAATTTTTCAAAATCGGATTCATAATTGGCTGGATTTGATTTGAAATCTTCAAAATCAAACACCTGATTTTCTTTATGTTTGTAATAATCGGACACGCCCAATTGCGTATATACAGATTGGGAATATTTCTTGGTTAGATAATTTTCGATACTAACCTCTTTTATTTTTAATAAACTTAGAATTTCTTGGGCACCCTTCCCTACTTTTCCTTTACCTGTAATGACAAATTTCAATGGAGGCAAGACCAATCTTTTTAAATGTCTCACAAGTTCCTCTTTTCCATTTAAAGTCGAAGCTTTTGGCAGTTTAAATAATTCATATTTTAGTCCAAAACCACGAATACTATTATACACCCCTACATAACCCGCATACTTACCAAAACCAATTAATCTACGATTATTTGGGTCCACAATAGTTTCATGATCGTATAAGTCAATATTTTTTTTCAAAATATTTTGTAGTAAAGCGCAATTATGCGGTTGCTTTTTTATAGTATGTGAAAAAAAGAAATAAGCTTTATTCGCAATTAAATCTTCTACGGGAATTTCCTTGACACTTATGAGTACATCACAGTCACTAATATCATTTACCACTTCAATTCCAGCGAATCGATATTCTTCGTCTTTAAAAATTCTATCTTCAGAACTTTCTACTGCAACTGAAAAATCAGGATATTCTTTTTTCAATTGTACCAATGCTTCTGGTGAAAAAACAACTCTTCGGTCTGGTGGATTTTTTCTTTCTTTTAAAATTCCAAATTTCATATTCTAAACTATTATGTAAATTTTATTATTTCTTTACTTTCATTTAAAAGCAAAGTCTCCATGGGGTTATTTTTACAAATAATAATATCCAAAAAATGCAACCCTACATCTCCCAAACAGGATTTTATTCCTGAACTACTGAATCTCAAAATGATAGAAAACACTGTCTGTAAAAACATTAAAAATAATCAGAATTGATCCCAAAATAATTATCAAAAAAGATATTGATTCTATATATTTGTTTTTATAGCACCACAATGATGATTTCAATAAAAAACACAAATATACCACAATTAGTACTGCTCTTATTGCTTTTAACCTCTTGTAAAGGAAATAATAATTCTGACTCTAATTTATCAGACAATAAAGCCAAAAAAGATTTTGTCTTAAAAACAGGTCATAAACCTACTAATGATTATATCAATTCTAAAAAAAATGCGATTGAGCATTTTTATAACAAAAACTGGCCTCACAACAGTTTGAACGGAGGATTTTTGGTTGCAAAAAACGGACATATAATTTATGAAAAATATGAAGGCTATGCCAATCATAAAACCAAAACTGAAATGACCAGTAACAGTCCGCTTCATATTGCTTCTGTTTCTAAAGTAATGACAGCAACTGCCGTATTAAAATTAATTGACCAAAAGAAATTAAACTTAGAACAAAAAGTAACGACCCTTTTAAAAGGATTCCCATATCCCGATGTTACCGTAAAGACCTTACTGAATCATCGAAGTGGTATTCGTAACTACTCCTATTTTACAGACAAAAAGGAAATTTGGGATCGGCATAAGATTTTAACCAACAAGGATATTGTTGATTTATTAATTACTAAAAAAATCAATCTCGAATTTAGAACCGACAGTCGTTTCAGTTACTGCAATACCAATTATGCCATTTTAGCTTTAATTATTGAAAAAGTAACAGGACAAAATTACAAAGAGGCGATGAAGACAATTGTTTTCAAACCTCTGGGAATGAACGACACTTTTGTTTTTGATTATGACAAAGACAGGCAAACTGCCAATCCATCATACAGAGGGAATTTCTCTCTTTATTATTGGGATTATTTAGACGCTATTTATGGCGATAAGAATATCTACTCCACTCCAAGAGATTTATTAAAATTTGATTTAGGACGCAATGACCCTGAATTTTTCAAAACAGAATTACTAAAAAAATCTTTTATCCCATATAGTAACGAACATAAAGGACAAAACAATTATGGACTAGGAATCCGAATGATTAATTGGGAAACGGGACAAAATTTATATTTCCACAACGGATGGTGGCATGGAAATACTTCTGCTTATATTACTCTACCAGAAGAAAAAGTGACCATCATTGCGTTATCAAACAAATTCAACCGCATGACCTATAAAGTTAGAAATCTTGCGGCTTTATTTGGTGACTACCCATTTAAATTAGACGACAACGGAACTGCGGAATGATTTTTGATGAATAAATAAACACAACGCAATTGTAGTTTGACTAAAAAGAATATCTTTGCAAACTCAATTTATTGATTGAAAATTGGGGTCGACTGGTTTTGACAGCAAGTCGAATTGAAATGTAAGCACGTCGAGAACTGGGACAATTCTCGCTAATAAAAGGTCTCAAAACACTTACACGGCGAAGGAAACTACGCTCTTGCTGCATAATCTGAATTATAGTAAGATTAGCCTCGTCCTACAAGGTAGGAAAGCAGGATTTACCTCGAAAGCTTTGGTTTATGGCGGTCGAATCAGGTGAATCGTAAATTTAAACCTAGATTTCCATGAGCTTCGGGTGGATTTCGAAACTAAAGAAGATAAGCGTTGTGCGACTGTTTCTGGTCAATCACAATGTCGAAAATTTAATCAGGAAATAAGCGTGTAGAAAGCATTTTAGTTGCTTGTTTGGACCCGAGTTCGATTCTCGGCGACTCCACTTAAAAAAATCCGTAACCACTTACAAAATAAGTAGTTGCGGATTTTTTTTATTTTATTTCCCCAACATTTTCCCAGCAATATTAAAATTTATCTACAAAAGAACACAATGCTTTTTGGCACTTCTAGATTGCAAATTCCACTTTTGATATTTGGGTGCAGATCAATCCAAGGTCATTTTTTTATTAAAAATTTCAGTTTATAGCTGACTTTTATAGCTAGAAAACATATCTATAAATGGTACATCTCTAGATTCCTTTTTAGGGTTATATTTTTCGTTTACTTTTGGCCAGTAACGTTTGTCAATATTTACCTGTAACCAGCTCATTAATTTGTGAAACAAAGCCGTTTTGAGCTTAGGATTTTCATTTGCTAAATTGTGTTTTTCAAAAGGATCTTTTTCTATGTTATATAAATTCAATCTACCATACCAATCAAAAATAAGCTTATAATCGCCGTCACGAATAGCAGAATGAGGTGTGAGAGCAAATGGCTCATAAGGACTATTGTAAATCACATTAAAAGGATAATGCCAGTAATGCGTAGTTTTTTTATAACTTTTATTCTTATTGTTTACATCAGAAAGCATAGCAATTAAACTTTCGCCATCAAGATCATTCTTCTTAATTATTTCTTTAGAATGATAACCACCCGCCTCTAAAAGTGATGGATAAATATCCGTACAATCTACAGGTACATCAACCCATTTACCAGCTTGAACTTTTCCTTTCCATCTAAAAACTAAAGGCACTCTAATTCCCCCCTCTGTCACACAGGCTTTTCCTCCTAGAAATGGAGCATTATTTGTACCGTCTCCTTTTGCTGTAATTTTAGAATCTATCCCGCCATTATCTGACATGAATACTACTAATGTATTTTCTTCAATATCTAACTCTTTTAGTTTATCTAAAATAGCTCCAACAGAACGATCTAAACTTTTAATCATCGAAGCGTAAACGGGATTTTTATGGCCATTCCATCCTTTGGTTTTCTTACCATCAAAATGAGTTACTTCATCTTCTTTTCCTTGATACGGTGAATGAATGGCAAAATGTGAAAAATATAAGAAAAAAGGCTTGTCTTTTATTTTTGCTCTTTCATCGATGTATTGTAAGGCTTGCACAGTAAGATCGTCTGTCAAATAGTCCTCGTTTGTTGGTTTTCCTGATGATCCAATTTCCAGTGCATCAGGAGATACTTTTGGATACATTTTATTCGTTCTATCATTCCATGCATTTTTCCAATTGTAGTAAGCAGAACCACCCGCATCAAACCATGCCAAAGGTTCAAAACCCTGATCTTTGGGTTGATACCCTTTGGCTCCAAAACCACCTAAATGCCACTTCCCTATAAAAGCTGAATGATAATCCGTTAAAGCTTCTGCTATAGAAAGTTCATCTTTACCTTGGTCATACTTTGTTCCTGAGGGAACACCAGCATTTGAAATTCCATTTAAAAGTGCCTGCTCGATTTTTATATCATCACTATGCTCAAAAATATCGTTTACATAATACCCTTTTGGCACTTCTTGATTCTGATTATAATAGGTTTGTCTTGGTGGCAAAGCTGTGGTAAATCCAAGTCTACCAGCATACTTACCTGTTAACAAACTTGCGCGTGTTGGCGAACATAATTGATTCGCATACGCTTGTGAAAAAGAAACTCCCTCATTAACTAATTTATCAATATTAGGCGTTTCATAAAACATTAGAGAAGGATTTGTTCCTGTAAACTTATTAGCATAGGCTTGACTATCCATTATCCCAAAATCATCAGCTAGGATAAAAATAATATTGGGACGTGAGGTAGTTTTAACATCCTTTTTTTTATCGATTTCAGACTTACAGCCTAGCAACAATAAGCCAGCAAGGCAAAACACACCATTTTTTATAATTTTCATGAATCCTATTTTTAATATGAATTAGTTCGTTTTCTTTATTTACTAATATAACCTTATGCTTTATTTCATCCCAACTATCAATACTTATCATTTCTTTATATTCATCATAAACCTCATCTTCTTTTTTAACTTTTTGTGTCGGCTAAGTTAGCATGTCCAGTGTATATTATTATAAGAAAGAATCAAATTTAAACAAAATGAGCCCGATACAATATCGAGCTCAGTATTATCAAATTAATAGTCAATTTGTTTAAACTTTTGTACACAGTCCGTACTTAGTACTTATTCTGTTTGAAATTTATTGCTATTTTACACATCTAAAACCGAGATGATTGGCTCCTGATTTAATTTCACCATTCCCTCTGGTACCTACCATATAACGGCTACAATATTCACTTGTACACAAGAAAGAACCACCACGATGCACACGTTTCAATTCATTATTACCCGTGGTATCATAAGGAGCGGTTTCTGGACCTTTTGGATTACGTACTACTTTTCCACCTGCACTAATTTCAGAATAATAGGTCTCACTATACCAATCGTGTACCCATTCCCAAACGTTACCTCCTACATCATACAATCCGTAGGCATTTGGCTTATATTGTTTTACAGGTGCTATACCAACAAACCCATCTTCACCCGTATCGCCTTTTTCAACTGGAAAAGTTCCTTCAAAAATATTTGCTTGGAATTTTCCATCAATCTTTAAGGTATTTCCCCAAGCATATAAATCACCTGCTTTCCCTCCACGAGCAGCAAACTCCCATTCAGCCTCTGTCGGCAAACGTTTTCCTGCCCATTTGGCATAAGCTACAGCATCTTCATAAGCGATATGAACCACAGGGTAATTTCCTTTTCCTTTTAAATCACTATTAGGCCCAAGAGGGTGCTTCCAATTAGTACCACCTACAAAATCCCACCATTGCAAGAAATTATTCAAATTTACTTTACCGGGAGTTGGTTTAAAAATAGCTGAACCAGCTATTAAAAATTCTTCGGGAACATTTGGCAATTCTTCTGCTGTTGGTTTTTTTTCCGCTACAGTTACATAGCCCGTAGCTTTTACAAAGGCAGTAAATTGATCATTAGTAACCTCTGATTCGTCCATCCAAAAACCATCTACATACACACGGTGTATCGGTGAAGCATCTTTGGTTATCCCTTTAACATCGCACAAACTCTCATCAGAAACGTCACTCCCCATCGAGAATTCACCTCCTGGTATCCATACCATCCCTTCAGGAGCGGTACCAGATGGTTTGTTATTTTTATTTTCAATTGTTGGTTGGTATAATGCACTTCTTTCTACTGAATTATCATCATGACACTCTTCTGCAGTTTCTAATTTTGGAGTATTGAAACATTTTGCGTACCCAAAAGCTAACGTAATGATAACAAGGGTTACCAATGCATACAATCCAATTTGTTTTTGTTGTTTATTCACTTTTAATTTAATTATTTTGGTTTATTTTTTGGTTGAAAACGAACAAAGTTCCTATTTTCCAATTGATTTTACTATGAAATGATTGATTTTTTTAAAAAACTTTAACTTTAAAATCCAAGGTCACAATGTTTTCTTCTTAAAATTAAATCAGTCCTTTACTCTGTTTTCTTCCTAAATTTGGACTCCTAATAGCTCTATTGGTTTAAAAAGAGATTCCATTTTAACTTAAAAAATGCTTAATTCATTAAAATTCTTTGTTTTTTACTCTTTAAAACAGATTAAATCACAACCTTTTCTCTTACAAAAGGTTCTGAATCGAAAGAATTGTTTTGTATTTCAGCGACTCTTTACTATCTTTCGTGTTCAAAAATTACAAACCTTAAAACATTGAACCAATGTTAGAAGAACAACACGATAACCTGCAAGATGCAGATGGAAATTTAATTACCGATTCAAAGGAAGTAGAAGAAACTCCCAAAACTGTCAATGCAAATCAAAACGCATTAAATGCTATTGAAGAATCGAATGCCGAAGAAGGAGAAGATGAAACTCTAAGAGAACGTCATGAAATTCCTTTACTTGATTATGACATGCTGTCAATGGAATCTCTTGTGGACGAACTACAAAAATTAGTTGCAACCAATAAGGTGATGTCCATCAAAGAACATATTGATGAGATTAAAAAATCATTCTTAGCCAAATACTATCATTTTATTGAAGAAAAGAAGGAAGAATTTCATACTGAAAACCCTGATAGTACCGAAGACTTCCAATACCACCTGCCTTTAAAAGCAACTTTCGACCATTTTTACACCGAATATAAAAATAAAAAAAATGCTCATTTTAAGAGCTTAGAATCCAATCTTAAATCTAATCTTGAAAATAGATTGGCCATTGTAGAGGAATTAAAAGATTTAATTAATCCGCAAGAAAACATCAAAGACACCTTAAAGCATTTTAATGAATTAAGAGAAAGATGGAAAACTGCTGGTCCTATTCCAAAAGACAAATACAACCATGTTTGGAATAACTACCATTTTCATGTGGAAAACTTTTACGATTACCTACATTTAGATCGAGAAGCTCGTGACTTAGATTTCAAACACAATCTGGAACAGAAACAAAAAATAATCGAACGCGTTGCCGCATTGGTAAACGAAGCCGACATCAACAAAGCTTTCAGAGAATTACAAGACCTGCATCGTATTTGGAAAGAGGATATCGGCCCTGTTTCAAGGGAGCATCGTGATGAAATTTGGAATCAATTTAGTGATTACACGAAACAAATTCATGATAAAAGAGAACAACTTTTTGAAAAACAAAGAGGAAATGAAATTGAAAATCTAAACAACAAAAAATTAATTATTGCCGAAATTGAGGCATTAGGAACGGTTAAAGTAAATTCACATTCTCAATGGTTGGTACAAATAGAGAAAGTTGAGACTTTAAGAACTGCATTCTTTAATGCTGGTAAAGTTCCTGCTGATGTAAATGAAGAAACTTGGGCTGCTTTTAAAACAGCCGTTAGAAACTTTAATGCTTTTAAAAATTCATTCTACAAAGAAATTAAAAGAGAGCAAAATGACAATCTCGCTAAGAAAAATGCATTAGTAGCCAAAGCTCAGGAACTAAAAGACAGTACCGACTTTGCAGCTACTACTCCTATTATGAAGCAAATTCAAAATGAATGGAAACAAATAGGTCATGTCCCTAGAAAGTATTCGGATAAAATTTGGAAAGAATTTAAATCAGCTTGCAACCATTACTTTGATCAATTAAAAGATTTCAAAAACGAGGAAAATAGTGAAGAAATTGAAGCCTTCGACAAAAAGAAAGTTTATTTAGAAACTCTCAGAGATTTCCAATTAGCAGGAGATCACAAAACCGATTTGGACGCCATCAAAGCACATATTGAAACTTGGAAAAGTTTTGGTAAAGTGCCTTTTCAAAGAAGACATATTGAAGGTAAATTTAACAAAATATTAGATGCCCTTTTTGACAAATTAAGTTTGAGTAAAAAAGAAGGTGACATGATGCGATTTGCCAACCGTCTGGACAATCTATCGGAAAGCAATGACTCACGAAAAATTGAAAACGAAAAGATTTTTATCATTCGTAAAATTGACGAATTGCAAAATGAAATTTTCCAACTAGAAAACAACATTCAGTTTTTTGCCAATACTAAAAATGCCAAAAAAGAGAATTCTATTGTACTAGAAGTGCGTAAAAACATTGCTATCCACAAGGAAAACTTAGACATCTGGAAAGAAAAACTAACACAGTTGCGCAACCTTGACCAAGAATAAAGAGGTTAGAGGTTAATTTCAAAAATTAAGTATTATTTTTTGAAATTAATCTCTTTTCTTTTCTCTTGAAACTTTTCTCTTAGCTTTTGATAATTGAACATGACAATTATCATTTTAATTACCTTACCACTACCCTATTTTTGACTATTGAAAAATAGGTCAAAATGAAAAAGTCACTCTTACAAAAATACAATGTTCCTGGTCCAAGATACACAAGTTACCCGACGGTTCCTTATTGGGATGAGGCAAAGTTTACCACTGAAAATTGGATTCAAACATTAAAAAAATCTTTTGTAGAAAGCAATTCTACCGAAGGCATAAGCTTGTATATTCACCTGCCTTTTTGTGAAAGTCTCTGCACTTTTTGTGGTTGTAACAAACGAATCACCAAAAACCACCAACTTGAAAACCCCTACATACAAGCGGTCTTGAAAGAATGGAAACTGTATTGTGAACTACTTCCAGCAAAGCCAATCATTAAAGAAATCCATTTAGGAGGTGGAACACCTACTTTCTTTTCAGTGGAGAATTTAGAACTGCTAATCAACGGAATTTTTCAAATGTCCGAAATAGCAGCTCAACACGAATTTAGCTTTGAAGGACATCCTAATAATACCACTCGCAAACACTTGCAAAAACTGTTCGATTTGGGATTCAGGAGAGTGAGTTTTGGTGTTCAAGATTATGCAGAAAAAGTACAAACTGCCATCCATCGCCTCCAACCTTTTCATAATGTAGCCAAGGTAACCCTTTGGGCAAAAGAAATTGGTTACACCTCAATTGGTCACGATCTTATTTTTGGATTGCCCTTTCAAACCATCGAAAATGTAGTGGATACAATCGAAAAAACAAAATCACTACAACCTCATCGTTTGGCTTTTTACAGTTATGCTCATGTACCTTGGATAAAAGGAAGTGGACAAAGAGGTTTTAAAAAACAAGACTTGCCTCAAGATGAAGAAAAAAGAAAATTGTATGAGATAGGAAAGATACTTTTAGGAAAAAACGGCTATCATGAAATTGGAATGGATCATTTTGCCCGACAAGACGATAGTATGTACCATTCCTTTAATAAAGGAAAATTGCATCGCAATTTTATGGGCTACAGCTCCTCAAAAACCCAGTTAATGATTGGCTTGGGAGTTTCTTCTATCAGTGATAGTTGGTATTGTTTTGCACAAAATGTAAAAACGATAGAGGAATATTACCAAAAATTAGAACAGAACAAATTGCCAATTTACCGAGGCCATCATTTGACTGCAGAAGATTTAATCATTCGCAAGCACATTTTGAACTTGATGTGTCAATTCAGCACTTCATGGACAATAGACAGTGATTTCTTTGAAGAACTACCTGAGATACTTCTACAATTGAATGAAATGCAAAAAGACGGCTTGCTGGAAATTCACCAAAATGACCTCCTTGTGACCGAAAAAGGAAAACCGTACGTACGTAACATCTGCATGGCTTTTGACTTGAGATTAAAGAAAAAAGCACCCCAAACACAGTTGTTTTCGATGACGATATAAAAAAACACTTTTCTCTGTCTAGTCATTTTGAACAAGCTGCCAACCACAATTTATTTTGGTTTATATAAAATAATTTACCATTGACAATTTATAAGAATATTATACATTTATTTAAAAAAACTTAATAGTTGACAAATTTTATATATAACTTGTTTTTTAAAACAAAAAAGAAGGAGCTGATAGGCATGTACTCTAGTTATCTCAAATTCATTCTGTTAGCCAGTTTTTTTTTTGCGTCTAAAGTACTGATTTCATTGACTTTTACTTTTTTTTCTGAGTTCAATTCAGAGCGTCACGAAGCATCCAAATTATCATTTTGTTATACCTCTTGTTATACCTTCGTTTTACGATTCGCCCGACTGAAACATTTTGTTTTTCAACTCATTACTTATTCTGCATTGTTTTACAATTTGGTATAACAAACTCTAACCCCGCTCTACAAAGTGTTCCTGTGAAAAATATTTTTGTCGTTTATGCTGTACAAATGTCTACTGACTTTACGCATCATTACCAATAAAGCCTATGGATTAATAATAAATTGGCTATTAACTTTGAAGAGTCTTTAACTTTGTACTTAAAAAATGAAACTAACAGCACAAAATCTTCATTCAAAAATCAACACAACAGGATTAATGACAATTTGCTTTCGCTTGCACAAACAAACTCATTTTAGTTGGCGAAACATAAGGAATCCCCAAGCCTAATCCTCTTAATATAAAAAGCACTCCAATAAGCACTGCCACATAAGGAATTACTTTTTGGATTTTATTACGAATGGGAAGGGTTAAATAGGAATTAATATAAACGACAGCACTCATTAAAGGAACCGTTCCTAAACCAAAAAGCAACATATACAACACTCCTAAACTGGCTGATTGCATGGCTACAGCACCAAAAAGAGCCACATATACCATTCCGCAAGGCAAGAAACCATTGAGCAACCCAATAGTAAATAAAGAAGAATAACTTTTGTTTTTGAATTGTTGTCCGAGTTTGGATTTGATATTCGAAATAATTTTAAAAACAGGTCTTGAAAAGTTGTATTGTGCTAATATTTTCTCAGGAATAACCACTACCAAAATCATCGCCATTCCTATAAAAATGGATAATCTTTGCTGAAAACCTGCAATAAACAATCCCCGCCCTAGCATTCCAAATAACAAACCTATAGTTCCATAAGCAGTCAGCCGTCCTACATGGTAGGTTAAGATTTGTAGCGTTTTTTTGGTTGCATTCATTCGATCCACAGGAAGCATCATCGCAATAGGACCACACATCCCAATGCAATGAAAACTACTGATTAATCCAAATAGAAATGCGGTGTAGAGCAAAGGTTTTATTGTTTAGAAGTTTAAAAAAGGTTAATTGTTTAAAAAAGTTTAACTGTTTAAAATGAAAATTTAAAACATTGTGTCCTTGCTAGGATTAAATCAACAATCGTTAATTAAAAACTCCTAACTCAAATCACAAATACAAAATTTCCTTAGTCATATACAACTTTCCTTCGTACTGCCATTGCATGGTAATGTCCCAGCGACCGCCAACCAAATTTAATTTAGGTATGAGTAAAGATGGATTAGAATCAGAAAGCGAAAGGGGAATTTCGAAATCTAATTTCTTATTCGACGGTCGGTAGAGGGACAATTTCCCTTTTACTTTTGAAACATCAAATTCTGACGGAAAAATTACAGTGATGCCTTTTGCTGTTTTGGTAAAACTAGGTTTGTTAGGTAAATCATGATTGTTTTGCAACTGGTCAATTTCTTCCTGAAAACGAGCATCCTGTTTATAGTATTCTTCTACCACCAATTCGTTGTCATATTTAGAATTCGATTGTACTTTAATTACAAAATACAAGATAAAACTCATGAACAAGGCAATGGCGATGACAATTCCTGTTCCCCAGTTAATCAAGGGTTTCTTTGTAACATTTATTGGATTATTTTCCATGATTTTTACATTAAATGATTAACAATTATGAACTGAAAATCTGAAAGATTATAATTTTAATTAGCCACAGATTACAAAGATTAATCTTTGCTAATCTTTATAATCTGTGGATCTATTTTTTAGAAGCTACTAAATCATCAGGTTTAAACTTAATTTGTGGGCAAAAATCAATCAAAACTTCTTGGACTTAAAAAATTAGTCGTTGTTGTTTCTACTTTTCGATTGCCTTCAAATACTTCAATTTTTAATTTCGTTTTATCACTTTCGAGTAAATATTGATTGATTTCAATAAACAAAGTACCGCTGCTCATCCCTTGTTTAGGTACTTTAAAATCACTGTTACCTACTACATTCAACTTGCCTTTAATTCCTACTAATTCAAAATGAATATCTTTAAAGTCATCATTCGTTTTGTTGATAATTTTGAAAGTGTAAACATTGCTAATATTTTCTCCTTTATGTTGAAATAATTGTCCAGGAAGCCTTAAAATGGTGGCTTCTACATCATTTCTCAAAAACAGCAAGCCCAACAATATCCCTGTCAAAATTGCAAGAATAGCGGTATAGCCTTTCATTCTACTTGTGAACTTGAAAGGGGCTTTTTTCTCTATTTCATCTTCAGAAGCATATCGAATCAAGCCTTTTGGAAAACCAACAGTTTCCATGATACTGTCGCATTCATCGATACAAGCCGTACAATTCACACATTCCAGTTGGGTTCCGTTACGGATATCGATTCCGGTGGGACATACATGGACGCATTGTTTGCAATCAATACAATCTCCTTTGCCTGTTTCAGCCCTATTTTCTTTTTTGTTGAATTTGGCTCTGCCCACTTCTTTTTCGCCACGAACAAAATCGTAAGCCACATTAATGGATTTATTATCCAACAAAACACCTTGCAAACGACCGTAAGGACAAGCAATGATACAGACTTGTTCCCTAAACCATACAAAAACAAAATAAAAGACTCCTGTAAATATCAAAAGTGAAATCAATGTTTTGAGATGTTCCAAAGGTCCCTCATCAATCATCTGGAATAAGGCATCACTTCCAATGATATAAGCCAAAAACACATTGGCAATAGCAAATGAAATAATCAAAAACAAAGTCCATTTGAAACCTTTTTTCTTGATTTTTTCAGTATTCCATTCTTGTTTAGCCAAACGCATTTGTGCACCTCTATCTCCTTCAATCCAATATTCGATTCGTCTGAAAACCATTTCGAGGAAGATAGTCTGCGGACAAATCCATCCACAAAATATACGTCCAAAAATAACCGTAAACAGAATCACGAAGACCACCATTACAATCATAAAAATTACAAAAATGTAAAAGTCTTGTGGCCAAAATGGGAATCCAAAAATATTAAAACGACGTTCGAGAATATTGAACAACATGAACTGATTGCCATTGACTTTTACAAATGGATTAGCTACTAAAATCAATAACAAAAAATAACTGACCCACTTGCGGTAATCATAAAAGGTACCCGACGGTTTTTTGGGAAAAATAAATTTCCTTTTCCCTTCGGCATCAATTGTTCCGATGGTATCTCTAAAAGCTTCATTTTGTTTAGGCATTTTATTGTTTTTTTAAATCTAAAACATTAGATTTTTTTATTCACCATTAAGAAATTAAGGTTTTAGAACTTAACTTTTCTTAATTCCTTAATGGTAAATCAAGCTTTTTAAACTAACTGTTATTTTGTAACGACAGTGGCATCCGCTTCATCTTCTACCCAAACTTCTCCGTCTGGTGCTTTTGGGTCTTTTGGATTACTGCCTTTAAGCGAGATGATGTAACTAGCAATCTTTTGAATTTCTTTTGGTTTCAGAGTTCCTTTCCAAGCAATCATTCCTTTTCCATCACGACCTCCATTAGTTATTGTGTGGAAAATGTTTTTGATACCACCCCCTAAAATCCAATTCTCATCTGTTAAATTAGGACCAATTTGCCCTCCCGCATCTGCACGGTGACAGGCAGCACAATTTGTAGCAAAGAGGTTTTTCCCTAAATCTAAATCCGCTGGTTCTGTTAATAAGGTTACTGTTTTTTCATCCATTAAATCGGGAGCCGTTTTCATGTATTCTTCTACATCAATTTTGGCTTGAGCCAATTCTTTTTGTAATTCCATTTCTTGATTGTCAGCGCCCATGATTTCGTAACGCACTAAATACACCACTGAAAAAAGAATACAGATATAAAACAAATACACCCACCATGGCGGTAAATTATTGTCTAATTCTTTGATACCATCATAATCATGGTGCAAAATAATCTCGTCCTCCGTTTCCAACGGTTGTGTATGAGTCAGTTTTTGCATCAGGTTCTTGTACCATTCTTTTTCTTTATAAGAAACTAGTTCCTCAGCAGCTTGCTTCGCTTTTTCTTCATCCGAAAGTAAATTATACATGATATTGTCAATGGCACTTAAAGCAATTTCAACCGCAATCAAAAGAAACAAAAAGACAAATAGAAAAACCGAAACCATCGGATATTTGATGAACGCAGGACGATCACCGGAGTCTATAAAAAATTCCATTACACCAAAAATCATGAAGAAAATCAGCAGTACTCTTAAATAGTTGGGAATTATTTTTTTCATTAGATGTATTTTTGAAATTATAATTTATCGTTTAAAGGAATTTGGCTCAATTCCTGAATTTTCTCTTTTTTATACGAAATCACCCAAATGGCAAGTCCTACAAAAAAGAAAAAGAAAATCAACAAGGATAGAATAGGATATATAGATACCCCTGCTATCGTTTCCATATTGTGTTTAATTTGTTCGAACATAACTTTATTTTTTTAGGTTCTAAGGTTCTGAGTCGCTAAGTCGCTAAGCTTTTTTCTATCTTAGAATCTTAGCCGCTCAGTTCCTTTTGTTATTTTTTCACTTTAATATCGGTACCCAATCGTTGGATGTAAGCAATTAAGGCTACAATTTCACGATCTTGCATTGGGATAAATCGTTCTCCTTTTGCCAAAGCACGTTTTTTACTTTCATCATAACTTTTTACAAAATCAGGATCTGCTTTTAGGTTTTCTTCAATTTTCAAAGACTGGGCTTTAATGGCAGTTTTTGCATTGGCTACCTCAGCATCAGAATAAGGAACACCCAATTCTTGCATCGTTTTCATCTTCGCTTCAATATCATCAATATCTAATGCTTTGTTGTCAAACAGCCATTTGTAACCTGGCATAATCGAACCTGATGACGTACTTTGTGGATTCCACATATGGTTGAAATGCCAGTTGTCATTATACTTTTCCCCCACTCTTAGCAAGTCGGGACCAGTTCGTTTAGACCCCCATAAAAACGGATGATCGTATACAAACTCTCCTGCTTTTGATTGTGGTCCATAACGCTCAACTTCTGAACGGAACGGTCGTACCATTTGAGAGTGACAGCCCACACACCCTTCACGAATGTATAAATCACGGCCTTCTAACTCTAAGGGAGAATACGGTTTTACACTAGTGATAGTAGGAATATTAGATTTTACCATAATTGTAGGTACAATTTGGATAACTCCTCCAATCAAGATGGCTACAGTTGCCAAAATGGTCAATTGAATTGGTTTTCTTTCTAACCAAGTATGGAATTTTTCTCCGCGCAAACGTCCATTGCTTATTCTTTCTAAAGCAGGTGCTTCGGCTAATTCGTCTTCAATTGCATCATTGGCTGTAATGGTTTTGTACATATTGTACACCATGACAAATGTCCCAATAATATACATGGTACCCCCTATGGCACGCATCCAATACATAGGAATGATTTGGGTTACGGTTTCAAGAAAATTTCCGTAAGTCAAGGTTCCGTCAGGATTGAACTGTTTCCACATAGAAGCTTGAACAAAACCAGCCACATACATTGGTAAAGCATACAATATAATTCCGAGCGTACCCAACCAAAAATGAACATTTGCTAACTTTAAAGAGAATAAAGGTCCTTTGGACATTCTAGGAACCAACCAATAGATTAATCCAAAAGCCATGAATCCATTCCAAGCCAATGCCCCTACATGCACATGAGCTACGATCCAATCGGTAAAGTGTGCTATCGCGTTCACATTTTTCAGTGACAACATAGGTCCTTCAAAAGTCGCCATACCATAACCCGTAATGGCCACCACAAAGAATTTCAAAACAGGCTCCGTACGTACTTTATCCCAAGCACCACGCAAGGTCAATAAACCGTTAATCATACCTCCCCAAGAAGGCGCTATTAACATAATGGAAAACACAACACCTAAATTCTGAGCCCAGTTAGGCAAAGCAGAATACAATAAATGGTGTGGACCTGCCCAGATGTACAAGAAAATCAATGACCAAAAGTGCACAATAGACAATCGATAAGAATACACAGGACGATTCGCGGCTTTTGGGATATAATAATACATCAATCCTAAGAAAGGAGTAGTTAAGAAAAACGCAACTGCATTATGTCCGTACCACCATTGTACCAAAGCATCTTGCACTCCTGCATATACAGAATAACTCTTCATGGCTGATACTGGCAAAGCCAAACTATTGAAAATATGCAAAACGGCAACCGTCACAAAAGTGGCCAGGTAAAACCAAATGGCGACATACAAATGACGCTCTCTTCTTTTTATAATTGTTCCAATCATATTGATACCAAAAACCACCCAAATGAATGCAATTGCAATATCAATTGGCCATTCCAGCTCCGCATATTCTTTAGAAGTGGTGTATCCTAATGGCAATGAAATCGCTGCGGCCACAATAATCAATTGCCAACCCCAGAAATTAAGATTACTGAGTAAATCACTATACATTCTGGTTTTGAGCAAACGTTGCAACGAATAGTAAACTCCCGCAAACATGGCATTCCCAACAAAGGCAAAAATCACCGCATTTGTATGTAAGGGACGCAAACGACCAAAACTCAACCACGAAATCCCATCGGTCAAATTGGGGAATAAAAACAGCGTGGCCAACAAAAGCCCGACCGCCATACCTACTACACCAAAAACAATGGTGGCGTAGATGAATTTTTTAACAATTTTGTTGTCGTAATAAAACTGTTGCATTTCCATAAATTAATTGTTTAATTGATTTGAATCTTTTGTTACTATAGTGTTGTTACAGACAACTGTCTCATCAGTCGATACTTTTTTTTCTTTTGACAATTCGTCATCAAAAAGCATTCGCACTGAAGGGGTATAATCATCATCATATTGCCCTGTTTTTACTGCCATCACAAAGGCGATAAAAAAAACAATCGCAACCACGATACTAATGGAGATTAATAAATAAATAACACTCATACCTTAAATTTGTAGGAACAAAATTAGACTTTGACCTTGGTGTAAACCATGACATTTATCATGGTTTACAAAAATAATTTCAAACTATTAGAGCATTCGATTAAAAAATGCTTAGAACTTAACAGTTGAACCATTAAGAAATTAAGATTCATTAAGTCTTAATAAACTTAATTACTTAATGTTTTTTAACACTTAACTTTCTTGCGTAATAATTACTCATTATGGTCACAAAACTGACAATCGTAATGGTGCTCAACGGCATCAAAATAGCACCTACTAAGGGCAACAAATTCCCCGTAACTGCAAATGTCAATCCCACTACATTGTACAATAATGACAAGCCAAAACTCATTTTAATTACAAAAATCGATTTCTTAGACAGTTTCAAAAAATAATTCAATTTCTGAAATTCATTGGCTTCTAGAATTCCATCGCAAGCGGGTGAAAAAACATTGACGTTCTCTGAAATTGAAATACCGATATTGCTCTGTGCCAAAGCGCCAGCGTCATTTAACCCGTCGCCTACCATCATCACATTTTTGCCAGAGTCTTGTAGTTTTTTGATAAATTCTAGTTTTTCATCTGGTTTTTGGTTGAAAACCAACTGGGTTCCTTTTGGCAAAATAGTTTCTAGAGTTTCCTTCTCCCCTTCGTTATCTCCCGAGAGTACGGTTAACTCATAGTTATCTTTTAGACTTTCGAATAATTCCACTAATCCTTCTCTGTATTGATTTTTAAATTCGAATGTTCCAATATATTGGTCATCAATTTGGATATGTACCGAAGTATTCTGAGTCACATTATCATGATTTTCATTCCCTCCACAAAAAGCAGCCGAACCCATTTTGATTACAATCCCATTTTTAGTAGCCTGAATGCCTTTGCCTGTAATTTCGACAAAGTCATCCAGTTTAATCGTTTTTGTTTCTGGTAAAAAGTCATACAACATTCGACTCAACGGATGATTAGACGCTCGTAATCCATTTTTAACGAATAGTAATTGATTGCTTGTCAATTCTTTTCCTTTGTAATTAATCGCCGCTTTTTTATTGGTGGTAATCGTTCCCGTTTTATCAAATACAATGGCATCTACAGCGGCTAACTGTTCGATTACCAAAGCATTTTTGAGATACAATTTTTGTTTCCCCACAATACGCAAGACATTACCCAGCGTAAAAGGTGCCGTTAACGCCAAGGCACAGGGACATGCCACAATCAAAACTGCAGTGAAAACATTAAAAGCAATAGCGGTATCAATAAAAATCCAATACCCAAAGGAAACAAAAGCAATCAGTAAAAGCATTGGAGTGAAATAATGACTTATTGCATCAGTAATGCTTTTGTGTTTTTGGTCAACCGATTTTTGAAACACCTCATTACTCCACAATTGGGTCAAATAACTTTGGGAAACCGAATGCAATACTTGCATCTCGATTACTTTCCCCTTCTGCTTGCCTCCCGCAAAGATTTTATCACCTGATTTTTTGGTTACTGGAACAGCTTCGCCAGTTACAAAACTGTAATCAATAGCAGCGTTTTCACTCATCAAAATTCCGTCAGTGGGAATTAACTCTTGGTTACGAATCAACAATCGGTCTCCTTTTTCAATCTCATAAACAGGAATACTTTCTTCCTTATTGTCTTCTCCTATTCGAGTGATGGCAATAGGGAAATACGATTTAAAGTCGCGTTCAAAACTCAAAAAATTATAGGTTTTGAGTTGGAACGATTTTCCTAATAACATAAAGAAGATTAATCCTGTCAAACTATCAAAAAATCCAGAACCATAATCGAATGTAATATCGACTACACTACGCACAAACATCACAATGATACCCAGAGCAATGGGAACATCGATATTCCACATTTTGGATTGGATGCTTTTATATGCCGAAACATAATACCCACTGGCAGAATACAAAAAGGCGGGTAAAGACAAAGCGAAAATCAATCCTCTAAAGAAAGGCTTGTAGGTATCTAACCAAAATTCGCCCACCTCAAAATACTCAGGAAACGATAGCAACATGATATTTCCAAAACTAAAGAAAGCCACACCTAATTTATAGGTCAAACTCCTGTCTACATTTTGCGTACCTGTTTCATAATTTTCGAGACTGATATAGGGTTCGTAACCAATTTTACTCAACAAAAGCACAATCGATTTTAAATCCACAACTGTTTTGTCATATACAATTCGCACTTTCTTTTGATTGAAATTCACCTGTGAATTACTGATGCCTTTTTCTAGTTTATGCAAGTTTTCCAAAATCCAGATGCAGGAACTACAATGTATATGTGGTACACTCAAGGAAACAATAGCCGTATTTTCTTCCTCAAACTCTAAGAGCTTAGAAACAATTTGCTCATTGTCTAAAAAATCATATTTACCTTGAATGTCTAAAGGGGTTGCTCCAGGGGATTGTTCAAAATCATAATAGCAAGTCAAATCATTATTTGAAAAGATTTCGTACACGGTTTTGCACCCATTGCAACAAAAATCTTTTTTGTCAAAAACAATTCCTTCAGCCTTTACAATCGCTAATCCACAATGGAAACAATTTGATGTATCCATAATTTACTCATTTACCTACTGCAAATTTCTAGAATGAATGTGGCGTAAAATATGATATATGTCATAGAAATTAGTAATTTTGAAAAAACATCAAAAATGGAAGTAAAATGAGCAAATGTGAACAATGTATCGTCAGAGAATTTAGCTCACTAAAGGCTTTAAACAAAGAAGAATTGTTACAAATTGCTGATTGTAAAACTTCTTACATCGTTAAAAAGGGAGAACCTCTTTTTGCTGAAGGAGAAACGGTCAATGGTATTTATTGTATCAAAGACGGTGTGTGTAAGTTGTCTAAACTTAGCGCTAATGGTAAAGACCAAATCGTAAAACTCATCAAGCCTGGTGAATTATTAGGACAACGTTCTATGATTAGTGATGAACCTGCCAATTTGAGTGCTGTGGCGTTAGAAGACATGGAAGTTTGTTTTATTCCAAAGGCTGAGATTCTAGGTTTCTTTGATAAGAACAACCAATTTTCCATGAATGTGATGAAGTCCATTTGTGGAGATTTAAAAGATGCAGACGACCAAATGGTGTCTATGGCTCAAAAAAATGTAAAAGCAAGATTAGCCGGAACATTATTATATCTAGAAACTCAATTTGGTAAAAATCCAGACGGTTCTTTACATATTCAACTCACCAGAGAAGAACTTTCGGGCATGATAGGAACAGCAACTGAAAGCTGTATTCGTTTACTATCCGATTTTAAAAAACAAGGTTTCCTTGAATTAGACGGTAAAAAGATCATCCTCAAAGACCACAATAGCTTAAAAAAAATATCGGATTAATATTGAATATTAATTTTATCAGAATTAAAAACCATTAAGAAATTAAGTTTCATTAAACATTCCTTTATTCAATTGTCTTAATCCCTTAATGGTTTAAAATATTATATTGTTATTGTTAAAAAGATACTGCCAGTTCAGGTATGAAAATCGCTTCAATTTCTGAAATATAAAAATCTAATTGTTGTTTCGTTTTTTCATTATTTTCAGCTAAAACTGTAGGATTACTAAATAATTCTTGGTAATACTGAATTCCGTTTAATAAATTCTCTTTAAATGTTTTCCATTTTTTTATCTGCCCAGCCGAAATTGTTTCTGAAAAATCAGCAATCTCTTTTCTCAAGTAGTCCACATACATTTTCAATTCGTTCACAAACAAATTAGGTCGATTAGTAACCGTCAAAACAGAGGACTTTCCGTAAATATGTTGTACCATTTCTAACAAGGAAACCTCATGCTCAAAGTAAGCCAAATTAGGTCCAGGACACACAATTACCCCTTGTTCTTGCCCTTTGATTACAATGTCATTTTCTAGATAAGAAGCATTAGCCAAACCAACGCACAAACAAGATTTATCGGTAATCACATTTTTTCTTTTAGCAAAAGCCTCTGCTGTTAAATCTGCTTTCTGAGACTCCAATTCTTCTAATTTTAAATCTTGGTATTTCTTGGAAGCCGAACACATTCCTTTGGCACCATATTCTTTGCTTAGCGCTAAAAATTTCTTCGGACAAGAACTCCCTGAATTTCATCATCGATACGCTTTTGTTTGAAAAACTCATTGGTGGTTCCTTTAACCGCATTAAATGGAATTCCGAGAGGCGAAATATTACTTAAATAAAAATCGGCTTCTTTGGCTTTTGCCAATAATTTACGGGTATCAGGATCCACCGAAGTTGCTTCAGGAACCAATAAAAAAGGAGAACCCCAGCCAATGGAATCCAACTGATATTCTTTCAGTAAAAAATCGTGTTCTTGCGCTGTACCTACGCCACCTTGAGCGGTAATTTTTAATTCTAAAGGTTGTTCTGGAATATGTTTTCCCTTAATTGTTAAAGCTTTTAGCATCAATTCATGAGCGGACTGTATTAATTGCTGTTTCTTCTCTTTGAATTCTTCTAAAATTGGTCCCAACAACAAACCTTCGGTAGCAAAAGCATGTCCTCCACAATTCAAGCCAGATTCGATACGGTACTCTGACACCCAAAGTCCTTTTTTGGCTAAAAAATTCCCTTGAATCATCGCCGAGCGAAAATCGCTTACTTTCAAGATAATTTTCTTCTCTAATTGATTATTTTCATTTGGAAAAAAGCAATCAAAATTCTCAAAATAGCTGTACAATCTTGGATTCATCCCTGCTGATAAAACAACTGATGAAGTCAAATTACTATTAGCAAAACCACGTAATGACGCATGTGCATCATTGAATTCTGCTGGCAATTGTTCGTCTTTGTCAAAATTATCTTTATCCACTTTGGTCATGATATTCACATCAATAACACCCGCTGACAAATTGTTTTCGAGATAATTTAAAATGGCTTCTTTCCCTTCTTCCATCCTTGTTTGAAGTCCTAGTTTGAGTTCTGACGTTTGTGGTAACATTGCCAAATAATTGGTCAACACTTCTTTACTGGCGGCTAATTCTTGTTTGAAATCATGAAACTTTTGCCTCACAATTGTATCCATCAAATTCAAATAAGCCGTAACTCTTTCAGCACGATAATCGTGCATTTTTTGAGTAATTTCTTGGTATTTAAAGTTGAATTTTTGGCTATAAAAGCGGTTCATCTTTTCGATTAAATCATCATCAACTATCGAAACTACTGATGAAATTCCGTAATGTGCCACTCTAATCGGACTATCAATAGTATATCCCAAACCCATTACTGGAATATGAAAACTGTGAGGTGAGTTTGTATTTATCATTCGTTCTATTTTTATTTATTTCTAAAAGTGGAACAAAATTCGATAAATTCAATTTTATAAAATATGATAAATATCATCCTGACTCATATTGGTACAAATCAAAAAAAATAGGGTTTCGATTAAAAAAACAAATTCTTAATTGAAACCCTATTTTAAATTTATATGAAGATTGAAACTCCTAACTTACCATTAACTTCTTAGAAGCCATAATCTTTTGTCCGTTTACAATTAATTCCAAATCTTGATCGCCATCTACTTCAAAAGAAGCTCCTTCATGATTGCATTTTACTGTCAAAATTTGGTTTCTAAAATTAATTTTAAACGAATACCCTTGCCATTCTTTTGGGATTTTGGGTGTAAAATGCAAGACATTGTCTTTGACTCTCATTCCGCCGAAACCTTCTACAATGCTCATCCACGTTCCCGCCATTGAAGTAATATGGCAACCTTCTTCTACCTCTTTGTTGTAATCATCTAAATCCAGACGAGAGGTACGAAGGTAAAATGCATACGCCATATCCATTTTATCTAATACTGCAGCTTGAATCGAGTGTACACAAGGAGAAAGCGAACTTTCATGAACGGTAAAGGACTCATAAAACTCAAAATTGCGTTTCAATTCCTCTTTAGTAAAATGATCTTCAAAGAAATAAAAGCCTTGTAAAACATCGGCTTGTTTGATATAAGGCGAACGCAATACACGATCCCAAGACCACTTCTGGTTAATTGGTCGCTGTGATTTATCTAAGTCTTTAACAGGTACCAATTCCTTATCCAAAAATCCGTCTTGCTGCAGATAAATACCTAATTCTTCCGATTTTGGAAAATACATATTGCCAGACACTTTCTTCCAATCTTGCAATTCTGCATCGGCTAAATTGACTTTTTCAATAATGCGTTTGTGATCTAAGGGATATTCTAATGATACTTTCAGAATTTGTTCGTGAGTATAATCAATACACCACTTAGCAATATAATTGGTATAAAAATTATTATTGACGTTGTTTTCGTATTCATTAGGACCTGTAACGCCTAAGATTACATATTGATTTTTAGCCTTTGAAAAACTCGCCCTTTGATGCCAATAACGAGCAATAGCAATTAATACTTCCAGTCCTTTTTCAGGAATATAGCTATAATCACCAGTGTAACGATAGTAATTGTAAATGGCGAAAGCAATCGCTCCGTTACGGTGAATCTCTTCATGTGTGATTTCCCATTCGTTATGACATTCTTCACCATTCATAGTAACCATCGGGTACAAAGCTGCCCCTGCTCCTGCTTTAAACCCTAAATTCTTGGTCGCATTTTCAATGGCTTTGTCCAATTGATTGTAGCGGTAGGTCAATAAATTACGAGCCACTTGTTGATCTTTGGTCGCCATGTAAAACGGAATACAATAGGCCTCGGTATCCCAATAAGTAGAGCCTCCGTATTTTTCACCTGTAAATCCTTTGGGTCCAATATTCAATCGGCTGTCTTTTCCTAAATAGGTTTGATTGAGTTGGAAAATATTGAAACGGATTCCTTGTTGCGCTTTGACATCTCCTTCAATGGTAATATCTGACATCTCCCAAATCTTAGCCCAAGCTTGAATTTGATCTTCTAATAATTGGTCATATCCAATAATGGCTGCTTCTTTAATTACATTTTCTGCCGCAGTTAGTGTATCGGTATGATTTAATGAAACGGTATACCCTCCGATTTTTTGAATAGCCGATTTTTTACCTTTCGATACTTGTACTTCATAAGTTGCTTGTACCTTTTCTGTAGTAACATCCCAGCCCAAAGCAACGATATCCAATTTTTTATCCTCTTCTAAAATGCTATTGTGCATAAAAGTAGTCGCCTTAAAATGGGTTTTAAAAGTTTGAGCAGTCACAAAACCGCTATTGCCTCCGTGCTTAACTTCTAGCGGTTCCCAAAATTTCTCATCCCAATTGGCATCTTCATTCGTTACACCAGCATCCACATAAGGTTTGTATGTAATGGAAACATCCTTATTAAGTGGTGTAATTTCATAATTAATCACACCTGCTTCATCTAAAATTAACGATAAAAAACGGCGAATAGCAACCGAAATTTCAACTCCATTTTGTAATTGAGCAGTAAAAGTTCGTAGGTACCAGCCTTCTTTCATGTTCAATTCTCTACGGAAATCGGTTACCGATTGACAAGCATGTAAATCTAGAACTTCTCCGTTTATTTCGATATCGATTCCAATCCAGTTGGGCGCATTCAATACTTTGGCAAAATATTCAGGATACCCATTTTTCCACCAACCTACTTTTGTTTTGTCTGGATAATAAATACCAGCGATATAACTTCCTTGAAAAGTTTCACCAGAGTAAGACTCTTCAAAATTGGCGCGTTGCCCCATGGCTCCATTACCGATACTAAAAAGACTTTCAGATGATTTCACTCTTTCTACATCAAATCCTTCTTCTATGATTGACCAATTGTCTGGTTTTATATAATCTTGGTTCATTCTGTTATGCTTTTTATTAGTTTTAATACTTAGTTAGGGTTCAAATCTTAACTATTCCTTTCATTCAGTTTCTAAGTTTTCTTTAATGAATAGAAACAAACTATTCTTTTTTTTTATTGATGATTATATAATTGCCTACAAAACCTTAGGAACTTCGAAACTCAGGAACTACTAATTCTAAATAGTTACAATCTAATTCACACGTTTGTTAATAATCGTATCAATAAAATGTGTGTCAATATGCGTAAAATCTTGAAAAACATATTTGGCCTCATGCAAAGTAGTATCATCTCCTATTCCGATACTCAACATTTTTGCAATATTAGCAGCTTGTACTCCCGCTATAGAATCTTCGAAAACGATAGACTCTTCTGGTGTAAACCCTAACTTTTGAGCTGCAATCAAGAAAACTTCAGGATCGGGTTTGGCATTACTAACATCATTACCGTCTACGATGGCATCAAAGTAGGACATAATACCAGTTTTCTCTAAAATGGGACGTGCGTTTTTACTAGCGGAACCCAAAGCGATAGGCTGTTGTTTTTCTTTCAAATATTTTAAAATGGGAAAAACACCTGGCAAAATTTCGCTTTCGTCCATATCTACCAAATAAGACAAATATTCCTCATTCTTTTGAACCAACCATTTGTCTTTGTCTTCTTGAGAAGCATCAAATTTTCCTAAATCCAAAATAATATCTAAAGAACGAACTCTACTCACCCCTTTTAATAATTCATTATGTTCATGAGTGAAATTAATTCCTAATGTATCTGCTATTTTTTTCCAGGCTAGATAATGGTATTTGGCGGTATCTACTATCACTCCATCTAAATCGAATATAAATGCTTTTTTGGCTATCATGCTTATTTTAATGCTTTGTTATCAAATGAGGTCTTTGTAAATATAAAAATTTATTTCACAATTTAGTTTTGAAATCAAAGAATTAAACATAAAATAAAGAGTCTAACACATTAGGATTCGATTTATTAAAATTCCTCAATTAAACAGCAAAAAAATAATTATAATAAAATTTAAGAATATCACTAAAAGTGGGTATTGTAATATGATTCTTAATAGAATATGTTTGTGCACTAATAATTAACCAATAACATTCTTAAAATGAAAAAATTAAATGCCGTATGGTCTCTAGGACTAGGATTATTACTCTGTATTTCCTGCTCATCTGACGACAAAGACCCTAATGTAATATTTAATACAATGTCGGCTAACAAAACAGATGTTTATATTGAGGAACCAATAGCCATAACCTTGGAAGGAACTGGATTTACTGAAACGAACCTTACTTCAACAAATTCAAAAATAAAAATTACAAAAATTTCCAACACTTCTTATGAAGTTTCTAGTACAGAAGCTACAACTGGTAAAATTTATGCCGAATTAAAGAATAAATCTAACTCCCAATCTAAAAATATAAACCTATCTTTTTACAAACACGGAATTATAGATTTCAAAACCGTTGAAGGAATAACTGTTAACTCTGATACTTCAGATAAAATCATTAAACTTCTTGGAGAACCAGAAGTAAAAACGGACTTAACAGCTTCGACACCTGCAGAGAAATGGGAATATACTTCTAAAGGAGTCAACTTCATAGTTATAAAAAGCACAAAATTAGTAACTATTGCAAATGTAAATAGCTCTAATTTCTATACTTTTTTAAGTGATGGAATAACGAAACTAACATACACTAAATATCCCTATGAAATAGGAAATGGATGGAAAATAGATCTGAGTACTACAACTATGACCAACGTGATTAACAAATTAGGAACAGACTATATAAAATCAAGCAGTACAACTAATATGCTAAGAAACTACAAGTTCTCTTTTGATAATCAAAAAGTATATTTTTATTTTTATGCTGACACTGAAGATGATTACAGCGGTAAAACTATCCGTTCTGTATTAATCGACTAAAATCAAAAGCCCCAAACTTCAATTCGGGGCTTTAATATTTATTAGTACAAAATAAACTCGTTGTACTTTTTACTGGAAGCCAATACATCTTTATAATATTTTTCATAAAGTGGTTTTGACAACATCTGATCCACACGGTACAATTGCCAGCAAAGTTTGAGTTGAACACCTTCCCAATCACTGATTTGCTTGTATGGAAATTCGGCTACCGGCTTATTGATGTACGGAACTAAAAAGTCAATAGCTTTCAGGATACTTCTTCCATCTTTAGATTTTGCTTTCAACAAATCAATTTTTAATATTTGTCCAATATTTACCATATCTAAAAAGTGAGTCAAATTAAAAACAGAATAACCAAAAGCAGTCGTTCTAGCCAGTTCTAAAGGTTGTGATCCATCTGGCTGAATTTGAGCAAACAATCTTTTTTGTGGAAATTCATTCACTATTTTCTTTGCTAAATCACAATTTCCTACAAACATTGCATACCGGGCCAATTGCACGTCAAAGGCAGTACCGTGGTTGTTTTTAGCAGCTTGCTCTTCCGCCGCCACTGGTGAGTTTTGCAACCAATTGACGTAAGATAAAAACCATTCTTTTATCGCTTGTTGGTCTGCATCTGTAAAAGATTTTGATTTTTTTAGTAATTCCACTCCATCAAGCATTTCTAGAAAAGAATAGGTATCTAAAACCCCTTCTCCTCTACCCAATCCGTTTCTGACTCCAGGAATTGTTTGTCCGTAATTCATATTGGGATTCATTTTAGTAGCTTCGTTGATGAACCAAATCCTTAAATTATCAACCGCTTTCTGTGCGTATTTCTCGTCAGAAGTTAAGTAATAGGCCAATGAAAGTGTTTCTACACTCTTGGCAAAACTCCCCAAAGGATAGCGGTCTAACTTTTCAATTTCAGGATTAGAAACTCCATCTTTACGAATATAAGGCAAACCATCAGCTTTCTTGGGGTCAGGCCACCAATAGCGCCCCATACTCATATAATCATGTTTATCACCACTGGATGGAGTCATTTCCTTATCCATTACCGTGGTAATAGTTTGTGTTAATTTTTTATCCGCATCACGAACAATCGACTGTACTTCCTCTGTATTGGAAGCTTTGGCTTTTTTTAAACTTTTCATATTCCATACACATACTTGCGCTTCAGTAACACTTACAACAAATAAGGCGATGGTAATAATTGCTTTTTTCATAAAATAATAATGATGGTTGTTAATCGTATCAAATACAAAACTGGTAAACCAATTTTAATTTCCAAAAGTAACAGATATTTCAATAGAAAAAAAATAATTCACAGCCTATTGCGAAACAATCCTATCAAATTATATTGTAGTAAATAGTCGGCTACAACCAAACCAAGAACAGTATACAGATCTCTCCTAGACAACCAAAATCTTTCTCTTTAGCCCCGGTTGCAGCGGCATCCTTGTAGGGAGGCTCCCCGAAGTTTAAGGAGCCTCCCTACAAGATATAGCGGAAGACGGGAACAATGCTCCTAAAAAAGACAAATGTGCTGCTCCTGATTTTAAAATAATCCAAAAAAAATAGGCTATCTTTATGGGACAGCCTATTTGGTATTTATAATATAGAGTGATTATTTACTCAAGTACATTTTTCTTCTAGAATACAATTCGTAGAAAGCATCGTCTTTTAAATCATCAATAAACAAGATGCTTTCTCCTGTAGATTTCATCTCTGGTCCTAATGCTTTGTTTACATTCGGGAACTTGCTGAAAGAGAAAACAGGTTGCTTAATCGCGTATCCTTTTAACTGTGGATTAAAGTCAAAGTCAGTTACTTTATTGTGACCCAACATTACTTTAGTCGCATAGTTTACATAAGGCTCACCATACGCTTTTGCAATAAACGGTACTGTACGAGAAGCTCTTGGATTTGCTTCAATGATGTAAACTGTATCGTCTTTGATCGCAAACTGAATATTGATTAAACCAACAGTCTTTAAAGCTTTAGCAATTTTATGTGTATGGTCTTTAATTTGTTGCATTACAAACTCTCCTAAGTTGAAAGGAGGTAAAGTAGCGTTACTATCCCCAGAGTGCACGCCACATGGTTCGATATGCTCCATGATTCCGATGATGTAAACATTACCGTCAGCATCACAAATGGCATCTGCTTCTGCTTCAATAGCACCGTCTAAATAGTGGTCTAATAATAATTTGTTTCCAGGAATTGTTTTTAGCAAGTTTACAACGTGCTCTTCCAACTCTTGTTTGTTGATTACAATTTTCATTCCCTGACCACCCAATACATAAGAAGGACGAATCAATAATGGGAAGTCTAACTGGTCAGCCAAATCAGAAGCTTCATCTGCTGTTTCAGCGATTCCGAATTTAGGGAAAGGAATTTTTAACTCTGTTAACAAATCAGAGAAACGTCCTCTATCTTCCGCTAAATCTAGTGCGTCAAAACTAGTTCCGATGATTTTTATTCCATATTTAGATAGTTTTTCCGCTAATTTAAGAGCCGTTTGACCACCTAACTGAACGATAACTCCTTCTGGTTTTTCGTGTTGGATGATGTCATAAATATGCTCCCAGAAAACTGGTTCGAAATATAATTTATCAGCCGTATCAAAGTCTGTTGAAACCGTTTCTGGATTACAGTTAATCATGATGGTTTCATAACCACATTCCTTAGCTGCTAATACTCCGTGTACACAAGAGTAATCAAACTCAATTCCTTGTCCAATACGGTTTGGTCCAGAACCCAATACTACAATTTTCTTTTTATCTGTTACAATACTTTCATTGTCAACAAAACGTTCTCCATTAGCTTTTTCGATTTCAGCCTCAAAAGTTGAGTAATAATAAGGTGTTTTTGCTTCAAACTCAGCCGCACAAGTATCTACCAATTTGAATACACGGTTGATTTTCATGTCCATACGCAAAGTATGCACTTCACTTTCTAAACAGCTCATCATGTGTGCTATTTGTCTATCAGCAAAACCTTTTTGTTTCGCCTCTAACAACAACTCTTTAGGTAAAGTCGCTACAGTATATTTAGCGATTTCTTTTTCAAGAGTAAAAAGTTCCTCGTATTGTTTCAAGAACCACATGTCGATTTTTGTGATTTCGTGAATACGGCTCAACGGAATACCCATGGCAATTGCATCGTAAATTACAAATACACGATCCCAACTAGCATAAGTTAATTTCTCAATTACTTGTTCATAGTTAGTATATCCTTTTCCGTCAGCTCCAAGACCATTACGTTTGATTTCTAAAGACTGAGTAGCTTTGTGTAAGGCTTCTTGGAACGAACGTCCAATTCCCATTACCTCACCTACTGATTTCATTTGCAATCCTAAAGTTCTATCAGAACCTTCAAATTTATCAAAGTTCCAACGTGGGATTTTCACAATTACGTAATCCAATGTTGGCTCAAACAAAGCTGAAGTTGATTTAGTAATTTGGTTTTGCAATTCGTCTAAGTTGTACCCTAAAGCCAATTTAGAAGCGATTTTTGCAATCGGGTAACCAGTCGCTTTAGAAGCTAAAGCAGAAGAACGAGATACACGAGGATTGATCTCAATCGCAACGATATCTTCTTTTTCGTCTGGTGATACCGCGAACTGTACGTTACAACCTCCAGCAAAGTTTCCGATACTACGCATCATTAGGATAGCATAGTCACGTAATTTTTGGAAAGTCGTGTCTGACAATGTCATCGCTGGTGCTACTGTAATCGAATCTCCAGTATGGATTCCCATTGGGTCCATATTTTCAATTGAACAGATAATCACCACATTATCATTTTTATCTCTTAAAAGCTCTAATTCGTATTCTTTCCATCCCATCAAAGCCTTGTCAATTAACACTTCGTGAATTGGAGAAGCCTCTAAACCTTGTGTTAGTAATCTATCAAAATCTTCAGGTTTGTAAACGATAGAAGCTCCAGTTCCTCCTAAGGTAAACGAAGGACGAATTACCAATGGGAAACCAAATTCCTGAGCAATCTCTTTACCCCTTAAGTACGAAGTACAAATTTCAGCAGGCGCTGTAGGAACATTGATTTTTTTAAGTAATTGCTTGAATTGCTCTCTATCTTCAGTAATATTAATGGCGTTCACATCAACACCAATCATTCGCACTCCAAAGTCAGTCCAAATCCCTTTTTCTTCAGCTTCCAAACATAAGTTCAAAGCTGTTTGTCCTCCCATTGTAGGTAGAACAGCATCAATTTGAGGATGTTCTTTAAGGATTTCAATAATTGATTTAGTAGTTAAAGGCTTCAAATAAATATGGTCCGCCATAGAAGGGTCGGTCATAATAGTCGCAGGATTCGAGTTTATTAAGATAACTTCTATTCCTTCCTCACGAATGGATCTTGCAGACTGTGATCCTGCGTAATCAAATTCACAAGCTTGACCAATTACAATTGGACCTGAACCTATTATTAAAACGGATTTAATTGATGTGTCTTTCGGCATTTTTATATAATTAAGGTGTGTTTTATAAATATTTCTCAGCTAAAGTCTTAAAGATAAATACGTTCTATAAGTTTTATCCGACTAGGTATAAAAAAAGGCGATACTAAAAAAAGTAACGCCTTATTTATGTTAATTAAAACATTATTTTTTGTGTCTTGGATCACAAGAAACAGTCAATTTATGTCTTCCTTTAGCTCTTCTACGTGCAAGAACTTTTCTTCCATTCGCAGAAGCCATTCTGTCCATAAATCCGTGCTTATTTCTTCTTTTTCTTTTCGATGGTTGAAATGTTCTTTTACTCATTGCTTTGTATCTTTAAAATCTTATTTATATATCTTGTTTGTTCTTTTGAAACCGAGTGCAAATATACAAAGACTTTTTTTTTACCAAGTAGTTTTTTAAAAATATTTAAATAATATCAAATCCTACTTCTTTTAAGCTTCACAACCAGTTTATTATTATTCATAATACAGCTTCATTTTATCAAAAACTACTCATATTAGTTTGTAAAACACCTATTATCAATCCCTTTATAGTTTTGACTTTTGTTTTGGGACTATCCTATTCATTTTACTATATTTGCGGACTTAAATATAAACAAAACTTATGTTTCACAAAAATATCAAATTAATCTTAGCTGGTTTAATCCTAATTACCAGCATTTGGCAATTCACAGAGAACAATATTGGTAACGGAATATTCCTTATTCTTTTGAGTTTAATTCCAATTTTTCTTTATTTCAAAAACGAATTTATCTTATTAGCGTTCTTAAAACTTAGAAAACAAGATTTCCCGGGCGCTACTAAAATGTTATCCTATATCAAAAATCCAGAAGGCGCTTTAGTCAAAAAACAACAAGGATACTTTAATTACCTACACGGAATCATGCTTTCGCAAACGAATTTGGTTCAAGCAGAAAAGCATTTCAAAAAAGCAATTGAATTAGGACTTTCTATGGATATGGATTTAGCTGTAGCCAAATTAAACCTTGCTGGTGTAGCTATGACTAGAAGAAGAAAACTGGAAGCTACTAATTTATTGAACGAAGCTAAAAAACTTGACAAACAAGGCATGCTAAATGATCAAATCAAAATGATGAAAGATCAAATGAAAAAGATGTAAACCCTAATCCTTATATATACACGAAACCACTTAGCGATAAACTAGGTGGTTTTTTTATGAACTGTTGGAAGCTGAGTTAAAACACGAATTGCACGAATTAGCACAAATTTTAGAATTGGTGAAATTTGGGCGTGACCCTACAGATTGCTTCGTCGTTCCTCCTCGCAACTGCGGGTCGGGCTATACGTTGCAAGTCTTCAACAAGTTCCGCTCTCGCTACAATTGTCTGCGGGCTTTCCACTACTATCCCTCACGCGAACAATCAAGATACACCAGGACTTCTAGATTATAACGGTAGTTCTAGTGCCCATATATAAGCTTACATGGGTATCAAAGTATTCAATAAATAAAAAGTGTAATTGATGATTTGTAAGAAAAAAAACAATAAATTTGAAAACAAATAATATATACTCGCTATCAAACATATATATTAGCTGGGCGATATTTTGCTCGAAAAAACAAAAAACAGAAAATTATGAAAAAATTAATTTTGAGCATTACATTTCTATTAATTTCAACACTAAACTATTCACAAAATTCAAAAATTAAATTCGGAATTCAAGGTGGATTAAATTATTCAAATTTCAGAGGTTATGACATTCCAGGTACTCCATTGTATTCAGAAAGTCCTGCATTTGCTTATTTAGGTGGGATAAATATTGAATATATAATCAAATCAAAATTGAGTTTAAAATTAGACCTTAATTACGAGCGCAAAAGTCAAAAAGCAGATAACACATTAGAGATATTTGATAATAATGGATCTTCTAAAGTTTATAATTTTACATCAAAGAAAAATTATGATTATTTGGTTTTCCCCATAATGATCAAATATAATTTTACTAACAGAAATAGTTTCTTCATAAATGGAGGACCATATATTGGATATTTATTAAAATCAAATATAACATATGACTTGGGAAATATAGATTTCCTAAATAATGAACCATTTGAAACTACAAAATATAACCACAAAACTGATTTTGGATTATCGATTGGATTAGGAAAAATAATTGAATTAAATAAAAAAAACTCTATTTTTATAGAAGTTAGAGAAAATCTAGGATTAACTAATACAAGTAAGAATAAAGTTTGGGGAAATGGAGAGGTTAAAACAAATTCATTGAATTTAATAATTGGATACCAACTCAACTAGATATTTCGAAAACACAAACACATAGCCAAAAAAATCTTTATACTATCAAATAATAGAATAATAAGTCAAGATGCTGTATACGTGATTGCTTCCTTCCTCGCAATAAACAAATCTTTATAGATTTGCATGGCAGCTGGTTTGGCGCTTTTAAGCGTTTTAAAACTTATATGAACTTCTATTCTCCTTAATTTTATTACCCTAATTAACGATAGACAACGAAAAACTTATATGGCTTATATGGTTTAAAAAAAATCCAATTGCGCAGACTCACTGATAATTAATTATGGTATTCGCAAACTTTCTCGACAACTTTATCCTCAATCCAATACCACATTATAAAATCTCTGAGTAAATAACTAAATTTGGTTTTTCAACTAACAAGACAAATCAAAATATGCTCGACAAGGAATTAATCAAATCTCAAATAATAAAGAATATTAGACTTTTTAACCCATTAGATTTTTGCCATAATGGAGGTTGGGCTAATTTTGACGAACTAGAGATTATTGTATTAAGCGATATTGAAAACTCAAAAGGGAATCAGGTAAAAGTATCCATACTATACAACTGTGATTATCCCGCATCATGCTCCTGTTTTGAAGGAAACTCAAAACCAAATTCATTAATTAAAGAACTATTAATCGGAAATGATGGAACGTTTGTGGTCTTAAATTAAAATGCACAAGGTGTTGCTCTAAATATGTTGCATTAAAAAGCTATTTTAGACTTCAGGTTCAAGCGTTCCGATCATACAAGCAAAGAAAACAGAGTCTAAAATTAGCTAAAAACCTACAAAATACATTATTTTGATTGTAGGCACGAGCGGAATACTTGCCTTTACGCTTACACGATTTTTCACTCCTCATCATCATTTCGTACGAATTTATCATACATTTGATACTTACCAACTAAAATCCAAAACCTCATCAATGAAAAAAATCGCTCTTTTGTCATTAGTATTTTGCTCTTTGACATTACTTTCTTTCCAAATCGATACCATTATCGATTATCTATCTACAGGTTCGGTATTGCAATTTGAAAATAAAAACTACCAGTTGGCATGGAGCTCTCATCCCAATGACACCTATTACAAACAAGAATATTTAAGAGCTTCCGACAACAAATTTGAGACCTATCAAAAAATGCTGATGGTCGAAGCTATTAAATCTGAGATTTCTATTGAACAAGTCAGTAACATGAAATTGAACGAACTAAACAATTTAAAAAAAACCAACCCAATGGTCCAGTTCAAAGTCGAGAAATCGCTGAATAAAGACGAAAAAGTAATTTCATTTATGCTAAGTGGAGGCAAAAACATTCTAGAATGGAATATGTATCGCTACCAGCAACAACAAAACGACAAAGGAACTTACCTCGTTCTTTATGCCTACTCTTACCGCAACTACTTTAACACCAAAGAAGACATCCTAAAGTTTCTAGAGTATGTACAAACAAACAATTCGAAAATGACCGATTTGATCAATGGAATAAGAATTCCTAAAATTCAAGTGAAATAAAGGGCTGACAAAATATTCTTCTGCATCTAATCGCCTATCTCACACAAAACTCCTTACAACTAACAGATTATAAAGCTTTTGCAAAATAAAAACCAAAAACCTATTGCAAAGCTCCAATTCTAACACTACTATTTTCAAATCTTAACTCCAATAAATTTGCACATTTTATTGGATTTTTCTTTAAAAAAAGTTATATTCGTTAGCAGCTCGACAGTCTTATTTACTGGACTTACCGATAAAATAGTATTTTATAAAATCTGCTTATAACAGAAATTATTAGTTTATAAAATTTCAGAAAAAATGACTTGAGCTAATTCCTAAAACTATTACTAAACCTATTAACTTTTATTTTATGAGACTGGAAGATTTTGACAATGATGAAGATAAAGTAATCCAAGATAGTTTAAAACAAAAAACTTGGAACGAAATACGAACTAATGACAGTTGGGCGATTTTTAAAATCATGGCCGAATTTGTCAATGGATATGAAACTATGGGACGTATTGGTCCTTGTGTGACCATTTTTGGTTCAGCAAGAACACTACCTGAAGACCCTTATTACCAACTGGCAGAAAACATCGCGTTCAAAATAGGAAAAGCGGGATATGGTGTCATTACTGGTGGTGGTCCTGGAATTATGGAAGCAGGTAACAAAGGAGCCCATTTAGGTGGTGGTCCTTCTGTAGGTTTGAATATTGTATTGCCATTTGAGCAACATTTCAACCCTTATATTGATTCGGATAAAAACTTGAATTTTGATTACTTCTTTGTACGCAAAGTAATGTTTGTCAAATACTCTCAAGGATTTGTAGTAATGCCTGGTGGTTTTGGAACCATGGATGAATTATTTGAAGCCTTGACCTTAATCCAAACCAAAAAAATTGCCAAATTCCCTATTATCCTTGTAGGAACTACTTTTTGGACTGGATTAGTCGACTGGATTAAAACCGTTTTGATAGAAGGAGAAAAAACCGTAAGCCCTGAAGATTTGAATCTAATCAAAATTGTGGATTCTGCAGAAGAAGTTGTAACTGTTCTGGACAACTTCTACAAAAAATACAATTTAAAACCCAACTTTTAATACTAAAGCTACTCTCAGGGGTAGCTTTTTATTGATTACTCTACATATCCATTTTTATATGCAAGTTATAGGTTTTAAATGATTCTAAACATCTTCAAACTAGAACTGCATTTTTAACGTATATTAGTACTAATAAATACCACCCCAATTGAAATTATTTGTCAAAATTTTATTTTTTTTATTGTTTAGTTTGAAACAATACGGACAACATCATTCTAAAATGTTTGTTGAAGTAAATATTGATGAAAAAACCTTGAATATACAACAAGAAATCACCTACTACAATCAATCTAGTGACACACTAAATGTTATCGTTTTAAACGACTGGAACCACGCCTATTCTAATGTAAATTCTCCTTTAGCAAGACGCTTTTCTGATGAGTTTTATCGTGGTTTTCATCTGGCAAAAGAAGAAGAAAGAGGTAGCACACAAAACATAACGATTATTGACCAAAATAAACTGTTTCTTGCTTGGAATAGAAATACCGATGTTCCAGATGTGATTCACGTTCGCTTAAGAGACAAACTATTGCCCAATGAAAAAATCAACATGCAACTCACCTATGTTGTGAAAGTCCCTAGTGATGCTTTTACAAAATATGGATATAATAATGAAAAGGGATTGAATTTAAAAAACTGGTTTCTCACTCCTGCCCGTTACGATAATCATAATTTTATAAAATACAACAACGAAAATTTAGATGATATTGCCAATGCTGTTTCTAATTATGAGATCGAATTAAAAATTCCTGTAAATCACTTTCTGACAACCGATTTAAATACTGAACACTTTAAATCCTATTCCGATTACAGCCTCAACAAAATTTCAGGCTCCAATAGAACCGACTTTAGTTTATTTATTGAGCCGTTACCCAGTTTTGAAAATTACGAATCCAACGGATTGACAGTACTTACCAATATAAAAGACAATAAAATTTCTACCATCCAAAAGTCACAAGTGATTGATTGCGTGGTTCAATTTGCTGCGGCTAGAATTGGCCAATATCCTTTTGAAAAAATAGTCGTTTCTGAGTCAGACTACGAACGCAACCCTTTTTATGGACTAAACCAGTTGCCTTCATTTATCAGTCCGTTTTCGGATAATTTCACCTATGAAATCAAGTTTTTAAAAACCTTTTTAAATGCCTACCTCAAAAACAGTTTGTTTATTGATCATAGAAAAGACGCGTGGATTCATGATGCTATTCAGGTCTACACCATGATGAAATACATTGAATTGAATCATCCCAACAGCAAAATGTTAGGGAGTGCTTCTAGTTTTAAACTCCTAAAAAGTTTCAACCTAACCAATCTCGATTTTAATGAGCAGTATAGTTATTTCTATATGTTAATGGCTCGAAAAAATCTGGACCAACCATTAAATACCCCAAAAGATGCTTTGATAAAATTCAACGAACAAATTGCCAGTAAATATAGAGCGGGCTTAAGTTTGCGTTTTTTAGATAATTATCTTGAAAACAACAGTGTTAGCAATAGCATTCATGAATTATACAGCAGCAAAAAAGGGAAAAACATTTCAAATAAGGATTTTGAGAACATTCTAAAGAAAAATTCTAATACGGATATCAATTGGTTTTTCAGCACAATAATTAATTCCAGAAAAGCAATCGACTACAAATTTGATTATGTGTCTAAAACACAAGACAGCATATCTTTTTCAGTCAAAAATAAAACAGGAGTAACCGTTCCTATACCCGTTTATGGTATTAAAAACGGAGAAATTGTCTTTAAAAAATGGCTTGACTTTCAAAAAAAAGACAGTTTATTCACCGTAGAGCGAAAAGATGCTGATAAGATTGTACTCAATTATAAAAACGAAGTTCCAGAGTACAATTTAAGAAACAACTGGAAGTCCTTGAAAGGTTTTTTTCCCAACAATCGTCCCGTGAAGTTTGTCTTTATGAAGGATTTAGAAGACCCCTATTACAATCAAGTTTTGTATGTACCTACCGTAGAGTTCAATATATACGACGGTCTTATTTTGGGAATGCGTTTGCACAACAAAACCATTTTGGATAAGCCTTTTATTTTTGATATCACTCCTGCCTATTCAACGAATACGCAAACTATTTCGGGCTCAGGTTCCATAGCCATTAACCATAATTATCGCAATAGTACACTTTTCAATGCCAGATACGCCTTGTCAGGATCTTATTTCCATTACGCACCTGACGCTACTTATTTCAAATTCAACCCTTCAGTTCAATTGCGAATTAGAGACGAAGATTTTAGAGACAACCGCAAAGAATTAATCTACTTACGTCAAGTCTTGGTCAATCGTCAAGAGAGTGAAATCATCAAATCCGATTTCAACGAAAATTATTCGATTTTCAATGCAAAATATTACAACACCAAAACTGAAGTTACCAATCACTTTAGTTTTATGTCAGAAATACAAGTGGCTAGTAAATTTAGCAAAGCCATTGCAGAGGTCTCTTATCGAAAACTATTTGAAAACAACCGCCAAATCAATTTGAGATGGTACGCTGGTACTTTTATCCACAACAATACCAATTCCAATTTCTTTAGCTTTTCACTAGATCGTCCAACAGACTACATGTTTGATTATAACTATTATGGAAGATCAGAAGACAGTGGTTTTTTTAGTCAACAATTGATTATAGCCGAAGGTGGTTTCAAATCAAAACTTGAAACTCCATTTGCAAATCAATGGATGACCACTTTAAATGGAGGTTATGCAATATGGAATTGGATTGAAGTCTATGGTGATCTAGGTTACTTAAAAAACAAACACCACATGGATCGTTTTGTATTTGATAGCGGAATTAGACTCAACTTGGTTACTGACTACTTTGAAGTTTACCTTCCAGTCTATTCCTCAAATGGATGGGAAATAAACGACAATAAATACAACGAAAAAATCCGTTTTATCATCACCTTATCCCCAAAAATATTTCTAAACCTTTTCAATAGAAAATGGTTTTAAAAGATTCTGATTTTAATTTTATTAAATTAAATAATAATCATTTTTACAGGGTTTAAAAGCTAAATAAACAACAAAACAAGCAAAATAATACGTAATTCTCAACACTATTAATACCATATTTTTTATATTCGATTATGAAAATAGCCAGTTTTTAAGTAAATTTGCGCCACATTAAGTTAACCCTTCATAGAGAATGATAAAAGAAAAAAACAACACTGCATTGACATTTGAAGATTTCAAAACCGAAGTATTGAACGATTATACCGTTGCAATCACCAGTAGAGAATGCAGTTTGTTAGGAAGGAAAGAGGTGTTAACAGGAAAAGCTAAATTCGGAATTTTTAGCGACGGAAAAGAATTGCCACAAATTACAATGGCTAAATTTTTCAAAAATGGAGACTTCCGTTCAGGATATTACCGCGATCAAACCTTCATGATGGCCATTGGAGAATTAACTCCAGAACAATTATTTGCAGGTTTATACGGAAACACAGACATTAACGAAGAACCCATGTCAGCCGGAAGACAAATGGGAGGCCATTTTGTAACCCACAGTTTGAATGAAGATGGGAGTTGGAAGAACTTAGTACAACAAAAAAACTCAAGTTCAGACATATCCCCTACAGCAGCTCAAATGCCAAGACTTTTAGGTTTGGCCCAAGCATCTAAAATATACAGACATATTACCAATATCCCCAATCAAGAAAACTTTTCTAATCAAGGAAATGAAATTGCATGGGGAACAATAGGCAATGCCAGCACATCTGAAGGACTTTTCTTTGAAACTATCAATGCTGCTGGAGTATTGCAAGTTCCAATGGTAATTAGTATTTGGGATGACGAATATGGAATTTCTGTTCATGCCAAACACCAAACCACCAAAGAGGATATTTCAGAAATATTGAAAGGTTTCCAAATTGAATCAGGTACCAATGGGCTGGAATTGATCAAAGTTAAAGGTTGGGATTATTCTGATTTAGTTACTGCCTATGAAAAAGCAGAAACAATTGCCCGTGAAAAACATATACCTGTCGTAATACACGTTGAGCAATTAACACAACCTCAAGGACACTCTAGTTCAGGCTCGCATGAAAGATACAAAAGCAAACAACGTTTAGATTGGGAAAAAGAATACGATTGCATTAGACAAATGCGTTTGTGGATGATTGCCATTAATATTGCTTCTCCAGATGAACTTGATGCTATTGATGCTAAAGCCAAAAAAGAAGTACTCGAAGCTAAAAAGAAAGCGTGGACTACCTTTATTACACCAATTATAAAGGAACAAAAAGAAATCGTAGCATTATTAGAAAAAATAGCAGCCGCTTCTATAAATCCTAAAGTTGTTTTGGCACATGCCAAAAAACTACAAGGAATCAAAGAACCTTTGAAAAAAGAAATTCTAGTAGCGGCCCGTAAATCTTTAAGACTCTTTGCCCCTAGTACTGAAAAATCAGAACTGATTGCGTGGATCAAAGCTTTTACAAAAAAATACCAAATAGCCTTTAACTCAAAATTATATTCCGAATCAGCTCAAAATGTTTTGTCTGCTAAAGAAGTAGCGCCAGAATACGACGAAGAAAACACCTTGGATTCAGATGGGCGTATGATTATTAGAGATAACTTTGACGCTATTTTTGCTAAATATCCCGAAGCCTTAATTTTTGGTGAAGATTCTGGAAAAATTGGCGATGTGAATCAAGGTTTAGAAGGACTTCAAGAGAAATTTGGCGAAATGCGTGTAGCCGATACTGGAATTCGTGAAGCTACTATTATTGGACAAGGAATCGGAATGGCTTTAAGAGGCTTGAGACCTATTGCCGAAATTCAGTATTTGGATTATATGCTCTATGCGATACAAATATTGAGTGACGACTTAGCATCCTTACAATACCGTACTTTTGGAAAACAAAAAGCCCCTTTAATTATTCGTACTCGCGGTCATCGCCTCGAAGGGATTTGGCACTCAGGATCACCTATGGGAATGATCATCAATGCCGTAAGAGGAATACATGTTTTGGTTCCAAGAGACATGACCAAAGCAGCCGGATTTTATAACTCTTTGATGGAGTGTGACGAACCTGCTATTGTTATCGAATGCTTAAATGGCTACCGACTTAAAGAAAAAACACCAACAAACTATGGAGAATTTAAAACTCCAATTGGTGTTGTTGAAACTATTAAAGAAGGAACTGACATTACTCTAGTTTCCTACGGTTCGACTTTACGTTTGGTAATGGAAGCCGCTAAGGAACTCGAAGAAATAGGAATTGGATGTGAAGTGATTGACATTCAATCTTTAATTCCTTTTGATGTTCATCACGACATTGTAAAAAGCATTATGAAAACCAATCGTCTTTTAATCATCGACGAAGATGTACCTGGTGGAGCCTCTGCTTATATTTTACAACAAATCATTGAAGACCAAAATGCTTATCAATACCTTGATAGCAAACCACAAACCTTATCAGCCAAGGCACATCGCCCTGCCTATGGAACAGATGGTGATTACTTTTCTAAACCTTCTATAGAAGACATTTATGAAAAAGCCTACGCATTGATGCATGAAGCCAATCCTACAAAATATCCTAGTATATATTAAAATCCAAAAGATCTGCTTAATTGTGGATCTTTTTTTTTGAAACATAGGTTTCCACAGATTTTAAAAAAAATCTGAGAAATTATAGATTTTTTTACAAATGATTCGTGCATATTTGCACAACGAGACTAAATGATTCTTTCAAAAATAAACTATGTAGATTCCCTTTACATCCAATTGGGCGCTTTTAAGCGTGCCAAAACTTATATGTAGTGCTATTTCTTATATGGTTTAAAAAAATCCATCCTCGGCAAAAAACTTATTTGACTTATATGGTAAAAAATCAACAGGACGAATTCGAAAAAAAACAGCCAATAAAATTCAAAATTCTATTGGCTGTTTCATAATTATGATAAAAAATTACTTCTTATAGTACTTTCGATACTTAGGATAAGTGATTGCTCCAATTACCGAAATCCCACCTATCATATAATATATCCAATCCAGTGATTTCGCTTCACCACTCGCATAAGAATGCAAGCCTACCAAGTGAAAATTAACCCCATAATAAGTAAACAAAATCGAAATAAATGCAAACATACTCATTAAATTGAAAATCCATTTTCCTCTTAGCGATGGAACAAATCGAGCGTGAATTACAAAGGCATATACCATAATACTAATCAAAGCCCAAGTTTCTTTTGGATCCCATCCCCAATAACGTCCCCAACTTTCATTGGCCCATTGTCCTCCCAAAAAGTTACCAATAGTCAACATGATTAATCCAATAGTCAAAGCCATTTCGTTGATATAAGTAATCTCTTGAATGTTCAAGTCCATCTTGGTTTTGTTTTTCTCATTGGTAAAAAAGATTAACAATAATGAAACAAATCCTAGAATCATCCCCAAGGCAAAAGGACCATAACTCGCTACAATAACCGCCACGTGAATCATCAACCAATACGAATTTAATACCGGTTGTAAATTGGCGATTTCAGGATCAATCCAGTTCATATAAGCAGCCATCAAAATCATAGCTGTAACAAATGCTGATGAAGCCACAGTTAATTTCGATTTAATATCAAAAGCCAATCCAAAGAACATAGTAGCCCAAGCGATATAAATAATGGATTCATAAGCATTACTCCAAGGAGCATGACCTGAAATGTACCAACGCGCTATTAATCCCAATGTATGCAATCCAAATAACAATCCTATAATAACATGCATCGTATTTACAGCAATGGACAAGAACTTGCGTTCTTTAAAAATTTGCAGAATGGTAAAAAACAACATCAATATCGCTGCATAGATATACCAATAAGACAGTTTTTGGAACACATCGTATTTGTTATACAAAATCTCAGCCGTTACTTTATCTTCTGACGGCATCACTTTTTCACCAAACTTTCGTTGAAAACCATGCAAACTTTCCAATAACTCATCTGCATTTTTATAATCATTGGATACAGTAGCATTGTTCAAAGTCCCAAAATACAACGGCAATACATTTTTAGTATAAGTAGAATCCATTCCTTTCAAGCCAGACTGCCCTACTTCCATATAGGAAATCCATTTGTTGTTGGCGTCATTTGGAATTGGGAAGATTTTCATAATAGCACCACTCAAAGCTGATTCCATCAAGTTGACTTTCTTATCCGTTTCCACAAAGTCTTTTTCAAACTGATTTGGATTGGCCGCTTTGTAAGCTGCATCCAAATAAGGTGACAATTTATAATTCCCCTTTTCGTCAAAGAACTTTACAAAAGGTGCATATTTAGCTTTCGAATCTATTCCGATAATTTTTCGAATACTATCATTCCCTGATTTGATGTAAATAATAGGCACTTCAATCCATAGCTGCGCGTATTGCGACATCGACAAAAATACTTGATCCGAATTCATTCCCTTGTAATCATTGGAATGGCTTACTTTACGCAACAATTCAGATGAAAAGGTATTTATGGGTTTCATTCTACCACCAGCATCTTGCACAATCAATCGTCCAAATTTAGCCGCATGCGCCTCCGAAACTTTGAATTTATTAATTAAAGAATCTATCTCTTTAGCCGAAAAAGTTTTAGGTTTGTGAGCAGTTGCTGAGGCTTGCGTTTCTTCTTGTTTGTGATCGTGCTCATGATTATGATCGTGCTCATGATCGTGTGTTTGCGCCACACCATTAAAGCTCAAGAACAGAACCAAAATAGTAACTAGCTTGGCCTTTTTCTCTTTTACTACCTCAAGTTTGCGTTTCAAATCCGCAAAACGAGAATGTTTGGTAAACATAATCGCCATCATCGAAAAGAACAACATAAAGTAACCAAAATAAGTGATATTCGTCCCCCAAAAATCGTGGTTTACTGATAGTACTGTTCCTTTTTCATCAGGGTCAAAGGATGATTGAAAAAAGCGATAGCCTTTATGATCCAGAACATTATTCATAAAAATGTGGGCATCAAAAGTTTCTGTATCTTGCACAGTTACTAAGCTTTCAAATGACGAATAACTCTTCTCGGTCCCTGGGTATTTTTTAGCAATAAAGTCGTTTAGTTTAATCTTAAATGGCAATTCATAGGCTTTACTACCGTAAAAAAGACTGTATTCTTTATTTCCAATCTTCACTGTTTTAGGCTCCCCTACCTTCCCTTTAGAACCAGTAAGAGTTACTTCTTTCTCCTGACCTTCGGCTTTTACTTTTACTATCAGAGCATTATCACCAGTTTTGGCCTTGTAATCATTATTAGATTCATAAGCAATCGTTCCTTTTACAGCCATATCAGGAAATACAAAACGCATTTCGCCAATGCTGTATAACGAGCGCATCATCAAGGGTTGCACCTCATCTTTGGTAACTTCTCCTTGTAACTTATCAGCCATACGCATAAAGTTTCCTTCAAAAGGGGTCTGAATGGTATACGCTGTACCAGTAGTGTTAATGTTTATAGCACCATCGGTATAGTTGTTCAACGAAAACAATACGTTGTGAATATTCTGCACTTCACCCTCTTTCAAGAAATGTTCGTGACGACCACCATCACCCGCTTCCACAATTTTCAAATATAAAGTTCCGTTTTTATCTTCTTTGATATATTCCTTGGCCCCCATGATAAAATCTTGGTATTCCACTTTGAAAGGCGTCCCGTCAAATTCCCCCGAAAGACTAAAATTATTCTCAGTAGCAGGCGATAGTAAAACAGGTTTGTCAAAAGCCCTACGCTTCATTTCCCCTTTGTATTCCCCATCTACAAAAACCGTTAGAAAAGTTTTATCCGAATAAAACTGATTCTCTGCCGCCCCTTCGCGTATTGGCATTACCCCTTCGTAGCTAATGTAGCGTGTTACAAAAGCTCCAAGCAGAATAAATACAAAAGCCAAATGCAGCATCAAAGTTGCCCATTTTTCCTTTTTCCACAACTGGTAGCGCTGGATATTTCCGGCAAAATTGATCATAAAAAACACCATAATCCCTTCAAACCACCAAGCATTGTATATTAAAATTCGAGCGGTATCAGTATTGTACTTGCTTTCAATAAAAGTTCCCGTAGCCATAGCAATTGCAAAAGTCAAAAAAAGTATCGCCATCAATCGGGTCGAAAACAAGAAAGAAATTATTTTTTTATCCATTATATTTAGGAATATTACAAATTTTAAAAGTGCGACAAAAGTACTTAAAAATGTTCGGTTTGCCTGATGTCCAGTTGTTAATTTAATCCAAAAATAAGACAAAACAATCCTTATTTACATTACCCCTATTTGGGCGTGCCAACAGTAGAAAACGGGTCTTATTTCACTTTGTCCATACAAAGCCCCTTTCTTTACTGCTGTCGCGCTCCCGAAGTTTCGAGACGTACTACTTCGGTAGCTAGCGGCAATCCCTCACGCAAAACCCAAAAAAATAGTACAAAATCAATACAAAAAATAAGTATCTTTAAAACATCAAAACAATATAGCATGAAGTGGTCAGCAAGTGTAATAAAATACAAAAGCGAAAGCCGAATCGCCGTTTACTTCGAAAAAAATGCCGAACTAATTGCGCGGATTAAGCAATTTGAAGGCGCACGATGGAGTCAATCATTAGTAGTATGGCATCTTCCAGATAATGAAGAAAACAGAGTGCGATTTAAAATACCAATAACTGAAGGTAAAACAGCATTATCACAAATTAAAAACAACAATCAATTAGTTTTGAAACGTTTCATAGAACAAATCCAACTCAAAGGATATAGCAATTCTACTTTAAAAACCTATCGAAATGAATTTGGCCTATTTTTAAATTATTTAAAAGAATTACCAGCCGAAACCTGTACAACCGAGGATATTCGTGACTATATTTTGCATTGTATTAATGAGCTTAAACTTTCTGAAGCCACCGTTCACAGTCGCATTAATGCTATCAAATTTTATTACGAACAAGTATTAAGAAGAGAACGTTTTTTATTGGAAATTCCTCGTCCCAAAAAACCATTAAAATTGCCCAAGGTCATTGCTCCCGCTGACATCAAAAAAATGTTTGAAACTGTAACCAATCTTAAACACAATACGATGCTCAAACTTTGCTACGGATTAGGACTGAGAGTTTCAGAAATTGTGAATCTAAAAGTTTCAGATATCGATAGCAAAGCGATGCAGGTATTTATCGAACGAGCAAAAGGCAAAAAAGACCGTTATGTCAATTTACCCGAAAGCATATTGCCACAACTCCGAATTTATTTTATCGAATACAAACCAAAAATCTATCTATTTGAAGGTCAATATGGCGGACAATATAGCAGTAGAAGCGCTCAACAAGTTTTCAAAAACGCCATGCTAAAAGCAAAAATCAATAAAGAAGTTAGCATCCATAGTTTACGACATAGTTTTGCTACCCATTTATTAGAACAAGGAACCGATATTCGTTTTATACAAGAGCTATTAGGACATAACGACATCAAAACTACTTTGATTTATACCGAAGTCAGTGATAAAAGTATTCGAAAAATAATAAGTCCACTTGATAATCTATAATACTATTTTTCTTATTTTTGAAACAGAAAAGAAAAACATTCTGACAACACAAAAAAACGCAATGCGTTTTTTTGTGTTGTCAGAAATAAAGAACTAATTATCAACAATTTACAAATACACCAGCTTTAGGAGTTGCGTATATTTAAGAGTTGTGCGTCAGCTTAAACCAAAGAGAACGTTGAAAAACACAATGTTTAGAAAAAACTAAACAGAAATGTATACAAATCTTATTATAATAGCTGGGTGTCTGTATTTCATATATTCAGTTATTAAATTGTATAAAGAATGCAGACCTTTAGATATAGACATAGTAGATATTAAAAGTTGGGAAACGTTTCACCTCAACCTCCTTCTATTTTCTATGTATATGTTAATGCCAATATTAATTATTTTTTTTGTTCTCTTCTATATTTCAGAGCATAGCTTAGAAAGTTCAGTATTAGAATGGTTAATAACAATAATGACGAAAAGATGAAACTTTGTTGAAGTAGGAAACTTAAAGAGTATGAAAAATAGTACGATGTTGTTATAAAAACGCAGAGTGAAAAAATTCCTAAAAGATTTCCAATCTCAAGGACAATAAAAATATTATCTTTCTTAAAAATAGTAATAAAACCTACAGCAATTAAAAAATAAATAAACAACCATATAAAACTTAAACAGAAGGTTAAAATAAATTGGATGTGAATAGGATTATTTAAAAAAGAAGGTTTTGTAATAAAAATTGCTAGTGCCCAAAAAGGAAATATGAAAGATAGATTTATAAGTATCTTTTTTAAATGTTCTTTAAGGTCAGTAAATATGTTTTCAAAATTCATAATTTAATTTAAAAAGAGTCAAACCAAAAGTAAGTAAACATATTTAATGAATTATATTGTAAAATACTTACTTGTTACAAGTTTATAATTGATAGGCTGTACTATTTCATCGGAAACTCCACTTTTACCATCAGCTAAAAATAATTCTAAATTAGAGATTCTAAAGTAAACACCATCTACATAAGCACAAGTTGTAAAGAAGGGGAAACCATTTACATAAGAAGTAATAACATAATAATTAAATTCAAGCATAATGTATAATTTTATAATTTTAAGTAAAAGTACTAAATCTTCTGAACATTTGTCAGAAAAAGACACCGACCTTCACTCATTTAAACGAGGAAAAATAAATTTTGAAGAGCCTTGGAACTCTAGTTTTTTAAAATTAACAGAGGAAGAGTGGAAAGAATTGGAGGAAAAAGGAAAACTAACTAAAACAGAAATAGTAAAAAAGACCACGTTTATATCGAAATAAAGCCGAACGCACAACAGCAGTTACACAAGATGCAAGGATTTTGTGGAATTATAGGTTCTCAGAAAAATTAAAATAAATTAGAAACCCCGCAGTCACGAACCCTTGCACCTCGTGTAGCTGCAAAACGTTACCTGCTATTTTAACAGAAAAAGGGACGTTATAAAAACAATATGACATGAAAGAGGATGAACTAAACCTTCACAGTTTCTTCACAGCGAAAGGTGTTGACCCAAAATACACGCCATCTGACGAATCTTTAAAGTTTACAGAGGTAAATGCAGCAACTGCTAAACTGTACTTAGCGACTTACTACGATATGTACAAGGCAAAATTAACAACAGAAAAAATTGATAAGTTTTTAGCAGAGAGTCTAGAATCGTGTGCTTATAATGTTATAATGAATTGTAAAAAGGCTCTTCGTTAAAACCATGTTTTTGGTATTTTAGTTTTATATCTTTAACTATAGATGTAAAATCTTCATTGTTAACAATAGGGATAAATATAAAATGTGGATTTTGGATAGTATTGACGTTTAAAGATAGTATTTCGTCTAAAGTGTTGTGGACATTTATGTAGAGATAGTCTAAACCTATATTATTTGAATAAGCAAGTGTAGTTGAAGCAATTATACAAATAAAAGGCGATGTAATAGAATAACTATTATTCCTTAAAATTCTGTTTTCTATTTTAAAGCCTGTATATTTATTTTTCAGTCCTTCAATCACATATTTATTTATAATATCTACAATAAGTCTGTTTTGCATAATTTAAAATTTAGAAACCAAACGTACGAAAAATATTTGTAAGTTAGCAACAGAAAAAGAATAAAAACAGCAGGTAACAGCCGTTTGGCAAGATTGCAAAATTTAGTGGAATTACCGTTCCGCTATGAGGCTCGTTCCTCGCTAAAATAATTATTAACCGACAATTGAGTGATACCGCAGATTTGCAACCTCGCCAAGCGTCAGGACGTTACCTGCTATTTTAACAGAAAAAAGGGACGTTGTAAAACAAAAAATAACATGATACCAAATAATAAAATGGTAGAAATAGTATCTAACCAAATAGCTTTTTTAGAAGAGAGGTTAAAAGATTCTAACTGTGACGTAGAATTAGTGACTAATCAACTTAATCTTCGCAGAGGGTTATTAAAAACATTTCAAAATCTCCAAACAGGAGTTGTTTAGCATCTTGGTTAAACCCTTTGTTAACATACTCATCACAAGTAAGATTAAAAATATCTATTTGGCTTTCCAAAGCTGATGTATCTGAGAGTTTAATTTCTGAAATAACGTCTAAAAAGTCTCGCCTATACTTATTGAATAAATCAGGGTTTGTTTCTTGAATAAGTTTTAGAAAGACCTCGTTTAAGTTGTTTTTAATCTCTAAGTTACTCATAATGTAAAATAATTAAAAAAAAGTTGAAATAATTCAAGAGAGGGTTAAGACCATCTTAACTTTACGGCTGGTGCACTATTATTCTAACTTTCTGTATCCTCCCAGTAATTTTACAGTCCGTGGACTAACCGTTTCAAGTAGCTTACAACAAGTGCAAGCGAGTTAATATGTACACACTAACCGCAATTAGTGTAATTAACTTCTTCATAAATTTTGTGGATACTTTAATTTTAAACTTCAGTTCCATTTGTAGGTTTTAGTTTAATTTAGAGTACCTCTCTTGAATATTTAACAAAAGTAAGAAAATATTCTTAAATTGCGATTAAAAATAAAAACAGCAGGTAACAGCCGTTTGGCAAGATTGCAAAATTTAGTGGAATTGTAAGTCCGCTATAAAATTTAAAATAAATTATAAACCGACTCTTTCCGAAGTTTTGCAACCTCGCCAAGCGTCAAAACGTTACAGGATATTGTACCAAAACTGTACGTTGAAAAACAACCCAACAGAAAAATGGAATACCTAATTATAGCAGTTTTACTAATTGCTTTATTTTTAGTAACTTTGTGGAAAGAAGAAATAACTAAAACAAAAGTTGTTTATATATCAAAACAAGATAATAACAGTATTATGAGTTATAGTCCAACAACAATAGCAAACTACTTCATACAAGAAAAAGCCAAATTTGGTAAGTTAACTTCAATGAAGTTAATAAAACTAGTTTACATTTCTTACGCGTGGTATATCACATTAAAAGGGAAAGAAAATCCATTAACAACTGAGAAAGCTCAAGCTTGGAAATATGGTCCAGTATTCCCTTCTTTATATAAAGTAATAAAGAGCGAAGGCACAATAGAAGTTGAAAAACCTCTACCTAACGATAAAGAAGAAGTTATTATAAACGAAGATGCTGAATTTTTAGACAAGATTTGGGGTCTATATGGAAAATATAATGGTGTAGAGTTGAGTGCTATGACACACGCAGAAAATACTCCTTGGAGAGAAGTTTATTGTAGAGATTGTAATTCAGAAATTCCAGACGATTTGATAATTAGTCACTATGCTCCAAAACTAAAATCTGCTTCGTAAGTGATTGATTTAACAAGATTACCTGATACGATTCCTGATAACTTCAGAGATGCGGATATTGATGAAGCGGTTTCTGATGTGAAATCGTGGAACAAAGACATTTCACCCGAAGAAGAAAGATACCGTGGAAACACAATTTTAAGAGATAATTTAGCAAAGGTTTTTACTATTGTTATAATATTTTGGTTAGTATCTGTTATTCTGATTTTAGTCGGTAATAATTGTAACCATTATAATTTAAGCGACACAGTATTAGTGACCCTTTTAACTACTACTACAATACAAGTTTTAGGATTGGTATATATCATACTTAAAGACTTATTTCCAGGCGGAAAAGGCAAAGAAAACTCCGAAAACAACAATACCGAAAAATAACAACATCCTGTAACAGCTGTTTTGATATAGTGGGGGGATTTAGTGGAATTATCGTCTCGCAATAACACTCTCTACAAAATTAGAAAGTTTAGCATTTACGAACCCCCACCATCTCAAAGCAGCAAAACGTTACCTGCAAGCTGAAAAAACGAACTGCAAAAAAGAAACAGTATCTTTGAAAATAAAAAATAGAGAAGTTTGAAACAAAAGAGAGACAGATACGAAATGCACAAATATTGGGGCAAAAAACCCTCAAATGATTTGAAAGAACTTATCGAAAAATATTCGAATGAAGGCGATACTGTACTCGACCCATTTTCTGGTTATGGTGTATTTTGTTCAGAAGCTTATATTTTAAATAGAAACGTAATTTCAAACGACTTAAATCCAGTAGCCAACTTCATTAACATTCAACTTCTCGAAAAGAAGATTGATTTAAAACTTCTCAAAAAACAATGGGAATTGATTAAATCCGAATTTGAGCCATATAATTTTGAATGGTATAACTGGAAATACAATGGACAAACTGTTGAACTTATAACAGTTTTACGTGATAAAGATGATAATCCTATAAAATGTAAGTTCAAAATATTAGGTTCAAATAAATCACAAGAAATAGAGATTACAGAAAAAGAATCACAAGAATATTTGAAGTTTGAAAAAAACAAAGAAATAATTGATTGGTATCCAACAACTAAACTCATTCAGAACTCAAGAATTTCTGCAAAATCGGGAATGAAAGTTTCTGACTTGTTCACAAAAAGAACACTTGCTTGTCACGCAAGATTATTGGCTTTAATAGAAAGACATTCTAGTGGAAAGGAAAAGGATTTATTCAAAGTTGCTTTTACAGCCAATTTAGCAAATTGCTCAAAATTATTACCTCCAATTAAGAGCCGAGGAGCAATGGCACCTGGAGCTTGGATGACTGGATTTTATATTGGAGAAACATATTTAGAAAATAACGTGCTTCATTATTTTGAAAATAGATTTTCAAAAATCCTTAAAGGAAAAGAAGATTATTTAAATCAATTTGGGAACAAAGGTGAGTTTAATTTCAATCCTGTAAATTATAATAATTACTATCAAACGCTTCAAAATGATGCTAAAAATTTATCAATAGAAAATGAATCAATTGATTATATTTTTACAGACCCACCTTATGGAGATGCAGTTCCATATTTTGAGCAAAGTGTAATATGGAATTCTTGGCTTAAACTTGAACCCGATTACAAAAACGAAATTGTTATTTCTGACAGTAAAGAAAGAGGAAAAGACTGTCATAAATTTGAAGAGGAAATAAATTTAGCCTTTTCTGAAATTCGTAGAGTTCTTAAACCAAACAAGTACTTTTCACTTACTTATCATTCATTATCAGGAAAAGAATGGAAAGCTATTACAAATGCTTGCATTAAAAATGGATTTGAATTAGTCGATTATGAATGGCTTGTTCAAAAATCATTTACTCCAAGACAAATCAACAGATTGACAAGTATCAAAGGAGATGTACTTGTTACTTTTCAAAAAGCTTCTATTATTGAAGCCGTTATTTGTAAATCAGATAAAGAAATTAAACAATTATTTATTGAACAAATTGAAGAATGGCTAGATGATAGTAATGGTCTTGATACAAATGAAATTTTTCTAAAAACTATGAATAAAGTTTTCTCTGAAAAAATATTAATCGGAGATGTCGACTTACTTAAAATATTAATTGAGAATTTCAAATTCTCTGAAAACCAACAATGGATATTAAATGACCAACTTGAACTTCAACCAACTAGATAAATGCTTTAGGAGTAACGACTTCCCAAGTATAGAAAACGACAACAAAGGAATCAGATTTTTAAAGCTTCGTAGTATGTCTAGAAAAGACACTATGGAAGAATTTGCTGGAATACATAAAATAGACCTTTCACAGTTAAAATCGAAAGAATATTTTGAGCATGTTTTTAATTTAAATCAAATTACGGACGCTCAAATAAACGATTTTATAAATTTAAAATATCAAGAAGAAAGGGCTTCAAGAGTAGATAATCAAGATTATTTGGTTGACCAACTCACACGATTGCAACATTTTGATTGGGGAGGCTCATTTGGTAATAGTTTAGAAAAGAATATCGTTAACAATTACGTTAAGAAAATTCAATCCTATGATGCAATAAATGAAGAAATTGAAGGAAATCTTTTATCTAGCTTAAGGGGTTACACGTTAAACTCTTGGTATAATCATTGGACTTCAATTTTAATTGAAGACTTATTTAAAGACCACGCAACAGTTCTTCCAACAGTAGGTTTAGTAAAAAAGATTGATTTTTTCATTAATGATATACCTTTCGATTTAAAAGTCACCTATTTTCCAGAGCAATTATTAGCAGACAAGCTAAAAGCGATAGGTTATGGAAATGAACTGACAATGTTAAAAGGTATTTGTCGCAAACTTAAAATATTCATACCAACAGATATTAAAGATAAAGCTCTAAAACTGCATTTATTCAATAAAGTATCAGAAGACCAAAGAAAAGAAGCGAAGGACTTTATTTCAACTTTAAGACAACATAAAAAAGAAATAATTGCTGAAGCAGAAGCAAACCCAACGGAATTAAAGAAATGGTTATATGAAAATCAAGGAGAAGCAAGGTTTGATGCCTCTAACAGATTCTTTTTAGTTCTTACTGACGAAACTGATATGTCAAACAGTTGGAAACTTAAAAGAAATGTTGTGTTCTTAAGAGAAAAGATAACTGAACACTTAACAAATCTATCTATGGATATGTCAAGTTTGGAAACGGAATTTTATTGGAGCCTTGACCAAAAAACTTATAGCTGTAAATCTGATATTCTGTTTTTAAAGTATTCTGAATAGAAAAGCCAGCAGGTAACAATGTATATAAAAAATAGGCGAAACAGTGCTAAATTAAAGGTTTTTGGCTCGTATCAGAGTTCGTGCTTAACCGAAAGTTTAATGCTTCGAAATCGCCTACTTTTCATATACTAAACGTCAGGCTGTGAAAAAACCTCTATTTTCTCCAAAAATCCATAAATTATACAGTACTACAACCCCAATAAAGCCTTTTTAAGAAGGCTCTTTTTTTTAGGCTGTAAATTTCAGTTGATAAAAATTTAAGGCTGTATTTAACTTTAAATAAGCCGTTTTTAGTAAAAACAAGACTTTTGCCTTGTAGGGTGACTTCCAGTTCTTGATTTTATCAATCAAATCGGGAACTCCAAGAATATTTATCGTGCGTTTGATGTTATAGACCAACATAATTAGACTATGCTCCCCATTTACTTTTTCTAGTCCTGTTAAATTGGTATGGTTATACCCCCATTGTCTCTTGATTGTCCCAAAAATGTGTTCGTTTATTTCTTGCCTAGTTCGGTATAGTTGTGGGTTTTCTTGATAACGTTGGTTGTTTTCTTCTACGGCATCGGCATATTCACTTCTATCTATTTCCCGTCCTCCCGCTCTACTGGTACAAAGGTGTTTTACGGGACAGTCCTTGCAGGCTGATGTTCGGTATTTCTTGAATTGATAACCACTTTGCTCTGTTCGACCACTTTTTTTATGCCATTTCCCCGTGGTTTTTAAGATTTTCCCTTGGGGACAGGTATAGGTATCATCTAATTTATTGTACTGAAATTGAGCCACTAAATAGTCTGGTTGGGTAACACTATCTTTAGCTCTTCCTGGGGTAGGATGTGCGACAATGGTGGTGATATTGTGGTTTTTACATTGAGTGATTTCTCTACCATTATGATAGCCTTTGTCAACCAAAGCGGTAAAGGTTTTTACTCCCAAATTTTCTTTTGCTTCAACAGCAATAGCTCCCAAAGCGTAGAGATCATTTCGATTGATAGTATGAGTGGCAACAATCAAGTTGTGTTTGTTATCTACCGCCGCTTGTATGTTGTAGCTTACTTCTACCACTACGCCTTGAACCAATAAGGCTCGAGCATCTTCATCGGTGGTACTTATCTGAGGCTCTCCACTAACTTTTAGTTTTTCTTCTAGTAGCTCATAACCTATTTTGTTCTGCTTTAATCGTTCTATTTTTTCTTGAATGTTAGTAATTGAAATCCCATTATCTTGCGAGTCGTTTTGGTCTAATTGCGCTAAATATTCTTGTGTTTTTTCTTCGATATAAGCCAAATGTCTTTCTATTTTCTTTTGGCTAAAATTAGCTTTCTTACTGTTGTGTGCTCTGCTTTTAGTCCCATCAATAGCGATGATTTCGCCTGCTATTAAGTCGGTATCTTTAAGAAAGGAAACAAAGAGTTTGAAGAGTTTTCGCAATCCTGATGGATTCTGTTTTCTAAAATCAGAAATACTGTGGTAATTTGGCACCAGACCACATAAAAGCCATTGCAATTCGATGTTTCTTACACATTCTTTTTCGAGTTTTCGCGAACTTCTAAGCCCGTTCAAATAACCATATAAATAGATTTTAAGGAAGATTTTAGTATCAAAGCTGGGGCGACCCTCGACTTTGAGAGTCTGAACAGTAAAACCCAAAGATTCCATATCTAATGCCTCCACAAAAGCATCTACAAAACGAACGGGATTATTGGGTAAAATAGTGTCTTCGAAACTAGAAAACACCATTTGGTTACGAGGAATTCCTGTGATATGTTGCATATTTAAACATACAACTTTTCTTGCTAACAATAAAATTATTTACTTATATTTGATGGAAATAAATGTTAGTTTTTTCACAGACTGACGTTGTGAGCAAGCTTAAAATGATGATACTAAACAGAAATAGAAAAATTGAAATATTTGTATCAGGGCTAACAATTATATTATTGGTCTTGACTATTTTGACTTATACACTCGACCAACAGAAGTCGAATTGGGTTTGTGGACCTGTTTTGCTTTTAATGGAAATTATAGCTCTCGGAATTCAAACTATATTGACAATTTCAATTTGGAAGACAACTAATCAAAAGACAAAAATTGTTCTATTAGCGTTAAGCATTTTGATTATATTTTCAATAACTTACGGATTTGTGAACTTTAATTTAAAATGCACATAATGAAAAAGAAAGTGTGTGAATGAATATAAAAGAAACCAAAAATACGTGAAAAAAGGATTAATAATATTGACATTTATATTCTCTCTATTTTTTGCTTCTTGTGGAGTTGAACAGAACAAATTTGACAAGAATACTTGGAATGATATGGACGACATTATGTATGCAAATAGAGAAAGTATGATTTCGGATTTAATAGCAAATCATCTGCGAAAAGGTATGACTTATAAAGAAGTCGTTGAACTTTTAGGGAAACCTCAAAATTATGCAAATATAAAATCAAACACAATCGGCTATGAGATTATGGTAGATTATGGATGGAATATTGACCCTGTTAAAGGAAAGACACTTTACATAGAATTTACTAACGACTCAAAAGTAAACGACTTTAAACTAGATGAATGGACGCATTGAAAGGAAAGCCAGCTCACAAAGATATGAGTAGACGGCTCCGCTAGAAACTAACGGAGTGCGCCTCTCACACCACCGAGGCCTTCGGCTTCGCTCAGGACAGGCCAAGCGGGTCATCCCTCGAATCGGGACAGGCTAGACTCGGCGGTTTCCCGAAATTATTTCGGGATAAACTCCAAATGATGATTTAGTTCGATATAAACATCTGTCAAGGATTGATAGCCTTTTTGTCTTAGGCGCTTCAAAGTGATAGTTGAACCTAAAATAGGACTCTGCGCAATTGCCCAACCGCCTTTGCGAGTGCGACTAAATGCATAGGCGTGGTCTTGGTCAACACCCAATCGTATGAGATTCTTTCTCTTTCTCTCAGGCTTCTTCTCCGCCGCGGCGGACCAAATACAATATCGAAGTCGGTTTCTAAGCCAGCCGTCTATAGCCCGTAATTTACCCATGATACTTGTACCCCGAAAATAGTTTAACCATCCTCGTTGCACTTCTTTTATCTTGGCAATACGTTCTTCTAGCTTGACTGGAGTGGTTTTTCTATCCTACCAAAAACTTTACACAAGCATTAAAAATATTCCTGTATCTTTGGGCAACATTCTACACCCAATACTATGTCACAAATTGTCCCTGAATTAAAACTAGCCGTACTTATTGATGCCGATAATGTTCCTTACAGCAACGTCAAAGGAATGATGGAGGAGATTACCAAATATGGTACACCGACCACCAAACGTATTTATGCCGATTGGACAAAACCTAATGCTTCAGGCTGGAAGGCCGTTTTATTGGAACATGCCATTACTCCAATCCAGCAGTATAGCTATACCACCGGTAAAAATTCATCAGATTCGGCTTTGATTATTGATGCTATGGACTTGTTGTATACTGGTAAACTAGATGGTTTCTGTATCGTATCTAGCGATAGTGATTTTACGCGTCTGGCAATCAGACTACGTGAATCAGGTATGAAAGTCATTGGAATTGGAGAACAGAAAACACCTAAACCTTTTATTAGTGCTTGTGACAGGTTCGTTTTTATAGAAGTTTTGGATGGAGCCATCAAGAAAAAATTACCCAAACATACATTTGATACTAAGAAAACCGTTGAAAAACCAAGCTCAAAAACTATCGAGAAACCTGGACGAAAGCCTCTTAACAAAATAGACGAGGCCACAGTCGAATTGATTGAATCCACAATTGACGATCTTAGTGATGATGACGGATGGGCGTTTCTTGGTGACATCGGTAACCTTGTCTTAAAGAATAAACCAGAATTCGATCCACGAAATTATGGTTTTTCTAAACTGACGCCTTTGCTAAAATCATTAAACGATATACTTGAAATTGACGAGCGCGAATCCGAGAAAAAAGGAATCAAGCATGTGTATGTTCGACTAAAACTGAATTAAAACATTTTTGAACTGCTTGATATAAAGTTTCTTTTTTCACTGGTTTAGTCAAATAGTCATTCATTCCTATTTCAAAAACTCGTTGTTTAGTCGTTTCCATTACATCAGCAGTTACAGCAATGATAGGCACATTGGCATTTTCTGTTCCTGCTTCTCCATTTCGGATTGCAATGGTTGCCTCATAGCCATCCATTACAGGCATTTGCAAATCCATTAAAACAATATCAATTCGATGATTTTTGAAAGCGTCTACACCTTCCTGACCATTATTAGCAAATACAACCTGCGTATTCTTCCATTTTTTCAAAATCATTTTGATTACCATTTGGTTCACAGAATTATCTTCTACCACCAAAATGGTTTTACCGTCTAAATCATAAACTTCAGGCAATGGCGCCACAACTTCAACTTTGGGTTGGGCAATTATTTCAAAATCAAGTGTGATTACGCAACTGGTGCCTTTTTTAATATAACTGTTCATCGAAATAGTTCCCCCTTGCATATCTACCAAGGTTTTCACTATATACAACCCCAAACCAAGACCTCCAAATTTTCTTTTATTGTCAATATTATGCTGACTGAAGGAATCAAAGATACTAGACATTTTATCTTTAGAAATCCCAACACCCGAGTCCGAAACCGTAAGAATCATAGTTGCTACAGTATCACTTTTTAGAATTGAATCAATTTCAAATTTCACAAATCCTTCCGATGTGAATTTAATCGCATTACTTACAACATTGTTAATCACCTGAACCAAACGCATTTCATCACCAGAAATTAAATCAGGAAACGCTCCTCGCTTGACATATACAAATTCCAATCCTTTGTCTTGAGCTCTTATTTCGGCATTATTTTTCACTTGTTCTATCACCAACAAAGGATTAAAAGGGACTTTATCCAACATTAGCTCCTTTTTTTCAATTTTAGAAAAATCCAAAATATCATTCACAGAACTCAATAAACTATGGGAAGAATATTTAATCACTTGGCAATTCTTCTTGATTTTTTCATCTTCCACTTCACTGGAAACCGAATCAATTAAATTCATAATTGCATTAAGAGGTGTTCTTAATTCATGACTAATATTGGACAAGAAATAGGTTTTCAAATCGTTCATTTCCTCAGAACGAACTAAGGCCAAACGATTTAGTATATTTTTTTCATTTTTAAGATCTCGAATTAAATTAGCCATCGATAATGATAGAAAAATAATCTCTAACCCTGTTCCAAATTTAGAACTATTTTGAACTAAAAAAGTATTGGGCAACAATCCAAAATTATTCAAGATAAACACTCCAAATCCTAGTATCAAAAACAAAATTCCTGTGACAAAGAATGTATCTACCTTAATTTTTTTACGAATCAAGAATACTATCGAACTAATAATTAAAGAAAGAATTAATAAACCTAAAAGATTCGCAATTGGATAGCAGTAAGGCAAGGCAACAGGCACAAAAAGAACAATACCAATAAGCAATACTGTTAAAAAATAGACTATATGAAACAGCATTGGAATCAACTTGTTGTATTGATTAATTTTCAAAAAAACTTCACTATATTTTCCTAAAAGAACACCTGTAATCAGAGAGAAAGTTAAAACCGAATGCTGGGTAATCCAACCACCACTAGGATCTATATATTTGTAAAAATAGCCATCCAAGGACAATTGCATCATCCCTACGCAAAAAACATATATACTATAATACAAAAAAGTACTTTCCTTGAGCGCAAAGAAGAAAAAGAAATAAATAATGGCCGCAATAGTTAATATGCCATAAAAAATTCCGAAAATAAACTGTTCAAAAGATATCGAATCATTAAAACTATCTGCTGAACTTAACAATAAAGGCATCTTCAGCACTTCTCCATCACTTTTCAAATGTAAAAACAAATCTTGATTTGAATTAGGTTCTAAATTCAGCTTGAAAATCGTTTTTCTACTGTTATAAGCTCTTTCATGAAAAGGCATTTTATCGCCACTAATTGATTTTGTAATCTGCCCTGAATGCTTATCCACTACATACAATTCTACCCTATCTGTGATAGGACGAGCCGTTTCAAGGTAATACTGTAATTTTATATCGGTAGCATTTTGTAACGAAACTTTTCCCCACCAATAGTTATCGGTAAATCCTAAATCATCCGATTTAAATTTTAATGCAATAGGTTTTAATAAACTGTAGTTTTTTTGGACATAATCAATATCCAATAATTGCTGACCAACATCTACAACAGAAGCATAGGCTTGTAAAGAAATTTTTTCTGAGATTGACTCATTATCGAATACATATTGTGCATGAGAAGTTGTACAAAACATCATCACAATAAACAGTAGGAATGTATTACAATTAGTCGTGGGGCTAAATAATTGCATTTTTTTGTTTTTAGAATGTTGAAATATACAAAAACCAAGTTGGTTCCGTTATAAAAAAAAATCAATCAAACCAAAAAAAATAAAGCAGAAAAAACAATAACAACTGACTCACAAATAGATACAAAAAAAAGGAGAGCTTTTACACTCTCCCCTCTTGTAGGTTTTGGTTTATCATCTTCAACTTATACTTCCAAAATATTCCATCTTATAGTTGAACATTGAGTCATCAATCTCATGTAAAAGCTTGATATAAACAAATGATTAAGCAAAACCACATATCAAATATACAACGAATAAAATCATAAACAACTAAAATACAACACATTAACCATTGTTTAACATAAAACAAGACTACAATCATAGAAAAATCATCATAATGATAAAATCCATCCTAATTCATCAATGAAGATTTTTTAAAAAATCATGTACCTTTGACTCGTATTATCAATAAATTTAGCTCATGGAACTTGTTTTTGCTTCTAACAATAAAAATAAAATCAGAGAAATTCAACAATTACTCCCTTCAACTATTCAGATTTTAAGTTTAACCGATATTGGTTGTCATGAAGAAATTCCAGAGACAGCAGACACCATTGAAGGCAACGCCATCCTTAAAGCGAATCATGTTACCGAAAAATACGGTTATAATTGTTTTGCTGATGACACAGGACTGGAAGTAGCTGCACTCAATGGGTCACCAGGAGTTTACTCTGCTCGTTATGCAGGTGAACCATCGGATGCAAATGCCAATATGGAAAAATTATTGAAAGCGCTAGAGGGAGAAAAAAACAGAACAGCTCAATTCAAAACCGTAATTGCCCTAAATTTAAAAGGCAAGCAAGAACTTTTTACCGGAATTGCTAAGGGTATAATTACTGCTGATAAAAGCGGAACTGAAGGTTTTGGCTATGATCCTATCTTTCAACCGGACCATTTTCAGGAAACATTTGCTCAAATGTCGGCTGCTGATAAAAATCAAATAAGCCATCGCGGAATTGCAACTAGGCAACTTATTACTTTTTTAAACAGCATAAAATAATTGATTCAAACACAACATTTTGCCAAAATATTTTTACACATACGACTATTTTAGTGCTTCAAAATATCAAATCCATTAGTAAATCGCCTTTAAAAAAACATAACTTTCTGATTATCAAATACCAATAAATCATTAAAACTTAGGACTCTATTAGTTTATATGGATTTTTAACAGTACTTTTGCACCCTATTTAAAATTACATATGAATAAATTTGAACAATTAGGATTGAGTGAATCGTTACTGAAGGCGATTTTAGATCTAGGATTTGAGAATCCGTCAGAAGTACAGGAGAAAGCGATTCCCCTATTATTGGAAAAAGATACAGATTTAGTTGCGTTGGCTCAGACTGGGACAGGGAAAACGGCAGCTTTTGGTTTTCCAGTTATTCAGAAAATTGATGCCGACAACAGAAATACGCAGGCGTTGATTTTATCTCCAACACGCGAATTGTGTTTACAGATTACCAACGAACTTAAAAACTACTCTAAATACGAAAAAGGTATTAATGTGGTAGCAGTTTACGGAGGAGCTAGTATTACAGAACAAGCCAGAGAAATTAAAAGAGGAGCACAAATTATTGTGGCTACTCCAGGAAGAATGCAGGATATGATTAACAGAGGATTGGTAAACATTACTCAAATTAACTATTGTATTCTTGACGAAGCAGACGAAATGTTGAATATGGGATTCTATGAAGATATCGTAAACATCCTTTCAACAACCCCAGACGACAAAAACACTTGGTTGTTTTCTGCAACGATGCCAGCAGAGGTAGCTAGAATTGGAAAACAATTCATGAGCAACCCGGCAGAAGTTACTGTAGGAACTAAAAACTCAGGTTCTGCTACAGTTTCTCACGAATTTTACCTTGTAAATGCACGTGATCGTTACGAAGCTTTGAAACGTTTAGCTGATGCTAACCCAGACATTTTCTCAGTAGTGTTTTGTAGAACAAAACGTGATACACAAGCTGTTGCTGAAAAATTAATCGAAGACGGTTATAGCGCTGCTGCTTTACACGGAGATTTATCGCAAGCACAACGTGACGGCGTAATGAAATCTTTCCGTGGAAGACAAATCCAAATGCTTGTTGCGACTGATGTTGCCGCTCGTGGAATTGATGTTGATAATATTACGCACGTAGTAAACTACCAATTACCTGACGAAATTGAAACCTACAACCACCGTTCAGGAAGAACTGGTCGTGCAGGTAGATTAGGAACTTCTATCGTGATTGTAACAAAATCAGAATTACGTAAAATATCCTCTATCGAAAGAATCATCAAACAAAAGTTTGAAGAAAAAACAATTCCTTCTGGTATTGAAATTTGCGAAATCCAATTATTACACTTAGCAAACAAAATAAAAGATACTGAGGTTGATCACGAAATTGACAACTACTTACCCGCTATTAACAATGTTCTCGAAGATTTATCTAAAGAAGAATTGATTAAGAAAATGGTATCGGTTGAATTTAACCGTTTCATCAACTACTATAAGAAAAACAGAGATATTTCTTCTCAATCTGGAGACAGACGTGAAAGAGATAGCGCTCCAAGAGAAGGTGGAAATGCAAATGGCGGAGCAACTCGTTATTTTGTAAACATAGGTTCAAGAGACAACTTTGATTGGATGTCATTGAAAGATTACTTGAAAGAAACTTTAGACTTAGGTCGTGATGATGTATTCAAGGTAGATGTAAAAGAAGGATTCTCTTTCTTTAACACTGATCCAGAACATACAGATAAAGTAATGGAAGTATTGAACAACGTACAACTAGAAGGACGTCGTATCAATGTTGAAATTTCTAAAAATGATGGTGGCGGAAGACGTGACCACAACGGAAGAAACTCAGGCGGAAGAAGCTTTGGTGGAGGCGGTGGAAGACGTGAAGGTTCTTTTGCTCCAAGACGTGAAGGTTCAGGAGGCTTTAGAGGAGATAGAAATTCAGCTCCAAGAGAAGGTGGTTTTGGCGGAAGAAGCGGTGGAAGACGTGAAGGCGGATTCACTGAAAGAGCTCCAAGAGCAGAAGGTTCTTCAGACAGAGCCCCAAGACGTTCTGAAAGCTATGGTGACTCACCAAGACCAAGAAGACCAAGAAGAGACTAACAATCTGTTCTGTTAATTTTCTTGTAATTATACAATGAAACTACAAAATATTTAAAGCTGTTTTATTACTTTTAAAGTCTTAAAACAGTTTATGAAATATTTTGTAGTTTTCTTTTTTTTAACCCTATCCTTGGCCACCCAAGCTCAGGAGCTTCACATTTCCCAAAAAGTTACTGGTTATATCTATAACGACAATACCAAACTTCCCTTAAACGATGCCAACGTCATCAATATCAATAAAGTCAGAGGCGCCCAAACAGACAACAAAGGTTATTTTGAAATTGACGTACATCCAAATGACACCTTACACATATCGCTTTTAGGATTTCAGTCATTACGTGTAAAGGTAACCAATGACTGGTTAAAGAATAAAGTGGCTAAAATATTCTTGACTGAAAGAGCCATCGCACTTGAAGAAGTAGTCATCAAACCCTTTAATCTAACAGGTTATTTGGAAGTAGATTCTAAAACTATCCCGCTCAAGGAAAACCATCGCTACAGCATCTCTGGATTAACCAGCGGTTATGAAACAGGCGAATATGCACCCAACGCCTTCAATAAAATATTAGGTTCGATTTTTAATCCAGCCGACATGCTATACAACACCTTTAGCAATAAAGCCAAAGAATTCCGGAAGCTGAAAGACATGAAAAAGGACGATACTGTCCGTAATTTATTAGCTTCTAAATTTGATAGAGAAACTCTAGCTGTACTTTTAGGTATTGACAAAAAAGACATCCCAGACATTCTGCAACGTTGCAACTACTCCGAATCGTTTATACAAACAGCGAACGACCTTCAAATAATGGATGCCATTAGTGGTTGTTATGAAGAGTATAAAATCCTTAAAAAAGTTAAATAAAGAATATTACGCTATTTATTTTTAACAAAATGTATTTTCAATCAATACATTACCTACCTTCGCTAAGAACCATAGGTTCCTAACTAAATAAACAAACCATGGCAAAAAGTCAAGACGCTAAAAAAACGGCAAAAAAAGAACCGTTGAAAACAGCAAAAGAGAAGAAGGAAGAAAAAGAGAAAAAAAGAACAGTCCTAAAAGAGACTAGTAATAAGTGTTCGGTATTCAGGAAAAAGTGTTCAGCTACAAAAGTAACTGAACACTTTTTTTATACTGAACACTGAACACTATTTCAAAGGAATATTCCCCAAAACCTCCACCAAGAATTTCCAGAATTTCTGAGAAGACGTGATACTTGCTCTTTCATCTGGACTATGAGCTCCAAGGATGGTTGGACCAAAGGAAATCATGTCCATATCAGGATAATTGATTCCTAAGATTCCACATTCTAATCCAGCGTGACAAGCTGCAACCCTAGGCTTTTCATTGTTTTGTTTTTCATAAATAGGCAACAAAACCTTCAATATTTCCGACTCTGGATTAGGGGTCCAACCTGGATAAGCACCACCCATTTCCACCTCACAACCCATCAACTCAAAAGCTGATTGGATTCCAGTAGCCAAGTCCAATTTAGCCGTTTCTATCGAAGAACGTGTTAAGCACTTTACTTCCAGTTTACCCGCTCCTACTTCAACAATTGCAATATTATTAGAAGTTTCAACCAAATTATCAAAATCGGCACTCATTCTATACACCCCATTATGCGCTGCATACATTGAACGCACAAAATAATGTTGCGCCATGGATGGCATCACAGTTTTTGGTGTTTTCTTCATTTTTTCAAAAACCACTTCTAAGTTTGGCTCCGTGGTTTTCAACTCGTTTTTCACCTCATTCACAACCTGTTGCATGTCAAACACAAAAGCCTCGTCATAAACAGCAGCAATAATCACCTCCGCCACGCTCTCTCTCGGAATTGCATTGCGCAAGCTACCACCTTTTATAGTAGAAATCTGTAGCCCAAAATCATCAAAAGCGTCAAATAAAATACGGTTCATAATTTTGTTGGCATTCCCCAAACCACGGTGAATATCCATTCCTGAATGACCACCTTTTAAACCTTTAACTGTAATCGTATAGCCTACAGAACCTTCTGGAGTTGGTTCTTCGTCATATTCCGCTACTGCAGTAACATCGATTCCACCCGCACAACCAATTCCGATTTCATCATCTTCCTCAGTGTCTAAATTCAGTAAAATTTCGCCTTGCAAAACCCCAGCTTTTAACTCAAAAGCCCCTGTCATCCCTGTTTCTTCGTCAATGGTAAACAAAGCTTCAATGGCAGGATGTGCAATATCAGTACTTTCCAAAATTGCCATAATGGCCGCAACTCCAAGCCCATTATCAGCTCCAAGAGTTGTCCCTTTGGCACGTACCCAGTCCCCATCCACATACATATCGATTCCTTGGTTGTCAAAATCAAAAACCGTATCGTTATTCTTTTGGTGTACCATATCCAAATGCCCTTGTAAAACAACTGTCTTACGATTTTCCATTCCTGGCGTGGCGGGCTTACGGATAATCACATTTCTGATTTCATCCTCAAAAGTTTCTAAACCAAGTTTGTTTCCAAAATCTTTCATAAAAGCAATCACTCGATCTTCTTTTTTGGAAGGACGTGGCACCGCATTCAAATCAGCAAATTTATTCCACAAAGCCTGTGGTTCTAGGTTTCTTATTTCTTTACTCATATAAATTTTCTCTTTTTTATAGCAATGCCCAAAGTTACAAAGTTTGTTTTCGTTACCATTTTATTTGTCATTATATTTACTTAATAAAAAATAATGAAGTGAAACTAAAATCCATTCTTCCTATATTTCTATTGATACAAATTCTTTTACTGAAACTACTTTCTTTTTTCCCAGAATGGATAGAACGCTATTACAGTAATGGACTGTATAAAAACATTTCAAAAATCTCTCGAATTACTTTTGGTTACTTCCCGTTTTCAATAGGAGATTGTCTGTACGGAATATTGATCTTTTTCATACTTAAATGGTTTTGGAAACAAAGAAAAACTTGGAAATTGCATTGGAAAAATAATCTATTGACGGTTTTGAGTTTTCTATCTGTTTTTTATTTTGTATTCCACTTATTATGGGGTCTCAATTATTACCGAGAACCTTTGTTCGAAAAAATGAACATTCAACGTGAATATACGGATGCCGACTTACTGGCTTTTACCCAAAAACTCATTATAAAAACCAATGCCATTCAGCACCAAATCACCAAAAATGACAGTCTAAAAGTAGTTTTCCCTTATTCACATGATTCGGTTTTTCAAATGAATTTAAACGGTTATGAAAACCTTTCAAAACAACATTCTTTTTTCTCCTACAATTGCCTTAGCACCAAAAAATCCTTAATCAGTTTACCATTAACTTATATGGGATTTAGTGGATATTTGAATCCTTTCACTAATGAAGCCCAAGTCAATGATTTAATGCCTATGTATAATTTTCCGATTGTAACCGCACACGAAATGGCACACCAAATAGGCTATGCCAGTGAAAGTGAATGTAATTTTATAGGATTTCTAGCCACAATAAAAAACGAGAATCTTTATTTTCAGTATTCGGCCTATAGTTTTGCTTTGCGCTATTGTCTAGGAAACTGGCAAATGCGAGATGAAAAAACATCGAAAAATTTACTAAAAACCATCAATCCTGGAATTCTCAAAAACTATCAAGAAAGTGAAGATTTTTGGAATAAATATGAAAGTCCAATCGAAACAGCTTTCCATGCGTTTTACGATCAATTCTTAAAAATTAACCAGCAGAAAGAAGGAATGAACAGCTATAGTAAGTTCTTGAATTTGTTGATTAATTATTCTGATGAGGAGCCACTGAGCCTCTAAGAAACTAAGGCCCTATGTTTTATCATTATAAACTGAGACTGAATACTACAAAACTGAACGCGGAACACTATAGCTCATCACTCGTAAAAGTTACAAAACTTTTCTTTTTGAATGGTCGAATAATTAAACGGCTTTCACGGTCAAAACGAATGTAGTTGTACACCCAACTCAAGAAAACAACGGCCTTATTTTTGAATCCAATCAATGAAAAAAGGTGCACAAACATCCAGACAAACCAAGCAAAAACACCATCAAAATGAAACTTCGGCAAATCAACTACGGCTTTATTTCTTCCTATTGTTGCCATTGAACCTTTGTCATTGTATTCAAAAGCTTCCATTGATTTGTTAGCTATTAATCGAATAAGATTTTCTCCCAAAGCTTCTCCCTGTTGCAAAGCGGGTTGTGCCATCATGGGGTGCCCTTGCGGAAAATCCTCTGTTTCCATGCAGGCCACATCACCAATGGCAAATAGATTTTTGTAACCTTTGATTTGACTATATTCATTCACTCTAATTCGTGCTGCTTTTTCGATCAAAGAATCAGCTGGCAAACCCTGAACTAAAGCTCCTTGTACACCTGCGGTCCAAATGACTGTTGCCGTTTCAAAGCTCAAATCGGTATTCGTTGTGACGGTTCGTCCGTCATAGTTTTTAACACGTACGTTTTTCCAAATGGTAACGCCTAGACTTTCTAGAAATTTCTCTGCCGCATCTGATGATTTTTCACTCATGGTATTCAAAATCCGATCCCCACTTTGAATCAGATTGATTTGCATTTTGGTAATATCCAAATCGGGATAATCTTTTTGGAGGATGGCTTTTTTCATTTCCGCCAAAGCACCAGCCAATTCTACTCCTGTTGGCCCACCTCCTACCAATACAAAATTGATGAGACTATTTCTCTCCGCCGCATCACTTGTTAAAACAGCTTGTTCAAAATTTTCCAAAATCAAAGAACGAATATTCAATGCTTGTGGGATGTTTTTCATCGCCATACTATTGCGTTCGATTTCTTTGTTGCCAAAATAATTGGTTTTAGCGCCCGTTGCCATGACTAAATAATCATAAGTCAACTCCCCTATCTCGGTAATAATCTTTTGATTTTTGGTGTCGATTTCTTGAACATTGGTCAGTCTAAAATAAAAATTATCATATTCCTGAATCACTTTTCGTAAAGGATAGGCAATAGAACCATCTTCGAGTCCACCAGTGGCTACTTGGTACAACAACGGCTGAAAAGTATGATAGTTATTCTTATCAATAAGTACTACTTGTACTGCTTGTTTTTTTAGTTGTTTGGCCAAAGCGATTCCTGCAAAACCACCTCCAATGATAATTACACGAGCTAAAGTTGTATTTGGGATATTCATGAATAATTAGGTTAAGGATTAATCGGTTAAGAATTTAAGGGGATATAATTGTTTCAATCAACTAAACGATTAAGTAATTAACCAGTTAAACTTTTAAACAATAAACAAACTAGCACTAAACCTCCCATTCTCTCAACTTATTTAATCGTTCTTGTTCTTCAAGTTCTTCGACCGAAATCACATTCAAAAATGAAGGATGTTGTTCAATGGCATATTCTACTTTTTCGACTATTTCATCAATAGTTTCATTTTCATAATCAATATGAAGCGGCTCCTTAATGATAAATGACTGTAAAATACCTTTCTTCTTCACTCTTAGTCCTTTTTTATCAAAAGAACGTCTGAATCCATCAATAACTATTGGTACTACAATAGGTTTGTGCTCTTTGATGATATGTGCGGTTCCTTTTCGAACTGGCTTAAAAGACTTGGTTGTTCCTTGTGGAAAAGTAATGACCCAGCCATCTTTTAGTGCTATTTTGATATTCTCGGTATCACTAGGGTTAACTTCTTTTTTCTCTGTTACATCTACGCCTTTGGCACGCCAAGTACGTTCGACAGTAATGGCACCTGCATACGCCATTATTCTTGGCAATAATCCTGCTTTCATCGTTTCTTTGGCGGCAACATAATAGATATTGAGTTTGGGTTGCCAAAGGTAGCCTACATTCTTGATACTATCGGTACGACCACTTAAACTGGCATTAAACACATGAAACATGGCCACCACATCAGCAAAATAAGTTTGATGATTGGATATAAAAAGTACATTGGTATCGGGTAGATTTTTGATGATTTCTGATCCTTCAATTTGCAATTCATTGAACCCACGATAGCGTCTGTGAGTCAATGCTCCAAAAATTCGGATGAGCCATTTCTTTATAATCAGAATGTGTCCAAAAGGATTTCGTTTCAACAATCCCATAAGTAGTCGTTTGTTTTGTTTTTGGTTTACGAATGTAGTGATTTTTAATTTTAGTATTCTGTTCTCAATGTTGAGTGGTAATTTATCAATATATCAGCGAATCACCGATTTCAATACTTCTTTCAATTCGCTCAAAATCATGGCTGTGGCTCCCCACACCATTTGTCCTTCAATCTCAAAGGCGGGTACTTCGATTTCGTGGGCATAAGAAGTGGTCATTCGAACTTTTACAATAATTTCGTCACTCAAAAAAACCGAAAGTGGCAACTCAATCACTCGATCCACTTCTGATGGGTCGGGTACAAATTGAATTTCATTTTGGCTTATCCCTAAAAACGGATACACCAAAAAATTACTCGGCGGAATATAAATAGGTGAAAAATCCTTTTTGATTTCAACATAATCAGGAGGCACACCTACTTCTTCATGAGTTTCTCGCAAAGCCGTATGCGCAAAATCAACATCATCTAACTCAAATTTTCCACCAGGAAAGGCTATTTGCCCAGAGTGAACACCTTCATACAAATTACGAACTATCAATACTAAATGAGTCAAGCTGGCTTTAGGATACAATAACATCATGACTGCTGCTGTCTTGATTTCCTTTTTATCCAAATCAATATATTGCAACTGTTCCATACGCTCCATAGGTGCCATTTTTGCATGCGCAATACTAGCTGGCAAATCAGCTTTAATAATATGAGGAACAATTTCTAAAAAATAACGGAAATCCATAATCAAATCTTATTTTTGCAGTCCGTAGCAACTATAAATATAGTCTAGAAAACAACGGTTCGCAAATTTTCTACAATCAAAACACACAAATAGATGTACAGCAAAGAAGAGTCACAACGCATAAAAAGAGAATTTTGGGTGAATTTTGCCGAAAAATATCCTAGAAAATGGATTTTATACGATACCAAAATCAAAGATTTTTCTTTTAAATTTTTTGTAGACAATAAAAAAGCACAAGTACTGATTGATATTGAGCACCGTAGTGCAGAAAAACGTACTGCATACTTTGAAAAATTAGAAGCTTTAAAAAATATTCTCGAAGAGGAATTCATCAAAGATTTAGTTTTCGAAAAAGAATTCGTTTTAGAAAGCGGAAAAACTATCAGCCGTATTTGGGTTGAAAAATTAGGAGTAGGTTTCAGCAACCGCAATCATTGGGACACTATTTTTGATTTCTTTTTCGAAAAAATGAATGCTTTAGAGTTGTTTTATTTAGAATATGATGAGTTTATTAAGGATATAGAATAATTATTGCTACAAAGGGGTAATCAAAAGAAAACCAAGATTCAAGTAAAATATCACCTTAAAACGTATAAGAAATTGAAGTGAAAAAATAACTGCTAAGTAAAAAACACCTCAAAGCTTCTTGTTTTAGAATTATTTTCAAACTGTGATTTACGCTTAGGCATTAAAAATATTATAAAGTATAATTCTGTCACCAAAGTTGATGTACAGCTGTTTTCGATTGCCTTGTTTTTTTCTGGTGATTATAGAGAGGGTACAATCTTCACCGTCTATATTTTTGCATACAAAAGAATAAACAATATCATTTTCGTTTTCTTCGGTTGGAACATAATTCACAATATCATACACTTGAATAATCCGAGAATAAACAACAATTCGGTTTTTATTGGTGTCCAAATTAACCACCAAATTAACCAGTTCTAAATCGGACCATTGCCCCCACTTCCCTTTCTCGTTTTTTTCTAAAACACTCACACCTGAGGTGGTAAATTTATAAGACTGACTATACAATCCTTGTATACCAAAACTTAAAAACAACAATAGAAAACTTAACTTAATTGAGCTCTTTTTAATCATTATTGTATGGGGTTATTGTGTATTGCTATTCTTGTTTTTTCATATTCTTGAACCATTTCAGCTACAATCTCTGCCGCCGATTTTATCTCATGGATAATTCCCGCTACTTGGCCTATTTCAAGTTCTCCTTGCTCTAAATCACCTTCAAACATTCCTTTTTTGGCTCTAGCTCTTCCTAATAATGTTTTCAATTCCTCTTGCGAAGGACATTTTTTATACAATTCTTGCACATCTTGATAGAACTTATTTTTAATCAATCGCACAGGAGTAATTTCCTTCAAAGTCAATTGGGTACCTCCCTCTTTTACAGAAACAATTAAGCTTTTAAAATTATCATGTGCCGAGGACTCGTGCGAAGCTGCAAAGCGACTTCCCACCTGAACTCCATCGGCCCCCAATGCTATTGCGGCTAACATTCCTTGTCCAGTTGCAATTCCGCCCGCCGCTATTAACGGAATTTCAATTTGTTCTTTGACCATTGGAATTAACGTAAAGGTAGTACTTTCCTCCCTACCATTGTGTCCTCCTGCCTCAAAACCTTCAGCAACTACAGCGTCAACACCTGCTGCTTGCGCTTTTATAGCAAATAAGGCACTGCTTACAACATGCACCACGGTTATTCCATTTTCTTTTAATATTGGCGTCCAAGTTTTAGGATTACCAGCTGAAGTGAATACAATTTTCACTCCTTCCTCAATCACAATTTTTATGATTTCATCAATATTAGGATACAGTAACGGAATGTTCACTCCAAAGGATTTTGAAGTCGCTTTTTTGCATTTTTGAATGTGTTCTCGTAAAACTTCGGGATACATAGAACCAGCTCCAATTAGCCCTAAACCACCGGCATTACTCACTGCGCTAGCCAGTTTGTAACCACTTACCCAAACCATACCTGCCTGAATTATTGGATATTGAATATTAAAGAGTTGGGTAATTTTATTCATCAAAAAAATTATTTATAGTTTAATAATTTTTCCGGTTTTGGTTGCCCTGTTACATTCTAATTTATAAATATAAGTGCCGCTAGATAGTGATTCTAAAGAGATCGGCGCATCCGAAACTACATTTTTTTGATCTAACACCTTATTGCCTGTAGCTGAATAAAAAACAACATTTACTCCTTGCACAGATTGAGGAAAAGTAACCTTAACGAGACTGGCGGTAGGATTAGGATGCAAATGAATTGCGCTCATGACATCTTCCTCAAATTCTGGAAATTGTAATCCTAATGCCAGACTAAAATTAGGGATTCCGTAACCATACTGGGGGCTAGGAGTACTGAATTTATCGGCCGAATTTATGATCATTTCCTTAATTTCTTGATTGGATTTGCTAGGAAAAGCTTGCCATAAACAAGCTACCATTCCTGCCATAATTGGTCCTGAAAAAGAAGTACCGCTGGCAGCGATGATATTTCCATTTTCATCAGACAAAACAGTTGATTGTCCCTGTGCCATTACCTCGGGTTTGACCCTGCCGTCAAAAGAAGGCCCTATCGAACTAAAACCTGCCTTTGTCCCTGAAGCGGTCACTGCTCCTACAGCAAGCACTGAAAAAGCATCTGCTGGAGAACCGATATGGGGTTCAGCTTCGGTTCCGTCATTTCCTGCGGAAGCGACAACAATCATTCCTCTTGAAAAAGCAATATTAGCTCCTTTAGAAATAAATGTTGCGTCACCCGTCATGTCTTCGTAAGTATGATTGTATCTTGGATTGGTGTGATCTCCTAAATACCCTAAAGAAGTATTGATGATATCCACACCCAAACTATCTGCTTTTTCTGCCGCTTCTACCCAATATGACTGTTCAACGGGATTTTCTACAGCTGTATCTTCGGTAATGAACAAATAGTAAGAAGCATCTGGAGCTGTACCTATAAGAGCATTTTCTTTATACCCCCCCATACTGGACAACACATAAGTTCCGTGGTTATTACCTGAATAAAAATTAGTACTGCGCTGAACAAAATCATAACCCCCTAAAATTTTATTATTTTCTCTTAAGCGTTGAAATGGTTGTGCCGTGTTGACCCCTGGAAAACCTGCGTCCATAACAGCAATAATTAAACCTGAACCTGTATAGTTTTGTTGGTGCAAAACTTGACCATTAAGCAATTTAATTTGGTTTTCAGAAGTTCCATATGCAAAATTAACACGACTACTATTTATTTTGGATTCTACTTTTGATTTGGACACAGTCACAGTCTTAGCAGTCGTATTCAGTGATTTATCAGCAAAATCCACTTTACTTACAAATGGTAATGCTTTTAATAAATTGATATCAGAAACCGTTCCTCTGACATGTAAAGCATTCAACCATTTGGATTTTGCCAATACCCTTATGCCTGTATTTTCTTTCACCTGCGTGATATAAGAAGGGTTCATTGGAATGTCTTTAAAATCCAAGGCTATATTTTGTTTGATACGCCTGTCCAAAGCCCTTTGAGAAAGCATATTCAAAGGTGTGGCATAATAAGCCTGTTCGTTTGCTTTGGCATTAAAATATACCCAAGCATCCTCCTGAGACCAAGCGGTCAAGGAAACGAATAGGACTAATAATAAGACTGTTTTTTTCAATGTTTACCAAAAATAAAAGCGCAGGTTCAAATATAATAAATAAACACTAATTCTATATTATTTTGTTTATTTACTACAATGACAATCAGACTTCTTTTATGTAAAAAAGCAAACCTAAGAAATTACACCAGAACCTAGTAACTCGTCTTGGTGGTGCCAAGCCACAAATTGACCTTCAGTTATAGCAGATTGAGGTTCTTCAAAACTAACATACATCCCTTCCTCTACTTGATGTAAGGTCGCTTTTTGTAAAGGTTGACGGTAACGAATGCGTGCCATAACTTCCATAGTTTCACCGTTTTTTAAAGCTAAATCTTCACGTATCCAGTGTACTTCAGAATTCTCAATGAACAATGCGCTTCTAAACAAACCCGGATGATGTGCTCCCATTCCTGTATATATGGTATTGGTTTCCACATCGGTAGCAATGACAAACAAAGCTTCCTTAGTTCCGCCAACATTCAAACCTTTACGTTGTCCTACAGTAAAATAATGGGCTCCTTGATGCTTGCCTACTATTTTTCCCATTGTGGGCGTATATTGTATTTTTTTAGAAGATTGAATCATCAGCTCAAATTCAGACAATCCATCGTTTTCTTGAAGGGTATAGATAGGATCTGCAGCGTCAATCTGGACAATCACACCATCTTTAGGCTGTAACTTTTGTTGTAAAAACTCAGGCAAACGCACTTTACCAATAAAACAAAGTCCTTGTGAGTCTTTCTTTTCGGCAGTTACTAACTCCATTTCAGCAGCGATTTCCCGAACTTCTGGCTTGGTTAATTCTCCAATAGGAAATAAAGCCTTGGCTAGTTGTTCCTGTGATAATTGGCATAAAAAATAAGATTGATCTTTGTTGTTGTCTACCCCTGCCATTAATTGATAGACTGTTTTTCCATCGACTTCAATTTCAGCTTTTCGGCAGTAATGTCCTGTTGCAACATAATCCGCCCCCAGACTTAAAGCAATTTTCATAAAAACATCAAACTTAATTTCGCGATTACATAGAACATCAGGATTTGGAGTACGTCCTTTTTCGTATTCGTTGAACATATAGTCGACGATTTTTTCTTTGTATTCTTCGCTTAAATCCACGGTTTGGAATGGAATCCCAAGCTTTTCAGCCACTAATAAAGCGTCGTTACTATCTTCCAACCAAGGACAGTCATTAGAAATAGTAACCGAATCGTCATGCCAGTTTTTCATGAATAGTCCAATCACCTCATAACCTTGCTGCTGCAACAAATATGCTGCTACACTAGAATCAACTCCTCCTGATAGACCTACAACGACACGTTTCATAATTCTTTGTATTTTTTATGAGCGTGCAAAGGTACAAAGTTTTGAACGGTTATTTTGTTTAACTGTTGTTAATTTAAAAGCAATATCCACAAAGTCTCTGTAAACGCAAACAACACCTTATAGCTTTTGATTTCAGCTGGATACAAAATTAAAACGGTAAATTCAACAGCAAAATACCACCAATCGAATTAGTGAAATTTAATCTAATTACTTCACTTTAACAGCTTTTGAACTTTGTGGCAAACTCATATTGATTTCTTTAGACATTTTACCGTTTTCAAAAAATTTCCAAACACCCACTTTCTTACCATTGGAGTAGTTCCCTTGGGATACCATTTGACCATCGGCTTCTTTGTAAATAGCTGGGCCATGAAATTCATTAGCCTTGTAGATTGCTTCTTCTAAAGTAATCCCGTTTTCTGAATACTTTTTGTATTTACCTTCTTTGATACCATTCACATAATTAGTTTCTTCAGCTAATTTTCCATTGGAATAATATACGGAACGCAATCCGTCCAACTTACCGTCTTTGTAATTTTCCTTTGTCATTACTATTGGTGAAGCTTGATGGTAGTATTTCCATTCCCCTTCAAATTGTTTATTCACGACCTTACCTTCACTAACTTTGTTTTTTGCCTGGTCGTAAAAAACAGTATAAGCACTTCCGTCATTAGCATTGAATTCCCTTGTCGCAATTACAGAACCTGCTTTGGTATCATCAAAAAACTTGAACGTCCCTACCTCTTTTCCATGGGCAAAAGTACCTTCGTATTTCAGTCGTTTAGATTCTTCATGGTAGCCTTTCCAAAGACCGTCTTTTTTCCCATTGGCATCAACTTGGTTAAAATGATTTTGCGCTACTACTAAATGACTCGATAGGACTAAAAAAATAAAACAATAAAATCTCATACAATGCAACTTAATTTATTAGCTCTGCTCCTGTGCAAAATTACTTCTTTTATCTCAGAACCTATTTTATACTAAAAAGTTTTATTTAAAAAATGACTCAAATACAGGAACAGATATAATTATATATAAAACACACAATGAATCTTACTTTTAATAATTCATCAGTGATTGTTTATCAGTAAACACAGCTCACATTAGTAAAAAAACACAACAAACCTTATAAACACAAGAGAACCAGAGACTTGATACTTAAAAAAATCCGTTAAACAAAATATAAACAAACCTTAAACTTTAATTTTGTTTATTGTTTTTAAGAAATAGTTAAACAAAATTTTGTACCTTAGGAGAAACAAATAAAAACAATAATCATGAAAAATTTACTTAAAACCAGATTTCTAGCTATGATTGCGATTATAGCTTTTACTACTGTTTCGTGTACTGACGACAGCAATGACCCAACTCCCACAGACAATACAATAACAGGTATTGCTGCAAGAACTGCTGATTTTAGCATTCTAGTACAAGCTTTAACCAAGGCTGAATTAGCCACAACCTTACAAGGGTCTACAGAGTACACCGTATTTGCACCAACTAATGCCGCATTTACAGCATTTTTAGCTACTACAACCTATAATTCAATTAATGAAGTCCCAAAAGAAGTTCTGACTCAAATTTTATTAAATCACGTTCTTACAGGAACAAAAAAATCGACCGATTTAAGTACAGGCTATGTTAAAACTTTAGCCAAAGGAAGTGCTTCTACCACCAACACATTAAGCATGTTCGTCAATACAGCTGATAACAAAGTAAAGCTTAATGGAGTCGCAACGGTTACAACTGCAAATGTAATAGCAACCAATGGTGTTATCCATGTTGTTGATAAAGTAATTGGCTTACCAACCATTGTAACACACGCTGATGCTAATCCAAACTTTTCAACCCTAGCCACAATCGTAAAAAGTTCTGCTCAAACTGCAGTAGCAACCGCTCTTACCACTAACACAACCCCTCTTACTGTCTTTGCTCCTACTAACGCAGCTTTTACAGCAGCCTTAGGAGCAGGAGGCTTTGCAAATGGAGCTACAGATGCACAAGTAACGAAAGTATTGCAATACCACGTAACTGCAGCTGGAAATGTACTAGCCGCTTCTCTTACTAATGGACAAATAGTACCAATGATCACTAGTCCAGTACAAAACATTACTATTGATTTAACTGCAGGAGCTAAAATCACAGACAAATCTGCCACAAAAGCGAACATTATTGTAACTGACGTACAATGTTCTAATGGAGTAATTCATGCGGTAGATAAAGTATTACAACCCACACTATAATTTCCAAAACACCAAAATACCAATATCCTAAAACAAAAAAAGCTTCCTCAGTAGGAAGCTTTTTTAATTTATATAGTAATAATTATTTCTTTTTTTGTTGAGCTTTCATAGCCTCTTGTTGTTCCATTACTTCTTGCAATTTTTGCTGGAACTTACTTGGTTTTTTGGGCTCTTTTTTCTTATTTTCTTGAATTTGCGCATGAATTTTATCTTCATCCACAATGTAATTTTTAATTACCAATAACAATCCAATAGAGATTACATTTGAAATAAAGTAGTACAAACTCAATCCTGAAGCGTAACTATTAAAGAAAAACAACATCATTAGTGGCGATACGTAAATCATGATTTTCATCATCTTTGCCATATCTGGCATTCCTTCTTGTTGTGGCGCTGCCATTTGTTGGTCTCCAGTTGTTAATTTCATATAGAAGAAAATTGCAATTGAAGCCAAAATTGGAAACAAACTAATATGACTTCCATAAGCTGGAATGCGGAAAGGCAGTTCATAAATTGAATCAAATGAAGACAAATCATCTGCCCACAAGAACGGTTTTTGTCTTAACCCAATAGCAGAGGGGAAGAATTGAAACAAGGCATAAAACACAGGCATCTGCAATAAACCTGGTATACAACCCGCCATAGGATTTACCCCTGCTTTGTTGTATAATTTCATGGTTTCCTGTTGCTTTTTCATTGGGTCTTTTTTGAACTTCTCACCCAATTCTGTAATCTCTGGTTTTAACACTTTCATTTTTGCTTGAGACAAAAATGATTTATAGGTCACTGGAGACATTAACAATTTAATCAAAATAGTAAAGATGATAATTGCCCAACCGTGCTCTATAAAAGAACTCAATAAACCATATAATGGAATGAAAGCATGACGGTTGATCCAACCGAAAATCCCCCATCCTAAAGGAACAATTGCTTCTAGATTCTTATCATAAGATTGCAACAATTTATAATCTGTTGGTCCAAAATACCAGTTCATTTTTTGATCAATTTCACCATTTTTAAAGGCTAAAGGCAGTTGCGCTTTAAATTGTTTGGTGAAAGTAGTATCAACATCTTGATCGTTTACTAAGTTATTTGAATAAAGTTCAGCTTTAGCAAAAGGCTCGTTACTCAACAAAATAGATGAGAAAAAATGTTGTTTGTATGCGATATAAGACACTTTTTCAGGAGAATCTGTTTTGTCAGAACCTTGACCTAAATAATCTGTCTTATCATCTTCATACTCAAAATACATTTCAGCATAACGATTCTCATAATTGATACTTTTTTCGTTAGCATAGGTTTTTAAATCCCATTGTAATTCTAACGGTTTTGACGTTACCAAAGCATTTCCTAATCCTTGAGTTTGAATTTCAAAATCAAGCATATAATCGTCTGCTTTCAACACATACTTATATTCTAAATATGCATTTTCAGCCGATTTAAGACGCATCAACAAAATTTGGTCTTCACCATTTTTCGTTAATGTAGGTTCGAAAAACAAATCTTTAGTGTTTAACGTATGATTGTCTTTGGTAAACAATTGAATGTTTAAACTTGAATTGTTGTCGTTTATCAACTTCACTAATTCGCCAGAACCCTTTTTGAATCTTTCAAAATTCTTCAAAGTAGCTTCAGCAATATACCCACCTTTATTAGCGATTTTAAGACTTACCAATTCATTCTCGATAGTTGTAAAATCTTCTTTTGCAGAAGGCAAAGTTGCAGAATAAGCAAAGCTTCCTAATGACTTTTGCAATGTCGCTAACTGTAATGAATCTCCAGGAGTAGCAGCAGCAGTTGTGAGAGTTTTAGCTACTTCTTCCGCTTTAATTGTTTCTTTGGCAACCAATTCTTTTTGCGCTTTTTCAGCAGCAATTTGCGCTTCATCTGGCTTGTTTTGGTACATTATCCAAATTAATATTCCAAATATCAATATAAAACCGATTAACGAATTGGGATCAAATTTTTTTTCTTCCATTATAATTTATAAAAAATGTTTAAAATGTAAAAATTTCCGTCTCTTGGGATAGAAACGGAAATCTGGGTAATTATTTCTTTTTAGATTGTACTGCTGCTGCAACGAAGTTTACAAAAAGAGGATGTGGATTTACCACCGTACTCTTGTATTCTGGATGGTATTGCACTCCTATAAAGAACGGATGATCTTCAATCTCTACAATTTCAACTAATCCCGTATCTGGATTAACTCCTGAAGCTTTTAAACCTCCATTTTGCAAAACATCAAGATATTCATTATTAAATTCATAACGGTGACGGTGACGCTCAGAAATCACTGTATCTCCGTAGATTTTGTATGCTAAACTGTTTGGTTTAATTTCACATTTCCATGCTCCCAAACGCATTGTCCCACCTTTATCAGTAACATTCTTTTGACTTTCCATCAAGTTCACCACTGGATCAGGAGTATCACTATTCATTTCTGTCGAATTGGCTTCTGCTAATCCTAATACATTCCTTGAATACTCAATCACAGACATTTGCATTCCTAAACAGATTCCAAAAAATGGCAGTTTATTCTCACGAGCATAACGTACTGCAGCGATTTTTCCTTCGATTCCTCTTTCTCCAAAACCAGGAGCTACAAGAATACCATCTAAATCCTTAAATTTTTCTGCAACTGATTCATCATCAATATATTCTGAATGAATTGAAATTACATTTACTTTCGTTTCGTTGGCCGCACCAGAGTGGATAAAAGCCTCCAAAATAGACTTATAACAGTCTTGCATTTCAACATATTTCCCAATCAAACCAATGTTGACTGTATGTTTTGGAGATTTAATTCTTTTCAAGAAAGTATTCCATGATTTCAAGTCTGGAGCAGCTTTTTTAGGTAAATCTAATTTCTTCAAAGCCACTATATCCAATCCTTCTTCAAGCATTAAATTTGGAACTTCATATATTGTAGAAGCATCAATAGATTGAATTACCGCTTCTCTTTTTACATTACAAAACAAAGCTAGTTTATTACGAATTTCATTCGAAATTTCATGCTCCGTTCTACATACTAAGATATCTGCTTTGATACCGCTTTCCATCAATGCTTTTACAGAGTGTTGTGTCGGTTTTGTTTTCAACTCTCCCGCAGCGGCCAAATAAGGTACTAAAGTCAAATGAATAACAATAGCATTATTTTCTCCCATATCCCAAACCAATTGACGTACTGATTCAATATATGGCAAAGATTCAATATCACCAACAGTTCCACCAATTTCAGTAATAACAATATCATAATCACCTGACTTACCAAGCAATTGCATTCTATCTTTAATTTCATTGGTGATATGAGGAACAACCTGAACGGTTTTTCCAAGGAATTCTCCTCTTCTTTCTTTTTCAATTACCGAAAGATAGATTCTTCCTGTAGTAACGTTATTCGCTTGAGAAGTAGGAACATTCAAGAAGCGCTCGTAGTGCCCTAAATCTAAATCAGTTTCAGCACCATCATCAGTCACATAACATTCCCCGTGTTCGTATGGGTTTAGTGTCCCTGGATCCACGTTCAAATAAGGGTCAAACTTTTGAATTGTTGTACGATATCCTCTGGCTTGTAACAATTTTGCTAATGATGCTGCAATAATTCCTTTTCCTAATGAAGAAGTCACACCACCTGTAACAAAAATATATTTCGTTTGATTCATGCTGTATTGATTTGTATTGAATTGTATAAAAAACGATGCAAAAATACGATTATAAATTGGGATTATACTAATTTAAAAAAGAGATAATTTGTAAATTTGACAATTGCAGAACAGATTGTTTTTTACATTAAAAACCGCTGTTTATTTAACTAATTATCTAGCTTTTGGGTATCTTTTTTTAATATTTCGTATCAATTCCTCTAGACCGTTCAATTTTAATTCATAAATCAATTGTAACTGTAGCCCTAATTCTCCTTTTGGAAATCCTTTGTTGTGGTACCATACCACATAATACTCTGGTAAATCAATCAAATAACGCCCTTCGTATTTGCCAAATGGCATCTTGGTATGCGCTAATTTGATGAGTTGTTCTTGATTTTTATCCATTTTCTTAGTTTCGCAGAGATTCTCAAAGTAAAAAGCAGAGATACGCTATTTTTTTTTTATTTCTGATTCTATTAATATCTAAAAAGGGAATCTAGTTTTTTTTTTGAAACACAAAGATTCATAGACTTTTCTATGTACTTATTTTAGGCATTTTACTTGCAGAAGAGTACAATTATACCAAGTTTTTACACCAGCATGCGAAGATAACGCTATATGAATTCAATTTATTAAACTATCAATCTCTTCTTTCCTATAGCGCTATGTGTTTATTTTTTTTCTTAAAATAGAAAGACTTATATCAACCTTTCAAATAGATTATGAGATTTAATTTTGATTACTTTTTATTTCACCAATCTGTGTTCTAAAAAAATCACTTCCAATTAAAACTAATCTTCTTCTCAATATCGGGATGCAAAGTCAAAAAAACAGGGCAAGTCATCGCTGCTCTTTCTAATATCGTTTTTGTTTTTTCATCAACTGCAACATTCATTTCAAAGTCAATTTCGATAGCCGCAATCATCCTTGGCTCTGCTTTCATAATTTTATTCACAGAAGCTGTAGAATTAGCCAGATCTACTTGAAGGTCCCTTGCTTTGATTCCCATAATGGTAAACATACAACTTGCCAAAGCATTAGCTACTGTATCGGTTGGAGAAAAAGCTTCTCCTTTTCCATTGTTATCTAATGGTGCATCTGAAATGATTTCAGTACCCGATTGTAAATGAATAGACGAGGTTCTTAAATCCCCTATATAGGTCACTTTTGAGGTCATTATTTTGCTTCTTTAATGGTTAAATCCGAATCGTAATACAAGACAAAAACTCCTTTATTAGTATAGCCTCCATCTGGTTTTCGGTAATATTCAAACTGATTATCGATTTGTTTGGTCGCTACCGAATTGACAGTTTCTTCAAATTTAACATCCTGAACCAATCGCATCATAGTATCAAACATAACATCAAATCCACGTGTAGCATAAGTTCCAGGGTAAATATTGTTGATTTTTTTATAGTTTTTATCAAATACCATAGCCTCAGGACTTACATTTTCACGCGTTACTGAAGGATACATTAATTTTAATTTTACCAAATTATCAAACTTGATTTCCTCAAAATCCAAAGTATCATTGGGTTCTAAAATAACTAATTGCACTTGGTAATCCTTCATAACACCTACCATCATAGCAATAGTTGTTTTTATCATCCAAGTATTTGCCGTTTCCATCACCACATAATTCATTCTTCCTCGAACCAATAAACTTTTAAAACTTTCAACCGATACCGCTCCTCTGTCTGTAAAAGCAACAAAAGGGACTCCTTTTTGGTTTTCTTTAATATAATTAATAATAGAAATTTTCTTTTTATCTACTACCGCCATAATATTTCCGCCTTTGGAACGCATATAATCAAACATAGTGTTTTTCACCACGTCCGTTGACGGAATGGTTTGATACAAGTTGCGAAAAGGATTCCCAACATCTTTTGACAAAGGTGATATAACCGGCGTATTGGTTTCCGCTAATAATTTTGCCGCCACCTCAGCATTACTTTGATAAAAAGGGCCAATAATTGCGTTAGCTGTTTCCAATTGATTTTTTTGAATAATAGAAATAACATTGGAACCATTTTTATTCTCTTGAGAATCGTAAATCTCAATATCAATAGGCAATCCTAATGTTTTTGCAGAATCAATAGCCATCAATGCCCCCGAATAAAAATCCAAGGTCATATTCAAAAATTTATCTTTCTTCAAACGCTCCACAGTAGAATTTAAAGTATCTCCTTCAACATGAGGAATATTAAATGGCAATAACAACACCAATCTTTTTCTTCTTCCCTCTGCAATAATTTTAGACAAAGAACCAAATTCCTTTTTCTCTTGAAAATTAGCTATTGTATTTGCAGGAGTACGCAATACCATTCCTATTGCAACCCCATTTTTCAAGTCAGGATTAAGTGCAATTAATTCTTCTTGACTCAAATCAAACTTTTTAGACAAGCTGTACAAAGTCTCTTGAGGCTTAACTTCATAATTAGTATATTGTTGTAAAGGCCTTGTAACTGCTGAAGCTATAATACTATTAACTTTGGTAACCCCCACGGTTTCCAAAGGCTCTACTTCTTTTGGTCGACTTCCTTTGATTAATAACTGATAACCAATTGTTAAATTAGGAATAATCTCAGGGTTTCTTTTTTCTAGCTCTTCAACCGTTAAACCATATTGTTTTGCAATGGAATACTTAGTTTCTTTAGGTAAAACAACATGATATAATGGTTTTTCAGATACCACTGACACCTCAGATTTCACAATAGTCTTCACTACATTTTTGCTTGGAATAACCAGAATTTGCCCTATTTGAACACCATCAGTTTCTAAAAATGGATTGGCTTTTTTTAACTCCTCTTCCGTAATATCGTATTTTTTACAGATACCATACATCGTTTCTTTTGGTAGTACTTCGTGCGAGTTCACAGGCTTGGAAACTTTAGCAGGTTCCATTTTGGCTTTGTAGCCCGCTTTATTAGGGATTAATAAAACCATATTAACCTTTAAACCTCTTTGCGCATCTGGATTGAGTTGGTAAATATCATAAGGTGTGACTTGGTATTTTTGTGCAATTTGAACAATAGTTTCATCTGCAGTTACTCTATGCGTAATGGCCTTTTCTTGAGCAAAACTAGATTGCTCCACTAAAAAAAAGCTAAGGATACAGGCGAAAAAGTATTTCATTATATATTTTTAAAAAATTATGATTTCAAAGATAAGAAAACGGTACCAAATTTTATTCCAAAAATCTGATACCGTTTTATATTATTCCAACAAATTCATGTTGTTTATTCCCATTCAATAGTTGCTGGCGGCTTAGAACTGATATCATACACCACTCTATTTACCCCTTTTACTTTGTTGATAATATCGTTAGACACTTTCATCAAAAATTCATAAGGCAAATGTACCCAGTCAGCCGTCATTCCGTCTGTAGATTCTACTGCACGTAAGGCTACTACTTTTTCATAAGTACGCTCATCACCCATAACCCCTACACTGTTCACAGGAAGTAAAATCGCTCCTGCTTGCCAAACTTTATCATACAATCCCCAAGATTTCAATCCGTCGATAAAAACCTTATCTACATCTTGTAAGATTTGAACTTTTTCTGCTGTAATATCACCTAAAATACGGATTGACAAACCTGGCCCTGGAAAAGGATGTCTCCCTAATAATTCTGGATCAATTCCTAAAGTAGCTCCTACTCTACGTACCTCATCTTTGAAAAGCATGCGCAAAGGCTCTACAATTTTCAACTTCATATAATCAGGCAAACCACCCACATTGTGGTGTGATTTAATCGTAGCTGATGGCCCTTTTACAGAAACTGATTCGATTACATCAGGATAAATAGTTCCTTGAGCTAACCAAGTTACATCTTCAATTTTATGTGATTCATCATCAAAAACCTCAATAAAGGCATTTCCGATGGCTTTTCTTTTTAATTCTGGGTCTGTAACTCCTGCTAAAGCATCATAAAAACGTTGTGAAGCATCCACTCCTTTTACGTTCAAGCCCATACCTTCGTACTGATCCAATACACTTTGGAATTCATTTTTACGAAGCAAGCCGTTATTTACAAAAATACAGTATAGATTTTTCCCAATTGCCTTGTTCAATAAAACGGCTGCTACTGTTGAATCCACACCACCTGAAAGACCTAAAACAACTTTGTCGTTTCCGATTTTTTCTTTCATTTCAGCTACAATCTCTTCAACGAAAGCGTTTGGTGTAAAGTTTTGAGGTACTTCGGCAATTTTCACCAAGAAGTTCTCTAACATTTTTGTACCCTCAGTCGAGTGAAAAACCTCTGGGTGGTACTGAATAGCATAAGTTGTTTCACCTTCAATTTTGTAAGCAGCAAACTCCACATCATGCGTACTTGCTAATTTCACACCATTGGTTGGTAATGACTTAATACTATCACTATGACTCATCCAAACTTGACTGTTTGGCGAAATCCCTTCAAAGAAAACTTCGCCTTCCTTAATATACGACAAGTTCGCTCTACCATATTCTCTGGTGTTTGATGCAGCAACTTCGCCTCCTGAAAAGTGTGACAAATATTGTGCTCCGTAACACACGGCAAGCATAGGCAATTTACCGCGTATTTGCGACAAATCTGGATGTGGCGCATCTTCTCCACGAACAGAGAAAGGGCTACCTCCTAGAATTACTGCTTTATAACTTGACAAATCATCTGGAAAATGATTGTATGGAAAAATTTCGCAGAATATATTTAATTCGCGAACTCTACGCGCAATCAGCTGAGTGTATTGCGATCCGAAATCTAAAATAAGTACGTTGTGTTGCATGGGCGCAAAATTACTTTTTAAATTTGGATTGTAAAAATGGAATTTTATTTTTTTTTCATTGTTACATAACAGCTAATTTCAACCTAATAAAAGGCATGATTTGGGCGCGCCACCACTATAAAAAGGGGCTAAAAGTAGTTTGTACTTACACAGCCCCTTTCTATAGTGCTGTCAGGCTTTCGGCGCTACTTCGGTAGCTCGCCTCTATCCTTCACGCAAGATTTTGCTAAATTTGACGATTGAAAAAAGAAAGAAATAACTTGAAATTATGTTTTGACCATTGAATAAAGATGATTATTCTTGCATAAAAAAACTACCTCTTTTAAAAATGAAAAAAATCATCCAACTAATAGTAACAACACTATTCTTTAGTCAAATAAATGCACAAGTAATAAAAGAAAAAAAACTTTCAGTTTCTATTGGATATGGATTGACCTTCCCTTATTACGACGATATCGATATTGCAAATTCAGGCTTCTTCGCACAAGGTGAGTACGTTTTAAAATTCTCAAACTGGATCTCCTTGAGACCATACGCAGGAGTATTATTTACCAAATCAAATGGAAAAGATATAAAAGACAACCCCACAGTTTACGAATCGACCGCAAATGCATTGTTGATAGGAGGAAAAGGTAGATTGACTTTCCCCATACCTTATGTTGCACCTTATCTAGAATCGGGTTTAGGTGCATCAATCGGGAATTTTAAAACAATTACTCCTAAAGGAGATAGTAGCAAAAGTGGAATGATCCGCCACATCCCATTTACTCTTGGCCTAGCAGTTGGTCGTAAACATAATGTCGACATCGCATTTACTTATTACTACCAACCAACTGTCAACCAAATCGCGGGAGCGATAGCATTTGGCTACACTATTCCTCTAGATTAAATACATCTCATACTTTTTGGTTTCTAGCAATTTCAAAAATGCCACTAAATCAATAGGACTTATTTGTAGAGATCTGAAACCCTTACAGAATAAAAAACAATTTGGATTTGGTTTACGCATCGCTGTCATTAGGAGGAACGAAGCAATCACAAAAAGAAAAACACAGAATCAAAACACAAATTGAGACATAGCAACCATTATTGCTTCGTGCCTCGCAATGAACTTGGCGAGTTTGTTTGTACAACAACCCTTACATGTTCTTATATCGTTAAAAAAAACTTAGCAAAACTCTGTGTATTAGTTTGATAATCTCTGCGAAACAAAATCTTACTCCTTCACGATAATAAACTTTCCTTTCACCCCTGTATCCCAGTTTTCCCAAAAGTCGGAGCGAACTAAAATTCCTTTATCATCATAGATTTGAAATTCGGCCGTGTTTCCACCAAGAGCACCACGATTTAATGCTTCCAATTCAAAAATATTGATACCCTCTTTAAAATATATTCTAAAAACTTGGTATTCATTTTGCAAAAGCAAGCGAGAACGAACGTCTTGAGAATTCAAGGTAGCTTTAATTAAATCACCATCGATTTGACCAAAATCACGGCATTTGATCTCAAAATATTCAGATTTTGTACGAATATCACCAAAGTTGACGTCAATTTTCACAAGGTATCTAGAATCTTCTTTCAATCCTTCTCTAACCAAGGTTTTATCGAGATTTTTGGACATTTTTTGCATGACAACTGCTCCTGGATCGTCAAAATCTTTCTTTTTTACCACCATCGAAAAAGGTTCTGGTTCAATTCCGTTTGAATAGGTAGGATCCTCAGTTATAGGCTCTACCTTTTTAGGATCCACTTTGGGAATAACGGCAAATGGATCCTTATTATCCACTTTTGGAGGGGCTTTATCTGCCTTTACCGGAGGAACTGTCACTTTGGGCGGAATAACTTTAAAACTTTTATTCAACTCAAACTGTGAATAACCTCTGGCGGTTATCCCCAACATAAAAATAATAAAAAGAAGCTGTCTCATAACTTTAATTAATGACCCAATCCGTTATTTTTTTTTCAAAAATAGAAACTCCCAACATATAAATACTGTATCGGACTTTACTTTAACTTTACTTTATAAACCTTATTTTATTTGAAACAGATAGAATCATAGTTTTTCTTTGGCGTTGGTTTAGGCGTTTTACTCGCAAAGAAAATATAGACTTCTCCTTACGGAAACCAATTTCAATATTTTTTATTTCTTTAATTTCTCAAATCTGTGTTCCAAAAAACCATCGGATGTATTGTGATTTTATTAAACGAAATCGTCGGTTTTTTATTTGACATTTTTTTATAAATTGCAAAAAATATACCAAAGTACATTTTAAAACATAACAGTTTAATAATCAAGTTAAAAAAAATCAAATGAAAAGAGAAAACATACTTACTGGTTCACCTTGGGAAGATAAAATGGGATATTGTCGTGCGGTACGCATTGGAAACATCATTGAAGTTTCGGGTACTGTGGCAATCATTGATGGTGATAAAGTAAAAGCGGATGATGCTCATGCGCAAACACTTAACATCTTAGAAAGAGTTGAAAAAGTATTGGAAGATCTAAATGTAAGTATGAAAGATGTTATTCGTACGCGTATTTTCACAACTGACGTAAGTACTTTTGAAGCGGTGGCAACAGCTCACGCAACTTTTTTCAAAGACATCAAACCTACAACTGGTTTTTACGGAATCAACCAATTAGTAGCTCCTGAATATTTAGTTGAAATTGAATTAACTGCAGTTGTTTCTGAATAAACTAATTACAGACTTGCATTCCTACTTTAAAACAAATTAATGTTAGAAAAAGTCAACAATACACTGCCTATCTTGCTCAAATGGTTTTTCATTTGTGTTTTGATAGGCTTTTTTTCTGGTTCAGCCTCAGCATTTTTCCTAGTTTCTTTAGAATGGGTAACCCAAATTAGAGTGCAAAATTCATGGATTATTTGGCTACTACCCATTGGTGGATTAGGCATTGGACTAGGCTATCATTATTATGGCACAACAGTTGTCAAAGGCAATAACCTCTTACTAGAAGAATACGACCAACCTCAAAGAGTGATTCCGCTCAAAATGGCTCCATTTGTCCTTTTAGGGACTTTAATCACCCATCTTTTTGGAGGTTCTGCTGGTCGAGAGGGTACAGCGGTTCAAATGGGAGGTGCCATTGCCGACCAATTCAAAGTAATTTTCAACCTTGACAATTATGAAAGAAGGACCTTAATTATCATGGGAATTAGTGCCGGTTTTGCTTCTATCTTTGGAACACCGATGGCTGGAGCTATTTTTGCCATTGAAGTATTGTACTGCAGTAAAATTAATTTCAAGAGCGTTATACTTTCCTTTGTTGTAGCGTTTATAGCTCATTTCACAGTTGAATTTTGGGCAGTAAAACATACACATTATAATATTCCCGAAGTGCCCGTTTGGAACGGAAGTATCCTACTGTGGTGCTTATTAGCCAGCGTTCTTTTCGGATTAGCAGCAATGACTTTCTCTAGAACGACACATTTTTGGGGACGCTTGTTTTCAAAGAACATTTCCTACCCTCCACTTCGTCCAGTTATTGGCGGAGCTATTTTGGCATTAGCCATATATTTTTTAGAGGTTCAAAAATTTGTTGGTCTAGGAGTACCTGTAATCGTAGATGCCTTTACAAACCCAAGTGAAAATTATGACTTCTTATTAAAAATATTATTTACAGGCTTTACTTTAGGCTGTGGATTTAAAGGAGGAGAAGTAACGCCTTTGTTCTTTGTAGGTGCAACTTTAGGGAGTGCTATGTCATTATTTATTCCGCTTCCTATAGCTTTGTTAGCAGGAATGGGATTTGTCGCCGTGTTTTCAGGTGCCACACATACGCCTATTGCCTGTACCGCTATGGGAATTGAGCTTTTTGGTTTAGAAAGCGCGTTCTACATCGCACTGGCTTGTGGAATTGCTTACTTGGCTTCAGGGTCTGTCGGCATTTATAGTTCTCAAAACTCAAAAGGCACCAAATACCATTTGTATCAACGTTTTAAAAGAAAAAATCTTAAAGATTTCTAACTTTTAAAATCATGTTAATTTTAAAATCCCCCTCGGTTTTACATTAAAAAAATGTAAATTCGCAACCTATGAAAATACAAGACATTCAAGCGATAAAACTCTTATTAGCAACACCAAAAAAAATTGCTATCATTCCACATAGAGGACCTGATGGCGACGCTATGGGCTCTACCCTAGCCTTATATCATTTTTTACTAAAATTCAATCACGAGCCTGTTGTAATTACTCCAAATGAATTTCCTGATTTCTTGGCTTGGTTACCGGGATCAGAAACCGTGAAAGTCTTTGAAAAAGACAAAGATAATTGCACCCAAATATTAAACGAGGCCGACTTAATTTTTACCCTAGATTTTAACGCCCTTCACCGTGTGGGAGATGAAATGGAGAAAGTACTTGCAAGTTTGTCACAGACTTTTATCATGATTGATCATCATCAAAAACCAGATGATTACGCAACTTACGTATATTCAGATACTGCTTTTGGTTCTACTTGTGAGATGATTTATAATTTTATTTCGTTTTTAGACCAAAAACAAGCGATTGATGTAACAATTGGAACTTGTATTTACACTGGGATTCTAACCGATTCCGGTTCGTTCAAATTCCCAGGAACTACAGGAAACACGCATAGAATTGTAGCTGAATTGATTGATTTAGGCGTTCCAAACACACAAATTCCGAGTTTATTATTTGACAATAGTTCGTATAGTCGATTGCAATTATTAGGCAGAGCATTACAAAACATGAAAGTCTTGGAAGAACACAAAGCTTCCTACACTACTTTAACACAGGATGAATTAGATCACTTTAATTATATTAAAGGTGATACAGAAGGCATTGTAAATTATGGCTTGAGCATCAAAGGCATTCATTTGACTGCTATTTTTATCGAAAATAAAGAAGAGAAAATCATAAAGATATCTTTCCGTTCTCAAGGAGATTTTGACGTCAATCAATTTGCTAGAAACTACTTTAACGGAGGAGGACATCGCAATGCAGCAGGAGGTAAATCAACTGTTTCAATGGAAGAAACCATCAAAAAATTTGAAACTATAGTAACACAACTAACCTATACTGAACATGAATCATAAACTTATAATTGGTGGTATCTTTTCGTTACTATTGATGAGCTGTAAACACAATCAAGAAGTAAGACGTCCTATTTCTCATTCATCGGGGACTTTTATGAAAAAATCCATCGATAGAAATAAAAAATTGGTCGCAACTGAGGAAGAACAAATCAAAGCTATCATCAAAAAAGATCCTAAAGTTAAGTATTATGCTTCGGACAAAGGGTATTGGTACAGTTATAAAGTTAAAAACGATCTTGACACCATAACGCCAAAAAAAGGAGACGTTGCATTTTTTACTTATGAAATCAAAGATCTCAATAGCAAAATCATTTATTCTGAGATTGAATTAAGACCTCAAACTTATTATGTCGACAAACAAGACGTTTTGATTGGATTAAGAGATGGGATCAAACTAATGCGCCGTGGCGAAAAAGTAAACTTTCTATTTCCTTCACATAAAGCCTACGGTTACCGTGGCGATACTAAAAAAATTGGTTCCAACACTCCATTATTAATTACGGTTAATCTAAGAGATTTCAAATCTGAAGACATTTATCGAAAAGAAATAGAAGCGAAACAATTGGCCAATCAACAAGCCATCCAAAATGCACTTAACGACAGTGCAAATGCAACTACTAAAAAACAAAAAAATACTAAAAACCCAAAAGACAGTTTATAAAACAACCCAAAACAATGAAGAAGAATATCGCATTTTTATTGCTAATACTAGCTACATGTTTTTCATGTAAGGAAGAAAACAACAACCTCCCTGATGGTTTATATGCCAAAATAGAAACCAATAAGGGCGAAATTATAGTAGAACTAAACTACACAAAAGCTCCTATAACTGTGGCTAATTTTGTAACCTTAGCCGAAGGCAAAAACAAATTTGTAACTAACAATCATCTTAAAGACAGACCTTTTTACGATGGCTTGAAGTTTCACCGTGTCATCAAAGATTTTATGATTCAAACAGGTGATCCTTTAGGAACAGGTTCAGGCGATGCTGGTTATAAATTCAAAGATGAAATTACAGATTTGCGTTTTGAAGACGCAGGTGTACTGGCAATGGCTAATAACGGTCCCGCAACAAACAGTAGCCAATTTTTTATTACGCACCTTCCAACGCCTTGGTTGGATGGAAAACATACAATTTTTGGCCATGTAGTAGATAAAGGAATGGACGTTGTCAATTTGATCGAACAAAATGATTACATCAACAAAATAACCATTATTCGTAAAGGGGAAGCAGCAAAGAAATTCAATGCCGAAAAAACTTTTTATGATTATTTCTCTGTTGAAGCAGAAAATCAAAAGAAAAAACTAGCGGAATTATCTGCTTATGATGCCAAATTTAAAGAAGTTAGATTAGACAAAACCAATTATTTTAACGCTTTAAAACCAAAAGCTACCAAAACCTCAACAGGATTAAAATACGTTATTACTAAAAAATCAGGTGGTAAAAAACCAGCCAAAGGAACCGATGTTTTCATTCACTATGCTGGCTTTTTAGAAGATGGAAAACTTTTTGACACCAGTATTGAAAACGTAGCACAAACTTTTGGGAAATTCGACCCCGCTAGAGCCGAAGCCAAACAATATCTTCCAATACCTTTTCAAGCTGGTAGAAAAGATGGCATGATTCCTGGTTTCATTGAAGGATTAGAAAAGTTGTCTTTTGGAGATAAAGCCGTTTTATTTATTCCATCTCATTTAGCTTATGGAGCTGGAGGAGCTGGAGATGTTATCCCACCAAACGCTAACATTATTTTTGAAATTGAATTATTAGAAAGCCAACCATAACAAACAAAAGACGATAAAACCATTACAATGAAACTAAAATTTTTATGCCTCGTTTTCTTAGGAGTATTAAACCTACAAGCACAAACAACTAAAAAAGCTGTTGTCACTAAAACAACAACTACAGCTAAACCGGTTGCCAAAAAACCAATTGCAGCAGAAGGTATTTATGCAACAATCAACACTTCTAAGGGAAATATTGTGCTTGCATTAGAGTACAAAAAAACACCCGTTACTGTTGCTAACTTTATCTCTTTGGCCGAGGGAACAAATACTTTTGTCAAAGATGAAAAACTGAAAGGAAAACCATTTTTCAATGGCTTAAAATTTCATAGAGTTATAAATGACTTCATGATTCAAGGTGGAGACCCTCAAGGAACAGGTGCTGGAAGTGCAGGCTACAGTTTCAAAGATGAATTCGCACCTGAATTAGTCTTTGATAAAGGCGGAATTCTAGCGATGGCTAATTCAGGTCCAAAAACCAACGGAAGCCAATTTTTTATTACCCATAAAGAAACCCCTTGGTTAAATCAAAAACACACTATTTTTGGCCATGTTACAGAAGGCATGAATGTAGTGAATGCAATCGTTCAGGACGATATAATTACCAAAATCACTTTCACCAGAGTAGGTCAAGAAGCAAAAAAGTTTGATGCACCTAAAGTTTTTGCAAACTACTTTAACAACAAAGCCGAGGATGAAAAAAACAAGCTTTAATTGACGAAGAGAATCGTCAAAAAGCAATTGCTAAAATTGAGGAAGACAAAAAAGCTTATTTTGAAAAATATGCACCTGTAATTGCTGCTAAAAAGGCATACATCAATGATATTAAGTCAAAAGCTACAACTACTCCTTCCGGACTATCTTACAAAGTCATCAACAAAGGAAACGGAGTTAAACCTGCTGCAGGTTCAACAATTTACTTTCATTATGCAGGTTATTTTGAAGACGGAACTTTATTTGATACGAGCTACGAAGAATTAAGCAAAGCTTACGGACAACACAACCCTAATCGTGCCGCTCAAAACGGATACCAACCTTTTCCTTATGAAGTGGGCAAAAAAGACAGCATGATTCCTGGCTTTACTGAAGCAATGGAATTATTAACGATTGGAGAAAAAATAATCGCTATCATCCCTTCAAATCTAGCGTATGGAGAAAATGGTGCTGGCGGCGTTATTCCACCAAATGCGACACTAATTTTTGAAATTGAAGCATTTCAAAACAAGACAGAAATAAAATAGAGCTCTCCCGATTAACATAAAAACTCCCAAAACTAAATGAATTTAGCCTTGGGAGTTTTTTTTATAAAAATTTTGCTATTTCTTTTTTGCTATTTCCCCATTAATACCAAAAAAGACAACCAAATAAAAAAAGCCTTATAATCAGTCGATTACAAGGCTTTTTTCGTGAACGCAGAAGGATTCGAACCTTCGACCGCCTGCTTAGAAGGCAGGTGCTCTATCCAGCTGAGCTATGCGTCCATTTCTTTTAAAACTTATGGAAAAGTTTTGTCGGGGTGGCAGGATTCGAACCTGCGGCCTCCTGCTCCCAAAGCAGGCGCGATAACCGGGCTACGCTACACCCCGTAGCAATTCAATACACAAATTTTAAATTAATACTAATTTAAAAAATATGCGGAGAGACAGGGACTCGAACCCTGGCGACGATTACTCGTCGACAGATTAGCAATCTGCTCCATTACCGCTCTGGCACCTCTCCAAGCTCAAAGAACGTGTCTTGTTTTGCGGTTGCAAATGTAACACATCATACCATTACTCACAACTATTTTGACGCTTTTTTTTGTAGTTTTTTTATATTTCCCCAAAAAGCATTAACAATCAAACATATAGAAAAACAATTCAAAGCAAATTAATTTCTTAATAATACAATCGTTAAATCAAAATCAAAAAATTGTCTAAAAAAGATTAAATTTGCTTAGCTAACCCATACAATCAACTACTATGAGCCCAAAAATAGTTATCGTTTCAGCTGTCAGAACCCCCATTGGAAGTTTCATGGGTGGCCTTTCCTCCATCCCTGCAACAGAACTTGGTGCTATAGCTATCAAAGGAGCTTTAGACAAAATCCAGTTGAAACCTTCTCTTGTTGACGAAGTTTATATGGGTCAAGTAGTTCAAGCGGGAGCTGGTCAAGCCCCAGCACGACAAGCTGCCATTCTTGCGGGGTTATCGGATACGATACCATGTACCACTATCAATAAAGTATGTGCCTCAGGCATGAAGGCTGTGATGATGGCCGCACAATCTATAGCTTGTGGTGATGCTGAAATTATTATAGCTGGCGGGATGGAAAACATGAGCATGATTCCACACTACACTCATTTGCGTAGCGGAACCAAATTTGGCCCAACAACTCTTATTGACGGCATGCAAAAAGATGGTCTTACTGATGCCTATGACAACCAAGCCATGGGGGTTTGCGCTGATTTATGTGCTACTGAATATAAAATCAGCCGAGAAGAACAAGACGCTTTTGCTATAGAATCTTATACTCGTGCTTCCAAAGCGTGGTCCAAAGGAAAATTTAACAACGAAATAATCCCTGTTACTGTAAAACAACGCAAAGGAGCTCCAATAATCATAGATAAGGACGAAGAGTTCTCAAATGTTATACTAGAAAAAATCCCGTCTTTAAGAGCGGTTTTTACCCCCAATGGAACGGTTACTGCTGCCAATGCTTCAACTATCAATGATGGAGCTGCCGCACTGATTTTAATGAGTGAAGAAAAAGCTAAAAGTTTGAAAATACAACCTTTGGCCTATATAAAAAGTTATGCAGATGCTGCTCAAGAGCCTAAATGGTTTACTACGAGCCCAGCTAAAGCATTACCAAAAGCTTTAGCCAAAGCAGGAATTTCATTAAATGAGGTTGATTATTTTGAATTCAACGAAGCTTTTTCCGTCGTGGGTTTGGCTAATGCCAAAATCCTACAGCTTGATACGGATAAAATAAACATCAATGGTGGAGCAGTTTCACTGGGGCATCCTTTAGGTTGTTCTGGAGCACGAATCTTAGTAACACTTCTCAACGTTTTAGAACAAAATAATGGAAAAATAGGTGCAGCTGCCATATGTAATGGCGGTGGTGGTGCATCAGCTATGATTATTGAAAAAGCTTAAAATTAAAAATCAATTCTAGGTCTCAATTAATAAAATTAGACAGTAGAGTACAACTCATAAAATACAATAAATGTTCGGAATTTGCAATCTGGCTATTATCCCCCTTCGGCTTGAGCCGTCGGATCGAAGTGAAATCGTTTCTCAAGTTTTATTTGGTGAACATTTTAAAGTCTTAGAACAATTAAAACAATGGTATCGCATCCAATTGCAATATGATGGTTACGAAGGTTGGATAGACTCTAAACAATGTCAACTTATTTCTGAAGCCAATTTTATTCAATTATCTAACGACACTATCATTCTCAATGCTGACCTAATTGAATACATCACTACACCTGACAATTCACTGATTCCTATCCCATTAGGCTCTTCACTTTCTTTTATCTACCATAGCGAAATCAATACCAGTAATTTTGAATTTGAAGGCACTAAAGTAAACGGCATCAAGAACAAATCCAAGCTCATCAATACAGCCCATTTGTACCTAAATGCACCCTATCTTTGGGGAGGAAAAACCCCTTTTGGAGTAGATTGTTCAGGATTTACACAAATGGTATACAAACTAAACGGTTACAAATTACTTCGTGACGCATCACAACAAGCAACACAGGGCGAACCTCTCAGTTTTATCGAAGAAAGCGAACCTGGAGATCTAGCCTTTTTTGATAATGAAGAAGGAAACATTATCCATGTAGGCATCATTATGGAAAACAACTACATCATCCATGCCAGCGGAAAAGTACGTATCGATCGCTTAGATCATTTAGGAATTTACAATCCTGAAACTAACAGACATACACACAAATTGAGAGTGATTAAAAAAATCATATAAACCCGTTGAGCTAAATTCGTTTAGAAGACCAAAAGCGAACTACTTACATATCAGCTTTGTACTATTTATCATTATCAACTCAAATTAAACGAAGGCATTAATTAATTAATTAATTAATTAATTGATTGAATTCATCATTCTTTAAAAATCTGTGTCGAAATCTAATTTTTTAATCCTGAGAGAAGTAACCATAATGGTTTATCTCCACATGAAATTGACAATTACTCTTGTATTTAAAAAAATACTCCTACTAAACAAAGCCTGAACTTTTCAACTTAAATACATTTAGGGTTAGTATTACTCAAAAAACCGACTTTGAGTAAATCAAAATCGGTTTCAGTTTTATCATTAATAAAATTACTTTATTCAGAATATACCTAAAACTATTAATGAGGCAATTTATCTTTAATCACACCATATAAATAAGTTCCTATCATTGCTCCAATCAAGACAATTGCAATAGTATAAAAACCAGCCCCAAGCAAAATGAATATAGGTCCAGGGCAAGACCCCACAAGTCCCCAACCCAATCCAAAAATTATACCACCAATCCAATATCGGTAGTTTCCATTTTCTTTGTTTGGAATTTCAATAGGCAAGCCATCAAAATCTTTTATTTTTTTTCGCTTAAAGAATTGAATCCCAATTGCTCCTGTTATGATTGCCACCGTAATAATTCCATACATATGAAAAGATTGAAACTGAAACATTTCATAAATGCGATACCATGAAACAGCCTCTGATTTGGTTAAAACAATTCCAAAAACAAACCCTACTATTATATATTTTAATACATTCATAATTTAAAAAATTAAAGGAAATAACAGATGAACCATAATAAGTCCACCAATAAAAAAACCAATTACAGCCTTCAAAGATGGGAGCTGCATGTTGCTTAAGCCCGAAATGGCATGACCCGAAGTACAGCCACCAGCATAACGAGAACCAAAACCAATAAGAACACCTCCTATTAACAAAATAGCAATATTTTTAGGGTCTTCAAAAGTGTGATTCCCGAAAAGAGCATTGGGAACCAATTGTTCATTGGGTGCATCTATACCTAATTCTGCTAGTGCCGAAATTGTGTTAGGATTAATGTCTACATTAGAAGGATCACTCATAAAGTGAACTGCAAAGTACCCTCCGATCATAGACCCAATTACAACCAATAAATTCCATTTTTGGGACTTCCAATCAAAATCAAAAAAACTTACTCTCCGTCCTGCTCCGATCATTGTACACATGGAACGTAAATTAGAAGACATTCCAAAAGATTTTCCAAAATATAACAAACTAAGCATAATAATGCCAATCAAAAAGCCAGAGACATACCATGGCCACGTTTTAAAAATTAATTCCATAATAACTATTTTATTACTACAAAGGTAAGTTTGTTTTACTTAATGCTATGTGAGAAATGTTACACTCCAATAAATACCTCCATTTTTCATAAAATTACAAAACCTCTATTACAGTAAAAATAAAGTTCTACTTATATTTGTATTATCAATGAAAAACAGTTCCCTAATTAGAAAGTCTAATTATAATCACACTTCCATCCAGAAAAATGAAAAAAAACGCCCTATTATTAGTCCTTTCTTTAACAGTAGCATCTTGTATCAGTACAAAATCAACCTTGAAAAATATTGATAACAATGCTCCAACCCCCAGACTGAGTGCCAATAACACTTTTATTATTTCAGAGTATAGTTCAGATAAAAAGTATGGTTATGATAAAGACTATCCTATAAATGTTTTTTTTATGAGCACTACTAATGACACTATTAATGCCGTACGCTTTTTGAATGCTTTGGCTGGACCAAAAGGAGAAAAATTAAACTACTCTAAATTAGAAAGCTGCTGTCCATTTCCGACTAAAAGAAGTGCAATGGGCGCAGGATTTTTAGATGTATACGAAATTAAATGGAAGGGTCAAAAAAATCCAATTGTACTTTACATGAATATTTATGAAAAAGGACATTTGAAAGTTCCCGTTGGATTGTCCATAAAAAAGTGAGTCGCTTTTCAAGTAGAAAATAAAAATCCAAACAGTAAAGTGTAATTGTAAAAACCTAACTACATTTGCACCAAATTAATATACATCTCAATAATTATGAATATCAATCAAATTCCTCAAATAAAACATGTAGCAAGTGATAACTTCTTTTTATTATCAGGCCCATGTGCTATCGAAGGAGAAGAAATGGCACTAAGAATTGCTGAAAAATTAGTAAGCATAACTGATAAATTAGAAATTCCTTATGTTTTTAAGGGATCTTTTAAGAAGGCCAATCGTTCTAGAATTGATAGTTTTTCAGGAATTGGTGATGAAAAAGCGTTAAAAATTTTAAGAAAAGTATCTGAAACTTTCCATATCCCAACTGTAACAGACATTCATACTAATGAAGATGCTGATATGGCTGCACAGTATGTAGATATATTGCAAATTCCAGCCTTCTTAGTTCGTCAAACAGATCTTGTTGTTGCTGCTGCTAACACAGGAAAAACAGTAAATCTAAAAAAAGGACAATTCATGAGTCCCGAGAGTATGAAACATGCTGTTCAAAAAGTACTAGATTGCAACAATTCAAACGTAATGGTTACCGATAGAGGAACCATGTTTGGTTACCAAGACATGATTGTTGATTATAGAGGAATTCCAACCATGCAACAATACGCAACAACTGTATTAGATGTAACACACTCACTGCAACAACCTAATCAAACCGCTGGAGTAACAGGAGGAAGACCTGATATGATTGAAACCGTTGCCAAGGCAGGAATTGCTGTAGGTGTTGATGGGATTTTCATTGAAACACATTTTGATCCTGCAAATGCTAAAAGTGACGGAGCTAATATGCTTCATCTAGACTATTTTGAAGCATTGATGACTAAATTAGTAGCCATCAGAAAAACTGTTAACGCCTTTTAATCTAATTCCATTGAAAAACTTTTTTTTTTACACATTGTCCTTAGTTTCATTACTAATTAATGTAACAAACGCTCAAGAATTAACATCAAACTCAAATAAATATACAGCACATAGCCAAGGGAAATTTTTTATCTCTTGGGGAGGCAATAGAGAAATTTATTCTAATTCAGATATCACTTTTAGGGGCGAAGATTATAACTTTACCCTACATAACGCACAAGCACATGACAAGCCAAAAGGTTGGCATATGGATTATATTAATCCAACAAAAATGACTATTCCGCAAACTAATTTTATAATGGGATATTTTATCAATGACCATTATAGTTTGGCAATTGGAGTTGATCATATGAAATATGTCATGACTCAAGACCAGACTACGAATATCGATGGGTACTATCCTAACCCTGGCTCATATGACGAATTAATTATTGGGAATCCAAATCAAGTAGTTCTGACAGACAAGTTTTTAACGTTTGAACATACTGACGGTTTAAATTATGTTTTTTCAGAAATTTCAAGACACGATGATATTTCTAGCTTATTTTACATTCACAATACTGATATAATCCAAGTTAATCTTACCGAAGGAATTGGCTTAGGTGCTTTGTATCCTAAGACAAATGCTAAAATTTTAGGAAAAGACAGACATGATGATTTTCATGTTTCTGGTTTTGGAACTTCTATTAAAGTGGGATTAAATTTTACATTTTTCAAACATTTTTTTATACAAACTGAGGCAAAAGGGGGCTACATTAATATGTCAGACATCCGAACGTCTCGTCATTTATCCGATCGTGCTTCACAAGAATTTTTCTTTTTACAAAGTATATTTTCTATAGGAGGTATTTTTAGAATCTAAAATTTCCAATTGTACTTCTATCGAAATAAAAAAAATACTCATTATACTGCATTCAATGTAATTTGTAATAAAATTATATGTAATTTAGTTCCTTGTTTTGACAACTAACAAAAGAGACTAATTGTAATTCATTGAATAATTTTGGTAATTTTCAAAATAATCATATTATAAGCATACAACAAAGAAGTATTCTTGTATATACAAATATTATAGAAAATGAGGATGAGAAAAATGATGCGCATCATAAATCAAGCATCTGACAATAATTTTAAAAACGAAGCTATCTTTGAAGATTTTTTCAATCGTTCTTTAGACTTATTATGCATTGCTGGTTACGATGGTTACTTTAAGAACATTAATCCTGCAGTTTGTAAATTACTCGAATACACCAAAGAAGAATTACTGGCACGACCCATAAATGATTTTATCTACAAGGAAGATAAAATACAAACGAACTCAGCTAGAAATTCACTTAGAGAGCGAAATCCTTTAATTGATTTTGAAAACCGATACCTGACTAAAAGCGGCAAAATTGTTTGGTTATTATGGACTTCATATCCTCTAGAAAAAGAAAAACTCATATATGCAGTTGCCAAAAACATCACCTACAAAAAACAACTTGAGGAAGAGCGTAATTATCATTTAGCAAAGCTTACTCAAATCAATAATGATTTTAAACAATTAACCTATACTGCAACCCATGATTTGAGATCTCCTGTCAATAATTTGATTTCAATATTTGAATTAATGGATACCTCTAAAATAGAGGATCCCGAAACCCTTGAATATATTGACATTATCAGAGAGACCTCTCACAGTTTAAAGGATACATTAAATGATTATATTTCGATTTTTGATCAACGAACTAAAAGTAGTGCCTCAATTGAAATCTTAGTGTTAAGCAATATTCTGGAAGAAGTACTCTATTCTATTAGCTCTTTAATATCAAATTCAAAAGCCACAATCAATGTAGATTTTTCTGAACTTGAAATCGTTCATTTTAATAAAACATATTTAAAAAGTATTTTTTTAAATTTAATTACAAATTCCATTAAATACTCAAAACCAGATTACCTCCCAATCATTTCAATTTATACCAAAATAGATAATGGTCAAAAACAATTAATTATATCTGATAACGGAATTGGTTTTGATATGAATAAAGTAAGTAACAAAATTTTTGGATTACATCAGAAGTTTCATAATAACGAAGATAGTAATGGTATAGGACTTTATTTAGTTTACAACCATATTACCAATCTAGGAGGAAAAATTAATGTTGAAAGTAAGTTAAATGAAGGTGCTACATTTACGATAACATTTAGAGAATAATACCTTATTATCATAAATAAATGTTACTTTTAGAACTCAAAAAGGTTATACAGAGTCAATAACTATAAAGTTCCTGAATTTATGATACCCTCAAAAGAAAATATAAAACAAACTAACTCCAAGTTTTCATTAGTTGAAATACTTCAGTTAATCGTATTTGCTTCATTGGTCTTATATTTTGGTAAGCTTTTATTTATTCCGCTGAGTTTTTCTTTATTAGTAAGTTTCATATTATACCCAATATGTAAATGGATGGAAAACAAAGGCATTAACAAAGTGGTTTCAATCTGCACTGTCTTATTTAGCGTTTTTATTCTTACATTGTCAATATTCTACCTCCTTTTTTTGCAACTCAATGAATTTTCTAAAGAATGGGGAAATTTCAAACTGAAGATAATCGAAACTTTTGACCAATTGAGTTTTTTTATGACGGAGAGTTTTGGACTCAGTTTAGAACAACAAATGATTTTTATCAAAAATGCCATAAACAATTCTGGCAGTCAAACCTTTTCTGTAATCCAAAGTATCCTGTTTTCATTATCCGAATCTTTATTTTATTTACTAATTATTCCTATTCTTTCTGGCTTAATATTATACCACCGACGATTGCTAGCCAATTCCCTATTTCAATTGTTTCCTAAGAATAAAAAAGAAACAATTCATGAAATCTTAGTCGAAACGATCCATGCTTACTATAACTTTATTAAGGGAATGGCTTTGGTTTATTTGACCGTAGGAATTCTAAATAGTATTGGACTCGCTGCACTGGGAATACCACATCCTATTATGTTTGGATTTATTGCTTCCATCTTAACTTTTATTCCTTATGTAGGAATCCTAATTTCCTCATTACTTCCTGTTGCTATTTCTTGGATAACATACAATTCTATTTGGTACCCTTTAGGTGTAATATTAGTATTTACCTTCGTTCAAATCTTAGAAGCTTATATTATTTTCCCATTTGCTGTAGGCAGGCGTTTAAAAATAAATACCTTAGTTATTATTATCATGATAACGGCAGGAGGAATTTTATGGGGAGCAGCAGGAATGATTCTTTTTATACCTTTTGTTAGTATTCTAAAATTAATAGCGGAACGCTCAGAATCATTAAAAACTTTAGCCATCTTATTAGGAGACGGAAGCGAAACTGTAGAAGAGAATTGATCTTACTAACCTATTTTTGATTAACAAAAAAAATATTCTTCTAAAACAGGATAGCTAGCGGAATATATAGTAATATTTTGCTACTTTAGTAAAATCATGAGTTTTTGAGGTCCACATTTCAATTACAAGATCGAAACACAATTAATAAAAATATCAAGACATACTAAACTTTATACAATAAAATTAATTACAAATGAAGATAGCACTTTATACCAATGAATTCCCTCCAAACATTTATGGAGGTGCAGGAGTACACATCGATTTTCTAAGCCAAGAACTTTTAAAATTAGGACAAGTTGAAGTAAGATGTTTTGGTGACCAAAATGTGGACAACCAAAACATTAGTGTCCGTGGTATAGATTCATCTCTGAGTAAGCCTGTTGATGATAAAAATTCGCATATCAAAATGTTTCACAATCTTAGTAGAAACGTAGAAATGTCACAAGCTACGCCAGAAGCAGATATCATTCATTGTCATACTTGGTATACACATTTGGCAGGAGTGCTGTCTAGAGAGTTACTTCAAGTTCCATTAATTTTAACAACACATAGTTTAGAAACCCATCGCCCATGGAAAGTAGAACAATTAGGAAATGGGTATTTTCTATCTCGATGGATTGAAAACAGTGCTTACAATACCGCCGATGGAATAATTGCGGTAAGTGAGCAAATGAAAGAAGATGTTGTAGAAGCCTATGGTGTGAATCCCGATAAAGTTACTGTTATCCATAACGGTATCGACCCTGAATTTTACAAACCCACTACAGACAATACCCTATTGAAAGAACTTGGAATTGACCCTAACATTCCTTTTGTATTATTTGTAGGTCGTATTACTCGACAAAAAGGAATTTCTCAACTTATTTCAGCTGCAAAACATTTTAATAAAAATTGTCAAATTGTGCTTTGTGCAGGTGCTCCTGATACTCCTGAGATTGCTGCAGAAACAGAACAATTAATTAACGAATTAAAAGCAGAACGAGAGGGAGTTATCTTAATTTCAGAAATGCTCTCCCGTGACAAAATAAAAGTACTGTACAGTCAAGCAAGAGTTTTTGCTTGTCCTTCTTTGTATGAGCCTTTTGGCATTATTAACCTAGAAGCGATGTCTTGTGAAACTCCTGTGGTAGGAAGTCATGTAGGCGGAATTCCGGAGATCATTGTTGAAGGAGAAACAGGATTTTTAATTCCATTAGAGAGTAAATCAAGAACCGATTTTAACCCAATTAATCCTGAATTATTCCAAAAAGAATTTGCAAAAAAAATAAACTTACTTCTAGACGATGAAGCACTTGCTACCAAAATGGGGAAAGCAGGTCGTGAGCGCGTATTAAAAATATTTAGTTGGGAATCTATTGCCAAAACTACTTTTAAATATTATCAAGATGTAATTTCAAGATTTGAAAAGGAAAAAGCATAGCTAACAAAAAATAAAGGGATAACTTCAAAATGAACGTTATCCCTTTTTTTATTTAATTCACAGACTCAAAATACGAAAACTATCGTAATGAAAACCAGCTTTAAGACTACCCTTCTATCTCAGAGAATTCTGTTTCAAATTCCATCGTATCTATTTTTTCTTCCTCTTGAATAGGTCGAGAAGCTTTCAAAGTATTAAACTTTTCTAATTGCTCTAATGCATCTTCCTCTCCACTAAAATATGGAAAAACATCTATAATTGGAGATTCAGAAATAGCTGTAATAGAATATTCCCCCATAGTATTTTTCATTACATGAACTGTATTATCAAAAGCTTCTTTGATATCATTTGCCTGTAATAAGTAATACATATTTGTTTTGCGTTCTTTGCCACTTTCTTCATCATAGGCTATCAAAGCAATTTTGCATTTAAACCAACGATCTGAATTTTCAAAAGGATGAATTTCGGCATAGTTCGCCACTTTAATATTGGTTATTTTAAACTCTTCACTGATATAGGCAGCCATTTCTTCGTTGATACGACGTTCTGCTTCCGTATAAGACAAAGCATCAACTAAATAAGGTTCAGTGGTAACCTTTTGCCCACCATTTTCATCAATTTTTCTATATTTTATTTTACATTCAAACCACATTGTACTCATAATATATTTTTTTAAAAGGATGTCAAAGATAGATTTTAAACCAAAAAAAAACATCTTAAACTCAAATAGATATTCACAATTTCATTTATCCGTTATTTTCACATTCTATACTAACCACTAAGCTTACTAAATGAGATAAAAAATTATTGAATGCTCCTAATTCATTAAGAGGTTCCTACATTTTTTTTGCTAATTTTGCCAAATGGTGAAAGTAATAGTCATTGGTTCTGGAAATCTAGCCCAACATCTTATCGTTGCGTTTCAAGAAGCTGAACAATTGGAACGTTCTATTGAGTTGGTTCAAGTTTTTGCACGTCATAAAGAAAATCTAACTTCCCTAATCCATTCAGATAAAATAGTATCTAACTGGAGTCAATTACAAACAGCTGATATATACATTCTCGCCGTTTCTGATGATTCAATTAGTGAAGTATCCTCTCAATTACCATTCAACAATCAATTAGTTGTCCACACCTCGGGAGCAATGCCAATGGAAAATTTAGATTCGAAAAACAGAAAAGGTGTTTTTTACCCTTTACAATCTTTTACCAAAGCTAAAAAAGTCGATTTTTCCAGAATACCTCTTTGCTTGGAGTCTGAAAACAAACAGGATTATGAAATCATGGAAAAAGTCGCAAATACCATTTCAAACAAAGTTTTTCACATTGAATCACAACAACGCCAAGCTTTGCATGTAGCGGCCGTTTTTGTAAATAATTTCACAAACCATTTGTATCAAATAGCTTCAGAAATTTGTCAAGAGAACCAAATCCCTTTTGAAATTTTACAACCTTTGATTCAGGAAACAGCTCACAAAATTTCAGTAATCCCCCCTATCCAAGCTCAAACCGGACCAGCTATTAGAAATGATCAAAAGACGATTAACGCACACGAACAGTTTTTAAAGAAAGAAGAACATTTACAATTATATAGAATTCTAACTCAATCAATACAAAATAATGGCAAAAAGTTATAAGGAAATAATGAACGACATCACTACTTTTATTTTTGATGTAGATGGCGTGTTAACAGATGGTTCCGTTTTTATAGCAAATGATGGTGAAATGCTCCGCACTATGAACATAAAAGATGGTTACGCCATGAAAGCGGCTATAGAAAGTGGCTATAATGTTTGCATTATTTCGGGAGGAAAAAATGAAGGGGTACGTGTCCGTTTACGCAATTTAGGAATCACTGACATCCATTTAGGTACGCCTGATAAAGTGGAAACTTTTGAAGAATACACCGAACTTTATAACATCAATCCAGAACAGGTATTGTATATGGGTGATGATATTCCTGATTATCATGTTATGAAATTAGTAGGTTTGGCTACATGTCCCCAAGATGCAAGTCCTGAAATCAAAGGAATATCCAAATACATTTCACACAAAAATGGAGGTAAAGGAGCTGTACGTGAAGTCATAGAGCAGGTGATGAAAGTGCAAGGAAAATGGATGGAATATTTTGAAGGGAATAATAACTAAGAGAAATTTTCAGGGAATTAATTGACATTTTGTACACATGCGTTTATTAAAACTAGTTCGATACCAAAACCTATTAATGCTTGCCTTTATGCAATTGCTTTTTCGCTATGGTTTTTTAAAATTGCAAAACATACCATTAGCTTTAAGAGATTGGCAATATGCTTTATTAGTTTTGAGTACTGTTTTGATTGCGGCAGCTGGCTACATTATTAATAATATTGTTGACCAAGAAACGGACGCAATTAACAAACCTCAAAACCAAATTATAGGTACTAAAATTACTGAAGCAACGGCTTATAATATATACGTAGGCCTTAATTGTATTGGTGTTGCAATAGGTTTTTATCTAGCCAATATTATTGGCAAACCTAATTTTGCTGCGCTTTTCATCATTATTGCAGCTACCTTATATATGTATGCAACTACATTAAAACAAATGCCAGTGATAGGGAATTTAATAGTAGCATTATTGCTAGCTATCAGTGTGCTAACTATTGGAATATTTGATTTGTATCCAGTGATTACCATAGAAAATCAAAAAATCATGGGAAGTTTGTTCTCCGTTCTTTTGGATTATGCCATTTTCGCTTTTATGATTAATTTCATTCGTGAAATCGTCAAAGACCTAGAAGACGTTAATGGCGATCACAATCAAGGCATGAGAACATTGCCAATTGTTTTGGGAATCAAGCGAACTACTATCTTAGTATTTGTTATGAGTATATTCCCCATTTTTTTTCTGTTTGTATATATTAAAAATTATTTGCTTACCTACAATTTGTTTGCTACCATAATCTATGCTATGCTGTTTGTTTTAGCTCCTTTGTTATTATTTACAGTTAAAATCGCAATTGCAAAAACACAAAAAGATTTTCATTATTTAAGTACTTTACTAAAAGGTATTTTGCTTTTTGGAATCCTTTCAATTCTTATTCTTACCTTAAATATTATATACAATGCTTCGTTCTAAATTACAAAAATACAAGATCATACTTGCTTCAGGTTCTCCTAGAAGACAACAGTTTTTCAAAGATTTAGAATTAGATTTTGAAATCCGATTGAAGGAAGTCGAAGAAATTTTTCCTCCCGAATTACAGGCTGGAGCAATTACCAATTATCTTGCTAAATTAAAAGCAGCCGCCTTCGAAAATGAATTAAAACCAAATGAAATCTTGGTTACCAGTGATACCATAGTATGGCACAATAACCAAGCTATGGGAAAACCAAAAGATAAAGAAGATGCTTTTAAAATCTTAAAGTCGTTATCAAATAGCACCCACCAGGTCATTACTTCAGTTTGTTTTAAAACAAATTTAAAAACCGATTTGATTTGTGAAACAACTTTGGTCACTTTTAATGAACTGACTGACGATGAGATCCTTTATTATATTGAAAAATACCAACCTTTTGACAAAGCAGGGTCCTATGGAATACAAGAATGGATTGGCTTTATTGGAGTTTCAAAAATTGAAGGATCTTATGCCAATGTAATGGGGATGCCTGTAGACAAAGTTTATAAATATTTAAGTACCTTAGAATAAAATTTATAAAGATGAACTATTTCGATCATTTTACAAAAGAAGCTGTTTCTACAGGAATTGTATTGGTTATCATGGTTGTTTTACGAATCATTGTTTCGAATATAGTTCGGAAATTTGCTAAATCAACACATATAATTGAACATAGAACCAATTTAGTTATTAAATACCTTCACTTGTTAATTAATGTAATGGTGATGATTGCTTTGACACTAATTTGGGGTGTTCGCGCCAAAGATATCATTATTGCAATTTCATCGATTACGACGGTAGTTGGCGTTGCCATGGTTGCGCAATGGTCTATATTAAGCAATATTACCTCTGGAATTATTTTGTTTTTTTCATTTCCTTTCAAAATCGGAGATGTCATTAAAATACATGACAAAGATTTCCCTGTTATGGGTGAAATTGAAGACATTACAGCCTTTCATATTTCGTTAATTACTCAAGAAGGAGAAGTTGTCATTTATCCTAACAATCTAATCTTTCAAAAGGGAATTTCTATTATGAAAGGACATTTAGACGAAAGAGAATTTGTAGATTAAGATTCAGTTGTTACAATATTAATGAACCAAATAAGTTTGAAATAGAAATACTATGATTGATGTGATGTTGATATTAATCCCTTTTCAATGCTAGCTCAAAATAAATTTATCCTTTCATTAGTATTTGCATTAAGTAGCTTCATTACTTTTTCACAAGAAAAAGAAGTGAAACAGGATAGCAATAAAATTTATACCAAAATTCAAAACTACAAACCCAAAACTAAATTTAGAAAAATAATCCACAAACTTATTTTCCAACCAATTAATGATAAACGGAATGCCACTGCCTCTATAAAACAAAAAAAGCATAAGTCATACAACGGTAAAATAATCCGAAACATCAATATTATTACTTTAGACCCCTTTGGTTTTTCAGATACTGACACATTAAGAAAACCCAAAAACTGGGAAGAAAGAACAGGGAATCATTTACACCTTAAATCCAAAAAGATTGCCATTCAAAATTTATTGTTGTTTAAAAAAAACTTGCCTTTTAACAATATCGTTATTCAAGAAACAGAACGACTAATTAGAGCACAACGGTTTGTAAGTCGAGTAACCATAACTGAAAAACTTACACACAATAAATCAGATTCAGTAGATGTATATGTTCGTGTTTTAGATTCTTGGAGTACAGTACCAAAATTTGAACTTTCAAGTAATCGTATTTCACTTGGTTTAAATGAAAGAAATTTTTTTGGTACTGGTCAACAATTCGATTATAGATTCACCAATCGATTTGCAGATGGAAAAGACGCTCATGATCTTACCTATACCGTTCCTAACATTAAAAACACTTTTACAAGAACCGTTCTAAAATACAATATTAACCTTGATGGTTTTTACGTTAAAAGTATTTTAGTAGAACGCCCTTTTTATTCTTCTTTAACCAAATGGGCAGGTGGTTTTTATACGGCCCAATCTTTTACAAAAGATAGCTTACAAGGTTTAGACTTAAATTACAGTAATCAAAATTTCAAAAATAACATTCATGATTTTTGGTTAGGAAAAGCTTTTCCTTTGTACAAATATGACACCTTGTACAAGAAATCAACTAATTTAATCCTCGCGGGGCGGTTTATGAATACTAATTATGTTGAGAGTCCCCAAACAGAATTCGATCCCACTCAATTTTACAGTAATGAAAAATTGATGCTTCTTGGTATTGGAATCAACAATAGACAATTTATTGAGGATAAATATATATTTAAGTACGGTATTACTGAAGACGTTCCTATTGGTCAAATCTATGGATTAACTTTAGGCTATCAGTATAAAAACCACAATTGGCATCCCTATTTAGGTGGACAATTTGCCGTGGGAAAATATATTAAGCAAGGTTATATCAGTACTAATATTGAAATAGGATCCTATTTTAATGGTTCCAAAACTAAACAAACGACCTTCTCTTTTCAAACTAACTACTTTACGCGTCTTTTAGAAATTGGAGATTGGAAAATAAGACAATTTATCAAACCCATAATTACATTGGGCATCAACAGAGAAGAAATAAAAGGTGATCAATTAACCATTAATGAGGATTTTGGCATTCAAGGTTTTGATAGTCCTATCTATGGAACTAATAAATTAGTGTTTAATTTTCAAACCCAGACCTATTCACCAAAGAACATTTGGGGCTTTCGATTAAATCCTTTTTTCAATTATTCAATTGCTATGTTAGGCAATGTTAAAAACAACTTTCCTGACAATAAAATATATTCCAAAATTGGAATAGGTACCATCATCAGTAATGACTTTTTAGTGTTCAGTTCTTTTCAATTATCACTAGCTTACTACCCTACAATACCCCTTCAAGGAGATCATATTTTTAAAACCAATGCCTTTGAAACTACTGATTTTGGCTTTCAAACTTTTGAGTTGGCAAAACCAAAAACTGTTCAATTCAAATAAAACACAGATTATCAGTAATTTATTATTATCTTTAGGGTAGAATCGTATTAATTTAAATCCATAGAAAATGAAAAAACTAAGCTCTTATCTTTTGATAATAGTATTATCATTAGGTTCAATTCCAACAACGATATCAGCAACTGAGAAAAACCATGTAAATGTCCCTAAGGAAATCCCAGCTGAAGTTCAGTTCAAACTAGATCGATTGGACAATATTAAGAACATGGATAAATCGGATTTAAGTTCTGCAGAAAAAAAAGAACTTCGAAAAGAAGTAAAAGCTATTAAAGCAGATTTAAGATCTACTAATAATGGATTGTATTTGTCCTTTGGTGCAATACTAATCATTTTATTACTTCTAATATTACTATTATAGTTTAAAAATGCATGAAAAACAGCAAGGCTATTTCATATTTTGAAATAGCCTTGCTGTTTGATAGAAACTCAAGTTCTACCTATATATTTCCAAAATACATTGCTTTAACAATTCCATCAGATAAACCAATCTTAGGAACATAAATTTGTCTGGCTCCACTCCATTTCATTGCATTTAGATAAATTCTAACGGCAGGAATAATTACGTCAGCACGATCAGGATTTAAACCCAATTCAGCAATTCTTTGATCATAAGTCATGGAATTCAAAAAGGCATATTGAGAATTCATATACATATAGGACAAAGGTTTTTCTTGGGCTTTCCCAGACATTTTAAACAGTTTATTAATGTTTCCACCAGAACCTATTAAAGCGATATCATCAAATTCAGCGGTATACGTTTTTATCCATTTTTCGATTTCATTCCACACCACATCGCAAACCATTTCATTCAGCAAACGTACCGTACCCGCTTTGAAGGATTTAGAACTAATAATTTTTCCATTAGAAAAAACAGTAAACTCAGTACTTCCCCCTCCTACATCCACAAATAAATAGTTTTCATCATTTTTTAATAGGTGTTTAATTTCAGTTGAAGCGATAATAGCTGCTTCTTTTTCCATCTATAATTTCAATTTTTAGATCAGCTTTTTTCTTAATTAAGGCCGCAACCTCTTTTCCGTTGTAGGCCTCTCTCATAGCAGAAGTAGCAAAAGCTCTGTAGGATTGTACTTTGTGCACTTTCATCAGAAGATTAAAAGCCTTCATGGCGTCACACATTCTATTGATATTCTCTTCAGAAATTTCACCAACCGTAAAAGCATCTTGACCTAAACGAATAGGAACACGAACAAGTGCACTTTTATTAAACTGAGTTTCCTTTCCTTCTTGCTCCACTATATTGACGACCAAAAGTCGCATGGCATTTGATCCAATATCTATGGCAGCATATTTTTTTAATGTAATCATCTATTTCTCTACAAATTAATTTTGTTCAGTTCGCTCTAGTAAGTGTACCTTGTTTTGATAGTATTTGTATGTTTCTAATTGTGCTCTAAATACAGGCGCTTGATTTCGCTGACGGTATTTATTATCTAATTTTTCTGAATGGTAGCGTGCTTTTACATTTCCTTTCCACCCCAAATCAAAATTATCTATGAGCTCTTTTTTTATCTCTTCATCATAAATAGGACAAGTCACTTCTACCCTGCCATCTAAATTACGCGTCATAAAATCAGCCGAGGAGATAAACACATCAGGAATACCTGCATTTCCAAAAATGTAAATTCGAGAATGTTCTAGGTAGTTATCGACAATACTGATGGCTTGAATATTCTCACTCAAACCTTTCACTCCTGGAATTAAAGAACAGATTCCTCGTACTTCCAATTGAATTTTCACGCCTGCTTTACTTGCAGCATATAGTTTGTCAATCATTTCAAAATCTGACAAACTATTCATTTTTAATTTCATGTATGCTTTTCGACCCGCAAGCGCATGCAAAATTTCCCTGTCAATTAACTTATTAAAACGAGAACGCGTATAATGTGGCGATACAATTAAATGTTTGTATCGATGTATTCTATAATTGATATCAAAAAATTCAAAAATTTTACTAATGTCTTTCAAAATTTGCTGATGACTTGTAAACAAGGTCACATCTGTATACACTTTAGCAGTTGCTTCATTAAAATTTCCTGTTGATATGAATCCGTATCGCTTGGTTTTAAAATTTTCAACTCTTTCAATTACACAAATTTTACTATGGACTTTTAAACCTTTTATCCCAAAAATCAAATCAATACCTTCTGTTTGCATTTGTTCTGCATAGGAAATATTAGAAGCTTCATCAAATCGTGCTTGTAACTCAATCTGAACGGTGACTTTTTTTCCGTTTTTGGCGGCATTGATTAACGAACTGATAATCTGAGAATTTTTGGCTAATCGATATAAGGTAATTTTGATAGTGGTAACATTTGGATCAAGAGCAGCTTCACGCAAAAAACGTGTTAAATAAGAAAAGGACTGATAAGGTGCGTGTAATAAATAATCTCTTTTGTTTATTTTTTGCAACAAACTCCCTTCTAAACTCAAGCCTGGAATAGGTAATGGCAGGTTTTTTTTGTACAATAAATCAAAACGTCCCAAATTAGGAAAATCCATATAATCTCTCCTATTGTGATACCTTCCTCCAGGAATGATACTATCGGTAGAAACTATTTTCATTTTTTCTAAAAAAAACTGTAAGGTATCCTCAGCTATCAATTGGTCATAAATAAAACGTACCGGCTCCCCTATTCTTCTATCTTTGACGCTAGTTGAAATTTTTTCGAGCATACTTTTACTCAAATCACTATCAATTTCTAACTGCGCATCACGACTTATTTTAATCATATGTGCAGAAACGCTTTCATAATCGAAAATATTAAATATATTGTTCAAGTTATGGCGAATCACATCATCAATAAGAATGACATATTGTTTATCATCTTGAGTAGGTAACACGACAAAGCGGTTCATGGTTTTGGGTATTTCTATAATGGCATACCTCACCTCTTCATTTTTCATCGCCAACTTAATCGCTAAATATCCCATATTGTCTTTTAACAATGGAAATTCAGCTAAATCATTTAAGATGATTGTTACTAGTTCAGGACTCAATTTTTGAATAAAAAAGTCTTTCAAAAAAACCTCTTGATTACACGAAATTTCATTTTCATTTATAATAAAAATATTTTGAGTTTCTAGTTCTGCTTCAATTTCTTTAAATATTTTTAAACTTTCATCTTGATGCTGAATTACAATTTCAGTGATATCTTTAACCAATTGCTGGGCTGATATACCTCCCAAAATCTTCTCACCTGTTTTGCCTGAAAGACTTAATCGTCTAATTGCGGCAAATCTTACTCTAAAAAACTCATCTAAATTGTTTGAAAATATTCCTAAAAAACGTAATCTCTCTAATAGTGGTACCGATTTGTCAGCAGCTTCTTGAAGTACTCTTGCATTAAACGCTAACCAACTTTTTTCTCTATCAATATATTTTTGTTGTAACACAGTTTATTTATAATCTTTTGGGGTTATTATTTTCTTTATTTTTCCATCATTAATCGTTTTCCAATCGTCTGTACCAAATTCCATGGACACAAAACCTGAAGTAGGAACATTACTAACATTTACATCTCCAAATTTATTAACAAAATTTGTAATAGCACCATTATGTCCAAAAAGAATAAGACTATCATACATATTATCACAAGACTTAATAATTTCTTCCAACTGCCTTTCATCAAAAGTGTATAATTCTTTCTTAAAAACGATACTTTCAATAGGCGCCAATAAATTTTGAGCAAAAATCATGGCTGTATCTGAGGCTCTTTTTGCAATACTACTCCATAATATGTAAGTTTTTGGAACATAACCAATAATCTTTGAAGAAACCAAGTGTGCATCATGCATTCCTTTTTTATCTAATGGCCGGTCTATATCTTTGAACGGGACATCCCAATTGGATTTACCGTGACGGATTAAAATTAAATTTTTCATAAATAATTGATTTAATTCAGAAATAGAAAGATACAATTTTTTATTTAGAAATATAAACTAATAAATTAGTTTAAAACATAATAATTAAAAGTTTTATAAAAATAAATAACATTATATTTCTGTAATACAAATCTGTAAAAAATATTAAAAACTACAGTTTATCTATCTTTTTTGCACTTAATCGATGTTTTTTATGGATTCGTATTCTTTTTTAACATACATTTGAAATGTTAAATAAATGAAACGATTTACAGCATCAAAGTAAACAATCATTTAATTAACTACAGATAAATAGTACTAATTCAAGTGTAAATCTTAATTTTTTTAAGATTTAGATTTTTATAATTATTAAAAAAAACAGAAAATGCTCTTTTAATTATTTAAAAAATAGATTTTTTGTTTTTTAACGAGTATTTAGGTTGTTCAAGGATAAAATACGCCAAACACCTACAATGTTAATAAATTTGTTAATAACATTAACATTTGGCATTTCATGTTGAAAAATAATGGCAAGCTTCAAACAAAATACATTTAAGTATGAAAACAAATCTACCCACACAAAAGTTCAAACAATCTATTTTATTTGTTTTATTACTATTTCTTTTAAGTATAACTAATAGTTATTCACAAATTGTTTTTTCAGGAACCCCAGCATTATCAGACCCCTGTATTTTGAACAGTAATGACTGTACAACTAATTCTGTTACCATTGGTGAAGTATTTTTAGGTGATGTAAATGGAACAGCTATTACAACATGTACTTTTGGAACACCATTGTCAAATGTATATATATGGGTAAATGTAACTAGTACAACAAAAGAAAATTTCTACGTACAATTCGACTTATTTAAAAACAATGTAAAAATTGATCTTGCAGGAAATCCATATACAGGAAATCAAAAAATCAGTGTAGGTCATGTTGGACAAATGGTAGATGGCAAATATAGAATTGTTGCTATACCGAGTTATACATGTGGTCAGGTTTTAGAAATCAAGAATTTATTTATGTCTTGGCAAACTAATAATAATACCCCTCCAGGTTGCCACAAACAGAATTCAATGTGTCAAAAAAATCTCATAACATCTACTATAATTGTAAACACTCCTATCTTTGCAAATTTTTCAGTAACTAAAGAATGTACTGGAAATGTCTATCCACAAGTTACCTATACTGATACCACAACTGGTGGTGTTTCGAATAATCTTTATTCTTGGTCTTTTCCAGGTGCTTTATCAGTTTCACCTACAAATTTAACTACCAAAGGTCCATATACTGTGACATATAGTTCAGCTGGTCCACACACAGCAAGCTTAACAGTATCACATCCAACAAATGTTGTTAGTCCAAATACAAAAACTGTTAATGACATAACTTTAACCTCTTGTTGTACTGTAGCTATTAATTCTATTTCAAAAACTAATGTTCAATGCCATGGTTCTTCAAATGGTACGGTAACTGCAACAAAAATTGGAGGAGTTGGAACAATTACTTATGATTTATTGTATTCATCAACATCAGGTGGATCTTTTTCTGCTGCAGGTTTACCAACGAATGGAGATTCAACTGGAATTTACACTGGTTTAGATGCAGGTTTTTATAAAGTAGTTGTATCAGAATCTAATGGTTGCAACAGTACTAGTTCTGCTGTAGAAATCACACAGCCTGCTGTCTTAGCCATAAGCGGGTCTACCACTACTCCTGTAAGTTGTAATGGAGCTTTAGACGGAACCATCTCAGCGGGAACAGTTACTGGTGGAAATGGTACCAATACTTATTCTATTGACAATACTACTTTTACCAATACTACTGGAAACTTCACTGGACTTGCTGCTGGAGCATACACCCTTTATGTTAAAGATGCTAAAGGATGTATCGCTAGCCAAACTGTAACTATAGCAACTCCTGCTGTCTTAGCCATAAGCGGGTCTACCACTACTCCTGTAAGTTGTAATGGAGCTTTAGACGGAACCATCTCAGCGGGAACAGTAACTGGTGGAAATGGTACCAATACTTATTCTATTGACAATACTAATTTTACCAATACTACTGGAAACTTCACTGGACTTGCTGCTGGAGCATACACCCTGTATGTTAAAGATGCTAAAGGATGTATCGCTAGCCAAACTGTAACTATAGCAACTCCTGCTGTCTTAGCCATAAGCGGGTCTACCACTACTCCTGTAAGTTGTAATGGAGCTTTAGACGGAACCATCTCAGCGGGAACAGTAACTGGTGGAAATGGTACCAATACTTATTCTATTGACAATACTAATTTTACCAATACTACTGGAAACTTCACTGGACTTGCTGCTGGAGCATACACCCTGTATGTTAAAGATGCTAAAGGATGTATCGCTAGCCAAACTGTAACTATAGCAACTCCTGCTGTCTTAGCCATAAGCGGGTCTACCACTACTCCTGTAAGTTGTAATGGAGCTTTAGACGGAACCATCTCAGCGGGAACAGTAACTGGTGGAAATGGTACCAATACTTATTCTATTGACAATACTACTTTTACCAATACTACTGGAAACTTCACTGGACTTGCTGCTGGAGCATACACCCTGTATGTTAAAGATGCTAAAGGATGTATCGCTAGCCAAACTGTAACTATAGCAACTCCTGCTGTCTTAGCCATAAGCGGGTCTACCACTACTCCTGTAAGTTGTAATGGAGCTTTAGACGGAACCATCTCAGCGGGAACAGTAACTGGTGGAAATGGTACCAATACTTATTCTATTGACAATACTACTTTTACCAATACTACTGGAAACTTCACTGGACTTGCTGCTGGAGCATACACCCTGTATGTTAAAGATGCTAAAGGATGTATCGCTAGCCAAACTGTAACTATAGCAACTCCTGCTGTCTTAGCCATAAGCGGGTCTACCACTACTCCTGTAAGTTGTAATGGAGCTTTAGACGGAACCATCTCAGCGGGAACAGTAACTGGTGGAAATGGTACCAATACTTATTCTATTGACAATACTACTTTTACCAATACTACTGGAAACTTCACTGGACTTGCTGCTGGAGCATACACCCTGTATGTTAAAGATGCTAAAGGATGTATCGCTAGCCAAACTGTAACTATAGCAACTCCTGCTGTCTTAGCCATAAGCGGGTCTACCACTACTCCTGTAAGTTGTAATGGAGCTTTAGACGGAACCATCTCAGCGGGAACAGTAACTGGTGGAAATGGTACCAATACTTATTCTATTGACAATACTACTTTTACCAATACTACTGGAAACTTCACTGGACTTGCTGCTGGAGCATACACCCTGTATGTTAAAGATGCTAAAGGATGTATCGCTAGCCAAACTGTAACTATAGCAACTCCTGCTGTCTTAGCCATAAGCGGGTCTACCACTACTCCTGTAAGTTGTAATGGAGCTTTAGACGGAACCATCTCAGCGGGAACAGTAACTGGTGGAAATGGTACCAATACTTATTCTATTGACAATACTACTTTTACCAATACTACTGGAAACTTCACTGGACTTGCTGCTGGAGCATACACCCTGTATGTTAAAGATGCTAAAGGATGTATCGCTAGCCAAACTGTAACTATAGCAACTCCTGCTGTCTTAGCCATAAGCGGGTCTACCACTACTCCTGTAAGTTGTAATGGAGCTTTAGACGGAACCATCTCAGCGGGAACAGTAACTGGTGGAAATGGTACCAATACTTATTCTATTGACAATACTACTTTTACCAATACTACTGGAAATTTCACTGGACTTGCTGCTGGAGCATACACCCTTTATGTTAAAGATGCTAAAGGATGTATCGCTAGCCAAACTGTAACTATAGCAACTCCTGCTGTCTTAGCCATAAGCGGGTCTACCACTACTCCTGTAAGTTGTAATGGAGCTTTAGACGGAACCATCTCAGCGGGAACAGTAACTGGTGGAAATGGTACCAATACTTATTCTATTGACAATACTACTTTTACCAATACTACTGGAAATTTCACTGGACTTGCTGCTGGAGCATACACCCTTTATGTTAAAGATGCTAAAGGATGTATCGCTAGCCAAACTGTAACTATCACCCAGCCAATAGCTGTTACTGTTTCTGCTACTGCAACAAATATTAGCTGTAACGGAGCTCAAGACGGTACAATTACAGCAACAGGTTCTGCTGGTGCTACTATAACAATTAACGGGGAAGCTCCTAAAGCCAAATACGGACCAGGAACTTACACTGTAGTGGCTACTGCTCCTAATGGAAACAATGATGGAGTATGTACAGCAACTACAACGGTAGAAATCACCCAGCCAATAGCTGTTACTGTTGCTGCTACTGCTACAAATGTTAGCTGTAACGGAGCTCAAGACGGTACAATTACAGCAACAGGTTCTGCTGGTGCTACTATAACAATTAACGGGGAAGCTCCTAAAGCCAAATACGGACCAGGAACTTACACTGTAGTGGCTACTGCTCCTAATGGAAACAATGATGGAGTATGTACAGCAACTACAACGGTGGAAATCACCCAGCCAATAGCTGTTACTGTTGCTGCTACTGCTACAAATGTTAGCTGTAACGGAGCTCAAGACGGTACAATTACAGCAACAGGTTCTGCTGGTGCTACTATAACAATTAACGGGGAAGCTCCTAAAGCCAAATACGGACCAGGAACTTACACTGTAGTGGCTACTGCTCCTAATGGAAACAATGATGGAGTATGTACAGCAACTACAACGGTAGAAATCACCCAGCCAATAGCTGTTACTGTTGCTGCTACTGCTACAAATGTTAGCTGTAACGGAGCTCAAGACGGTACAATTACAGCAACAGGTTCTGCTGGTGCTACTATAACAATTAACGGGGAAGCTCCTAAAGCCAAATACGGACCAGGAACTTACACTGTAGTGGCTACTGCTCCTAATGGAAACAATGATGGAGTATGTACAGCAACTACAACGGTGGAAATCACCCAGCCAATAGCTGTTACTGTTGCTGCTACTGCTACAAATGTTAGCTGTAACGGAGCTCAAGACGGTACAATTACAGCAACAGGTTCTGCTGGTGCTACTATAACAATTAACGGGGAGGCTCCTAAAGCCAAATACGGACCAGGAACTTACACTGTAGTGGCTACTGCTCCTAATGGAAACAATGATGGAGTATGTACAGCAACTACAACGGTGGAAATCACCCAGCCAATAGCTGTTACTGTTGCTGCTACTGCTACAAATGTTAGCTGTAACGGAGCTCAAGACGGTACAATTACAGCAACAGGTTCTGCTGGTGCTACTATAACAATTAACGGGGAGGCTCCTAAAGCCAAATACGGACCAGGAACTTACACTGTAGTGGCTACTGCTCCTAATGGAAACAATGATGGAGTATGTACAGCAACTACAACGGTAGAAATCACCCAGCCAATAGCTGTTACTGTTGCTGCTACTGCAACAAATGTTAGCTGTAACGGAGCTCAAGACGGTACAATTACAGCAACAGGTTCTGCTGGTGCTACTATAACAATTAACGGGGAAGCTCCTAAAGCCAAATACGGACCAGGAACTTACACTGTAGTGGCTACTGCTCCTAATGGAAACAATGATGGAGTATGTACAGCAACTACAACGGTGGAAATCACCCAGCCAATAGCTGTTACTGTTGCTGCTACTGCTACAAATGTTAGCTGTAACGGAGCTCAAGACGGTACAATTACAGCAACAGGTTCTGCTGGTGCTACTATAACAATTAACGGGGAAGCTCCTAAAGCCAAATACGGACCAGGAACTTACACTGTAGTGGCTACTGCTCCTAATGGAAACAATGATGGAGTATGTACAGCAACTACAACGGTAGAAATCACCCAGCCAATAGCTGTTACTGTTGCTGCTACTGCAACAAATGTTAGCTGTAACGGAGCTCAAGACGGTACAATTACAGCAACAGGTTCTGCTGGTGCTACTATAACAATTAACGGGGAAGCTCCTAAAGCCAAATACGGACCAGGAACTTACACTGTAGTGGCTACTGCTCCTAATGGAAACAATGATGGAGTATGTACAGCAACTACAACGGTAGAAATCACCCAGCCAATAGCTGTTACTGTTGCTGCTACTGCAACAAATGTTAGCTGTAACGGAGCTCAAGACGGTACAATTACAGCAACAGGTTCTGCTGGTGCTACTATAACAATTAACGGGGAAGCTCCTAAAGCCAAATACGGACCAGGAACTTACACTGTAGTGGCTACTGCTCCTAATGGAAACAATGATGGAGTATGTACAGCAACTACAACGGTAGAAATCACCCAGCCAATAGCTGTTACTGTTGCTGCTACTGCTACAAATGTTAGCTGTAACGGAGCTCAAGACGGTACAATTACAGCAACAGGTTCTGCTGGTGCTACTATAACAATTAACGGGGAAGCTCCTAAAGCCAAATACGGACCAGGAACTTACACTGTAGTGGCTACTGCTCCTAATGGAAACAATGATGGAGTATGTACAGCAACTACAACGGTAGAAATCACCCAGCCAATAGCTGTTACTGTTGCTGCTACTGCTACAAATGTTAGCTGTAACGGAGCTCAAGACGGTACAATTACAGCAACAGGTTCTGCTGGTGCTACTATAACAATTAACGGGGAAGCTCCTAAAGCCAAATACGGACCAGGAACTTACACTGTAGTGGCTACTGCTCCTAATGGAAACAATGATGGAGTATGTACAGCAACTACAACGGTAGAAATCACCCAGCCAATAGCTGTTACTGTTGCTGCTACTGCTACAAATGTTAGCTGTAACGGAGCTCAAGACGGTACAATTACAGCAACAGGTTCTGCTGGTGCTACTATAACAATTAACGGGGAAGCTCCTAAAGCCAAATACGGACCAGGAACTTACACTGTAGTGGCTACTGCTCCTAATGGAAACAATGATGGAGTATGTACAGCAACTACAACGGTAGAAATCACCCAGCCAATAGCTGTTACTGTTGCTGCTACTGCTACAAATGTTAGCTGTAACGGAGCTCAAGACGGTACAATTACAGCAACAGGTTCTGCTGGTGCTACTATAACAATTAACGGGGAAGCTCCTAAAGCCAAATACGGACCAGGAACTTACACTGTAGTGGCTACTGCTCCTAATGGAAACAATGATGGAGTATGTACAGCAACTACAACGGTGGAAATCACCCAGCCAATAGCTGTTACTGTTGCTGCTACTGCTACAAATGTTAGCTGTAACGGAGCTCAAGACGGTACAATTACAGCAACAGGTTCTGCTGGTGCTACTATAACAATTAACGGGGAAGCTCCTAAAGCCAAATACGGACCAGGAACTTACACTGTAGTGGCTACTGCTCCTAATGGAAACAATGATGGAGTATGTACAGCAACTACAACGGTAGAAATCACCCAGCCAATAGCTGTTACTGTTGCTGCTACTGCTACAAATGTTAGCTGTAACGGAGCTCAAGACGGTACAATTACAGCAACAGGTTCTGCTGGTGCTACTATAACAATTAACGGGGAAGCTCCTAAAGCCAAATACGGACCAGGAACTTACACTGTAGTGGCTACTGCTCCTAATGGAAACAATGATGGAGTATGTACAGCAACTACAACGGTGGAAATCACCCAGCCAATAGCTGTTACTGTTGCTGCTACTGCTACAAATGTTAGCTGTAACGGAGCTCAAGACGGTACAATTACAGCAACAGGTTCTGCTGGTGCTACTATAACAATTAACGGGGAGGCTCCTAAAGCCAAATACGGACCAGGAACTTACACTGTAGTGGCTACTGCTCCTAATGGAAACAATGATGGAGTATGTACAGCAACTACAACGGTAGAAATCACCCAGCCAATAGCTGTTACTGTTGCTGCTACTGCTACAAATGTTAGCTGTAACGGAGCTCAAGACGGTACAATTACAGCAACAGGTTCTGCTGGTGCTACTATAACAATTAACGGGGAAGCTCCTAAAGCCAAATACGGACCAGGAACTTACACTGTAGTGGCTACTGCTCCTAATGGAAACAATGATGGAGTATGTACAGCAACTACAACGGTGGAAATCACCCAGCCAATAGCTGTTACTGTTGCTGCTACTGCTACAAATGTTAGCTGTAACGGAGCTCAAGACGGTACAATTACAGCAACAGGTTCTGCTGGTGCTACTATAACAATTAACGGGGAGGCTCCTAAAGCCAAATACGGACCAGGAACTTACACTGTAGTGGCTACTGCTCCTAATGGAAACAATGATGGAGTATGTACAGCAACTACAACGGTGGAAATCACCCAGCCAATAGCTGTTACTGTTGCTGCTACTGCTACAAATGTTAGCTGTAACGGAGCTCAAGACGGTACAATTACAGCAACAGGTTCTGCTGGTGCTACTATAACAATTAACGGGGAAGCTCCTAAAGCCAAATACGGACCAGGAACTTACACTGTAGTGGCTACTGCTCCTAATGGAAACAATGATGGAGTATGTACAGCAACTACAACGGTAGAAATCACCCAGCCAATAGCTGTTACTGTTGCTGCTACTGCAACAAATGTTAGCTGTAACGGAGCTCAAGACGGTACAATTACAGCAACAGGTTCTGCTGGTGCTACTATAACAATTAACGGGGAAGCTCCTAAAGCCAAATACGGACCAGGAACTTACACTGTAGTGGCTACTGCTCCTAATGGAAACAATGATGGAGTATGTACAGCAACTACAACGGTAGAAATCACCCAGCCAATAGCTGTTACTGTTGCTGCTACTGCAACAAATGTTAGCTGTAACGGAGCTCAAGACGGTACAATTACAGCAACAGGTTCTGCTGGTGCTACTATAACAATTAACGGGGAAGCTCCTAAAGCCAAATACGGACCAGGAACTTACACTGTAGTGGCTACTGCTCCTAATGGAAACAATGATGGAGTATGTACAGCAACTACAACGGTAGAAATCACCCAGCCAATAGCTGTTACTGTTTCTGCTACTGCTACAAATGTTAGCTGTAACGGAGCTCAAGACGGTACAATTACAGCAACAGGTTCTGCTGGTGCTACTATAACAATTAACGGGGAAGCTCCTAAAGCCAAATACGGACCAGGAACTTACACTGTAGTGGCTACTGCTCCTAATGGAAACAATGATGGAGTATGTACAGCAACTACAACGGTAGAAATCACCCAGCCAATAGCTGTTACTGTTTCTGCTACTGCTACAAATGTTAGCTGTAACGGAGCTCAAGACGGTACAATTACAGCAACAGGTTCTGCTGGTGCTACTATAACAATTAACGGGGAAGCTCCTAAAGCCAAATACGGACCAGGAACTTACACTGTAGTGGCTACTGCTCCTAATGGAAACAATGATGGAGTATGTACAGCAACTACAACGGTAGAAATCACCCAGCCAATAGCTGTTACTGTTGCTGCTACTGCTACAAATGTTAGCTGTAACGGAGCTCAAGACGGTACAATTACAGCAACAGGTTCTGCTGGTGCTACTATAACAATTAACGGGGAAGCTCCTAAAGCCAAATACGGACCAGGAACTTACACTGTAGTGGCTACTGCTCCTAATGGAAACAATGATGGAGTATGTACAGCAACTACAACGGTAGAAATCACCCAGCCAATAGCTGTTACTGTTTCTGCTACTGCTACAAATGTTAGCTGTAACGGAGCTCAAGACGGTACAATTACAGCAACAGGTTCTGCTGGTGCTACTATAACAATTAACGGGGAAGCTCCTAAAGCCAAATACGGACCAGGAACTTACACTGTAGTGGCTACTGCTCCTAATGGAAACAATGATGGAGTATGTACAGCAACTACAACGGTAGAAATCACCCAGCCAATAGCTGTTACTGTTGCTGCTACTGCAACAAATGTTAGCTGTAACGGAGCTCAAGACGGTACAATTACAGCAACAGGTTCTGCTGGTGCTACTATAACAATTAACGGGGAAGCTCCTAAAGCCAAATACGGACCAGGAACTTACACTGTAGTGGCTACTGCTCCTAATGGAAACAATGATGGAGTATGTACAGCAACTACAACGGTGGAAATCACCCAACCAATAGTTGTAACTGTTTCTGCTACTGCGACAAATGTTAGCTGTAACGGAGCTCAAGACGGTACAATTACAGCAACAGGTTCTGCTGGTACTACTATAACAATTAACGGGGAAGCTCCTAAAGCCAAATACGGACCAGGAACTTACACTGTAGTAGCTACCGCTCCTAATGGAAACAATGATAGAGTATGTACAGCAACTACAACGGTGGAAATCACCCAACCAATAGCTGCCCTATCTGCAACAGCAATAATTGTTAACAACAATAATTGTGTGGGTTGTAGCAATGGTTCAATTGATATTACAGTGTCTGGAGGTACTACACCTTATTCCTATACATGGTCAAATGGTGCTATTACCAAAGATTTAAACTCTCTTGCTATAGGTAAATATGATCTTGAAATCAAAGACGCTAATGGTTGTTTTGTTAATTATACTTATTTTATAACTGAATCTGGAATTGAAATTCTTAAAGATGCGGTTTATCAAGACACAAATAATGATGGAATAACAAATCTTGGAGACAATATCATTTATTCCTTTATAGTAAAAAACACTGGTAATGTTGATTTAACTAATGTAACTATTACCGACACTAAGGCAACTATTAATGGAGGTGCTATAGCTACTTTAACTGCTGGTACATCGGATAATACTACTTTTACTGCTATACACGCTATCACTCAAGCTGATATAAATGCAGGAATCTATTACAATTTAGCTACAGCTAATGCAAAAGACCCTGAGAATTTCAATGTAACCAAC